>CAVZRQ010000010.1:0-141226 GCA_963777735.1 uncultured Gammaproteobacteria bacterium | reverse complement strand
GCAAGAACACATGGCCGGCTCAAACGAAAGTCCGCGAGTTCAGGGGCAACGTCTCCCATTCGAACTTCGACAGTCTCATGCAGGACCGCGCGCCCCTGCCAAATGGTCGTACACGCCCTTGGGGTTTCATTGCCTTCGCCAATCCCGCCGTACGCACCGATCCGGTGGAGTCCGTCGTCGAGGACTTCACCGCCTACAAGAACCGCAACAGCGGCATCTGGGCGCGGGGTGAAATGCACGTCTACAAGGGCCTGAAGTTCGCCGACAACGGCATCGGCTTCACGCATGCCGGCGGCAACTTCGATCGTTCCTACTATCCGTTTACATCACGGGTGGTGGATTCGGTGTTTGTGGGCGAATCCGGGAATATCGGCAACCCCCGCGCGCCGTCGGAAATCGCCTATGGCCGCAGCCTGCCGCAGCCCAAGATCCCGGATTTCCCGATCCGTGCCTACGAGTTCTACGACTACCATCATGAACTGGACAACAACACCTTCGTGAACTACGAAGACAACGCCACCCGCAAGACCGGGGCGCTTTCCCAGCTGCTGTTCAGCAGCTTTGCGATGAGCACCGACAACACCGTTGCGCGTTCAAAGTTCATCAATGCGAAGCCCGTGTACTACCCGCCCATGGAAGGCAACAACCGGTGGAGCAATGATGATTACGGCAATGCTTCCTACAAGAATGCCGTGTTCAGAGACAAGGATGGCACCATCACCGGGGTCCCTGATTCCTACATCATCAACACCATCGCCGGAGTCGACCTCATCGAGAATTGCGAGGTCAGGCCCACCTGGAATGCTGCGGTGTGCACGGGTGATATTGGTCGCATGACGATTGGTGGTGGAGGTATTACAGGCACGGGTGGTGGCCGGCAAGCCAACGCCACTGCCCCTGCGATTGCTCCGGGTGGTGGCCGCATCAGGAGCGCACCGCCCGCACCAGGGCCCATTCTTGTCACTCGCAATGGCAATGAGGTCGTCACCAACGGAGAAACCAACGTTCGCGCAGGCAGCGACTTCACGGTCAAGACGGAAAGTGCTTCGGTGAACATCAGGGTGAGGCAGCTCGAAGCCGGCTCGTGGGTGATGTTCAAACTGCCTGGTTTTGCGAAGGCTGAAGCAGGTGCTGTGGAGAACAGCCTGGATGCGCTGCGAAACGCCAGCAAGACTTCCTGGTTCAAAGCCGATGATGCGCTGTGGGTGAAGCTGGTCTCCACGGGCTACAAGCGGGGCAGCAACCCCGGTGCCGCGGACAGCCTCCAGGTCAGCCGATAGGCAACGACTTCAGCTTGCGCGCCAACGCTTGCGTTGCGGGTTCCGGATCGACATCGAGCTCGTCACGCAAGCGGCGGATGAGGCGCAAGTAGTGCATGAGCGCCTCATCGCGCCGCCCACTTTCCGCGAGGCATGTCATCAATCGACGCCAGGAGGGCTCGTGAAGCTCGTCCACCCGGACTAGTCGCTCGAGCGTGCCGATCGCGCCATCCCGATCCGCCCGCTTGATCTGCAGATCCGCCAGTGCGCTCAACCCCTTGGCCTGGAGCATCTGCAGACGGTCCCGATAGGCGAGAATCCAGTCTGCCTCGCTGGTCCCGAACATGAACCGGCCGCGGTACAGCGCCAGTGCCGCTTCGAGTCGCGTGAACGCATCGCTGGATCCGGACTTGCGTAGCGACGCGGGAATCTCCCGCTCGCACTCCGCCACATCGAACCAGACCCGCATGGCGGGATTGATCCGGTACAGCGGACCCGATGCGATGATGATCTCGGCGTGGCCGAGCGCCTTGCGCAGCTTGTGCAGAAGCACATGGAAGTTGTTCTTCACCTGCACGGCCGAAGCCTCTGGCCAGAACTCGAGGCCGATCTGGTCACGCGTCTGACCCTCCGGGTGAATCAGCAGGTAGATGAACAGTTCGCGGCACCGTGCATGACCTGGCCCTTCCACCAGGCGCGACGCCTCGCGCCCTTCGATCTCGATGGTGCCCAGCGCCCGTACGGTCAGTTCCTGCGCGGGACTTGCAATCGCATCGCTGGCGGCCGTGGCGCGCGAGGCTGGCGTGATCTGCGCGGCGTCCATGACCTCGACGGCAGCGGCGAGCGCCTGATCCACGGTTCGCGCGGCTCCCCGCGCGGCACAGCGTGCATATTCGTCCTCGCCAAGAACCCTGCGCAGGGCGTCGATTCGTTCGCGATGCGCCTGCGCTTCTTCCAGGAGAAGCAGCATTCCACTGCTTTTCGCGGCATCGATTGCGCCGCTCGCCTCGGCCGCGCCCGCAAACTGCGCCGTCCCCTGCAACACCTGCTCCGCCAACAGCAATACCCGCGTCGCGAGGTGGGGGTCCAGCAGCGAGCGCACGGCAACAATTGCGATCACCGCATGTTCCCGCGCCGTGTGGAAGTTGCCCCGATCGGCAGCGAGCTCCGCGCTGGCGCGCGTCACGGCCGCCAGGCCCCAGGGGCTGGGCTCTCCCTGTCGCGATTTGGTGAGTGCCTCCGCGAGGCACGCTTCGGCCAGATCGTGTCGACCCATACGTCGGTGGACCAGAGCCAGCCCGCTGCTCATCACATGGCAGAGTGGCCACGTTTCGGGAACCTGGCGCGCAAGTGCCGCGGCGCGCTCGGCGCAATCAAGCGCGGCATCGAGGTTCCGCTGGGTGGCGCACAGGTGAGCCATCGTCCCCAGCGCCATCGACTGATGCACCAGATCGCCAGAACGGCCGAGCACCTCCGCGGCTCTGCCCAGAAGCTCGCGTCCCTGATCCAGGTTGCCGCTCACGTAGATGAACGATCCCGCGCCGTTGAGTACCTGCCCCCAGTCCCTGCCCTCCTCGGGTTGAGGACCTTCCAACGCCTTCTTCCACCAGTGCTCGGCTTCGGACAGTTGCCAGGTCTGCCCCCAGAAGCGCCACAGCGCTCCGGCGAGCTTGTGGCCGATGGCACGCTCTCCCTCGCCAAAAGACCAATGCAGAGCAGCCCGCAGATTGTCGTACTCGATCGAGATCCGCTCGACGGCAGCGGGCGACGGGTGCCGTTCCAGAGAGGGCAGCTGATCGACGGCAAACCCGGCGTAGTGTGCGGCGTGACGTCGTCGCAGCGCGTGATGGCGCGCGGAGTCCGCCGACAGCAGCTCGTTCGCGTATTGCCGGATGATCTCGAGCAGAGAATATCGGGCGCTGCCGCCCTCCTCGTGCATGCGCACCATGGAGCGCGCAACGAGACCGGCAAGCAGATCGAGTACGCGATCAGGCGGCCGGGCATCATTGCTGCAAACGTGCTCGGCCGACTCCAGCGAGAACGTGCCCGCGAAGATCGACAGACACAGCAGCAGGTCCTGCTCTTCCGCAGAGATGAGCTTGAAGCTCCAGTCAACGGTTGCCCTGAGCGTACGCTGACGGGGGAGCGCCGACCGGCTGCCATTCGTCAGAAGACCGAACACATCGTCGAGCCGTGCCGATATCTGCTCCAGTGCCAGAACCCCCGTCCGCGCCGCGGCCAGCTCGATGGCAAGCGGCAGGCCGTCCAGTCGTATGCAGATATGCCGGATCGCAGCCGCGTTCGCCGGCGTCAACTCGAAGTCCTTGTAGACCGATCGGGCACGATCGGCAAACAGCTGCACGGCCTCGCTGCCGCTGGTGTCATCTCCCGTGACCGCGGAGTCGACCGACAGCCCGCGCAACAACCAGGAGCGTTCGCCATCTATTCCCAGGGACTCGCGACTCGTGCAGAGCACGGAAATGTTCTGGCAATGCCGGAGCACTGCCGTCACGAACCGGGCGGACTCGTCAATGACATGCTCGCAGTTGTCGATGACCAGCAGTCGGACGGGAGGGCGTAGCGCCTCGAAGATGGAATCCTGGAGGATACGGTCGGGCCGCTCATGGACGCGCAGCTGAGCGGCAACATGCTGTGATAGAAGCTCGCCGCGACCGAGCGGTGCCAGCTCGACCCAGCGCACCGCATGCGGCGCGGCCTCGGCGAATCGCCTCGCAACCTCGAGCGCGAGTCTGGATTTTCCGCTGCCTCCGGCGCCAGTGATCGTGACCAGCCGGTGGTGCGATACCAGTTTCAGGACGTCGTCGACTTCTCGCTCACGGCCTATGAACGCGGTGAGGGGCTCGGGAAGAACGGTACCTGGCTCGGGAGAGGTGTCCACGGAACTGAGTGGCTACACGGTGTTTCTGCATCAATTATAGCCACGGAGCCGGTTCACAAGCAGCAGGTTGGGCAGCCAGCACAGCCACGCGATCAGTGGATAGGCCGTGGCGAACTCCATGCCCGAGGCCAGTGCGGCAGGGACGTACAGGCGCAGCGTCACTGCCGCAAAGGTGAGTGCGTAGTTGCGGACCATCCACCTGCGATGCGCCGGAACGTCCCTGGCGCGAATCGCAAGCCAGGCACGCAGGCCGGTATACAGCCAGGCGATAGCCAGCGCGCCGAAGCCCACGCGCGAGACCGGTCCTCCGTATGCATGTGACGCCATATACAGGCCGGAGATTCCGCCCAGCAGCACGCCCGCGCAGAGATACAGTCGGCCGATCCAGCGATGGACGGCAGGTGCTACGGAACGCAATCGGGCCCAGAACTGCAGCGGGCCTGCCGCCAGCGCGAACGCGGAGGCGAAGGCATGCGTGAGGACGATCGCGGGGTTGGCCTGTAGGGTCGATCGGATATCGGGATGCACGTATGCGCCAACCGGAAAGAAGGCGTAGACGCACACGGCATATCCCGCGACGCCCAGAGACAGCAGCCACAGCAATGCCCGGCCTGTCTTGCGCAAGAAAGCGGGTTGCTCCATGCTCGGGTTGAGTGGGCTCACTGCTTCACGATCCACGAGGGGTCTGAATGGGTCCTGAGGTCCGTCGTGCGCTGCGCAAGGCGCGTGCCGTCCGACCACACCGTCCAGATCTGGTAGTGCTGGCCATCCTGGTGCTTGGATGAGAAGGCAATGAGTCGACCGTCGGGTGACCACGCTGCGCCGAACTGACCATGCATGAGGGGATTGTGGGGCGTGAGGGCGCGTGTGGGTCCGCCGGTGCTGCCGACCAAGTACAGGTCCCCGAATGTCGCGTTTCCCGTGCGCTGGAACACCAGCGTGCGACCGTCGGGTGACCAGGCCGGTTCCGTGTCGAAATAGCTGGCATCTCCGGTAAGCAGCTGCCTGTCCGTGCCGTCGGTACGCATGGACCAGATATAGGCGGAGCCACCGGTTTCCTGACTGTAGGCGAGCCTGGTGTGGCCGTTGACCGGTTGAGGGGACCACGCAGCTGAACGCTTGCTGCCCTCCTGGTCGGCGGTGACTTTGACGGCATTCGACCCATCGATTCCCATCACCCAGATGTCGGCCGCCTCGCCCCAGGGCTGGCTGGTGAATGCGATCTGCCTGCCATCGGGCGACCACGCTGGCTCTGTGTTGCGCGCCGCATTCCACGTGAGTCGTTGCGGGTTGCTGCCGTCCCGGTTGGCCACGAAGATCATCGAGGCCCATGTGCTGCCATTCCACTCTCCGTGCACCACGAACGCGATGCGCGTTCCGTCCGGGGAAGGCGTGCCGTGGGTTGCCTGCCGTCCCGGCGAAAACACCGGCAGCGGTTGGGCAGCGGGATCCGTGATATCGAGTGTATGCAGCTCATCCAGCACCCCCACGTCTGCGGCGCCGTACATGAGGTCGAACTGCCAGTTGGCGGAGACCCGTATCGTCGCCGACGCCGAGCGGCCGTCGATCGTGGCCGTGACAGACACCACGCCAACCCGCAGCGCGATGATCATCCCGTCCGGTTCCACGCTCACGATTCCCGATTCGCTGGAGGACCAGCGGACGCCGCGCCCGGCAATGACATTGTTGTTTGCGTCAAAGGCGGTGGCGGTCAGTTGCCGGCTGGAGCCTTCGATAACGGTCTCCGAGATGGCGTTCAGCGCCACATGATCGACGGCACCTGCGGCAGCCCGGACCAGGACTCGTGAGGTCGCACTCCGGCCCTCGGCCATCGCCGTGACAGTCGCGGTGCCCACGGCAACCGCGCGCACCACACCATCTGCCGTGACGGTGACTTTCGAGGCGTCATCACTCGACCAGGCAACCGCCCTGCCCTGAAGCGCTGCCCCCTGTGCATCCAGGAGTGACACGGCCAGCCGCAGGGATTGACCCGCATCGAGGGTCAGGTCGGCCGGCGTGACCATGACGGTGGCGACCGGCGCGGACGCGGGCGGAGGTCCATCCCCACCTCCTCCACTTCCGGATTCCGAGCCCCCGCCACATCCGGTCGCGACCAGCACGACCGCCATCATCATCAGTAGTGTTTTCATCATGTGCTCCCCGGTGCTGTGTGAGTTCAGGCACTGGCAATCCAGCCAGCGTTGCGGCGTGAGCCTGCCGGGCAGCGATTAATTGCCACTTAGCCGCAGCGATCCCGCTGATTAATCGCGGCGTAAGCGGTGGCGATGCATGTTCGGTCCGTGAAAGAAACAGGCCACTCGCAGGGAATCGTCATGTTCGGAGCCACCCAGATCCCCTTTGACAGCTGGGGACGCGGACCGGCCGTGGTGCTTTTCTGCAGCCCGCCGCAAACACCGCGGATCGCCAGCGCGATGGCGGAGCGATTTCGGGTCATCGCGCCAGGCGTCTCGGATGAACTCGGGGAACAGGAGCTCGCGCAGGTTCTCGGCGTCCTCGTGGAGGGCCTCGGGTTGGTGAGGCCCGCAGCCGTGCTGGTCGGAAGATTCTCCGGGCTGGTCGCGGCTGCTTACGGGGAAGCCGAACGTCTCGGCCAGATCGAGGCGCTGCCCGGCGTTCCTGACGCAGACCAGGTGGCCGGACTGATCAAGCAACTCAGCAAAGGACAATGGAAACCATGAGACTGAAGAACAAGATATGCCTCGTGACCGGCGCCGCGCGCGGTATCGGGGAAGCCATCGCCAGCGCCTATGTTGCCGAAGGGGCGGAGGTGTGGGTCACCGATGTCGATCTGGACGGCGCGTGCCGCGTGGCCGGCATCCTGGGGGCCGATGCGGCCGGGCTTGACGTGCGCGAACCCGGCCACTGGCAATCAGTGATCGACGCGCTGCTGGCGAAGAAGGGCAGGCTGGATGTGCTGGTGAACAATGCGGGCATCACCGGCTTCGAGGAATGCAGCAGAGCACAGGATCCGGAGCACGCCACGCTGGAGGATTGGCATGCCGTGCACCGCACGAACCTGGATGGCGTGTTCCTGGGTTGCCAGCATGGCATTCGAGCCATGCGAAAGCATCGAAGCGGATCGATCATCAACATTTCATCCCGTTCGGGTGTCGTGGGAATTCCAGCGGCGGCGGCCTATGCGTCATCGAAGGCCGCCGTGCGCAATCACACGAAGTCCGTAGCGTTGTATTGCGCCGAGAACGGACTTGCCATTCGCTGCAATTCCATTCATCCGGCGGCCATCCTCACGCCCATGTGGGATGCCATGCTCGGGCAAGGCGAGGAGCGCGCGAAGCGTATGGAAGAATTCACTGCAACGACGCCTCTGCGGCGGTTCGGATCAACCGCGGAAGTTGCCGCGGTGGCCGTGCTGCTGGCTTCGGACGAGTCCGCCTACATCACCGGCAGCGAGATTCATGTTGATGGCGGGCTGCTGGCAGGGGTAGCAGCTGCTCCCAGGAAGCCCTAGTTAGTCGGGGACTTTCTACGATTCCCCGCACCGCCCCAATCCAATATGGCAACATTTATTGTTACTGGAGGCTCCGAATGCGGGACGCGCTCCAATCACTACGGGGAAGGTTTCTGTGTCGCCAGTTTTACTTCGCGTCGCCTGTGTCTCACTGCTCTTGTTCATGTCCGCCTGCGGAGGTGGCAATAGCGACAGTGGCGGTGGTGGTGGAACGGGGGTCAGAGGCCTCACTGCTTCGTCCGCGAGTCTCACTTTCAGCATGAACGGTTTGTATGGCACGCCTCTCCGGCAGGAGATCACCATCACGGCGGGCAGTGCCGACTGGCACTTGAGATTTGATTTTCCGCCAGGCTTCAGCGCGGGACCCATCACTAAGCCAAGTCCGACGCAGTACGTGATTTCGGTCGGCGCTCAGGCTGGTGCCCTCATTGGCGTCGGTACATTTTCAGGTGATCTTGTAATTACGGCATGCGCGGTAGATGACGCAGCCGTGTGCGCCCGCCAGGTTGCCGGGCCGCTACGGATCAGGTTGACGAATACGATCACCGGAGTCGGCATTTCGTCCGTATTCGGCACCAACTCCATCCAGGCAAACACCACGATTGCACCTGCTGATACGCGCACAACCGCAACGTTGTACTCCAGTGCGCCCTGGACGGCCGTTTCGAGCCTGCCTCAGATGACAGTGACTCCAGCCAGTGGCAATGGCCCCAGCGACAACATCGCGTTCGCCCTGACCGAGGCGGCAATCAACCAGCTGCAGCTTCGGAACGGCACCTACCAGGCGTCCGTCACGTTTTCAAACGGCACCAGCCAGTATGTGCATCCGGTGACGATCTACATGAACTGGCCCGAAATCCTGACGGCCTCACCGCGCTTTGTCCCAGTGCAGGATACGGCTGCCATCTCGCTCAGCGGAAACTTCCTGAACTACTCGCCCGCCTCGTTCCTTTTCGGCACGGTGGCGGGTACGAATCCAATCGGTACTTCCTCCCAGATACTGCGCGTAACTCCGCCGGCATTGTCTCCAGGCACCTATCCCGTCTTCATGTCGAAACCGAACGGGTCCGTCATTCCGCGTTCGCTGGCCAGTATCGTGGTGGTCGCGCCGCTTGGCGCACCCGCGCAGGCCCTGGCCTATCCAGACGGTCGTGCCCGCCGCGTGACAGACCTGCATTTCGATGCAGAACATCCGTCACTGGTGATGGCCGTGCAGTATCCGGCGCAGGGTGAAGGCGCGACAGAAATTCTGCGCTATCCATACAGTGGCGGCTGGTTGCCTCCCACCGTGCGATCGATGCCGTTCCTGGCGTCTCTCATGCCGCGTGTGGACGGGTTGGGCTGGATGGCCACCGGGCTGGTCAACGGCACAAGCGACAACGCGATGTTCCTGTGCGCTCCAGATCTCAGCACTTGCCAGACAGCCCTGACTGCGCCCCTCACCAATCGCAGATGGACGCGGATTGGCGCCAACAACAGCGAGCGTCGAATCGTGCTGGGAACGTCGTATCCGGATCCGTCGAGCGCAGGTGACGTGCTGAGCTTCTCCACCTACGACAATCTCATGCGTACGCTGGAAACAGGCGTCGTCGCTGACGGTGTGATCGGAACAAGTGCCAACGGCGAGAACGTGCTGGTGGGCAGCAGTGGCCTCTCAGCGGGGGCGCCTCGTCCACTCTATGGGGCCTCTGCCCGCGGCGATTCCGCTGGCGTGTTCATCGCCATGGCCCAGCCTGGGCCGATTCACGCCATATCGGTTGATCGGGAAGCCACCCGGCTACTGCTCAACAAACGCCGCGTCATCGACTTCGTTGCGCGAGTAGAGCAGGCACCACTGCCATCGACCACACTGGCTTCCACGCTGAATCGCGCAGGCACGCGGGCGTACACCTTCGATTCAGACGGTAGAGTCCATGTGTTCGACGTATCCACGGGTCAGTCCACCGGCAACTATCCCGAAGTGGGAAATGCCATTGTTCTCGCGGCCGATCCCGGTCCGGGGACAAATGGCCAGGACATGCAGATCACGCTGAGCCCGGACGACAGGACTCTTTTTCTCGCTGGGTCGAATGCGATAGTCGTGCAGCCGCTCCC
This sequence comes from uncultured Gammaproteobacteria bacterium, assembly GCA_963777735.1. Taxonomy (GTDB): domain Bacteria; phylum Pseudomonadota; class Gammaproteobacteria; order Steroidobacterales; family Steroidobacteraceae; genus ZC4RG30. Next base: position 131,484 of record CAVZRQ010000010.1, on the reverse strand, counting down.
TTGATCGGGGCGCTTGACGCGCCCCGATCCTTCGTTTCGCCTTCAGAGCCCGATGCGCAGCACTTCGCCATCGCCGGGTGCAAACGAAATACCCCAGTTCGACGTATACAACGCGCCATCCGGACCGACGACCAATCCGTTGGGCAGACTGGCGAACTTCTCCATCACCACCCTGCGTTCACCTGTTCTCGCGTCGAACGCCACCAGATTGGCGTTGTCGGGAGTCCAGGGGTCGACGTGCGGGAAGATCTCCACGCCGTACAGAAAGTCCCCGCGCCAGGCGAGGCCAACCAGCGGGTTCAGCGATTTGAAGGGCAGCCCATATCTGGTGAACCCGGCATTGAAAACGGCAAGTTCGGCTGTGCCACCGTCTTCGCCAAAAGTTCCGACGTAGAACTTGCCACCCTTGCGGGTCATCACGATCGGGTTGTGCTCCTGGTTGTCGATCGACATGTCGTACAGCTTCACGATCGCACCGCTGACCGGATCCACGCGCAGCAGGAAGCCGCGATTGGTCTCCACCACATAGAGATAGCCGCCGTCGGCGATCATCGAATGGAACACGCCACCTGGTTCGAGATCGGTGGTTGCGGGATCGGTGTCCTTGATGAAGTACGGCGGGTTCGCGCGGAGCCAGGCGCCAAGGTCCGCAATGTTGGTGGTCGAACCGTCGCTGTTGACGCGCAGGATCGCCGGCAGATGCAGATCGTCAGGCAAGGCATGCGAGCAGCCGCCCATTTCGATCAGCACGTAGAGCGTGGTGTCGACGAACGCCACGTCGGTCGGGCCATAGCTGCCGCCGGCGTTGTCCGTCACGCTGGGCAGCCCATCGGCCACTGTCTCCTTCGTGCCATCGGCCAGCACCCGCGTCACACGACCACTGTAGCCGGCCGTGTAGGGACTGTAGATGTTGACGTTCGCGGGGCAATCGAAGGTATCCGTGGGCATCAATGCACCGCCGGTGCCCGCTTCGGCGACATAAAGGGCGCCCTCCGGGCCGAAGGTCAGGCCGCGCGGGTTGGTGAAGCCGGTGGCATGGCGAGTGATCTTCCAGTACATGTCCTCGAAAACGCAGCCACTCAGCAGTACAGCGATGCAGAGTCCGGCCAGCAGCCGCAGTGAAGTGGGTTTCATGTTCATGCCGCTCCCTGCTGCGTGGAGCCGACCGACTGGGCGAAGTCGTTGGCGGCGATGTCCCTGAACACCAGCATCTGCGGGATCTGCGCGGAAGAGGCCCCATCGAAACCCGCCTTCTCGACGAATGCCTTCGGGTTGCGGAAAGTGCCGAACAGGATGTCGAACAGCGGCAGGTCCGAGTAGTTGAAATGGTGGATGCCACGTCCGTGGTGAACGCTATGACTTTCGGGCCGCTGCACGATGTAGCCCAGCCACTGCGGCGTGCGGATGTTGGTGTGCTGGAAGGCGCCCAGGAACATCGTCGCGTAGAGGTAGTACGTGATCGCCTCGGCCGGCAGCCCGACCACGGACAGGGCAATGCTGCTGAGGAAGGTGAAGCCGACGATATCCAGCGGGCTGAAGTAGAAGGCGCCGAACGCATCCAGCCGCTCCGCGCTGTGGTGCATCTGGTGGAAGGAACGCCACAACCAGTGGCTGCTCGTGCATGGCGCGGTGCCACCCATAGACCAGCCCCTCGAAGATCAGCACGGCGATGCCGGCTGCCACGAAGGGGTTCAGTGCTTCCAGGTTGAACAGCTGGTACTGCGCCAGCGTCTCGCCCCACAGCAGCGGCAGGTAGGAGGCGCCGAAGAAATAGAGGGTGAAGACAACCAGCGCGCGGGCATGCCAACCCCGCACCCGGGGCAGCGGACGGGCCGGGAAGACGGCTTCAAGCAGCAGCAGCGCCGCGTAGATTCCGAGCACGGCCAGGGAAATGGGGTCCATCAGGATCTGCAGCGGCGTAGGCATGACACTCTCCGTTGGTTGCGCAAGTTGTTGTTTGCCGGGGGCGCCTGTATTGTTTTCAGCGCCTGCGGTCGCCGCCTGAAGCGACGCTAACGACTGGCTAACGATTCGATAACGAGTGCTGGAAGGGAGGCGTTCGATGCCCGCGACGGATGGCAGGCAGTACCTGGTCGGCGATTTCCTGATCGATACGGCCCGTTACCGGATCAGCAGCGGTGGCACCGCCGTGCCCGTGGAGCCCAAGGTCTTCGACCTGCTGGTCTACCTGATCCGCAGCCGAGACCGCGTGGTCACACGCGAAGAGCTGTTCGAAACGGTTTGGGAAGGCCGGCCGGTTTCCGATGCCACGCTCAGCAACCATATAAAGAGTGCGCGCAAGGCGCTCGGCGACAGCGGCGAGCTGCAGCAGACCATTCAGACTATTCGTGGCCGCGGTTATCAGTTCATCGCACCGGTCAGCGAGGTGGCGGCGGGCGCGAGCAAGGTCGCGGATTCACAGACCACCGCGCCGGCAGCCAACGCTCCAGAGATTGCCGCACCTCTCTCCCCCGCCCCGCCTCACCAGCGCGGCCGGCCGGCCTGGCTGCTGCCAGTGACGGCCGCCGTGCTGCTTGTCGCAGCCGCGCTGTTCTGGTGGCCCCGATCGAACAATGCCGAGGTGCCGCTGGAAACGGGAAGGTCCGGCCTGATGGTCGTACCTCTCGATGTCTATGACCCTCAACCGGAGGCCGCGCAGCTCTGGGCCAATCAGTTGACGCGGGAACTGATCGACAATCTGAAGGAGATCTCCGGTCTCCAGACCAAGGAACGTGCCACCTCATTCAGTTTCGAAGACCCGAAGGACAGGACCCAGGACAACATCAGGCTGAAGCTGCCTGACGTGCGCTATGTCCTCGGCGGCAGGATGGAATCACAGGCCGGCAACAACCCGTTCGTCATCATGGAACTGGATGACCTGGTGACGGGCAAGCGGATCTGGAAGCAGCGCTACACCGTGCCGCGCTATTCCGAGGATGAGGGCTACGAACTGCTCCGCTCCATCATCACCAAGGCAGTCACGGCTTCACTGGAAGTCACGATCCTCGAAGACGAGCAGCGCGCGCTGGAGAGGTTGGGCGGGCTGCCCACGAAGAACAGGGAGGCCATGGAACTGTACGTGCAGGGTTGGAAGTACCTGCTGATGCCTCAATACGATTCCTTGAACAAGGCGGTAACCCTGTTCGACAGTGCCATCAGACTGGATCCGGACTTCTACGACGCGCATCTGGCCAAGGGCAAGGCTCTGCGATGGATCTATGCCTACTACGAAACGCCGAAGGTGGTGTTCCCCGCAGTGGTGGAGGCATTCGAAGCGGCGCAGAGCTTGCGCCAGGATGCTGCTGAGCCACTGGCCGAGCTGGGTCTGACCTATGCACTGGCCTGGAAGTGGGAAGAGGCGTGGAAGTACCTGGATGCGGCCAAACAGAAGAGCGGGAAACTGGCTACGACGGAACTGGGCCTAGCCATCTACTACAGCGGCCTCAATCAGGCCGATCTGGTGAAGCAATCGCTCCAGCGCGCCGAGCAGATCGACCCGCTCAATGTCGAGATCGCGGACTGGGGAAACTGGGCGCTGTTCCTGATGGGAGAGACAGCCGCGTCACGCGAATGGGGGATCCGGATGATGGACCGGCATCCCACGATGGGTTTCATTTTCTCGGACGCGGGCATCGGTGCCTACATGGGCAAGGAGTACGCGCGAGCCATCGAACTGACGAGCAAGGGGCTTGCGCTGGATGAGGCATCTCCCCTGGCGAAGATCATCGCGGCCCAGGCCTACGGCTACGCCGGACAAACCGACAAGGCCAGGCCGCTGTTGGAAGAAGCCGCACGGTCGGAATACTACGTGTGCCCCTACGAAACGGCAGCGGGCTATCTGAGCATCGGGGACACCGACAAAGCCATGCAGCTGCTGGAACTGGCCTACGACAAGTGGTCCAACTGCCTCGTCTTCCTGCGCGTCGATCCGCGCCTGGAGCCCCTCCGCAAGGAACCCTACCGGAAGGCTTACCTCGACCTGCTTGATCGGGTTGGGCTGAACGACGCGAAGTTCAAGTCCTATCCACTGTGCCGCGAGCCCGGCGGAGAAGCGGGTCGCGTCTGCGGTGGTTTGAAACGATAGCCCACGCCAAAAGTCCCGTCTTTGTTCGGGACTGAATAACCACGCGTTTGCAGCCGATACTGTGATGGCACTGTGCTACATTTGTACTATATGTAGTCGGAATGGACACAACCATGGCAGAAACGACCACCATCCGCCTTCCACCCAAGCTGCGTGCCCGGCTCGGTGCGCTGGCGAAGCAGACTGGGCGCTCGGCCCATAGCCTGATCGTCGAGGCGGTAGAGCGGCACACTGAATACGAAGAACAGATGCGCAGCCTGGTGAAGGACGCCCTCGCCGCCGACCGGGACATCGAGAAAACCGGCGAGGTCTATCGGGCCGATGATGTGCACGCGTGGATGAAGCGTCTTGCCGCCGGGGAGTCCGCACCAAAGCCAAAGCCATGGCGGAAGTAGTCTATTCAGCGCGATCGCTGCAGGACATCGAGCGCGCGTTTCACTTCCTGCGCGAAGAAAATTCCGGCGCTGCGCTGGACGCAGTCACGGCGATCCAGTCGGCCGTAGACAATCTCCGCGCGCACCCGCTGATCGGACGGCGGGTCGAAGGCGAATTGCGGGAGCTGGTCATCTCTTATGGGCGTACAGGCTACGTCGCCCTGTATCGCTTCGTCGTCTCGCAGGACGAGGTGCGCATCCTCGCCCTGCGGCATCAGAGGGAGATCGGGTTCCTGCCCTGATGGTCCGGGTTGCTTATCGGCTTACCGTAATGCTGGCTTGAGTATCCAACGGGCCAAACTGATCCCTGCCAACGCCCTTGGGCGCGGTCGGGATCACCAGTTTCACCCAGACGGCATCCGGACCCTTGAAATACGAAGTCTCGGTCGCCTTGCGCAGGGCGTCGAGGCTGTCCTGCTGCTTCCCGGAGGTCGCGTTGGCGAAACCCGGCAGCTCGAACACGACCCATGAGTCTTTGGCCATTTCAGTCAAGCTGATGGCAACTTCCGGTCTTTCGGTCTTCACACGGATCTCGGTACCGGCGCGCACCGTGCTCTGGTTGGCCGTGATCTTGAAGTCCTTGCCATTGCGGCTCAGGACAATGGGACTCTTGACCAGCAGGCGCGCGCGGAGGAGGAACCGTCGCCGCAGGAGCAGCCGCCCGTGCAGGCGCGGCCGCAGCGGACCGCAGAGCAACATCTTTCAGCGCAAGATCAGCACCCCTTGTGGGTCCGGGCCTCCTGATGGCGAACTGAATGCGTCCGATATCACCCGCGCACACAGCGGCGTTCCAGGTTGGCTGGATCTTGCAGGTGTCGTCCGTGGCGACGCTGTCGTTCTCGCCGTCGTGGATCAGGACATAGGAGTCAGGGATGCCGGTGGTCGAGCCGTCCAGATCGTGGATCGCCGCGGTCCGGTAGGCCACACCACCCCGGTTGTCACTGTCGAACCGCGGGTCGATTTTCGGAAAGTACACGGGCTTGGCATTGACGTACTTCGCACCCGTGACGGTGTTTTCGGTGGTCACCCCGGCGCCCGTGAACAACAGCCACGAAAGCCCGCCTGCTCCGCGCTGTTTGTTGTCCTGGAAATTCACGAATGTGGTGTTGACCACGTCAAGACGGTAATCGTAGTACTCATAGCCGCGGATCGGGAAATCGGGAATCAGGCGTTTCGGCAGGCTGCGGCCGTAGGCCTTTTCCTCCGGCGTTACGGGGTTGCCGATGTTCTCGGTTTCGCCCACGAACAGCGAATCCACCACCCGTGAGGTGAACACGTCATCGCCGATGGAACCGGTCGACATCGTGTAACCAATGGCATTGTCCGCCGTCTTCAGATTGCTGACGACAAACATCTCGCCGCGGCCCCAGAAGCCGCCATTGCGGTTCTTGTAGGTGGTGAGATTCTCGAGGTGTGTCTCCAGCCGCTTGCTGTTGTTGTCGGCGGGGTTTTCCCTGGGCATGAACGAGGGGCCGGCCAACCCGAAGACGTTTTCCACATTGATGTTCCGGTCGAACATGAACCCGTCGAAGTTGGAGTGGGCCACGTTGCCCTTGAACTCGCGGAGCTTTGTTCGGCGTGGCCAGGTGTTCTTGCTGACCTCCGTGCCCAGGAACTGGCCGTTCGGGTGCTCCGGCAACGACAACCAGAAACCATTCTCATCAGAACCGGCGGCCACGTTGTCGATGAAGGTGTTGTCCGGATTGGTGATCCAGTAAGCCGCCACCGTGTTGTCCGAGGGCAGCAGGGTGTCCTTGCCGGACATGCTGACTTGCCGGATGGTCTGGCGATTCTCGGTGATCTCGCCGTTTGCGGCGAGATTGGTCGGGACGCAGGGCTTGGTGGGATGGCACTTGATCTGGATGGCGAGGTTCCGGACGAACTCGTTGCCGTGCTCGATGCCGTCTTCCAGGAAGAAGCAGTGACCGACGATGTTGTAGGTGACGTTGTTCTCGACGCGCAGGAAGTTCGTGCCGTGCACCGTCACGCAGCGGCTGTACGTGTCGTGGATGGAGGCGTTCCTGATGTACTGGCCCTTGGCGTCGCCCACCAGATGCCAGTGGATCGGGATAGCGCGCCAGCGTCATGTGCTGGCCCATGCGGTTCAGCTCGACGCCCGAGACGAACATCCTGCTCGACGGCATCGCCATGATGTGGCCGCCGAAGTACGACTGCTCCGCGTCGGCCGAAGCCTGGATCTTGACGTTGCGAGTCATCAGCGCCACTTCGCCGCGCTCATCCACGTCGAAGGTGATCTTGCCGAAGTGCATGTAGTCGAGCTTCTTGTCGAGCGTGAGCGTGTTGCCGCGGATGGCGGTGATGGTGCGACGCTCGGCCTGACGCGGATCGAAGTCCGTCGACGCGAGCACGATCTCGTCGCCGACCTTCCAGCCCCTGGCATCCAGCACCTGGATGGAGGTGGCGCCGGCGTTGGCCGTCGCGGAGAGCTTGGTCCAGGTGTGGGTGGTGGAACCGTGCAGGTTCAGCGTGCCGCCCGACAGCATGATGCCGCGGTCGCCCATGCCGGCCATCACGTCTTCGCCCTTCACGTTGTCGGTGAGCGTGATGGTGGCCTTGCGGGTGTGGGGCTTGGCTTCGCTGCCGATGGCGAGCTCACCGTGCAGCATGATCCACTCGGTGGTCAGCTCGAGGTCGGCGTTGTCGGCGAAGGTGAGCTTGCCGTCGATGGACAGACCGCCCAGTGCTGGCGGGCTGATATCCAGCACCACTTCCTTGTCCTTGCCGATGGTGACCTTCTCCCCGGCAGCCGGAACCTTGCGGTTGGGCCAGCTGGCAGGATCAGACCATTTCGTGGCGTCAGCCGCCTGGGCAGCCGCAAACAGGCTGCCCAGCAGCACGGCTGGAACCAGTGAGGAAATCAGGAACGAGCGATTCTTTCTGCTCATGACATCAACCCCACCTCGGCACCGCCCGGCGTTTCTACTTGCTCGGACTGACCAGCTTCATGTAGTCGGCATCGGGCGCACCTTCCATCAGCTCGCCGAGCTTGGCGAACATCGCCTTTGCCTTGTCGCTCGTGCCGTGGGCCGCAACGGCGGCAGCATCCTTGTAACGCTCGATGATCACGTAGACCTCGGGATCACTCGCCATGACCGCCAGGTCGTAATACACATTGCCGGGCTCGCTGCGGGCCACTTCCTTCTGCATCTCGAGCCAGAAGGCCTTCATTTCCTCGCTCTTGCCCGGCTTGGCGCGGAACTTCACCACCATCGTGTCGGTGTTGGCCGGGCGCGCGGCGGGCCTGGCAGTCTGGGGTTCGGCAGCGGCCAACGGCAGCGAGAGGACGATGAGCGCGGCAGTAAGAATCAGTTTCATGGTGTTCTCCGGGAAGGTGTTTATCGGCTGACCGTTATGCTGGCTTGCAGATCCGTTGGGCGAATGATCGGGCTGACCGGCGCAGCGGCCACCAGCTTGACCCAGAGGGCATCCCCGTCCTTGAAATAGGAAGTCTCCTTCGCTGCGCGCAATGCATCCATGCTCTTCTGCTCCGTCCCGGATGTTGCTTTGGCAAAACCCGGCAGTTCGAAGATGACCCATGAGCCCTTGTCCATTTCGGCTCAGACTGAGGTCGACTTGAGTCCTTTCGGTTTTGACCTTGATCTCGGTGCCGGCCTTCACAGTGCTCTGGTCGCCGGAGATCTTGAATTCCTTGCCATTGCGAACGAGCGCGATGGGCGCCTGCGGAGCACGACGGGCAAACAGAGCGGCACGCTGGGACTGAACGAGTGGATCGTTTGCACCAATCCCACCGATCGAAGCCAGCAAAGCGTACCGGGCGGTCCGCGATTCGAGATTGACCGCGCGCGGCAAGTTCTCCTCTGCTGTCGGAGAGATTCAGGCGGCCGACATCACCCTTGCACACCGAGGCGTTCCACGTCGGCTCGATCTTGCAGGTGTCGTCGGTGACGACGCTGTCGTTCTCGCCGTCGTGGAGCATGACGTGGGAATCGCGGATGCCGGTCATCGAACCATCCAGGTCGTGGAACGACAGGGTGCGATACGCGTTGCCGCCGCGGTTGTCATTGTCGAACCTGGTATCGAATTTCGGGAAATAGACCGGCTTGGCGTTGACGAATTTCGCACCGCTGATCGTGCTTCCGGTACTGAGGCCCGCGCTCGTGAACAGCAGGAAGGAAAGCGCGCCTGTCTTTCGCAGCTTGTTGTCCTGGAAATTCACGAATGTCGTGTTCACCACATCATCGCGGTAGTCATAGTATTCGTAGCCGCGGATGGGGAAATCCGGAATCAGAGGCTTCGGCAGGCTGCGGCCATAGGCGATTTCCTCGGGCGTCGTGGGGTTGCCGATATTTTCGGTCTCGCCCACGACCAGCGAATCAACCAGCCGTGAACTGAACCGTGAGGTGCCGATGTCGCCAGCGGCCTGCGTCATGCCAATGGCGTTGTCAGCAAATTTCGCGTTGCTGTAGACGTAGAGGTCGCCCCGGCCCCAGAGACCACCATTGCGGTTCTTGTAGCTGGTGAGATTCTCGAAGTGCGTCTCCAGCGCTTCGCTCTCCAGATCGTTGGGATCTTTCAACGGCAGCAACGGAATGGAGGCCAGACCGAAGGTATTGTCCTCGTTGATGTGCCGGTCAATCATGAACCCGTCGAAGTTGGAATGCGCCACGTTGCCCCTGAATGCGCGCAGCGGCGTTCGGCGCGGCCAGATGTTCTTGCTGGCTTCCGTGCCTGCGAACGCCCCTTGCGGGTGCATCGGCAGGGAAAACCAGAAGCCGATCTCATCGGAACCGGCGGCCACGTTGTCGATGAAGGAGTTGTCCGGGTTGGTGATCCAGTAAGCCGCCACCGTGTTGTCCGAGGGCAGCAGGGTTTCCTTGCCGGACATGCTGTTTTGCCGGATGTCCTGGCGACTCACGGTGAGCTCGCCGTTTGCGGCGAGATTGTTCGGGACGCAGGGCTTGGTGGGATGGCACTTGATCTGGATGGCGAGGTTCCTGACGTACTCGTTGCCGTGCTCGATGCCGTCTTCCAGGAAGAAGCAGTGACCGACGATGTTGTAGGTGACGTTGTTCTCGACGCGCAAATCGTTCGTGCCGTGCACCGTCACGCAGCGGTTGTAGGTGTCGTGGATGGAGGCGTTCTTGATGTATTGGCCCTTGGCGTCGCCCACCAGATGCCAGTGGATGGGATACCGGGCCAGCGTCATGTGCTGGCCCATGCGGTTCAGCTCGACGCTGGAGACGAACATCTTGCTCGAGGGCATCGCCATGATGTGGCCGCCGAAGTAGGACTGCGCCGCATCTTCCGATGCCTGGATCTTGACGTTGCGCGTGAGCAGGCCAACTTCACCGCGTTCATCCACGTTGAAGGTGATCTTGCCGAAGTGCATGTAGTCGAGTTTCTTGTCGAGCGTGATCGTGTTGCCGCTGACTGGCGGTAATCGTGCGACGCTCTGCCTGACGGGGATTGAAGTCCGTCGAGGCCAGCACGATTTCGTCACCCGCGCGCCAACCCTTCGCGTCCAGCACCTGGATCGAGGTCGCGCCGGCCGTCGGCGGTCGCAGCCAGCTTGGTCCAGGTGTGGGTGGTGGAACCGTGCAGGTTCAGCGTGCCGCCCGACAGCATGATGCCGCGGTCGCCCATGCCGGCCATCACGTCTTCACCCTTCACGTTGTCGGTGAGGGTGATGGTGGCCTTGCGGGTGTGGGGCTTGGCTTCGGTGCCGATGGTGAGCTCACCGTGCAGCATGATCCACTCGGTGGTGAGCTCGATGTCGGCGGTGTCGGCGAAGCTGAGCTTGCCGTCGATGGACAGACCGCCCAGCGCTGGCGGGCTGACATCGAGGATCACTTCCTTGTCCTTGCCGATGGTGACCTTCTCCCCGGCAGCCGGAACCTTGCGGTTGGGCCAGCTGGCCGGATCAGACCACTTCGTGGCGGCAGCCGCCTGGGCAACAGCGAATACGCTCCCCAGCAGGACTGCCGGAACCATCGAGAAATGCAGGAACGAGCGATTCTTTGTGCTCATGAGTTCATCCACCTAGTCCAGTAGACAGAAAGCCCCCGGCTTGCGCCGAGGGCCTTGTTCAGATCGCAGGAATGGCGATTATCGACGCCGTCCTGCGCGTTATCGTGAAGCAACCTGCGCGTCAGGAGCGGTGCGGCTTACCGCAATGCTGACCTGACTCACCGTCGGAAGAATCGGCAGCGCCGGATCCGCGGGGACAACCAGCTTCACCCAGAGGCTGTCCTTGTCCTTGAAATACGAGGTCACGGTCGCCTTGCGCAAGGCGTCCATGCTGTCCTGCTTCGTTCCGGAGGCTGCGCTCGCGAAACCCGGCAGTTCGAACATGATCCATGAGTCCTTGTTCATTTCAGCCAGGCTGAGATTGAGCTGAGGTCGTTCGGTCTTCACCTTGACCTCGATACCGGAGCGCACCACGCTCTGGGTGCCCGTGAGCTTGAAATCCTTGCCATTGCGGGTGAGGACGATGGGCAGCTGGGGACCGGCGGGGGCACCGAACGCGCCCAGCCCGCGAGGGGCACCTGCAACAGGGGCGCCAGCACCCGCTGCGGGACCACCAGGACCTGCGGCAGCACCCGGCGCAGGAGCGCCGGGGCCGCCGGGACCGGCACCGCCAGCGCGCGGGGCACCGGCGCCACGAGCGCCCAGGCCACCACCACCACCGGCAGCCAGGTTCAGGCGTCCGACATCACCCTTGCACGCAGAGGCGTTCCAGGTCGGCTGGATCTTGCAGGTGGTATCCGTGGCGGGGCTGTCGAACTCGCCGTCGTGGAGCAGCACATAGGAGTCACCCATGCCGGTCACCGAGCCGTCCAGATCGTGGATCGCCAGCGTCCGGTAGGCCGAACCACCCCGGTTGTCATTGTCGAATCGGGCGTCGTACTTCGGGAAATGCACGGGCTTGGCATTGACGAACTTCGCACCCTTGATGGTGTTCTCGGTCGTGACGCCGGAGCTCGTGAACAGCAGCCAGGAGAGCGCTCCGGCTTCGCGCTGCTTGTTGTCCTGGTAATTCACGAAGGTCGTGTTCGCCACGTCCACACGGTAGTCGTAGTACTGGTAGCCGTGGATCGGGAAGTCGGGAATCAGGCGTTTCGGCAGGCTGCGGCCATAGGCCTTTTCTTCCGGCGTTGCGGGGTTGCCGATGTTCTCGGTTTCGCCCACGAACAGCGAATCCACCACCAGAGAGGTAAACGCCGCACGGCCGAAGTCACCGGACGACATCGTGAAACCAATGGCATTGTCCGCCGTCTTCAGATTCCTGACGATGAACAACTCGCCGCGGCCCCAGAAGCCGCCATTGCGGTTCTTGTAGGTGATGAGATTCTCGAAGTGCGTCTCCAGGAGCTTGCTGGTCGGGTCAGCAGGGTTTTCCCTGGGCAGGTACGTGTTGCCGGCCAACCCGAAGGTGTTGTCCGGGTTGATGTTGCGGTCGAACATGAACCCGTCGAAGTTGGAATGGGCCACGTTGTCCTTGAACTCGCGCAGATGCGTGCGACGCGGCCAGGTGTTCTTGCTGATTTCCGTGTTCAGGAACTGACCGTTCGGGTGCTCCGGCAGGGACATCCAGAAGCCACTCTCGTCGGAGCCCGCGGCCACGTTGCCGACGAAGGTGTTGTCCGGATTGGTGATCCAGTAGGACGCCACCGTATTGTCCGAAGGCAGCATGGTGTCCTTGCCGGACCAGCTTGCCTGCCGGTACGCCATTGCGGTCTTCGTACTTGTGGTCGGCCTCGCCGTTGGCCGCGAGATTGGTCGGCTGGCACTTCTTGGTGGGATGGCACTTGGTCTGGATGGCGAGGTTCTTGACGAACTGGTTGCCGGTCTCGATGCCGTCCTCGAGGAAGAAGCAGTGACCCACGGTGTTGTAGGTCACGTTGCTCTCAACGCGCAGGTTGTGCGTGCCGTGCACCGTCACGCAGCGATTGAAGGTGTCATGGATGGCCGCGTTCTTGATGTACTGGCCCTTGCCTTCACCCACCAGATGCCAGTGGATGGGATAGCGCGCGAGCGTCATGTGCTGGCCCATGCGGTTGAGCTCGACGCCCGAGACATACATCTTGCTCGACGGCATCGCCATGATGTGGCCGCCGAAGTAAGACTGCGCCGCATCTTCCGAAGCCTGGATCTTCACGTTGCGCGTGAGCAGACCAACCTCACCGCGCTGATCCACGTCGAACGTGATCTTGCCGAAGTGCATGAAGTCGAGCTTCTTGTCGAGCGTGAGCGTTGTTGCCGCTGATCGCGGTGATGGTGCGACGCTCGGCCTGACGCGGATCGTAATCCGTGGAGGCGAGGATGATTTCGTCGCCCACCTTCCAGCCCGAGGCATTCAGCACCTGGATGGAGGTGGCGCCTGCGGCGGCCGTGGCTGGCCAGCTTGGTCCAGGTGTTGGTCGTGGTGCCGTGCAGGTTCAGCGTGCCGCCCGACAGCATGATGCCGCGGTCGCCCATGCCGGCCATGACGTCTTCACCCTTCACGTTGTCGGTGAGGGTGATGGTGGCCTTGCGGGTGTGGGGCTTGGCCTCGCTGCCGATCGCGAGCTCACCGTGCAACATGATCCACTCGGTGGTCAGTTCCAGGTCGGCGGTGTCGGCGAAGGTGAGCTTGCCGTCGATCGAGAGGCCGCCGAGCGCGGGCGGGCTGACGTCGAGCACGACTTCCTTGTCCTTCCCGATGGTGACCTTGTCACCCGCGGCCGGCACCTTCCTGTTCGGCCAGCTCGCAGGGTCAGACCACTTCGTGGCGTCAGCCGCCTGGGCGACAGCGAACACGCTGCCAAGCAGGACTGCTGGAACCAGCGAGAACAACAGTAACGAACGATTCTTTCTGCTCATGTCATCAACCCCCGAATTCTTGACTATATAAAGAAACTTATCGGCTGACCGTCATCGTGGCCTGGGCAACCAAACGCCCAACCGGCTCGACAACAGGGCCTTGAAAGGCTGCATCGGTGACTACCAGTTTGACCCAGAGGGCATCCTTGTCCCTGAAGTACGAAGTCTCACTCGCCTTGCGCAAGGCGTCCATGCTGTCCTGCTGCTTCCCTGCCGCGGCAGTGGTAAAACCCGGCAGTTCAAACAGGACCCATGAACCTTTGTCCATTTCCCTCACACTGAGGAAAAGTTCAGGCCTTTCGGTATTCACCCGCATCTCGGTACCGGAGCGCACGTTGCTCTGGTTGGCCGTGACTTTATGGTCCTTGCCATTGCGGTGAAGCGTGACGGGCGCACCGGCAGACAACTGGGCGAGCGTTCCACCTGGCTTGTTCAGAAACAGGCGTCCGACATCACCCCGTGCAAACGGCAGCGTTCCAGGTCGGTTGAATCTTGCAGGCCGTTTCGTCCGTGGCGACGCCGTCGTTCTCGCCGTCGTGGATCAGAACATAGGAGTTGGGGATGCCACCGACCGAGCCGTCCAGGTCCTGGAACCCCGCGGTCCGCCAGGCCACACCACCCCGGTTGTCATTGTCGAATCGCTTGTCGATCTTCGGAAAATGCACGGGCTTGGCGTTCACGAACTTCGCGCCCTTGATGGTGTTTTCGGTCGTGACACCGGAGCTCGTGAACATCAGCCACGAGAGCGCGCCTGTCTGGCGCTGCTTGTTGTCCTGGTAATTCACGAACGTCGTGTTGATCACGTCGTGCCGGTAGTCGTAGTACTCGTAGCCGCGGATCGGGAAGTCGGGAATCCGGCGCTTCGGCAGGCTGCGACCGTAGGCCTTTTCCTCTGGCGTTTCGGGGTTGCCGATGTTTTCGGTTTCGCCCACGAACAGCGAATCCACGACCTGCGACGTGAAGGCGTCACGGCCGGCCGTACCGGAGGCATGGGTATAGCCGATGGCATTGTCGGCCACCTTCAGATTCCGGAAGGTGTGCATCTCGCCGCGGCCCCACACGCCGCCATTGCGGTTCTTGTAGGAAACGAGATTCTCGAAGACCGTTTCCACGGTCTTGCTGTTGGCGTCCGCGGGATTGTCCTTCGGCATGTGCGAGTTGCCGGTCAACCCGAAGGTGTTGTCGTCATTGATGTTCCGGTCGAACATGAACCCGTCGAAGTTGGAGTGGGCCGTGTTGTTCTTGAATTCCCGCATCTTGGTGCGACGTGGCCAGGTGGCCTTGCTGATCTCGGTGCCAAGGAACTGACCGTTCGGGTGCTCCGGCAACGACAACCAGAAACCGTTCTCGTCAGAACCGGCGGCCACGTTGTCGCGGTACACGTTGTCCGGATTGGTGATCCAGTAGGACGCGACCGTGTTGTCCGAAGGCAGCAGGGTGTCCTTGCCGCCAAAGCTGATCGCCCTGATGGCCATGCGATTCTCGTACTCGTAGTCGTTATCGCCGTTTGCGCCGAGATTGGTCGGCACGCATTTCTTCGTGGGATGGCACTTGGTCTGGATGGCGAGGTTCCTGACGAACTCGTTGCCATGCTCGATGCCATCTTCGAGGAAGAAGCAGTGGCCAATGGTGTTGTAGGTGACGTTGTTCTCGATGCGCAGGTCATTGGTGCCGTGGACGGTCACGCAACGGTTGAACGTGTCGTGGATGGACGCGTTCTTGATGTACTGGCCCTTCGCGTCACCCACCAGATGCCAGTGGATCGGGTAGCGGGCCAGCGTCATGTGCTGGCCCATGCGGTTGAGTTCGACGCCCGAGACAAACATCTTGCTCGATGGCATCGCCATGATGTGGCCGCCGAAGTACGACTGCGCGGCATCTTCCGAAGCCTGGATCTTCACATTGCGGGTCAGAAGGCCAACCTCACCGCGCTGATCCACCTCGAAGGTGATCTTGCCGAAGTGCATGTAGTCGAGTTTCTTGTCGAGCGTCAGCGTGTTGCCGCTGATGGCGGTAATGGTGCGACGCTCGGCCTGACGCGGATCGAAGTCGGTGGACGCGAGGATGATTTCGTCACCCACGCGCCAACCCGAGGCATTCAGCACCTGTATCGAGGTGGCACCGGCGGCGGCCGTGCTGGAAAGCTTGGTCCAGGTGTGGGTGCGATCACCGTGCAGGTTCAGGGTGCCGCCGGAAATCATGATGCCGCGGTCGCCCATGCCGGCCATGACGTCTTCACCCTTCACGTTGTCGGTGAGGGTGATGGTGGCCTTGCGTGTGTGTGGGCTGGCCTCGCTGCCGATCGCGAGCTCACCGTGCAGCATGATCCACTCGGTGGTCAGCTCCAGATCGGCGTTGTTGGAGAAGGTGAGCTTGCCGTCGATCGAAAGGCCGCCGAGCGCGGGCGGGCTGACGTCGAGCACCACCTGCTTGTCTTTGCCGATGGTGACCTTGTCACCCGCGACAGGCACCTTGCGGTTGGGCCAGGTGGCCGGGTCAGACCAGCGGCTCGCCGCAGGCGCTCCCGCGTTCTGTGCCTGGGCAGCGAATGCTCCACCGATCAGCACCGCCGGAACCAGCGACATCAGAATATAAGAGCGACTCTTCCTGCTCATGCGATCAACCCCCCGGTGGCGAGAAGCCCCGTTGTTATCCTCCAAATGTAGGGGAATCGGGTTGCGATTGCACGGCGGCCGCGATGGGGATATGTCCAGCGCGATGTGATCTGACTAGCGCATCGCCGCGATCTGCGCCTCCAGTTTCGCAATCCGACCATCCCGCTCGGCCAGCCACGCCCTGACATCCTCCTCCTCGAATCGACGGGGGATGTGCTGCGGGCAATTGCTGTCCCACGCGGTCACGTTGAACAGGATCACCTGATCCGCCCGGGCCCGATACCCTTCCGGCATCAGGCTCGCCAGCAGCGCGGCGTCGTCTTCCACCACGCGGGCCTCGCCCCAGATCTTCACGCGGCGGCGATTGAGGTAATCGATCAGGAACAGCTGCGCCTTGGGGTTCTCCTGCAGATTGCCGAGCGAGATGTACTGGCGGTTGCCGGCGAAGTCCGCGAAGGCCAGCGTGTGATCGTCGAGCACGCGAAGGAAGCCCGGCGGTCCGCCGCGATGCTGGATGTAGGGCTGCCCGTCCCGGCTCGCCGTGGCCAGAAACAGGCTGCGCTGATCCGCGATGAATCCGGTGAGGTCGGGTGTGATCCGGGTTTCCCAGGATCCACCCTCCTCCATGCGCGCATACGCACCACGCGATCCCTTGCGCGCCTGCACTTCCTTGACCGCGGGCGTGAAGGCGACGTCGCTGGCGTAGGTGCGTGCGCGCTGCATTTCAGGCTACCTTGCGCAACGTGACTGCGGGGAAGTCGACCACCGTCTGCGCCACGCTGTTCACGTAGTTGGTCCACACGTTCAGGGCGACGTGCTGCACGATCTCGACGATCTGTGCATCCGTGTAGCCGGCGTTGCGGACGGCCTGCAGACCGGCGTCGTCGACATGGCCTCGCTGCTCCAGCACCTGCAGCGCGAAGCGCACGGCCGCCTCAGCGATGGTGTCCTGCGACGTGCCTGCGCGGTTGGCTGCGATCTCGGCATCGCTCAGCTTCGCCACGTGCTTGCCCAGATAGGTATGGGCAGAAAGGCAGTACTCGCAGCCATTGGCCTCGGCGACAGCCAGTGCGATGCGCTCGCGGGTGGGTGCTGGCAGCGCACCCTTGCCCAGCGCACCCATCAGGCCCAGGTAGCCTTCGAGCGCCGCCGGGCTGTTGGCCACCATGCGGAAGAGATTCGGCACGGAGCCGAGCTGCTTGCCGACGGCTGTCAGCAGGGGACGCGAAGCTTCTGGTGCGGCATCGACGCTGGCGGGGGTGGGGATTCGGGACATGGTCAGCTCCTCAGGTTTTGCGGCGCCTGCGAAATTGCGAAGCGCGTGGGAGCAATCTATGGCCTCTCACCTTGTGCAACTAGACGGTAATATTGAGAGACATTCTCTCAATATCCGGAAATATATGGACCGCCTGCAGTCGATGGAGATCTTTGTCGCGGTGGCCTCGGCGGGCAGCTTCTCCGCGGCGAGCCGCCAGCTGCGTACGCCACTGCCCACGGTGAGCCGCAAGGTGTCGGAGCTGGAATCACATCTGGGTGCGCGGCTGTTCGTGCGATCCACCCGCAAGCTCGCGCTCACCGAAACGGGCGTGGCCTATCTCGCCTCCTGCCGCCGGCTGCTGGAGGAACTCGCCGAGGCCGAACGCAGCGCATCGGGTCAATACAACATGCCGCAGGGCGAGCTCGTAGTCACCGCGCCGGTAGTTTTCGGCCGCCTGCATGTATTGCCGGTGATCACGGAGTTCCTGAAGACCCATGCACAGGTAGACGTGCGGCTGGTGCTCGCGGATCGACCGCTGGATCTCATCGAGCAGCACATTGATCTCGCCATCCGCATCGGCGTACTACCCGATAGCCGCCTCGTGGCGGCGCAGGTCGGCAAGGTGCGCACTGTGATCTGCGCCAGTCCGGCTTACCTTGCACAGCATGGCGCGCCCCAATCGCCCGAAGATCTGGCGAAACACGCCTGCGTCACCTTCGCTGGCATCGGACTCGAAAGTGCCTGGCAGTTTCCGCAGGATCGCGTGGTGCGCGTGCGCTCACGGTTGCTGGTCAATACCGCCGAGTGCGCCATCGACGCGGCCGTGGCCGGCATCGGGATCACGCGCGTGCTGTCTTATCAGGTGGCGGAGGCAGTGGAGTCCGGCCGGCTGGATATCGTGCTGAAGCCATTTGAGCCCGAGCCCATGCCGGTGAGCGTCATTCACGTGCAGGAGCGACGACCCACCGCGAAGCTGCGGGCGTTCATCGATTTCGCGACGCCGCGGCTGCGCGAGGGGTTATACGCGAAGGGCTGGGTTAGAAAGGGATTGGATGGCTCATGACGGCGAGTCAGCGGTTGCGCCCATCGTCACCAGCAACTCATCCAGCTGACTGAACGTTTCATGCAACGCCTCCTGCGCGCCGGTGCCGGCGGCATCCAGGGCTTCCTTCGTGGGATAACGCTCGATCAAAACCACCAGCGTCTTGCCGTCCTTTTCATCGAGCGTGACCGTGGTCACCGGCCCCGCGTCGCCGCCTTCCTCGTTGGTCCACACGAGCCGCGAAGGTGGCACCACCTCGAGATAGGTGCCGAAGAACGCCATCGTGTTCTCGGGATCCTCACCGAAGACCAGTCGGTAACCGCCGCCGACGCGAACGTCCAGTTCGCAGGAGCGCAGGGTCATCCCGAACGACTTCGGCACCCACCATTGCTTGAACAGCTCGGCCGTCGTCCAGGCCTCGAAGACGAGGCGCGCCGGCGCGTCGACGGTGCGCGTGACGACGACCTCGAGATCGGACTTGCGCTGCACGGTGGTGGGGTTTGTCATGAGCTGGTTCTCGTGTTGCGACGTTGACGGAGTTTGTCCCGGCGTTTCAGCTGGTCGACCACGCGGTCGAGCGCGTCGAAGCGCGCGTCCCAGACCTTGCGATAGTTCGCGATCCACTCCATCTCCTCTTCGAGACGGGAAGGGCCGATCCGGCAGGTGCGGACGCGCCCGATCTTCTCGGTGGTGACGAGACCGGCCTGCTCGAGCACGCCGACGTGCTTCTTCATGCCGGTGAGGGTCATGTCGAACCGGTCGGCGAGTTCGGTGATCGAAGCGTCTGCCCGGCCGAGTTGTTCGAGAACGCCGCGGCGCGTGGCGTCCGCCAAGGCGGCGAAAGAGGCGCTGAACTGCATGGGTTGATACTGAACCATCTTGTTCAGTATAGGGCGCGCCGGGGAGGTCGCGCAAGGTGGCGAATTCCGCGCTATCCTCCGGCTGATAAACATCCCTGGGACCGTCCAGGGCAAAGAGGGGATCATGAAAAGCCTTTATCGCTCGGCACTTGTTGCGTCGTTCGTTCCAGCCATGCTTCTTGCCGGCACCGTTGCCGCGAATGCAGCCCAATCGACCGCGGGGGCCAGCCTCTGGTCTGATCCGGCCACCTGGCCCAACCGCAAGGTGCCCGCCGCGGGCGACAAGGTCACCATCGGGAAGGACAAGGAAGTCGTGCTGGATGTCAGCCCTCCCGCACTGGGCGGCCTCTCCATCGACGGCAAACTCACTTTCGCCAGCAACGCCGACCTGGAACTGACCACCGAGTGGATCATGTTGCACGGTGAGCTCGCCATCGGCAGCGAAGCCGCTCCCCACGCCCGCAAGGCCACCATCACCCTCACCGACAACGTGAAGGGTGAAGACGTCATGGCCGGCATGGGTGATCGCGGCATCATGCTCTCGGGCGGAACGCTGAACCTGCACGGCGATCGCACCAACACCTGGTCCAAGCTGGCGGCGACTGCCGCGGCTGGCGCCACCTCGATCCAGGTACTCAATGCTGGCGGCTGGCGCGTCGGCGACGAGATCGTCCTCGCGTCGACGGATTACGATCCGCGGCAGGCCGAGCGCCGCACCATCACTGCCATCAGCGGCAACAACATCACGCTCGATCGCA
The DNA here is from genome assembly GCA_963777735.1 of uncultured Gammaproteobacteria bacterium. GTDB lineage: Bacteria > Pseudomonadota > Gammaproteobacteria > Steroidobacterales > Steroidobacteraceae > ZC4RG30. The sequence goes on along the minus strand of CAVZRQ010000010.1, from coordinate 111,589 downwards.
AGCTCGATTACATGCACTTCGGCAAGATCACCTTCGACGTGGATCAGCGCGGCGAAGTGGCCAACCTCACACGCAACATCAAGATCCAGGCCTCGGCCGACGCGGAACAGTCGTTCTTCGGTGGGCACATCATGGCGATGCCCTCGAGCAAGATGTATGTGTCGGGCATCGAGCTCAACCGCATGGGTCAGAACCTGACGCTGGCGCGTTATCCGATCCACTGGCATCTGGTGGGCGAAGGCAAGGGTCAGTACATCAAGAACGCGGCCATCCACGACACCTTCAACCGCTGCGTGACCGTGCATGGCACGAACAACCTGCGCGTCGAGAACAACGTCACCTACAACACCGTGGGTCACTGCTTCTTCCTCGAAGACGGCATCGAACACGGCAATGAGTTTGTCCGCAACCTCGCGATCCAGACCAAGTGCCATACGTCCAAGCCCTGCGAGCCCACCAATCTCGCCGCCGCGGGAGAGGCGACGCAGGAGCGTCAGGCGACCGGACCGCGCGGCCAGCAGTCCAAAGAGGTCGTGCTGCCTTCCGACAACACGGTGTCGTCTTTCTGGATCACCAACCCGGACAACACCTACCGCGACAACGTGGCGGCGGGATCCGATGCGAACGGCTTCTGGATGTCCTTGCCCGAGCACCCGAACGGCCAGTTCGAAGGCACGGAAATCAGCAAGGCCACCTGGCCGCGTCGCACGCATTTCCGCGAGTTCAAGGGCAATGTCGCGCACTCGAACTACGACGGGTTCATGTTCGACCGCAACATCAACGCGAACAACACGTTCGGGGTGACCGGCAGTTCGCATACGGGTCTCGAGAATCCCGCTGATCCGACCAGCAAGGCGCGGGTGACGGTGTTCGAGAACCTCACCACCTACAAGAACCGCAATGGCGGCATCTGGGGCCGGGGCGCGTTGCACCAGTTCAAGAACGTGAAGTTCGCCGACAACGCGATGGGCTTCACGCACGCGGCTGGCGGCGGCGGGCTCGAATACTCCTCGATGGTCGTCGATTCGTTGTTCGTGGGCGAAACCGAGAACGTCGGCAATCCGCAGACTGCCGCGGAGAAGGCTTACGGCCGCAGCCTGCCGAAGCCGCAGATGCCGGATTTCCCGATCCGCGGTTACGAGTACTACGACTACCGGCATGACGTGGTGAACACCACCTTCCGCAACTACGAAGACAACGCCACCCGCAAGACGGGCGCGATCTCGCACCTGCTGTACACCAGCTTCGGGGCGAGCTCGAACAATGCCATCCAGAACGTGAAGTTCGTGAACGCCAAGCCGGTGTACTACCCGCCGATGGAGCGCAAGTGGGGCAACGACAATGCGGCAGGCAGCGTCGCGTACAAGACCGCCGCGTTCAAGGACCGGGACGGCTCGCTCGGCGTTGGCCCCAATTCCTACGTGGTCATCCATGACGGCGTGAACGACAGCATCGCTGTCGACACGGAAGCCTGCCAGATCAAGCCGACCTGGAACGCTGCGGTGTGCAAGGGCGATGGCGGACGCATGAGCTTCATCAATGGCCGTGGATTCGGCTTTGGCGGCATCAGCGCTGGCGCCGCGCCAGGCGGCGACGTGCCGCCCGTGAAGCTGAGTCGCAAGGGAAGCAAGGAGTTCTCCATTGCCATTGGCACCAACGTGCGGGCCAACACGGAGATGAAGGCGGTCACCGAACGGACGTCCATGGATCTCCACGTGCTCGAACTGGATGCCGGCAATTGGGTGGTCCTGGAGATCCCGGGGTTCACCAAGGCCGCATCGGGCGCGCAGCAGGAGAGCCTCGATGCGCTGCGCAAGGCCAAAGTCACTTCGTACTACAAGAGCCCGGATGCGCTGTGGGTGAAGCTCGTCTCACCGGGCGATGACGAGCGTGGCGGCCATGGCGGCGGTGAGACCGTGCAGGTCAGCCGGTAATCGATTGATCAGGCGGTACGCTCGGGTTCAACAGGACCCGAGCGTACGACACAGCGGGCTCTGATCTACTCCGGCCGCTCCAGCGCACTCGTCACGATCTGCTTCGCTTCCTCCACGATCAGCGCCAGGTGCTGCGCGTCGCGGAAACTCTCGGCGTAGATCTTGTAGATATCTTCGGTGCCCGAGGGCCGGGCCGCGAACCAGCCGTTCGACGTCGTCACCTTCAGGCCGCCGATCGCGGCGTTGTTGCCCGGTGCATTGGTCAGGCGCGCGGTGATGGCATCACCGGCCAGCGTGGTCGCGGTGACGTCGCTCGGTGCGAGCTTGCCGAGCCGCGCCTTCTGCGCAGGGCTGGCAGCGGCATCGATGCGCGTGTAGCGCGGCGCACCGTACTGCGCCGTCAGTTCCTCGTAATGCTGGCCGGGATCCTTGCCCGTGCGCGCGGTCATCTCGGCCGCGAGCAGGTTGAGGATGAGACCATCCTTGTCGGTGGTCCACACGCTGCCGTCACGGCGCAGGAAGCTGGCGCCCGCGCTCTCTTCTCCACCGAAACACATCGTGCCGCTGAACAGTCCCTGCACGAACCACTTGAAGCCCACGGGCACTTCGGAGAGCTGGCGCTGCAGTCCTGACACCACGCGATCGATCATGCTGCTGCTGACCAGCGTCTTGCCCACCGCCGCGGTGGCGGGCCATTGCGGACGATGCGTCAGCAGGTAGCGGATGGCCACGGCGAGGTAGTGGTTGGGATTCATGAGCCCGGCACCGGGCGTCACGATGCCATGGCGGTCTGCGTCTGCATCATTGGCAAAGGCGACCTGGAATCGATCCTTCAGCCCGACCAGGCTCGCCATCGCATACGGGCTCGAGCAGTCCATGCGGATCTTGCCGTCGTGGTCCACCGTCATGAAACCGAAGGTGGGATCCACGCGGGAGTTCACCACCTCGATGTGGATGCCGTAGCGCGCACTGATGCGATCCCAGTAGGCCACGCCCGCGCCGCCCAGCGGATCGACACCGAGCTTCAGCGATGCCGCGCGGATGGCCTCCATGTCGATGACCTGCGCCAGGTCGTCGATATAGGGTTGCGCAAGATCCTCCTCGTGAATCGTGCCGCCCACGAGCGAATACGCGGCTGCGCTTCACATCGCGATTTCCATCGCGCAGCAATGCGTTGGCGCGATCCTGGATCCATTTGGTCACCGCCGTGTCGGCAGGTCCGCCATCGGGCGGGTTGTACTTGAAACCACCATCTTCCGGCGGGTTGTGCGATGGCGTGATGACGACGCCGTCTGCCTTGCGCGCGACGTTGCCGCGGTTGTGGGCCAGGATGGCGCGCGAGATCACCGGCGTAGGCGTGTAGCCATCGCCCGACTGGATGATGGTGTGCGCGGCATTGGCGGCCAGCACTTCCAGCGCCGAACGTCTGCGCCGGGCCGGAGAGAAAGTGCGTGTCCTTGCCGACGTACAGCGGGCCGTCGATGCCCTCGGCGCGGCGGTAGTCGCAGATGGCCTGCGTGATCGCGAGGATGTGCGGCTCGTTGAACGAGCCCTTGAGCGAAGAGCCGCGATGGCCGCTGGTGCCGAAGCTGACGCGTTGCGCCGGATCGTCCATGTCAGGACGCTGATCGAAGTAGGCGCGTTCGAGTTGCGCGAGGTCAGCGAGGATTTCTTTGGGTGCCGGTTTGCCGGCCAATGGGGACAAAGGCAATGTAGATCTCCGGAAGGGGCGGTACGCTCGGGCCCAATTGTGACCCGAGCGTACCAACCAGCGGAGCTTTAAAGACTACTTGGCTCCGGGTGCGGCCGGTGCGGGTGCCGCTGCCCCCGGCGGTGCTGCCGGCGGCCTTCCCCTGCCACAGCCTGGCGTCGTGCAAGCCGTGACTTCGTGGAGGTAGCGATTCTTGCCGCCCTCAACCCGAAACACTTGAGCGGCCTGGGTCCCCGGGTCTTTTGGTATTCCTGCATCGAGCCAGGGGAAGCTGTGGAAGATGGAAACTGCGCCGAGGGTCTCGTCGATGACGTAGCGACGGTTGGTCACGTTGAGCTTCTCCGGGAACGCGCCCATGTCGCAGGCATTTTTCGCCGGGTCCCGGTTGGTGGTTTTGTACATGCGGCCCTCAAGCTGGGCGCAGGGCGTGCCATGCGGCACCGGGAGGGCCGGGTCCCCCCAATTGTTCAGGTACGCGTCGGCCGCAGCCTGGATGGCCTGCCGCGTGTCGCGCTTGGCCACGGGGATCTCGTCCCAATTCTCGGCCTTGGTGAAGCCAAGGAACTGGGTTGCGCCGAACACCCAATCCCCCTCGTCCGTCACCACCGACTCCATCTTCTTGACCTTGCCGTCGCTGGTCGCCTCGATGCGCGTGTGGATCACGTACGGGTGCGGATCCGTGGCGGCCACCAGTTCCGTGAAGGTGGCGCATTGCGTCGTGTCGTAGAGGCTGCGGGTGAAGTCGACCACCAGGGCTTTGGCCAGCACGCCCTTGCCAATATCCATGGCCTTGTCGTTCTCCCCGTAGTACGCATTGGCTGCGAGGGAGAGCGTGGCGGGCTTGCCGGTCTTCTGGGCACTGACATAGGAGTCGGCCAGCTTCACGAGCGTCTCACGGCTGCATCCTGTCGGGGCTGCCGCCGTGGCATTTGCCGCGAAGGCCAGGCCAGCGACGAGTGAGCAGAACGTGATGGCGACTTGGGCTTTTTCTCTTCTCATGGACATTTTCCCCCGGGTTATTGGGGTCGATTGTATGCCGATTTTTCCGCCAACTGGCAGCCTGGCTGCCGGCGCTACCGGATGATCGGCGCTGCGGATGACCGAATCGCCTGCAGCGCCATTTTCCGCAGCTCCGGATCTGCATCCTCAACGCTGAGCTTCCCGAGCACCGCCTGGACACGCTCGTCCGCACTGCGGCGAGAGAGCTGCCCGACGATCGACTGCCTGGTCGACGGCTGCACAGCTCGTTCCAGACTGTCGAGGAGCAAACCAGTGATTGCGGGATGGTAGATGGAGTCCATTCGGCCGAGCAGGACCATGTTTGGCCCCTCCAGACCTGTCGATGCCTGCACCCTGGAGAATGCGTCGGCAAATGCCTCGATGGCTTCATGGTCGTTTAGAAGGCTGCCGAGATCGGGCGCCCTTCCCGGCTGGTTGGCCATGATGAGCAAGGCCTCGATACGCGCTTCGGGAGTCAGGCTCGTGTCTTTCACCGTGCTGACGGCGTATTCGAGCCATGCGGTCTCTCCCAGAAATCCGCGGCGCGCCACCGCGCGGACGGCCGGGACGGGATCCTGCTGTGCGGCGGCTTCGAGAGCGGCACGCGCTTGCGGGTCTGTCGCGAAATTGGTGGCCAGCGTGGTAGCAGCCTCCAGGCGCACTTTCCCGTCGCTATCCAGACGCAGTGCATCGGCCAGCCAGGGGATGAATCCGGTGGCGTTCATGTTGCGTATGGCGCTCCACACCCGGGCACGAATCACCGGATCGCTGGCGGTTGCTGCGAGATCGGCAAGACTGCGGACAACTTGCGGATCTTCCAGGAGATGTTTCGGGCGTTCGACCCCAGGACGCGCAACTCTTGGCACGATGCTCTGCAACAGTGCGGTCAATCGATCGCTGGCACTCAGCGAGGTGTCCAGGATTCTGGTTCGCAACTCCTGCGGCACAACGGGATCAGACTGGAATACGCTCTTGCGCAGCAACTGCAAGCCACTGGCTGCCATGCTGTAGGGATCGCCACAGTCCGGTGCTCCTGTGCCCGTACACGCCGGCGCGATGTCGCCACGGAATACGATCGGCAGAACCACGCGAGGCGCGAATGACTCGGCGTCCAGCCTGACCTCGTACTTGTCGATGGGAAGATCGGTGCCACGAAGTGTCAGCCGGAAATCCGTGGTTGCATCCGCTGCGAAGTCAGCAGAATCCTCTGTCACCAGCACCAGGCCCGGCACGGCACGCAGGCCTTCGACCAACGCCGCATGAAAGTCGTTGATGGCCCGTTTTGCGGAAGAGTTCGTGGCGTTGTTGCGAAGCGACAGCAGGCGGACGGTGAATGGTTTCACTTGGGGGACGAGCGTCTCCGGCCCGCGCTGCTCTTCGACTGGCGGTGAAACTGCTTCCTGGACGGTCTGCGCGGGCACAGCTGCGGGAGTTTCATCGCCCGTGACAATTGGAGCTGGCGAATCCAACGCAACCGGCGCGGCATCCCGCGCAGATGGCGCAGGCGTCTGCCGCAGCACCAGCATTGACGCCGCCGCGGCGACAACGAGGAAACTGCCGAGAAGCACCAGTTTGCTGGTACTCCGCTGCGGGCCTCGCCTTGCCTGCGCGGCGGATATCCGCGCCATCACCATGGCCAACGGCTGCGGGCCCGGCTCGCAGGGAGACAGCGCGGCATGAAGCTGCTGTTCAAGGTTCATTTCCGGTCCTCTCCATTTGCGTGCGCAGCCATTCGAGCGAGCGGCGCAAATGACTCTTTACTGTAGGGATGGGCATCGCCAGCAGGTCGGCGATCTCGATGGGGTCGAGGTCTTCCTGGAACCTCAGCAGCATCACCACGCGGGCATCGGCCGTGAGTTCGAGCAGCAGCTGACGCAGCCGCCCTCCCAACACGGGGTCCGCCTCCTGCTCCAGGGCATGCGGCTCGGATGAGGAAGGCAAGGTGGCAAGCGACACTGTCCTTGGTCGGCGCGCGGTGTGCCGGAGGCGATCGATGCAGCGGTGCGAGATGGCTCGTAGCAGCCAGTGCTTGAGGTGCTCTTCACTCGAGATCTGGGGCAGCGCACCATGCAGTTGCAGGAACACATCCTGCAGCAGCTCTTCGGCGTCGACGCGCTGGCCGGTGAAGCGCAGCGCCACACTGAATATTCGCCCCTGTTGCGCGAGCATCAGTTGGCGGAAAGCGGCGATATCGCCGCGGCGCGCGCGGTCAAGGCAGTCGTCGCCGTTGGCGGAGTCTGCCGATTGCTCCAGCAATATTGATTTCGTGTCTTGGGCGTCCACTGCCCTCCTATACGCCTGGACGGCGGCGGGAGGACGCAGTTCTAGACGCCAAGCAACTCCACTTCGAACACCAGCGTCGCATTGGGCGGAATCACGCCGCCGGCACCGCGCGCGCCGTATCCGAGCTCCGGCGGGATGGTCAGCACGCGGGTGCCGCCGACCTGCATGCCCTGCACGCCTTCGTCCCAACCGCGGATGACCCGGCCTTTACCCAGCGGGAAGTCAAAGGGATCGCCGCGATCCTTGCTCGAGTCGAACTTGGGACCGCGGCACTGTGGGGCAGCAGCGTCGTACAGCCAGCCGGTGTAGTGGACGGTGACTTGATCGCCGGCGCTGGCGGTTTCGCCGCTGCCTGTCGCGATGTCTTCATATTGAAGGCCCGAGGGGGTGGTGGTCATGCTGGACTTCCTGATCTGCGGGACAGGAACGGTAGCATGGCCGGATACGCTCGGGTCGCCGGCCGGCAATGGGAAGTCCATTGTTGCCGCGCCAGGCGTTCACTCCAGCAACGCCTCCAGCTTGTCGAAGCTGCCCGTCCAGCCGCCCGTCATGCTGCCGCGCTGCCGCACGAATTCTGCGATGTCGGCGTCGGTCGCGCCCTGCGGTTCCCAGCGCACCGTTACGCGGGTGCGCTCGGATGTTTCGGCCACCAGCTCGATGGTCGTGAGCATGGTTTCTGGCCAGTCTTTGAAAAACGGCGCCCGGATGACCTGCTCGTTCTCGTCACAGAACTGCTGCGCATAGACGATACGACCCGGCCTTTCGAGCGTCAGGTATTTCATCCGCCCGTGCATGGTTGGCCCGTTGGCGAAGGTCATCACATAGAAAGAAGTGCCACCGACCTTCGGCTCCTGCCGCAGGAAGCGCATGGTGGCGCCGGTCGGCGGCATCCACTGCGCCAGATGTTCGGGATCGGTCCACATTTCGTATACGCGTTCAATGGCGGCATCGAACGAGCGGGCGATGAAGAACTGCTCCTTGCCGGCAACCTGCTTGCCGAGGTACTCGGCAAGGCGATCCCAGGTGCCATTGCCACCGGCCTTCTTGATGAAGCCGCGGGTTTCCGCGGCGATCTCGGGCGTGGCGAACGCCATGCTCATGTCCAGCTGCGTGCGTCCGTTGCGCTCGGTGAACAGCGCCGTCACGCGAAACAGCGGCGGGCGATCCTTGTGCCCGCCGTGGTCATAGACCATGCGCTGGTGCGGCACTACATCGAGGTATTGCGTGGTGTTCTCGTAGTCGGTGCCGTCCGGGCCGTGCATGGTGTAGTGCCAGTGTCCGCCGGTGCGCAGGTCGTGGCTGTGTGAGGTCAGCGTGAAACCGCGCGGGCCCCACCATTGCGCCACTTCCTCGGGGATGGTCCATGCTTCCCACACCGCCTGCAGCGGCGCGTCGTAGACGCGGGTCAGGGAGATGACATTCGATTTATTTCTTGCGGCCATGGCCCGCTCCTTTCGCTTTGGTCAGGGTCTTCTTCTTCAGGTATGTGCCGAGCCGGTCGAGCTGCTCTTCGGCGGCGATCCGGTAGTGCTCCATCCAATCGCCCGCTTCGTGCAGGGGTTGGCTGTTGATCCGGCAGGGTCGCCACTGCGCCTGGCGCCCCTTGATCACCAGTCCCGCGTTTTCCAGCACCTTCAGGTGCTTGGTCACCGCGGGCAGGCTCATGGTCTTCAGGAAGGGCTGGGCGAGGTCGGAGACATTGGCCTCGCCTTCCGACAGGCGCGCCAGCATGGCCCGGCGGGTGGGGTCAGCAAGGGCGGCGAAAGTGCGACTGAGGTGGTCCTGCATGGGCGTAATACCAAATGGTTAATTAACCGTGTGGTTTACTATAACGCCTCGGAGGGACGGGACGTCAAGCCGTTTCGCTGCTCACGAAGAATTGTCGGTCAGTGCCCGCCCTCGACATGAATGCCAGCGTCGCCCAGCGCGATTGCCAGTTCCGCCTCAATTCGCGCAGCTTCGCCTCGGGGGATCTTCTGCAGATGAATTGTTGGGCCAGCCAGCACCTCCAACCCCCGCTTGAGCACGCAGCCCGCCGCGCGGATCCCCGCCTTGTGCTGGTCGAACCGTTGCGCAGGTGTGTAGCGACTCATGCCGACATACACGCCGTGGTCATCGCCGCGCCGATCCGCATAGTCGAGCAGGATGAGATAAACATTCGTGCGACCGCGGCCAGTTGCGGAAAAGCGCGCGGCCACCTCGTAGGCGGTGTGCAGCCAGTTCACGTAACGCATGGGCAGCCATTCCGGAATGGACGGCCCCGCAAACTTCCACAGCCGCTCGAGGTCGGCTTCGATCTGCGCAGCGAGATCCCCGCGCATCCAGCGCTCATGGATGCAGTGCGCGCCAGTGACGCCATCGGCCTGCGCCAGTGCACTTTGAAACGAAGCCTGGAGATCTTCCGCCGATTTCAGCCGGAACGGCCGCTGGTCCGGTCGCAACGTCAGCCCCCGAGCAGGCCTGCAGCCCACTGCACCGCGTTGATCAGCATCCACACCGAACCACCCAGCATCAGCAGGTGCTTGAGACCGGCCGGCACCTCTGCCACGAGGTCAGTTCTGTTTCTTGTAAGGCACGAACTTTTCGAGGAACACCACGCCGGTGAAATAGCCACCCTGTCGATCAATCGTGCGCACCACATCGGTGTGGCAGAGCTGGGCACTGTAGCGCTCGATCACCAGGACATCGTCGCGACCCAGCATCTTCGGGTCGGAGGGCCGCGCCACGTAGAGGGTATCGCCGGAGTTGTAAACCATCGCGACGCCGTCGAGCACTTCGAGCCGGGATCCCTTGGGCATGGGAATGCAGGCCACGGGCTCACCAGCCGTACGACCTTCGAGCATCTTCGCCAGTTTGGCCTCGTTCTTCTCGACCCAGTCGGCGGAATGGGCGGTTGCAGCGGCCAATGCGAGCACCGCGGCGGCAATGAACCATCTGGTGGATTTCATGCTCATTACTCCTCTGGTAAGAACCCGATCATGCGCCTATTGGCATCTGGCGGCCATGTTGCGATGGACTTCATCGACGAACGCGCGCGGCGTGTGGTGGGCCAGGCGCGTAGCGGCCATCGCGTCGCACCACTGCCTGTGCGCCAGCTGGTCCTGATTCAGGAAGTCGATCCACGTCTTCGCCGTATCGCCCTTGCGGATGCAGTTGTCGATCACGCCGTAGGGGCCCCATGACAGCATCTGCCCATCCGGCAGGACGAACACCTGGCCGTGCACGAACCGGCCCTGTTCCGGCGGCCAGTCCGCGTACATGCGTTTCGGGTCCCAATCTTTCTTCAACGGAAAACCGCAGACCTGGACGCGGTCGCCAACCTTCAGGATCTGGTCCGGCCGGAGGCCGCCTTTGTTGCGCAGGATCTGCTCCAGCCTGCCCATCCGGGGACCTTCGACAACCCACTTCCTGCCCTTGCCGCCGGATTGCGGCTCCTGCAGTTCGATCATGACGTGAGGATCCACGGGCCGGTACTGCACGATGGTGCCGGTCACCCAGACGGGTTCCTCGACGAACATGCCCTGGGAGTGATGCGCCAGCGCCAGGCTCGTAACGGCGAGCAGCGCGATCGGGAGGAGGCGAGCAAGGGTCACGTACTTCCTGCCGTATTGCTGCGCAGCCATGCATCCAACCTGTTCTTCTCGAATTCGCCCGTTTCGAGCGATGTGATGACGAACTCCAGCGTGGCATCTGCCGATGCGGTGAGATCCAGACCATTGGTGCGCAGGAACACGTAGGTCGCGGCGAAGCCGACCCGCTTGTTTCCATCCACGAAGCCGTGATTCATGGTGAGGCTCTCCCACAGGGCCGCCGCTTCCTCGATGAGGTCACGGTAGTAGCCAGACTGTGGCCTGGCCAGCGCAGCCTCGATGAGTCCGGCATCGCGGATACCGCCGGCGCCTCCAAAACGCTCCAGCTGGCGACGATGCAGGCCGAGTACGTCCTGCATGTCGAGGTAATGAAAGCGCGCCATGAGCGGCTACTTGCTCAACGCCTCATAGAGGCTTTCGAACCGCTCGATGCTCTCTTCGTGATAGCGCTGCACCTGCTCCCTGCTCGCAGTCGTGGCGTAGCGCTGGTCGAACTCCGCCTTCGACATCACAACCGCGACGTCACGGCCATTCTTCTGGATAAGCACGGGTTCGTGGATGGCATCGTCCAGCAATTCGCCGAAGCGGTTCTTGGCGTCGGTCGCCTGCATGACTTTCATGGATGCACCCTTCCTGCGCGGGGAGTCGAGAGAGACATTAGCTAAAATAGCCAATATCGTCCATCTTGCGGGTTGCTTGAGCCAGTTGTACCATGGGAACACCTGGTACATATAGGCACGCTCCCCGATGGAAATCACCATCGACATCGAAAGTCCGCAGCCCCCGTTCGAACAGCTGATCGAGCAGATCAAGGCTGCCGTCACCGCCGGCGTGCTGCAACCGGGCAAGGCCCTCCCCTCGATTCGCCAGCTCGCCACCGACCTCGAACTCAACAGCAAGACGGTGGCGAAAGCCTACAAGCTGCTGGAACGCGATGCGGTCATCGAGAGCAAGGGTTACCGCGGCACCTTCATCCACCCCGATGCCCAGGCCAACTGCAAGTTCGACCTGCAGGCCTGGACCGCGCAGAAGCTCGCTGCAACCATCGATGAACTGCGCGAAGCCGGTGTCACCGATTCGGAAATCCGCAATGCCTTTTCCGGCGCCATCAACCTGCCGCCGCCAGCCAGGAGTTGACCCATGTTGGAGATGTACGGCTTCATCGCTGCATTCATTGCCCAGATTGTCTTCTTCTCGGTGCTGGGCCCGCTCCGGGTCACGGGTGTGCTGCGAGAAGAGATAAGGAGGTTCATCGCAGACCGCGCGCCACAGATCGACCCCGCAGCAGCGGCAAAAGTTGATCGCCGCCTGCGGCTCTTCGCCCAGCTGGGCCTGGGTACGGTGGTCATCGGCCTGGCTCTGCTCGCAGCGATGATCCGCTACATGCAGCGTCCGGACTGGACCGATGGGCCGCTGGAAGCGGTTGTCCCCTTCTACTTCATGCTGCAGGTGTTCCCGACATTGCTCGCAGTAGGGACCGCCGGACAGTTTCACGAAGTGCTCAAACGCTCCTTGCCGCAGAGCAAACGCAAGGCGTTGCTGCAGCCGCGGGGCCTGTTTGATTTCGTCTCGAGGATTTCCGTTGCACTGGCGCTGGCGGCCTACGGCCTGTACATCGCCTTCCTGCTGTACATCGAGCAGCACCCTTTCCCGCATTTCGCGGGCTTCCTGGTCAATGCCACGATGGTCACATTCGTGTACGCCTTCGTGGCATGCGGCATCTACTGGACGATTCACAAGCTGAGCAGCAGTCCGCTGCAGCCGCGCGAGGACCGCATGCGCGCTGTTGGCCTGGCCGTCCGGGTCGCTGTCTATACCTGCATCCTCACCGTGGTGAACATATCGCTGAACATGACGCTGATCCTGCTGGATGAACAGCGCTGGGAGCCCGCCTTTGGATGCCTCGGGCTCATTCTGCTTGGCGTGTTGGGTCGCATGGCGCTAAAAGAGCAGATGCGCATCCCAAGCGCGGAAGCTCCCTCGATTTCCGTGGCTTCTGCGTAATACGTCCCGAAACTGGTGAGGAGTTCGATGGCCAAAGCAGCAAAAACCAAAGACGCGAAATCACCCGGCCACCGGGTCTTCGCCTTCCAGTTCGCGAAGATCCATGCGGCGCTCGTTCACAAGGCGGAGCGCAAGAACCGCACGCAACGGGAGGTGGACGAGATCATCTGCTGGCTCACCGGATACACCCCTGCTGCATTGCGAAAGCAGATCGCGGGCGACAAGGATCTGGAGACTTTCTTCGCTGAAGCACCGGCGATGAATCCGAACGTCAAGCTGATCAAGGGCACGGTGTGCGGCGTGCGCGTGGAAGAGGTCGCAGATCCACTGATGCGCAAGATCCGTTATCTCGACAAACTCATCGACGAGCTCGCCAAAGGCCGGCCGATGGAGAAAATCCTGCGGCAGGACGTATAGTCCGCGATACCGCTGCAACCAACGGAGCCTGCACCATGTACATCCAGGGTTTCCTCATTCCCGTTCCCGAATCGAAGAAAGCCGAATACCAGGACATCGCCGAGAGATTCTGGGAGATCGCCAAGGACTTCGGCGCACAGAGCCAGGTCGAGGCCTGGGAAGCGGATGTCCAGGACGGCAAACTCACCGACTTCCGCCGCGCGGTAAACCTGCAGCCCGGTGAGAAGGTGGTGTTCTCCTGGATGATCTGGCCGGATCGCGCCACAGCCGAGGCCAGCCACGAGAAGATGTTCACCGACCCGCGAATGAAGCAGTTCGGCGAAGCCATGCCGTTCGACGGCAAGCGCATGGTCATTGGCGGCTTCGAACCGCTGGTCGTGAGAAACGCGAAGTAGCCGGACTGGCGTTCCTGCAGGTCCAAAACCCGGCTTCCGGTGGGCCACAGTGGTATCGTTGCGACCCATGGACGACTCCCCCACCGCGACCACGGTCGCAGTAGATCCGCGGCATATTTCGTACACGCATGTGATGTATGCGCTGCACGCGATTGCCGTCACGATCGGCATCCTCACGGCTGCCTCGATCGCCGGCAAGTTCGTGTTCGGCCTGCCGTCGATCATCGCGGTGATCATGAACTACGTCCGGCGCGGCGAAGTGCGCGGCACCTGGGTCGAATCGCATTTCCGCTGGCAGCTGCGCACCTTCTGGATCGCCGCCGTGCTGATCATCTGCTCCTGGCCGCTGGTGCTGACGATCATCCTCATCCCGCTGGTGTTCGGCATCTACTTCGCGGTGGGCGTGTGGGTGGCCTACCGGGTTGTCCGCGGCTGGCTCGCGCTGCGCGATGGCCGCAGCATGCCCAGCAAGGGATTCTAGAAACCCATGCGCCGTATCGCATTGGCATTGCTCCTGACTTCTGCGCTCTGTGCCTGCGGCCAGAAGGGCGCGCTCTATCTACCCGGCGAAGAGCGCGAGGCAGTTACCACCCCAGCTACTGAAACGGCTGCTGCCCCGAGCGCTACCGACGAAGAACGCGAGCGCGCGGCCGCAGCCGCCCGCGCCACCCGCCCCAACTGATGAGCGCTGGCTACGTCGTTAGCCGCTGACGGATCGATGAACACCCAGGCTTCGCCCACCCCGCTCATCCTCATCGACGGATCGTCGTATCTCTATCGTGCGTTCTTCGCACTGCCGCCGCTCACCAACTCGCGCGGCGAACCCACCGGAGCGGTGTACGGCGTATTGAACATGCTGCAGCGCTTCCTGCGCGAGCATGCCGATAGCCCGATGGTCGTGGTGTTCGACGCGCCGGGCAAAACCTTCCGCGATGAGCTGTTCGCCGAATACAAGGCCCATCGGCCGCCGATGCCCGATGACCTGCGCGGCCAGATCGAGCCGCTGCTCGAAGCGGTGACTGCGCTCGGCCTGCCGATGCTGCGCATCTCGGGCGTCGAGGCCGATGACGTCATCGGCACGCTGGCGCGCCGCGCCGCGGCGCAGGGCCAGCCGGTGCTGATCTCCACCGGCGACAAGGACATGGCGCAGCTGGTCAATGCCGAGATCACGCTCGTGAACACCATGAGCAACACCACGCTCGACCGTAACGGCGTGAAGGCGAAGTTCGATGTCTGGCCCGAACAGATCATCGATTACCTCGCCTTGATCGGCGACAGCTCCGACAACATCCCCGGCATCCCGAAGGTTGGGCCGAAGACCGCCGCGAAGTGGCTGGGCACGTACAGCAACATCGACACGCTGCTGCAGAACGCCGACAAGATCACCGGCGTGGTGGGCGAGAACCTGCGCGCCGGGCTCGAGACCCTCGCGCTGTCGCGCAAGCTCGCCACCATCCGCGTGGATCTCGAACTCGAGGAAAGCCTCGATGGGTTCGCGCGCCAGCCCGATCGACACGGCCCGGCTGCGCGCGCTGTACGAGCGCATGGAGTTCCGCGGCCTGCTGAAGGCGCTGGATGGCGATGCGGGAGCAGCGGCGCCGCGCGGAACCGCGACTTCCGCGTCGGGCGCATCAGCGGATACAACCATCGCACCAGTGCCCGCTGCCGAAGCTGCGTTGCCTCCAGCCCCACCGCGCGAATACGAAACCATCCTCACCGAAGAAGCCTTCCAGCGCTGGCTTGCGCTGCTGGATGGCGCCGCGCTCACTGCCTTCGACACCGAGACCACCAGCCTCAACTATTCCGTAGCACGCATCGTCGGGCTGTCGTTCTGCATCGAAGCCGGCAAGGCAGCCTATCTGCCGCTGGCGCATCGTTATGCCGGCGCGCCGGACCAGCTGGATCTGGATCGCACACTGGCGGCGCTGAAGCCCTGGCTCGAGAACCCGCAGCGCCACAAACTCGGCCATCACCTGAAGTACGACGCGCATGTGCTGCGCAACCACGGTATCCAGCTCGCCGGCATGCAGCATGATTCGATGCTCGAATCCTATGTGCTCAACAGCGTGGCCACGCGCCACGACATGGATTCGGTGGCGAAGCTCTACCTCGGCATCGACACCATCAAATACGAAGAGGTCGCCGGCAAGGGCGCGAAGCAGATCGGCTTCGATCAGGTGTCAGTCGAAACCGCCGCGAACTACGCCGCCGAAGATGCGGACGTCACCCTGCAGATGCATGCCGCGCTGTGGCCGAAGCTCTGCGCAGAACCGAAACTGCAGGCGCTTTACGAAGAAATCGAACAGCCGCTGTCGGTGGTGCTGCTGGAGATGGAGGCGCGCGGCGTGCTGCTCGATGCCTCGCTGCTGCGCAAGCAGAGCAGCGAACTGGGCGCAAAGCTGCTGGATCTGCAGGCCCGCGCGCATGTGGCGGCCGGTGGCGAGTTCAACCTCGATTCGCCCAAGCAGCTGCAGCAGATCCTGTTCGAGAAGCACCAGCTGCCGGTGATCCGCAAGACACCCACCGGGCAACCATCCACCGCAGAAGACGTGCTGGAAGAGCTGGCCGGCGATTACGAACTGCCGCGCCTGATCCTGGAGTACCGCGGCCTCGCGAAACTGAAGTCGACCTACACCGACAAGCTGCCCGAACAGATCGACCACACCACGGGCCGCGTGCACACGAGTTACCACCAGGCCGTTGCGGCAACCGGCAGGCTCTCTTCCACCGATCCGAACCTGCAGAACATTCCGATCCGCACGCCGGAAGGCCGCCGCATCCGCCAGGCCTTCATCGCGCCAACCGGTTACGTGCTGATGGCCGCCGACTATTCGCAGATCGAGCTGCGCATCATGGCGCACCTCTCCGGTGATCCGGCGCTGCTGCGCGCCTTTGCCGAAGACCGCGATGTGCACCAGGCCACGGCTGCAGAAGTCATGGGCAAGTCGATTGAAGAGGTGACCCCGGACGAACGCCGCTCGGCCAAGGCCGTGAACTTCGGACTCATCTACGGCATGTCGGCCTTCGGCCTTGCCAAGCAGCTGGGCATCGATCGCGGCAGCGCGCAGCGTTACGTCGATCTGTACTTCGAACGTTATCCCGGCGTGAAGAGCTTCATGGATCGCACGCGCGAGCAGGCCCGCGCACAGGGCTACGTCGAAACCGTGCGCGGCCGGCGGCTGTACCTGCCGGACATCCGCTCCCGCAATCGCCAGCTGCAGCAATATGCCGAACGCAGCGCCATCAACGCGCCGATGCAGGGCACCGCGGCCGACATCATCAAACTCGCCATGCTGAGGGTGGAAGCGCGAGTGCACCCAGCGCGCGCTGCCGGCGCGGCTGATCATGCAGGTGCACGACGAACTGGTGCTGGAAGTGGCGGCCGAGGCCGTGCCGCAGGTCACCGACATGCTGCGCGAGCAGATGGCTGCCGCCGAGCAGCTGGCGGTACCGCTGAAAGTGGATATCGGCACGGGCAGTAACTGGGACGAAGCCCACTAGCCGGTGCGGAAATCTGCTGCAGGCAAATGAAATTCTTCACTGGCGCCGGAACTTCAAAGCGGCTCCCCACTCTGAACATATGAGCGCCACAAACGCTCCCCGCTTCCCTCCCTGAGCGGGTCGACTGCCAGGCATTTGAGACCTGTCTGGTAGTCACTTCTGCCCCGGCGGTTACCCCGCCGGGGTTATTTCTTTGCTTCCCTGCATCCAGCGCTTCAGCACGGCGCGCCCGTCTTCCAGCCCCGTTCCCTTGTGGGCAGAAAACAGCTGGACGCTCGCCAGACCTTCCAGCACCACTTTCGCTTCCCGCAAAGCCTTGATCTGCTGCCCGCTCGGCAGTTTGTCGGCCTTGCTCAGCAGCACATGCGTGCGCTCGGGGGGGCGTCCGGCCCATTCCAGCAGCCCGAGATCCAGATCGCCCACCCCCCGCCGGCTGTCGACCACCAGCAATACCGCCGCAAAGCTGTCCCGCTGCCGCAGGGCATCGCCCATCGGCCCCCAGGTGGCGCGGATGGCGCCCGGCACCGAGGCATGCCCGTAGCCCGGCAGATCCACCATGCGCTTGTTGGGCGCCAGCTCGAAGTAGTTGTAGAGCTGGGTGCGGCCCGGGGTGCGGCTGGTCCGGGCCAGGCCATGCCGCCCCAACAAGGCGTTGATCGCGCTGGATTTGCCGCAATTGGAGCGCCCGGCCACCGCCACCTCCCAACCCAGGTCGGGCGGGAAATGGTCTGGCGCCGCCGCACTGGTCAGAAACTTCACGCTGGGGAATTGGCTCATGGGCTCCAACAGGGGCGAAAAACAGCCCGCAGTGTACAATTGAAAAGATATCTGGCCCGCCCCCGGGAGCTTTTGAGGACCCATGACGAATTCCATGTTGCCCGCCGCACGCCGGCTTGTTGCGATGAAAGTACTGACCCTGGCCGCAATCACCCTGGGCTTCGCTGCCTCGGCCACTGCCGCCGATGCCGGCGATGCGGCTGCGGGCGCCACCAAGGCGGCCACCTGCACCGCCTGTCATGGCCTCAATGGCAACAGCGTCAATCCCGAATGGCCGGTGCTGGCCGGGCAGAACGCCAGTTACGTGCGCGACCAGGTCACGCGTTTCCGCGACGGCAAACGCGTCAACGTGCTGATGCAGCCCATGGTGCAGGCCCTGACCGACCAGGACATCGCGGACCTCGCGGCGTTCTTCTCCAGCCAGACACCCACCGGCAATGAAGCCGACCCTTCCTACTGGAAGGATGGCGAAAAACTCTATCGCGGCGGCGATGCGGCCCGCGGCATTCCGGCCTGCACGGCCTGCCACGGCCCCGTGGGTCGCGGCATTCCGGCTGCCGGGTATCCGTCGCTGCAGACGCAGCACGCCGTGTACACCGTGAAGCAGCTGAATGACTACTCCACGGATGTGCGTTACGCAAAGGATGCGGCCGGCAAGTCGCAGGCCAGTGCCAATGCACAGATGATGAACGTGATCGCGGCTCGCCTCACGGCTGAAGACCGCCGCAATCTGGCCTCCTACATTCAGGGAATCCGCTAGTCATGAAAAAGTTGCTGTTGCTGGGCGCCCTCACGGCGCTGCTCGCCGCCTGCGGCGCGAAGAATTCCGGCACTTCCACCACGCCGGCTGCAGAAACGGCGCAGGAAGCTCCGGCGCCCTCTGCGGCAGCACCCACCGATGCCGAGCTCAACACGGCAACGCAGGAATCTGCCAGCACCGAAGAAAGCGCCGGCGATGAATCGCTGGCACGCATCGTTGCCATGCCCGAGAACGTGCAGCTGCCCGGTGGTCGCTGGAAGGCCGGCACGCATTACCGTCCGGTGGTTCCCGCGCAGGGCACGAGCGCCAAGCCAGGCGAAGTCGAAGTGATCGAAGTCATGTGGCTCGGTTGCCAGCATTGCGCCCACCTGCAGCCCTACATGGACAGCTGGGCAAAGAAGAAGCCGCCGTACGTGAAGTTCGTGCAGGAAGCAGCGATGTGGGGCGCGGTGCACCGTTCCCACGCCAAGCTGCTGTACACCCTCGAAAACCTCGGCCGCGAAGACCTCGTGAGCAAGGCCTTCGACGAAATACATGTCCGCAAGAACATCCTCGTGGCCAGCAACGACGCCGAGACGCAGTCCATGCATCTGGCCTTCGCCAAGGCCAACGGCATTCCGGAAGCCGACTTCAAGCGTGAATACAGCGGCTTCGCCGTCAACACGCGCCTGCAGCGCGCCGAAGAACTCAACCGCCGTTATCGCGTCGAGTCCGTGCCGGTGGTGTTCATCAACGGCAAGTACCAGACCGACGTCAGCATGGCCGGTGGTCAGGAAGAACTGGTTCAGCTCATCAGCGATCTCGCCGCCTTCGAAAAGGGCCGCTGACAAGCGGCCCCGGGCAGTAATGCATGCTGTCCGTCTATTGCCTTTCGCCCACCGGGCTCAAAGCCCTCCAGCGCGACAACGAAGCGCCGCTGCCTGAAGAGGCCGTGTGGCTCGACCTGTTCGAGCCCACCGTCGAAGAAGAACGCCTGGTGGAGGTCCGGCTCGGCCTCGACATCCCCACCCGCGAGGAAATGCGCGAGATCGAGTCGTCCAGCCGGCTCTATGAAGAGGCCGGCGCGCTGTACCTGACCGCGACGGTGGTCACCAAGCTCGATACCCACCTGCCAGAGAACGCGCAGGTCACATTCATCCTGAAGGGCGCGCGGCTGGTCACCAACCGCTATGTCGACCCGCTGCCATTCCGCCGCTTCGTGGCCTACGTGGAACGGCATCCGCAATCCAACAGCAGCGCCGAGGCGGTGCTCGCCGGGCTGCTCGAATCCATCGTCAATCGCATTGCCGATGTGATCGAACGGGTCGGCGCCGACATGGACGCCACTTCAGCCGAAGTCTTCAGCCTGCAGAAGCGGCCCACCAGCAAACATCGGCGCTCGCAGCGCGACTATCGCAAGCTGCTGGAGCAGATCGGCCAGTGCGGCGAGCTGATCGCCAAGGCCCGCGAGAGCCTGGCGAGTCTCGCCCGACTGCTGGCCTTTGTGCAGCAATCGACCATCGCCATGCCCCAGGACGTGCGCACCCGCCTGCGCACCCTGTCGAAGGACGTGTTCGCCATGAGCGACCATGCGAGCTTTCTGGGCACCAACCTCAATTTCATCCTGGATGCCACGCTCGGGATGGTCAACATCGACCAGAACAATATCCTGAAGATCTTCTCGGTGGTGACGGTGGTGCTGCTGCCGCCGTCGGTCATCGGCGCCATGTTCGGCATGAATTTCGAGCACATCCCCACCCTGCAGGATCCCTGGGGCTTCTGGGCCGCGCTGACGCTGATGGTGCTGTCGTCGGTGTTCCCTTATTTGTGGTTCCGTCAGCGCGGCTGGCTGTAACGGCCCGATTTGGGTAGGCTTCGCCCCCTGACTGCAAAGCGCCCGTAGCTCAGCTGGATAGAGTACTGCCCTCCGAAGGCAGGGGTCACTGGTTCGAATCCAGTCGGGCGCGCCAGCAGCAACGACCTATCTGTCGTCCGTCCGGGAATCCCCCAGGGCAACCCCATGACCCCGTGCGGCAAGAATCTCGTCGATCAACGTAATGAGATTCTGGTATTTCCGCGATACGGCCGGTGCGGGTTGCCCACTGGCGAGCTTCTGCTCGGCCCATTCACGAACCTGCTCAAGCGGCGGCCATTGCTCCATTGATCCCATGCCGATGAGCATCCCGCTCTACCTCGACTGGATATGTAGGACTCGGGAAAGAAACCACGTAGGCGCACACGGCCAAAATATTTGCCTGCCGCAGCAGTACACAGTTTCAATCCGGGGCTGGTACGGACTACTGTATGTGCATCGAATTCCGGGGGAGGAACATCCATGCTTCAACAGCGCATTGCCCGCAACGCCTGCGTCATTGCTTTCGCACTGGCGACCACACTACTGACCACTTTTTCGCGAGCAGCCACCGCAGCCGAAAACTGCGATCGCGCCTGCCTCGCCGGCCTGCTCACCCAGTATGTCGATGCGCTGGTCGCACACGATCCGGGAAGACTGCCGCTGCTCGAGAACGTGAAATACACCGAAGACTCCAGAGTCGTGAAGCTCGGTGAAGGGCTGTGGAAATCGGTGACCGGCAAGGGAAGCTTCCGGCATGACTACCTGGATACGAAGAAGCAGGTCGCTGCCACGCATGTGCATCTGATCGAAGACAAGGTGCAGGTGCTTTATTCCCTGCTGCTGCATGTGAAGGATCGCAAGATCGCCGGCATCGAGACGCTGGTGCAGCGCATAACGCCGGATTCCCGCTTCCAGCCCACGCAACTGGGCCAGCCGGTCAGGGGCATGAACGACGCCGTGCCCAAGGGCAAGAAGCAGTCGCGCGACTCGATGATCAAGACCGCCCTCACCTACACCGAAGGCCTGCGCATCGGCAGTTTCATCGATGGCAAGACTCCCTTCGCCGATGGAACCTATCGCGTGGAGAACGGCGTCATCACCGCAGGCCCCGGCTGCGGTCGCGCGGACTGCGGCCTGTACGCGCAGAACATCACCCTGCACCCGAGCATCGTGGCGAGCGTCGCCGCAGTGGATGAAGAAAATGGTGTGGTGCTGTTGTGGATGAACTTCGGGCATGCCGGCAACTCCTACGGTGAAGGCAATTCGCTCGTGACATTCGAAGCCTTCAAGGTCTGGGGCGGCGAGATTCAATCCATCAACGCATTCTTCCGCGGCCTGCCGATCTCGACTGCGCGCTTCTGGCCCTCCTCCGATCCGGTTCCGAAGTAGGCCAGGGCACGCGCGCCATGGGCATGAGGTTCCTTGCGAAGCTGGCCCTCTGCTCGGTGGCGTTGTTTTCGCCTGCGGCTTTCACTGAGCCCTCTGCGGCACCGGAGTCGGCGCCTCAGGTCCGGTTCGTGCGCGAATACATCCGTCAGCTCGGCGAGCTGGAGCACCTGCGCACCCGTGTGGAAGAAGTGCTGCAGCAGCCTGACGCGAACCACATGATGGAGATGATCAGCTACAGCAGCCGGGTGCAGATCGCCATGCGCAGCTACATCGGGCAATTGAACCAGCTGCGGCTCGAACCACCGCACGATGTGCTGGTGGCGAACATCGTTTCCCTGCACAGCTCGCGGCACCGGATCCATGGGCGGATCGCGGCAATCTCCACCGCGATGCTGGCCAGGCCTGCGGCCGGTGCGGGTGCGGATGCGGAAGAGATGGCAAACGAGGTGCCGAAGCTGCGCGCCGTGCTCGACGAAATGGACGAGCTGTTCCCCAACCTGAGTGTGCTGGCATTCACTACATTGATCTCACCGACACCGGATGCCAGTGGCGACACCAGCCGCCTGCGGATTACCGCTGCAGAACGTGAGGCGCTGCTGGGCAACCTGCTCCATGACTTCGAAGGCACCCTCGATGCGCCGGATCTGAAACCCCTGGCCAAGGCAGCCTGGGTGTTGCGCGGCTATCTGCTGAAAGAGTTCACGCCAGCGGACAGCCTGTAGAGGCGCGCGCCTACAGCACTTCGATTCGTTCAGGCCGACACTTCGTGAAAAGTGGAGACCATCATGAACAATCGAATGACAACCCTGCTCGGCGTTTCTGCCCTGTTGCTGAGCGCCCAGGCGATGGCACAGGTCACCTTCTACGAAGGCGAGGATTTCCGCGGCCGCGCTGTGACCACGAAGAGGGCGCAATCCGACTTCCGGCGCAGCGGACTCAACGACAAGGCCTCGTCGGTGATCGTCGACAGCGGTCGCTGGGAAGTCTGCGAAGACGTGGCCTATCGCGGCCGCTGCGTGGTGCTGCGGGAAGGCAGCTACGACTCCCTGAAACGCATGGGCGTGAACAACCGGCTCTCTTCAGCCCGCAAGCTGGGCAGGAACGCCCGCGTCAACTACGACACCCCCGAGCCGCTGGCGCAACCCGGGTACGACTACCGTCGGCGTCCGAATGAGCGGGTGTACGAAGCCCGGGTCACTTCCGTGCGGGCCGTCATGGGCCGGCCTGAACAGCGTTGCTGGGTAGAACGCGAACAGGTCGAAAAGCGCGGTGATCGCAATATCGTCGGCGGTGTCATCGGTGGAGTGCTGGGCGGCGTGCTGGGTCACCAGATCGGCAGCGGCTCAGGCCAGGATGTAGCCACGGCCGGTGGCGCGGTGGCCGGTGCGGTCATCGGTTCCAACGTGGGACGCGGACGCGAAGACTATAGTCGCGATGTGCAGCGCTGCGAGACGACGCAGGATGGCGATGTGGATTACTGGGATGTGCGTTACACCTACCGCAACGTCGAGCACCGCGTGCAGATGACGGCCCCTCCGGGCCGTACCATCTACGTGAACAGCAAAGGCGAACCGCGCCAGTAGCTGCCGTTGATCGGGTCGAGCCTCAGGGCCCCTTGGCGGGGGTTTCCTGAGGCAGGCCCATTGCGGTGCGGATCAGGTTGACCATTTCCGGCGTGCTGGGGCTGTCGCGTCCCCCACAGCGGGCAACCTGTTCGCCCGATGCCAAACCCTTCATGCATTCGAGCAGGTCGACGCCGCGCGCATCCTTGATGTCGAGCTTCGCGCCGTTGTCGATGAGGAACTGCGTGACCTTCAACCAGTTGCGCGGCGGATTGGTCTCGTTGACCGTGCCGGCGCCCACCGCGGCGAAGATCGCCGTCTGTCCCTGCCGCTCGCTCATCGAACTCGGGCGCGCGATCTTGGCCGTATAGCTGCTGGTGTCGGTGATGCGCGCGTTGATGTCGGCACCCGCCTTGAGCAGGATTCGCATCACTTCGAGCGTTTCGGATTCGAGCGCCGGCCTTCTGGAAACAACCGGACTCTGCCCAGGGCCAGAACCACCCACTCCGCCCCAGCCCATGCCGGCTGCAGCCATGAATGGCGTAACGCCCATCACGTTGGGAAGATCCACGATGGCGCCGTGCTTGAGCAGCAGCTCCACCGCCTCACGATCCGCGCCAACCGCAGCGCGCAACAGCGGCGTGCAGCCGGAGTTCAGCAGATCATCGACGAAGCGGCCGAGAAAGGGCCGGTGCATGTTCAGCTGGGTGTTCGGATCCACACCCATTTCCAGCAGCCGCTGCGCGATCTGCATGGAAGTGTTCTGCGTCGAGCCGGGGGGGCCGGCAGCAGGCCCGCCGCGGGGCAACGCACCGGGGCCGGCACCCGGACCAGGACCGGCGCCCGCTCCGCGTGCACCGCCACGTCCGCCGCCACCACCACCGGGACCGCCGCCACCAATCATGCCGCCGCGGCTATGCATGTCGATGGCGATATACAGCGCCGTGCGTCCCCACCAATCCTGAAGATGCGGACTGGCACCCTGATCCAGCAGGAAGTTGGCCAGCGCGTAGTTGCCGTTGTCGATCGCGTTCATGAGCGGCGAAATGCCTTCCGGCGTCGGCCGCTCGATACTCGCACCGGCCTTCAGCAGCAAACGCGCGCAGTCGACGCAGCCCGAACGCGTGGCATACAGCAGCGGCGTCAGGCCTCCCGTCGGGCGATACTGTGAGCGCGGTTCGCCGGTGATCTGGTTGCCCCAGTCGTGAACGGCCGAGCGGAAGTCCACTTCCGCGCCCTGCTTGATCAGGAATTCCGTCACGGCGGCGGCACCGGGAGTATTGGTTCCAACCGCCCACATCAGCGCCGACTGGCCGCGGTACTTCTCGCGCGTGTTGACCTTGGCACCCGCCTTCACCAGCGCCTCGACCATGGGCAGAGAGCCCAGCCGCGCGGCCAGCATCAGCGGTGCCTCGTCGTCATCGTTGCCCTGGTTCGGATCAGCACCGGCCTGCAGCAACTGCTGGATCAACCCCGGATCATTGGCGTTGATGGCTTCGGTGAGCACCGTCGCGCCCAGCACATTGCGCGCATTGGGCTTTGCACCCCGCTGCAGCAGCTCCTGCACGATCTGCTTGTCTTGTTCGGTGTCCTGACGACTGACGGCCCACATCAGTGGCGTTGTGCCATCCGGCTGCGGAGCGTTCACATCCGCGCCTGCACGAATGGCAGCCAGGGATTCCTTGCGATTGGCATCGCGGATGAGATTGGCGAGGTCCGCGGCCGAAGCCACCATGGGCAACAGCGCAGCAGTGGCGATCAGCAGGATTCTTGAAGTACGCATGATGGTTAGACGATCGAGTGCGAAAGCTTGTTGTGATGCGCCCACATGCCCTTGTGCGCGGCGTACAGGAATTTGTCCGGATCAGCCCAGGTGCGCGGCAGGCCATCAAGCAATTTGCCCTTCTGCATGTCCTCGGTGGTCCAGCCCTTGCGGACTGCTTCCGACACGCGCTCGAAGGCCGTGGCCGTGGCATCGCGCTCGGTCTTGACCTCGGCGCGCGAGATCACGCTGCCAGTGGACGCAATGATGCGCGTCTGGGCATTGCCGATGGTCAGCAGCTTCGTCTGCGCATCCACGCGGCCGCCCAGCCAGCCACCTTCATACCAGGCCAGCTCCGGATCCACCTGTGGCGACACGGCATCGCCGGCGAGCAGCACATTGGAATCGCGCAGGTACACGTAGATGTCGCCATCGGTGTGCGGCTGCTGCAGATAGCCGTACTCGATGCGTTCCTTGCCGAACTGCAGCGGCTTGCTGCCGTAGTAGAAAACCTCTTTGGGCACGGCCACCTTGCTGCGCGCCTTGATGTAGCGATCTTCCGCGGGCACGAACTGATCGGCGGCCATGCGCTGCGCGGCCTTGGCATGGGCGATGAGCTTCGCGCCCGCCGCACCGAACACGTCATTGCCGCCGCTGAGGTCGGCATGCCAGTGGGTGTTGATGACGGTGTGCACCTTGGCGCCACGCGCGAACTTCGCGAGTTCGGCGACCAGCAGGTCCGTGGTGCCCGGCGCGCCGGAATCGACGAGCAGCAGCCCTTCATCGCCGCGCAGCGCGACGAGGTTGCCGCCCAGGCCGCTGATCAGCAGCAGCCGGTCATTGAGCTTCGTCACCGTTGCCACGGCGCTGCCTGCCGCAAACACCCGGGCGGGCAAAGCGATGCCGGCCGCGACACAAAGGCCGGCACCCAGCACCGATCGTCTGGTGTGGAAATGAGTCAAACCTATACTCCCGCGAGAACGCCAGTGCTGTTGCTGAACTTTTCCTGCTCGATCCCGAGCTTGTTCAGCACCGTGAGATGGAGATTTGCCACGGGTGTACGCTCGGCCGGCACGATGTGCTTGCCACCCTTGAGCTTGCCGTTGGCACCGCCCACGAGAATGATCGGCAGCGGATAATTGTTGTGCCGGTCGCTGTTGCTCATGTTCGAGCCATACATGAACAGCGAGTGATCGAGCAGCGTGCCATCGCCATCCGGCGTTGCGGCGATCCGGTCGATGAATTTCGCGAACTGCTGCATGTGCCAGGTCTGGATGGTGGTCAGTTCCTTCAGGCGATCCGGCATGTTGGCGTGGTGCGAAACGGCATGGAAGCCACCCGGGATGCCGAGATGGTTGTACGCCCGGGCCGTGCCCTCGGCCACCATCATGTACGTGGCCACCCGCGTCAGGTTGGCCTGGTACGAAAGCGCGATGAGGTCGAACATCATGTTGACCTGCTCGCCGAAGTTCTCGAGCTCGCCCGCCGGCGCGTCCGGCAGATTGATGGCGGAGAGATCACGGGCCTTCGCCTTCTCCAGACGTCGCTCGATCTCGCGGATGGTTTCGAGGTAACTCTCCATCACGCGTTTGTCGGCAGCACCCACCTGGTTGCGCAGCGCCGTGGTGCGATCGCTGATCAGGTCGAGGATGCTGCTGGTCTGGCGCGAGATGAGCGCGCGCTCCGCATCCGTATCACCTTCACCGAACAACTGCAGGAACACCTTGCGCGGGTTGTATTCCATCGGCAGTGGCGTGTGATCGTCACGGAAGGAAAGCGTGGTGCTGTAGTAACCGCCACCGGAGGCGGACTGGATGGTGGTTTCGGATGAGAGCTCCAGGGAAGGCAGCGCGGTTTCCTGACCCAGCTTGGAGGCAATCAGCTGATCGAGTGTGGTGGCCATGTGCGCGCCGGCCTGGCTGCTGTCCGGCCGCACTGCCGAAAGCCAGGTGGCCGGATTGATGGTGTGCACCGAGCCCGCACTGGCTGCATTCTCGAGGTTCGCGATCGACAGCAGCTGCTGCTTGTACTTGTCGAGCGGCTGCATGATCTTGTTGAGCTTGAAGTCCGCGCCTTCGCCACTTGGCGTCCACGCATCGACTTCCTTGCCCAGCGGCGTGTTGTCCATGATCGCGCCGTGCGGGAGGTAGAAAAATCCCACCCGCGTCTTCGGCACCGCTGCGGTCGCGGCCAGCGCGGTGGCCGCGGGGATCATCGCATCCAGCAGGGGCAGACCCAGCGAGATGCCCAGACCCTTGAGGGTGGTGCGCCGGGAAAGATGTTTCTTGGTAATGAACATGGGGATTCCCTTGTAACTTCAGCGTGCGGCGGCGGCCGCTACGGTGTTGCTGGATTTCACGCCTTCTTCCACATGCGGCAGGCCCTGCAGGCGGAATGCATCGGACTTCACGACACCCATCACGAGATCGAAGAATCGGTAGCCGCCGGGCTTCACGTTGCGCACGATCTGGCGCACCTGCGGCATGTCGTCGGCCTCCACCTCGCGGCCGGTGCCATACATCAGCAGCTTCTGCACCACGGTCTGCACGAACTGATCCGGCCGGGCCAGCATCCAGTCGTGCAGCGCCGCCATGCCGCTGATGGCTACGCCATTGGGCATCACGGTGCTCGGGTCCACGGCAATGCCGTTGTCCCGCGTGCGAAATGCGCCGACCGCATCGAAGCTCTCCATCGCAAGACCGATGGGATCGATCACACCATGGCACTGGTTGCAGCTCTTGGCGCTGCGATGCACCTCCAGCCGGCCACGCAATGTGGTGGGCATGGCGCCTGCCTTCGCGTTGAGATCGGTCTCCACGCCCGGGGGCGGCGGGCTCGTCATCGTGTTCAGCAGCTTCTCGAGCACCCAGGCACCGCGCAGCACGGGCGAAGTGCGATCGGGGTAGGAAGTGCGCAGCAACACCGCGCCCTTGCCGAGCAACCCGAAACGGTTGGCATCGGTCAGCTGCACGCGACGGAAGGAGGTGCCTGGCAGGCCGCGAATGCCGTAGTGATCCGCCAGCCGCCTGTTCACATAGGTGTAATCGGCCGAGAGCAACTCCAGCACGCTCTTGTTCTCGAGCAGCACTTCGGAAAGGAACATCTGCATCTCGGTGGAGAAATCATCGCGCAGCGCCGGAGTGAAGCCGCGGAAGAGCTCCGGATCAGGCACCAGCGATTCCAGATCGTCGACATTGAGCCAGCGCATGGCAAAGCTCGTGACCATTGCCGAAGCACGTTTGTCGGCCAGCATGCGCAGGACCTGCTTCTCGTAGACGGCAGGGTCAGTGAGCTTGCCGCTGATGGCAACCTGCCGCAGCTCCGCATCGGGCAGATCACTCCAGAGGAAGAACGACAGTCGCGAAGCGAGTTCCAGCGCGGTGAGCGGCTGCGGCTTCGTCATGTCTTTCCGTGGCTGGATGGTGCGGTAAAGGAAATCGGGGCTGGAAATCACCGCCATGACGATTTCCTGCACGCCACCGTTGAAATTTCCGATGTCCTTGCGACCGGAGGCATAGAAACCCATCAGTCGCGCCACATCGGCGTCGGTGGCCGGGCGGCGATACGCCTGCGTGGCCAGATGCCGCGCGATCTTTTCGGCGCAGGGCTTCTCTTCTGCTTCCGTCTTTGCATCGCAAACGAAGATGCGGTCGCGGGTCGAACCGGCGCTGAAGGTTGTGGGCCCATAGGGGCCCGAGACTTCGACCGTAGATGGCCCGCCGCCACCGCCCCGGCCGCCGGCCGGCGCCCCGGCACCGCCAGGGCCATCCGCCGGTCCACCACCGCCGGTGGTGGTGTCGGACAGCACCTGCGCGCGTTCCATGGTGGTGAAGACGATTTCGTGCACGCCGAAAGGCACCTTCACGGGAATGCTGCGGAAGCGCGCCATCACCTTGGCGCCACCGGAAACGCCTTCACGATCGGCGAGACCAAGGTCTTCCTTGCCACCGAAGGTGCCACGGAACACTTCCTTGCCGTCGAGGAACATCACGACCGTCTGCGGAAACAGCGAGGGATTGGGCAGCGCGCTGCTGCCCGTCATGTCGTTGACCACGCTGAACTTGTATTCACCGTCGGCCGGAAAGAAATGCTTGAACCGGACTCCACCGCGGCTGCCCAGTGGCATGACGCCACCGCTCTGGTTGCCGTAGGTGGCCTTGCCCATTTTCGGCGAGGCGCTGCCCACCGCGCGCGCGGAGACGTAACGCGCCGCATTGATGTACTGGTCGAGGAAAGCGGGCGACACCGTCAGCGAGGCCGCGATGTTGTCGAAACCTTCCATCTCGACTTCGGGCGGCAGGAGGTCGTTCACCTTCACTTCGACACCGAGCAGCGTGCGGACGGCGTTCGCGTATTCGGTGCGGTTCAGACGCTGCGCGGTGACGTACTGCGCGCGCGGGGTTTCCTTGTTGGCATCCAGGCGCGTCTCGAGCCAGCCGACCATGTCGTCCTTCTCGGCCTGGGTGGGCTGCTTGCTGCCCGGCGGTGGCATCAGGTGCCCGCGCAACTTCCGGACGGTGTGCTCGAAGACATCGATTTCTTTGGTCACGTCGGCCGGGGTCAGGGTGTCGTAGGCGACCCCGCCTGCCCAGTCGGTGGCGTTGTGGCATTCGCTGCAGTAGGTATCGAGCATCCCCCAGCGGGTAGCTTCCCGGCCGGCGGGGCCGGCGAGACTCTGGGCAGACGCGGGAGCGGCCGCCGCGAGGGCGACCATCAAAAACAAGGGTTTCATGGCGTTTCGCATATCCATTTGATCAACAGGCACGGCATCGGTTCCCGCGGAACCACAGGAGCGGGCCTTCCGGGCTATAATTCGAGGCTGTTTCCAAGCCATCTGACCGAGATCCCCCAACGTGAGCAAGCAAGACACCCATTTTTTCAACATATTCAGCGTCGTCCTGGGCCTTCTGGTGGCCTTCGCCATCCTCGTGTTCGCGCTGGCTCGCTATGTTGGCAAGCACGAGCAGAACGCCAGTGTCCTGAAAGACCCCATGCTCCAGGAAAGCGTGGAAGATCGTATCGGTCTTCCCGCCCGGATTGCTGTTGCCGGTCAGGATAACAGCGCGTTGGCCATTACGCCGGTCTCAACGGGCACCACGGCGGCCGTGGCGGTCGAGCTCAAGAGTGGCAGCGAAGTTTACGAAGTCGCCTGCAAGGCCTGCCATGGCCTCGGCATCGCCGGCGCCCCGAAAGCGGGCGATCGCGGGGCCTGGGCGCCGCGCATCGCGCAGGGCAAAGCCAAGCTGCATGAGCACGCCCTCAAGGGCTTCGATGGCCCGGGCGAAGGCATCATGCTGCCGAAGGGCGGTCGCAGTGATCTCAGCGACGAGCTGATCACCGCTGCCGTTGATCACATGGTGGCGCTCTAGTCGTCCCAGCGAAGCGCGAGCGCTTCGCCCATATCCTCGGCTGTCACAGCATCCCGGTCGTCCAGATCGGCGATGCTGCGCGCCACCCGCAGGATGCGGTGTTGGCTTCTGGCGGAGTACCCACGTTGCTCCGCGGCGCGGCGCAGCAGGGCCATTCCCTCCCGGCTCGCCACGCAATGGCGCAGCGTGGCTTCCGGATCAAGCCGCGCATTGGTCGTTCCCTGGCGATTCAGCTGGCGCTGCCTGGCAGCGCATACGGCGCTGGCTGCGCTCGCCGTGGTGAGCACGGGCCTGCCCGATGTGGGGACGGGATCCACCAGCTCGTCGGAACTCACTGCGGGCAACTGCAGTTGAATATCAATCCGATCCAGCAGCGGCCCGGAAATGCGCGCGCGATAGCGTCGCAGCTGTGCAGGCTGGCAGCGACAGGGCGACTGCACGAGACCCGCCCTGCCGCAGGGGCAGGGATTCATGGCGGCCACCAGTTGGAATGACGCGGGAAATTCTGCCCGCTGGTTGGCACGCACCACGCTGACGGTGCCGGATTCCAGCGGCTCGCGCAGCGCTTCGAGCACGCGCCGGTCGAACTCGGGCAGCTCGTCGAGAAACAGCACCCCGTGATGGGCGAGGCTGACTTCGCCGGGACGCACCGTGAAGCCACCCCCGACGATGGATTGCGCGGAGGCGGTATGGTGCGGGGCGCGAAACGGCCGGCGCACCAGGCCCTGTGCATGCATTGCGCCCACGGTGGTATCCAGCATCCCCGTTGCGCATTGCGCCACCGCCGCGATGGCGGCCACTTCCAGTGCTTCCTCGCGAGACAGCGGTGGCAGCAACGCAGGCAGGCGTTGCGCGAGCATGCTCTTGCCGGAACCCGGCGGGCCCTGCATCAGCAGGCTGTGCGCACCCGCCGCGGCAATCAGCAGCGCGCGCTTCGCCTGCCACTGACCACGCACATCCGCGAGCTCGGGCAGTGCCTGCACCGGTGCGGCCGCGGCCAGGTTGACCTCTGGCTGCGCCCGCCGCTGCGCAGCGCCAGGGTCGGCGAGATCGCGCAGGCTGCCGAGCGAGCGCACCTCTGCCACCGAGGCCGCCGCGACACCTGCGGCGCAGACCTGGGGCACAAAGAGTGTGTGGCCGCATTCGCCCGCAATCATCGCCGCCGACAACAACCCCGGCACCGGCTGCAGATCGCCGGTGAGCCCGAGCTCGCCATAGAACTCGGTGGCAGCCAGATCGCAGCGCGGATCCACCTGCCCGGAAGCCAGCAGAATGCCCAGCGCGATCGGCAGATCGAACCGCCCGCCTTCCTTGGGCAGCTCTGCCGGAGCGAGATTCACGGTGATGCGGCCGGCGGGGAACTCGAAGCCGCAGTGCGCGAGCGCGGCACGCACCCGCTCCTTGCTCTCGCGCACCACCGGCGCAGCCAGGCCCACAATGGTGAAGGTAGGCAGCCCGCTGCCCAGATGCACTTCCACCCGCACCAGCGGTGCGGACATGCCCACCTGCGCCCGAGTCAGTACCTGTGCGAAACCCATGCAGCGCAGCATGGGCGCCCGCAGCCCGCGCGGGCTACGCGGCTATCTGCCCTGTTAGCGCGGTTTCTCTTCCAGTGCGGCCACACGCGCCTCGAGTGCGGTGATCAGCGCCCGGCTGCGCTCCAGCACCCGCGACTGGGCATCGAATTCCTCGCGCGAAACCAGATCAAGCTTGCGCGTGGCATCGCGCAGCACGCGGCCGGCATGCGCCTCGATATCGCTGCGAAAAGCCTGCACGGAGGCCGGCAGATCCTCGGTCAGCCGCCTGACCAGGCCTTCGACATCCAACTTTTCACTCATGAGCTGCCCTCCGCACCAAAGTAGTGCACCAAGTTCGTGCAGACGTCCACAACTGTGCGCTTCCGTGACCTGCTGCGCCCATTGAGGGCGTCATGGCCCGCACCGACCTGTGGCACGGATTCTGCACTACACACTTGGGCGCCGGACCGGTTGGTTCACGCGTTTCGCAAGACCGTAAAGCAATGGATTCCAACAAGGCTCGCCACTCTGCGACATGCACATCATGAAGATCATCACTGCGATCGTCCGGCCATTCAAGCTGGATGAATTGCGGCACGCCATAGCCCAGTTAGGGGTACAGGGCGTGACGGTGACCGAGGTGTACGAAGCAGAATACGGGCCGCGTGCGAAGGTCGAAATCGCGGTAGACGATTCCATCGTCGACCCGGTGCTCGAGGCCATTGCCAACATCTCGCGAACGGGTCGGACCGGCGACGGGAAGATTCTGGTGGGTACTTTGGAACAGGCAATTCGGATCCGCACCGGCGAGACCGGAACAGCGGCAACTTAAAGAACAGCTGGGAGTCGCATATGCGCATTGATCTCGCCTCGATTACAGCCTCGCGATGGACGCGAGGCGCATTGACCGTAGCATTGGCTACGCTGCCGGCCCTGGCCGGAGCGGAGGAAGCCGCGCCGACGCCCGACAAGGGCGACACGGCGTTCATGATGGTGTGCACGTTGCTCGTCATCATGATGGCCGTACCGGGCCTGGCCCTGTTCTACGGCGGCATGGTGCGTTCCAAGAACGTGCTGTCGCTGTCCATGCAGGTCTTCGTTACTTTCTCGTTGCTCACGGTCCTGTGGGTTGTTTACGGTTACAGCTTCGCGTTCGCTGGCCCCGGCCAGTGGATCGGTGACGCCAGCCGCTTCATGTTGTCGGGTATCGGGGCGGACACCAACGCCGCCACCTTCTCCGAAGGCGTGGTCATTCCTGAGTACGTGTTCGTAGCCTTCCAGGCCACCTTCGCGGCCATCACCACGGCACTGGCCGTCGGCGCCTTCGCCGAACGCACCAAGTTCTCCGCGGTGCTGATCTTCGCGGTGCTCTGGTTCACCTTCTCCTACCTGCCGATCGCGCGCGCCGTGTGGTACGCCGAAGGCTGGCTGTTCAAGGCAGGCGCCCTGGACTACGCCGGTGGCACCGTGGTGCACATCAATGCCGGTATCGCGGGCCTCGTCGGCGCCCTGATCGTCGGCAAGCGCTCGGGTTACGGTACGGTGGCCATGCCCCCGCACAACGTGCCCTACGTGATGATCGGCGCCGCCCTGCTGTGGGTGGGCTGGTTCGGCTTCAACGTCGGTTCGGGCCTCGAAGCCAACAACGGTGCTGGCCTCGTGTTCCTCAACACCTACGTCTGCGCTGCCACGGCCGCTGCGGTCTGGTCGCTGGCCGAGTGGATCTTCCGCGGCAAGCCGACCATGCTGGGTGCAGCTTCGGGTGCGGTGGCGGGCCTCGTGGCCATCACGCCGGCCTGCGGCGTGCTGAGCCCCGGCGGCGCGATCATCCTCGGCATCATCGTGGCGCTGGTCTGCATGTGGGCGGTCAACGGCCTCAAGAAGGCGCTGAAGTACGACGATTCGCTCGATGTGTTCGGCGTGCACTGCGTCGGCGGCATCGTCGGCGCCATGTCCTGCGGCATCCTGGGCCACCCCTCGCTGGGCGGCGTAGGCGGCTTCGAGAGCATCGGTGCACAGACCGTCATCCAGGCCGAGGGCGTGCTGTTCTCGCTGGTCTGGTCGGGCGTGGTCACTGCGATCATCTTCTACCTGCTCAAGTTCACGATCGGCCTGCGTCCGACCGAGGAAGTGGAGCGCGAAGGCCTCGACGTCGCCGAGCACGGCGAGCGGGCTTACGACTGATCGCCTGATCCGGAAGGTCTGACCTTCCCTGGAGGCCCCGGCAACTGCAGAGTTGCCGGGGCTTTTTCTTTTGTGGAGACTGTCCCGGTAATCGCGCGCCCCCGGCATCGGCTCCCGTGAATGTGATGAACATCACAAGGCCAATGCGCGGCGGGGGCGATACTTTCCGCGGAGAAAATCATGCTCAAAGCTTTCGCCATCACCGCCATCGCCCTGCTCGGGTCCACCGCATTCGCCGCCGGCGAGGTGTATCGCTGGAAGGATGCCAACGGCATCTGGCATTTCTCCGATCAGCCGCAGCCGGGCGCCGAGCTGGTGCGCAACACCGGTCGGCCGCAGGCGCCGCCAACCCGGCCGGTGGAGCAAGTCAGCCCCAGCCCCTCGACCCTGCCCACCTACACCAACGAAGCTCCCGCCCTGAGCAGCGAGACCGTGCAGCAGGTGCGTCAGGAAGCCGCAGTAGCCAAAGCCCAGCAATGTGAAAAGGCGAAAGTGGCCTATGCCAATGCCGTGCAGGCACGCCGGATCACGCGGACCGACGACAAGGGCAACAAGGTCTTCCTGAACGACGCCGAGATCGATGCCGCCCGGCTCGAAGCACGCAGCGCCCGCGATCTGGCCTGCGGGCCCTGACTGAAACGCATTTCGCCGGACTGAGCGGCGAGTGACACCCGTGCCTGCCACCACAGCGCACCGCCTGCTTCTTCCGGATTTCTGCGCGCCACGGGCGGTGCTGGCGGTGCTGCTGATCGTCACGCTGACCGCCCTGTTGCTGGCACTGTCCAGCGTCGGCTTCGGCGCGGCGTTCTGGACTGAACTCGCACGCAACGTATTGTTCCTGGTCTGGACGGGCATGGCCGGCGCAGCGCTGCTCTGCGTTTCGCGCCGGCACATCGCAACCCGCAACGCCACCATCGGCGCATTGATGGTTCTGGGGATCATCGGCGCACTGGTAGTCGCCATTTCCGACCTTGCCTTCTGGATCATGTCCAGCGCCGCGCTGAACCCCTTCGGCATGCTTGGTGCCGCGCCGCCAGAACGCTGGCTGTTCCTGACGCGCAATCTGCTCATCGGTTTGATCGTGAGCGGTCTGGCGCTGCGCTACTTCTATGTCTCGCAGCAGTGGCGCCTGAACGTCGAGAGCCAGGCCCGCTCGCGCGTCAATGCACTGCAGGCGCGCATCCGGCCACACTTTCTCTACAACAGCATGAACACCATCGCCGCGCTGACCCGCAGCAATCCGGCGCAGGCCGAGGAAGCCGTGCAGGATCTGGCCGACCTGTTCCGTGCCAATCTCAGCGAGAAGCGCAGCCTGATCAGCCTGAAGGAAGAGCTGGAATCAGCGCGCATCTACCAGCGCATCGAACAACTGCGCATGGGCGATCGACTGCGCGTGCGCTGGCTGGTGAATGATCTGCCCATGCGCGCGCTGATTCCGGCACTCACCGTACAGCCGCTGCTCGAGAACGCCATCGGCCATGGCGTGGAGAATCTCGATGGGGGTGGCGAGGTGATCGTCGAAGGCCACAGCATCGATGGCATCGTGCTGCTGCGGGTGCGCAACCCCATGCCACTGGATAACGCCATGGCACGCTCCGGGCACGGCATCGCGCTCGACAACATCCGCGAACGGCTCAGCCTGCTGTTCGGCGCGCGCGCAGAGGTCACCGCCGGTCGCGAAGGCGATGAATACGTGGTGCAGCTGCGCTTTCCGGAGATCCATGTTTCGCCGGAGATGATGCAGTGAGCCTGCGCGCGCTGGTCGTCGACGACGAACAGCCGGCGCGCGACCGACTGGCCGCGCTGCTGCGCGAGCTCGGCCAGGTGGAAGTGGTGGGCGAGGCCCGCAATGCCACCGAAGCGCTGCAGAAGATCGAGGAGCTGGAGCCTGATCTGCTGTACCTCGACGTGCGCATGCCGGGCATGTCGGGCCTCGAACTCGCGCGGCATCTCGGCACTCTCGACGAGCCCCCCGCCATCATCTTCATCACCGCGCATGACGAACACGCGATGGATGCGTTCGAAGCCGAGGCCGTGGGTTATCTGCTGAAGCCGGTACGCAAGGAGAAGCTCGCCGCCGCCACCGAACGCGCGCAGCGGCTGACGCTGCGGCAGCTGGGCAGTGTCGCGGGGCAGGCACCACGTACACATCTGTCGGTGCGGCAGCGCGATGGCATCAAGCTGCTGCGACTCGAGGATGTCATCCGCCTCGTGGCCGAACAGAAATACACCACCGTGCATCACACCGGCGGCGAAGACCTCATCGATGATTCGCTGCGCACGCTGGAAGCGGAGTTCGGCGATCGCTTCGTGCGCATCCACCGCAGCGCGCTGGTGAATCGCAGCTTCATCGAGGCCGTGGAGCGCAATGCCGAGGGCCACCACCTCATCCGGCTGCGCGGCGTGAGTGAGCCGATGCAGGTCAGCCGTCGCCTGGTCGCGGAGCTCAAGACGCGTTTATAGGCTGTGCCAGCGGTGTATCCTTGCAGGATGCAGTTCGAGTTCACCAAGATGCACGGCCTCGGCAACGATTTCATCGTGCTCGATGCGCCGGCCAACGGGCTTGGCCTCTCGCCCGCGCAGTGGCGCCACCTTTCCGACCGCTTTCGCGGCATCGGCTTCGACCAGGCGCTGGTGCTCGAGCCGCCGCACAGCGCCAACACCCTCGCCTATTACCGCATCTTCAATGCCAATGGCGGTGAGGTGGAGCAATGCGGCAATGGCGTGCGCTGCCTCGCCGAACTGCTGCGGCTGCGCGGCCTGGCGCGCAACGGCCAGCTGGCGCTCGAAAGTCCTGCCGGCGTCATCCATGCGGTGCTGGGCGCGCCGGGCGAGGTGTCCGTCGACATGGGTGAACCGGATTTCTCTCCGCAGGCATCGGCCTTCGACACGGCCGGTCAGCCGGGCCCGCACTACCTGATCGATGTGCAGGGCCAGCGTGCGGAGTTCGCCATCGCCTCGATGGGCAACCCGCACGCCGTCATCGAAGTGCCGGATGTGGCCACCGCGCCGGTCGGCACACTCGGCGCCGCGCTCGAGATCCATCCGCGTTTCGCGCGCCGCGTGAACGTGGGGTTCCGGCAGATCCTGAATCGCGGCCACATCCGCCTGCGCGTGTTCGAACGCGGTGTGGGCGAGACCCAGGCCTGCGGCACCGGCGCCTGCGCCGCAGTGGCCACTGGCATCCGCGACGGACTGCTGGATGGCAGCGTGCAGGTCGATCTGCCCGGTGGTTCGCTGCAGATCCGCTGGCCCGGCCCCGGGCACACGCTATGGCTCGAAGGCCCTGCTGAAGTATCTTTCACCGGGCGGTTCGATCTCCCGGTCCAACCCTGAATCCATCTCCGGAGCATCTGCATTCATGACCACTTCCCCTGCGCGCAATGAAACCACCCTGGCCGACGAAGACATCGCCAGCTGGCTGCGCGCCAATCCGGAGTTCTTCCAGCGCAATGCCGAACTGCTCGCGGGCCTGCGGCTGCCGCATAACAGTGGCGGTGCCGTGTCGCTGGTCGAGCGGCAGATCGAAGTGCTGCGCGAGAAGAACCAGACGGCGGATTCGCGGCTGACGGAACTCGTGGGCATCGCGCGCTCCAACGAAGCACTCACGGCCAAGATCCACCGCTTCACGCGCCGGCTGATGCGCGCGCCGACGCGGCGCGAGATCCTCACCCAGATCGAACGCGGCTTCCGCGAGGATTTCGACACCAGCCAGACGGTGCTGCTGCTGTTCAACGCCGGCGCCGACACCGCCGACCTGCGCTTCGTGCGCCCGGTGGCGGCGAACGACCAGAACCTCAACGGCTTCGAGAACCTGCTCACCACCGGCAAGCCGCGTTGCGGCCAGATCCGCGACACACAGCGCGACTTCATCTTCGGACCCGACAGCGGCAGCGTGGGCTCGGTGGCACTGGTGCCACTGACGGGCGAGGCACCCATCGGGCTGCTGGTGCTGGGCAGCCTCAATCGCGAGCGCTTCCATCCCGGCATGAGCACGGATTTCCTGGCGCTGCTGGGTGAACTGATCAGCGATGCACTCGCGCGCGACTGAAGCGCGCGCGCAGTTCCTGCGTCATCTGGCGCAGGAGCGGCGTCTCTCCGGCCACACGGGCGCCGCCTATCAACGCGACCTCGCGGCGCTGGCCGAGTGGTGCGACAAACAGGGCCTCGAAGAATGGCCCGCGCTCGATCACGGCCACATCCGCAGCTTCGCCGCCCGCAGCCATGCCGGTGGCCTCGGTCCGCGCAGCATCCAGCGTCGCCTGTCGGCCATCCGCTCGTTCTTCCAGTACCTGCAGCGCGAAGGCCTGTGCGCGAACAACCCGGCCATGGACGTGAAGGCACCCAAGGTGGGCAAGCGTCTTCCTCACACCCTGGACGCCGACCAGATGGCGCGGGTGCTGGAGCCGGCCGCACCGGCGCAGGTGGTGGGCGATCCGCGCCTCGCCACGCGCGACCTCGCCATCATGGAGCTGCTGTATTCCTCCGGCCTGCGCCTGGCCGAACTCACCAGCCTCGACCTTGCAGCGCTCGACCTCACCGATCGCACCGTGCGGGTCACCGGCAAGGGCTCGAAGGTGAGGATCGTCCCCGTGGGTTCCCAGGCCGTGGTCGCCATCCGCGCCTGGCTCGCCCTCCGCCCGGAATTCGCGAAGGACGGCGAGAAGGCCGTGTTCCTCGGCCAGAACGGCCGTCGGCTCGGGTCCCGCGCCATCCAGCTGCGCCTCGCCCAGCTGGCGCGCCAGCAGGGGCTGCCCATCCGCCTGCATCCCCACCTGTTCCGGCATTCCTTCGCCACCCACCTGCTGGAATCCAGCCACGACCTGCGCGGCGTGCAGGAGCTGCTCGGGCACGCCGACATCAGCACCACGCAGGTCTACACCCACCTTGATTTCCAGCACCTGGCCCATATTTACGATGAGGCGCATCCGCGCGCCCGCCGCAAAATTCGCTAGGGCCTTCCGGCCCGTTTTGTTGCTGGCGGCAAGCATCCCTGCAAGGAGCCTCATGAGCGAGCGATTCGATCCCCACAGCACCACCATCCTGGCGGTGCGCCGCGATGGCGTTCTCGCCCTGGGCGGCGATGGCCAGGTGACGCTGGGCAACACCGTGATGAAGGGCAATGCCCGCAAGGTGCGCCGGCTGTACGAGGGCAAGGTGCTGGCCGGGTTTGCCGGTGGCACGGCCGATGCGTTCACGCTGTTCGAGCGCTTCGAAGGCAAGCTGCAGAAGTTCGGCAACCTCACCCGCGCGGCCATCGAGCTCGCCAAGGACTGGCGGCAGGATCGTTACCTGCGGCGCCTCGAAGCGCTGCTGCTCGTGGGCGATCCCACCAGCCTGTATGTGATTTCCGGCAATGGCGATGTGATCGAGCCCGAGCTGCCGCTGGCAGCCATCGGTTCCGGCGGCCCGTTCGCGCAGTCCGCCGCGCGCGCGCTGTTCGAGAACACCACGCTGTCGGCGCGCGAGGTGGTCGAGAAATCCCTGAACATCGCCGCCGACACCTGCATCTACACCAACCGCAACCTCACCATCGAGGAGCTGTCATGACGCCGCGCGACATCGTGACGGAACTCGACAAGCACATCGTCGGCCAGCAGGCCGCGAAGCGTGCGGTCGCCATCGCGCTGCGCAACCGCTGGCGCCGCATGCAGATCGAAGAGCCGATGCGGCACGAGATCACGCCGAAGAACATCCTGATGATCGGGCCCACCGGCTGCGGCAAGACCGAGATCGCGCGCCGCCTGGCGAAGCTCGCGAAGGCGCCATTCGTGAAGGTGGAAGCCACCAAGTTCACCGAGGTGGGTTATGTCGGCCGCGAGGTCGATTCCATCATCAAGGATCTGGTGGAAGTGGCCGTGAAGATGACGCGTGAAGAAGCGAAGGCGCGCGTGGGTGAACGCGCGGCCGATGCCGCCGAAGAACGCGTGCTCGATGCGCTGCTGCCGCGCCCGCGCGCGCCGATGGGATTTTCCACCGACGAACCGGCGCAGCCGCGCGATGCCGAAACGCGGCAGCGCTTCCGCAAGATGCTGCGCGAAGGCTCGCTGGATGATCGCGAAATCGAGATCGAAGTCAGCATGAATCCCGCCGGCGTCGAGATCATGGCGCCGCCCGGCATGGAAGAAATGCAGCAGCAGCTCTCGCAGATGTTCGCGAACCTCGGCGCAGGGCCGCAGCAAGCCGCGGCGCGTGAAGGTGCGCGATGCGCGCCGGCTGCTGCTGGATGAAGAAGCCGGCAAGCTCGTGAACGAAGAGGAGATCCGCGCCACGGCGCTGCACAATGCCGAGCAGAACGGCATCGTGTTCATCGACGAGATCGACAAGATCGCGCGCCGCCAGGACACCACCGGCGCGGATGTCTCGCGCGAAGGCGTGCAGCGCGATCTGCTGCCGCTGGTCGAGGGCTGCACCGTGTCGACCAAGTTCGGCACGATCAAGACCGACCACATCCTGTTCATCGCCTCGGGCGCCTTCCATATGTCAAAGCCGTCGGACCTGATCCCCGAACTGCAGGGTCGCCTGCCGATCCGGGTGGAGCTCGAGCCGCTGACGGCGGATGATTTCGTGCGCATCCTCACCGAGCCCGATGCCTCGCTCACGGCGCAGTACCGCGCCCTGATGGGCACGGAGTCGGTGAACCTGGAATTCACGCCGGATGGCGTGCGGCGGCTGGCCGAGGTGGCCTGGCAGGTCAACGAGCGCACCGAGAACATCGGCGCCCGGCGGCTGCACACGGTCATGGAGCGGTTGCTGGACAGCGCCTCGTACGAGGCGGCCGACAAGGCCGGCACGACGGTTACCGTCAATTCAGCCTATGTGGACGAGCACCTGACGGCGCTCGCCAAGGACGAGGACCTGAGCCGCTACATCCTGTAAGGCGCGCTGCGGAGCGCGGCCTGCTGGTCGCCGCCTGACAGACAGGCGCTGCCCCGGGGCAGGTCGCGTCCAGCTGGCACCCGGGCCCTTGAGGGCCCGGCGAAGGCTTCAGGCCTTGGACTTCTTCGCGGCAGTCTTGGCAGCCGGCTTCGCGGCAGCCTTGGCCGGAGCGCGGGTGGTTGCTGCGGGCTTCTTTACGGCAGCCGCCTTGGGGTCCTTCGGACGCAGCTTGCCGAATGAACCGGCGTAAATCTTGCCGCGACGGGTCCTGCGATCACCTTTTCCCACGAGCATCTCCAACTGTATTGAGGGCGGCGCAGTCTAGGAAACCTCTGCCAGACTGTCCACAATGCGAATGATGAACTTGCCTTGGGCTGGGATTTTCCGATGCCGGAAAAAAGAAAGGCCGGACAAATCTGTCCGGCCGAGCTTTGACAAGACCCCCAATTGGTACGTGCTTTCTCAAGCGCCGAACCGGGGGCGACTATGCGCCAGCCATAACCAGATTGCCAGCACTTTCAGCAACAGAACTGGTTGTTTAGCAACGATCATGCCGAAACGCTGCGTATCGATTAGATTTCAATTGCCGCGGCAGGCTTTTAACCGCGCTGGATAAGGATTTTTGCACCGTGCCGGAACAAGACAAATCACGCGAGACCGACTTCGGATTCGAACAGGTCGCATGGACCGACAAGGCGCAGCGCGTGCGCGGCGTGTTCGATTCCGTCGCGAAGAATTACGACGTGATGAACGACCTGATGTCTGCCGGCGCGCATCGCCTGTGGAAACGCTTCGTGCTTTCCTGCACCAATCTGCGTGCGGGGCAACGCGCGCTGGATGTGGCCGGCGGCACGGGTGATCTCTCGCTCGGCATGCTGAAGCAGGTGGGGCCTTCAGGCCTCGTGGTGCTCACCGACATCAACGCGCAGATGCTGCTGCGCGGCCGCGACCGGCTCATCAACGAAGGATTTGCCGCGAATTGCAGTGTCGTGCAGGCCAATGCCGAATGCCTGCCGTTCATGCCTGCGCAGTTCGATTGCGTGACCATCGGCTTCGGACTGCGCAACGTGACGGACAAACCCGCAGCGCTGCGTTCGATGCGCAGCATGCTGAAGCCCGGCGGCCAGCTCATCGTGCTGGAGTTCTCGCAGCTCGCCGTGCCAGCCCTGCGGCCGATCTACGATGCGTATTCGTTCCGCATCCTGCCGAAGCTGGGAGAACTGGTGGCCGGCGATGCCGACAGCTATCGCTACCTTGCCGAATCGATCCGCAAACATCCGGATCAGGAAACACTGCTCGCCATGCTGCGCGATGCAGGCCTCGAGAACTGCAGTTACCAGAACCTCGCTGCTGGCGTTGTCGCAGTGCACCGCGGTTACGTGTACTGATGCTCACCGAACAGATCCAGGCCATGGTCGATCGCCATGTTGCGGGTTCGCCACGCGCGCGGCAGCTGTTGGCGCAGCTGGAAGGCCGCAGCATGCAGATCATCGCGCGGCATACACCCTGGCGCATCACCCTGCTTTCACGCGCCGGGCAGCTGCTGCTTTCGCGCCAGAACTCCGCTGAAGCGGATGCCGTCATCGCGGGCACCCCGTTCGCCCTGCTCGCGCTGCTGCGGGAAGACCCGAGCGAGGTGATCCGCCGCGGCGATGTGAGCATCGGTGGCGATGCGGAACTCGCCTCGCGATTCCAGGAACTGCTGCAGCTGCTGCGCCCGGATCTGGAAGCGGGCCTTGCGCGCGTGACGGGAGAAATTCCGGCCTATGGCGCAGGCACGCTGCTGCGCAAGGCGCTCGCCTACGGCCGCAGCACGCTGCGCACGCAGGCGATGAACGTCGGTGAATACCTGACCCATGAGCGGCAGCTGCTGGTGTCGAGTGCGGAAGCCGGGCAGTACCTGCTGGATGTGGACGCACTGCGCGAACAGACGGACCGCCTCGCGGCGCGCGTCGCGGTGCTGGAATCGGCGCGGAGCGCCTCATGAAGCTGCGCGTGCTGACCCGCCTCATCCGCATCCATCGCGTGCTGGCGCGCCATGGCCTGGTCGATTTCACGCGCGGCACTTCCGTGCACGGCAAGCTGCGGCTGATCGGCTGGCTCTCGCCCTGGCTGTGGCTGCAGGGAAAGTCGGAAGGTGGCCGTGGTCTGCGCCTGCGCCTCGCGCTGCAGGAACTCGGGCCGGTATTCGTCAAGTTCGGCCAGGCGATTTCCACCCGGCGTGATCTGCTGCCGCCAGACATCGCCGATGAACTGGTGAAGCTGCAGGACCAGGTGCCGCCGTTCTCCGGCGAGACCGCGCGGCAGATCGCCGCGACTGCACTCGGCCAGCCGCTGGACCAGCTGTTCGGAAGTTTCGAGACCGAACCGCTGGCGGCCGCCTCCATCGCGCAGGTGCATGCGGCAACACTCACCGATGGCCGTGAGGTCATCGTCAAGATCCTGCGTCCGCACATGCGCGAGGTCATCGCGCGCGACGTGGAAGTGCTGTACGCGCTGGCTGGCCTCGCCGATCGTTATTCCGTCGAGGGCCGGCGACTGCGCCCGCTCGACATCGTGCGCGAATACGAGAACACCATCCTCGACGAGCTCGACCTGATGCGCGAGGCGGCCAATGCCGGCCATCTGAAGCGCAACTTCGCGGGCGACCCCAAGCTGCATGTGCCCGAAGTGCACTGGGACCTGTGCCGCACCAATGTGATGGTGATGGAGCGCATCCACGGCATTCCCATCGGGGATCTCGCGCGGCTGCGCGAACTCGGCGTGAACTTCCGCAAGCTCGCCGAGAACGGCGTGGCCATCTTCTTCACGCAGGTGTTCCGCCACAATTTCTTCCATGCCGACATGCACCCCGGCAACATCTTCGTGCTGGCCGACAACCCCGAAGAGCCGCGTTATGCCGCCGTGGACTTCGGCATCATGGGCACGCTCGATCCGCGCGACCAGGATTACCTCGCGCAGAACTTCCTCGCCGTGTTCGACCGCGATTACCGCAAGGTTGCCACGCTGCATGTGGATTCCGGCTGGGTGCCGCATGACGTGCGCGTGGAAGACATGGAAGCGGCGATCCGCACCATCTGCGAACCGATCTTCGACAAGCCGCTGAAGGACATTTCCTTCGGCGTGGTGCTGCTGCGGCTGTTCGAGGCGCTGCGGCGCTTCGATGCCCGCATCCAGCCGCAGCTGATCCTGCTGCAGAAGACGCTGTTCAACATCGAGGGCCTGGGCCGGCAGCTGTATCCGGAGCTGGATATCTGGAAGACGGCGAGCCCCATCCTGCGCGACTGGATGCGCGACAAGCACCATCCGGTGAAGGTGGCCAAACGCATGTGGGCGCAGCTGCCGGAACTGCTGCGGGCAATGGAGTCGGCGCCGACGGCACTGCGGATGGAGCTTGTCGCCCGGGCGCAGCCCAGACCGCTGGCGAATGATCCGCGCGAAGTCAGGGCCTCAGC
Source organism: uncultured Gammaproteobacteria bacterium (assembly GCA_963777735.1). Classification (GTDB taxonomy): domain Bacteria; phylum Pseudomonadota; class Gammaproteobacteria; order Steroidobacterales; family Steroidobacteraceae; genus ZC4RG30. Next base: position 67,267 of record CAVZRQ010000010.1, on the reverse strand, counting down.
TGCCGCGGAATCGGCCGCCGGCACGCGGCGCGCCACCGGCAATCGCATAAGCGGTGCAATCCTGGTGCTGGCCGCAACGATATGGCATGCCGCGGTGATTGACCCCGCTTGGATCGGTTGGGCCGTGGGTGTGGCGGGCATTGCATTGATGCTGCGCCGCTCCCGCCCGTGAATGCAGGACTAGTCTTACGGATTCCATCGCGGAGCTCCACTGGCAACGCGGCGCCAGCAGGCGCAGCATGGGAACCTGCCAAGGAGTTTCCCATGCGCAATCTCATTATTCCCTTCGCGCTGGCACTGCTGGCGGCCTGCGCCACCTCCGGTCCGAAGATCCGCACCGATCTGGATCCGGCGGCGAATTTCGCGAACTACCGCACCTACAATTTTTCTTCCGAGCTGGGTACTGATCGTGCCGGCTACTCCACGCTGATCACCGGCCATTTCAAGCGCGCAGTGAGCCGCGAGATGGAAGCGCGGGGTTATACGCTGTCCAGCAACAACCCCGACCTGCTGGTGAATTTCTTCACCAGTGTCAGTGATCGCACCCGGGTGCAGAGCACACCCAGCGTCACGCTGGGCCTCGGCTACTACGGTTACCGGTCGGGTCTTTATTCAGCCTGGCCGCTCTACGGCCGGGATGTCACGACGACGCAGTATCAGGTGGGCTCGGCCAGCATCGATGTGGTGGACGCCGCGCGCAAGCAGCTGATCTGGGAAGGCATGGCCGAGGGCCGCCTGACCGAGCGGGTACAGAAAAATCCCGGACCTGCCATCGAACGCGCCGTGAAGGAAGTGTTTGAACACTATCCGGCACGTGCCGGCTCTGGTTCGCAGCAGCGCTGATCCGCTTCGTCGAGCGCGCTACACCCAGCCGCGCTCGATCAGCTCCCCGACACCCTCGATGACATGATGCGGCCGCTTGTTCAGCGGCTGCTTCAACCAACCCGCACGGTTCGTGGTGCCTGTGCAGACGCCGAATCCCGTGGCGTCGCCACGCCTCGCCATCTGCATCTCGACCACGGGATCATCCCCCACCACGCCCACCTCGTTGAGCTTCACGCCGAGCTGTCGGGCAACGAAGCGCAATGCGTAAAGGGATGGCTTGCCGGTGATGATGGCGGGTGCCTTGGTCATCCGCCGGACGGCAGCCGTAATGGCATACGAGTAGCCGATCATCCGGCCATGGCGCGAGGCGAAGAAGGGCACGTCTGAGGCCACATACAGCTTTGCGCCATTCCAGATGGCGTTGCAGGCCGCTTCGATATCCTTCATGCCGCAGTCGGGATGCCAGCCGATGTAAACGGCATCGACGCGCTCGCAGTCGGGCTCACCGGTAAAGGTGATGGCAATGCCCTGTTCCTTCAGCACATGACCGACACCGGGTGAACCCAGCACCAGCGCACGCTTCACGCCGCGGCGGGTCAGCACGCCAGCTGTCACGCTGGAGGGCGTGAACATCTGTCCATCGTCCACCGGCAGTCCGAAGCTGCGCAGCTTCGCGGCCTGCTGGGCAGGTACCTGCGCACTGCCGTTGGTCAGCACCACATAGGGGATGCCGCGCTCGCGCAGCCGTGTGAGCACTTCCACCGCACCGGGCAGCACGTCGTAGGACTTGCCCGTGCGATCTCCCAGCACCAGGGTGCCATCGAGATCGAACATGAACCCCTTGATCCGCGATCGCTTCAATTCGCACTCCCCTGCAGATGCAGTCGAAATCCAGGTTTCTCTATCAGGATGTCGTTGAGATCACGGCGCGCGCACAACTCGCGGATCAGTTTCAGCACCGGACGCGTTGCAGGATCATATTCGCGGGGGGCGGCGCCATTGGCCTGCATCGCGTCGATGAGGTTCGCGGGCATGGTGGCGCGCAGCAGGAACTCTTCATCCGAGAGCTGCGCTCCCAATCTGCGGCGGAGCTCGGCCACCGGCAGCATGGAAGGCTCCGCCAGAATTTCATTGGTGCGCGGCGACGCCATGATGCGGTCCATCACCCCGGCATCGATGGGAATGTTCGGCCGGCCGAAGCGGCCCAGCGCATAGCGGATCACTTCGTCCGGAATCACGGCGTAGCGTTCCTTGCCCGTCACGTTCATCACGGCGAGCGTCAGGATCATCTGCGCGAAGGGCGTCATGACGATGGGCCAGCCGAGCTCCTCGCGCACGCGGCCGAGCTCCGCGATGACGGCGCCTTCCATGTGGGCAAGACGTGCATCGCCGAGATGCCGGCGCATGGTGCCCACCACGCCGCCGGGCAACTGATGCCGCAGGTAGGTGGCGTCGAAGGCCTGCGGGCGGCCGGCAGGCAAACCTTCCGCCTCGGCCAGCTGCGTGAAATAACGCCCGACATGGGCCAATGCTTCGTCGTCGATCTCCACTCGATGGCCGAGCGCACGCAGGTTCGCGACGACGCGTTCCGATGGGGGGTTTGAATTGCCGTCCGCCGCAGCGCCCGAAGCGCATTGCAGCGCCGAGACGCCGTAGTCGGGGGCATCCATGTAGGCGAGCTCCGCGAGCCCGATCGTGCCATGCGAATGCAGCTCGAGTCCTTTGGCACCAATCACCGCCCTGATCGCGGGAATCAGAGTGCGCGCCCGTTGCGGCAACAGCAGGCCGCCGGGATCCTTGATGTACAGGGCATCCACGTCGTCGCAGGCAGCGAGGCGCCGCGCCGCATCCACATAGTGGGCATCGTCATGGATGGGGCTCAACGTATAGACCAGCGCCGCGATCACGTACTCGCCGTGCACCCGCTTCACCATGCGTGCGCAGGCGATCTGCGCATCCACATCGTTCATCGGATCGGCCAGGCAGAAGCGGCGGATGCCGTTGCGCGCCAGCGTGCGGAAAGCGAGCTCCATGAACTCGGGGCTCGCCGTATCCCAGGCGATGAAGCGAAAACCCGTCGACATGAACTGCAGCGGCGTGTTCGGGGTTGCCGCAGCCATCAGACGGATGCGTTCCCAGGGATCCTCGCGCTTGTAGCGCACGGCCACACCCATGTGTGTCGAGGTGGTGAAATCTATGGCCTTGAATCCCACGCGATCCATCACGGGTGCGATGGTCAGCGTCATCGCCGTATCGATGCCGGTGGCACCCCACAGACTCTGGTTGCCATCGCGCAGGCTGGTTTCGATCAGCTGCAGATCAGCCATTGCCTGCACTCCTGTGAACGAGAAAGCCGGTGTCGACACCGCCACGAATGAACAGCGGATCCGCGAGCAGCTCTGCCTGGAATGCGAGGTTGGTGCGCACGCCTTCAATGCGGGTCGCAGCCAGCGCCTCGAGCAGCCGTTTGCGCGCCGCTTCGCGGGTGGGGCCAGAGGCAATGATCTTGCCCAGCAGGGAATCGTAGTACGGCGGCACCCTGCTGCCAGTCACGATGTGGGTATCGACCCGGATGCCTTCACCCTCCGGCCACTCTGCGCGAGCCACGCGACCAGGGCTTGGCTGGAAGTCCTGCGCCGGATCTTCGGCATTGATGCGGCATTCGATCGCGCAACCCTGGAACTGCACAGCCTCCTGCGCAATGGAAAGTCCGCGACCTTCAGCGATGCGTATCTGCTCTGCCACCAGATCAAGACCGGTGATCTGCTCGGTAACGGGATGCTCCACCTGGATACGGGCGTTCATCTCGAGAAAGTAGAAACTGTTGCGGTCGACGTCCACCAGGAATTCGACGGTACCCGCACCGCGATAGTTCAGGCGCGCGGCGAAGCGCACCGCCGCGGCCAGCAGGTCCTTGCGCAGCGCGGCGTCGAGCAGCGGCGCCGGGCTTTCCTCGATCAGCTTCTGGTAGCGACGCTGCACCGAGCAATCGCGTTCGCCGAGGTGGATCACGCGGCCGAGGCCATCGCCCAATACCTGCACTTCCACATGGCGGCCACGCGTCACGTAGCGTTCGAGATAGATGCGCGCATCGCCGAATGCGGCACCGGCTTCGCCGGAAGCCAGGTCGAGGGCAGCGGGCAGGTCAGCCAGATCATCCACCCGCTTCATGCCGCGACCACCCCCACCGCCCACGGCCTTGATCAGCAGCGGCGCGCCGATGCGGGCAGCGAGCGTGGTGGCATCGCCCGGATCATTCACCGCACCGCCAGGCACCACCGGCACATCCGCCGCTTCGGCCGCAGCCCGGGCGCGCAATTTGTCGCCCACCGCTTCGATCTGCGCGGCAGTGGGGCCGATGAAGATCAGGCCCGCCTCCTCGCAGCGCTGCGCGAAGTGCGCGCGCTCGGAAAGAAATCCGTAGCCGGGATGGATGGCATCCGCCTGCGTGCCCAGTGCGGCCTGCACGAGGGTATCGATCTGCAGATAGGAGTCGGCGGAACGGCCCGGCCCGATGCAGACGGTGCGGTCGGCGAGTTGCGCGGGCAGTGAATCGCGGTCCGGCTCGGAGGCGGCCAGCACCGTCTCGATGCCGAGCATGCGGCAGGTGCGGATCACCCGCGCGGCGATTTCCCCGCGGTTCGCGACCAGTACACGACGGATGGGCATGGCGATTCCGCGCCGCTTCAGTCCGCGCGCACGAACAGCAGCGCTTCGCCGAATTCCACCAGCTCGCCATTGCGTGCCGGAATCGCGGCGACCTCGCCCCGCACGCCGGCGCGCACGCTGTTCATCAACTTCATGACTTCGATGATGCCGATGATGGTGCCAGGCTCGACTCGACTGCCCACTTCCACGAAGGGCGGCTCGCCAGGCTTTGGTGCCCGATAGAAGATGCCGAGCAAGGGCGCGGGCACAGCGGTGGTGCCAGGAGGAACCTCGACCGGCGCAACCGACGCAGTGACGGGCGCCGGTTGCCGGGATGCGGACGATGGTGTTGCGGCCAGCGCGGCACGTGGCGCGGCCGCCTGCGCAGCCACTGCAGCCGGACCGGCACCACTGCGGCGCAGCTGCAGCTTCACGCCATTCATCTCGAGATCCAGCGTATCGAAGCTGGAGCTTTCGAGCGCCTGCAGGATCGCCGCGACATCGTTCGACGTGAGACTCACGATCTGCCCCCAAAAACGCTCATGACATGATGCAGCGGATTATCGCGCGCGGTGGAAACCGGCACGGCTTCTTTCGCGGACCAGACTGTTTCCGGCCGGCTCTGCAGGATCAGCAGTTTCTGATCACGGTCGAATGCCCATTCGATGTCCTGCGGACGCCCGTAGTGCCGCTCGATGCGGCGCCCGGTCTCGCGCAGGCGCATCAGCTCCTCGTCTGAAACGCAGGGCTCGTTGCGCAGCTCCGCCGGCGTCTCGCTTTCGACGGTGCCGCCCGTGGCGACAGGCAGATGCTGGATGTGTTTGTCGCGGATCTCGCGCACGCTGATCTCGCCGGTGATCTTGCCCACGACGAACCGGTCGGGCGTCACCTCGCCGCTGACCACCGCCGAGCCCAGACCCCAGGCGCCTTCGATGACGACCACCGATCGATCTCCCGTGGTGGGGCTGCGCGTGAACATCACGCCGGCGGTGCGCGCATCCACCATCCGCTGCACCACCACCGCCATGGCCACGCCGGCCTCGGGCAATCCCTTGCTGCGACGGTAGGCGATCGACGGCACGGAATAAAGGCTTGCCCAGCAGTTGCGCAGCTGCCTTTCCACTTCGGCCACACCCATCACCCACAGATAGGTGTCCTGCAGGCCGGCGAAGCTTGCGTCCTCGGCATCCTCGGTGGTGGCCGAGGAGCGCACGGCCAGCGGCGACTGCGGCTCGTCTTTGCATAACTCGGTGTGGGCGGCGTGCAGTTCTGCCAGCAATGGAGCGGGCAGCGCAGCGGACGCCACGCGTGCGATCAGCTGCTGCGAAACCTGTGTGATGCCAGGCAGATCGCCTGGCTCGAGCGCCTCCACCTGCGCACGCAGCGGTGCTTCACATTCCAGCGCGTCGACCAGTTGCTCGAAAGCTGCCGTGCGCACCACGAAGCCAGCTGGCACGGCAATGCCGGCGCGAGTCAGCTCGCCCAGCGAACCGCCCTTGCCGCCTACCGTCGGTCGGTCAGCCAGTGTGATGTCGGCAAACCAGCCGATCAGGGCAGTCGAGGGCATGGATTCAGTCCAGTAGCGTCACGATGCCGCGGCCGCCATCCACGCGGATGCGTTGGCCATCGCGGATGCGCCGCGTGGCCGTGCCCGTGCCCACCACCGCCGGCAGGTTGTACTCGCGTGCCACGATCGCGGCATGGCTCATGGACCCACCGATGTCCGATACCGCGGCCGAGATCTTGCGGAAAATCGGCGACCAGGTGGGATTCGTCACCTGGCACACCAGGATATCGCCATCCTGCAGCCGCGAGATCTCGTCAGCGGATTTGATGACACGCGCAACGCCTTCCACTACCCCACGTGATGCGGCAAAACCCTTCAGTTCGTTCGATGGCGGGCCACTCTCCGCGGTGAGCCAGGCATCGAGGCTTTCGCGCGTGATACCCCACAGCATCACGATGGCCGGATCATCGATGATGGCCGGCACCGGCCCGAGTGCGGGTGGCGTGTCGTTCTTTGTCCAGGCTGCGATGGCCGCGCGCCGTTCCGCGACGATTGCGGGCCAGTGCTTCTGGCCCCGCGGTGGCGAACCCGCGGACCAGGACTGCATCAGGTCGACGATCGCCGACTTGAGCTCGTAGTGCGTCAGGTGGAACACGTCCTCTTCCTTCGCGAAGAAGCCATGTTCTGCCAGCAGCTTCCCGAACTCGCGGATCCTGTTGAAGAACAGGTTCGTGTACCAGTGCTCGCAGTAGAACTTGTGCCCTTCCACATACGGAAACACGCGATGCGCCAGGCTGATCATCTGGTCGAAGGCGGCACGATCGTCATCCGTGGGCAGCAGTTCGCGATAGTCGCCAATCAGCTGCGCGCGCTCTTCGAGCAGCTGGTTCACGGGGCGTTCGAGCTTGTCGCCGGCCTGCGCCTGCCGGATATAACTCGGCAGCGCGGAGAACGGCATGGTGAGATCATCGTTCCAGGAGCGATGGTAGTGATAGAAGCCATCACCCACGTTCACGTTGAACCAGGGATGGCGCGAGGATTCCAGCTCTTCCAGCCACTTCTTGCCTGGCGCGCCCATGCCCTTGAGGCTTTCGAGAATCGTGTTCACGGTGGAGCCATCCTGGAATGGCGCCTCCACACCCAGCTGCACGGCCACGCGCGCCAGCCGCCGCAACTCATCGTCGGGGCGGAAGATCTCCGCCTCCATCCCGGCCACCATGCGTGCGATGGATTGATCGCTGATCTCGGGAAACGCCTTCTTGCAGAAGGCGAAGAAAGTCATGTACGCGCCATAACCCAGCAGCAGGAACTCGAAGTGGTGGTGCCACATCCGGAAGTAGCCTTCCAGCGTCTTCTGGTAGGTATCGAGCAGCTGGTGATTGGAAGCGATGCCGCGGCCGGCATGCACATGTTCCAGCGGCTCGTACTTCGGCAATTCGAGCGGCGGCAGCTTCTGCGCGTCCTCGATCAGCGCGAGCATCTTCACCTTCCACTGCGCGTAAAGGGTTTCCCAGTTCTCGTAGTAGTAGAACGCCCGCTGCATGAATTCTTCGGTGCGTTCCTTGATCTCGGCCGGATCAGTGACGCCGATGCCGCCGATGTAGACGCGGCCGTTGATGATCCGCTCGTCGATGCCCTTGGTCGTGGGCAGCACGTGCACGCGCGTATTGGCCGCGCCGAGCGCGCAGTAGGCTGCCTCGCCGGTGACCGAGTCGAAGGCATGCATCGGTTCGGGAAAGTGCATGGAGTTGTAGAACCAGAAGCGTTCGTCGTCTTCCGGTCCGAACTGCATGTAATAGGGATAGGCGGCCTGGGCACGTTCGGTACCCGGAACCACCTGCAATGAGCTCGGCAGCGGAAAACCCTTCATCTGAACCCCCGTCCCCGGCTGGCTTACGCTCGAATTTGCCGGGGTGTGGGACGATGCTACAGGCGATATCAGCTGCGCCGCAACGACACGCCGGCGCGCCAGGCCACCCAGGCCGAAATACCCAGCCCAAGGGAAATCCAGGCCAGCAGACGCAGGTCGCCGTGCAGGATCGGGGCGATCATGCCCATCACCAGGGCCCCGATGCCCAGCGCAATGAAGGATTGCACCGATGCCGCTGCGCCACGCGCCCGCGGATGCATGTCGAGCATTTCCAGTGACAGCACCGGGTAGGTCATCTGCGCGCCCAGCGCCATGATGAACAGCAACACCTGCACTACCGGTATCGGCACCTGATCCATGAGCAGGTGCGCACCAACGCCCGCAATGCCAGCCGCGCACAACAGCCCAAACCCGACACGCAGCAGCTTCGCCCGGCTGACGCGGCCGGCGAGCCGATTGCCCATGATGGCGGAGACCATGAACCCCAGCACCACCGGAATGAAGATGTAGTGGAACTGGGTTTCACTCAGCTGCCAGCGCTCCAGGATGATGGCGGGCGCCGAACCGATGTAGATGAACAGCGAGGCGATGGCAAAGGCCGCGGCCAGTGCCAGCAGGAAGAACGCCGGCTGGATCGCCACGCGCCAGCAGGTGCGCGCCAGCTCGCCGACATGAAAACGCGAGCGCTTTTCGGGAGGATGGGTTTCGGGCAGCAGCAGCGCGCATACCAGCACCAGCGCAGCACCCATCACCACCAGCATGCCGAACACCCAGCGCCAGCCCAGCGCCACATGCACCCAGCCACCGAGCACCGGCGCCACCGCCGGGGCAATGGAGAACACCAGCATGGTGCTGCTCATGAGTCGCTGCGCATTGTGGCCGTCGAACAGATCGCGCACCACGGCGCGCGCCACGGTTGGCCCGATGCCAGCAGCCAGCCCCTGCAACATCCGGCAGAACAGCAAGGTGCCGAAGGTCGGCGCCAGGAAGCAGCCGATGGAGCCAATGGTGTAGAGCACCAGGCCGCCAATCACGACCGTGCGACGCCCCAGGGCGTCGGACAACGGACCATGCACCAGCGAGAAACACGCGAAGGGCAGCAGATAGGCGGTGATGATCTGCTGCACCTCCCAGGGCGTGAGATCAAACTCCGCCGCGATCGTCGGAAAGGATGGCAGGAAGGTGTCGATGGACAGCGGGCTGATCATCGACAGGCTGGCGAGCAGCAGCGTGATGCCCAGCGTCGGGGCACCACGCGCATTGGCAACTTTCAGCCTCACGTTGCCGCTGCCGCAGCGACGCGCATCAGCTGCCGCGCAGCTTGCGCAGGAGCTCGACTGTCGACGCGCCCTTCTCCATGGCCTCGATCACGGCAGAACCCACCACCACGCCATCCACATGGGCATCCAGTGCGGCCACCTGCGCGTGTTCGCGGATGCCGAAGCCGGCACAGACGGGCACGGCAGAGAGTTTGCGAACCTTGTCCAGATAGTCGAGGGTCTCGCGCGAGACGCCGGCACCCGCGCCGGCTGAACCGCCTGTGGTGCCCGTCATCGATACCGCGTAGACGAATCCCTGCGCGCTGCGGCACAGCTGTTCCAGGCGCGCCGGTGGCGTGACAGGCGTGACCATGCGGATCAACGCGAGGCCGTGCACGCCCAATGCCTGCTCGAATGCCGCACTTTCCTCGACCGGCAGATCGGGCACGATGAAGCCGCTGATTCCCACTGCCGCCGCATCGGCCGCGAGCTGTCGGCAGACCATACGACAGCATGGGATTGAAGTAGCCCATGAACACGAGCTCTGCCTTCAGCTTCGGCAGACCGCGCAGCGAATCGATGATCCAGTGCAGGTTCACGCCCTGCTTCAGCGCCGCGTAGCTGGACCGCTGGATGGTCACGCCATCCGCCATGGGATCGGTGAACGGCACGCCGATCTCGACCACGTCGGCTTCGGAAGCCAGTGCGATCAGATCGTCGCGAAAACGCTCTTTCGAAGGAAATCCGGCCGTGAGGAATGCCACCACTGCCACGCGCTCGCGCCGCACGGCGCGCAACGTGTCGGCGAGTTTCTGTGCGGGAGTCTGGCTCACGGCTGACCTCCCTGCGCCAGCAGCGTGGTCTGCAGCGTGGGCATGTCCTTGTCGCCGCGACCCGAGAGCCCGACGAGGATGCGCTTGCCGGGATTGAGCCGCGCGAGTTCGCGCGCGCCCCACAACGCATGCGCACTCTCCAGCGCGGGCAGCACGCCTTCGAATGTGCTGCATTCCCGCACGCAATCCAGCGCGTCCGTATCCAGCGCCATCATGTATTCGGCGCGGCCGATGTCGCGCAGCAGTGCATGTTCGGGACCCACACCGGAGTAGTCGAGGCCCGCGGAGACGGAATGTGTTTCCTGCACCTGACCATCGGCGTCCTGCAGCAGCAGCGAGTAGGTGCCGTGCAGCACGCCGGGCCGGCCGGTCGCCATGCGGGCGGCGTTGTCACCCAGGCCCGGGCCGCGACCACCGGCTTCCACGCCAAACAGGCGCACCGATGCATCGCCGAGGAAGGCATGAAACAGACCGATGGCGTTCGAGCCACCGCCGACACAGGCCACGATCATGTCGGGCAACCCGCCCGCCTTCTCGATGATCTGCGCCCGCGCCTCGCGACCGATCACGGACTGCAGCTCACGCACGAGATAGGGATAAGGATGCGGTCCGAGTGCGGAACCCAGGCAGTAGAAGGTGTTCTCCGGATCGGCCACCCAGTCGCGGAAGGCTTCATCGATGGCCGCACGCAGCGTGCGATCGCCACTGGTCACGGGCACCACGGTGGCGCCCATCAGGCGCATGCGGCCCACATTCGGCGCCTGGCGCGCCATGTCCACCTCGCCCATGTACACCGTGCAGGGCAGGCCCACGCGCGCGCAGGCTGCAGCGGTGGCCACGCCATGCTGGCCTGCGCCCGTCTCGGCCACCACACGCTTCGCGCCCATGCGGCGCGCGATCAGTGCCTGGCCCAGCGCGTTGTTGATCTTGTGCGCACCGGTGTGGGTGAGGTCTTCACGCTTGAACCAGATCTCCGCGCCCCAGCGTTTGCTCAAGGTGCGCATCGGCGTCAGCGCAGTGGGGCGTCCCGCCCAGTCGCGCAGCTCACCACCCAGCTCGTCGCGAAACTCCTGCGAGGGCAGGATGCGGGCCACGGCCTCGGTGAGGCGATCGAAGGCCGGCACCAGCGTCTCGGGAATGTAGCGGCCACCGTAGGGGCCGAAACGTCCGTGGCTATCCGGCAGACGACCCGCAAGCAGCTCGGTCAGCAGCTTGTCGGCTTCGGTCTTGTTCATCCTGGCTGTCATATCAATGCTCTCCGCTCCCGGAGCGCGCAGAAAATGCTGCGCGGGCCCGGGATACAAACAATTCGATCAATGCCCGGCTCTTGTGCCCGGGTGAATCTTCCACCCCACTGGACACATCCACGCCGAACGGCCGCACGGCGGTGATTGCTTCGGCCACATTCGTGGGCGAGAGACCACCGGCGAGAATCAGTGAATGCCCCGCTGCCAGCGCGCGGGCCGCGGACCAGTCGGCGACCTTGCCGGTGCCGCTGCGCGGCCCCTCGAACAACAGGCGCTGGCCGGGTTGCAGGCAAGACATCACTTCGCCCGAAGGCTGCCCGCGCAACACCGGCCATGCCGCGACATTCGGCGGCAGCACGATGGATGAGAGATCCTGCAAATCGGTCTGCAGCACATCGGGCCGGAACTGCGAAAAGATTTCCTGCAGCAGGGCCGTATCGGGATGCAGCGTCACGGCGACACACAGCACCTTGCCGCGCGCCGGCGCCGCAAGACTTGCCGCCTGTTCCGGTGTCACGCGTCGCACCGAGGGCGCGAACACGAAGCCGATGGCATCCACTCCCGCAGCGAGCGCTGCAGTCACTGCGCCCGCGTCGGTCATGCCGCATACCTTGATGAAGCCCATGGCTCACCGCGCTCCGCGACCGGCCGCCAGCATGGCGGACAGCAGCGCGGCGGGATCATCCGTGGTCATCAATGCGCTACCAATCAGCGCCATGTCATAGCCGGCGCGCACCAGGCGCGCAGCATCGTCCGCCGAGGCAACGCCGCTTTCTGCCACGCGTGGCACGCCTGCAGGCAACAGGCCGACCATTTCTTCCAGACGACCCGGCACCACCTTCAGGGTGGTGAGGTCGCGGCTGTTGATACCGAGCAACAACTTCGATTGGCCACCGCCATGTGCGGCGAGCAGGTCATTGGCAATCGCGATATCCGCTCCATCAAATGCTTCGATCAGCACGAACAGGCCCAGCTGCTGCGCAGCCTGGATCAACGCGTCGAGCTCGGCGCGCGCCAGCATGCGCACGATGATCAGAATGCCGCCCGCACCCGCCAGTCGCGCCTCGGCCACCTGATAGGGATCCACCAGGAAGTCCTTGCGCATCGCCGGCACGCCGCCAACTGCTCTCAGCGCACGCGCAGCCTCTTCCAGATGATCCAGGGAACCTTCGAAGCGCTCGGGCTCGGTGAGCACTGAAACCGCAGCGGCGCCTGCAGCGGCATAACTGGTTACGCGCGCGGTGACGTTTTCATCGCCACCGCGCAGCACACCCACGGCCGGCGAGCGCAGCTTCACCTCGGCGATGACATCGAACCCCTGCGGCGAGAGCACCAGCCGTGGCGGTTGCGGCGCGGCTTCGGCCCAGCGCCACAGCTCGGCGTCGCTGCATTGCTTGCGCGCCGCCGCCACTCGCTGGCGACTGCTGGCAGCCATGCCTGCCAGGAAATCGAGACTCATCCCGCACCACCACCGGCGAGACTGCGCGAGAAAGCAGCCAGCTTTGCGAGCAATGCGCTGGCGCGGCCATCATCGATGGCTGCGGCTGCCTGATGCACGGCTTCGACCGGGCCCTGCGCGCGCCCCGACACTTCCAGTGCCAGCGCCGCACTCAGCACCAGCGCGTCGCGGTGCGCGCCCTTCTCTTCGCCGCGCAACACGCGCGTCAGCGCCGCCGCGTTGTACGCCGCGTCAGCGCCCAGCAACGCTTCTTCGGTGCAGACGGTCATGCCGTAATCCGCGGGACTGCGGCGGAACTCCTCCACGCGACCAGGGCGTACATCCAGCAGCAGGAATGGTCCCAGCGGCGTGGGCTCGTCCCAGCCACCAGCGCCATGCACGACAAACGCGCGCTGCAGCGGCAACCCCGCCAGCGCCTGCGCCATCAACCTTGCCGTCGCGTCGTTGTAGGCGCCGATCACGTGGAACGGCGGCTCGGCCGGATTCGAAAGTGGGCCCAGAATATTGAAGATGGTGCGCACACCCATCGCCGCGCGCACCGGACCAATCGCCTTCATCGCCGGGTGGTAATGCGGCGCAAACAGAAAGGTGAAATTGGTGGCGGCCAGGCAGGCGGCAGCCTGCGCTTCGTCGAAGGGCAGCTTGAGCCCCAGCGCCTCGAGCACATCCGCACTGCCAGCCTTGCTCGATACCGAACGATTGCCGTGCTTGATCACCGGCAGCCCTGCGGCAGCGGTGAGCAATGCGGCACCCGTGGAAATGTTGTAGCTGCCCGATTTGTCACCACCCGTGCCGACGATATCCACCGCGGCAATGCCGGCTTCGATCTGCGGTCGTCGTGCCAGCGCCCGCATGCCGAGCGCAAATCCACGCAGTTCTTCCGGCCGCACACCCTTGGCACGGATGGCAGCGAGCAATGCGCCTGCCAGTGCCGGCGGCACCTCGACATCGGTGAGCCCCACCAGCAGCTCGCGCGCCTCTTCGGTAGAAAGCGCGCGATGTTCCAGCATCGCATCGAGCCAGCCGCGCAGTTGTGCCAGGTTAGCGCCCACTTGCCTTTTCCCCTTCAGTCTTCGCGCAGCGCCGCGGTCTGGCGCAGGAAATTGCCCATCAGCTGCGGCCCTTGCGGCGTCAGCACGCTTTCGGGATGAAACTGCACGCCTTCGATCATGTAGCGGCGATGCCGCACACCCATGATCTCGCCCTCTGCCGTGATGGCGGTCACTTCCAGCTCCGGCGGCACCGAAGCCGGCGCTGCGATCAGCGAGTGGTAACGACCCACTTCGCAGGGCTGTGGCAGGCCTTCGAACAGGGTCTTGCCATCATGCTTCACGAAGGAAGTCTTGCCGTGCATGAGTCGCGGCGCCCGCACCACGTCGCCGCCAAAGGTCTCCACGATGGCCTGGTGGCCCAGGCACACACCGAAGATCGGCAGCCGACCCGCGAAAGCGCGGATCATGGCCATCGAGACACCAGCATCGCGCGGCGTGCCCGGGCCCGGAGAGATACACAGATGCGTGATGTCGAGCTGCTTCGCGGCTTCGACGGTGATCTCGTCGTTGCGGATCACCTGCACATCCGCACCCAGCACCAGGAAGGCCTGCACCAGGTTGTAGGTGAAGGAATCGTAGTTGTCGATCAGCAGCAACCGCGGCTGCGGCAACTTGTTCACAAGCCCTCCTGTGCGAGAGACAACGCGCTGCGCAGCGCGGCACTCTTGGCAAAAACTTCGTCGTGTTCGGCTTCGGGGCGGCTGTCCGAGACGATGCCCGCGCCAGCCTGGTAACTGTATTGATCGCCTTCGAACACCAGCGTGCGGATGGTGATCGCCTGGTCCATGTCGCCCTGCGCACCGAAATAGCCGATGGTGCCGCCATACAACCCGCGATCCACCGGCTCGAGTTCCTCGATGATCTGCATGGCGCGCACCTTCGGCGCGCCCACCAGCGTGCCCGCGGGGAAAGTCGCGGCGAACAGGTCGAAGGCATCGCGACCCTTCGCGAGTTCGCCCTTCACACCACTGACGATGTGCATCACATGGCTGTAGCGTTCGATCACGCGATAGGGATTCACGATCACCGAACCGGCCTTGGCCACGCGGCCCAGATCGTTGCGCGCCAGATCGACCAGCATCACGTGCTCGGCGTTTTCCTTCGGATCGGCCAGCAGCTGCCGTTCGTTGGCCAGATCCGCATCCGGATCGGCCATTCGCGGCAGCGTGCCGGCGATCGGGCGCAGTTCGGCGTGCCCGTTGTTGAGCTTCACCAGTGCTTCGGGTGAAGAGCCCACCACCGTCACGCCGCCCAGCTTGCAGTAATACATGTAGGGCGAAGGATTGATCAGCCGCAGCGCGCGATAGACCTGGAAGGGATCGAGCTGATGCTTGCCGGTGAATTTCGACGACAGCACCAGCTGGTACACATCGCCGGCGGCAATGTATTCCTGCGCGCGGCGCACGCCGGCCATGTATTCATCGCGGCTCAGCGATACCGTCGGCTCACCGAAGCCGCCATTGGCACGCGGCAGCGCGATGCCACCGCGCAGCGCGGCGATCACTTCGCGGCGCAGCGCCTGGCGCTCGGCTTCGCTGCCCGCATGCAGCAGCGCGATGCCCCGCGTCAGGTGATCGAACACCAGCAACGACTGCGGGGCCACGTAATGCAGCACCGGCGCTTCGGGCCGGCGCGTGTGCCGCATGGGCAGACGCTCGAAGAAGCGCACCACGTCATAGGCCGTGAAACCCACGAGGCCACCGGCCAGCGGCATGCCCGGCAGTTCCGGAAAGGGTCGTGGCGCGGCCGACAGCGCCTGGCGCAGGCGCTGCAGCAGTTCGTCCTTCGATGCCGGTACCGGATAGGTATTGGCGCCGATGGTCAGCGCGCGCGCATCGAGGCGCACCTCCAGGCCTTCGCCGAACCCGATGAAGGAGTAACGCGCGAGCCGCTCGCCCCCTTCCACGCTCTCCAGCAGAAAACGTGGCCGGAAGGAGTGCAGCTTGGCGAACGCCGACACCGGCGTGTCCAGATCCCCTGCGATATCAAATGGCGGTTTCAGAAACTGTTCCCCGATTTGCAAACCCTGCAGACAACAAAAAACCCAACCCCGGTGGCGCCGGAGATGGGTTCTGGTTCGGAAGTCTCGATGCTTTTTAAGCTAGCGCAATGACGACCAGTACCCCGCTCCGTCAGGAGAGAGGCCACCACCAGCGCCGGGGCGTGAGGTTCATCGTCATTGGGGCAGTATGGCGAGGGGTTTCGGGAGTAGTCAAGTCAGGGCTACAGGCCGCAGGCCTTCATTCCGTGCCGGAATCACTGCCGGTGTAAACAATGATCGACAGCATGCGGATTGGCAGCTTCAGCAGCTTGTCGGGGCCGTGGGGAACCTCGCCGCGGAAGGTCAGCGAATCGCCCGGTTTCAGCAGGTAGGTTTCCGAGCCATGCCGGTAACGCAGCGAACCCTCCAGCACATGGATGAACTCCGTTCCCGGGTGCTCGAACTCCGGAAAGATCTCGCTCTTGCTGTTCAGCGATACGAGGAAAGGCTCAAACGAGCGGCGCGGCCCTCGCTCTGATGCCAGCAGGTGGTAGGTGTGGCCGCGGCGCGTGCCTCGACGCACCACTTCCAGTCCTTCGCCCTTTTTCACCAGCTGGGCATCGCTCATTCCATGCTCCGGATCGCGCAGCAGCGCCGCGCAGCTGGTGCCGAGCGCCTCGGCCAGCGCCGCCAGCGTGTCGAGGCTCGGCGCCACGTCCCCGTGTTCCAGCCGGCTGAGCATGCCGGGGCTGATGCTGGCCATGCCGGCCACATCGGAGAGGGTCAGGCCCTGCGCGGCACGCAGGCGCCGCACCGTGGCGCCCACCTGCGCGACCACCTTGGGCAGCTTTCTTTCCATCGGAGTGGTTTTACTCATATGCAAAAACCTTGACTGCAAGTAAATCACGGTATCAGAATCGAATCCAGCATGGCCTGGCGACTTCTCAAGATCGGACTCTCTTCCCGCTACCCGGAACCCCGGATGTTCCGGCAACCCGAGCGGCTGGCCCCGACTTATGACGTCGTCATCATCGGCGCCGGCGGGCATGGCCTCGCCTGCGCGTACAACCTCGCGAAGCAGCATGGCATAAGGCGCATCGCGGTTCTCGAGAAGGGCTACATCGGCAGCGGCAACACCGGCCGCAACACCACCATCATCCGCTCGAACTACCTCACGCCCGAAGGCGTGCGCTTCTACGACCGCAGCGTGCAGCTGTGGCGCAACCTGGGCCCCGAGCTCGGCCTCAACCTGTTCTATTCCACGCGCGGCCACTACACGCTGGCGCACACCGACGCCACATTGCGCACGCTGCGCTGGCGCGCCGAGGTCAACAAACATCTCGGCGTCGATTCACGCGTGGTCAATCCCGACGAGATCGCCCGCGCACTGCCGATGATGGACATGAGCGCCGGCGGCCACGCGCCGATCACCGGCGCGCTGTATCACGCGCCTGGCGCCGTGGCCCGGCACGATGCCGTGGCATGGGGCTATGCGCGCGCCGCAGAACAGCTCGGCGTCGAGATCCATCAGCAGACCGAGGTGCTCGGCATCGAGACATCGGGTGGCCGCATCAGCGGCGTGCGCACCACGCGTGGCGAAATCGCGACCAACTGCGTGGTTTCCGCAGTGGCCGGTTACACCCCGCGCGTGCTGCGCATGCTGGATCTCACCAGCCCCATCTACGTACATCCGCTGCAGGCGATGGTGTCCGAGCCGCTGAAGCCCTGGCTCGATCCGATCATCGTCTCTGGCTCGCTGCATGTGTATGTGTCGCAGACGGCGCGCGGCGAGCTCGTGATGGGCGCCTCACTCGATCCGCGCGAACTGCACAGCACCCGTTCCAGCCGCGAGTTCATGACCGACCTTTCGCAGCACATGCTCGACCTGTTTCCGTTCCTGGCGGGCGTGAAGGTCAATCGTCAGTGGGCCGGCCTTGCCGACATGACACCCGACTTCGCGCCGATCATGGGTCGCACACCCGTGGATGGCTTCTTCCTCGATGCAGGCTGGGGCACCTGGGGCTTCAAGGCCACGCCGGTTGCCGGCGAGACGATGGCCGCGACCGTGGCCACGAACCGCAACCACGAATTGATCCAGGGCTTCGACTGGGGGCGCTTCGAACGCTTCGAACTCACCGGCGAGAAAGGCGCAGCCTCGGTGGGTCACTGATGAAACTGATTCCCTGCCCGCTGAATGGCCTGCGCCCCGCCGATGAGTTCATCTATGCCGGCGAAGTGCGGCCGATGCCTGATCCCGCTGCGAGCAGCGATGCCGAGTGGGCGAAATACGTGTTCCATCGCAGCGGCGTGCCCGGTGTGAAGCAGGAATGGTGGTGCCATGCGCCGTCGGGCTACTGGTTCATCGTCGAGCGCGACACCACCACGGATGAAATCCTGCGGAGTTATCCGGCGGCGCAGCGCAAGGCGGTGGGCCCATGATGCGCCGCCTGCCCACTGCGGTTGAGGGCGAGTGGATCGATCGCTCCCGCCCGCTGCAGCTCACCTTCGAAGGGCGGCCCGTGGCGGCACTGCAGGGCGATACGCTCAGCACCGCCCTCGCCGCGGCCGGCGTCATGACCGTGGCGCGCAGCTTCAAGTATCACCGGCCGCGCGGCATCGTCTCCGCCGCGGGGCACGACGCGAACAATATCTTCCAGATCGGGCATGAGCCCAACCAGCGTGGCGACCAGATCCTCGCGCGCGACGGGATGAACTTCGAGGCCGTGAATACCCGCGGCGGTGTAACGCGCGATCGCGCCTCGGCCATCGGCATGCTGGCGCGGTTCCTGCCCGTGGGCTTCTATTACAAGGCATTCCTCGGGCAGCGCAGCTTTCCACTGTTCGAACGCCTCATCCGCAATTTCAGCGGCCTGGGGCGCGTGCAGTTCGATCGCGTCGATCCCCCGCGCGAGCGGCGCTATCAGCACTGTGATGTGGCGGTGATCGGCGCGGGCATCGCGGGCCTCTCTGCCGCGCTATCGGCCGCAGAGCATGGCGCGCGCCGCATCGTGGTGATCGACGAGGCCCAGCAACCCGGCGGCAGCGGGCTGTGGCATGCGAAGACCCGGCCGCAGGATGCCGCGCAATGCCGCGCGTTGATCACAGCGCTGCAGGCCCGTCCCGGTGTGGAGCTGCTCTGCTCGCACAGCGTCGTGGGTTACTACGCCGACCATGAACTGGCCGTCTCGCGCATCGATCGCGAAGACGGCGGGCTGCGCCTGCTGCGCGCCCGGGCAGTGGTGATGGCCACGGGCTGCATCGAGCAGCCTGCGGTGTTCCGCAACAATGATCTGCCCGGTGTGCTGCTGGGTTCCGCGGCGCAGCGGCTGCTGTATCGGCACGGCATCAGCGCGGGCGAGAAGATCGTCGTGGTCGGCGCCAATGAGGAAGCCGTGGCGCTCGCACTGGATCTGGCCTCGCAGGGATTGCGCGTGACCGACCTTGCGATTCCAGCAGACTCACCACTGGATCCCTCCTCATTGCCAGTGAATGCATTGCATGCGGCCGGTGTTCGTGTTCACGCACGCGTGCGGGACATTGCCGCGCAGGCAGGCAGCGGCGGTGCAGTGGCTGCCGTGGAATGGCAGTCCCCCGATGGTCGCGAACAGCTGGCCTGCGATTGCCTGCTGATGTCCACCGGCTGGATGCCGGCGCTGCAACTCGCGCTGCAATGTGGTGGCAGCATCCACTTCGATGCTTCCATCGGCCAGCATCTGCCGCAGCAGTTGCCATCCGGCCTGTTCGTGGCGGGCCGCGCCAATGGCTGTTTTGATTTCAAAGCGCGCGCCGCCGATGGCGCCGCCGCCGGCCAACGCGCCGCGCTGCATGCGGGCGCCGCCGCCGCGCCTGCGCCGTTGCCCCCGCCACGCGCTGCGCACAGCCACTCGCATCCTGCGCCGCTGTTCACCCATCCTGCCGGCAAGGAGTTCGTGGACCTGGATGAAGATCTCACGCTCGCCGATCTCGCCAATGCCGCGCAGGAAGGGTTCGACAGTGTCGAACTGATGAAGCGCTACAGCACCGTGGGCATGGGGCCTTCGCAGGGCAAGCTCTCCAACCTCAATGCAGCACGACAACTGGCGCGCGTGACCGGGCGCGAGTTGCCCTCGCTGGGCCTGACCACGGCGCGGCCACCCTGGCAGCCGGTCAGTCTTGGCGCCCTGGCCGGCGCGCGCCTGGCACCGCTGCGGCGCACGGCCATGGATGCCTGGCATGCGTCGCATGGCGCTGCATGGATGCCAGCCGGCAACTGGCGCCGCCCGGCGCACTACGGCGCCGCGACCAATCCGCAGCAGGCCATCGCAGAAGAAGTGCATGCGGTGCGCAATGCCGCCGGGCTCATCGATGTCTCCACGCTCGGCAAGATCGAAGTGCTGGGACGCGACGCCGGCCTGTTGCTCGACCGCATGTACATCGGCACGGTCAGCGATCTCGCCCCCGGCCGCACACGTTATGCCGTGATGCTCGATGAGGCCGGCACCGTCATCGACGATGGCGTGGTGGCGCGGCTCGCGGACGGCCGCTTCTACCTCACCACCACCACCAGTGGCAGCACCGCGATCTACCGCGAACTGCAGCGGCGCGTAGCCGAGTGGCAGCTCGACTGCACGCTGCACAACCTCACCGGTCACCTGGCGGCGATGAACATTGCCGGCCCCCACGCCCGCCATATTCTTGCGCAGTGCACGTCGCTGGCGCTGGACGACCAGGCCTTTCCGTATCTCGCCCTGCGCGAGGGCCTGGTTGCCGGGGCGGAGACGCGCATCGCGCGCGTGGGCTTCGTGGGCGAACTCGGCTTCGAGATCCATGTGCCCTTCGATCAGGCGCAGGCCGTGTGGGATGCCCTCGTGGCTGCCGGCGCAAAGTCTGGCCTGCGGCCCTTCGGCGTGGAAGCGCAGCGCATCCTGCGTCTGGAGAAGGGGCACATCATCGTCGGTCAGGATACCGACGGCGTCACCAACCCCTTCGAAGCCGGCCTCGCACGCATGCTGCGCATGAACAAGCCCTTCTTCGTGGGCCAGCGCAGCCTCACGGCGCTGCAGAAGCGTGGCGACCGGCAGCAACTCATCGGCTTCACCATCGCTTCGGCTCAGGTGCCGCTGGCTGAATCGCATCTGGCCATTCACAACGGTGACATTGTCGGCCGCATCACCAGCGTCGCGTACTCCGCGGCATTGGGCCGCACCATCGGGCTTGCATTGCTGGCGCCATCGCAGGCGGTGGTTGGCAACACCGTGCAGTTCCGTGACGACCACGGTGTGCTGCATGCGGCCACACTGGTCGCACCACCCTTCTACGATCCGAAGGGCGAGCGGCAACGCATCGGAGTGCCGGCATGAGCACCCGCTTCGGCATCAAAGGCGGCGATGCGCCGGCCCTGCTGCAGCATCTCGGGCTGCGCATCCCGCTGCAACCGAATCGCGTGACACATTGGCAGGCCAATGAACCCTGGGGCAGCGGCCGCTGCCTGCGACAGGGCAACACCGAATTCCTGATCGAACTGGACGCTGCCGACCAGGCAGCACCACTGGCAGATCCCGCATTCGCGAACGCGTGGACGCTGATCCGCAGCGATCACAGCCTGGTACTCCGCGGCGACAACTGGCCGCACGATCTTGCGCAGATCTGCAGCTTCGACTTCGCACAACTGGTCGATGAGCCGGATCTGGTCGTCATGACCTTGATGGCCGGCATCGGCGTGACGCTGATTCGCGAGCCGTCACCCACGCCATCGGATTTCGCGTTGCGCCTGTGGTGCGACGCCAGCTTCTCCACCTATCTGCAGGAATGCCTGAACACCATCCGAGGATCACGATGAACAGCAAAGAGCTCCTGTCCGGATTGCGCGCCCAGAACGTCCGCTACGTGCTGGCGCAGTTCGTCGACATCCACGGCGCCGCCAAGGCCAAGGCCGTGCCCATCGAGCATCTGGACATGGTGCTCGGAGATGGCGCCGGCTTCGCGGGCTTCGCGCTGTGGGGTTTCGGCATGGGCCCGCATGGCCCCGACTACATGGCAGTGGGCGACCCCACCACCCTGCGCGCGCTGCCATGGATGCCCGGCCATGCGCGCATCGTCTGCAATGGCACGGTGAAGGGCGCGCCCTGGCCCTATTGCTCGCGTGTGGTACTGAAGCGCCAGCTCGACAAGATGGCCGCAGAAGGCCTCACGCTCTACACCGGCATCGAACCGGAGTTCATGCTGCTGGCCCGCGATGCCAACGGCGCGCTCAAGCCCTTTGATTCAACGGACACACTGGAAAAGCCCTGCTACGACTACAAGGGCCTGTCACGCGCCAGCGGCTTCCTCGACGAACTCACCAGCTCCCTGCGCACCACAGGCGTGGACGTCTACCAGATCGACCACGAGGATGCGAACGGCCAGTTCGAGGTGAACTACACCTATTCCGACGCACTGACATCCGCCGACAACTTCACGCTGGTGAAGATGGCCGTGAGCGAGATCGCCCGCAAGCACGGCATGATCGGCACCTTCATGCCCAAGCCGTTCTCGAACCGCACGGGCAGCGGCGCGCATTTCCATATCTCCGTGGGCAGCGCGGAGAAGAGCAACCTGTTCCACGATGCCAACGACCCGCAGGGACTGGCGCTGTCGGAGATGGGCTACTTCTTCCTCGGCGGTCTGCTGAAACACGCCCGCGCGCTGACGGCCATCTGCGCACCCACGGTCAACTCGTACAAGCGACTGGTGGTGGGCCGCGCCCTCTCCGGCGCAACCTGGGCGCCGGCCTACATCGCCTATGGCGACAACAACCGCACCAGCTGCGTGCGCATTCCGGGTGGTCGCCTCGAGATGCGGCTGCCGGATTCCGGCTGCAATCCCTACCTCGTTTCCGCCGCCATTGCCGCAGCGGGCATGGATGGCGTGAAGCGCCGTCTGCACCCGGGCCCGGCGGTCAACACCAATCTGTACGAAGCCACTGCCGAGGATCTGAAGCGCCAGGGCATCGGCCTGCTGCCGCAGAACCTGCTGGAAGCCATCACGGCCCTCGAACAGGACCATGTGATTCAGGACGCGCTCGGCGAGAAGCTGGCCGCCGAGTTCATCGCGCTGAAGCGCATGGAATGGACCGAGTACGCACGCCATGTGTCGGACTGGGAAACCAACCGCTATGTGGAGTTCTTCTAAACATGTGTGGAATCGTCGGACTGCTGCTGAAGAACCCCTCCTGGGATGATCGGCTGGGCGAATTGCTGGTGCCGATGCTGGTGGGCATGACCGATCGCGGTCCGGACTCCGCCGGCCTCGCGGTCTTCGCCACCACGCCCACTCTCGCCACCAAACTCAGCCTGTTCCAGCTGCATGGCGATGCGGACTGGGCGGCATTCCTGCGCGCGCTGACCCAGGCAGTCCCCGGCGAGCATGCCCTGCATGACAGCGGCCGCCATGCCGTGCTCAGCACGCGGGCAGACATCCACGCCGTGAAGCAGCATCTCGCCAGCGCCTGCCCCGGGCTCGTGATCCTCTCGCAAGGTCATCGCATCGATCTCTACAAGGACATCGGCACACCCGGCGCCATCGCGGATCGCTATGGCTTCGTGAAGCTGGCAGGCAGCCACGCAGTGGGCCACACCCGCATGGCCACAGAGTCCGCGGTGACGCCCGCACACGCGCACCCCTTCACCGCCGGCGAGGATTTCTGCCTCGTGCACAACGGCTCGCTGTCCAACCCCTGCCTCATCCGCCGCAAGCTCGAGCCGCTCGGCATCCACTTCGAAACCGACAACGACACCGAAGCCGCCTGCCGCTTCCTGGAATGGCGCATGCGCGAAGGCGACAGCATCGAGCAGGCCATCGACAAGGGCTTCACCGAACTCGACGGCTTCTTCACCTTCCTGATCGGCACGCAGAACGGCCTGTCGCTGGTGCGCGATCCCTTCGCCTGCAAGCCCGCCATCGTGGCCGAGACGAACGACTACGTGGCGGTGGCCTCGGAGTTCCGCTCGCTGGCGCATCTGCCTGGCGTCGCCAGCGCGAAGCTCTTCGAACCCCAGCCCCGCACCATCTACTCCTGGAAACGCGCATGAGCACGATGCAGAAGGATTTCGACCTGGCGCCCGAGGGGGCCTTGCGTGAACTGAATGGCTGGCTGCACGCCAACACCACGTTGTCGCCGCTGCCGAAGGTGCGGGTGCTGAACCCGGATGGCGCGCATGCCATCGCCTGCGGCGCCGACGCACCGTTCGAGATCGATGTCATGGGTCATGCGGGCTACTACGTGGCCGGCATGAACAAACATGCGAAGGTCACCGTGCATGGCAATGCCAGCACCGGCGCCGCCGAGAACATGATGAGCGGCGAGGTGCGCATCAAGGGCTTCGCCTCCACCAGCGCCGGCGCCTCGGCGCATGGCGGCTGCCTGATCATCGAGGGCGATGCCTCGCTGCGTTGTGGCATCTCGCTCAAGGGCGGCGACATCGTGGTCGGCGGCAATGTCGGCAGCTTCTCGGCCTTCATGGCGCAGGCCGGGCGCCTCGTGATCTGCGGCGATGCCGGCGAAGCACTGGGTGATTCGCTCTACGAGGCCGTGATCTATGTGCGCGGCAAGGTGGCATCTCTCGGCGCCGATGCGCGCTTCGAGGAGATGACACCCGCCGACGTCACCGCATTGACGGCGCTGCTGGCCCGTGCCGGCTTTTCCCATAGCCCCAGCGAGTTCCGGAAGGTGGCGTCCGCGCGCAGCCTGTACCACTGGAACGCCGACGCCAATCAGGAGTATTGAAGTGGAAGAATCCGCAAGCTTCGATCGTCACACGATCGATTACATCCAGCGCGCGTCGGCCACCGGCCTGTACGAGATCCGCGGCATGGGCGCGAAGCGCAAACTGCCGCATTTCGACGATCTGCTGCTGCTCGGCGCCTCGCTGTCGCGTTATCCGCTGGAAGGGTATCGCGAGAAATGCGCCACCCGCACCGTGCTCGGCTCGCGCTACGCGAAGAAGCCGCTCGAGCTCGACATCCCCATCACCATTGCGGGCATGAGCTTCGGCGCGCTCTCCGCCAATGTGAAGGAAGCCCTCGGCCGCGGCGCGAGCGAAGTCGGCACCTCCACCACCACCGGTGATGGCGGCATGACCGACGAAGAGCGTCGCTCGTCCAAACATCTGGTCTACCAGTGCCTGCCGTCGCGCTATGGCTTCAATCCCGATGACCTGCGCCGCGCCGATGCGATCGAAGTCGTGATCGGCCAGGGCGCGAAGCCCGGTGGTGGCGGCATGCTGCTCGGCCAGAAGGTCAATCCGCGCGTGGCGAAGATGCGCACGCTGCCGGAAGGCGTGGACCAGCGCTCCGCCTCGCGCCACCCCGACTGGACAGGACCCGATGATCTCGCCATCAAGATCCGCGAACTGCGCGAGATCACCGACTGGCAGAAGCCCATCTACGTGAAGGTAGGGCGCCACGCGCGTATTCCATGACGTGAAGCTCGCCGTGCATTCCGGCGCCGATGTGGTGGTGGTCGACGGCATGCAGGGCGGCACCGCCGCCACGCAGCTCGCCTTCATCGAGCATGTGGGCATTCCCACCCTCGCCGCCGTGCGGCAGGCCGCCGATGCGCTGGAAGATCTCAACATGACCGGCGTCGTGCAGCTCATCGTCTCCGGCGGCATCCGTTCCGGCGCCGATGCCGCGAAGGCGCTGGCACTCGGCGCCGATGCGGTGTCGATCGGCCAGGGCATCCTGGTCTCGCTGGGCTGCAACAGCAGCAGCTACATGCAGCAGGGCAAACACATCGATGCCACGGCCGACTACGAAGCCCTCGGCACGCGCCCCGGCCTGTGCCACCACTGCCACACGGGTCGTTGCCCGGTGGGCGTCACCACGCAGGACGCCATCCTGGAACAGCGGCTCGAAGTCGAGACCGGCGCGCGCCGCGTCCGCAATTACCTGAAGACGCTGACCATGGAACTCACCATGCTGGCCCGCGCCTGCGGCAAACAGGATGTGCACCACCTGGAGCGCGAGGATCTGGTGGCGCTCACCGTCGAATCCGCAGCCATGGCCGGCGTGCCACTCGCCGGCACCCAGTGGATTCCAGGGCGGGAGGGGCACAACGACTGAGCCGCGCTACAATCCCGCGGATTCCTGACCGGAATTGAACCGCGGGTGGCGAGTGCATGAAGACGGATTACGAGAAGCTGGGCGCGTTCTACCTGGGCCGCGTCTTCGACGCCGCGTCCGGCAAGACCTCCGACGAACCGCTGCTCTACGACTCGCGCGACCTCACCACCCACGCCATCTGCGTGGGCATGACCGGCAGCGGCAAGACCGGCCTGTGCCTCGCCATGCTGGAAGAAGCCGCCATCGACGGCATCCCGGCCATCTGCATCGACCCCAAGGGCGATCTCGGCAACCTGATGCTGAGCTTTCCCGAGCTCGCGCCGCAGGATTTCGCCGGCTGGGTCGACAGCGGCGAAGCCGCGCGTCGCAACCTTTCGGTGGAGCAGTACGCCGCGCAGGTTTCGCAGCAATGGCAGGCCGGCCTAGCCGAGTGGGACCAGGCGCCCGACCGCATCGCCCGTTTCCGCAATGCCGCCGATGTCGCCATCTACACCCCGGGCTCCGACAGCGGCCTGCCTCTCTCGGTGCTGCAGTCGCTGTCGCCACCGCCCGCTGAACTGCTGGAAGACAGCAGCGCCCTGGCCGAACGCATCAGCTCCGTCGTATCCGGCCTGCTGACCCTGCTCGGCCGCGATGCCGATCCACTGCAGAGCCGCGAACACATCCTGCTGTCGAACCTGCTCGATCAGGCCTGGCGTGCCGGCCGCACGGTGGATCTGGCGACGCTGGTGGCCAGCGTGCAGAAGCCTGGCGTCGAGAAGCTCGGCGCGCTGGATCTGGAAACCTTCTTCCCGGCCAAGGAACGCATGGCACTGGCACTGGCCATCAATGGCCTGCTCGCTTCGCCGCGCTTCGCCACCTGGACACGCGGCGAGCCGCTCGATGCGCAGCGCCTGCTGTTCACGCCCGAAGGCAAGCCACGCATCGCCATCATTTCCATCGCGCATCTCTCCGATGCCGAGCGCATGTTCGTCGTCACGCTGCTGCTGAACGAGGTGATCGGCTGGATGCGTCGCCAGCCCGGCACCTCGTCGCTGCGCGCCATCCTTTATATGGATGAGATCTTCGGCTATTTCCCGCCCTCGGCCGTGCCGCCTTCCAAACCGCCGATGCTGACGCTGCTGAAACAGGCGCGTGCCTATGGTCTGGGCGTGGTGCTGGCCACGCAGAACCCCGTCGATCTCGACTACAAGGGCCTCGGCAACACCGGCACCTGGCTCATTGGCCGGCTGCAGACCGAGCGCGATCGCGACCGCCTGCTGGATGGCCTGACCTCGGCACTGGCCGGCAGCGGCCCCTCGCGCGAAGAACTGGCGCGTCTGGTCGGCGCCCTCACGCAGCGTGTGTTCCTGATGCGCAATGTGCACGACGATGCACCGGTGCTGCTGAAGAGCCGCTGGGCGCTGTCCTATCTGCGCGGCCCGCTGACTCCCGCAGAGATCAGCCGACTGATGGCGCCGCGCAAACAGCGGGCAACCGACCACGGCATTGCGCCACGGGGCACCACACCGCAGGCCGCCGCGGCCGCCTCTGCCGCCATCACCGCCACCCGCCCTGCTTTGCCGGCTGAAATCGAAGAGGCCTTCCTGCCTGTGCGCGGCGCTGCCGATCGCATCACCTACCAGCCACGCGCCTTCGGCATCGCGAAGCTGCACTTCATCGACAAACCCGCCGGCGTGGATGAATGGCAGCAGATCAGTCTTGCGGCCACCATTTCGGATGATGGCAAGGAAGTGCTGTGGGAGGAAAACGAAGCCTGCGAGAGCACGGCGCTGACCCGCGATGCCGTAGCCGGCGCCACCTTTGCCGATCTGCCCGTCGGCGCGCAACGCGCAGCCACCTACGCGCAGTGGGGCAAGAGCCTCGCGGCCTGGCTCTACCAGAACCAGAAGCTGCAGCTGTGGTCCTGCGATGCCCTGAAGCTGCTTTCCAGGCCTGGCGAATCGGAAGGAGATTTCCGCAGCCGCCTCGCGCTCGCGCTGCGCGAGCAGCGCGATGCTGAGGCCGGCAAGCTGCGGGAGAAGTTCGGACCGAAGCTCGCCACGCTGCAGAATCAGCTGCAGCGTGCGCGGGAACGCGCCGAGCGCGAACGCGGCCAGCTGTCGCAGCAGAAATTCCAGACCGCGATCTCCGTGGGCGCCACCATCCTCGGCGCCTTCCTCGGTCGCAAGGCCGCTTCGGTTGGCAACATCGGCCGCGCCACCACCGCCGCGAAATCCGCCACGCGCATCGGCCGCGAATCCGAAGACGTGCAGCGCGCCGATGAATCCGCCGGCCAGATCGAGCAGCGCATCGCCGACCTCAACAAGGAATGCGAAGCCGCCATCGCGGCGATCGATGCCACCGCCGATGCGCAGCAACTGGAGCTGCGCGCCGTGAACCTCACCCCCCGCAAATCCGACATCGCCATCGGCAAACTGCTGCTGCTCTGGACTCCCTGGCGCACCGGCGCCGATGGTTTCCCCGCACAGGCCAGCTGAGACAGGAACCAACATGCCCTCATTCGACACCGTTTCGGACATCGATGGTCACGAACTGACCAACGCCCTGGATCAGGCCACTCGCGAGCTGGGTCAGCGCTTCGACTTCAGGGGCTCCGACGCGGAATACACCCGCGATGCGAAGGACCCCTTCACCATCCTCATGAAGGCGAACTCCGAGTTCCAGCTGAAGCAGATGCTCGACATCCTGCTGCTGCGCGTCGCCAAGCGCGGCATCGATCCCTCCTGCATCGAATTGAAGGACATCGACATGAACCTGGGCGGAGCCCGCCAGAATGTGGTCCTCAAGCATGGCATCGACGCCGACTCGGCCCGCAAGATCGTCAAGCTGCTCAAGGAAAGCGGCCTGAAGGTTCAGGCCCAGATCCAGGGCGACAAAGTGCGCGTCACCGGCAAGAAGCGCGATGACCTGCAGGATGCGATGGCCCACATGCGGAAGGCGGAGATCGGCGTGCCGCTGCAGTTCGAGAACTTTCGGCGACTAGACGTCAGCTGGTCGCACGTGACGACGAGGTAGCGTGCCGCAGAGCTTCCTGCATTGTGGAAGTGCACGGCTTGATCCAGCGTCAACGCGAGGCAATCGCCGGCCGTCAGCCGGTGCTCCTTGTCCTTGTCGCCCTGCCGAACCCGCATTTCACCGCTGAGCATCCAGATCTGCTGGCAGACCGGACGACCGCCGGGTGCATTCTCGAAAGTCATCCGCGCCCGCGGCGGGAACCAGATTTCACTGAGCTGCATCGGCTGCACCACATCCGGTGGCGTCAGTGTCCGGCGCTGATAGCCGGACTCCGGATCTTCCCATCGAGGCTGGTCCTTGCGCCGCGTGATCGGGCTCAGCGGCAGTGGCGGCCCCTTCACCGGTGAATCCCAGCAGCGCGGGCAACAACACACCCAAGGCCGATGGCGAGCTTGTTGAGCACCACGGCAGTCGGACTCACCTGCATCCGCTCGATCTTGGAGATCATCGCGCGGCTGACACCGCTGCGCCCCGCCAGCTCGTCCAGCGTAAACCCGCTTTCACTGCGCAGCTCCGCCACCCGGCGCGCGATGCGCTGGTCCACATCATCCATTGGCGCGTTCGCCAGGGAAGCGGCGTGGCTTGCGGCATGCGCGGGCCTGATGCGTGCGCGACTTGGCGATGGTTGAGGTTGTATCGGGCGCGCGGTTCCATGTGGGGGGCATGTGCATGACCGAAAAAGTGAAGTGCGTCACTATAGTAGAGACTTAATTCTACCAAAGTGGAAGATGTGATTTTCGAGCCACTACACTGGCCTCTCGGCTGATGCTGCCGGACGCGCCGGAGCAGGCGGCGCTGGACGCCGGAAGCAGAAAGCGAATAGGCGGGCACCCGTTCGAGCGAGCGCTACACGCTGGGCAGTTGCCACCCGCGCGTATCGATCCGGTAGTAGACGAACGGAATCATCTCGCCGTTCAACGGCCGCGGCCCTTCGAACTGGGCTTTAGCGCCGATCTTGTCCATGGCGCGGCGCGAGCGCAGATTGTGTTTGCCGACGTGAAACCAGACGCGCTCGGCCCAGCGCGCTGCGTGGCCGATCATCAGTTGCTTCAACTCGCGGTTCACCGCGCCACCCCAGGCGGAGCGGGCGATGAAGGTGTAGCCGATGGCCACTTCGCGCAGCTCAGGGTCCCAGTCGTAGTAGCGGGCCGAACCGATGATCTTGCCGTGGGCATCCAGCACGACCAATGCACTGCCGGACTCGAGCGAGCTTTCGAAAAAGCGCGCAAAGCCCTCGGGCTCGTAACGCGTCTTGTCGGGGTGTTGCTCCCAGATCAGCGGATCACGCGCAACCTCCCACAGGGCTTCGCGGTCGCTGGCTTGCAGGGGACGCAGAGTCAGCAGCTGGCCACGCAGCTGCGGTTGCAGATCAAATTCCATGGCACCGAGAGGTTGAGGTCGCGTTTGCGGGTTTCGGTAGAATGCCACGATGCACACCTCAGCAATCGATTCCCTGCTCAGCCGCAACTCACTGGCCGGCTCGTTCATGCAAGCGCCCGCTCCCAACGACGAGGAGCTGCAGCAGATACTCGGCGCCGCGCAGCGTGCGGCCGACCATGACCGGCTCCGCCCCTGGCGATTCCAGATCGTGCGCCCGGAGCAGTACGAGCTCTTCTACGATCGCCTGGCCGAAGCCGCGACACGAGTGCAGGCTGATCCGTCGCGCTACGAGCGCAACCGCGAGAAGTACCGCCTCACCGCCCGCGCGCCATTGCTCGTGGTGGCAGCCGCGAAGATCGATCTTGCCCACAAGGTCCCGGCGATCGAGCAGGCCTTCGCGGCAGCCGGCGCCACCCAGCTGGTGCTCAATGCGGCCCACGCACTCGGCTATAGCGCCTTCCTCTTCTCCGGCCCCGGGGTGTTCGATACACCCTTCAAGGCCAGCCTGGGTCTTGAAGCCACGGATCACCTGATCGGCTTCATCTGCCTCGGTACCGCCAATGGCCCCGGCAAGCCCGGCCCCTCGGCCGCGGCGGCCGTTCGGGATGGATTGGAACAAACTGTGAAACAATGGGCGCCATGACAGCCTGATTGTCGCGCTGACGTCAAATAATAGTCACTCATCCAGAAATTGACAGTCTGTCAGCGACTAGACATACTGTCACCTGATGAGTGAGCTGACAGACCGCCGTCGAGAGGAAAAAGACCGCCGCCGCAACGACATTCTCGATGCGGCGGCGGCTGCAGCGGCCGAAGGCGGCTTCGATGCGATCACAATGGACCAGGTTGCGCGCCGCGCGCGTTTGTCGCGGGCACTGGTCTACGTGTACTTCGAAGACAAGGCCGCAATTTGCCTCGCACTGTACGAGCGGGCGCTGGAGCTGCTTCACGAGCAGTTTTCCAGCGCCACGCGCTCGGCGCCGAATGGGCGCGCACGCCTTGCGGCCATGGGCAACGCCTATGTGGCCTTCTCCCGGAACCACCCCGTCCACTTCGAAGCCATGGCGCGTTTCGAAGCGCGCAGCCCTGCAGACATGCAGCAGTTGCCGGGTCGCTGCCTGGAACTGGGCGATGCCTGCCATGCCGAGCTCATTGCCGCGATCCGTGATGGCATCGCGGACGGATCGGTTCGCGCCGACATCGGCGCACCCGATGCAGTCGCCATCGCCATGTGGGGCTTCATGCACGGCGTGATCCAGATCGCTGCCACCAAGGAGGGCCTGCTGGCCCACCGCAACACGAGCCGGACCGAGCTGTACGAACAGGCCATGGCGATGACCATGCGCAGCATCGCGCCCTGATCGCTCACTGTTTGCCACGGGCATAGATCGCCGCCCCGTTTTCGATAGAATCGGTCAATGGCCGATCTGAAACTCAAGGATCTCCGCTACCTCGTGGCCGTGGCCGACACGCGCCACTTCGGCCAGGCTGCGGCCCGCTGCTTCGTCAGCCAGCCCACGTTGTCCGCGCAGCTCAAGAAGCTGGAGGATTATCTCGGCGTGCAGCTGGTGGAACGGCATCCGCGGCGCATCGCGCTCACCGAAGCCGGTGCGCAGGTGGTGGCGCGGGCGCGGCGCATCATCGAGGCCAGCGACGAAATCGTCGCACTTGCCGAACTGCAGCGCGATCCACTTGCCGGCCGGCTGCGCATGGCGCTGCTGCCCACCATCGGCCCTTACCTGTTGCCGCTGGTGGCTGCCCGCATTCGCAGGAAGCTGCCACGCATCGAGCTGCTGCTCTATGAATACCAGACGGGCCCCATGCTCGATCACCTGCAGGCCGGCGACATAGACCTCGGCATCCTGGCGCTGCCAGTGCCCATCGACGGACTCATGGAACGCACGCTGTTCGACGAACCGTTCGTGGTGGCCGTCCCTGAACTGCACGCGCTGGCCAGCCGCAGATCGCTCAAGGCCACGGACCTGAACGGCGAGACATTGCTGCTGCTGGAAGATGGCCACTGCCTGCGTGACCAGGCACTCGATGTCTGCGCGCGCGCGCAGCTGCATGAAAAGCAGGACTTCCGCGCCACCTCCCTCGAGACACTGCGCCAGATGGTGGCCTCCGGTGGCGGCATCACGCTGCTGCCCCTGCTCGCCAGCATTGGCGCCTACGGTGATGCGCGCGGCGTGGTGACCTTGCCGTTTTCGAAGCCCGTGCCGGTGCGCCACATCGGCGCGCTGTGGCGCAAGACCTCCGCCCGCAGCATCGCCATCGAAGCGGTGTGCGAGATCATCGCCGAGACCGCCGGCAAGCAGGTGGAGTCATGACCGAACGCGCCGATGTTTCCGTGTACGACCGGCTGGTGTGGCCCGAGGGCACCGTCGAACAGCTGCTCGCTGCCGGTGCGCGGCGCCGCGAGCTGATCGCCTACTTCGGCGAAGCGGAGTACGCGCGGCTTCAGCCCATGGCCGCTGCCGCGGCCGCCGCCACCCAGGACCCGGACCGCTGCGTCTATATCGTGCCGGGCCTCATGGGTTCGCAGCTGTGCCTGCGCCGCACGGGCAATGTGCCCGACGATCTGTTGTGGATCGACCCCACGGACATCAGCCAGGGCCGGCTCAACCTGCTCACCATGCCCGGCCCGCCAGTGATGGCCTGTGGCCCGGTGCTGCACGGCTATCTGCCACTGAAGTTCGCGCTGCAGGCCACCGGCTACACCGTGCGCTGCTTTGCCTACGACTGGCGCCGCGACATCACGGAAACCGGCGCAGTGCTCGCACGGCAGCTGGCCACCGAATCCGCGGGTGATCTTTCCGTGATTGGCCACAGCATGGGTGGCCTGATCGCCCGCATCGCGCTGCGCGCCCAAACCAGCTCGCGCATTCAGCGCCTGATCACGGTGGGCACACCGCATGGCGGCTCGTATGCACCGGTACAGGCCGTGCGTGGCGTGTATCCGCTGGTGCGTCGCCTCGCGCAGATCGACAGCGTGCACGATGCCGAAACTCTGGCGCGCGAGGTGTTCTCGAGTTTCCACAGTCTCTACCAGATGCTGCCGCTCGACGGCATGCTCGACCTCATCGACTCGCGCAACTGGCCGCGCACCGGGCCACAACCCAATGCCACGCTGCTGGATCGCGTCACCATGCTGCGGCTCGGCGGACCGGATGCGCGCATCAGCGCCATCGCCGGTTTCGGCTTTGAAACCGCCGTCAACGTCACCCGCGTGGAAGATGATTTCTACTACCGCCTCGACTTCACCGGCGACGGCACCGTGCCCACCAGTCGCGCCACGCTCGACGGTTGCGAAGCCTGGTATTGCCAGGTGGCGCACAATGAACTGACGCGCAGCCCGGTGGTGCATGAAGCCGTGCTGCAACTGCTGGCCGATGCCGCGCCACTGCTCGCCACTTCGCCACCGGCGCTGCTCAACAATCCGCATGGCGCCTCCGACAGCGAGCTGCGCCGCCAGTTCTGCGAAAAGATCGACTGGTCGACGCTGGATGCACTGCAGCGCAAGCACTTCCTCGATTCGCTCAACAGCGCGCCACGCGCAGCCTGACGCCGCGACATGAGCACGGCACTGCTCTGGTTCCGTCAGGACCTGCGCCTCGCCGACAATCCTGCATTGCGCGCCGCAACCTCCGCCGCGAAGCATGTCATTCCGGTGTTCACCTGGAACCCTGCGGAAGAAGGCGCCTGGGCACCCGGCGCCGCCGCACGCTGGTGGCTGCATGAATCGCTGCAACAGCTGCAGGCAGCCTTGCAGCAGCGCGGCTCGCGTCTGATTCTGCAGACCGGCCCCACAGTCGATGGCCTGCTGCGACTGGCCGCTGCCACCGGCGCCACGCAGATCTACTGGAACCGCCGCTACGAACCCGCTGCGATGCAGGTGGAGCAGGCGTTGCAGAAGGCCATCGCCACAGCCGGACTCATCGGCCACGGCTTTCATTCTTCGCGGCTCATCGAACCCGCCACGATCAAGAGCGCCACCGGAGCGCCCTACCAGGTGTTCACGCCCTTCTGGCGCGCATTCCTGCAGCAGGCACGGATCGAAGCGCCGGAAGGATCACCGCAGATCATTCCGGCACCGCCGAGCTGGCCCGCCTCCGAGCAGCTCGAAGGGCTGGCATTGCTGCCAGGCATTCCCTGGCACAAGACCCTGGCGCAGCACTGGCAACCCGGAGAATCCGGCGCACGCGCGGCACTGAAGGATTTCGTCGAGCAGCGGCTCTCCCTGTACGCCGAACAGCGCGATCGTCCCGATCTGCACGTGCCATCACAGACTGTCTCCGTACCTGCGCCACGGCGAACTGTCGCCACGCCAGGTCTGGACGGCAGTGATGAAAGCCGGCGAACGCGCCGGGATCGCCAGCGAGGAAACCCGCAGCGGAAAATTCCTCGCAGAACTCATCTGGCGCGAGTTCGCCACGCAGCAGCTCGTGCTGCATCCCACCCTGCCAGACCGGCCGCGCAGCCCGCAGTTCGAAGCCATCGCCTGGCGCAATATCCCTGCCGAGTTTCGCGCCTGGTCGCGCGGACGCACCGGCCATGCCATGGTCGATGCCGGCATGCGCGAACTGTGGCAGACCGGCTGGATGCACAACCGCGTGCGCATGATCACCGCATCTTTCCTCGTGAAGAACCTGCTGCATCCCTGGCAGCAGGGCGAACGCTGGTTCTGGGACACCCTGGTGGATGCCGACCTCGCGAGCAATGCACTCAACTGGCAGTGGGTCGCGGGCACCAGCCCGGATGCCTCACCGTGGTTCAGGGTCTTCAACCCCGAAACCCAGGCAGAGCGCTTTGATCCCGATGGCGCCTATCGGCGCAGGTATGTACCCGAAGCCGGCACAGCGGGCTATATTCTTCCCGTCACTGATCTCAGAAGCAGCCGGCAACGCGCTCTCGATGCCTACGCCAGCCTGCGCAAGGACACATGAAACTCACGAGCTTCCGTTACTGCATGATCATCAGCTCGCTGGCACTGGCCGGGCTCGCGCTGTTCTACTTCATCCGCTATTTCGTGCTGTCGATTGCGCTGGCCAACAACGGCCTGCAGCCGGATCTCACCCAATCCATCCGCGCACTGTGGCTGGCCTTCGGCTGCCAGGCACTGCTGATCGGCCTGCTCTATGCCATCGTGGCGTGGAAGCCGCACGCGGTGTCGCGCGAGGTCATCGTCATCTTCGGCCTGCTGCAACTGGTCGAGGGCGTGCTGCTGTTTTCCTTCTCGGGCAGCGGCATTGCCGCAGGGCTGCTGATCGTCGCTGCAGCCTGCGTGCTGCTCGGCAGCGTGTTGTGGCCGAAGCGGCTGCCGCCGACATCGGACACACTCACCACCACCGGCGCTGTCAGATAAGTTCCGACTCCGTCTCGGCCACGCTGCCCGCTCCGCCCTTCACCACGCGCGCCAGGCCCAGCGCTTCCGGCAGCACCTGTTCCGCGTAGAAGCGGCAGGTCTGCAGCTTGCCGAGGTAGAACGCATCGCCGGCATTGGCCTGCAGTGCCGCCTCCGACACCGTCGCAGCGCGCGCCAGCAACGCACCGGCGAACACCAGCCCGCAGAGTTTCAGATACGGCACCGCCACGGCCTGCGCCTGGGCAGGCGCCTCCGCATGCATGCGCAGCACCGCCTCGGTGGCATCGCGCAGCGTGGTGAGTGCTTCGGTGGCCGCATTGCGCGTGGCCTTGGCCGCAGGCAGCAACGCGCGCGATGCGTTCAACTCTGCCAGCAGCTCCTGCAGCAGCGCCGTCATCGCCGCGCCGCGATCCCGCCCCAGCTTGCGACCGATCAGGTCGTTGGCCTGGATACCCGTCGTGCCTTCGTAAATGGAAGCAATGCGCACATCGCGCAGGAACTGCGCAGCGCCGGTTTCTTCCACATAGCCCATGCCGCCATGCACCTGCACGCCGGTGGAGGTGACTTCGATGCCGGTCTCGGTGCACCAGCCCTTCACGACGGGAATCAGCAGTTCGGCGCGCATCAATGCCGCCTGGCGCTGTGCCTCATCGGCAGCGCGATGCGCCTTGTCGAGCTCGAGCGCCGCGAAATAACACAGCGCGCGCATGCCTTCGGTGCGCGCCTTCATCGACAGCAGCATTCGCTTCACATCCGGATGTTCGATGATGGCCACCGGCGAAGGCTTGCCCGCCACCCGCCCCTGCAGGCGGTTGCGCGCCCAGTCGAGCGCACGCTGCAGGGCACGCTCGGACTGCGCCAGGCCCTGCACGCCCACCGACAGCCGCGCCGCATTCATCATGATGAACATGAATGAAAGCCCCGCATGCGGTGGCCCCAGCAGATAACCCACCGCGCCCTCCTGCTCGCCAAAGGACATCACGCAGGTAGGGCTGCCATGAATGCCGAGCTTGTGTTCGATCGAGATGCAGCGCAGATCATTGCGCGCGCCGTTCGTGCCATCGGCATTGAGCAGGAACTTCGGCACATAGAACAGCGAAATGCCCTTCACGCCCTCGGGCGCGCCATCGATGCGGGCCAGCACCAGATGGATGATGTTGTCGGTGAGGTCGTGATCCCCGTAGGTGATGAAGATCTTCTGACCGAAGAGGCGGTAGTGATCGCCATGCGGCACGGCGCGCGTGCGCATCAGCCCGAGATCGGAACCCGCCTGCGACTCGGTGAGGTTCATCGTCCCCATCCACTCGCCGGTCACGAGCTTCGGCAGCACCTGCGCCTGCTGCTCCGGCGTGCCGGAAGCCGCCATGGCCTCCACGGCACCACGCGCCAGTGAAGTGCCCAGGAAGAACGCCATGTTCGACGCGAACATCAGCTCCTCGACTGCCGTGTTGACCAGCTGCGGCATGCCCTGCCCGCCATGCGCTGCGCCCACGGCCAACTGCGCCCAGCCGGCCTCGACATACGACTCGTAGGCGGCCTTGAACCCCTTCGGCGTGGTCACGCCTTCCGCCGACCAGCGCGCGCCCTCTTCGTCACCGCTGCGATTCAGCGGTTCCAGCACATTTTCGGCGAACTTGGCGGCTTCTTCGACGATATTGTCGCCAAGTTCAGCGGAATACTCGATATCTGCATAGGCCGGCTCGAGCGCGGCATCACCCAGCAGCTCGTGCATGACAAAGCGGATCTCCCGCAGCGGCGAATGGAACATCAACCCACCGCCTTGCGCGCAACCGGCTTGCCTTCCGGCGCCTCCGGCGCACCCGCCAGCGCCGGCACGATGTTGGCCGCGAGGAAATCCACGAAGCTGCGCACGGCCGGCTCGACGGCGCGGTCGGCCGGGCTCACCGCCGTGAGCTCCACCGGATCGGCGACTTCCCAGTCCGGCAGCAGGCGCACCAGCCGCTTCATCGCGAGGCCGTTGCGGCACATGAACTCCGGCAGCGCGCCGATGCCGAGCCCCGCCGCCACCGCGGCATGCAAGGCAGCAAGGTCCTGCGCCACCAGCCGCGGCGTGCCCGGCACCGTCACGGCACCGCCGTTCTTGGCCAGGCGCAGCGTGGAATCCGGCCCTGCCGCCGCCCACAGCATGGCGTGCTGGCCCAGCTCGCTTGGGCGTCTGCGGCAGCGACTTGCCAGCGAGGTAATTCGGCGCGGCGCAGAGGATCATCGGCGGCGTGCCCAGGGAGCTGGCCACCTCGCCTTCCGCCACCCGCCCGTCGCTGCGCAGCTCCACATCGAAGCCCGCACCGTCGGTGACTTCGTCGGCGTTGATCAGCCGCAGCGTGACCTGCGGAAAGCGCTCCAGGAAACGCGGCACCAGCGGCGCCACCAGCAGGCGGCCGAAGCCCTGGTCGATGGCCACGCGCAGCTGCGCGCCCTCTGCCACCGGCTGCAGGGCGGCGCGCGCGGCCTCCACTTCCAGCGCCACGCGCTGGCAATGCGCCAGGATGGATTTGCCTGCGGTGGTGAGGGAAATGCGGCGAGTGGTGCGCTCCAGGAGCCTGGCGCCGAGCGCTCGCTCCAGTGCGGCGACGGCCCGGCTCACCCGCACCTTCGGGACCTGCAATTTGCGGGCGGCGGCGGTGAATCCGTTCATCTCCACCACACGGGCAAAGACGGCCATTTCGTCGGCAATCATGGAATGATTCATAGCCGCTCCAATACCCCCTGACAATTGGTCATATTGTAGCGCCTGCGCTGGTTAATCCGCACCTGCGGGGTGCATCACGTCGCGTTGAGTCGGCAATGGCCAGACTTCGCGCATGTCATCGGACGAAGTCACCACCATCAAATCGCTGCCGACGAAAGTCGAGGAAGTAGCCCTGGAAATCGGCGCGGCCATGTCCGGCTCGGACGTGTACCGCACCTCCGTGCATGACGCCACCGGCGCCCCCGTCTGGATCTCCGCCGGCAACATCGACCGGGCCGAGCAGAGCTTCATGCTGGATGCGCTGGATTGCTTCGCGCTCGAGCCTTCACGCGCCACCTTCGAACGCGAGATCGGCAAGGGCCGTGGCCTCGTGGCCTATGCCGCCCGCGATCCACGCGGCGCCCTGCATGGCTCGCTGCTGCTCGACGTGAACCTGCGCAGCCTCGGTGGTCGCACCGGCGAGCGCATCACCATGCCCCAGTTTGCGCGGCTGCTGCAGCGTCTGGCGCTGCGCCTGGCCGGTGAGAAACCCCGCGCCGTCCATTCCGTTGCCGAGCACGAGGGCCAGCCGGTCACGTTGTTCGTGCAGCAACTGGTGAAGCTGCGCAGCACCGGCCGCACGCGCCGCTATGAAGTGCTGCTGCGCGCCGACACCGTCGACTCCGCGCCGCAGGAAGCCCCGCGCGACATGCTCGACCGCGCCGAAGATCCCGCCAGTGGCGGCAAGCTCGACCGCGTGGTGGTCAGCGAACTGTGCCAGTGGCTGACCCGCAATCGCGCCCAGCTGGATGTGGATCCCGCGGCCTTCTCGGTCAACCTTTCCACCGGCGCCCTGCTCGACGATTCCTTCATGGGCTTCGTGGAAAAGGCGCTGCGCGACGCGCGCATCAATCCGCGCCTGCTCGGCTTCGAGATCCGCGAGAACCAGTGCCGCAAATATCCGGAGCAGGCCCTGCGCTTCATCCAGTTCAGCGAGAAGGCCGGCTGCCATGTGGTCATCGACGATTTCACCTTCCACTCCGAAGTGCTGCCCATGCTGCGGCAGCGCGCGGTACGGATGCTCAAGATCGATTCTTCGCTGACGGTGGCCGCGCTGAAAGACAAGGTGGCGCAGGCGCAGGTGGCGGCGATCTCGCATGGCTCGCGCGTGCTGGGCATGCACTGCGTCGCCAAGCGCATCGAATCGCCCACGGCACGGCAGTGGCTGTCGGCCATCGGGGTGGACTTCGCGCAGGGCTACCTGATGGAAGGCCCGCTGCCGATCACCGAGCTGGCCTCGCTGCGCCTCACCGAACCGGTGAAGCGCCACTACTGACGGCGCTGGTCCTGGCCCAGGCGCCGCCCGGGCGTTGCCGCTACCAGCTGTAACGCACCCGATACTTCACGGTCCTGTTGCTGTTCTTCGGGACTTTCACCGGGAACAGGATGGTGCGCGCATCTTCCTTCGTGAAGGCCTGGCTGCTCGAGAGGATCTGCCAGTTGCTCCAGCGGAACAGGAACTCGCGCACCTGCACTTCCACGTCTTCGTCCTTGTGGTTGCGCACCTCGACCTCGATCTCCTCTTCGATCCAGCGCGCGCGGCTGTCGGTGCGGAAATCCACCTGCTTGCGCTCGCCCACCACATCGAAGGCGGAACCCAGCTTCACGCGCACGCGTTCATCGCGCGGCGTGTGGCCGATGACATCCTCGCCGATGAACTCCAGCGAACTGTCGGCCGCATCCAGCCGCGACACGCGGATGCGCCCGGCAGGCAAGCGGCACGCCGAGGCCCGAGGCCTTGTCGTTGCGGAACTCCAGGTAGGCATCCACCTTGTTCTCGCCGGTGGCCGGGAAGTTCGGATCTTCGTACCGCCCGCCGCCGAAATAACCCAGGGCATTCGACAGCACCAGCAACCGCTGCGCCGGAATCTTGCTGGCCTGGTCGAACAGCTCGATCTGCTTGGTCGAATTGTTCGGCAGCGTGGTGCGACGGCCGAGCGTGTAGAGATGGAACTCGTCGAAGGCCTTTTCTTCGAAGCCGCTATCCTTCTCGCCCCCGCGCGCCTCCATCGCCATGGTCATCACGCGTGGCGAAGGCTGTGGCGCGCGATTCACCTCGCCGGCGATCAGCTTCAGCTTCGCATCCGGATACGTGGCGCCGGACTGGTTGATGATGCTGACCCAGGCCGCGAGATCGATGAACCCGTTGTTCGCATCCTTGCCGGCCGTGAAGATCAGGTTGTAATCCGCCCACCAGGTGATGCCGCCCGTCTGGTAGGTGACGCGCGCCTTGTGCGCACCGCCGCGCGGCGAGTTGATGTCCCACAGCAGCGTCGGACGCGTGATGAGCCCGCCCGGCAGTTCCTGGAAGCGCAGCGCGGAGTAATCGCGCAGCGCCGTGATCATGCCGTCGTTGCCGCGCAGCACCAGGCCATCGACCGACGACAGCAGCGTGCCGCTGGCCGTGCTGGTGCTGCTGCCCGTGTTGCGCTCCACGGTCAGCGGCTTGTCGATGTATTTCAGCAGCAGCTTGTCGGTGCTCACCAGATCGAACTGGAAGTTCTGCTCCAGCACGCGGGTGGCCGGATCGGTGAGCGAGGTGAAGGTCACCGTGGTCGGGTCGATCAGGGCCGCCACATCGGTGAAGCGCAGCTGCGAACGGCCGCTGGCGAGCTGCACCCCACGTTCCTGGCGCACCATCGCATAGCCGGGCACGCCCATGGCATTGGGCGTTCCCTGACCAGGCAGAGGCCGGTAGTACTCCGGCGAGACTGCGCCCGGCGCGGCCGAGCTGTAGATCGTGATGGCGACGTCGTCCGGGGCCGGGGTGGTGGCCGGTGCGGCCGCGCCCATTGCCCCGCTGGAGGCTCCCAGAGCCATGGTGGCGGCCATCAGGGCGCCAGGAGCGGGTGATGTGAAGCGGTGTTTTGACATGGTCATCATCCTGAATATGGAAAACTGTGAGGCAAGCCGTGTCGATGCCAGCTGCCCCGTGCACGATATACCCAAATGGACGCCACTTTTATCCAGCAGAACCAGATCATCGAGCGCTATCTGAGCGGAAAACTGCCGCTCAAGGGAGCTCAGGATTTCGAACGTTATTGTAGGGAAAACCCCTTAACGCTGACTGAACTGGGCATGGCGGATCGCATCAACGCCGCACTGCGGTTGCTGGATGCCTCCGGTGAACCGCAGCCCTGGGCCGAGAAGCCACTGGCCTTCTACCAGAAGCCGCTGGCCATCGCGCTGGTCACGGCGCTGGCGGGCACACTGCTGATTGCCGTGCTGATGCTGCTGCTCTCCGGCCAGAAGAAGGATCAGCAGATCGCCGTGCTGACCAAGGATGTGGAGACCCAGCCACTGCAGCCTTCCAAGAAGACACGACCCATCGTTGTCGAGCCATCGCGCACCGGCCCGGTGGCGCGCAGCATGGTGACCATCGGCGGCCGCGATACCGAGATGGCGGATTTCAAGGTCGATGTCTCCTGGTCCACCTTCAACAATTTCCGCGTCACCGTCGACCGCGTCGATCAGGGGCGCGTCGCGGTGCTCTCGAACCTCACCCGCGATTCCAACGGCCATCTGCGCATTGCGCTGAACAGCTCGGCCATTGGTCCCGGCGAATACGAACTGACCTTCGAGGGTCTGGACTGGCGGGGCGCGCCCGCACCGCAGGCCTGGGCTAAGTTCGCGGTGGCACACTGAAGCGATCGACCACGCGCGGCTCCGTAGCGCGCGGGTCATCCGCAACCGGTCGGCCCGCTACATCCGCGCGCCAGTGCCGCGGCACCTTGTCGAGCGCCAGCGACCACACCGACAGCACCCCGGCGGAGTCGATGCGCAATCGCAGCCACTGCTTGTAATCCTGCACGCGCAGCGCCGAGAAGGCTTCGTTGTTGTGCCGCCCGAACAGGCTGATGGAAATCAGCAGATAAAGGCCGATGATGAGGCCACCCACCAGCCCGCCACCGATGAAGGTCAGCGCGCCGGTCAGCAGCATCTGCAAGGGCGTGCCGTACTCCAGGCCGAGCACCAGTATCGTGAAGTGCATGGCCAGCCACGCCAGCGCCAGTGCCGCGAACAGATGCGCCATGGCATGCAGGCCGCCACCCACCAGCCGATACACGCGTGAATGCGTGTCGGTGAAGAACACGAGCCCGGCCATCACGAACATCAGCCACAGGCCACTGATCGGATCGCGGATCGCCACCCGCAGCGCGCTGCTCACGGCATGCCCGAAGGTGTCGAGATCCGCGAGGTTCAGCCGCGATGAAGCGAACCAGGCAGACAGCACATAGACCAGCGCCGGCAGCAGGCAGGCTTTCGGGTTCAACGCCGGAAACAGCAGATTGCGCCAGGCCAGTTTCGCGGAGGCGGCCTTTTCCGGATAACAGGCCTGTTCGGTAAATCCATCCTGCAGCTGCTGCACATCGGGGCGATGCGTGGGATGCAGGAATGCCCCGCCGCCACCGGCGATCACCTTGTGCTCCCCCGCAGCGTTCGAATGCCGCCGGTAGAAATGCAGATCGCCCGTGATGGTCAGCGCGACGGGCCGTCTTGATCAGCTCGTTGCGGAAATATTCCAGCGTGCGCGTGGTGTAGGCCTCATAGCCCGGATACGTGCACTCGTAGATCCACTGCGGCTCGGGCACACACAGGATCACATTGGCCTTGGCGCTCATCTGTGCCGCCACTTCCTGGAAGTAGCGCACCTGCGGTTCGTCGAAATCCGCACCCAGCTGCAGGTCGATGCCGAGCAGCCACCAGTCCTGTGGCAGATGCAGCGCGAAATAGCTGCGCGTCTGTCGCGTGGGGCAACCGGCGAAGCCGCGCTCGGGCCGGCAGAACAGGCGCGAGAAGGCGATCAGGCTGTCGAACCAGTCGTGATTGCCCGGAATCGCAAACACATCCGGCTTGCGCAGGCGCCGCGCGAAGGCTTCCTCATAGGGTGATTCGGTACGCCGCGCATAGGCCTCACGACTCGGATAGGGATATACCTGATCACCACCCATCACGAGCACACTGCCCGGCAGCGTATCGAGCACCGCATCTGCGGCCATCGCGTTGGCAATGGCATAGGTGGGGTTCCAGCCATCACCCAGATCGGCCACGTAATCCAGCCAGAAGTCGCCGTGGCGATCGCTGTAGTCGAAGGTTCCCTGCGGCTGGCTGCCCAGCGCTTCAATCAAACGCGTGTCGGAATGCCGGCCGAAGATGTTGGCAGTCAGCAGCATCACTGCCGATTGCGACATCACCTTCGGATCAAACCATCCGGTCATCTTCGCCGGGCGCCAGCGCGGGCGATCAAGCATGACGCAGGACAGACATCGGTGATTGCGACAATGCGCTGCGGGTGGAAAGGTAACCGGCCACGCAGACCAGCACGGCGCCAAGGCCAGCACCCTGTATGCAGAGCAGCAGGTCCGCCCGGTAAGGAATCTCCAGCAATTGAGTCGCCAGGAAATAGCCACCGGCGGATGCCACTGCCGCCGACACGGTGCCAGCCATGGCGCCGATGAGCGCGAACTCCACCAGCACGCCGCTCAACACCGTGCGGCGCGAAGCCCCCAGCGCGCGCAGCATGGCACTTTCATAACGTCGCTCTTCGCGGGTGGACTGCACGGCCGCCAGCAGCACCACGACTCCAGCCAGCAGCGTAAAGAGAAAAACGCTCTGCACGGCCAGCACGGCCTTGTCGATGATCGAACGCACCTGGGTCAGCAGGCTGTCGACATCGAAGATGGAGACGCTCGGGAAGCGGCGCACCAGCTGCGCGATGGTGGCGGGATCCGTGGGCCGGAACTGCGCGCTCGCCATGTAGGTACCTGCCGTGCCTTCGAGCAGGCCTGGCGGGAACATCAGGAAGAAGTTGGGCTCCATGCTGTCCCATTGCACGCGGCGGAAACTGCTGATCGTTACCCGCACGGTTTCGCCGGCAATTTCGAAGGTCAGGCGGTCGCCGAGTTTGAGCTCCATGCTCTCCTGGAATTCGGTGGCCACGGATACCACTGATTTGCCTTGATCCTCTGCCGAAAACCATCGACCTTCCGTGACTGTGTTTCCCGTGCCCATTTCATCGGACCAGGTCAGGTTGTGCTCACGCGTGGCCAGCGACTCACCCCGCCCGCCGGGAAAGCTGCGCTCAGCCAATGGTGCATCGTTGATAGCCGTCATGCGGCCGCGAATCATCGGCAACATCCGCGACAGTTGGCCACCTTCCGCACCCAGCACGTCCTGGAATGCGACCCGATCTTCCGGCGGAATGTTCACGAAGAAATAGTTG
Source organism: uncultured Gammaproteobacteria bacterium (assembly GCA_963777735.1). GTDB lineage: Bacteria > Pseudomonadota > Gammaproteobacteria > Steroidobacterales > Steroidobacteraceae > ZC4RG30. The sequence continues at coordinate 22,771 of CAVZRQ010000010.1, read as the reverse complement.
GGCGCATTCACGGGCAGACGTGCCCGCCAATCCTCGACCAGCCCGCCGCGAATCACCGCCAGGAGCAGCAACGCCGACAGCCCGAGCCCCAGCGCCACGATCTGCACGATGCTCTCGGCGCGACGCCGCGCAAGATTGGCGGCGCCATAGCGCCACGCGATCCCGACCCGGCCACGCAGACGCCCGACAAGACTGACCAGCAGCCACGCCGCCAGTGCCAGCGTCAGCAGGGCAATCACCAGCCCCAGCAGGAACCACATCGACAGCTTCGGATCGCCAGTGACCCACAGGATCAGCAACCCGATGGCCAGCACCGCGGGCCCATACGCCAGAATCGTGCCCAGCTGCGGCGGTCCGATATCCCGTCGCAGCACCCGGATGGCGGGGACGCGTGACAGCTGCAACATGGAGGGCACCGCAAAACCCATCAACAGCAGCAGCGCGGCAACCAGCCCCATGACCACGGGCCGAAGGCTGGGGTCAGGCAACTCGACTGCCAGCATGTCGCGCACTATGGCCAGCAGGCCGCTCTGCGCGAGATAGCCCGCGATCGACCCGGCTGCAGTCGCGAGCAATGCGATGCAGATGAGCTGCACCAGGCTGACCGTCAGCACCGTGGATCGGGGTGCGCCCAGGGTCTTCAGTAGTGCAGCCAGATCCAGATGCCGCTTCACGTAGCGACGTGCCGTCATGGCAATCGCCACCGCGCAGAGCAGCACGCCCACCAGGCTCGCCAGGGAAAGGAAACGTGCCGCGCGCACACTGGCGCTGTTCACTTCCGGACTCATCTCCGCGATATCGCGAAAGCGTTCCGTGGGTTTCACGTTTTCCTTCAGCCACTCGGAGAAGGGCTGGACCTGCGAACGTTCTCCCGCAAACAGGGAGAGGTAGCCCACCCGGCTCCCGGGCTGGATCAGCCGCGTGGCCTCCATGTCCGCTTCGTTCATCAGCAGCGAGGGCGACAGCTCTGCGAAACCCGTGCCTTGATCCGGCCGTGAAATCAACGCCCGCGTGACGCGCAGCTCGGCCGCGCCGACAGTGATCATGTCGCCCACGCGCGCATCGAGCGCTGCGAGCAGCCGCGAATCCGGCCACACCTCTCCCGGACCAGGAATGCCTTCCGCCACCGCCTGCACACCGAATGGAACATCCGCCGTGAGCACGTTGCCGCGCAGCGGATACCCCTCACTCACCATGTTCACATTGCTGAGCTGAGTCAGCTCGCCCTTCAACACCACGGACATCGTGGCGGCGACGCGAGCCGATCGAAGACCGCGACGCGACGCCTCCTGCTCGTAGGTATTGCCCGGCGATTCGGGCGACCACATGCGCAGGTCCGCCCCCAGCACTTCACTGGCCTGCAGCTGCATGGCGCGTTCAATGCGGTCTGCCAGAAACCCCACACCGGTCAGCGCAGCCACTGCCACGAACAGCGCGAGGAACAACACCGCCAGATCACCCGAGCGCCACTCGCGGCCCAGAGTCCTGAAGCCCAGCATCAGGGCGCTGCGCATGCTAGATGAGCCTGCCGGCAGACATCGTCAACGTGCGCCCGCAGCGGGCAGCCAGTTGCGTGTCGTGGGTGACGAACAGCAAAGTCGTTCCTGACTCCCGGTTCAGGTCGAACAGAAGCTGGCAGATGCTGGCGCCCGTAGTGGTATCCAGATTGCCGGTGGGTTCATCGGCAAACAGCACCGCGGGCCGCGTAACGGAAGCGCGGGCCAGCGCGACGCGCTGCTGTTCGCCACCGGAGAGTTGCCGCGGATAGTGCCCCGTGCGATCACCCAGACCCACTCTCGCCAGCATGCCGCGCGCAGCTTCACGGGCATCACGGCGACCCACCAGCTCCAGCGGCAGCATCACGTTCTCGAGGGCTGTCAGCGATGGAACCAGGTGAAAGGCCTGGAACACGAAGCCCACGCGATCGGCGCGCAGCCGCGCGCGCGCGTCTTCATCCATTGTGGTCAGGTCGTGCCCATCGAGCAGCACGCGTCCGGACGTGGGCACATCCAGCCCCGCCAGCATCGCAAGCAGCGTGGATTTGCCGGCGCCAGAAGCCCCGACCAGCGCCACCGTCTCGCCTGCAACTATCTGCAGCGAGACGTCTCTTACAATGGTCAGCTCGCCCTCGGGGCTGCTAACCTTCCGCGTCAAATCCTGGGCTTCGAGAACAATCTTGCGATCCATCCGGATACTGCTCTTTTCTCTGTTGTTGACCAGCAACGCCTTCGCCGCGTCCGGCGAGCGAACCCTGCTGGTCTTCGGTGACAGCCTGAGCGCAGCTTACGGATTGCGGGCCGACCAGGGCTGGGTAGCCCAGTTGCAGAAACGGCTCGAAACCCAAGGTTACGGGTACCGCGTAGTGAACGCCAGTGTCAGCGGCGAAACCACCAGCGGCGGCCGCAGCCGCCTGCAACGCGCGCTCGCCCTGCACAAGCCGGCACTGGTCATTCTCGAGCTCGGCGCCAACGATGGTCTGCGCGGGCTGCCGGTCAAGGATGCCGAAGCCAACCTCGCCGCGATGATCACCGCCATTCGAGCAGCGAAGTCCAGGCTGCTGCTGCTCGGAATCGTGATGCCGCCCAACTATGGGCCCCAGTACGCCACCGGGTTCGCCGCCATGTATCAACGCCTCGCCACCCAGCACAAGACTCCCCTCGTACCGTTCCTGCTGGATGGCATCGCGCTCGATTCCACACTGATGCAGCCCGATGGCCTGCATCCCAATGCCCTGGGCCAGCCGCGTGTGCTGGAGAATGTCTGGCCTGCCCTGAAGCCCTTGCTGGAGCGCTGAAACCATGGAACGGATCTGGCTGAAATCCTATCCTCCGGGCGTACCCCACGACATCGACCCGCGGCAGTTCGCGTCGCTGGCCGCCATGGTGGACGAATCCCTCGCGAAGCACGCCGCACACAGGGCCTATGTGCAGATGGACCACGCCATCACCTACGCCGAGGTCGATCGCATGTCGGCGGCGTTTGCCGCCTGGCTGCAGCGCCATGGTCTGCGCAAAGGTGATCGCATCGCCCTGATGCTGCCCAACGTGCTGCAGTATCCCGTGGCCATGATGGGTGCGCTGCGCGCCGGTCTCGTGGTCGTGAATACCAATCCGCTCTACACCGCCGACGAACTGCGCCACCAACTGGTGGATTCCGGCGCCACGGCCATCGTCGTACTCGAGAATTTCTGCCATGTGGTGCAGCAGGTCAAAGCCGATACAAAGCTGCAGCACGTCATTGTCACCGGCGTGGGCGACCTTCTCCCTCGGTTAAAAGGGATGTTGGTCAACTTCGTGTTGCGGCATGTGCAGAAGAAGGTTCCACACTGGAACATCCCCGGTGCGCTGGGCTTTCGTGATGTCATGCAGGAATGCGACAACTGCCGACCCACACCAGTACCACTGACACACGATGACCTCGCCTTCCTGCAATACACCGGCGGCACCACCGGCGTCGCCAAAGGCGCGATGCTCTCGCACGGCAACATGGTTGCCAATGTCATGCAGGCACAGGCCTGGTTCGAACAGACGACTATCAGCTACGGCACTTATTACATCGCGCTGCCGCTGTATCACATCTTTTCGCTCACCGCGAATTGCCTGCTGTTCATGCGTGTCGGCGGCTCCGGCATCATGGTGCCCAATCCGCGCGATTTCCCCGCGTTCATCAAGATCCTGTGCAAGTACCCGCCCACCGTCTTCAACGGCGTGAACACGCTGTTCAATGCGCTGATGGGCACACCCGGCTTCGAGCGCATCGACTTCAGCAAGCTGGTCGCCTGCGTTGGTGGCGGCATGGCCGTACAGGCGCCGTTGCAGAACGCTGGCAGAAGCTCACAGGTTGCCCGCTGAGTCAGGGCTGGGGCCTTACCGAAACCTCGCCCGTCGTCACGGTATGCAGGCTCAACGACATCAAGTTCACCGGCGCCGCGGGGCTGCCGGTTTCCTCCACCGAAGTCTCCATCCGTGACGATGCCGGCAACGATGTCGGCCTGAACGCATCTGGCGAGATCTGCGTCCGCGGCCCGCAGGTCATGCGCGGCTACTGGAACCGCCCGGACGAAACGGCATTGGTGATGCTGCCCGATGGCTGGCTCAAAACCGGCGACATCGGCCGCATCAACGATGAAGGGTTCGTGTTCCTGGAAGATCGGAAGAAGGACATGATCACGGTGTCCGGCTTCAAGGTCTATCCGAACGAAGTGGAAGACGTTGCGGCCCAGCACCCCGGCGTGTTCGAAAGCGCCGCCATCGGGCAAGAAGATGAAAAGTCAGGCGAGGTGGTCGCGCTGTATGTTGTGAGGAAGGATCCTCAACTCACCGCTGAAGCCCTGATTGCGCACCTGCGTCAGCACCTCACTTCGTACAAAGTGCCCCGGCACGTCTATTTCCGCACGGAACTGCCGAAGACGAATGTGGGGAAGATACTTAGGCGCGCGCTTCGCGAGAAGGGGTAGCTCGTTTCTTGGTAATCTTTGCTGTGCGTGATACCAGCAGATTCGCCGCGCCATCTCCCAAGTAGGCAACAAGATGCACTCCAGCGGTCACCCCGACTCTACTCGGTCTGGCACTTCTGGCAGGGAGTCGTCCAACTCGCCTTTGTTCCAGCCAATCATCCACAGACTCAAGATAGGCCATTCCTTGAGCTCTCGTGAATTCTGCAAACGCCTTTGCTTCTGCCTTACTCAGATCTGGCACGTACGCGTACCGCTCGATTAGAGGAATGGACTGACGCCTGGGATCCGTATTTCTGCAAACGGTGGTTACGAGACGAATCAGCGATTTCGCCACATGTTCAATCGCAAGTGGGTGAAGTCGATCAATCTTCACTGACTCCGCGGTCGGAACGTACTTGCCGTTCGGCAATCGCCTCAACAACCCAACAGACCTCATTGACTCAACCTCAGAATGCGGATCTGCGCTCGGGTCGAGCCGAGTTATCAGAGAGATAAGACTGTTGCGGCCGCTCGAAAGTAGAGAGCGGCTTTGGGCGAGCATCGCGGTCGATATATCGACCGTCCCTCGTCCAGAGCCGAATTAGTTCGGCTGATACATTGCCGTTTCCGACGTATGTCCCTTCTCCAGAAACGTCGCTCTTCTTCTTCGCTTTGCCCTCCTCAAGATATCCAAGGCTTGCACCAAATGCCCCACGAATTGCTGCGTCGCTTAAGCCTGATCTAATCATGAACTCGACGATCGCCCGGAGCAGCTTCAATTGCAGCGAGTTCGGAAGGCCTTTCGTCCCTGTCATTTTGCTTCTCTCTGTATTTGGCAGCCTAATGAGAACACTTAGATCTTCTTTTCATGCGTGATCAGCAAGAGCTTAGCAAGCGCTTTTCTGGACTTTGCGTTCTTAGCAATTGACGGAGCCTCCATGGCAACTGCAGCTCCTGCTGCTTCTACATCCGCCATAAACGCCTTCATGCTCTTCGCAAGTCTGCGCTGCATAAGAATCCTTCCGGCGGCTGACTGTGCTGGATAGTCCACCTCCATTGTCACCGCCCTGAGTGGCGAACCAACTCGCACCACATCTCCGCTTGTGCAAAGCAGACGCGCGAGAGCGCTAGACAACTGCCTTAGTGACCGCGACTTATGTTCACTGTGCGCAGCTCGGGTCAGACTGACATACCGACCTGTAACTGAGACTTGGCGTTGTCGCTCTAGCTCCCTAAGAATTGATCGGGAAGGAATATCACCGCCAACCTTGTCGACGAGCGTGGCGAAGCTGGGGCTTGGACCGAGTAGCCGAAGGCGCCGGGGTGCGAAGCTTGCCGTCATGTACTCAGCATCTGAAGTCCATGCGGCGATTATTCGATCTATGCGGTCATTTGTCCTTTCCAAAGCGCTCCGCTGTCGCTTTAACATTGTCCTTACTTGGCTGCGGGTTAGACCAGTCATTGCTGCTACGGCGGATTGATTCAAACGATTATTTCGAAACCGTGCTTCTTGGGAGGCGGCTTGAAAATAGGCAAACTCGACTATTCGGGAGAACTTGGTCCTGGGAATTCCTGCGGCAACAAGGAATCTCGCGAATTCGGTCATGAATTCGACGATCTCCATATCTCTGCCGTCGGCTTTTTGTTTCTTGTCGCGCTTCATTTAGACAGATGAGTGTTTGGCAAGCTTTGCGTGGACACTCAGTGCAATGCTGGCTTTCTGCCGGGGAGCCAGGCAAGGGCTATATCTAGCGAGAATGATGAGATTCTCAAGCGCCCAAACGAAAACGCCGCCTCGAGAGGCGGCGCTTATCGCGGCTGGCTTGAATTTTGTCACCTCACGTGTGGAGTGACAACCAAGACACCGATCTAACGTATTTCAGCCACCGGAATTCACGGCCCCAGTGCCGACGATGCCGCTGGCGCTGACACTGCCGGTTCCGACGATGCCGCTGGAATTCACGTCACCAGTGCCAACGATTCCGCCTGCGCTCACTGAGCCAGTACCAACGATACCGCTCGAGTTAACGTCGCCTGTGCCGACGATGCCGCCCGCTTCGACTGCACCGGTACCAACGATTCCGTCCGCGCTCACTGCGCCAGTACCAACGATTCCGCTCGAGTTGACGTCGCCCGTGCCGACGATACCGCCCGCATCTACGGTGCCGGTGCCGACGATGCCGGCTGCGTTCACGTCACCCGTACCGACGATGCCGCTCGAATTTACGTCGCCAGTACCAACGATACCGTCCGCACTCACTGCACCGGTACCAACAATTCCTGATGAATTCACATCACCGGTGCCGACGATGCCGTTTGCAAACGACTTCTGCACCAATGAAACGCCGCTCGCCGTTATGTTTGAAACGATTTTCGAGTCTTTCTCACCGGCGACTGCGGAGACCGAAAGCAGTGCTGCTGGGATAATGGCAAATGCAACTGACGCCCTGATCGACATATCTGTGCGCTCCGAAATAGACGGCCAAACCGGCAGGATTCAACTGCGATTCAGTTCACAGTTGAGTCGACTTATGTCCACTCAGAGTCAAAATATGTGAATTGGAGGATCTGTGTCAAACGATATTGACAAATCCCTGAGCACCTTCAGGGGTCCCCTGAGGCAATAACAGCCTAGGCAGTGGTCTTTTCGTGATTTCTCGTTGCTAGACGACTTGCCGGCTCTCTCCAAGGCACGTACTGGCTAATGCCTGCATCGTGTGGCTGGAGGGTAACCAAAGGGGTGTGGTCGTGAGCTTCCGTCATGTAGTGGTACGTGGTTAGGCCGGTTTGGACCATCCGCCCAGGCTCCACCCAGTGCGGCCTATTGGCGCTCAACCAATCATCGACGTCAAGCAAGTAGCTTCTGGACCTTGTCCTTAAGTAACGCCTCAAATTCAGGCAAGCGCATAGTCAGGAAGCCCACCGTCAGCGACCACTGACCGTTGAAGCCTTCGAGCTGTCGTAGGCGCCCCGATGTTGTATTCAAGGGTATTCGCCAGATCCGTTATCGTCCGGCCGAAATACTCAAGCGCTTGTGGAGTCATGATGTCTGGAAGCAAGATTGAACGAGACACAGCTCTGTAGTGTCGCGTCGCCAACTTGCTTCACGATCCCATACTCAACCATGTCTCTCAGAATCACGCGTGGATTTGCCGTTGGATCTGCTTGATAGATCAGAGGTGCTTAGGTTCCTGCCTGGCGTTTCTTCAAGATCCAGCTCGAGCGGCAACCCGTATGGACCGATGTAGACAGAGTCCGTGCACCAGATATGCAGGACCTCTGTAATGACGGCCTCGTTCGTAGACTCAGGCGGTGCCAACAACGCGTCATCATCAATAAACCGATTCACATCCGCCAACGGCACGCCCGTGTAATCCGACAGTATCGCCCTCGTCAGCGGCCCCTGATGCCCGCGGATCCCATCCCGCACCGCTGCTTCCACATACGCACCCTTCAACACCTCCCGGAACTCGAGGTATGGAATTCCGGCGCGCAGCAGGATCCTGATCATCGGCTTCAGGATCTTGCGGAACGAGAATATGAGTTGGGCTCGGGCAGCCTCACGAAGTCTCATCGTCAACTCCTGTGTGCGGGCACGAAGATGCGGTCGTGCTCGCTGATTGCATAGCGATCGGTCATTCCGGCGACGTAGTCGGCCACGGCGCGGGCGCGGCCGGCAAGGCCCAGCTCGCTTTCGAAGCGGCGCGCGATCTCGCGATGCTCGTCGGGCATGAGCAGCACGTCATCGAAGAATACGGCGAACAGGCCACTGACAACGGTGCGGGCCTTGCGGGTCATGCGCTGCACGCGGTAGTGGCTGATAGAGCTTCTCGCGCAGGAACTGCTTGAGCTCCAGGTGCTCGCGCTGTACGGCCTCGCTCATCTCGATAAGCGCCTGCTTGTGCGCGCGGACTGCATCCACGGACTCGGGATTGCAGGTCGGCGATCCGTACGGCGCTGGATTCGATCACGTCCACCACGATGCCATTGATCATCCGCCGCACGACTTCATTCACGAGCCGGCGGCCGGTGAGGCCGGGATACTGCGCCTCAACGGCCTGCAACGGCCGGGCGAAGATCTGCACCTGACGCAGATCCTGCAGATCGAGCAGGCCGGCGCGCAGGCCATCATCCACGTCATGGTTGTTGTAGGCGATCTCGTCGGCGAGATTGGCGAGCTGGGCTTCGAGGCCGGGCTGCTGCCGCTCGAGGAACCGCACACCCACATCACCCAGCGTGCGCGCATTGGCCAGTGAGCAATGCTTCAGGATGCCTTCGCGGCACTCGAAGGTCAGGTTGAGGCCAGGGAATGCGGCGTAGCGCTCTTCGAGCTCATCCACCACTCGCAGGGACTGCAGGTTGTGCTCGAACCCGCCGTACTCGCGCATGCATTCGTTCAACGCATCCTGCCCGGCATGGCCGAAGGGCGTGTGGCCGAGATCGTGGGCGAGGCAGATGGCCTCGGTCAGCGATTCGTTCAGGTTCAGAGCGAGCGCGATGGAACGGCCGATCTGCGCCACTTCCATCGAGTGCGTCAGCCGGGTGCGATACATGTCGCCTTCGTGATTGACGAACACCTGGGTCTTGTAGACCAGGCGCCGAAAAGCGCTGGAATGCACGATGCGATCGCGATCGCGCTGGTATTCGCTGCGGTACTGCGGGGGAGCTTCCGGGTGCCGGCGCCCGCGAGTTGCTTCATCGTGCGCAGCGTACCGGGCGAGCATGTTCATTATCCGAAGTGCGTCGCCAGGGTGCTGGTGAGGGCGTCATCGGCGTAGTCGGCGGTGAACCGCGCGGCGCCGAGCTGCTCGAGCAGCACCAGGCGGATTCGCCCGGATTTCACCTTTTTGTCGACCCGCATGCAGTCGAGCGCGCGTTGTGCGCCGAAACGCGGCGCCTCCACGGGCAGGCCAATTCGCTGCAGCAGATCCTTCACGCGCTGCACATCCGATGCGGGCAGCATGCCGAGTCGCGCGGACATATCCGCGGCGATCACCATGCCGGTGGCCACGGCCTCGCCATGCAGCCACTCGGTGTAGCCGGTCACGGTCTCGATGGCGTGGCCGAAGGTATGGCCGAGATTCAGCAGCGCGCGGTCGCCGGTTTCCCGCTCATCGCGCCGCACGACCTCGGCCTTGAGTTCGCAGGAGCGATGGATGGCATGCGCGAGCGCCGCAGGGTCGAGCGCGAGCAAGGCATCCACGTTCTTCTCGATCCACGCGAGGAACGGCAGGTCGAAGATCAGCCCGTACTTCACCACTTCGGCGAGGCCGGCGCGCAGTTCGCGGATGGGCAGCGTGCGCAGCGTGGAGGTATCGGCGAACACGGCAATCGGCTGATGAAACGCGCCGATCATGTTCTTGCCGCCGGGGTGGTTCACGCCGGTCTTGCCGCCGACGGAGGAATCCACCTGCGCCAGCAGCGTGGTCGGCATCTGCGCGAAGGCAATGCCGCGCTGGTAGCAGGCCGCCGCGAACCCGGCGAGATCGCCGATCACGCCGCCGCCGAGGGCCAGCACCACGCTGTCGCGGGCGAAGCGGTTGGCCACCAGCACGTCGAGCACGCGCGCGAGGTATTCCATCGTCTTGAACTGCTCGCCGTCCGGCAGGCGCACATCGACGATGCGGCGATCGGCGAGGCTCGCCCGCACGCGATCGGCATACAGCGGGGCGACGGTGGTGTTGCTCACCAGCAGCAGGTCGCGCGCGGGCAGGTGCTGGCCCAGCAGCGCCGCATCGCCCAGCAGCGAATCGCCGATCAGGATCGGATAGGAGCGCTCGGCGAGGGAAACCTGGAGTGTCAGCACAGCGGGCCCAGTATAAAGCGCGCGGCAGGCAAACGGCTCAGCCCGTCCGCTCCAGGCCGAGCTCGCGCAGCGCAAGCTCCGCCACCTTCGACACGCGGCGGTTGTCGGTGGTCAGCGTGAGATCGGCAATCTCGGCATAGAGCGGATCACGAATGGCGCGCAGTTCGGCAAGGCGCTGAGGCATGTCCACACCCTTCAGCATCGGTCGGCCGCGCCCCTTGCCCACCCGCTGCAGTTGCTGCGCCAGCGAGGTCTGCAGGAACACCACCGTGCCGGTTTCATGCAGCAGCTGGCGATTCTCGGGCGCCAGGATGGCGCCACCACCGGTGGCAAGCACGATCGGCTCGCGCTGGGTCAGGGCCGCGATGGCCTCGCGCTCGCGCTGCCGGAAGCCGGCCTCGCCCTCGCGCTCGAAGATGTAGGGGATATCCACGCCGGCAAGGTGTTCGATCTCCTTGTCGCTGTCGATGAACGGCACGCCCAGCAGCCGGCCGAGGTGCTTGCCCACTGCCGTTTTGCCTGTGCCCATCGGGCCGATCAGGTAGATGTTGCGTTTGCCGAGCATGGGCCACAAAGCATACGGCCGCCCGAAGGCGGCCGCAGCATTAACCGTCCGGAGGCGGTTGGATCAGTTGACGGTCACGTTGACGGTGAACAGCGTGTCCCATCGCGGCGTCCTAACGGTGACGGTGAACGTGCCGGTGCCGGGTGGCACCGGAGGTCACCGTGAAGCTGAAGCCCGTGACGCCGTTCTGATAGACGTTGGCCGGCAGCGTCGAGCAGGGAACCGGCTCGAGTTCGGCTGCGCAACCTGCAGTGCCCTGCGCCGCTGGCGGTTGCCTGACCGTGGTACAGCCCGGCATCGGATTGCCGTTTACGTCGCGGATCCACAGATGAACGTGGTCGCGCTGTTCATGGCGATGCTGCGATCACCACGCTGCGCCACCCGGAGCGTCACCACCGGGTTGCTGCCCGAAGGATGATCAGGTTGCTGGCCCCGATACCGGCCGACCGCTTCAGCGGATCAGTCGGGCATCGGCCACGTCCTGCACAGCGCGCCGTTGAACAGCCGATCCGGACCGTTGCGCACGCCGAGCTCGCCACCGACGTTGTAGAAGTCATAGAACGGCTCGCCCACGTGTAGGCTGCCAGCTCTCGTCGGTATCGAGGCAGCGGCTCGCCAGGTCATGCGCCGGACAGGCCCACTGGAGTCAGCCGGAAGTGTCGCCAGCTGTGAAACCCGTTGCCGTCGGCATCGACGAACGACTCTTCGCCGATGGCCGTTGCCAGCACACGTGATGCGACCGTCGGACGGGCGCGGATTGGAGCTGCGGAAGTCGACCGAGCAGACGCCGCCTCGCTTGGAGTGGTCGCGGTCTGGCACTGCGGCAGGATGGAGCCACCCTCCGCCTGGAACGACACAGCCGTGCCATTCGGTGCCGGATTGCTGAACCTGATCGGCCAGGCGGGCCGTGACTGCTCGCGATAGTGCCGTCGTAATCCAGGCCTTCGATGTTCTGGCACGACACGGCCAGCGAGAAGCTGCCCGCGGTCGGCATGCCGGTGGAGATCGTGAGCTGGCTGGACTGCGTACCGATGTTCGAGGCGCCGACCACACGGCGACACCGTCACCGGTGTTGCCACCGTGCCGGCATTGACGATGGCCTGCACATTGCCCTGCGGTCGCTGGTGGCAGTGGCTGAAGTGAGTGTGATGCCGCCAACCGTCGTGCTGAGCGCGAAGGCTACGGTGGCGCCGCACAGCGCCGCTGGATGAATCCGCACGCGGAACACCACCGTGCTGGTCTCGGGCCGCGCCGGTGGCACCCGTGCCACGCAGCGCGATGTTGGTTGGCGTGGCAGACACGAACGCGATCGAACCGATCGTTGCCGCAGCCACGGAGACATTGCCGGTTGGCCGACAGCTCTGGCTGCCCACGCGTGGTGGTCGCCGTGATCGATACCGGTGCCGGTGCAACCCAGCGCCACGTAGTACCGTCGCCTGACCGGTGGTGGTGGTGGCCGAAGCCGAAGGCTGGATCGCGCCGTGCCCGCCGCCACGCAGGGCGAGTTGAAGTTCAGGTCACCGGCGAGGTATAGAGCGTGCCGTCCTGGCGCACCATCGAAACCGTCACGCTGGTGCTGCCACCGGCCGAAAGCGACGGCACGGCTACTGCCATGCGTTGGGCCCGAAGTGGCGCCCGAGCCATTGCCGATGTTGACGCGTGGTCGAGGACGACGTTCGAGGCCACCGCGACCACCGTGGTCGCGGTGCTGCCGCCGGCCGAAGCGGTCACGGTGATATTGCGCGGCGTGCTGTCGCCAGCCGTGCTCAGCGTGCCGTCGCCTGACCGTTGCACCGTCACGCCCTGCGTGATGCAGCCGCCGAGGTGGAGGTGAACGAGACCGGCACGCCGGACATCAGCAGGTTGTTGGCGTCGCGGCAATGCGACACCGTGCAGGGCCGAGCCGTCGGAAGGAATCGTCGCGCGCTGGACATCATGGTCAGCGCAGCCACGGCGTTGGCCGAGGCGCCGCGCCACAGCCACGGTAACCGTCGAAGTGAAAGTGCCGGCCTGCGCGGTTACGGTGATGTCGCGACTGGATGGATCACCAGCTGGCGAGAGCGTTGCCGTGGCAAGGCCATTCGCATCGGTGGTCCCCTGCAGTAATCTGCAAGCCACCCGAGCTGGCGGTAAAAATTACCGGCACGTCCTGCATGAACTGGTTGCTGCCGTTGCGCGCAAAGGCGCTGATCTGGGCAGGCGATGAGCCGTCAGAAGGCATGGTCGGCGCGCTGGTGATCAAGGTGATCGAGGCCACAGCGCTGCGGCCCGCCGCCGCCGCCACCCGGGCCACCACCCTGGAACGCGTCCTCAGTGCCACCGCAGGCGGTAAGCGCCAGGACCAACAGGGCCGAAAGTATTCCGTGCTTGCGCATATTCATGATCCGTTGCATGGGATGTGGAATTAGTTGGTCCGCACGCCTTCGCGCAGGATCTTGGGCGTCACGAAGATGAGCAGCTCATCCTTGTTGTTGACGCGGCCGGTGGACTTGAACAGGTGCCCCAGAACCGGGATATCGCCCAGGAAGGGAATTTTCTTCTCGTTCTCGCGGCGCTCGGTTTCGAGGATACCGCCGAGCACCACGGTTTCGCCGTCACCCATGACGACTTCCGTGTTGATCTCGCTGGTATCGATCGAAGGCACGTTCACGCCGCCGCTGGTCACGATGACCTGGCCGACGCGATCCTTCTTGACGTTGATCTTCAGCACCAGCCGGTTGTCCGGGGTGATCAGCGGCGTGACGCGCAGCGACAGCACGGCCTTCTTGAACTGGATGGTGGCCGCACCGCTGGACGCTGCTTCCTGGTAGGGAATTTCGGTGCCCTGCTCGATGAAGGCTTCCTGCTGGTTGGTGGCCGTGATGCTTGGCGAGGAAATCACTTCGCCATTGCCTTCGGCCTGCGCCGCGGAGAGTTCCAGATCGACGATATAGTCCGAACCCAGCACCATCATCGCGAGCGTACCGGCGGGGTTGGCTGCCGGCAGGTTCACGTTGTAACGACTGGGGGCTGTAACGCCGGTGGGCACAGTGACCGGATAAACGCCGCCACCACCCGCCAGATTGGAAATTGCCGATGCGCCGATGATGTCGGCCGCGTTGGCCGTACCGCTGGTGGCAAACAGGCCGTTCGAGCCATTGGTCTCGGTGCCGGTGAAGCCAAAACGCACGCCGAGGTCACGCGAGAAGTCCTCGCTCACCACCACGATGCGGGCTTCGATCCGCACCTGACGCACGGGGATATCGAGCGTCGAGACCAGCTCGCGGATGTTCGAAATGCTGTCCGGCGTGTCCTGGATCAGCAGGATGTTGGTGCGGGTGTCGATCGTCACGCTGCCACGGGGCGACAGCAGCGTCTTGCCTGCGCCGACACCGCCCTGCGACTGGATCAGCGCAGCGATGTCCACTGCCTTGGCGTAGTTCACCTGCAGGTACTCGGTACGCAGGGGCGCGAGATCCTCAATGTCCTTCCTGGCAGCGGCCTGGGCCTTCTCGCGATTGGCGAGCTCTTCCGTCGGACCAACGATGATCACGTTGTCCTGCACGCGTTTGTCGAGGCCTTCCAGCTGCAGCACGATGTCGAGCACCTGATCCCAGGGCACGCGGTCCACGCGCAGGGTCACGTTGCCTTCCACCGAATCGGTTACGAAGATGTTCTTGCCGCTGGTGTCTGCAATGAGCTGCAGCAGCGTGCGGGTCGGGATGTCCTGGAAGGTGGCGACCATGCGCTCGCCGGTGTACACCGGCTTCTCATCGACCTTCGCCACCGCCACGCGTCGCGGGGAAATCTCGATGACGTACTGGTCGTCGGCCTGGTAGGCCAGCTGCTCGAAATCACCGGCAGAGGTGATGGTGAGCTGCGTGCCCGTGGCGGTGCGCAGGGCATCGAAGCCACTCACCGGAGTCGCGAAATCCTGCACGTCGTAGCTGCGTTGGTATTCCGGGGCAAGTTCCGCGCCCACGAAATCAACCAGGATGCGATTGCCCTGCTGACGCAGGTTGATGGGGGTGCGCGGGTCGGTGAGGCTAACCACGATCCGGCCGGTGGCCGTGCCATCGCCACTGCGACGGAAATCAATCTTGGGGATGCTGCGGGCCGTGCGCGTGGCCGCCGCACCAGTGCGTACCGGTGCGGCAGCAGGGGTTGCTGCCACGACGCGCGTGCTCTCACCGATGGTCACGTAGATGCGGTTGCCTTCCACGCGAGTCTGGTAGGGCTGCATCTGGTCGAGGTTAAGCACCAGACGCGAGCGGCCGTTGCCTTCGGCGGCCACGATGCTGTCGAGTCCGCTCTTGCGCACGTCGATGCGACGCTGCGGCAGGGCGAGGCCCGTGTTGGCGAGATCGAGCGAGATGCGCGCCGGATTGTCGATGGTGAAGGACACCGGCTCGGCGGCTGCCTCGCTGGTGGTCAGCACGATCTGAATGCCCTGGCCCGCCGGCTGCACTTCAATGGATTGCAGCTTGTTGGTCGGGGAGTCTGCCGCCAAGGCGCTGTGGCCTGCCAGTGCGCCAAGCGCTACCAGCAGCGCAGTGCGCAGCGTCGTTGGGATGGCGATAAAACGATTCATGCGCATAATCTCCCTGCCGTCATTCATTCAAAGCGAGCGCGGCGGAGCGCTCCATAAAACCGCCGAGCCCGTCCGGAATGATCTCGGTAACACTGATCTTCGAAGGCTCAATTGTCGTGATGCGGCCTTCGGCCTGCCCCAGGTAATTGCCTGGCAACACGCGCTGCACCAACCCGTCGCGGGTCTTCACCAGCCCGTAATTGCGACCGTTCATGCTGAGCGTGCCGACCATGGTCAGCGTGTCCAGCGGAAAATCTTCCAGAAACTCGCGGTTGCGCTTGATGTCGGGCCGCACGCTGGGCGCGCTGGAATCACCCGAACCACCCGGCATGAACGGCGAGCGCATGGTATCGGCCGTATAAAAGAAGCTCTCGTAGGGCTTCACTTCCGGCAACGGCTCGACTCCGCCCGGCGCTTCCCGCTTCGTCTCCGCGATGAAATCGTCGAGCTCGGAATCCTTGGAGGAGCATCCCGAAGCCAGCACCGCAGCCATTAACACAGGTATTGCTTGCTTCATCATTTTGAACTCGACCCGCGCTTAGCTCCCTGCTTGGCCTTGCGATCTGCTTCGACGGCGGCAAGCTCTTCGTCATCCAGATAGCGATAGGTCTTGGCGGTAACGTCCATCTGCAGCTGGTCGAAACCAGGCGCCCTGTCGGCCGCTTTGATGGTCACATCATGCAGGGTGACGATGCGCGGCAGCGCGGCAATGCCACTGACAAACGCGCCCATCTGGTGGAAATTGCCGGTGAGGCTGATCTTGATGGGCACCTGTGCGTAGAAGTCACGGCTCTCGGGAGATAACGGCTGGAACAGCTCCTGCTTCAGCCCCGAGGCACTTCCCGTCTGCGAGATATCGATCAGCAGATTGTCCACTTCGGTCTTTCCGGGCAGCTGCCGCAACATTGCGCCGAAGGATTTCTGGATGTCATCGAGCTGCTGCTTGTAGAGCTCGAGGTTCACGGCCTTCGCATGTTTGGTGCTGAATTCCGAGCGCAGCGTCTGCTCTTCGGATTCGTACTGGGCGAGATCGTCTTTCTTCTGGTTCCACACGCCGAAGTAAAGCAACAAGCCACTTGCCACGATGAAGAAGATGGCAATTGCACCGAGTCGGACAGGCAGCGGCCAGCGACCTGGATCCCGAGGATCAAGTTGGCGCAGTTCGTCTAGTGTCATGGGGTCCGCCTGGCTGTGGCGCTCTTGGCAGGGGCCGCGTCATCGGCGGAAACCGGTTGTTTCGCAATCACGGTGAAGTCGCTCCCGGTCGCATTGCCCTTCGCACTCGCGACGATCTGGAGATCCTGGAAATCCAGCCATTCGGAGGCATCCAGCGCCTTCATGAAGGTCGCCACGCGGGTCGAAGACTGCGCCACGCCCTGGATCTTGAATTGCGAGCCGGTCTGCGTGATCGCAGTGAGGTAGGTCCCATCTGGAATCGTCTTCACGAAGGTATCGAACACATGCACGATCTCGGGCCGCGAACGCTGCAGCTTCTCGATGATCTGCATGCGGGCGATGAACTGCTGCTTCTGCTGCTCGAGGCTGTTGATCTGTTCGATCTGCTTGTCGAGCACCTTGATCTCATCGCGCAGCCGCGTGTTGCGGTTCTGCTGCGCATCGACCATCTGGTTCATCATCAGGAAGCCCGCGCCGGCCACGGCCACCGCGGCAAGACCCGCGCCAGCCATGCCAACACCAAAGGCCTTCTTGCGCTCGGTGCGCTGCTGGTCGCGCCAGGGGAGTAGGTTGATACGTGGCATCAGTCGAAACTCCGCAAGGCCAGGCCGCAGGCGGTAAGCAGGGCGGTGGCATCACGCTGCACGGCCTGGGCCCTTGCACGCGATGAAATCCTCATCTGCCCGAGCGGATCGCCCTTCACCGCTTCAATGCCGATGCGGCTCTGCACCACCTCGGCGGCACCGGAAATGTTCGCGCAGCCGCCACACAGCAGAATCTTTTCCGGCTGCTCGCGGCCCGAGCCCGAGGCGAGGTAGAACTGTAGCGATCGGCTGATCTGCTGCGTCATGTCGTCGATGAACGGGTCGAGCACATCGGACTGGTAATTCGCTGGCAGGCCGCCTTCCTTCTTGGCGCGGCCGGCCTCTTCTAGCGAAAGTCCGTAGGTGCGCATGATTTCTTCGGTGAGCTGCTGGCCGCCGAAGGCGAAATCCCGCGTGTAGACCACCTTGAGGTTGCGCAGCACGCTGAAAGTCGTGGTGCTGGCGCCGAAATCCACCACCGCCACCGAGCGATCGATGCCGCCGTCGGGCATCTGGTGCGTCATCAGGCGGCAGGCGTTTTCGAGCGCGAAGGCTTCGACATCGACGATGCGCGCGGTAAGGCCCGCTGCGGCCACGGCCGCCCGGCGCTGCTCGACGTTCTCGGAACGTGAGGCCACCAGCAGCACATCCATCGATTCGGTGTCTTTTTCCGAAGCGCCCAGCACTTCGTAGTCGTAGGCCACTTCATCCATCGGGAAGGGGATGTACTGGTCGGCCTGCATCTCGACCTGGGCTTCCAGGTCGGCGTCATTCAGGTTGCGCGGCATCTGGATCACCTTGGTGATCGCCGCATCGCCGCTGATCGCCACCGCCACTTCCTTGCTGCGGGCGCCAGCGCGGCGCACGGCCCGCGCGATGGCCTCGCCGACGGCATCTGCGTCAACGATGGCTTTTTCGTTCATGGAATTCTGCGGAGTGGCCTCGGCCGCATAGGAATCGACCGTGTACTGACCCCCTGAAAGGGTCAGTTCAATAATCTTGATGGACGACGGCGTGATATCGAGGCCGAGGACCGGGCGGTGTTTACGCGGAAATAGAAACACAGATCTCCCTTACCTTTCAGCTAGTTAGGCGCCGAAACGCTTGCTCTGCCTGAGTATTGCCGCAACTATAGCTCACGAAACGGTTAAATTGAACGCGAACGCGCCAGAGCTTTCCGTGAGCCCGCCCACAAACCGGTCAAGTTTCGCCCTGGCATTGTTCAATTACCTCAGGGGTAGGAAACTGCGCTACCCCCCACCGGGGCGCAACCAGAGCGTTTCGAATCCGTGAACCCGTCCTATCTTCGCTGGCTTCGCTGGGCTGCCTTCGGGCTCATCGGGCTGTTTCTGACCGTCAGCTTCGCCCTGGCCTGCAGCTTTGTTTACCTCGCCCCGGCCCTGCCCACGGCCGAGAACATGCACAGCGTCGAGCTCGCCGTGCCGCTGCGGGTCTATACCCGCACCGGGGGGCTGGTCTCGCAGATCGGCGAGCAGCGGCGCATCCCCGTGAGCTACGAGGAGATCCCCGACGTGGTGCGGCAGGCCGTGCTGGCGGCCGAGGACGACCGGTTCTTCGAACACAGCGGCCTCGACTGGGCCGGCGTCACCCGCGCCCTGATCACCAACGTGGTCTCGGCCGATGCCACCGGCCAGGGCGGCAGCACCATCACCCAGCAGGCCGCCCGCAACATGTTCCTGACGCTGGACCAGACGGCGCGCCGCAAGCTCTCCGAGGTGTTCGTCACCTACCGGATGGAGCGCGATTTCACGAAGGAAGAGATCCTCGCGATCTATCTGAACGTGGCGCTGTTCGGGCATCGCAGCTATGGCATCGCCGCTGCCGCCGAAACCTATTACGACAAGCATCTGGATGAGCTGACCGTCGGCCAGGCTGCGACGCTTGCCGGCCTGCTGCCGGCGCCCTCGCGCTACAACCCGATCTCCAACCCGAAGTCTGCAGAAGTGCGGCGCAATTACGTGCTGGGGCGCATGACCAAGCTCGGCTTCATCGATGAAGGCACCGCTGCGGCGGCAAAGAAGGAGCCCGTGGCTTCCCGCGGCTTTGCGCCGAAGGTCGATGTGGATGCGCCGTATGTCGCCGAGATGGCGCGGCAGCGAGATCGTGGAGCTGTTTGGGGAAGCCGCGGTCAACGCGGGCTACAAGGTTTACACCACGCTCGACGGCCGGGCGCAGGCTGCGGCCAATCGGGCGATGCAGATCGGGCTGATCGATTACGACCGGCGGCACGGCTATCGCGGCCATCTGGGCAAGGTGGAGTTGCCCGCTGCGCCCAACGCCAGCGACCTGGATGCACTGCTGGTGAAGTTCGATTCGATCGGGCTGCTGCTGCCGGCGGTGGTCACGAAGGTCGCCGATACCAGCGCAGAAGTGCATATCCGCGCGCTCGGCACGGCGAAGATCAATTGGGAGGGGCTCTCCTGGGCGCAGCCCGTGAGCAAGGGTGGCGCGCTGGGCGCGCGGCCCCGCAAGGCTGCGGATGTGGTGAAGCGCGGCGATGTGGTGCTGGTTGTAACGGACAAGCGTGGGCTCGCCCAACTGGCGCAGCTGCCCCGTGCGCAGGCCGCGCTGGTCGCGCTCGATCCGGAAGATGGCGCCGTGGTGTCGCTGGTCGGTGGCTTCGATTTCCACTACAACAGTTTCAATCGCGTGACCCAGGCGCGGCGCCAGCCCGGCTCTGGCTTCAAGCCGTTCCTGTATTCCGCCGCACTCGAAGAAGGCTTCACGCCCGCCTCGGTCATCCTCGACATGCCGGTGGTGAGGGAGCGTGGCGATGAGGAAGAAAACTGGCGGCCGGAGAATTCCGGCGGCGGCTACAGCGGGCCGATGCGCCTGCGCGAAGCGCTGGTGCGCTCGCGCAACCTCGTGTCGATCCGCATCCTGCAGTCGATCGGTGTGGATGCAGCCATCAATCACGCGGTGAAGTTTGGTTTCCGCAAGGATTCCCTGCCGCGGTATGAATCCCTGGCGCTGGGTGTGCAGTCTGCCTCGCCGCTGGAGATGGCCACCGGGTATGCCACCTTCGCCAATGGTGGCTTCAAGGTGGAGCCGTACTACATCAGCCGCATCGAGGATTCTTCCGGCAAGGTGGTGTTCGAGGCCAAGCCGAAGATCGCCTGCACCGAGTGTGAGGAGAAGGCTTTTTCACCGCTGCTGGAGACGGTGGCCATGGTGGAGGCGCCCACCACCACCGAAGAAGGGGTCGTGGTGGATGGCACGACCCTCCCCGATGATCCGACGACGGCACTAGCCGATGCCGCGGTGCCGTCGGGCCCGCGCTTTCGCGATGCCGATGCACCACCGGCACTGCGCGAACTCGCACGCACGCAGGGTGGGCTCGGCTATCTGCCGGCCGATCGCCTCGCTCCACGCGTGCTCTCTGCGCAGAACGCCTGGCTGATGTCCGACATCATGCACGACGTCACCGTGCGCGGCACCGCCGTGCGCGCCACCCGCGAACTGAAGCGCGATGATCTCGCGGGCAAGACAGGCACCAGCCAGGAAGGTCGCGACAACTGGTTCAACGGCTTCAACACCCAGCTGGTGGCTTCGGTGTGGGTCGGGTTTGATGACGATACGTCGCTCGGTGAAGGCGAAGAAGGCTCGCGCACCGCATTGCCGATCTGGATTCACTACATGCGCGAGACGCTGCGTGGCTTGCCGCCTTCGCGCATGGCGCGGCCAGGAGGGTTGATTGATCTGCGGGTCTCGCCGACCACGGGGTTGCTGGCGGATCCGCTGGATCCGAATGCGATGTATGAAACGTTCATGCTGCAGCATCAGCCGGCGATGGCACAGGGAGATGCGATGTTCGCGCCGGGTACTGGTGGAGCGCCAGGCGGCTCGGGTACGGGCGGGGGCGGCGAACCGCTGTTCTAGTTATAGTTCGGTGCGTCGCATGACCAAACGCGCTCCCACACGATCCGATCATCTACGCAGCGCTGTGGCGCAGGAAGCCGCCCGGCTCATGGCCGAGCACGGCATCCAGGATTACCTGGTCGCCAAACGCAAGGCCGCGGAGCGCTTCGGCGTGGTGGAAGGGGCGTTGCTCCCGAAAAACACGGAAATTGAAGCCGCACTGGCTTCCTACCAGCGGCTGTTTGGTGGGGCCGAGCATGCCAGCAGCCTGCAGGAGCAGCGGAAATGCGCCGTGCAGGCGATGAAGTTGCTGGAGAAGTTCGAGCCGCGGCTGGTAGGCGCTGTTCTCACAGGCACTGCCACCGGCTACACGGATATCCAGCTGCATGTGTTTTCGGATTCTCCTGAAGCGGTGTATCTGGCGCTGATGGATAGCCGCTACGAATATGAAGTCTTCGAGCGCAAGTTGAAGATGACACCCGAGCGATGGGCATCGGTACCGTCGGTGCGGTTTGAAATGGGAGTGGAGATGGTCGAGGCGTTCGTGTTTCCGACCGATGGGATCAGGCAGGCGCCGGTCAGCCCGGTGGACGGGAAGCCGATGCGCAGGGCCGACAAGGCAGCGATTGAGGAACTGGTGACTACCGAATCCCTGTTGATGCTGCAGCACACCGAGCCGCCCCGGTGAGCGAAGTAGATGTCATCGTGGTCGGTGCGGGGGTAGTAGGCCTTGCCGTCGCACGCTCGCTGGCGCTTGCAGGCCGCGAGGTGCTGGTCCTCGAGCGCCATATGCTCACCGGACAGGAGACTTCATCCCGCAATTCCGGCGTCATCCATTCGGGCATCTACTATCCCACGGGCAGCCTCAAGGCACGGCTGTGTGTGCGCGGTCGTGATCTTCTCTACGAATATTGCCAGCAGCGCGGCGTGCCACACAGCCGATGCGGCAAGCTGATTGTTGCGCAAGGCGATCAGCAGGCAAAGCTGCGCAAGCTGTTCGACACCGGTCAGCGCAATGGTGTGCAGGATCTGGGCTGGCTCACCGCAGCGCAAGTGCGTGAGCTAGAGCCGCAGGTGCACTGTGATTCGGCGCTATGGAGCCCCTCGACCGGCATCATTGACGTTCACGAGTTGATGACCTGCCTGCAGGGCGACCTCGAGAACCACGGCGGCCTGGTCGTGCTCGGCACGACATTCGAGCAGGCAACTGTGCAACATGACGGACTGATGGTCACCACTGCCAGCGAAGGCGAATCGAGCAGCGTGACCTGCCGGTTGCTGGTGAACTGCGCCGGACTGCAGGCCCTCGATTTGCTCCGGCAAATTGAGGGTTACCCCGCGGCACGCCTTCGCACCCCGCACTACGCGCGGGGACACTATTTCTCCTGCCACGGGTCACGGCCGTTTCGTCACCTCGTGTACCCCATGCCCAGTGAGGCGGGACTCGGCATTCACGCCACACTGGATCTGGATGGCAGCACCCGCTTCGGGCCGGATGTGGAATGGATTGATTCGCTGACCTACGAAGTGGATGCGGCGCGGGCGCAAAGCTTCTATGCAGCCATTCGCGAGTACTGGCCCGGGCTGCCGGACGGGGCGCTGCAGCCGGATTATGCGGGGATACGTCCGAAGCTGGTCGGACCGGGCTCAGCAGCGGCGGATTTCGAGATTGAAGGAGCGGAGGCGCATGGCGTGCCGGGGCTCATCAACTTGTTGGGGATTGAGTCGCCCGGATTGACGGCGTCATTGGCGATCG
>CAVZRQ010000009.1:0-132068 GCA_963777735.1 uncultured Gammaproteobacteria bacterium | reverse complement strand
GATCCTTGGTGCGACCTCTTCGGCATGAATGACCGGATGCCAGCGATATAATTGCGGCGAGGTGACCATGGAAGATCCAATCGCAACGATATTGAAGGCAGCGGAGTTCTCTGCGCACAAGCATCGCGACCAGCGGCGCAAGGATGCCGACGCATCGCCTTATGTCAACCACCCCATCGGCCTTGCCAATGTGCTGAAGGGTGAAGGCGGCATCTCGGATCCCGTCATTATCGCGGCTGCATTGCTTCACGACACACTGGAAGACACGGAAACCACGTACGAAGAACTGCGAGGCCAGTTCGGAGACGAGATTGCCGATGTCGTCGTGGAGGTCACAGATACCAAGTGGCTTTCGAAGGAAGCGCGCAAGCGCCTGCAGATCAGCAAGGCTTCGCACTCGAGTGTGCAGGCGCGTGCAGTGAAGATAGCCGACAAGATTTGCAACCTGCGTGACATTCTTGCCAGCCCGCCGGCGGGCTGGTCGCTGGAGCGTAAACAGGCTTACTTCGACTGGGCCAAAGAGGTCGTGGACGGAGTGCGCGGCGCACATCTCGAGCTGGAGCGGCGGTTTGATGGGCTCTACCGCCAGCGGCCGGCTGGCTGATTCATCGACATCAACAAAGCCCGGCCGTGGAATTCTCCTCGATCACCCCGGAAATGCGTCTGGCACCAGGTTTTGGACGGGTATTACCATGGTGATACCTTGTACCCCATGAAGATAGCCATCTCCGTTCCCGACAAAGTATTCACGGCCGGTGAGCGTCTGGCCCACGAACAGGGCATATCGCGCAGCGAGCTCTACACAAACGCGCTATCTGCATATCTCGGAGTTCACGGGGCAGCCGCTAGCACGGCGCGCCTCGATGCCCTCTATGGCAAGCAAGACTCCCTCCTCGATCCCGGGCTGGCTCTGGCACAACAGCAGCTTCTCACCGATGTAGCGTGGTGAACTGTGGTGGGCGGGATTGTCTGCGCCCGTCGGTTCCGCACCGGGCTATCGCAGGCCCGTGCTGATCGTCCAGGCCAACCCACTGAGCGAAAGTCGAATCGCGACGGTGATGGCAGTGGCTGTGACATAAATTCTGGCGCTGGCGGATGCGCCAGGCAATGTGCGCATGGCCAAGTCGGAGTCGGGGCTTAGCAAGGCGTCGGTTGTGAATGTGTCACAGCTGGTGACGATCGATCGCACTCTGCTAACGCAGCGCATACGGGCGCTTCCGAGTGACGTCATGCGAGCCGTCGATGAGGGGCTCAGGATGGTGCTGGCGCTCTAGACATCTCTTGCGAACTACGAGGCTCTTCTTCACCACTAGCAACTGATGGCGACTCGCCTCGATAGCCCCGCGGTCGTCGAACGCTTCCGCGACCCCTCGAACCGGTAGAACGCTCTCTGCATCCTCGGCAACCACGAGCTCTGGGCCAGCCTTCAAGGTCGCAATTTGCGACCTTGAAGGCCGATCTGCTCCTCTGCGCTGGCGGAAGAAGCGACACACTGGCAAATCGTTCTCCAAACTGCTACGATTGTTCTCACTATGAGATCACACGAATCGACAGAAAAACGCCAACTGGTGGAAGTCCTGTTCGGCGCATACCGGCGACGGCTCCTCTCTCTCCTGTTGCTGCATTCCGATAAGACTTTCTACGTGCGCGAGATCGCCCGTCTCACCGGTGTGCCAGCCGGCTCTCTACACCGTGAGCTGAAATTGCTCGAAGACACCGGATTGCTGCTTCGGACCACGTCGGGCAATCAGGTACGTTATCAAGCGAACCGTGACTGCCCCATCTATGCCGAGCTTGCCGGGATCTTCCGCAAGACAGCAGGCCTGGCTGATGTGTTGCGAAGCTTGCTAGCTCCGTTTCAAGGCAAGGTGTCGCTGGCGCTGGTCTATGGTTCGGTCGCCCAAGGCAAGGAGCACGCCGGCAGTGATGTCGATCTGCTCGTTGTTGGGACAGTGCCTTTTGCCGATGTGGTGGAGGCCTGCCACGCAGGCGCAGTACGGCTGGGTCGTGAAGTGAATCCGGTGGTCATGACCGAAGACGCATTTCACGCAAAGCTCGCGCAGGGCGACCGATTTCTGTCTCGGGTCGCAAAGGAGCCACAGATAGTCCTGGTGGGAGATCCCGGTGAGTTTGGAAAATCTGCTGAGGATCGGGCAACTTAAAACGCATCCCACCGATGCAGTCGAAATAGACAGGCTGCTGGCAGCGGCGAAGCGAAATTTGCGCGATGCGGGCGTCGGAGGCATCAGCACCGAGACGCAATTTGATGCGGCCTACAAATGCATCATGCAATGCGCACTTGCCGCGATGATGATGAAAGGATACCGCCCGGACACCAATCGGCCCGGACATCACGCGACGCTGCTGCAAAGTCTGCCACTCACCCTGGGCACAGAGACGAAGCGTGTCGTGGTGCTGGATGCCCTGCGCCGTCAACGCAACGTTGCGGACTACACGGGTGATGACATTGACGAATCAACCACTGCAAATTGCATTGCAGAAGCTGGTCGGCTGCTGGAAGAAGTGACGTCTGCAAGGGCGTCCTCCATCCTGAAGTAACAATGGCTTGTAAACTTGAGATCGCAATTTGCGACCTCAAGTTGGAGTGCCCTTGCCAGATTGATGCTGCAAACAGCACTATCCGCCCAGGGTACTGGGCAATGCCGCAAATCACACACCTCATTCCTCGACTTCGAAAACGTTAAGCCTCCCGCGAAGGACATCGCGCTCGTGCGTGGTGCGCACATTCGTCTGTGGGTGCTGCGAGGTCCGCAACAGAACAAGTTCGATGCGGATCTCGCTGAAGCGTGGCAGCCGTTGGGCGGTCAGGTTCAGTTTGTTCAGAGCGCCAAGTCAGGCAAGAACGCGCTGGATTTCCACATTGCATTTTGTCTGGGTGAAGCCCACCAGGAGGATATTCAGAACCGTCGGGCGGCTTGTTACGTCGTCGTCTCACGCGACAAGGGCTTCGAGGCGCTCTTCGGCTACATGCGTAGCTTGGGGAGCGTGATTGATCGGGCCGATAATGTTCCGGAAGCGTTGAAACTGGCGGAGTCCATGGCTCGCCCGTCGGTAACGCCTTCCAAGGCACCGGTGAAAGAACCGAAACCGGCGCCGAAGAAGCCGAAACCTGTTCCCAAGCCCGCGCCGCTCTCCAAGGATGCGGAAATCGTCTTCTCCCACCTGCGTGATCACCCGCGGACCAGGCCGACCACGCGCAAGAAGCTGGAGCATCACGTCACCTCCCTGCTGGGCAACAAGATCGATGCAGCAGTGACGAACGCTGTAATCAGTGAGCTGACAAGAGTGGGCGCTCTCGCCTTTGAAGGCACAAAGCCCCGCTACGTGTTTCCCAAGGCAAGGAAGCAAGATGGCGCTCGATGATCGCGACTACATGAGGCGCACACCCGGTTGGCTCCCGCGCAAGCCGTGGTGGAAACGCCTCAAGCCCTTGCCGGCAATCGCCACGGCAACGGCGCTGTTTGGTCTGGGGTCTGCGGCCGTCTGGTTCCTGCGCGATGCGCGCAGCCTGCTGCCGGACACGAGCCTCGCAGAAGGCTCTCTGCGAGTGAACATCAACACCGCAACGCTCACGGAGCTTGAAAGCATCCCTGGCATTGGCGAATCGCTGGCCAAGCTGATCGTGGCGCGGCGCCCGTATACATCGGTCGATGATCTCGAGCAGGTTTCCGGTATAGGGCCGAACTCCCTGGAAAGTCTGCGTCCCTTCGTGAAAGTGGAGGGGGAGGCGGAGAAGCTGAGGTAGCGAAACGGCGGCAAACGCTGTCATAAACCCCTTCAGTCCCGGTTCATCGTGATTGCTCGATGATTCCCTCCAAGGTCACTTGGAGGTACGTCATGAAACTCAGCAAGCCACAGAACCCGGCGCTTCCGGTGCATGACTACCGCACCGCATTGCAAACCGCTTTGTCCTGGCTCGGCGATCGTTACCTGCTTGCGCAGCCCGTGAATCGGGTGTCTGCGCAAAGCAGACCGAACTTCGCCGAGACCAGGCGGTGGATGCCTGACACACATCATTGAGGCGGTGGTGGAGCAATCTGACCCGATGAGGCACACTCGACCGGTACCGACGCAGAGATGTCGGCCACGGGGGTCAGATGCCGAAAGCCAAGCTCATGCTCCTGGCCATCGCGTTGCAATGCAGCGCCATGCTGGCGTGGTCCGCAGCGCCAGCGGGCGCCATCCCTCGTCTGCAGAACGGCAAACCTGATCTCTCCGGCCACTGGGCCAATCCCTACACACCCGACATGGCCACGAAGGGCCGTGTGCTCGATCCAGCTAGCCGCCAACCCCTTACCTTCTCTGGCCAGCCGCTGCCAGATTCCAAAGCATCCGCCGCGGGCGGTGGCGCGCGCACCGTTGATCTGCCGTACACGGAATGGGGTCTGCAGCAGTGGAAAACCTACGACCCCGTGAACGACGGCGATTACGCCGGCAGCTGTCTGCCCTTCGGCCTGTCACGCAGCATCAACTCGCCGCATGGCACGCAGCTGCTGCAGACACCGCAGGCACTGGCGATGATGTTCGAGCAGAACACCTGGTTCCACTGGGTGCCCACCGCCGGGCAGAAGTGGCCACAGGACATGCCCGCTTCCTGGACGGGTGTATCCACCGGGCGTTGGGATGGCGACACGCTCGTTGTCGAGACCACCGGCTTCAACGGCTACACGCGGCTCGACACCGCCGGGCATCCGCACAGCAAGCAGCTCAAGCTCACCAACACCTTCCGCCGCATCGATGCGACGACGATCGAACACACGGTGACGGTGCATGATCCGAAAACCTACACGCGCGACTGGATGAACCTGCGCACCTGGCGCCTGAAGCCGGATACGGACATGCTGCTGGAATACTCCTGCGAAGAGAACAATCTCGACAACCTGATGAACGGCACCATCAAACCGTGGAAGCCGCCGGTGGGAGATGAAGATGAGTGATTTCACACGCCGCCTCGGCATGGCAATCGGGATTGCGCTGTGCTGTGCAGGGCCGGCGCAGTCGCACCATTCCACCGCCGCGGAATTCGATCAGAGCAAACCCGTGAAATTCACCGGCACCGTGCAACTGGTGGCGTGGCTGAATCCCCATATCTACACGCATGTCGAAGTGAAGCAGGAGGGCGGCGCGACGATCGTCTACCACGTGGAAGGGGGATCACCGAACACGCTCTTCCGTCAGGGATGGCGGAAGGAATCGCTGAAAGTGGGCGAAGTGGTGACGGTGACGGGGCAGGCGGCGAAAAACCCGGGATCGCCGAATGTGGGGCAGGCGACGATCGTGACGGCGGATGGGCGGAGGATTTTCGCGGGGGATGGGCCGTCGAAGGTGCCGCCGCCATGACAGAAGGGCCAACCCACCCCACGTAGGAAAGGGACGACAACCACATCTGCAATGCGCCGGTGGTCCGCTTTCGCCAGGAAGTTTTGAATGGAGCCTCAATTCAATCGAAGAGGTCACCATGACAAACAAAGATCAGATCAAGGGCACGGCGAACGAAGTCGCCGGCAAAATCCAGAAGAACGTCGGCAAGGCCACGTCCAACGGAACGCAGACCGTCAAGGGTGCCGCGCGTGAACTGGCCGGCAAGGCGCAGAAAGCCTACGGCGATGCCAAGGAAGACGTCGAAGAAAGCCTGGATGAACGGGACGCGCGTGAAACCCGCGACCGTGACATCGATCGGCGCGCCGGCTGAGTGACACTCATGAAGTCACACTTCCTTGCTGCGTTCATACCCATCGCCTTTCTGGCAGCCTGCAGCAGCAAGGAAGTGCCTTCTTCACCCGCACCGACCGTGCCGCCGCCCGCGGCCGAGGTCGTTGCGCCTCCTGCCACACCAACGGGCGCAGCCAGCGCGAGCCTCGAGAGCAAGTCGGGCGGTAATGCCCGCGGCGAACTGAAACTCTCCGCCAGTGGCGGTGGAGTCATGCTCGATGGCGTGATCACTGGTCTATCTCCCGGTATGGAACATGGCATCCACATTCATGAGACCGGCGACTGCTCCGCCATGGACGCCAACACCGCAGGGGGTCACTTCAATCCAACCGGGGCACCGCATGGCGCACCCGCTTCGGTCGATCATCATCTGGGAGACATTCCCAACATCAACGCCGATAGCTCGGGGCGCGCCACACTGGCAGCGTCCATCACGGGTGCCACGTTGCGCGACGGCGGGCCGAACGACCTCGTGGGCAAGGCCCTGGTGGTGCATGCGCAGCGCGATGACTACAAGACCCAGCCTTCGGGAGATTCCGGTGCGCGCATCGCCTGCGGCGTCGTGAAGTAACCAGCCCATGATCTGGCTGGCCTTTGAAATCGACGAGGCAATGGCCATCTACGCGTGCGTTGCGAGTCACCGCTCGCGTGGAATCATCCGCATGAAACCCGACAGGGTTCGTGCCTGCTCTCTCGATTCGCGGCTCATGAACGGCAGTTGCAGCCTGGCCCACCACGTCGACGGTGGCATGCGCCGAACGCGACGAGCCAGATCCATGCTGTAGTGACGCTCCTCCTGCGCCCAGCCGTGGCTCAGGAAGAACCCGGTCCAGTTCTCGGGAAAGAACTGGAAGGGTGAGTTCGCCAGCATGGGCGTTTTCGCCATGCATTGAAGAAAAGGATAGGCGCTGGGCGAGAAATATTCCGCCAGCCAGCAAGCGAACCGCGGCTGTGCGAGCAGATCTTCCGCCAGGGCCGCAACCTGGGCTTCCGTAAGATAAGGAACCACGCCCTCCGTCAGAACCAGAACCTTGCCGGCCCCTGGCGCCACATCAGCGAGAAACCGCCGCCGCGCCACGGAGTCGGAAAGATCCAGGCCGACCCGCTGCAATTGGCAACGGGGCGCGCTGTTTTGCAGCCTGGCGCTCTTGAACTCGATCAGGTGCGGAAAATCCGCCTCCACCCATTGCAGTGCCGCGGGCAGCGCCATGCGGTAGGGCCGGGTATCGAGGCCAGCGCCGATGTTGACGACGGCATCCACGCCATCGGCAATGGCCCGCTCGATGTAATCGTCGATGAGCAGCGTGCGCATCACGATGGACCATGCCGTGCGATGGGTGATGGATTCGAACGACCTGGCAATGCGCTCGCCGCGCTCGGCGGTCAGGAGCCTGGCCAGCGGGTCGCGGAACAGCGCATCCGCCCGGTCCGACTCCACGGCACGGTAGTGCGCCACCCAGAACGCGGTATCGGAGATGTCGTTGATTTCTGCACGTGTGATTCATCGGTGCGCAGCATATATCCCCTGGCACCCTGCGTTGAAGTAGGATTCGCGCTCGCAACCTGATCGGAAGTTCCCATGTCCCATGGCATTGCTGCCAGCCAGCGCTGGCTGGCGCTCTACATCCTTTGCCTCGGCGTGTTGATGATCGTGCTGGATACGACGATCGTGAACGTGGCATTGCCTTCCATCCGGGAGGATCTGCACTTCACCGAGACATCGCTGGTATGGGTGGTGAACGCCTATCTGCTCACCTTCGGCGGCTTCCTGTTGCTGGGTGGCAGGCTGGGCGATCTGTTCGGCCATCGGCGCATCTTCCTGCTGGGCCTCGCCGTATTCACGCTGGCCTCGGCGGCCTGCGGCCTGGCCACGACGCAGGGCGTGCTCATCGCCGCGCGCGCGGTGCAGGGCCTGGGTGGCGCGGTGGTTTCCGCCGTGGCGCTGTCGCTGATCATGAATGTGTTCACCGAGCCCGGCGAACGCGCGAAGGCGATGGGCATCTACGGTTTCGTGTGTTCCGGTGGCGGCAGCATCGGGGTGCTGCTGGGCGGGCTGCTCACCAGCTCCCTGAACTGGCACTGGATCTTCCTCGTGAATCTGCCGATCGGTGTGGCCGTGTACGCGATGTGCCGCGCGCTGTTGCCCGCTGGGCGCGGCATGGCGGATGCGCCGCGGCTGGATGTGGCCGGCGCGATTACAGTGACGGCCTCGCTGATGTTCGCGGTGTATGCGGTGATCAACGGCAATGAGGTGGGCTGGAGCTCCCTCACCACCTTGTGGAAGCTGGGCGCCGCGGTTGCGTTGCTCCTGGCGTTTCTGGTGATCGAGTCTCGCGTGGCCGCGCCGCTGATGCCGATGTCGCTGTTCCGGCTGCGCAGTGTATCCACGGCGAATGTGGTGGCCGTATTGTGGGCCGCCGGCATGTTCGCCTGGTTCTTCATCTCGGCGTTGTACATGCAGCTGGTGCTGGGCCTGGGGCCGATGCAGGTTGGCCTCGCGTTCCTGCCGGCCAACGTGATCATGGCGATCTGTTCGCTTGGCATCTCGGCAAAACTCGTGATGCGGTTCGGCATTCGCGGGCCGCTGACGGCAGGCCTCCTGATCGCCGCCGGCGGCTTGCTGCTGTTCGCGCGTGCGCCGACGCTGGGCAATGTGTGGGTGGATGTGGTGCCGGCGATGACCCTGCTCGGCATCGGAGCAGGCATCGCGTTCAACCCGCTGCTGCTCGCCGCAATGAACGATGTGCCGGCTTCGGATTCGGGGCTGGCCTCGGGCATGGTGAACACCTCATTCATGATGGGTGGCGCGCTCGGGCTCGCGGTGCTGGCCAGCCTCGCGGCCGCGAAGGCGCAAAAGGCCGCCGTACTGGGAGCGGGCACTGCAGAGGCGCTGAACGCGGGGTACCAACTGGCGTTTGGCGTGGGTGCGGGCTTTGCGATCCTGGCCGCGGTGATCGGGGTGGTGATGTTCCGGAAGGCGGCCGCAATATTGGGCGAACACACCAGTTACTAATCTCGCGAGGCGCACTCTCATCGCGAGAAGCTCTTGCGATGACTACTGGTGAGAACCCGGAACGCGCCTCCGATGCTAAAGTTGCGCAACAGATCCGTGTCATTCGGGGTCAGCGTGTGCTGCTCGATTCTGACCTGGCAGCGCTATACGGCGTCACGACCAAGCGTCTCAATGAGCAGGTCCGCAGAAATATAGGAAGATTTCCGGCGGACTTTATCTTTCCCCTTATCAATCAAGATCTTGCGTCTTTAAGGTCGCAATTTGCGACCTTAAAGACGGGCAGGGGAGTACATCGCAAGTATGCGTTGCTGGCATTTACTGAACACGGCGCAATCATGGCAGCAACGATCCTCAATAGCCCAGTTGCTGTAGAAATGAGTGTTCATGTGGTGCGGGCCTTTGTCAGACTCCGGCAGGCACTTGCTTCCAACGCCGCCCTTGTTCGGAAGCTGGATAGCCTTGAGAAATCGTTGTCTACACTTGATGCAGAAACCCGCAGGGAGTTCGCACGTGTCTATGGGGCTATCCTCAAACTGATAGGGCCCGATACGCCACAGCAGTAGCCGCGTGCCGCGCCAACTACATGTCGCCCACCGGCTGGTAGGATCAGCCCGCCGGCTACAAGAAAAACGGGGGGCTCATGTCTAAGCGCATTACTCGCGCGTTCGCGTTCATGCTCGCGATGAACGCTGCCGCGGCACTGATTCCGGTGCCCGCCCTCGCGGCTGCACCGCAGCCCACCCCCGTGACCGACGCCATGCTGGCGAACCCGCCCCCGCAGGATTGGCTCATGTGGCGCCGCACGCTGGATTCCTGGGGCTACAGCCCGCTGCAGCAGATCGATGCCAGCAACGTGCAGCAGCTGCAGCTGGTGTGGGTGCGCGGCCTCGAAGCGGGCATGCAGGAAGGCACGCCGCTGGTGCACGACGGCGTGCTCTATTTCCCGAATCCGGGTGACGTCATCCAGGCCATGGATGCGGTCACCGGCGATCTGCTCTGGGAACACCGCCGCAAGCAACCGGCCGACATCGCAAAGTTCATCAACGCGCCTTTCATCAACCGCAATCTTGCCATTCACGGCAACCTGATCATCGACACCACCGCGGATGGCGCGTTGTTCGCGCTGGATGCGCGCACGGGCAAGGAGGTGTGGACGACGCAGGTGCTGGATTACAAGACCGGCGTTCATCAGACCTCGGGCCCCATCATCGCCGATGGCAAGGTGTTCGCCGGGCGTGGCTGCGAGCCGCTGGTCGGCGCCGGTCCGGACAATTGCGTCATCACCGCGCACGACGCCGCAACCGGCCGCGAACTGTGGCGCAGGCGCACGATTCCCGGCCCCGGTGAATTCGGCAACGAAACCTGGGGTGATGTGCCCTTCGCCGAGCGCAAGCATGTGGGCGCGTGGATGCCGCCGAGTTACGACCCGGAGCTGAAGCTGCTGTACATCGGCACGTCGGTCACTTCGCCGGCGCCGAAGTACATGCTGGGTGGCAACGACAAGCAGCACCTCTATCACAACAGCACGCTGGCGCTCGACCCTGCCACCGGCAAGATCGTGTGGTACTACCAGCACCTCGTCGATCACTGGGATCTCGATCATCCCTTCGAACGCATCCTGATCGATACCGAAGTAACGCCCGACAAGAACGCGGTGGCGTGGATCAACCCGGACATCAAGCCGGGCGAAGTGCACAAGGTCATCACCGGCATTCCGGGCAAGACCGGCATCGTGTACACGCTGGATCGCCGCACCGGCAAGTTCCTGTGGGCTCGGCCCACCATCGAGCAGAACGTGGTGTCGTCGATCGATGGCAGGACCGGCGCGGTGACTGTCGCACCCACCGCGCAGTTCCATGCAAAAGGAGATGAGGCGCTGATCTGCCCGAGTGCACAGGGCGGAAAGAACTGGCCAGCCGGCGCCTATAGCCCCCTTACAGGCACCATGTATTTTCCATTGCAGAACACCTGCGGGCGCGTGACGGTGAGTATCGCGTCGCGCGCCGAACCCTCCTCCTACGGCCTTCGCATGGCCACGCAGATCACTCCGGGCACCACGAACATCGGCAGTATCCACGCGGTGTCCGCAGTCACCGGCAAAACGGAATGGAAGTTCGAGCAGCGCGCCGGGATCCTGTCGCTGCTCACCACGGGTGGCGGGTTGTTGTTCGGCGGTGATGTCGCTGGTCGCTTCCGCGCCTTTGATCAGCGCACGGGCAAGGTGCTGTGGGAGACCAACCTCGGCTCGCAGGTCACCGGCTTTCCGATCACCTTTGCGGTGGGCGAGCGGCAATACATTGCAGTGAGCGTAGGCCAGGCGGTGAACACCGGCGCGTATCTCATCCTGGCGCCGGAGCTCAAGCCCAGCAATCACAGTGCGCTCTATATCTTTGCGCTCCCGCAGAACTGGCAGACCGTGCGCACCACGCCGCGGCCAGACGCAGCGCCGGCGACCACGGCCACCTCGCAAACATTCGTTGCCTCCAGCACACCTGCCGCCATCTGTCGCAAGCCGGATGCGCAACCCGCGGCGGCCGGTTCGAACGCCCTGCGCTTCACCGCCGCGCAGGTGCAGCAGGGCAGGACTCTCTATATGGCGCAGCAATGCGCCACCTGTCATGGCGAGAATCTGCGCGGTTCACCCGGTGGCCCGGCGCTGGCCGATGCCGGGTTTCGCAGCGCCTGGGGAGGGCGATCCGTGCAGGCGCTGCTCGACTGCACCCGCAGCACCATGCCGCCGGGCCGCGCCGGCACATTGAACGATGCCGAATATCAGAGCCTGGTCGCGCTGATTCTGGACGCGAACGGCCACGCCCCCGGGGACGCCACAAAAGGAATGCTCTGGCGTTAACCCCATTCCGGCGGCTGGTCCGTATGAATCCTTAACCCATCTCAAAAGGAGAGGATCATGCGTCAAGTCGCCCTGTTCGCCCTCGCGGCCATTATGTCCGCACCTGCACTCGCCGTTGGCCGCCTGGCGGAAGTCTCCGTCATCGACCGCGACACCGGCCAGACCCTGCCCACCCATTTCCATCGCGGTGAATACTGGGTCGCTGGCCGACCCGGCGCGCACTACGCCATCCAGATCCAGAGCCGCGACCAGCGCCGGTTGCTCGCCGTCACTTCCGTCGATGGCGTGAACGTCGTCACCGGTGAAACGGCCGCCGTGGATCAGAGCGGCTATGTGTTCGATGCCTGGTCGGGCTACGACATCGCCGGCTGGCGCAAGAGCGATTCCGAAATCGCGGCCTTCACCTTCACTTCCATTCCGAAATCCTACGCGGCGCGCACGGGCAGGCCGGAGAATGTGGGTGTGATCGGCGTCGCGCTGTTCCGCGAGCGACCGCTGCCGCGCGTGCAGGCACCCGCACAGGATCGCCGCAAGGCCGAGTTGCTGGAACAGGAAGCGCCGGCCGCAGCACGGGCCGAATCCAGAGCTTCGAATGAAGCGGCAGACATGGGCGCCTCGCGCGCCGCACCCGCAGCGCCGAGCCTCGGCACCGGTCACGGCCGTCGTGAAGAATCCGTGGTCTCGCAGGTGGCCTTCAAGCGCGAGCACAACAAGCCCAACGAGGTCATCCGCATCCGTTACGACAGCCACAGCCAACCTCGTTGCCATGGGCGTGATCCATCAGCCGCAGCCGCGTCCGAAGCAGCTCGACCCGTTCCCGAACTCGCCGCGCCTGGGTTACGTGCCGGATCCCTGATGCCCGACGGCTCATCGGCCATAATGCCGCGGATGAACTCCGCGGCAACTTCGGATGAAGCAGCTCGATCGCCGGCTACGCAGCCGGCGACGTGGCCGCATTCGAAGCAGCTGTATGCGCGGCACGAGTTGCCGCTGTGGCGCTTCCTGCTGCGCCAATGCCGGGATCGCGCCACGGCAGAGGAGCTGATGCAGGAGGTGTGGTTCGCCGTCACGCGTGAAGCGCCGCGCTTCCGCAGCGATGGCCGCTTCGCGCCCTGGCTCTACACCATCGCGCGCCACCGCGTGATCGACCGGCATCGTGCCGAACATCCGGCGCAGAGTCTCGACGCCACGGTGGGTGAAGAGGATGAACCGCTGGCCGCGCAGCTCGCCGATGAACACAGCCCTTCACCCGAGGCAACGAGCGAACAGACCGAGCAGGGCCACGCCATACTCGCGGCATTGAACCGCCTGCCACCCGAACAGCGCGAAGCCTTCGTGCTGCAGGCCGAGGCAGATCTCAGCGTCGAGGACATCGCGCGCATTACAGGCACCACCTTCGAAACCGCCAAGAGCCGGCTGCGCTACGCGCGCGACAAGCTCAAGGCCCTGTTGCGGGATCACGCACCATGAAGCCACAAGACGAAAAACCCGACGCACTCACCGCTGCCTACCGGAAAGCGAGTGCGGAGGAGGCGGGCCGCCCGAGTGCTGCTGTGCGTAACGCCATCCTTGCGGAAGCAGCTGCGGCATCGCGCCGGCGCGCACCGGCCGCGAACGACTCACGCTATCTGTGGCGCGGTGTGGCGGGCGTTGCAGTGCTGGGTTTCGCCTTGCTTCTGTGGCAGCAGGTGGATCACCAGATGCCGGGCGATGCGCCGGCGGTGGTTGCAGTGCCCGCTGAATTCGAAAGCAGCAAGATGGAAGCGGCAGCCCCATCGACAGAAAGCGTGGCTGTGGCACAGGCGGAGCCACCATCACAGGCGTTGGCGCAGTCACCGGCATCGCCACAGTCACCGCCGCCGCTGCCCCCTGCGCAACGTGCAGCTGCCGCGGATTCAGTGGCCGCCAATTCCACTGTTGCCGATGCAGCAGCCGATGTGGCCGCACCCATCCGCGCACAGGAGCAGCTGATGGAGCAGGAGTCCGCGCCAGTTGCCGCGGGTGCCAGCATGGAACAACGCGCACGGACCCTGGAGCGCAACGAACTCGCGCGCGCCGCCAGCAAGATGAGCGCAACAGCGGATGCCGAGACCGACGCCGACGCGCTGCTGCGGCTGCACTTCCCGCAGCAATACCAGAGCAACACGCCGCACCGGCTGTGGCTGGTGCAGGATGGCGCGGGTTCGGTTCTGCGCAGCGGCGAACTGCGGACAGATCAGTCCCTGGACGCATTGCGGCTGGAAATCGAGCGCGAGCTGGGTGGCCGCCTACTCAGGCCCTGGCGCATCCGCACCCTGCGCAATACTCAGGGTCAATCGATAGAGCTCGCCATCGCCCAGACGCCGTAGCGAGCAGGCGGTCACATCGTCTGAACCCCCACCCGCCTGAAAATGGCCGCATGGCAAGGTTCTCCCTATCCGCGATTTTCGCAGCAGCGTTCTGTGCGGCGCCTGCGGGCTCTGCAGAAGTGCGTGCCATGTTGACGCTGGGAACGGCTGCCAGCGATGCACGTACCTATTCCTTCACCGAGGGCATGGACAAATCCCCCTTCGGTACCGCCGTGCCCACGGGCCGTCTTGCCTTCCGTGCCGATGCTGCACCCATCGATGATTTCGTCGCGACGCTGATTGCCGATGCGGACAGTCAGCGCAGCAGTGTGCTCGATGTGCAGGAAGCCTGGATCGGATGGCAGCCGGTGCCGCAGAGCCCATGGCGCATTCGCGCCAAGGCCGGCGCATTCTTTCCCGTGAGCAGCCTGGAAGTCGGCTACGACAGCATCGGCTGGAATGCCGAGCGAACCATCTCGAGTGCCGCCATCAACAGCTGGATTGCCGAAGAGATCCGCATCGTGGGATCGGAGCTCACTGTGCAGTGGCGCGGCGCGATGATTGAATCACCACACACCTTTACCGCGCGGCTTGGCGTGTTCGGCGGCAATGATCCGGCCGGCACGGAGCTCGCGTGGCGAGGCTGGAATGTCGGTGGCCGGATCACCGGCCTGTTCCAGAAGCTGCGGTTGCCGGATCTGCCGGTGTACCGTGCGGATGGCGCAATACCGTCGCAGACACGTTCTGTGCACGTGCTCCGCGAACTCGACGACCGGCCCGGTGCCTATGCAGCGCTGGGTTATGCCCACGACGACAGGTTCGATGTCGCCGCGATGCATTACGACAATCGCGGCGATCCGCTGCGGCTTGTGAACGGCCAGTACAGCTGGCGCACACGTTTTAACCATCTGGGTGTTCAGCTGCGATTGGCGGATGACTGGGAGCTGCTCTCGCAAGTCATGCGCGGCGACACGCTGATGGGCCCCGGCGCCGTGCAGGTCGACTTCTCTTCCTGGTATCTGTTGGCGAGCAAGCCATTGGGGCGAGGCCTTGTCACGCTGCGTCACGACCAGTTTCGCACGACGGAAAACGACATCCTCCCTTCAGACGCCAACGGTGAACGTGGCCATGCCTGGGCGCTCGCGTATCGCGTGCCTTTGCCACATCGGTTCATGCTGGTGGCCGAAGCGCTGCGGGTGGAGAGTGATCGCGCTGCGCGCAACCTGATTGGCGCCGCGCCGCATAAAGTCGAAAGAAGTCTGGGCGTCGAACTGCGGCGCGAATTCTAGAGCGCCCTCAGGCGCAGAGTTTCTCGAGCCCGGCCTGCACGCGTGCCACGGGCATCTGCATCAGTTTGCGCAACAGCTGCGTGGTGATGTTCATCCCGGCGCGCATCGCCACGAGATCACGCCCCATCTTCAGCATCAGTTCGGCCGTCACTTCAGCATCGGCGGCTGCGCGATGTGCCGCGCCGCAGTCGGGAAGATGCAGTGAATGCGCGAGCACGCCCAGCGAGTGGCCTTTGAGGTCGGGATAGACGCGTCGCGCCAGCCGCATCGAACACAGGAACGGTTCGATCACCCGGCTCTTGTGCTGCCGGCGGCATTCGCGAACGAAGAACTGCTGGTCGAAACTGGCGCTGTGCGCCACCACCGGCGTCTCGCCGATGAAGTCGGTCACTTCCTGCATCACCTGCTCGACAGGTGGTGCGTTGTCGACCATCTGCTGGGTGATGCCGGTGTAAGCCGTGATGAAGCGCGGCACCCAGACATTGCAGTTGGCGAGTGACTGGTAGCGATCGACGATGCGCCCATCCTCGATGCGCACCAGCCCCACTTCCGTGATCCGGTCGCCGTCGTGCGGCTTCAGGCCAGTGGTTTCGAAGTCGAGGACGACGAGGGGTTCGAGCAGCATGGGAGGACTCTATCCCCTTCCACTGCCCGGACCCCTTGAACCTGCTCTCAGTTCGTCAGACCCAGGGAAGCCCTGATCTCCCGCAGCGTGACCAGCCGGTCAGGATTCATGGTGTGGATCGACAGAATGCCGCCGGTCGGGTCGAGTCCGAGCCGGGCGATGTTCTCGACGAACACGCGTGTGCCAATGACCTGTGGATCCGGCACGGGCGTTGCGGCCGGCGGGAAGTTGAACATATCGGCATAGACCAGCAGCCCTTCCTTCGGCAGCCAGGCCACCACGAGGCCATCGGCATGCGGCAGACCCTTGATCACATGGATCTCCACCACCCGGGTGGCATCGCGGAACACGCGCTTGTCGCCCGTGAAGCCTTCGACCACCGGCTTCTTGCCGCTGCGGGCGAGTGCATCCGGCGCCAGTGTGCGCGGGCCAGACAACGCCCTCATGAGGAATTCCTTGTTCACTTCCGGCGTCACGATGGTGATGCCTTCGGCGGCCACTGCGGCAATGCCACCGGTGTGGTCGATGTGATGATGCGTGATCACGCCGTAACGGATCGGCTTGCTCGGGAACAGACGCTTCGTTTCGGCAATGCCGGCGAGCGCGCGGGCTTCATTCTGCGGGCCTGGCTCGATCAGCAGCACATAGTCTGCGAATTCCACGGCCACGGAGTTGTAGGCACCCTTGATGTGGTACACGCCATCCGCCAGTTTGACGGAAGCAGCGGGCGGGGCGGCAGGCGCACCCGCACCCGGAGGAGGACCACCAGGAGGTGGGCCACCCGCACCACCGGGACCACCGGCCGGACGCGGCGCCGACATCAGTTGCGCAAGCTTCGCGGGATTCGCGAAGGCGCCGAGCACCTGCAGGTCGAACACCGGCCAGCCCGCGCGCTTCTGCACGATCTCGGTGGGATACTTCAGGCCATTGTTGTCGCGATAGAAGCTGTAATCGGTTTCGACCAGCAGGTCGCCGAACACGGCATGCTCGACCCAGGTGTTCACCTTCTCGACCAGCTTCTGGTCATTGATGTAACCAACGAGCTTGTAATCCTGCCCGCCGGGAGATTTCACGGGTGCAGTCCAGGTGACCACCTGATAGCGCTTGCCGTTCATCATCTCCGACTTCACCGTCGCGCTGTTGGCTGCCGCACCCTTCAGGAAGCCCCAGGGCGTGGTCCAGATCTCCAGCTGCTGACCCCAGGCGGTGTTGGTGGGCAGGATGTTCTGCTGGCCATTCGCCAGCGAAGGCGCACCACCGGTGACCGGCGTGGCATAGGTGTTCCAGGTGGCGCGCGAGGCCGGCTGGCTGAAATCGATCGCCCGCACGTATTCATTCAAAGGCGTCTTGGGCCAGGGAATGTTGGCGTTGTTGTTCTGGCCGAGGCTGTAGGTTGCGCCCGAGCCGTAATAGTAGAGTGAGGTCACGCCTTCGAGTCCCATGGCTTTCGAGGCATCGGCGACAACGGTGTTCGCGTCCTGCGCGAACACGGGCGCGCTGGCAGCAAGGATCATCCAGCAGAATGATTGGCGAAGTTTCATGAACGGACCCCTTTAGGTTTTCCGGGATCATACTATGCAGTCTGAAAGAGGAGCACACATGACACAGGAACGGGCGATTCTGGCCGGTGGCTGCTTCTGGGGCATGCAGGATCTCATCCGCAAGCGCCCGGGCGTGCTCGCTACGCGGGTGGGCTACTCCGGTGGCGATGTGCCCCATGCCACCTACCGCAATCACGGTACGCATGCCGAAGCCATCGAAATCCTGTTCGATCCGGCAAAGCTCAGCTATCGCCGGCTGCTCGAATTCTTTTTCCAGGTGCACGACCCCACCACCCATAACCGCCAGGGCAATGATCAGGGGACGAGCTACCGCTCAGCCATCTACTACACCAGTGCAGAGCAGCAACAGGTTGCGGAGGACACCATTGCAGCCGTCAACGCCTCCGGTCTGTGGCCGGGCAAAGTGGTGACGGAATTGGAGCCGGCGGGCGATTTCTGGGAAGCCGAGCCGGAGCATCAGGATTATCTGGAGCGCTACCCGAACGGCTACACCTGCCATTACGTGCGTCCAGACTGGAAGCTGCCGTAACCGGAAGGAGTTTCAGGACTCCTTCTCGTTGCGCACCTTTTGCTGGATCTGGTCCAGATAGGCATCCAGCTCTGCAGCGCTGCTGAAGATGCCGCCTGGCGGCATGGCCTTCACGATCTCCAGCACCTTGCGCACGGCGGGCTGCGGATTGACCAGCGCTACTTTGCCGCCCTTTGGTTCCACCGCCTTGCGGGCGCGCACGAAGCAACGGATGCCGGCGCTGCTGAGATAAACGAGGCTGGTCAGGTCGAATACCAGCCGCTCGTACACCTTTCCACCAGCAAACAGCCGGCTCAGGGCTTCATCCAGCTCCGGTGCGGTGTGGGTGTCGAGCCGGCCATTCAACGAAACGATGGGCAAGTCCGAGCCTTCGATGGCGATCTTGAGCAACATGTCAGATTCCTTGTCGGTTGATCCGCACCTGCAACAGGTTGCAGTCATCGATGCGCGAGTAATGGCAGCTGTCGGCAAGCTGCCGTACCAGCAGGATGCCGAGCCCGCCAATGGGCCGGTCGGCGATATCCGCATCCAGGTCTGGTTCGGCCGCCTCCAGCGGATTGAAAGCGGCGTTGTCGTCACGGAAAGTCAGTACGAGTTCGCTGGTGGTCAGCAGCAGATCCATCGAGACGGGCGCGGAGAGTGCGCGCGCAGAGCGCACGACATTGGTCAGCCACTCTTCGGCCACCAGCTCGACATCATGCTGTTGCTCGGCGCTGATGCCGCGCGCCTGCAGGATGCCGCGCAGGCGCTGCTGCGCAGTCTCGATGCCGGCAGCGGATCGCGTCACCTGAATCTCCCAGCCCGCACCATCGTTTTCCCTGCGCGTGGCCACATCGGCGGGCTGATAGCGAATGGCCATCGCGGTCAGGTCATCCGTCGCATGGAAGCCATCGGCGTGGCCCGTCAGCTGTTCGACGATCCGCTGGATCATTGCGGCTGGATCTCCATCATCGGACTGCCGGACCAGCGTGATCAGGCGTTCGGTGCCGAACATCTCGCCATCGGCGGTCTCGGCTTCGGTAACGCCGTCGGTAAACAGGAGCAGTGTGTCACCCGGTGCGATCACACCTTGCTGCAGCGGGTAGGTCGCCACCAGCTCAATGCCGATGGCGCTGCCGTTATCCACGGCGACTTCCACTACATCGCCTTCGAGGCGACGCAGCAGCGGTGATTCATGACCCGCGCTGGAATACCGGAATGCACCGGTCTCGGGATCCAGTATCCCGCAACCTGCAGTCACGAACATGCAGGCATCGTTGCCTTCTGACAGCCGGCCATTGATCTGCGACAGCAGATGCTCCGGGCTGTTGCCGTTTGCCCCCAG
Source organism: uncultured Gammaproteobacteria bacterium (assembly GCA_963777735.1). Taxonomy (GTDB): domain Bacteria; phylum Pseudomonadota; class Gammaproteobacteria; order Steroidobacterales; family Steroidobacteraceae; genus ZC4RG30. The sequence goes on along the minus strand of CAVZRQ010000009.1, from coordinate 112,815 downwards.
TACACGCAGCAAGGCCGATAGCTGCGCCATGAACAGAGCGGCGGGAATGCCTTTGTCGGAAACATCACCCACTGCGAAGAGCACCTTCCCATCGTGCAGCGGGAAGAAATCATAGAGGTCGCCACCCACCTGGCGCGCCGGCTTCAACGCCACCGCAATCTCCACTGCAACGGGCAGGGCATGCAGGGAATCGCCATGCGGCAGCATCGACTGCTGGATCTGCGCCGAGACTTCCAGTTCCTGGTCCATCCTCGCCTGGGCGGTCAGGCTGGCGGCACGCATCTCCACATGTTGCTGCAGCGAATCCCGCAGCCGCAGCAGTGCAGCAGCGAGCACGCCCAGCTCATCGCGCCGCCGTGCAACGGGCAGCTCGAAGTCGAGGCCATCGGTGCCGGCAGCGCCAACCGCCCCTGCCAGTTCGCGTATCGGGCGGGTGATGCCCGTGGCGACCACATAGACCGCCGCAATCAGAAACAGCAATCCCAACGCACCCAATGCGAGCTGCCGATTCAGCAGCTGGTGGGCCTCGGCCAGCAGCTCATCGCGTGGAATGACCAGCGCCAGCTGCCATCCGAGAGTGCTCAGATTGCGGACCGCGAGATACGCGGGCCGTGCGCTCACGGCTGCGGGCAACTCGGCGAAGAAGATATTGCGCGCCAGCATGCTTTCACCGGCGGCGCGCAACCCCGCCACATCGAGCAGCTGATCGAATTGCGCAATGCGCGTGGCGGTCTCGCCAACTGGCGCGACGAAGGGCGTGCCCACTTCAGCGGGATACATCCAGCCCATGCCAATGGCACCGAGCTTCGACGCAGCGGCTGTGCGTTGCACCCATTGCAGATCCAGATCTGCCGTCACGATGCCCGCGAACACCCGGCCGCCCATGCGGGACTTGCTGTAGAAAGGCATGGAATAGGTGACCATCCAGGTCTCGCCACCCCCTGTATCGAAATATGGCGCTGACCACACCGGATGCCTGGCATCCGCGGCCACCCGATACCAGGGCAACGCGCGATAGCCGTAGCTGTCGCTCGCCAGATCCGAATAGCCGAGGGTTCCATCCGGCGCGCGGAACAGATAGGGGGCAAAGGCAGAGTCCGCACCGCGACTGCTGACTTCCAGCGCAATCGTCGAACCGTAGATATCCGGCCAGGCGCCGAGAACTCCGCGGATACGTTCCAGGTATTCCGAGCGGGGCGGGTTGATTGCTTCCAGCTGATACGCAACGGTGCGGATGCCGCCTTCGATCGGGCGGATCACGGCATCCAGTCCCGCGACGAGCTCAGCGGCCAGCTGATCGGCCTCGCGGATCGCGTTGGCCTCCAGACGTTTTGCAGTGGATTGGTAAGAAAGGAATATCGCGCCCGCGTAGATGGGCGTGGCCACGACAAGGATCCAGAACAGCAGTCTGGTGCGCAGGCTGCGGAAGATTCCAACCGATGGCAGCCGCCACCCGGTGGTTGCGGAGCCTTTGCCGAAAGCTGCAGATTTCATCGTCGCCCCGGAAGAGGCAACGATGATAGGTCCGTTCAGATTGCCGGGCAGGTACCGCGTCTCAGTTGAGTGCGCGGCAGTTGCCGGCCCGGCAGTTGTGCGCTGCGTCTAGAACCGGTAGCCGAGGCCCACCGATGCCACCCAGGGGTTCAGATCCAGCGTGCCGATCTTGTTGCCCGAGACATGCACGCCGGTATCCATGTCGATGTACTTCAGATCGACGTTCAGCGACCACTGGTTGCCGAGGTCATAGTCCACACCGGCCTGAACCGCGAAACCCACGCTCGACTTGTCCGTGTGGGCAGCGCCGGCAAGCAGGCTGCGCTTGCTGAACAATGTCAGGTTGAGGCCCGCGCCCACATACGGGGTGAACGTGCCGAAATTGACGAAATGGTATTGGGCGAGCAGCGTGGGCGGCAGCGCGCGCACCGAGCCGGCATCACTGCCATTGACGCTGATGTCGACCTTCTGCGGATAGGTCAGGACCAGTTCCGCCGAAACGGCATCGGTCAGGTAGTAGGTGAAATCCACTTCGGGAATCCACTTGCTGTCGGCCTCGACCAGTGCAGGCATGCCATTCTGGCCATTGTCGAAGTCAAGGAGGGTGGCTCGGCCACGCATGACCAGATCGCCCTGGGCCGCAGTGGCCGTCATCGCTGCGCCCAAGCCCATTGCCGTCATCGCCGCAGCTGCGAAAATCTTCTTCATTTCTTCAGTCCTTTTCTTGTCACGGATCGTTTTCCTGAATCAAGTTTGACACCCGCAAAGCCGGAAAAGGGAGGCGCATCCGGGCCCGCTTTCCGTTCTCATTTGCAGTTACATCCACGACCCGTGACGCACTATGCTTGTGCACATTCACAGGAGCATCCCCGGCATGAGCGCCACGACAACTCTCGTCCTGCAACCCGACGCGCGCATCACCTGTCCGAAGTGCGAGCACGAGTTCTCCCTGGAGCAGGGCTTTGCGAGGCATGCACTCGAAGGCATCGAGGCCGCAAGCGCCGATGCCCTGACGCAGTTGCGCGAGAACGAGCGACTGGCTGCCGACAAGCGGGCCCAGCAGCGTGAGAAGCAGCAGCAGGAAGCGCAGGCGCGTGCACTGGAAGAAGTCCGCCGTCAGACAGCCGAGCAGGCTGCGCAGACATCACGTCTGGAACTGGAAGGGCTGCGCAAGCAGAACGCCACCGCGCAGGAGCAGCTTGCACAGCTGCGCACCGAACAGCTGCAGCTGCGCGAAGAGCGGCAGAAGCTGAAGGATGAAAAGGAATCCCTGCAGCTGGAAGTGCGCAAGCAGGTCGATGCACAGCTCGCGCAGCGCGAACTGCAGGTGCGCGCACAGGAGCAGGAGCGCAGCGCGCTCGACAAAGCCGAGCTGCAGAAGAAGCTCGACGACATGGCCGCGCAGATGGCCGACATGCAGCGCCGGGCAGAACAGGGTTCGCAGCAGCTGCAGGGAGAAGTGCTCGAGCTGGCGCTGGAAGAAGGCCTGCGTCGCTGCTTCCCGCTCGACGTCATCGAAGAAGTGAAGAAGGGCCAGCGTGGCGGCGATGTCATCCAGCGCGTGCAGTCGCGCAGTGGCGCGGCTGCCGGTGTGTTGCTGTGGGAAACCAAGCGCGCCGCGAACTGGAGCCAGCAGTGGGTGGACAAACTCAAGGACGACATGCGCGGCTGCAGTGCCGACGCCGGCGTGCTGGTGACCACCTCCAGTGCGGTGCCGAAGGAGTGGAGTTCAGGCACCCAGTTTGGTGTGGTGGATGATGTGTGGGTGGTGACCTGGTCGATGGCCGTGCAGCTCGGCGAGGTGCTGCGGTCCGGGCTGCTCGATGTGCACAAGCAGCGTCTCGCCTCGGCCGGCAAGGGCGAGAAGATGGAGGCCATGTACGACTACGTCACCTCGCCGCAGTTTGCGCAGAAGCTCAAGGCGGTGATGGAAGCCTTCCAGCGCATGCGCGAAGAGCTGGAATCCGAGAAGAGCCAGACCCTGCAGCGCTGGGCGCGCCGCGAGAAGCAGCTGGAAGCCGGCAAGGCTGCCTTGCTGGGTGTTGGTGGCGAGATCCAGGGCCTGGCCCAGCAGCACATGCCGCAGCTGGAACTGCAGGGCGACTGAGCACCCGCTGTAGTCGTTCCGTAAAACGGCGCTGCTACGCTCGTGGCATGGAGAGAAATGCATGGAAACAGGTCGACGCCGGATATTGCAGGGCATGGCAGTGCTGGCTGGCGCAGCGATCGTGCCGGGAACATGGCGGGATGCGCGCGCTGCCGAACGGCCATTGCCGGCCGATCCGTTCCGGCTCGGCGTCGCTTCCGGGTTTCCCACGGATCACTCCACTGTTCTCTGGACCCGCCTCGCCCCAGACCCCACGCTTCCCGGTGGTGGCCTCCCGGCGGTGGATTGGCCGGTCGACTACGAACTGGCTACCGACGAGCGCTTTCGCCGCGTAGTCGCGCGCGGCACGGCGATCGCGTCCGCGCAGTTTGCGCACAGCGTGCATGCCGAGGTTGCGGGCCTCTCTTCCGACCGCGAATACTGGTATCGCTTCACGGCGGGCGGGCACCGCAGTGCCGTGGGTCGCACGCGCACCCTGCCGGCGGCGCGCGCGCGCGTGGCGGCGCTGCGTCTGGCGGTGGCCTGTTGCCAGCACTACGAACAGGGCTACTTCAGCGCCTACCATCACCTCGCCAGCGACTCTCCCGATCTCGTCGTGCATGTGGGCGATTACATCTACGAAGGTGCCGCAACCACCAACCGCGCGCGCCGGCACAGCGGCGGCAACTGCCGGACACTCGACGACTATCGGCTGCGTTATGCGCAGTACAAAACCGATGCCGCATTGCAGGCGGCGCATGCGGTGGCGCCCTGGCTCGCCACCTGGGACGACCATGAAGTGGCGAATGATTACTCCGGAACCGACAGCGGTCGCGCGGAGGAGCCGGCTGTCTTCCTGGCGCGTCGCGCCGCAGCCTACCAGGCCTATTTCGAACACCTGCCCCTGCCACCCGCCGCGGCGCCGCGTGAGGGTGGCATGCCGCTGTTTGCACGACGCACCATCGGCAGGCTGGCCACCATCCACCTGCTGGATCAGCGGCAGTATCGATCGCGGCAGGCCTGTCCGTTGCCGGGGCGCAGCGGTGGCAACCGTGTCGGCGGTGAGTGCGCGGAGCGCGTCGAGTCGCAGCGAACCATGCTCGGTGCGACGCAGGAACAATGGTTCGCGCAAGGCCTGAAAGATCATCCCTCGCGCTGGACGCTGCTCGCGCAGGGCACGATGTTCTCGCATCTGGACGAAACACCGGGCGAGGCCAATACCTACTGGACCGATGGCTGGACGGGCTATCCCGCCGCGCGTCAGCGGCTCATCGATGCATTGATCCAGACGCGCGCCGCGAATCCGGTGATCCTTTCCGGTGACCTGCATGCGTTCGTCGCGGGCAACATCAACGCGATTCCGGAGCGGCTGGATACGCCGCTGGTCGCATCTGAATTTGTCGCCACCTCGATTTCATCGGATGGCCGTCCGCAGGCGTCACTGGATGCCTGGCGCAACAACAACGCCAATCTCCAGCTGCTCGACGGCCGCAAGCGCGGCTACCTCAACGTGAATCTCTCCGACAAACGCATGCAGGTGGATCTCGTCGCGATCGACGACGTGAGCCAGCCCACGGCTGGCCGGCAGATCCTGCGCTCCTTCGTGGTGGAAGCTGGCAATCTCCCCATCCTGCCAGCCTGACTGCTGGCAGCGCGATAGATGATGTCTATCGACTCGATACAAACAATTGACTACCCAAAAGCTGCCCTGGCCACTAGTCTTCGTTTCAGCCCTTTAGCAAAACCAAGGATCCATCCCATGTCCCTGATCAACACCCATATCAAGCCGTTCAAAGCCACCGCCTACCACAACGGCAAGTTCGTGCCCGTTTCCGACGCCGACCTGAAGGGCAAGTGGTCCGTGGTGGTGTTCTATCCCGCCGACTTCACCTTCGTCTGCCCCACCGAGCTCGGCGACCTGGCCGACACCTATGCCGAATTCAAGAAGATCGGCGTCGAGGTGTATGGCGTCTCCACCGACACGCACTTCACCCACAAGGCCTGGCATGACGCTTCGGACACCATCAAGAAGGTGCAGTACCCGCTGATTGGCGACCCGACCGGCACGCTGTCGCGCAACTTCGAAGTGATGATCGAAGAAGAAGGCCTCGCGCTGCGCGGCACCTTCGTGATCAATCCGGAAGGCCAGATCAAGGTCATGGAAGTGCATGACCTCGGCATCGGCCGCGACGCCAAGGAACTGCTGCGCAAGGTGCAGGCTGCCCAGTACGTCGCCACGCACAACGGCGAAGTGTGCCCGGCCAGCTGGAAGCCAGGTTCGAACACGCTGAAGCCCTCGCTGGACCTGGTCGGCAAGATCTAAATCCGCAACACATAGTCGATCAACGGAGCAATTGTCATGTTGGAACCGGAGATGAAAGCGCAGCTGGGTGCCTACCTCGAACGTCTGGTCACGCCCGTGGAGATCACGGCGTACGTGGACGACAGCACCGATTCGCGCGACATGCTCTCGCTGCTGGCAGACATTGCTTCGTTGACGACACGTGTCACGGTCAAAGAAAGCCGTGAAGGCAACGGGCGCACTCCGTCCTTTGCGCTCGCAAGCCCTGGTCAGCCGGCGCGCGTCACGTTCGCCGGCCTGCCGATGGGCCATGAATTCACTTCGCTGATCCTGGCGCTGCTGCAGGTGGGTGGTTACCCGCCGAAGATCGAGCAGGCCATCATCGATCAGATCCGCCAGCTGGATGGCGACATGGAATTCCAGACCTATATTTCACTGAGCTGCCAGAACTGCCCCGATGTGGTCCAGGCGCTCAACCTGATGTCCGTGCTCAATCCGCGCATCCGCCACACCATGGTCGATGGCGCGCTCTTCGAACAGGAAGTGGCCTCGCACAACATCCGCTCGGTGCCCACCGTGTTCCTGAACGGCAAGCAGTTCGGTTCGGGCCGCATGACGGTCGAAGAGATCGTGGCGAAACTCGATCAGGGGGCCGCGCAGCGTGCTGCCGCGAAGCTGAACGAACAGGCGCCTTACGATATGCTGATTGTCGGTGGTGGGCCCGCCGGTGCGGCCGCCGCCATCTATGCCGCGCGCAAGGGCATTCGCGTGGCCGTGGCGGCAGAGCGCTTCGGTGGCCAGGTGCTCGACACCATGGGCATCGAGAACCTGATCTCGGTGGAACACACCGAAGGGCCGCAGCTCGCCCGCGCACTCGAACAGAACGTGCGCGCGAACAACGTCGAGATCTTCAATCTGCAGCGCGCCACGCAGCTGGTGCCCGGCGAGCTGCATCAGTTGCGCTTCGAAAGTGGCGCGACGCTCCGGGCGAAGTCGGTGATCGTTTCCACCGGTGCCCGCTGGCGCAATCTCGGCGTGCCCGGCGAGAACGAATACCGCAACCGCGGCGTGGCCTATTGCCCGCATTGCGATGGCCCGCTGTTCAAGGGCAAGGATGTGGCCGTGGTAGGCGGTGGCAACTCCGGTGTGGAGGCGGCCATCGATCTCGCCGGTATCGTGAAGTTCGTGACGCTGATCGAGTTCGCGCCCTCGCTGCGCGCCGACGCGGTGCTCGTGAACAAGCTCAAGAGCCTGCCCAACGTGAGCATCATCACCAACGCCGAGACCAGTGAAGTGGTGGGCAATGGGCAGGAAGTCACTGCCATGCGCTACAAGGATCGCGGCACCGGTGCGAGCCGTGAACTGAAGCTCGCGGGCATCTTCGTGCAGATCGGCCTCGTGCCGAACACCGACTGGCTGAAGGGCACCATCAAGCTCTCGCCGCGCGGCGAGAAGTCGAAGTGGATGACCGCGGTCAGACTTCCGTAGCCGGCGTGTTCGCGGCGGGCGACTGCACCACGGTGCCGTTCAAGCAGATCGTGGTGGCGATGGGCGAAGGCTCGAAGGCGGCGCTCGGCGCCTTCGAGCACATGATCCGCGCGCCGGTGTTGGCTTCTGCCGTAGCGGCCTGACCCGCACCACGCAAGCGCGACCTGGCATCAGGTCGCGCCGGGACATTCAGTCCGCGAGATAGCGATCGGATACTTCCTTGTCGCAGGGCACCTTCGCGAACTCGAGATCGGGGCGATGATCCCAGAGCATGCTCAAGGTGGCAGGCTCGGCCAGGAAGTCCGGATCTTCCATGGTGAGTTCGTAGCGCAACCTCAGGCCATCGGGCATGAGGGTCAGTCGTTCAACGGTGTGCTTGCGCACGCCGGAGGGAATGCCGGTGAACACGCCCGATGCATGCGGCGCGTAGCCCACGGTGTCGATCACCAGTGTCTCGCCCTGCCAATGGCCAATGGAGTGGCCGAACAAGGAAGGTTTGATTCCGGCCGGATGTTGCTTCTGGTCGAGGCGGACTTCGCGCACCGCATCATCACCGGAGTTGTCGAAGCGGAACAGCACGCGGTTTGTGCCCACGTCGATCGTGCGCAGTTCGTTGATCGCTGCCAGGAACGGGATGGGTTCGATCTCGCAGGCACCCACCAGCGTCCCCGAACTCCCGGCTGCAGTGAGTTTCCAGGCACCGCGCACCGCACCGAAAACCTTGCCCGTCTCGGCCAGTGAAGGCGCCCACTTGCCGGCCAGGCTGTGTGCCGGCTTCAGCGGTGGCGGGGCGGCGGCATGGCGATAGAAAGGATGGACCTTGCCATTGGCGGTGGTCACCACATCCAGTCCGCGCACGGTTCGGCCTGCTTCGTTGCGGTTGGGGTTGATGCGCACCAGCACATGTGTGCCGGGTTTCAGCGCGGAACGATCCAGCCCGGCCACCAGCGACTGCGTTACCGCCAGACCTTCCACCTGCTGCAACCGGGTGACACCGGCGTTGTCCTTTGTTTCAACGATGAGATAGATATGCGGGTTCTTCCAGTCGAGGCGATGGATGGTCCCCTCGATGGTGAGCTCTCGCGTGGTGTCGAACGCAGCCTGGCTATGATGTGCCAAGGCGGGCGCAACGCATAGTGCGATGGCTATGGCCGCAAACTGCAGTGCCGGATTCAGATTGCGCACGAGTGTCCCCTCGCATCGATTGCCAGCCAGCATAAGCACGCAGGCCCGTGCCGTCGAGTCCGGCGGTTGATCCCCGCGCTGTTTTGCAAACCGGTAACATGACATCCCTCTGCCAGATGCTGCGAGGCTGTCTTGAGAACCAGATCCCTTGTCGTCAGCCTGCTTGCCGGACTGTGCTGGTCGATGGCTGTCCATGCAGACGGCGAGCATGTCTTCTGGGAAGTGACAGGCAAGCACAACACGGTGTACCTGCTGGGTTCGGTGCATCTGCTGCATAGCAGCGACCGCGCGCTGCCCGCCGTGACCGAAGCGGCCTATCTGGATGCCGAAATCATCGTCGAGGAACTCGACATCTTCGCCGCGGCGGCAGAGATGTCGGGTGGTGCAACGCTGGCACTGCAGACTCTGCCGGAAGGACAGACCCTTGCCGCGGTGCTGGGCCCGGCATTGCACGCGCAGTTGCAGAAGGCTGCCGCACCGCTGCATATCGACACCGACTTCCTGACGCGGATGCAGCCCTGGTATGTGGCCATGCAGGTGATGCAGGCGCGGCTCCTGCAGGCGGGCTTCAGTCCGCTGGATGGCGTCGATTACCAGATCGCGATGCGCGCGCAGCGCGATCGCAAGCCATTGCGGGGCCTCGAAACCGCGACGGACCAGCTCTCCCTGTTTGCCAGACTGCCGCTGGACGAGCAACGCGAGTTCCTGCGCGCCACGCTGGAAGAAACAGACGCCTCGCGCGAGCTGGCCGAAATCACGGCCGTGTGGCGCCGCGGCGATCTGGTGCAGCTCGAAGCCATGCTGCGCAGTGGCGCCGCTGAATCACCGGAGTTCTTCAAGGCGCTGACCACCGATCGCAACCTGCGCTGGGTGCCACAGATAGAGACCATGCTCGCGCATCCGCAGGACGACTACCTCGTCGTTACCGGCGCGTTGCACATGGTGGGCAATGATGGCCTGGTGGAACTGCTGCGCCGCAAGGGATACAAAGTCGAACGCAAATAGGAGAGGGAACTCATCATGGAACGGGATCTGAAACGGAAGCGTCGCGCTGGCTTCGTGGCCGCGCTGCTGATTGCCACACTGGGTGCTTCCGTCGCCTCGGTGGCCGGCGTGCAGGAAATCGTGCGTGAAACACAACGCTCTGCGGAATCCGGCGGCCAGATCACCATGGTGTGGTGGTTGCCGCAGCAGTTCTGGGAAGAGAGCCTGAAGGCCAATCCCGCTTTGCCGGCAGAAGCCCGCCAGCAGGTGCTCGGTGGCCTGGCAGATTACACGGTCATCGCGTTGCTGAAGGGAAAGGCCGGCGCAGGTGGGCTGAGTGAAGTGCAGTCCAAGGCCGATCTGATCAAGAACGCGCGTGTGGAATCCAACGGCAAGGTCATCGAGCCGCTGGCGCCGGAGCAGGTTTCGCCGGTGGCGCAGCTGCTGCTGTCGCAGCTCAAGCCCGCGATGGCAGCCATGGCAGGGCAGGTGGGTCAGGCCATGGAGTTCGTGGTCTATCCGTCAAAAGGTGCGGATGGCGCGCTGCTGATGGATGCCATGCAATCCGGCACATTGAAGATCAAGCTGTACGACGACACCTTCTCATGGCGCCTGCCGCTGGGCAGCCTGCTGCCGGCGAGGCTCGACAAGAAGTCCGGTGAGGAATTCCCCGGCAACTACCAGTTCAATCCCTTCACCGGCGACAAACTCGACACGAAGTAAGGTCAGGCAGGCTGGAGCTGGTCGCGCACCCGCTCCAGCAGCTTCTTCGTGGCGCGGATGCCATCGGCTTCTTCCATGCCGCGGCCCTCGAACTCCACACCCACATAACCCCGGTAGCCGGCATCGCGCACGATGCGCATCATGCGCAGGTAGTCGATGGTGGTTTCGTTGCCCTTGTCGTCGAAGGCATAACTCTTGGCGCTCACGCCTTTGGCAAACGGCAGCAGCTCGGTCACACCGAGATAGCGGTCATAGGGTTTGCCCTGCGCGATGTTGAAGTTGCCGAAGTCGGGCAGGGTGCCGCAGTTCGGCAGGCCCACCTGTTCGATCACCGAGGCCAGCCACTTGCCATGGCTGGAGTTCCCGCCGTGGTTCTCCACGATCACATTGATGCCGTGCTGGGCGCCGAACTCGCTGAGCCGGCGCAGGCCGTCGATGGCGTAATCCAGCTGCGCGCCGAATGCGCCCGATGACTGCGCGTTGACCCGAATGGAATGGCAGCCGAGGAATGCCGCCGCGGTGACCCACTTGTAATGATTCTCCACGGCCTTGGTGCGGGCCGCCGCATCGGCATCGCCCAACGCGCCTTCGCGATCGCACATGATGAGGCCGCTCTTCACGCCGTTGTCACTGCAGCGCTGCTTGAGATCGGCGAGGTAGGTCTTGTCCTCCGCCTTGTCCATGAAGAACTGGTTGACGTATTCGACCACGTCGATGCCGAAGTCCTTGCGCGCCATCACGGGGAAGTCGAGGTTGGTCATCTTGTTGCCGAACAGCGTGCGGTTCAGTGACCACTCGGCCAGCGAGATGCGGAACCAGGGTTCTTTCGACTGGGCCGCCAGGGCAGGAGCCGCAACGGCCAGTGCCGCCAGACCCAGAATTTCACGCCGGTTCATCATGTCGTTTTCCCCCGAGCTTTCGCTTAAGCTGCCGAGCATAACGACAACAGTGGCCATGAGCCATTCCGGGGAGCAACCATGAATCCAGGCGTACGCACCAAGCTGTCCGTGATGATGTTCCTGCAGTTTGCGCTGTGGGGGTCATGGTTCGTCACGCTGGGCACCTATCTGCTCAACATCGGCTTCGATGGGCTGCAGGTGGGCGCCGCGTACAGCACCATGAACTGGGGCGCCATTCTCGCCCCGATCATTGCCGGGGCTGTGGCTGACCGCTTCTTCCAGGCCCAGAAGGTGATGGGCGTGCTGCATCTGGTGGGGGCCGCGATCCTGTGGTGGCTGTCTTCCGTCACCGATCCCACGGTGTTCTTCTGGACCATGCTCGTCTACGCCATCTGCTACATGCCGACGCTGGGTCTCGCCAATGCGGTGTCTTTCCACCAGATGAGCGATCCGGGCAAGCAGTTCGGCCTCATTCGTGCCTTCGGCACGCTGGGCTGGATCGTGGTGGGCGTTGTTGTCGGGCTGATCGCGCCCTCCCTGCTGGGCTATTCCATCGAGCCCACCAACCTGCCACTCAAGATCGGCGCGGGCATCTCGCTGGTGCTGGGTCTCTATGCATTCAGCCTGCCTGCCACGCCGCCGAGCAATGCGGGTCGGAAGCCCAGCCTTTCCGAGGCGCTGGGGCTGCAGACGCTCTCGCTGATGAAGGATCGATCCTTCGCGGTGTTCGTTCTCTGTTCGCTGCTGATCTGCATTCCGCTGTCTTTCTATTACAGCTTCGCCAATGCCTTCCTGAACGAAACCGGCATGCAGAACGCGGCGTTCAAGATGACGCTGGGGCAGATGTCCGAAGTGCTGTTCCTGGTGCTGATCCCGTTCTTCTTCGTGCGTCTCGGTGTGAAGAAGATGCTGCTGATCGGCATGTTCGCCTGGGTGCTCCGCTACGTGCTGTTCGCCTACGGCAACAATGAAGGCCTGGTTGCCTTGCTGTATGCCGGCATCATCCTGCATGGCATCTGCTTCGACTTCTTCTTCGTCACCGGCCAGATCTACGTCGACAAGGCCGTGTCACGAACCCAGCGCGCGGCAGCACAGGGATTCATCCATGTGGTTACCTATGGTGCGGGCCAGCTGATCGGCAACTGGGCAGCCGGTGCCGTGGTGAACCGCTATACCCTCGCCACGGATGCCGGCACACGGCATCTGTGGGAGACGATCTGGCTGGTGCCGGCCGTGATGGCCTTCGTGGTGATGTTGCTGTTCCTGATCTTCTTCCGCGAGCCGCCCGCCGAAGCGCGCAGCTGAAGCGCGGTCAGAGCCTGGTTATTCCCGCTGCGATTCCGAGCGCTACAAGCAAGCCGCCACCGACCCAGCGACCTGCCGACTGCGACCCTTCGGACCGCTGCAGTGGTGCGGCAATCCATCCGGCCGCCAGCGCGTAACAACTGTCGGTGGCAAATGCGAGCAGCACGAAAAGGCCGACCAGCAGACTGCCCTGGAAGATGGCGGGTTGCGATGTATCCATGAACTGCGGCAGGAACGCGGCAAAGAACACCAGTGTCTTCGGATTCAGCAGCGCCACCATCAGGCCATCCAGAAAGATCCGCCGTTGCGAAGCAGGCGGGGCTACGGGGGCATCCAGGCCGGGCGCCCGGGACAGAATCAGTCGCACACCGAGGTACACGAGATAGGCAGCGCCCGCGTAGCGCAAGATCGCGAAGAACAGGGACGACGTCGCAACGAGGGCAGTGAGTCCGAGCACAACCAGCAATCCGCAGACGAGGTTGCCCAACGCCATCGCCGCAACCGAAACGATGCCGCTGCGTCGGCCCTGTGCCAGGCTGCGCGAGACGATGTAGAGCACCCCGGGGCCCGGTGAGATGGCGAGTACAAGGCTCGCCAGCGCAAAGGTGGTCAGCACCGCAAATGAGGGCCAGGGCAGATTCATGGCATGGCCCCGATCTGCTTCTCCATGAATACACTCAACGGATCCGGTGCATAGCTGCCAAATGGATCGCGCTCGCGGTATCCCAAAGCCCGATAGAGACCAAGCGCTTCCGGCTGCGAGATACCCACTTCCAGTCTGGCCAGTGCAAGGCTCCGTCGCGCAAGCTCTGCCTCCAGCGCCAGCATCAGGCTGCGTGCATAACCTTTGCCCCGGTGCATGGGCGCCACAAACAGCCGCTTGATCTCGCCATAAGCCACATCATCGTCCAGCAGCTTCACTGCACCACAGGCGGCAAGGCCATCCGCTTCTTCAATTCCCAGGAAGCAGACATGGGGCTTCATCAAGTCATCGACGCTTTCCAGATGATTGCTCGCAGGCGGATAGAGCGAAGTCAGGTAGGCATCAGACAGAGCGATCAACCTGCGTGCGCCGGGTGAATCCGGCAACACCGGCCGCGGCATGGGTCGCAGCACTTGTCAGACCCCGGGGCCCACCGGCGGATACTTCAGAAACGCCGGCGAGGCTTCCATGCGTGTTGCCAGGGCATCGATCGCCGGGTAATCAGCAGCGGGCAGAAGCACGGCGAGCGAGGTGGATTGCGTGAGCTGCCAGATAACCGCAGTGGTGATGCAGGCGTGGCTGGTTGTCGAAGCGTAGACCATGGGATGTGAAGCAATCTCCCGCTCGAGCTCCGAGCAGGCTGCGAGCAATTGTCCGCGTACGCGCTCCATCCAGGGTTCGAACTGCATGTCCTTTGGCCGCAGATTGCGCTCATACACGATCTGTACACCCTTCTCGCAGGCGGCGAGTGCGAGCCCGACGCAGCGCATCTCGCGTTGCAGCGTGGCGGCGTCGCTCGACCATAGTGAGTGGTGGGCAGGGTGGGTTGCCTCCACGAACTGCAGGATCAGCGTCGAGTCCATCAGCGCATCGCCATTCGTGCAGATCAGTGTCGGGGCCTTCACCACCGGGTTGATCTGCTGGAACTGCTCAAAGGTCTTGAACACCGATAGCGGCTCATGCGTGAAGGGCACGCCGAGCAGATCCATCGAGATGGCCACCCGCCGCACGTACGGCGAATCGAGCATGCCGATCAGGCGCATGACTGTCGGGAGCAGAGATTTTCCATGTTCTTCCGCATTGCACATCTTCCGGGAACCCCCGACTTTAGCGCCCTGCGGCCTGTAATGCCCGGAAAGGCCAACTTCCGGCGGGAAAGCCCCTAAACTCTCGCCGATGAAATCTGCAGCTGTTGAATCCCCCCCGACCGACGCCGTTCCTTTTGCCGAGCTGGGTCTTTCCGACGCCGTGCTCCGCGCCGTAAAGACCATCGGTTACGAATCCGCATCGCCCATCCAGGCCGCCACCATTCCCGCGTTGCTGGAAGGCGCCGACATCCTCGGCCAGGCCCAGACCGGCACCGGCAAGACCGCCGCCTTTGCGCTGCCCATCCTGTCGATGCTCGACATGAAGAAGCGCACCGTGCAGGCACTGGTGCTGGTGCCCACGCGTGAACTCGCCATCCAGGTATCCGAGGCGTTCCAGAAGTACGCCACCGGCATCAACGGCTTTCATGTGCTGCCCATCTATGGTGGCCAGAGCTATGTGCCGCAGCTCAATGCGCTGAAGCGCGGGCCGCAGGTCATCGTCGGCACGCCGGGCCGCATCATCGATCATCTCGAGCGCGGCACGCTGAAGGTCGACACCATCCGTACCGTCGTGCTCGATGAAGCCGATGAAATGCTGGCGATGGGTTTCTCCGATGCGATGGATGCGATTCTCTCGCAGACGCCGGCCGAGAAGCAGGTGGCCCTGTTCTCCGCCACCATGGCGCCGAACATCCGCCGCATCGCGCAGCGTCATCTGAAGAATCCGCGTGAAGTCGTGCTCAAGGGCAAGACCGGCACGGCCAACAACATCAAGCAGAGCTACTGGATGGTCAGTGGCCTGCACAAGCTCGATGCGCTGACGCGCATCGTGGAAGTGGCGGACTTCGACGCCATGCTGGTGTTCGTGCGCACCAAACAATCGACCGTCGAGCTTGCCGAGAAACTGCAGGCACGCGGCTTTGCCGCCGTCGCGCTGAATGGTGACATCCAGCAGTCGCAGCGTGAACGCACTGTGCAGCAGCTCAAGGCCGGCAAGATCGACATCCTCGTGGCCACCGATGTGGCCGCGCGCGGCCTCGACGTGGAACGCATCACGCATGTCGTGAACTTCGACGTGCCCTATGACACCGAGTCGTATGTGCATCGCATCGGCCGCACGGGCCGTGCCGGCCGCAGCGGCGAGGCCATCCTGTTCATCGCCCCGCGCGAACGCAATCTGCTGCGCCTGATCGAACGCGCCACGCGCCAGACCATCGAACCGCTGAGCCTGCCGAGCGTGGACGACGTGAACCAGCGCCGTCTCGCGAAGTTCAAGGCGCGCATCGGAGAGGCGCTGGCCTCGAAGCCGCCGGAGTTCTATCGCAAGGCCGTGCAGGAAGTGGCGCTGGAAACCGGCACCGATCTGCTGGATGTGGCCGCTGCCATTGCCTCACTGGTCGAAGGCGGCGCACCGGTGCAGTCGAACTGGAAGGATGGCGCGACCCCCGTGCCAGCCGAACGGCCGGAACGTCCCGAGCGCGCCGAACGCGCGAAGCGTCGTGAAGAGGAAGCACCGGATCTGCCGAATGTGCCGGAAGGCGGCTTCCACTTTGAAGATGACGGCCAGCAGATCACCTATCGCCTGGCCGTGGGCAATCGCCACGGCGCGCAGCCGGGCAGCATCGTGGGCGCCATCGCCAACGAAGCGAAGCTGCATGGCTCGCAGATCAATGGTGTGGATATCCGCGCGGACTATACGCTGGTGCGGCTGCCGGCCAATCTGCCGGGACCAGTGCTCGCGCGCCTTTCCAAGGTGCGCATCCGCGGGCAGGAACTGGATCTGCAGGCGAGCAACCTGCCGGTGACGAAGCCGAAGTCACATCGGAAAGGCCCGAAGGCCTAGCCCGGAAAGAGAGGGTGCGCTGATCGCGCGCACCCTCCGCGCAAACCCCTTACCGGGGCTTGCGGAACTTCAATACGAACTGATCCGTGGTGCCGCGCATGGCGGCGTCGTGCACGGCAACCGTGTGCGGATCATTCGGATTGAGCAGCGCCTTGCTTTCTGAATCGAGCACGAAGCCCACGCTGGTCACATCCTTCTTCACCGACTCCGGATCGATGCGATGCAGAGACTGCAGCACCGTCTTGCCCGCGCCGGGCGCGGAAGCATGGTCGATCACGATGTAGACACCGCCCGGCTTCAGCGAATCGAACACCATCTTGTTGAGGGCTGTGATCTCGGCATCGGGGCGGCGCGCGAGGTCGTGGTAGTTGAGCGAAGTCCAGACGAGGTCGACAGGTTCCGGCAACTTCACGGCCGGGTCGAGTACGGCAACCTTCACGTTCTTGTACGCCGGATCTGCGGCGAGCGCAGCCAGGGGATTCGGCCGCGGCGGTGCATTCGCTGCCGCCGGTGCAGGAGCCGGTGCAAGCGCGTAGACAACACCCTTCTCGCCCACGACCTTGCTGAAGATGCGTGTGAAGTAGCCGCCGCCCGGCATCAGCTCGCCGATTTTGTCACCGGGCTTGATGGCCGCGAAGGCCACAACCTCAGCCGGCTTGCGATTGGCATCGCGCTGCTTGTCGGCGTCGGGGCGACCCGCATCGGCGACGGCCGACTGGATATAACCGGGCATTGCCTCCGCGGCATGCGAGACAGGAGAAACCAGCATCGTCGGCACCGCCAGGGCAGTAGCCGCGATGGCGAATGTGGCGAAGGATCTTGCGAACATGATGAACCCCTTTTCGTGCAGTGACGGAATGCCCGACCGCCCGGACTTTATACACCAATGCGCAAATGCGACGATAATGCCGGACTGCGAATACCGAATATGAGGATTCTTCCCTTGAAGCCCAACAGATGGCAATCCGCCCTGGTTCTGCTGATCAGCTGCTGCTTCCTGGTCACCTCCTGCGCTACCACGCGGGTGACTTCGTTCCCCAACGAGCAGACCCCCAATGTTCAGCCCGACCTCGCCGTCGGGAATACTGTCAGGGCAACCCTCAATACCGGCGAGGTCAAGGAGTTCAAGGTCACCGCCATGGAGGCCGATGCACTCGTCGGCAAGAACATCCGCATCGCTTACAAGGACATGCGGTTCCTGGAAGTGAAAAAGATGTCCACCTGGCGCAGTGTGGGCCTCGGGATCGGCATCGTGGTGGGTGTGGCTGCCGCCTTGTTTGTCTACCTCGTCACCCACATCGAAAGCGACTGACGCGAAGAACTACAGCCCCAGGATCCGCCGGTTCGTATTCTGATCAGTGCCTGACGCGGCGAAATCATCGAACCGTTTGTCCGTCGTGCGGATCATGTGCTTGCGGATGAAAGGCGCACCCTCACGCGCGCCATCCTCCGGATGTTTGAGGCAGCACTCCCATTCGATCACCGCCCAACCCTCATAGCCGTACTGCGCGAACTTGCTGAAGATCTGCGTGAAGTCGATCTGCCCGTCACCCGGTGAGCGGAATCGGCCCGGGCGATCCACCCAGCTCTGATAGCCGCCGTACACACCGCTGCGCCCGCTGGGCCGGAACTCGGCATCCTTGACGTGAAACGCCTTGATGCGATCGTGATACAGATCGATGAAGGCCAGGTAATCGAGCTGCTGCAGCACGAAGTGGCTGGGGTCATACAGGATGTTCGCGGCACTGTGGCCATTTACCGCATCGAGGAAGCGTTCAAACGTCACGCCATCGTGCAGGTCTTCGCCCGGATGAATCTCGAAACAGGCGGCGACGCCGGCTTCCGCAAATGCATCGAGCACGGGGTGCCAGCGACGTGCCAGTTCCTGGAAGCCTTCTTCCACCAGCCCGTCGGGACGTTGCGGCCAGGGATACAGGAATGGCCACAACAATGCGCCCGAGAATGTGGCGTGTGCCTTGAGCCCCAGACGTTCGCTGGCCTTCGCCGCCCACTTCAACTGTTCTGCGGCCCAGGCCGGCCAGGCCGCAGGATTGTCGCGTACTGCCGCACCGGCGAATGCCTTGAACTGCTCGACATAGGCAGGATGCACGGCGAGCAGCTGGCCCTGCAGATGCGTGGAAAGCTCCGTGATCTCGATGCCGTGCTGCGCGAGCCGGCCCTTGATCTCATCGCAATAGGTCTGGCTCTTCGCGGCCTGTTCGAGATCGAACAGCGCGGGATCGGAAGTCGGGACCTGCACGCCGATGTAGCCCAGCGAAGCAGCCCACTGCGCCATGCCCTCCAGCGAATTGAACGGTGGTGTCGCTGCCGGCAAACTGCGCGAGGAAGATGGCTGGTCCCTTCACGGCTACTCCTTAACCAAGATTGGGCAGATCGCGCCACTGGGTGCCCGCCGCCGAGCTGGCCACCGCAGTCTCGACGAAGGCCATGCCGCGCAGTGCTGCGGAGATCCCCGGCACGGTACCGTCGGCGGCGTCGGCTCTGTCATGCGTCAGCAGCTGCGCGAACTCACGATAGAGATTGCCGAAGGCCTCGATATAACCTTCCGGATGTCCGGCGGGAATGCGTGTGGCCGCTGCGGCCGCGGTGCCCGTGCCACTCACGCCCGTGCGCAACAGCTGCGCGGCGCCTTCCAGCGGTTTCAGCCACAGTGAATTCGGTTCCATCTGCTGCCAGTCGATGCTGGCCTTCTCGCCATACACGCGCAGACGCAGGTTGTTCTCGTCGCCGGTGCAGATCTGGCTGGCCATCAGCACGCCGCTCGCGCCATTGCCGAAACGCAGCAGCACGGTGCCATCGTCATCCAGCCTGCGGCCGGGCACCACACTCGAAAGCTCGGCGCAGAGTTCGCGCACCGATTGCCCGGAAACAAACTCCGCGATGTTGAAGGCATGCACGCCGATGTCGCCCATGCAGCAGCTGGCACCGGCCTGCTCGGGATCCAGCCGCCAGGCGGCCTGCTTGTTGCCCTGCTGTTCCAGCGGCGCAGCGAGCCAGCCCTGCGTGTATTCCACCAGCACCTTGCGGATGTTGCCGAGCTCGCCACGCGCGATGCGCGCCCGCGCCTCACGGACCATCGGGTAAGCGGTATAGGGATGCGTGAGGCCATAGTGCAGGCCGCTGCTGCGCAGCTTCGCGGCGAGTGTGCGGCATTCCTCGAGCGTGGCCGTGGCGGGTTTGTCCGACAGCACATGGAAGCCACGCGCCAGCGCGGCGAGTGCAATGGGCAGATGCGAGCGGTTGGGCGTGACGATCACCACGCACTGCATGCGCTCCGCCGCCGGCAGGGCCGCTTCGCGCGCCATCATGCTGGCGAAATCGTCGTAGCAGCGCTGCGGCGCGATGCCGAGCTGCGCGCCCGAGCGCTGCGATTTCTCCGCATTGCTGCTGAAGGCGCCGCAGACCAGTTCATAACTATCGTCGAGGCGGGCGGCCATGCGGTGCACGGCGCCGATGAACGCGCCCTCGCCACCACCGACCATGCCGTACCGGATGCGCATCAATAGAGTACGAATGAGTACAGGGTATCGCCCACACCGACGAGCACATACTGCTTGCCGTCGATATCGAAGGTCTGCGGCGCATTGGTGATGTTGCCGATGCGGGTGTGCCAGAGCGGTTCGCCGTTCTTCGCATCCAGTGCCACGAAGTTGCCGTTGCCATCGCCCGTGAACAACAGCTCCGAGGCCGTGGCGAGCAGCCCCGTGCCAATGCCCGCGCCGGTGGGCCATTCATGCCGCCAAACATATTTGCCGGTGCGATAGTCGATGGCCTGCAGCGCATTGCTCTCGTAACCCAGCACGAAGAAGCGCTTGCCACCGAGGCCCATCGAGCCGCGCGGATCCGGATCGGTGAGATACAGCAGGTTGTAGCTGTTGCTCTCCGGCACATAGAACAGACCGAGATCCGGATTGAAGGCCGGTGCCTGCCAGTTCACCACGCCGCCTTCGAAGGGCGAGACCAGCGCGCCGGGAATCTGTGCGGCCTTGGCCGGATCCGGTTCCGGCTGGCCCGTCTTGCGCACGCCCTTCGACCAGTTGGCGGTCTTGCCGAACTGATGCGTGACGATGTGTTCGCCCGTGACGCGATCCAGCGTGAAGAAGTAGCCATTGCGCGCCGCAGTGGAAACCAGCTTGCGCGGCTTGCCGTCGATGGTGCCGTCGAACAGGATGGGCGTCTGCGCCGAATCCCAGTCATGTGTGTCATGCGGCGAAGTCTGGAAATACCAGACCATCTTGCCGGTGGAAACCTTCACCGCCATCAGTGTGCAGGTGAAGAGGTTGTCGCCCTTGCGCCCTGCACCCGTATAGCCGGGAGTGGGATTGCCGGTGCCGAAGATATAGAGATCGGTCTCCGGGTCATATGAACCGGGCATCCACACCTGCCCGCCGCCATGTCGTGCGGCATCGAGGCTGGGCCAGGTTTCCAGACCCGGATCACCGGGATTCATCGGCACGGTGTAATGGATCCAGTTGCGCTTGCCGGTGCGCGCGTCATACGACTGCAGGAAGCCCGGCGCATCCAGATCATTGCCGGTGCCCACCAGCACATGGTCGCCCACGACAATCGGCGCCATCGTCGAGAAATACTGCTGCTCGAAGTCGGCAATCTCGACATGCCAGTTTTCCTTGCCGGTGCGCACATCCAGTGACACCAGATAGTTGTCCGGCGTTTCGAACAGCAGCGAGTTGTTCCAGATGGCCGCGCCACGGCTGCCGATATGCGTGCCGCCACGTGTCTTCCAGTAGTAGTGCCACAACTCGCGGCCGTCGCGGCCGTCGATGGCCCAGGCATGATCGGGTGAGGTGACATACAGCACGCCATCCACTTCCAGCACCGAACCTTTCATGTTCGCGCCGGCCACCGGGAAATCACCCTTGCCTTCGCCACCGATCACGGCAGCGCCCGTGGTGGTGTTCATGCGCGACACCCACGCCAGCGTCAGCTGCTTGACCGTGTTGCGATCGACCTGCGTGAGGCGGCTGAAGCGCTGGCCGGTGTAATCGCCGGAGTAGCTGGGCCAGTCTTTCGTGAGTGGCTGGTGCAGGACGGAGGGTGGCACCAGTGGCTTTTCCTGAGCGACCAGCAAGGCAGACCAGCACAGGCCGGTCAGCACCGAGGCCACGAGTGCAGTGCGCGCAATGCGCAGGGAGATGAGGTTGCTCATTTCAGTGTCGCCAGGTAGGCCGTGACATCGTGCATGGTTTTGTCGCTGAGTTTCGACCACAGCAGACGGTGTTGTGCAGCAGGGTCATCGACGGTGATGGATTCGATGCGGGGCGTGGCGGCGCGACGCGTGAAGCTCCGGTAATCGCCGGCGTCGGTGCGCAGGCTCACGCACGAAGTCATCCATGCGCAGCAGCGCGCCTTCGACGTTTTCGCCACTGGCAAACTTCACGCGCACGCGTGTGGGCTTGCGCGTGGCATTGGCAGCCGGAGCGCCCAGGCGGCGCCCGGCCACCCAGCTGTTCTGCAGCTGCTCGATATCCGTGAGCCGCGCGCCGATGCCGGCGAGATCACCCGTGGGTGAATGGCAGGACGCGCATTCCGCGCGGAAATAGCGTTCACCATCGCGGGCATTGCCCACCAGCAGATTGAGTTCCACCTTCGAGCCGGCAGGCGGCGCGCCCTGCGGCTGCGCCGTGAAGATCACGCTGTGCACGTACTCGGCCAGTGCCTTCACGTCTTCATCGGTCATGGTCTGCGGCGGCATGGGGGTGCCACCGCCTGCCGGCACACGACCGGCGCGCACCACCGGACCAATGGATTCGCCACCCTTGTCGTTCAGCACCAGCTGCGAGCGCAGCAGGTTCGGTCCACCGAGATCGCCGCCGCGCAGGTCGACGCCGTGGCAGGCGCGACAATATAAAGTGTAGAGACCGTTGCCCCGCGCGACGGCGGCAGGGTCGCCCGGTGCGCGCTGCTGCGCGGGAAAGGTGGGTGGTGCCTGGCCTGCGCTGGCAGTGGCACCCAGAGCTGCAATCAGACAGCCCAGCAGAAATCGCATGGTGGAATCCCCAGTGTCCGGCCCGATGAAATCGGGTTCTTGCTCCATAATGCCCGACATTCACCTCCCGACAAATCATCCGCAAGGGACCCATAATGAAATTCCTGCACACGATGCTGCGCGTTGGCGACATGCAGCGTTCCGTCGATTTCTACACCCGCATCATCGGCATGCAGGTGCTGCGCACCACCGACATGCCCGAGCAGAAATACTCCCTGACCTTCCTGGGTTTCGGTGCTGGCAACGCGGATGGCAGTGCCGAACTCGAGCTCACCTACAACCATGGGGTGGATCGCTACGAGCTGGGCACTGCCTTCGGTCATCTCGCGATCGGCGTGCCGGATGTGGCCGGCGACCTGCGAGCGCATCAAGGCCGCAGGGGGCAAGGTGGTCCGCGAGGCGGGCCCGGTGAAGGGCGGCACCACGGTCATCGCGTTCGTGGAAGACCCAGATGGCTACAAGATCGAGCTTATTCAACGCTCATAGCGCCTCAATAGCCGAAGATCAGGCGTTTTTCGCATTTCGATGCTGCGCAGCCGCTGCCGGTGGCTGCTTTCTCCTCTATTCATCCCATTTCTAGGGATAAACTCCCGCCCTCGCATACCTATAACCGTCGGGGGTCCCGTGTTAAATCGTGGTCGTTTGCTGGGCGTGTCCCTGTCTCTCGCTGCTGCCAGTTACTCCGTTGTGGCGATGGCCGCCGCGCCCGCCGCAGTGGATCAGGCCCGTCTGCTCAAGGGCACCTCGGACACCGCCCTGTGGGGAACCTACGGCGGCAGCTACAGCGAACAACGCTTCAGCCCGCTGAAGAAGATCAACGACACCAACATCAAGGATCTGGGTCTCGCGTTCTACGCGGACTACGATTCCAACCAGAACCAGCACGGTTCACCGCTGTACGCCGATGGCGTGATCTACGTATCCGCCTCGCGCAATCATCTCTATGCCTTCGATGCGAAGGACGGCACGCGCCTCTGGACCTATGCCCCCGCGCAGGTGCCGCACAGCAACCTCGGCAATGTGAACAAGGGCATTGCCATGTGGAATGGCAAGATCTACATGGGCACGCTGGATGGCCGCCTCGTTGCCATCGATGCGAAGACGGGCAAGCTGAAGTGGGAAGCAGACACCATCCCGGCCGATCTCGTCGGTGCCGCGAATCGCACCAAGTATTCGGTCTCGATGGCGCCGCGCGCCGCGAAGGGCAAGATTTTCGTCGGTGCTTCCGGCGGTGAGTTCGGGTCCCGCGGTTTCCTTGCCGCCTATGACGCCGAGACCGGCAAGCAGGTCTGGCGCTTCTGGACCGTGCCCGGTGATCCCGCCAAGGACTACGAAGCTGCACCCCAGCAGAAGGAAATTCTGGCCAAGGCCGCCGCAGACCTGGAAGGGCGAGTACTGGAAGAACTCCGGTGGTGGCGGCGCCGTGTGGGATGCGGTGGTGTATGACCCGGTAACGGATCTGCTGTACTTCGGCACCGGCCAGCCCTCGCCGTGGAACTCCGCCGTGCGCGATTCGCTGATGGCCGACGCCCTGTTCACCAACTCGATCGTGGCCGTGAAGCCGGATACGGGCGAATACGTCTGGCACTACCAGGCAACGCCGGGCGATTCGTGGGACTACGACAACGTCAGCCCGATGATGACAGCGGATCTGACCTTCAACGGCCAGAAGAAGCACGTCATCGTCCAGCCGTCGAAGAACGGCATGCTGTATGTGCTCGAAGCGGCCAATGGCAAGCTCATCAGCGCGCGATCCGTTCACGTCGGTGAACTGGAACACCGGCGTCGACATGAAGACCGGCCGGCCCATCGAAGTTCCCGGCGCGCGCTACCTGACCGAAAGCTGGAACGTAACGCCGGGCGCGCCGGGTGGTCACACCTGGCATCCGAATGCATTCAGTCCGGAGACCGGACTGATCTACATTCCCACCTGGGAGAACTACAGCGTGATGTCGCCGCAGACGGTCGGCGCCGACGGCAAGCCGCCGCTGATCAGCATGGGCCGCGCCACACCCGGACAGCAGCTGAAGCCCAACAACAACAATTCGAACGCAGGCTGGCTGCAGGCCTGGGATCCGGTGGCACGCAAGGTGGTGTGGGAAACGCCGCGTGGCAACCGTGCCACCAGCGGCGCGATGGCTACTGCCGGCAATCTCGTGTTCATGGGCAACAGCGGTGGCAAGAAGCTCGCCGCCTACAACGCGAAGAACGGCACCAAGCTGTGGGAATTCGATGCGCAGACCGATGTGTACGCCGGCCCGATCACCTATGAACTGGGTGGTGTGCAGTACGTCGCTGCGAGCGTGGGTGGCACCGGGCAGGGCGATTACTTCGCGCCCGGCTATGGACGCATGCTGGTGTTCAAGGTGGGCGGCAACGCGAAGCTGCCGCCGAATGCGCCTTACACACCGCGCGCGCTGAATCCGCCTGCGCTGACCGCGACGGCCGAGATCGTCGCGCAGGGCAGCAAGGTCTATGCGGACAATTGCGCGGTGTGCCATGGCCCGAACGGCGTGCCCGGCGGGCGCGGCGGCAACGGCCCCAACCTCACCACCACGCCATTCCTGCATTCACAGCCGGCCTTCGACCAGATCGTGCTGAAGGGTCAGCGTCTGGACAAAGGCATGATGTCGTTCGAGGGCAAGCTGAACGAACGCGACAGTGCTGCGGTGCTGGCGTACATCGTCTCGCGTGCCACTGAGCTGAAGAACGCGCCAGCCGTTCCGGCCGGGTTTGGTGGTCCCGCTGGCCGTGGCGCTGGCGGGGCAGGTCCTGGCGGCGGACCCGGCGCCCCGGGCGCAGGCGCCCCTGGTGCCCCTGGCGCGGCGCGGCCCGCCGGTGCGGCACCAGCGCCGGCTCCCGCACCAGCTCGCGACATCCACGAGGAAAATGCGGCCCGGTAACGCGCTTAAGCAATCCTCAAGAACTGCGCCCGGCTGGCAACAGCCGGGCGTTTTCTTTTGGATTGGGTAGTTGGCGGGATAAACTCCCGACCTGCGTTCTTACCAAGATGACCGGGGGTCCCGTGTTGAATCCTGCTCGTTTGCTGGGCTTGTCCCTGCTGCTGCCTCTCGCCCTGGCCGGCTGCCAGAAAGCCGCCAAGGTCGCGGATCCACTCGCCGCACCGGCTGCCATCACCGCCGAGCGCCTGCTCGACGCCGGCAACTCCAATCAGTGGCTCACCTATGGCGGTGATTACTCCGAACATCGCTTCAGCAAGCTCAAGCAGATCGATACCACCACGGTCGGCACGCTGGGCCTCGCCTGGTTCGCCGATTTCGACACCAACCGCGATGTGCACGGCACACCGCTGTATGTCGACGGTGTGCTCTACGCATCCACGGCATGGAACAAGCTCTATGCCTTCGATGCGAAGACCGGCAAGCAGCTGTGGATGTACAACGCGAAGGTGCCCGGCGAGTGGCTGCGCAATGTGTGCTGCGGCAACGTCAATCGCGGCATCGCCGCGTACAACGGCAAGATCTACATGGGCACGCTCGATGCGCGCCTGGTGGCCGTCGATGCCAAGACCGGCCAGCAGGCCTGGGCCACCGACACCATCATCGGTGATCACGCCGATCCGCTGAACCGCCTGTCGATCACCATGGCGCCGCGCATCGCGAAGGGCAAGGTGTTCATCGGTGCATCGGGTGGTGAATACGGCGTGCGCGGCTGGATCGCCGCCTTCGATGCCGAGACCGGCAAGGAACTCTGGCGCTTCTACAACGTGCCCGGTGACCCTGCAAAGGAGCCCGAGAACGAGGCCATGAAGAAGGCCGCGGCCACCTGGAGCGGTGACTTCTGGAAGGTCGGTGGCGGTGGTTCGGTGTGGGACGCGACGATCTACGACCCGGTTACCGATCTCATCTATTACGGCACCGGCAACGGCACGCCGTGGAACCAGATGCATCGCGACCCGAAGGGTGGCGACAATCTCTATGTCGCTTCGATCATTGCGCTGAAGGCAGATACCGGCGAATACGCCTGGCACTACCAGACCACGCCGGGCGACACCTGGGACTACGACGCAACCAGCCCGATGATGACCGCCGATCTCACCATCGGTGGTGAGCAGAAGCACGTGCTGATCCAGCCGAACAAGAACGGCTTCCTTTATGTGCTCGAAGCCGCGAGCGGCAAACTGCTGAGTGCCGATGCATTCACCGAAGTGAACTGGGCCACCGGCATCGACATGACCACGGGTCGTCCGAAGGTGGTGCCGGCTGCACGTTATGAAAAGCGTCCGTGGAACCTGGCGCCTGGTGTGCAGGGTGGCCACAGCTGGCATCCGAATGCCTACTCGCCGGAAACAGGTCTCGTTTACATCCCCACCTGGGAAGCCTACTTCCCGATGGAAGACAATCCCGCATACAAGGCTGATCCAGGCGGCTTCAACCTCGGCATCAAGTTCGGTGGCATCAGCCAGAGCGCCACCAATCTGCAGCCCACCAACAAGACCGGCATCACCGGACGCTTGAAGGCCTGGGATCCCGTCGCTCGCAAAGTGGTGTGGGAAACGGAAGCGTTCCACAACGACCGACCCAGTGGTGGCGCGCTGGCCACTGCCGGTGGCCTGGTGTTCGCCGGCAATGGTGCGGGCCAGGAACTGCGCGCCTACGATGCGAAGACGGGCGCGCAGGTGTGGAGCTTCAAGACGCAGACCGCGAGCTTCGCGCCGCCGATCACCTATGAGCTCGATGGCCAACAGTATCTTGCAGCCAGCGTAGGTGGTGCGCCTCCCGGCGCGAACTACTACGCACCGGGTTATGCACGCATGCTGGTATTTGCGCTCGGCGCAAAGGCCGTGCTGCCTGCAAACCAGCCGTACACGCCACCACCACTTGATCCGCCAGCATCCACTGCTGCAGCGGCTGTCATCACACGCGGTGGTGAGCTCTACACACAGTACTGCGTGATGTGCCATGGCGCGGATGGCGTGCAGCAGCGTGGCTTCTTCCCGAATCTCACCGTCACGCCGATGCTGCATTCGCAGGAAGGCTTCAACCAGGTGGTGTTGCAGGGCGCACTGGAAGAGCGGGGCATGGGCAACTTCTCGAAGAATCTCACGCCTGAAGATTCGACTGCGGTGCGCGAATTCCTGATCTCGCGCGCCAACTTCCTGAAGGCCGAGGCCGCGAAGCAGGCTCCTGCCGCTGCGCCAACGCCAGCGGAGACCAGCAACCAGCATCAAGCCGACTGACAGGGCACCATCGCGGTGCAGTGACCAACGCCCGGCCCGCAATGGCCGGGCGTTTTCTTGTGTAGCGGCAACCGCTGGAAAAAAAGCCGTTTTATGCCTAGGGCAGTGTTTGCCGGGGGCACAAACTATGGCGCTGCAATATCGGTGTTTTGTCTGCCCGCGCTGGCCCGCTGCTTTCGCCGTGCTAGACTCGCCGCCCTTACAAGACCGGCCTTCGGCCTCTCTTTAAGCATATTCACCAGGACAAGGGGTTCTAAGAAACATGAGCAATCTGGAAAGCGTGCTGAAGGCCGCTGGCAACACCGTCGATCATCTGCGCAACTCGAAGATCGGTGCCTACATCTATCCGGTGGTTGCACCGGAGTTCTCGAACTGGCGCGACGAGCAGGCTGCATGGCGCAACGCCGCCGTGCTGTTCGATCAGACGCATCACATGGTCGACCTCTTCATCGAAGGTCCCGATGCAATGAAGCTCATCGAGAGCCTCGCCATCAACACCATGAAGAACTGGCAGCCGAACAAGGCCAAGCAGTTCGTGGCCTGCTCGTACAGCGGTCATGTGATCGGCGACAACATCCTGTTCTATCTCGCCCCGAACAGCTTCGTGATGGTCGGCCGCGCTCCTTCGGTCAACTGGGTGCAGTTCCATGCCCAGACCGGTGGCTTCAATGTCACCACGCGCTACGACGATCGTTCGCCCTCGCGTCCGAACGGCCATGCCGTTTCGCGTCAGTACTACCGCTTCCAGATCCAGGGTCCGAAGGCCAAGTACGTGATCGACAAGCTCAACGGCGCACCGCTGCCTGAGCTGAAGTTCTTCAACATGGCCGAGATGAACATCAAGGGCCGCAAGGTCCGCACGCTGCGTCACGGCATGGCCGGCGAGCCGGGCGTTGAAATCTGGGGCCCGTACGCAGAGCGCGAAGAAATCGCTGCTGCGATTCTCGAGGCTGGCAAGGAATTCGGTCTCGTGCCCGTCGGTTCGCGCGCCTACGCCACCAACACCCTCGAATCGGGTTGGGTGCCTTCGCCGCTGCCGGCCGTGTACACGGACGAGCGCATGAAGAAGTACCGCGAGTGGCTGCCTGCCAACTCGTACGAAGCTGCCGGCGCCATCGGCGGTTCGTTCGTCTCGAAGAACATCGAAGACTACTACCTCACCCCTTACGAAATCGGCTACGGCCCGTTCGTGAAGTTCGACCATGACTTCATCGGCCGCGAAGCGCTCGAGAAGTTGAATGGTGGCGCGGGTGGTCGTCGCAAGGTGACCCTGGCCTGGAACGGCGAAGACGTGAATCGCATCCAGAACTCGCTGCTGCAGAAGGGCGAACACTACAAGTACATCGAAATGCCGCTGTCGAACTACGCGAACAGCAACTACGACCAGCTGACCGCTGGTGGCAAGACGGTGGGCGTGTCGCTGTTCTCGGGCTACAGCTACAACGAGCGTTCGTTCCTGTCGCTGGCCACCGTCGACGAAGACGTGGCGATCGGCAACGAAGTGGTCCTGCACTGGGGCGAGCCGAACGGCGGCACCGGCAAGACCACCGTCGAGCGTCACAAGCAGACCGAGATCCGCGCGATCGTGTCGCCGGTTCCGTATGCCGTGACCGCACGCACGGGCTACGCCGAAGGCTGGCGCACGGGCAAGAAGTAAGTCGCAAGACTGCTTCGGGCGCGCACTCGCTGTGCGCGCCGCCAGATCAGATGAAAGGGGGCGGGTGTCAAAACCCGCCCCCTTTTCTTTATGCGGAGGAAATTACCTGCCGCGGCTGCTATTTCATCAGCAGAAAGATGAATTCCAGACGGAATGAGCCAAACCTGTAGCGACGGGTCATGACCTCGCGGTAATGTCACGGTGTTGCACGGGAGCCAATCCTGGCAACGGTTGATTAACCGTTCCATAAGAACAAAAGAACGCCTGGGGGTCGCATGCGGGGTCTGATCGCAGCTTTGTTGCTGGCTGTTGCCGCCGTTACCGGCGCGCAGGAAGGATTTCCACTCGACGGCACCTGGCGGGGTGAAACCACCGCCAAGGATGGCTCGCACCGCACCATCGTGCTGGTCATGCAGTGGGATGGCAAACAGGTCAATGGCACCATGAATCCCGGGCCGGAAAGCACGGAATTCACCGGCGGGAAACTCAACCCCGAAGGCTGGAAGTTCACGCTCGGATTCAAGAACGCCCAGGGCGTGAACGTGAAGTTCGACGGCACGATCTCGAACCTCGGCAAGTACAACCGCGTGCTGTCAGGCAAGTGGACCGAGGGCACCAGCAGCCTCGACATCCGTTTCGTGCACGAATGAGCCGCCCCATCATGAACAGGAAGAATTGCTTCGGTAGCGTTGCGGTCGTGCTGCTGGCAGCCACCAGCGCCTTCACTACGCAGGCGACCGCCGCCCAGGCTGGGGCCGTGCCGCGTTATGCGGACGGCAAGGTGCGGATGGATCGGGCACCCGGCGAGAAGGGTTTCTGGGACAGCCCGGGTGCAACCAGCCTCGTGGAATCCGGCCAGCAGGTCGAGTTCCTCCCCAACGGCAAACTGCGGAACCCGGCGGATGCCGCGAAGGTGGCGCCGTTCCAGCCCTGGGCGCTGGCGCTCTACAAATACCGCCAGGCGAATGATCTGGTCGATGATCCGATGAAGGTCTGCATGGGGCCGGGCAACCCGCGCCAGATGATGACGCCCGGTGGCGTGCGCTTCATCCAGGACACCAACTACAAGCGCATGTACATGATCTTCGGGGGCGGCAACCGCACCTGGCGCGTCATCTACATGGACGGCCGCGACCCGCCGGTTGCGGACGAAGTTTCTGCCACATTCCTCGGTCTGGCCGTCGGCAAGTGGGAAGGCGACACACTGGTGGCCACGTCCACCGGCTTCAACACGCGCTTCTGGATGTCCAACGGCGGCCTGCCGCACACCGAAGCGCTGACACTGACCGAACGCTTCAAGCGCGTGTCGAAGGAAGTGCTGGAGTATGAAGTAACCATCGATGATCCCCGCACCTACACTCGTCCGTGGAAGGCGAAGTGGAACCTGCGCTGGGTGCCTGGCGATATCCAGGAACAGTTCTGTGAAACCGGCCGTGAATAGGAGTACGACCATGTCTGATTCTTTCCTGAGCCGCGCCGTGCGCCTGCTGCCGGCTGCCGTGCTGATGCTGTGTGGTGCAATGGCGATCGAAGCCCATCACTCCTTCGCTGCGCAGTACGACAACAACAAGCCGACGAACATGACGGGCGCGCTCACCAAGCTCGAGTGGACCAACCCGCATGTGTACATCTACATCGATGTCACCGATCCGGTCACCAAGAAGGTCACCAACTGGGGCTTCGAGATGGGTCCGCCGCACATGCTGCAGAAGTCAGGCTGGAAGAAGAACAGCCTGAAGATCGGCGAAGTGCTGGTGATGGATGGATGGCTGGCCCGTGATGGCAGCAACAGTGCCAATGCCCGTCGCGTCACGCGCAAGAGCACCGGCGAAGTGATGGGTGCTGCAAGTTCGGCGGGTCAGACACTGACCGGCGCGGCGCAGTAGCCGCAATAGGATGGATTCCATGAAGAAGCTCAGCATCGGAACCGTCGCACTCGGATTGCTGGTGGGCATTGTCGTGCAGGCACAGCAGGCGCCACCGGCCCAGGGCCAGGCGCGAGCTCCTGCGCCGCCTGCTCCTCCGGCACCGCGTTGGCCGGACGGCCGCATCAGTTTCTCCGGCACACCCCAGGACATCGGCAACTGGGATGGCCCGGCGAATGCGTCGATCTTCTTCAATATCACGGACGGGAAAGTGGTCAAACCAGCGCCGAGTCTCGCCACCAACAAGACGGTGGACGAAATTCCCTTTGCGCCTGGCATGCGCAAACTATACGACTCGCGCTGGGATCAGGCGGAAGATCCGCACACCCGCTGCAAGCCCTCCGGTGGCGCCCGCTTCTGGCATACACCCTATGGCATCGAGATCGTCGATGTGCCGGAGAGCAAGGAAGTCTTCTTCCTGCATGTCGGCGCGCCGCACAGCTGGCGTGTGGCCTATCTCGACGGCCGCGAGCATCCGAAGGATCTGAAGCCAATGTGGTACGGCCACACCACCGGCAAATGGGAAGGCGACACACTCGTCATGGATACCGTCAGCTTCAACGAGCGGTTCTGGCTCACGCGTGAAGGTGTGCCGCATACCAGCAAGCTGCACATGACCGAAAAGCTGTCGCGTCCAAACCGCAACCAGCTGCGTTATGAAGCGACGGTGGATGATCCGGGCGCCTACACGGCTACGTGGTCCGGTGGCTGGAACCTGCGATGGGGCGAGGGCAATGAGCCTTTCGACTATCTCTGCCAGGAAAACAACCGTGATCCGGCGCGCATGACCGGTGGTGGCGTCGCGGACAGCAACCGCTCTCGCTAGGAGAGTTACCGAGGGAAGATCATGCGGTTGATAACACTGTTAAACGCCGCTTCCCGTGGCATCTTCATGCTCGCGGGGGTCACGGTCTTCACGCAAGCTGCCCTCGCCCAGGGCAGCAGTGTGGACAGTGGTGCGCTGATCGAGAAGTACTGCACCAGTTGCCACAACTCCAGTGACTATGCAGGCGGCCTCGATCTGCAGAGCGCCAATGCCACCACCATCGCTGGCACGCCGGAAGTCGGCGAGAAACTGATCAAACGCCTGCGCGCCGGCATGATGCCGCCGGTGGGTGAGGAGCGCCCGTCCTACGATACGGTGCAGAAGCTGGCGCAGCATCTGGAACAGAGCATCGACAAGCGTGCAGCCGCCAAGGGCGCTCATCTGCCGGCACCGGGCCTGCACCGCCTGAATCGCACCGAATACACCAACGTCATCCGTGATCTGCTGGGTCTCAACATCGACGCCGCGAAGTTCCTGCCGTCCGACGACTCCAGTCACGGCTTCGACAACATGGCGGGCACGTTGACCACGTCGCCCGCGCTGATGGAGGCGTATCTGTCGGCGGCTGGCAAGATCAGCCGTCTGGCGCTTGGCACCGAAACGGCGCCGACACTCGCGATATTCGACGCACCGCACGACACCAGCCAGAACGGCTACGTCGAAGGCCTGCCTTTCGGCACGCGCGGCGGCATGCTGATCGAACATGAATTTCCCGCCGACGGCGAATACACCTTCACCGTGAAGGGCATGACCGGATATTTCACCGCGGTACTCGGCAACGTGAAAGGTGAAAAGCTGGAAGTCACCGTCGATGGCAAACGGGTCTATCTGTACGACTGGGACAAGGAAATCGCCAACAAACGCGGCGATGGGGGCAAGACGCCGCCCGTGGCCGTCAAGGCCGGCTTCCACCGCATCGGCGTGGCGTTTGTCGCCACCAGCGATCTGCCCGACACCGGACTCAACAGATCCTTCCAGCGCACGATGAACTCACCCGGCTCGATTTCCGGCTACACGTTCTACCCGCACGTGGGCCAGGTGTTCATCGATGGTCCGTTCAAGGGGAAGGAAGCCACCGATACGCAGAGCCGCCGCAAGATCTTCGAGTGCTACCCGAAGAGTGCCGCCGAGGAAGCCGCCTGCGCACGCAAGATCATCACGACGCTGACCACCAAGGCGTTCCGCCGCCCGGCCAGCGACGCCGACATCCAGGTCATGACCACTTTCTATCGCAGTGGCCGTGAACAGGGTGGCAAATTCGATACCGGCATCGAAGCGGTGATCCAGCGACTCCTGACCGATCCGGATTTCATCTACCGCGCCGAGATCGAGCCGGCCAAGGCAGCGCCCGGCACCGCCTACCGGATCAGCGACCTCGAACTGGCCTCGCGTCTGTCGTTCTTCCTGTGGAGCAGCATTCCGGACCAGGAGCTGATCACGCTCGCTGCTGCCAACAAGCTGCATACGCCGGCAGTACTGAAGAAGCAGGTCGATCGCATGATCGCCGATCCTCGTTCGCAGGCGCTGGTACGGAACTTCACCGGCCAGTGGCTGAATATCCGCGGTATCGCCGCCAGCGAGCCGGTGGTGAACCTGTTCCCGGATTTCGACAGCACGCTGCGTGAGGCATTCAAGCGGGAAGTCGAGCTGTTCTTCACCAGCATCATCCAGGAAAACCGCAGCGTGGATGACCTCCTGACGGCGGATTACACCTTCGTCAACGAGCGTCTCGCCAGGCACTACGGCATCCCGGGCATCTACGGTCCGCAGTTCCGTCGGGTCAAACTGGGCGCCGATCAGGACATGCGCAAAGGCCTGCTCGGCAAGGGTGCGCTGCTGACCGTCACGTCCGATGCGGAGCGCACGTCGCCGGTAAGACGTGGCAAATGGTTCCTGCAGACCTTCTTCGGCGTCAGCCCGCCGGATCCGCCGCCTGGCGTGGAAACCAAACTGGACCAGAAGGTCGGGGAAGCACCCAAGACCATGCGCGAGCGTCTGGTACTGCACAGCACCAACCCGAGCTGTGCCGGCTGCCACAAGAGTTTCGAGCCCATGGGCCTGGCGATGGAAAACTTCAACGCCGTGGGCCAGTGGCGCACGATGGAAGTCGGCAACCCGATCGATTCCGTCGGCGTCATCACGGATGGCACCCGCATAGACGGAATCAAGGGGCTGCGTGACCTGGTGGTGCGCGAGCGCGAATTGTTTGCGGAAACGGTGATCGAAAAGCTGCTGACCTATGCCATCGGCCGTGGCCTCGATCACCACGACATGCCGGTGGTTCGCTCGCTGATGCACGAGACGGCGAAGGACAACTACCGGTTTTCGTCACTGATCATGGGTGTGGTCCAGAGTCCGGCCTTCACCATGAACATGAAGTCCGCCGCAGACCTGAAACCCGCCGTAGCGATGAGGGGGGAGTAAACCCATGTTCATCACCAAGAAGCACATCAGCCGACGCACCTTGTTGCGCGGCGCGGGCACCGCGCTCGCGCTTCCCTTGCTGGATGCCATGATCCCCGCGTACACGGCAGAAGCGAAGACCGCGGCGAAGACGCCGCCGCGTTTCTTCGGCGGCTTCGTGCCACACGGTGCGGCGCCGGGCTACTGGATTCCCGAGAAGGTCGGCGCATTGCCGGATGAACTGCCGTTTGTCTGGAAACCGATGGAGCCGTTCCGCAAGCACCTGAACATCCTGACTGGCCTGCATTCGCGCTCGGCCGAACCACCTCCGGGAGAAACCGGTGCCGACCACTGGGTCGCGGCCGCGTTCCTGTGTGCAGACAAGCCGCGAAAAACCGCGGGTGCCGACGTCTACGCCGGCCAGACCATCGACCAGATCATCGCCGCAAAGTACGGGCAGGAAACGCTGCTGCCGTCGGTGGAAATTTCGGTGGAAGACCCGGGTTCGGGATCCAGCAATTGCGGCGAGGGTTACAGCTGCGTCTATACCAACACGATCGCATGGGCATCGCCGACCACGCCGTTGCCGATGGAACTGAACCCGCAGGTCGTGTTCGAGCGCATGTTCGGCAGCGGCAGCACCGCCGAGCAACGCATGCTGCGCCGCGCGCGCAACCAGAGCATCCTGGATTCCGTCAACGACAAGATAAGAGGTGTACGTAGCAAGATCAGTGCGTCCGATGTAGCTCGTCTTGACTCCTTCACCGAAAACGTGCGCGAGATCGAGCGTCGCCTGCAGATTGCCGCCAGCGCGACGAATGCTGCTCCGGATGGTTTCGCGGTGCCCCCGGGCATTCCGCAGTCGTTCGATCAGCACATCAAGATCATGTTCGACCTGCTGGCGCTTGGCTTCCAGGCCGACATCACCCGCGTTGGTACCATGTTGTTCGCGCGCGATCTCACCGGCCGTGTTTACCCGGAAAGCGGGGCGCCAACAGCGGGCTTCCATGGCCTCTCGCACCATGGCGAAGATCCGAATCTGATCAACCAGTTCTCGAAGATCAACCAGTATCACGTGAAGATGCTGGCCTACTTCGTCGACAAGCTGGCCAACACCAACGATGGCGATGGCTCGCTGCTCGATCATTCGCTGCTGCTGTACGGCAGCAACATGGGCAACCCGAACCAGCACGTGCACTACGACGTGCCGCATATCCTCGTCGGCGGCAACAACGGCAAACTGAAAGGCGGCCGCCATCTGGCTTACCCGACCAAGCAGGTGCCCACCGGCAACCTGCTGCTCAGCATTCTCGATCAGTTCGACATTCCCCGTGAAAAGTTTGGCGACAGCACCGGAGATCTGTCCGGCCTGGTGTGAGGGGCTCGGTGGCAAGCAACATGCGCAGCTATGTATTGAAAAGTTTCTCCGCTGTGCTGCTGTCGGCGATCGCCGGCACCGCGTGCGCGCAAGCTGACATTGCCGATGCCGCCAGCAAGGGCGACAAAGCGGCAATCGAGCGTCTGCTGAAGAGCGGAGCCGACGTGAATGCGCAACAGGGTGATGGCGCAACTGCCCTGCATTGGGCTGCGTATCGCGGCGAAGTGGAACTCGCCGAACTGCTGCTGAAGGCCGGCGCCAGGGCTGGCGTGGCCAATCACAATGGCGCAACACCGCTGTGGCTGGCGGCGACGAGTGGCGATGCCGCCGTGATCCGCGCATTGCTCAAGGGCGGTGCCGATGCCAACGAACAGCTGCCCCTCGGACGCCGCCCGTTGATGCTGGCCGCACGCTCGGGCCAGGTCGATGCGGTGCAGGCCATGCTCGAACACGGCGCCGATGTGAATGCCATTGAAGCCGAGCGTGGCACCAACGCGTTGATGCAGGCGGCCGACCAGGGCCATGCCGACGTGTTGAAGGCATTGATCAAGGCCGGCGCCAACGTCGCAGCCGTGTCGAAACCGGTCATGCGCGACGGGCGCTCGGCGGCATTGGGCAACGCCAATGATCCCCGCCGCGCCGTGCGTCAGCAGGCCATCGCGGTGATGTGCGAAGCGAAGAATCCCGATCTCGAGCAGGTGAGAATCCAGCGCGTGCTGTTGATGGGCGCGAGCCAGAAGGATGTTCCAGTCGCCGAATTGTGCAAAGGCATACGACGCAGCGGTCTGGGCTTTGTCACCATCGACGGCGCCGGCGGCAACGCAGGCGCTGGAGTGGGTGGCGAAGTGGCCATTGAACCGGGCGAAGATGGCAACCCGGTTCTGGACGAGAATGGCGATGAGGTTCCTGCAGCCAACGCGCGCAACCGCCGCCCCCCGCAGCGTGAACCCGATGGGGGTGCTTTGACCGCGCTGGTCTATGCGGCGCGAACCGGCAGCATCGATGCGGCGCGCGTGCTGCTGGAAGGTGGCGCCGATGTGAACCAGACCACCCGCTACGGCTGGAGTCCGCTGCTGGCTGCCACCCAGAATCAGAACTATCAGATGGCGAAGTTCCTCATCGAGCGTGGCGCCAATGTGAATCTGGCCAACAAGGGCGGTTGGACGCCGCTGTACCTCGCCACCGACAACCGCAATATCGAAGGTGGCGACTACCCGACGCGCTCGGCCGACATGGACAGCCTCGCCTTCATCACCTATCTGCTCGACAAGGGCGCCGACGTCAATGCGCGCATCACCGAGAGCACGGAAACGCGCACGGTGTTCACCAATCAATGGTTGAACGAAGATGGCGCCACGGCGTTCCTGCGTGCCGCGCAGTCTGGCGATCTGGCATTGCTGAAGCTGCTGGTTGCGCGCGGGGCTGATCCGAAGATCAATACCCGGCTGGGCGTAACACCGCTGGCGGTGGCTGCCGGCGTCGGCTGGGTGGAAGGCGTTACGAGGGAACACTCCACCAAAGAGACCGTGGAGGTAGTGAAGTATCTGCTGTCGCTCGGCATCGATCCGAACCTGCAGGCCGACACCGGCCGCGTTGCACTGCACGGCGCCGGGCACAAGGGTGCGACGGAAGTGGTGAAAGTGCTGGTGGCTGCCGGCGCCAGAATGGATGTGCGCGATTTCGGCAACACCGACAATCGCGGCAGCCCCGAACTCTCGACCCGCACCTGGTTGCCGATTGATTACGCCGACGGTCTCGTGCGCGTTGGCGTGCAATCGGCGATTCCGCATCCGGAAACCGCTGCGGTGCTGCGTGAGCTGATGCTGAAAGCCGGCCTCAAGGCGCCGCCCGAAGGCCGTACGCTCGAATCGCTGTGCATCGTCGATGTGTGCCAGCCTGGATACGATCCGGTCAGCATCAACAATTGATACAGGGGGCAAAACCCCGGGGGATGCATGCGCAGATTCATGACCATGGCCGCTCTGGTGATGCTGGTGGCCTGCAGCAAGGCGCCGGAGAACGCACCGGACCCAGCAGCCGGTGATGCGGCGGCTCGTCGGGAGGAGTGGGCAAAGCTCGCCGGTCTGCCGGACTGGTCCGGCGTCTGGGAAATCGACTGGCGCAATACGCGCGGCGCGCCACCCCGGCCTGCCATGAAACTCACGCCCGAG
This sequence comes from uncultured Gammaproteobacteria bacterium, assembly GCA_963777735.1. Taxonomy (GTDB): domain Bacteria; phylum Pseudomonadota; class Gammaproteobacteria; order Steroidobacterales; family Steroidobacteraceae; genus ZC4RG30. Next base: position 75,127 of record CAVZRQ010000009.1, on the reverse strand, counting down.
TATGAGCAGCGCCTCGCTGCTTATCGCAAAGCGCAGGAGCGGGGTGAGAACCTGCAGACCCAGGCCGCCAACTGCGTTCCACCAGGCTTGCCGGGCATCATGTCGCAGCCGTATCCCATCGAGTTCCTCTATCAGCCCGACAAGATCGTGATGCTCACCGAGGCATTCATGCAGTTCCGGCACATCCATACCGATGGTCGTGCGCACCCGGAGGATCCGGATCTGACCTTCATGGGCCATTCCACGGGACGCTGGGAGGGAGACACCCTGGTCATCGATTCAGTGGGCTTCACCACCGACACGCAGCTGGCCGCAGGTGTGCCGCACAGCGAGCAGCTGCGCATCGTCGAGCGCATCCGCCGTGTGGCGCCGGAGTGGATGGAGATCGAAACCACGATGACCGATCCGGTGGTGCTGGCCGAGCCCTATGTGGTGACGATCAACTACCGCCATCTCGATGATGAGCTGCGCGAATACATCTGCCTCGAGAACAATCACAGCGGCGCGGACGAGAAAGGCCGACCCATCATGGAGCTTCACTGAATCATGCGTAGATCAATGTGGCTTGTACCTGCCGCGCTGGTGGCGCTGTCGCTGCCGGCGGCCGCCCACCACTCCACCGCGATGTTCGACTTCACTAAGACCATCGAGATCGATGGCACGATCAAGGCCTTCCAGTGGACCAATCCGCACACCTGGACGATCGTGACGGTAACGGGCAAGGCCAACATCGCCGGCGAATACGGGCTCGAAGGCATGAGCCCGAATTATCTGTCGCGCAACGGCTGGTCGAAACGCATGCTGAAGCCGGGTGACAAGGTCACCTTGAAGGTGCATCCGCTGAAGGATGGTCGCAAGGGGGGCTTCATGGTCAGCGTGAAGCTGCCCGATGGCAGTGTGCACCACAATCTGCCGCAGCGTGGCGATGCAGCCAGCGCCGCCGCCGCCGCTGCAGGCCGCTGAATTCCGCGAGCTTGAGGAGTGATGGCATGAACATGAGCCGGATCGGTATCGCAGGGGCGCTGGCGGCGCTGGCATTGAATGCGTGGGCTGCCCCTGGCAGCACGGCGCCGGCGTCGGCCGGCAAGACCAAGCTCGACGTCAATGGCACCTGGAACGCGACGATCGAGAGTGGGCGCGGTCCGGCCACGAACATGGTCTACGTGTTCAAGCAGGAGAAGGACAAACTCACCGGAACGGTTTCCACCAATGGCGGCTCGCCAGTGGAGATCAAGAACGGCAAGGTCTACAAGACCAAGATCACCTTCGCCGTCGAGATGACGATGCCGGCCATGCAGATGCCCGGTGCTCCTCCCAGCCAGAAGCCAGCCGAGCCGATGAAGATCACCACCAAGTACGAAGGCAACGTGGAGGGTGACACCATGATCATCGAGACCCAGATGGGTGGTGGCATGGGCGGCGGCATGCCGATGGGTGGCGGCGGTGGCATGCCCATGGGCGGTGGGGGCGGAATGCCCATGGGCGGTGGCGGGCCGCCGATGGGCGGCGGTGGCGACATGGGCGGTGGTGGTGGTGGAATGGCTGGCCCTCCCCCCGGCGGTGGCGGCATGGGTGGCGGCATGCGCATGGGCGGCATGGGCAAGATCACCGCGACGCGCGCGAAGTAATTCCGGACAATCTGGCCGCAGCGTTCCGGTAATCGTCCAGGCGCAAGGAGGCCAGGTTGGCGGCAGAATCAGCCAGCGCGAGTCTGGTTCAGGTCATTGGCCTGCTGGCCGCAGCTGTGGTCGCGGTTCCCCTGTTCCGCCGCTTCGGGCTGGGCTCGGTGCTCGGCTATCTCGCCGCCGGGCTCGTGATCGGCCCCTTTGGCCTCGGCCTGTTTGCCGATGCGCACGCCATCCTGCATCTGGCGGAACTGGGCGTCGTGATGTTCCTGTTCCTCATCGGGCTCGAGATGCGGCCCTCGCATCTGTGGAGCATGCGCCAGGACATCTTCGGGCTCGGTGCCGTGCAGGTGCTGGTCTGCGGCGCGTTCCTGACGGTAGTGGGCCTCGCCTATGGCTTTCCGCTGACGGTCTCGTTCGTCAGTGCGATGGGATTCGTGCTCACCTCGACGGCCGTCGTGATGCAGCTGCTGCAGGAGCGTGGTGATCTGGCGCAGCCGCGCGGGCAGAAGATCGTCGCCATCCTGCTGTTCGAGGACATGCTGATCGTGCCACTGCTGGCAATGGTTGCATTCCTGGCGCCAGCGGCTTCGGCAAACCCTTCCGCTTCCGCACCATGGATGAGCGTGGGGCTGGCCATTGGCTCGATTGCCGTGCTGGTTGCCGCGGGTCTGTGGCTGCTGAATCCGCTGTTCCGCATCCTGGCCAGCACCCGCGCGCGTGAGGTGATGACCGCCGCAGCACTGCTGGTGGTGCTGGGTTCGGCCGTATTGCTGGAGCGCGGTGGGCTTTCCATGGCGATGGGCGCCTTCCTTGCCGGCGTGTTGCTGTCCGAATCCTCGTTCCGCCATCAGCTCGAAGCCGACATCGAACCCTTCCGTGGTCTGCTGCTCGGGTTGTTCTTTCTTGCAGTGGGCATGACGCTCGATCTGCAGGTGGTGATCGACAACTGGTTGCTGATCGGCTCTGCGGTACTCGCGTTGATGGTGATGAAGGCGCTGGCGATCTATCTCGTGGCACGCCTGCTGCACACGCCCCATGCAGACGCACTCGATCGTGCCCTGCTGATGGCGCAGGGCGGCGAGTTCGCCTTCGTGCTGTTCGCGGCGGCCTTCGCCGCTGGCGTGATCGACGCGCAGGTCAATGCGAACATGACGGCGATCGTGGTGCTGTCGATGCTGCTGACGCCGCTGGTGGTGCTGGTGTATCGCAGGCTGCAGCCGAAGCATGTGGTTTCGATGGACGGCGTGGAGGTGGCGCGCGATGCGCACGCCAATGTGCTCATCATCGGCTTCGGGCGCTTTGCGCATATCGCGAGTCAGGCCATCCTGGCGCGCGGGGCTTCGCTCACCATCATCGACTCTGATCCGGATGTTGCGCGGCTCGCGAGCGAGTTCGGCTTCAAGGTGTATTTCGGTGATGGCTCGCGGCTGGATGTACTGCACGCGGCGGGCGCCGGCAATGCACAGGCCATTCTGGTCTGCGTGAATGACAAGGCTGCTGCCACACGCATCGTCGAACTCGCGAAGCAGGAGTTTCCGCAGGCCGCGTTGCTGGTACGTGTTTACGATCGTGAGCATCTGATCGAAGTGCTGCGGCACGAGCCGGACTTCCAGATCCGCGAGACGCTCGAGTCGGCTCTCGCCATGGGCAATGCCGCGGTAAGAACACTGGGCGCGACGGACCTCGAGGCGCAGGCCATCATCGAGGAAGTGCGCCGCCTCGATGCAGAGCGACTCGAGAAGCAGATCGCCGATGGCATCACCGCCGGACGTGAGCTGCTGAAGGGCAATGCGCCGCTGCCGGGACAGGTGCCGCCGCGGCACTAAAGAAAAAGCCCCGACCAGCGGGGCTTTTTCATCGGCACGCCCTTCGCTTGCGCGAAGAGATCAACGGCCTAGTGATGCATCGTCGCCAGCGTGGCGGCATCGAGGTGCGAGATCGACCGCGTATCCTGGAAGGCACGGATGCCTTCGATGCCCTGCTCGCGACCGATGCCCGATGACTTCATGCCGCCGAACGGCGCACGCAGGTCGAGGCGATTGGCGCCGTGGTCGTTCACCCAGACATAGCCGCAGACCAGCTGGCCACCGACGCGGTTGGCCGCAACAGGATCCGCCGACCACACCGAACCGGAAAGGCCGGCCCAGCTGTCGTTGGCTGCCTTGATGGCTTCTTCTTCGGTATCAAACGGAATGACCGGAATGACCGGGCCGAACTGTTCTTCGGTGACCACGCGCAGCTTCGGATCGGGATTCACGACGATGGCGGGACGCACGAAGTTGCCGCCCTTGAGATCGCCGCCCGGCAGTTCGCCGAACTCCAGCACCTTGGCGCCGGAAGCCTTGGCCTCGCCGATGAGCTCGTCCACGAACTTCTTCTGGGCGGGCGAATGCAGCGGACCCATGGTGGTGTCCTTGTCGAGGCCGTAGCCCAGCTTCGTCTTCTGCAGGCGGGTGGAGAGGGCGTTGACCACTTCGTCGACGCGCGAGCGGTGCACATACAGCCGCTTGGCGTTCATGCAGATCTGGCCGGTGGTGTCGTAGATGGCGCCGAACAGGCGATCCATGTGGGTGTCGTCGATGACGGCATCCTTCAGGAAGATGGCCGCATCGTTGCCGCCGAGTTCCAGCGTCACGCGGGTGAGGCTGGCCGAGGCCAGTTCCATCATCTTCTTGCCGCCGCCCACAGAACCGGTGAAGCAGACCTTGGCCACATCGGTGTTGCGGATCAGCGCGCTCATGTTGGCGTCGGGACCGGTGACCACGTTCAGCACGCCAGGGGGCAGCTTCTCGGCAATGCGCTGCACGACGCGGGCAGTGGCGAGCGGGGCCGTCAGCGCGGGCTTCACGATCACGGTGTTGCCGGCCAGCAGCGCGTGCGGCAGTGCGGCACCGAGGATGGCGATGGGCCAGTTGAAGGGCACGATGATGCTGACCACGCCCAACGGCTGGTAGCTCACGGTGGTTTCGGTGGCGATATGTCCGGCAACGGGCTTCAGCACCTTGGCGGCGTTGACTTCATCGGCATGCATCAGCGCCAGATTCCAGCGGATCTGGAGCACGAGGGCGTCTACCCAGCCTTCCAGCCGGATCTTGCCGTTTTCCTGCGACAGGATGGCGCCATCTTCGGAAGCGAAGGGATTGGGCGAATCCGGAACGCCCACGATGGCGGCCTTCATCTTCTCGGCGCGCTGCTGGGGTGTCAGGGCAGCCCAGGCCGGGTAGGCGGCTTTCGCGGCGGCCACTGCATCGGCAACATCCTGTGTGGTGGCCGAGGCGGCATGACCCACAATCACACCGGGTTTGCCGGGATCGGCAATGGCCATTTTGTCAGCGGTTTGTCGTTCCTTGCCGCCGATGTAGAGCGCGGTGGTGACTGGATTGGTCATGCACATTCCCCTTTGTTTTCCGTAGCCCCGTGTCGGGAGGGCGATAGGTTACCCGCCTTTTTTGCGGTGCGGGGCAGGGTTTTTTCGCGGTTCGGAGCCTGCCCCGGTCAGTGGCTGTCGGGGACTCAAATTGACAGCTTTATTGCCGTCAAACAAGATGCCCGGCCCGTGCGGAGAACGCACTTATATCTATTACAAACCACTGCGTCTCTTAAATGGAGAGTGCGCAGCTTCACGGAGAATACATGAGCGTCAAGAATCTCGAAGAGCGCATGAAGGCCGCTGGCGGCGCACTGAAACTGTTGCGCGATTCCCAGACCGGCCCGAATCCTTATCCGGTGGTGAAGCCGGAATACAGCAACTGGCGTGACGAGCAGCAGGCGTGGCAGAACGCCGCCGTCATCTTCAACCAGTCGTATCACATGACCGATCTCTACGTGAGCGGTCCCGATGCGTTCAAGCTGCTCGAGAGCCTCGCGATCAACAGCTTCGCCGGCTTCGTTCCCGGCAAGGCCAAGCAGTACGTTCCCACCACCTGGGACGGCCATGTCGTCGGCGACGTCATCCTCTGCTACCTCGCCAAGAACAAGTTCAACCTGATCGGCCGTCCGCCGGTCATCAACTGGGTGACGTACCACGCCGAGACGGGCAAGAACCCCGCCACCGGCAAGAAGTGGCAGGTCAAGCTGCTGCGCGACGACCGCTCGGCCGATCGCAAGAACCCGCTCGCACGCAAGACCTACCGCTACCAGGTGCAGGGTCCGAACGCGATGAAGGTGATGACCAAGGTGCTGAAGAAGGCACCGCCTGATCTCAAGTTCTTCAACATGGCCGACATCAAGATCGCCGGCAAGGTTGTGCATGCGCTGCGTCACGGCATGGCCGGCCAGCCTGGCTTCGAACTGTTCGGGCCCGCGAAGGATGGCGAAACCGTGCTGGCGGCACTCGTGAAGGCCGGCGAAGAGTTCGGTCTGAAGCTGGTCGGTGGTCGCGCTTACTCGTCGAACACGCTGGAGTCCGGCTGGATTCCCTGCCCGATGCCTGGCATCTACTCGGGCGACGAGCGCATGGCGAAGTATCGCAAGTGGCTCGGTGCCTCGAGCTTCGAAGGCAATGCCTCGCTGGGTGGCAGCTACTACTCGAAGAGCATCGACGATCACTACGTGACGCCGCATGACCTCGGCTACGGCTTCATGATCAAGTTCGACCACGAGTTCATCGGTCGCGAAGCACTCGAGAAGATCGCCGCCAAGCCACAGCGCGTGAAGGTCACGCTCGAACTGAACGACGCCGACGTGCAGAAGGCCATTGCTTCGCAGTACGGCAAGGACGGCGATCGCGCCAAGTTCATCGAGTTCCCGTCTGCCGTGTACTCCATGTATCCGCAGGACAAGGTGCTGTCGAAGGACGGCAAGCAGGTTGGTGTATCGACCTGGATGGGCTACAGCTCGAACGAGCGCAAGCAGCTGACGCTGGCCTACGTCTCGCCTGAGTCGTCGAAGCCGGGCACGGAAGTGACCCTGGTCTGGGGCGAGGAAGGCGGCGGTTCGAAGAAGCCGCAGGTCGAGTCGCACAAGCAGGTGGAGATCCGCGCGATTGTCTGCCCGGTTCCGTACGTGGCTTCGGTGCGTGCGGTGTACGCGGAAGGCAGCTGGCGCGAGAAGGGCGCAGCGGTCTAAACATCAGCAGACATTGCTGGTGATGGAAGAGGGCGCCGCGCAATGCACGGCGCCCTTTTTTCTTGCCGGCAGCTCCTTGGCGCCAGTTGACATAATTCGATATCCGAAACCTGCTTCGTAGATCGAACCATTCTCATTTCTTGCAGTCTATTACCTACGGTTGCGTCCGCAGCCAGCTGAATCGGGGGCAAGGGATGATGCAGCAGGTTTCTTCATCGGGAAGGCGCGAAGTCATGGGGGGGCTGGCCAAGGGGCTCGGCGTCCTGCGTACGTTCTCGCGTTCCCGGCCACACATGACCCTCAGTGAAATCGCCGCGAGGGCGGGTTTGCCTGCCGCCACGGCACGCCGCTGCCTCAACACGCTGGAAGAGCTCGGCTACGTGACGCGTAACGGCCGGCAGTTCCTGCTGCGTCCGCGGGTGCTCGAGATCGGCGCCGTCTATCTCGAATCCATGGACATCGAAGCGCTGACCCGCACGCACCTGGAAGAGATGGCGCGCGAGACCGGCGACTCGGCCGCGGTGACGGTTCTGTCGGGCACGAACATCGTCTATGTGGCGCGCGCCTCGGCCCGCACCCTGCTGCGCATGGAGGCGCATGTCGGCGCGCAGTTTCCGGCCTATGCGACCTCGATGGGACGCGTATTGCTCGCGGGCCTTTCGGCAGAGAGCCTGGCTGGCTACTTCACCAAGGCGAAGCTGGAACCCCTGACTCCCAAGACAGTGACAGACCGCGCCGAGCTGGAGCGTCTCATCGCAGAGACCAGGCGCAACGGCTATTGCGTGGTGGACGAGGAGCTGGCCGCAGGCGTGGTGTCACTGGCGGTGCCGGTCTACGACGGCAAGGGCCGCGTGGTCGCGGCGCTCAACAGCTCCAGTCATTCCAGGCAGACCTCCGCCGCGGAACTGGTCACCGGCAGGCTCGCGACCTTGCAGCGGATCAGCAAGGCCATCTCCGTGGAAATGACCAACATACCGGGCCTCGCGCTCAGCGCGCAGGTCTGACAGGCGACAACGTTCAGTCCTCAGCCGGCGGCAATTCCGGCCACGAAACATCCAGCAGCGTCGTGCGATTCCGCCCTTCGTTCTTGCTGGTATACAGCGCCTGGTCTGCGGCACGGACCACAGCCAGTGGATCGCCGTGCAATACCGGGTGCGTGGCAGCCACGCCCACACTGACAGTCAGCACGCCGAGCGATGCGGCCACATGCGGCCGCCGCAGATCGTGCACCGCGCGCCGGATGCGTTCGGCCACCAGCGCTGCGTTGTCGGTGCTGGTGCGCGGCAGGATGACGGCGAACTCTTCACCACCGTAGCGTGCCGCCACATCGTCGGGATGAAACAGGCCGGTGATGATTCCTGCCGCGACATCGCGCAGGCACATGTCCCCGCGCTGGTGGCCGTAGCAGTCGTTGAACTGCTTGAAATGGTCGACATCGATCATGAGCACGGCGATGGGCCAGCCACCCACCATGGCATTCGACCAGGCGTCCTGCAGGGCTTCATCAAAGCGCCTCCGGTTGGCAAGCCCGGTGAGTGCATCCTTGCGGACCAGAGACGCGAGCTCCGCGTTGGCGCTTTCCAGCTCCAGTTCGGCATGCCGGCGCGCAGATATGTCGCGCAGCGTGATCACGAAGCCCTCGTCGCCATCGGCGCCACAGTTGCGCTCGATGCCGCTTTCCTTCTCCGCCTGCATGAGGACGAAGGTGCGATCGCGGAAATACTTCATGTGCGCCTCGATCCACACGATCGAGCCACTGCGATGCCGGGCGCGGAATACCAGCACGCTGGAGGTGCGTGCCTGCAGCGCGGCCTCGATCTGCGCGCTGGCGTCGCCGAGATCAGGATCATGCACATAGTCGCGCCACGTCAGGCGCAGAAACTCCGCGGGCTCGACGCCAAACACTTCGCGTACCGCAGGCGAGGCATACAGCCGTTGACCATGCAGATCGGTGAGGACGATGACATCCGAAGAGTGATCCATCAGCAGTCGCAGGCGGTTCTGCAGTTCTTCCGATGCGAGCCTTGCCCGCCTGCCTTCTGTAATCGACACAATCAACGGGAACAGGGAAACCAGCAGCGATGCCGTGAACACCTGCAACACGATGTAACCGTCCGACAGCAACGGAAAGGAAGCCAGTTGCGGATTGGTTCGCATGGCTGCAATCGGGCCGGTGCCCGAGGCGGTGGCGATGGTGCCCATGGTCACCACGATCAGCAGCGCTACCGCCGTGCCGGAGAATCCGCCGCGATAGGCCACGCGCATCAATGGCGGAAAGATCAGGAACAGCAGTGGCACCGAGCTCTGGAAGAACACGAGGCCGCAGACCGCGACCAGCAGCGTCAGCGTCAGCAGCGTTTCCAGTGCGGCTTCCGGCCGCAGGTACTCGCGCAACTCGCCACTGCGCAGGGCCAGCATCACCGGTGTCATTACGGCCATGCCGAGACCATGTCCCACGAGGACGCGTTCAGCCGCGGCCAACCCGAATCCGGTGCCGCGCACAAAATAGAACGTGGCCAGGGCCAGCACCATGACGGCAGGCGCAAGCAGCACGGCGCCCCCCAGGAAGCGCAGGAAATTGCCGACCGTGGTGAGGTCGGAGGCCCGGCGGATGCTGCCGCCAAGCACCGCTGCCGCGACCAGCACTTCCAGCGCATTGCACAGCGCGATCCAGCCTATGACTGCCGGGTCCGCCTGCAGATAGAATGCGCTGCCCGCTTCGGCGACGATAACCACCGCCAGCAGCACGGCCCAGCGCGAACGTTCCGTGGTGAGCAACAGGCCAAGCGCAAAGCCATTGGCGAGCCAGAGACTCGATGCCGTGACAGGACTATCGGTAAGCAACTTGAACCCGACTGCGAGCACGAACACGCCAATGCCCATGAGGGCAACATCCCGCGCAGCCATGCCGGCGCCTCTGCGCGCGCTGCTGCTGGAGCTGTTCGGGCCTGAGGTGGATGCGGTCAAGATCGTGGAATACTCATGGATCAACGCACTGCATGGCTGGCCACTGGCGGTGACACGACGCCAGCGTATCTACCTGCGCTACGGTGCTGCCGAATTCTTCGCCGATCCCAACCTGGTGGTGCATGAATATCATCATGTGATGGAACAGTGGAACACGGGACGCCTGACGGTGTGCCGTTATCTGCTGGAAACGCTTCGACACGGTTACTGGAACAATCCTTTCGAAATCGAAGCGCGGGCAGCGGCATCCCGGCACGCGGGATCTTGCGCCCCCGGGCGCCGGATAATATTGACCTGACACGCATAATCATCAGCTGACCCATAACGCGCACAATCCGGCGCAATCGACCTACAATTGCCGCCATGAGCGAGGCGGGCAATTACGATGTGATCGTGGTCGGTGGCGGGCATGCCGGCGTGGAAGCCGCGCTGGCGGCCGCCCGCCGCGGCGCGCGCACGCTGCTGCTCACGCAGAGCATCGAAACCGTCGGTGCGATGAGCTGCAACCCCGCCATCGGGGGCATCGGCAAAGGCCATCTGGTGCGGGAGATCGATGCCATGGGTGGCGTCATGGCTCGCGCGGCCGATGCAGCCGGCATCCAGTTCCGCACACTCAATGCCAGCAAGGGTCCTGCGGTGCGCGCCACGCGTGCGCAAGCCGATCGTCAGCTCTACCGGCGGGCCATTCGCTTTGCAGTGGAATCGCAGCCGGGGCTCGATGTGTTCCAGCAGGAGGCAGCCGATCTGCAGGTGAGCGGCGGCCGTGTAACCGGTGTGGTGACGGCTACGGGCATATTGTTCGCGGCGCGTGCCGTGGTGCTCACTACCGGCACGTTTCTCGGCGGCCGCATCCATGTGGGGCTCGAGAATCTCGCCGGTGGCCGTGCGGGTGATCCACCTTCGCTGCGCCTCGCGGCGCGACTGCGCGAACTCATGCCGCGCACCGGCCGGCTCAAGACCGGCACGCCACCCCGCATCGATGGGCGCAGCATCAATTACACGCGCCTGCAGGAGCAGCCGGGCGATGAACCACGGCCGGTGTTTTCCTTCATGGGCCGGCGCAGCGATCATCCGGTGCAGCGCTCCTGCCACATCACCGCGACCAATGCGCAGACGCACGCGATCATTCGCGCGGCCACCGATCGTTCGCCGCTGTTCACCGGTGTGATCGAAGGCGTGGGGCCTCGTTATTGCCCGTCGGTCGAAGACAAGGTGGTGCGCTTCGCCGACCGCGATTCGCACCAGATCTTCCTCGAGCCGGAGGGGCTCGATACCCATGAGGTGTATCCGAACGGAATCTCCACCAGCCTGCCCTTCGACGTGCAGCAGGCATTCGTGCGAACCATTCCGGGGCTTGAGCAGGCGCACCTGACACGGCCCGGTTATGCCATCGAGTATGACTACTTCGATCCGCGCGACCTGAATGCGATGCTGGAAACACGCGCCGTGCCAGGGCTGTTTTTTGCGGGGCAGATCAACGGCACCACGGGCTATGAAGAAGCCGCGGCACAGGGTTTGCTTGCCGGCATCAACGCCGCCGCCGCAGCCTGCGGGCTCGCCACCTGGCTGCCCGAACGCAGCAGCGCGTACCTTGGCGTGCTGGTTGACGATCTCACCACGCAGGGAACACGCGAGCCCTATCGCATGTTCACCAGCCGCGCTGAATACCGTTTGCTGCTGCGTGAAGACAACGCCGATGCGCGCCTGACCGCACGCGGCCGCGAGCTCGGCCTGGTGGGTGAGCAGCAGTGGCAGTTCTTCAACGACAAGTACGAGGCCGTTGAACGCGAAGCCCAGCGACTGGCGAGCACGCTCGTGCGCGCGGCGAGTACTCCAGCGCAGTGGCAGACCGATGTGCTGGGCGGTCCCCTCTCGCGTGATCAGGCCGCCTTCGAATTGCTGCGCCGCCCTGAAGTCAGCTACGAGTCACTGGCTGAGATTGTCGGCTCCGGCATCGATGCAGGCATGGATGAGCGGATCGCCGAGCAGATGGTGCTCGAGCTGGTGGTGCGTGCCCGTTATGCCGGCTATATCGAAAGGCAGCAGGCCGAGATCGCGCGCCAGCGCGATCATGAAACCGCGCCGCTGCCCCAGAGCATCGATTACCAGCATGTCTCCGGGCTTTCGAACGAGGTGCGTCAACGGCTGGCCGAGGTGCGACCGCTGACGCTCGGGCAGGCGGCGCGAATTCCCGGCGTCACGCCGGCTGCCATCTCGCTGCTGCTGATCCACATGAAGCGCAAGCGCGTTGCCAGCGCGTAAGGGGGCAACATGGACGACGGCAGAACACAGGACAGCCAGACCCGACGGATCGCGATCGGCATCGCCGCGGTACTGGCGCTAGGCGCAGGGGCCTGGTGGTACTGGCAGCGTTCGGCGGCAGTCGAAATGCCTGCTGATGCAGCCAATTCGCCAGCCACGGTGGCTGCCACCGAAGCCCTGTCGCCTGCGGTGCCCGAAGCAATCCGGCATCCGCTCACCGAGCTCCCCGACACCACCTCGCCAGCCAGCGCGCCGGAGGCGGAAAATCCCGATGCCGTCGCGGTAACGGGCCTCGGCGAGTTGTTCGGCACGCAGGCGCTCGCCGACTGGTTGATACCCGAGAGCATGTTGCGGCGCCTCGTCGCCACCACCGACAACCTCTCGCGCAACACCCGCACCGAATCGCTGCGCCCGTTGCATGCGCCGGCAGGTCCGCTCGCCGTGCACCGGGAGGTGATCGACGCCACGGTTGGTGCCGAACGGATTACCCTCAGCGAGCAGAATGCGGCGCGTTATGATGTGCCGGTTGCGTTGTTCGTCAAGACCGACATGCAGCAGGCCGCCACGCTGTATCGTCGGCTGTATCCGCTGCTGCAGCGGGCCTACGAAGATCTGGGTTACCCGGACCGGTATTTCAACGACCGGGTGGTCGACACCATCGATCACCTGCTCGCGACGCCGGAGCCAGCCGGGCCATTGTTGCTGGAGCAGCCCAAGGTGCTCTTCCGGTTTGCCGACACCGATCTCGAAGCGCGTTCTTCGGGACAGAAATTGTTGCTGCGCATGGGCGTTGAGCACGCGCGCGCCGTCAAGCAGAAGCTGCGGGAATTCCGCGAGCAGATTTCAAGCAAGGAGTAGCGAATGAACTGGTTCCCCGTCGAATACCTTGGTCTGTTCATCCTCGCGGCGATCGTCATCGTCGCGATCAAGGCGGTGGTGACAGTGCCCCAGGGTTACGAATACACACTGGAGAAGTTCGGGCGCTACAAGCGCACGCTGGAACCAGGCCTGCACTTCATCATGCCGTTCTTCGAGCAGATCGGTCGCCGCATCAACATGATGGAGCAGGTGCTCGACGTGCCGCGCCAGGAAGTGATCTCCAAGGACAACGCCATGCTGGGCGTCGACGCCGTGGTGTTCTTCCAGGTGCTGGATGCCGCGAAGGCCGCCTATGAAGTGGACAACCTGCGCATGGCCATCATCAACCTCACGATGACCAACATCCGCACCGTGGTCGGTTCGATGGATCTCGACGAAACGCTGTCGAAGCGCGACGAAATCAACCATCGCCTGCTGCGCGTGGTGGATGAGGCCACTTCGCCCTGGGGCATCAAGGTCACGCGTATCGAGATCAAGGACATCCAGCCACCGGCTGACCTCATCGATTCCATGGCGCGGCAGATGAAGGCCGAGCGCGACAAGCGCGCCAACATCCTCGATGCGGAAGGCTACCGGCAGGCAGCGATCCTCAAGGCAGAAGGCGAGAAGCAGTCGGCCGTGCTCGAAGCCGAAGGCCGCAAGGAAGCCGCGCTGCGCGATGCCGAAGCACGCGAGCGGCTGGCCGAGGCCGAAGCCCGCGCCACCTCGATGGTTTCGAAGGCCATTGCCGAGGGCAACACGAACGCGCTGAACTACTTCGTGGCGCAGAAGTACATCGAAGCACTGAAGGAATTCGCCACCTCGCCGAACCAGAAGGTGTTCTTCCTGCCGGTGGAGGCTTCCAGCCTGATCGCCTCGGTGGGCGGCATCGCCGAACTCGCGAAGGACGCCATGCAGCAGCAGGCCGCGTCGAAGCTGGGTGCGCCGAAATGATCGCCTTCCTGCAGAACCTGCAATGGTGGCACTGGTGGATCCTCGCTGCGGTGCTGGCTGCGGTGGAAACTTTCCTGCCGGGCGTGCTCGCGATCTGGTTCGCGGCGGCTGCGTTGGTTGTCGGCGGTTTGTTGCTCGTTGTGCCCGTGCCCTGGCAGTTGCAGCTGGTGCTGTTCGGCGTGCTCGGCGTGGTGGCCATGCTGGTCTGGCGGCGCTTCCGGCATCCGGAGTCACCGGAGTCGGAGCAGCCCGCGCTCAACCAGCGTGGCCAGCACTATGTCGGGCAGTTGTACACGCTGGTCGAGCCCATCCAGGGTGGCAGCGGCAAGATCCAGGTGGGCGACAGCGTCTGGCTGGTTCAGGGCAATGATGCGCCCATGGGTTCACGGGTGAGGGTCGTGGGTGTGAATGGTGCCGTGCTGCGGGTCGAGCCCGCGCACTGAGCTGTCGATCCCTGACAAAACGCCCGGCGTGCGTGCCGGGCGTTTGCTGACCATCTCTCAATTCCTGAAATAGCGGGTTCGCATCCCGTCAAACTGTGAACTGCCCCTCTCTTGGCGGCGATGAACTGGCCGATAAGCCCTCCATCGACCATTAGACAGAGAGTGACGCGCATGGGATCCACCGATCCGCGTGCGGCGGAAGGACCCTCCGGCGGACAGATTCTGACGTTCCGGCTTGGAACAGAAAATTACGGACTCGACATCCTTCGGGTGAGGGAGATCCGTGGATGGTCACCCGTAACCAGTATTCCGCAGGCTCCCAGTCACATCCTGGGAATGTTGAACCTGCGTGGCGCCATCGTTCCCATCCTGGATCTGCGGCTGCGTTTTGCCTTGCCATCCGCGGAATTCTCCCCGACCACCGTGGTGATCGTGCTGTCCCTGCGCACGGCCGATGGGCAGCGCGAGTGCGGCGTTGTGGTCGACAGCGTCTCCGATGTGGTCGACCTGCCAGAAGATGCCATCAGGCCTGCACCCGTGGTTCAGGGTCAGACGGATTCCGGGCTGATCCACGGCCTGGCACATGTCGACGGCGGCATGTTGATCCTCCTCGATGTGGAAGGGCTGATCACCCGGGAATTCCGGCCTGCCAGCAGCGCGGCCCAAGCGGCCTGACCGAACCAAGCCGGCAAAAGGGACAACAAACCATGCAAATCAACACGATCCGCGTGCTGCTGCTGACCGCATTGCTCTCGCCAGCCGCTGCAGCGATGGAGGATCAGCATTGCGACCTGGGTGGTGGGTGCCAGCGCCTGGATTTCAACGCCGGCTACACGGCAGACATTCGCCGCAATACCAGCGGCGGCGTGGCGCAGGGCACTGCCGCATCCGGCCTGCTCGAACTGGGTGCCGCGTGGGTCATCAGCGACGAGCTGGAAGGCACCTCGATCACCACCTCCGCTTCGGTCATTCAGACGAGCGGCGATGGAATCAGCGGCCAGTATGTCGGCGATCTGCAGGGGCTGAACAACATCGAAGCACCTCGCGGCTGGCGCCTGTATGAAGTCTGGACGGAGATTCAATTCGGCACTTCGAAACAGATCGCCACCCGGGCCGGCCTGCTGGACCTCAACGCCGAATTCGATGCACCAGTCACCTCCGCCTTCTTCATTGGCCCACCGTTCGGCATCGGTACCGACATTGCGCAAACCGGCGAGAACGGACCATCCGTATTCCCCGTGACTTCGCTCGGCATCCGCGCGGCGGGCAAGGCCGGCGCGGCGCTTTCCTGGCGGGTGGCGGCATTCGACGGCGTGGCAGGTCATCCGGACCACAACAGCTTTGCCGACGTGCGCCTCTCCAGAAAGCAGGGCGCGTTGCTGATCGGTGAACTCGACTACACCAACAGCGGCATTCACAAACTGGCGCTCGGTGCATGGTCGTACACCGCCACATTCGAACAACTGGATGCACTTGCCGCTGGTGCCTCCGGTCGAAAGGGCAATCGTGGTGCTTATCTCATGCTGGACATGCCGCTGGGTGCCCTCGGCGCAGCACAGTTCGACGGCATGATCCGCCTCGGCGTTGCCGATGGAAGATTCAATCCCGTGAGGGAATACGTCGGTGCAGCCCTGGTTGCAAACCGCTTCCTCGCGGGAAGGCCGGACGATGCGGTGGGAATCGCCATCGCACATGGTCGCACCAGTCACGCCTTCCGGCGGGCGCTGGCCTTCGATGGCGCCCAACCACTCCGGTCGGAAACCGCCGTGGAGCTGACCTACCGCGCTCCATTGCGTGAATGGCTTGCCGTCGTGCCGAGCCTGCAATGGGTGGATTCGCCAGGTGCGGACGACGCGTTGCGCGATGCGTGGGTTGTCGGTGCCCGCTTCGAAATGAGTTTCAGCCATTCGCTGGCTGGTTTGTAGTTTCCCGCAGAGGTTCAAGAAATGTTCAAGCTCCTGGCAGGCCTTTCCACCCGTACGAAGTTGCTCGCCATCTTCCTGTCGCTGCTGACGCCCATTGCGCTGCTGTCGTATTTCAATGTCTCGGATTCCGTGGCGACCATCCGCGTGGCGCGCAGTGAAGATGCCGGATCGCACTGGGTTGTGCCGATGATCGATGCGGCCCGCAACCTGGCGGAGCACCGTGACCACGCCGTTGCCGTGGCAGCCGGAGAATCGTCCGAGCGCGAGGAAATGAACGAACACGCGCAGCTGGTGCAGGAGGCCGGGAAGCAGCTGGATGAGCTCAGTTCCAGCGATCTGGGAGGGCTTTCTGCTGTTGCCAGCTGGGGGGAGATGCGTGCGGAGGTGCTGGCCCTGGTGAGTGACGGGCCACAGTCAGACGACATCGTCGCGGCGCATAGTCGGGCCATCTCGCAGCTGCTGGATGCCATCCGCAAGGTCGCATCGGCCTCCAGCCTGACCCTCGACCCCGAAGCAGACAGCTTCTCGTTGATGGAATCCGCGATCCTGCATATGCCTGCTGGCCTGCAGTCTCTGGCCCTGGGACGCCGGCATTTCGATGAGTTGCGTGCCGGTGACGGCAGCGCGAGCCGCCGCCTGCAGCTGGGTGAACAACTCGGCATTGCAGACATCAGTCTGCACGCTGCGCTGCAGTCACTGACAGTCGGCTATGCCGAAGCCGCACCGGACGACAAGACACTGCCGACATCCGCAGCCACCGCAGGGCAAACGCTGGATCAGGTGCTTGCGCAGTTGCGCGCGGCCGGAGCCGGCCAGGAACTTGCCGTCCAGGCCGCAGATGCGCTGTCTCTCCAAACCGAGGTACTGACCGAGCAGCTGGCGGAACTGCAGGACGAGGCCCTGACATCACTCGCGGCGATCCTGGACGCCCGCATCGCCACGGAACGCCGGGAATTGCTGGTATCGCAGACCGCAGTGGTGGTGTGCATGCTGCTGGCGCTTTGCATCATGGTCTTCGTGACGCGCTATCTCAGCTCGCAGGTCAACAAGGCAAACCAGATCTTCGGGAGCATGGCGCAAGGCCGCTTCGATGCCATCATCGGCGAGCAGGCCAGCGACGAGCTCGGGGCATTGATGGGCTCGCTGGACAACATGCAGAGAGACCTGCGGACGCGCATCGAAGCGGAGCAGGTCGTCTCCCTGGCCAATGCCCGCATCCGCCAGTCACTGGATGCCACATCGACCAACGTCATGGTTGCGGACGAGGATGGCACGATCATCTACCTGAATCGCGCTGCGGAGTCGCTGATGGCTGATTCGGAGCAGGAGTTCCGCCGTACGTTGCCCAAGTTCAACGCCGCGAAACTGGTGGGTGCCAGCTTTGACGCCTTCCATGCCAATCCTGCGCACCAGCGCAATCTGCTCGCAAAGCTGACGAAGCCATTCGCCTCCGAAATGAAGATCGGTGGCAAGACCATGCGGATCACCGCGAACCCCATCGTGGATGAACAGGGCAAGCGACTCGGCACCGTGGCGGAGTGGACCGACCGCACCCAGGAAGTCGCGGTGGAGTCGGAAGTGCAGGTGATCGTTGCCGAAGCCCTGCAGGGAAACCTCGACCGGCGCATCGCGCTGGATGGCAAGGCCGGTTTCTTCAAGGCGCTTTCCACCGGCATCAACGAACTGGTTGCCAACATGGCAACGGTGGTGGAAGAAGTCAGGACGATCGTGACGGCCGCCAACGATGGCGACCTGGCGCACCGCGTTGATCTCAAGGACAAATCCGGATTGCTGGTGAAGATCGGCACGGGTGTCAACCAGCTGACTGCCAACATGGAACTGGTTGTGAACGAAGTGCAATCACTGGTGACAGCCGCGAATGAGGGTGATCTCACGCGGCGCGTCGAGACAGAAGGCAAATCCGGATTGCTGGTGAAGGTCGGCACGGGCATCAACCAGCTGGCCGAGAACATGTCGAGCATCGTGTCGCAGGTGAAGGGAGCGGCCGAAGAGGTCAACCGCGGTGCAGACGAACTGAGCCAGGGAAACACCAATCTGTCGCAGCGAACCGAGGAACAGGCCTCGTCTCTGGAAGAGACGGCCTCGTCCATGGAGCAGATGACCAGTACCGTCAAGCAGAACGCAGACAATGCCGGCCAGGCCAACCAGCTGGCGGTCGCGGCACGGGATCAGGCGGAGAAGGGTGGAGCGGTGGTGGCCAGGGCCGTTCGCGCCATGACCGATATCAACGATGCGTCGAAGAAGATCGCGGACATCATCGGGGTAATCGATGAAATCGCCTTCCAGACGAATCTGCTGGCGCTGAATGCGGCCGTCGAGGCCGCCCGTGCGGGCGAGCAGGGTCGCGGCTTCGCGGTCGTTGCCACCGAAGTGCGCAACCTGGCGAGTCGTTCCGCGACCGCGGCGAAGGAAATCAAGACGCTGATTCAGGACAGCGTGCGCAAGGTGGACGAAGGCGCAAACCTGGTTTCGCAATCGGGAGCCACGCTGGAACAGATCGTCGCCGCCGTCAAACGCGTGACAGACATCGTGGCCGAGATCTCGGCGGCCAGCAATGAACAGAGCGCCGGCATCGAACAGGTCAACAAGGCCGTGATGCAGCTGGACGAACTGACGCAGCAGAACGCGGCGCTGGTCGAGGAGGCATCAGCCGCGAGTCAGTCCATGGCTGACCAGGCGCACAGCCTCAATCAGTCCATGCAGCGCTACAAGGTGCGGGCCGGCAGCCAGACGGAGGCCGCACCCACCGCGCTCCCAGTGGCCGAACGCCGTCAAGGCGGGCGCCCCTGGACTGCTGGCCGCCCGGCCGCCCGGCCGACTGCTGCTGGCAAGGCAGCCATTGCAGGAGGCGATGCGGTCTGGAAGGAGTTCTAGTCCACAGCCGGCGCATCCCCCGTGCGCTGGCGTACACTCGAACGAGAACTGGACTATCTGCACGGACATCGCGGGAACGCGGAGTCCGCGCCGGGGGGAACCATGACTATTCTGCGCCAGCTGCTGGATCACAAAGGCCATGCCATTCACGCAGTCGAACCGGCCGCATCGGTCATCGATGCCGTGCGCAGCATGGCCGAGAATCACGTCGGTGCGCTGCTGGTGATGCAGGGCCCCGAGCTGGTCGGCATCGTTTCCGAACGCGACTACGCCCGCAAAATAGTGCTGTGCGGCAGGGCTTCCAGCAATACGGCGGTGCGTGAAATCATGAGCGCACCGGTGGTGACGGCCGGACCGGAAGACACCGTCGAACACGCCATGCGGATCATGACGGACCGGCGCATACGGCATCTGCCCGTGGTGCAGGGCGCCCAGGTTCTGGGCATCGTTTCCATCGGCGATTTGGTGCGCTGCGTTATAGATGCGCAGCGTTCCACCATCGAAGCCCTGCAGAGCTACATACAGGGCTGAGCGCCCTCTCAGGGAAATCCTGAGGCGCCGGAAAGTGTGACGTGACAGGCTCCCGCTTCACGCGGGATAGCCGATAAACACTGCACGTATCCTTCCTCTGGAGTTCGTGCAGACATGTCAACGGTTGCCAATCCGGCCGCCACCCGGGCCAGTGGGCAGATGCTCACCTTCCTGCTGGGCGGCGAGAGTTACGGCGTGGACATCCTGCGCGTCAAGGAAATCCGCGGCTGGTCTGCGGTGACCCGCATCCCGCAGTCGCCAGCACACATGCTCGGTGTCCTGAATCTGCGTGGCGCGATCGTGCCCATCATCGACCTGCGACTGCGCTTCAACCTGCCATCCGCGGACTTCTCGCCGATGACGGTGATCATCGTTCTCTCGCTGCAGATGGCAGGCAGCACGCGGGATTGTGGCGTGGTCGTGGATGGCGTCTCGGACGTCGTTGACGTTCCCGCGAGCGACATCAAACCCCCGCCTTCGATCGGCACTGATCACAGCGCCGATTTCATCAGTGGCATTGCGACCATCGACGACAAGATGCTGATTGTGCTGAACGTCGACGACCTGCTTGTTCGTGATCTCTGCTCTGCAGCCGTCGAAGCAGCGGCCTGAACGCGAATTCCCCGCTACTCCACCGAATCCAGGAATAAACAGTGAAACTCTTCGACAAGATCACAGGGCGAGACACCCGCACACGCTTGCGGGACCTGACCGCCCAGATCGCCGCGGTCAACAGATCGCAGGCGGTCATCGAGTTCACCCTGGACGGCACCATTCTTGCCGCCAACGAGAACTTCCTGCAGACCTTCGGGTATTCGTTGCCGGACATCCTCGGCAAGCACCACAGCATGTTCGTCGAACCGGCCTTCCGGGACTCGAGCGAGTACCGGCAGTTCTGGGCGAAGCTCGGACGCGGTGAATCCGATGCCGGACGCTACCTGCGCGTGGGGCGGGATGGCCGGGAGATCTGGATTGGCGCGACTTACAGTCCGGTGCTGGGTGCTGATGGGCGCCCCGCCAGGATCGTGAAGATCGCCACCGACATCACCCAGTCGAAACTGGCTGCAGTCGAGTCGGAAGGCGTCGTGGCCGCGATCCACCGCGTTCAGGCGGTGATCGAGTTCGGTCTCGACGGCACCATTCTCACCGCCAACGACAACTTCCTGCGCACCCTGGGGTACTCGCTGGACGAGATCAAGGGCAAGAATCACGGCATGTTCACGACGCCGGCCTATCGCGATTCAACCGAATACCGGCAGTTCTGGGCGAAGCTCGGACGCGGCGAGTTCGATGCCGGGCAGTATCTGCGTATTGGCAAAGGCGGCAAGCAGGTCTGGATCCAGGCGAGCTACAACCCGGTACTCGATGCCAAAGGCAGGCCGTTCAAGGTCGTCAAGTTCGCCACCGACATCACCGCAATGAAGCAGGAGGCGCGCACGAACGCGGCCTTCAAGGGCGCACTCGACAATGTCTGCGCCAATGTGATGGTGGCGGATCTGGACCTGAACATCATCTACATGAACGATGCGGCGCGCGCGGTCATGAGCAACGGACAGGCGGATTTCCGCAAGGATCTCCCGAACTTCGACGCCTCGAAGCTGATCGGTACGAACATCGACGTGTTCCACAAGAATCCGACGCACCAGCGTGGAATGCTTGCCGCGTTGAACAAGACCTTCACTTCGCAGTTGAAGATCGGCAGTCGGTCGATGACGATCATCGCCAATCCGATGATCGGCGAGGGCAATGAACGCCTTGGCACGGTGGTCGAGTGGATCGACCGCACGCAGGAGCTGGCGGTCGAGACAGAGGTGCAGGGCATCGTCGCGGATGCCGTGCAGGGCACCCTGAACCGACGCATACCGCTGGAAGGCAAGAGTGGATTCCTGAAGAACCTTTCTACCGGAATCAATGATCTCGTGGAGAACGTGGCTTCGGTGGTGTCGCAGGTCAAGCATGCCGCCGCCGAAATCAGCCGTGGCGCGGATGAGATCAGCCAGGGCAACACGAATCTCTCGCAGCGCACCGAGGAGCAGGCTTCGTCACTGGAAGAAACCGCTTCTTCCATGGAGCAGATGACCAGCACCGTCAAACAGAATGCGGACAACGCCGGGCAGGCCAATCAGCTGGCGGTCGCTGCGCGCGACCAGGCAGAGCGCGGTGGAGCGGTGGTGGCGAAGGCCGTGCGCGCCATGACCGAGATCAATGAGTCCTCGAAGCGGATCGCCGACATCATCAGCGTGATCGACGAGATCGCGTTCCAGACCAATCTGCTGGCGCTGAACGCCGCAGTCGAGGCGGCCCGCGCGGGCGAACAGGGGCGTGGATTCGCAGTGGTTGCCACCGAGGTGCGCAATCTCGCCAGCCGTTCCGCGACGGCCGCAAAGGAAATCAAGGCACTCATCCAGGACAGCGTCCGGAAGGTGGATGAAGGCTCGGGGCTGGTGACGCAGTCCGGCGTCACGCTCGAACAGATCGTTGCGTCCGTCAAGAAAGTCACGGACATCGTGGCCGAGATCGCCGCAGCGAGCAACGAGCAGAGTGCCGGCATCGAGCAGGTCAACAAGGCCGTGATGCAGCTCGACGAACTGACGCAGCAGAACGCCGCGCTGGTCGAAGAGGCCTCGGCAGCCAGCCAGTCGATGGCCGAGCAGGCTCGCGGATTGAATGATTCCATGCGGCACTACGTGGTGGACGATGCTGCGGCCGCCAGCGGAGGCGCTGGCAGGTCGTTGTCTCCCGCTGCCGCAGCGGCATTGCTGGAGCGGGGCGCACCAACGAGATCACCGGCTGCAGCACGGCCGGGCAAGACAGCGCCAAGGGTCGCCACCCGGCCCGCGACGCGCACCCGGGCAGCTGCCGGGGATGATGCGGTGTGGAAAGAATTCTAAGGAAGCACAGACATGGCAAGGATTCTCGCCGTCGATGACTCGGCATCGATGCGTCAGATGGTCGATCTGACGCTGAAATCTGCCGGACATGAAGTGATCAGTGCGATTGATGGAGTCGACGGCTTGCAGAAGGCGAGCACCGGTGAGCCGGTCGACCTCGTGATCACGGACGTCAACATGCCGAACATGGACGGCATCACCCTGGTGCGTGAACTGCGGCGACTGCCGCAGTATCGCGGCGTGCCCTTGCTGGTGCTGACCACGGAGGCGGGTGCCGACAGGAAACAGGAAGGCCGCGCCGCCGGGGCCACGGGGTGGATCGTCAAACCCTTTGATCCGGAAAGACTGCTGGCGACCGTCGACAAGGTTCTGGCCTGACCCACAGAACAATGTCAGCAGAACCCGCCAAGAAACGCGAGTTTGCCTTTACCGATGCGGACTTCAACTCGATCCGCAAGCTGGTCAGGGAAGTCTCCGGGATCACGCTTGCAGATTCCAAGCGAGAACTGGTCTATGGCCGTCTGTCGCGACGGCTGCGGCACTACGGCATGGAATCCTTTGCCGACTATCGTGCCCTGCTGGCCGGCGCGGAAGGCGAGTCGGAGATCGGCGAATTCACCAATGCCGTCACCACCAATCTCACCTCCTTCTTCAGGGAGGGTCATCATTTCGACTATCTGAAGACGCACTTCCTGCTGCCACGTGCCGCCGACCCGCATGCGTCGCGCCGCCTGCGCATCTGGTGCTCTGCCGCATCTACTGGCGAGGAGCCCTATTCGATCGCCATGACAGTGGCCGATGCCATACCGGACTGGGAACGTTGGGACATCAAGATCCTGGCCACCGACCTCGATACCGAGGTGCTGGCGCAATGCGAAGCCGCGACCTACAAGGAAGAACGCGTCTCAGCCATGCCCAGGTCAAGGATCGAGAAGTACTTCCGTCGTGAAGGCTCGGGTGCAGGCGCGCGTCTGCGCGTGAAGCCGGAACTTGCCAGAATGATCACCTTCCGGCAGCTGAACCTGATGCATCGCCTGCCGATGAAGGGTCCGCTGGATGTGATCTTCTGTCGCAATGTCATCATCTACTTCGACAAGGAAACGCAGCGGGGCCTGTTCGCGCGCATGGCGCCGCTGCAGCGGCCCGGGAATCTGCTCTTCCTGGGACATTCCGAAAGCCTGTTCAAGGTTTCGGACGACTGGTCCCTGATCGGCAAGACCGTCTATCGCCGTGGTGATGCATGCTGAGCCGGAGCAGCAGCATGGCGACCTGCGACCGGCCGAGCCCCTTGCCGGGATTCGAAGGTATTGCGAGCAGCTGGGACAATGCCGCGGGCTGCTGGACCGCGAAGATCCTGCCGGGCGAGTTCTACATCACGGGCCAGGATGAAGCGATCACGACGGTGCTCGGGTCGTGCATTTCGGCCTGCATCCGCGATCCGGCGCTGCGGATTGGCGGCATGAATCATTTCATGCTGCCGGAGGATACGACGCAGGGCAAAAGCGCCTGGCTGGATGCCAAGGCAGGGCTCGCCACCCGCTACGGCTCATTCGCGATGGAGAGCCTGATCAACGGCCTGCTGAAGCTGGGCGCCAGGCGTGAGCGGATGGAGGTCAAGCTGTTCGGTGGTGGACATGTGCTGAAGGCAGCCCTCGAGGTCGGCGACCGGAACATCGAATTCGCGCGCAGGTACCTGCGCACCGAAGGCTTCACCATTGCTGCCGAAGATGTCGGCAGTGACGTGCCGCGGCGGGTGATCTACATGCCTGCGACCGGAAAAGTGCGGGTGAAGCACCTGCGTTCGGCCGACAGCAGCGAGATTGTGCAGCGCGAACAGCAGCACCTGCAGTCGTTCGCCCGCAAACCTGTCACCAGCGACATCGAACTCTTCTAGGAGATCAGGGTGGACGCTGCCGGCTCACGAAAGATCAGGGTTCTCATCGTCGACGACTCGGCGCTGGTCCGCAAGATGCTGACCGAACTCCTGAACTCGGATTCCGGCATCGAGGTGGTGGGCGCCGCACCGGATGCGTTCGTGGCTCGCGAGAAGATCAAATCGCTCAATCCGGACGTGCTGACGCTGGATGTCGAGATGCCGAAGATGGATGGCGTGACATTCCTGCGCAACCTGATGCGGCTGCGTCCGATGCCAGTGGTCATGGTGTCGTCACTGACCGATCACGGCGCGGAGATCACGCTGGATGCGCTGGCGGTGGGGGCGGTCGATTATCTTCCCAAACCCAAAGTGGATGTCGCGGCCACCCTGGGTGAATACCGGACCGAACTGATAGAGAAGATCAAGGCCGCCGCCACGGCGCGTGTCCAGCCCTACGTGCCAGAACGTGAATCCGCGGCATCAGAACTGCAGCCGACCCGCAGCCTCAATGCCGACGCCGTTCTCGCCAGGTCTGCACCGCTCAAGTTCCGCACCACGGACCGCCTGATAGCAGTAGGTGCCTCCACGGGTGGCACCGAGGCAATCAAGGAATTCCTGCTCGGCATGCCTGCCGACGCGCCCGGAATCGTCATCGCGCAGCATATTCCCAAGGCTTTCAGTACCCCGTTTGCCGAACGGATGAATCGCACCTGTCCGATGACGGTCTATGAAGCGGTCGACGGGCAGCAGATCCTGCCGGGCCACGCCTACATCGCCCCTGGCGACCGTCATCTGGTGATTGTGCGCAATGGCGCGCGCTGGATCTGCCGGCTCGATGACGGCTCTCCGGTCAACCGGCACAAGCCTTCCGTGGATGTGCTGTTCCGCTCGGTGGCACAGCAGGCCGGGTTCAACTCCATTGGCGTGCTGTTGACCGGGATGGGCAAGGATGGGGCGCTGGGTTTGAAGGAAATGCGCGAAGCCGGCAGTCCGACCATCGCGCAGGATGAGGCAACCAGCGTGGTCTGGGGCATGCCGGGGGAGGCGGTACAGATCGGTGCGGCCGTCGAAGTATTGCCGCTGCAGAAGATTGCTTCCCGGGTGATGGCCCTGGCCAACGCAATGGACATCACTCGCAGTGTGGGTTGACGCTCGAGCTGCCGGAAATCCGCCACATCCTTGTGACGCGGATCACATTCCGTGCCCGGCACGACTTTTGCTCACGTATAGCCACAATGACTATTGAACTCCAATCCACGCGCAGTGCTGCGGTGCTGTTGCTGGCGCTGGGCGAAAGCGAAGCGGCCACCGTGCTCAAACACCTGGATGCCAAGGTGGTGCAGCGCCTGGGCACCGCCATGGCACAACTGAAATCAGCCTCGCGCGATGAAGTCAGCGAGGTCGTTGGTGACTTCGTCACCACCATGGATGGGCAGGCGGACATCAAGATCGGATCGGATGACTACATCCGCAAGGTCCTGACGGATGCGCTGGGCGACGACAAGGCCAATGGCATCATCGACCGGATCCTGGTGGGACGCAAAAGCAAGGGGCTCGACGTCCTCAAGTGGATGGAGCCGCGCGCGATCGCCGAGATCGTGCGCCAGGAACATCCGCAGGTGCTGGCCATCATCATTTCCTATCTGGATGCGGATCTCGCGGCCAAGGTGCTGTCCGAGCTGCCGCAATGGGTGCAGGCCGAAGTATTGCTGCGGGTCTCGCAGCTGGATGGCATCCAGCCGTCCGCGCTGGGCAAGCTGGATGAAATGATCGAAAAGCAGATCGCCGGCAAGGGCTCGAGCGTTTCTGCCAATCTCGGCGGCGCCAAGGCCGCCGCCAGTATTCTGAACTTCCTTCCGACCACCACGCTGGATGAACTGCGCAAGGCCGACGAGGGCGTGGCGCAGAAGCTCCAGGACCTCATGTTTGTCTTCAGTGACATGATCTCCGTCGACGACAAGGGCATCCAGTCGGTGATGCGCGAGGTGGATTCTGCACGCCTCGTCATTGCACTCAAGGGTGCCGACCAGGCGCTGGTGCAGCATTTCCTCAAGAACATGTCCCAGCGTGCAGCCGAAATGCTCAAGGATGATATGGAATCACGTGGTCCCGTGAAGCTGTCGGAAGTGGAAGCCGCCCAGAAGGAAATTCTGCTCATCACCCGGAAGCTGGCTGATGCCGGAACCATCGTCCTCGGCGGCGGTGGTGGCGAGGCCTACGTATGAACGAGGTGCTCGAGCAGGACGAAATAGATGCATTGCTGAATGGCGTGTCGTCAGGTGTCGTGGATACGTCGCCCAAGCCGGCAGAAGGCCCGGAATCGGTGAAGTGCTACGACTTCAGCACGCAGACCCGCATCGTGCGCGGCCGCATGCCGACGCTCGAAATGATCAATGAACGGCTGGCCCGCGCCCTGCGGCTGTCGATCTTCGGCATGCTGCGGCGATCTCCGGAAATATCCGTGCTCGGGATCTCCACGCCGAAATACGCCGAATACATTCCCACGCTGAGTGTGCCGACCAGTCTCAATCTGGTGAAATTCCTGCCCCTGGCCGGCACCGGCATGATGATCTTCGAGGCGAAGCTGATCTTCGCCCTGATCGACACCTACTTTGGTGGCAACGGCCGTCACGCCAAGATCGAGGGGCGTGACTTCACGACCACGGAAAACCACATCATCCAGATGCTGCTGGATCTGGTGATCGCCGGCATCGAGGATGCCTGGGCGCCAGTGCTGGCCGCCAAGGTGGAGTTCATCAATCGGGAAATGAACCCGCACTTCGCCAATCTGGTGAGCCCCACGGAGATAGTGGTGGTCAGCCGTCTGCGCATCGACCTCGATGGCAAAGGCGGCGAGTTCCATATCACCCTGCCGTACTCCATGCTCGAGCCGCTCAAGGACACCCTGCGCGCCGGCATGCAGAGCGATCGTGCCGACCGCGAAGAACGCTGGTCGCAGCTGCTGCGCAATGAGCTGGAAGATTCCGAAGTGGATCTGGTGACGCGCCTCGGTTCGATCAACATGACGGTCAGTTCGCTGATCGACATGCGGCCCGGGGACATCATCCCCTGCGATTTCGATGGTCATGCCACCGTGACGTCAGACGGCATTCCGCTGTTCTCCGGTGACCTGGGTCAGCAGCGCGGCAAGCAGGTTGTCCGTGTCAACGAAATGTACATGCGCAAGTCCAGCAACTCGCTGGACGCATTTGTCAGGAAGAATATATGAACGCTCTCGCGACTCCGGCCTCGGATGTGGTTCTCGATGTGGGCGTGCGGCTCACGCTGGAAGTCGGTCGGGCCCGCATGACGATCCGCGATTTCCTGTTGCTCGGGCCCGGGTCCGTCGTCGAACTGGAAAGGCCCGCGGGAGACCCACTGGACGTGTTCGTGAACAATCGCCTGGTGGCGCACGGCGAAGTGGTGATGGTCAATGAACGCTACGGCGTGCGCTTCACCGAGGCGGTCGGGGCATCGGATGTACGGCGGTAATAGATGATGTCCAGGAGTCCAAGCCCATGAGCACCAATCTCAAGTTTCTTGTTGTTGACGACTTCTCGACGATGCGACGCATCGTCAAGAACTTCCTCAACGATCTCGGTTACCAGAACATCGTCGAAGCAGACGATGGACACACTGCGCTGCCCATCCTGAAGGCCGGTGGCATCGATTTCCTCGTGACCGACTGGAACATGCCGATCATGCCTGGTCTGGAACTCCTGAAGGCCGTGCGCGCCGATCCGGCGCTGGCGAAACTGCCGGTTCTGCTCGTCACCGCCGAGGCGAAACGCGAGCAGATCGTCGAGGCCGCCCAGGCCGGGGTCAATGGCTATGTGGTGAAACCATTCACTGCGCAGACCCTGAAGGAGAAGATCGAGAAGATCCTCGCCAGCAGGGCAGCGGGCTGAGAACCATGCCACTCAATCACTTTGTCGTGCGCCACCGTGGCGCGCTGGCCCAGCTGAACCACGCCTACGCATCCGGTGACGAAACGGCGTTCGAACTGGCGCTCGACGAGCTGTTTGCCAGCCGGAAGTCCATGATGCTCACGGATGTGCAGCGGCTGTCTGAATCATTGCTCGCAGCGCTGACGCGTTTTCGCTCGGAATCACGCATCGCCACGATGGCGGTGAAGGATATCCCCGACGCGCGTCTGCGCCTGGACCATGTGCTGAGCATGACCGAAGAAGCGGCCCACCGCACGCTCGACATCATCGAACAGTCCGCGCCGCTTGCCGATGCAACGGCGAGGAGCGCGGCCGAGCTGGCCGACACGCTCGACGAGCGTTCACACCAGGAGATCCGCCGTTTTCTTACCGAAGTTCGCGGCAACGCCGAACAGGTGCGCCGCAACCTGACCGAGGTGATGCTGGCGCAGGGGTTCCAGGACCTGACTGGCCAGATCCTGCGCGGGGTCCGCACACTGGTTTGCGAAATTGAAACCACACTGCAGGAGCTGGCCTCCCTTGCGGGTGTCACGCTGCGATTGCCGGTGCTGGAGGAAGGCTCGATGGTTTCACCGCAAGGTCCGGCCATTCCAAACCTGACCCTCAACGCGGTAACGGAACAGGGTGATGTGGACGACCTCATTGCCGGATTGGGCATCTAGATGCAGGGGATATCGTGAAGAAGAAGAGAGCAACGCGGACAGACCTGACGCTGGAGGCAGGCTGCACGCTGCGTGACTCCATCGACATGCAGTTCCAGCTGCTGACGGTGACCGGCAATGGCAAACACACGGTCGTGGATGGCGCCCAGGTGGAGCGCATCGACACCGCCGGCCTGCAGCTGCTGGTGGCGTTTGCCCGGCAGCAAAGCGAAGCCGGAAGGCCCCTGCGATGGCAGGGCGCATCGGAGATCCTGGTGAGCAGCTGCCACAGGCTGGGGCTGGGCGAAGTGCTCGGGCTGCAGGCTCCACCGCCACGCGAGGCTGCGTCGCCATGAGCATGGATCTGGAACAGTTCCATGAAGTGTTCTTCGCGGAGAGTTTCGAAGCGCTCGACTCCATGGAGAGCGCGCTGTTGCGGCTGACGCCCGGGGCGGTCGACGTCGAGACGGTCAACACCATCTTTCGTGTCGCGCATTCCATCAAGGGTGGCGCCGGCATGTTTGCCTTCAACGAGATCGCCTCCTTCACCCATACCCTGGAGACCCTGCTCGACGAACTGCGAGCCGGGCGGATGCAGGTCACCGCCACGATCTGCGAGGGATTGCTGCAGTCGGTAGACCAGTTGCGGGCGATGATCACGGCGACCCAGAAGCATCAGCCGCTGGATCTGGCGGTCGCCCATGTACTGCAGGAGCAGTTCAAGGCGATCGTCGCGGCGGGTGCCAATGCAGTGACCGCAACCCCGCAGGCAGCGCGAGAGAATCCTTCAACACCCGCGGCGGCAGAAGCGCCGGAAGCGGCAGGTGGAATGGTGGAATGGCGAATCCGCTTCCGGGCGCTGCCGGAACTGCTGAATCGTGGCAATGATCCGTTGCGGATCTTCGAGGAACTGGCCGGGCTGGGTACGCTGAGCACGCAGGCCGACTGCGATCGTGTTCCCGCGCTGCCACAGATTGATCCTTCGATCTGCCACATCCAGTGGCAACTCACGCTTGCCACCAGCGCACCGCGCGAAGCCATCGACCTGATCTTCGAATGGGCGGAGGGTGACTGCGAGCTGGAAATCGTGCGGGTGAGTGCCGCCAGCGCAATGGCTGGGGCCGACGTGCAGGCACCGCCACCGCCCTCGTTACCATTACCGTCGCAGGAAGCCGCAGAGGCGCGCTCCCCAGTGGCCATCAAGTCTGCCCCTGCGGCCAGTGCCGAAGGCAATTCCATTCGCGTCGCGATCGAGAAGATCGACGAGCTGCTGAACGCCGTCGGCGAGATCGTCATCACTCAATCCATGCTGAGCCAGCTGGCGACCCGCATCGACGGCCCGCAGGCAGACCGGATGCGGACTGGCCTCGGCCAGCTGGAAACCCACATCCGCGAACTGCAGGAAAGCGTCATGCGGGTGCGCATGCTGCCGGTTGGCTCCGTGTTCAGCCGGTTTCCGCGCCTGGTGCGGGATCTTTCG
Source organism: uncultured Gammaproteobacteria bacterium (assembly GCA_963777735.1). Taxonomy (GTDB): domain Bacteria; phylum Pseudomonadota; class Gammaproteobacteria; order Steroidobacterales; family Steroidobacteraceae; genus ZC4RG30. Next base: position 44,762 of record CAVZRQ010000009.1, on the reverse strand, counting down.
ACCCGGCTGGGAAAACAGATCCGTCTGCAGATCACCGGCGAACAGACCGAACTCGACAAGACCGTGCTGGAAAAGATCGGCGACCCACTGGTGCATCTGGTGCGCAACAGCGTCGACCATGGCATCGAAATGCCGGATGTGCGTGCCGAGGCTGGCAAGCCGGCCGAGGGCACGGTGCACCTCAATGCCTTCCACAAGGGCGGTTCGATCAATATCGTCATCAGCGATGACGGCAAGGGCCTCGACAAGGCGCGCCTGCTCGAGAAGGCACGCAGCAAGGGGCTGATCGATCCCGATGCCGTGCTGACGGACGAACAGATCTACGACCTGATCTTCCTGCCGGGATTCTCCACTGCCGCACAGACCACCGACGTATCTGGTCGCGGCGTGGGGATGGACGTGGTGCGGCGGAACATCAAGGAGCTGGGTGGCAATGTCGAGCTGCGTACCGAGCTGGGCAAGGGCACCACCACCACCATCACCCTGCCGCTGACGCTCGCCATTGTCGATGGCCAGTCGGTGGCCGTGGGCTCGGAAACCTACATTGTCCCGCTGGTCACCATCGTGGAATCCCTGCAGGTCAAGGCCGGGGCGACCAGCCAGATCTACAATCACGGCGAGGTGTTCCCGTTCCGCGGCGAGTACCTGCCGATCATCCGCCTGCACCAGGTATTCGGTGTTCAGCCCCGCAGCGAATCGCTGAGCGAAGGGCTGATCATGGTGGTGGAAGGGGACGGCAAACGCGCCGGCCTGCTCATCGACGAATTGCTCGGCCAGCAACAGGTGGTCATCAAATCGCTGGAGACCAACTACACCCGCATCGAGGGCGTAGGTGGCGCTACCATTCTCGGCGAGGGCACGGTCGCGCTGATTCTCGATATCCCCGGTTTGCTGCGCATGGCGACTCCCGCGCAGCATCTGCGAACCGGAACCTGATCCTGCTTATGGCCGGGAATCCCGACTGCACGCAAGGTGGGCAGGAAGCAGCTCGCGTGCTGCTGGCGGCCAGCGAGCAGATCGGCCTTGCGCTGCGGGATTCACAGCCATCCATCGATGCCATCGGCCTGAGTCTTGCGAAACTGGCCACACTGCTTTCCGGCAGCACGCAGGAGGCAGCACTGCAGCAGGAGCTCTCGAGCCTGCGCGCAGAGCTCGCGCGAGCGGTAACCAGCCTGCAGTTTCACGACCGCATGACCCAGCATCTCTCCCATGTGCGCGAGTACCTCGCGAACAGCGCAGCACATATCGGCACCGAACCCGGGATCCCCGGCGAACCGTGGGCAAGCCTGCACCAGCAGCTCGCCAATCGCCTGTTATCGGATACACACCGCATGTATCTCGGCAAGAACTTTCCCGAAGACTTCCTCGCCAATCGCGGGAATCTCTCGAGGGAAGACCGCGGTGCGGCTTCTCCCGGAGATATAGACCTCTTCTGAGCCTACTTCCGCCAGAAACTGCGCGTGAACAGGATCAGGAAGGTGAACAGCTCGATGCGGCCGAGGAACATCGCGAGCGTGAAGATCCACGTCTGCAGGTCGCTCAGCGAACCGTAATTGGTGGCCGGGCCCACCTGTCCGAGGCCGGGGCCGGCATTGTTGATGGAAGCCACCGTGCCGGTGATGGCGGTAATGACATCCATCCCCGTGGCCAGCAGCGCGAAGGTCAGCGTGACCACGGTCATGAAGTACACGAAGATGAAGGCCAGCACCGAGTTGACGACCCGGTTCGAAACCACATTCCCGGCGATCTTCAACGGCGCAACTGCCGCCGGATGCACCAGCACGAACATCTCGCGGTAGAACTGCTTGATCATGATCAGCGCACGGAACAGCTTGATGCCGCCGCCGGTGGAACCGGTGCTGGGAATCACGCAGCTGAGGAACAGCATCAGCATGCCGGCGAAGACCGGCCAGAGTGAGTAGTCCGCTGTCACGAAACCGGTGGTGGTCGCCAGCGAAATGGTACTGAAGGCAACATGCCGCAGTGTCTCGCCGACAGTCGGGTAGAGTCCGTGAAGATAGACCATGCCGGTGAGCAGGAGCACGCCGAACCCCATCCATACCAGTACCCAGCGGGCTTCCGGATCGCGGCGATACGCACCCGGGTCGGCGCGGCGAAAAGCCGTGAAGTGCGTGGCGAAGTTCACGGCAGCGGCGAGCATGAACACGATCAGCACGAACTCGATCAGCGGCGAATTGAAGAAGCCGATGCTGGAGTCGTGGCTCGAAAAGCCGCCCAGCGACATCACCGAGAAGCCGTGACACACGGCATCGAACAACGACATGCCGGCTGCCCACAGGGCGGTGACACAGGCCAGCGTCATGCCGGCGTAGACGGTCCACAGTGCCTTGGCGGTTTCGGTGATGCGGGGGGTGAGCTTGGCATCCTTCACCGGGCCCGGGGTTTCAGCGCGATACATCTGCATGCCACCGACGCCCAGCAGCGGCAGGATGGCCACTGCCAGCACGATGATGCCCATGCCGCCCAGCCAATGCAGTGCGCAGCGCCAGAGGTTCACCGAGTGGGGCAGTGCATCCAGTCCGGTGATGACTGTCGAGCCGGTGGTGGAGAGCCCCGACATGCTCTCGAAGAAGGCGTCGGTAAAGGAAAGATACGGTGCACCGAGCATCAGCGGTACCGCTGCGAGCACCGTAATGACAATCCAGCTCAGGCTCACCAGCAGATAGCCGTCCCGTGGCTTCAGTTCGGAGCGGAAGCGTTTCGTCGCCAGCAGCAGGATCAGCCCGATCACAAGGCTGGAGCCCGCGGACTCCAGGAACACATACAGCTGGGTGGTTTCGCCATAGATCAGCGCGGTGATGATGGGTAGCAGGTAGAAGGCGGCAAACATCGCCACCAGCGCGCCCAGCACATTGACGATGGCAAGGATCGAACGCATGCGTCGCGGTCAGCCCGACTGGAACAGGCGCTGCACGGCATCGACCTGCCGGCGATCGGAGAGGAACACGATCACATGATCTTCGGTCTCGATCTGCGTGTCGTGATGCGCAATGATCACGCGCTCGCCACGCACCAGCGCCACGATGGAGGCCCCGTTGGGCAGGTCCAGTTCTTCAATGCGCCGGCCGACCACCTTCGAACGGTCCTGCGGGCCGTGCACCACTGTTTCCAGTGCTTCCGCCGAGCCCCGGCGCAGGGAGTGCACGCGCACCACATCACCCTTGCGCACATGGGCCAGCAACGAGCCGATGGTGACCGTCTGCGGTGACACGGCGATGTCGATGCTGCGGTTCTCCATCAGCTCGCCGTAGGAGGGGCGGTTGACCAGCGCCAGCACCTTGCGGGCTCCGAGGCGCTTGGCGAGCATCGCCGAGAGCACATTGGCCTCCTCGGAATTGGTGACGGCCGCGAACACATCGGTGCCGTCGATGTTTTCCTCGATCAGCAGGTCTTCATCCTGCGCATCGCCATTGAGCACGATGGTGCCATCCAGCCGCTCCGACACGCGCCGCGCGCGTTCGCCGTCGCGCTCGATCAGCTTGACCTGGAAATCCTTCTCGAGCAGCCGCGCCAGGCGAAAGCCGATGTTGCCGCCGCCGGCGATCACGACCTTGCGTACCTTTTCTTCCGCGCGCGTGATCTCGTTCATCATGCGCTGGATGTTGTCGCGGGCGGCGACGAAGAAGATCTCGTCGCCTTCCTCGACCATGGTCTCGCCTTCGGGCTCGATGAAACGGCCGTTGCGATAGATGGCCGCGATGCGCGCATCGGCATTGGGCATGTGGTCGCGCAGCGTGCGCAGCTGCTGGCCCACCAGCAGGCCACCCTTGCGGGCCTGCATGCCGACGAGGCGCACGCGGCCATCGGCGAAGTCCACCACATGCAGCGCGCCGGGATTGCGGATCAGGCGTTCGATGTATTCGGTGACCAGCTGCTCGGGGCTGATCCAGACGTCCACGGAGAGGGCGCCATCGGCGAAGAGCTTTTCCTGGCTGGTGTATTCCTGCGCGCGGATGCGGGCGATCTTGGTGGGCGTGCGGTACAGCGCGTGGGCGATCTCGCAGGCCACCATGTTCACTTCATCGGAACTGGTCAGCGCCACCAGCATGTCGGTGTCGGCGATGCCGGCGGCTTCGAGCACGGCCGGAAAGGAAGCATTGCCGGCCACGGTGCGCACGTCGAGACGGCTCTGCAGTTCGCGCAGCACGGCCTCGTTGGAATCGACCACCGTGACTTCGTTGTCCGGCTCACGCGCCAGATGGTAGGCCGCAGTACGACCTACCTGGCCGGCCCCGAGTATCAGTACTTTCATTTGAGGTCCTGGCCAGCGCCAAGTATCAACACCTTCATCGCACGATCTCCAGGTTCGCGTACGAGAGCATGAGCCATTTGGCGCCCTGCTGTTCGAAGTTTACCTGCACGCGGGCCTGCGCACCCTGGCCTTCCAGGTTCAGGATGACGCCATCGCCGAACCGGCCATGCCGCACGCGTGCGCCCAACTTGATGCCCGGTGCGGCTGCTTCTGCCACCGGATCACGGAACCGGCCGGTTGCCACGGGCGGGCGATAACCGGAGCCGACCAGCGGGCGGGCGACCTGAATGCGGGGCCGCACTTCCTCGACCAGATCCTCGGGTAGCTCGGCGATGAACCGCGACGGCGTGCCGAAGCTGTCCATGCCATGCAGGCGGCGCTGTTCGGCGTAGCTGATGTACAGCTGCTTCATGGCGCGGGTGATGCCGACGTAACACAGCCGGCGCTCTTCCTCGAGGCCATCGAGATCATTGATGGAGCGCTGGTGCGGAAACAGACCGTCTTCCATTCCGCAGAGGAACACCAGCGGAAACTCCAGGCCCTTGGCGGTGTGCAGCGTCATCATCTGCACGCAGTCTTCCCATTCCTTGGCCTGCCCCTCGCCGGATTCGAGCGCGGCATGCGCGAGGAACGCCTCCAGTGGAGGCAGTTTCTCGGCGTCGGCATCCGGGCTGATGGCATCGGCATCGAAGCCGCGCGCTGCACTGACCAGCTCATCCAGGTTCTCGATGCGGGCTTCGCCTTTGTCCTGCTTGTCCTTGCGGTAGTGTTCGATGAGGCCGGTGTTCTGGATGACATGATCGATCTGCTCGAACAGCGGCAGGTCGCGGGTGTCCTGGTCGAGTTGATCGATGAGCTGCAGGAAACCGAGCAGCGCCGCAGCGCCGCGATTGCCGAGCTCGCTGACGCCGGGTGAGCCGGGTTCGCCGGACAACATCGCCGTAGCCGCCTTCCACATGGAACTTGGCGCGGTGCGTGCCACGGCTCGCAAGCCTTCCAGCGACTTTGCGCCGATGCCGCGCGTCGGCAGGTTCACGACGCGTTCGAACGAGGAATCGTCGTCGCGGTTGGAGATCAGTCGCAGGTAGGCGAGTGCATCCTTGATCTCCTGCCGCTCGTAGAAACGCAGGCCGCCATACACCTTGTAGGGAATGCGCGCCGACAGCAGCGATTCTTCGAAGCTGCGCGACTGCGCATTGGAGCGATAGAGGATGGCCACATCACTGCGGGCGCCTCCATTGCGCGCCCATTCCGCGATGCGCGCCACGACGAAAGCCGCTTCATCCCGTTCGTTGAAAGCCGCATACAGGTGGATGCGCTCGCCCTCGGCGCCATTGGTCCACAGGTTCTTGCCGAGCCGCCCGGAGTTGTGCGCGATCAGCGCGTTGGCAGCACCGAGAATATTTGCAGTGGAGCGATAGTTCTGCTCCAGCTTGAACATCTGCGCGTCGGGGTAGTCGCGCGTGAACTGCCGCAGGTTCTCGACCTGCGCGCCGCGCCAGCGGTAGATGGATTGATCATCGTCACCCACCACGAAGGGATTGCCATCCTGGCCGGCCATGAGGCGCGTCCAGGCGTACTGGATGGCGTTGGTGTCCTGGAACTCATCGACCAGCACATGCGTGAAGCGGGTGCGGTAGTGCCCGGCCAATGACTTGTTGTCGCGCAGCAGTTCGTAGGCGCGCAGCAGCAGCTCGGCGAAATCCACCACGCCGCTGCGGCGGCAGGTGTCTTCATACAGCGCATAGAGCTTCGCCATCATCTGCTGGATCGGATCGTGGCCCGGCTTGACCTGGTTCGGGCGGAGGCCGTCATCTTTCAGCTTGTTGATGAAGTACTGCACTTCCTTCGGCACGTAACGCGTCTCGTCGAGATCCTGTGAGCGGATGACCTTCTTGATGAGGCGCTGCTGGTCCTCGCTGTCGAGGATCTGGAAACCCGGCGGCAGGCCGGCCAGGGCGTGATGCAGCCGCAGCAGGCGGTGCGCGATGCCGTGAAAGGTGCCGACCCACATGGCGCCACCCGGGACGCCGAGCAGGGCTTCGATGCGATGGCGCATCTCGGCAGCGGCCTTGTTGGTGAAGGTGACCGCGAGGATGTTGTGGGGCGTGGCGCCCATGGCGTTGATCGCCCAGGCCACGCGATGCACCAGCACCCGCGTCTTGCCGCTGCCGGCGCCGGCCAGCACAAGCGTTGCGCCAGCGGGCGCCGTGACGGCGGCGCGCTGTTCATCGTTCAGCGGATTGAGAATCGGCGAGAGGTCCATGGATCGCGCCTATTCTATCCGTCTATGCGGATGATCGACCCTTCTGCAAAACGCAGCAGCTCGATGGCGAGCACCAGGATGACCGGCCCCATGATGAAGCCGATGGGGCCGAACGCAGAAACGCCGCCGATGACGCCCAGGAACACCAGCAGTGTGGGCACCGGTGTGTAGCGCGAGATGATGGCGGGACGGATGAAGTTGTCCGAGATCGAAACCACTCCACCCCAGGCCAGCATGAACATGGCCCACCCAAAACTGCCGGTGGCAAGCAGGTACACCATGGCAGGCACCCAGACGATCGCTGCGCCACCAAATGGCAACAGCGCCAGCACCGTGGCGAGCACGCCGAACACGATCGGGCCGGAAAGGCCGGCGATGGCAAAGCCGATGGTCACCAGTGTGCCCTGCACCAGCGCGGTGAGCCCGCAGCCGTAAACCACTGCCCGCAGCACCTTGCCGAGGCGGGTGAAGAGTTTGTCGCTCTGCGCGAAGCTCAAGGGCAGCAGCCCGGCCACGCGTGCGAACCACGACTGACCATCGCGCAGCATGAAGAACAGGATGAACAGCATCAGGAAGAAACGCAGCACCACACCCGCGGTGAACAGGAAGGCCTGGCCGCTCGTCTTCGCCAGGGTGCCCGCCCAGGTCTGCACGCCATTGAGCAGCCAGGTCCGGATGTCGGCTATCTGCACATCAAAGCGGGTGCTGATCCAGGCGGCAAGGCCGGCCACGCGCGGATGCTGCGCCGGGTCGAGCCAGCTCGTCAGTTCGAACAGGTTGGTTTCCTGCTGCAGGGCCGCGGCAAGCATGGCGACCTGCTGGGCGAAGGCGATCGAGATCAGCGTCAGCGGGGCGAAGATGGCCACCGGGGTGAGCGCCGTCAGCACCGAAGCCGCCAGTGTGCCCCGGCCTTTGAAGCGGCTCGTCAGCCGCAGCTGCAAGGGATGCATCAGGAACGCGAGGATGGCGGCCCAGGCGATTGGCAGCACCAGCGGCCGGAGAATGAGCCACACCGCGAGCAACAGGATGAGCACCGCACCGACGGTGAACCACCGCCGCAGGGTGCGGCTGTTCGACTCTTCAGCCATGTTTCATTTCACCATTTGTTGCGCAGGGCGCGCAGGGCCACGAAAACCTCGCGCGGCGTTGGCTGTTCCGGCAGATCGGGGAACACCTCGCGCAACCCGGCGATGATCCCGGGATTCTGCAGCCGCAGGAAGGTATTGAACAGCTTCTCTTCGCCCAGAGTGGTAACCGGCATATCGAGCGGCGCGAGCGTGGCGAGCCGCGCAGACAGATCACGGGCCACGGCATTGCCGGGTTCCCGCGCCAGTGTGAAGCCCAGGTTGTTCAGCAGGTAATCGTGCCCGGCATGCACCTGCGTGTTGTCGGGCAGGCGCGCCAGGCGGTTGGCAAACGTCTCGTACAACAATCCTGCATCGCCGCCCTGATGGCAGTTGCCGGCACCGGCATTGAAGAGTGTGTCGCCGGAGAACAGCGCCGGTTGTTCGGCGTGGGCGAACAGGCACACGTGCGACATCGTGTGGCCTGGAGTATCAAGGCACTCGAGCTCGATGCTCCTGCCCACGCGGATCACATCGCCATCGACGAGGCCGACATCCACGCCGCCGATGGTGGATGCCGCGCCGGCATGCGCCAGCACGCGCGCCCCGGTGGCGGCCTGCAGGGCCGCGTTGCCTGCCACGTGATCGTGGTGATGGTGGGTGTTCAGGATCTGCGTGATCTGCCAGCCATGGTGGCGGGCGGTGTCCTGCACCAGCTGCGCATCGAAGGGGTCGATGGCAAGCGCCTCACCCGTTTGCGTGCACACCACCAGATAATGGTAATTGCGCAAGCGCGTATCGGGCCAGATGCGTTCGACATGCATGGGTGAGGTCTTCAGGGCTTCCTGGCAGACGACGAGGCCGGTGCGGCAACCGCTGGTTTCGCGGGCAGTGTCTTCACCTGCGCCAGGCGCTGGCGCTCTGTGCCTACCAGAAAGAGCACGATGGCCCGCACGTCATTCCAGTTGGTGACCGAATCGTTGTTGACCAGATAGCGGCCATTCACCACCAGTGAGGGCGTTCCCGGAACGCGCCAGGACTCGATCAGCGCATCGGCGCGTTTGACCTGGGCATTGATTTCCGGCGAATTGGCGATCTTGAGGAAATCCGCGGCCTTCACCCCGGCGGCGCCGGCGTAGAAACGCGCTGCCTCTTCAATGGTTGGCAGTGGCCTGCGCACAAGCCCGGTCGTGGGGTCGAGCAGCGACACCTCGCGCGTCGTCCACACCGCGTCGAACATCTTCTCGTGATTGGCCATGCCGATGCCCATGGCCTGCGCCGTGTACCAGGCGCGCTGGTACATGGGCCAGGCTTCGGCAGGCTGGAAGGAAGCATGCACGTAGCTCATGTAGGCATCTGCGGGCAAGGCGGCCTGCAATTTCGCGATTTCTTCCTTGAAACGGAAGCAGTGGATGCACCCGTAGGAAAAGACTTCGGCGACTTCGATCTTGCCGACGCGGTTTTCCGCCGGAACGCCGCGCGGCAGCGTGGTGAAGTGGCGACCTTCCACCCAACGCAGCTGGGCAAGCGCCGGTAGCGGCAGCGCCAGGGCAATCAGGAGCAGTACACGAAGTTTCATGCGGATCTCCCGGCCTGTCTTCAGAACAGGCGCAATGGCAGGTAATGATCGACGAGCAGGGCGAGAAACAGCCACATCAGGTATTGCACCGAAAAATGGAACACCTTCATGGGCAGTTCCTTCTTCTGCGAGCGCTTCAATGCCACCGCATAGGCGAGAAAAGCAGCATTGAGCCCGAGGGCAACCAGCAGATAGATGAGACCGCTCATGCCGGTGAGCCAGGGCAGCAGCGTGACGAGGATCAGGATGATGGTGTACAGCAGCACGTGCAGCCGCGTGAACTCGATGCCATGCGTCACCGGCAGCATGGGGATGTCGACCTTGGCGTAATCGTCGCGCCGCGCGATGGCGAGCGCCCAGAAATGGGGCGGCGTCCACGCGAAGATGATGAGGAACAGCAGCAGCGCATGCGGGTCGATGGTGTTGGTGATGGCGGCCCAGCCGAGCACCGGTGGCGCGGCGCCCGCGGCACCGCCGATGACGATGTTCTGCGGCGTGGCCCGCTTCAGCCACAGGGTGTAGATCACGGCGTAGCCGATCAGCGAAGCGAAAGTGAGCACCGCGGTCAGCGCGTTGACCAGCAGGAACAGCACCAGCATCGAGGCGACGCCGAGCATCGCGGCAAACCACAGCGCATCGCGTTCGACGAGCCCTCCGGTAGGCAGTGGGCGGGTACGCGTGCGCGCCATGCGCGCGTCGATGCGCTGGTCGAGCACCTGGTTCAGGGTGGCGGCGCTGGCGGCCGCGAGCCCGATGCCGAGGTTGCCGAACAGCAGCGGCAGCAACGGCGGCAGCCCGGGAGTTGCCAGCAACGAGCCAACCACGGAGGTCAGCACGATCAGTGCCACGACGCGCGGCTTCGTCAGCGCGAGGTAAAGGCGCCAGCGAACGAAAGCGGGGGAGGGCAGGATGTTTTCGTGTGTGGCCACGGTGCTTGTCAAAGGGGGGCGAAAACCCCGGGAAGTCCGCATCGGAAAGGCGGCAGAGCTTAGCAGATCAGGCCCGGCACTACCGTTGCAGGGCCCGGGCGCAGGCCCAGATTTCCACGCGGCGGCAGCCCGCCAGTTTCAGGGCCAGTGCGGCCGCGGCGGCCGTGTGGCCGGTGGTCATCACATCATCGAGCAGGGCGACATGCGCAGGCATGACGCCACCGCCGGCACGAAACGCGCCCCGGAGGTTCGCGGCCCGCGCGCTGGCATCCAGTTCGCTTTGCGCAGCGGTGGCGCGCACACGCTGCAGCAGATCGCAGCGCACGGCGAGCCGCTTGCCCGCCGCATCGCGCATCCGCGGGGCGATGTGACGGGCAATCTCTGCCGTCTGGTTGAAGCCCCGCTCGCGATAGCGCGCCGCGTGCAGCGGCATCGGGATCAGGCATTGCGGCAACGGGCGCGACGCCTTGCGCCAGGCGCGCGCGAACAGCATGCCCAGCACCCGCGCCGGCGGCAGTTCGTGCCGGAACTTCAGGTTCGTGATGAGCAGATCCACCGGCTCCTGATAGAGGAACAGGCTGAAGGTGGAATCGAAGGGAGCCTGCACACGCTGGCAATGGGCACAGACACCGGCAGCGTTGAAGGATTCACCGCAGCGCGGACAGGGGTTGGGTACCGGCATGCAGGCCTGCTCGCACCAGCAGCAAAGATCGAGACCCCAGGGTTCGTCCAGTGTCTGGCCATCACCCCCGCAAAGCACGCAGATGGGTGGTGCGATCAGATCCGTGAGCCATTGTGCAATCGCCAGCATGCGCGACAGTGTTGCAGGGCCGATGGAAAACGGCCTTGCCCCAAATTGCCCGAAGCCTGCCATTATCCGGGCGCGACTCCAGAACAAGAATCCAGTGGGACCACCCATGCACACGCTCACGCAGATCAACGCGCAGATCGGCCGCTACCGCTGGACCATCTGCGCGCTGGTGTTCTTTGCCACCACCATCAATTACGTCGATCGCAATGTGCTGGGCCTGCTGAAGCCCATGCTTTCCGACGAAGGTGTGTTCGGTGCCGACAAGGCCGCGCAGGAGCTGAACTACTCCACCGTCGTCATCTGCTTCCAGCTGGCCTATGCCATCGGCATGGTGCTGGCGGGCCGGATGATCGACTGGCTCGGCACGAAGTCAGGCTATGCGTACTCGCTGATCGGCTGGAGCATCGCTGCCATCGGCCACGCCTTCGGCCATACCACCGTGACTTTCGGTTTCTGGCGTGCTGCGCTGGGTTTTACGGAAGCAGGCAATTTCCCCGCGGCAAACAAGACCATCGCAGAGTGGTTTCCACGCAGGGAGCGCGCCTTTGCGACCGGGCTCTACAACTCCGGCGCCAATGTGGGCGCGATCATCGCGCCGCTGTCGGTGCCCTTCATCGCCGAATCCTGGGGCTGGGAGTGGGCCTTCATCCTCACCGGTGCAGTGGGCCTTCTGTGGCTCATCTTCTGGTATCGCACCTACGATTCGCCGGCCGCCAAGCTCGCGAAGGGGCAGCTCGGCAAGGCCGAGTACGACCATATCCACAGCGATCCGGAAGAAGCCGCGGCGGGCGCGAGCGCACCGGTGACCTGGGTGCGATTGCTGCGCTTCCGCCAGACCTGGGCCTTCGTGGTCGGCAAGTTCCTGACCGATCCGGTCTGGTGGTTCTACATGTTCTGGCTGCCGGCCTTCCTCAATGAAGAGAACGCCCGCAAGCTCGCCGCCTTCGCGGCGGCGAATCCCGGCTTCAACGGGGATGTGTCGACCGTGCCCGGGCACATCAGCTGGGCGCTGGCGGTCGCAGTGGTCTATACGATCTCGACCGCAGGTTCGATCTTCGGTGGCTGGCTGCCGAAACATTTCGCACAGGGTGGCATGGACATGAACCGCGCCCGCAAGCTGTCGATGTTCCTGTTCGCGCTGGCGCCGCTTACCGTGCTGCTGGCCACGAAGCTCGGCGAGATCCATATCTGGCTCGCCGTGCTCACCATCGGCATTGCGACGGCAGGGCATCAGGCCTGGTCGGCCAACATCTTCACGACGGTCTCCGACATGTTCCCGAAACGTGCGGTGGCTTCGGTCACCGGCATCGGCGGCATGGCCGGCGCCATCGGCGGGATCCTGATCTCGCGGGCGGCCGGGTTGCTGCTGGCGCATTTCACGGCGCTGGGGCATGTCGAGTTGGGGTACGGGATCCTGTTCCTGATCTGCGGCACGGCCTATGTGCTGGCGTGGGGGCTCATGCATCTGCTGGTGCCGAAGTTCCAGATGGTCAAACTCGATTGATCAGTTTCAGCGAGTCATCTCGTTTCAAGCGGCAACGGTTCGGTGGGGTTACAGGACAATTGCAAAGGTGCGGTCGCGGCGTGTGAAGAGGTTCGCGCGCTCAGACAGCCGGCCGAAGACGGCCGGAACTCGCGCGCGAACCTCTTCACACACCACGCCCGCACCCCGACCGTTGTGCTGGAATTCCGTCGGATGTTGCTGGAGGTAGCGCGGGTGTGCTGTGTGCGGTTGCCGCGCGAGTTCCGGCCCCATCCTCCGCTGTTTCCTGACGCGTCGAGGCGTGAGGGCCGGCTGTCTGAGCGCGGCAACCGCACACAGCGCGACCGCGCGGCGCTTCAACGACCTCCGGCTGTAATCCTGGCATTCCGGTGATTGAATGGATATGGAGTGATCAATTGTAAACTCACTCTGGCAAGTCCGGTTGACAGACCCGCCCCGCCCCCCGGACCATCGCCGCATGAACTCCGCAGCCCCTGATACCCAAGCCCCGCGATTCACCGCCCTGCGCCACGACTGGCGCCTGCCGGAAGTGGAGGCGCTGTTCGCGCTGCCCTTCATGGACCTGATGTTCCGCGCGCAGCAGGTGCACCGCGCCTTTCATGCGGCGAACCGGGTGCAGCGGAGCACGCTGCTGTCGATCAAGACCGGGGGGTGCCCGGAAGATTGCGGGTACTGCCCGCAGAGCATTCATTACGACACCGGCGTGGCGCGCGACGACATGATGCCGGTGGAGGCCGTGCTCGAAGCGGCTCGCGCGGCGCAGGCGGCCGGTGCCACGCGCTTCTGCATGGGTGCGGCCTTCCGCTCGCCCAAGAAGAAGGACATCGAGCGCATCGCCACCATGATCCGCGAGGTGGGCGCGCTGGGACTGGAAACCTGCGCCACGCTCGGCATGCTGACGCCGGACCAGGCGCGCGAACTGAAAGACGCGGGCCTCGACTACTACAACCACAATGTCGACAGCTCCGAAGAGTTCTACAAGCAGATCATCACGACCCGCACCTACCAGCATCGGCTCGACACGCTCGAAGCCGTGCGCAATGCCAAGCTGAAGGTGTGCAGCGGCGGCATCGTGGGCATGGGTGAGACGCGCACCGATCGCGCCGGCATGCTGGTGACGCTGGCGAACCTGCCGGAGCATCCGCAGAGCGTGCCGATCAACCAGCTCGTGCAGGTGCAGGGCACACCGCTGGCCGACAACGCACCGCCCGGCGCGAATCATGGCGTGGATGGCTTCGAGTTCGTGCGCACGATTGCCGTGGCGCGCATCCTGATGCCCGAAGCGCAGGTGCGGCTCTCGGCCGGGCGCGAAGCCATGAGCGAAGAGCTGCAGGCGCTGGCCTTCCTCGCTGGCGCGAATTCCATCTTCTACGGCGAGAAGCTGCTCACCACGGGCAACCCCGATGTGGAACGCGATCGCGCATTGCTGGAAAAGCTCGGCATCGAATCCGAAACGCAGGCGCAGACCGACGCGCGCGGCTGCTGCTGACGCCGTAGCCACCGCATGAAACGCAGTGCCGCTGCAGTGACCGCCCTGCTGGCGGACCTGGCGCAGTCCGGGCAGCTTCGCAGGCGTCGCCGCATCAGCGGTTATGCCACGGCAGGCTCGATACTCGCGCCGCTGGTGGATGGCCACCGGGTCGTGAACTTCTGCAGCAATGATTACCTCGGCATTGCGGGTGACGTGCGCATGGCCGCCGCCATGCAGGCCGCCACGGCAAACTGGGGTGTGGGCGCCGGCGCTGCGCACCTCGTCACCGGGCATACCCAGGAACATCACGCACTGGAAGAAGAGCTCGCCGACTTCACCGGCCGTGAAGCCGCGCTGCTGTTCTCGACCGGCTACATGGCCAATGTCGGCGTGATCACCGCGCTGGCCGCGCGCGGTGAAGTGGTGCTGCAGGATCGTTTCAATCATGCCTCGCTGCTCGATGGCGCGCGTCTCTCCGGCGCCCGTCTGCAGCGCTACGCGCACGCGGATGCCGAAGATGCCGCGCGCCGCTTCGATGCTGCGGAGGGCAAGGCTTCACTGCTCGCCACCGACGGCGTGTTCAGCATGGATGGGGACATCGCGCCGCTGCCGCAACTCGCGCAGCTCGCCGCGCAGCACGATGCGTGGCTGCTGGTGGATGATGCGCATGGACTCGGTGTGCTGGGCGCGCAAGGTGGTGGCTGCCTTGAACTCGCCGGCCTCGATGCCACGCAGGTGCCGCTGCTGGTGGGCACGCTGGGCAAGGCCTTTGGCAGCTTCGGCGCCTTCGTGGCCGGCCCGCGCGATGTGATCAACCTGATCCTGCAGCGCGCGCGCAGTTACATCTACACCACGGCCATGCCACCTGCGGTGGCGGCGGCCACCCGCGCCGCGTTGCGGATCGTGATCGAGGAAGGCTGGCGTCGCGAACAACTCGCCAGTCTCATCGCCCGCTTTCGCAGCGGTGCTGCGCAGCGCAGCCTGCCGCTGCTGCCTTCGAACACGGCCATCCAGCCCATTCTCCTGCCGGGCGCGGCGCGTTGCATGGTCGCGAGCCAATGCCTGCTGGAGCGTGGTTTCCTGGTCAGCGCCATCCGTCACCCCACCGTGCCCGCCGGCACCGAACGTTTGCGCGTGACGATGTCTGCCGGGCATACGGTGCAGCAGGTTGAATCACTGCTCGATGCCTTGCATTCCTGCATCGCGCAATCAGCGGGTGAAACATGAGTCCTGCATTGCATGTGGAGCGCCGACCCGTGGCTGCGACGGCGCAGGGCGCTGAGCTGCCATTGGTCTGCCTGCACGGCTGGGGCATGAACCTGCGTGTGTTCGATCTGTTGCGTGATGCGCTGGCGGGTGAACGCGAAACCATGGCCATTGATTTGATCGGCCATGGGCGCAGCCCGTGGAGCGCCCATCGCGCCGGCTTCGAAGCGCAGGTGGAAGATGTACTCGCCGTACTGCCATCGCGCTGCGTGCTGCTGGGCTGGTCGTTCGGTGCCAAGGTGGCGATGGAGCTGGCCGCGCGCCATCCCGCTCGCATCGCCGCGCTGGTGCTCGTCTCCGCCACGCCGAAGTTCGCGCAGTCGCACGACTGGCCACACGGGCTGGATGCTTCGGCCATGCAGGCCTTTCGCGCCGTGCTCGAGCAGGACTGGCAACAGACCCTGAGTGATTTCGTCTGGCTGCAGCTGCGCGGCAGCCGCAATGCCGAAGAAGCGCAGCGCGTGATGGAAGCCGCGCTGGCAGAACAGGGCGCGCCGCTGCCGGCAGCACTGCGCAACGGGCTGGATCTATTGAGCGGGCTGGATCTCCGCACCCGGATGCCCGGCATCACACAACCCACACTGCTGGTCAGCGGGCAGAACGACCGCGTGACGCCGCCCGGTGCCGCGCGCTGGATGGCCACAGCACTGCCGCAGGCGCGGACGGTGGAAGTGCCGCGTGCCGGCCATGCTTCATTCGTATCGCATCACGCGGAAGTCGCGGCCGCGCTGCGTGAATTCCTGGCCGACCATGACAAGGCCGGTGCATGAACGCGACTCCACCCACCATTGATCCCTCCGTGGTGGCGCGCAGTTTCGGCGCGGCCAGCCGCAGCTATGACGCCGCCGCCTGGCTGCAGACCGCCGTGCGCAACGAGCTGCTGTCGCGCGTTGATCTGCTGCGCGCGCCGCCGCGCGCCGTGCTGGATCTCGGCGCCGGCACCGGCATTGCCGCCATCGAGCTCAAACGCCGCTTCCGGAGTGCCACCGTCACCGCCGCGGATATCGCGGCGCCGATGCTGCAGGTGGCGCGCGGTCGCAGCCGCTTCTGGCGCCCGATCCGCTGCATCGAAGCCGATGCGCGCGCGCTGCCCTTCGAGGACGCGAGCTTCGATCTGGTGTTCAGCAGCCTGATGCTGCAATGGCTGCAGCCACCCGATGTCGCGCTGCGCGAGATCCGGCGCGTGCTCAAACCCGGTGGCCTGCTGCTGGCCAGCAGCTTCGGGCCGGCAACCCTTGCGGAACTGCGCAGCGCCTGGGCCGCAGCGGATGCGGGCGTGCACGTGAACGAGTTTGTCGACATGCACGATCTCGGCAGCGCGCTGGGTCGCGTCGGCTTCGTGGAACCGGTGCTCGATGTCGATCGCCACCTGCGGCACTACCCGGACGCGCGCACTCTGATGCAGGAGTTGAAAGCCCTGGGCGCGCGCAACCTGAATGCACAGCGGGCCCGTGGTCTCACTGGCCGCAAGGCCTACGGCCGGATGCATTCTGCTTACGAAGCGATGCGCCAGCCCGCCGGCCTGCCGGCAACCTGGCAGGTGGTGTACGCCGTGGCCTGGGCCGCCGAGGCGCCGATGGGCCACAGCGCAGACCAGGTATTCGGCATGGATGCCGCCGGCGAAGTGCACATCGACGCCGACACGCTGCGCCGCGGACGCCGCCGCTGATGCCAGCCGCTGCCGCCGCACTTCATCCGCTGCTGCGCCAGAGCCTGTTCGTGGCTGGCACCGACACCGGCGTCGGCAAGACCTGGGTCAGCGTGCAGCTGCTGCGCGCCCAGGTGGCCGCGGGGTACCGGGCCGCCGGCATGAAACCCGTGGCTGCCGGCGTCATCCAGACCGCCGACGGTCCGCGTAATGAAGACGCGCTGGCGCTGCAGGCGGCCGGCAATGTGCCCCTGCCGTACCAGCTGGTGAACCCCATCTGCCTGCAACGCCCGACATCGCCTCATCTCGCTGCCAGGGAGGCGGGAATCGAGATCGATCTCGCCGCCATCCTGCCGGCATATGAATTGATCAGGAGCCGATCTGAACTAGTGGTGGTTGAAAGCGCCGGCGGCTGGCTGGCGCCCATCGGCGCGCCAGATACCGCGGGTGCCACTGGCCCCACCATGCAGGACATCGCCCTGGCATTGCAGCTGCCGGTGTTGCTGGTGGTGGGCATCCGGCTCGGCGCACTGAGCCATGCGCTGCTCGCCGCCGCCGCCATCCAGCGCAGCGGCCTGCAACTGGTCGGCTGGGCGGCCAATTGCCTGGACGCCGGCTTTGCCGACACGGAGGAATACGTGGCATCCCTGGCGCTGCGCCTGCCTGCGCCACTGCTCTGGCGAAGTTGATCCACTGTCGTCGACAACAGCTGCAAACCATTCTCAACTAATGCGAAAGCAGCCGCTGAGGGGCCGCCTGGATTTCCCAACTTCACGGGCCACAGGTTAAACTGCCGGGTCAGTGAGGTGCGGTCTCGACCTGCCCACACGCGTCAAAGAACAGTGTCTTATTCAAGGGCAATCGATGCTTCGTAAATCCGCAATCAAGGGTGCCGCAGCGGCCGCCCTGGCCGTACTTGCAGCTCCCGCGCACGCCGCCTGGACGGGTCTGAACATGCCGACCGGCGTGACGACCCTCTCCGGTGAAATCCACTCGCTGCACATGCTGATCCTGTGGGTCTGCGTGGTCATCGGCATCGCCGTCTTCGGCGTGATGATTTATTCGCTGGTGAAGTTCCGCAAATCGCAGGGCGCGGTGCCGGACACCAAGATGCTCCACAGCACCAAGGCTGAAATCATCTGGACTGCCATCCCCGTGCTGATCCTGGTGGTGATGGCCGTGCCGGCCGCCCGCACGCTGATCCGGATCGAAGATGCCTCCAACACCGAGCTCACCATCAAGGTGACGGGCTACCAGTGGAAGTGGCAGTACGAATACCTGAACGATGGCGTGAGTTTCTTCTCCACGCTCTCGCCGGACAGCAATGCCGCCCGTCAGCTCGACTCGGGCATCGCGCCCACCTCGGTGCCCGACTACCTGCTGAGCGTCGACAACGCGCTGGTGGTGCCGGTGGGCAAGAAGGTGCGTCTGCTGATCACCTCGCAGGATGTCATCCATGCCTGGTGGGTGCCGGATCTCGCGGTCAAGAAAGATGCGATCCCCGGCCTGATCAACGAGCTGTGGTTCCAGATCCAGCCTGAGAAGGTTGGCGTGTATCGCGGCCAGTGCGCCGAGCTCTGCGGCCGCGACCATGGCTTCATGCCGATCGTGGTGGAAGCGAAGTCGGAGGCTGACTTCGCCGCCTGGCTGGCTTCGAAGAAGCCCGCAGCCCCGGCACCGCCCGCTGCCGAGCCGGTTGCCGCCGTAGCCACCGTCGCCGCGAACTGATCCGACTTACCGAAATTCGAACCGAGTAACGAATATGGCCATTTCCACGCACGCCGACCATGCCGACCATGCCCACCACGGTCCGCCCAAGAGCTTCATCCAGCGCTGGGTGCTCACCACCAACCACAAGGACATCGGCACCCTTTATCTGATCTTCGCCGGCCTGATGTTCTTCATCGGCGGCACGATGGCGCTGGTGATCCGCGCCGAGCTGTTCCAGCCCGGCCTGCAGTTCGTCGATCCGCAGTTCTTCAATTCCATGACCACCGCGCATGCGCTGGTGATGGTGTTCGGCGCCGTGATGCCGGCCTGGGTCGGTGTGGCGAACTGGATGATCCCGCTGCAGGTGGGCGCGCCCGACATGGCGCTGCCGCGCATGAACAACTTCAGCTTCTGGATCCTGCCGTTCGCGTTCCTGCTGCTGATCTCGACGCTGTTCGTGCCGGGCGGTTCGCCGGCCGGTGGCTGGACGCTGTACCCGCCGCTCACGCTGCAGGGTGGCGACAGCTTCCCGATGGCGGTGTTCGCCGTGCACATGATGGGTGTGTCCTCGATCATGGGCGCCATCAACGTGATCGTGACGCTGATGAACATGCGCGCGCCGGGCGTGACGCTGCTGCGCATGCCGCTGTTCTGCTGGACCTGGCTCATCACCGCCTACCTGCTGATCCTCGTGATGCCGGTGCTGGCTGGCGCCGTGACCATGCTGCTCACCGATCACTTCTTCGGCACCACCTTCTTCAGTGCGGCCGGTGGTGGCGACCCGGTGCTGTACCAGCACATCTTCTGGTTCTTCGGTCACCCCGAGGTGTACATCCTGATCCTGCCGGCCTTCGGCGTGGTGTCGGAGATCATCCCGGCGTTCTCGCGCAAGCCGCTGTTCGGCTATGAGTCGATGGTGTTCGCCACGGCCTCGATCGGCTTCCTGTCGTTCATCGTGTGGGCGCATCACATGTTCACGGTGGGCATGCCGCTGGCAGGCCAGCTGTTCTTCATGCTGAGCACCATGCTGATCGCGGTGCCCACCGGCGTGAAGGTGTTCAACTGGACAGCCACGATGTGGAAGGGCTCGATCACCTTCGAACCGCCGATGCTGTTCGCGGTGGCCTTCCTGTTCCTGTTCACCATCGGCGGCTTCTCGGGCCTGATGCTCGCGATCGTGCCGGCCGACTTCCAGTATCACGACACCTACTTCGTGGTGGCGCATTTCCACTACGTGCTGGTGCCTGGCGCCATCTTCTCGATCATGGCCGCCGTGTACTACTGGCTGCCGAAGTGGACCGGCCACATGTACAGCATGTCGCTCGCCAAGTGGCACTTCTGGCTCTCGACCATCTTCGTGAACGTGCTGTTCTTCCCGCAGCACTTCCTGGGTCTCGCCGGCATGCCGCGCCGCATCCCCGACTACTCCACGCAGTTCTCGGAATGGAACATGGTGTCGTCCATCGGTGCCTTCGGCTTCGGTGTTTCGCAGCTGCTGTTCCCGATTGCCATCTGGCAGTGCGTGAAGGGCGGCCAGAAGGCCACCAACCACGTCTGGGAAGGCACCCATGGCCTCGAGTGGGAAGTGGAGTCTCCGGCGCCGTACCACAGCTGGGAAACCCCGCCCACCCTCGAAGTGGTGGAACGCGGCACGGTCGGCGGGCATTGATCCATGATGAATGCCTCCACCGCGCCTGAGCTCACGCCCGAAGAATCAGCGGCCCGCCGCCGCCGTGTCCGCAATACGGCGCTGCGCCTCGCGGCGTTCGCGGTCGTGGTCTACATCGGGTTCATCGTGGCGTTCATCAACCGGTGACAGACGCGCAGGCAAAATCAGGCGCTCACCAGCGGCTGGCCCTGAAGCTCGGGGCCGTCGCGCTCGGCGCTTTCGGCTTCGGCTTCGCGCTGGTTCCCCTGTATGACCTGCTCTGCGCGGTCACCGGTTACGGTGATCGCAAGGAACTCGTGCGCTCGTCCGATATGCCTTCGGTGGTGGATGAGTCGCGCCTCGTCACGGTGGAGTTCGTGGCGAACCTGCCCACCGTCGGCAGCTGGCAGTTCAAGCCCGAAGTGCAGAGCATGCAGGTGCAGCCGGGTCGGCTGTATGAGGCGAACTTCCTCGCCACCAACCAGACCGGCCATGCGACCTGGGCCCAGGCCGTGCCGGATGTCGCGCCTTCCAAGGCCACACCCTTCTTCCGCAAGACCGAATGTTTCTGCTTCACCCCGCAGCAGTTTGCAGTGGGCGAGCAGAAACACATGCCGGTCCGTTTTTTTGTTGATCCCGCACTGCCGAAGTACGTGGATCGCATCACCCTGGCTTACACCTTTTACGACACACAGGGGCCGGTAGCCCGGCGCTAAATCACATGAGCACACACACAGAGCACGACTCGGCCAAGTACTACGTTCCGCACAGCAGCCCCTGGCCGATTTTCGGCTCGGTCGGCCTGTTCACCCTGATGCTCGGTGCTGTCAGCTTCATGAATGAATGGGCCAGCGGCTGGGCGTTCCTGCCCGGCGCGCTGCTGATCCTGTCGTTGTTCTTCTTCTGGTTCCGGACCGTCGTCAACGAGAACCAGCAGGGCATGTACAACCTCGACGTGGACCGTTCATTCCGCATGGGAATGATCTGGTTCATCATGTCCGAGGTGTTCTTCTTCGCGGTGTTCTTCGGCGCGCTGTTCTACGCGCGGCAGCTTTCCGTTCCCTGGCTGTCGGGCGAGGGCGTGAAGATTTTCAACAGCATGCTGCTGTGGCCGGAATTCGATGCGGCCTGGCCCACCAACGGCCCGGGAATCGTCGGCGGCAAGGCCGATGGCACCTTCGAGACCATCCCCGCGTTCGGTCTGCCGGCGTGGAACACGGCCATCCTGCTGACCTCGGGTGTCACGCTCACCATCGCGCATCACGCGCTGCGTGCCGGCAACCGGGCGATGCTGAACATCTTCCTCGCCGCCACCTGGATGCTGGGCTTCCTGTTCGTGTATCTGCAGGCGGAGGAATACGCGCATGCCTACCACGAGCTGGGCCTGAAGCTTTCGACCGGCATCTACGGCTCCACGTTCTTCATGCTCACCGGCTTCCACGGCCTGCATGTGACGATTGGCGCGATCATGCTGACGGTGATCTGGCTGCGCACCATGAAGGGTCACTTCACGCCGCAGCGCCACTTCGCCTTCGAGGCGGTGGCCTGGTACTGGCACTTCGTGGACGTGGTCTGGCTGATCCTGTTCGTCTTCGTCTACTGGATCTGACGCGTTACAGGCCGTGCGGGCGGATGTAACCCATCCGCCACGCCAGCAGCAGCAGCAGGAACAGCCCCACGGAAAGGCTGATGCGCCAGGTGAGCGCGCGCAGCATCTTCTGCGAATCGCCGGTGCCGCGCGAGAGCTGGAACAGTGCCGAACCCAGGCTGCCGATGATGGCGATGAGCGCGACGATGATGATCAGTTTTGTCAGGTCCATTGGCTGATTATAAAGGCCGCGATTCCGGCTCAAGGTGTGAATTGGCTGTGCGTTTTGCCCCACGCTGGTACTGGCTGCTGCTGACGGTGGCGGCGGTTGCCCTGTTCGTGTCGCTGGGGCTCTGGCAATTCCACCGCGGCGAGCACCGCAGTGAACAATGGCAGGCCTTCACCCGCGCCGATGTGCCGGCCATCGAATCCACCTCCGAAACACTGCCGCGATTGCCGCGTTTTTCCCGGGTGTTTGTCGGCGGCGAATTCGATCCTCAGCGGCAGTTCCTGCTCGACAACATGTCGCACCAGGGCCAGCCCGGCTACGAGGTGCTGTCGGTGCTGCAGCTGGCCGATGGCAGCCGGCTGCTCGTGAACCGCGGCTGGGTGCCATTCTCCGGTTTCCGCGAGCAGCTGCCGGATGTGACGCTGCAGGCAGAGGGCGTGCAGCGCCTTACCGGTCGTCTCTCGACGCTGCCGGTGGCGGGCATGGCTTCGGGGCAGCAGGCGCCGCTTGGCGAAGGCAGCTGGCCGCGCGTCACCAGTTTTCCCACACATGAGCAGCTGCAGCAGGCATTGGGCGCGCAGTTGTTGCCACCGGTGCTGCTCTTGGACGCGGATTCCGGTCCCGGGTATCTTCGTGACTGGCGACCACCCGGGGTCGCACCGGAGCGCAATTACGCCTATGCCGTGCAGTGGTGGGCCTTCGCGCTGCTGGCCCTCGGCCTGTTCATCGGATTCAACCTGAAGAGAAGAGATGTCTGAAGCTCCCAAATCGCAGCGGCGCACGTTGCTGCTCCTGGTCGCCCTGTTCTTCGTGCCGCTGGCGGCCGCCTTCACGCTTTATTACGCAGTGGGCTGGCGCCCGGCCGGTGGCACCAACCACGGCGAGTTGCTGCTGCCGGTGCGGCAGATGCCCGGCGGCGCCGCGCCATTGCTCGACAAATGGGCGCTGGTCTACGTGGGCGACGGAAACTGCGATGAGGCCTGCCGCCAGGCGCTGGTGCTTGCCCGCCAGACGCGGCTGTCGCTGAACAAGGAGATGACGCGCGTGAATCGCGCCCTGCTCGCCACCGCCAATTGCTGCGACCTCGCCTACCTCGACAAGGAACACGAAGGCATCAAGGTGTTCGATGTCAGCGATACGGCCTCTGCCGCGGAAGTCTTCGCGGTGCTGCCCGAAGGAGATCTGCGCAACTGGCTGTTTGTCGTCGACCCGAACGGCAACATCGTGCTGCGTTACGACGTGCGTGAAAACCCGCGCGGCCTGCTCGAAGATCTGAAGAACCTGTTGAAGCTCTCGCACATCGGATAACCGCCCGTGTACCGCATCATCGTGCTCCGACGTCTGGCCCTTGCCGCAATGCTGCTGGCATTCTGCGTGGTGGTGTTTGGCGCCTATGTGCGGCTGACCGATGCCGGCCTCGGCTGCCCCGACTGGCCGGGTTGCTACGGGCATGTCACGCCGGCGGCCGCTGCGGCCGCAGAAGCCGGCACGGCCGATTCGCCGCTGCATCTCGGCAAGGCCTGGCGCGAGATGATCCATCGCTACGGCGCCTCGACGCTGGGCCTCCTGATCGTGGTCATGGCCGTGCTGGCACTGCGCTGGCGCCGGCACGGCGATGTGCCGGTGGGGTTGCCACTCGCACTGGTGGGAATGGTGATCTTCCAGGGACTGCTGGGCATGTGGACGGTCACGCTGCTGCTCAAGCCGCTGATCGTCTCCCTGCATCTGGTATTCGGCTTCACCACCTTGTCGATGCTCTGGTGGTTGTGGCTCACGCTGCGCCGCCGCTCTTCAGACCCCTGGTCGGGCACTCGCTCGGCGATGGGTGGCGGCAGCACCGCCGCGTTGCTGCGCCCGGCGCCGCAGTTCCTGCGGCGCGTGGCGCTGGTGGCGCTGATCGCGCTCGTCATCCAGATCATGCTCGGCGGCTGGACCAGCACCAACTATGCGGCCGTGGCCTGCCCGGATCTGCCGAAGTGCCAGGCCAGCTGGTGGCCGGAAGCGGATTTCGGCGAAGCCTTCGTGCTGTGGCGCGGGCTCGGCATCAACTACGAAGGCGGCGTGCTCGATCATCCGGCCCGCGTTGCCATTCATTTCACGCATCGGCTGGGAGCGGTGGTGGCCTCGCTGTCATTGCTGTTCGCTGCTGTCATGACCTGGCGCACGCGCCTCGAGCGCAACAGCCGCTTCGCGGCCGCAGCCGCCATGGCAGCGCTGCTGCTGCAGCTGGCCATCGGCAGTTTCATGGTGCTGAAAGGTTTTCCGCTGTGGCTCGCCACTGCGCACAACGCGGGCGCAGCGTTGCTTTTGCTTGCCACATTGGCGCTGAACCGTGCTTTGCGGCGCGCATAATGCGCGACTCATAACCATTTGAATATTTGGTAGCGCGAGTAGTTCGCATATATAACCCCCTTGGTCTTACGGGAAAACTCTTCAGACACGCCTGATAGCCGTCTGGATGGGAATTCCCGTTCCATTCAAAAGAACAGGGGGAATTCATAGTGTCTCAACACAAATCCGGCAACGGACAGAATCTCGTGGGCGCGGCGATCGCCGCCATTCTCGGATCAGCAGCGATTTACAGCTATGCGCCGACCGGCCAGGCCGCGGAAGCCGCAGCCACCGAAGAACCGATCGCAGAACTCGAAGAAGTGCGCGTCACCGGTTCGCGCATCGTCCGCAAGGACCTCATCAGCAACAGCCCGATGGTGACCGTCGATCGCCAGCAGCTGGAAGACAGCACCTTCGTCTCGGTCGAGCAGGCCCTCAACGACCTGCCGCAGTTCATGGTGGGCGGCGCGGGCATGGGCGGTGGCGCGGTCACTTCGCTGCAGGGCGCCAATGGCGTGGACGGCGGTCGTGGCACGGGCGACATGTTCAACATGTCCCTGCTGCCGGACAGCGCCGGCATGATCGGCATCGTGGTGCCGGGTGCTGCGAACGTGAACCTGCGTGGCCTGGGCGCCAACCGCTCGCTGGTGCTGGTGGACGGGCATCGCGGCATGCCGCTCAACGCCTCGATGACGGTCGACCTGAACACCATTCCTTCGATTGCCATCGGCAACATCGAAGTCATCACGGGTGGCGCCTCGGCCGTATACGGCGCGGACGCGCTGGCCGGCGTGACCAACATCCAGTTCCGCGACACCTTCGAAGGCATGAGTGTGCGGGTGCGCGGCGGCATCAACGCCGTGGGCGATGGCGGCGAATACCAGATCGGCACCCTGATGGGCGGCAAGTTCGGCTCCGAGAAGGGCCATGCCGTGGTCGGCATCGAATACACCAAGCGCGAAGTGTCCTACTGGAAAGAACGCGACTTCTTCCGCGAGGTGATGGAATCCCCCTACTCGAATTCGGGCGACTTCCTCTTCGCCGACGAACCGTATTACTCGGCGGGCGGCACCACCGGCACCTACAACGGACTGCAGCGGGCATGGAACGGCAATTCGCCCACGCTCACTGAAATCAACAATGTCTTCAGCGACCGCGACTGCTTCGTCGGCGGGGTACGCCAGAGCTGCGTCGCGAACGCGACGGGCACGCCATTCGGTGGCGGCTTCTTCATGAATCCGGACGGAACCCTCTTCACACGCAACTCCCAGACGGGCACGGGTGCCGCGAGCCTTTACTTCGGACCCCAGGGCTACAACATCCCCCTTGGCGGCACGCCGGCCAATCCCGAGGAAGTAACCTGCACGTTCACGTCCCTGGGCGTCGCCGCCGGCGGCCCATTCGCCGGCGAGCGTTGCAACCCGACCAGCAATCGCGTCGACTACGGACGCTGGCTCTCCAGCCCGCGCGAGGCCTACACGCTGTTCGGGCGCGCCACCTTCGATTTCAGTGATCGCCTGTCGGCGTTCTCGAACTTCAATTTCGCCACCTCCAGCACCGAGACGCGCCGCGAGCCTGCGCCGTACCAGGGGCCTGGATTCGCAGCGATCGTTCCGTTCCATACCAGCCAGGGCGGCGATGCCGTCTATCTGCCGTCCATGATCCAGGTGCCGGCGTCCGGCCAGGTGGTCGGACAGACGCGTGCCGAGTATCTGCCGGGCGGAACGAAAGGCACGAGCTGCGCCCCGACGGGCGGCTGCACCATGGCCCAGGCGTTCCCGCTGCCGGGCGATGTGCTTTCGGCATCGGGCACTGTGCTCACCCGCGGCGAGCTGCGCCGGCTGCTGGAATCGCGTTCCGGGGCGGCCACCATCGCCACCACGGGAGTGAATGCGGCCAATCCCTTCCGCGGGCTCAACGCCTGCCAGCAGTACTCGCTGGCCACGAATCCCGGTGCCGTGGGCGCACTGGTCAACCCCACCGGTGGCGCTTCGTACATCCGGGCGATTGATCCCATCACGGGACAGGCGCTGGCCAACTGCGGACCGAATGCCGGCTGGCAGATCAACCAGACATTGGGCTTCCTGCCACCACGTGGCACCGAAAACACCGGCAACCTGTTCCAGTTTGCGGCCGGCCTGCGCGGTGACCTCGGGCTTTCTGACTGGACCTGGGAGATCTACACCTCCTATGGCGAATCCCTGACCCAGACCAATTACAACGGGTTCACCTCGGCGGTGAACTACCAGAAGATCATCTCCGCTCCGAACTGGGGTCAGGGCTATGCGGAGACTGGCCCGAGTTCGAAGTACTTCACCTGCACCAGCGGCATCAACCCCTTCGACTACGACCTCGTGGTCTCGCAGGATTGCATCGACGCAATCTCGACGAACCAGATCGACCGCAACAAGATGACGCAGCGGGTGCATGAGTTCACCGCGCAGGGCCATGTGGCCGATCTGCCGGCCGGCGAGATGCGCGGCTCGGTGGGTGCCAGCTATCGCAACAACGACTACCAGTACACGCCGGATTCGCTGCGCGAGCGCGACTATATCAACGACGCGTCCGCCGGCCAGTTCGCTTCGGGCGACATCGACGAAGCCGTGTCTGCCAAGGAAGTGTTCGGAGAGCTGCTGATTCCATTGCTGAAGGATCTGCCATTGATCCGCACTCTCGAACTCGAGCTCGGTGCTCGCAGCTCGAAGTACAGCACGGGCCAGCAAGTGGAGACCTACAAGGCCCTGGGCAGCTGGGAACCAGTCGACTGGCTGCGTGTGCGGGGCGGCTACAACCGCGCCGAGCGTGCGCCGAACATGTCCGAGCTGTTTGCCACCCCCTCGGGTAGCTCGCAGTTCGCCAGCATCCCTTCTGACCCCTGCCGCAACACCACTACGCTCGCCGCCGTGTTCCCGGGCCCCACTCAGGGCACCACGCTGAACAATTCAGATACCACGGCCCCTGCCATCCGGGCGCAGCTGCAGGCTCTATGCTCCGCACAGATCAACGCCTGGGGTGGCAACAACGCTTCCGAGTACCACAACAACCAGGCGCTCTGGGATATTGCGGGCGGCGCGGCGCTGGTCGTGGGTAACCCTGACCTCAAGAACGAGAGGGGTGACACCTGGACGATGGGCCTGGCGTTCCGGTCGCCGTTCGAGCATGCGCTGCTGAGCCGCATCTCGGGAACGGTCGACTGGTACGAGGCGCGGGTCACGGATCCGATCGAGGTGGTGCAGACTGGCCAGATCATCAACAGCTGCTACAACATCAATGGTCTGAACCCGAGCTATGCGCTGGATGATCCATACGGGTTCTGCAGCCTGATCGAGCGCGAGCCGACCACGGGCGCGCTGCAGCGGGTGTTCAACTCCTTCGGCAACCAGGGCAAGCTGGTGATTCGCGGTCTGGATGTGTCAGTGCGCTGGTCCGCACCGCTGGTGGACATGGGCTTCGCGAATGCGCCAGGTTCGCTGTCCGTCAACATCTCCGGCAACTATCTCATCGACCAGATCCAGCGCTATGGCGCTGCCTTCACCGATGACTATGCCGGCTATGGCGGTGCCTCGAAGATTCGCAGCAACATGGGCGTGAACTACAACTGGGGCACGGGCAATCGCGTGGGCGTGACCTGGATGTATCGCCTCGGCACCCAGACGGCGAGCAACTTCGCCACCCAGCTGAGTGCCGACGGCCAGAACGGTCCGGACCTGCACCGGAACCCGTTGTTCGCCGGCTATCACGCCAACAACATGTTCACTGCCACGGCGGGCACCCGCTTCGGGCCAGTGAATGCTTCGATCAGCATCAACAACCTGCTGGATACGAAGCCCTCTGCGGGTGGGTACGATCTGCGGGATCCGCGCAACGGATTCGGCAGCTTCAGCCCGTTCGATGATCTGGTGGGCCGTCGTTACTCGATCAATCTGTCGATGGACTTCTGACCTTCAGGCGCCGCGAGGCGCGACCCCCCTGGTGCCCCGGTAACGAGATTCGCCGGGGCACTGTCTACAGCTGATGGGTCAGAGAGCGGCGGGTGGCAACACCCGCCGTTTTTTTTGCGCAAAGAATTGTGTGCTGCTTTCCGCGCAGGTCAGGGGCGCAGGGCCTTGCTGACGATGAACTGCGTGACGATCCATTTCTCCCCGGAAGTGGGGGGTGAGCCCGTGTGCAGCATGCGCCGGTCCGGCTTGAGATCCGGATGGGCGTTGATGAAGTAGAGGCCGTTGCCGCGGGTGCCACGATGGACGATCCCGAGCTCGGGGAAGGTGGTCTCCCCGCCCTCGTATTCGTCATTCAGATACAGCAGGAAGGTGATCATGCGCTGACCCTTCTCCTTTATCTGCTGCGCGTAATCGGCCGCTTTCGCATCGATGAAATCAAAATGCGGCGTGATTTCCTCGCCGACGTTGTAATGCAGGATCTGCGGCGTTTCGAAATGCTGCATCGGATAACCGCAGGTGTGCGACATGCGGGCCTGCAGCAGAAACTGCACCACGTCGATGGTCGTGTAGTTGAAAACCGCCATGGTGTTGGTGCGCATCTGGTGCACGATATTGCTGCGGCTCACCGAGTCGTACACGATGGCCCGTTGCTGCCCCACAGAACCCCGCTGGATCAGCCACGCGCAGGCCGCCGCTGGAACCATGGCGGGTACCTGGCGCACGTTCTCGTGCAGCTGCACCTGTGCGGCTGGCTGCAGCCATTCTTCCAGCGGCACGCGGGCTGCCATGGTGGCCCAGTCTGCCGGCGCGGCGTCCGGCGGCTGCAGGGCGGCGAGCTGGCCGCGCGCCGCTGCGCTGCCGGCCACTGCAGCTTCGCCCAGCAGCTGCAGCGCGCCTCGCCAGTCCTGCTTCAGATAGGCGCCTGCGGCCGTCAATGCCGCCACCAGGGTCATGGCGCGCGCTTCACCGCGTTTGGCTGCCTCGCGCACGAAGGCGAGGCCATGCAATGCCGAAAGTGGTGCGCGATCGCCGGACAACACGCGATGCCCGAGCTCGCTCATGGCCGGCAGATCACCCTGCAGGCTGGCCTTGCGCAGCACTTCGATCGCCTCGTTGTGACGGCCGGCTGCATCGAGTTCGCCGGCGGCATCCAGCCCCGGCGATGTCGGCGCGGGGCTGGGCGAGTTCGGCCCGGTGCTCATGCGGCGATGATCCCGATCAGCACGACAAGCCCCACCCAGTTGTTGTTCAGGAAGGCCTGGAAGCAGCCGTCGCGTTCGCGGTTGCGGATCAGCCATTGCTGCCACAGGAACAGCGCGGCCGCGGCGAGCAGCGAGGCATAGAAGGGCCATTCCAGCCCGGTGGCGCGGCCGATCATCAGCAGGCCGGCGAGCACCATCACCTGCATCACGCCGATCAGCATGGTGTCCATGTCGCCGAAGGCGATGGCGGTGGACTGCACGCCGATCTTGAGGTCGTCGTCGCGATCGACCATGGCGTACTGCGTGTCGTAGATGCCGGCCCACAGCACCGTGACGATGAACAGCAACCAGCCGGTGCGCGGCACCTCGCCCAGCGTCGCGACGAAGGCCATGGGCACGGCCCAGCCGAAGGCAGCACCCAGATAGAACTGCGGCAGCGGGAAGAACCGCTTCATGAACGGGTAGCTCACGGTGAGCGCTGCACCGATGAACGAGAAATACACGGTGCGGGTGTCGAGGCGGGTGACGAGCCACAGCGCGAACAGCACCAGCACACCGAACAGCGCGAGGGCGTCGTAGGGGGAAATCTGCCGTGAGGCCAGCGGCCGGCCCTTGGTGCGCTTCACATGCGGGTCGATGTCGCGATCGGCGAAGTCGTTGATGACGCAGCCGGCAGAGCGCATCACCACGGTGCCGGCGATGAAGATCAGCAGCAGGTTCAGCGCGGGAACCTGCGGCGCGTCGGGCAGGGCGCGCGCGGCGATCCACAGCGCCCATAGCGTGGGCCACAGCAGGAGGCCGATGCCGATGGGGCGATTCAGGCGCGTGAGCTGGGCATAACCATGCAGGCGCCGCAGCAAGGGTGCAGCGGGCAAGCCACGGAAGCCTTCCTTAACCGATGCGGCCATATTCCTCGGCGGTTCCTATCCAGCGCAGCCGCAATGGCGCGACACAGGCGGCATTGTCACGCAGCAGTGCTTCGGCCGTCGAGCGCACCTGGGGGAGCAGGTCGGCGTCGCGGATGAGGTCGGCGACCTTCAGTTCGGCGAGGCCGGTCTGGCGGGTGCCGAGCAGTTCGCCGGGGCCGCGCAGTTCGAGATCGCGGCGCGCGATTTCGAAGCCGTCGTTGGTGTCGCGCAATGTGGCCAGGCGTTCGCGGGCGAGCGGCGAAAGCGGCGCGCGATACAGCAGCACGCAGCTGGATTCCTGCGAACCCCGGCCCACGCGGCCGCGCAGCTGGTGCAGCTGGGCGAGGCCCATGCGCTCGGCATTCTCGATCACCATCAGGCTGGCGTTGGGCACATCGACGCCCACCTCGATGACGGTGGTGGCCACCAGCAGCTGCGTGTGGCCGCTCTTGAAATCGTGCATGGCCTTTTCCTTGGCGCGCGGAGTCATGCGGCCGTGCACAAGCCCGACGTGCAGCGTGGGCAAGGCCTCGGTGAGCGCGCCGGCGGTTTCCTCGGCAGCCTGGGCGCGCAGCTCTTCGGATTCGTCGATCAGCGTGCAGACCCAGTAGGCCTGCCGACCTTCGACGCAGGCGCTGTGGATGCGCTCCACCACATCGGCGCGACGCTCTTCCGGCAGCACCACGGTGCGCACCGGCGTGCGGCCCGGTGGCAGTTCGTCGATCACCGAGACATCGAGATCGGCATAGGCCGTCATGGCGAGGGTGCGGGGGATGGGCGTGGCCGTCATGATGAGCTGATGCGGCGCGCGGCCGCTGCGACTGCCTTTTTCCTTCAGGCGCAGGCGTTGCTGCACGCCGAAGCGATGCTGTTCATCCACCACCACCAGTGCGAGATCCTGGAACACCACGCCTTCCTGGAACAGGGCGTGCGTGCCGACGGCGATCTGCACGTCGCCATTGGCGACGGCCTCGAGTGCACTACGCCGTGTGCGCGCAGGCTGCGAGCCGGAGAGCAGCGCAACGGTGATGCCCAACGGGCGGAACCAGCCATCCAGCGAGCGCCAGTGCTGCTCGGCCAGCAGCTCGGTGGGTGCCATCAAGGCGGCCTGGCTGCCGCTGCCCACCGCGCGCGCCGCGGCCGCAGCAGCGATCACGGTCTTGCCGCAGCCCACATCGCCCTGCACCAGGCGCACCATGGGCTGCAGCAGTTGCAGATCGTGTTCCACTTCGGCGAGCACGCGCGTCTGCGCGCCGGTGAGCGGGAAGGGCAGGCTCTGGATGAAGCGTTGCGCCAGTTGCTTCGCATCGGACAATGCCGGCGCCGGGTCTGCCTGGATGCGTTGCTTCAGCTGCTGCAGCGAGAGCTGATGCGCGAGCAGTTCCTCGAAGGCGAGGCGTCGCTGCGCGGGATGGCGACCGGCGGCGAGCGATGCGAGCGAAGTGCCCACCGGCGGGTGATGCACGAATTCCAGGGCTTCCCTCAATGAAGGCAGCTCCAGCCGCTCGACAATCGCGGCGGGCAGCAGATCCTGCGCGGGATTCGCCGCGAGCCGCACCAGTGCCTTGTTCACCAGCGCGCGCACGCGACCCTGGGTCTGGCCTTCGGTGAGCGGGTAGATCGGCGTGAGTCGATCATCGAGCGGCTCGATGCTGCCCGGACGCATGACCCGGTATTCCGGATGCACCATCTCCAGGCCCTGCGGCCCACGCCGCGCCTCACCCACACAGCGCAAGCGCGTGCCGCGAGCGAGGCCATCCTGCTGCGCGCGCGAGAAGTAGAAGAACCGGAGGTTCAGGAATCCGGAACCATCGGAAAGCCGCACCAGCATCGCGCGGCGCCGGCGATGCACCACATCCACCAGCTGCACTTCGCCTTCCACCACCGCGCGCACGCCGTTGAGCAATGCGCCGATCGCCGTGACACGCGTGCGATCTTCGTAGCGCGAGGGCAGCAGGAAGAGAGGGTCGGCGGCTGTCGCAACTCCCGTGCTGGCCTCCGGCCCCGGCGTCAAAGACTTAAGATGCACTCCATCTCCACGCGCGCGCCGCGCGGCAGCGCGGCAACACCCACGGCAGCGCGGGCCGGGTAGGGCTGCTGGAAATACGTGGCCATGATCTCGTTCACGCGGCCGAAGTGCGCAAGATCCGTGAGGAACACGGTGACCTTCACGGCATCGTTCAGTGTGCCGCCAGCGGCTTCTGCCACCGCCACGAGGTTGTCGAACACGCGGCGGATCTCGGCGTCGATGTCGCCACTGACGAGCTGCATGGTGGCCGGGTCGAGCGGGATCTGGCCCGAAAGATAAACGGTGTTGCCCACGCGCACGGCCTGCGAATAGGTGCCGATGGCGGCGGGGGCATTGGGCGTGCTGATGATCTGGCGGGTCATTCGTGGTGGTTCCGTTTCGAAGCCAGGTAGCGCGCCACGCGCAGGATCTCCGGCATCTGGCGGATGGTACGCACCACGCGGGCCAGATGCTTGCGATCTTTCACTTCCACTTCGAGCTTGATGAGCGAGACATCCCCATCGCGCTGTTCGACGGTGGCATGGCCGATGTTGGTGTCGGTGCCGGCGATGGCCGCCGAGATGCTGGCCAGCATGCCGATCTTGTTCGCCGCTTCGATGCGCACCTCGGCGCTGAAGTAGCGATTGAGATCCGCCTGCCACGTTACCGGCTGCCATTTCTCCGGATGCTTGTGGTAATCCTCGACATTGCCGCAGGTGTCGCGGTGGATGACGATGCCGCGACCGGGCGAAAGGAAGGCGATGATCGGATCATCCGGAATCGGGCGGCAGCAACGCGCGTAGCTCACGAGCAGGCCTTCGGTGCCGGCCACCGTCAGCGGCGTGATCGCGCCCTTCTCATCGTGCCCGCCTGGCAGCAGGCGGCGCGCCACCAGCGGCGCGAGGCGCTCGCCGAGGCCAATCTGCGCGAGCAGTTCGTCGCGTTCCTTGATGTTCAGTTCCTGCAGCACCTGGGTCATCGCCGCCGGTTCGATGCGGTCGATGTTCAGCTGGAACTCTTCCAGTGCGGAGTTCAGCAGCTGCAGGCCGAGCTCGACGGCTTCGGAGCGCTGCAGTGTCTTGAGGTAGCCGCGTATCGCACTGCGTGCCTTCGCGGTGGCCACGAAATTCACCCACGAAGGATTCGGCGACGCGCCCTTGGCCGTGATGATCTGCACCGTCTGCCCATTGCGCAGCACCGTGCGCAGCGGCGACAGCCGCCGATCCACCTTCGCGGCCACGCAGCGGTTGCCCACATCGGTATGCACGGCATAGGCGAAATCCACCACCGTGGCGCCGCGCGGCAGCCGCAGGATCGCGCCCTTCGGCGTGAACACATAGACCTTGTCGGGGAAGAGATCGACCTTCACGCTCTCGATGAATTCTTCCGCATTGCCGCTGGCCTGCATCTCCATCAGATGCGAGATCCAGGCGCGGGCCCGTTCCTGCTGCGCGGATTCGGTGCTGCCACCGACCTTGTACTTCCAGTGCGCGGCCACACCCGACTCGGCCACGTGGTGCATGTCCTGGGTGCGGATCTGCACCTCGATGGGCACGCCATTGGGGCCAAACAGCGTGGTGTGCAGCGACTGGTAGCCGTTCACGCGCGGAATCGCGATGTAATCCTTGAAGCGGCCCGGCATCGGCCGGTAGGTGGCATGCACCACGCCCAGCGTGCGATAGCAGGTGTCGTTCGAATCCACCAGGATGCGCAGGCCGTACACATCGACCACCTGCGCCAGCAGCGACTTCTTGCGCCGCATCTTGCGATACACGCTGTAAAGATGCTTCTCGCGCGATTCGACCTTGCCGGCGATGCCCGCCTTCTTCAGCGCCTCGGCGAGGGCCGTCTCGATCTTGCCGAGGAATTCCTTCTGGTTGCCGCGCGCGCGCTTCAGGGCGCGTTCGATCACGCGGTAACGCTGCGGGTACAAAGCCTGGAAGCCGAGATCTTCCAGTTCCAGCTTGATCTTGTAGAGCCCCAGCCGTTCGGCCACCGGCGCGTAGATGTCGAGTGTCTCGCGCGCAATCAGCCGCCGCTTCGGCACCGACATCGAGCCCAGCGTGCGCATGTTGTGCGTGCGGTCGGCGAGTTTGACCATGATGACGCGCAGATCGCGCACCATCGCCAGCAGCATCTTGCGGAAGCTCTCGGCCTGCGCTTCCTCGCGGCTCTTGAACTTGATCTGGTCGAGCTTGGTGACGCCATCGACGATCTCGGCCACATCGGCGCCAAAGCGCGCCGCGATCACTTCTTTCGGTGTGGGCGTGTCTTCAATGACATCGTGCAGGATGGCGCCGACAATCGTGTCGGCATCCAGGTGGAGATCAGCAAGGATCTCCGCCGCGGCCAGCGGATGCGCGATGTAGGGTTCGCCGCTGAGGCGTTTCTGCCCGAGGTGCGCCTCGGCGCCGAACTCGGCGGCATCCTTGATGCGCGCCACCTGCTCGGGTGGCAGGTAGGTCTCGACCTTGTTCAGCAACTCCCGCAGACCGGGAGTGCGCCTTGCGCTGGAACCTGGAATCAGGCCAAGCAGCGAAGACGCATAGTCCATACCGGTAGCTGGTTAATCCCCGAGACCGAACTGCGGTGCGCGGAAGTTTTCCATCTGGGCGTCGATGTCGTTGACGATCGGCTCAGGCATGGGCTCCGGCTCGAGCAGCATCTCGGGAGTGATGTTGCCTTCAGCGATTTCACGCAGGGCGATGACCGTGACCTTGTCGTTGTCGACCGGGACGGTGGGCTCGGCGCCATTGGCCAGGCGGCGGGCGCGGGCAGAAGCCAGCAGCACCAGCTGAAACAGGTTTTCGACGTTGGGCAGGCAGTCTTCGACGGTAATACGGGCCATGTTTCGCCTGTGCAGGAAATGCGCTTAAGGGGTTGGAAATACTAGCAGATTTGAGACCACCGCGGCGAGTTCCGGGCGGTCGGCGGCGAGTCGGGCGCCGTTGCCCGACACGATCTGCACCAGATCCTCCACCGCCTGGGCGAAGTCGTCGTTCACCACCACGTAGTCGAATTCCTGGTAGTGGGCCATGTCGGACACCGCATCGGCCAGCCGGCGCTCGATGACGGCGGGGCTATCGGTATTGCGGCCCGTGAGCCGCGTGCGCAGGGCCGCCGGCGAGGGCGGCAGGATGAAGATGGTGCGGCAGCTCGGCAGGGCGGCGCGCACCTGCCGGGCACCCTGCCAGTCGATCTCCAGGATCACATCCCTGCCGGCGGCAAGTTTGTCTTCCAGCTGGTAGCGGCTGGTGCCGTACTGGTTGTCGAACACCTTGGCGTGTTCCAGGAAGGCGCCATCGTCCACCAGCGCGTCGAATTCGTGGTTGTCGACGAAGAAGTACTCGCGGCCTTCCTGCTCGGTGGGCCGGGGTTTGCGGGTGGTGTGGGAGGTGGAGACCGCCAGGGCGGGCAGGCGCTCGCGCAGGGCCTTCACGAGGCTGGTTTTGCCGGCGCCGGAGGGCGCGGAGATGACGTAGAGGCGTGCGGTCATGGAGGTGGGTCAGAGGGTGAGGGAGCCGGAATGGAAGGGCGGATTCTGGTCGGGATCAGGGGCCGGCGCCAAGCCGGACTCACTACTCGATGTTCTGCACCTGCTCGCGCATCTGTTCGATCAGCACTTTCATGTCCACCGCCAGACGGGTGGTGACGAGGTCCTGTGACTTCGACGAGAGCGTGTTGGCCTCGCGGTTGTATTCCTGCATCAGGAAGTCGAGACGCCGGCCGGCCGCTTCGGGGCTCACGATGATCTTGCGGGTTTCTTCAATGTGGCCGTCGAGCCGATCGAGTTCCTCGGCCACATCCATGCGCTGCACAAGCAGCGCAACTTCCTGTTCCAGGCGTTCGTTGTCGAGGGCCGCGTTCAGTTCGGCGAGCCGTTCGACGAAGCGGCTGCGGATCGCTGCCTGCACTTCAGGCAATCGCTGCCGCACCTGCGCCAGCAATGTCTCGAGCTGATCGCAGCGCTGTACCACCAGGTCCTTGAGGCGCGCGCCTTCACTGGCGCGCATCGCCTTGATGTCCGCCAGCGCGCGCGTGAAAAGCTCTCTGCCTGCGGCAAGCAGGGCTTCAGGTTCAGCGGCGGTCTCGCGCACCACACCGGGATATCGCAGCAGGTCGACGAGGTTGATCTGCGCCGGCGCCTGGCTTGCGACGCGTGCGGCTTCGGCCAGCTGGCCCAGCAGAGGCGCGAGCCTTTCGATCATCTGCGCATCCAGTTCCAGGCTTCGGGCAGCCTGCGTGCCTATGCGATAAGTAAAAGTGCAGTCCACCTTGCCTCGGCGCAGCTCCTTCTGCAGCTTCGTGCGCAGCTCGGGTTCCAGCGCGCGCAGTTCTTCGGGCAGGCGCAGCGAAGGCTCCAGATAGCGGTGATTCACGCTGCGCAGCTCGCAGACCAGCGAGCCGGAGGGGACTGCTGCTTCGCAGCGGGCGAAGCCGGTCATGCTGATGATCATCGACAACCTGTGTGCGCAGCGGCGCGCAATGCAATAATTGCGTCATAGTTTACGCCGAACGCCCGGGGGCCGGTTTTGCAAGTCGAATATGCCGAGATCAGCCTGATCGGGGCGCGAG
Source organism: uncultured Gammaproteobacteria bacterium (assembly GCA_963777735.1). Classification (GTDB taxonomy): domain Bacteria; phylum Pseudomonadota; class Gammaproteobacteria; order Steroidobacterales; family Steroidobacteraceae; genus ZC4RG30. Next base: position 7,811 of record CAVZRQ010000009.1, on the reverse strand, counting down.
AAGAGAATCAGGATCGAATCGCCGCAATGGTCAACTCCGATGCGGCAATCATTGCGGCATTCGACGGCATGGGTGGCCATGCCGAAGGCGCGCGTGCCGCCGAGCTGGCGCGCCGCACCTTGCTCACGCGCTTTGCAGCATTGCCCCATCCACTGACCGATCCACTCGCGTTCCTGCATCTCACCCTGGGCGCTGCGCATACGGAGATGGTCGCCATCGGCCTGCATATGCCGCTGGAGCAGCGGCCGCGCGCCACCGGCGCCGTGTGCCTGGTGCAGGATGGCACCACCTGGTGGGCGCATGTCGGCGATAGCCGCATCTATCATCTGCGCGCCGGAAAAGTCATTGCCCGCACCCGCGACCACAGCCATGTCGAGCTGCTGGTGCAGGAAGGTCTCATCAGTTCACGACAGGCCCTGAATCATCCCATGCGAAATTTTGTCGAAACCTGCCTTGGTGGCGATCCCATGCTGCCCGAAATGCTGATTGGCCGCGGCGTGAAGGTTGAGGTGGGCGATACGCTGCTGGTCTGCTCGGATGGTTTCTGGTCGAACCTGCTCGATGAAGACATTGCCGCCTCGCTGTATTCCGGCGTGCCGCTGAAAACTGCGTTGCAGGCCATCACTGATTTCTCGGTACGTCGCGCCGGCGCCGGTGCCGACAATGCCTCCGTTGCCGCGATGAAGATACTGTGAGCGCCGCGCCACGCCATGATGGCCGCGCGCTGGATGCGCTGCGCGATGTGAAGTTCACCCGCTCGTTCACGCGGTATGCCGAGGGCTCGGTGCTGGTGGAGTTCGGCCACACCCGCGTGCTGTGCACCGCCACCATCGAAGAAGGCGTGCCGGGTTTCCTGCGCGGCAAGGGGCAGGGTTGGGTCACGGCCGAATACGGCATGCTGCCGCGAGCCACGCATACCCGCGGCTCGCGTGAAGCGGCCAAGGGCAAGCAATCCGGCCGTACGCAGGAGATCCAGCGGCTCATCGGCCGCTCGCTGCGCGCCGCGTTGAATCTCACGGCACTGGGCGAGCGCACCGTCACCCTCGACTGCGATGTGCTGCAGGCCGATGGCGGCACGCGTACCGCATCGGTCACCGGCGCCTATGTGGCGCTGGCCGATGCCTGCGCGCGCCTCGTGGCGCAGAAGGGCATTGCCAGCCCCATCCATGGGCAGATTGCCGCCGTGTCCGTGGGCATCGTGGGTGGTCGGCCGGTGCTCGATCTCGACTACATCGAGGATTCCACCGCCGAGACCGACATGAACGTCGTCATGAACAGTGGCGGCGGCTTCATCGAAGTGCAGGGCACGGCCGAAGGCCACGCCATGCGTCGCGATGAGCTGGATGCGTTGCTGGCGCTGGCTACCCAGGGCACTGCGCGCCTGTTCGAACTGCAGCGCGCCGCCCTGGCGCAATGACCTCCTCACGCCGCGTCGTGCTGGCCACCGGCAACGCCGGCAAGCAGCGCGAGTTCGCGGCCATGCTGGCACCCCGTGATTTCGAGGTGGTGCTGCAGACGACGCTCGGCATCGAGCCGGCCGACGAGACCGGCAGCACCTTCGAAGCCAATGCGCTGCTCAAGGCGCGCCATGCCGCGCGGGCCTCGCGCCTGCCCGCGCTGGCCGATGACTCGGGGCTCGAGGTCGACGCATTGGGTGGTCGCCCCGGTGTCTGGTCCGCGCGTTATGCCGGCCCCACGGCAACGGATGCGGACAACAACGCCCTGCTGCTGCACGAGTTGCGCGACATTCCCGATGCCACCAACCGGCGCGCGCGCTATCGCTGCGTGATCGCCTATGTGCGCCATGCCGACGACCCAACGCCGCTGCTGGCATTGGGAGAGTGGGAAGGCGTCATTGCCCTGCAGCCCGCCGGCGAGGGTGGCTTCGGCTACGACTCGCTGTTCATACCGGAGGGTCTCTCTATCACCTCCGCGCAAATGTCCGCCGCAGACAAGAACGCCGTGAGTCATCGCGGCAAGGCATTGGCTGAACTGCTGCGGCTGCTGCCGTGACACTCCCGCCGCTGGCGCTGTACCTCCACTTTCCGTGGTGCGTGCAGAAGTGCCCGTACTGCGATTTCAACTCGCACCAGCTGCGCGATGCGCTTCCCGAACAACGCTACATCGACACGCTCATCGCAGACCTCGCCATGCAGGCGCCATTGGTCGCAGGCCGCGAGATCGTCAGCCTCTTCATGGGTGGTGGAACACCGAGTCTGTTTCCGCCAGCAGCGCTCGATGTGCTGCTCAACAGCGTGCGTCAGCAGCTGCGCCTGGCGCCCGATGCCGAGGTGACGATGGAGGCCAACCCCGCCACCGTCGAACGCGGCCGCTTTGCTGAATACCACGCTATCGGCATCAATCGCGTGTCTCTGGGGGCTCAGAGTTTCAATAGCGATACACTGCGCGTGCTCGGCCGCATTCATCAGCCCGCCGATGTGCTGCGCGCCGCCGAAGAACTGCACGCCTGCGGCCTCTCGAATTTCAATCTCGATCTCATGTATGCGCTGCCCCAGCAGACGCTGGCCGGCGCGCTCGCAGACGTAACCAGCGCATTGCAGTTGCAGCCCGCGCACCTCTCGCACTATCAGCTGACGCTGGAGCCCGGCACGGTGTTCGCGGCGCAGCCTCCGCCACTGCCCGATGATGATCTCGCCTGGTCGATGCAGGCCGAATGTCAGGCGCTGCTGGCGGCGCATGGCTACGACCAGTACGAAGTCTCTGCCTATGCGAGATCAGGCCGGCAATGCGTCCACAACCTGAACTACTGGAACAACGGCGACTATCTCGGCGTGGGCGCCGGCGCGCACGGCAAGCTCACGCGTTTTGCGGATGCCGCCGATGCTGATGCAAGTGTCGAAGTCGGGGGTGATACCCGCGCCGGCATCCCTCTCCGCGTCCAGCGCAGCACCCACCTGCGCGAACCGCGCCGCTACATCGCCAGCGCCGCGGCCGGCCCGCAGTGGCGCGATGTCCCGCCGGCCGATCTGCCCTTCGAGTTCATGATGAACGCGCTGCGGCTGAACGCCGGCTTCGCGATGGCCGACTTCACCGCGCGCACCGGGTTGCCCGAAGCCGCGGTGCTGCCAGCGCTGCAGCAACTGGCGCGCGAAGGGCTGATGCAGGGTGAAAATGGCCAATGGCGCGCCACCGCCCGCGGCCAGCAGTACCTCAACGAGCTCGTTCAACGCTTCCTGCCAGCGAAAAATTAACCAGCCGGGGCCGGCAGTTAGGCGATTTTGTGCAGCCACGACGCAGATATATCCACAGCGTCGGGGCCCCATCTCCAGATTGAATGGATTACATGCGAATTGCGTCACACTACGCGATATGTCGCCCGTAACTTATTGATTTAACAGGCTGAAATCTACTGGTCATAATTTGATCAATGCAGCAGAAACGCAATAATCCCGCATTTCCCGATCCCGGCCCGGCAGTTCATGCACAGAGTTATCCACAGAAACTGGGGATAAGTAGGACAAACGGCAACGCTGCCCCGGCAGTCAAACCGCGCCTTGAAACCTGCGGTTGTTCCCCCACAGTTATCCCGCTAGAATTCGCGACCCTTTTGGAGCCCCCGTCATGAAAGCCGATACGCACCCTCAGTACGCCGAGATCACCGTGGTCTGCAACTGCGGTAGCACGTTCAAGACGGGCTCCACCCTGGGCCAGGACCTGAGCCTGGACGTCTGCTCCGCCTGCCACCCGTTCTACACGGGCAAGCAGAAGATGGTCGACACCGCCGGCCGCGTCGACAAGTTCCGCAAGAAGTACGCCTCGAAGACCGCTGCAGCGGGTTGATGTTGTGCTGGCGGCATGCAAAATGCCGTCATGGAACGCAAAAATCCGGTTAGCCGCTATCTAAGGCAGGCCGCCGCCGCCGTCATCGGCGCGGCGATGCTGATTTCCTGCGCCAGCAATTCCGCCACGGGTGGCAAGGATGTGGTCCTTTCCACCTCCAAGGGCGAGGTCGAAAACTCCCGCCGCGCGCACGACGAAATCATCCGGTACTACGGTACCTATGAAGACCAGGCCATCCAGGAATACGTCAACGCCGTGGGCCAGCGCGTGGCCCGCAACAGCGACATGCCCGATACCGAGTGGCATTTCACCGTGGTGGACGAAGGCTCCATCAATGCCTTCACCACGGGCGGTGGCTACATCTATGTGCACCGCGGACTGCTGGCCTATCTGAACTCCGAAGCCGAGCTCGCCGCCGTGCTCGGCCATGAGCTCGCGCACGTCACCGCCAACCATCCCCGCAAGGCACAGAGCCGCAGCGTGCTGACCAGCCTCGGCGTGCTGGCCGCCGCCATCTTCACCGGCCGTGGCGAGGTCGCGGAACTGGCCAACATCGGTGGCGCAGCGCTGGTGCAGGGCTATGGCCGTGAGGCCGAGAGCGAGGCCGACGCCATCGGCATGAAATACCTCGTGAAGGCCGGCTACGACCCGCGCGCCATGGGCCGCGTGTTCGAGACCTTCAAGGCGCAGGAGAGCTTCGAGGTGAACAGCGCGCGCAACGAAGGCCGCGAAGCCGCGCGTTTATCACGGCGTGTTCTCTTCGCACCCTGCGCCGGATGATCGGGCCGTGGCCTCGGCCCGTGCCGCCGCGCAGGTTTCTGCCGAGCCCGAAGGTGGCTTTGCCGTCAACCGCAACACCTACATGCAGGCCATCGATGGCCTCGCCTTCGGCACCAGCAAGGCCCAGGGCGTGGTGCGCGACAACCGCTTCTATCACGCCGAGATGGGCCTCACGATGGCCTTCCCGCGCGGCTGGATCATCGAGAACCACACCGATCGCATCCTGGCCTATACCAAGAGCCAGGAAAGCTTCATGCAGATCGCCGCCGAAGCCCGGCCCGCGAACAAGGCGCCGCGCGAGTTCCTGCTCGAGAAGCTCAAAGGGGCGACCCTGGCCGGCGGCGAACCCGTCAGCATCAACGGCATGGATGGCTATTCACTGCTCACCCGCACCGGCTCACCGCTGGATAACGGCGCGGGCCCGGTGCGCCATATCGTGCTGTATCGGGGCGGCAGTGCCTTCGTCTATTCGGGCGCCAGCCGCTCGGCGCGGGATGGCAAGCCCGAGGCCGATGGCCTGTTCCGCTCCGTGGCCGAGACCACCCGCGACCTGCGCGCCGCCGAGTTCGCGCTGGCCGAGCCATACCGGCTGAAGATCGTGCGCGCCACCGAGAAGACCAGGCTGGCCGAATACGCCGCCAACATCCCGGCCGAGAAATACCACAAGGAAGAACTCGAGCTGATCAACGGCGTCTACCCGAACAAGAAGTTGCCCGTTGGGGAATACATCAAGGTTGTCGAGTAGTTCTCTGTGATTTGACATTCGGAGCGTGTACGCTTTCACCAGCTACCGCAGGATCCGAAGACATGGCTGACAAGAAATTCGAGCTGACTGACCTCACCTCCGGCAAGAAGAGCACCCTTCCGGTCAAGAGCGGCACCATCGGCCCCGATGTGCTGGATATCGCCGCCATCAACAAGGATCACGGGGTTTTCACGCACGATCCGGGCTTCGGATTCACCTCTGCCTGCGAAAGCAAGATCACCTACATCGATGGCGACAACGGTGTGCTGCTGCACCGGGGCTACCCCATCGAGCAGCTCGCCGAAAAGTCGAGCTTCATGGAAGTGTGCTACCTGCTGCTGAACGGCGAACTGCCGAAGAAGCCGGAGCTCGACAAGTTCAACGACGACATCCGCCATCACACGATGCTGAATGAGTCGCTGCTGCGCTTCTACAACGGCTTCCACCACAACGCGCACCCCATGGCCATGGTGTCCGCGGTCATCGCCTCGATGTCCGCCTTCTACCACGACAGCATGGACATCCATAACCCGCGCAACCGCGAGATCTTCGCCCATCGCATCATCGCGAAGATCCCGACCATCGCCGCGGCCGCGCACAAGCATTCGTTGGGCCAGCCATTCATCTATCCGCGCAACGATCTCGGCTACTGCGCCAACATGCTCAACATGTTCTTCGCCGTGCCCTGCGAGCCCTATGAAGTGGATCCGGTGGCCGCCGAAGCGCTCGACCTGCTGTTCATCCTGCATGCCGACCACGAGCAGAACGCCAGCACCTCCACGGTGCGCCTCGCCGGCAGCACCGGTGCCAACCCCTATGCGGCCATCTCGGCCGGCGTTGCGGCCCTGTGGGGCCCCGCACATGGCGGCGCCAACGAGGCCGTGCTCGCGATGCTCGAGCAGATCGGCAGCGTCGAGAACATTCCGAAGTACATCGCCATGGCCAAGGACAAGACCAGCCACTTCCGGCTGATGGGCTTCGGGCATCGCGTCTACAAGAACTTCGACCCGCGCGCCACCATCATCCGCAAGGCCTGCCACAAGGTGCTCAAGAGCCTCGGGCAGACGAACAACCCGCTGTTCGAGCTTGCGCTGCGGCTGGAAGAGCTGGCGCTGAAGGATGAATATTTCATCGAGCGCAAGCTCTACCCGAACGTGGATTTCTACAGCGGCGTGATCTACAGCGCGCTGGGGATTCCGCGGTCGATGTTCACGGTGATGTTTGCCATTGCCCGCACTGTGGGGTGGGTGGCGCATTGGCAGGAGATGATTTCGGATCCGGCGATGCGGATTGGCCGGCCGCGGCAGCTCTACACCGGCGCGCCGAAGCGCGAATACATGGATGTCGGCGAAGCGCTAGCGAAGCGCCTCGCGCCGGTCGGTAGTGCAAACCCCGCTAGCGTTACTTCCGCTTAACATTGATCCCCATCAGCTTGCAGCACCTGCGCAGTGCCGTATCGAATAAGGAATCCCGATGCGAGTTACGATCTTCGGTTCGGGCTACGTCGGTCTGGTGTACCGGTGCCTGCCTGGCCGACGCCGGCAATCATGTGATCTGCATGGATATCGACGCCGGCAAAGATCGACGCGGCTGTCAACAAGGGCGAAATTCCGATCCACGAGCCGGGCCTTGAAGCGCTGATCCAGCGCAACCTCAAGGCCAAACGACTGGAGTTCACCACCGATGCCAGAAAGGCGTCCAGCACGGACTTTTCCTGCTGCTTGCAGTAGGCACGCCGCCCGACGAAGACGGGTCTGCCGACCTCAAGCACGTGGTCTGCCGTGGCGCGCACCATCGGCGAGAACCTCCAATGATATGCCATTGTCATGACCAAGTCGACCGTGCCTGTCGGCACCGCCGACAAGGTGAAAGCCGAAGTGATGGCGGAGCTGGAGCGGCGCGAAGTCCGAGGTCGAATTCGATGTGGTATCCAATCCGGAGTTCCTGAAGGAAGGCGCTGCGATCGCGGACTTCATGAAGCCCGATCGCGTCGTGGTGGGTACCGACAATCCCCGCACCATGGAACTGCTGCGCGCACTCTATGAGCCGTTCACGCGCAATCACGACCGCTTCGTGGTGATGGATGTGCGCTCGGCCGAGCTCACCAAATACGCCGCCAACGCCATGCTCGCCACCAAAATCAGCTTCATGAACGAGCTCGCCAATATCGCCGAGCGGGTCGGTGCGGACATCGAGAAGGTGCGCCTGGGCATCGGCTCCGATCCGCGCATCGGCTACAGCTTCATCTACCCTGGCGCCGGCTACGGCGGTTCCTGTTTCCCCAAGGATGTGCAGGCGCTGGTGCGTTCTGCAACCGGGGTTGGCTATCAGGCCAGGATCCTGGAGGCCGTGGAGTCGCAGAACAAGCGCAGAAGAGCTTCCTGGTCCGCAAGATCAAGAAGCACTTCGATGGCGGCCTGAAAGGAAAGACCATTGCCCTGTGGGGCCTGGCATTCAAACCGAATACCGACGACATGCGCGAAGC
>CAVZRQ010000008.1:0-1853046 GCA_963777735.1 uncultured Gammaproteobacteria bacterium | reverse complement strand
AGGCAGCCAATGATGGGTTCTGCACGCCGCAAGGGAGTCTGGGTCGGCGCATTCGTTGTGGTTTGCTTCGCTATTGCTGCAGTCGCAGGAATCCGAGCATGGGCAAGCGCATCGAATGCCGAGCGTGAAGCGGTCAGAACGCGATGTAACGGTCTTGCCTACCTGACTAGCTCGAAGGGCGAAGGCGCATTCGGGGGTGAAGGGTACCGTCGAGCCATCTATATCTGCCTTCCGACGAGGCTCACGAGTCCAAGTGCAATCATTGTGACGAGCGATCCGGGCAGACCTGTTGCAGTGACAACCCGAAGTGCATGGATCCCATTCCTATTCTTGCTGATACTTGCAACATTCTCCTCAGTGCAAGGACTTCGATATGTGTTGCGCAAACGCGTGGCTGCCTAACTCGTCGCTGGAGCGCAGCGGTTGCGATAAAGTGCTCACTTCGCGGCCTCGTGCTGCGCGCGCTCAGCTAGTGCGTTAGCGTGCAAGGAGGCGTAGTTCTTGAAGTCGCGATCCTAAATGTTCGGCCTGGCAGTCAGCAGGAGTTCGAATCAGCGTTTGCGCAAGCAGAGCCCATCATCGCTGCGTCGCCCGGCTATATATCCCATGAGCTGCAGCGTTGTATTGAGTCGTCGACCCGGTATCTACTGCTCGTCAAGTGGCGAACGCTTGAGGATCACACTCAGGGGTTTCGCGGGTCTCCTGCCTATCAGCGCTGGCGGGAGCTATTGCATCACTTCTATGATCCATTCCCTACGGTCGAACACTATGTGCCCCTCAGGTAGAGTACGTGTTGCCCGCTAACATCTCGTTGCAGGCGGACCGTGACCGATAAAGTGCACACCTCAAGGCGTCAGCGGGCGGCCGCTGAACTCGGGCGTTAGGCGACTTGTGCGAGCGTCACTGTTCATTCTGCTTGGACTAATTGCCAGCGTTGAGGTGGCCGCCAATCAGACCGTACTCACCAAGCCTTCCATTCGTGCAAACGCTGTTGGCGCATTGCGCGAGTACCATGTAACTGCGCCACGGCGAGTAAAACGGGCGCTCTCGCTTCTAGTAATTGTAGACACCACTCGAAAGGCACTTCGTAGCGTTCGTGTTGTTACGGATGGCTATCACTTTGACCTCTCTAACCAGCTCATTGAGTTCATCTCCAGTGCTCATCCAGGTGGAATACTGCTGGGATCTGATGTGGGCGTGTTTGGTGAAGAGTACTGGTGGATCATTCCTTATGGCGAAGAAGCGCCTTGTCGATCAGGTACGAGTCCCCGTAAGGCTCGCCAAACCGTAGAGATCCATGTCGCGGCGGATGGCACCTTCCTTGAAGCGAAGAACGGGAGTGCTTGCCATTAAGGAGTCGCCTAACAACCTGTTGCTGCGGACCAGTTGCGATAAAGTGCACGCGCCCAACTGTCTGGGCAGCATCGCCGTTGGCGATCTTGCGCGACAAGTACGGCGTATGGCCGCAGAACAGGCGCGTTATGCGGCATGAGTAACTGCACCTTCTGCGGAGCGTACCTATCCGGCGGACCGGTGCGCTGTCCGGCATGTGACGCACTCTTGAAGGTGCCGCGGGAGGACGCTGAAAGCACCAGAGCAGCGCTAATGCATTGGGGCAAAGAGCTCATCGCTATCGCGCTCTGGCTATGCAGTGCTTTCGTCGCGACGGTCTGTGGTCTTTTGTCTGTCAGCGGAGTCATCATAAATGTGTTTCTGTGGGTGACTGGAGGTTGCCTACTTCTTATGGCCGTCTTCGCCCTGAAAGGAAGAGAGAGGCTCGTATATGTGTTCGCTGTTGCCCCCGTTCCAGTATCGTTCGGGCTGGTGGCACTGCTTGCCGCCGCCGGGCTAATCAAGAACTAGCGCAGCTTTGTTGCCGCATAACATCTCGTTGCAACGGCGGGGATCGATAAAGTGCACGCGCACGACCCTCATCTAGTGCGGACAGCTCCCGGCAATGCGCCAGGGCGCTGGCGTGCCGCCGCTGAACTCGGGCGTTAGCCCTTACCATTACCGTTTTCGTCGAATCTCACAATAAGACAGGGAGTAGCACTTGGGAAGTTACGTTCAGAATTCGCTCATCGGGGAAGAGAAAGTCATCTATGAAGCCAGTATCAGCGTCTGGTCAATGTTGCCCCTGCTGATTCTCGGCCTCCTCCTCCTCCCCGTTTTCGGCTTCGGTCTACTCCTGTGGCTTGTTGCATTCATTCGATACAAGACGACGGAACTCGCGTTCACCAACAAGCGCGTCATCGCGAAGTTTGGATTCATCAGTCGTCGCACAGTTGAACTGAACCTTACAAAAGTAGAAAGCGTTCAAGTCAATCAGGGTGTTGTCGGCCGCATCTTCAACTTCGGCACCCTAATTGTGTCGGGCGCCGGCAATCCTCAGGCTCCCATTCCTGGAATTTCGGATCCAATGTCATTTCGCCGCTCCTTTATGGAGTTTCAGGACCGCTTGGGTAAGGGCTAACATCTCGTTGCAGCGGGACCGGGCTCGATAAAGTGCACGCGCGTCACTGTCATGCCAACATGGAGAGCATCGGTTGTGCGCCTGGACCTTCGCGCCCGCCCGCTGAACTCGGGCGTTATATCGCTCTGGAGGGGTACCTATGAATTCACGGCACTCATCAGTCACGCCGCAGCAGGTGCGGTTGTCTACTCACGCGGCAGCTGGGCTGGGCATTCTCATCCTGGCGTACCCATTGGTATTCGTCTTGGATCGCACGGGGGAGCCCATAGGTCCCGTACTTGTTGCGGCAGTTCTGGGGGTCTTGTACTTGGTCCTGTTTGTCATCTACCGAGCTCTTGCTCAGGCAGCGTTACTTCGCACCGTCGACGCCCCGGAAGGTGATTGGCTTGTTGTGGTCAGTGGAGTTTCTGTCGCGCTGGCAGGGATCGTCTGGCTCGTATGGGCATGGGGCATGCGTGAGCCACTTGCTTCGTTAGAAACCTATGCGCCACTGCTATTCGGTACGCCGTTCCTGTGGGCAACTCTCGCGGCAGGTGCCATGGTCCAGCGCCGGCTGATGCGCGACGAGACTCGCCGTGTCCCGATATAACTCGTCGCTGGAGCGCAGCGGTCACGATAAAGTGCACGCTTCGCGGCCTTGTGCTGCGCGCGCTCAGCTAGTGCGTTAGAGGGTGGTTTGGTCACCTTCACATGTGCGCGCCGTCGCTGCTGCGGGAGCGGTTAAGTGATGGAGATCTTAACGTTCGGCGTATTCGCTGCTCTTGGGTTGCTGACGGCCTACTACGCTGTTCTCGCCTTTCGTGGCAAGCGGTCGGATGTCTCTTGGTTCAGATTCGTCCTTGCGGGACCGCTTGTTGCGCTGCATCCAGAGCGCTATGTATCAAAGCAAGTTGCGGAGAGGGTGCCTAGATTGATACTGCTGTGGCTCTTGCTATTCGTGGTCCTGGCAATCTGCGGGGCGGCCCTAAGTGCAAGATCTAACACGGCGGGGTCACCGTGAGCCCTCTAACATCTCGTTGCAGGCGGACCGTGAACCATAAAGTGCACACTTCAAGGCGTCAGCGGGCGGCCGCTGAACTCGGGCGTTAGATCTCTCGGAAACATGGTCATTCGCATTACAAAGAAGGGCTCTCGCAATCTGCTGTCCTGTGCGCGACCAGACGGAACGACAGCCTTGGCGGATCTGGGTCCCAACTTGCCGCATCATGATCTGGCGCATTTTGTAGTGGAACGTGCCTTCGGTCTCACGGATGGTTTCTTTGGCAATGTGGCGCGTGGATACACGCCGGCTCAGCTATCTGACAAGGACATCATCAAGAGCTTAGGCGTGCAGCCCTATCGTGCGGAGATTCTGGCCCGCGCACTGGCGTCGTTGAAAGCCGGAGCCTGCGCGCCGGAGCAATTTGAGGACCTTGTAAACGCGGAGTTCTCAATATTAGGTCTTTCGCATGTAAGTATCGAGCCACAAGTCCGGGACGCGTTGCTGGCAGAGTTCGAGGGTCACCTCGATACCTATGGCAAGCTCCGGGATGGAGATAGCATGACACTTGAGTTCACCGCTCCGAATCCTGGCGTGTCGAGATCTAACATCTCGTTGCAGCGGGACCGATATGGATAAAGTGCTCACTTCAAGACCTCAACTTCCGCCCGCTGAACTCGGGCGTTATATCTCCGTGCTGGTAAGAAGAAGCGTGAGGCTGGCTCATCTCCAGTAGAGATCTCTGCTTGCAGGACATCGCCGTTGTTTCCGCGGCGCGTCGAGGTAGTAGAGGTTCGCCACCACCCAGTCGTGCGCGATTCGGCCGCCGCGGATAGCTCGAGTTCCTTGGGTCGAGAACGGGTTGTCGATAAAGTGCGAGCATTGAGCTCGGCGGTCGCCAGGTTCTGTCCGCGAACCTCATCTGCGGCGGCGCACGGTGGCATCCGTCCGCCTCCTGCCGTTCATGCCAAGAATGGGTTATCACGGTTGCGCCGCTACGGCAGCAGCAGCATGATCGGTCTATGCACCTTGCACTTCTTCCCGTTGTTCCGGCAACTCGCGCTCTGACTCTGGCGTATCTGCGACAGGAGTCGGGAGGTGCTGATCCGTCCATGTGCGTAGATATAACTGGTCGTTGCAGCGGGACCGTGACGCCACGCGCTCACCTCATGCGCCTGCGTCCGCCCGCTGAACTTCGGCGTTATACGCCGAGATCTGTTGGCGCTTCGTAGTGCAGGCCTGCGTAGCCGGCGCGGTGCACGAACGTCACGGCTCTTTGCTCATCGCTCATCTGCGTTGAACGGACTGGCGCCAAGCCGCAAAATCGAGGCTTCGATCGGTGCCAGGGATTGGTCGCGAGAAAGAGGCAAGGAAATGGTCGTCTCACTGCTCCGAAAGCTCGCCTCCGAATCTGCCCGGGTCCCCCGAGGGTGCTCCGAATCACTGCAGGGTGCGTCCGTGAGTCAGCTCACCGCGACTTCCCAGCTCAGCGCCGGTCTAGTTAGCACGACGAACGAGCGCATAACATCTCGTTGCAGCGGGACCAGTCACGATAAAGTGCTCACTTCGCGGCGCTATCTTCGGCCCGCTGAACTCGGGCGTTAGCCCTATGTCCAGCACAATTGCGTTGTTTGGGAGCTCGCGCCGAAACGGCAACACCGGCCAGTTCACAGACCACATCGCCGAATTGCTCGACATCGAGGTTATCGATCTCGGTCAGCTGCGTATTTCCGCCTACGACTACGAACACCGAAACCGTGATGACGACTTCGAACCGTTGATGAAGAGGGTGTTGGAGTTTGAGAACATCATTGTTGCGTCGCCGGTGTACTGGTACGCGGTGAGCCCGCCTGTAAAGACATTTCTTGATCGGATCTCTGACTTCCTCGATATTCCAGAGCTACTGGATGCCGGTCGCCGCCTTCGAGGCAAAACTGGCTATATTGTTTGTACCTCCGTGCTGGACCAGGCTCCGACGCCCTTTGTGAGCGCCATGACAGACACGTTCGAGTACTTGGGAATGCGCTTCGGCGGCATGGCGCACGCCAACTGTTCAGACGGATACTCAAGGACTGCGAATGAATCAGAAGTGCGGGACTTTGCGCAGCTCGTGCGTGCACCTCGGGGCGCAAGTGCGCGGGGCTAACTCGTCGCTGGAGCGCAGCGGTCACGATAAAGTGCGCACTTCGCGGCCTCGTGCTGCGCGCGCTCAGCTAGTGCGTTATATCCCCGTCCTGTTGCCAAGAACATTTGGTGTGCACGGCGCCAGTTGATACGGGTTCGCAATGGTTGGCTCTGATGCCGCGGCGCTCTGAGGTGGGTGGTTGTTCGGGGCTGTTCCTCTCGCGGTCCATAACAAATCTGGTCTCGCAAGGGATGCCGCCGCGGACAGCTCGCAAAGCTCACCTCTGCCTTGTTGATAAAGTGCCTGGCGTGTTGGGCGCGCCCTGGTTCAACGTCAGTGAAGTCCAGGGCATCGACAGCGGCGGCAGGGCATCGTGTTCACGTGGAGCGCTCCCGCCGGTCATGCCAGAACAGTTCAGTGGTGTTGCGCCGCTACGGCAGCAGTCGCATGATCGGTCTATGCACCTCGCACTTCTTCCCGTTGTTCCGGCAACTCGCGCGCTGACTCTGGCGTATCCGCGACAGGAGTCGGGAGGAGTTGATCCGTCCACGTGCGGACATATAACTGGTCGTTGCAGCGGGACCGTGATGCCACATGCTCACTTCATGCCCCTGCGTCCGCCCGCTGAACTTCGGCGTTAGGCGACTGATCAGCGCCACGCAAAATGGACAGGCAAGAAGTCATCGCCAAGATTCACGCTCTGGAGCTGCCGTCCAGCGAGTACGTTGTAGTTGGCGGCGCTTCTATGACAATTCGTGGCCTTCGCGATACGACAGACATCGACTTAGTTGTTACGCCAGGACTATTCGATCATTTAGAGTCTCTGGGTTGGCAGAAGAAGCCCCGCCCAAACGGACAGCCAGGTCTGAGGCATGGGGTTGTTGAAGTCTACCTTGAGGTAAGCACCCCTTCGTGTGCGCCAGATATCTGCTCGCTCATAGCGCGCGCCGACATCCGCGAGGGCATACCGCTGGTCGAAGTGGACACCTTGCTCGCCTGGAAGCGTAGCTACGGACGAGACAAGGACGCGCGTGACGTCGAACTGCTGCAGTTACTCAAGGGTGGTGATTCGGGTGCCCATACAGTCGCCTAACAATCCGTTGCTGCGGGCCAGTTGGGATAAAGTGCATGCGCCCCACCGCCGCTGCCAGTGTGGAAGTCAGCGGCTATGCGCTGCAGGTCCGGCGTGTGGCCGCAGAACGGAACGTTAGCCTGCAGGAGACAACATGGCAGACTCGGATGACGATTCGGAGGCGATGATTCGATGGCAGGCCTACGCCAGAGAGAGTCGCACGACGGCAAACCAGCATTTCCTGACGTACTCGGCTGCTATTCTCGCAATTCAGACTTCCATTGTCGTCGGTGCCGATGCTGGGCCCATTACCTTGCCTTCGCTCTTTGTTTGGGCGGGCGTGCTGGCTGTCGTGGCCTTGGCGCTGGGCAGCCTGATTGTTTTAATTCGTCTTCGCGACGCACGTCTAACGGCAAGGGTCGCGCGATACAAACACACCAATCGCAAGAAAGAAGACATAGAGTCAATGCGCAAGAAGGCGGACTTCTATGGTGGATGGACCAACAAGCTCCTCCCCTGGCAAGTGATCTCATTCACGCTGTCTGCGGCACTACTAATTGCGTGGGTTGTTAGTGCGCACCATGGCAAGCTGTTTCCTGCTGCAGGCTAACATCTTGTTGCAGCGGGACCGATATGGATAAAGTGCTCACTTCAACGCCTCATCGTCCGCCCGCTGAACTCGGGCGTTAGGCGACCTATGAAAGTGCGTGCTCTTTGCGAGGAAGATCTCGCGTCGTTACTGGAGCTGTACCGTCATCTGAACTCAAGCGATGCGCCACTGCCTGATCAAGACGCTGTCCACGCGGTCTGGATGGAGTCGCTCATCAATCCTCGCATCCAGCATATCGGCGCATTCGATGGCGGGCAGTTGGTAGCGGCGTGCACGATCTGCGTTGTGCCGAATCTCACGCGAGGGTGCAGGCCATATGTTCTTATCGAAAACGTTGTGACAGCCTCGACCCATAGGAGAAAGGGGTTGGGGCGTGCGGTCATAACTGAAGCTCTTTCTTTTGCATGGTCTCAGAACTGCTACAAGACTATGCTTCTAACCGGCCGCCAAGACGAGTCAGTGCTCAAGTTCTACGAAGCGGTCGGTTTTAGCGCCAATGAGAAAAGAGGTTTCATTGCACGGTCGGTCGCCTAACAAATCGCTGCAGCGGGCGGGTGACGATAAAGTGCACGCGCCCCACCGTCGTGAAGGCATTCAGGTTCGTGGTTGTGCGCGGAAAGTACGGCGTGCCGCCGCTGAGCTCAGTCGTTAGGCAACCGAATCATGTGGCAGTGGAAGAGCGTTGGGCTGCACATGGCGAGCTTTCTGCTCGGCGGACTTATGGTGCTGCTGATTAGCTTCTTCTTGATGCGCCAATTCATGGCAATAGAGCGGGGAACGTCGGCTTCTACACAACTACTCAAAGCCGTCGATAACTTATTAGCTATTCGGGAGAGCAATTCTGATCGCGCCCTGCGCTTCCTTGAGCAGGACCTTGACGAAGCTGTGATCGGAGCAGAGCTGTACTTAAAGCAGCAACCATCTGGCAGCACGGCGGACTTTGCACGTACGGCACTGGCCAGGGCGAAGGCTTATCGTGCAAAGTATCCGCTGGCCTCCGGCACCCATGGGGATGCGGTAGATGCTCCGACTCAGCGCGAATATAAGTAGAACCTCGTGCGGTTGCCTAACATCTCGTTGCAGGCGGACCGTGAACGATAAAGTGCACACTTCAAGGCGTCAGCGGGCGGCCGCTGAACTCGGGCGTTAGAGGGCTCTGTACGATGAGTCGCCTTCGATTGGATCGTGCGTCGCAAGAAGCTAAGAGTCGCGCGTGGGCGCTGTTCTTAGGCGCCCTAGGTGGTCTTACATTCGGCCCCGCGGGAGTTCGGGTTTGGGGAGGCCCTGTGTGGTTGTCATTGGCAGTCGCACTGCTGTCCGTGCTGGGGGTGATTCTGGCAATCGCACTTGTGCGCAAGGTCAGGTGCCCAGGCTGCACTCGACCGCTTCTGTTTCAGCTCTCGCCTACATGGATCAAGCCTCCTCGGCCGCCGGGCGAGCCTGAGGTGATGTGCTGCCCGCATTGCCACGAAGAGATCGACATGTCAGGTGGTACGTCGCCGCCCTCTAACATCTCGTTGCAGGCGGACCGTGATCGATAAAGTGCACACTTCAAGGCGTCAGTGGGCGGCCGCTGAACTCGGGCGTTAGACATCACGGGAGCGGTTGTGCATCGAGTTATGTAAGAATTCCCCTCGACAACAAGTTTGAGGCCTAAGGAGATATTCATGTCAAAGCACGGATTGGCCCTTCTGAGCAGCATTCTGCTAACGTCACTGGCGCTCGGCGCGCAAAGTTTGAGCTTCGAAGCAACTGCAGAAAGTATACAAATCGACCAAGCGCAATCCACGACGCATCTGAAAGGTCACGCGAAGGCAACGATTCCTTCTGGCGCGCCCCTAAAAATGTCAGCCACGCGCTTTGCAGTAGAATCAACTTCAGGCGTGGCAACGCTGGAAGGCGGCGCACGAATCGAATTTGATGGTGGCGAGATTCAGGCTGAGCTTCTGGTGGTAACTACGCGAGCTGATGGTGTGCGTGAAGTTACTAGTGAGAGCATGCGAATTGTTCGTGCGGCGTCACTGTAACGCACGTGCTGTCTAACTCGTCGCTGGAGCGCAGCGGTCGCGATAAAGTGCACACTTCGCGGCCTTGTGCTGCGCGCGCTCAGCTAGTGCGTTAGATCGCATGGTCAAGCCCCCGCGAGTGCAACGCACGAAGAGTGACCTTGTGGCCGAATTGCGCGAGCAAGTTGCACTTCTCCAAAACGCATGCCATTCATTTGACGGAGGTCTTCACCCAATTGGAAAACACATCGCGCTTAGTCTTCGAGTGCTCCTGCACCACCACCGTCAATCTCGCGCTCTTCTCCAGCAGCTTGGTCTTCGCGACAAACACTTCTTCGACTCTGCCACAGATTTAGATCCCAGAAACATGCTAACCGAGAACCCTCTCTGCATAATGCGCATTGGAGGTGGAAGCTCTGGCTACCTTCCTAGGCTTTCTGATGGCCCTCCCATGAAGCGGCGTTGGCTGGCATTCTCGGAATGGTGGAGCAAAGGCGTAATCAGGGATGAGAAGAGACGAGTCATGTCCCGTAGCGATCTGATACTGAACGTCGCGGATTCTGATGGGGGAGCCCATGTCGACCCTGATCTCGATGAGGCATACATGGATCTGTCTCGACACAATTCGCTCGGATGGATTCTTAAGGAGGGCGACGTGACGCGCCCGTTTCCTGCTCCTGTAATGGCTTGCGTTCGCCAAATTGGCCATGAGGTGCTCGTGACCCTCAGAGAGAAGGCCGCTAGTGAAAGTGGCACCACGTATGCGATCTAACATCTCGTTGCAGGCGGACCGTGAACGATAAAGTGCACACTTCATGGCGTCAGCGGGCGGCCGCTGAACTCGGGCGTTAGATCTCATAGGACATGTTTATGCACACTTCAAAAAGCCACATCTCCCTCGTCCTTTGCGCAATGTGGATGGCTCTGTCGGCGTGCGCCACTCACGTTAAACCATCAGCATCTACAGTGGAATCAGCATTAGCGCTTGATGATCCGTACTCGATCATTTCTGGCGCATGGGGGCTCGCCGGAACGGACGAATGTCAACTTGCTTGGCCAACGTACTCGTTTGCTGCAGATCGTCACACGATGATCGTGACAAGCTTAATGACTCGAAAAGTAGGCGAGGGGGACTTAAGGAACCGCGTCGAATACAAGGTCCTGTCTTCGTCCTCAAATAGTATCCATGCTGCGATTGTAGGGGAGACGCGGCTGGATCCTGCTGGAAGGCCCGTAACATGGCACTTGGTGGTCTCTGATCGGAAGACACTTCGATGGCATCGCGACGACTGGCGTGAAGGGGTATATACCCGTGAGCTCATTCGATGTGAGATCTAACATCTCGTTGCAGGCGGACCGCGATGAATAAAGTGCTCACTTCACGGCGTCAGCGGGCGGCCGCTGAACTCGGGCGTTAGCCGACATGAGATACGTTGTTGCAATCCTCGGGTCCTCTCTTGCCCTATGTGCTTGCGCGACTGGAGCCCCCGCGACTTGCGGTGGCACCCAAGAATCTGCGTTAACCTCGGCAGATCTGGTCGGGTCGTGGAAGACAAAAGGTTTGCGCCTGACGCTATTCCCCAATGGGATGGGTACAAAGAGCTACTTAAGCGGCGCTCCGTCCGACATTAGTCTGGAAGACGATCTCACGTGGGAGGTGCTCCAGACATCGCGCGGCCCGGATCTTCGTGTCGATGTAGTGCATACGGACGGCTCAACAACTCCTCACTATTTTGAGATCAGGGTTTGGTGCGCATCGAAGAAGCTCGACATTCTCGAGCTGCGTGGTGCCACGAACAAGGATGTTGAGCGATATGATCGCTACTAGTGCGCAACGCCCCTGCATGTCGGCTAACATCTCGTTGCAGGCGGACCGTGAACGATAAAGTGCACACTTCAAAGCGTCGGCGGGCGGCCGCTGAACTCGGGCGTTAGCCGACCGACCTACCAACTGCGCATGCCATCACTACACCTTCTCGCCATGACAGTTTCATTGATGCTGACACTTTGCCCAGCGCTCGCTGGCGCACCCAGTGATGACGCGGATGAGCTTGAGCAAGTCAACGTCTACGGGTCGAAAGAGGAGCCATGGCAGTTGCGCCAGGCCATCATTGAAGCGGAGGATCGTTTCTATGAAAGGTACAACGATCTCAACTCCAACAATGACTTCGACATGAAATGTCGAGTAGAAGCGCGTACAGGAACCAGGCTAGTTACGCGTACATGCAAGCCGATCTATCAAGAGAATGCGGTGCAGGAAGGCGCCAAACAGGCGATCGAAGTTCGCCAGTACTTCCAGGCTACTGGTCAACTTGGAACGCCACCGGTCCCAGCCGCGATCGCGATCATGGCGAGGCGATCGGAGTTCGAGCGGCATATGCGTAGTGTGGTTCTGGGAACTCCGGAACTTGGATTGCTGCTAAAGGAGCGCGCGGCTGCTGTAGAGAGACTCGAGGCGGCGACGCGGCGAGGCCTCCCAAAACATGATCCCTCGGGCCAGTGAGCATTTAGTCGTGGATAAATCCTCCCATACAATCCTTACATTCGGTCGGCTAACTCGTCGCTGGAGCGCAGCGGTCACGATAAAGTGCGCACTTCGCGGCCGTGTGCTGCGCGCGCTCAGCTAGTGCGTTAGCCAACCGGCCTACCAACTGCGCATGAACTCACTACACCTTCTCTTCGTTGCAGCCTCATTGATGCTTCCGCTGTGCGCAGCAAACGCCAGTGCGCCCAGTGCTGACGAAGAGGAGCTCGACAGGTTCACGTCTATGGGTCCAAAGAGGACCTGTGGCAGCTTCGCCAGGCCATCATTGAAGCAGAGAATCGCTTCTACGAAAGGTACAACGAACTTAATTCTAATGATGACTTTGACGTGAAGTGTCGAGTGGAAGCACGGACAGGGACCAGGCTGACTACACGCACATGCAGACCTCTGTACCAAGAATATGCGGTCCAGGAAGGTGCCAAGCAAGCGGTCGAGTTGCGCCAGGGGTTTCAGTCGTATCGTGGAGAGGCGCTACTGGGGGCGACATCCCCACCTGTACCTGCCGCTATCAAGATCTTGGCCAGACGGCCTGAGTTCGAACGCAATATGCGCAATGTGGTCCGGAAGCATCCAGAGCTGACAGCGCTACTCCGGGAACGTGCCGCGGCGGCTACCGCACTCGAGGCGGCGACGCTTCGAGACCGCCCAGATCATAATCCCTCAGCTCATTGAGCTTGTTGTCGTGGCAGAATCTTTTCTCACCATCCTGTGCATTCGGTCGGCTAACACGTCGCTGGAGCGCAGCGGTCACGATAAAGTGCTCACCTCGTGGCCGTGTGCTGCGCGCGCTCAGCTAGAACGTTAGCGTGCAAGGAGGCGTAGTGCTTGAAGTCGCGATCCTAAATGTTCGGCCTGGCAGTCAGCAGGAATTCGAATCAGCGTTTGCGCAAGCAGAGCCCATCATCGCTGCGTCGCCCGGCTACATATCCCATGAGCTGCAGCGTTGTATCGAGTCTTCAACCCGGTATCTACTGCTCGTCAAGTGGCGAACGCTTGAGGATCACACTCAGGGGTTTCGTGGGTCGCCCGCCTATCAGCGCTGGCGGGAGCTACTGCATCACTTTTATGATCCATTCCCTACGGTCGAACACTATGTGCCACTCAGGTAGAGTGCGTGTTGCCCGCTAACATCTCGTTGCAGCGGGACCGAGAGGGATAAAGTGCTTACTTCAAGGCCTCATCGTCCGCCCGCTGAACTCGGGCGTTAGGCGGCAGGTCAGCGTGGTAGTCGCTTCTAGAACGAGACGGAGGGCGGTATCCCCATGAGTTCGCACAACAGAACGATCGCGTTCATTGCCGTAGTCGTATTGACCGCTGGAGTTTGGTGGGCGCTCCCGGAAAGAGGTCCCGAGTTGCGCGAAGACCTACCCGCCCCAACGAACGCCATAGAAACCGATACTGCAGGATCCCCGGCATTACCTACTGCCGTTCCGCCTGTTGTCGTTGGCGATAGTCCCAGATCGGATCCCAATGAGGAACCACCAAGAGTCATTAAGCCGCCGTCGACTTCATTTGCCTGGCCGAAAGGTGTTCTCGAGTTTGCAAACCAGGCGGACACTGACCCAGCTGTATCACGAGAACTAGAATCCGAGATCCAGAGATCCCTGGTCACCAAGCTGCACCCGAGCAGCTATGAAGTGGATTCTGTAACTTGTCGCGGGCGCGATTGCCAGATACTTTCTCACGAACGGATACCGAGAACTGGAGACCAGTCGGTCACTGCCTCCGGAGCACCTGCCGCTGGAGAAGAATGGCGTTCCGCCATCGGAAGATTGTTAAGCGAATTCACGGATGTACCTATTCGAACTCCAGGTACGGACGAGGCACTTAAACCAAAGTTACGAGACCTTACGCAGTACATGAGTGATCCGACAGGGTTCGTTGTAACGATTTCGTTCGAGAAGTCGTGAAGTCACTCGAAAGAGTCGTCTTTCCGCGCTCCCGCCTAACATCTCGTTGCAGCGGGACCGATATGGATAAAGTGCACTCTTCGCGGCCTCATCGTGCGCCCGCTGAACTCGGGCGTTAGATTGCACATGAAAGGAATCGCTAGTCTGGATTCGCCTACTAACTCGTTTGACGTTACCTAAACCTGGAGACTCAACACATGGCGTCCAAGAACATCGCAAAGTTGGTGCTTGTCGGCACGGCGTTCTGCACTCCCACAATTACCGTCACCGCGTACGCTTCAGATCTGCTCCTTGATGTGGCGGTCACGACTGGAGCCGCGGCTCCGAATGATAAAATCCACTTCTCAACGTCTGGCGCTTTGCCTACGATAATCAAGCTGGACGATCGCTACAGTATGAAGGTTCGACCCGAGATTCTGGCCGATCCAGGTCAAGTGCGATTCCTGATCGAGATAAGCGATGCCACGACAAAGGGATCGTGGAATCTTGAAACGAGGGGCGTGGTCGGTCGGCCGCTTCGAGTCATGCGGACTCCAGATGGGCAACGCGACGTCGAGATCACTGCATTGGAAAAGTAGTCATTGGTGCAATCTAACTCGTCTCTGGAGCGCAGCGGTCGCGATAAAGTGCACACTTCGCGGCCGTGTGCAGCGCGCGCTCAGCTAGTGCGTTAGATTGCAATGGACACGCCGCCGCCAAGTCCCGCTGCCGCTCGTATAGTCCAGGTGCTGCGAGAACGAAGCGGTGTCCGCACATTTGTCACGCTGCATGATGGGCGCGAGTTTTGTGTCTACAACATAGTGTGGGGGCAGGATATGGGTGATCCCGAGTATCACGTCACCACCAACATCAGCCCAGATCCAAAGGTGCCGCATGTCATCGACTTCTTTAGTACCGGCGATGTGGCCAGCGTCACTGATCCAGTTACGCAGCAAGTCTATTTCTCAGCAGGTGCAATCTAACTTCTCGTTGCAGCGGGACCGAAATGGATAAAGTGCACACTTCACGGCCGCATCGGTCGCCCGCTGAACGCGAGCGTTAGGTGCCGCGACATGTTTCCTTCGTCAGGTCTTCAACCCTATTGCAGTGGACCCACTAATGACCGATGAAGCGAGTCAATACCTCGGCCTGGACTGGCTCGCCATGTGCCTGACGTTCGGGGCCATTTACCTCTTAGGCAACAAACGTCGTACTGGCTTCCTCATCATGAGCACGGGAAACCTGTGCTGGTCCGCAATTGGCCTCTGGGCAGGTAGCTACGCCATGGTCATTGCGAACCTTGGCTTCTTGGCCATGAATCTTCGGGGGTTCGTGAAGTGGAAGCCAGATCCGAGTCCCGTTGTTTGAAACCACTGGCCGACCACCTAACAACTCGTTGCAGGCGGACCGTGAACGATAAAGTGCACACTTCAAGGCGTCGGCGGGCGGCCGCTGAACTCGGGCGTTAGGCGCGGGACAGCATGTGAGAAAGTTCGCATACATCAAGGTGTATCCCGGGAAGCTCGTGGCCCGCATAGTCGGCGGACCCAACGAGATCACTATCGATTGCCCTGACCTTACCCACCCGCGATCACCTATTGGCAGCTTCGACAGCCTGGCCACTGGAATGCGTAGGGTGCTTGTTGAGACTCGGGCCATCTCGTTCCTGGTGATTCAGCCAAGAGTTCTAGTACACCTGATACCCCCCGCAGATGGTGGGTACACACAGCCAGAACTCCGCGCCGTACGACAGGCAGCATTGGAGGCCGGGTTCATCTCGCCCCTTCTTTGTGGCAGCGAGTATTCTCCACTCAGTGATCAAGAGATCTTGGACGTTCGCCGTGTGCTCGGCGCCTAACTCGTCGCTGGAGCGCAGCGGTTGCGATAAAGAGCTCGCTTCGCGGCCTTGTGCTGCGCGCGCTCAGCTAGTGCGTTAGACGACATGAGATCCCTCAGCGCTAGCTCCCCAGAAACGACACTTCTGGCGATTCAGTTGCGTGCCGGCTTTCGCTTGTCTCTCGCTCTTTGGGTAGTCTCCGCCCTGGCTATTGCGGTAGCACTGGCGGTAGGCGTGATTCATGGACTAAGGACTTACGAAGTACTGGCGATCATTTTCTTTGCGGGCTTCAGCATCATGGCCGGATTCCTCGCGTGGTCAAGCTGGCGCGCAGGGGTAGTCGTGCTCCGCTCCGGCGCGGTGGCGAGGCAACAACGACCAAGGTTATTTGGGGCATTGATAGCTTTTATGGTGTTTGCTGGCCTCTTCGAGGTTGGTGTCATCGGCTTGCTTATTGCCGTCGGGTCATCGCGGCATGTCGTCTAACATCTCGTTGCAGGCGGACCGTGAACGATAAAGTGCACACTTCATGGCGTCAGCGGGCGGCCGCGGAACTCGGGCGTTATATCTCCGTGCTGGTAAGAAGAAGCGTGAGGCTGGCTCATCTCCAGTAGAGATGTCTGCGCAGGAGATCGCCGTTGTTTCCGCGGCGCCGCGAGGTAGTAGAAGTTCGCCACCACCCAGTCGTGCGCGATTCTGCCGCCGCGGACAGCTCTGAGGTCCTTTGGTCGAAAACGGGTTGTCGATAAAGTGCAGGCACTGAGCTCTGGCGGTCGCCAGGTTCTGTCCGCGTAACTCATCTGCGGCGGCGCACGGTGGCATCCGTCAGCCTCCTGCCGTTCATGCCAGGAAGGGGTTATCACCGTTGCGCCGCTACGGCAGCAGCCGCATGATCGGTCTATGCACCTTGCACTTCTTCCCGTTGTTCCGGCAACTCTCGCGCTGAGTCTGGCGCATCCGCGACAGGAGTCTGGCGGAGTTGATCCGTCCGCGTGCGTAGATATAACTGGTCGTTGCAGCGGGACCGTGATGCCACGTGCTCACCTCTTGCCCCTGCGTCCGCCCGCTGAACTTCGGCGTTATGTTGCTTGACAACCGTAACCTGTAACGTTACGGTTGTCACGTGATCCAAAGTTTCTGCCACCGTGGGCTTGAGCGATTCTTTCTGACGGGGGTGAAATCCGGAATTCGACCGGACCACTCGGATCGACTCCGGCTTGTGTTGGGTCGTTTGGCTGCCTCCACGGCGCCGAGGGACATGGATCTGCCGGGGTTGAGGCTGCATCCCCTCAAGGGCAAGCTCAAGGGTCGCTGGGCAGTCTCGATCAGTGGCAACTGGCGAGTTACATTCGCCTTCTCTGGCAAGGACATCGTGGATGTCGACTACGAGGACTATCACTGACATGGCAATTCAAATGCATAACCCTCCGCATCCAGGCGAGATCCTTCGCGGCCTGTGCCTTGAGCCACTAAGCCTGTCTGTTACGGACGCAGCCAAGGCTTTGGGGGTGAGTCGCAAAACCTTGTCTGCAGTTCTCAACGGCCGGGCAGGCATCAGTCCGGAGATGGCGGTGCGCCTTTCGATTGCCTTCGACACTACGGCGGAGAGCTGGCTCAACCAGCAGGTCCAGTACGATCTGTGGTTGGTTGAAAAGCGTCGCAAGTCATTGAAGGTCGCTCGCCTAGCGGCATAGCAACATAACATCTCGTTGCAGCGGGACCGATATGGATAAAGTGCTCACTTCACGGCCTCATCGTTCGCCCGCTGAACTCGGGCGTTATACGCCGCCTTGGCAATGGAGTCGTCGATGCTAACCAAACAGCAAAGTTTAGCCGCAGCAGACGCTCTCATCTTGCGAGTCAGGGCGGAAAAGCTCCGGCGACTTGAGCGCCGCACGGCTCGCTGGTCTGTGATCTATCCAGCGATGAGGGTCGTTCCACTCCAGGAGAGAGAAGGCCTCATGGATGCCGCCAGGAACGCCGTGTTGCGAAGTTGGCTCGTGTGGACGGTGGCCGCTTTGGGAGTGTCAGCCTCTGTTTGGGCCTATCTCGGCAGGGTGATATTTGAATCGTTCCCAGTCGATTGGCCCGTCTATCCAGTAGGCCCGATTGCGGTTGTGGCCGTTGCCGTTGTTCGCACTCTTTACATTCGCGCCTTCCTGAAGTCGGAAGTTTTGACTCGCCATCCATTGAGCCGCACTGATGCCTCCAGCCCGAGCGCATAACTCGTCGTTGCAGCGGGACCGGGAACGATAAAGTGCTCGCTTCGTGGCCTCATCATCCGCCCGCTGAACTTGTGCGTTAGAGGGCTCTGTACGATGAGTCGCCTTCGATTGGATCGTGCGTCGCAAGAAGCTAAGAGTCGCGCTTGGGCGCTGTTCTTGGGGGCCCTGTGCGCCCTTACATTCGGCCCAGCAGGAGTGCAGTTTTGGGGTGGGCCTACGTGGTTGTCACTTGCAGCGGTACTGCTGTCCGTGCTGGGCGTGGTTGTGGCCATTGCACTTGTGCGGAAGGTCAGGTGCCCAAGCTGCACTCGACCGCTTCTGTTTCAGCTCTCACCTACATGGATCAAGCCTCCTCGGCCGCCGGGCGAGCCGGAGGTGATGTGCTGCCCGCATTGCCACGAAGAGATCGACATGTCAGGTGGTACGTCGCCGCCCTCTAACATCTCGTTGCAGGCGGACCGTGAGCGATAAAGTGCACGCTTCAAAGCGGCAGCGGGCGGCCGCTGAACTCGGGCGTTAGCCGCCATGGCGCGCTCGAGACCCCGGTTCCCATGCGGCGACACTTTCGTCACCAAAGTAGCCGGCGTGCTGTTTCTCACAGGTTGTGCTGCAGAGACATCCTCGTCGCTGAAGAAGCGCGCATGGTATGAGCACGCACTCACTATGCAAGGGAGGGTTAGCGGAGTGCTGGTCTTCTATGAGGCAGCCCACTCGCGTATGACTCATAGCCCAGATCAGGCTCATGGGCCAGAGGCCTGTGCCCCAGCCACATTGGTGCGCATCGTTGACCCCGTTTTGTCAGACTTGATCCTGTTGGAGCAGAGTACAAGGAGCGCAGGGTATGGTCAGGATGTGAAACAGGCAGCGGAGCATGTCGTGAATGAGCTGCGCATATTTCGAGCTAAGCTTGCCTCGCACTGGGAAGGAGGGGGCGATGTGCCGGGCCTTCCAATGACAGAACGGTGCATGCACGCCGGCCAAGTTGGCAACTTTCGATCGGACATCGAAGAGCGCTACCAAACTCTGCTTAAGAAGGCGATTCCCTGAGGTTCCATGATGTGTCGACTAACTCGTCGCTGGAGCGCAGCGGTTGCGATAAAGTGCTCACCTCGCGGCCTTGTCATGCGCGCGCTCAGCTAGTGCGTTAGGCGCACCCGACATGTCGGCGAAGGCACGAAGGTTGGCGGAGCCCGTAGTAAATGAACGAGGTGAACGCCTCGTCTCAGTTCTGGAGGGAGGCGCCAAGGAGCTCCGGGCGAGCGTTAGTCTCGTCGTAGCCAATCATGATTCCGGGATCGTTCTGGTGCGAAATGCCTATCGCTTCGTATGGGAGCTGCCGGGTGGCTTCATCGATCCGGGTGAGGACGCCGTCCACTGCGCCTTGCGGGAGCTTCGCGAGGAATCAGGCCTAGTCGGCTCGGGCGCTGTTCTTCTGGGTTACCTAGAGATTGAGCGCGCAATGGACCCCGGCGACCCGCTTATTTGTGCGCTGTACTCTTGTCTCACGGATGGAGCTCCCTCTGTGAGTGGCGAGGAAACTACGGCTGTAGACTTCTGGCGGCCAGGGTGTGATATCTCTCCTATTAGTGCTATCGATCTCGCCATGGTGGAAAGAGGGTTGCATGGATGCGCCTAACAACCTGTTGCTGCGGGCCGTGAGCGATAAAGTGCACGCGCCCAACCGTTGTGGCAGCTTCAAGGTTTGTTGTTGTGCGCCGCACGCTGGACGTGCGGCCGCAGAACAGGGGCGTTAGAGGTCACTAGATGCGCCTCGTTGCACCCACCCGCCGTCGCTGATACCTTGTTGCTCATGGCACGCGCTCTCGCCCAAATTAGAGAAGACATTCAGGCACTTAGCGACGCTGATAAACAGGCGCTGCTGTGCACTCTTTGGGAAGAGCTGGATGGCCCTGCCGATCCGGACGTGGATGCAGCGTGGCTGGCAGAAGCCAAGCGCCGCGATCAGGAAATCGAAGACGGGGTCGTAGAGATGATCCCGGCTGATGAGGTCTTCCGGAAGCTTGAGGCGCTCCTGAAGAAATGACCCCTCGATTTCACCCAGCAGCTCGTCGCGAGCTTGCCACCGCGATGACTGTTGGGGAAGAACGTGCCACGGGTCTGGGGCGCGAGCTTTTGAGCGAGGTGAGGCGAGTTCTGGAGCTTCTCGGCGATACACCTCATATCGGTCAACCGCTCGATGATCAACTTCGTCGGTTTCCGCTCACACGGTTTCCCTTTGCAATCATCTACCGTGTGAAGGGCGATACTTTGCGCGTATTGTCTATCGCCCACCGCCGCCAGAAGCCTGGGTTCTGGGCTGGTCGCAAGTGACCTCTAACATCTCTTTGCAGGCGGACCGTGAACGATAAAGTGCACACTTCAACGCGTCGGCGGGCGGCCGCTGAACTCGGGCGTTATGCGCCATGACTTCTCGCCTCTCTGTTCCCGGTGCATATCCCGAAGGTACTGCTAGAGTGGGTCCATGAGCCCCACCGTGTTCCGTGACGGCCCGTACCGGTTTTACTTCTTCTCGCGCGAAGAGCCGCGCATGCACGTTCACGTCACCTGTCCGGACGGTGAGGCCAAATTCTGGCTTGAGCCCGCCATCGCCCTGGCGCAGAATCATGGCTTGAGCGAGAGGCAGGTGAAGGAAGCCCAGGCACTCGTGGAGGCGCACACTGATGAATGTCGTAACAGCTGGAAAGCTCACTTCGGGGGTTGAGGTCGCCAACGTGTCGCCTCACGGCTTCTGGCTGCTCCTGGGAGACGAGGAGCTGTTTGTGCCGTTCTCGTCGTTCCCTTGGTTTCGTGACGCGACTATTGCGCAGATTACGAATGTAGAAATGCCCTCTGCTCAGCACCTGTATTGGCCGAGCTTGGACGTGGATCTGTCCGTGGAGTCGATCCGCAATCCAGAGGCATTCCCTTTGGTGTCCCGCCTGAGCGCATAACTGGTCGTTGCAGCGGGGCCGGAACACATAAAGTGCTCACTTCACGGCGGCACCTTCCGCCCGCTGAACTTCGGCGTTAGCTAGCAGTGGACACAACTGCGCACATGCGGGAGGCTCTTGAAGAGGGAAAGCGTGCGCTGCCAGGTTGTTTGCCCAACCCACCGGTCGGGTGCGTTCTGGTTCGGGCTGGAGTTATTGTAGCGCGCGGCTACACGCAACCACCTGGCGGCCATCATGCAGAGGCTATGGCTCTTCAGCTTCTTGACGGTGACCTATACGATGTAACGGCCTACGTTACGCTTGAGCCATGCAGCTTTCATGGCCGGACACCGTCTTGCGCCGCGGCGCTCATTAAACGCGGTGTAAGGAAGGTTGTGGTAGCCACGCTAGATCCGGACCCTCGGAATGATGGGAAAGGCATACGCATGCTTCGGGCGGCAGGAGTAGAGGTCACTATGGGAGTCCTGGAACGTGAAGCGACAAGCGACATGCGGCCGTACCTCGCGTCTGCTAGCTAACTCGTCGCTGGAGCGCAGCGGTCACGATAAATTGCACACCTCGCGGCCGTGTGCTGCGCGCGCTCAGCTAGTGCGTTAGAGCGCATGTGCAGCGCCCGGGTGTCCCTTACTCAGAACCCGTAGGCGCCTTTGTACCCACTTGCTTGCTGAAAGGAGTCACATGCACAAGCTGACCGCTCCCATCGCACTGACGCTTGCTTTCGCGTGTACGGTTTCGGCTCAGGACAAAGTGACCCTGCTCATTGGCGACCAGACCCTTTCTGACGTTATGCACAAAATAGTCACGGGGCAACTGGAGCCATACATAGATAGCTGCAGCGACAAGTATCCCAAGCAGCGTGAAGATCTCGAGATGTCGTACCAGAAACACGTTCAGGCACTCATGGTTGCAACGAAAGACTTGCTGTCGGGCCCCAGGGGCGACGACATTCGGAAGATGACGCCCGCAGACCTCGAGAAGGTCAAAGCTCACATGGTCGAAGATGAGCGAAAGCTCCGCGCCGCCGCGGATCAGCAAAGCACGGAACCATACTGCGCCACATTTGCATCAACGATACGCGGCATGAACGAGCAGGCTATAGCGGACATAATCGTTCGGGTCATTGCAAACTACCGTCGGCGCCCAGTCCCTCCGCCTCAATGATCAAGTTTCAGGGCCAACTTGTGCGAGAGTCGCCTAACCCGTCGCTCGGGCGCAGCGGTGCAGATGAAGTGCGCACCTCGCGGCCGTGTGCTGCGCGCGCTCAGCTAGTGCGTTATGCGGCGCGCTAACGACATCGTCACGTTCGTTGCCCTGGTGATCAGCGTAGGCGCATTCGGAGCCGACGCGGAGCGAGCTCGCGCAATTCAGTCCGAGATCGCTCAAATGGTGCAAGTAGACCAAGAAGTGAGGGAGCGATACGGCGCACACCTAAGGTCCGAGCCACTTGTTCCAAACAATCCGTCACCAAGATTCTTGGCGCTTATTGAGGAAATGGCTCGGATTGATGCGAGCAACGTGGCGCGGCTTGATGCCATCGTCGCAGAAGTTGGTTGGCCTTCAACCGCCAACATAGGAGAGGGCGCAAGCCAAGGCGCCTGGCTGATAGTGCAGCATGCAGAACTCCCCGTCCAGGAGAGGTACCTCCCCGTCATTGCGG
Source organism: uncultured Gammaproteobacteria bacterium (assembly GCA_963777735.1). Lineage (GTDB taxonomy): Bacteria > Pseudomonadota > Gammaproteobacteria > Steroidobacterales > Steroidobacteraceae > ZC4RG30. The sequence goes on along the minus strand of CAVZRQ010000008.1, from coordinate 1,830,677 downwards.
CGGCTACGAGCGCGGGGTACGTGAAGCCAGCGGACTTCGCCACGCTTGAGGATAGGGTTCTGCAGCGGCAAGGCAGTCCCCAGAAATACGGAACCCAAGTCGTTACTGCCACAGACGGAACCTGGACGGTATATCTGGTTGAAGACGCTGCAAACCTCGACTCCCGACGAAAGAGCGTTGGACTTCGGCCGATGAATGACTATCTTCAACAGCTCGAGCAATTCCTTGGTCAGAAGGTAAACCGAGATGCCCTGGGTCGCCCTAAATGACCTGCGCTCTCGAGCGCCGCATAACAACTCTTTGCAGCGGGACCGGGTTCGATAAAGTGCACGCGCATCCCGGTCATGCCAGCATTGAGATCCGCAGCTATGCGCTTGGACCTCGGCGTCCGCCCGCTGAGCTCGGGCGTTAGGCACCACCTATTGACGGCACGACGCGTTGGGGGTCGATTGAAGGGAGAGGCTACTCAACCCTTGGGAGGCATGGTGAAGCGAAGCGGAAAATGTCCGAAATGTGAGTCCACCAATGTGATCGCGGACGCGAAAGCCAGAGATCAAGGTCACATGGGCGTAGTCCACGACATGTCGGTATCAACGTACCGAGATCCGGATGCCATTTTGTTTAAGGAGACTCGCACATGCACACTGTCCGCGTGGGTATGTGCGGCATGCGGATTTGTCGAGTTCTACGCAGACACTCCCAAGCTACTGAGGATTTAGTTCTGTGCCTGCGACCTAAATGTCAGACCTCCCGACCGGGTGCCTAACATCTCGTTGCAGCAGGGCCGGGACCGATAAAGTGCACGCGCATTACTGTCATGTCAGCACTGAGAGCAGCGGTTGTGCCCTTGGACCTTGGCGTTCGCCCGCTGAACTCGGGCGTTCTTCGTCGAGAAACATGTCCCGAATGATCGCGTACCTGTTTCCTGGGGTGCGCGCTGCGCCAACGTGGCGAGTCTGGCTTGGATACGACAAACTCCGCTACGAATACAACGAGGCCTCACGACATGAACTTCAGTGATCTGGAGAAGTCAGGATTGGAGCTAAACGAGCTCTACGAACAGTTTGAGACGAAGCGATACGGGCGCATCTGGACGACAGAAGAACTTATGCTTGGGTTCGTAGGGGATGTAGGCGATCTGGCAAAACTGATCCAAGCTGACGCCGGTGTGCGGGCGATTGATAACTACAAAGCGAAACTTGGCCATGAACTATCGGACTGCCTGTGGTCGATTATCGTTCTCGCGAACAAGTGTGGAATCGATCTAGAGGCCGAGTTCGTCAGGAACACCAGAGAGATTGGGGCATATGTATCTGGCGAACTCAGCAAGTAGTCAGCCAACGCATGACATCTCGTTGCAGCGGGACCGGGATCGATAATGTGCACGCGCGTCACCGTCATGCGAACATCGAGTACGGCGGTTGCGCGCTTGGACCTCGGCGTCCGCCCGCGAAACTCGGGCGTTAGCGAGCTTTGACATGTATCGCGTCACAAAGGAGACGTCACGATGAACGTAACGCACAAGATTGCAGTCGCCCTTGGGCGCGCCGCCGCCGTCACGAGTGCAATTGCATGGGTGGCGCTCGTGCTCTTATCCGGTAGTCTTATCCCGCGCGTTACTCTTGTCGCTGCCTTGATGGCGATAGCGCTGGCAGTTGCTGCCTACCGTGCTGTGCACACCGATCAGCATTGGGTGTTGCTAGTGGCCGCCACGTTTGGCACTTTGGTTCCGCCCGACCTGGGGGGTGCGCCAGCGGCATTCAAGTACGTGGGGGCGCTAGCCCTTGGCTACGCGATCGCGGCCATTCTGTTGCTTGCCTCGCGGCGCGATCATCGCCGCGCTCGCTAAAATATCGTTGCAGGCGGGCCGTGAAAGATAAAGTGCTCACTTCAAGGTGTCGGCGGGCGGCCGCTGAACTCGGGCGTAAGATTGCTATGAAGCATCATCTGGCAATTTTGGCGTCCATATTCTCTCTTTTGGTCGCATGCACGTCAGTGCAGCACGCTGAGCTTCAGGGTGTCGTGGGTCGAATTGTCTCTACGGGAGTATTTGAACTTGATGGGCCATATGAAATCGTAACGGACGCTCAGGGCAATTCGTTCGAGAATATTCCGAGGCGCGACTTTCGCCAAGTAGAGCATACAACCCGAATTCCCATGAAGCTTGGCGTGCGGTTTGGATACGACTTGGAGTTGAGAGGCGCACCTCCCAATCTACAATTCGCGCTGAAGTGTGTGATCGAACATCCGCCAATGCGGATGCCGAACGGAACAGTCCGTACTAGCCTAATCTATTACGCCGTGTTCGAAAGCGACTCAGCCGGAGTGGCTCGGGACGTATCCCAGTACCATTTTACTGATGCGTATGAGCTCGTCCCGGGTCGTTGGACCAGAGCACACTTCCTTGGGAATCGCCGATTGCTGTTTCAGGAGTTCGAAGTCGTGCCGTGACGCTACGCAATCTAACCCGTCGCGCGAGCACAGCGTGAACGATAAAGTGCACACCTCTCGGCACCGTGCTGCGCGCGCTCAGCTAGTGCGTTAGGCACCAGAGACACGGAGTGCTTTGTCATGCAAAACAAGACTGAAGCCATTGCCAGCCTGGATGCGCGGATTATCGGTGCCCAAGCTGAACGGCGACGCCGATTGGAGCGGCGTGTTCATCGCGTCTCGTTGGCGCGTTAGGCGGCATGATCGACAGCGGTGCAAGGTCCCGATCCCTCCCGATCCAGCTCTTTGGACGAGTTCACACCGTCCGCCTGGGGCCCTCTTTCGTGGCCTCATATCCAGGCGCACGCGATATCTTTACGAATCCACCCCTACTGGGTAACGTAGGTTCTGACTCACACCTCGCCAATGAGCAGAGGAAGACCTCGATGCCAAGTCCTGGACTCTCAAAGACGCGTCGAAACAGCTGGTACGCCGGCTCAGCTACGTTCGGCCTGTTTCTTGTGTGGTTCATCTCAGAGAAAGGGCTGCTTAGAAACCCCGAAACCGCAAAGTTCGAGTTGGGCGTTTTCATCCTAGTTTGGGTGGCGGTAGTTGGCCTGCTGAGGCTTGTGTGTCGCGACATGAATGACCCTTCGGAATCGGAAGGTAGGTAATCTTGTCGCCGGATCAAAGTGAGGGGTGGAAGCGTGCGCTCGTGCATGCCGCCTAACAACCACATGAAGCGGACGGGTGACGAAAAAGTGCACACTTCAAAGCCTCACCATCCGCCCGCTGAACTCGGGCGTTAGGCTGCACGGTCACTCAAGGAGGTATTCTCGATGGCCAGTCGTCGTGCGCAAGTTGTCTTGTCAATTCTCGGAATCTGCCTGCCCATCTGTTCCGGATTCGCGCAAGACCGCTCGTCCAATGTCGACGAATTGCGGGAAAGGGGATTCAAGGTTGCCACCATAACCCCGGTATTTGGTCAGCTGGTAGGATTTTCTTACCCGAAAGGCTTTAAGGCCGCCTACGAGAATGTGACAGCCACGTCGTACATCCAGGAACACGTACTGGAGGGCGAAAGCGCTGAAGCATGGACCCAGATGATTACCCTGTCTGGTTCGAAGGCGTTGGCCACCAACCCGCAAGCCACCCTTGCCGCGTACTTGCAAAGCATTGCTGCGGGTATCAGGCGAGCGTGTCCGGACACGTTTTTGGCTAAGGCTTTGGGGACGCTCAAGATCGAAGGTCACGAGGGCCTTGCCGGTTTGGCGGGCTGTGGCACTGTGTCGTCTGCTAAACCACGAAGCGAAATCGTGCTGCTGTTGGTGGTTAAGGGGGCGGAGGATTTCTACTCGATCCAGTGGGCGGAGCGGGGCGTGGCCGTCAATCAAGCCCCTGTGTTCGATGACGGCTTGTGGAAACAACGCTATCAGCAACTCAGTCCAATTCGACTGTGCGCCCGGGTTCCAAGCGAAGCGCCGCCATACACTTCATGTGTGGACAGCCGTGATGCGCAGTTCAGACTCAATGGCGAGAAGCCTGCGTCAGTGCCGCCTAACAACTCGTTGCAACGGCCGTGAGGGATGAAGTGCTCACTTCAACACGTTGTGCTGCGCCCGCTGAACTCAAGCGATAGGCGACAGTGACACCTCCTGCAACTACACACCGACTCGCAGCTGTGCTGTGCTTACTCTGTGGCGCACTGCCGCTTGGCATTTCAATCGGCGCCGTTCCCGTAAGGCCGGAGTCGATACACGCACCACTGTATATAGTCGCCTTCGCGGGGCTCCTGTTCTGGTTCGCGGCCGCGTCACTGCTCTTCGGTAGCACGCGTCCTCGACTAAATAGCCTACTTGGAGCGATTCTGTTTGCGCTTCTTGCTGCGGTCGGTGGGTGGGTATCAATGTTCGGTGCAAGCGGCGCATTTGGTGGGGGAATGCACTTCGCATCGCAATATGCAAATGGCTGGATTGCAAGAGCCACATTTGGGCTCGGAGCGTCGCTGTGTGTTGCATGTTCCGTTGCCTTCCTAAAGAGAGCCATTCGACCTGTCGCCTAACAACCACGTGCAGCGGACTGGAGCACCATAAAGTGCTCGGTCGCGGGCGGCGCGCCGTCGCTGAGCTGGGTAGTCAAATACTCCGCAGAGGTACGGCATGCAGGGACGCTGCCGTGCACCGGGACATTGGGAGCCAAATGCCATGGATAACCCTGAAAGTGTGGAAGCAAGGCGAGAGATCGCAGGCATCACGCCGTTCAAGTTCTCGGAATACAAAGACCACATGGACACCGTGTGCAATTAGGCACATAACATCTCGTTGCAGCGGGACCGTGATGGATAAAGTGCTCACTTCGCGGTCTCATCGTCCGCCCGCTAAACCGAGCATTAGGTCGCACGACCCGCCGTGGTGCTATGGCTGAGCTAGTAATCTTCGATTGTGATGGTGTGCTTGTAGACTCAGAGCGTCTGGCCATCAAGGTTGATGCGAGAGTGCTCGCAAAGCTCGGCTGGCCGATCACCGAGTCAGAAATCATTGAGCGATTTGTGGGTGTTTCCGACGTTGATTTTCGAGCGGCGGTTGAAGCACGTCTAGGCCGAAGCCTACCTGACAACTGGGAAGTGGAGTTTGAGCCCCTGTACCGGCAAGCATTCGCGGCCGAACTTCAACCCGTGGAGGGCATTGTCGAAGCTCTCAAAGTCATCACCATTCCAAGATGCGTGGCCTCCAGTGGAGCCCACGACAAGATGCGATATACGCTCGGCCTGACAGGGCTATATGATCAATTTGAGGGCCGCATCTTCTCGGCTACTGAGGTCTCGCGTGGTAAGCCCCACCCTGATCTGTTCCTCTACGCAGCCAAGTGCATGGGTTTCTCGCCTTGTGACTGTGTAGTTGTTGAGGACAGTGTGAATGGCGTGAAGGCTGCTAGCGCCGCTGGAATGCAAGTTCTCGCATATGGTGGAGGTGTGACGTCAGTGGATAGGTTGCGTGAGGTCACAATCACGGTGTTCGAGCATATGCGTGATCTTCCAGGGCTGTTGCGTGACGCTTGCGCAGTGCGCCCTCACTCGTCGTTGGAGCGGGACCGTGAACGATAGAGTGCTCACCTCCCCACCTCATCGTCCGCCCGCTGAACTAGCGCGTTAGCCGACCGGCCTACCAACTGCGCATGACCTTACTACCCCTTCTCGTCATGATTGCCTCGTTGATGCTACCGCTGCGCGCAGCGCCCGCCGGTGCGCCGAGCGATGTCGCGGACGAACTCGATCAAGTCCTCGTCTACGGATCCAAGGAGGAGCTATGGCAGCTGCGCCAGGCAATCATTGAAGCAGAAGATCGCTTCTATGAAAGGTACAACGTACTCAACTCCAATAATGACTTCGATATGACGTGCCGAGTAGAAGCGCGGACAGGAACCAGGCTAACAACGCGTACGTGCAAGCCGCTATATCAAGAGAGGGCGGTACAGGAAGGCGCCAAACAGGCGGTTGAAATTCGCCAAGTGTTCCAGGATAGCCACATACTCGTATCGCCGCCGGTCCCGGCCGCAATCGCGATCATGGCGAGGCGATCGGAGTTCGAGCGGCATATGCGTAGTGTGGTTTTGGAAAGCCCGGAGCTTGGCTTGCTGCTAAAGGAACGCGCGGCTGCTGTAGAGAAGCTCGAGGCGGCGACGCGCAGAGACCGTCCAGACGACAATCCAACGGGTCAATGAGCATATAGTTGTGGCAGAAGCCCTCCACATCATCCTGTCCATTCGGTCGGCTAACTCGTCGCTTGAGCGGAGCGGTGACGATAGAGGGCATGCCTCTCTACGCTGTGCGGCGCGCGCTCAGCTAGTGCGTTAGAGTCCATCATGGTCAGTGGAATCACAATCGAGCCTCTGTCTAGGCATCCAGATGTGATTCCTACCCTCGAGAAGTGGTTTGAGGCGGAGTGGCCATCTTGGTATGGGTTTGGCGGTCAAGGCAGTGCGGCGGCGGACCTAAAAAGGTATGCCTCACCAGATGGGCTGCCGCGTGCGGTCGTCGCCTTCGCGGACGGCGCGGTGTGCGGTGTCGCCGCATTGAAATCAGAGTCCATTGCAAGCCATGCTCATTTAACGCCTTGGGCTGCAGCTGGCCTGGTTGAGCCTTCTCGGCGGAGAGCCGGCATCGGGGCGCTACTTGTCATTGCCCTGGAGGGGGAGGCGCGCTCGCTTGGGTACACTCGAATTTATTGTGGGACGAGTACCGCGCGGTCACTGCTTGAACGTTGTGGCTGGGATTTGTTGGAGAACATATCTCATGAAGGCGACGATCTTGGCGTCTATTGCAAACGGCTCTAACTCGTCGCTGGAGCGCAGCGGTCACGATAAAGTGAACGCCTCGCGGCCTCGTGCTGCGCGAGCTCAGCTAGAGCGTTAGAAGGCACAGCCATGCGAATCAGCTACCTCAAATATCGCCCTGAGTTGGCGACACAGTTGATGCCTGGTCTGGTGGAACATTGGCGCTATGTCTATCCAGACGACACGGCGGAAGCGCGAGCAGCCAGACTCCGCACACATGAGAACTACGACACTCTCCCTATTGCCTGGATCGCCCATGACGGAGACACTGCTCTAGGAATGGCAGCGCTTCGGATCACCGACCTTGAGGGCCGGGAGGATCTCGGGCCATGGCTTGGATGCGTATACACGGAACCTCGGTTTCGGGGCCGGGGAATTGCTTCAGAGCTATGTCGTTTCGCGGAGGTGAAGGCCGCAGAATTGGCTATCTCGAAGCTATATCTCTTCACGCATGGTCAAGAGGCTCTTTACACGCGGCTGGGGTGGAATCATTGTGAGCCCACAATCTGGCACGGCCTCGAGTGCAGCATCATGTCGAAGGTTCCAAGTGCCGTCTAACATCTCGTTGCAGCGGGACCGTGATGGATATAGTGCATACTTCAAGGCCTCATCGTCCGCTCGTTGAACTCGGGCGTTAGGCAACGGATGCAAATGGTTACGCATGCTGGTGGGTGTCACTGCGGCCGCGTCAGGTTCGAGGTTGTAGCGCCGTCTCGGCTCATCGTGTCGAACTGCGATTGCTCGATTTGTACGAAGTCTGGCTACAGACACCTGCTCGTGCCGGCGGACAGATTCAAGCTGTTGTCTGGCCAGGAAGGTCTCACCACATACGCTTTCAACACGCGCACCGCCAAGCATTTGTTCTGCTCCACGTGTGGAATCAAGGCATTCTATGTGCCACGGTCTAATCCGGACGGTTTCAGCGTCAACGCAAACTGCATCGACTCTGACACCATTGAAGAACTGACAGTACGTGACACGGATGGCCGCAACTGGGAAGCGACCCATGCCATGGGAGCCTGGGCGGATGATCATAAGTAGGGTGCTGCCGTTGCCTAACATCTCGCTGCGTGCGGACGCTGAACTCGGTCGTTAGACGGCGCTTGAGATGCTTGCGTTTGCTCAAGTCGTCGCAGCTGGAATCGTAGTCTCCGCGGGAGTTTGCCTCATTGCATTGGCTGCGGTGGCGCTTGCGCGACCAGGCCTTGCACGCCGCTTTCTGCTTGGCTTTGCCACGACGGCAACGGCCCACTTCACCGAAATGGGCGCTCGTATCCTGGTTGGCGTCGCACTGGTTGTTGCGTCGCCCAGGATGCTTATTTCGCCGTTCTTCTTATGGTTTGGAATGGCGCTAGTTGTGTCGTCCATCCTATTGCTCTGCTTGCCATGGAAGTGGCATCGTTCCATGGGGGAGCGTGTACTACCACGGCTCGTCAGACTTCTGGGCCTCGTCAGTCTCGTCTCGTTTCTACTTGGCGGTCTGCTTGTTGTGGCCGCAGTCGCTGGCTCCGTCTAACATCTCATTGCAGCGGGACCGATATGGATAAAGTGCTCACTTCAAGGCCTCATCATCCGCCCGCTGAAATCGGGCGTTAGGTAGCCATTAGGCAGCGCCAAATCCAGCTATGCAACTCATTCGACCTACTGAAAGTCATCTGTCGAGCTACATCGATGCACTCGAGCGAGGGTGGTCTCCGAATACCACCCGCCCCGAGGCGGGAAGAGAGGAGTTGGTCCGAATTCGTGCTGACAGTGGGGCATTCATTGCGAGCATGGAAGATCGGGACGCAAAGGGCGAGCCGGTTAAGCTCCCGGATGGATCATTCGTCAAGCGACTGCCAGGCTTCAGCCGGTGGATGTGGGACGGAGACTTCTGCGGAAGCATCAACTTGCGATGGCAAGTAGGCACTACTGAGCTGCCAGTACACTGCCCCGGCCACATTGGCTACGCAGTTGTTCCATGGAAGACTGGGCTCGGATATGCCAAGGCGGCGGTGGCGCTGCTACTGCCGGAAGCCAAGGCAGTAGGTCTTCCATTTGTTGAGGTCACAACGGATCCTGACAACATCGCATCTCAGCGCGTCATTCTGGCAAATGGAGGCGTCCTGTTGGAGCAGTACACAAAACCACATCAGTTCGGCAGTTCGCCGGGACTGCGCTATCGAATTGCTGTGGCGTAGGTCACCATGAAAGCAGCGCTGTTCGCTCTTGTGATGCTGGCCGCAGCCGCAACAGCGGCAAACGTTGAAGTGGTGCCGGTCGAGTTCCTAGGGACATGGGCTGTCTCTGCCGATGAATGCTCTCGTGGTGGAAGCAGGAGGCTCACCATCAGTGAGACAGCTGTGCAAACAGCTGGCAACTCCGGATTCATCAATGCAGTCGTGTGGGGGAAGCCGCGCTCAATCGAAGTCATCTTCAAGCAGCCGGGTGTTAGGGCCACTAGTCGTAACGTGTACACGTACATGTTGTCACCCGACGGCACAAAGCTATTCCAGATGAGAGGAGTCGAGGTGGCTGTGACAAGAATCAAGTGCAAGATCGACCCAAAGTGAGCTACTTTCGAAGAAGAAGAACAAGACGGGGCATCTCATGCTGTTTCGCCAGTCGATCAGATACTCCCGCGATCAGCTGGTGCGTGACGCGACGCCGAAGCGCCTACTTTGGGCTGTTTTCTGAGCACGGGTGATCTCAATGGCAAAGTTCTATGCAAGAACCGTGTTCTTTGTTCGCGATGCTTCAAGTTCCTTGGCGTTCTACACCAATGAATTGGGATTCTCTTTGGATTGGACCTACGAGGAAGACGGAAAGCCGCACGTATTTCAGGTCTCCTTGCATGGCTTCGAGCTAATCTTGAATCAAACTGAGGCAGCTACTGTCGATCGACCTGGTAACGGCCGAGTCTTTATCGGACTCGATGAGGAGGGCACTGCTGCGCTCAGGCAGCACATTGAAAGCAGGGCAATCAAGGTCACGCATGTCCATTGGGGCGCCCCGACAATCGCGTTAAACGACCCAGACCAGAACGAAGTATTCTTCTGGTTGGCAGAGGCGGCGCCTGCCCGCTGAACTTGGGCGTTAGGTGACACTGTGGGATTCGAGCTAATTCTCCCACGACCTGATTATGAATCAAGCTACGGCGCTTCTCAGACGTCTCGACGACTTTGCAACAGGCACGAACCTGCCTGTTGGTTTCGTTCCGGCTACTGCCTGTTGGCTTGTGCAGGACGGCGAGTTGATTGGCGTCTCAAACCTGAGGCATCATTTGAACGACCGCTTCCGTTCGATCGGGGCGTGTGGGATGCCCAGGCTGAAAGCTGGAACGACGACAAACATCGCCGCCACCGCATGGCCGACTGGCTAGTGCGTAAGGGGAAGCTTTCTGGGCTTACCAGAGTAGAGGTCGTCGCGTTGCTTGGTGAACCTCCGGCTACCAGGTACTTTCAAGCCTACGATCTTGTATACAACCTTGGGAGTGAACGTGGATTCGTCAGCATCGATAGCGAATGGTTGCTGCTCAAGCTAGACAATGCGGGGCGCGTTGAGGGCATCCAGCAAACAACTGACTAAGGGTACGCCTAACACGGATATGTATACGCATTGGCAAGCGGCATGGCGTGGCGCAGGTGTTCTGGGATTAGTTCTTCTAGCCCTGGCGACTGTCCCGGCCTTCATGGCGCTCCAGGCGGGCCATGCGCTGTCATCGCTCCCGGCTCTGATTACCATCGTGGCAGCTGGCATCGTCACGACCATTCTTGCTGTCAGTTTTCGGGTCGGGCTATATCTCTCCGGCATCAAAGGAGTGGGTTTACCTGTCATCATTGCGATACCCGCACTTTACGCACTTCTTCTTGTCGTGCTTTCGACACTTCCTGTCGAGACCCATGCTGTTACGCTCGACATGCCGTCTCCTGGGCAATCTCGACACGCACTTCTGATGTTTGAACTGGCGCCTGTCGGAGTGCTCGCGATCGAGTTTCTAGTGCTGCCCTTGGTAGTGGCGTTTGTTGTGGCCCGCATTGCAAGAGGGGGTGCAAATGTTGCTTAACATCTCGTGCGTCAACGGGCGGCCGCTGAACTCGGATGCTGGCCGACCTACTCACCAACCGCGCATGAACTCAGTCCGCACCCTCATCACTGCGGCCGCGATGTCACTGCAATTGCCTGCAGCAATCGCGGCTGAGTCCCGAAAAGATCTGGAAGAACTCGATCAAGTTGAGGCTTCGGATCAAGACTGGAGCCATCGGAGTTGCGCCAAGCCATCATTGAAGCCGAGGATCGATTCTATGAAAGATACAACGAACGCAATATGCGCAACCTGGTTCGGAAGCATCCGGAGCTGACAGCGCTACTAGTGGAACGAGCGGCGGCGGCTGCCGCACTCGAGGCGGCAACACGACGTGATGGCGAGGAGATTGGCGGAGAACGCCAGGAGACGGATCCATCCGCACAGTTGGGGAAGTAGGAATTGTTGGATCATTTCGACGTATGCATCAGCTCCTATTTCTGGTATCTCTGGTGACGCTTGTATCAATGCTGAGTTTCCTCGCGGTATCCGAGGTTGACGGTAGTGCGTCAGGTCGGTCCTCCAGCGTCACGGGAAATGGGCCCGGGTACTGGCTGGGTGGCGAGCGCACTAACAACAGTAATTCGAGGGACCCATGAGCACAGAGAATCCCGCCACGCGGACTGGCGCGCATGTTGGGCCTGGACCTCCACTGGGGAGTCGGTTGGCATGATCGGCCCGGTGCCTGCGAGCTATGACTTCACGCCGTTCAGGACCATTGGCGATATCGGCGGTGGGCCGCGCCGCATGAGCGTATCGACTTCGTTGCACGACTGGTCCGATGATCAATGCATCGCCATCCGGCGCATCGCAAAGACTGCACCTGACGGCGCGCGCCTGCTGCTGGTGGAGGCAGTCAAGTCGTGATTGATTCTGCCACCCACCGGTTGGAGTCACAGCAATGAACAGGCTGTTCCCCTTGGGACTATCGAGGTCGCTGATGGCTTGCTGCAGACCGCTCGCGATAGCAGCACTGGGATGTTCGTTCCTGGTGTCTGTGGGGTTGTCGTCTGCTGCTCAGCCCGGAGAAGCGGGCTGGCCGGACCGCGAACTGGCGAAGTTCGTGTTTGAGCGGCTCGACATCTCGAGCTTCCGCAATTCCACTGGTCCCCGGCGGAAGCCAGGGCAGCGACATTTCGCCGATCTTGGCATTCACCCCACCAAACTGACAGACACCACCGCGTCGTCGGACGAGCGCGGCGAGTGGTTCTTTCAGATTCGAGTTCTGGGGAAATCAGATTACAACAAGGATGGCGCTCAGGAAGTGGCAATCTGCTTCAGTGAGTCAGCGCAGAACGGTGGTCGCTACAGGGCCGTTAGTCATTACGTTCTTCAACTCGTGGAAGGTAGAGCGGTGGCGTTGGCCTATACAGAGGATTCGCTCGCAGAATCCAGCAATTGCAGGAGCTCGCGCTAAGCGCACCCCATGACCCTCAGATACTCCGTGTTCATCGTGCTCGCTGCGGCCATGACTACCTCGGTTGCCATTGCTGCCGAGGCGGTATGGCCGAAGGAGTCGGCAGGCGAAGTTTCCCGGTTTGTGACCATGCTGAGATTTCGAATCTATGCAGACCACTGTTCTGCCGAAGTTCCGCAGTTGGAGCCAAAATTCGCAAGCCTTATTGAAGGCCTGAACAGTCGCATGCAAGGCATCTCGAAGGAAGTTCTCGCCTCTGACGAATTCAAGGGTATGAAGGAAACGCCGGTTCCAGCCGAAATCATGGACGCGCTCAAGGATAGCTTTCATGACATGCAACACAACTTCGAGAGACTGGACGCCGCATCCACCTGTCCAAAGACACTTCAGTTCCTAGGTGATATGGACGACGAATCACTGAAGGCGGGTCTGACGGCCAACTTCACAGCCGTCCTGAACATGAGTCAGAAGCTGGCTAAGAAAAGTGCTCGCTAGGAGCGGCGTATGCAAATGGTGTTCTAACAAGGTCTAGTGGTCGGTGTGTTCAACGCCATGCCGCTGGCGTAGGTTCGATACGCAGGCGGCGAGTACCCGCCAGAAGCCAAGCAACAAGGAATTCCAATTGCCTATCGAGTTTTTGTATCAGAAATCCCAGTTACTCATTGCGGTGGTCCTGCTTGGGTTGCTGGCTCTCGCCGGAGAGTTGGGGTACCGGCTCGGGTGCAGGGCGCGCGAAGGGCACAGCGAGTTGTCTCGCACCCAGTTCATCAGCATCCAGGCGGCGATCCTCGGGCTGCTTTCCCTTCTGCTCGGGTTCACGTTTTCCATGGCCCTGTCCCGTTTTGAGTACCGGAAGCAGGTGGTGGTCGAGGAATCCAACGCCATCGGCACCGCTGCGCTTCGAGCCGGAATCCTGCCCGCAGCTGAAGAAGCCGAAGCGCGAGAGCAGTTTCGCCGGTACGTCAAGGTACGGCTCGATTCAGTGCTTCTTACGGAGCAGGGTTCACCGTCCCGGTTGCAGTTTGACTCCGAAACAAGACAGATCCAGAAACAGCTCTGGGGGCTTGCCTATGGCGCCGCGGAAGCGGATCCGAGATCTGTTCCGCTGGGCTTGTTTACCCATGCCGTGAATCAACTGATCGACATCAAGGCAAAGCGTGATATTGCCATTGCCAATCACGTGCCAGAGAGTGTGCTGCTGATGATGATGGGCTTCGCGATCCTGGCGGTTGGAGTCCTGACGTATGGAAATGGCCTGGCACGGGCTCGCGGCCTGATGCCTACGGTGGCTTACTCCATCATTGTCGTTCTGGTCATTTCGCTCATCATCGATCTCGATCACCCACAAGCAGGTCTGGCGCGAGTGAGTCAGGCAAGCATGATCCAGTTGCAGGAGAACCTGGAATCCCCGTAGCCCGGCAGCTATAGCCCCTCCGGCCCCAATCGCCCGATCAGCGGCAGCTTCAACGAAAGACTTTTCGGGTCGACGCCAAAAGTCAGCCCGATCACGTTCACTTCCAGGCCTTCTTCCCAGCCCAGTGCCACGCCGGCCACACCCAGCAGGCTCAACTGCACGCCGGTTCCGCTGGGCAGCATCGCGGCAGGCATCACTCCGAGGTAATCCTTGCCGATGGCCGTGGGTGGGAGATCCACGCGCAGTTCCGGGGCGGCGCGCAGCACGAATGCGGTGAACGTGTTCGAGTTCGGGCCCGGCCAGACGCGGTAGCTCTGCGCATAGGGATAATCTGCCACCGCCTTCTCGATGCGCTGGATGAGGCCGTCCACCTCAGCGCCGCGTTGCTCGCTCAGCAGCTCTGGCCGGTTGCCATACCAGTAGGAATCCGGTGCGCGGTTGCCGGTGACCAGTGAAGTGCCACTGCGGCGCATGCGATGGCCGTTGACCTCGTACACCGTGAACTCGCTGGCACCGCTGCGTTTCACGGCGATCCAGGTATGCACGCCGAAGTAGCCCCGCCAGCGCACGGCGCGCGCGGCATACACCTGCACGACGGCCTCGGGGGTGGTGGCGGGATCGGGTGCGAGCCCTGCGGGTTCACGGCTTGCCGTTCGCCAGTCGCTGCTCTGGACCTGCCCCGTGAAATTCAGGTAGGTCGCCGAGCAGGCGGTGTAGAGGGGAATGACGAGCAGTGCCAGCCACAGCCGGCGTGTGCTGCGTGGCAGGGAAGGCATGCTCAATGCGGTGCCTTTGCGTGTGTTGAAGATAACAGCAGATTCTCCAGCGCCGCCCGCAGCAGCGGATGCCTGAACTGGTAGCCCTGTTCCACGCACTTCTTCGGCACCACATGCTGCCCATCCAGCAGCAGCTGCGTCATCTCGCCGAGCAGCAGGCGAACAGGCCATGCCGGCACGCGCAGCCACAACGGGCGCTGCAGCACCTGCGTCAGCACGCGCTGGAACTGCCGCTGCGTGACGTGGTCCGGCGCCACCACGTTCACCGCGCCAGCAAGCGTCGATGTGCGCATGGCGTGTTCGATGATTCCCACCGCATCCTCGATGTGTATCCAGGGCATGCCTTGCCGGCCATCGCCGAGCACCGCCGCCACGCCAAACCGCGCTGGCAATACCTGCGGCGGCAACGCGCCGCCGTCCGTGCCGAGCACCACACCAAAACGCAGCAGCACGACACGCACTCCGAGCTCGGCCGCGGGCAAGGCGGCCTGCTCCCAGCGCTGGCAGAGTTCCGACTGGAAGATGGCCTGCCCCGTGGCGGATTCATCCAGTGGTTCATCACCCCGCACGCCGTAATAACCCACGGCGCTGGCACTGATGAACACCTGCGGTCGTTGTCGCAGACGCGCGATCAGCTTCAACACCGATGCGGTGGTATCCAGGCGGCTCGACAGCAACAAACGCCGCCGCGCAGCCGTCCAGGGTGTGCGCAGGATGGGCGCGCCCGCGAGATTCACGATGGCGTCGAGCTGCAGATCATCCGGCAATGTGTCGAGCGATTGCACAACGCGTACGCCGGGCGTTGCCGCCGCGACGGTGCGATGCTGCAGGGCGATGATCTGCGCGCCCTGTGCGCCCAGACTGGCGCACAGGTGGCGACCGACAAACCCGCTGGCGCCGGTCACCAGCACGGTTTTCACGGATCAGATCCCCTGGATCGTCCGCCTGCGCGTGGCGCGACGATGCGCGACTTCCTGCGCGTAGATCGGCGTGCGCAGGTAGCGATCGGCGGCGCCCGTGGTCATCGACTCCGGCATCGGCAGCACGGGCACCATGGATTCGAGCAGCGCGTTCGCACGCGCTTCGACGCCGGGGCGCCACTCGGGCTGCAGCACGATGAAGAGATCGTTGTGGAGGATGCCATCGATCACCACGCGGCCCACGACCACGGGATCCTGCGGGCGTGCCCAGTAAGGCGCGGGCGGCGCGGCCGCTGCAGGGCGCGGCGCGGCAGCACGTGGCGGACCGCCAGCACCAGCGGCCCTTGCCGGCGCGGGCGCTGCTTCGTTCTTCAAGGTTTCCGGCCGATGCGTCTCGCTCTGACCGATGTTGGAGGTCGTGTTGCCTGGCACGAAGCAGGAAGTGCCGATGTTGGTGGCGGCGAGCTCGGCGCGCAGCGTCTCCATCAGACCCACCGCCGCGATCTTGCTCACGGAATAGATGCCGGCACCGGAGTTCGGCAGGATGCCACTGGTGGAGGTGGTGGTGATGATGTGCGCACCGGTGCCGCGCGCGCGCATGCGTGGCACGAAGGTGTTGATGCCATACACGGGGCCGAAGAAGTTCACGCCCATGCCCCATTCCCAGTCTTTCAGCGAGCCGGCACTGGCCGACTGCTGCAGGCCGACTCCGGCATTGTTGATGAGGATGTCGACCGGACCGAATTTCTTCTCGATGGCATCGGCAGTGCGCTGCCAGCCATCCTTGTCCATCACGTCGTGCACCACGGTGAACACGCGCGGATCATTGGCGGGGAAGTTCTTCAGCGCATCGGCCCACTGCTTGTCGTCGAGATTGCCCAGCACCACCTTCGCGCCGGCTTCATGCAGCGCGCGCGCGATGCCGAGGCCGATGCCGCTGGAGCCGCCGGTGACATAGGCCACCTTGTCCTTGATGGTGGTGATGGTGGGAGCCTGCGATGGCGTGGCAGGAGCAGCCGCAGCCTCGGCAGCCACCGTATCGCGCGAACCCATCGCACCCAGCAGGGTGGTGGTGCCGGCGGCGATGGCCAGCCCGCCCAGAATCTGTCGCCGGTTCAGTGACTGCTCGTCCATGGTCGTTTCCCCGAAATGAATTGGTGCCTGAACGGAGCCTACTCCCAGTTGACTCGGAATTTCGACCGTCGCTTCAGCCGAGCACGATCACCGCCAGATCTTCGGCCGTGCGCAGCACGGAATGTTCCCGGTCGCGCAGCGCATCCAGCTGGGTATCGGGCTGCAGCCCCATCTCCTCGACCAGGCCCGGCTTTGCAGAAGGCTGATGAAACAGCAGCGCCGGTTCTGGCAGCGAGCGGCGGGCATGGTAGGCCAGCGGTGTGCCCGGCACGGTGAACCCTTCCCAGGGTTCATCGGACAGTGAAACTTCAAATCCCAGCTGCCGCCAGAAAGCTGCGGCCTTCTCCACATCGCGGCAGGGCAGGCTTAGCGCAGTGAACAGCCCGAACTGCGTGCGTTCCGGCAATTCGGCAGGCGGAGAGAAGCTGCGGGCTTCGAGCACGCGCAGCAGCTTGCCTCCGGGTTCGCGCAGCGCGAGTTCGTTGAACACATCGCTGCCGAGCCGCGCCTGTTCCACCTGCACGCCGCATTCGGCGAGGTCACGGTGCAGGGCGGCAACGTCGGGGCGCACGAAGGTAACGGTGAAATCTTCAGCGCCGCGCGCATGCAACCCCAACGCAAAGCTGCGGCAGGCCACGACGCCATAGGCATGGTTCCAGATGTCGCCAGTCTCGGCCGCAGCAAAACCATACTGCTGGTAGCGCTGCCAGGCCGCGCCCGGATCATCCACCACCAGCGCCAGTTCGAGGAAGCGGCCGAGCATGAAGGCGGGCGCTGCTTCAGAGCAGCGGGCGCAGCAATCCGGCGAGCAGGCTGGTCTGTGCCGGCCCTGAATTCAACGCGGGGATGTAGC
Source organism: uncultured Gammaproteobacteria bacterium (assembly GCA_963777735.1). Lineage (GTDB taxonomy): Bacteria > Pseudomonadota > Gammaproteobacteria > Steroidobacterales > Steroidobacteraceae > ZC4RG30. Next base: position 1,813,338 of record CAVZRQ010000008.1, on the reverse strand, counting down.
GCAGCTGCGTGCCGCCTGCGGCGCGGAAGGTCACGTCGCACTCGTGGCCGATCTCATCGATGGTCTCGAGGCAATCCACCGCGAAACCCGGGCACACCGCATCGAGAGTGCGCACGCCACGCTTGGCCAGCTGCACGATCACGTCATCGGTGTAGGGCCGCAGCCACTCCGCGCGGCCCACGCGCGACTGGAAGCTCAGGCTCCAGTCCGCATCGGCAAGACCGAGCGCGCTGGCCAGTGCGCGCGCCGTGAGTTCGCACTTGCGCTGATACGGATCGCCCTCTTCCACATAGGATTTCGGAATGCCGTGGAAGGTCATGAGCAGGTGATCGCCCGCGCCATGCTGCTGCCGGTGCGCGCGCACCGTTTCAGCCAGTGCGGCGATGTAGGGTGGCTCCACCGCGTAGTCGGCCGCGAAATGCAGCTCCGGCACGAAGCGCCAGCTGCGCAGCGCGCGGCCCACCTGATCCAGAGCCGCGGCATTGGTGGTGCCGGAATACTGCGGGAACAGCGGCAGCACGACGATGCGCTGCGCGCCGGCAGCGCGCAATGCATCGAGGCCCTGCGCCACATCGGGCGTGGAATAGAGCATGCCGAGTTCCACGGCCACTTCCTTGCCCATCTCTTCGGCCAGTCGCGCGCGCAGCGCATCGCGCAGTGCCTGCGAATGCAGCAGCAGCGGCGAGCCGCGTTCGGTCCATACGCGCCGGTATTTCGGCAGCACGCGCACCGGCCGCAGCGGCAGGATGATGAAGTAGAGGATCCAGCACCAGATCGCGCGCGACACCTCGATGGTGCGGCGATCGCGCAGCAGGCGGCGCAGGAAGCGGCGCACGCCCGATGAGGTCAGCGAATCCGGTGTGCCGGAATTGACCAGCAGCACGCCGGATTGGTACGGCCCCTGATCGCGATAGGCCGGCGAAGGCGTGAACTGCGACATGCTCTAGTTCGATTCCTCTTCGGTATCGGCATCCGCCGCATCGCCCTCGCGCGGGCGCAGGTGGCGCGCCAGGAAATCGAGCGTGCGTTCGCGCGCGAGTTTCGCGGCGGCCGCGTCGTAAGCCGCGCGGTGATCGCAGTTGAAGCCGTGATCGGCCGCATACACATGGAACTCGCCGCCCGGATCCGCGGCGCGGATCTGCGCGATGCCTTCCGGCGGAATGGTCTTGTCGCGATCGCCGAAGTGGTAGAGCACGGGCGCGCGCGTCTTGCGATGCAGGTTCTGCAGCGTGCGCGTGCCGTAATAATCCACCGCGGCGCGGATGGGGAGTTCGCAGGCGGCGAGGTGCGCGAGGCTGCCACCCCAGCAATAGCCGATCACACCCACCGGGCCGGCGTGTTTCACCACATTGATGCAGGCCTGGATGTCGAGCAGCAGCTTCTCTTCGGGAATCTGCATCGCATAGCCCTTGCCGTGCTCCACGTCTTTCGGTTCGTAACCCATTTCCACATTGCGCCGCACCCGATCGAACAGGCTCGGGGCGATGCACACATAGCCTTCGGCCGCATAACCATCCGTCACGGCGCGGATATGCGAATTCACGCCGAAGATTTCCTGCAGCACCACCAGCGCGCCGCGTGGCGTGCCCGCAGCAGGCGCCAGCCAGGCATCGAACTGATGCCCGTCGCGCGCCATCAACCGGTTGAACTCGCTCATGGCTTAAGCGCGCTCGACAATGGCGGTGACGCCCATGCCGCCTGCCGTGCACACCGAAATCAATCCGCGCTTCGCAGAAGGCAGTTCCTCGAACAGCTTCGCGGCAACGCCCAGGATGCGTGCACCGGTGGCGGCAAAGGGATGGCCGACGGCGATGCTGCTGCCGCGCATGTTGAGCTTGCTGCGATCGATGCTGCCCAGCGGCGCGCTGCGATGCAGTTTGTCGCGGCAATAGTCGGCGGATTCCCAGGCCTTCAGCGTGCACAGCACCTGCGCGGCGAATGCCTCGTGCAGTTCGTAGAAATCGAAATCCTGCAGCGAGAGATTCGCATCTTTCAGCATGGACGAAACGGCATAGGCGGGCGCCATCAGCAGGCCTTCCTCGCCGCTGGCGAAATCCACCGCCCAGGTCTTGCCATAGGTGAGCCAGGCCTTTACCGGCAGACCCTGCTGCTTCGCCCAGTCTTCACTGGCCAGCAGCACGGCGGCCGCGCCATCGGTGAGCGGCGTGCTGTTGCCGGCGGTGAGCGTGCCGGCGCTGCTGGTATCGAACACGGTGCGCAGCTTGGAGAGTTTTTCGACGGTGCTGTCGGCGCGGACGTTGTTGTCCTTGTCGAGCCCGGCGAAGGGCACGACCAGATCCTTGTAGAAGCCGGCCTTCCAGGCCGCCGCCGCATTGGCGTGGCTGGCCGCGGCGAGTTCATCCTGCTCCTGCCGCGTGATCTGCCATTTCTTCGCCATCAGCTCGCAGCTCTGGCCCATCGAAAGCCCGGTGCGCGGCTCGATGACGCCGGGCAGCACGGGCTTCAGATGCTTCGGCCGCAGGCCGAACCAGGGCTTGAGCCGCTGCATGAAAGTGCGGCCGCGGTAGCTCGCCAGCAGCAGTTCGCGATACGAGGCGGGAAACACCACCGGCGGATCGCTGATGGTGTCGACGCCGGCGGCGATGCCCGAGTCGATCTGCCCCAGCGCGATCTTGTTGGCCACGAGGATGGCGGCCTCGAGGCTGGTGCCGCAGGCGCGCTGGATGTCGAGGCCGGGGGTCTGCGGATCGAGCCCCGAAGAGAGCACGCATTCGCGCACCAGGTTGAAATCCTTCGAGTGCTTGAGCACCGCGCCGGCGATGACATCGCCCAGCCGCTTGCCGGCCAGCTGGTGGCGATCGACCAGCGCCCGCAGGGCGGCGGTCAGCATTTCCGGGTTGCCCACCTGCGCATAGGCGCCGTAGGCCCGGGCAAAGGGAATTCGTGCAGAGCCGACAAGGGCTACGCGTTTGACTTGGGTTCCGACCAGCATGATCCACCTCTTCCCGGGGCAGGAGCGGCGGGTAGCATGCCATACCGTGTAGACTGCGCGGCCACATGAGGCGCGCTACAGACACCGTATTCGAACGACGCCTGAGCGCGCTGGTGAATGCCCGCGAGCCGGGAGTGCTGCAGCACGGCCTGAAAGGGGTGGAAAAGGAAAGCCTGCGGGTGCTGCCCGATGGCGCCATCACCCATTCCCGCCACCCGGAAGCGCTGGGCTCGGCCCTCACCAACGACCACATCACCACCGATTTTTCCGAGTCGCTGATCGAGCTCGTGACCCCGGTGTTCACCCGCAGCTGGGAGCTGCTGCAGTACCTCTGCGACCTGCACCAGTTCGTGTACCGCCACCTGGGCGATGAGCTGCTGTGGGCCACCTCCATGCCCTGCCCGCTGAAGGGCGATGCCGATGTGCCCACCGCGCGCTTCGGCCGCTCGCATGTGGGGCAGATGAAGACGGTGTACCGCGAAGGCCTGCGCAACCGTTACGGCGCGCTGATGCAGGCCATCTCCGGTGTGCACTTCAACTATTCCTTCCCGTCGAAGTTCTGGGATGTGTACGTGGAGCTGCGCGAGTTGCCCGGCAATACACCGGAATTCCGCTCGGCGAGCTACTTCGAGGTGCTGCGCAATTTCCGCCGCATGGGCTGGATGGTGCTGTACCTGTTCGGCGTGTCACCGGTGGTGGGCCGCGATTTCCTCGGGCAATCGCTTTCCGGCCTGGAAGTACTGGATGAGAAAACGGCCTATGGGCCGTTCGCCACCTCGCTGCGCATGAGCGATATCGGCTATCGCAACCGCAACCAGGCCGGCGTGAATGTCTCGGTGAACAGCCTGGATGAATACCTGCGCGACATGAAACGCGCCGTGAACACGCCGCATCCGGCCTACCAGCAGATGGGCCTGAAGCGCGGCGAGGAATGGCTGCAGCTCAACACCAATGTGCTGCAGATCGAGAACGAGTACTACAGCGCCATTCGCCCCAAGCGCGTGACGCGTTCCGGCGAAAGCCCGAGCGCGGCACTGCGCCGTGGCGGCGTGGAATACGTCGAGGTGCGGGCGCTGGATGTCAGCGCCTTCGATCCGGTGGGCGTGAACCAGACCAAGCTGCGTTTTCTGGAAGCCTTCGTGGCGCTGTGCCTGCTCTCATCCGGCCCGCCGATCGAGCCCGGCGAGCAGGCCGGCATCGACGACAACTACCTGAAGGTCTCGCGCCGCGGCCGCGAGCCGGGCCTGAACCTGGCCCGCGATGGCCGACAGCTGCCGCTGGCCACCTGGGCGCGCGAGATCCTGGATTCCATGACCGGCATCTGCGAGCTGCTGGATCAGGGCGATCCGTCAAAGCCGTATACGGTGGCGCTGCGCGCGCAGCAGGAGAAGGTGGACGATGTGGATCGCACACCCTCCGCGCGTCTGCTGCGGGAACTGGAAACCAGCGGCGACAACTTCTTCGAGCTCGGGCTGCGGATGTCGACCATCCACCGTGATTATTTCCGCTCGCTGCCGGATCCCAACGATGGCCGCCTGAGGGAATTCCATCAGGCCGCGCAGGAATCGCTGGTGAAGCAGGCTGCCATCGAATCTGCCCAGAAAGGCAGCTTCGACCAGTACCTCGCGGATTACTTCGCCCGGGCCTGAGCCGCGCGCTGCCTGCGGCTGGCAAGTGCCCGCCACAAGGCGGCAAGACCCAGCAGCATCGTCGGTGGCAGGCTGCCACCACCACCACCACCGTTGCCGCCACCGCCACTGGTGGCGGGGCGCGTGGGCGCGCGCACAGTCAGCATCAGCGGCACCTGGTTGTTGGCGGGTTCGAGCTCCGGCCTCGAGCTGCTGCCCGTGGCGGTGAGTGTGTAGGTGCCGGCTACATCCGCGCGCAAGGTCAGGATGACGCGGGCGGTGCCCCCGGCGAGGCAGCGCATCCGGACCACAGTCGAAGCCGCTGGTGACGGTGGCGCAGAGGCTGTTCTCGAAGGCCGTGGCGGTGACCGCGAGGCCGGCCGGAATCTCGATGCCAAGCCTGGAATCCACGGTGCCGGCCGGACCCAGGTTCGCCAGCGAGAAGGTGACCGTGGTGCTGTCGCCCGGGGCGAAAGTGAGGGGCTCGGCGGTGGCGGCGACCACGAGGTCCGTGCCCTCCGCGGCAACCAGCTGCAGGGTGGCGGTATCGTTGCTGCGCAGGGCGTCGTTGGCAGCGGTCACCCGCAGCTGCGCGGTGGTGTTGCCGGCGGTGGTGGCGAGCAGTCGCAGCGTCACAGCGGGCTCGTCGCCCGGGGCGATGTTGCCCAGCGCGCAGTCGACGACATTGCTGGTGTTGCTGCAGCTCGCAGTGGGTCCGTCGGCGCTGAGCAGGGTCATCGTCTGCGGCAGGATAATCCGCAGATTGACTACATTAACGGCCACATTACCGAGAGATTGGACCGAGATTGTTACATCTGTGGGCCTATTGAGCGCCAGGCTGAGGTTCTGCGGGGCCTGGATGGTGGCATCTGCCGCGTCGACCGACACGAGGCAGCGCGCCCCCGACTGACCCGGTGCGATCGCCGCCGCCATGATCCCGAGGCTGCAGTCCGAGAAGGTGCGGCTGCCATTGAGCTGCGATGCCATCAGGTAGCCGCTGGGCGCAACCTCGCAGGCCGAACCGGCTTCCACGTCATGCGGCGCGCCGAATACGTGGCCGATCTCATGCGCCATGATCAGGGCCGCGAAGCTGGTGTCGCGGCTGGCCTCCGAAAGGCTGGCGCTGAACGAATTGCTGCACAGGGAATCGAGGTACGCGATGCCCACCGTGCGACCGTCGAGGTTGCGGCCGGTGAACAGGTGGGTGAGGCCCGAATTGCGCTGCAGGGTGGAGCCCGCGCGGTAATTCTTCAGCTCCTCGAGCAGCGTGCCGCTGACCCGGGTGCTGGTGAAGGGATCGCTGCGCGAATTGAAGAGGGTGACGCTGCCCGACTGCAGCCGCACGCCCACCTGGTTGGCGAAGATGCCATCGACGATGTTCAGCTGCGCCAGCATGTTGGTTTCGGTTTCGACGCCATCCTGGCGCGCGAGATCGGCATCGGCCAGCAGCGCCACCGAGAGCCGGCGGGTGGGCAGCAGCGCCAGCGCGTGGTCGGGGGCGGCGAGTTCCATGCCCAGCTTCTCCATGAAGCTCTCGGCATCCTCGCCGGGGGTGCGGGTGTCGCCAGAGAAATCCACGTCTTCCCAGACGGCGTCGCTGAGGCGATAGACCAGAGTGCTGTCCGGCGAGGTGCCTGCGGCATCGACGCTGATGGATGCCAGGGATTCGCCGGAAGCCACACCGTAATAGTGCTGGCCGTCGAACCAGATTCCGGTCCAGCGGCCGCCGGTATGGGTCAGTGCGGCCCAGGATCCGGGTATTCCCGGGATCTCGCCTTCGTAGGCCGTGGCGCGGTTGCGCAGCCGGCGGGTGAGTTCGCCCAGATGTTTCTTGGGGCGCAGCTGCAATTGCTGTTGTGCGCCGTCGTAATCCAGCTGCAGCCGCAGCTCATCCTGCTGCAACACCGTGGTTCGAAGCTGTGCGCGGTCGGCGCGCAGCAGGCGCAGCTCGGCAGCGGCAGCCGGTGCGGAAGCCAATATCGGGAAACTGAAAACGAGGCAGGCCAGAGCGCGAATTGCGCGGTTCGCACCAGCATTGCGCGCGTGCCTGTTCGTCATGCGCCAAAACAGTGCGTTGTCATGGGCCCAAGCCTACGCGAAGGCTGTGGCAATATGGGTTTGGCGCTGTGATGCCCGTGGCACGAAAGGTGCAACCTGCAATCCAGTCCTTAACCGCTCTGAAGGCGACCTGAGAATAACGGAGGCGGGAGTCTCGCATGAAACTGGTTACTGCAATTATTAAGCCGTTCAAACTTGACGACGTTCGTGCTGCGTTGTCTGAAATTGGTGTATCTGGCATGACCGTCACGGAAGTGAAGGGCTTTGGTCGTCAGCGCGGTCATACCGAGCTGTACCGGGGCGCTGAGTATGTCGTTGATTTTGTCCCCAAAACCCGGATCGAAGTCGCAGTTCGCAGCGAACTGGTCGATCAGGTCATCGAAGCGGTGCTGAAGGCCGCCAAGACCGGCAAGGTGGGCGACGGCAAGATCTTCGTCACCGATATCGACCGCGTGATCCGGATTCGCACCGGCGAAACCGACAACTCCGCGCTGTAAAAAGCGCGGTGGCTGCCATCCCGGCTCGGCGCATGGGCGCCTTGCCGGAGTGGATCTTCAGCTTTCCACGACGTGCAGGATGGGTTCGTGGCGCAGCATGGCCAGGGGGCCGCTACGCACGATTTCGAGCAGTTCGGCCGTTCCCGCCAGGGTTCTGGCGAGCTCGGTGATGGCTGCCTCGCTCGAGGCCAGCTCCACGATCAGACAATCGCGTTCTTCGCTCAGCACCCGTGCACCCGCCTGAGTGAGCAGGGCCTGCACCGCCGCGCGCTGCGCCGACCGTGCCCGGATCTTGAGCAGGGCGAGTTCGCGTTCGAGGTGGTCGTCGCTGGTCATGTCGTCGACGGCGACGATGTCGATCAGCTTGTGCAACTGGTTGACGATCTGCTGCACCACGGCCTCCGAGCCTTTGGTGACCAGCGTGATGCGGGAGACGGCCGGGTCGTCAGTTGCTGAAACCGACAGTGATTCGATGTTGTAGCCGCGGCTGGAAAACAGGCCCGCGACCCGCAAAAGGGCCCCGGATTCGTTCTGTAGCAGGATTCCGATGATGTGGCGCATAGGGCCACATGCTACCCTTCCAAGACCATGAACGACACTGTGAAACTGACGATTCCGCAAGTGGAACACCCCCTCGCCGGCCAGACCATGACCGGGGCAGCGATGGTGGTGCAGGCCATTGCAGACGAAGGCGTCAGCGCCATCTTCGGCTACAGCGGCGGCGCCGTGCTGCCCACTTATGACGCAGTGTTCCTCTACAACGAGGTGCAGACCAAGGCCGGTCGTCGCCAGCTGCCCCTGATCGTGCCCGCCAACGAACAGGCCGCGGGCTTCATGGCTGCCGGCTATTCGCGGTCCACCGGCCAGGTGGGCGTGGCGCTGGTCACTTCCGGCCCGGGCGCCACCAACATGGTCACCCCCGTGCGCGACTGCATGGCCGATTCCATTCCCATGGTGGTGATCTGCGGCCAGGTGTCGCGCGCCGCCATCGGCTCCGATGCCTTCCAGGAGGCACCGATCGCCTCCGTGATGGGCGCGGTGGCCAAGCATGTGTTCCTCGTCACCGAGCCGGAGAAACTCGAAGGCATCATCCGTGCCGCGTTCGAGCTCGCGCGCACCGGCCGGCCCGGCCCGGTGGTGGTCGACATCCCGAAGGACGTGCAGAACTGGCAGGGCGTGTTTGCCGGCAAGGGCACCGCCGCTTCCATCGGTGTCTACCAGAAGCGCATGCGCGAAGTGACATCGCGCCGCATTCCCGATGCGCAGCTGGCCTCGTTCTTCGCGCTGCTGGGCAAGTCGCAGCGGCCGCTGATCTATGCGGGTGGCGGCGTGGTGCATGCCGGCGCTTCCCCCGAGTTGCGCGAGTTCGCCGGAGATGCTCGGCATTCCCGTGGTCACCACGCTGATGGGCATCGGTGTGGTCGATACCCACGCACCACTTTCCATGCGCATGCTCGGCATGCATGGCACGGCCTTCGCGAACTACGCGGTGCAGGATGCCGATCTCGTCATCGCGCTGGGCGCGCGTTTCGATGATCGCGTGGCCGGCAACCCGGCGAAGTTCGCGCCGCGCGCGCGCTGCATCGCGCAGTTCGACATCGATTCGGCCGAGATCAACAAGGTGAAGCAGGTGGCCTGGCATCATGTCGGCGATCTGAAGGACTCGCTGCGCACTCTCGTGGCGCAGGCCCGCAAGCTCGAAAGCCGGCCGGATCTTTCCGTGTGGCATGCCGAGCTCGCCGCGCTGAAGCAGAACCATCCGATGGATTTCGACCGCAGCAGCGCGCTGGTGCAGCCGTATCACGTGCTCGAAGAGATCAACCGCCTGACCAAGGGCGAGGCCATCATTTCCACCGGCGTGGGCCAGCACCAGATGTGGGCCGCGCAGTACTTCGATTTCTGCGAGCCGCGGCAGTGGCTCACCTCGGGCAGCATGGGCACGATGGGCTTCGGCCTGCCGGCCGCGCTCGGCGCGCAGGTGGCGAACCCCGATCGCCTCGTCATCGACATCGACGGCGATGCCAGCATCCGCATGAACATCGGCGAGCTGGAAACAGCCACCACCTACAATCTGCCGGTGAAGATCTGCGTGCTGAACAACATCGGCGACGGCATGGTGCGCCAGTGGCAGAAGCTGTTCCACGGTGGCCGCATGGCTTCCACCGACAAATCCCTGCATACCAAGGATTTCGTGAAGGCCGCGCAGGCCGATGGCTTCCGTTATGCCGCGCGTCTCTCGAGCAATGCCGATGTGCAGCGCGTGGTGCGCGAGTGGCTCTCCTTCGATGGCCCGGCCTTCCTCGAAGTGATGATCGATCCGGATGCCGGCGTGTTTCCGATGGTGCCTCCGGGCCAGGGTTACGACGCCATGATCACCGGCGACTTCATCAAGGGGCGTGAAGCCGCGGCGGTCGAGCAGCCCATACCCTCGGGCATGTTCTGACGCCAGCATGACGCGACCGCCACCGCGCGTGCGACGCGCCTACTACGATTGCCGTTACGGGCAGCTGCATCTGCACAATGCCATTCCGGCGGGCGGCGGATTCGACGAGCTCACCACGTTGATCTGCATCCATGGCACGGGCCAGACGGGGCGGGTGTTCGCGCCGCTGCTGCAGCCGCTGGGGCATGAGCGCTCTGTCTATGCACTCGATCTGCCCGGTGCCGGTGAATCCGATCCGGCAGAAGGCGTGGATCCGGTCGCGGCCGCCGTGCATGCGGTGATCGATTTCGTCGATGCCATGCGCATCCGCAGTTTCGACCTCATCGCCCGCGAGCAGGGTTGCGAGGCCGCGGTGCGGGTGCAGGCTCAGAAGGGCACCGCAGTGCGACGCATGGTGCTGCTCGGCGCTGGCGGGCCTGTCAAGGCGGGGCCTGCCGTCACGGTGCTGTCGCTGGCCGAAGCGGATGCGCCGGATTTCGGCGCGAAGATCGTGCGGCTGCTGGGCGGCCCGACATAATCTGCCATTCTTAGCTGTCTGGCCGGCCACCGGCTAGACTACCCAGCCACTGTCCGCGTGAATTCGCTGGTGTAGCAACATGGCTGTCCAGAAGCGTCCTTCCCAGATCGTCGAACTGGATCTCGAGGCCACGGCCGAGCTGCCGGTCATCGACTTCGATGACGCCCATACGGCGGAAGTGCTGGCGGGTGCCTCCAACGCTGCCACGGATGTATTTCCCACGCCGGTTGTGCCGGCTGGTGTGGCGGATCTCGCCGACAGCCTGCGGGAGGTCGAGCACCGCCTGCAGCGCAAGATGGAACGCGTCGGCAAGCTCGAGACGGAGCTTTCCGCCACAAGGTCGGGCGCGGAAGAGCTGCGCGGGCAGCTGGAGCAGGCGCGCAGCAGCAGCGAAGCGCGCGAGTCTGCGCTGCGTGCCGAACTCGCCGCAGCCGAGCAGCGCGACGCTGACCTGCAGCGCGAGTTCGCGGCGCTGCAGGCCAATCTCGTCGAGGCGCGCGCGCAGCTTCAAACACAGCATGCGGCACTGACCGAATCGCAGGTGCAGGCGCAGCAGCGGGCGAGCGCGCAACGAAACCAGGAACGCGACCTGCTAGAACTGCGCCGCCGCAGTGAACAGCAGCTCGAGGCGCTCTCCACCTGGCAGGGTTTCCGGGCCGTCAGCGAATCGATGCTGGCCGAACGCGAAGCGCAGTTGCAGGGCGTGGATGCACGGCATGCCGCGGCGCTGCAGGAAGTCGGGTCACAGTGCGCCTTCCTGAAAGACGAACTCGCGGCGGCGCGACAGCATTCGGCCACGCAGATAGAGGCGCTTACGCAGTCGCTGCAGGCTTCCGCGCAGGCACAGGCCGCAACGGCCGAAGAGCTTCGCGCCATGACGGCGCGCGTCGGTGAACTGGGCAGCGAGCTTGCCACGAGCCAGGGCCTGGTTGCGCAGACGCAGGCACAGCTGGAAGCCCTGCGTGCCACCGAAGAAAAGGCGCGCGCCGGCGCAGACCGCTTCGACGCGCAGCAACAGCAGATCGAAGCGCTGCAGGCTGCGCTTACCACCGCCACCGACAAGCTGCGCGAATCCGAAGTGCAGCTGCACAGCGCCGGCGAGCGTGTGCGGCGACTGGAATCAGAAGCTCACGCGGGCGCTGCGCTGCTCGGCAACCTGCAGCAGAACATGCAGCGCCTGGGCCGGGACGACACCGGCACCCGTCCGGCACTGCAGATGGAATCGGGCGAGATCGCGCTGCGTGTATTGATCCGGCTGGAGGGTGGTTCGGACGTGGTGTATCCGCTTGCCCGGCGCACCAGCATCGGCCGCACGCCCGACAACGACATCCAGGTGGATACCACCTTCATCAGCCGGCACCACGCGGTGCTGCTATCGAACTCGGATCACTGTATTGTCGAAGACCTCAACAGCACCAATGGCGTGCTGGTTAATGGCCGCCGAATTGGCCGGCAGATCCTGCACGACGGCGATATGGTTACAGTTGGCAGAACAGAGTTCAGATACCAGCAGCGTTCATGAGTGATCCCTATGTCGAGCGCATCCTCAAGGCGCGGGTCTATGATGTAGCGATCGAGTCGCCGCTCGATCCCATGCCCCGTCTTTCCGCGCGCGTTGGCAATGAAGTGCTGCTGAAGCGGGAAGACAAGCAGCCGGTGTTCTCGTTCAAGCTGCGCGGCGCCTACAACAAGATCGCCAATCTTTCCGAAACCGCCGCGCGGCGCGGCGTGATCTGCGCCTCGGCCGGCAATCACGCGCAGGGCGTGGCGCTGGCTGCGAAGCGGCGCGGCATCCCCGCGGTCATCGTGATGCCGGTTACAACCCCGGCCATCAAGGTGCAGGCGGTGGTGGCGCTGGGCGGCGAGGTGGTGCTGCACGGGGATGTGTTTGATTCCGCCTACGAGCACGCCATGAAGCTCGCGGCGGAGCGGCAGCTGGTGTTCGTGCACCCCTTCGATGATCCGGATGTGATCGCGGGCCAGGGCACCATCGCGGTGGAAATCCTGAAACAGGCCGGCGACGACATCGATGCCATTTTTGTTGCAGTCGGTGGTGGCGGGCTCATCGGTGGCATTGCCGCCTACGTGAAATCCCTGTATCCGCGGATACGCATCATCGGCGTGGAGCCGGAAGATGCCGCTGGCATGCATGAGTCGCTGCGCCAGGGCAAGCGGGTCACGCTGGACCACGTCGGCATCTTTGCCGACGGTGTGGCCGTGAAGCGCGTGGGCGAAGAAACTTTCGCGCTGGCGAAGAAGTATGTCGACGAGATCGTGCTCGTCACGACTGATGAAATCTGCGCCGCCATCCAGGACACCTTCGAAGACACCCGCGCGATTCCCGAGCCCGCCGGCGCGCTCGGCATCGCCGGGCTCAAGAAATACGTGGCGCGTGAAGGCTGGAAGGGCAAGCGCCTGGTGGCCATCAACTGCGGTGCCAACGTGAACTTCGACCGGCTGCGCTACATCGCCGAGCGCGCCGAGATTGGCGCTGGTCGCGAGGCGCTGCTGGCCGTCGAGATTCCCGAAGAGCGCGGCAGCTTCCTGAAATTCTGCCGCACGCTCGGCGCGCGCAACATCACCGAGTTCAATTACCGCGAGCAGGGCAGCGAACGCGCCCGCATCTTCGTGGGCCTGAATCTCACGCGCGGCGTGGAAGAACGTGGCGAAGTGGTGCGCATGCTGGCCGAGGCCGGGTATCCCGTGGTCGACATGACCGACAACGAGATGGCGAAGCTGCATGTGCGCTACATGATCGGTGGGCAGGCGGGCAACCTGAAGGACGAATGCCTGTTCCGCTTCGAGTTTCCCGAGCGGCCCGGCGCGCTGCTGCGCTTTCTCGAGGCGGTGGGGGCGCGCTGGAACATCAGCCTGTTCCACTACCGCAATCACGGCGCGGACTACGGCCGGGTGCTGGCCGGCATCCAGGTGCCACCGGCCGAGCGCGACGAACTGCGGCTGCATCTGAACGAGCTGCGTTATCCGTACGTCGAAGAAACCGCGAACCCGGCCTACCGGATCTTCCTTGGTCGCTGATCCGCCCGGGAAATAGATGCATCGTCGGTTTCTTCGGTTGGGTCGCCGCATCGGCATCGCCATTGCCGGCGGCGCGGTGATCGCCGCGGGTGTGGCCATGCTGGTGCTGCCGGGCCCTGGCATCGTGGTGATTGCGCTCGGGCTGGCCATCCTCAGCCTGGAATTCGAGCGGCCGCGGGTGTGGCTGGCCCAGATGAAGGCCAAGGGCCTCGAACTGAAGGACAAGGTCATCTCGAAGCGACGGTAGCGCAGGTTAGGGGCGCCACGTTCAGCGAGCGTTCAGCTGACTCGCGCAATCTCCAGTTTCTGCTGCGGCAGCTAGCCCGGGCGCTGCTTTTCCAGCAGATCCGTCGTGGCATACTGCGCGTACACTCCGAGGTCTGAACGGGGTTCCCATTCGCATGAAATCCAGCCTCCTGCTCTTCATTTCGGTGCCGCTGCTGCTCACGGGCTGCATGCGCGCCCGCGTCGATGAATCCCGCGAATTCGCCACCGCCATCACGGCCACCGAGTCCGTGGTGGTGCTGGCCAAGCCGCAGATAGAAGGCGCGGGTGCGGAGTCGGCGTTCCTCGACTGCGTGGGCAACCGCATCGCGCGTGGCAGCAGTTCCATCAATGTGCATTCGAACGAGGCTTTCACCGACCGACTGTTCCCCTGGTTCGAGCCGGGTACCGTGCCCACCAAGCCGGAAGCCGTGGCCGCGGTGCTGGCTCAGCCCGGAGTCAGCGAGCAGGTGGCCGCGAGCGGGGTGCGCTACGTGGTCTGGCTCGATGGCGGCACGCGCCGCACCGATGGCGGCGGCAGTCTGGCCTGCGGCGCGGCGCCGGGCGCGGCGGGCTGCTTCGGCTTCGGCTGGTGGGAAAACGAATCGGATTACGAGGCCACCGTCTGGGATCTCAAGCAGGCGAGGTCGGTGGGTTCGGTAGGCACCAATGTCAGCGGCACTTCGGCCATTGTCGGCGCCGTGGTGCCGCTGCCGTTCATCGCCCGCGTGCAGGGTGCTGCCTGCAACCGCATGGGCGACCAGCTGCGCAGTTTCCTGTCTGGCACGGCAACCGGGGCGGCAAGATGAACCAGTTCCTGCGCAACGCTGTTGCCGCGGCTATCACGGTGTTGCTGTGCGCCTGCGAGACAACCAGCGGATCTGCGGGCCGGCCGGCGCCTTCCATGCCGGCGCCGCCGATGCCGTCACCCACTTCGAACCCTTCTCCAGGTTCGATGCCATCGCCGACGTCGATGCCTGCCCCGACCTCCTCGCCGTCGTCCGGGTCGCCCTCCGGCTCCGCGCTGCCTTCGCCGCCGGCATCGCCCTCATCGCAGACCGGTTCTTCGGGCAGCGCTGGCTCAGCAGACAGCAGCGGATCAACAGCCAGCACTGGCTCGTCTGCATCCACAGGCTCCGGCGCAGCGGGTGGAGCAGCCCGCCGTGACGGCACCGCCGATACCGGCGTGCCGGCGAAGACCCCCGGTGAACACCGCGCCGAGGTGGATGGCAAGCTGGATGCATCGCTCGGCAAGTTCGATGAGCAGCTGCGGCGCGAGCAGCAGCGCAGCGCGGAAGAGCGCGATGCGCGCGCGGCATCCCGCGAAGATGGGGCGGTGGTCGATGCCGCATCAAGCGGCAGCGATGCGGCGGGCGATGGCGGCCGCGATCGCGCAGGCGATCTGCGTTCCGAAGGCACGGGCAAGAAGGGCGGCACCGAAGGCGGCAGCAGCGACCCGGCAGCTGGTCAGGAAGCGGGCAGCGGCTCGGGTGGTGGTGGTGGCGCGGTGGCCAAGCCCATCCCCTCCGGCGACGACGACGACATCATCGCGCGGCGCCTGCGCAAGGCTGCTGAAACAGAAACCGATCCGGAGCTGAAAGAGAAGCTCTGGAAGGAATATCGCGACTACAAGGAAAACACCGGGGGCCGCAGGTGATCCGCGTCGTTGCATTGCTCGCCGTGGCGGGCGCACTGGGTGGCTGCATGGTGCAGGACACCAAGCCGCTGCCGAAGGTGGATGTACAGCAGGCGGTGCAGGAGATTCCTGCCGAACAGCGCATCGATGTGGTGGTGCGCAGCTTCGACCCGGGCATTCCGGCAGAACTCGCTGCGGATGAAGAAGCGCTGGCGAAGAAGCGCATCTACCCCGACCTGCGCAAGGCCGAGGCGCGATACTTCGCGACCCAGCTGCGCAACACGCTAGAAAGCAGCGCCCAGTGGGGTGCGGTGCGCGTGGCGCCCGAGAACGTGCAGTTCGTCGATCTCGCCATCACCGGTCGCATCATTGAATCCACCGGCAAGAAGCTGGAGCTGGAGATCACGGCACGCGATGCGGCCGGACGCGTGTGGATCGATGCGCGACGTTATGAAAGCCTGGCCGACATCGGCAGCTACAAGACCGATGCGGCGCTGCGGGCGCGCGATCCCTTCCAGAACGTGTTCTCGAACATCGCGAACGACCTGCTGGCTGCGCGCGCCAAGCTCGATGAAACCGCATTGCGCGAGCTGCGGCAGGTGACGGAACTGCAGTTCGCTGCGGATCTGGCGCCGGATGCACTGAAGGGATATCTGCGCCAGGACACGGCCGCCACTCCCGCGCTGCTGCGGGTGGCGCGCTTGCCGGCCGACAACGATCCGCTGGTCCAGCGGGTGCAGCGCATTCGCGAACGCGATACCGCCGTGATCGACACGCTGGATGGTTACTACGTCGGCTTCTCGGAACAGATGCAGCAGTACTACGGCGAGTTCCGCCGCACTTCGTACGAGGAAGTCGATAAACAGGAACGCGCGCTGGCCAGTGCCCGCACCCGCACGATTCTCGGCGCCGCTGCGGTGGCGGCATCCATCCTGGTGCCGAGCAGCTGCAGCGGCAACACCGCCTGCAATGTCGAGAGCGCCGCCCGTTATGCCGGTACGGCCGGTGGCATCGCCGCGTTCATGTCGGGCCTGCGCAAGTATGCCGATGCCCGCACGCATGCCACCGCCTTCGCCGAGCTGGCGCAGTCGTTCCAGTCCGATGTGAGCACGCAGGTGGTGGAGGTCGAGGGTCGCAGCCTCAGACTGACCGGGTCCGCGGAAGAGCAGTACCGCGAATGGCGCCGGTTGCTGCGCGAATACCAGGCCGAAGAGGCCAGTCCGAACAATGGCGAGCCTTGAGCCGGGCAAACGCCTGGCCGACCGCTATGTCTTGCTGGAGCGGCTGGGAGACGGCGGTCATGCGGAGGTATGGGCCGCGCAGGACGAAGCCGCCAGTCAGCGCGTAGCGCTTAAATTCCTGCATCTGCGCAGCTGCAGTGCCGATGAGGCCGCGCTGGTGCTGCGCCATGAAGCAGAGATGTCGCAGCGGCTCGATCATCCCGGTGTGTTGCATGTGGAAGAACCGCGGCGGGATGGCTGGCTGGTGTTCCTGCCCATGGAATACGCCGGCGGCGGCGACGCCTCGCAGCTGCGCGGCGCACCCTGGCAGCGGCTGTTGCCGGTGCTGCAGCAGGTGGCGGCCGTGCTGGAGCACGCGCATTCACGCGGCGTGGTGCATCGGGATATCAAGGCCGGCAACGTGCTGTTCGATGCCGCTGGCCGTGTGCGCGTAACCGATTTCGGCGCGGCCTCGCGCACGGGTTCGACTGCCGCCATGTGTGCCGGCTCGCCCTTCTCGGCAAGTCCGCAGCAGCTGCAGGGCGAAGCGGCCACCACGGCCGACGATGTCTACGGGCTCGGCGCGCTGGCTTACGAACTGCTGACGCGGTACCCCCCTTATTACCCGGATTTCAGCCTGCAGCGCGTGCTGCAGGAACCGCCCGCCGCACTCGTGCCGGCGCAACGCGCTCCGCAGGGTCTGCTCGATCTGATCCAGTCGATGCTGGCGCGCGACCCGCAGGCGCGTCCCGACATGCAGGTGGTGATGGCAGGGTTCGAGCACTGGCTGAGTCAGGAAGCGGTGGTGCAGGGAGAGGGCGCAGCGTTTGTGGTGGAGCCCGCTGCGGTGGTGGCGCCCGGCGTGGTGCGGCCGCGAAGTTATCGCGGCGCGTTGTGGTGGCTGGTGGCTGCCGCCGGTGTAGCGGGTGCGGCCATCGTGCTGTTGCCGCGCCTGCCGGCCACTGCCGTCGCGCCGGTGGTGGCGCAGGTCGAAGCGCCGCCCGCAACCGTGGCCGCGGCTGTCATCGCGCGCGATGCGCCGGCCGCGCCGCAGGTTCAGACCGCCGTGACCGCAACGTTGCCTGAAGTTCTGCAGGCCGCCGAAAAGGCATTGCAGGCGGGGCAGCCAGCGGTGGCCCGCGCGGCATTCCAGCGTGCACTGGCGCTGGATCCGGGGAACGGAGATGCGCAGCAGGGTCTCGAGGCCGCTGCGCGGATGGAACAATTGCTGGCGGATTTCGCCGCTGCGACGCGTGTCGAGGCCGGCGGGGATCTGCCTGCAGCGCGTGCGCAGTATCAGGCGCTGGTGTCAGGGAATCCGCAGTTTGCTCCGGCGCGGGAGGCGCTGGCGCGCGTGCAGGGTCGGCTGCGTGCTGAGGATTTCGAACAGCTGCTGGCGCGGGCGGCCGCCGCGCTTCGGCAGGGCGAGCTGGCCGCGGCGCAGTCCGCGTATGCGCGCGCGGCCGATCTGTATCCCGGTGAAGCGCGCGTGCTGGATGGGCAGGCGCGGGTTGCGGAAGTGCTGCGCAACCAGCGCAATGCGGCGGATCTCGCGCAGGGCGTCGACCTTGAACGCAAGGAACAATGGGATTCGGCCGTGGCGCATTACGAAGCGACGCTGGCGCGCGATGCGACCCTGTTGTTCGCGCAGGATGGCCTGACCCGCAGCACCCGCCGGGCCTCGCTCGACGCTGAACTTGCCGATTATCTCGCGCGGCCCGAGCGGCTGGCGGCACCAGCAGTGCGTGCTGCCGCAGAACGCGCGCTGGCCCGAGGCGATGCGGCGAACCCAAAGGCTGCACGCCTCACGGGCCAGCTCAACCAGCTGAAGTCCGCGCTGCAGACCCTGGCGATGCCGGTGCGTGTGGCGATCACTTCGGACAACAGCACCGAGGTGAGCGTTTCGCCGATGGGCATGCTGGGCGCATTCCGCCTGCGCGAGCTGGATCTCAAGCCCGGCCGTTATACCGTCATCGGACGGCGCGATGGCTTCCGCGATGTGCGCCTGGAGCTGGACCTTGCACCGGGACAACAGGACGCTGCACTGTCCATCCAGTGCACCGAACGGATCTGACAGGAGCCATGCCAGCTTGAGCGTCGAAGTTTCCATCCGCGAGCCATTGGGCCGGCGCCAGGCTCGGCTGCCGCTGGTGATTGGTGGTCCGGGCTCGGATCTGCCGGTGCCGGGCGACGATGTGCCGCTGCGCATCGAAGCCGATGGTGCGCAATGGCTGTTGCGCGCCATCGGGCGGGCCACGGTGGTCGTGAATGGCAGCGTGATGCGTTCGCCCGTGCCACTGGTGGATTTCGATGTGATCCGTGCCGGCGATGCGCAGCTGGTGGTACATCCGGCTGCAGCGCGAATCGAGGTCGCGCATCTGGCCGGCAATGCCACGGTGGCGCCGGTGCTGCGTCATGCGCTGCCGGGTGAGGAAGTCGAGGCCGGCGTACACGAGATCATCGCCGCGGGTGGTGATGCCGCGGCCATGAATGCCACATCGCCGCTGCCTTCACGGCGTGGAATCCTGCGCAGGATCGCCATCGCGATCTGCGTGCTGCTGGTGGTCGCGATGGCATGGGTGTTGTTCACGCTGGTGCCGGTGGCCGTGCAGCTGACGCCGGCCGCTGCGAGCGCCACGGTGCCGGGCCTGCTCGACTGGCATGCCGGTGATCGGCTGTTCCTGCTGCCAGGACAACGCACGGTGACGTTCAGCCATCCCGGCTATCAGAACCAGCGCGTGACGCTCAATGTCACGCGTGAACTGTCCGAGGCGGCCGCATTGCCGGTGACACTCGAGCTGCTGCCGGGGCTGCTCACTGTCAACACGCAGGAGGAGTCGGCGGAGTTGCTGGTCGATGGAGTCGTCGTTGCCCGCGTGCCTGGCGAAGTGGAGGTGGCGCATGGCACACGCGAGATCATCGTGCGCGCGCCCCGTCGCGTGGATTACGTCGGCCGCATGGAGATCGAAGGCGGCGGTCGGCGCCAGACGCTGGAAGTGCAGTTGCTGCCGGCCACCGGCTGGCTGGTGCTCGACACCTTGCCCGCGGCGGCGCGCGTCAGTGTCGATGGCCAGGAGCTCGGCAATGCGCCGCAGAAACTGGAGCTGGATTCGGGCTTGCACAAGCTTGCGATCACGGCGGCCGGACGGCGCAGCTGGAACAGCGAGATCGCGATCATCGCGGGGCAGACCCTGGATCTCGGCCGCATCGACCTTGCGCTGCCGGCACCGGCCGTGATGCGCGCGGCGGAATCGGTTGCCGATGCCGGCGTTGCCGGCGAGGTTGCCGCCGGCAGTGCGCAGCCGGAACCACCACCGCCACCACCGCCACCGCCGCCGGCACGCCTGCAGAGTGCCTTGCTCGGCACGCTGGTGTTGCTGCCGGCGGGCAATTATCAGCAGGGCAGCGACCGGCGGGAACAGGGGCGTCGGGCCAACGAGGTGCAGCGCGCCGTCACACTGACGCGGCCGTTCTACATGGCGGAAACCGAAGTCAGCAATGCGCAGTTCCGGGTGTTCCGTCCCAATCATGCAGCGGGCATCGCCATGGACAAATCGCTGGATCTCGACAAGCAGGCCGTCAGCAATGTCTCCTGGGACGACGCCATCGAATTCTGCAACTGGTTGTCGTTGCGCGAGGGGCTCTCGCCTGCCTATGAACGGCGTGATGGTCGCTGGCAGCTGGCGCAGAAGCTCACGTCGGGCTATCGACTGCCGACCGAGGCGGAATGGGAATACGCCGCGCGCTATGTGAACGGACAACGCTGGCAGCGCTACGCCTGGGGCGACACACTTCCGCCGCCCGCAGGTGCCGCGAATCTCGCCGGCCAGGAATCACTGCCGACACGTCCGGGCCCGGACGTGCGCCTCGCCGCCGCATTGCCGGCATACAGCGACGAGCATCCCGTCATTGCACCCGTGGACAGTTACGGACGATCACCCGCCGGCTTCCACAACCTCGGCGGGAATGTGTCCGAGTGGATGCACGATGTGTATGCCTCGCTGCCTGAAGCCGGTCCGGTGACGGATCCCACCGGACCGCAGTCCGATGGACCACATTCCATTCGCGGTGCAAGCTGGCGCACGGCAACCATCGCGGAGTTGCGGCTGGCCTGGCGCGAACGCGCTGCCGGGCCTTCGCAGACCATCGGATTTCGTGTCGCGCGTTACGCGGAGATCAACCCATGATGGCCAAACGTCGCTGGTGGTGGTTGCTGGTCGCGCTGGTGCCGCTGCTGTATCTGCCACTGCGTGCGCAGGAGACGCAGCCCACGGACCCGGCCACTATGCCGGCCGCGCCGGCACCCGCTGCAGCTGAGCCCGCGCCCACACCCGCCGAGGCCGCGCCCGGACCCAAGCCCACCGAAGAACAGGTGTCGGCCGACAACAACCTCAGTTTTCCGGTGGACATCTGAAGTGTACGGCGTCGATTTCAACGACCGGTTGATGAGCCTCGCGGCCGATGGCAACGTGCTGGCCTCCGCGGTGCCTGGCGCGGCCGCGCCGCGGCTGGGCGCTGCCGATATCTCCCCCGTAGTGCAGAGCCTGCGCGAGCAGCTGGCAGAACCTGGCGCAGGTGAGATCTGGGTCGCGGTGTCGCCGCAGCTGGATAATTCTGGTCTCGGCGAACCGCTGCGCCAGCTGCGTGCCGCGGGCTATCCGGTGCAGGGCTTCGTCGACCGCGCGGCATTGGTGGCGGCCTGGCTGCAGCTGCCCGGCAGCGCCGCGCTGCTGGATCTCGCACGGCATGCGATGACGATCAGTCTCGTCGTCAGCGATGGCGCGACGGTGTCACTGCGGCGCACGGTGCGCCTGCAGGGCGGTGAGGCCGCGCTGCATGACGCCTGGGTGAATCTGGCAGCGGCCACGCTGGTGCAGCAGACGCGGTTTGATCCTCTGCATGATCAACGGCAGGAAGCGCAGTTGCGGCAGCAGTTGCCCGCACTGGCCGCCGAGGCGCAGCGCACCGGGCAGGGCCACTGCACGCTTGCCGCTCCTGCCGGTGAACTCTCGTTGACGCTGACGCGTGACCAGCTGGTGGCCGCGGCGGGCGCATGGCTGCAGCCACTGGCCACCGCGCTGCAGTCCCTGTCGGCGGCCATGGACGATTGCGCACTGCTCGTGCCCGAGTCGCTGCTCGACATTCCCGGCATGCGGGAGGTGCTGGGCACGGCGCGATTCGCGACGGTGTGCAGCGTCCCCGATGGCGTGGCCGCACGCGCGGCCAGCACCTTGCAGCCGGGCAGCGCGACCGCGTCGGGTGGTGTGCAATACCTCATGCGCGTGCCGGTGTTCGCCACCGCAGCGCCAGCGGAATCCCTGAAGAGTCTTGATCTGCAGGGCAACAGCGCTGCCGCCGCAGCCACGCATGTGATCTACCGAGGGCGTGCGCTGCCGATTCCCGCTGCGGGCCTCGTGATCGGTCGCGATCCGGGGGAGGGTGTGGCGCTGCAGCTGCCGGAAGGCGTGGCGGGATTGTCGCGGCGGCATTGCACCCTGCGTCGCGACGGCGCGCGGGCGCAGGTCGTGGATCATTCCAGCTTTGGCAGTTTCGTGGATGGCGTGCGGGTGAATGGGCGCGCGCTGCTGAATGCCGGCAGTGTGCTGCGCCTCGGTGAACCTGGCATTGAACTGCCGCTGGTCGCGCTGGATGCCGCGTCCGGCAGCGCGGACTGAAGCGGCATGCGTCGGCGTCGCGTCGAGGTCTTCAGCCTCTCGTTCCTGGACTGCATCTGCTGCGGCTTCGGCGCGGTGGTGCTGTTCTACACGATCGTCGCGGGCCAGTCCGGCATCAAGCGCATCCGCGACAACGATGTGCTGCAGGCCGAGGTCAACAAGCTCGAAGAAGAAGTGCTGGTGGGCACGCGCAACCTCGTGGTGTTGCGCAATACGCTGCAGAAGACCGAGATCGACACCATCCAGGCTTCGGCACGCGCCAACGCGCTCATCGACGAAGTGGGCAAGGCGCGCGAGGAAGCCATCAATGTCGGCGCCACCAGCATGGCGCAGCGCGAGCACATCAACAAACTGAAGTCCGATCTGCGCCAGATGGAAGAAGGGACGCGGCGCTTGCAGACCCTCGCGGCACAGCAGGTGCCGGCCGGCGAGCGCGTGCGCTCGTTCCGCGGAACCGGCAACCGCAAGTACATCACCGGCATCAAGCTGAAGGGCAAACACATCCTGGTGCTGATCGATCGATCCGCCAGCATGATGGATCAGGAACTGGACAAGATCATCACGCTGCGCAACCAGAATCCGGCATTGCGGCGCGCCACCGCGAAGTGGCGCCAGACGCTGGATATCGCCGACTGGCTGTCGACACAGTTTCCTTCCGGCAGCCGGTTCCAGATGTATGGCTTCAACACCGATGTGATGCCGCTGGTGCCGGAAACCGCGGGGAAATGGCTCAATCCGGGTGACGCGAAGCAGCTCGCGCAGGCCGTGGAAACCCTGCGCACCCTCGTGCCCGAGGGCGGCACCAGTCTGTTCAATGCCTATGCGGCCATCCGTGCCCTGACGCCGCGCCCCGATCAGGTGGTGCTGGTGACGGACGGCTTGCCCACGCAGGGCAAGGATCGCGGTCCCGCGCGACTACGTCAATGCGGCGCAGCGCTCGCGCCTGTTCGACGAAGCGCGCCGCAGCCTGCCGCCCAAGATTCCGATCGATGTGATCCTGTTGCCGATGCAGGGCGATCTGCCCGCACCGCACCGCTTCTGGACGATGGCGCGCGAGACCGGTGGCAACTTCCTCATGCCCGCGGCGGACTGGCCATGAAGCTGAAGCGGCGCGACACCGAGATCTTCAGCCTCTCGTTCATGGACTGCATCTGCTGCGGTTTCGGCGCCATCATCCTGCTGCTGGTGCTCACCGATGTGGACCAGCCGGTGGTGATCGAGCGCGCGCGCGAGGCGATGAATGGCCAGGTGCTGCGCCTGCAGGAAGAGATCTTCGCGATCCGCGGTGAAACCGACCAGCTGAACCGCGAACTGCAGGGGCGCATCGTGGAGCTGCGGGCCGAGCGGCTGCGCCTCGCGCGGCTGCAGGGTGATCTCACGCAGGTGGCGGGGGAATTCGCTGCCAGCCGCACCAATGCCGAAGTCACCACCATCGTCGAGAGCGAACTGGTGGCGGCGTATCAGGAGCTTTCCGCCGAGATGGAGAAGCTGCAGAACCGGCCGGCGCCGCGGCGGGCGTCGGTGGATTCGGTGGGCGGCATACCGGTGGACAGCGAGTACGTGGTGTTCATCATCGACACCTCGGGCAGCATGGTGGGCAACCACTGGGAATCCACTGCGGAGATCATGCGCGAGACGCTCGACATCTATCCGGAAGTGAAAGGCATGCAGGTCATGAACGACCAGGGCCGTTTCATGTTTCCGGGAAGGCCGGGCCAATGGCTCAACGATTCGGCCGATCTGCGGCAGCGGATTCGCAGGACCTTGCAGAACTGGACGCCGTACAGCGAATCCAACCCGGTGCCGGGCATCGAAAGCGCATTGCGCAATTACCGCAAGGCCGGCCAGCGCATCAGCATCTATGTGATCGGCGATGAATTCACCGGCGATTCCATGCAGCGTGCTGCAGACAGCATCGCGCGGCTCAACGCAGCCGATGGCAAGCGCCCGCGGGCGCGCATCCACGGCATCGGGTTTCCCGAGGGCGCCGGCATGGAGCCGTTTACAAACATCCAGTTTTCGATACTAATGAGGGTGGTGACGGCGCAGAACGATGGTACGTTCGTCGGCATCACCAGCGAGAAGCCATGCCGCATCTACACCGAAATCCTGGGCGTTCCCACATGCACCGGTCGCTGATCGTCGCGCTGGGGTGCGTGCTCGCCGGCTGCTCCGGTGTGAAGGTGGCACCGGAATCACGGTTGCCGAGCGCGGTGTTGCAGCCGATGAATGTGCGCGCTGGCCTGGTGCTCGAGCAGGATCTGCGCACCTACCTGCATGAAGAAACACGCGGCGGTGGCGACTGGTCCGTCGATCTCGGGCCCGGGCACGAGCAGTTGTTCCGGAGCATCTTCGGGGCGTCCATCGCGAATCTGCAGGTGTTCAACAATCTCGATGCCGCGCGGGCCGGGGCCGGCCTGCAGGCGTTGTTCGCGCCGCACATCGAGCAGTATTCCTTCGCCACCGCGCGCGAGACCAGCGGGGCCTACTGGGCCGTGACCATCCGCTACCGCATCGATGTGCTCAGTCCGCAGGGTGAGCCGGTGGATACCCTGACGCTCACCGGTTATGGCAGCGCGAAGGGCGAGCGAAGGTCGGCGCTCTCACTGACCGCCGCCACGCAGTCTGCCATGCGTGATGCGGCCGCCAAGCTGCTGGTGCAGTTGCCGCGCCAGGAACAGACCCGCAAACTCGTGGCCGGGCAGAGCCTCAGCGCCGCGGATGCCAGCGTCGGCACCGTGGATGTGATCGAACTGGTGCCCATCCTGCCCGCAGCGCAGGGCGGCTGAGCGCCGCGCAGCGGCTAGTTTGCCGGCGGTGGCCGGCGCACATTCACCAGTTCGGTGAAGATGAAATCCGTGCTGGCCACTGGTTCGCCATTGCTGAATGCCGGCCGCCACAGCGCACGCCGGACAACACCGGTGAGTGCGCGTTCGGCGGCTTCGCGTTCCGGGGCCGGATTGGCGACCGTCACGCCGCGCACTTCGCCGTTGGCGGCGATGCTCAGGCGCAGTTCCACCGCCTGCTGCGAATACTCCTCGGGATCTTCACGCTTGCGCGACACGGCCATCGACGGCGCGCGATACACCACGGCAACAGGTGTGGCGAGTGCACGGGTGTCGCCCGCCGTGGCCAGCGCGCGCCAGGCATCTCGATAGGCGGCAAATGCCCGATTGCTCTCGCCGGCCGTGAGGTACCAGTCGCCCAGGTCAATGAGAACCGCCCCGCGCAGCGCGGCGTGATCGTCGGGTGTGGCGTCCAGGCGTTGCATGGCGACGCGCAACGTGCGTTCACTGCCGTTCGAGGTGATGGCGAACATGCGGGCCGATGAGCTGTTGCTGATGTTCGAGGGCAGCGCGTCGACCGCTGCAATCACATCCTCGGCCTCGGCGTTGACGAAGGCCAGCCGGTAGGCCCGGGCGATGCCGCGCAGCCCGTCAATGGCGAGCAGGCTGTTGGGTTCGGCCGCATCGGCAATCTCCACCGCGCGGGCGTGCAAGGCCCGGGCTGCGGCGTAATTGCCCGTGGTTTCATGCCAGCGCGCGAAGCGGTCCAGAGGCTCCAGCAGGCGCAGATCGTTCTTGCCGTAAGTGGTTTCGGCCACGGTGTAGGAGTAGTGGTGCTCGCGATTGGCGTCTTCCACGCGGCCGGCTTTTTCATAACTGTCGATCAGTGACAGCAGCATGGGCAGTTGTGCGATGGAGTACAGGCCGCTGCGATTGCGCGTGATGTCGACGGCGCGCTTCAGCGGCGCCACCGCTTCCGTTTCGCGATCGAGCCCGCGCAGCGCGAGGCCGATGCCATGCAGGGGCGCGACCAGCTTTGGATTGATGGTGTCGCCCTGCAGGTCCAGCAGGGTCAGCGCCTCGCGGTAATTGTCGAGGGCCATGCCGTGCTCGCCCATCCGCAGGTAGGTGGTTGCGAGGTTGGTGAGCGGGTTTGCGAGTTCCGGTGCATCGGCGCCGAACTGTTTGCGTGTGAGTTCCACCACCTGCGCTGCAGGCGGCAAGGCAGCCGTGAAGTTGCCTGCATCGAAGGCGCTGCGAAACTGCTGATATGCCGCGACCCGCTCGTCCGGCGCTTCCACAGCGGCCGAATCCAGGGTCAATGCAGCCAGCCCGAGGCTGCAGATCAGAATCGAAAGCCATCGCATGGAGCCAAGACTACCGTGTAATGGTGACGCAACGCGACCGCTTGACCGCGGGTGGCTGCTGCGCGGACGATTGCCGCCGCAGGCTTGAAGTGGGAGATGCAGTGGCGGCAGTGGCAGTGGATTCACAGGGCTCCCAGCGTGTGGCGCTGGTCGCTGGAGGCACCGGGTTGACCGGCGCCGCGCTGCTGCAACTGCTGCTGCGGAACAACGACTACACGCGCGTGCATGCGCTGACCCGGCGGCCGCTGCCGCTCGATCACCCCCGGCTCGCCAACCGCATCCTCCAGTTCGAAGATCTGGGTGCCCGGCTCACCGGTCTGCGCTGCACGGACGCCTATTGCAGCCTCGGCGCAGCCCACGGGCCGCGGGCACCTCGGGCAGAGCTGATGCGGGTGGATCGGGATCTGGTGCTCGGCTTTGCCAGGGCCGCGCAGGCCGCCGGCGCCACCCGCCTGGTCGTGGTTTCTGCGGCCGGCGCCGGCAGCAAATCCCCCCTGCCGTTTCTCGCCTGCAAGGGAGAGATGGAGGCGGCGCTGCGCGAGCTGCGTTTCAGCTCGCTGGAAATCCTGCAGCCGGGTCCGGTGCTGGGTCTGCGCCCCGGGGCAGGTCCGATGGATCTGCTCCGAATGGCGCTGCTGCCGCTGGGGAACTCCTTCCTGCAGGGGAAGCTGGCCGCGAAGCGCAGCATTCCCGCCGAGGATCTGGCCGCGGCCATGTTGGGTGCGGGCCGCTCGCCACGCCGGGGCGTCTACTGCCATGCGGGGCAGAATCTGCGCGACCTCGCGCTTGCGGGGCGTCGTTCGGGCTGACGCTGCCAATTGGTGACGTGGCGCACGCCGCCCGCACCCTGCGCACTGTCAAATTAGCGTCCTGATCCATCAGTGGGAACTGGATTTCTCAGCATGCGCAGAGCCCGAATTGCGCTGTTCAGTGGCATTGGACGCCGCGTCGCCTTGGCAATCGTTGTCTGTGGCATCGCCATGCTCGCAAGCGGTCTGCTATTGCAGGCCGGCAAGCAGCAGCGCCAGTACCGTGAACAGAATCAGCAGCAGCTGCGCCAGGTGGCGTCCCTGTCTGCGGAGGCCGTCCGCAGCCGCATCAGCACTGCGGATCTGGTGCTGCGCGCCTATGCCGATACCGTCGAGACCGAGCTGGATGGGATCCTGCTGCGCCCGCGGTTGCTGCAGGCCCCGATTTTCGAATGGGCGTCCATCGTTGAACCTGCCGATGGGCCGCGGTTCGCCGTAGGCGAGCGACGCTTCGAGCTGGACGCAAAGCTGCGCGACGCAGTCGTTGCGGAACGGGCAATCCTGATCGGCGCAGAGGGTTCGAGCAGCCTGTACCTGCTGCGCGCCCTGCCTGAACGGCCGCCCGCACGATGGGTGGTGGTGGAGCTGCGCAGTTCCTGGCTGTGGTCT
Source organism: uncultured Gammaproteobacteria bacterium (assembly GCA_963777735.1). Taxonomy (GTDB): domain Bacteria; phylum Pseudomonadota; class Gammaproteobacteria; order Steroidobacterales; family Steroidobacteraceae; genus ZC4RG30. The sequence continues at coordinate 1,785,840 of CAVZRQ010000008.1, read as the reverse complement.
GAATTGGGAGATGCCGAGGCGCGCACTGCGCTGCTGGCGCTGGATTCCAGCGGGCAACAACTGTACAGCTCGCTCGAATCCCGCAGCGAAATCGTCGGCCAGGTTGCTGCCCTGCTGAGGGAACCTTCATTCACCCGTACGGGCAACAATCTGGCCTGGAACGAGCAGGGCACGGCCTGGGTAGGTGCAGCGGCGGGTCTTGGCGGCACCCAGCTGATCTCTGACCTGGAAATCGCACTGGTGGCGATGCGTCCTGACCGGCCGTGGTCGGCTGCGTTCTGGTCGGCACTGCGCACCCAGAGCACCATGTTGCCGCTGCTGCTGCTGCTGGCGGCCTGGTTCGCGCACTCGCTGGCAAGACCCCACCAGGAAGCATTCCGGCATTTGCGTCGCGCAGTGGCGCAGCTTCCCGAGCGACGCATCACCGTGGAGCCCCCTCCGGGTCTGGTCGGCGAGGTCCGGCAGCTCGTAGACAGCTACAACCGTAGCGCCGAGATCATCGAAGCGCAGGCTGAAACCCGCCAGGCCCTCGACGAGATCGATGGCCTGCTGCTGCCCGGCGGTGATTACGAGAATGTGATTGATCAGGTGCTGACGCGCGTGCGCAGCATTACCCGCGCGAACAATGTGGGTTTGACACTGATCGATCCCGGCGTGACGGGCCATGGGCGCCTGTTCGTGGTCAATGCCGAGGGCGGCTCCCCGGTGAACCGGGTGGAACTGGATGATGAGATGGTGGCAACCCTGCGCGAAGCGCGGCAGGGCCTGACGATCGTGCGTTGCGAAGAAGGCCGCCACAGTTTCCTCGAGCCGCTGCAGGGCGCGGGATCGGCATTCTTCTGGGTCTGGCCCGTCATGGTGGCAGGCGAGCTGGCCGCCATTCTTGCAGTGGGTTATGAAGAGCCGCCGGCGCAGGCTGCGCGCGTCGCTGGCTGTGGCGCGCACTGCGCGCAGCGATTGGGAATTTCCCTTTCGGGCAATGCCCGCGCCGAACGACTCTATCGACAGGCGCATTTCGATCCGCTGACACAGCTGCCCAACCGGCTGCTGTTCCGCGACCAGCTGGCGCAGGAGCTGCGCAATGTCGAACAGGGCGGCGCGAGTGGCGCACTGCTCTACATCGATCTGGACCATTTCAAGAAGGTCAACGATTCTCTCGGCCACGAGGCCGGCGACCAGTTGCTGGCTGTCGTCGCGCAGCGGCTGCGCGCCTGCGTGAAAGATGGCGATACGGTGGCCCGCCTGGGCGGTGACGAGTTCACCGTGATCCTGCGCGATGTGGCCGATACCGTGGCGGTATCGGCCGTCGCAGAACGCATGATCCAATCCATGCAGCTGCCCGTCCGTCTTGGCGCGCGCGACCATCAGGTGCGCGCCAGCATCGGCGTCACGCTGTTCCCGGTCGATGGCACGGATCTGGATCTGCTATTGCGCAATGCAGACCTTGCCATGTATCGGGCCAAGGATCTCGGACGGGGCGCCGCAGTGTTCTACAGCCCCAAGATGGCTGCGCGTGGCGCGCGCGTGGCAGACAGCGGCCTGTATCGGGCATTGAAGCGTCGCGAGTTCTCGCTCTACTTCCAGCCGCAGTACAAGGTCAACGATGGCAGCATGACGGGCGTGGAAGCGTTGTTGCGCTGGCAGAAGCCGCGCGACGGCCTGGTGTCTTCGGCTGACTTCATTCCTGCCGCCGAAGAGTCCGGTCTGATCGTGGACCTGGGTGGCTGGGTAATCGAAGCGGCCTGTGCGCAGATCGCGCAGTGGCGCGACCGGGGCATCGTCGCGCCACGTGTGGCCATCAATCTTTCCGTGCAGCAGTTGCGGGACCAGGAACTCGTCGCCAACCTGCGGCGGGCGCTGGATCGGCATCGCCTGCAGCCGGATGCCGTCGAGTTCGAGATGAATGAGGCCGCGCTTACCGATCCCGACAGCCAGGGCTGCATCGAAGGGCTTTCGGCGTTGGGTGTGCGACTGACGCTGGATGATTTCGGCACCGGGCACACGGCGCTCGCCAACCTGCGGCGCTATCCGGTCGGCGCCGTGAAGATCGATCGCAGCTTCGTCGAGGAGATTTCCGGTGATCCATCTGCCGCCGCTCTGGCCAGCACCATCATCGTCATGGCGCACTCTCTCGGCAAGCTGGTGATCGCGGAAGGCGTGGAGACCATCGAGCAGCTGGATTACCTGCGCGAGCGAGGTTGTGACTGCGCGCAGGGGTATTTCATGGCGCGGCCACTGTCCGCGAATGACATGACCGAACTGCTCGTCGGACGCCAGCCGGAACAGACGGGCGAACATTCAGCGTTTGCCTGATTGGTGCTCATTGCCGGATATGTAATTGTCCGGATTACTGCTGTCGCAACCTGGCGTCACATGCTTCCGCATGTGACATATGGCCTTTACTAAGTGCTTGACGCTTGGTCGCATCACGCAGACACTTTGCATGGATTGTGACAAAGGCAAATCCGCTGAAAGGCGGAGACGCAAAGCCACCGGTCTACAGGAGAATGTTTCTCCCAGGACAGCGGGGTCGCCCGGAAGAGCTTTCTTCCCTGGAGTTTCACGATGAGCGCCAATATTGCAGAGACTTCAGATGCCGACAGCGCGCTTGCGCCGTCGCAGTTGTTTGTCATCAATCTCTGTGCATCCACTTCGCCGATGGCACTCGCGCATCCCAGTGCCCCTGAGCTCAAACGCTATACATTTTTTGTCAGCCGTCAGCGTGAAGACGGGCGCGAGCGCTTCCGTCTGCACATGGGCTACTTCGGTTCGCAGGATGAAGCCGAGAAGATGCTGGAGGCCGTGCGCGATGTCTATCCCGCCGCATGGGCTGGCCTTGCGCCAACCAGTGGTGCGCCAAGACGCCGTTCAGCGATGCCCCGGGTCACCATGGCGCCAGCGCCGGTTGCCGTGGTGCCAGTCGCCGCAGTGCCGGTTGCCGCGGCGCCTGCGCCCGTGGCTGTGCCCGCAGCGCCCGCGCCACAGGTGGTGATGGCGCCAGCAGAACCACTCGAGGCGATGTCGAATGTGCGCGATGTGCTGGCGCAGCTGAGCGAGGCCGCAGCGCCTGCTCCTGCGCGCGCGTCTGCGCCTGCATCGGCACCCGTTGCCGTTGCCGTGCCTGTGCCTGTGCCTGTGTCGGCGCCTGCGCCGGTTTCCGTGCCGAGGTTGAAGCCCGCGCAGCGTGTTGCCGAGCAGCCCCTGAGTGACGCCCAGGCTCTGCATGTGCTCGAGAGATCGGACGAGGTGGAAGCCGAGGTCCGTGTCGTCACCCCCGAAGACACGCAGACCCTGACCGACATCCGCATCGATGCGCAGAACAATGCGCCGCCCTGTTTTGCCGTGCAGCTGATCTGGTCGGTGTCGCCGATCGACGTGGCCAGCCTGCCGCACCTCGCCATCTTCGATGCCTACACGCTGTACAACGTCGAGGGCAATCGCCAGGGCCGCAAGTGGTTTGGCCTGCGCCTCGGGTTCTTCAGTGATCCCAATTCAGCCACTCAGGTTGCCAACTACGTACGCTCGGACTACCGCGCGGTGGCGATCGTGCCGGTGGCCACCAAGGAGCGTGACAGCGCCGGTGGCATTGCGGCCACACCCAGCGTGAAGGCAGCGCCGCGCCTGGGTGAAGCACCCGTGGCGCCGAAGGTCGATGCAGAGCGCGCGCTGAGCACTGAAAATCTGCAGGGCTTCGAACTGCTCGCGGACGATCGCCCGGCGCCGGCGAAGCGTGATATCGATGACCGGTCAGCCGGCAAGCCGGCAGCGAAGTCGGGCAAGGCGGTGCCCACTGCAAAACCTGCGGCAACCCCGCCCAAGGCGACGGGCAAGCCCACCGGCAAGCGAGTCGTGGTTCGCAAGCGGCCCGATGCGATGCTGACCCGCGCGGCGCCCGGCGCTGCCACGCCACTGGATTCCACGCTCGAGATACTGGGTGCGTCGACGCTGACGCTGGATGAGAGCCGCGAGATCATCAACGACTCCGCGGTGCGCAAGCCGGTCGACAGGAAGCCCGCCGGCGGGAATCGCTTCTCCAAACTGCTGAGCCGACTCGGCGGCAACTAGACAGAAAGGCCCGCTATCCGCGGGCCTATTTGCCGAACAGTTTTTCCAGTTCGGAGCGCGCGGCATCCGCCTTGGCCGAAGTCGAGCCCTTCCAGGCACCTCCAACCGGCTTGTAGTGATCGCAGAAGTTGGCGCGTTCCTTGTTGCGCACTTCCTCCACCGTCGGCTCCCGGCATTGCTGCGGCTGGCGCGGATCGAACTCGCCACACAGCTTGCAGGCGTGCAGATCGGCGTCGCACTGGCGGCAGCGTTCCTGTCGACCAAAAGGCAGGGCCAGGTGCGCGAGCGAGGCGCCGCATTTCCAGCACTGGATGTCATGTGCCATGTCGTTGCTCCATGAAGCGGGCCAATTCAGCGCCGGTGTGCGAGGTGCGGTGGGCGCGCACGGCCGCGGGAGTTCCGGCAGTCACGATCCGGCCACCATCGGGCCCGGCTTCGGGGCCCAGGTCGATGATCCAGTCGGCCTGGGCGATCACATCCAGATTGTGCTCCACCACCAGCACGGTGTTGCCTGCATCGCAGAGACGGTGCAGCACCGTGATCAGGCGTTCGACATCGGCCATGTGCAGGCCGACGGTGGGTTCGTCCAGAATGTAGAACGCGCCCTTGGCGCCGGGCACGACCACACGGATGCGCGCGAGCTCGGTGACCAGCTTCAGGCGCTGCGCTTCACCGCCGGACAGCGTCGGGCTTTGCTGCCCCAGCGTGAGATACCCGAGGCCCACTTCCTGCATCAGCTGCAGCGCATGCGCGATGGCGGGATGGCTGCGGAAGAATTCCACGGCATCGTCCACGCTCATGGCGAGCACGTCGCCGATCGATTTGTCGCGCCAGCGCACGGTCAGGGTCTCGGCGTCGAAACGCTGGCCCTTGCAGACATCGCAGAGCACTTTCACATCGGGCAGGAAATTCATCTCCACCGTGCGCAGGCCCTGGCCGAGGCAGGCCGGGCAACGCCCGCCATCGGTGTTGAAGGAGAAGCGGCCCGCGGTATAGCCGCGGATGCCGGATTCCGTGGTGCCCGCGAACACGCGGCGGATGGCGTCCCAGAAGCCGACATAGGTGGCGGGGCAGGAGCGCGGTGTCTTGCCGATGGGAGTCTGGTCGACTTCCAGCACGCGCTCGATCTGTTCCGCTCCCTGCATTCCCGTGCAGAGCTGCGGCTTGCGCGATTTCGCGTCGCGCGCAACGGCGCGCGAGAGTTCTGGTCGCAGCACGTCCAGCGCGAGTGTCGATTTGCCCGATCCGGATACACCCGTGAGTGCGATGAGGCGACCCAGCGGCAGCTCCACATCCAGCTTGCGCAGGTTGTGCAGGCTGATGCCTTCCACGCGCAGCACCGGCGTGGCGCTCGCGCCGCGACGAACCACACTGCGACGCGGCTGGTCCGGATGCTGCATCGGCTCGCGCAGGCAGCGGCCGGTAACGGAATCGGGCGAGCGCAGGATCTGCGCCATGGTGCCTTCTGCCACCACGCGTCCGCCGCGACTGCCGGCACCTGGACCCAGATCCAGCACATGGTCGGCGCGGCGGATGGTTTCTTCGTCGTGTTCCACCACCACCAGCGTGTTGCGACCCTGACCGAGTTCGCCCAGGGCATCGAGCAGCAGGCGGTTGTCGCGCGGATGCAGGCCGATGGTGGGTTCGTCGAGCACATAGCAGACGCCGCGCAGGTTCGAGCCCAGCTGCGCGGCGAGGCGCAGCCGCTGGGTCTCGCCACCGGAGAGCGTGGGCGCCGCGCGATCCAGCGACAGATAGGCGAGGCCCACCCGCTCGAGGAACTGCAGCCGGCCGTTGATCTCCTTCAGCAGGTCATCGGCGATGGCCTGCTCGCGCGTCGAGCGCTTGAGCTTGCCGAGGAAGGTGGCGAGGTCGGCCACCGAAAGCGCGGCGAGATCGGCGATGGACTGGCCGCGGAACTTCACCGCCAGAGCCAGCGGATTCAACCGCCGGCCATCGCAGCTGCTGCAGGTGTGGCCCTGCGCTTCATGATCCAGCCAGGCGGATTCCTCACCGGATTGCTCCGCATCGAACTCGGGCAGCGCAAGGCCCGTGCCGAAGCAGCCCTCGCACCAGCCCTTGGCGCTGTTGTAGGAGAACAGGCGGGGATCGGCTTCCGCAAAACCACGGCCGCAACCCGGGCAGGCGCGACGTGACGAAAAGGATTGCATGGCGCTGCCGGCCTTGCCGGACTGCAGCATGAGCACGCCCTTGCCGGCATCCAGACCGGTGGCGATCAGTGCGCGCAGGCGTGCTTCGTTCTGCGCCGATACCAGCACTTCGCCCAGCGGCAGTTCGATGTCGTGGGTCTTGTGGCGTGCCAGCTTCGGCCACTTTGCAGTGGGCACCAGCTTGCCATCGACGCGCAGCTGTTCGTAGCCCTTCTTCTGTGCCCAGCGCGCCAGTTCGTTGTAGATGCCTTTGCGCGCGCTGACCAGCGGCGCGAAGATTTCCACCTTGCGCTGGCGGTGCTCTTTGAGAATGCGCGCGGCAATGGCATCCGGCGTCAGCGGCTCGATGGGCAGATCGCAATCCGGGCAATGCTGCGTGCCGAGCTTCACGAACAGCAGCCGCAGGAACGGATACACCTCGGTCAGCGTGGCCACCGTGCTCTTGCGGCCGCCGCGACTGGTGCGCTGCTCGATGGCGATCGTCGGGGGAATGCCGGTGACGGAGTCCGCCTCAGCGCGCGCTGCCGGCTGCACGAACTGACGTGCGTAGGCATTGAGTGATTCCAGATAACGTCGCTGGCCTTCGCCGAAGATGATGTCGAAGGCGAGAGTGGATTTGCCTGAGCCGGATACACCGGTGACCACCGTCATGGCGCCATGCGGAATGCGCGCATCAATGCCCTGCAGGTTGTGTTCGCGCGCGCCGCGCACTTCGATGAAGCGGGGTGGGGACTTCGCCGCCGAACGACGCAGGGCGGGGGCGGCGTCACGCACGGCGTCGGCCGTCAGCGAATACGTCGCCAATGCGGCGCCCGTGTGCCCGGTTCTGCCGGCACGAAAGGCGGCAGGGGTGCCTTCTGCCATGATGCGGCCGCCGGCATCACCACCTTCCGGGCCCATCTCGATCAGCCAGTCGGCGGCGCTGATCACATCCAGGTTGTGTTCGATGATGAGCAGCGAGTGGCCGCGCGCGGTGAGTTGACCGAAGGCGCGCATGAGCTGCGCGATGTCCTCGAAATGCAGCCCGGTGGTGGGTTCGTCGAAAATCAGCAGCTGGCGTTCGGTGGCGCCGGTGTCCGCGAGATGTCCCGCCAGTTTCAGGCGCTGCGCTTCGCCACCAGACAGCGTCGGCACCGGTTGCCCGAGACGCAGATAGGACAGCCCCACATCAGCCAGCGGCTGCAGGCGTTTCAAAACTTCGGGCGAGTTGGCGAAGAAGGCAATCGCCTCGGTGACGGTCAACGCCAGCACGGCTGCGATGTCGGCTTTGCCCCCCTGCGCGCCCTCGATGCGCAGCTCGAGGATTTCGTCGCGGAAGCGCTTGCCGTCGCAGGCCGCGCAGCGCAGGTAGACGTCGGCCAGCAGCTGCATCTCCACATGCTCGAAGCCGTTGCCGCCGCATTCGGGGCAGCGGCCGGTGCCGGAGTTGAAGCTGAAGGTACCGGCGGTGTATTTGCGCTCGACGGCTTCCGGGAGTTTGGCGAACAGCGCGCGGATCGGGTCGAAGGCACCCACGAAGCTTGCCGGGTTGGAGCGCGTGGTGCGACCGATGGGGGATTGATCCACCAGCGTCACGCCTCGCAGGGTCTCGTGGCCGGACATCCGCGCAAACTGGCCGTTCGATTCGGCAGATTTGCCGAAGCTGCGTTGCAGGGCGGGGTAGAGCAGCTCGGTGACCAGTGTGCTCTTGCCGGAGCCGGAGACTCCGGTGACGCAGACCAGTTTCCCCAGCGGCACGCGCAGGGTGGCGTCCTGCACGTTGTGCAGGCTCGCGCCTTCGAGCACCAGCGTGCCCTGTGCCGTATCAGGGTTAGCCTGCGCCGCAGGTTCGATGCGACGCCGACCGGAGAGGTAATCGCCAGTCAGCGAGCCCTTCGCGCCGAGCACGCCAGCGGGCGCGCCGTTGTAGAGGATTGCGCCGCCATGCTCGCCGGCGCCAGGGCCCATGTCGATCAGCCGGTCGGCCTCGAACATGATCTGCGGATCGTGCTCCACCACCACCAGCGTGTTGCCCGCATCGCGCAGTTTCTGCATCACCGCGATCACGCGGCCCATGTCGCGCGGATGCAGGCCGATGGAAGGTTCGTCGAGCACGAACAGCGTATTGACCAGCGAGGTGCCGAGCGCCGTGGTGAGGTTGATGCGCTGGACTTCGCCGCCGGAAAGCGTGCGCGACTGGCGATCGAGCGTCAGATAGCCGAGGCCCACTTCGCACAGATAGCCGAGGCGGGCGCGGATCTCCTGCATCAGCAGGGAGTCGGCATCCGTCAGTGGCGGGGGCAGCGAGAAGCCATCGAAGAACTCGCGCGCGCGGCTCACCGGCAGCAGCGTCAGGGACTGCGCGTTGTAAGGTCCGAGTCTCCACAGCAGTGATTCGGGCTTCAAGCGTGCGCCATGGCAGGCGGGGCATTCGGTGTAGCTGCGGTACCGCGACAGCAGCACCCGCACGTGCATCTTGTAGGCCTTGCTCTCGAGGTATTCGAAGTAGCCCTTCACGCCATACCAGTGCTTGCGACCCTTCTTGCCGTCGCCCTGCAAAACCCAGTGCTGCTGCGCGGCCGTGAGTTCCTGCCATGGCGCATCCAGTGGAATGCCGGCCGCAGGCGCATGGCGTTCCATGTCGTCCTGGCATTCCTTGCCGGTGGCCGTTTGCCAGGGCTTGATGGCCCCGCCGCCCAGCGTCTTCGCGTGATCCGGGATCACGAGGTTGTAGTCGACGCCGATCACGCGGCCGAATCCCTTGCATGTTTCGCAGGCACCGAGCGGCGAGTTGAATGAAAAGTGGCTGGGTGAAGGATCCTGATAGGAGATGTCGCACTCGGCGCAATGCAGGTGCGCGGAGAAACGCCACACGGCGCGGGTGCTGCCATCTTCGGCGAGGCTGTGCACCTGCATGTGGCCGCGGCCCGCGCGCAGCGCGGCTTCGATGGCTTCGCCCACGCGCCCTGCATCGGCAGTGCCGAGCCGCAGCCGATCCTGGATCACCGTCAGCACCGTGTGCTTGCCGCCGGGTTCTTCCACGAAGCGCACATAGCCCTGCGATTCCAGCAGGGCGCGCAGTTCCTTCTCGGGCAGGTTCGCAGGCCGGGCTACCTGGAAACACACCAGCAGGCGCGGATCATCCGTTGCGGTGCGCGTACGCAGCGATTCCAGGATGGAGGCGGGGGTGTCGCGGTGCACCGGCTGCCCGCACTGGCGGCAATGCAGCACCCCGGCGCGCGCGAACAGCAGCTTCAGGTGATCGTTGATCTCGGTCATCGTGCCAACCGTCGAGCGCGAGGTGCGCACCGGGTTGGTCTGGTCGATGGCGATGGCCGGCGGAATGCCCTCGATGCGGTCGACCTGCGGCCGGTCCATGCGGTCGAGGAACTGCCTTGCGTAAGGCGAAAAGGTCTCCACGTAGCGGCGCTGGCCTTCGGCATACAGCGTGTCGAAGGCCAGCGAGGACTTCCCCGAGCCGGAAACCCCTGTAATCACGGTCAGCTCGCCCAGCGGCAGATCCAGCGACAGATTGCGGAGGTTGTTCTGGCGGGCACCCGTGATGCGGATGCACTCGAAGCGGCTGGCGGGGGACATGGTAGGGCGCAATTCTAAGCGGCCATGCAGCCGGGCGGTGAGGGGGTTTGGCGGGTAAACTACGCCCCCGCAGCCGCATGGCAATTACCGCCCCCGCCGCATGATTTCCGCCGCTCCCGCAGAATTGATCGCTTCCGGGCCTCGCCGCACGCCGTTGCGCGCGCCTGCGCCATTCCTGCCCATGACGCGGGCCGAGATGGACGCGCTCGGCTGGGATCAATGCGATGTGATCGTCGTGACGGGCGATGCCTATGTCGATCATCCGAGCTTCGGCATGGCCATCATCGGCCGGCTGCTCGAGGCGCAGGGGTTGCGTGTCGGCATCATCGCGCAGCCGGACTGGCGCAGCGCCGATGCCTTCAAGGCGCTGGGCAAGCCACGTCTGTTCTTCGGCGTGACCGCCGGCAACATGGATTCGATGGTCAACCGCTACACCTCGGACAAACGCATCCGCAGCGACGATGCGTATACGCCGGGGGGCGAAGGCGGCAAGCGGCCCGATCGATCGGTCATTGTCTATGCGCAGCGCGTGCGCGAGGCCTACAAGGATGTGCCGCTCGTCATCGGCGGCATCGAGGCTTCACTGCGCCGCATCGCGCATTTCGATTACTGGTCGGAGAAGGTGCGGCGCACGGTGCTGCTCGATGCCAAGGCCGATCTGCTGGTCTACGGCAACGCCGAGCGGCAGATCTGCGAGATCGCGCAGCGGCTGGATGCCGGCGAGACCATCGACCAGCTGCGCGATCTGCGCGGCACTTCATTCGTGCGCGGCAACCACGCCAGCGATTACATCGAGATCGATTCGCGCCATCTGGATGCACCCGGGCCGCTGAACCCGCCGATCGATCCCTACGCGATGGAAAGCGAGATCAGGGCGAAGCAGCCGGCTGTGACGCCGGCCGGGCCGGAGAGCGTGGTGCGTTTCGTGCGCCGCGTGAAGAATGCAGATCGCGACCGCAGCGTGATCCGCATGCCGGATTACGAGCAGGTGGTGGAAGATGCGGTGATGTACGCGCATGCCTCGCGCATCCTGCATCTGGAGGCCAATCCGCACAATGCGCGCGCGCTGGTGCAGAAACACGGCAACCTCGATGTGTGGATCAATCCGCCGCCGATCCCGCTGACCACCGCCGACATGGATGCGATCTACGAGCTGCCCTACCAGCGCCGCCCGCATCCGGTCTATGGCAAGGCGGAGATTCCCGCCTACAAGATGATCCGCTTCTCGATCTCGATTCAGCGCGGCTGCTTTGGCGGCTGCACCTTCTGCTCGATCACCGAGCACGAGGGCCGGATCATCCAGAACCGCTCGGAGAATTCCGTGCTGCGCGAGATCGAAACCATCCGCGACACGGTGCCGGGTTTCACCGGCGTGATTTCGGATCTGGGCGGGCCCACGGCCAACATGTATCGCATCGCCTGCAAGAGCCGCACGATCGAGGCGGCCTGCCGCCTGCCATCCTGCGTGTTCCCGACGGTGTGCGAGAACCTGAACACGGACCACACGCCGCTGATCGAGCTGTATCGCAAGGCGCGCACGCTGCCCGGCATCAAGAAGGTGCTGATCGGCTCCGGCGTGCGTTACGACCTCGCCATCGAATCGCCCGAGTACGTGAAGGAACTCGCGCAGCATCACGTGGGTGGCTATCTGAAGATCGCGCCGGAGCACATGCGCGACGGGCCGCTGAGCAAGATGATGAAGCCGGGCATGGGCACGTACCACCGCTTCAAGGAGCTGTTCGACAAATACTCCAAGGAAGCCGGCAAGGAGCAGTACCTCATTCCCTACTTCATCGCGGCGCATCCGGGCACCACCGATGAAGACATGCTCGAGCTTGCCATCTGGCTGAAGAAGAACGGCTTCCGCGCCGATCAGGTGCAGGCCTTCCTGCCCTCACCCATGGCCACGGCCACGGCGATGTATCACAGCGGCAAGAATCCGTTGCGCCGCGTGACGCGCGACAGTGAAGAAGTGGTGATTCCGAAGGGCCTGCGGCAGCGTCGCCTGCACAAGGCCTTCCTGCGCTATCACGATCCGAACAACTGGCCGGTGCTGCGCGAGGCGCTGCGGCGCATGGGCCGCGCGAATCTCATCGGCAATGGGCCTCATCACCTGATTCCCGCGTATCAGCCGCGGGGTACCGGGGAGGCTGGTGAGGGAACGCGCCGTCCCGGTGCGCCGCGGGCAGCTGGCAAGCCGCAGTCGTCGCGGCCACAGGTCGCACGCCCACAGGCCGCACGTCCGCAGCCGATCCGCACGCAGCATACGGGGCTGCCGCGCGTGCCTCGCCCACCTGGCAAGGCACCGGCAGGCGCGCGCCCCGCCAAGCCGCGCGGCAAGCGGTGAAGCCCGAGCGGGTGATGGGTGTTGCCGCGCTGCTGCTGGCAAAAGGCATCGGCATCGGCGCATTGGGCAGTCATGCCTTGCGTGGCGTGCTCGCGCCGCGTCAGCTCGAATCCCTCGATACGGCGGTGGACTACCAGCTGTTGAATGCGCTCGGGCTGCTGCTGGTTGGCTTGTTGATGAAGACCACCGCAGTCAGAGGATTGCGCGGCATCGCGCTCGCATTGATCGCGGGCATCGTCTGCTTCAGCGGCGGCATCTATCTGATGCTGGCCGGTGTGCCGTCGTGGCTGGGTTTGGTCACCCCCGTGGGTGGCGTGCTGCTGATCGGCGCGTGGCTGACTCTGGCGATCCTGCTGCTGCGTTCCCGCAGCAGCTGAATTACCCCGCTATCGTGCCGCGAAGGTATCGCAGGCGCTGACCTGGCCGCTTTCAAAGCCGCGGCCAAACCACTGCTGTCGCTGCGCGGCGCTGCCATGCGTGAAGCTTTCGGGCACCACATAACCCTGTGAACGCTTCTGGATCATGTCGTCGCCCACCGCGGCGGCGGCGCCGAGCGCTTCCTCCACATCACCGGTTTCCAGCAGATCGCGGGTGCGCTGCGCATAATGCGCCCAGATACCGGCGTAACAATCCGCCTGCAGCTCCATGCGCACCTGCAGCGCATTCTTCTGTTCCTCTGAAGCACGTTGCTGGGCGGCGCGCACCTTGTCGGAAATGCCGGTAATCGTCTGCACGTGATGGCCGACTTCATGCGCCAGCACATAGGCCTGCGCGAAATCGCCGGGCGCCTGGAAGCGTTGTTCGAGTTCGCGGAAGAAGGCGAGATCGATATACACACGCTGATCAGCGGGGCAGTAGAACGGGCCAGCATCTGCAGTGGCCGAACCGCAGCCGGATTGTGTGCCGCCTTCGTAAAGACGGAGACGTGGCGGGGTGTATTGCGAGCCGGCCGCACCGAACAACGCGGTCCAGGTGTCTTCGGTATCGGCGAGCACCACGGAGAGGAAGTCGCCCCCTTCGTCCGTGGGCCTGGATGTTTCGACCGGGCCGGATTCGAGCGCGGTGCCGCTGCCCTGCGTAGCCTGCATGATGCCCATGATCAGCCGCGGATCCACACCCAGGAAGTACGCGGCGGCGGCCAGCACCAGTCCGCCGATGCCGAGCTTGAAGCCACCACCACCACCCATGCCGCCGCCACCACCGCGGCCCCGCATGTCTTCGACATTGTCACTGCGACGTCCATCACGCCAACGCATAGGTGTGCTCCCTCATTCCCAACGGTTGGCATCGGACGCGAAGCGGGCCGACTGCGGCCGCACGATGCAGAACCGCTGGCCGGTGGGCGCTTCCATCACGATCCAGGTGTTCACGGCGGATACGCGCGTCGCGCCAAGCGCTTCCAGGCGCCGCGCTTCGGCTTCCACGTCATCACTCTCGATGTCCAGATGCACGCGACTCGGATGCTGCACACGCTGAACTTCCACGTGCAGATCGCCCGGCGCGTTCTGCAGCAGCCGGTAGCCCGGGTCGGTGCTGGCATCGCCGCGCAGTGGCAGGCCCAGCGCCTGGCTCCAGAATTCCGCCGCACTCTCGAGGTCTGCCGTCTGGCAGTCGATGATGAATCCGGCGAGTCTGCTGCGATGCATGCGCAGGAAGATATCATGCGCACGCCATGCCCGAAGCACCCCGCCTGCCGGTTGAAGATGTCCTGCCAGAACTGCTGGCGGTACTGGCTGCGCAGCGCAATGCCGTGCTGGTGGCGCCACCCGGCGCCGGCAAGAGCACGGTGGTGCCGCTGGCGCTGCTGGGCGCTGCCTGGGCCAAGGGTCAGAAGATCCTGCTGCTCGAACCGCGCCGGCTGGCGGCTCGTGCCGTGGCGAGCCGCATGGCGCAGAGTCTGGGCGAGCGAGTGGGCGAGACGGTGGGCTATCGCATGCGGCTCGACACCCGCGTGGGGCCGCGCACGCGCCTCGAGGTGGTGACCGAAGGCATCCTGACGCGGATGCTGCAGCAGGATGCGGCGCTGGAAGGCGTGGCCGCCGTGCTGTTCGATGAATTCCACGAGCGCAGCCTGCATGCCGATCTCGGCCTCGCGTTGTGCCGGGAAGCGCAGGAATCACTGGGATTGCCGCTGCGCCTGCTGGTGATGTCGGCCACCATCGATGCCGCGGCGGTGGCCTCGCGGCTGGGCAATGCGCCGGTGGTGGAAGCAGCGGGCCGGATGTTCCCCGTCTCCGTGCAGTACCTGGGCCGGGCGTTGCCGGTGCTGCCGGAGCAGCGCAATTTCTCGCCGCGTGAAATCGAGCCGCTGGCGGCGCAGGTGCAGCGGGTGCTGGCAGAAACCGAAGGCGATGTATTGATGTTCCTGCCTGGTTCGCCGGAGATCCACCGCCTGCGCGGATTGCTGGAGAACACGCGCAGCGCAGGGCTCGACATCCATGCGCTGTATGGCGAGCTGGATATCGAAGCCCAGCAGCAGGTGCTGCAACCGGCCGCTGCGGGGCGTCGCAAGCTGATCCTCGCCACGAACATCGCCGAGACCAGCCTCACCATCGAAGGTGTGACGGTGGTGATCGACATGGGCCTGGCGCGCCGCTCGCTGTTTGATCCGGGCACCGGCATGGAACGACTGGTGACCGCGCGCATCTCGCAGGCCTCGGCGGTGCAGCGCGCCGGCCGCGCCGGCAGAACAGCGCCGGGCAAAGCCTTCCGCCTGTGGGGTGAGAGTTCGCAGGCGACGCTGGCTGCGCAGACTCCACCGGAAATCCTCACCTCGGATCTCGCGCCACTGGCGCTGGAGCTGGCGCAGTGGGGCGCGCGGGATGTGAGCCAGATGCAGTGGATGGATCCGCCGCCGGCCGCGGCACTGGCGCAGGCGCGTGATCTGCTGCAGCGGCTCGAGGCCATCGATGCGGCGGGCGCGATCACCCCCACCGGGCGCGCCATGCTCGACACCGGCCTGCATCCGCGTCTCGCGCACATGCTGGTGCGCGCGCGCGGCACACCGGAGCAGGGGCTGGCCGCGCGGCTTGCCGCGCTGCTGTCGGAGCGCGATCTGCTGCGCGGCGCCCGCGATCCGGACATGCGCACGCGCCTCGAGCTGCTGCGCGGCGAAGTGCGCAGTGTGGATCCGGGTGCACTGGCGCGGGTGCGCGAGCTCGCGAAGCGCCTTGGCAGCGCCGGTTCGCGCGATGCCAATGATGATGCCAGCGCTGGCGCCGTGCTCGCGTGGGCCTACCCGGATCGCGTGGCGCAACTGCGCGCCGGCTCCGGTGGTTCTGCAGGGCAGCGTTATCTGCTCGCCAATGGCCGCGGTGCCCAGCTCGATCAGGCCTCGACGCTGACCAGCGCGCAGTTCCTGGTGGCGCTGGATCTGGATGATGCCGCCGGCGCCGAGGCGCGCATCCGGCTCGGCGCACCCCTGACGCGCGAGCAGCTCGAAGCCGCATTGCAGAACCAGATCACCGAGCGTGTGGAGACCGACACCGATCCGCGCAGCGGCGCGTTGCGGGCGCGACGGGTACGGCGTCTCGACGCACTGGTGATCGAGGAGCGACGCGTGGAGCTCGCGCCCGAAGATGCCGCGCAGGCATTGCTGGCGCAGCTGCGGCGGCAGGGGCTCGATGCGCTGCCCTGGGGCGAGGCTGGCGCGCGACTGCGGGCGCGGCTGCAGTTCGTCACCGCGCACAGTGCCGGCGCCAAGGTCGATTGGCCGCCGGGCGATGAGGCGACTCTGCTCGCGGAACTCGAGCAGTGGCTCGGCCCCTGGCTGCAGGGCATCAACCGGCTGGAGCAGCTGGGTGGCGCGAAACTCACCGAGGCGCTGCTCTCCCGCTACACCCATGCGCAGCGCAAACTGCTGGATGAATTCGCGCCCACGCAGCTGACGGTTCCCACCGGCACGCGCGTCACCGTCGACTATGAAGACGACAATGCACCCTGCATCGAAGTGCGCATGCAGGAAGTGTTCGGCCTTGCCGATACACCGCGCATCGCGGGCGGCCGCGTGGCCGTTACGCTGAAACTGCTGTCGCCTGCGCGCCGGCCCATGCAGATCACGCGCGACCTCGCCGGTTTCTGGCGCGGCAGTTACGCCGAGGTGCGCAAGGACATGCGCGGGCGCTATCCGCGCCACTACTGGCCGGAGAATCCGCTGGAAGCAGAGCCCGTGCGCGGGCTGCGACCCAGGCGGAGCTGATCAGCTAGACTTGCACCATGAGCCCCACCCTCTACTACTCCTCCAAGGTCATCCACCTGTTCTTCATCATTTCGTGGATGGCGGGGATCTTCTATCTGCCGCGCATCCTGGTGCACTTCGTGGAAGGCGGTGCGGCCGGTGAAGATGTGCGGCGCCTGCAGGTGATGGCCAGACGCCTGTATCACTTCACCAGCATGATGGCCGTGCTGGCCCTGGCCTCGGGTCTGTGGTTGTGGCTGGGCATGGGCTTCGGTGGCGGCTGGCTGCACGCCAAGCTCGCCTTCGTGGTTCTGCTGATCGCGTACCACATCTCGATGCGGGTCTACATGAAGCGCATGCAGTCCGGTGGCCGGTTGCCGAGCGCCACCACGCTGCGCTGGTACAACGAAATGCCCGTCTTCATCCTGCTGCCGATCCTGGCGCTGGTGGTCTTCAAGCCCTTCTGATGCGCAGCATCTGGTTGGCGCCACGCTGGAACTCGTAAGGCACCCGCACCTTCTCGGCCACCAGGCCCATGCGAGGCAGCGCCATCATCACCGCCTTCAGGTGGCGGGATTCCACGCCATCGAGCTCCAGCAACGGGAAGATCCGCACTTCCTCCGCCACGCGCGTGAGTTCGCGCAGCGCCTGCAGGTGGAAGGCGAGGTTGTGCTGTTCGCTGTAGAGAAACAGCAGATGCGAGCACAGCGCGAGGTCGTAGCAGTTGTCGTGGAAGGGCAGTTCGGTTGCGCTGCCGGTGACATAGCGCCCCTGCGCAATGCCGGTTTCGTAGTCGGCGATGAACTGTTCCATGGCGGCGAGCCGCGCGGCGATGAGATCGTCGACATCCGCGAAGTGGCTCCAGACATAGTGGTCGCGATTGCCGCGCAGCTGCGCGGCCACATCGCGGGCGGTGGCATCGATGCGCTCGCGGATCTCGCTGGCGCGGCATTGATACAGCGGATCGACGGAGACGATGCGCATGCCCTGCGCCGTGCCCTCGACATTGAACGAAGCCGGCCCATCGCCCACACCCAGGATCGACAGCTGGCGATCGGCCGGGCTGAGGTCGAACATGGCGCAGTATTCGGCCAGGTTCCTGCCCCAGGGGATTACTTCATTCAAGCGGAACGCCATGCGATACCTCGTGCTACTGCGATGCACACTATAGCCGTGAGCGCCGCGATCCAGATGCCCAGCAGGCCATCAAAGGAGCCGACCAGGAACGTCCAGCTGCTGTCGGTTGCTGGCACGGAAATCCGGCGAAAAACAGTGATGACTGCGACAAAGCCGGCATGCAGGCCGATGCAGCCGGCGAGATCTCCCCAGCGCTGCCGCACCAGCGCCAGCAGCAGGCCCACGAAATACAGTGCGACAAAGGCATCGAGAATCCGCAGCGGCTCGGCAAACGAAGTGAAGAACCCCCGCCAGGCGGTAAAACCGCTGAGGGCATGGACCTCATCGAAAGGCACGCTGGTGGCGCGCCCGAGAAAATGCACGGCGCTGTACAGCAGGGGCACGGCAAACAGCGCCCAGCGGGTTGCGCCCTGACGCTGCAGGGCGCCCTGCAGCGCGCCGCGAAAGAAGGTCTCCTCGATCAGCGCCACCAGCAGTCCGCTGCCAATCCCCTTCAGCACCAGCGCCAGCAGCGCCGCGGAATCAGCAGGAAATCGCGGGCCCCACACACGCAGATCGAGCAGGAACAGCGGCACCAGTGCCAGCGTCATGAGGGTCAGGCCCGCCAGCCATCCCCGCAGCAGCCGTTGCAGGAACTGCGCCCAGGGGCGGTGGAATCCCAGCAGTTCGCGCTGCGCCAGGCGGTGCCGGATCAGCAGCCAGGTTGTGCAGGCGATGACTCCCAGCATGGTCAGCCGGCTGAATACGCGGTGCAGCGGAAACTCATTGATGGGTGCCAGCAACCACTGCACCCACGGGCTCGCGATGGCGGCAAACAGCATGGCCCCGAGCAGCACCAGCACGAACGCGAGGAAGATGCGGGCGGGCGAGGGGGAGCTGCGCATGGATTCAAGGAGTCTGGCGCAGGTACCGGTCGAATGCCACGCCGATCTGGCGCAGGAAGGCGCGCCCCAGCTTCGTGACCTGGATGGCGCCATCGGTGAGTTGCAGCAGCCCATCCCGCTGCAGGTCCTGCAGCGCGGTGTGTGTTTCCGGCCACCAGTGCGCCGCCAGATCTTCAGCCGTCAACGTGGTGCGCGAGGTGGTCAGCAGGTTCCACAGCAGTTCGCGGATGCGCAGATCTTCGCCGCAGAGTATCTGCCCGCGCTGCAGCGGCAGGTTGCCAGCCAGCACGCGATTTTCGTACTGCTGCAGGTTCTTCTCGTTCTGCGCATAGGCGCGGCGGTTGTCGCCAATGGCGGAGACGCCGAGCCCGATGAGCGCATCCGTCCTGCTTGCGGAAAAGCCCATGAAATTGCGCGACAGCGAATCGGCGCGCAGCGCCACAGCCAGCGCATCCTCGCGGCGCGCGTACTGATCCATGCCAATTTCCACCATGCCGGCAGCGCCCATGCGTTCGCGACCCAGCACATAGAGCTGCTGGCGGGTGCTGGACTCCGGCAGGTCTGCCTCGGTGTAGCGGCGCTGGCTCTGCTTGATCCACGGCACATGCGCGTAGGGCAGGAAGGAGATGCGATCCGGCTGCAGGCGGTCGACGATGTCGAAGGTGGCGCGCAGGCTGTCTGCCGTCTGCAGGGGCAGCCCATGGATCAGATCGAATGACAGGCTCGTGAATCCCAGCTCGCGCGCCATGTCGACCAGCCGTCGCACCTCGTCCTCGGTCTGCACGCGGTTCACGATCTCCAGCACCCGCGCATCGAAATCCTGCACGCCGATGCTGAGGCGATGGAAGCCATGCCGCTGCAATACCAGCAGCTGCTCGCGGGTGGTGTTGCGCGGGTCGACTTCGATCGCGAGATCTGCCGCCGCACCAATGCGGCAATGCTGCAGGATGCCGTCCAGCAGCCGGTCGAGCGCATCGGATGGCAGGTAGGTGGGTGAACCTCCGCCCAGATGCAGTTCACCCAGGTTCAGTGGCGCGAACGCGAGTCGCTGCCGATACAGCGCAAACTCCTGCAGAACCGTCGTGACATAGGGCCCGGCCAGCGCGTGATTGCGCGCCAGTCGCATGTTGCAGCCGCAGAAGGTGCACAGCGACTGGCAGAAGGGCACATGCAGATAGATGCCGCAGCGCGATGCGGGCTTCTGCAGCACTTCGGCGAGGCCTGCGATCCAGTCGAGTTCTTCCGGTGCCGCACCCCAGTGCATCACCGTGGGATAACTCGTGTACCGGGGGCCGGGCAGGCTGTGCCTGTCCAGCAACCCCGGCGGGATGCTGATCAACCGAACAGCTCCCGCTGCAGCGTCACGAAGCGACGCACATTGGCCTCGGGAGTCCGTTGCAGGATGCCGTGGCCGAGGCCGCAGATCCAGCCGCGGCGCAGCGCGGCCGGCAATGCCTTCACGCGACCGAAATACTCGCGCAGGCGGCTTTCCAGTTCATCGTAGGGCAGGTGCAGCCACTCCGGATCGACATTGCCCTGGATGGCCCAGCGATTGCCATAGCGACTCAGCACTTCGCCGATGTCGTGCCGCCAGTCGATGCCGAGGCACTGGAAGGGCAGATCCTGCAGCTGGTCCCAGTACGCAGGGCCCGTGCCGCGCGAGTAGTAGATGACGGGCGTCGTCGCATCCAGTTTGCGGAAGCGCGCCAGCACATCGGCCAGCACCGGCACCACGTGTTTGCCGTAGGTGTCGGCATCGATCTCGCCGGCGGCGGTGTCGAACAGCGCGACGCATTCCGCGCCCGCGCGCGACTGCAGCGCCATGTTGGCGGCGAGCAGATCGAGCAGCTTCGCGTTGAAGGCCTCGTATACGCCATTGGTGAGCCCGGGCAATGCAGCCTGTGCCGCTTCGTGCGAGCCTGCAGCGGCGTAAACATAAAGAGTGAATGGGCCGCCGACGAAGCCGATCAAACCCTTGTCGCCGCGCAGGCGGGCGCGCGTGAGCTTCATGGCATCGGCCTGGAACTGCATGAAGCCAGCCTGTTCCGCACCGCCTTTGAGCTTTGTCACATCGGCCACGGTACGCACATGGAAATCGAGCTTCGGGCCCGGGTCGTAGCGCAGGCCGGTGCCCATGGCTTCCAGCGGGAACAGCAGATCCGAGAACAGGATGGCTGCATCGAAATTGAAATCGTGGATGGGACCGAGCGCGGTTTCTGCTGCGAGCTCGGGCACCTTGCACAGGCTGATGAAATCGTTGTAACGCTTCAGCGATTGATAGTGCGAGTGGTAGCGACCCGCCTGGCGCATCATCCATACGGGTGGGCGAGCGTCGTTGCGTCGGTGGATGGCGGCGGAAAGCAGCGTTTCAGTCATGAGTCGGTCTCGAGTTGATAGCCCACGCCGCGGATGCTGCGGATGGTGCGGGGATCTGCGGGGTCGCGCTCGACGAGCTTGCGCAGGCGCAGGATGAAATTGTCGACGGTGCGTTCGGTGGGAAATTCGTCCGGCGCCCAGGCTCGACTGAGGATTTCGTCGCGGCTGACGGCCTTGCCGGCCTGATCGACCAGCAACTTCAGCACGGCGCATTCCTTGTGGGTGAGCCGATGCACGATGTCGCCACTGGCTGCCGTGAAGCGGTCGAAATCCACCGTCGCAATGCCGATGCGCACTGGCCCTGCCACGGTCGCGCTGCGCTGCGCGATGTCGCCCGCGCGCTTCAGCATGTTCTGGATGCGCAGCAGCAGCTCGCGGAAGGCGAAGGGCTTGGTCATGTAATCGTCGGCGCCGAGTTCCAGCCCGTGGATGCGATCTTCCGGCGTGCCATAGGCGGTCAGGAACAGCATGGCCGTGCCGGGGCTCGTCTCACGCAGGTGTTTCGCCACTTCAAAACCATTGCCATCCGGCAGGCCCACATCGAGCACTGCCGCCGCGAACACATGCTGCTGGATGGCCTCGCGCGCGGCGCGCACGCTGCCCGCTCGGGTTACCGCAAAGCCTTCGCCGGTAAGCCGCGAAGCCAGCGTGCCCGCGACATTGGGATCGTCTTCGACCAGCAGCAGTGCAGGCGCAATCATCGGCAGTGCCCGATTCAGCCCGGGCTGCGCTGGAAATGCAGGGTGGCCGCGAAGCCGCCACCTTCTGCATGCGCGAACTGCACGCTGCCGCCCATGCGATCCATCAGCACCCGCACCAGGTACAGGCCCACGCCCGTGCCCCGCGAGGCGCCACCCCGCAGGAACAGGCGACCCAGGCCCGCAGGTTCGCCCTCGAAGCCACGGCCATCATCGCGATAGTGCAGCGTGACACCATTGCCCGCAGCAGAAGCCTGCACATCGATGTGAATCAGCTCGCGATCGCCATGCCGCAATGAGTTCTCGACCAGATTGCGCAGGATCAGCTGCAGCGCAGCGGTATCGCCATGCACCGGCGGCAGGTTGGGATCCACCACCACACTCAGCTCGGCGCCTTCGCCTTCCTGCGCCACGATGCCAATCAGCACGCGCTCCAGCCAGGCATCCAGCCGGATGGCCTGTTCGGCCAGCGAGCCGCCGCCTTCCAGTCGCGCCAGTTCCAGTGTCTTGTCGATCTGCGATTCGAGGCGATGCGTGTCGGCCAGCAGCCGTTCGATCAGTTCCTGCGTGGGCTCACCGGCGGCGATGGCTTCGGTCTGCAGGCGCACGCTGGTCAGGGGTGTGCGCAGTTCATGGGTGAGCGCGGCGAAGAATGCCTGGGTGCCGCGTGCGCGCTGCATGTCGCGCCGGTAGTACCAGAACAGCGCCCCGGACAAAGTCAGCAGCAGCACGAGGAAGGTGCCCGACTCCCACTGCAGCATGCGCTGGGTGCGCGCGAGTTCGGCCAGCGCCTCGGCTTCGGGAAGGCCGGCGCGCAGGCTCAGTTCTGCGATGCGCTCGGACTGGTGCAGCACGATGGATGCCCACCAGATACCCAGCACCAGGATCACGAGCAGCCACACGCCAGCGAGTATCGCCACGCGCCGCGACTGGCGAACCGGTTTGACGCTCAACGCGCCTTTGCTGTCCATTTGCGCCACTCTGTCACGGAAGGGAAGGCGCGGAAGTTTCGCACGCCCGCGTTGCGGATGTGTTCTGCCGTCTTGCCCGCGCCGCTGGCGTGATGCACGCTGGCGCTCACCAGCTGCCGGCCGCGTTCAAACTGGGCGGTGCTGCTCCAGAAGACATGCGTGGCGGTTGCAAGGTCAGCCGATGGGGGCAGGCTGGTGTCGGACACCGCATAGGTAGCCACCACATTCGCACCGGCCCAGCTGCCGGCCTGCCAGGGTTCCAGCGCGGTGCTGTGGGTGAGCACATTCCAGTGCGCGAGCGGTGGCAGCTGCAGTACCGGTTCTGCCACCAGCGCAGCGGCCGTCTCGGCGCCCAGACCTTCTGCGCACCCCTGCACCCAGATGCCCTGCGCGGCCAGCGCAAACCAGCTCTTCGTGCCGGAGGTCCACACGGTTCTTCCTGCGAGCAGCGGCGCTGCGTCGGCAGGCAATGCGCGCGAGTGCGCGACAAATACCGAGTTGCCGCGCAGCCTTGCGCTCAAGGCACCCGCATCCAGCAACGGCGTGGCGCCTGCGCGCTCGGCCGTGCTGCCATCCCAGACCTGCAACGCCCCTGCCTGCTCCGGCAAATCGGTCTGCGGCAGGAAACGCCGTTCGGCGAGATCGACGTTCTGCGAACTCTTGCCGGCGATCTGCAGCAGGCCGCCGAGTTCGGGCAGCCACTGCAAGGTCGCGCCGAAGCGCTGGTGGCAGCCGCCGCCATGTTCGGCGAGCAGCTGCCGTTCGAGTGTGATGGCGCTGCGCGTATCCGGATGTTCCAGCGCCGCGAGCAGCGCGCGCGTGGCGGCATCCTCCGTGCGGCATTCGATGGCCAGCGCTCCCTGGCCGGGCGCACCGGGTGAATCGGTGAGCGGCAGCACCATCAGATGCAGACGCTGCAGCAGTTCGCGCAGCAGTTGCTGGCCCTGACGTTCGGTCGTGGTATCGGCGAACAGCCGCGACAGCCCCGCCAGCGCGAGCACGATGCCATCGAGGTGCCGTTCTGAATTCCGCGGCTCCAGCAGCCGGCGCAGGCGGCCGTCGACATTGCCGCGCAGGCTTTCGAGTGTGATGTTGTTGCGCGCCGCATGCGGCAGCGCCTGCGCGAAGAACGCAGGCAGCAGTTCGGCACGCCGCGGCGAGGAAGTGCCGATGCGCAGGCCCGCACCCTGCGCCAGACGCTGCGGCACATCGGGTGCGAAGATGGCGATGTCCCGCGGGTTCGCGCGCTTCGGCACGGCGGCCAGCACGAACTCCGGCGGCCGTTCGAGGCTGAGATCCTTCAGCGAGTGCACGGTGAAATCCACGCGCCCTTCGCGCAGCGCGATGTCGATCTCGGCCGTGAAGAACTCCTTGCCTTCCATGGCCGAGAGCGGCCGGTCGAGCACCACATCGCCACGGGTCTCGATGCCGATCAGTTCGACTTCCAGCCCAGGATGCGCAGCGCGCAAGGCCGCGGCCACCTGACTGCTCTGCACCCAGGCCAAGGCGGAGCGACGCGTCCCGAGACGCAGTTTCCTGTTCACGTTCATAGGATGGATTAGTAGCTGAAAGCCTGGAAGACAGCCAGATCTTCCCAGCCATGATTCGAACTGCCGGCGCGCGAGCCGTCGGCATCGTCGAGGCGGGCGAGTTGGGCCTTGTTCGCGCAGACCTTGCGGGCCCGGGCGAGCATCGCATCGCGCTGGGTGGCCTGCGAGTCCCGCAGGCCGAAGAGATCACGCAGTGTGGCGACGCCATCCAGCTGAGCCCAGGCGGTGCCGGCTGTGCTGTCGATGCCGAGGTGCAGCACGCGGCCCTCCGGCGCGCCATGGTGGCGCCACAACCGCACGCGCGCCGCATCACGCGCGGCATCGGCGGGAATGCAGATCACCACATCCCGTGCGCGTCGCCATGCCGCGTCTTCCGCGGCTGCGGTGGAATCCAGCAGATGCACGCGGCCCTCGATCTGCGCTTTGCGCTGGCGCGACAGCATCTCTTCGGCGCGCGCCCGGCTGCGATTCCACACCAGCACTTCACCGCTATCGAGGAACGGCAGGATGGTTTCGGCCAGTTGCCCTGCGCCCAGCAGCAGCGTGGGGCCCGGCGAGGTGCCGCCCAGCAGCCGTCGCACCAGCGAGCCGTAGGTGGCGCTGCCGAGGCCCACCACGTATTCGCTGCGGATCTCTTTCGTATCCTGCAGCAGGCGCTGGATCCACGGGCGCAGCAGGCGGGCCTGTTCGCCGGCGGCGGTTTCGCATTCCCGCCAGGCCTGCTTCACCTGGCCGAGAATTTCGGTCTCGCCGGCGATCTCGCTTTCGAGCCCACAGGCCAGTTGCAGCAGGAAGCGATAAGCCTCGGCGCCGGTGTGCAGTTCATACCCGGCGGCGGCGGCTTCTGCCGCCATGGGCTGATCGTCGGGTGGCTGCATGCCGATGCGCACTTCGCGCAGGCAGGTGCCGATCACGCAGGCATCCGGCAGCAGCGCGGTCGAGGTGCTGCCGGAGGAATTGCGGTTCAGGACGATGAGATGGGCCAATGCCATGCAGCCAGCCTAGAGAGGCGGCAGGGCGGGAGTGTCATCGCAAAGTCATTGCGCAATCCCGGTAGGCATACAGATGAGAATGACTCTCAATAACCCGCCGACCGCGCTAGAGATCGATCTCGATGCTTACCGGGCAGTGATCCGAGCCGAGGATATCGGCGTGGATCTTCGCGGCTTTGACCATTGGCTTCAGCGTGGGGGACACCAGCACGTAGTCGATTCTCCATCCCACGTTGCGCGCGCGCGCGTTCGCGAAATGGCTCCACCAGGTGTAGTGCCCGTTGCCATGCGTGAAGATGCGGAAGGTGTCGATGAAGCCCGCGTCGACGAAATTCTGGAAACCCTCGCGCTCTTCATCCGTGAAGCCTTTCTTGCCGCGGTTGGGCTTCGGGTTGGTGAGATCGAGTTCGGTGTGCGCCACATTCAGGTCACCACAGAAGATGACCGGCTTCTTCTTCTCCAGTTCCTTCATGTAAGCGAGGAAGGCCGGGTCCCAGTGCTGGTGACGCAGCGCCACGCGCGAGAGATCTTCCTTTGCATTCGGCGTGTAGACCGTCACCACGTAGTACTTGCCGTACTCCGCCGTGACCACGCGGCCCTCGTTCCAGGAATCGCGCTTGAGTTCGTCGGCGAAGCTGAACTGCTGCGCGAAGGCGTCGGGGAAGCCGTTGACCACACTGAGCGGCTTCTCGCGCGTGAAGATGGCGGTGCCTGAATATCCCTTCTTCTCGGCCGAGTTCCAGTATTCGTGGTAATCGGCCAGATCGATCTCGGCCTGACCCTTCTCGGCCTTGGTTTCCTGCAGGCAGAGGATGTCCGGCTGGTGCTCCGCGATGAAAGCCTGGAAGGTGCCCTTCCTGACCACGGCGCGGATGCCGTTGACGTTCCATGAATAGAGCTTCATCCGCGCGGCCCTTACGGAGCCAGCCCTTCTTCCTTGCGTGCACGCTGCACGGCCGGCCGTGCGCGGCAACGCCCGTAGTAGGCAGTGAGCTTCGGCAGATGCGCGATGTTCACCTGCACCCGTTCGAGCCAGCTCAGCGTCACATACAGATAGGCGTCGGCCACCGTGAAGTTCTCGCCGGTGAGGTAGGGTTTGTCGCCCAGGGAGTTCTCGATGAATTCGTAACGCTTCAGCACGAGTTCGCGCTGCGCGGCCTTTGCTTCATCGGTGGTGGTCGGACGGAACAGTGGGCTCAAACTCTTGTGCACTTCCGAATTGACATAGGCGAGCCACTCCAGCACGCGGTAGAAGCCGAACGTGCCGGGCTCCGGCGCGAGTTTGCGCGATGTGTCGAGACTCGCGATGTAGGGCAGAACCGCCACGTTTTCCGTGAGGAGCTCGCCGTTGTCGAGCACCAGCGCGGGCACATAACCCTTGGCATTGAAGGAGGCGAAGTCCTTGCCGTCCGAGGTCCGCTTGGTTGAGCGATCAACGGAATAGGCTTCGAATGTCTGGCCGGCTTCGATCAGGCTGATGTAAGACGCAAGCGAACAGGCGCCGGTCAGATAGTAGAGTTTCATGTCGATGTCCTTGGGGAATGTCGGTAGATTGTATATCGGTCCTTGTCGCGTTCCGTCAGGAGTTCTCGCCGTGCGCAGCCACGATCAGTCCGTCGTCGCCCAGTTCGATCCCAAGGCAGAGGCCTACCTCGCCAGCGCGGTGCATGCCGCGGGGCCGGATCTGCAGCGCGCCGGCAACCTGGTTTTTCAGGCCGGCGTGCAGGGCGCCATGCTGGATGTGGGCTGCGGCGCCGGGCATCTCAGCTTCACGCTGGCGCGGCACTTCCAGCAGGTGATCGCGACCGACCTTTCTCCCGCCATGCTGGCGACAGTGCGTGGCGCCGCCGGGCAGCGCGGCTTGCCGCAGATTGAAGTGCAGCAGGCCAGCGCCGAGGCACTGCCGTTCCCGGATGGCCACTTCGATCTGGTGAGCAGCCGTTACAGCGCGCACCACTGGCACGATGTGCCTGCCGCGCTGCGCGAAATGCGGCGCGTGACCAGGCCCGGAGGTCTGCTCCTGATGATCGACATCATCGGCGATGAATCACCGCTGGTCGACACCCACCTGCAGGCCATCGAGTTGCTGCGCGATCCGAGCCACGTGCGTGACTACACCTCTTTGCAGTGGCGCAGCATGCTTGCTGTTGCCGGTTTCGATCTGCATCACGATGACTCCTGGCCGACGCGGCTGGAGTTCGCTTCCTGGATCGAACGCATGCGCACGCCAGCGGATGTGGCGACGGTGATCCGGAACCTGCTGGTCAGTGCATCGGAAGAGGTGCGCAGAGGTCTGGCGGTGGAGCCCGATGGCTCGTTCGTGCCGTCGACCGGGTTGTTCTGGGCGAGGACACTGCCCTGAGTCTCGGTTAGGCCATAGACTTCTGTCTTCAGCCATCGATTCCCGAGGCAATCGTGCAGAACGACACTCTTCCCGCCTACGCCATTCTCGACGATGCCGCAGCCCGCGCTCGCCGCTATCTCGAATCCCTGGACGATCGCGCGGTGGGGCCAGAGCCCGCCGCCATTGCAGCGCTCAGCCGCCTGGATGAACCCATGCCCGAGACGGGCAGTTCCGCAAAGGAAGTGCTCGCGCTGCTGGATGAAGTGGTGTCGCCCGCCACGATGGCGATGGCCGGTTCGCGCTTCTTCGGCTTTGTCATCGGTGGCGCATTGCCGGTGACGGTAGCGAGCAACTGGCTCGCCACTGCCTGGGACCAGAACGCCGCGTTGCAGGTGGCCACGCCTGGAGTCTCGGCGGTGGAGCAGGTGGCGCTGCATTGGCTGCTGGATGTGCTGGGCCTGCCACCGCAAAGTGCCGGCGCCTTTGTCACCGGCGCAACCGTCGCCAATTTCACGGCGCTGGCTGCGGCAAGGCATCGCGTGCTGGCGAATGCCGGCTGGGATGTGGAAGAGCAGGGTCTCGCCGGTGCGCCGACCATCACCGTGATCGTGGGCGAGGAAGCGCATCCCACCTTGCTCAAATCACTGACCCTGCTGGGCTTTGGTCGCGCGACGGTGAAGCGCATCCCCGTGGACAGGCAAGGTCGCCTGCGCGCAGAACTGCTGCCCCCGATCAGTGGCCCGACCATTCTCTGCACGCAGGCCGGCAACCTCAACACCGGTGCCTTCGATCCCATCGGGGAAATCTGCGATCGCGTGCGTGGCACTGGCGCATGGGTGCATGTGGATGGCGCGTTCGGGCTGTGGGCCCGCGCCACACCGCGCCTCGCGCCGCAGGTGGCTGGAGTGGAGAAGGCTGATTCCTGGGCCACCGATGCGCACAAATGGCTGAACGTGCCCTATGACTCCGGGCTTGCCTTCGTGCGTGACGCTGCCGCACTGCGCGCGGCCATGTCCATCACCGCCGCCTATCTGCCTTCTGATTCCGGCAAGCGCAGCCCATCGGATTACACGCCTGAATTGTCGCGCCGCGCACGCGGCGTGGATGTCTGGGCGGCATTGCGGTATCTCGGTCGCGATGGCGTGGCAGCGATGATCGAGCGCGATTGCCGGCATGCGCGGCGCTTTGCGGAGGGTCTGCGGGCAGCCGGCTTCGATATCCTGAATGATGTGCAGTTGAACCAGGTGCTGGTGTCATTCGGCACGCCGGAGATGACGCTGCAGGTCATCGACCGCGTTCAACAGGACGGCAGCTGCTGGTGTGGTGCCACCGTATGGCAGGGCCAGACAGCCATGCGCATCAGCATCTGCTCCTGGGCCACGAACGAAGAAGATGTCGAACTCAGCCTGATCGCGATCCTGCGGGCGGCGAGCGAGGTCGGCGCCCACTGATCTAGTCCACCGCGTGTCGCGACGGCAGCGCGATTCTCCGGCTTGGTCGCCCCACCAGGTCCAGGAAATTGTTGAACGTGGTTTCCGCCAGCGGCTGCATCTGGCCCAGCAGTGATGCCGTCGCCACGCGGATGGATTCCGCATCCCGCCCGATCCCCGCCGCCGCCAGCTCCTCACGATAGGCCGGCAGCCGCAGCCAGCGCTCGATCATCGCGGCGTCTGCCTCGAGGTGAAACTGGAACCCGTACGCGTTTTGCCCGAAGCGAAACGCCTGCTGTTCGCAGGTGTGGGTGCGCGCCAGCTGCACCGCGCCCGTGGGCAGATCGAAGGTGCAGCCATGCCACTGGAACACCGGTGCCTGTTCACCGAGATGCGCCAGCAACGGATCTTCCCGGCCCTGCGCGGTGGTCACGAGGTCGTACCATCCGATCTCATGTTGCGCATGGCGCCGCACCGGCGCGCCCAGCACATGTGCCAGCAGCTGCGCGCCGAGGCAGATGCCCAGCACGGGCTTGCCCTGCCGCAACGCAGCTTCAATGGCGAGCAGTTCCGTCTTCAGGTGTGGATGTCGATGCTGGTCTTCCACGTTCATCGGCCCGCCGAGCACGATCAGCCCCTGATACCGCTCGAGGTTCGGCTGGGCGTCGGGGTCGCGCTGGAAATTATGGAAACGGATGCGGTGGCCGCGCGTGCGGATGCGGGCGTGCAAGGTGCCGAGCGGCTCGGCGGCAACGTGCTGGAAGACCATCAGGCGCGACATGGATGCCCCCACGATAGCAGGGAGAGGCCGCTGTCAGCATCTTCCTACGGCAGGAAGCTGTCTTGCCGCCTGCCCCGGCCGGTGTGCAGTTCATCTAATGACCCCTTGCAGCAATCAATCAAACGGGAGAGAGAGATGAACTTGATAATCTGGCTAATCGTTGGCGGAATCGTAGGCTGGCTCGCCAGCATGATCATGCGCACCGACGGACAGCAGGGCATCCTGCTCAACATCGTGGTGGGCATCGTGGGTGCGTTCATCGGTGGCTTGCTGATCAGCCCGTTGGTGGGCGTCGGAACGATCAACACCAGTGGCCTCAGCGTCGGAACCATACTGGTATCGCTGGCTGGCGCCGTGATTCTGCTGGCCATCGTCAACATGTTCCGTCGCGGTCGCGCAAGGTAAGTCGCGTTGTCCGCATCGCAGGTCGACGTCGAAGTCGATGGCACTGCCGGGCTCGCACTGAATGAGCTGGCCCGGCTGGTGCGGATCTGCTGCCACGTGCCTCTGGCGCGTATTGCTCTGGTGGACCCGGTCTGCCAGCGCCTGGCTGCCGGCCCCAATGGAGACATGGCGGATCTCGCCACTCTCGAAGGCATTACATTCCTTGCGGAAGCCCCTTTGGTCTCGCGCTCGGGCAAACCCCTGGGGGCTTTGACCATTGCCGACTACCGGCAGCGGCGTTTGACGGCCCGACAGTGGGAATTGCTGCGCGGCTTCGCAGCGCAGGCTACCGAGCAGCTGGAGTTGCGTCGCAACCTGTTGCGGCTGCAACAGGAGAATTCGACCGAGCCACTCACCCGTCTCGGCAACCGGCGTGCGTTCCAGGAGCGACTGAACCAGGAGCTGGCCCGCACCGAGAATCCCGGGAATACGCTGGGACTGCTGTTCATCGATGTGGACAACTTCAAGAGCTACAACGACAGCTTCGGGCACGCAGCCGGCGATGCAGTGCTGTGGCAGCTGGCGGATGTCATGCGCAAATCGTGTCGTGAAGATGATTTCGCTGCACGTGTCGGTGGGGAGGAGTTCGCGATGATCCTGCCCGGCACCAGCCGCGAAACGGCGTTCATGCGGGCAAAGTGGTTGCGCCGGCGGGTGCAGCGCGCAGCCTGGCCCCATCGGGCGGTCACCATCAGCGTCGGCGTGGCGGTAACCCCCGGCGCAGAGTCCGCGCCGCAGCTTTCGGAAAGGGCTGATATCGCGCTGTATCGCTCGAAGCGGGATGGGCGCAATCGCGTGACGATCGCGGAGTGCCTGCACGCCGTTTGAAGCCCTGACGGAACCTCTGGCAGGGTTGGTGCGTCCTACTTCCCCATGCGCCGGCTTTTTGCCCTGGCAGTTGTCGTTCTGCACGTCCTGCTGGTGGCATTGCTCCTGTCCGGCATCCGGGTGCGTGCGCTGCCAGAAAGAGAGGGCCAGGTTTTCGTCAGCTTGTGGTTTCCCGTAATGGAGCCAGAAGTACCGCCCCCCTTGCGCTCCGAACCGCTCGCGCCTGCTGCGCCGCGCAAGCAGGTTGCCGCACCCCGGGCGCAAGCCCCGGACGAACCCGCCGTGGCAACCAGCCCGGCGGAAT
Source organism: uncultured Gammaproteobacteria bacterium (assembly GCA_963777735.1). Lineage (GTDB taxonomy): Bacteria > Pseudomonadota > Gammaproteobacteria > Steroidobacterales > Steroidobacteraceae > ZC4RG30. The sequence goes on along the minus strand of CAVZRQ010000008.1, from coordinate 1,754,765 downwards.
CCACGGCCATCACTCCACCGGCACCCGCAACCGTGGACTGGGGTAGAGAGGCCACCCTGGCAGCGCGCCGGGCGGCCCGGCAATCCGGTGGGGGCGAGCAACAGACCTTCAGTCCACCTCCCAAAACACTGCCCAAACCCTGCAAGCCGAAAGAATCCAGCATGGAATGGAATGGTGACGAAGATCGCGCGGTGACCTGGGCGGGCCCGCTGCCGGTGTTCAAGGTTGGCAAGCGCTGCGTGGTGACAATCGGCTTCTTCGCCTGCAATCTGAGTGAAATCCCCGAGGCCAACAGCCATCTGCTGGATGACATGCGCAAACCCGACCGCGCGACTTCTTCGGTGCCGGATCCCAACATCTGCGACTGACGCTCCCGCCGCTGTAATCCGGAACCACCGTTCCAGACTACAGTCACACAGGGCGGGCCAGCTGGTTCCGGGAGCTTGAGAAGATGCACAGGAAACTTGCAGCAGGAATTGCCGCCATGTCACTGCTGGCGGGAGCGGCGTTTGCCGCTGCACCTGAAGCAGAAATCCAGGAGCTGGAAACCATCCTAGTGCTCGGCGAGCAGCCCGGCCCTGGCCTGTGGAAGGTATCGAAGGGCGAGCACGTGATGTGGGTGCTGGCGAGCCATGAACCTTTGCCCAAGGGCATGATCTGGCGCTCGCAGCAGGTTGAGGCGCGCATCGCCGAATCGCAGGCCGTGTTGTATCCGCCCGGTGTCGACATCGATTTCGGCATCGGCTTGTTCAAGGGGATCACGCTGATCCCCGCAGCGATCAAGGCCGCGAAGCTCCCTGACGACAAAACACTGAAGGATGTGCTGGCACCCGAGACCTACAGCAAATGGCTGGTGCTGCGCCAGAAGTACATCGGCAAGGATGATGATGTGGAGAAGCTGCGCCCGTCCATCGCGCTCGCCACGTTGCGCGGTGAAGCAGCGCGCAAATACAACCTGCAGGATGGCCCGGACGTGCGAACGGTGGTGAATCGCGCCGCGAAGAAGCACAAGGTGCGCGTGCTGCGCCTGCCCGACGTCAAGCGGGCCGTGAAGGTGGAGAACCCCCGCGGCATGCTGAAGGGCGTGAACAAGCTCGACCTGCCGGATGTCGAGTGCTTCACCCGTGGCCTTGATCAGGTGGAGCCCGATATCGAACGCGCGAAGGTCCAGGCCAATGCGTGGTCCCGTGGAGACACCGAAACGCTGCGCAGCCTGCATCGCGTGCAGCAGCTCAAGGACTTCTGCGGCTATGAACTGATGGCCGCCTTCAACGCCGGAACTTCCGCCGATGCGGCGCGCGCTAAGAAACTGCTCGCCGATATCGAGTGGCACGTGCAGCAGGCCACTGTGCAGGCACAGCAGAACTGGGTTGTTGCAGCGCAGGCGGCGCTCACCAGTAATTCATCCACTTTCGCAGTGCTGCCCGTGAATGAAGTGTTCAGTCCAGACGGTGTTGTCGCGAAGCTGCAGGCGCTGGGCTACACGGTGGAAGTGCCTCAATAGGGCTGCGTCGCCATTCGCGGCTTGAGTTCCCGGTAAAGGTGTTGTCCTACATACCGGGAGCAGGTATGCGCCCAGTATCCATTGGCGAAAACTCGCCGCTGCAGCCTGCAGCGCCAAGGGATACTGATATGAACAAGAACATTTTGATCCGCGGATTCATGGGTCTTCTGGTCGCCAGCACGGCCGTTGCATTGGTCGGTTGCGGTGAGGAAGAGGGCAAGACGGCGAGCGTCGCGAATGCTGCTCCTGTTGCCCGTGAGGTCTGTCGCGATGAAATCGTCACGCTCACCCGCGAGCCCAAGGACAAGAAGCAGATCGGCGGGACTGCGGTGGGTGCGGTGATCGGCGGCGTGCTGGGCAACCAGATCGGTGGCGGAGACGGCAAGAAGCTGGCCACTGTGGGCGGCGCGGTTGCGGGCGGCTATGCCGGCAACAAGATCCAGGAAAACATGCAGGAAAAGAACACCTACCAGGAAACGCGGCGGGTCTGCGAGATGGTCTACGACAAGTAATAGACGATCACGGATCGGTCGTGCCATGCTGAGTGCTCCTTCATCGAGGAGCAGGGCGTTGAGAAAAAGCACGCTTCAACGGGCACTGGTCGTTGTCGGCACTGCCATTGCGGTGCCTTCGCTGGCAGCCGTGAAAGAAGCCACGCCTTCCGGCTTCACGCTGGAGAATTCTGCCGATGTCCCCGTGGATGCAGCCACCGCCTGGCGGGTGCTCATTAATGATGTGGATGCCTGGTGGCCGAAGAGCCACTCCTGGTGGGGCGAGGATTCGAAGTTCTCCATCGATGCGCGGGCCGGCGGATGCTTCTGTGAGAAGGCGGGGGACCAGCAGGCGCAGCATTTGCAGGTGGTATTTGTTGACCCGGGTAAACTGCTGCGAATGACCGGCGGCCTGGGGCCCTTGCAGGGCATGGGGCTTTCCGGGACGCTGGAATTCCGCCTGACGCCCGTCACCGCCGGTACGCGAATCGTCCTGTGGTATCGCGCCGGCGGTTACACGCCCGACGACATGAGCAAGTTCGCCGCAGTGGTAGACCAGGTGCAGGCGCTGCAGCTCGGCGGGCTGGTCAAGCTGCTGAGGTCTTCGCCTGGGAAGTGAATCCGGCGTGCCGCCCTGCGTTACAATGCCGGCCCTCCCGGCGGGCCTGTAGCACAGCGGTTAGTGCAGGGGACTCATAATCCCTTGGTCCTTGGTTCGAATCCAAGCAGGCCCACAGACAAACAGCGCTGGCCCGGGTAGAAGGTAAACGAATGCCGCGTGATGAACAGATGAACGGCAATGAAAGTCCCACCGGCGAGTATGTCGCCGGTGAGGTGTCCATTGTCGACGTGGAACTGGTCACCACCACCCAATGGCGTTGCCCCAATCCCGATTGCCGCACCCGCTGGCGGAAGCTCGGTGTGCACACGGGCATGCTGAAGAGCTGCGGCGCCTGCGGTGCGCAGTTTTTCCTGCGCAGCCCGGACTGAGCCTCAACCTCTGCGCGCGGCCTCGATCGCCGGGATATCGATCTTCTTCATTTGCATCATCGCAGCGAACACGCGTTTGCGCGCTGCGGGATCCGGATCACTCATGCCTTCTGTCAGCGCCGCTGGCGTGATCTGCCAGGACACACCCCATTTGTCCTTGCACCATCCGCACTGGCTTTCCTGACCGCCGTTGCCGGTGATGGCCTTCCAGTAGCGATCGGTCTCGGCCTGGTCCGTGGTGGTGACCTGGAACGAGAACGCCTCGTTGTGCTGGAACATGGGGCCACCGTTGATGCCGATGCAGGGAATGCCCATCACGGTGAATTCGACCACCAGCACATTGCCGGCTTTGCCATTGGGGTAATCGCCTGGCGCGAACTGCATGGCGCCGACGGTGGTGTCCGGGAATGTCTGTGCGTAGAACGCAGCGGCTTCTTCGGCATTGTGGTCATACCAGAGGCTGATGCGGTTCTTGTTGGGCTTCGTCATGTTGCTGCTCCTGGTTTCATTCGCCACGCGGGCCAACCACGCCGAAAGCGCAGCCTTCGGGATCGGTGGCCACGACCACCCAATCCCCACCGGGAACCTGATGTGCGGCCTGTGTGATGCGGCCGCCGCCGGCTTCGATCGCACGTTGCGCCGCCGCTACCGATGACACGCCGAAATAGAACAGCCACGCGGCCATCGGGCCCGGGTCCGGCTTCTGCATGATCGCGCCGGGTCGCACGCCATCATGATCAAAGAAGCAGTAATCGCCCATGGGGCCCATCGGCATGACTTCATTGAACTGGAAGCCGAAATGCCGGGCGTAGAAGGTTTTTGCGCGGACCAGATCCGGGCTCGCGAGCTCGTTCCAGCGCACGCGCTGTACTGCCTTCACATCAAACACATCGCTCTTTGCATCTGGCTTGCCGGGCGGCGGGATGGGCGCCATCACATAAAACGGCGTGCCCATCGGATCAGCGACCATGGCGATCTGTCCGACGGGCAGATCCATGACCGGCATCAGCACCTTGCCGCCATCGGCCACGATGGCCTCGCAGCTCTTGCGCACATCTGCCACGTGCAGATAGGCGAGCCAGCACGGAACCGCGCCATGCTGCAGCATCGCGGGCGAGAGCTGTAAACACGCCGCCGGCCGAGCCGCCGTCGTCACGCGTGATCACGCGGTAATCCCTGCCGTCCGGCGAAAGTTGCGGCTGTGTCGGGATCTTCCAGCCGATTACGGCGCCGTAGAACTTCGCAGCCACGTCGGGCTTCGCGCTCATCAATTCATACCAGATGAAACTCCCGGTCATGATCGTGTCTCCTTGATTGCCTCAACGTGGCGAGCAAAGTTGTCGAGGATGGCCTGCCAGCCCGTGCGTTGTTGTTCCTCGGAGTGAGTCGTTTCCCCGTCAAACGTGACGGTTACGGTTACGCCGTCGGCCTCCTCGGCAAACTCCACCACTGCCGCCCGGTCGCCGAAGGCGTACTCGATGAGCTGCTGAGGCACGACCCTGGTGTACACACCTTCGAAGTCGAAGCCGAACGATCCATCCTTCGCTTCCATCCTGGAAGAGAATTTGCCACCCGCGCGCAGATCGACTGCAGCGGCGGTGGTGTGCCAGTCGGACGAGGCGGCATTCCACTGCATGATGTCTTCCGGGGTGGTGTAGGCGCGCCAGACTTCTTGCAGAGGTGCGTGCGCCAGGGTTGAAACGGTGATCTTCATGCGGTCGCTCCGGTGACTGGCAGGTTGAGATTCGTGGGGGCAAACAGAAGTCGGAGATAGGTCTTCAGATGCGCGATGGCATCGAGCAGGGGCGTGCGGTCGCCAACGGCTTTCGACAGCACGAAGCCGCCCTGCAGCACCGTCTGCGTATAGAGCGCGAGGCTTTCGGCAGTGCATGGCACCTGCGGCCGATACAGCTGGAGCGCGGCGCTGAAATCTTCGGCCACCCGCGCCGCGTGATCGGTGATCGAAGCACCGCAGGCACTGCGCATCTGCGGGGAGGTGGCGAATACTTCCTGCAGTGTCGTGCCGGCGAAGCAGGTGAAGGCTTCGAGCGGGCCTTCGGTGAGCGCGGCGCGGAAATCCAGATAGCCGTACAGGCGGTCGAGTGGGTCCTGCAGCTGGTGGTAGGGCGCATTCGCGAACAGCGGCGCGGTGAAATCCGTCCAGTGCCGGGCGGCTGCGATGCCGAGCTCTTCTTTCGAGGTGAAGTGGTGGAAGAAGGCGCCCTTGGTGACGCCGGCCTCCGCGCATAGCTCATCGACGCTGGTGGCGGCCCAGCCTTGCCGGCGCACCAGCTTGTGCGCGGCGGTGAGCAATGCGAGGCGGGCGGCACCGCGAGCGGGTCTGGAGAGGGTTGCCGTGCTCATCATGGGCTAAAACATAACCGACCAGTTGGTATGTTTCAAGCTGAGTGGTGAAAATTCACCCGTGGGGAGCGCCGCTGACTCAGCGCAGCGGGACCACCGCAATCCGATCACCGCGATACGACCCCACCCACAGCGTGTTGCCCACTTCCAGCGCCACCGTGCCGCCGCCAAATCCCGGCATGTCCTTCTGCGCGTAGATCTGCTCAACCTTCAGGGTATCGGGATGGATCTTCGCGACCTGCCAGTCCTGGCCCACCTGGCCGGCGGTGAGCAAGGTGCCATCCTTCGCCCAGTGGATATTGTCGATGCGGAAGCCGAGGTTCACCTCGGTGCGCACCGGCGGATTCGCGCCACGCGAGAGACGGAATACGGACTGGCTACCCCACGCGGCGACATAGATCGTCTTGCCATCGGCCGAGAGCTCGACACCATTCGCGCCCGAAGCCTCGCTGCCCGGCACCTTCTGCCAGCCGCTGGCCGTATGCCATTCCCACAGTTCGCCGTTCTTGCCGCCGCTCATCAGGACTTGCATGGGTTGGTTGCGCGGCAGGAAATTGGTGGTGATGAAGCCCCCATCGGGCAGCCCGCGCACGGAGTTGAGGCCGATGGGATCGGGTGCGATGGCGCAGCCAATCCAGGTGAGCACCGGCGTTGCGCCGCGCGTATCGACATTGAAAACTTCGATCGACTCGCGCGCGCCATGACCCACTGCAAACAGCTTGTGCTGCGTGCCATTGCCCGGTGCGACATACACACCATGCGTGGTGAACTCGCCGCGCGGCGCGCCGGGGCATTGCGGGTAGGTCTTCGCATCCAGCTGCTCTTTCGCGGTGGCATGCGGATAGGCCGTCATGCTCATGCGATCGCGCAGGCGGATCACGGTGATGCCACCGGAGCCGGTCATGGCCGACGCGACGGCCCAATCCGTGCCCAATGGCACGAGATCTTCCGGGCCCTGCTGGCCGCAGATGTAGCCTTCGCCGCTGCAGGGCGGAGCGGGAGGGCCGGGCGGCTGCGCTGCCATGGAGGGCAGTGCGACAGACGCCAGGGCGAGAAGAAGACGTATCTGCATCTGTTTCACCGTGTCCACCCCATGTTCTTTGCTCGGCCGGCAACGCCGAGTATGGCACTCCGTCGGTACCCCGCGCGACGCGCGGAGTAGCCGAAGTCCGCGGTAACGGGTGAGCCGCTCGCGTCGGAAGTCTGATACAACAAGGTATCGCACAGCTTCAAGGAGCCATCGCCATGTCTGCTCCCCGTCTGTTCCCTGCGTTGCAACGCCGAATATTTCTTCGTGCCGCGGCAGCTGTCGTCGCGGCGGCAATCCCATTCGCCAGCCCTGGCGCTGCTGCGCCCAGGCCGAAGCTCGGTCTCATCGGCTCCGGCAATGTGGGCAGCAATCTTGGCCGTGTGTGGGCCAACGCTGGCTATGAAGTGATGTTCTCTTCAACCAATATCGAGGCCGACCGCAAGCTGGCTGCGCAGATCGGCAAGGGCGCTCGCGCCGGCACGCCCGCGGAGGCTGCCGCATTCGGCGAAGTGCTGGTGTTCGCGGTGCCCTATGGCGCACTGCCCGAGCTGGGCAAATCCCTGGGCGGCGCGTTGCGCGGCAAAGTTGTCATCGACGCGTGCAACCCCTTTCCGGCACGCGATGGCGCCATCGCCGATGAGGCGCGCGAGAAGGGCGCCGGTGAGGTGTCGGCGCGGTTGCTGCCGGGCGCGCGCATCGTGCGGGGCTTCAATGCCGTGGGTGCCGCGCGCATGGGCGCCGTGCACGAATCTCCCGGCAAGGTCGGCATGCCGATCGCGGGTGACGATGCGCAGGCGCTGGCCGTCGCCTCGCAGCTGGTGCGGGACATCGGCTTCGAGCCCGTGGTGGTCGGCAATCTCGCGATGGGCAGGCATCTGATGCCTGGCACGGCGCTGGCAGGCGAGCACACGCCGGCCGAAATCCGCCGCATCGCCGCGACACTAAAGCCCTGAGGTCGCCTTGGCGGGCTCGGTCTTCACGAGCTTGCCCACGCGCACCCCCAGCAGGCGAAGGCGCCGTGAAAGATCCACGCGTTTGAGGTTGAGCCCGGCCTGACGGCGGATGATGGCCGCGTCCGCCGTTGGCTCTTCGATGGTCGTGTCGCGCGTGACGCTCTGGAAATTGTCGAAGCGCAGTTTGATGCCGATGGTGCGGCCCGTGTAACCCTTGCGCTGTAGATCGGCCTCCACCTGCTCGCACAGCCGCGTGAAGATGGCGCCGAGTTCCGCGCGATCATGCACCGCATGCAGATCGCGCTCGAAGGTGGTCTCGCGGCTCATGCTCACCGGCTCGCTCTCGGTCACGAGCCCGCGTTCATCGCGCCCCCAGCTCACCTCATGTAGCCATGCGCCGTGGCTCTTGCCGAACTGTGCCATCAGCCAGTCGCGATCGCGCGCGGCGATATCGCCCACGGTGCGGATGCCCTGTGCCTGCAGCCGTTCATCGGACTTCGGCCCGATGCCGTTGACCTTGCGGCAGGGCAGCGGCCAGATCAGCGTCTGCAGATCATCCATGCTGACGATGCTGATGCCGTTCGGCTTCTGGAACTCGCTCGCCAGTTTCGCGAGCAGCTTGTTCGGCGCCACGCCGATCGAGCAGGTGAGGCCGGTGGCTTCGAAGATGCTCTGCTGGATGCGCTGCGCGAGCACGCGACCGCCTTCCAGTTCGCCCTCGGGCGCATCGGTGAAATCGATGTACACCTCATCGATGCCGCGATCCTCCATCACCGGTGCGATGTCGGTGATGGTGCGCTTGAACAGGCGCGAGATGCGGCGCACCTCGTCGAAATCCACCGGCAGCAGGATGGCCTGCGGGCAGAGCTTCGCGGCTTTCATGAGCCCCATCGCCGAGCCCACGCCGAACTGGCGTGCCGCGTAGGTGGCGGTGGTGATCACGCCGCGGCCGGTGTAGCTCGTGAGGCGGGGGAAAGCTTCCACCGGAATCTGGTCCGGCGTCGGGGCGATTTTCGACAGCGCATCGTCTTCCCGGCGCCGGCGGCCGCCGATCACCACCGGCAAGCCCTTCAACTGCGGATATCGCAGCAGCTCGACCGACGCGAAGAAGGCGTCCATGTCGAGATGCGCGATGCGTCGGGCGCTCACTTATCCGGCGCGATGCACGAGGATCTGCACGCTCACGGACTTTCCTTCCTGCATCTTCTCGGCTTTGCGTACCGCAGCCTTCACCGGGAGGATGTAGGCCTCGAGCTGTGCGGAGGGGAAGATGGATGTCTTCCAGGTGGTGCCGCCGATGGTGGCTTCTACACGCAAGGCACCGAAGCCCATGCGGCGTGGCCCTGCATCAACCAGCCGGATGTCGCGCGAGACGGAGGCGGGCAGCGTGAGGAAATACCAGCTCGTTTTGCCGCTGTTCCAGCGCCAGAGTTTGGCGCGCGTGCGGTAGGCGGAGTGGGTGCTGGATGAAGTCATGAGCCGGGAAATTCAGTCGGAAGGTCTCGCCATCGATGGAGGCAGTAACTGTATATTCGTACAGTACAGTGGTCAAGCCGTCGCGTCAGCGTGTGCGCTCAGTCTTCGTGAATCGCGAGCTTCATGCGTACCGCCGTGTTCTTGGGTGTGAACGTGCCGTCACGATGCAGCACGGCAACCTTTATCAGGGCCGTGCCGTACAACAGGATCAGCGAAGAGTAATAGACCCACAGCAACACCAGCACCAGCGAGCCAGCAGCCCCATAAGTCGACGCGGGCGCAATGCGCGTGAGATAGAAGGAAATCAGGTACTGACCGAACACGAACAGTACGGCGGTGAACAGCGCGCCTCGCCATACGTCGTCCCAGCGCAGCAGCACGTCTGGCAGGACCTTGAACAGCAGGCCGAACAGCGCGGTGGTCACGAGCAACGAAAGCACAAGATCCACACCAGCGACCAGCAGCGGTGGCACCACGAACCAATGCTCGGCATATTCGATCATGCCACCGATGGCGACGCTCACTGCGAATGACATCAGCAGCAGGAAGCCGATGACCAGCACAGTGCCAAGCGAGAGCAGACGGACCGTCAGGTACGTCAGGATTCCGCTGCGGTTTGGCTTCGAGCGCACATCCCAGAACTGGTTGAGCGAGCTCTGCATCTGCGCAAAGACCGTCGTGGCACCGAACAGCAGTGCGCCCACGCCAAGCAAGGTTGGCAGCAGGCCTGCGTATTCAGGGCGAGACCGGTTGACGGCTTCCTCCACCGCGGCCGCGGCCTGATTGCCGACCAGGTTGCGTATCCCGGCCGAGATCTCACCGCTTGCTGCTTCCTGGCCATACACCGCGCCAATGATCGCCACCAGGATGATGACCAATGGCGCGAGAGAGAACAGCGTGTAGTAGGCCAGCGAACCCGCATGCTGAAACGCGTCACGATCGAGCCAGAGGCGGCCAGCCTGGCCGAGCAGGCGGAATGATGTGTGAAGTGGCATATGCCACTGATGCTACCCCGACCGGATGGCGCATCGAGTTCCGTTGCTGCACGACAGCATGTGGGCATGTTCTTACTCTTGCCGGAACCTCTTGCAGCCGACGCAGTCCGAGAGAAGTGCCAGCCCGGCACCGGGGTTCATTCATGAAGAAGAAACTGGCGGCAGTATTGACCGCTTTCGGGCTGATGTTTGGCATTGCGTGGGCAGAGGAAGCGCCGCCGCCACCCGAACAATCCGCTCCACTCGAAGAACTCGAGGAACTGGAAACCGTCGTGGTCACAGGCGAGCCTGTGCCGCGCCTGTGGAAAGTGTCGAAGGGCGATCACGTGTTGTGGGTGACGAACAACGCCTTTCTGCCTGCAGGCAGGAAATGGCGCACGGATGTGATGGACGCGCGCATTGCGGAATCGCAGCTGGTGCTCTACCCGGGCCGGGCGTTTGCGCGACCGGATGTCGGCGTGCTGAAAGGCCTCACCCTTCTGCCCGCGGCTTTCAAGGCAGCCAAAAACCCGGACAAGAAGACACTGAAGGACGTGCTCCCCGCAGAGATCTATGCCCGCTGGCGCGTTCTCAAGACCACCTACATCGGACGCGACAACGACATCGAGAAATGGCGCCCCTTCATCGCGATCGAGATGCTGGAGGAAGAGGTGCTCAAGAAGGTGCTTCCAGAAATCAGGCCGAGGCGCGTGGCGCGTGGGCCATCGGTGATGTCGGTGGTCGAGAAGGCGGCGAAGGTGCACAAGGTGAAGCGCCGCACCCTGCCCGATGTGGAGCGTGTCGTGAAGTCCAATGCGCGCAAGATCCTGAAAAGCGCGTATCACATAGAGATCGGAGCCGACCAGTGTTTCACGCAGGGCCTGGATTACCTGGAGCGCATCATCGAATACTCAGAGCAACGGCGCGCTGTTCTGGCCAGCAGTGATTCACCTGCGCCAGCCAGCGAAGTCGCACCACCGGCCCGTGTTCCCTGCGAAGACGATTTGATCAAACGCCTTCGGAGCGGCGAGATCCCGGACCCTGCCGGTGCCCTCAAGGTGTTCGATGAGTTCGAGCTTCAGAACAAGCTCAGTCTCGAGCAACTGGATGCGGAGTGGGTCGCAGCCGCCGAGGCCGCGATTGCGAAGAACAGATCCACCTTCGCGGTAGTGCCGACTCGTGCCACGAGTTCGACTGGGTACTTCTCGAAGCTGAGGGAACTCGGCTACAGCGTCGAGGAGCCCAACTAGCCGGTAGTTACCTCGGTCCCTTGCGGCGCGCAGCTCCTGCAAACGCAGCGCCGATCGCTAAACCGATGGCGAGCCCCAGGCCCACCTTGTCCATCGCAGCGCCCACGGCTATACCCAAAACCATGCCGAGTACAAGGCGAGATCCGGGGTTCGGAAGGTACTTGCTCATGAGATAAACAGGCCTCCCTGACGGCTTCTCTTTCTGAATCGGCCGAGCGTCGCTACCCGCGAGGCTTCCGCGCCTGCTTCTGCAGCGTCAGCTTCCCCATTGCCTGCGAGAAACCTCCGCCCGTTGTTTTAGCAGCTGCAGCCTTGGCCGCCAGGATGCGGGTCGCCTGACCCTTCGGATCTTTCTTGCTCTTTGCCATCGCGCGAGGATAGCGGAAACGCCCGCCCTTTATCCAGCGCACACTTCCAGCGCCGAGAACTGCGCCGAGCGCAGACAGCGCCGGCGTGCCGGCGAAGTACAGGTGGTGCAGCGTGCCGAGCACACCGCCGCCATGAACACGATCGTTGCGAACAGCACGGCGACCGTCGCTGTGCGCCACTTGATCAGGCCGAGCCTGTGAACAGGAAGCGCGATCACAGCGTCGCGAACACTTCGAAGAAGCCTTCTACCCACAGGTGCACCAGCCACCAGCGCCAGTATTCGACCATCGTAGATGTGAGTGTGCTCGTTCCACATCAGGCCGGCGCCGTAGAATAGGCCGATCGCAATCGTCACAGGAACAGCAGCCCGACGATCGACTTGCTCTCGCCGCAGTGCGGATCGCGGCAACAGCGCGCGCCGACTAGCACTAGCCACAGCATCAGGCCGATGAACAGGAACCACTGCCAGAAGCGGCCGATGTCGCGTACTCCCAGCCCTGATGCCGAACCAGAAGTTGTGCTTCGAGCCCGAGCTTCTGCATCACTGCCAACCACTGCCGCGAAGCGCCGACCACGATGACGATCAGGCAGACCCAAGCAAATTACGCCAGCGCTGGAATTTCGGCTCATGCCGGAGAATCGCCGGCCCGATGTACAGCCGTGCCGAGCCACGCGTGCGATCCACAGCACCGCAGCTGCGTGTGCCAGGTGCGCGTGAGCGATAGGCAGAATTCGGCCAGCGCAAAGCCGTAAGTGCTGGCCTCGACCTGGTAGTGCGCGGTGATCGCGCCGAGCAGATCTGCACCGGAACAGCGCCAGCACGATCCAGAAGTATTTCGCGGTGCCTCATCGATGGCGTATCCGCACCGACGCCAGCGGATCGCTGCCGATCGCGTCTCGCGCGCCATTCCGCGGATCCCCAGAGCCGATGCCCCACCCTCCGCTTCGGCATCCCATCCGCTCGCGGCGTGCGCCCAGCGCGGCGGCAGCGCCCATTGCCAGCAACTTGCGACGCGACCAATCAGGCACTGCGCCCTTATACTGGTTCCAGACGATCAAAAGAAGCCGGGGGGCCATTTCCATGATAACCACAAACGTGCGGTCGATCCTTTGCGCGACGGCCCTGGCTGGCCTCGCCACGCCAGCGCTGACGCACCACAGCTTCGGCGAGTTCGAAATGAGCAAGCCGCTGGCCTTGTCCGGCACCATGACCAAGATGAACCTGATCAACCCCCACTCCTACATGGAGATCCAGGTGGTTGACGCAAAGGGCAAGAAATCGACCATGCGCTGCGAGATGCGTGCAGCCACGCTGATCAAACGCTCCGGTTGGTCCAAAGAGATGTTCGTGGTGGGCTCGCGCGTCGAGATCGAGGGGCACCCGCATCGGACGGATGCCGGTGCCTGCTACATCGAGACCTTCAAGATCGGCGATGGGCCGAAGATGAATCGCAACGATCAGATCGCGACGAAAGCGGTCGATACCTCGAAGCGCGCTCTGCGCACGGCCGATGGCGACCCGAACATCAGTGGCGACTGGGCCGTGGAGCAGCTCGTGCTCACCGTTCCCCCGAGCGGTGGCAACGGCTCGATGGTTCCGAAGAGCATGTCGCCGGATTTCGCGGCCGGCAAGATCACATCGCAGCAGATACAGGCTACCCAGCCACCGCGGCCGAGAGTCGTGTACACGGAGGCGGGCAAGAAGGCTGCCGACTCCTTCAACAGGCTGGATCCGAAGGACAACCCCTGGTTTGCCTGCAAGCCCACGAGCTTCATCCGCGATTGGACCGCAGACTGGCCCATCAACCGCTTCCAGCAGAAGACCGTCGGTGGCCAGAAGGTCATCGACATCACGTACGGCCTGTACAACTTCGAGCGCCGCATCCATGTCGGCATGGCCAGGCATCCGGAGAAGCTCAAGCCGAGCTATGCCGGGCACTCGATCGGCAAGTGGGAAGGCAATACGCTGACGGTCGATACGGTGGGGTTTGCCGCGGGCGTGCTGTCGCCGCCCACGCGCAGCAGTGAACAGATGCACATCGTCGAGCGCTTCACGTTCGATCCGCAGAAGGTCACTTTGCGGCGCGACTATTCGGTCACGGATCCGGTGTACCTGGCGGCGCCCTACGAGAGCTACGACATCATGTATCTCTCGGATGTGCCGTTCGAAAAGCACGCTTGCAAGGATATGACGCCGGAGTTTCAGCGGTAGTCAGGAAGAGGTCGGGCCACGTGCGGGGGTAATTCCCCCGCCGTAATCGGGTCTATTCCGGTGACTCTTGGGTGGTGTTCTCTACACCATCCAATCAACCCCGTACTCCACTTTGTCGAGCTGACGAGTTCAAAGCGCGTGGCGGGCCTTGGAGCCGCGCGCCTGACGCCTGAGTCCCTGCGCCGGTCGATCCGAACTGTTGCTAGTTGAAGAGTGCGCGCAAACCAGCGCTTGCACCGCTGCTGACTGTCGCGGTGTTCTCGTCTCTTACTTGCGATCCATCCGTTTCAGGATGGCAATGGCGCCTGAGCCGCATCCTGACAACGCTGCTGCTGCTGCAGGCGGCTACGCCTACATGCCTTTCTGCTCGCTGGAATGCGTGGTCGAGAACAGCAAGGAAGCCTACTACCTTGCCCTACGCCAGGCGCAGGCACCGTCAGCAGCAGAAGTACCGCTTGCAGAGAAGATTGATCGCGAGATGTCCGCCGTCGCTCTATCGGACCTGGCGGTCAGGACTCTCGATTACGTCAAGCCACATGGCCGGGTAACCACGTGACATGTGCATGAGTGCGGCGAGCTCCAACACGCTCAAGTCGACATTTGGAAGCCTTGTGGAAAAAGTATGTTGGTGCGTCGCGGGCAGGCGTCGATCTGGTACTCATTGATGTAGTCGACAACTTCGAACGACGCATTCACGTCGCATCGTGTCCTGCGCCGAAAAATGTCGCATTTGTACCTTCGTTCACCGTGAAGAGCGATCTGCCCGTCCCTGGCTCGTTCGAGCCCCCTCCATGCACTTCTCACAAATGCAGGCTGCCTCCAACGGAGGCCGAGTCCCGCACACAATTCAGGTTCTTCCTGCCCCAATCATCCACCTGCCATAAATAGCATAACCATTTCACTTTATCACTATTACAAATCAATTTTTGAATCATCACCTCATAATTTCATACTCAAGCAACCTTACACTGCTTATTTCTCTCGCTATACGGAGCGAGTCCTCAACACATCGGGCAGGGACACACTTCGGCACCAGCAATGCTCCAGCAGTTCTCCTCGCTGGACCGCGCAATCATTCACACCCCTGCACATCGGACAGACTTCGCCCATCACCGCATCTGCCCTGGCAAAGGTCTGAGCAATCACTGCAATTATTCCTATCCCGGGCCTAGCGCTCCCGGTAATACAACCGCATCGCAACCGGCGCAAACACCGCCGTAACCACCGCCGACGCAATCAACACCCACAACACATCCTTCCCCTCGACATTCCCATGCATCAACCCCCGCGACGCATTCGTCAGATGCGTCACCGGATTGAACGACACGATCGTCTGCATGAACCCCGGCATCGTCTTCGGATCCACGAAGATATTGCTGACGAACGTCATCGGAAACAGCAGCAGCATGCTGGTGGTCATCACCGACTCGGGCGTCTTCACCAGCATGCCGACGATGATCCACAGCCAGCTCACCGCCGAGACGAACAGCAGCATCAGCGCGATGGCGGCCACTACGCCTAGAAAACCACCGGCGGGTCGGAAGCCGAGAATCAGCCCGACAGTGATCACCACGGTAGCGGCCAGCGCGTAGCGGGTGAGATCGCCCATCAGTGCACCAACCACAGGCGCAGGCTGCCAGATGGGCAACGACTTGAACCGATCGAACAGCCCCTTCTGGATATCCGTGTTGAGGCTGACGCCGGTGTACACGGTGAGGAACACCATGGTCTGTACCACGATGCCGGGCACCAGCCACTGCAGGTAAACCTCGGTCGAGCCGGCCAGCGCGCCGCCGAACAGGTAGGTGAACATGAACGTCATCATGATGGGGAACACGAGCACGTCGAACAGCTGGAAGGGCACGTGCTTGATCTTCAGCATGGCGCGCCAGGCGAGGGTGAGCACGGCGGCGAACGCGCCGACACGCGCGGGACGGCGATCGGTGCGGAGTACGCCTTGCAGGGAGTTGGTGGTCATTGTGCGGGCTTTCCGGTGATGGCCAGGAACACATCGTCGAGGCTGGGCTGGGTCAGGGCGAACTCGGCGATGCCGATGCCGCTGGCGGAGAGCTGGGCCAGTGCCTGCGGCACCAGCTCCTCGCGGGTGACCTTGGCGTTCAGCTCTTCGGGCTCGGTGCCGCCGTGGGCTTCGCCGAGCACGGACTTCAGGATGGCTTCGGCGGCTGCGCGCTGGGAAACATCGAGGAGTTTGAGATGCAGGGCTCGGCCACCGACGGAGGCTTTGAGCTCTCTGCTCGTGCCTTCGGCAATGACCTTGCCGTGATCGATGACGGCCATGCGGTCGGCGAGTCGGTCGGCCTCTTCGAGATACTGCGTGGTGAGCAGCACGGTGGTGCCGGCGGCGGCAATGTCGCGCACCACATCCCACACCTGGTTGCGGCTGCGCGGGTCGAGGCCGGTGGTGGGCTCGTCGAGGAACAGGATCTCGCTGGTGACGATGAGGCTGGCGGCGATGTCGAGCCGCCGGCGCATGCCGCCGGAGTAGGTGCGCACCTGGCGCCTGGCGGCTTCGGCGAGATCGAAGCCGGCGAGCAGCTGGTCCGCGCGTTCACCCGCGCCGCGCCACGAGAAACCGAGCAGGCGCGAGAACAGCACCAGGTTCTCGCGGCCGGTGAGGTCTTCATCCACCGAGGCGAACTGGCCGGTCACGCCCACCTGCGCGCGCACCTGCGCGGCTTCGGTGACGAGATCATGGCCGAGCACGCGCGCGGAGCCGCCATCGGGGCGGATCAGCGTGGTGAGCATGCGGATGGTGGTGGTCTTGCCGGCGCCGTTGGGGCCAAGCAGGCCGTAGACCGATCCGCGGGGAATGGAGAGGGAGATGCCGTCGACGGCGCGGGTTTCGCCGTAGCGTTTCTGCAGCTGGATGGTTTCGATGGCTAGGGTCATGGTGGCGAATGCTGCCGGAACGAGGTGGAAAACCAAAGCGGTTGACGTAACAAACTTCATCTCCGGTTATGCATCGAGAGCGAGCAGACCGTGTTGAGCGAGTGAACTTCCTCTAGGCTCGGGGTGGTCCGGGCCGTGGTGAAACACCAATGGGGCTGCCACGCGGCCAGGGAGGGAATGATGGACACCAATGATCTGAAGAATTACTCGGAAATCGCGAAGAACTTTGCCGCGGCGCTGGCCTTGCTCGGCGGTGCGTGGGCAGTGTTCGTCTGGATCTTCCAGCGCAGGGACCGGGCGGCAGACGTGCTGCTGATGCTGGAGACGCGCTTTGCCGAGAGCAAGGTGGTTGCCGGCCGGGGCGAGGTGGAAGACCAGGCGATGTACGACCAGATCAAGCCTGCGCTGGCGGCCGCCAATGCGCACCGGAACGGTGGTCCTGCGTTGACGACGGCACAGGCGGCGCAGCTCGAGAATCTGGATGCGATGCTCCGCTTCTATGTGGTGCTGCTCGGTATCCGGCGCGCGAGGCAGGTGCCGGAGGTGTCGCTCCGCACCTGCTACCGGTACTGGCTGGGGCAGTATTACAGCGCGAAGCGCCCTGAATTCCGGGAGTATGTGGACAACTACTTCCGTACGCTGAGCAGCTGGCTGAAGGACGACGCCCTTCGGAGCGCACGGCGCAGGTTCTTCGACCCGCAGCCGGAGCGCTAGCGGCAAGCCACATACTTAAAGCCCAACTACTGAAAGACGATGCAATCGCGGGAACTTGAAGCCTATCTGCACGCCCAGATTCCCCTGTCACGGGCCATGGGAGTGCGCGTGGGCGCCGCCGATGTCGATCATGTGTTGCTGCATGCGCCGCTGGCGCCCAACATCAATCACCATGAAACCGTTTTCGGCGGCAGTGTGTCGGCGCTCGCCATCCTTTCGGCCTGGTCGCTGGTGCATCTGCGCCTTACTGCCGAGGGCGTCGCCAGCAGCGTGGTGATCCAGCGGAACAGCATCGATTACGAGCGGCCGGTCATCGGGGCGTTCAGCGCGCATTCCAGCCTGGAATCCGTGACCGCATGGGAGCGGTTCCGGCACATCCTGCAACGCAAGGGCAGGGCGCGCATCGCTGTGCAGTCGAAGGTGGAGTTCGACGGAGAGGTTGCCGCCCGCTTCTCGGGGGAGTTCGTTGCCCAGCGGGCGCGCGATCGACGCGTGGGGAAGGCAGATCCTTGAGTGCAACGTCTGCATTCCAGAGGTTACTTCGGCCAGGCCTTCTGGCACTCTCTGAAGGCCGGTCTGGACTTAACAACACGAATGCACCGGCAGGGAGTTCGTCATGTGTAAACCCACAGGGATACTGGTTTTCCTGCTGCTGGGCATCGCCTTGCCCGTGGCCTCGCAGGAAAAGGCGCCGGTGCAGTCCGATGGGCCGGACAAACGGCTCTCTCTCACGGTGTACAACAATGATCTCGCGCTCGTCGAGCACATCCGCGCGGGAAGTGCGCCGCAGGGCATGCAGCGCATCGAGTTCAAGGGCGTCTCCGCGAAGATCATTCCGCAGTCGGTGAGCGTGGGCGCCAACGGGCTCGAGCTCATCGAACAGAACTTCGACTACGACCTGCTGACGCCCTCCAAACTGATGGAGAAAGCCGTGGGGCAGACGGTGCGCATCGTGCGCACGAACCCGGGCACAGGGGTGGAGACTTCCGAGAACGCCGAGGTGCTGTCGACGGTCGGCGGCGTGGTGCTGCGGATCGGGCAGCGCATCGAGATCCTGCGTGAAGACGGCGTGCCGGCGCGCGTGATCTTCGACAAGGTGCCCGACAACCTGCGCGCGAGCCCGACGCTGTCGGTGCTCGCGAACATGGCGCAGCCGCTCGCTTCGGATATCCGCCTGGCCTATCTGTCGCGCGGCCTGGCGTGGTCTTCCGACTATGTGGCTGTGTTCGATGAAGCTGCCGGCGAGGCTACGCTGCAGGGCTGGATCACCCTGACAAACACGACGGGCACCAGCTTCACCAACGCGCAGGTGCAGCTGGTGGCGGGCGACATCAATTCCGTCAATGGTGAAGCGCAGTGGTGGCAGCGTTACAACCGCCAGCGGCAGCCCACCACGCTGCGGGGCGCGGGCACGGAGTCCACGGCGCGCGCGCGCCTGGGCGATTATTACGTCTATCCCATTGCCCAGCCGACGACGGTCGCCAACAACCAGAACAAGCAGGTGAGTTTCATCGATGCCGATCGGGTCAAGGCCAGCAAGGGCTACGAGGTCATCTCGTACACGCTGAATTCGGATGACGAGCCGCGTTCTGCCGAGGTGCGCATCCGGCTGACCAACTCCCGCACTGCTGGCCTCGGCGAGCAGCTCCCGAGTGGCATCGTGCGTGTGTATGTGCGCGATGCGCGCGGTCAGCCGCAGTTTGTCGGCGAGGATCGCATCGGGCACACCAGCGCGGGGTCCGAGCTCTCGATCAAGACCGGCGATGCTTTCGACGTGTCCGTCCAGCAGACGCAGGTCTCGTCGCGGCGCATCTCTCCGCGCCGCTCGGAAAGTTCAATGCGCTATGTTTTCCGCAATGCGCGTCCGGAGCCGGTGACCGTGACGCTGCGGCAGGAAGAGCTGTGGCGCTTCAACCGCGTGACCGTGGAATCGATCAAAGGCCGCCGCGTCGACGCAGACAGCTTTGCCTGGGATGTCACGGTGCCGGCCAATGGCGAGACCGAACTCACCGCCTCCATCGAACAGTGGTGGTGAGCCGGTGAAACGCCTGCTGTGCCTGCTGCTGGCCGCGCCCTGGGTGGGCAGCGCGGTGGCGCAGACCAGCGTCTATTCGCCGCGCGCCGACAGCACTTCCATCACTGTGTATCGCGATGGCATCGCCCAGATCACCGAAACACGACGTGTGGATCTGCCTGCCGGCCCGGTAACGCTTGTTTTGCAGGGCGTGGTGGAGACCCTGCTGCCCCAGTCTGCCGTCATCACCGGGCTCGAACGCCCGCGTGTGGAGAACAACTACGACTTCGATGCGCTGACGCCGCAGTCGTTGCTCGAGCGTTCGGTGGGCAAGCAGGTGACGGTGGTGCGCACCAACCGCACACGCGGCACGCAGACGCGCTCGCTGGCGACCATTGTCTCGGCGGAGAATGGCGTCGTATTGCGCTTCGACGAAGGCGCCGAGGCGTTGCATTGCGCGGGGCTGCCAGAACGCCTGGAGTTCTCCGGCATCCCGGAGGAACTCACGGGCAAGCCGATGCTGTCGGTGAAACTGCAGGAAGGCGCGGCGGGTCCTCGAACGGTCACGGTCTCCTACCTGGCGCAGCACTTCACCTGGAGCGCGAACTATGTGGCGCGACTGAACGATGCGGCCAACCAGCTCGACCTGCTGGGCTGGGTAACACTGATCAATGGCACGGACACCAGTTTTCGCGAGGCACAGGTGCAGGTGGTCGCCGGTCGCCTGGGAATCCTGGACGAAGAGGAAGGCGGCAGCAGGCCGGATCGAAGCTGGATGTGGGACGAGGAAGAAGGGGGCGACGCCGACGACTTCGACCGACTCCCGAGCATGATGCGGATACCTGCGTGTCATCCCCCGGCATCCGCCGAGGCCATTGCGCCCGCGCCGCCCAGACTCGGTATGGTTGCCGCCAGCCCTCTGGTTTCTCTTTCCGAGGAAGGGTTGGAAGAAGTGCAGGTCACCGGGTCCCGCATCACTTCGCGCGAAGAGCTGGGCGATTACAAACTCTACCGGCTGGACTGGCCAACCGATCTCAACGCCCACCAGACCAAGCAGGTCGCCTTCCTGCACGCGAAGCGCGTCGAGGTGGAGCGGCCTTACAAGGTCGAGTATCCGCTGATACCCGCTGTCCTCTACAACCGTGACGAGGAAGCGCCGGTCACAGTCGGCCTGCGATGGAAGAACGAGAAGTCCGCAGGTCTGGGCGAGCCGCTGCCGACAGGCCGCGTGGCGGTGTTCGAGCAGGATACGGCGGGTGAAATCTTTGCGGGCGAAGGGCAGATAGAAGATCTGCCCGTGGGCGGGCTGGTCGATTTCGGCTACGCGCGCGCCTTGAATCTCACCGTCGAACATTCCCTGGAGCCTCTGGCAGCGAAGGACGATGAGGTGGAGCGCATCGCCGAACGTGTGTCGCACCGCCTGTTGAACTTCAAGGAAGTGCCCGTGAAGGTGGAAGTGCAGGCGAAGATCGCGCCGTACCGATGGAGCACGCCCGCCATCCGGCGCGCCAGCCAGCGCAGCAGGCAGAAGAACGGCGCCCCGCTGTGGGTGATCACCGTTCCGGCGGGCAGCGAGCAGCGGTTGAGCTACGAGGTACGCACCGAGTCGCTGGACTGAGGTGCGCTGCCGTGCAGGCCACGGTCAGCGCCGGAGTCGTTCAGCCTGGCACCAGCTCGAGCTCGATGCCGTCGATGTCGCGCAGGCGCAGCGCCTTGCCTTCGCCGCCCACCACCGTGCCACCCAGCGCCACGATTCCCGCCGAGACTGCGGCCCGATCAAAGGCCTTCACGCGGATGCCGAAGCGCGTGATCTGTGGCTCCGCATTGCCGTACACGTAGGAGGCGTCTTCCAGCATCAGTCGTGAGCCGTTGCGGAAAGAGAACGTGGCGAGGTTGCCCTTTCGCGAGCTCTCCTTGCCGTAGAGAACGCGGTAATACACGAGCGCGCGGTCCAGATCGCTGACGCGCACATGGGTGTACTCCACGCGCTCCGGCGTGACGAGGCCCTGGCCGCTGGGCGCGAAGTCGGAAGGAACCGCCGCGGTGACGAGTTTGTCCGGCGCCGGGAGAAACTGGATCTCGATGCCATCCGGATCCTTGAACACGCCGCCGAACCCCGTGGAGCCCGGAAAATCGCCAAAGCCAGCGGCTTTGTACTGCTCCTTCATCTGCGCGAACACCGCCGCGCTGTCGCGCTGCCAGTTGGCCACCGAAGTGCAGAAGTGCCCAATATAGGTGCCGCGGCCACGGGATGCGCCGACAGCGAGATAACCCACGGTGCGATCTTCCGGCAACGGGCCCAGCAGCACGAAATAGCGATTGGCGCCCTGGAAAGGCTGCGCGTGCAGGGCGGTGCGGAACAGCCCCATGTAGAAACGCGTGCTCTTCTCCACATCGGGCACCATGACATCGAGATGATCGAGGCCGGGTGTGTCGAGCGGCAGCAGCTTTTGCTGTGCGAGCGCCCAGTTCGGCAGCCCTGCGCCAGCGAGCGCCATCAGGCCAAGTAGATTCCTGCGGTTCTGGTTCATATGCTGTTCCCCTGCGGCGTCATGGCATGTTCTTCTTTTCCACGGACCAGTCCGTATCCTTGCACAGTCCGCAGTTCTTGCCGAGGAATTGGCGCGATGCGCGCCGGTCACCCCGCAGCTGCCAGTCGAGCCAGGCCACCACTGCCGCTGCGGCCTTGCCGCCGTTGGGTTCCCAGTAGGTGCCCGCGTGCCCGGCCTTCACGACATTCCCCAGGAATGCCGGCACGTGATTGATGAGCGCAAAGTCATCGATGCCGTTCGGGTAGGCGATATCCGATTCGCCGCCGAGGATGTAGAGCGTGGGGGAGTGCAGCCGGGGCAGCAGGGCCTTGGTGAGATCCTCCATGCCATCGATGACGACTTCCGTGCCCGGCTTGTAGATGCCGCTGTTCATGACGATGACGGTCTTGATGCGGGGGTCGCTCCCGACGAGCAAAGCCTGGAAGGCGCCGCAGCTGTAGCCCGACATCGCCACCGCAGTCGGGTCGATCTTGCGGTAATAGGGGCTCTGCGGATCCTTGTTCTGTGCCAGCGCCCAGTCGAGTGCCGTCAGGAGATCCTGCTGGCTGGTGGGGCGCGCGGCCATGGTCGGCGGTGGACCGTTGGCGGGTCTTGGCTTTGCGGCAGGCGGCGGCGTGAGGGGCGCGGTGGCGCCTGGCCCGCTGCGGATGCGGCCAGGCGCGATGGCGAGATAGCCATGCGAGGCGATCTCCAGCAGATGCAGTCGCGAGCTCGCGCCATCGTTGGAGCAGGCGCCATTGCCGAAGAGGTAGATCCCGAGCTTGCGCGAACCCAGTGACTTGAGTTGTGCCGGCCGGTAGATCACATGGTTGGGTAGTGAAGACGCTTCTTCTTTCAGCGCGGGGTAACGCCCGCTGCCTTCAGTGTCCGGAATTCCTGCATAGGGATCGCGCAATGCAGGGGGTGCTTCGTAGCCCTGCGCCTTGAGCATCTGCGCGGCATAGCGGCGCCCCATTTCCCGCTGACCGTCCGCCGTGAAGTGCAGTTGATCGCTGTTGGCGGGCACGCCGGCAGAGGAAACGACATAGGAGTTGGGGAGCAGGCCGGGCAACTCTTTCATGATTTCGTTGGCGCTGGCTTCCTTGCCGTTCTGGTCGGCGTTGACCACCTCGCCCACGAGCAAGGTGACATCCGCTGGTTTCAGGCCGAGATCCCGGATGATGTCGCCATGGATCTTCTTCACCTTTGCGGGCCAATCGGGGTCTCGGGAGTTGGATTCCCCCTGGTGAATCAGGATGCCGCGAATGACGCCATCCTGCTGTGCCAGCCGCGCCATCCGGATCAGGTACTCATAGGGGTTGCCGTCGTATTCATTGGCGAGCGGAATCTTCCACTGGCCATCGGGTGGCAGGGTGTCGAGGTAGGTGCGGAATGCGTCCTTGTCCCAGAGCTCGATGCGGGTGCCGGATACGGCGAGCTTGATGAGGCCCACGCGGTTGCGGGCGGGCAGGTTGGCAACCATCGTGCGCCCGAAGTAATCCATCATGCTGATGCCGCGCACGCGCCGGGTGAGCGGCGGAACGGCATCCTGCCACTGCCCGAATTTCCAGTTGCGCGCAGGGTTGTCGAAGTCGGCCATGACGCGAAAACGCGGGTCTACCGTGCGATCGCTTTCATTCATCGCGCCGCCGCCTTCCATGTTCGACTGGCCGAAGGCGAGATAGATGTGAAAATCCGGATCGGGTGCCGCGATGGCCGCTCCGGCCTGCGCGAGCACCGCTGCAAATGCGAGGAAGGCGGCAGCAATCTTCATAGCGGTCGAGTGATTCCGGGTTGGTTGAACGATCAGCGCAGGCCGAGTTTCGCGAGTGCCGCGATGGCGGCTGGCCGCTCTGTGGGCGGGTGTGTCGCGAGGAACACGCCCTTGGCCCAGTCCAGGGCCGTGCGGCCTTCCGAATCCTTCGCCATGATGTCGGCGCCGTGTGCGGCGAGCAACTGGATGATGTCGTCCGATCCACGATTCGCTGCCGCGTGAATCGCGCGCAGGCCCTTGGAGTTGGCGGCGTTCACGTCATTGCCGGCCTCGAGACAGATGCGCACGGCTTCGAGCGAGGCCGCGGGCCCCCATGTCACGGTCTGCGCCACCGTCCAGTTCATGCCGGCCGCCGCGGCCAATGCGGTGGTGCCGTGGTCGGTCTTGAGGTTGGCGTCGGCGCCATGGGCCATCAACAGGCGCATGACGACGGTGTCGCCCGCCAGCGCGGCGCGGATGAATGGCGTCTCGCCGGTGAAATCCACCCACGAGAGTGAGCCCAGCGGCAGCACATGCGAGCGCACCACGGGCATCTCGCGGATGCGCGTATTGGGTTTCGCGCCGCGCTCCAGCAACAGCTGGATGAGCTCGAGATTGCCTTCGGTGTCGGTGCGGCTGCCTGCCTGCGGTTCGGGGGAATCGCGGTTGCGCACATCGATGGCCGCATACAGCGGAGTGCGGCCATACCAGTCGATGGCCTGGATGTCAGCGCCGCGACTGATCAGGAATTTCGCGATGGCTACTCGGTCGTTGCTCGCCGCGAACAACAGCGGCGTGATGTCGTTGGGGTCGCGATCGTCGATCGCAGCGCCTGCATCCAGCAGCAGACGCACCACCTCGAGATGGCCATCGCGCGCGGCGAAGTGCAGCGGTGTCTTGCCACCGGGAATCGCCGGCCGCGCGCCGCGAGTGGGGGATTTCTCCACGCCCTTGCCCTGCGTGCCACCGATGCGGCGAAACGGCGGCGCAGGGCCAACGCGCGTGCGGGCCATCACTTCGGCGCCGGCCTCGATCAGGGTGCGCACCGCATCGGCGTTGCCGGCGCGTGCGGCGTGGTGCAGGGCGGTCTGGGCATATTCTTCATCCCGCGCGTCGCGCTCGGCGCCGGCCTTCAGCAACAGACGGATCACCTCCGGATTGCCGCCGCGGGCTGCGGCCATCAGCATGGTCTCGCCGGCCAGGTCGCGCGCATTCGGATCGGCTTTGGCGGTGAGCAGCATCTGCACGATCTGCGGGTTGCCGTTGGTGCAGGCGAGCAGCAGCGGGGTGACCTTGAGATTGGTGGCGGCGCGCACGTCGGCGCCGCGTGCCAGCAGGGCGCGGGTGGCGCGCACATCATTGCGACTAACTGCCAGGTGCAGGGCGCGCGTGCCGTCGGGTTCGGCGGAGTTGGCGTCGGCCCCATCGCGCAGCGCAGCTTCCACTGCGGTGGTCTCGCCTTCGCGCGCCGCGCTGAGCAGCGCATCGGGCGAAGGTGCGGCAGCAGCCAGCGCGGGCAGCGCCAGCCACAGCCAATACATCGATGTCCTGCGCAGCGACATGCTCAGAGCGCCACTGTGCCGTTGCTGTCGGCGAACTTGTTCGCCTCGACACCGAGTGTGTGCAGGATGGAGAGCTGCAGGTTCGCCAGCGGCGTCTTCAGCGGCACCACGAGATGCCGGTTGCCGGTGAGGCGGCCACGGGCGCCGCCCGCCAGCAGAATCGGCAACGGACCGTGATCGTGCTGGTTGCCATCGCTGATGCCGCTGCCATACAGCACAAGGCTGTGATCCAGCAGAGTGCCCTCGCCATCCGGCGTCTTGGCCAGTTTGTCCAGGAAGTGCGCGAGGATGCCGATGTGGTAGCGGTTCATCACCGCGAAGCGATCCTTGTTGGCCTGGATGTTCGAATGATGCGAGAGCGCATGGAAGGAATCCGTCACGCCGCTGGCCGGATAGGTGGCGTTGCTGGTTTCCTGCGCGAAGGGCAGCGTGCCGATGCGGGTGATGTCGGCGCGCCAGGCCAGCGCCAGCAGATCGAGCTGCAGCTTCGCATGGTCGTCGAAGGTGGCGGGCACGCCGGTGGGTGCATCGCTCGTCACGCCGGGGCGGTGCTGCGCATTGGTGATGCGGCGTTCGATCTCGCGGATGTCTTCCACGTAGGCGCCGATGCGTTCACGATCCACCGCGGGTAGTGTTTTCTGCAGCGCCGCGATTTCCTCGCGCAGCGTATCGAGCAGGCTGCTGGCCTGCGCGCGCCGGGTCTTGCGCTGCGCTTCACTGGCGCCATCGCCGAACAACCGTTCGAACACGGCCTGTGGATTGTTCTCGATGGGCAGCGGCGTCGTGGCATTGCGCCAGGCCAGCGAGTTGCGATACGCGCAGGAGAGCTTCGCCCCGCAGCCGAAGGCCGGGCCTTCGATGCCCAGTTCCAGAGAGGGAAGGGGCGTGTCGTTGCCGATGGCGGCGGCGGCCACCTGATCCACCGTGATGCCGAGCTGCGCGCGCGGGCCCAGCACCGGTTCCGCGCCGCTGAGGAAACAGGCGGAAGAACGCGTGTGATTGGCTTCGGCCGATGCATCGCTGCCATTGGCGGAGGGCAGATCGAGACCGCTGATCACGTTGAGGTAACGGCGATGGGGCTCGAGCGGCTGCAGGATCTCACTCATCGCGAAATCCTTGCCGACAGTGGCCGGCGTCCACTTCGCGAGCGTGACGCCGTGCGGAACGTAGATGCTGGCGAAGCGCGGCGCGGGTGTTGCGGCGGCGGCCATGGCCGGTGTCATCGATTCCAGCAGCGGAAGGGCCAGCGTGGCGCCGGCACCGCGCAACAATGCGCGACGCGACAGATGCTTGCGGGTCAGGAAATACATCGAGAACTCCTTCAGCGGCCCTGCGCCGTGAGCGGTGAAGCCGGTGCAGAAGGCGCCGGGCTCGTGTTGCGATACTGGAAGGGCTGGCTCTGCACAATGCCGATGACCAGCGAAGCGAAGCGGTAATCTTCCGCGGCGGACGCGCGCACGATGCGGCGCACGGTGGGCATGTCGTGATGATCCACATTGCGGCCCAGCGCGTAGATCATCAGCTTCTGCGCAAGGTTGGTGGCGAACACATCCGGATGGCTCACCAGCCAGTCGCGCAAGGCGTCGGGGCCGTCGAGCTGCGTGCCATCGCTCAGTTCGCCGTGCGCATCCACCGGCAGGCCGTTGTCACGCGTGCGCCAGCGGCCGGTGCGGTCGAAGTTCTCGAGCGCGAAGCCAATGGGATCCATGATGCGGTGGCAGGCGGCGCATTCCGGACGCTCCCGGTGCATCTCCAGGCGCTGCCGCAACGTGGTGGGCTGGTCGTGGCCCGGTGCGGCTTCGAGATTGGTCTCGACGCCGGCCGGCGGCGCGGGCACATGCGCGCCCATCAGGCTCTCCATGATCCACTTGCCACGCACCACCGGTGAGGTGCGTTCGGGCAGCGAGGTGAGCGTGAGGATGCTGCCGTGCCCGAGCAGGCCGCGGCGTTTGCCATCGGCCAGTTCCACGCGACGCATGTGGCTGCCTTTCACATTCGGCACGCCGTAATGGTTGGCCAGTTGTTCATCCAGGAAGGTGTAACGCGCGTCGAGCAGCTCGACGATGTTGCGGTTCTCGCGCATCACGCCAGAAAGCAGCAGGCGCGTTTCGCGCAGCATCGACTGGCGAATGTTCTCGTCGAAGCCCTGCCCATCGGCCGGAATGCTGTCGAGCGCCCGCAGCCGCAGCCACTGGCTCGCGAAGTTGCCGACCAGCGCCTCGGCGCGTGGATCGGCGAGCATGCGTTTGACCTGCTGTTCGAGCACCTTCGCGTTCTGCAGCCGACCACGGGCGGCGAGATCCAGCAGCTCGGTGTCGGGAATGCTGCTCCACAGGAAGAAGGAAAGGCGCGAGGCGAGCTCGATGTCTGGCAGCCGGTACATGGCGCCCGGCGCAAGACCCGCCGGTTCGCGTTCGATGCGGAACAGGAATCGCGGGTTGACCAGCAGCCGGGCGAGCGCCTGCTCGACGCCGGCTTCGAAATCGCCACTGCCGCGCGCGTTGCGGTAGTGCTGCATCAGCGCATCGATTGCGGGATCCGTGCTGCCCAGCGGCGTGCGAAATGCCTGTGTCGCGAGCTGGGTGAGAATGCGCCGCGCGCAGGATTCTTCCTCACTTGCCGAGGCAGGGCGGCACACGAACACCTTGCGTCGGCTGGGTGTGTCGCCCGCGCCCGCCACCTTGAACGGGCCGGTGATGGTGATGTCCGTCACCGCGCCAAGCTGTTTGTCGATGGAGTAGATGTCGTCGGTGCCGCGGGTGCGGAGCTCATCCACCAGCGACGCGACCACATTGCGCGGACCCGCCTTCACCTGCACGCGGAACTTGCGCGGGTCTTTCTCCTGCGGGGCAAGTTGAGCCTTGTCGATGGCGAGGTAAATGCGGCGACCGCGGGGCAGCGCGTCGGAGAACGGCACGCCGGCCGCCACGGCGATGTTGATTTCGTATTCCCCATCCACCGGGAACTCATGGCGCACGGCGTAGCCGCCACGCGTGCCGAGTGGCAGCGCGTCGATGTGCCGATCCTGCGCCCAGCCGGTTGGTGGCCGGTAATCCACCTGCACGACGGCGGGTTCGCGATCACCCACTGCGCGCCGCGCGAGTTTGGCCGCGGCATTCACATAGGCCTCTACCAGCGCGGGTGAGTTGCCCAGCGTCTCGCCGTTCGTGTCGAAGCCGTCGCTGTTGTTATCCGGCGGCAGCAGGTTCGTGACATTGTCCTGCACGCCCAGCAGGTCGCGGATCACGTTGCCGTATTCGAAGCGCGTGAGCCGCCGCAGGCCCGGGCGGCCGGGCTGGCTGTTGCCGCGCGCCGCGGTATCGAGCTCGCGCTCCAGCGTGGCAGCGAAGGAATCCAGCGTCGTCTCTTTGGGGCGCGGTTCGCCCGCCGGGGGCATCATGCCGGTGCGCACTTTCTGCACCACACGCTCCCACAGCTCGGCATCCTTGCCGATGTGGGTGGTCTCGATGTGATCGAGCGAGAGGCCGCCGCTCCACTGGTCTTCGTTGTGGCAGTCCGCGCAGTATTTCTGGATCAGCGCGGCGTCGACCGCGCTGCGAGGCTGTGCGGCGACAGCCTGTTCCGCGGCGAACAAACCCAGGGTGGGCAGCAGGCCGCCCAGTGCGAGCAGCCAGCAGCGCTTCCCGCGCGGCGTCCGGGAGTGGCTCATCAGGCGTCTAGAACATGCCGTTGTTGTTGGCGGGCTTCTCGGGGATGTCCTGGATCACGTCCCAATGCTCCACCACCTTGCCGTTCTGCACGCGGAAGATGTCGACGATGGCCCGGCCCGGGGTGCCGTCGCCGCGGGTGGAATGGACATGCAACACCACCAGATCGCCTTCCGCGATCACGCGCTTGACCTCGCCACGCTGTGTCGGAAAGCGGGTCTTGAGGAACTCGATGAAGCTCTTCAGGCCCTCGGCGCCATCGGCAGCGGTGGGATTGTGCTGCTTGTACTGGCTGCCCAGAAACTTCACGGCCTCGTCGTAGTTCTTCTGGTTGATCGCCGCGTCATAGAAGGCCTGCGCGACTTTCTTGTTCGCTTCCAGCTGCGGCGTCTGGGCCTGCGCGGTGGACATGCCCATCGCAGCCAATGCAGCCACACTCATCAAGGTTACAAACACATTCCGGCTCAACTTGCGCATGTCAGATACCCCGCATTTTGTTGCCCGTTCAGCGTGATTGCTGCTCAGGCAATGGAATTGTAATGGGCTACTTTGCCACTCAACACGCCAAGTGTGGACTGGGTCTGGACCGATGACTAGTTACAAACAGTTAGTCGAATGAAAGACACGTTTGCAACATGGGGTGGTCGAGGACAAGCTAAGCAACAAGAGCAACAAGAAGGGGAACCTGCATGCAAAAACTCCACTATTGGCTGAGTGCGTTGGTCGCGTTCGCCACGCTGCAGGCCGTTGCGGCCCCCGTTCCTGTCGCCCAGGGTCAGCTCGAGGGCACCGAGGAGCAGGGCATGCGCGTCTTCCGCGGCATACCCTTCGCGGCACCACCGGTGAACGCACTGCGCTGGCGCGAGCCGCAGCCCGCGAAGTCGTGGTCCGGCGTGCGCAAGGCCGATCAGTTCGGGCCGGCCTGCGCGCAGGGGCAACCCACGCCCGACGGCAAGCTCCCCGCCGGCATCAGCGAGGATTGTCTCTATCTGAACGTCTGGACACCCGCGAAGACCGCGCGCGACAAACTGCCGGTGCTGGTGTGGATCTACGGCGGCGGGTTCTCGGGCGGGCGCACCTCCGAGGCGCTGTTTGATGGCGCGCCGCTGGCGCGCAAGGGTGTGGTGTATGTGAGCGTGGCCTATCGCGTCGGCGTGATGGGTTTCTTCGCGCACCCGGAGCTCAGCGCCGAAAACCGCGCGCTGCATGGCGTGGCCGCTTCGGGCAACTATGGCCTGCTCGACCTGGTGTCGGGCCTGAAGTGGATCAAGCAGAACATCGCCGCCTTCGGCGGCGATCCGGACAAGGTCACCATCTGGGGTGAATCGGCTGGCGCGATCGCGGTGAGCCAGCTGGTTGTGGCGCCTCAGGCCAAGGGGCTGTTCCACGGCGCCATCTCCGACAGCGGTGGATCGTTCGGCCCCGTGCGCACACCGACGGCGCCGGGCGAGAACGTGCCACCGCTGGCCATCGCCGAAAAGGCCGGCGTAACGCTGGCCGGAAAACTGGGCGCGAGCACGCTCGAGGCCATGCGGGCGAAGCCGGCGGGCGAAGTGATGACGCAGGCGCGCGGCATCGGTGGCATCGGCTGGCCGGTGCTGGATCGCTGGGTCATTCCCGACGACCAGTACCTGCTGTACGAGAAGGGCGCGTACCACGACACGCCCATCCTGGTCGGCATCAATTCCGATGAAGGGGCGAGCTTCTCGCGCACCACTGATGCGGCCCAGTTTCAGGCCGATACGCGCGTGCGCTTCGGGCCCCACGCCGACCGCATCCTGAAGGCGTATCCGCCGGATGCGAGCGGGTCGATCAAGCAGGCCGCGCGCGATGTGATGCGCGAGGCTTCATTCGGCTGGCACACCTGGGTGTGGGCGAAGTTGCAGAGCGCGCGCGGCGGCTCACCGGCCTACGTGTATTACATGGACCAGCGCCCGCCGTATCCGGCCGATTCACGCAATGCGGATGTGGCCGGCGTGCCGCATGGGCAGGAGCTGCCCTATGTGTTCCAGCATCTGGAACTCACGCCACTGCCCTGGACGGATGCCGATCGACGCATCTCCGATGCGATGGCCACCTACTGGACCAATTTCGCCAAGACGGGCAACCCGAATGGTGCGGGCGTTCCGCGCTGGCCGGCATTCACCAGCAAGGACCCGCAGCGGATGATTTTCAAGGGCACGCCACAGGCGAAGCCCTATGACAATCTCGCGCAGCTGGAAGCGATGGACGGCTACTTCGCCTGGCGGCGCACGCCAGAGGGCAGGCTGTTCGGCGAAAACGGCGGCAATACCAATTCAGCGCCGCTGGGTCGCCAGTAGTTCGCCGGCAATCCGGTCCGAATTGCACGCTGTCACTTTCCTGCGTCCCGCTGCCGCGCGGGACGCACGTAAATGACCCAGTACACCAGCGCGACCAGCACGCTGCCTCCGACGAGATTGCCGGCGATGACGGGCAACAGATTGCCAACCATGGTCGTGAAGCCAATGGGTGCGCCGTGCAGTGCGGCAAGCGGGAGGAAGTACATGTTGGCGATGCTGTGCTCGAACCCCGCCGCAACGAAACCCGTGACCGGGAAGATCACCGCCAGCACCTTGTCGGTCACGCTGCGGCCGGCCAGCGACATCCACACCGCCATGCACACCAGCAGGTTGCAGAGGATGCCGCGCAGGAAAGCCGCTTCCCACGATAACGAAACCTTGGCCGTCGCGATGCGGACCGCCGCAGCGCCGACGGCGCCGTCGTTCATGTCGAGGTGACCGGAAGCGAAGACCAGTAACGCCAGCCCTGCCGCGCCGACGAAGTTGGCGATGCAGACCACCGCCCAGTTGCGCAGCACCTGCAGAGTGGTGATGCGGCCATCGGCCCACGCCATGGCGAGCAGATTGTTGCCGGTGAACAGCTCGGCTCCCGCAACAACCACCAGAATCAGACCGAGGGAGAATACGAACCCGCCGAGGAAGCGGCTGGCAGCGAAACCGAGCGATGGGTCGCTGGCAACCAGCGTAAACAGCAGCGAGCCGAGGCCAATGAACGCGCCCGCGAGCACGCCGAGCAGGGACAGCGGCAGCAGCGGCAGCGTCGCCTTCACCACGCTGAACTTCTCCAGGCGGGCGGCAATTTCCTTCGGCGTATAGGCGTCGTGATGGAGTTCGTCAGTCACTGGTTATTGCTCCGCTGCGGTACACGCAGTGTGGGGCGGTCTGCACGTCGAGACAAGCCGAGGGTCAACGAAACAGCGCATCGACACCCATTGCCGTCTTGCGCGCGAGCTTCGGCAGGGATTTCTCGTAACGCGCGCGGAAGAGCCGGTAGATCCACGCCAGCACGCGCAGCGTGATGATGTGATCGAGCACCGTGCGGTAGCCGCGTTGGCGGCGCACCACCACGGCGATCAACCAGCGCAGGGTGCGCATGGTCACGGGCAGGGGTTCGAATGAGGTGCGCAGGCGGTAGCGCTGCCGGTGCGGGCGGGGCCAGCGCGCCTTGTATTCGATCTTCGCCGCGAGGATTTCGGCTTCCAGTTCCGGAGCGGGAGGCTGGAAGTAGTACCGGCGCGCGAGCAGCAGGATCTGGAAGGTGTCGCGCATGAACTCGACATCTTCCGTTGGCCAGCCGATCCGCGCGGCGAGCTCGTGCATGCGCGGGAAGTTCTGGAATGCCGCCTCGCCGCTGCGGATGGCGTCTTCCGGGTCGCGCACGAGATGCCCCAGCACTTTGCGCGAGGCATCGTTGAAGAAGATGCAGTCCCAGAACACGTGCAGCAACGGCGGAATCCGCACGCGCCGGAAGAACAGTTTCTGCCGCGCGAAGTCCTCGATGTAGAGGATCTGCAGCACTGCCGAGTCTGCGTGGCGGAGGAACTCCAGCGCATCGGCCGCGCGGTGCTCCCCG
Organism: uncultured Gammaproteobacteria bacterium; assembly: GCA_963777735.1. Taxonomy (GTDB): domain Bacteria; phylum Pseudomonadota; class Gammaproteobacteria; order Steroidobacterales; family Steroidobacteraceae; genus ZC4RG30. Next base: position 1,722,106 of record CAVZRQ010000008.1, on the reverse strand, counting down.
ACTTTGTCGGTGACCACGGCTTCCACGCTGTCACCGTGTTGCATGATGCGCGCGATCGTCGCGGCATTCAGCTCAATCCAGAGGGCTTCCGGCTGGAGAAACGCCAGTCGGCGGAACGCATGCCAGCCACCCGTCTGGCACCAGACCGAAAAGCCCACCAGATTCCGCGCGCCGCTCAGCTCGCGCGCGTACTGCTCGACTTCCCAGCCGACGAAGGAGGGGTATTCGCCCGCACCTTCATATTCGCGCCGGGCCTGGAACTCGACGATGGTCGGCAGCTCCAGGCGGAAGAAGTGGCGGTTCAGGGGCAGATACCGGAAGAAATCCGATTCGCCGTACTTCATCGATACAACGAGGGCGGGCGACACGATCCCTGTGAACGCCTGCGCGAAGCGCCCTCGATGCCAGATCAGGTCGCCGATCAGGTGTGCGCCGACAGTCCAGGTGCGGAAAATCAGCAGTCTTCCCCGATTCTCGAACGCCGGCAGGATTGCTTTCAGCAGGAGGCGCACTTCCCTTGCGTTCCGCACTGCAAGCCGGCTGCGCAGTGGATCCGACACATCGTGGCCGTCACTCTCGCCAATCCTCAGGATGATTCCCGCTACATCGGGAAAGTCGACGAGGAAGCTGTCGATCAGATCTCGAAACCAGGCGCGCGAAGCCGCCGCGTCGTCTTGCAGCCTGGCATCTATGGCGGGGGAGGTTGTCAGGTAATCGGTGGTGATGAATACACGCAGGCCATGTGCCCGGGCGATCGCGAACAGCTGCTGAAACTCCTCGCGGAAGACGGCATTGCGTTCGCGCAGTCCGGGCTCCAGCCAAACGTGATCCGAAAGATGGGCCAGATCGTCGAGCGTGATGGCGTTGTAACCCAGCTCGGCTACGCGGGCAGCCAGGATCTGGAAGTCGGCACGAATCTGCGACCATTGCGCCGTGCGTTCGGCTCCCGATGTGGCGAGATGCGTAAACGGGATCTTCGACCAGTTGATCCGTCGCTGATCGAGCCCACGGAAGAAGGGGCCGATGCCGTCGATCAGCGCAAGCGTCATCAAGCCGATGCCAATGGTTCCATCCGGTCAACCCCGAGCAGCTCGCCGACGCGCGTGGAAAACGCACGCAGACTGCGCTCCGAGAAATCGTGATAGCCGCCTTCGGCCAGGAAGCGAGCCCGGGTGAACCGGAGGAACGACCGACGCATGCCATGATCCGGTTCGTTCGCGAGCACGCGGCGCAGAGCATCGCCGAGTTCTTCGCGGCGCTCCAGGCATTCCACGACGCCAGGCACCGTATAGAAGTTCCGACCCAGCGCCAGAACTGGTTTGTCGTACAACATGGCTTCGAAGCCCGCGGTGGAGTTGATGGTGACCACGGCGCTGGCCCTGGCCACCAGTTTGGCCATCGGGATGCTGGAAACAAAACAAACCCGCGGATAGCGGCGTGGCAAGTCACGATAGGCGAGCTGCACATTGGGCCGCTCGTAAGGGTGGAATTTCGCGACCAGCCGCAGCGAGGGATCAATGGCAGCGAGCGCGGTGTCCAGCTCACGCACCACGGCTTCCAGATCATCGCCATACAGGGGAGAGTGCAGCACCAGCTGGGAATCACTGCGCACCTGGAAGGGCAGCAGCACATAGCGCTCTGGCAACTGCCCTTGCGGCACACAAAGGCTGTTGACGTAGGGCATCGCGCGTCGTTCCAGCCAGAAGCTCACGCGGCTGGCAAAGCGGGCGCGCAAATTGCGACGCAGCTCGACTGGCGGCAGGGGATTCAGGTCGCGCATCCGTTCGCCGGACTTGAAGCGGGCGATGTCCGCATCGAGTGTGGCATCCAGCACGGGATCCGGCGGCAGGTGCGCCGCGCCGCTGCGTGCCAGGCGGCTGATCGACGCATCGAAGTTGACGCCTTCCAGATCGATTTGCGTGGTGCCAGGCAGATAGCCGTGCTCCGCGTGAATGACCTGAATATCGAGTTTGCGCGCGAGGAAGATGGACAGTGCCCCGCGCAGGTTGGAGCCGTTCCAGACCAGGATGGCGTCCACCTGTTCCTTCTCCAGGAACTCCTCGAGCAGTCCGAGCAGGCGACGCGCCTTGCGCAGCGCCTGCTCGCCCCGCAGTGTCAGCTCCTTGATGCCAATCGCACGGACCAGTTCCGCATCACTGATCTGCACGCTGCGGGCTGGCGCGCGCAGGTCGCGTGGATGCATCGCCACACCGGCGCTGCGCATGTAGCTGCGCACCACGGAGCGCTGCGACCAGTACACGCAATCCACAGCCGGAGCGAGCCACCTGCGCAGCTCCAGAAAGAACGGGGCCTTGCGCAGCCCCGGATCGATGAAGGCCAGCCTCAACCTGCCACTGACGATTGATGCTGTGGAGGGCGTGGCGCGTGCAACCTGCATGTCGGGATCCCGCTCTGTGGCCAGAGCCCGGATTACGCCGGGCCAAGGCAGGATCCTCCTGCATTCATGTTGCCGATTCGTTAAAGCCGCCTCCCGGTCGGTGCGGCGTCGCGATTAACCGCCAGCGGCCAGCTTCAGACTCAGATCCCAGAGCTTCTTCCGCGCATCCGCGTCGTAGGCCTGCTGGTTGGCCCGGGCCTCGGTCATCTGATTGAAATACAGCCCGGACTTCCCTGCTACCGAAGTGCCGACGGCCAGTTGCATGACGGCATTGGCGCCATCCTCCACCGAGGACATCGGCGGACGGCCCATGCCCTCCACCATCGGCGTGTTCATCAAGGTGGCTGGATGCACGGCGTTGACGGTGACCTTGCCGGCAGCCAGCTGTTCCGACAGCGAGATGGTGAACAGGATCTGCGCCAGCTTCGATTGCGAATAGGCGTTTCCGGTCGTGAAGTTGTTTTTCATCATGACATCGTCGAAGTTCACCGGCCGCTGGCCAATCGAAGCGACGTTCACGATGCGGGCCGGCGCGCTGCTCTCGAGCACGGGAAGGAGATCCCGTGTGAGCTTGAAGTGCGCGAGATAGTTGATGGCGAAGATGAGCTCATGGCCGTCGGCGCTCTCACGGCGGGGATCGTTGGGGCCGCCGTAGATGCCCGCGTTGTTGATCAGCAGATGCAGCCGGGGGTGCGCGGCCCGTACCCGTTTTGCGAGCGCATCGACTTCCTTCAGTGAGCCGAGATCCCCGGGGTAGTAGACGGCCTTGCCCGGGCCCTTCTTCGTGATCTCGTCCGCGATCTCCCGGCCGCGTTGCTCATTGAGGCCATGAACAATGACCGTGGCGCCCATGGCACCGAGGCGTCTTGCCACCACTTCGCCGAGCCCGCTGGTGGAGCCGGTGATCAGCGCCGTCTTGCCGTTCATGTCGATGGTGTTCTGCGCCACTGCCCAAGGGGCGAAGGCGCCGAGGAAGGCAAGGAGACCGCCGAACAGATTCCTGCGTAGTGTGTTCATGGAAAGCCCCCGGGTTGTATCTGGCTGGTAATCGTCGATGCTGCCTGAATCCAGCGCGATTCTGAAGATGCCTAGCCGTTGCCGTGCGGCGGCCCGCCTCTGGGCTCGGGAGCAAACCGGTGCAGGATGCTGAGCACGATCCAGGTCAGCACGCCGGCCATCAACCCGGTGCCCACCTGTCCGAGACCAATGGTGATGCTGGCGGCTGCGGTCATCCAGATTCCGGCGGCAGTAGTGAGTCCCCGGATTTCCTTCTCTTCTCGGATCTTGATGATGGTGCCTGCCCCCAGAAAACCGATGCCGGTGATCAGCCCCTGAACCACGCGCGATGCACCGTCGGTATCCATGCCGGATTCCAGGGCCGAGATCACCACCAGGGCAGTGCCCGTCGACACCAGCATGTGCGTGCGTAGCCCCGCGGCCTTGCCCATGCGTTCGCGCTCGTAGCCGATGAGGGCGCCTACAGCCAGCGCCGCGAATAATCGCCACGACACGCGGATCAGCTCACGCAGGTCGGGCATGGTGAGGAGGAACTCATCGCGCAGCAGTTCGATCATGGAAAGATCCGAGGCGCGCATGCCTTCTTCCAGTGCCCAGTACCCCACCCGGGTGTGTTCAGCATCCAGCGAATTCGTATGGATTTGTCACTGGCAAGGTTCATCCCGCCACCAAGTAACAGACATCGCAGAAGCCCGCAATCAGCGGAATCCGACAGAAGAATCGCCGCGCTCGTCAACGGAATCGACGCGGCGCGAGATGATCCGCATCGCGGGATTCGTCTGACACGCACTTGCGGTGCGCGATGACAGCTGCCCATGCGCCCTCGCTCGTTAACTGCATGGGATGACAATCCTTCGAATCCGGAATCCCGTGCTGTTGGCGGCGCTCGCCTCCGCAACAGTGGCCTGCGGCAGCGCGAAGCAGGGTTCTCTCGAACGCGGCATGGGCACGCAGCCGGAGCTTCCGGAGCCTGACAAAAGCCTCATCCCGACCGTCAAGATTGCGAAAGCCATCGGTTGGGAGGATGGCGAGAAACCGGAAGGCGCGTCCGGCACCACGGTAACCCTGTTCGCTGCGGGTCTCGATCATCCGCGCTGGCTGCATGTGCTGCCCAATGGGGATGTGCTGGTGGCGGAGACGAATGCGCCAGAGCGGCTGGGGGCAGTGCAGAGCAGCAAGGGCATCCGGGGCTACTTCGTGAAGCGCATGATGAAGAAGTCGGGTGCGGCCACTCCCAGCGCCGACCGCATCACGCTGTTGCGCGATGCCGATGGCGATGGCACGGCCGAGCAGCGTTCCACCTTTCTGACCGATCTCCATTCACCCTTCGGCATGGTGCTGGTGGGCAGCGATCTCTACGTGGCCAATACCGATGCACTGCTGCGATTCCGCTACGTCGAGGGCACCACCCGCATTGCAACGGCAGGCACGAAGATCGTCGATCTGCCGGGTGGCCAGATCAATCATCACTGGACCAAGAACGTCATCGCGAATGCGGATGGCAGCCGGCTGTATGTGACGGTGGGGTCGAACAGCAATGTGGGTGAGGCCGGCATGGAAAACGAGGTGGACCGCGCTTCGATCCTGGAGGTGGACCCGGCGGCGGGCACGTACCGGGTCTATGCCTCGGGGCTGCGCAATCCCAATGGACTGGCCTGGGAGCCAACCACTGCCACGTTGTGGACGGCCGTGAACGAACGCGATGAACTCGGCAACAACCTGGTGCCGGATTACCTCACTGCCGTGAGGGACGGCGGCTTCTACGGTTGGCCTTACAGCTATTTCGGCCAGCACGTGGACAAAAGAGTGAAGCCGTCGCGACCCGATCTGGTGGCGACGGCCCTGGTGCCGGACTATGCGCTGGGGGCGCACACGGCGAGCCTCGGTCTGGCCTATTCGGCCGAAAGCGCATTGCCACCGCCATTCTCGAACGGCATGTTCGTGGGCCAGCATGGCTCATGGAACCGCAGGCCACCCAGTGGCTACAGGGTCATCTTCATTCCCTTCGAGAACGGCAGGCCAGTGGGCGAAGCGGTCAATGTACTGACTGGATTCCTGAACCTGGATGGTGAAGCACGCGGCCGCCCGGTGGGTGTTGCGATGGATATGCACGGTGGCTTGCTGGTTGCCGATGATGTCGGCAACGCGATCTGGCGGGTGACGGCGATCGGAGTGAACCGCGAGGCTTCCCCGCCGCGCTGAAGTTCAGCTGGCCCGGGAATTCCCAGGCCAGCGCGTCAGCGCCAGCGTTCCGATCGCGGCCGCGGCCAGCACCAGAAACGGCAGCACCGTGATGTTGACCGAATTCCATCCCCAGGCATTGAGCAATCCGCCGGCCGAGAACGATGCCATGCTGACCACCGCCATCATCAGGAAATCATGGGTGGCCTGCGCTTTCGCCCGCTCTGCCGGACGATAGGCATCGATGAGCAGGGTGGTGCCGCCGACAAACAGGAAGTTCCAGCCCACGCCGAGCAGGATGAGTCCTGAAACGAACTGCAGGAACTGGATGCCGGAAAGCGCAATGGCTACATGGCCACCGAGCAGCGCAATGCCGCAGCCGATGATGGTCAGTACCCCGAAACGGCGGATCAACGCGCCGGTAAAGAACGACGGCACGAACATGCCGAGCACATGCCACTGGATCACCGTGGCCGAATCGCCCACCTCGAAGCCGCACATCAGCATGGCCAGTGGCGTGGCCGTCATCACCATGACCATCACCGCGAAACCCACGGTGGAGCAGATCAGCGCGGTGATGTAGACGGGCTGTTTGACGATGGTCCACAGTGGTCGCGCCGGGCCGGATATAGCATCGACCACCAGCGGCGGCAACGACAGGCGGCTGATCACGAACAAGGCAGCGATGCCGAGCAGGGTCAGCGCGAGGTAGGAAGCCAGAAAGGGCGTGGCGTGCAGACCCTGCGTGATTCGCACGATGTTCGTGCCGGCAACCGCCGCTACCACGCCGCCGGCCACCACCCATGAAATGGCACGACTGCGGAACGCAGGGCTCGCAATGTCTGCGGCCGCGAAACGGTAGTACCCGGCGAATCCGGAATAAGCCCCCACCAGCATGCTGGCCAGCACGAACAGCCAGAAGTCGTGGCGGTGCACCGCCACCGCGGCGATGAGGCCCGCCACACTGCCCAGCGTGGCGCCGAGCAGGAAGCCGGCCTTGCGGCCATGACGCTGCATCAGCAGCGAGGCGGGAATCATCGTGATCGTCGAGGCCAGCAGCGTCATGGCGACGGGCAGGGTGGCGAGGCGCGGATCCGGCGCGATCTGCAGGCCCACAATGCCGGAGGCGGTGATCATCAATACCGAGACGGTCTGGAACAGCGCCTGCGCGCCAGCCAGCAGCAACACGGTGCGCTTCTCGGTAGACAGCATGGAAAAGCCGGGGTCTCGTTGAACTTGTCTTCGGAAGGTTGGCAGTGTACACAAGCCCACACACCATGAATGTTCCCTCCGCCACCACCCCCCGGCAGATCACCACCCCCATTCGCTACGTCGTGAAGGGCGAGCGTTCGATCTTCTATCCCGCCGAGCGCGAGAAATCCGTGTGGCCAGCGGAGGATCACGCAGTCACGCTCACCGACATGCGCCCGCTGCAGCAGCAGCTGACGATTGCCCGCAATGGCTTCGCGCTGCTTAACCACACCACTGCCGTGAAGGATTTCTTCGACCCCGCAGAAGTCGAGAAGGTGTTCTTTCCGGAAGTCATCGAGCTGGCAAAGCGGCTGAACGGCGCCGTGCATGCCGTGGCCTTTGGTCCGGTGCCGCGCACCGACGATCCCGATGCCAAGCAGGGCCGGCTGCCGGCCTTTGGCGCCCATGTCGATTACGGCCGCCGCACCATCGAAGACATGGCGCGCCCGTTGCTCGGCGATCAAGCCGATTACTGGTTCAGCAAGCGCGTGGTGCTGATGAATTTCTGGCGCCCGATCACGACCGTGTATCGATCACCGCTGGCGCTGTGCGATGCCTCGACCGTCTCGGTCGATGACCTGCACGACAGTGAAGTGCGCGGCGGTCTGATGGACGCCAATCGCGCCTCCCTCTACGGTTTCAACCTGAGCTACAACCCGGCGCATCGCTGGTACTTCGTGCACCAGATGCGACCCGACGAAATGCTGGCCTTCAAGCTCTACGATTCCGATGCCAGCCAGCCCCAGTTCACGGGCCATACCGCATTCAACGATCCGGATGCCCCAGCTGATGCACCCCCGCGGCAGAGCATGGAAGTACGCACGGTCGCGTTCATCGACAACTAGACTCCGGGAAGATTCATGAAGAAAGCAGGCTGGATCCTGACCGCACTGATCGTGGCGTTCCTGCTGCCCGCATCGGTGGCTCCGAAATTGATGGGCGCCCAGGTGGCAGTGGATTCCCTGACAGCCATCGGCTGGTCGGCATCGCACCTGTTGTGGCTCGGGATTCTCGAGCTGGTGCTGGTGGTGCTGTTTGCCCTGCCTCGCACCGGGCCTCTCGGCGCTGTGCTCTGGACGGGCCTGCTGGGTGGCACCATTGCCAGCCATCTGCGCGCGGGCAGCCCGCTGGCCAGCCACACCCTGTTCGGACTCTACCTGGGCGTGGCGATCTGGCTGGCGCTTTACCTGCGCGATCCGGCAATGCGCGCCTTTGTCCGCGGCTATCTTCCGGGCAAGTGAAGGCCTTCACGGGTTCTTGATGCGGTTGTCGCATGGCTGTCATCTGGTCGATGGATGCTGCGTGCCTGGCACAACCGGGAGAACCGCATGTCGATCGCCCAATGGATGGAATCAGGATTGACCGAGCAGCGTCTGGCTGCACTGGAGATCCGGCACCGCAGGTCCCAGGCTGCATTGATGGCTGCACGTGAGAGCTACGCCAGCGTCTGTGATGCGCCGCGGATCGATGAACTGGAAATACGCCGTGCGTTGGCGCGGGTACAACACCTGCAGGGGCAGATCGCCGACCTGCAGGTGGCAATGGAATTGCTGGAAGACGGCGTGACCGCCTGAGGCAATTGCCTAGCGGCGCGCTTCCTTCTTTTCCTTCTTGGCGGCGCGCTTTTCTTCGAGCGTCTTCGTCGCCTTCTTCTTTACTTCCTTCTTTTTGTCCAGCCCCTTGCCCATGTGAATGCCCCTTTGGTGGATGACTGGGGAAGTAATTTACACCAATCACCTCGCCGGTCGCGCGAGATCCCAGAACAGGGCGTTGAATCCGAGACGGATGCCGGGGTCGGCGTTCCAGTTGTACTGCTTGTCCCAACGCACCAGTGGCTCGACAGTCCAGAACAGCCAGCCATTGGCAGCCGGGCGCGAGTAGAACGTGCCGGCTTCGTAGTAGGACACGATGTGGGTGTCTTCGCCGCTCGCCAATACGCGCACCCCCCAGCCGCGACCAATATCGTTCGCCCTGGGGTATGACCCATAGCGGTCGGGCACGATCAGCTCGTTCGCCCGCGCGAACACAAAGGACTGCGACCACTCGGTCTGGTTGCGATCGTGGCGCCACTTCGCGTAGGTCGATGATCGCCAGAGACGGCGGCCAGACCAGCGATCGAAGGTGGTTCCGAGGGCATACCCGAAGCTTTCCTTGGTCTCCACGAACAGTTTGGCGAGCGGATAGAAATCCCAGTCACCCAGCTGGTATTCGTGGGTCCATTTCAGTGAAGCGAAGGCGACCGGCGGCACATCGACCCGGATGCCCAGGTCGAAATCCAGGTGACGGAACAGCTGGTAGCGCAGACCGGCGCGCAGGCTGCTGTCATCGCGGGCCGTATCCGGCGCCTCGTCCAGATCGTCGCTGGTGACGAAGATGCGCAGCCGCTCCTCGATGTTGGGCAGCTTGAGCGCGATATCGAGGTTGGCGTTGAAATTGAATTCCATGCCATCGCTGCGATCGATCGATTCGAGCATCATGCCGAGCCGGAACGGAGCGGCCGGAGTCGGTTTGAACGGCGTGTCCTTGTCCGCGAATCTCTGGTCCGTGGCCTCGACCCGGCCCTGCATCCAGCTATAGGTGCGGTCGTGCGCGTGATCCAGCCGCTGCTGGAAGTCCAGGGGGTTGCCGGCTTCTGCAGCCTGACGCCGGATCTCTTCGGTGGATCGCTCCGTGGGTCGGCGGCGCTGCGCCCGTTCCCGGGCTGCGGTCTGTGAAACGGCTGCGACGGACGTGTCGGTGGCTGCCTGGAGTTCCGCGTCGAGCCCTTCAGCGACAGCTTGGTTGGCGGTGATCTCCTGGGGCTGTTCGACTACTTCCGGCGGCGCCTCGTGACGCGTGCTGGCACAGCCTGCAAGGCAAACCATTGCCCAGGCGAGAAGCACACGCGCAGGCGCAGGATCCCATTTCATGCCCAAAGGATAAAGCAGCTTTGTGCGCTGCGGTGCAGGAGGTATCGGGCGCCTGATTGTCAGACGAATCCTGCATAGCCGGCTGCAGTCTGCAGCCGGCTTGCGTCAACTACCCGATCGCGACCTCAGGACTCAGCCTTGAAGTTGTCGTGACAGGCGCCGCAGGTACGACCGATGGCACCGAGTGCCTTCAGGGTCTCGCCCTTGTTGCCAGTCTTCGCAACGGTGGCCGCCGCAGCAGCCGCAGCAGCCATGGCATCCGACTTGGTCTTGAAGTCAGCGGCGCTGGCCCAGACCGCATCGCGGGCGTCGGTCTTGGTGTCCTTGAACTGACGCGTGTCGACCGCGAACTTCGCTGGAATGGCGTTGGCCAATGCCACGAGTTTGGTGGAATTCGTTGCCACGACTTCGGCATCGAGTTCCTTCTGGCGCTTGAGCATGGCGCCGAGCGGTTCGAAGGTTTTCTTGATGTCTTCGAAATGTGCCTGACGTGCCTCGATGGCGACCTTCGCTTCGGCGGCGTTCTTGGCCGGCGTGGCAGTCTGTGCCATGGCCAGAGCGGAAGCGGCAGCAACACCCACAACCAGACCAATCCGATATGCGCTTTTCATTCTCTATTCCTCGTACCCAAGGGAGATCCCCGTTTGCGCAATCTTGCCGCGCCACAGCTGAATCAGCAATGAACATCGCTGCAGTTGCCAGTGAGACTTGATCGCATTCAAAAAAGGCGGGTGCTTCGCTCGAAGCACCCGCCAATCGGGGGAGGGTACGAAACCGGATTACTTGCGTACTGTCAGCTGATTCTCGACCGACTTCACACCTTCTGCTTTGGCAGCGATGTTGTTGGCCACGGCTTTTTCCGATTCAGAGGCAACAAAGCCGTTCAGCTGGACTTTGCCATCGCGTGTGTCCACATCGATCTTGAGTCCCTGCGTGGCGGAATCCGCCAGCAGCGAGCTCTTGATCCTGGCGGTGATCAAGGCATCGTCGATCACCACACCTGCGCTGCGATCTGCCGTCTTCACTTTCAGGTTGTTCTCGACCTTCATCACGCCTTCCACGCCAGTGGCCACCGAGGTGGCTGCGGCGATCTGCGAATCTGCATCGACATAGCCCTTGAGTTGCACCACGCCATCCTTCGACTCGACATCGACCTGATGTGCCTTGGCGGTGGGGCTCGATACCAATGCGGCCTTGACCTTGCCAGTCAGCAACGCGTCTTCGGCGGGGCCGGCAAATGCCGTGGCAGCACCAAAGGCAAACAGGACCGGGATCAATGCAAGACTGGAATGCTTCATGGAATTCTCCTGGAACAAATGAGCAAGCCTGGACGGTTGGGAGCTTGCCCTGCCGGAGCCGCGGAGAAAGTCGGCGGAGTTGTGCGGGGAATGTAGGGGAAGGATGACGTCGGCAACAGGCGACGGATGTCAGGCAAAGCCGGGGATGAGTTGAATCAACTTGTGCAAAGTGGCTGGAATCCAGGGCCCATCCAGCCACATGGCCTGCGCCATCCAGCAGGTCAGCGCGCCGATCAGCATGGTCAGAGGAAATCCCACGCGGAGGAAATCGCCGAACCGGTATTGCCCCGGTCCGAGTATCAGCAAGTTGCCGTGATGCCCGATAGGCGTGAGGAAAGACGCCACGGCGCCAATGGCAGTGCAGACCACGAACGGCTCGGGCGGCAAGCCCAGGGATGTCGCCAGCACGATCGCAACCGGGCCCAGCAGTACCAGTGTCGCGGCGTCGGAAAGTACCTGCGTCAGCAGAGCTGCAGACGCGAACATCATCACCAGCAGCGAATAGGTGTTCCAGCCGCCCGAGAAGATTTGCAGCTGGCTGGCCAGCAGCTGCGCGGTGCCGGTTTTCTCCATGGCGGAGCCGAGCGGAATCACGCCGGCAATCATCACGTACACGCGGGTATCGATTTCGCGGTAGGCGCGCTCGACGCTGACACAACGCGTCAGCACCATCGCCAACGCGCCGGCCAGAAACACGATGGATGCCGAGACGAGGCCCGTGGCGGCGATGGCAACCACGACGGCCATGATGCCGAGCGCGACGGGTGCCTTGTGGCGCCAGCGCGGAATCGCGTTGAACGGCACCATCATCAGGAAGCCGCGATGTTGCGAGAGTTCTGCGTAGCGCTCCTGATCGCCCGACAGCACCAGCAGGTCGCCCTCCTGCAGGCGTACCGCGGAAATTTCGTCGGCAATCCAGCTCTCACGGCGCCGCAGGCCCACGACGAGCACGCCGTGATTGCGCAGGAAGTCGATGTCGCCCACGGTGCGGTTGGCAAACTCCGAGCCCGGGCCAACAGCCACCTGCACCAACGGGTTCTCGCCTTCCGCTGCCGGATGCGCGGCGTCCGGCGTGGAGTTGCGGTACTTGGCCAGCGCGTTGAGCTCGAGGCCGGGTTCTTCCATGACCGAGGACATTTCATCGGGAGACGCGCGCACCAGCAGGATGTCGCCAGCGCGCAGCGGCTGGTCGGTGTCGGTGTAGCGGGCGCCGGCGCGCATCCATCCCACCAGATCCAGCCGGTCCTTGAAGCGCAGCTTGAAGGCGGTGTCCGACTGGCCGATCCAGCGGGAATCCGGCGTGACCACCAGCTCCACGAAGTACTGCTCGAGTCGGAGATAGTCCTGGTCCGAGCTCATGCCGCTGCGCTTGGGAAGAATCCAGCGCATCACCAGCACATACAGCACGCCGGTAACGATGAGCGCTGCGCCGATGGGCGTGAGGCTGAAGATGCCGAGACCGCGGCCCACCTGCCGCTCGAGCAGATCATCGGCCAGCAGCAGGGCGGGCGCGCTGAACAAGGTGAGCGTGGTGCCGAGTGACGCGGCGAGCGACATGGGCAGCAGCAGCCGCGAGGCAGGCAGGCCGTGGTCGCGCGAGAAACGCATGACGATGGGCAGCATCATGGCCGTGACCATCAGGTGGTGCGAGAACGCAGCCAGCACTGCAACGGTGGGCATGAGCACCAGCAGCGCGCGCCATTCACTGCTGCCTGAAGCAACGCCTATCCAGTGGCCGATGCGGTCCGTGACGCCGGTAGCGCTGAGCCCGGCCGACAGCACGAACACCGAGGCGACGATGATGGCTGGTTCGCTCGAGAATCCGGCCAGTGCCTCCTTGGGGTCCAGGATGCCCGCGATGACCAGCGAGAGCAGCACCAGCAAGGCGGTGACATCGACGCGCAGGCGCCCGCGAATGAACAGGAACAGTGCGATCGCGAGAATCGCGAGGAACAGGATTTGCTGAGTGGGAAGCATTCGCGCCATTCTGACACCCGCTTCCGTGACGCGGTATGCTCATTCACCGACTGATTGAGGAGGCCCGGCGTGAAGAAATCCAAGGTTCCAGACATCGACATCGGTCTCAAGGCCGCAGATCGCAAGAAGATCGTGGCCGGGCTGTCGGCCCTGCTGGCCGACAGCTACTCCCTGTACCTGATGACGCACAACTTTCACTGGAATGTCACCGGCCCGCAGTTCAACAGCCTGCACCTGATGTTCATGACCCAGTACACCGAGCAGTGGACGGCGCTCGACCTCATCGCAGAGCGTATCCGCGCGCTGGGTTATCCGGCACCCGGCACCTACCGGCAGTTCGCGAAGCTCAGCTCGATCCAGGACGTGGAGGGGGTGCCAGCCGCGGAAGAGATGGTCCGGCATCTGGTTGCGGCGCAGGAAGCCACGGCCCGCACGGCACGCAAGCTGTTTCCGGTGGTGAATGAGGCGAACGACCAGCCAACAGCCGATCTGCTGACGCAGCGGCTGGAAGTCCACGAAAAGACCGCCTGGATGTTGCGCAGCACGCTGCAGGGGTAGCCGGACGGCCCTGGGGGCGGGGCGGCTACGTTCGATTCCGCACCGACAGCCAGCGCGTGGGCAGGCATGGTGGCGTCCTAGGGGAACGCCGACCCGCCCACAGTGCTGGAGAATCCGACATGACTGGACTGAAGCCTCGCATGACAGTGCGCTGGACACAGTTGCCGCCGATCACGCTCATCATGCTGACGGCCGTTGTGTTGTACGTGATTTTCGGCGCTGCCTGGCTGCTGGGTGGTGCCTGGGATGCGATGACGCACGTGCCGTTCGCCATCCTGCTGCTGGCATCACTGGGCGGTTGCGTCGGGTGGGCGTTTGCCCTGGCTTCGCGCAGCAGGCGCGGCCGAAAGGCGGTCGCGCCTGAGAGCAGGTTGCCGGACGAAGGCTAGAGGAATGTGTACACGAGGCTCGCGGAGACCATCCGCAGCTTCTCGTCGCCGAACAGCTTGAACTGTTCGTATTCCACCCGCGCGCCGAGGCTGCCGAAATGCGCCTGCGCGCCCACGCCCCAGGCGAAATCCGTGTCGTTGTTGCTGAAGCTGAAGGGTGGCTGCGCCGGAGTGGCCAGTTTGCCATCGACCTTCGCGAGCCCGGCCTTGCCGAACAGATCAAGCAGCGGGAAATCGAGGAAGCCCACTGCATAGGCCGCGGTGGTCTTTGCCTTCAATGTCGCGGTGTCGGGGCAGTTGACGCCCACCAGCGTGATGCACGCAATGCCTGAAGGAACGGTGGCCTTGCCCTGGTCGGCGTAGTTGAGTTCGACGCCGAAGCTGTCGAGCAGGCGTACGCCGGCAATCAGCTTGAGGCCGGTGTCGGTGTTGTCGAGCGCGTCTTCGAGGTTGAAGTCGCTGCGCACGGCGCCGAGGCCGAAATAAAAGCCGTTGTCCGCGGCGTTGGCGGTGGCGCCGAAGCAGCAAGCTGCAATCGCCATGGTCCGTTTCATCATGATCGCTCCCCGTACAGGCGTGGAATGCCAGCGGATGATGCTAGCCACTGCCCGAAGCAAGGCCAGTCGTCGCCAGATTACTACAGTGGTTATGCCCACTGCGGACGCCGGCCTAGCGCTTGCGGCGCTTGGGCTTCGGCTCTTCCTGCGGCGGCAGGGGACGGGTGAAATCCACCGAGAAGTTATCGCCGTCGAATTCGACCACTCGACCTTCCAGGTCGCTGCGCACATGGATGATGCGCTTGGCCAGCCCTTTCGGGGCGGTGATAACCACGGGGTGCACGTTTGTGCCGGCGTCCAGGGCGGCCGTGAGCTGCGTGCGCAGCTCCGTGATCCGCGCCTTGGCGCCACCCAGTTCGGACAGGCGCCGGGTGTAGCGCAGGATGCCGATGCCGGGGCGTGTGAAATGCAGCGACTCGCAGCTCAATACCAGGCTGCCGTCGTTGGCGAGCGCAGACAGGCTGCGCTGCTTGTTGATGGCCTGAGCGCCGTAACGCGCGAAAGCCACTTCCAGACTGAGGTTTTCCACCAGAGTGCTCGCAGGTCATGAAGAGGAAGAATCAGCAGCCATGGATGCCATGGAGGATTCGCCGGCGCTTGAGACTTGACCGAACGAGAGCTCCAGCAGATAGGGAGCCCCGGGAAGACACGCAAAAAGAGTCGCGAACGCGCTCAGTGTAGCGCAGTAGGCGACCCCCCGGTTGCCTGTTATTTCGCGGTTTCTGCAGCCTCGGCCTTGCGGTTCTTCTTGTCGTCGGGCGGCGGATCGCTCTTCGTCAGGCTGAAGATCTGGCAGCGGCCCTCCCGCGGCACGATGACCGTGCCGAAGCGGTCCAGCGTATTCATCGTCCGAGCCTCGAAACCGACGCTCATCGCGAAATCCAGCCCGAAGCAGGGGCTCTGCAGCGCAGCGTAGAACCATTGCTTGCGCGCATCCTGGATCCAGATGCCCACATTGCCGTCGGCCTGCCATTCGCGGATCGACTGCTTGAGGCTCAGAAACGGAATGGAAGCCTCCGGGCCGGTGGGCTTCTTGGGGGCTTTTTCGTCGGCGGCCAGTGCGGCGGTGCAACCAAAGGTAATCGCCGCAGCCAGCAAGGTTGTGCGCAGGGTTTTCATGTTGGTTCTCTCCAGCGATTCTTCATTTCAGTGTATTCCGATGCGTCCATTGTCGTCAGCCTGCCTGAACGCAGGCTGACCGCGCGCCGTGCGGCGGGTTGACGCTCTGCAACGCCCTACGTAGCCTATCGCGGTCGAAGGTGACTCCCTGTGCCAACACGGGAGTTGAAACGGGAAGCCGGTGCGCGATTCTTTCGCCATGCCGGCACTGCCCCCGCAACGGTAGATGGGATTGTTCGCTGGCGCGCTGCAAGGGATTCCAACAATCCACTGCGGCATCCACTGGGGTCTGGCCCCGGGAAGGAGTCCCGCGAATGAACCGGTGCAGTTCACTGCATCGCTTCGCCCCCATGAGTCCGGAGACCGGCCTTCGCACGGAAGACTGAAACGACAACTCATGAGTCGTGCGGGGACGCACGGCGTGGAGATCACAATGCACAAGTCCGTTCCGGGCCTCGTAGGCCTGTCTGTTCTGTTTGCCTCCCATTCCCCCGTGGCCAGCGAGCTCGGCGAGGTGGTGGTTACCGCCAACCGCAGTGCGCATCTGCTCGACACGACACTGGCTGCCACCACCGTGCTCACCCGCGCGCAGATCGAGAACCTGCAGGCGCGTTCGATGGAAGATCTGCTGCGCGGTGTGGACGGCCTTGCCATCGGCAACAGTGGTGGTCCCGGCAAGCTGACATCGTTCTTCGTGCGCGGCACCGATGCCGAGCATCTGCTGGTGCTGGTCGATGGCATCCGCATCGGATCCGCAACCGCGGGCACCGCGGCCCTGCAGAACCTGCCGGTGGAGATGATCGAGCGCATCGAGTTCGTGCGCGGTCCGCGTTCCAGCCTGTATGGCTCGGAGGCGGTGGGTGGCGTGCTGCAGATCTTCACGCGGCGCGGCGGTGGTGGTGGCATGCAACCCGAAATCAGCGTGAGTGGTGGCAGCCTCGATACACGCCAGGCTGCGGTGGGTTTCAGCGGTGGCGATGAGCAGGCCTGGTTCAGCCTGCAGGGCAGCGCGCAGTCCACGGCTGGATTCGACGCCTGCCGCGGAAGCAGCAGTGAATTCGCCGGCTGTTTTACCGAAGAGCCGGATCTGGATGGCTACCGCTACCGATCGCTCGCGCTGCGCGCGGGTGGCGAGCTGGGAGAGCGCACGCAGCTGGATGCCAGCCTGCTGCGCGCGCCGAGCCGCGTGCAGTTCGATGGTTCATTCACCAATCGCAGCCGACTGCTGCAGCAGGTGGCGGGTGTGGGAATCACGCATGCCGTCGACGCAGACAACCATCTGGCGCTGCGCCTCGGCCGCAACTGGGACAGGTCCGACGATTACCTGGACGATGTTTTCCAGGGAGATTTCAACACGCGGCGCGATAGCGTCAGTGCGCAGTGGGATGTGCAACTGGCCAAGGGCCAGATGCTCACCCTCGGCGCGGACTACCTGAATGATGTGGTGACCGGCAGCACGGACTTCGACGTGGACGCGCGCCACAACAAGGCGCTGTTCGTGCAGTACCTCGGTGAGCTTGGCCCCTGGCGCACGGAACTGAGCCTGCGAGGCGATGACAACGAGCAGTTCGGCCGGCATGGCACAGTCAGTGCGGCGCTGGGCTATGCGGTGTCGGATGCGTTGCAGTTCGTGGCGCAGTATGGATCGGCCTTCAAGGCGCCAAGCTTCAACGAGCTGTACTACCCCGGCTTCAGCAATCCGCTGCTGGAACCCGAGCGTTCACGCAGTGTGGAACTGGCCGCCAAGGGCAGGGTGGAGGCCGCACGCTGGCGCGTATCGCTGTTCCATACGCAGATCCGCGACCTCATCGGCTTCGACAGCAATTTCCTGCCAGCCAACACCAGTGCTGCACGAATCCGCGGCGCGGAGGCCAGTGCCCTGTTCCCCTGGCGGGAATGGCAGCTGGATGCGGGCGCCACGCTGCTCGATACCGAGAATCGCGCCAATGATGCGAACCTGGGCAATGCGCTGTCGCGCCGGCCGAAGCTGGCAGGGCATCTGGATCTCGAGCGGCGTTTGGGTGGCGTGCGCGTCGGTGCCCGATGGATCGCGGAAGGCGCGCGTTTCGACAATGCGGCAAACACTCGCCGCATGGGCGGCTTCGGGACTCTCGACCTGCGCGCCGAATATGCTGTAAGTGCTGACTGGCGGCTGCAGGCGCGGGTGGCCAACCTGTTCGACAAGCAGTATGAAACCGTGGCGTTCTACAACCAGCCCGGGCGTGCGCTCTACATGACCGTGCGTTACACGGGCACAACGCGCTAGGGTGAGTTCGCGCTGGCGCCCGTGGCGTCAGCGCGGCTTCAGGTGCAGTTCCTGCCGGCGGTAGTCGATCACCAGCGTATCTAGCAGGCCGATGAGGTCCATGCCGATCACGAGCGCAGGCTCCTTGCCCAGGTTCCACATCTCGAAGATGTGCATGTCGCCGAAGGTGACGTTGGCATCGCTGATGGAGATGCCGCCTATGGCGATCGGGGAAACGCGTGCGCCGATGCCCGTCTGCACGTCGCCGGTGGCACCGGTGATGTCTTCCTCGCCATAGCGGCCACGCTCCACCCGGCCTCGCAGTGCGGTGCGCAGCGCGTTGTTGCCGATGGTGGCCTGTGCGCCGGTATCGATGATCGCCTCGACCTTGAGCCGGCCGATCTGCGCATGCACGACCAGCAGGTTCAGCCGATTGGGCAGGAAATCCAGGGTCACGAACCCCACGTCCGCGCGGCGATTGCGTGATCGCGAGATGTTGATGAAGTCATTGTTGAAATCGATGTAGATGCGTTTGTCCTGCATCCCGTCCATGCCGAGCAATCCCTGCGCGCCGCCAAATGCGTCGGCCACGATGGGCAGGGGATCCGGCTCCACCCAGAGTTCCCCTACGCTGAGGGTGTCGACCTGGATGGTCGGTGCAACGGCTGAGCCCGTCGCTCCACGCATCATCACGGGTGGCGACAGATCAGTGGGGATACCCAGGGCCTGGGCCACATTGGCGGTCACGGCCGAGCGCTGTGCGCCGGTGTCGAGCACCATGCGGAAAGGCCCCTTCCCATTGAGATGCACGGGCACCCAGACGCGGCCGATGCCATCACGCGTGGTGGGTGCGACATAGAGCCGCTGCCTGCCGATGACGACCACTTCGGCCAGCTCTTCATCGACTGCCGGTAGCGGAGCCAATGCCGGTTCTGCGCCCGACCCGGCGGTGAGCAGGAATGCCGCAACAGTGGCGAGACCCGCGTTCACAAGGTGGTCATCACCACACGAGATCGTCGGGAACGACGAAGTCCTTGTAGGGATCGTCGGCGCTCGGCGGCGCTGACGGCTTGTTCAGGTGGATCAGCGCGCGCTCCACGCGGGCCCGCACCTGTTCGCCCACTTCTGCGGGCACGAAGGCATAACGGCCCTCGCAGCGCACGATGGCGAGCGTGCCGGCCACAAGCCTGCCGCGCAGCTCCGGGTTCACCGGCACACGCTTGATGTTGGTGCCGTCCTGGAAGTTGTAGAAGTCTTCGGTTTCGACGCGTGGCACCTGGTGGGCGGCCACCAGTTGCTTGATCTCGGCGAATTTCGCCCGGCGTTCGAGCTTTTCCTGCTTGCGCCGGTTCAGCTCGGTGTCTTTCGCGGCTTTCTCGGCGGCGGCCTTCTGGATGGCCAGTTCCTGCGGCGAGGGGCCGGTGTGCTTCTTGCGCCCGCGCGGGGCCACGTAATCCTGCTGGCGCTTCTCGCGCTCGGCACGTTGCACCTGTTGTTCGGAGACCAGACCGGCCTTCAGCAATTGATCGCGCAGCGAGAGACTCATGGGCGGATTTTAGCGGCTAAGCGTGTTCGGTTACGATAGGCGGGAACCAAGGAGCTGCCCATCATGCGCCTGAACCCCCGATTCTGTGCCCTTACGCTGGCTGCACTGCTGCCGCTGGCCCATGCCATCCCCGATGCCGAGGGCAATCTCGTCTCGCCGGCCCCGGACATTTCCGAGGATGCCGCGATGAGCGCGCGCCTGAACTACAACCTGGGCTTCGAGAAATACGAGAAAACGCTGCTGCTGGAGGCAGGCACCCCGGCTGCGCCCGCTGTGAAGGAGGGCTACGGCGAGGCGCGCGACCGTTTTCGCAAGGCGGTGGCCGCCGACCCGAAGATGAAGGAAGGCTGGAACATGCTCGGCTTCACCAGCCGGAAGCTCGGCGAATACGAGGAATCCCTCTCGGCCTACGAGGCGGCGCTCAAACTGCAGCCGGAGTATCCCGAGGCCATCGAATACCGCGCCGAATTGTTCCTGCTCACCGGCCGGCTCGACGATGCGAAGGCGGCCTTCGGGCAGCTGCAGAAGACCATGCCGTCCTATGCCAAGGTGCTGCTGCAGTCGATGCGAGACTGGGTTGCGGCAGCGGCGAAGGGCGCGGTGCCAGGCAAGGCGGGGTCCGTCGTGAATGCGGCCCAGCGCGAGAGTTTCGCTTCCTGGGTGACCGCGCAGTCGGTCACTCCATGAAAAGACTCGAGCAGCTGCTGAACAACAACCGGTTGTGGGCCGACAAGGTCACCCATGAAGATCCGGAGTTCTTCAAGCGGCTGGTTTCGCAGCAGAGCCCGCGCTATCTGTGGATCGGCTGCGCCGACAGTCGCGTGCCGGCCAACGAAATCGTGGATCTGGCGCCGGGCGAGCTGTTCGTGCATCGCAATGTCGCGAACCTCGTGGTGCACTCCGACCTCAACTGCCTATCGGTCATCCAGTACGCCGTCGATGTGCTCAAGGTGCAGGACATCATCGTCACCGGCCACTACGGCTGCGGCGGCATCGCGGCCGCGATGGGGTCTGCCTCGTTCGGACTGATCGACAACTGGCTGCGGCATGTGCAGGACATCCGCGACCGGCACCCGCTGCTGCTGGCCGGCGGCGGCGCTGCGGCCATCGACCGGCTGTGCGAGCTCAACGTGCTGGAGCAGGCGCTGAATGTGTGCCGCACCACCGTGGTGAAGGATGCCTGGAGCCGCGGCCAGAACGTCGCGGTACATGGCGTGATCTATTCGGTGGGCGATGGCCTGCTGCGCGACCTGAACTTCTGCGCCACCGGCGATGAGGACAGCACGGCGGTGTTTGATGCCGCCGTGGCGCGCCTGGCGCTCAATGCGCCGGGGTTTCTGCCGCGATAACGACCTTCTTGCCCTTGTGGCCGAACTGCCGCTTGATCCAGTGCTCGAAGTCGTCCATCAGCGTGTAGATCACCGGCACCACGAACAGCGACAGCGCCGTGGAGGCCAGCAGGCCGCCGATCACCGCTGCGCCCATGGGCGCGCGGAAGCTGGAATCGCCATGCAGGCCGATGGTGATCGGGATCATGCCGGCCACCATCGCGATGGTGGTCATCATGATCGGACGAACGCGCTTGCTGCAGGCATCGAGGATGGCCTCGTAGCGTGACAGGCCGTGCTCGCGCCGCGCCATCACGATGTATTCCACCAGCAGGATCGAGTTCTTCGTCACGATGCCCATCAGCGTAAGCAGGCCGATGAGCGAGGGCAGCGACAGCTCCATGTTGAGCAGCCACAGCATCACGATGGCTCCGCCGGCCGAGGGCGGCAGCGCCGACAGGATGGTGATCGGCTGCAGCATGTCGTGGAACAGCAGCACCAGCAGCGCGTAGATGCAGAAGATGCCGATCACCATCGCGAGGCCGAAGCCGGTGAAGATGTCGCGCATGATTTCCGCCTCGCCCGATTCGAGTGGCGCAACCCCGGCCGGCAGGTTCTTCATCGACGGCAGGTTGTTGCGCGATATCCACGGCATCGCCCAGCGGAATGGTGCCGCGGTCGGCCGAGATCGTGATGTTGCGGCTGCGGTTGTAGCGCGTGATCTGCGAGGGGCCCGCGCCGAGGCTCACGTCCGCCACGTTCATGAGCGGCACCGGGCCGAAGCGCGAGGGCACTTGCAGCAGCTTGATCTGTTCGATGTTCATGCGCGCGGAGTCGTTCAGGCGCACGCGGATCGGAATCTGCCGGTCGGGCAGGTTCAGCTTCGAGAGGTTGTTGGTGATGTCACCGCTGGTCGCGATGCGCGTGGCCTGGCTGATGGCCGAGGTGGTCACGCCCAGTTCCGCAGCGCGGTCGGCGCGCGGCCGGATGGTGAGCTCCGGCTGCAGCAGGCTGGCGCTGGTGGTCACGTTGGCGAAGCCGGGTGTGTTGCGCAGGTCGCGCTCGACAGCCAGCGCCGCGACGGCGAGGGCGTTCGAGTCGTCGCCCGTCAGCTCGAGCTCAGCGGCCCGCTGCCGGGATTGCCGCCACCGCCGCCCTGGATCCGCACGCCAGGTATCGAGCGCATGTCGGCAATCATCTTCTGCTGCATCTGCTGCTGCGAGAGTTCGCGTTCGTCGCGATCCACCAGCGTGATGAACGAGCTGGCGCTGCGCGGGCTGATGTTGGTGGTGACATGCACCACTTCCGGGTACTTCGACAGTTTGCCGCGGATCTGCTCGGCCACTTCGCGGGAATCGTTCATGGTCGAGCCTGGCGGCAGGCTGACGTTGAGGTTCACGAACCCGAAGTCATCGCTGGGCGTGAAGCCCGTGGGCAGCGTGGTGGCGAGGTAGAACGCGCCCCCCATCAATGCGGTCGAGGCGGCAAGGGTGATGACCCGATGCCGCAGCGCCGACTGCACTTTCTCCATGTACCAGAGCTTGAAGCGGCTGGGCGTTTCCACGTGGCTGTCGGGCCGCATCAGGCGCGAGGCCATCATCGGCGTCAGCGCGCGCGCCACCAGCAGCGAGAACAGCACGGCCACGGTGGCGGTGAAGCCGAAGGGCTTGAAGAACTCGCCGGGAATGCCGTCCATGAAGGCCACGGGAATGAACACGGCGCACAGCGTCAGCGAGGTGGCGACCACCGCGAGACCGATTTCGATGGCGGCGTCGGTGGCGGCCTGCACGGGCGGTTTGCCCATGCGCAGATGGCGCACGTTGTTCTCGACCTCCACGATGGCGTCGTCGACCAGCATGCCGACCACCAGCGACAGCGCCAGCATGGTCAGCGTGTTCATCGAGAAGCCGAAGATGTGCAGCGCCCAGAAGGTCGGGATCACCGACAGCGGCAGCGCGGCGGCCGAGATCAGCGTGGCGCGGATGTCCTTCAGGAAGAACCACACCACGATGATGGCGAGGATGGCGCCCTCGATCAGCATGATCATCGAGCCGTGGAAGCTGTCGCGGATTTCCTTGTCCTGGACGGCGTTGATCTCGGTGATCTGGATGGCGGGGTATTTTTCCTGCAGTTCCTTCACGGCTTCGCGCGTGCCATCGGCCACCTTCAGGGCGCCTTCGCCCCAGGCGCGCATCACCTCGAAGCCGATGACGGTCTTGCCGTCGAGGCGCACTTCGCGGCGCACTTCGGCGGCCTGGTCGCGCACGTCGGCGATGGAATCGAGGCGGATATTGCGGCCGTCGCCCAGGGTGATGGGCATGGCGGCCAGTTCCTGCACGCTGCCGATGGTGCCCAGCGTGCGCACGCTCTGTTCCTGCGGGCCGATGCGGGTCTCGCCGCCGGGCAGTTCCACCTGGGTGCGGACGAGTTGCCTGGAGACATCGCCAGCGGTCACGCCGAGCGCGGCCATGCGATCCGGATCGAGATCGACGCGCACCTCGCGCGACACGCCGCCGATGCGGCTGACACTGCCCACGCCATCCACGCCGCTGACGGCGCGCATCACGTTGAGGTCGACGAACCAGGAGAGTTCGGTGTCGGACATGCTGTCGGAGGCGACGGCGAAGGTGAGCACCGCGTTGCCGGCCGTGGTGGCGCGCGAGATGAAGGGCTCGGTGGCATCCAGCGGCAGGTCGGGGCGGATGCGGGTGATGGCATCGCGCACGTCGTCCATGGCCTGCGAAAGGTCGGAGCCGAACTGGAATTCGATGGCCGTCTGCGAGGAGCCGGTGGTGACCGTCGAGTTGATGTTCTCGATGCCGACGATGGTGGAGATGGCGTCTTCCACCTTGCGGGTGACCTCGGTCTCCATCTGCGTGGGCGGCACGCCGGCATAACCCACGTTCACGATGATGAACGGGAAGGAGATGTCCGGCTGGTCCTGCACGCCGAGCTTCGGGAAGCTGAGGATGCCGCCCACCACCAGCGCGACGAACATCATGATCACCGGAACGGGGTTCCGGATCGACCACGTAACAAAGTTCATGGCGCTGACACCGGGGCGGCTGCGGTGGCTTCAGGCGCGGCATCGTTGCTGACGCGCACGGTATCGCCATCCTTCAGGAATCCCGCGCCCTTCACGGCAATGACATCGCCGGCCGCCACGCCACTGGCCACTTCCAGGGAGTCGCCGTGCACGCCGGCCTGCTGCACGAGGCGGCGTTCGACCGTGTTGTTGGCCTTCACGCACGAACACGTAGCTGTAGCCATCCTGCATCACCACGCTGGCCACCGGCACCAGCAGCGCCGCGCCCTTGCCGGCTTCGATCGCGCCGCGCGCGAACATGCCGGGACGCGCATCACCGCCGCTGATGTCCACATAGGCGAGGCCGGTGCGGTTGTTGGTCTGCACGGTGGGCGCCACCGCGCGCACCTTGCCCTTGAGCACGCTGCCATCGACGGCGGTGACCTGCACGGCCTGGCCCACCTTGATGCGCGACAGCTGCGATTCAGGCACTTCGGCGCGCCATTCGACGCGGTTCTGCCGCAGCAGACGCATCATTTCCTGACCGGCCTGGGCCACCTGGCCAGCACTGACCGTGCGTGAAGTGATGGTGCCGCTGTCGGGCGCCGTGACGGTGCCATAACGCACGCGCAGTTCGGCGGTGTAGAGATCGGCCTTCGCGGTTTCGACGCGCGCCTGCGCGGCAACCTGCTCGGCCTTGAGGCGGTCGAGGTCGGCGGCGGACAAGGCGCCCGAGGTGGAGACCTGCTGGCCGCGACGCAGGGCCGCAGCCGCATTCACTTCCGTGGCTTCGGCGCTGCGCAGCGCGGCCTGGCGCGAGGAGAGTTCGGCCTGCAGCATGTCGCCCGACAGGCGCACCAGTGCCTGGCCTTTCTGCACGCGTGTGCCGACATCCACCAGCACCTCGGCCACGCGGTAGCCGCCCACTTCGGCGCCGACGATCACTTCCTGCCAGGGATGGATGGAGCCGGTGGCCGGCACGGTGCGCACGATGTCTTCGCTGCGCACGGGAGTCGTGGTGACCGTCATGGAAGCCGTGGGCGCGGCCGCCCCTTCCTTTGCCGCGGCGTCTGCTTTTCCGGCCGACGATTCGCCGCCACGCTCACACCCTGCCAGCAGCGCCGCAGTACAAATGCAAATCATTAGAACTTTCGGGGACACGGAGGGTCGCAGAAAGAGCGGCTCGTCCTGGCGCATCGGCTTGCTCGGCTTGTTTGATATCAGGTGGCTGATATAATATCAGGCACCTTATTTTTGGCAAGCAACAGCGCAGCATAAAAAGTGACCACGAAGAGTCCCTGCAATCGCATGCCGGAAGAGCAGATCGGTTATCTGCTCAAGCGGCTGATGCACCAGTTCCGACACCAGGTCGATGAGCGTCTGCGGCGCAACTCCGATGTGTCGTTCGCGCATCTGGTTACCCTCGATCAATTGCAGCAGGAGCCGGGCATTGCCGGTGCCAGGCTCGCGCGGCGGCTGCTGGTCACCGCACAGACCATGACCGGGCTGCTGCGTCGGCTGGAAATGGATGGCGCCATCGAGCGCCGGCCCGATCCCCAGAATCGTCGCGCCGACCGCTGGTACCTGCTGCCAGCGGGCGTGGAGCGGCTCAATGCCGCCCGCAGCGCCGGCGCGCCGGTGATGACGCAGATGCTGTCCATGCTGCGACCACAGGAAGTGGTGGAACTGCGCGGCTATCTCGAACGCTGCGTCGATGGCCTGGAATCCGGCGCGCAGCGCGACAGCGCCGAGCTCGCTGCCGAGCGGCGCCGCAACGAGGCCCGCACCACGCCATGACGGCGGTGCTGGCCGGCCTTTTTGTCTATCCGGTCAAGTCTGCCGCGGGCATCGCCTGCATCGAGGCCGAGCTTGGCCCATTTGGCCTGCGCCACGATCGCGAATGGATGGTGGTTGATACAGGCGGTCGTTTCCTGACCCAACGAACGGAAGGCCGGCTGGCACTGCTGGGCACTGCGATTGCCGGTGGCAAGCTGCATCTCTCGACGCCGCAGGGCGCTGGCCCATCGCTGGACCTGCAGCATGAGGGCGAGGCCTGCGAGGTGCTGGTTTGGGGCGCACGTTGCCGCGCCTTCGATGCCGGTCATGAAGCGGCGCAGTTCCTGTCGGAGTGGCTGGGGCGCCCGCTGCGACTGGTGCGTTTCGACACGCGGCAGCAGCGCCTTTCCAACCAGGACTGGACCGGTGAGCGGGAAGTGCCGACGCTGTTTTCGGATGGCTATCCGATGCTGGTGCTGTCGCAGGCGTCGATCGCGGACCTCTCAGCGCGGGTGGGGCACGATCTGCCGGTGCAGCGCTTCCGCCCGAACCTGCTGCTCGGCGATGTGCCGGCCTATGCCGAAGATGCTGCGCAGACGCTCGCGATTGGCGCTGCGCGCATCGCACTCACCAAGGCCTGCACCCGCTGCGTGATCACCACCATCGACCAGCACACCGGCGAGAGCACGGGCGATGAGCCGTTGCGCACGCTCAAGCGTTACCGTTTCGACCCTGAGCTGCGCGGGGTGGTGTTCGGCCGCAATGCCTATGCGACAGCTGGCGTCGGCAGCATCCTGCGCCGCGGTGATTCTGTGCAGCTGCAGCCCGCTCAACCTCTATAATCGCGCCCATCATGGAACGCTTCGTAGAACGCCTGTTTTTCGCCAGCCGCTGGTTGCTGGCGCCCATCTACTTCGGCCTGTCGATCGCGCTGGTGATCCTGGGCATCCAGTTCTTCATGGAGCTGTACCACGCGTTTCATTACGTGCTGCAGCCGGATGCGCAGGAAGCGAAGATCGTGCTGTCGCTGCTGGCGCTGGTCGATCTTTCGCTGGTGGCAGGGCTCATCGTGATGGTGATGTTCTCCGGCTACGAGAACTTCGTTTCCAAGATCGATATCGATGAAAGCGGTGGTGGCGACAAGCTCGGCTGGCTGGGCAAGCTGGATGCCAGCACGCTGAAGATGAAGGTGGCTGCCTCGATCGTGGCCATCTCGTCCATCCATCTGCTGCGCAAGTTCATGGAAGCCGAAGAAATCGAAAACGACAAGCTCCTGTGGTACGTGATCATCCACATGACGTTCGTGCTTTCGGCCGTGCTGATGGGGCTGCTGGACCGCATGTCTGCCGCCTCGCATCGAGCTGCCCACGACGAGTGACGGCAAATCTGGGCGAATACGCCAGATATCCGTAGCCGATTGCGGCGGATCTTCCGCAAGATTGGCCAACCGAAGGAACGGGAGAGAGAGCCATGTTCTGTCCGCAATGTGGGGCCGAGAACGCCGACAACCGCACCCTGTGCCTGCGCTGCCGCAGGCCGCTGGCAGTCACCGCCGCTGCGCTGCGCGCCGCCTGGTCCGTCGCGCGGCGCTGCCGGGCTGCCGTTTAAACCCTGGCGGGGCGCTGCTGCAGCAGCACCCGCAGCGCCGCCAGCAGCGCGATGGGCTGGCTCACCGGCAGATGATGGTGGCTGCAGGGAATTCCCGTCACGCTGCGCACATTTGGCAGGCAGCCTGCGAGTAGCGCCGCCCGCGCCGGGGTCACCACCCGGCTCTCCTCGCCATAGATGAAATCCACCGGGGTCTGCATTCCCTGCAGCACTTCACTGTCGTTGATGCCCGCATCGGAATTGCGATGCTGGAACAGCCGGCTGACGTTCTCGTCGAACTTCCAGACCCAGCCATCGGCATCCTGGCGGATGGAAGCCGCGGCCATGTGCGCCATGGCGAGCGCAGGGGCGGGTTCCACCGGTCGAAGCGTGAATCGGCCGAGGATGGTGGCTTCATCCGGATAACGTTTTTTCGGGCGCCATTCCTCATCGAAGCCGCGCACCGGGTCGCTGACCGAGCCCAGGCGGGAATCCACCACGATGGCCCGCGCGAACAGGCCAGGGTGCTGGTCGCAGGCGTAAAGCAGCGCGCGGCCGCCAAAACTGTGGCCGATTGCCACGCAACCTTCGATGTCCGTCGCATCGACAATTCCGGCAATTTCGTCGTAGAACTGCTGGTGGTTGTAACTGGCGCGATGTTCGCTGTCGCCCATGCCACCGAAATCCGGCGCGATGACCCGGAAGTGTTCGGCCAGCCAGGGTGCGATGAAATCCCACCAGTGCGCATGCGCGAGAAAGCCGTGCAACAGCAGCAGGGGCGGCGCATCGGACGGGCCTGGCCATTCCAGATAGTGCATGCGGATGCCGGCGACCCGGGCATGGCGCGGCTTGCCCGGGCGGGCCAGCGAACGCGCGACAAATGTTTCGAAGGATTCCAGAATGGGGTCGGTCACGCGCGGCCTCGTTGACAGTGCGCAGGCGAAGGTAGTGTAGTTCCGACGATGATGCGCGAGAAAATGACCTTGGGTGTGTTGCTGCTGCTGGTAGGCAGTCTGTTGCAGGCCGCAGAACCCTTGCTGGTGCCAACGCCAAGGGCCAGCGTGATGCCCATCAGCGCCACGAACCGGCCGTTCCTGGCCGCCGCGCGCACGCAGCAGCCGGTGGATCTGGCCGCGCGCGGCTATGCAGAGTCGGAACTGCTGGTGCGCGGCTACGGCAATGTGCATGACTGGGCCGGCCCCGACAGCCGCGAACTCGTGGTTCGCCATGCCAACCTGCCCTTTGCCACGCGGGTGCTGGTGCGGCGGCCGCTGGATGCCGGCAAGTTCAGTGGCCGGGTGATCGTCGAACTGCTGAACCCCAGCGGGCAATATGACTTCGCGCCCCTGTGGGGATTTTCGTTCGAGCATTTCATGCGGCGCGGTGATGTCTGGGTGGGCGTCACGGTCAAGCCGGAGGCCATCGCCACGCTGCAGAAGTTTGATCCGGTGCGTTATGGGGCGCTGGGATTCGCCTTCCGGCAGCCAGCAGGCTGCCCCGATCCGATGGATGCCGAGAACGGACTGGCCTGGGATGCGATCGCGCAGACCGGCGCGCTGCTGCGCAGTTCGAGCAAGGAGAATCCACTGCTCGATCTCAGCCCGCAGCGTCTGATCGCCGCGGGGTATTCCCAGACAGGCGGCTATATCACGACATTCGCCAATGCCATGCATGGCCGGCTGCGGCTCGGCAATGGTGAGCCGATATTCGACGGCTATCTGAATGCGGCGGGCAACATGGTGGAGACTCCCATCCACCAATGCGCGGCAGCGCTGCCGGAAGGCGATGTGCGTCGCACGGCCTTGCCTCGCGATGTGCCCTTTGTGACCGTGATGACCGAATCGGATTTCCAGCTTGCGCCAGGCATGCGGCGCGACGACAGCGATGCACCCGGCGACGTGTTCCGGCTCTACGAGATCGCGGGCGCGGCGCATTCCGGTCCGTTTGCTGCGGGAACACCGGCGCCGACAGACCTCACCATCGCCGGCCTTGATCTGCCCGCTGAATCCCTTTGCCGAGAGCCACGCAGTGATTTTCCGCTCGGCCTCGCGTTCAACGCGATCTGGCAGCAGTTCGACGAACTGCTGGTGCAGAAACTGCCGATGGTGGGCATGCCGCGCATCGAGACAGGCCCCAGCATGGCGCCGGTGGTGAATGCCAGCGGAAATGCCCAGGGTGGCTGGCGGTTGCCGCAGATCGAGGTGCCCCTGGCGCGGTATGCGGGCCGCAGCACACCGGCTGATGGCAGCGAGCGGGCGCGCCGCGTGTGTGAACTCACGGGATCCATGCAACGCTTCGATGCCACCCGACTCAAGGCGCTGTATCGCGACCGCAATGAATACCTGCGGCGCTTCACTGCCGCAGTGGAACAGGCCGTGCTGGAGCGGCGCCTGGTCAGGGAAGATGCGGACGCGCTGAAAGTGTCAGCTGCCCGCGTGACCCCGGCCTTCTGACGCGCCATGGGCGCAGATGGTTTTTTTCGCGGTCATCAGGTCTCACGCGTGCTGGGTGTGGCCGTGCCGCTGGCCATGTTCCTGGTGTGGTGGGGCGTATGGGGCCTCGGTGGCGATGTGATTTCGGTTACCGAGGTCACGGCCGAAGTAGTGAGTGACGACGGCCGGACCTGCCTTGTGAAGGTGGAGTCCGGAGAGCAGGTGCGTATCCTCAAGCCGCGCAATGTGACCAAGGGCATGCGCCTGCAGTTGCGGCGCACCGAGTACGAAGATGGCGAACTGCGCTTTGAACCCATCGTGCGCATGCGGCCGGCAGGATCAGCGGAAGCTCAGAGGGAAGACGGCTGATTCGCGAGCAGCGGCAGGAATTCCTGCAGCATTGTCGCCGCCCGTAAACCGGGCGCCATGGCGAGGGTTTCCAGCAACGTCCCTTCGGTATCCAGTGCGTAGGCCATGCTCCATTCGCCGAAACGACGCTGCTCGCCTGTAAATCCGCGGTGCAGAACCCGGAACTGCTCGTGACGCGAATCCCCTTCGATCTTGGCGGCCAGCAACAACACGGCTTCTTCCTCGCCCTCGAGGTGCTGGCAGAAGCGCGCGCCGTCGAATACCAGCACGCCGCTCAGCCCGTTTGCCAGGTTGTAGCTGCGCGCCCGGCGCACGATGTCGGCCACGCAGCGCACATCTGACGCCGGAGCAAGAACGCTGGTATAAACGAATTCAAATATCAATCTGCCGCCTCCAGGCTTGTCGTCGATGCGAACATTACGGAGCAAGCGGGAAATGACCTACGTCAAAGTACATGACTCTCACCTCCATGCCGGGGTAGCGCATGCCTGCGGCTGAGCCCGGAGAGGTTGTCTGCGCGGAATGCCCGTTGCGCAAGCTGGGTACGTTCTCCCCGAACACAGCCGAGGAAATCAGTTTCATACAGCACTTCAAGCACGGCGAGGTGTCGCTGAAAGCCGGCAATCTGCTCGTCAGGGAAGGCGTGAGTTCGGGTGAGCTCTATACGTTGCTGCAGGGATGGGCATTTCGTTATCGCACACTCAGCAACGGCAATCGCCAGATACTGAATTTCCTGCTGCCTGGGGATTTCATCGGGCTGCAGGAGAAACTGGGCGCGCATTCGAGCAATGGCGTCGAAATCCTTTCCGACGCGCGCTTCTGCAGGTTTCCCTCTGAACGCCTGTGGGACCTGTATCGCAATCATCCGACGTTGAGCTACGACATCACCTGGATCGCGGCGCATGAAGAGCTGATCGTCGACGAAAACCTGGTATCCGTGGGGCAGCGCACTGCCGCGCAACGGATCGCGATGCTGATCATCCACCTGTTCAAGCGTGCCGAATCCGTAGGCTTGAAGGATGCGCAAGGCACAGTGCCGTTTCCGGTGAGTCAGCAGCACATGGCCGATGCACTGGGACTCTCGCTGGTGCACACCAACAAGACGCTCGGGAAGCTGTCGCGTCAGGGGGCATTCAAGATCAAGGACTCTCGGCTCACGATTGGCAAACCGGAGTCCCTGAAACAGTTAGCCGACTACTTCACGGTGCCACTGCGTGGTCGACCGCTGATGTAGCCGGCTGTTTCTTACTTGTTGTCGAGCTTCTGCACGGCGTCGCCGCGGGCTTCTTCCATGTCGAGCGTAGCCTTGGCCTTGGCCTTGGCAACGTCATAAGTGCTCTCAGCCTTGGTGTTGCAGGCAGCCTGCGCGCTGACTGGCAATGCATCGCAAGCCTGCTTGGCGATCTTCATGTCGCCCTCCACACGGGCGAGTTCCACGTTATAGGCTTCTTCGGCGCGCTGTTCGATCGCATCACCGCGATCATCCGGATCAGCAGAGCCGGAGTCGCCAGCGGTGCTGGCTGCAACCTCGGCCTGGTCCTGCAGTGCGTCACCGACGTTCTCGGCCTTGGCTGCCTGTGCATCGGCCACGTCGCTGTTCACTTCCGCGGCGGTTTCGCGCTTGTCGCAGGCCGCCAACGCAAACAGTGAGCCAATCAGAGCGACTGCCAGTGGTTTCTTGAGATCCATCATGTTCTTTCTCCAGTGCGTTGAATGTCTGTTCCCTGCGAGGCAATCAGCGCCAGGCATGGTCTGGAGTCTGCTCGCCGCTGCGCGGTGCGCGGAGCCGGTGGCTGCCGGATGGCGAGATAGGAGGCTTCCTACGCGTGTCGTCGACCGGGGACAGGAGATGGGGCAGAATGACGCGCCTGGCGCGAGAGACGACAACAAGAAGGGGGCCGACGTGAAAATGATCCGTGCAGCATTGGTGGTCGGCGCGTTGTCGCTGGCTGGTTTCCATTCGGCTTTTGCGGCCCAGCCGGCCTGCGACCGCAGCTGCCTGGAAGGTTTTGTCGATCGCTACCTCGATGCGGTGATAGCCAATAATCCTTCGCAGGTGCCGATCGCGCCCGCCGTGAAGTTCACCGAGGATGGCCAGCGCCTGCTGATCGGCGACGGGCTCTGGAACACGATGAAGGGCAAGGGCAAGTACCGCGTGTTCGTGACCGACGTGCCGGCTGGCTCAGTCACCTTCCTTGGCACCATCCAGGAAGATCACCGGGAGCCGGCCAATTTCAATGGCTCGCTGATCTCGCTGCGCCTGCGCGTGCAGAACCGGCAGATCACCGAGGTGGAGCAGATCGTGTTCCGCTTCCCCAACGAAACCGGCGATGCTTTCAACCGCACCTACAAGCGCGTGGATGCGATGGCCACGCATCCGAAATACCTGCAGGCCGTGCCAGTGAACGAACGCATGTCGCGCTCGGATCTCATCACGCAGGGCAACAAGTACTTCACCGGCATGCAGAAGAATGACGGCAAGGGGGATTACCCGTTTGGCGCGGAGTGCATCCGTCACGAAAACGGCGGGCAGTCGACCAGCGCCCCGACGCCTCCCGGCCAGACGCGACCCGATCCGAAAACGGCCACCACCTATTCCGGGCAGTGGACCTGCCTGGAACAGTTCCAGTCCGGCCTGCTGGCCTTCGTGAACCGCATCCGCGATCGTCGCTTCGTGGCGGTGGACCAGGAGCGCGGCATCGTGTTTGCCTTCGCCTTCTTCGATCACTCGGGTGGCGAGACGCGTCGCTTCAAGGCCCCGGACGGTCGCGAGGTGGCTTCGGGCCCGGTGCAGCCGCATACCTGGCAGATCGCCGAGATCTTCAAGATCGAGAAGGGCCTGATCACCAAGATCGATGCCTTCCTGCAGCGTTCGCCCTATGGCATGAATTCCGGCTGGAGCACCTGGGAGCAGGGCATGTCGGACCAGGTGCGCGACGTGACGATGGAAGCACCGACCGGCATATGATGCCGAGACGGGGAAGGGGCGCGAGCCGCCCCCTTTCCTGGCCGTTCTTCTGCTCGCCGATTGGGTGATACTCAGACAAATGAGAACCCTGCTGCGAAGCGGCTTTGATCGCCGCTATGTGCTGATCCCCATGCTGGCTGCCATCGGGCTGGTGGTGTCGGTGTATTTCGTCGCGGAGGCGCGCCGTGCCTACACCCGGGAGCTGAGTCTCGTCATTCGCGACCGCGACGACCGGTTGCGTCAGCTCAGCGAACTCATTCAATCCAGCCTGGATTCAGAGAGTGCGCAACGCGGCTATCTGCTGACCGGTGAACGCGAATACCTGGAGCCCTATGCCGCCGGGCGCATGGCCGCGGAACAAGTGCTGGCCGACCTCATCGCAAGGTACCAGGTGCGCGATCAACTGGAAGTGCCGGTGCTGGAGGAAATCCGCGCCATGCTGCAATCCAAGTATGTCGAGATGGACCGGACGATCGGCCTGCTGGAAGCGGGCGCGAACAAGACCGCCCTGGGGCTGGTCAAGAGTGATGTGGGCATGCAGGTCATGCAGCAGATTCGCGCCAATATTGCTTTGCTGCGGGATCGGGAGGCAGAGCGGATCAGGGCCGGAATCGAAAAGTGGGACACGGAGCTTCGGGTCAACAGCCTGATCAACGTACTGTCGACGGGGTTCACGCTGCTGCTGCTGCTTGCGGTTGGATTGCTCGCGACCCGCGAGATCAAGCGGCGGGATGAAGCCACCCGGGAACTGGAGCACGAGGTGTCACTCCGGACCGCCGAGCTGCGGGATCTGTCGGAACACATGCTGCGCATCTCCGAAGTCGAGAAATCGGCTCTGGCCCGCGAGCTGCATGACGAGTTGGGTGGTCTGCTGGTATCGATGCGCATGGACTTCTCGCAGCTGCGGCGCAGGGTGCAGTTGCCGGACGCGGCCGCCGAAGAGCGCTGGGCTCGCATCGATGCCGGCCTGAAGGCGGGCGTCGATCTGAAGCGGCGCGTGATTGAAGAGCTGCGCCCGACCCTGCTGGACAACATGGGCCTGGTGGTCGCGCTGCGCTGGCAAGCGGAGCAGAGTTGCCAGCAGGGCAACATCAAATTGATTGCGCACCTGCCCGAGGAAGAACCCGAACTCAACAGCGAAGCGGCCATCGCCGTGTTCCGCACCGTTCAGGAGGCCCTTTCCAACATCCTCAAACACGCCCAGGCCAGCGAAGTGCGGCTGACGATGGAGGTGCAGGGCGACCAGGCGACGATCACGGTGCAGGACAATGGAGTGGGTTTGCCACCGGGTGCAACCGCGCGCTCCGGATCGCATGGGCTCAAGCAGATGAAATTCCGCATGCAGGCGATTCGCGGCAGCGTTGAAATCGGC
Organism: uncultured Gammaproteobacteria bacterium; assembly: GCA_963777735.1. Classification (GTDB taxonomy): domain Bacteria; phylum Pseudomonadota; class Gammaproteobacteria; order Steroidobacterales; family Steroidobacteraceae; genus ZC4RG30. Next base: position 1,687,804 of record CAVZRQ010000008.1, on the reverse strand, counting down.
CCGGGCGCGATCCGCGGCACGGTCACGACGATCCGGTTTCCCGTCGCGAGCAACTCGCGTTAGGCAGGGCGGCGCTCAATCAGCGCGGCAGAGATCATCGAGAATCTCCGGCAAGCGCTCGAAATCCACGGACTTGTCGAGAAAGTACTCCACGCCATGCCGCCGGGCCAGTTCACGGTATTGGGGCAGGGCATAGTTGGTCATGACGATGGTTTTCGGGCGCTGGGAGCCCAGCGCTTCGAGCACGCCGAACCCGGTGCCCACGGCAAGCTGCAGGTCCAGGATCATGACGTCCACGTCGGAACGGTGGACGGCATCGATGGCTGCCTGCTGGTCGCGCACGGTATCGAGCAGGTGAATTTCGGGGTTGTCCATGATCAGGTCCCGCACGCGTGCTGCTATACGCTCCGAATCTTCAACGAGCAGCACGTTCTTCACTGCATCAGCCCGTTGCGCAGGGCGTAGGTGGTGATGTCTGCATTCGAGACGAAATTCATCTTCTCGAGAACCCTGCTGCGGTAGGTGCTGACGGTCTTGACGCTGAGGCACAGCTCCTGCGCGATCTCCGAAACAGCCTTGCCGGTGGCCAGCTTGCAGAAGATCTGGAACTCGCGCTCGGAAAGGCTGGAGTGCATGGGTTTTTCGTTGTCCACGTCAAGATCGGAAACCAGCTGTTCGGCCAGTGTCGCGCTCACGTAGCGGCGGCCGGCCAGCACCGTGTGCACGGCTTTCAGCAGTTCTTCCGGCGCGCTTTCCTTGGAGATATAACCGCTGGCACCGCTCTTGAGCACGTTCACGGCGTACTGGCGCTCGGGGTAGCCACTGACAATCAATACCCGCGTTTCAGGATGTGCGCTGGTCACATTGCGCAGGATGTCGAGGCCGCTGCGGCCAGGCATGTTGATGTCGAGCACCAGCAGGTCATAGCGGGCGCGACGCATCATTTCCATCGCCAGCGCGCCGGAGTCCGCTTCGTCGACCTTGGTGATGCGCGGGTCATCGAGCAGGTACTGCCGCAGACCGGCGCGAACCACGGCATGATCGTCGACTATCAGTATGTGTGCCATATACGCAATAGAGTACGCGCTGCGCGCCGGAAGTTCCTCGGTGGCAATTCCGGACGCGGTGTAGGAACAATCCTACACATAGGAATGCACCTACACGCGCTGTAGGCGGCAGATGGGCCTCAGCGCAGCGCAGAACTGGCAGTCTGGCGCGGTGTTGAATTCGAGGAGAATCAAAAAATGACAAATACAAGCAAGCGCTCGTGCGTCGCACTGGTCGCCGTGCTGATGGGCCTGGGTCTCGCAGCCTGCGAGAAGAAAGGCCCGCTCGAGCAGATGGGAGAGGAAGTGGACGAAGCGGTCTCCACCATCAAGAACGATGGCAAGGAACCGGTTTCGGCCAAGCTGGATGACGCCGTCGATGACGCGCGCAAGGAAGTCGAGAAGGCTACCAAGTAGCCGCTGTATCTTCTGCCCGGCCCCGCCACGCTGCTTGCTGGCGGGTCGCGGACAGGGCCGTCAGGAACTTCGCGTCTGAGCCTGACGGTAACGGTTGCCGGCTATCTGCCAGTTGCTGTGCGCCAGCAGGTCTTTCATGTAGCGCTCGCGGCCCTTCGCGCCGTAATCGGACCAGTAGGCGTGCTCCCACAGATCGACCACGTAGAGTATGGCTCCGTCTGCGGGTGTGCCCAGCTCGTGCAGATCGACCCAGTAGTTCTCGATCTGATCCCGCTCCGCATCGAAGCAGGTAAGGATCCAGCCTGGCCCGCGAGTCTTGCCGAGCTCGAGGATATCTTCCTTCCAGGCCTGGAATGAACCGAAGCATTGCGACACGGCGGTCGGGAATGTGCCAGCTTCGCTGCCGCCTGACTCCTCGAATTGTTCGAAGAACAGCTCGTGCAGGCGCGCGCCGTTGCGTTCGAATGACAGCCTGCGGGACAGAGTCTCGCGGGGTGTCAGCGCTGCGTCGGCGGGTTGGGGAACTGGCGCGCTGCGGAGGTATTTGAGGACGCTGTCTGTCTGCTCGACATAGCCCTTGTAGAGGCCCAGATGTGCCTCGATCGCGGCCGCGGAGAGTTCTCCGAACGGTCGCAGTTTGAACTCTTTCATGCCATGCACCTCAAGGTTAACGATTGCGCTTAAGGAGTGAGCGGGCAAGCCCCGCAACCATGCCGACCTTGCCAGTGCCGACCACCCGGGTCGCGACCACACCCAGGATGGATCCCGCGAGCAGCAGAACGCTCCGATTGCGGGGATTGACTGCAAAACGCATCAGCTTGCTGCGCGGGAAGTGGTCCACGTCATCCTGGCCATCGCCGGAACCCCGCGATGCGGGGATGAGATAGTTGCGCAGCTGTCTTCTGGTGGTGCCCAGTGTGTTGCTCATGCGGTTCTCCGCCATTCCTGCAGCAGAGCCAGATCCTGGGTGGCTTCATCACGCAGTGTCGTGAGGTGCGGCCCTGGCTCGGAACGCCGGCTCGCAAGCGCGCCAAGTACTGCGGTGGCGACGACGCACAGCGCGACCGAAACGAAGCAGTAGGTGAGGCGCCACGGGGTGTCCCACAGCAACGCCAGGCCCGTTGTCCAGGCCGCGGCGAGGGTGGCGGTTCCCATGAGCAGGGCTCCGGCGGCAAGCATTGCACGCCGGAGGAATGCAGACCGGTATTCGCACGCGGCCTGCCCCATGAGTTCGACGTACGAACCCAGGTGCCGGACGGCAACCTGCGCCAGGCCCGGCAACTGCATGGCTACTTGTTCCTGATGACGGAGGCGATCACCAGCCCCGCAACAGCGGCAATGCCAATGGCGGTCCACGGGCTTTCGTGCACGAAGTTGTCTGTCTTCTTGGCAGCAGCCTTGGTGCTCTCCAGGGCCTGATGAACGCTACGTCCGGCTGTGTTGCGCACCGAATGGATGGAAGATTCCACACGCTCACGTGCACGCGAGATGGTGGAATCCTCGATCGGTGTCACGTGGCGGAGCAGATCCTCCACATCGTCGAGGAACTTGCCCAACTGGCTGCTCTTCTTCTCGACGACATCGTCAACCTGATCGGAAATGTTCGAGAATGTCTCTGCTGTAGTTGCCATGTGATTACCCTCTGCGTGTACGGCCAAAAATGAATGTCGCGATAGCGATGACCAGGAAAACGATGAACAGGACCTTTGCAATGCCGGCGGCACCTGCAGCAAGTCCGGTGAATCCGAACAGGGCGGCTATCAGCGCTATGACAAAGAAAACAACGGCGTAGTGAAGCATGGATCCTCCGCTTGCCGGACGGCCCGGCTGCTGAGGGCCAGAATGCCGCGCCAGCACTGCGGGTGCCGTAGGTTCGGCTTCGGACTCTCTGTAGGATTCTGCCCACGCGTGGACAACAGAAGGCTTCGTCCTACACGCGTATCTGGCCGCCGCCGCTGATCCCTGCGTTGCGTGGGTTGCAACATGCGCCATGCCCCATCCGGGGAGAGTTTCAAGAATGGAGCAATGACAATGAACAACCTCGCGAAAGTACTCGTGGCCTGCGTGCTGGCTGCCGGTATCGGTGGCTGCAACGTGTTGCGTGGAGAATCCACCGCCGGCGAGTACGTCGATGACGTAGCTCTCACGACTCAGATCAAGGCCGAACTGCTCGACTCCAAGAAAGTGGATGGTCTGGACGTCAATGTGGACGTGATGAACGGCAAGGTGAAACTCACGGGCTGGGCTTCATCGACAGTGGAGCGCAACAAGGCGACTGAACTGACCCGCGCCGTGAAGGGTGTCAAGTCGGTCGACAACCAGCTGAAGATCAAAGAGGGCTGACAGACCCGCAAGCGCGCCGGTGGCGGGGAGGGGCAAGCCCCCTTTCCCTGCCACCGGCATTTTTTTGTCCTGCCTACAGGACGGCGATCGCCTCGACTTCGATCTGCATGTCGGGCAAGGCGAGGCAGGGCACTGGAATCAGTGTCGCGGCAGGATAATGTGCGCCAAACAGTTGCCGCTGCGCCGCCTGCATGAGGCGCAACTTCTCCAGGTTGTGATCCACGATCAACACGGTGAGTTTTGCCACCGCGGTGGGCTGCGCCCCGGCGGCGGCAAGCGCCAGGCCGAGGTTGCGAAAGGCGCTTTCGGCCTGCTCCTGAAAATCCGGCGCGAAACTGCCATCGGGACGGTCTCCTCCCTGCCCCGCGATGAAAACCAGTTGCGAATTCGCCGGGACGATCGCGACCTGCGAATAGGCATTGGGTGATGGGTCGTAAAGTGTGGAAGGATTGAGCAGCTTCACTTTATTCCGCCGTATTGATCAGTAGTACGATTGCAGAATTCTAACAGGGAGCGGTTGATGCACGTGCGCAGGATGTCGTTTCGTCTCGGCTTGATCTCCCTGCTGTTCGCCATGGCCGCCTGCCAGCAGCGCGTCGCGCTGGATCCGGCATCGGCCGATGCCTGGTCGAAGTTGATCGTTGCCCACACCAGCGGTGTGGTGTCGCGCAAGTCGGAAGTGCGGGTGCTGTTCGCGGGTGATGTGGCGGCCGCGAAGACGCTGGCGGCAGCGCTGACGCTGGATCCTGCGGTGCCAGGTGAGATCTCGCTCCGCGGACCGCGCGAGCTGGTGCTGATTCCGTCGAAGGAGCTGAAGCCCGGGCAGGAGTATCGCGTCACGCTGGCGGCCGGGGCGCTGACGGGCGTTCCCAAGGGCATCCAGGATTACCAGTTCGCCTTTCATGTGCAGACTCCGCAGTTCGATCTGTCGCTGGCGGATCTGGAATCGGATCCTGCCAATGACCGGCGCATGATCCAGCGCGGCAATCTGGTGACGGCGGATGCAGAAGACGCCGCCGGGGTGGAGCGCATGCTGCGCGCCACCTTCCAGGGCAACGCGCTGTCGGTGGTGTGGTCGCACGCCGGAGATGGCCGCGAACATCGCTTCACGCTGGATGGCGTGGAGCGCGGCGAGCAGGTCGAAGTCCTGAAGATCGCGCTGGATGGCAAGTCCATTGGTGCGGGTCGTGGCGAAGACGTCGACATCTCCGTGCCGGCCATCGGCGAGTTTCTGGTGGTCAATGCCCAGGCTCTGGAATCAGAGGGTCGCAAGGAAATCCAGGTGGCGTTCTCCGACCGGCTCGCGGAAGGCCAGGATCTGAAAGGTCTGGTGCAGCTTTCTTCCGGCGAGTTCACGACCCGCGTCGAAGGCAATCGACTGACGGTGTATCCCGCCGGTGATCTCGCGGGCGATGTGACCATCACGTTGGAGCCGGGAATCCGCAACGCGCGCGGCGACAGGCTCACGACGCAGTCGGTGCATGCGCTTACGCTCACCAGCGAAAAGCCACAGCTGCGCTTCGTGGGCAACGGGGTGATCCTGCCCGACGCGAAACAGCAGACCGTGGCCTTCGAAGCCGTGAGTGCGCGCTCCGTGCAGGTGACGGCGACGCGCATCTACCCCGACAACATCCCGCAGTTCCTGCAGGTGAACCAGCTGGGCGGCAACAACGATGTCGGGCGCGTGGGCCGCTACCTGTGGCGCAAGGCGCTGACGCTCAACGCGCCCCGCACCGGGCGCTGGCAGCGTTATGAACTCGATGTCACCGAGCTGATGCAGCGCAATCCAGGCGCGATCATCCAGCTCAGCCTGCAGCTCACACCGGCGGATGCCGATTATGGCTGTACCTCCGGGCAGGAGGTGCGCAAGTCGGCGGTCCAGGATGCCGGCCTGCAGGATCAGGAAGATGGCGAGCGCGGCATGCGCGCGAACTGGGAATACAGCGAAGAGTATTTCGGCGTTGCGGAGGATGAAGGCGAGGACTACGACTACGAAGCGCGCTGGCGCGATCGCAAGGATCCCTGCAAGAACGCCTACTACATGTATGGCTACAACGAGGGCGTGCAGGTGCAGCGCAATCTGCTGGCCTCCAACCTCGGTCTGCTGGCCAAGGCGGATGCGCGCGGGCGGTTGCTGGTCAGCGTCACCAACCTCGCAACAGCCGAGCCGGAAAGCGGCGTGTCGCTGCAACTGCGCAATTTCCAGAACCAGCCGGTGGGTTCCGGCAGCAGCGACAAGCAGGGCATGGCCACGCTCGAACCCGAGAGCACGCCGTTCCTGCTGGTTGCAGAAAGCGGTGGTCGCCGTGCCTACCTGAAGCTCAACAATGCCACGGCCTTGCCGGTGAGCCACTTCGATGTGGGTGGCGAAACCCTGCGCAAGGGGCTGAAGGGCGCCATCTATGGCGAGCGCGGCGTGTGGCGGCCCGGTGATCCCCTCGCCCTGACCTTCGTGGTGCATGATCGCGAGCGCACGCTGCCGGCTAACCATCCGGCCACGCTGGAACTGCTGGATCCTCGCGGCCGCAGCACGCAGACCATCGTGAATGCGGCTCCGATGGATGGTTTCTACCGCTTTGATGCGCGCACTGCTGCGGGAGCGCCGACCGGCAACTGGACGGCCAAGGTCACGCTGGGTGGGGTGAGTTTCACGCGCCCCATCAAGATCGAAACCGTGATGCCGAACCGGTTGAAGGTGGCGCTCGACATGGGCACCAACCTGCTGGGAGGTGGCAAGGCCATCGCGGGTGAAGTGCAGTCGTCCTGGCTATCTGGCGCTTCGGCGGCGGGGCTCAAGGCCGATATCAGTCTGCGCCTCACGGCCACGCAGACGAAATTCAACGGCTTCAATGGCTATGTCTTCGATGATCCGGCGCGCGAGTTCAGTTCGGAACCGCAGGAGATCTTTGCTGGTGAGCTCGGCGCCAACGGCACGGCGAAGTTCGAGAAGGAGCTGGAGCTGGGTGCGACGGCGCCGGGCATGCTGTCGGCTTCGTTCACCACGCGGGTGTTCGAGCGCGGAGGTGCGTTCAGCATCAACAATGAAGCGCGTCCTTTTGCGCCGTATGACCGCTTCGTGGGCCTGAAACTGCCCGGCGAGGGCGGGCGCAGCACGCTGCAGGTGAATCAGGAGCACACGGTGGATCTGGCTGCGGTCACCGCGCAGGGCGCTGCTTCGGCGGAGCGCAAGCTCAGTGTCAAGCTCTACAAGGTGGAGTGGCGCTGGTGGTGGGATCGGGGGGAGGACTCGCTGGCTGCGTTCATCGCGCGCGAGAACAACACGCGTGTCAGCGAAGGCACGGTGACCACGGACGCATCAGGCCGGGCACAGTGGAAGTTCACGATCGGTGAAGCCAGCTGGGGTCGATACCTGGTTCGCGTCTGCGACGATGCCGGCGGTCATTGTGCCGGTTCCGTGTTCTATGTGGACTGGCCGTACTGGTCGGGTGAAGGGCGTGACCAGAGCGGCCCCGCGGCAACCATGCTGAACCTCACCGCCGACAAGGCCAGCTACCAGGTGGGCGACACCGCCGTCATCCAGCTGCCAGAAAGTGCACAGGGCCGCGCGCTGGTGACGGTGGAGAATGGCAGTGCCGTGCTCGATGCGCGCTGGGTCATGCCCACCGCGCAGAATTCGCGCGTGAGCATTCCGGTGACTGCGGCGATGACACCCAATGCCTATGTGGCGGTGACGTTGATCCAGCCGCATGCCGACAAGAAGAATGATCGGCCGATCAGGCTGTATGGCGTTCTCCCGCTGACGGTGGTGGATCCGGGCACCAACCTCAAGCCCGTGCTGCAGGCTGCAGACGAATGGCGGCCCGAAGCCGAGGTCACGGTGAAGGTGAGCGAGGCGCAGGGCAAGGCCATGACCTACACGCTGGCCGTGGTCGATGAAGGCCTGCTGTCGCTGACCAATTTCAAGACGCCGGACCTGCATGGCGAGTTCCATCGCCGCGAGGCGCTTGGCGTGCGTACCTGGGATCTGTTCGACGACGTGAACGGCGCCTATGGCGCGGCACTGGAGCGGTTGCTGGCACTGGGTGGCTCGGATGCGGCATCGGCCAATGCGGCCAATCAGCAGCAGTCGCGATTCCCGCCCGTGGCGCAGGTGCTCGGGCCGTTCCAGCTGCCGGCCGGCAAGACACAGGAACAGAAAGTGAAGCTGCCGCGTTATGTGGGCGCCGTGCGGGTGATGGTGGTGGCGGGCAGCAATGCCAGCAAGCCCGCGGCCTATGGCTCGACGGAGAAATCCGTGTTCGTGCGCCAGCCGCTGATGATCCTGCCGACCATGCCGCGCGTGGTGGGTCCGGGCGAGGAGATCACCGTGCCGGTGTCGGTCTTCGCCATGGACGACACCGTGCGCGATGTGCAACTGACCATCGCGCCGGACAGCCTGTTCGAAGTAGTAGGCGGCGCCACCACGCAGGTGACGTTCACCCGCATCGACGAGAAGCTCGGGCTGCTGAAACTGCGCGCCGCCAACCGCATTGGTCGCAGCACGGTGCGCTTCACCGCCACCAGCGGGCGGCATCGCGCAACGGACGAGATCAGCATCGAGGTGCGCAGCGCGAATCCGCCCTCCACGCTGCTGCAGACCCAGATGCTGCAGCCAGGCGCCACCTGGACAACGCCGATCAAGCCGCATGGCATGCCCGGCACCAATCGCGTGACGCTGGAAGTCTCACGCCTGCCGTCGATCAACCTGGAGCGACGGCTGGGTTACCTGATTGCCTACCCGCATGGCTGCCTGGAGCAGACCACCTCGGCCGTGTTCCCGCAGCTGTTCCTCTCGATGCTGATGAAGCTGGACGATGTGAGCAAGCGCAGCACCGAGAACAACATCCGCATCGGCATCGAGCGCTTGCGGACCTTCCAGCTCGGCAGTGGCGGCTTCAGCTACTGGCCGGGGCAGAGTGTTGGAGCGGGCGATGGCTACCACTACTGGGCTGCGACCTATGCCAGCCACTTCCTGGTCGAGGCGGAGAAGCAGGGTTATGCAGTGCCGGCGTCGATGCGCACCGGCATGATCCGCAATCTGCGCAGTACGGCGCAGGCCTGGCGGCCCGAGCAGACCAACGCGCTGAACCAGGTGTATCGCCTGTATGTGCTGGCGCGCGCAGGGCAGCCGGAAATCGGCGCGATGAACCGGCTGCGCGAGCAGCGGCTGGATGCCGTGGAGCGCTGGGTGCTCGCCGCGACCTACCAGCTCGCCGGGCTGCGTGATGCCGCGCAGGCACTGGCCACTGGCGATCCGCTCGCCGCGCGCAACACCCGCGCGGGTGATTACACCTTCGGTTCCCCACTGCGCGACCATGCACTGGTGCTGCAGTCGATGACGATGCTCGGGCAGCTCGAGAAGGCCGAGCCGCTGGTACGGGAGATCGCCAAGTCGCTGAGCGAGGATTCCTGGTACTCCACGCAGGAAACCGCCTATGCGCTGCTGGCGATGTCGCAGCTGGCAGGTGCGCAGCCTGGCAGCACGTTCACTTATTCGCAGACCGTGGCCGGCAAGGCGACGAACGTCACCTCGGCCAGCGCGATGCAGAAGACCACACTGACCGAAGTGCCTGATGCTGGCGCACCGCTGGTGTTGACGAACACCTCGCCGGGCCTGCTGTTCGCCACTGTTTCCGTGCGTGGTACGCCGGTGCCGCAGCAGGAAACGGCCTTCTCGGAAGGTCTGCAGATCAACGTGAACTATGTGGATGCAGAGGGCAATGCCATGGATGTGAGCAAGCTCACCCAGGGCTCGGATGTGATGGTCGACATCGAAGTGCGCAACACCACGCGGCTCAACATCGACAACATCGCACTGACGCAGATCGTGCCTTCGGGTTGGGAGATCTACAACGGACGGCTGTTCGACGAGGAAGAAGGCAAGGGCGAGCGCACGGCGCCCAACCGCTACATGGAATATCGCAATGCGCGGGAGGCGCGCGCCGATCACGTGGATATTCGTGATGACCGCGTGCTGCAGTATTTCAACCTGGGTTCGGGCAGCAGCATCCGCTTCCAGACCCGTATCAACGCGGCCTACCGCGGCAGGTTCTACCTGCCCGGTCTCGTCGCCGAAGCCATGTACGATGCAAGCAAGCAGGCGCGCAGCGCCGGACGCTGGACCGAGGTTGTGGCGCAGTAAGCGCGCGCGCATCGCCGTTGCCGCGCTGCTGCTGGGTGGCGCGGCGTTCTGGTGGATGTTGCCGCGCCCGCTGTTCGAGGAGCCGTTGTCGGCCGTGCTGCTGGCACGCGATGGCAGCCTGCTCGGCGCGCGCATCGCCGCCGATGGCCAGTGGCGGTTTCCGGAACTCGCGCGGGTGCCGGAGAAATTCGCCGACGCGCTGATGGCCTATGAGGATCGCCGCTTCCTGCGGCATCCGGGCATCGATCCGCTGGCCGTGGCGCGCGCGGTGCGCAGCAACTGGCGCGCGAAGCGGGTGGTGAGCGGGGCCAGCACGCTCACCATGCAGCTGGCGAGGCTCGTGCGGCAGCAGGGAGGCACGCGGCGCGGTCGCAGCTGGTTCGAGAAGGGCCGGCAGGCGCTGCTGGCATTGCGGCTGGAATGCAGCTATTCCAAACAGGAGTTACTCGCGCTGTATGCGAGCCATGCGCCCTTCGGTGGCAACGTGGTGGGGTTGGAGGCTGCAGCCTGGCGCTATTTCGGGCGCGATCCGGCCGATCTTTCGTGGGCCGAAGTGGCGACACTCGCAGTGCTGCCCAATGCGCCAGGCCTGATCTCGCCCGAGCGTGCGCGTGGGCGATTGCAGGAACGCCGCGACCGGTTGCTGCGCGCGCTGGCCACTGCCGGCAAGCTCGATGCGCTCGCTCTGCAGCTCGCCATCGCCGAACCGCTGGTGGAAGCGCCACGGCCATTGCCCGACAACGCGCCGCATCTGCTGGAAACCCTGCGGCAAAGGTATCCGGCGCAACATCGGTTTTCGAGCACGATTGATCCACAGTTGCAGCGCCAGGCGCTGGAGCTGGTGCGTACGCATTCGCTGGAGCTGCAGCGCAGTGGCGTCGGCAATGCAGCGGCGCTGATTGTCGACAATCAGAGCTTCGAGCTGCTGGCCTACGTGGGCAATGCCGAATGGCAACCGCAGAGCAATCGTTCACTGGCGGTGGATATCGTGCAGCGGCCGCGCAGCACGGGCAGCATCCTGAAGCCCTTCCTGTTTGCCGCCATGCTCGACAGCGGGCAGCTGCTGCCGCAGATGCTGGTGGCCGATGTGCCAACGCAGCTGCGCGGCTTCACGCCCGAGAACTTCGATCGCAGCTTCCGCGGTGCCGTGTCTGCCGATGAGGCGCTCGCGCATTCGCTCAATGTGCCTGCCGTGCGGCTGCTGCGTGACTATGGCTATCCGCGATTCCATGCAGTGCTGCAGCAGCTGGGCTTCACCACCATGAACCGGCCCGCAGATCACTATGGACTGGCACTGATCCTCGGTGGTGCGGAGGCGTCGCTCTGGGAGGTGGCCGGTGCCTATGCCAATCTCGCTGATGGCGCACGCGCAGCGCAGGGCAGTGGTGCGCGAGCCGTGCGGCGGCGCGTGCAGTGGTTAAGCAATGCCGAGGCGCCCGCTTCAACAGCCCGGCCACTCAGCATCGGTGCGTCGTGGCTCACGCAGCAGGCGCTGCTGGAAGTGGCGCGACCGGCCGAAGAAGCCAACTGGCGCACCTTCGCAGACAGCCGCCAGATCGCCTGGAAAACCGGCACCAGCTGGGGGCTGCGTGATGCCTGGGCAGTGGGCAGCAGCACGCGGTACACGGTGGGAGTGTGGGTCGGTAACGCCGATGGAGTGGGTGTGGCGGGCATGACGGGTGGCACGGCTGCCGCGCCGCTGCTGTTTGCCCTGCACGACCTGCTGCCGCGCAGTGCCTGGTATGCCATGCCGGTGGGCGCATTGAAGACGGTGCAGACCTGCGTGGACGATGGTTATCTCGCCAACGAGTTGTGCACGACGCGAGCTACACAGGTGCCGGTGCGCAGCCACTTCGACCGGCAGACGCCGTATCACCAGCTCGTGCACCTGGATGCAGCCGGGCGCCATCGCGTGGATGCCAGCTGCAACCGTGTCAGCGAGATGCAGCATGTGCCGTGGTTCGTGCTGCCACCGGCCATGGAGCACTACTACCGTGGCCAGCATGGCGACTACCGGCCGCTGCCGCCCTGGCGTGCAGATTGCGTGGCGGGTTCAGCTGCCGCACAACGCAGTGTGATGGAGTTCCTGTATCCGGATGTCTCCGGCAGGATCTATGTGCCCATCGAACTGGATGGCAGCAGGGGTCACGCGGTGTTCGAGGTGGTGCATCGTGATGCCGGCGCGGTGCTCTATTGGCATCTGGATGAAGACTATGCGGGACGTACCGAACTCACGCATCAGCTGGCCGTGGATCTCGCGCCCGGAGCGCACAGCGTGACGGTGATAGATGCCGCAGGCAATCGAATTTCGCGCAGTTTCGAGGTGCTGGCTCGCGAGCGTTGAGGCCCCGTTCCGTGCCTGATCCGACCACTGTGCGACAATGCCGGATGCGCCAGTCCTCGCTTCGTTTCCGACCCGCCATCCTGCTGGGCAGCACGGCCCTGATCGCTGCAGTGATGATGTCGATCGTGGTTATTCCGCAAATGGCCTCCCGCCATGCGCGGCTCGAAGTGCTGCGTGGCCATGTGGGGGAAGTGGCGCGCGTGGCGGCCTCGGTGGTGGATGGCGACCAGCACCTGCAGTTGATCGAAAGCGCTGACGTCACCCCTGCGCAACGGGAGGCGGCGCTGGCGCCCCTGCTGGCGTTGCATCGCGCATGGCCAGAGGCCAAGTATCTCTACACGATGTTTGCCCGTGATGGCGTGGCCTTCTTTGTGCTCGATACCGCCCAGGACGCCGGTTTCGCGCAGGCGCGCGGATTGCGGGCGTCCGCGTATCTCGAGCCGTTCCGATTGCGCAGCGAGTACGCCAGCAACTGGCTGGAAGAGCTCGCGGCTGGGCGCACGTATGTGAACCCCGAGTTCCAGAGTGACGACTTTGGTTATTTTCTTACCGGGCATGCGCCGATCCTGGATTCCGCCGGGCGCATGGCCGGCTTTGTCGGCGTGGACTTCGATCTGGATTACGCCATGGCAGAGGAGGCGCGCTTCCAGCAAATCGAACTGGCAAGCATTGTCGGTGCGCTGCTGTTGTCGCTGCTGCTGGGCTACGTGAGTGCCCGTTATCATTTCCATCTGCAGTCCGAGCTGCAGCGGCACCTCGAATCGTCCATGAACGATTCCCTCACCGGGTTGCTGAATCGTCGCGGCGCCGAGGCGGCGATCACCGCGGCAACTTCAGGGGGCGGTGCTGCCGATGCGCGCCGCAGCCATGCCGCGCTGCTGGTGGACATCGATCACTTCAAGAACATCAACGACACCCATGGCCATGCCGAGGGTGACGCGGTCATCTCGCGACTCGCCAAGGCATTGCGCGTGGGATTGCGTCCGGGTGATGTCTCGGCGCGCCTGGGTGGGGACGAGTTCCTGATCTTCCTGCCTGATTGCAACAGCGCGCGCGCCGAACAGATTGCCACCCGGCTGCTGGAAGCAGTGCGTGCCGAGGGCGATCTCGGTGGCGCACCGTTCGAGGTGTCGGTGGGCGTGGCGGTGGCGACTGCCGCGGAAGGAAACTTCGATCTGCTCTACCATCGTGCCGATGTGGCGCTGTATCAGGCCAAGGCCGCCGGCAAGAATTGTTATGCGGTGTTTGATCCCGGCAAGGTGTAACTCGCCGCCTGGATCGCGGCCTAGGATGCCGTGACCGGCCAGGTTTTCTTGATTTCGGCCAGCCCGCCGATCAACACCTTCTGCAGTACTTTCATGTCCACGTCAGCAAGCTTGTTGATGTAGAGGCATTGCTTCAGACCGCCCTTGTGCTTGCCCAGTTGTTCAAGCAGCGCTTCCTTGCCGGGAAAATCTGCCACGTAGATAACCAGGTTTGCCTTGCGCGGACTGAAACCGATGGCGCAGATCGAGCCGGAGTGGCCGGTGTCATACGTGTAGTGGTATGCGCCGAATCCGACAATGGTCGGACCCCACATCTTCGGCTTCCAGCCGGTGATGGATTTCAGCATCTTCAGCAGGGCGGCCGCATCCTCCCTGCGAGTTTCATTCTCGACGGTGGAGAGGAAGTCCGCCACGCTGACAGCCGTGACCTTGGTTTTGGTTGCCTTGCCCATCCGGGTCTGTGCTCCTCGGTACGTGCTCAGTGCAGATCTGCCCGCAGCCAGCTGCTGCACGCGCGCTCAGTGAACATGCCGCTCTCGCAATAGATCTGGCTCAGGTATGACCTGATCCGGGATCTGGCCAGTTCGGGATTTTCTTCGGGCCTGTCGAACTGCGCAAGTGTGCCATCCAGCATCAGGCCGAGCGTGCTGAAGGCATTGATGCTGAGTCGGCTCTGGGTGGAGGCACTGGGCATGCGACCCTTGCGATACTCACTGATCAACAGCGCCATCGCTTCCGGGTTGTGCAGCAGTTCGTTGGCCGGCATGCCGGGGAAGCGGATGCGGCGCTCTTTCAAGGCGCGCAGTTCCCTGGCTTCGTAGGCGATGTTCGAATCCGGATGCAGGAGTCGGGCGCGCAGCTGCCGATACTCCGCCGCGGAGAGATCAGACAACAACCTGCCATCATTCTGCGCGGCCGTGCCGAGGCGCACCTGGGCCAGCCCGAGCGAGAGATTCACGCCTACGGCGGACCCCAGGCAATCACTGAGATTGCCGGAAAGAGACTGCTGGTTCTGGTGATCGACGATGACGGCAGCTACCAGTGAGCTCGGCAGATCGTGGATTGCAGACTGCCGGACGATGGCGTCATGGTGGAGCTCGAGCAGGTGCCTGGTGTCGGGATTCCCGCGGAACAAGGTGGTGGTACAGGCGAGTGCGGAAATCCCGCTCGGCTTCACCCACTGCATCAAGTCGGCGACCACCAGGGCAAGCAACAGGACTCCGAGCAGCGCCAGGGCGGGCCTGCGGAATCCAGGCCTTTGCATCGCTGCGCCAAGGGCCGCACGAAGCGCCATGAGCAAAGCCAGCAGGGCAATGAACGCCAGAACGGCGATGACAGCCCGTTCAATCGTCCTGTCTGGAATCGCACCCGCCCGGATGGGCGCGAAACAAAGGATCGTGAGCAGCGCGATCAGCGTCCATGCGGAAGTGAGCCGGAGCCGGAAGGAAAATTCCGTGCCGCTGAATCGGCGTGTGGCGACAAGAACCAGCACAATGGCGAGCAATGCAGCGCCGGCCACAGCTACCCAGAACTGGACCTTCGCCCACAGGAAGGCCTGGAAGGCGGCCGCAGCGGCCGCACCCAGGAATGCCCATCTGTGCGACGCTTCATGCGTCACGGCTTACCTTCGGGGGAACGGCAGTCATGGATTGGAGGAGGCCCTTCGCATGAACCATTGCCGCAAATAGGTGGCAATGATGGCGGCAGCCAGGAAAATCAGGCTGTACATGCACATGAAGACCAGGCCGACCAGAGCAAGAGGCCCGATCTTCAGGAACAGGACTTCGAAGAGGAGTTGCCCGAGGACGGCGCCTATGAAGAGTGCCCAGCGGATTCGCGAGGTGAGGGCGCCAGCCAGGAAGCCAGCGACGGCAAGGGCTATTGGGTAATAGAGATTCTGGGCATCCCAGGGCTCTTTGGAACCTGATATCAGCGGCGAAAGTGCCCAGACCATTGCTGCCAGAAATGCCGACACCAGGAGCACCGGAATCCAGGCACGTTTTAGCATCTCAGTTCACCCGCTTCCTCTGAGCGCACGCCATCGCGCATGGTGCGCCGTGACAGGTCTTCAGGCGGCACCTGGAGCATCCCTGGGTGAGCCTCGATCAGAAAGTATCGCGAGCAGGAAGTGAATCATCGCCGCAACCAGCAGGAGACTGGCTGTGTTGCTGATGTGCCTGCTTTGTGAAAGCACAACTCCGAAGCTCGATACGACCAGCAGCGGGAAGAAGGAGATCGGCCCGCCGGGCAGGAGGGTGATGAGGTAATCCATGGTTTCCGGGTTCCCTTTTTGCAAGCTGCGGAATTGGTACCGTCCGACGCCCGGGTTTCACGGGCGGGCGCCGCACATGCAACGCAGGCGCGCCTGAGAGGAATCTGGCATGACGGTGGTACGCGTGCAAGTCATGGCGGCAAGGAACGCCGCGGGCAGCCGCTGCGCGACCCGGCGCTACGTCACTGGTGGCAGTGACCGATCCAGGTTCCCGTTTCCAATCGGCACTTCGCCAAGAGACAAAGCCCTTACACCTTCGACGCAGGCGATGTTCACACCATACTCCGACGGATTGCTCCGCCGCCTGTGATGGGTATGGATTCCGCACCGGGAGCAGAAGTAGTGCTCCGCAACATGCGATCCCCATTAGAGCAGTCGCAGCGCCTGATGTTCTTCAGCCCTTCCTGGAACTCTATTGCAAGCTCGACGGCGCCACAGTGGCATGTGGCTTTGCGAAGGTCTGTCAACTGGCCTCCCTGACTACCGGGAGTGACGCCGCGCGATCTGGTCGGGCGGTCGAGAGGCGAGGATCAGGAACGCTGAAATCGAGCGTCATGCTGTCGCCCTCCCTCAAGCGTCCAAATGTTGCGAGATGCCCATTGAACTCAGCCAGCAGCGCGTCCCGAACCTCTGGCTGGATCAACATGCCCGAGAGCCCCAAGGGGGAGAGCTCCGCATTGACGAGCTCATTGAATTGCTCGGGCGTGCATGCTCCGGTGTGCAGTGAGCCCAGCGCGCGGGCCAGAATCTCGGCGCGATAGGGCTCTGCGCCGAGACTCAGGATGATGTCCTTGTTCGACAGCTGCAACGGTGTATACCCGCGCGCCACATTGCCGAAGAAGCCGTCCGTCAAGCCGAATGCACGCTCCACCACGAAATGAGCCAGGTCATGATGAGGGAGGTTCGGACCGATATCCGCAGAAGCCGTCGTGCCGTCTTCTCGTGCACAAGACAGCAGATTGCGCGAACCCTTCTTTGTGATGCGAATGATCATTTGCCCTGGTGATCCAACGACTGCCCCGCTGGGAAGCTCATGGGGTGTAGGCCTTCCGCCTCCTACGGTATCGGTTCGTGAAAGTAGTAGCAGAGACCGTCCGGTGCCGTGACAAAGAACACCTGCAACTTCTTTCCGCGTCTCTCCTCCACTCTCCAGTTTCCGGTTTCGACGCCTCGCGTCTCCAGGTCGCGACGGATCTCGCCAATGCTGGAGACAAGTATCGCGGCACCGGCCTGCGCTGCGTCACCGCCGTTGATTTCGAAGCCAACGCGTACACCGTCGCGCTCAAGGACAACCGCGGGCAGCGGGTCAGTGCGGCGCTCAACTTCGACCATTCCGAAGTGTTCGGAGTACCACTCTGATGCGCTATCCAGATCCGCCACCGGAAGCGCAAGCACATCTTTCTGGTATGGGAAGGCGGCCTTGAAGCGTGGATCTTCCATCTGGACTCCGTATTCTTCACCGTTCTCGCATGCGCTTCACCGGACTAACAGGTGGCAGGCCGCTCATCGGGGCTACCAGGTGCAGGGCCAGACACGTTGTTCTCAGGATTGCGTGCATCACGTTTGAACCGCTGGCAAACCGGATCAAGGCTTTATGCCCGACGACGCGCGCCGTGTACAGACATAACCGAGAATGAACACCAGCAAAGGTGCCCGGGCCTGCTTCTTCTGCTGACTTGTCGCGGCGAAAGCCGCGAGCGTTGCTACAGGAAGTTGTTCGGCCAGATCATCGTGCGCCACATGTGCGCAACGGGCGAGTTGTCGAAACCGAGGCCTTCTTCCGGTTCGCGGAAATGCCGACCGATGATGTCGGTGAAGATTTCCGGATCGACCTCCACGCCTTCCTTGAAACTGTAGATGTCGTGGATCGTGATCAGGCGCGAGGTCATGTACCAGCGGTGATTGCGCGCGTCCCGATGCGCCTTCTGGATGTATTCCGGCGGCGCGTAATCGGGGCCGAAGAACTGGTTGTACGCATCGGGATACTTGAACCCTGCGGCTTCATCGGCAAAGTAGCGCAGCGCCTGGTGATACTGGACGGCCCAGGCGACTTCCTCGCTGACATACGGCGCGATCATCTGCGCGCCCCAGTAGCCGTGATCGCTGCGGATCAAGGCGCCATTGGAGATGTCGTGCAACAGGCAGGCAATGACCACGGTCTCGCTTTGCCCTGCATCGAGCGCGAGCTTGGCGCTTTGCAGCAGATGGCGGAAGGCGATATCGCAGAAGCGGAAATGGAAGAAATCCAGCAGCTTCGGCCGCTCTGGCATGACGGGCAGGTTGGGGTTCTGCCCCATCATGAAAACCGCGCCGGTTTCGTTCATGCGCTTCAGCAGCGCGGCTTCGGGCTCATGCACGCCTTCGGCAATGAAGTTGGCGACGGGCTGCTGCATGACCAGCCGTTCGTGCTTGCCCTGGGGGCATTCTTCAGGCGGGAGAAAGCGGGGAATCTTGCGGTAGGGAATCATGGTGTGCGGCTCGCCTGTCGGGGTGCAATGGTGGCGCTGAACATCAGCTGCAGCTGGTGGTAGATCATGATCGGCAGGATGATCGCGCCGATTTCGGCGGATGGGAACAGCACGCGCGCCATGGGCACGCCACTTACCAGGCTCTTGAGTGAGCCGCCGTAGAGTGCGCTGCGGCAATCTGCAGCGGGCAAGCCGGCAAGCCGGGTGCTGTGGAAGGTGAACAGCATGGCAAGTGTGAGCAGTGTGGCGCACACCGCGACCAGTGTCAGCAGCGTGTAAATGGGCACCTGCGACCAGATGCCGCCAACGACGGCGGCCGAGAACGCGCTGTAAACGGACAGCACGATGGTGAGCCGGTCCGACCAGGAGATGAGCTTCTTCTGCCGCGCGGCCCAGTTGGCGAGCAGGGGTCGAAGCAGATGGCCGGCCACGAAAGGCAGCAGCAGCTGCAGCACGACTTTCCAGATTCCCTGCAGCGGCACGGCGCCGCCCCCCTGGGCATGCAGCAACACGCCGGCGATGAGCGGTGTCAGCGCGATGCCGAGCAGGTTGGAGGCTGCAGCAGAAGTGACGCTTGCCGCCACATTGCCCCGGGCCAGCGAAGTAAAGGCAATGGACATCTGCACGGTGGACGGCAGGGCGCAGAGAAACAGCACGCCCGCCCAGAGGTTGGCGGGCAGCAGTGACGGCCACAGCTTCATGAGCCCCATGCCGGCCAGCGGGAACAGCACGAAGGTGGTGCAGAGGATCAGGAGATGCAGGCGCCAGTGTGTGAGCGCGGCCACGAGATTCTCGCGGGGCAGCTTCACACCATGCAGGAAGAACAGCAGCATGACGGCCGCCGTGGCGACGGTGCCGAGGTAGCCTGCTGTTGCGCCGGTGGCCGGAAACAGGGTGGCGAGCACCACTGTCGCCAGCAGTGCCGGAATGAGCGGATCAGGGATGAACCGGTTCATTCCTGCGTTGGAGCGCCCTGCGTGGCACTGCGAGCCTGTTGTTTGCGCCGTGCCCGCATGTTGAGCAGCTCGACCAGCACCGAGAACGCCATGGCCGTATAGATGTAGCCCTTGGGCACATGCACGCCAAAGCCCTCGGCCACCAGCATGGTGCCGATCATCAGCAGGAAGCCCAGCGCCAGCATGACCAGCGTGGGGTTGTTATGGATGAAGTTGGCCAGCGGCGTTGCCGCGAACATCATGATGCCGACGGTGATGACCACGGCGACAACCATGATGGCGACGTGATCGGTCATGCCGACGGCGGTGATGATGCTGTCGACCGAGAACACGATGTCGAGCACGATGATCTGGCCGATGGCGGCGGCAAAACCCATGCGGGCAGCCGGCTCGAACACATCCGACGTGGGGGTGGGGTCGGTGTTGTGGTGGATTTCCTTGGTGGCCTTCCAGATCAGGAACAGGCCGCCGGCCAGCAGGATGAGGTCGCGCCAGGAGAAGCCTTTGCCAAGCACCTCGAATACCGGAGCCGTCATCTTGACGATCAGCGCCACCATGCCGAGCAGGGCCAGCCGCATGATCAGGGCCAGGGAGATGCCGATGCGGCGGGCCCGGTGGCGGTGCTCTTCGGGCAGCTTGTTGGTGAGGATGGAAATGAAAATGAGATTGTCGATGCCCAGAACCACTTCCATGGCAATCAATGTGATCAGGGCGAGCCAGGCGGCCGGATCGGCGGCCAGGGTCATCAAATTGTTCATTCAACAGGCGCCTTCGTCATTTTTCCGGATTATCGCATGTGCTACCTTTCCCGGTCTTGGCCTCTACCAAATAAGAAGGGAGTCTTCTGCCATGAGTAATCCTCGCCTCAAGCAAGGTTTCGTAGCGGCGGCCGTGATGGTTGCGCTGGGGTTGAGTGCGGCGGCGGGCGCCAAGGAAAAGGCCCCACCCGAGATCCCCAAGTGCGAAAAGACGCTTCGGCACGCTGGCCGTGAAAGAGCCGGACGTGCAGTGGTGGCGGGAGCTGGGGCTGGAATCGCCCGAGGCCCTCATCAAGGTGTTCGTTGCCGAGTCCAAGTGCTTCACGCTGGTCGATCGCGGCAAGGGGCTGGAGGCTGCGCAGGCCGAGCGCGCGCTGGCCGGTGGCGGTGAGCTGCGCGGCGGCTCGAATGTGGGCAAGGGCCAGATGAAGGCGGCCGACTACATCCTGATCCCGGACATCGTGAACAAGAACGAGAAATCCGGCGGCAAGAATATCGGCGGCATCCTGGGTGGCATGGTGGGCGGCGTCGTGGGCGCCGTGGCCGGTGGCATCAGCCTCAAGAGCAAGACGGCGAGCGTGGTGCTGACGCTCACGGACGTGCGCTCGACCGAGCAGGTTTCGCTGGCGCAGGGCACGGCCAAGAAAACCGACCTGGGCTGGGGTGCGGGCGGCGGCGCGTTCTTCGGCGGCTTCGCCGCGATGGGCGCCAGCAGCTACGCCAACACCGAAATCGGCCAGGTGGTGACGGCGGCCTATCTGGACGCCTACATCAAGATGGTCGAACGACGTGAAGGCCATCGAGCCGGACGCGAAGGCCAACAACGTGCTCGCAGGCCGTCACGATGGCCAAGCCGGGCAAGATGTACGAAAACGGCCGACACCAAGGCCAAGGTCGTGCGCGACCTCGAGCCGGGCATGACGCTCTACCCCACCGGCGAGAAGGAGGGCATCTGGTGGCAGGCTTCGGACGAGCTGGGCAACGAGGGCTGGGTGCCTTCGACGCTGTTCGGGCTGGCCAAGTAAGCCGGAATGTTGATCGGAAGGCCTCGCGCGGGCGACCTGCGCGGGGCCTTTTCTTTTAGAATGGGCGGATGCAAGCGCTCTCCGTCCGGGGTCTGACCAAGACCTACAAGAATGGTGTCCAGGCCCTCAAGGGCATCGATCTGGATGTGGAAGAGGGCGATTTCTTCGCGCTGCTGGGCCCGAACGGGGCCGGCAAGACCACGCTGATCGGCATCGTCACCTCGCTGGTGAACAAGACCGCCGGCCAGGTGAGCGTGTTCGGCCACGACATCGACAACGAGATCGATCGGGCCAAGTCCTGCATCGGCATCGTGCCGCAGGAAATCAACTTCAACATGTTCGAATCGCCGGAGACCATCGTGGTCAACCAGGCGGGTTTCTACGGCGTGGAGCGCGGCCTTGCGCGCGAGCGGGCCGAGAAATACCTGAAGCAGCTGCAGCTGTGGGAGAAGCGCAAGAGCATGGCGCGCGCGCTGTCCGGCGGCATGAAGCGGCGGCTGATGATCGCGCGCGCGCTGATGCACGAGCCGAAGCTGCTGATCCTGGATGAGCCCACGGCCGGCGTGGATATCGAGATCCGCCGCTCGATGTGGGATTTCCTGCGCGAGATCAACGAGCAGGGCACCACCATCATCCTGACCACGCATTATCTGGAAGAGGCGGAAAGCCTCTGCCGCAACATCGCCATCATCGATGGCGGCCGCATCATCGAGCGCGACCGCATGAGCAACCTGCTGCGCAAGCTGCAGACCGAGAGCTTCCTGTTCACGCTGCGCAACCCGGTGGCGGCTGCGCCGGTGCTGGATGGTTACGCGCGTGAAGCTGGTGGATGACCACACGCTCGAGATCGAGATGTCGAAAGACCCAGAGCCTGAACGACATCTTCGCGCGGCTTTCGGCGCAGGGGCTGGATGTGATCTCGATGCGCAACAAGGTCAACCGGCTGGAAGAGATGTTCATGCGGCTGGTGGAGAACCGCACGCCATGAGCACCGAAGCGCTGCCACTGTCGACCATCCGCGCGGTGGGTTTCCGCACCATCGTCATCCGCGAGTTCGGGCGCATCATCCGCATCTGGGGCCAGACGCTGGTGCCCTCGGCGGTCACCACCACGCTGTATTTCGTGATCTTCGGCAGCCTGGTGGGCCAGCGCATCGGCGAGATGGGCGGCTTCGACTACCGCGCCTACATCGCGCCGGGCCTGATCATGATGGCCGTCATCACCAACTCCTACGGCAATGTGGTGTCGTCGTTCTTCGGCGCGAAGTTCGGCAAGCACATCGAAGAGCTGCTGGTCTCGCCGCTTTCCAACTGGGTGATCGTGGCGGGCTACGTGTGCGGCGGGCTGATGCGCGGCGTGCTGGTGGGCCTGGTGGTCACCATCGTGGCGATGATCTTCTCGCGGCTGCATGTGCATCACTTCGGGGTGATCATTGCGGCGGTGCTGCTCACCTCGGCGGTGTTCTCGCTGGGCGGGCTGATCAACGCCATCTTCGCCAAGAATTTCGACCAGGTGAACTGGATCCCGGCCTTCGTGCTGACGCCGCTCACCTATTTCGGTGGCGTGTTCTATTCGGTCGATCTGCTGCCCGAGTGGGCGCAGAAGATCTCGATGGTGAATCCGATCCTGCACATGGTGAACGCGTTCCGCTACGGCTTCCTCGGCACTTCGGATGTGAGCGTGCCGGGTGCGTTCGCGATCATGATTGTCTGCGTGGTGGTGATGTTCACCGCCTCGGTGATGCTGCTGAACCGCGGGTCTGGCACCCGTGACTGAGGCGGCGGGTTTTGTAGCGCGGCTCTACGCGGCGGCAGCGCGCAACGATTCGCTGGTGTGCGTGGGCCTCGACCCGGAGATGGAGAAGATCCCGGCGCATGTGCTCGCGATGCCGCAGCCGATCTTCGAGTTCAACCGGCGCATCGTCGATGCCACGGCCGAATACGCCTGCTGCTACAAGCCGCAGTTCGCGCACTACGCGGCGCTCGGCGCGGAAGACCAGCTGCTCGCCACCATCCGCTACATCCACGAGAAGCATCCGGGCCTGCCGGTGATCCTCGATTCCAAGCGCGGCGACATCGGCAGCACCGCCGCGAAGTATGCGCAGGAATCCTTCGAGCGCTATGGCGCCGATGCGGTGACGGTGAATCCCTATCTGGGTTCGATTCGATCGAGCCCTACCTGAAGTGGCAGGACCGCGGCGTGATCATTCTCTGCCGCACCTCGAACCCCGGCGCGCGGGATTTCCAGGATCTGGAATCCGGCGGCAAGCGGCTGTATCGCCATGTGGCCGAGCGCGTGGCGCGCGACTGGAACGCCGGCGGCAACTGCATGCTGGTGATCGGCGCGACCTATCCCGAAGAGCTGGCGGAGATCCGCGCGGTGGTCGGGCAACCTGCCGTTCCTGGTGCCGGGCGTGGGCGCGCAGGGCGGGGATGTGGCCGCCGCAGTGCGCGCCGGCCGCACCGCCGATGGCCTCGGCATGGTGCTCAATTCCTCGCGCGGCATCATCTATGCCGGCGGTGGTGCCGGCTTCGCCGATGCAGCGCGCGCTGCGACACGCGCGCTGCGCGACGAGATCAACCAGTACCGCTGAGGCGGGGCTTCGGTCTACTTCTGAACCCAGGCGCCGCTGGCGTTCTGGTAATACCAGCCGGCCCGCGCGCCGCGCTCGACCCAGCGACGCGCGAAGGTCTTGCGGATATCGGCTGCCCACTCGGGGTGCCCGTTGGCCTTCGCGATCTCGGTGTAGAGCGTCTCGCGATCCTTGTTGTCTTCGGTCACGAGCCGGTTGAGCAGGCCGCGCTCGGGCAGTGACACGCCGCTGGCGTCGCGCACTTCGATGAGGCCGGTCTGCGTCATGCCGAGCGCGCCGGAATCGAAGAACTTCTGCAGCTGGCCGAAGCGCCCCTGCATCGAAGCGGTGATGGCGCGGATCTCGGGGGAGGAGATGTCGATGTTCATCCCTTCCTGCGCGTGGGCTGCCGGCACGATGGCGTAGAGCACCTTGCCGAGCGCAACCACCAGCAGGTTCGGAATCCTGCGCGCTTGAACTGCGAGGTGGGCGGTGCGGCGGGCGGGCCTTGCCGCGCCGTTGGCGCCCGTGGAGCCGGTGACCGCATCGATGATCTGATCGGCCGCCTTCTCTGCCGCGGCAGCCGGGAAATACACGTTGATGGTGACGCAGGCGCCAATCACGAGGCTGGCCATCGTGATCTTGGCGATGCGCGCGACGCCGCGCAGCGGGTGGTGGGACATGGTTGTGCTCCTGATCATGCGTGCATTGAAGCCGCCAGCGACTGAACTGCGGCTGAACTGACCTACTTTAACTCTATGCTCCCCGGGTTGCTCATCGCATCGCTGACCTGCGTCATCAGCCGCGGCCAGTCGACGCGCTGGTTGTTGCCGATGATGTCGATGCGGGGCAGGCCTCTGCCCTTGACGATGTAGAAGCCGCCCTTGGCGGGGCCGGCGCCGGCCATCTGGCAGACGTCGTTGCGCAGCCGGCACGAGAGGCCGATGCGGTCGTAGCCGAAATCATCGAAGAACCTGAGCAGGCCGGATTGCAGCGCGGCTGCGACGCCGCCACCGCCACCGCCGATATCCGAGAGGTTCTGCACGGCGCGCTGGCTGATGCGGTGCTTCGAACGATCGCCCTTGGGAGTAGCCATCACGAGATCGAAGGAAACCGGCGACCAGTTGAAGGTCTCGAGCCCGGTGAGATCCACATCGAGCCGGCCGGTGATGCTGCCGAACTCGAAGGTGCGGGTGATGAGATCGAGATCGAGGTTGCGCGCGACGATGTCGGCATACAGGCGTGGCCAGGCGCCCAGCGGTTCGCGCACGCGCAGGTTGCTGGCCACGACGCGCCCATCGAACATCTCCGCCTCGACATTGCCCTGCAGGCTGAGCACCTTGTCTTTGTAGGTGAGGCCGGGGAGGCGGCCGGAGAGCTGGCCGGAGAATTCGGGCAGGCCAAACGCCTTGGCAATCGGCGCCATGCTGATGGGTTCGATCACGGCATCGAATGTGCCGGTCATCGCATCGCTGCCGATGTTCTCCGCGGCCAGCGTGTTGATGCGCAGCGCGCCGTCGAAGAACGGCAGCCGTGCCGGCTGCACCAGGCGGAAGTCGCGGTCCTGCACCACGAACTCGAGGCGGGTGCGGGCGCCGACGATGCCCCAGCCCTGCGAGTTCTCCCAGGAAAGCCAGGAAGGGCGGGGTGGGCCGGTGAGCCCGGCAGTCCAGTGCAGCTCGCTGTTCACGCCTTCCACCTTGAGAGAGCGGGCCGCATCGCTGAAATCCAGATTGCGCACCCTGAGGTCGAGCTGCGTGGGCTCATTGTTGCGCAGCTGCAGTTGCAGTTCCGCGCCGCCGCTGGCGGTGAGCTGATTGAAAGGCGTGGTGGCGAGCAGCAGTTGCAGATAGGTGGTGTAGGCCGCCGGGAAACGGATGTCGGTGGCCTGCAGTGAAGCTTCCTTCACGGCAAAGGGCGCAAGGGTGAGCTGCGCGGTGCCGGCGACGGTGGCGAGATTGCGCTGCTGGCTGCGCAGCGCGGTGATCTGCACCGCTTCCGGCGCATAGGTGCCCGCCAGCGTCAGCTGCAGCGGATTCTGGTCAAAGTCCAACAGCACCGGGCCGCCGAGCGCCTGGCCTTTGCTGCCTGCGATCTGGATGTCGAAGGGGATCGGGCTGCGCGCGAGATCCACATTGCCCTGCGCCGTGACCGCGAGCTTCTCGCCGATCGCCGTGAAGTCGGCGTTCTGGAAACCCGCATCGCGCAAGGCGAGGTTGAAGGTCGCGGTGGTGCTTCCCTCTTTCTGTGCCAGCTTCGCTTCCAGGTCGGCTTGTCCGGTAAACGCGATATCGGCCGGCAGTGGCAGCTGCTGGGCGAGCAGCAACTCCTTCACTTCATCGAGCGCAAGGCCGCGCAGACTGAACTCCGCCTGCATTCCGGCTGCGGTGCCGTTGAGGGCAAACTGCAGTGGCGCGCCGGCGATCTGCATGCCGCCGCCGGAGGCTTCGTAAGCGCCCGTGTCGCTGCGGAAGCCGGCCTTGCCATCGATGCGGATGGCGGACCAGCGCGCGCTCTGCAGCCGCAGGTTCATGGCGGGGCAGCGAAACAGCGGCTCGCGCACCACGGGGTTGGCGCAATGCAGGTGCAGGGCGCTCAAGACGCCAGTCTGGGCCTCGATGGCTTTCGGCAAGGTGGCGCGCGTTGCACGCACATCCAGCGTGCTGCGGTTTGCCGATTGGATCTGCAGCGTGGCATCGACCTGCTGCAGCTGCATGTCGACGGCGGCCACACTGGCGGCGCGGATGCGGATGCGGTCGATGGCATGGGCGGGCAGCGCGCAGCACAGTGCGAACCATGCCAGCACGCGCATCATGTGGTGTTGGTCTCGATGGTGACATGCCGCAGCTGCGGCAGCGCCGCGAGCTGCGCGCGGTATTGATCGGGCGTGCAGGGCGCCGCGCCGCGCAGCGACACGATCAGGCCGAATTGCCCGGGGCCCAGGCGCCACAGGTGCAGATCCGTGATGGCGGCATGCCCGGCGCAGACTGCAACTGCGCGCGAACGGCTTGTTCCAGCTCGAGGTTGCCCTGGGCGTCGAGCAGGCTTCTGCCTGCGGTGCGCGCGAGGCCGATCGACCAGTGTGCGATGACGGCAGCGCCGAGCAGGCCGGCGGCGGCATCCATCCAGATCCATCCGAGGTAGCGGCCGGCCAGCAGGCCGAGGATGGCGAGCACCGAAGTCAGCGCATCGGCCAGCACATGCAGGTAAGCGGCGCGCAGGTTGGTGTCGTGATGGTGGTCGTCTTCTTCTTCTTCGTCATGGTCGTGGTGCAGCATGCGCGCGCTGACCAGATTGACGATGAGCCCCAGCACGGCGATGCCGCCGGCCTGCAGGAAATCGATGGGCTGCGGGTTGAACAGGCGCTGCAGTGACTCGGCACCGATCAGCAGCGCGACGATGGCGAGCGACACGGCGCTGGCGAAGCCGGTGAGTTCGCCCACCTTGCCGGTGCCGAATGCGAAGCGCGGATCATGGGCATGCTGGCGGGCGTAGCGATAGGCGAGCGCGGCAATGCCGAGCGCCGCCGCGTGGGTGGCCATGTGCCAGCCATCGGCAACCAGTGCCATGGAGCCGTAATAGGCACCACCGATGATCTCCGCCACCATCATCACGATGGTCAGCACCACCACCCACTGGGTGCGGCGGGCGTGATGGTCGTGATGCTCGCCGAGCCAGGACTGCGGGCAGGGCTTTGTTGCGGGTTTCTGTGACATGACCCCCGTATTGTGCACCCGCCGGGCACTGAAATATTTCTGTCATGCCGCTGTCATAGGGCTGTCGTCGCGCAGGCGCAGTCTGACGGCATGGCGAGAATCACTGCACCTGCGAAGGTCCTTGAAGCGATCGCCTGGCTGGACCAGGCGGAGCTCGACGCCTGTCGGCGTTTCAACCGCAGCGTGCGTACCGCGGGCCTGCGTGAAGGTTTTCCAGATCGCGAGCCGTCTGGGCGACGGTGTGCTCTGGTACACGCTGATCGCCACGCTGGCGCTGTTCTTCGGCAGCGAAGGGCGGCTGGTTGCCCTGCAATGCGCCGCCGCGGGTGTCAGCGGGCTGTTGGTCTACCGGGCGATCAAGAACGTGCTGGTGCGCGAGCGCCCCTACCTGACTCACGCGGCGATTGTCTGCGCCGGCAAGCCGCTGGATCGTTTCAGCTTCCCTTCCGGACACACGCTGCATGCGGTGAGCTTCACGGTCATTGTATGCAGCAGCCTGCCGATGCTCGCCTGGGTGCTGGTGCCTGTGGCGCTGGTGATCGCGCTGTCGCGCGTGGTGCTCGGGCTGCACTATCCCTCGGATGTTCTGGCCGGAGGCCTGCTGGGCGCGCTGTTCGGTGCGGCGGCTACGGCCTGGATCGGAGCCTGATCCTGCATCCACTGATCGTTTCGGACGTCTACTTCCCGCGGGTGAATGGCGTATCGACCTCGATCCGCAGTTTCCGCCAGGATCTGCAGCGGCTGGGTGTCGACTCCACGCTGGTCGTTCCGGCCTACCCGCAACCCACCACCCCAGAGGCCGATGTGCTGCGCGTGCCGGCACGGCCGGTACCGTTTGATCCGGAAGACTGCGTCATGGGATGGGGCGCGCTGCGCCGCGTGCTCGCGGCAGTGGATGACGACCACTGCGATCTGGTGCATATCCAGACACCGTTCCTCGCGCATTACGCGGGGCTGAAACTGGCCCGCGACCGCGGCGTGCCGGTGGTCGCGACCTGCCACACCTATTTCGAGGATTACCTCCACCACTACATGCCGGTGCTGCCGGGATTTGCGGGCGCCTGGCTCGCGCGGGCCGTGATGACGCGGCAACTCAATGCCGTCGATGCGGTGGTGTCGCCCTCCGAGCAGGTGCGCCAGCGGCTGCTGGAGTACGGCGTGTCACGGCCGATCCACGTGATTCCCACGGGCATGACCGACGATCGTTTCGTGGCGGGCAATGGTGCGCGTTTCCGTGCGCAGTACGGCATCGCGCCCGACCGGCCGCTGGTGCTGAATGTGGGCCGCGTGGCGCATGAGAAGAATCTGTCTTTCCTGCTGCGCATGTTCGTGCAGGTGGTGCGTACACAGCCGCAGGCGCTGCTGGTGATTGCCGGTGAAGGCCCCGCACGCCATGCACTGGAGCAGGAGTCGCAGCGCCTCGGCATTGCGACCAGCACGCAGTTTGTGGGCAACCTGGATCGTGAGCGCGGCCTGAATGATTGTTATGCCGCAGCGGATACCTTCGTGTTCGCCTCACGCACCGAAACCCAGGGCCTGGTGCTGCTCGAGGCGATGGCGCAATCGCGCCCCGTCGTCTCGACGGCCTGCCTCGGCACACGCTCGGTGCTTACGTCGCGCAGTGGTGCCTGCGTAGTGGAAGAGGATGAAGCCGACTTTGCCGAGGCCGTGCTGCATGTCCTGAAGAATCACGAGCTGGCCCGCAGCATGGGCGAGAAAGGTCGTGCCTGGGCCGCCCAGTGGTCATCGATGGCCCTGGCAGAACGCATGGCGCAGTTGTATCGCGAGCTACGGCCTGCATCGATGGTGCTGGCCTGAGCTACACTCCAGCTACCAAGCGCCCCGTCGTGGGGTTTGCGGGTTCGGAGATGGCATGGTCGCGAAGCGCGCTCTGGTGGTGGATGACTCCAAGTCGGCCCGTGCATTCCTGGCGCGCTTGCTGGAAGAGCAGCAGCTGGAAGTGGATGCCGCCGAGACGGCCGAACAGGCCATCGATTACCTCGCGCACAATCGCCCCGATGTGATCTTCATGGATCACCTGATGCCCGGCATGGATGGCTTCCAGGCGGTGCAGGCGATCAAGAACAACCCGCGCACCGCGATGATCCCGATCCTCATGTACACCTCGCAGGAAGGCGAGTTGTACCTCGGTCAGGCGCGCGCGCTGGGCGCGGTGGGCGTGCTGCCCAAGAGCGTGGCACCGACCGACGTGCGCTCGGTGCTGCAGCAACTGCATCTGGTGCCACAGCCGGAGCCCGTCACCATTGCCGCGCAGCAGGATGTGCTGGACGCTGCGGAAGCCGTGGCGGCATCAGTGGATTCCCATGTGCCCGTTCCGATGGGGCCGCCCGTCGATGAAGTGTTGCGGGATGAAGTGGCGGCATTGCGCCAACACCTGGCCGAATCGCTCGAGTCGCACAGCCAGCGCGTGGTGAGTGATGTGCGCAGCCTGATGATCGAGCTGATGCCCGCGCCGCCCGAGCCGCCGCCTGCAGATCCGGATTCACCCGGGCGCAGCACGTTGCCGTGGCTGCTCGCGCTGGCCGCCAGTGTGACGGCGGCGGTGCTGGGCACTCTGCTGTGGCAGCACCAGCAGCAGCTGGGCACCCTGAAAAGCGAGCTGGCCGACAGCCGATCGACGGTCACCCTGCTGGCCGCAAGGCTGGTGCCAGCCCCGGTGCCGCAGCCCGCGGTGGTGGATCCTGCTTTCGGCGCCGCGGCAGACCCGAATGGCACGGAGCTGATTGCCCGCGTTCCGTTTGGAGAAGCGCCGCTGGCGGGTGACCGGGTGGAAGCGCTGCGCAGCTTTGTGGCGCGCGTCGCGACCCTGGGTCAGAAGGGCACGGTGGAAGTGCGTCGCCACGCCGGCCGATTCTGCCTGGCGCGCAGCGGCACGGAAGGCTATGTGCTTGCCGATGCCGCCACGCTCTCCAGCAAGTGCGAACTGGTGGCCGAAGCCACGGATCCGCAGCTTGGCAATACGAGCCCGGAATCCGTGGCCTTTGCCAATGCACTGGCCGAACTGCGCCGGCAGCATGAAGCCTTGCTGACCATCGATGTGGGTGCGGTGCGCAGCGAACACGGGCAACACGCCTTATCCCGAGACCAGCGGCACGACGCCGCAGGCACCCACCGCCGGTGAGTGGAACGCGATCGCGGAGCGCAACAACCGGGTGGAGTTCCGCTGGCATCCGGCCACGTGACGGCATTCGAGCCGCGGTGGCCCTGGGGGCATCGCCATGTGCAGTCGATCCTGCCGAGCATCCTGCCGCGCCGCCGCTTGCGGCGGCAGGCCGCGTCAGTTCCTGGCGGCCAGTCGCGAGCTGATCCTGGACTGCGGCGATGGCGTGCGCCTGCAGGCCTTTCATTCGCGGCCGGCAAACCCCTGCGGCCGGCGCAGCCATCCTGCTGCATGGCTGGGAAGGCAGCGCCGATTCCTATTACATGATCTCGCTGGGCAACAGCCTGTTCGCACGCCGGTGTCGAGGTGGTGCGGCTGAACCTGCGCGACCACGGTGACACGCATCATCTGAACGAAGGCATCTTCCACTCCTGCCGCATCGAGGAAGTCTGCGGTGCCGTGGCGCAGCTGGGCCGGCAGCTGCCGGTGGCACCGTGGCTCATCGGCTTCTCGCTGGGTGGAAATTTCATGCTGCGCGTGGCGGCGAGCGGTGATCCGCGCCTCGGGGCAACTCGCGGGTGTGGTGGCGGTTTCACCGGTGCTGCATCCGGACAATGCCATGCGTGCGATGGAGCAGTGGCTGGCAGGTGTACCAGCGCTATTTCGTGCACAAATGGAGCCGCTCGTTGCGCCGCAAGCATGCGCTGTGGGCGGGCCTGATCGACGACGGCATCTTCGCGCTGCGGGATCTGCGCCGCATGACCGACTGCCATGGTGGCGCGACACACGACTTATCCGCAGATCGGTGCCTATCTGGATGGTTACGCCATCACGGGTGATCGGCTCGCCACGCTGCAGGTGCCGGCCGTGATCCTTGCGTCGCGTGACGATCCGATCATCCCTGCGGAAGATCTGGCCCGGCTGGCGCCGAATCCGTTGCTGCGCGTGGTGACCACCGAGCGCGGTGGCCACATGGGTTTCCTGATCAGCCCGCGCGCCGGGTCGTGGGTGAACGCCTTCGTGGCGCGCGAACTCGGGTTGCCGGCGCAGTAGCGTCAGTCGCCGCGCTTTTCCTCGAACTGCACGACCGGCGCACCGCTGGTTACCTGCATCTCGCCTTCGATCACGGCGCCGCGTGCGATGGCCAGCGTGCGGGCGATGATGTGGCCCTTGATGACGGCGGCAGCGCCGACCTCGAGCTGACCGGTGACTTCGATGCTGCCCGTGAGCGCACCGGCGATGACCGCGGAGCTGGCGCGCACCTGGCCTTCCCAATGGGCGCCGCGACTGATCGACAGCGTGCCGCCGATGTCGCCGTCGCCGCGGACATTGCCACTGAGCATCACGGCGCCCGGCGCGATGAGATCACCCCGGAAGCTGACGCCGGTGCCGATGACGGTGGGTGGTCCGCCGCGGCGGTCAGTCAGTCTGCGGTTGGGGGCGTCGCTCATGCCTGGCATCTTGGCAGCGAGCGCCTGCGGGATGCCGTGAAATATGCCCGTATTTCCGATGCGCGAATCTGGCGCGCCGTGCACCGGGGCGGTGCGGTCTGGCGGTTCTGGCGGTGCTTGCGGGCCGGCGGCCTTCGCCTTCGGGGCTCACGGCCGCTGGCCGGGTTGGCACAGGCCTTGCTTTATATACATCGGGGCAGAGACAAGCTGTCCCTCGCGAAGTGCCACTACCCCCCCGTTGGTCTTCGCTTACCTCTAGCGCCGCAAAGGTTTACCTCTGCGGCGTCTTTTTTTCTACAGGCCATTCCCGCTGCGCAGGTACTCCAGTTCGTCGGCCGAACTGCGCCTGGCAAGCGGTGCGTTGCGATGGGGAAAGCGGCCGAAACGCTGCACGATGCGGCGATGCTGCTCGGCGAAAGCCAGGCTGCGGGCAAAGAACTCGCGCTGTCCGGGGGGCGAGTCGGCCAGCAGGCGCCGATAGGCGGCCACCGATTCTTCCTGGATTTCTGGCGATTCCGCGTGTTGCAGCGGCAGATAGAGGAAAAGGCGCTGCACCAGAGTCAGTGCCGCATCCGCGCCGGTCTGCAGCCCATCCAGTGCGAAGGCGAGTGCTTTCTGGTCGCGGGAATACGCCAGCGCGCGACCGCGCCATGCTTGCCGTGGAAACTGGTCGAGCAACAGGATCAGGGCGAGCAGACGATGCGGGCTGCCACTCCAGCGGTCGAGTTCGCCAAGGGCCGCGGCTTCCATCAGCTCGCCGAAGCGACTGACTACGGCAGCGTCGCGTTCGGCCACGATATCGGGAGGATCATCGCTGCCGAACCACATCTGCAGGCGGTCGGGCAGGTTCTGCGGAGCGAGCGGGTCAGGGCCGAACCAGAAATCCAGTACGTCCTGCGCCCGCTGCCCCGTCACGCCATTATTCGCAGAGGCTTTCGAGCATGCCCTGCGCCACGGGCGAAAGGCGTTTGCGGGCCAGCTCGCGGGCCTTGGGGGCATCCATGAAGTGTTCGAGCGGGCCGGAGACCATCAAGCCGCGCACATGCGGGTGCCGCGTGGAGAGCCTCGCCATCTTGTTCAGCACCGTGAAGCCACGGTTGATCTTCTCCCGGGGCGAGCGGTTGTGCTCGATGGAGCGGGCCAGGTACTGGCCGAATCGGCTGTAGAGGAAATAGTCGTCATCGCCGACCTGGAAACGGGCTTCGGCGAAGAAATCAGGGAAATTCTTTTCTAAATACTGAGTGACGCTCAGCAAGCGGGGAGCTTGCACGGACTTTGCGCCCGTCGATTTGCTCTGAGTATTCATTGTTGGGTTCAAGCACCTCCAAAGGGTCCTGACAACCATTTCTGGGCGTCACGGGCGGCACCACACCCCGCAACGCGCGCGGACAATAAGACCTGCAGCCCCACGATGCAATAGGTGAGGCGCCCGATTTCAGGAATTGCCAGCAACCTCACAAGTCGCGGGCGGAGGGACGGTCGCGAGCGAGACGGAAATACACGAGGTGGCCCGCGCCGATCATCGCCACCAACGCGCCGGCAGGGCCGAGCAGTGCGGTTACGCGGTCGGGAATCGGTGTGCCGCCGGCTCCGATCAGATAACGGAAAACCACGAAGGCGGCGAGCAGTCCGATTCCCACCGCAAGCAGCAGAATGCCGTTGCGCAGACTGGATTCCACCGAGGAACGCGTGCCGGCGGCGCGCTCGCCGGAGAGGATCTCGTTGTTCATGGCGGGCGGCGTCATCCCCTTCTCGATCATCAGCCGGCGTTCCTCCAGCATGGCCTGCTTGCGCTGATGTTCGGTGAGAATGGCGATCATGCCGGTGCCGAGGCCGCCGACGATGGCAACCAGCGGAATAAGCAGAAACCAGGGAAAACCGTGCATGACAGGCACCTCGTGTCGTGGATGTGCATGAGACGCCGCGACGGGCACCGAGGTTTCATTCCTGCGCGTGAAACCGGGCAAGGCCATCACGCGTCTTACTTCCGAACAGCAGTCGGGTGAGCGGTGGTAGAGGAGTCCGATGCGGAACTGGTGCGACGCTGCCTTGCGGGCGACCAGGCTGCCTGCGCGCGCCTGGTATCCCGCCATGCGCGCATTGCCGGCACGGTCATCTGGCGCGTGGTGCGTGACCACCCTCTCGTGGAGGATCTCTGCCAGGAGACTTTTCTGCGCGCGTTCCGCGCATTGGCCGGATTCGACGGACGTGCCCGCCTCTCGACCTGGATCTGCAGCATCGCGCACCGCGTGGCGCTCGACGAGCTGCGTCGTCAGGGAAGGCGGCCGCAGTTCTCCGCGACAGAGCTGTGCGACGAGCCGGGGCTCAGCGCTGCGGAAGCGGGCTGGCCTGAGGAAGGTGTGGCATCGGATCCCCTTGCGAGGGCCATCTCGGACGAAGAAGTGGCCCGGGTGCATGCCGCCGTGGACGGGCTGCCGGAGCGCTATCGCCTGCCGCTGGCGTATGCCGCGCTGCAGGAGCTGGGCTACGATGAGATCGCGATGATGCTCGGTATTCCCACAGGCACGGTCAAGACGCTGGTGTTCCGCGGCAAGGCGCTGCTGCGGGAGCGTCTGGCATGAAGAACGACCCACAGGAAATGCAGCGGATCGATGCCGCCCTGGCGCGGTTGCCCGAATGGCAGCCACCGCCGGGTTTTGCTGCGCGGGTGGCGTTGAAGGCAGAAGAGCGAGAGGCATGGGCGCCCTTGCTGCTGCGCGGGGTGGGAATTGCTGCCTGTGTCAGTGTGGCGGCATGGCTGGGCGGTGAGCTGCTGTATGCCGCAGTGCTGTCCCTGTCAGCGCCGGATGCGCAGGCGGCGCTGGGCTGGAGCCTGAGCGGCGCGGCGCTGCTGTTCGCCTGGCGCTTCGCGATGCCTTCGCGCTTCCGCGCATAACCTCATAATTCGCAAAGGCCTGATTTACACGGGTGTAGCCCCTTATCGTCGCCTTCGCGAATTGAATCCTGCGCAGGCAGCGGTATCATTCGGCAGAGACTGTCTCCGTTGGCCGCATCGGGCAGGCCAGGCTCGAGACGCAATCGTTTGATCATCAGGTCGTCGTGGGCTCGCCTGTGACGGAGGCTTTGTCGCCTCTGCAAAGGCCCCGGCACGCATACGACCAGGAGCCGTATAAGAAGATGAGTACGCCACAAGAACAAGGTCTTTATCGTGACTCCTACGAGAAGGACAGCTGTGGCTTTGGCCTGATCGCGAACCTGGACGATCAGCCCAGTCACTGGCTGGTGAAAACCGCCATCGCGTCGCTGAATCGTCTGACGCATCGCGGCGCTGTCGCCGCCGACGGCAAGACCGGTGACGGTTGCGGGCTGATGCTCAAGAAGCCCGAGAAGTTCCTGCGTGCAGCGGCGAAGGATGCGGGCATCAAGCTTGCGCCGCTGTTTGCGGCGGGCAATGTTTTCCTCAATCGCGATGCGGCGATCGGCGCGGCGAGCCGCGCTGAACTCGCAGCGCAGCTGGAGCGCGAGGGCCTGGTGGTTGCCGGCTGGCGCGAGCTGCCCACCAACCCGAGCGCCTGCGGTGAAGAAGCACTGAAGACGCTGCCGCAGATCACGCAGCTGTTCGTGAATGCGCCCGCCGATGTGGACGAAGCCTCGTTCAACCGCAAGCTGTTCATGGCGCGCCGCCGTGCCGAGCGCGCGCGTGCCGAGGCGGATGCGGCGTTCTATCTGCCCAGCCTTTCGTCGGCCACCATTGTCTACAAGGGCATGGTGATGCCGTCGCACCTGGTCGAGTTCTTCCCGGATCTGGGAGATGAGCGCGTGGAAGCTTCGGTGGCCGTGTTCCACCAGCGCTTCTCCACCAACACGCTGCCGCAGTGGAAGCTGGCGCATCCGTTCCGCTACCTCGCGCACAACGGCGAGATCAACACCATCGAGGCCAACCGCAGCTGGGCCGAGGCGCGTGGTCCGGTGCTGAAGTCGCCGCTGCTGCCGGATCTGAAGGACATCGCGCCGCTGGTGTCGATGCACGGGTTCGGATTCGCAGAGCCTCGACAACATGCTCGAGGTGCTATCTGATGGGTGGCATGGATCCGATGCAGGCGATGCGGCTGCTGATGCCGCCGGCCTGGCAGAGCGTCGACGGCATCGATCCCGACCTGCGCGCGTTCTATGAATTCTATGCGCCGCACCTGGAGCCCTGGGATGGTCCGGCCGGCGTGGTGCTCACCGATGGCCGCTACGCCTGCTGCGCGCTCGACCGCAACGGCCTGCGCCCGGCGCGCTATGTGATCACCAGGAACCGCCATCTGACGGTCGCCTCGGAAATCGGCGTGTGGGATTACAAGCCGGAAGACGTGGTGCGCAAGGGCCGCATGGGCCCGGGCCAGATGCTCGCGCTCGACCTGCAGACCGGCAACGCTGCTGGAAAACGAGCGACATCGACGATCTGCTGAAGGCGCGCTATCCGTACAAGGCCTGGCTCAAGAAGGGCGTGAAGTACCTGGAGTCGGATCTGATCGATCCGTCGCTGGCTGCGGAGCCCATGGACAAGCAGACGCTCTCCGTCTATCGCAAGATGTTCAACATCACGGCCGAGGAGCGCGAGGAGATCATCCGCGTGCTGGCGCGCGATGAAAGCGAGGCCGTGGGCTCGATGGGCGACGACACGCCCATGCCGGTGCTGTCGCATCACACGCGCAATCTCTACGACTACTTCCGGCAGCAGTTCGCGCAGGTGACGAACCCGCCGATCGACCCGCTGCGCGAATCGATCGTGATGTCGCTGCAGACGCGAGATCGGGCCGGAATGCAATGTGTTCCAGCCGCAGGCCTCGCACGCGCAGCCAGATCGTGCTGAACTCGCCGGTGCTCTCGCAGCGCAAGCTGCGGCAGATCGTGGCGATGGGCGAGGAAGGCGTGCCCAATGCCTTCATCGACCTGCAGTACGCGCCGTCCGAAGGACTGCAGGCCGCGCTTGCAGCGCATCTGCCGCGAAGCCGAAGCGGCGGTGCGCGATGGCGTGGTGGTGCTGCTGATCTCGGATCGCTACCTGGTGCGCGACAAGCTGCCGATCCACGCGCTGCTCGCCACCGGCGCCATCCACCACCACCTGGTGAAGCAGGGGCTGCGCTGCAAGTGCAACCTGCTGATCGAGACCGGCACCGCGCGCGATCCGCATCATTTCGCCTGCCTCATCGGCTATGGCGCGACGGCGGTGTATCCGTACATGGCGTACCAGACGCTGTACGACATGACCATGCGCTCGAAGGCCAAGGTGAACACCGAGGCAGACCATCGCATCGAGATCGGTCGCAGCTATCGCAAGGCCATCCGCAAGGGCCTGATGAAGATCATCTCGAAGATGGGCATCTCGACCATCGCGAGTTATCGCAGCGGCCAGCTGTTCGAGATCGTCGGCCTGGGCGACGACGTGGTGGACATGTGCTTCCATGGCACGCACGAGCCGCATCAAGGGCGCGAACTTCGACGACCTGCAGGAAGACCAGCAGCGGCTGGCTGGCCGCGCCTGGAACAACATGCTCAGTGTCGAGCATGGCGGCCTGCTGAAGTACGTGCACGGCGGCGAATACCACATGTACAACCCGGACGTGATCGCGACGCTGCAGGCGGCGGTGAACACCGGCGATTACTCGCTGTACTCAGGATTTCGCGAAGATCGTGAACGACGCGGCCGGCTTCGACGCTGCGCGACCTGCTGGCGCTTGCGCCGCAGGCGCAGCCGATATCGCGTGGATGAGGTCGAATCGGAAGAGGCGATCATTTCGCGCTTCGACTCCGCCGGCATGTCGCTGGGCGCGTTGTCGCCCGAGGCGCACGAGGCGCTGGCCATTGCGATGAACCGGCTCGGCGCGCGCTCGAATTCGGGCGAAGGCGGCGAGGATCCGGTCGCGCTACGGCACCGAGAAGAACTCGAAGATCAAGCAGGTCGCCTCCGGCCGCTTCGGCGTGACGCCGGAGTACCTGGTGAACGCCGAAGTGCTGCAGATCAAGGTGGCGCAGGGCGCGAAGCCCGGCGAAGGCGGCCAGCTGCCCGGCGACAAGGTGAACGCGATGATCGCGAAGCTGCGTTTCGCGCGGCCGGGCGTGGGCCTGATCTCGCCGCCGCCGCATCACGACATCTATTCCATCGAAGATCTCGCGCAGCTGATCTTCGACCTGAAGCAGGTGAATCCGCAGGCGCTGGTGTCGGTGAAGCTGGTGGCCGAGCCTGGCGTGGGCACCATTGCCGCCGGCGTGGCGAAGGCCTATGCCGACCTCATCACCATCTCCGGTCACGACGGCGGCACGGGCGCGAGCCCGCTGACTTCGATCAAGTACGCCGGCTCGCCCTTCGAACTGGGCCTCGCCGAAACGCACCAGACGCTGCGTCGCAACGACATGCGCCACAAGGTGCGCGTGCAGGCCGACGGTGGCCTGAAGACCGGCCTCGACGTGATCAAGGCGGCGATCCTCGGCGCCGAGAGCTTCGGCTTCGGCACGGCGCCGATGGTGGCGCTGGGCTGCAAGTACCTGCGCATCTGCCATCTGAACAACTGCGCCACGGGCGTGGCCACGCAGCACAATGTGCTGCGCGAGAAGTACTTCATCGGCATGCCCGACATGGTGATCAACTACTTCCGCTTCGTGGCGCGAGGAAGTGCGCGAGATCGCTGGCGCAGCTCGGTGTGCGCACGATGGCGGAGCTGATCGGCCAGACGCAGTACCTGCAGCCGGCTGCGGGACAGACGGCGCGGCAGAGCCGCCTGGATCTGTCGCCGCTGCTGTCCGCGGCGGGGCTGCCCGTCGGCGGTCCGCAGTTCTGCACCGAGACCGCGCAATCCGCCGTTCGACAAGGGCGTGCTGGCCGAGAAGATGGTGGCCGACATGTATGCCGCCATCCAGAACGGCAGCGGCGGCGAGTGGCAGTACGAGGTGAAGAACTTCAACCGCTCGATCGGCGCGCGCATCTCGGGCGAGATCGCGCGGCGCTGGGGCAACTACGGCATGGTGAAGTCGCCGATCACCGTGAAGCTCACCGGCTCCGTCGGGCAGAGCTTCGGCGTGTGGAATGCCGGCGGCCTGCACATGATCCTCGAAGGCGATGCGAACGACTACGTCGGCAAGGGCATGGCCGCGGGCAAGCTCGTGCTGCGGCCGCCGCGCGAAGTCCGGCTTCGTCGCGCGCGACACCGTGATCATGGGCAACACCTGCCTGTATGGCGCCACCGGCGGCGAGCTGTATGCCGCGGGCCAGGTGGGCGAGCGCTTTGCCGTGCGCAACTCCGGTGCCGTCGCGGTGGTGGAAGGCGCCGGCGATCACTGCTGCGAATACATGACCGGCGGCGTGGTCTGCGTGCTCGGGCCGCACCGGCTTCAACTTCGGTGCCGGGCTTCACCGGCGGCTTCGCCTACGTGCTCGACATGGATCGCGACTTCGTCGACCGCTACAACCACGAGCTGATCGACATCCATCGCATCAACACCGAGGGCATGCAGGAGCAGCAGCTGCACCTGCAGCACCTGATCGAGCGGCATGTGGCCGAGACCGGCAGCGTCTGGGGCGAGGAGATCCTGCGCGACTTCCGTTCGTTCATCGGCCACTTCTGGGTGGTGAAGCCCAAGGCCGCCTCGATCGAATCGCTGATTGAAAATCTGAGCAGGGCAGCCTGATGTCAGTTGCCGACAAGAATCTGCAGTTCCTCGACATTCCCCGGCACGATCCGGAGAAGCTGCCCATCGAGGTGCGCAAGACCGAGTTCCGCGAGATCTACACGCAGTTCGAGCCGACGGGCGCCGCGCAGCAGGCGGGCCGTTGCCTCTCCTGCGGCAACCCGTTCTGCGAGTGGAAGTGCCCGGTGCACAACTACATCCCGAACTGGCTGAAGCTGATCAACGAGGGCAACCTGTTCGAGGCGGCGGAGCTGTCGCACCAGACGAACTCGCTGCCCGAGATGTGCGGCCGCATCTGTCCGCAGGATCGCCTGT
The DNA here is from genome assembly GCA_963777735.1 of uncultured Gammaproteobacteria bacterium. GTDB lineage: Bacteria > Pseudomonadota > Gammaproteobacteria > Steroidobacterales > Steroidobacteraceae > ZC4RG30. The sequence continues at coordinate 1,647,961 of CAVZRQ010000008.1, read as the reverse complement.
GCGAAGGCGCCTGCACGCTGAACGACGGCCTCGGTGCCGTGACGATCGGCTCGATCGAGAAGTACATCACCGACGAAGCCCTGAAGCAGGGCTGGCGTCCGGACATGTCGAATGTCGTGAAGACCGGCAAGCGCGTGGCCGTGATCGGCGCGGGCCCGGCGGGCCTGGGCTGTGCCGACATCCTCGTGCGCAATGGCGTGCAGCCGGTGGTGTTCGACAAGTACGCGCGCATCGGTGGCCTGCTCACCTTCGGCATCCCGCCCTTCAAGCTCGAGAAGGAAGTGGTCGAGACGCGCCGCGAGCTCATGGAAGGCATGGGCGTGGAGTTCCGGCTGGGCGTGGAGATCGGCAAGGACATGCCCTTCGAGAAGCTGCTGGAGGAATTCGATGCCGTGTTCCTCGGCATGGGCACCTACAAGTATGTGAAGGGCGGCTTCCCCGGCGAGGATCTGCCGGGCGTGCACGAGGCGCTGCCGTACCTGATCTCGAACATCAATCATGAGCTCGGACTGCCGGGCAGTTCGACGTTCGTGAACCTGGAGGGCAAGCGCGTGGTGGTGCTGGGCGGTGGCGACACCGGCATGGACTGCAATCGCACGGCCATCCGCCAGGGTGCCGAGTCGGTGACCTGCACCTATCGGCGCGACGCCGAGAACATGCCCGGCTCGCGCCGCGACTACAAGAACAGCATGGAAGAGGGCGTCACGTTCCTGTTCAACCGCCAGCCGGTGGAGATCATCGGCAATGGCAAGGTGGAAGGCGTGCGGGTGGTCGAGACGCGTCTCGGCAAGCCGGATGCACGCGGCCGGCGCGTGGCCGAGAACGTGCCGGGTACTGAAGAAGTGATTCCCGCGGATGCGGTGGTCATTGCCTTCGGCTTCCAGCCGAGCCCGGCGGGTGGTTCGAGCAGCATGCCATCGGCGTGCATGGCAATGGCCGCGTGCGCGTGACTGCCGATCGCAAGACACCGTTCCAGACCACGAACCCGAAGGTGTTTGCCGGCGGTGACATGGTGCGCGGTTCCGATCTGGTGGTGACGGCGGTGTTCGAGGGTCGCGAAGCGGCCAAGGGCATCCTGGGATACCTTGGCATTGATGTCTGAAGTGTTCACCAAGACCCCCGGCTGGCTGGACTGGTACGCAGGCCCGTCGAAACCCCGCTTCGTGCTGCCGGCCGGCGCGGTGGATGCGCATTGCCATGTGTTCGGGCCGGGCGCGGAGTTTCCCTTCGCGCCGGAGCGCAAGTACACGCCCTGCGATGCGTCGAAGCAGCAGTTATTTGCTTTGCGTGATCACCTGGGTTTTGCGCGCAATGTGATCGTGCAGGCGACCTGCCATGGCGCGGACAACAGCGCGATGGTCGATGCCTGCCGCGCAGCGAATGGCAAGGCGCGTGGCGTGGCGACGGTGCGCCGCACCGTGACCGACGGGGAACTGGCCGAGCTGCATGCTGCGGGCGTGCGCGGCGTGCGCTTCAACTTCGTGAAGCGGCTGGTCGATTTCACGCCGAAGGATGAATTGCTGGAGATCGCCGGCCGCATCGGCAAGCTCGGCTGGCATGTGGTGATCTATTTCGAGGCGGTGGATCTGCCCGAGCTGTGGGACTTCTTCACCGCGCTGCCCACCACCGTGGTGGTGGATCACATGGGCCGGCCGGATGTGAAGATGCCGGTCGATGGCCCGCAGTTCAGCCTGTTCCTGAAGTTCATGCGCGAGCACCAGAATGTATGGAGCAAGGTGAGTTGCCCGGAGCGGCTTTCCGTGAGCGGACCACCGGCGCTGAATGGCGAACGCCACGCCTACCGCGACGTGATTCCCTTCGCGCGCCGCGTGGTGGAAGAATTCCCGGAGCGCGTGCTGTGGGGCACGGACTGGCCGCATCCGAACCTGAAAGACCACATGCCGGATGATGGCCTGCTGGTGGATTTCATCCCGCATATCGCGGTGACGGCAGCGTTGCAGCAGAAGCTGCTGGTCGACAATCCGATGCGGCTGTACTGGCCGGAAGAAACTTCAGCCTGAGGCAAACTGCGCCGCGAACTCGCGGTGCAGGCGCAGCTGGCCGGATGGATCGTCGGCACCTGTTTCGAGCTGCGACGGGCGGTAGCCGGTGTGAAGCGCCAGCACGCGGACAACTTCTCCACTGACCTCGAACGTTGCGCGCCAATCCTGCACGGCGAGAGCAAGGCCGCCATCTTTGCCGCGTTTGATGCGGCGATAAGGATGCGGCTGTGGGCCGAGCATCAGGGTATTCACGATTCGTTCTCGCAAGGGCAAGGCGGAGCGCGCTGCAATCCAGGCCAGCTGTGTTTCAGCTGCTGCCGAGAAACCCACCACATAGGCCTTGCCCGGATCCGCAGCAGCTGGCGCCAGCCAGCCGCTGCCGGATTCCGGAAACGCATCGGTGTAGGGCACATACGGTTTGATATCGAGCACCGGCGTGCCATCGAGAAGGTCCGCATCCAGCACATGCAGCTGCAGCCCCTCGATGCGTTCCAGCCGCAGCGCGGAGAGGCCGATGGGGTTCGGGCGATGGGGTGAGCGCGTGGCGAGCACACCCTTGCGGCCATCGGTGCTGCGCGGTGGCAGCACCTTGGGGCGCCAGCCTGCATTGCGATCAAACCAGAAGATGACCCAGATACGCTCCCAGCCCGCGAGGTCTTCGATGGCGTGTTCCAGGTTCATGCCGGGAAGGAGCTCGATGATCCCGGGTGTGCCGGTTGCGGCAGCGGGTTGGCGGGGCGCCTCCACCTTCGTGGCGAAGGCGGTGCGCATGTGCCCGATGGGTTGCAGCGTCAGCAATTACCGTGTCGCGAGCTTGCGGGTGGCCTGACGGAACAGTTCCACCGCGGGTGCCGCGGCAGGGCGCTGCGCGCGCGAACCGATGAGCAGCACCAGCGAGGTGCTGGGCATGGGCGGGCCAAGCTTCACGATGCGGCCTTCGGCCAGACCACTGGCAACGAAGTGGTCGAACAGCACCGCGACGCCATGCCCCTCGAGACACATGGTGGCCGTCACCTCGGGAAACTGCGAGCGCGCGATGATGTTCTTCGGCTCGATGCCCGCTTCCTTCAGCGTGCGCCACATGAAGCGCGTGGGCCGGAAATCATCCGGCGGCATGATGAATGGCAGATCGGCGATGTTGGCGCCGGGTTTGGCGGCGCGCTTGGCCAGGGCTGGCGAGGCGTAGATCGACACCCCCACGGTATTGATGATCTCCGACTGCAGCCGGTCGTCGATCACATAATCGCCCGTGAATACGGCGAGGTCTGCCTCGCCGCTCAGCACCATGGGCGCGGCGCCGCGGATCGGATTCAGTTGCACGAAATCGAGGTGGATGCCCGGGTTCGCTTCGCAGAAGGCCGGCAGCCGCGGCCGGATGTAGGCATCGAGCAGCAGCGGGCCCGCAGTTACCGCCAGACGGATCACCCGGGTGCCACGTGTGTTGTTGCCCTGATGTTCCATTTCCTGGCGACCTAGCACCAGCTCCTTGGCGCGCTCGAGAAAGACCTGTCCGTCGGTCGACAAGGTGGGTGGCGAGCCGCGCCGGCGTTCGAACAGGCAATGCCCCAGATGGCCTTCCAGAGCGCGGATCTGATTGCTGATCGACGGCTGGCTGACGCCCAGGCGATCGGCCGTGCGCCGGAAATTGCAGTCCTTGGCGGCTGCGACAAAGATCTCGAGCTGCCGGAAAGTGATGGCCATATTCCCTCCCGGGCGCATTATAGCCTAGAGGTGATATCTCGGCGTCGGGTGGCACAAATGCAGCGCTCCCGGTTTACCCGGGGGTGCACACCGGACTAGGCTTGGAAATGGATCTGGGAGGCGAGTGAGCACAGAGCTTCAAGGGGCGGAGTTCGTTCAGCTGGACGCGCGCCATCGCGGCAGCCCCTGGCAAGCCGTGCTGCAGCGATTCGGTGGCCCGATCGGTGTCCTGGCAGCCTTCCTGGTGGCCTATATCCTGCTCGTGTGGCTGGGGTATGAATTCAAGGAATCCATCAGCGAGCCTGCGGTCATGTGGCCTTCCGCCGGCTTGCTGTTCGCCGCGCTGTGGCTGTCGGACCGAATCTACTGGCCGGCATTCCTGGCGCTGCATGTGGCGGTGGAATTCTCCTTCGCCGCGCTGCTGCAGGCGCCGTTCGTGCCGGGCATGGCGCTGCTTTTCGTGGCTTCCAATGCCATCGACTCCCTTGTTGGCGCCAGCATCGCGCGCTGGCTGATCAGCGACCGATCGCAGGTGCGTACGGCACAGACAATCCAGTTCATCTTCGCCGCCGGCATCGGCTCGCTGGTGGGAGCACTGCTGGGAGCAGCCGTCAATTCATCTGGCCTTTACAGCGCACAGGGCTACCTGCATCAGATCCAGATCTGGTGGGTGGGCAACTGGCTCGGCAACCTGGCGGTGGTGCCGGTGGTGTTCTGCTGGTGTGTCCCGGTGCGCAAGGATTTTCCGGAGCTTGCATTGCGCTCGCGCGCCGAGATGCTGGTGCTGGCGGTGCTGCTCGCGCTGGCCAGCGTTTATGTATTCAGCGCATCGGCAGGCGGCGCCGCGTCGATGCTGCAATTGCCCTTTGTCATGCTCATCCTGCTGGTGTATGCGGCTTTCCGTTCACCGCCACGTTGGGTGGCTACTCTGTCGATGGGCACAGTGCTGCTGTGCGCCGAGCTGGCCTCGGAGTTGAAGGGCCCGTTTGTGGCGGTGGATCCATTCAGCCGCACGGCACATGTACAGGCGTTCCTCCTGTCGGTGGCGGCGACGTCCTTTGTGCTGGCCACGGCGCTGACGGAAATGCGCATCGCCCTGGCCCGCCTGCGCGACAGCGAATCGCGTTACCGGAATTTTGTGGATCTGAGCACCGAGGCGGTGTGGCGTGTGGAGTTGACGCAGCCGATGCCGGTTTCCCTGCCACCGCAACAGCAGCTGGCCTGGCTGCGCGAACATGGCCAGGTGGCGGAATGCAATCTGTCCTACCGACAGTTCGATGCCGTGGATCTGGCGCATGACCTCGGCATGTGGCGACGCGAGCTGCCGTGGAGCGCCATCTACGAGCAGCATATCGAGCAGGCTGCGAAACAGGGTTTCTCCATGGACGGACTGCGGTTCACGACCAACCTGCATGGCCGGCAGCACACCTTCCTGACATCTTTCAGTGGCGTGGTGCAGGACCAGCATCTGCAGCGCATCTGGGGAGTGGCGCGGGACATTACCGAACTGGTCGAGCTGACCGCGCGCTTGCTGCGGGATCAGGATCGGCTGAAGTCCTACGCGCGGCAGATCAACACGGCAGAGGAGAAGGCGCGGCGCGCCACGGCGGTGGACCTGCATGATGGCATCGGGCAATCGCTGGTGGGCATGGGCATGACACTGGAAGTGGCGCGCGAACACGCACCACCGGATGTGCGCCTGCTGCTGGACGAAGTGCGCGTGCGCCTGCGGGATGTGCAGGAACGCACGCGGCATGTGATTTCCGACCTGAGCCCGCCCGGGCTCTATGACCTCGGTCTGGCGCCAGCCCTGCAGTGGCTGGCCGTCTATCTGCGCGGGCATGACAAGCTGCAGGTGGATCTGGACGCCCGCGTGAAAGAGGATGCCATCAAGCTCGATGTGCGGGTGCTGGTGTTCAAGCTGGTGCGCGAGCTGCTGCGCAATGTGATCAAACATGCAGGCGTCAACGCTGCGCAGGTGAAGGTGCATGGCGATGCCGACACATTGCGGGTGGAAGTGGCCGATGGCGGCAAGGGCTTCGAGTGGCAGCTCGACATGTTCGGTGCCCGTAGCGGCGGGTTCGGCCTGTGGAGCATCGCCGATCGCGTGCAGGAAGCCGGTGGCAAGTTCACGGTGGACACCGCACCCGGGCAGGGCGCGCGTTTCGAGTTGGTGTTTCCACTGCGCTCCGAGGCACCATCGGAAATCCAGCATTACTTCTTCGCGGACAACAAGGGATCAGCATGAGCGGTGTTCTGTCGGGTGAGCTGTGCATGTCGACCTGTGATGTATTGAAGTGCGAGGGGCGATGCTGTTACGACGGGGTGTATCTGCAGCCCGGTGAAGAAGAGTTCCTGCGCGAGCTGGTGGCGAAGCTGCCGGAACTGCGCGCCAAGTTGCCGGAGCAGTTCGTCGTGGATGGTTACTGGGATGGCGAGTTCCTCGGTCGCAAGACGGCAACCCGGCCGAACGAATACCGCAGCGCGGATTTTCCGGCGCATTTCACGCGTACGCGTTGTGTGTTTGGCGATGCCCAGGGCTTCTGCGAGCTCGAGAAGTTCGCGCGCAACAACGGTCAGCATCCCTGGTCCTACAAGCCCACCACCTGCTGGATGTTCCCGCTGCAGGATGAAGATGGCGAAGTGGCCGAGCCGGTGCGCGGCAAGGAAGATGATCCTTACGTCACGCCGGAATACCCCGGGTATGCGAGCTGCCTGCCTTGTGGCCGGCATGATCCGGCAGGCAGGCCCTGGCGTGAATCATTGTCGCGGGAGATTTCTTTTCTGGAAGCTGCGCCGCGCCCGCCAAAGCTGGGAACGCCCGGCTATACGGTCGACGAATTGCTGGCGGCAGCCACGCGCTCGAACATCGAGCGATAGGACTCCCAGGGTTCGCCATAGCGGAGCGCCCGGTCTCCCGGCTTCACGACCTGATCAGACAGCTGCAACTCGATGGCCTCGGCCAGCAGCGGAGCACTTGCGCCGTCGAACAAGCGGCCGAAACGTCCATTCTCCAGAACCTCCGCGGCGTCACCGGCGAGCATCGACGCAACGATGGGCGTGCCCACTGACATGGCTTCAATCAAGGCCACGGATGAGCCCTCCCATCGCGATGGCAGCACAAACACCTGCGCGCGGGCGAGCCAGCAGAAAACATTCTGCGTCTCACCGGCCAGCAGGAAGTCATCACCCAGTCCTGCGTGCGCGGCCTGTTTCGCGAGCGCAACGCGCTCACCTTCCGAACCACCGCCAATGATTACCAGTCGACAGCGACGTGTTCGACGCAGCAATGCCGCGGCTTCAATCAGCAGGCCGAAGTTCTTCTGTGGGCGCAGCCGTCCGATACCGAGCACGACAGGTACATCCTCCTGGAACCAGGCATGTGGAGAGGGCGCTTCGGCCAGTTGTCTGGCGTATGCGATGTCGACGCCACTGGCCATCTGCACGGCAACGCCACGCTGCAACGTGGATGCGAACAGTGGATTTGCGGCCAGCGCGGCGCCAACCAGCGGCAGTCCGTCGGCATCCTGGATGAGACGCCGGATCCAGCTGGTCCTGAGCCAGCCAAACAGTCCTTCGTGCCGTGCGACTTCATTGCTGATGCGATAGATACGTTGCACATGCGGGAGGCCGCGGCTGGCCAGGTAGACCGTCGCGTGCCCCATGTTTCCCATCGACACCAGCACACAGGGTTCCTGGTGGCGCAGCCAGCGACGCAGCAGCGGCGGGATGGCGAACAGGCGGCTCGCGTTTCCACCTGCCCGATCGCGCAGGCAGATCCACTCAATGCCGGAGGCGCGAACCTGTTCCTGCAGGAAACCCGTGCGATGGCCCGACACCAGCGTGACCGTGTGGAATGGCGCGCAATGCAGCGCGAGATTCAGGCTGTCCCGCACGACGCCACTGGCACGCAGGTCATGCACGAACAGGACGATACGACTCATGAGGAGGCACCTTTCCGGAGTCAAAAAAAACCCCGCTTGAAGGCGGGGTTGTTCAGTTCCAGCTTTGTCCCGAGATCAATCAACAAACACGGGCTTTCTGCGCCCGCAATGGACATCAAAAGCTTCGCCGGTTGGTGCGTTCGGTCCTGGAAGGACCGGCCGATTCAGCGGCCCGGGCGGCAATTCGCCCGATTCTCACACCGCGACCCGCCCTGCAAATGGAGCTGTCGCCTACCGTGCCCACTCTGATCGCCTGGGTTTCTTTTGTCTCTTCAACCCCACAAAAGGGGTAATCTTCAATACAATCAGATAGTTAGTTGCTGCGCTTCGCGCCACCACTTACTGCCTGCAGCAAGTGTAGCGCGAAACAAACGAACAAGTGCAACTGTCTGTTGTATGCAACATATTCAAAAGGCGGAGTGTCCGGTCAGCGCGCGTCCCACCGTCAGCTGGTGGATGGTTTCGGTGCCCTCATAAGTGATCACACTTTCCAGATTCAGCATGTGGCGGATTGGCACGTACTCCGCGCTGATGCCGGCGCCGCCCAGCATGTCGCGGCAGTCGCGCGCCACATCCAGCGCCATGCGGCAGTTGTTCCACTTGGCCATGGAGACCTGCGCGGGCGTCATGCTGCCGGCTTCCTTGAGCTGCCCGAGCTGCAGGGCCAGCAGCTGCGCAGTGGTGATGCGGCGGCTCATGTCGGCGAGACGGATCTGTATGGCCTGATTCTCCGCCAGGGCCTTGCCGAAGAGTTCGCGCGAGCTGGTGTAATCGAGCAGCTGCGCAAGGCAGGCCTGGGCGGCGCCGATGACGCCCCAGCAGATGCCGTAACGCGCCTGCGTGAGGCAGGACAATGGGCCCTTCAGACCGATGGCTTCAGGCAGCAGGCTGGCCTGCGGCAGGCGCACGGAATCGAAATACAACGCGGAAGTGATCGAAGCGCGCAGGCTGAACTTGTTGTCGATCTCGGTGGCGGAAAAGCCGGGCATGTTGCGTTCCACGAGAAATCCGCGGATGCCGGCATCGGTCTGCGCCCACACCACCGCGACATCCGCGATGCTGCCGTTGGTGATCCACATCTTCGAACCCGAGAGGATCCAGTCGTCGCCATCGCGGCGCGCATGGGTGCGCAGGTTGGCGGGGTCTGATCCGCCCTGCGATTCCGTCAGGCCGAAGCAGCCGATGATTTCACCGCGTGCCATTGCCGGCAGCCAGCGCTGCTTCTGTGCCTCGCTGCCGAAGGTGTGGATGGGGTACATGCACAGCGACGACTGCACGGAGACGAAACTGCGGATGGCGCTGTCGCCGCGTTCGAGTTCCTGGCAGATCAGGCCGCTGGCGATGGCGCCCAGTCCGGCGCAGTCGTAGCCCTGCAGCGAGGCGCCGAACAGGCCGAGCGACGCCAGTTCCGGCACCAGCTCGCGGGGAAAGTGATGCTGCTCGAAGCAGGCCCGGATGATGGGCAGGATCTTTTCATCCACCAGCCGGGCAACGCTGTCGCGGATGGCGACGTTTTCACTCGACAGCAATGCGGCGGTGCCGAAGAAGTCGAGCGGGTCGAGGGGTGTGGTTTTCATGCCTTCGATCATCGCCCAGGCGGTACGTCGCAGGAAGCGCTCCCGCTCTGCGATCAAAAATGTAATGGAGGAAAACCCTGCGTCATCTGTCTACGTAACTGATGGGCAGTGTTTGCGCTCCGTGCGTGGCTGTCTTCTTGTTGTCTATCAATAACTTAACTTGGGGGGCGCCTGCATGAGTGCCAGCAGAGTGTGTAATTTCCGTGTGCGCGCAGCGGTCGCGGCCGCTGTACTGGGTACAGCTTCGCAGTTCATTTACATCCCGCAGGTTCTTGCGGCAGATGCCGCTCCCGAAGAAACGGTCACCGAGCTGGAGGAAGTGCGGGTCACCGGCTCGCGCATCGTCCGCAAGGACACCCAGAGCAACAGCCCGCTGGTCACGGTTGACCGCGAGAAGCTGCAGGAAAACAGCTACATCTCGATCGAACAGGCACTCAACGAGCTGCCGCAGTTCATGGCCGGCGGCGCGGGCCTCGGCAGCACCGCCAGCGGCGGCGTGGGCCAGCTGGTCGGCCAGGAAGGCCTCGACGGCGGCGCCGGCAGCGGCACCATGTTCGACAACGCGCGTCTGCCCGACAACGGCGGCCGCGTCGGCACCTTCACCCCTGGCGCTGCCAACGTGAACCTGCGCGGCCTCGGCACCAACCGCTCGCTGACGCTGATCGACGGCCATCGCGGCCAGCCGAACAACGCCACCGGCACGGTGGACCTGAACACGATTCCCTCGGCGGCGATTGCGAGCGTCGAGGTGGTGACCGGTGGTGCCTCGGCCGTGTACGGCGCCGACGCGCTGGCCGGCGTGACCAACATCAAGCTGCGCGACAATTTCGAAGGCATCAGTGTCTCGATGCGCGGCGGTATCTATGAAGTCGGCGACGGCGGCGAGTACCAGGTGTCCTCCGTGATGGGCACCAGCCTCAAGGGCAAGGGCAACGCCATGGTCGGCATCGAGTACAGCAAGCGCGATACGGCGTATTACGCCAACCGCGGCTGGTACGAGGAAGCGCTGGCTTCCCCCTATTCCAGCTTCCTGAATTACTCCTTCCCGCCGTTCTCGGAATACCGCGTCAGCACGCAGGGCGCGCCCAGCCAGGCTGCAGTGAACGGGGTGTTCTTCGATCGCACCTGCCAGAGCCCGAACGGCACCAACGTGAATTGCATCTCTGCCACCGCGCCTTCCGGCGGCGGTTTCATGATCAATCGCAACGGCAGCGCGAATTACGTGAATCCGCAGGGTCTTTCGATTCCCTACGGCGATGCGACGCTGTTCACGCGCTCGGCGAGCTGCCTGTGGGCGAACACCGCTGCGGTGTCCACCTGCCCGGGCCAGACCCAGGGCACGACCTTCTACTACGGACCGCAGGGCTATGCCGGCGACACGACCAACACGCCCAACAATCCTTACGAAGTAGCCTGCACGTATCTGGCGAACTCCCCGAACACGGTGTATCCGGATCGCAATTGCGCGCCTTCGGTCACCAAGTCCGACTGGGGCCGCTGGCTGAGCAGCCCGCGTGAGGCCTACAACCTGTTCGGTCGCGCCAAGTACGAGTTCAACGACCACCTGCGTGCGTACTCCACGATCAACTTCGCGACTTCGACGACCGAGACCCGCCGCGAGATCTCGCCCGCCTCGGGCACTTTCGCGGCGCCGATTCCCTACAACTCCAGCCCGACTGCGATCTACCTGCCTTCGGTGCAGCAGACGAACGTGGTTCGAAACATCACCAATGCTCAGGGCGTTGTCGTTCCAACGATCGTCCTGGCAGCTGGCGCCACGCTGCCGGAATACGTGTCGATTGCCGCAGGCGGCACCAATACGCGCGGCACGAATTGCCCGGCCACGGGTGGTTGCACGATGGTGCAGGCATTCCCTGTTCCCACGGAGCTGCGCACGCTGCTGAACTCGCGCACCGCAGGTACGCGGGCGGCGGGTGGCACGGCTGCCACCAATCCGTTCGCGGGTCTGTCGTCGTGCGTGAACTACCAGCGCAACCTGAACCCTGTTGGCACGGGTGGCGCACCGGTGTTCGTGAATCCGGCCACCGGCGTTGCCGTGACCTACCAGGTCGATCCGGCCACGGGCCAGCCTGTGTATACCTGCGGCCCCAACGCCACATGGTCGTACAACAACGCCTTCGACTTCCTGCCGGCGCGCGGCACCTTCAACACGCAGCGCACCTGGAGCCTGGCGACGGGCCTCGAAGGCGATCTGCCCATCAAGGACTGGACCTGGGACCTCTACACCTCGGTGGGTGAGGGTTCGACCCAGACGGAGTTCCAGGGTTTCGTCTCCCTGTTCAACTACCGCACGATCATGTCGCAGCCCAACTACGGCAAGGGCTATCAGGTCAACACGTCAGTCGGCAAGACACTGAGCTGCACCAGCGGCCTCAGCCCGTTCAGCCCCGAGCCGATCACGCAGGATTGCATCGACGCGGTGGCGTCGAACCAGACCGATCGCCAGCGCACCAACCAGCGCGTGCATGAGTTCACGGTGCAGGGCGGGTTGTTCGAGCTGCCGGCCGGCGAGGTGCGTGGCGCGATGGGTCTGAGCTATCGCAAGAACACCTTCATCTACACGCCCGATTCGCTGCGCGAGAGCGACTACATCAACGACACTTCGCCAGGCCAGTTCGGCGTCGGCAGCGTCGATGCGGGCGTGAGCGTCAAGGAAGTCTACTCGGAGCTGCTGGTTCCGCTGCTGCGTGACCTGCCGGGCATCCAGAGCCTCGAGCTCGAGCTGGGTGGTCGCCTGTCGGAGTACAGCACCGGCCAGAACGTGCCCACCTGGAAGGCGCTGGTCAGCTGGCAGCCCCTGAGCTGGATCCGTGCCCGCGGTGGTTTCAACCGCGCGGAGCGTGCTCCCAATATCGCCGAGCTGTACACCAAGGATTCGGTCAACGCCAATGGCGGCATGGCTGATCCCTGCGTGGTGCCCAGCGCGGCGACGCTTGCCGGAGCGGTCAATGGCACCGGCACCACGCCGCTGGCAACCTTGAACGATGCGATCAACCCTGATCGCGCCAAGCTGCAGGCGCTGTGCGCCGCGCAGATCGCGGCGGTTGGCGGTTCCGGCTCGTCCGAATACGATCTGGATCCGAACGAGTTCGGCCGTGCGAATGCACCGCCTCCTGCTGTCATCATCCTGAGCGGCAATCCGAATCTGGAGAGCGAAAAGGGCAGCACCTGGACTGCAGGTGTCGTGTTCACCTCGCCGTTCCAGAATCCGCTGCTGTCGCGGATGACGGCCACCTTCGACTGGTTCGAGGCCCGCATCGACGATCCGATCGACGTGACGGCAGGCAGTGTCATCAGCTGGGCCTGCTTCAACGGCTACGGTGACAACCCCGACTATCTGCTCAATGACCCGAACGGCTATTGCAACGCGATCGAGCGCGATCCGGCGATCGGCGGCATCCGCTACGGCCGCACGCCGTACCTGAACCGCGGCAAGCTGATCATCCGCGGTCTGGATGCTTCGATGAACTGGAGCGGCGCGCTGGCGGACATGGGCTTCGAGAATGCGAAGGGCCGGCTGTCTGTGGGCATCAACGCGAACTTCCTGTTCGACCAGATCCAGGCGCTGACCGCTGGCAGCAACACGCGTGACAACGAAGGCATTGGCAGCGCCACGCCGTTCCGTTCCAGCACCAACGTGAGCTACAGCTGGGATGTGAACCGCGTTTCGGTGCAGTGGCAGTATCGGGCGGGAAGCTGCGTCGCCGGTGTGGCGCCTGCGGGCAATGTGTCGGGCAAGTTGCCCTGCGCAACGGGTCGCACGCAGTACCCGGTGACCAACACCTTCAGCATCTCGGGCGGCACGCGCATCGGTCCGGTCAATGCGTCGCTGAACATCAGCAATCCGCTGAACAAGAAGCCGCGTACGGCGACTTACCTGTTCACGGATCCGACCGAGGGCTTCGGCACGTTCAATCCGTTCGACGACATCACCGGTCGTCGCTACTCGATCAACCTGTCGATGGATCTGTAAACGCGCGAATCGAGAGGAGAGCGTAGCCGCGAGGCGGCTCTCCGGATCTTTCCAGGCGAGGTGGCAACACCTCGCCTTTTTCATGCCGCGCAATTCATGTTGTGCGACCCGGATGCTGAATCCGATCGGTGTCAGTTGAGGGGCGGAATATCGCTTTTGCTGCAGGCGCGCGGCGTGGCATCTGGTTCTGCTGGTCGCGGCGGTCGCGGGCCCGCTCCCTCCGGATCTGCTTTGCGCAACTCGCTCCAGCGAGTGACTGCCGCCATCCACAGCTGAATATCCGCCTGATGCTGCGCGACGCGGGCTCTCTGGCCCGGGTCATCCGCGCAGTATTTCAGTGTCACTGCCACATCCTTGTAAGCGGAATTTGCTTCGAGCACCTTCGCGAGGTTCGGCACCCACACCTCGAGCGACGAATTGCCACGCCAGATGGCCTGCGGCCATTCATCGCGGCTGCGGGGCACGGCGATCATCACCATGCGCGAACCCTGCTGCGGTGCTGCGGCATCGCCGATGAATACGGTGACCGCCGCGGCAACACCGCCGGATTCTGTTGCGCACACCTGATGCTGCACGCTGGCCGCGAGGCGTCCATTGGGTGCAGGCGTCACGGTGGCTTCCGATTGCTCGCAGACGCGCTCTGCGGCAGTGGCGAAGCCAGGCGACATCGCCAGGGCAGGGAGGAGGGAAATGAGCAGACGCGATCGCACGTGGCAACGCTCCGTTCGGGCGTGTCTGCTGGCGACTCAAGCCGCCATCAACGCCTTCACGCGCTTCATAGCGGCCGCTTCGATCTGGCGGATGCGTTCGGCGGAAACGCCGTATTCATCAGCGAGTTCATGCAGCGTCGGCTTGTCCTCGCTGATCCAGCGGCGGCGCAGGATGTCCTGGCTGCGGGCATCCAGCCGGGCGATGGCCGAGGTCAGGCGTTCGCGCACATCCGAATCCCACTCTGAATCTTCGGCCTGTTCGGCAGGATCGGCCGCAGGTGCGGGCAGATACAGCGACGGGCCGTAGCTGTCTTCATCGTCGGATTCCGGTGCGGGATCGAAGGACATGTCGCGGGCGGAAAGCCGCTTTTCCATCTCGGTGACTTCGGCAGCCGTGACGCCGAGGTCCTTCGCGACGGCCTGCGTCTCTTCGTGCGTCAGCCAGTTCAGGTCCTTCTTCATGCGACGCAGGTTGAAGAACAGCTTGCGCTGCGCCTTGGTGGTGGCGATCTTCACCATGCGCCAGTTGCGCAGCACGTAATCGTGGATCTCGGCGCGGATCCAGTGCACGGCGAAGGACACCAGCCGCACGCCCTGATCCGGGTCGTAGCGCTTGACCGCCTTCATCAGGCCGACATTGCCTTCCTGCACCAGATCGCCCATCGGCAGGCCGTAGCCGGCGTAGCCGCGCGCGATGTGCAGCACGAAGCGCAGATGCGACAACACCAGATGGCGAGCCGCCTCGAGATCGTTTTCCTTGTGGAAGCGGTTCGCGAGGTCGCGCTCTTCTTCCCGGCTCAGCACGGGAATCCGGCTGACGCGATCGGTGTACGCGTCGAAGCTGCCCAGCGGGCCGGCCAGCAGGGAGTGTGCAGGGACTGGAGCTAAAGTGGCTGCGCTCATGGATACCTCTTCAGGTGTGCGAACGATGTTAGCACTCAGGAAGTTGGAGTGCTAACTGTCCGGTCAGTTCCCTTGAGGCGTGACTATTTATCCAATAAAGACAATAGCTTATATCGTCTTCAGGCCCGCGGCTCGATCCGCGCAAGGTGGCGGGCAGCCACCAGCCAGGCCCCTGTCAGACCCAGCAGGGCGCCGCTGCCCAGCAGGATGCCGACCTCCGCCAGCCCGGGCGTCAGCAGCCGGAAATCGCTGCCGTAGCTGCCAGCCAGGCGCGTCACGGGGGCGTTCAGCAGATGCAGACCGAGCAGCACCAGCAGGGCTGCCAGCACGGCCCCCAGCACGCCGTAATAAAGGCCGGTATACAGAAATGGCCGGCGCACGAAGGCATTGCTGCCGCCCACCAGCTTGGTGACTTCGATCTCCGCGCGGCGATTGTAGATCTCGAGCCGCACGGTGTTGCCGACGATCGCGAGCACCCCCACGCCGATCAACACGGCAGCGCCAGTGACGACGCCACGCAGCAGATCGAGGATGGCGTTCAACCGCTGCACCCATTCGCTGTCCACCTGCACCAGTTCCACTTCCGGCCAGGCGGAAAGATAGTTGTGCAGGGCCTCCATCTGTTCGGCACTGGTGGCGTCGGCGTCGGGGCGGATGTCCAGCGCATGGGGCAGCGGGTTGTCTTCGAGCACATCGAGCGCGCCACCGAAACCGCTCTGCTCGCGGAATGATTTCAGTGCTTCGTCCGCGCTGATCAGTTTCACCGAGGCGACGCCGCTGCGCTGGCGCACGCTGGTGGCCAGCTGCTGTGCCTTCTCCAGCGATATGTCCTGCTTGAAGTACACCGAGACATCCACGGCATTGGCGAAATCACCGGTGGCTTCGCGCACGCTGACGATGGCAAGGCCCAGCGCCATCGGCAGCGTCAGCGCCACCGCGATCACCAGCACGGTAAACGCCGTCGCCATCGGTGCGCGCGCCAGGCGGCCGGCAGCGAACAGCGAAGACTGCAGATGCCGCGTTGCCCAGCCGATCATCGCTGGGCCTCCATGGTCGGCACATCCAGCGGCGGCGCAGCGGAATCCATCACGCGGCCATCGCTCACCACGATTTCGCGCAGACCCCAGGCCTTCACGATGTCGAGGTCATGCGTCGCCACCACCACGGTGACGCCCACGTCATTGAAGCGCTTGAACAGCGCCATCACTTCCAGCGACAGCGCCGGATCGAGATTGCCCGTGGGTTCGTCGGCAATGATGAGTTTGGGCTTGCCGACCACCGCGCGCGCGATGCCGACGCGCTGCTGCTCACCCACCGAGAGCTCCAGTGGCAGCGACTGCGCGCGATCGAGCAGGCCCACCTGGTCCAGCGCCGCGCGCACGCGTTTGTCGATTTCCTTCAGCGGCGATTCGGCGGCATGCAGCGGCAGCGCCACATTGTCGAACACGCTGCGTTCGGGCAGCAGGCGGTGATCCTGGAACACCACGCCCAGCTCGCGACGGAACGCAGGAATCTTGCGCGAGGACAGTGCCGCGGTGTTGTGGCCGTTCACCATCACCAGCCCGCGCGACGGGCGCTCGAGCAGCGCAATGAGCTTGAGCACGGTGCTCTTGCCCGCTCCGGAGCGGCCGGTGAGGAACAGCATTTCGCCGGCGGCCACATCGAAGCTGACGCCTTTCAGCGCCTCGCGGCCGTTGGGGTAGCGCTTGCTGGCGCGATCGAAGCGGATCATTGCGCGCTACTTTACACCGGGCGCGGTGCCCAGCAGTGCATCCACGAAGGCCGCGGCGTCGAATTCGCCGAAGTCGGCCGCCTGCTCGCCGATGCCGATGAAGCGGATCGGCAGTTTCATGCTGCGCGCGATGGCCACCACGATGCCGCCGCGGGCCGTGCCATCGAGCTTGGTGAGCACAAGGCCGGTGACGCCCACCGCCGCATGGAATTCCTTCGCCTGCGACAGCGCGTTCTGGCCCTGGTTGGCATCGAGCACCAGCAGCACTTCATCCGGCGCGGCCGCGTCCACGCGCTGGATCACGCGCCGGATCTTCTTCAGCTCGTCCATCAGATGCGTCTGGCTGTGCAGGCGGCCGGCGGTGTCCGCGATGACCACATCGAAGCCGCGGGCCTGCGCAGACTGCAGCGCGTCGAAGATCACCGCGCCGGGATCCGTGCCAGCCTGCTGCTGCACGATCTCCGCGCCGCTGCGTTCGGCCCAGATGTCCAGCTGTTCGGCGGCGGCCGCGCGGAAGGTGTCGCCCGCGGCCAGCATCACCTTGTTGCCGGCCTGCGTGAGCCGCATGGCGAGCTTGCCGATGGAGGTGGTCTTGCCCGAGCCGTTCACGCCCACCACCATGATCACGTAGGGGCGGCGCTTGCGGTCGACGCTGAGCGGCACGGCACAGGGGCGCACGATGGTGAGCAGTTGTTCGCGCAGGGCGGCCACCAGTGCATCGGCATCGGCCAGCTCGCGACGGGCAACGCTGCCGCGCAGGTTCTCCAGGATGGCCTGGGTTGCCTCCACGCCGACGTCGGCGCCGATCAGCCGCGCTTCCAGATCGTCGAGCAGCTCGGCATCGATCTTCCGGCCGCGGAACAGGCTGGTGAAATCGCCGGCGAGGCGGGTCGCACTTTTCGCGAGCTTCTCGCGCATGCGACCAAAGAATCCGGTTCCTTCGCTGCTGCCGGCCATGCTCGTTTTCAACCTGGGGGTAGGGCCGCGCATTGTAATAGGCTTGGCGAATGAAACGTGGAGTCAGAGAACTGCGGATCGTGGGCGGCAGCCTGCGCGGCAGGAAATGGACCTTTCCCGATGCAACGGGCCTGCGGCCCACACCCGACCGGGTGCGCGAAACGCTTGTTCAACTGGCTGGCCCCGCATATCGCGGGGATGCGGGTGCTGGATCTGTTCGCGGGCAGCGGTGCGCTGGCTTTCGAGGCGCTATCGCGCGGTGCCGGCGGCGGCCACCCTGGTGGAGTCGGACCGGACAGCTGCAGCCGAACTGCGCGCCACCGCTGCGCGCTTTGGCCTGCAGGAGGCGCAGATCAGGCATGCCGATGCGCTCACCGAATTGCGCGCCGCTGCCGCTGGCAGCTTCGATCTGATCTTCCTGGATCCGCCATTTGCCGCAGGTCTGCTCGCCCCTGCGCTGCGGTTGATCGGGCAACGCCAGGTGCTGGCGGAAGGCGGTTTTGCTATATCGAGCTGCCTGCGGAGGAAGCGCTGCCGCCGCTGCCGGAAGGCTGGCAGCCACACCGCGCCGGGCGGGCCGGCGAGGTCGGGTATCATCTGCTGCATGTTCAGAAGAGCGCTGTACCCCGGAACATTTGACCCCATCACCAACGGTCATCGCGACCTCGTCCGCCGCGCGGCCGGGATCTTCGATCAGGTGCTGGTGGCGATTGCCGCGAACCCGAGCAAGACGCCCATGTTCACGCTCGACGAGCGCGTCGACATGGCGCGCCAGGTGCTGGCCGATATCCCGAACGTCGAGGTGGCCGGCTACGCGGGCCTCACCGTCGACTTCATGCGCCAGCATGAGCTGAAAGTGGTGGTGCGCGGCCTGCGTGCCGTGTCGGACTTCGAGTTCGAGTTCCAGCTGGCCAACATGCAGCGGCATCTGCTGAAAGACATCGAAACCGTGTTCCTGACGCCGCAGGAGCAGTTCACCTTCATCTCCTCGACGCTGATCCGCGAGATCGCGGTGTTCGGCGGCAATGTCAGTGAGTTCGTCGATCCACTCGTGGCCGCGGAACTCCGCAAGAAGAAGCGCCCATCATGAAATCACTCCGCGCCGGATTGCTGCTGACCCTGCTGCTGACCGTGGTGATGGCAGCGCCTGCCGCAGAGCGCGCGCCCGGCACTGCCGCCATCGCCAGCGCCCATCCGCTCGCCACTGAAGCCGGCAACGAAGTGCTGCGCGCCGGCGGCAATGCCTTCGATGCCGCGGTGGCAGTCAGTGCCGCGCTGATGGTGGTGGAGCCCAGCGGCTCCGGCTTCCTCGGCGGCGGCATGTTCCTGCTGCATCGGGCCAGCGACGGCCGCAACGTGGTGATCGACGCGCGCGAAGTGGCGCCGCGGCAAGGCCTCGCGCGACATGTACCTCGATGCCGCCGGCAACCCGGTGCGCGGCAGCTTCCACCAACACCGCGCTCGCGGCCGGCATTCCCGGCGAGCCCGCCGGGCTCGCGCTGATGCAGTCGAGCTACGGCAAGCTCACGCTGGCGCAGACGCTTGCCCCGGCCATCCGGCTGGCGCGCGATGGCTTCGACATGTATCCGCGGCTGCGCGCCGGCATCAGCGGCAAGCGCGGCGCAGCTCACAAAATCCCCGCAGGCCACGGCCGTCTGGTTCCGCGATGGCGAAGCGCTGCCCGTCGGCACGCGCATCAAGCAGCCGCAGCTGGCGGCGCACGCTTTCGATCCTCGCGAAGGAAGGCATGGCGCCTTTCTACAAAGGGCGCATCGCGCAGCAGCTGGTCGATGCCGTGCAGAAGATGGGCGGCATCTGGACGCTGGAAGATCTCGCGGGCTACACCGCGCTCGAGCGCGAGCCCGTGATCGGCCAGTATCGCGACGCGACGATCATTTCCGCGCCACCGCCCACTTCCGGCGGCGTGGCGCTGATCGAAGCGCTCAACATTCTTTCGGGCTACGACCTGAACAAGGTGGATGGCGTCACCCGCAAGCACCTGATCATCGAGGCGATGCGCCGCATGCATCGCGATCGCGCCGTGTATCTGGGTGATCCGGCCTTCACGCCCGTGCCGGTGCAGCGCCTGACCGATCCCGACTACGCCGCGGGCCTGCGCACGTCCATCCGGCTCGATCGCGCCACACCCAGCGCCACGCTGGAATCCGCGCCCGAAGGGGCAGCGGGCGGCGCCAACACCACGCATTTCTCGGTGCTCGACAAGGACGGCAATCGCGTCGCCGGCACCATCACGCTCAACGCCGGCTTCGGCTCGGGCCTGATGATCGAAGGCACCGGCATGCTGCTCAACAACCAGATGGATGATTTCTCGGTGAAGCCCGGCGTGCCGAACATCTATGGCCTGATCGGCGCCAGCGCCAATGCCATCGAGCCCGGCAAGCGCATGCTGTCTTCCATCACGCCGACCTTCGTCGAATCACCGCGCGGTTACATGATCGTGGGCAGTCCCGGTGGCAGTCTCATCACCGGCATGGTGCTGCTCGCCACGCTGAACTGGGTGGATGGCATGAGCGCAGAGCAGATCGTTGCCGCGCCGCGCATCCATCACCAGTACCAGCCCGATACCCTGGTGCATGAGGCCAAAGCGCTGACGGCAGAGGAAATCGCCGAGCTCAAGCGGCGCGGTCACGAGCTGCGTGCGCGCGAGACCTGGGGCAACCTGCAGGTGGTCACATTCGATGCCGTCACCGGCAAGGTCAGTGGTGCTTCGGATCCGCGTGGCGTGGGCACTGACGGCCTCTACTGAGACGCGTTCGCAACGCGTAATTGAGGGAACGTTTTCCCTTCAAAACAGCCAGAATAGGCTGTGAGACATCGAAGGGTGACAGGGTGAAATTCAGGCAGTTGTTTCTGTTTGCGCTGGTGCTCGGCGTCAATGCGCAGGCCTCCGAATCCACGCCGCTGCTGGATGCCACCTACAGGGGTGATGCGGCCGCCGTTGCGGCACTGATCAAGTCCGGCGCCAACGTCAATGAAGCCAACCAGTTTGGCGCCACGCCGATGTCGCAGGCCGCCCTGCGCGGCGATGCCGAAGTGCTGCAGCTGCTGCTCGGCAATGGCGCCGATCCGGATTCCCCGAACGCCGAAGGCGAGACCGCACTGATGCTGGTGGCGCGCACCGGCAATGTCGAAGCCGCGAAGCTGCTGCTCAAGGCCGGCGCGAAAGTCGATGCGCGCGAAAAATGGGGCGGACAGACCGCGCTGATCTGGGCTGCTGCGCAGAACCAGCCGCAGATGATCGAATTCCTGGTATCGAAGGGTGCCGCTGTCGACGCGCGTTCTGCGGTGCGCGAATGGCCGCGGCGCATGACGGCGGAAGAGCGGCCGAAGGACATGAACCGCGGTGGCATGTCGGGCCTGATGTTCGCGGCGCGCGAAGGGCACGTCGCCACCGCCCGGGCCCTGCTGAAGGCCGGTGCCGCCATCGATTTCACCGATCCGGATGGCAGCACGCCCCTGATCGTGGCGCTGATGAACGGCCACTGGGATACGGCAAAACTGCTGATCGAATCCGGTGCCGATGTGAACCTGTGGGACTGGTGGGGCCAGACGCCGCTGTACATGGCGGTGGACATGCACACCCTGCCCACCGGTGCGCGCGTCGAGCTGCCCACCATGGATGTCGCCACCGGCATGGACATCATCCACCTGCTCATCGCGAAGGGCGCCAACGTCAATGCGCGCCTGAAGCTGCGTCCGCCGTATCGCATGGTGTCGCAGGATCGGCTGGCCGATCCCGCCATCGATTACGACGCAACGCCGCTGCTGCGCGCCGCCAAGGCCGCAGACCTGCCGGCGATGAAGGCGCTGCTCGATGCCGGCGCGCTGGTCGATCTGCCCAACGCCCTGGGCCATACGCCGCTGATCGTGGCTGCCGGCGCCTCGCGCGGTCGCGCCACGCCGACCCGCGGTGGCAACTACACCGAAGAAAAGGCCATCGAGGCCGTGAAGCTGCTGCTGGCCCACGGCGCCAACGCGAATGCTTCCGCCTACAAGGGCGACCCTGCCTCGCGTGGTGAATCCCTGCGCTGCACCGGCTACGTGTTCATCCAGGATTGCTACAAGGGCGAATCCGCCATGCATGGCGCAGCCCTGCATGGCTGGTTGAAACTCGCCGAGGTGCTCAAGCAGGCCGGCGCAGACATGGATCCCATGGAAGCCGATGGCCTCACGCCACTCGACTACGCCATGGGTCGCTACCGGCTGGGTTTCCTAGAGAACCAGCCCGTCCCGCAGCTCAAGGTCGCCGAGGCGCTGCGCGCGCTCGGCGCGAAGAAGGAGCGGACGAACGCGCAGCCTTTGCCGCAGGGCGCGCGCCCGGTGGTCGTGGCCGAGGTCCCGACGCTGCCTTACTGAGCTTCGCTGCCGGCGGCTTTTTCGCCGCCGGCGCCCTGGGCGCTTCCTGTTCGATCCGCGGTGCGCGGCCAGTGCGCTTCGGCAGCTTGCCCTGGCTGTGCAGCTCTATCGCACGCCACATGTACCACGCCCCGGCCGACCGGTACGGCTTCCAGCGCTCGCCATACGCCAGCAATGCCTTGGGCTTCGGCATGCCCTTGAGACCATAGGCGAGCTGGAATCCTTTGCGCACGCCGAAGTCATCCACCGGCATCACATCCTGCCTGCCGAAGTGGAACATCAGCAGCATCTGCACCGTCCAGCGGCCGATGCCCCGCACGGCGATGCAGAGCTCGATGATGGCTTCATCGTCCATCGCGGCGAGCACCGCATCATCCGGCAGCCGGCCATCCTGGAAATGCGCTGCCAGGTCCTGCAGCGCGGCGATCTTCGCGAACGAGAACCCCGCCGTGCGCAGCTGCGCCGGCGTGGCTGCCACCAGCTCGGCGGGCGAGGGGAAGCGCCCCTCATGCTGGGTCATCAGCCGTTCGATCATCTTGCGCGCCACCGCGGTCGAGATCTGCTGGCTGGCGATGGAACGGGCCAGGGCCTCGAAAGCAGAGCCCCGCGGGTTAGCCCCCAGGTCGTATTGACCCCATAAAGAAACAATAGAGCCAACAATAGGATCTTTTGTCTTGAAATGGCGCAGTAATCTGGCTTTCATCGGCCTGGCCCTAGCGCTGACAGCCGGCGCAGAAATACGTCGAACGCTGCCCCTGCACCCGATGCCGCACCAGCTCCCCGCAGCGGCGGCAGGGCTCGCCCTCACGCTCGTACACGTACAGCTTCTGCTTGAAATACCCCGGCTCACCGCCGGCGCCCACGTAGTCGCGCAGCGTCGTGCCGCCATGGCGGATCGCCATCGACAGCACCGCCTTGATCGCCTTCACCAGTGCCGCGCACTCGGCATGCGTCAGTGATTTCGCCGCCCGCCCCGGACGAATGCCGGCGCGAAACAGCGCCTCGCTCGCGTAGATGTTCCCGACGCCCACCACGATGTGGCTGTTCATGATCGCGAGTTTTACCGCCACGCTGCGCTTGCGCGTCACGCGGTGCAGATACGCGGCATCGAAGTCGGGTTCCAGTGGCTCAGGCCCCAGCTTCGCCAGCAGCGGATGCAGGGCCGGATCGCCTTCACCGTGATGCAGGCTGCCAAAACGCCGCGGGTCGTTGAAACGCACCGTCCAGTGCGAATCCAGCTCCAGGTCGAAGTGGTCGTGTTTCTCCCGCGCGGTGGAATCCGGCAGCACCCGCAGGCTGCCCGACATGCCGAGATGCAGCAGCAGGTAGCCCCGCTCCAGATCCACCAGCAGGTATTTCGCACGCCGCCGCACCCCGCGCACGGTCTGCCCCTGCGCCCAGGTGGCGAGTTCGTCGGCCACGGTCCAGCGCAGCCGCGGTTCGTGCACCGCCACGCGATGGATCTGGCGGCCAGTCAGGTGGGGTTCAATGCCGCGACACGTGGTCTCGACTTCCGGAAGTTCAGGCATGGGCAATGCATTATGCCCGCTCGTGATGGCTTCGCGGCCTCAACAGCCCGGTGTAGTCGTTGTGCGGCTCAATGGTTGGCGCAAAATTCCGCCAACCCACGCGAAGCGAGCGCCGGCTACAGGGGATTGCGGATCATCACGCCGGCAATCTTCTGGCCGTCGTTCATGTCTTCGGAATAGAGCAGCGCCGCGCCGGCCTGCTCAGCCGAAGCCACGATCAACGCATCCCAGAAAGACAGCCGCGCCATGCCAGAGATGTCGATGGCGCGGGTAACCGTGTCTGCAGTCGTCGGCTGCTGGTTCCACGCGGCATAGGTCTGCACCACCTCGCGCGCGGTTGACCGCGCCAGACGTGTGTCGAGGCGGGTCGTGGCATTCACATAGAACTCCTGCAGCACCTGCACGGAAAGCCGGCCATTGCCGGATTCCCAGAGTTCCTCCAATGCCGCCGCTGCGCGCTCGCGCTTGCCCGGTGCATCCCTGTCATGCGCGTAGATCAGAATGTTGGAATCAACGAAGACGATTTCGCTCATGCAGCGCCTCGCGAGGCAGCGGAGTTCCGCCCAACGGCAGCGGCGCCGCCAGCAGTGATGCGGCCCGTTTTCGCGCCGCATTGTACTGACCGTCCTGCTCGACCAGTTCGCGCAGCTGGGCAGCCAGCAGGGCGCTGACGCTCAGGCCGCGGCTTGCCGCAACGGCCCTGGCGCTCTTGAGCAGTGCCGGGTCGATGGCGACGGTGATGTTGTGCTTGATGGCCAAATTCATTCAGATCTTGCCGAGGTTCACGTATTCTACGTGAGCCGTCTTTTTGCTGCAATTTCGGGCGGCAAACCCACAGTAGCCTGGTGCGTGCAGCGGAGCGATGCGGTTATCTGACTGAACCGTGCAGAAATGAAAAAGCCCGCTATGCGGCGGGCTTCTTCGGGGAATCAAGCGGCCAAAGCGCTGGCCGGTTACTTGATCTTCGTCTCTTTGTACTTCACGTGCTTGCGCACGACGGGGTCGTACTTGCTCAGTTCCATCTTCTCGGGGTGAAGACGCTTGTTCTTCATCGCCACGTAGAAGTGACCGGTGTCCGCAGTAGAAAGCAGTTTTACTTTTTCACGCATGACTTCAAGGCTCCGTTACAGCGTCTGACCGGCGGTGCGCAGCTTGGCGACCACGGTGTCGATGCCGTTCTTCTCGATGGTGCGCAGCGCGCGGGCAGAGACGCGCAGCTTGATCCAGCGCTTTTCGTCTTCCAGCCAGAAACGCTGTTCGTGCAGGTTCGGCAGGAAGCGGCGGCGCTTCTTGTTGTTGGCGTGCGAAACCCGGTTACCAACCATTGGTTTCTTGCCTGTGACTTCGCAAACGCGAGACATGGGAAATTCCTGTACTTCGTCGCCCAAAAAGGGCGTGCTTTATACCAGTCCCGGGCTGCCGGGGGCAAGGTCGGCTGACTTAAATCAGCCCCCGCTCCGCAAAAGACACGCAGCGGCTGTCTCCCACGACCAGGTGATCCAGCACCCGGATGTCCACCAGCCCCAGGGCATCCCGCAGCCGCAGGGTGATCAGTTCATCGGCCTGGCTGGGCTCGGCCACCCCGGAAGGGTGGTTGTGGGCCAGGATGACTGCCGCCGAATTGCGGGCCAGGGCCTGCCGCACCACCTCCCGGGGGTGGACGCTGGCCCCGTCGATGGTGCCGCGGAACAGCTCGTCGAAGGCGATCAGGCGATGCCGGTTGTCCAGGTGCAGGCAGCAGAACACCTCGTAGGGGCGATCCCGCAGCTGGGCCACCAGGAAGGCCTGCGTGGCCCGGGGGGATTCGAGCGCTGGCCCAGCCGCCACCTCCTGCCGGTAATGACGCCGCGATACCTCCAGGGCCGCCTGCAGCATCCCGTAGCGGCGGGCGCCCAGTCCCGGCGTGTTGCTGCAGCGGCCGCGGTCGGCCAGCAGCAGATGCCGCAGCGACCCGAACTCCCGCAGCAGCCGGCCGCCCACATCCACCGCGCTCGCGCCCCGGCAGCCGCTGCCGAACAGCACCGCCAGCAGCTCCGCATCGCTCAGCGCGCCCGCCCCCTGCGTGAGCAGTTTCTCGCGCGGCCGCTCTGTTTCGGGCCATTCATGGATTGCCAAGGATGGAAGCTCCTCTCGCCAACTGCGAATCAGGTCGCAAAGTCTGGAAGCAACCCCTCACCGTTGCGATAAGCAAATCGCATGTGGATCATGGATAACGGCGCTGTTCGCGCCCACTATTTCGTGCATGAGTGGCAAACGGATCCTGCTGGGCGTTACGGGTGGCATCGCCGCCTACAAAAGCCCCGATATCGTGCGGCGCCTGATCGAGCGCGGCGCCGAAGTGCAGGTGGTGATGACCGACGGCGCGCGCGAGTTCGTGGCGCCGCTCACCTTCCAGGCCGTATCCGGGCGCGAAGTGCGCAGCGATCTGTGGGATGAAAACGCCGAGCGCGCGATGAGCCACATCGAGCTCGCGCGCTGGGCCGATCTCATCCTCATCGCGCCGGCCACGGCGGATTTCCTCGCGCGCCTCACGCATGGCATGGCCGACAACCTGCTCTCCACCGTGTGCCTCGCAAGCAGTGCGCCGGTTGCGGTTGCGCCGGCGATGAATCGCCTGATGTGGAGCAACGCGGCCACGCAGGCCAACATCGCGCAGCTGCGCGCGCGCGGCGTGCATGTCTTCGGCCCCGACAGCGGCAGCCAGGCCTGCGGCGAAACCGGCGAAGGCCGCATGATGGAGCCGGCCGACATCGCGGCGGCACTGTTCGCACTGCTGCCAGCTGAAGGTCCGCTGAAAGGCCGCAAGCTGCTGATCACCGCCGGCCCCACGCGCGAGCGCATCGATCCGGTGCGCTTCATCAGCAATCGCAGCTCGGGAAAGATGGGTTATGCCGTGGCGCAGGCCGCGCGCGATCGTGGCGCGGAGGTGGTGCTGGTCAGTGGCCCGGTGAGCCTCTGCGCGCCGCCCGGCGTCCGCCGCATCTGCGTCGAGAGTGCGCAGCAGATGCACGACGCGGTGATGAACGAAATCGCCGGCACCGACATCTTCATCGGCACCGCCGCAGTGGCCGACTATCGTCCTTCCGCGCCTTGCGACTGCAAGATCAAGAAGATCAGCGACAAGCTCGAGATCTGCATGGAGCGCACGGTGGACATCCTGCACGCCGTGGCGCAGCGGCCGACCGCCCCTACACCGTCGGCTTTGCGGCCGAAACCAACAATGTGGAAGAGCACGCGCTCGCCAAGCTCAAGCGCAAGAACCTCGATCTGATCGCCGCCAACGAAGTGGGCGACGACAAGGTGTTCGAGCAGGAAGACAACGCGCTGACGCTGTTCTGGCCGGAGGGCGGCAAGCTCGAACTCGGCGCTGCGCGCCAAGACGGTGCTGGCCGGCAAGCTGATGGACTTCATCGCCGCGCGATATCTCGAACGCGTCGCCGCGCGTTAGACTTGCGCGCATGCAGCAACTGAAAGTCCGCGTGCTCGATGCACGCATCGGCAGCACCTGGCCGCTTCCCACCTATGCCACCGCGGGCTCCGCGGGTCTCGACCTGCGCGCCGTAATCGATGCGCCGATCGAACTCGCCGCGGGTGCGACCACGCTGATCCCCACCGGCATGGCGATCCACATCGACGACCCAGGGTTCGCAGCACTGATCCTCCCGCGCTCCGGCCTCGGCCACAAACACGGCATCGTGCTCGGCAACCTGGTCGGGCTCATCGATTCCGACTACCAGGGCCAGCTCATGGTGAGCTGCTGGAATCGCGGCAGCGCGAGCTTCACCATCCAGCCTGGCGAGCGCATCGCGCAGCTCATCATCGTGCCGGTGGCGCAGGTTGCAGCTGCACGGTGGTGGATGATTTCGCCGCCACCGACCGGGGCGCTGGCGGATTCGGGCATTCCGGGCGAGGCTGAGTCACCAGCCAGAATCCCGCCGCAACCCCCTGAATTCCGCATTCAGGTCCGGTTAAGGGCGCTGGCGTAGTCTCTGCTTCCATGAAGACGCAGACACTTTCCTTGCTGGTAGCCGCCGCCGTGTTGACAGCGTGCGCATCGACCCCAGGTCCCCGCCCGGTGGCGGCTCCAGCAGAACCCCCGCCGCCGCCGGTCAGCCTGACCAAGGTCTATTTCTACCCCACCCAGGGGCAGTCTGAAGACCAGCAGGATCGCGACAGGTACGAGTGCCACAACTGGTCCGTGCGCCAGACCGGCTTCGATCCGTCGCGGTATCTGCCGCCGGGTGAAGTGCGTGCCACGGTGGTGCCAGCACCTTCGAAGCAACAGTCCATCGGTGCTGGCGCTGCGGTTGGCGCAGTCATTGGCGCGATTGCGGCAGATCGCGGTGACACCGCCCAGGGTGCAGTGATCGGTGCCATTGCGGGCGCTGCGCTGGGTTCGGTTGCTGCCAGCGCCGAGAAAAGCGAAGTGCGCCGCGTCGAGCAGCAACAGTCCGTCCGTGGATATGGTCGTTACGAAAAAGAAGCCGCCGAATTCCGGCGTGCCATGTCCGCGTGCCTCGAAGGCCGCGGCTATTCGGTGAAGTGAGGTCGTCATGAGCAGCATCGTCCGCAACACTCTTGTCGTGGTCACCGGCGTTGTCGCACTGAGTGCGGCGTCGCTCGTGGCCGCAGCCGGCATCACTGGTGACGCCATCGAAAAGGCGCGCGACCGCGCGGAAGCAAGGACACAGTCCGAACCGAAGCGTGCGCCACGACCGCAGGCGCCCGCAGCGCAGCCACAGGCCGCTCCGGCGCAGAGTGCGCCGGCATCTGCGCCGCGGGAACCCCGACCGAATTTCCGGAACATTCCGCAGGAGCAGCGTTCCTCACCGGCCCCCGCACGGGCGCCTGTCGCGCAGGCACCGTCCAATCGCGGCAATGATTCCGGCAATCGCGGCAACGGTTCGCGCGGCAATGGCAATGGCAACGACAACAGCGCGCGTGGCAATGACCGCAACCGCGACCTCGGTGTGGTTGGTGGCAGCCTGTCGCGCAATCTGCGCGACAACGAACCTGGTCGCGGCGGCAATGGCCGGGGCGACAGCCGCGGTGATCGCGACGACCGCAACGGCACCTGGCGCAACGACAATCGCGCACCGCGCGTGGTCCAACGCCTGCCGCCGGGCTATCGCAACTACAACTGGAATGGCCGTCCCTACTACACCCACGGTGGCCGCTGGTATCAGCCGTATGGCAGCAGCTACATCTCGATCGGGGTGCCCTACGGCTTGTTCGTGTCGTCGCTGCCCGGGTATTCCAGCAGCTTCTACTTCGGCAACTCGCGCTACTACTACTACGACGATACCTACTATCTCTACGAGCCGGCGCGTCGCGGCTATGTTGTCACCCGCTCGCCCTACAACGACGATGAAGAGGATGACTACTACTACGACGATGCGCTGGATGCGGAGATGTATGTCTACCCGTCACGTGGTCAGAGTGAGCAGCAGCAGGCGGATGACCGTTACGAGTGCCACCGCTGGGCGGTGAGCGAGACGGACTACGATCCGATCGACGACGAGTACGACCGTGAACTGCGGGCGGAGTACAACCGGGCGCTGACCGCCTGCCTCACCGGCCGCGGCTACAGCGTGCGCTGATCAGCGCAGGGCAGGGCGGCTGGTGAGTTCGCGGTAACGCGCGATGTCGGAATCGAACTGGGCACGCAGCTCGTTCTTCTCCGCTTCGCGCGATTCCAGCGCGGCCTGCATGCCGCGTCTTTCCTTGAGAGCCCGCACCACTTCTTCTGCCAGCTGGTCAGGAACGCGGCGCGCGTTCGGTGCGGCCGAATAGGGCTGGAAGTTGCGCAGGCGTTCCTGCAGGGCGGCGATGCGCTGATCGGTCGTGCCGATCGAGCCACGCGCGATTTCCATCTGGCCTTCGATCAGCGCCAGGCGTTCGTCACGCAGCTGTTCGATATCGCGGGTACTGGGTGTAGGTGCTCAGCAGGAAGTTGTCCCGCTGACGACGTCTTTCCACTTCAGCAGCCGCTTTCTGGGCAACTGCCGCCTCAGCGGGTGAGAGCTGCCGCGGGACTTCGCGCAACGCCACGCCCTGCCGGTTCAGTTCTGCCCGACCCTGCGAGGCATATTCCGGCGGCACGCTGTCGCCGTAATGGGTGACGCCCTGATTGTCGACCCAGCGGAAGGATTTGCCCTTGCCGGACTCGGCTGCCAGCGCACCCTGTGCCAGGCAGGCCAGGCCCAATGCCAGGACCGCGATTCGTTGCTGGTTGCTCATGGGAGGCGATCCTCGCTCCTTTGGCCGTTCCAATGCAAAGGCACCTGCAGCCTACCGCGCTGCGCATCACAGATGAGCGGCGGTTGGCGCCCTCGTGGTCCGGATTACGCCCCGTAGCGGCTGCGATAGCTCTCCATGGCGGCCAGGGCCGTTGCCGGCAAGGGGCCGCTGCCCGAGCGCAGGCTTTCGATGAGGCCGCTCAGGCTCAGGATGGCGATGCACGGAATGCCATACAGGCGCTGCACTTCCTGCACCGCCGATTCGGCCAGATCGTTGCCGGCCGCATCGCGACCGCGTTCCTGGCGATCGAGGGCCAGCGCCACACCGGCCGGCGTGGCGCCCGCTGCGTGGATGATGTCGATGGATTCGCGGATGGCGGTGCCGGCGGTGATGACGTCGTCGACGATCAGCACGCGGCCCGTGAGCGGCCGACCGACGATGGTGCCGCCTTCACCGTGGGACTTCGCTTCCTTGCGGTTGTAGGCAAAGGGCAGGTTGCGGGCGTGACGCGCATACAGCGCGGCAGCGGTGGTGGCCACCAACGGTATGCCTTTGTAGGCCGGGCCAAACAGCATGTCGAAGGCGAGGCCGGAACCGGCAATCGCATCCGCATAGCAGTTGCCGAGCACCGCGACCGAGGCGCCATCATCGAAGGAGCCGGCGTTGAAGAAGTAGGGGCTGACCCGCCCCGACTTGAGCGTGAACTCGCCAAAACGCAGCGCATTGCGCGACAGCGCCAGCCGGATGAATTCGTTCTGGTAGTCGTGCATGGCTTGCGCGGGCCCTCTTGCTGGCGAGTCAAAGCCGCTATCATGCGGCGGGTGCGCAAGGAAAATCCATTGTGAGTGAGACGGCTGCGGGCAGGCGCCCGGTCTGGGATGCAGTGCGGCCGTATCTCGAGAAAGAATCGCTGGCGGCTTTCTTCGTCACGGTCTCGTCGGGTTTCCCCTACGCCATGATCGCCGCCACCCTCACCACCCGTCTGGCGCAGGACGGCATCCGCAAGAGCACGGTCACCGCGTTCTCGCTGGCCTTCCTCGTCTACAACCTCAAGTTCCTGTGGGCGTGGGTAATCGATGCCGTGCGCCTGCCATTGATCGGGCGGCTGGGACATCGCGTTTCCTGGATGCTGCTGGCGGGTCTGCTGGTCATTGCCGCCGTCATCAACCTCGCGCTGGTGGACCCCGCTGCCAACGTGCAGGCCACGGCCATCGCCGCAATCCTGGTCGCCGCCGCCGGCGCCACCTACGACATCGTCATCGATGCCTACCGCATCGAGACGCTCAAACCACACCAGCTCGGCACCGGTTCCGGAATGAGCCAGTACGGCTGGCGCATCGGCTCGGCGGGCGCGGCGGCGCTGGCGCTCCTCGTCGCCGGCCGATTCGGATGGCATGTGGCGTATCTGACCTGCATCCTGTTTGCCCTGCCGGCCATGATCACCGCGCTGGTGATGGGCGAGCCTGCCCGGCATGTGGTGTCCAATGTGCGCCGCAGCCTGGCAGATGTCGGGCGTTCCATCGTGGCGCCATTCACCGAATTCCTGCGGCGCTCGGGTGCGTGGCTGGTGCTGCTGTTCATCCTGCTGCACAAGATCGGCGACACGCTCTCGCAGTTGACGGTGCGACTGCTGTTCAATGACCTGCAGTTCACCAATGACGAGATCGCCGTCTATGACATCGGCGTCGGCTTCTGGGCTTACCTCATCGGCATCTTCATCGGCGGCGTGCTCTATACGCGATTGGGGTTGAAGCGTTCGGTGCTGCTGGCCCTGGTGCTGATGGGTGTGT
The DNA here is from genome assembly GCA_963777735.1 of uncultured Gammaproteobacteria bacterium. GTDB lineage: Bacteria > Pseudomonadota > Gammaproteobacteria > Steroidobacterales > Steroidobacteraceae > ZC4RG30. Next base: position 1,616,504 of record CAVZRQ010000008.1, on the reverse strand, counting down.
CGAACTTCAGCTTTGCCGTCCTCGCTGCCGCGGGCCACAGCAACCTGGGCCTGGCGGCAGCCATCGGCTTCGAGAACATTGCCAGCGGGTTCGGTGGCGTGGCGGTGGTGGCCTTCTTCTCGGCCCTGTGCAACCTGCAGTTCACCGCATCGCAGTACGCGCTGATTTCCGCCAGCGCCAGCGTCGTCGGGCGCGTGCTCACCGGGTCCACGGCGGGCGCCTTCATCGAGCAGATGGGCTACGTCAATTTCTATCTGTTCACGACGGTGGTGGCGCTGCCGGGCATCCTGCTGTTCTGGTACATGATGCGCACGGGCCTGGTGGATCGCGCGCTGGGTGATGCAGGCAAGGTCATCGCGCCAGAGAACAGATCTTGAGCAGCGTGCTGCCAGCCGGCACTGTATTCGCCATGCTGGCAGAACTGCCGGATGGCGCCACGCGCGGCTTCGATCTCAGCAGCGATGAATGGCCGTTGCGCGGCCTCGTGGTGCGCGTGGGCGATGAAGTGCACGCCTACCTCAATCGCTGTCCCCATGCGGGCCGGCCGCTGAATTTCCTGCCCGACCGTTTCCTGACTCCCGATGGCGAGTTGCTGCAATGTCATGCGCATGGCGCATTGTTCGAGAAGCACACCGGCCTGTGCATCGCCGGACCCTGCGTGGATGAATCACTGCGGCGGTTGCCAGTGGCCGTGATCAACGGGGAAGTGCAGCTCACGGAGGCGGTCGACACCGACCGGCTCCAGCGCGGGCCCTGGTAGAGCCGCCTATTCGAACAGGTCGAGGTCTTCCATCGAGCCCGCCCGCAGGCCGCGCACTTCTTCCATCGACGACTGCACGCCGGCTGATTCGTCTTCGTCTTCGTGATCGGTGGCGAGTCCGGAACTCTCCGGCGGTTCTGCGGTGATCAGGGAGCCGGCGCGCACGCGGGTGATCCAGTCGTCGAGATCCATTTCCTCCAGGTTGCCATCGGCATGCTGGATTTCGATGAGCGCTTCATCCTCATCGGTGGCCACCACTTCGAACAGCTGGCCGTGGCTGCGGTACCAGTCGCCGACGATGGGTTCGATGCCCTGCGTGTTGCTCATGCGACGACCTCCGGAATCCACAAGGTGTTGCGCTCAACGCTCGCTGCTATCCTGCGCCCGTACTCCCCGGACAACAAGCGACGAATCTTGCGCACAGCACCATGATTGATCATCTGCTCAAGTTCTTTGTCACCTTCCTGGTGGTGGTCGAGCCAATCGGTGTGATTCCCATCTTCATTGCCATGACAGAGGGTGTCTCCGAGCCCGAGCGGCGGCGCATGGCGCGCAAGGGTGTGCTGATCGCCGCGCTGATCTTCGCGCTGTTCGCCTTCGGGGGTGGCGCGTTCCTGCGCACGCTGAACATCAGCCTCGATGCCTTCCGCATCTTCGGTGGCCTGCTGCTGTTCCTGATCGCGCTCGAGATGGTGTTCGCGCGGCAATCCGGCTCGCGCATCTCCACCACCGAGGAAGAAGAGGGCAAGCGCCGCACCGACATCTCCGTCTTTCCGCTCGCGTTCCCCTTCATCGCCGGTCCCGGATCGCTCGCCACCATCCTGCTGGCCTTCGGCCCGGCGTCGGACGATCCACTGCTGTTCGGTGGGCTGCTGCTGTGCGTGGTGCTGGCGCTGATCTGCGCGCTGCTGACGCTGTACATGGCCACGCCAATCATGCGGCTGATGGGCGTCACCGGTGCCAACGTGGTGAACCGTCTGTTCGGAGTGCTGCTCGGCGCGCTGGCCGTGCAATACGTGATCGATGGCGTGCGCGGCAGCCTTATGACGGCCTGATGCCGGGCGGTTCCACCTGCAGGCGGGTGCAGAGCTCCAGCAGTTCCGGCCCGGGCGGGCCCTTGAACGAAGCGCTGCGCATGAAATTGGAGAGCAGTGTGGCGGCCACGCGTTTGCGGCCGGTCTGCATCGCATAACGCATGGCGGCGATCGCGTCGCTCTCCAGCTCGGGAGTAAAAGTGGGCGCCGCAGCCAGGCCCGCTTCCACGGCAGCGAATGCCAGTGCGGGTTGCTTCAGCGCCTGCAGTTGCGGAATCAGGCCGCGCAACAGCAGTTGCTGACCACGCGGCTCCGCCCAGTGCGTGCCCGCATCGAGGATGGCCTGAACATCGCCCGGCAGTTGCTGCGGGCTCGCGCGCTCGATCCATTGCCTTGCATCCGCAACGGCCCGTGCCGGCTCGCGCACGCGCAGATTGCGGTACAGCCCATCGATCATGCTCTGGCGCTGTGCCATCCGGTCCTGCTCGCTGCGCATTTCGAAGCGCTCGGGACTCATGCGCGGCTCGAAACCCAGGTCGAGCCGGCGCGTGTACACCGCGCCTCCGATGAAGGCGTAGCCCAGCAGCACCAGCAGCTCCAGTGTCGCGAAGCGCAGTACTTTCCAAAGGCCTGAATCCGCGACCAGCACGCCGACCACCGCGCACAACACCAGAAACAGTACCGCCAGCAGGTAGTAGTGCCCCAGGCCCCGCAGCACGCGCACCAGAGCAAACGGATTCACCGCATCCCGTGCGCGGCCAGACATGGCGATGGCGCCGATCGAGACGGGAAACAACAAGGCACCGGCGGCCAGTACTGGCAGGCGCGGGATCTCCGGTCGCAGGAACAGGGCGATGCTCATGCCGGCAGCTAGTGCCGGATGCACCCAGCAGCGCGGATCGCCGAGGGGGCTGAGCATCTCGGCGGTGGCCGCGGCGGCTTCCTGCGCACCGTTGGCTGCGTCGTCGATGAGGGTGAAAGCGAACTGGGTCAGCCAGACCAGCAGCAGGAAGATGGCAAGCAACGCCAGCGGCATGATGGCCGAGCCGACGCTGGTCACCAGGGTCAGCAGCAGTGCGGATACCGCCACGAACATCAGACTCGCGGCCTGGAAGGGCATCCCCAGGGCTTTCAGGAGGTCCATCACGCCTGCAATTCCTTGCGGTCACTGACCGAAGCAACCTTATGACCGAAAGCTACCCGAATTTTTGCCGGGTTTTTGGAAATCGAGACCCAGTCGGCATGACTTTTTCATCGAAATCAGGGAACATGAATGTGTAGTCGATGTCTGAGCAATAACCTACTAGGCAATTGCAGTGTCGGCAAATGCAGTCAGGTCAGTTAAGAGGAGTTTTCACATGTCCAACGTCATCATGACTTTCACCCTGTTCCACACCCTCGCCGCGATCGCGATCTTCTCGATCATGATTCTGGGTGTTGTCGGGGCCATGAACCGCAAGCGTCAGTCGTAAGGCTGACGCGCTCAAAGCAGAGGTCATGCACCGCATGGCCAAGCCGCTCGCCGCGCTGTTCAAAGCGCGTGGTACGGCGGCCAGGGTCGCGCGGCATGTATCCGCCCTCGACTGAGCGATTACGCAGGCCGGGAACGGCTTCGAGAATTTCCAGCATCCATTCTGCGTAGGGCGTCCAGTCCGTCGCCAGCTGCAGGGTGCCGCCCGGTTTCAGGCGGGAGCGCGCGAGTTCTGCAAAGGCGTGGCTGACCAGCCGGCGCTTGTGGTGGCGCTTCTTGTGCCACGGGTCCGGGAACAGCACCAGGATCGTATCCAGTGATTCCGGCGCGATGCCCTCCCGCAGCAGCTCCACGGCGTCGTGCTGCACGATCCGCAGATTGCGCAAGCGCAGGGCTGCCGCCTTCAGCAGCAGATGGCCCACGCCCGGCGGGTGCACCTCGGCGCCGATGAAATCCGTCTCCGGATGGGATGCGGCGAGCATGGCCAGGTTGTCGCCGTTGCCGAAGCCGATCTCGAGCGTGCGCGGCGCATCGCGGCCGAACAGCGCCGGGAGATCCAGCGGTTCGCTGCCCGCCGCAACCCCATACACCGGCCAGTATTCATCCAGCGCGCGCTGCTGCGCGGTGGTGAGGCGGCCGCCGCGCACCACATAGCTGCGGATCTCGCGTTTCTTCAGCGCTGCTTCGTCCGGTTCGCCGCTCAAAGTCACGCCTCCAGCTCACTCCAGCGCGCAAAGGCCGATTCGATTTCCGTTTCCAGCGCGGCCAGCTCGGCGAGTTTCGCCGTGACCTCGCTGCGCGGACGCGCGTAGAAGCCCGGATCGATGGTCTCGCCGGTCAGCACCTGTTTGCGGATTTCCAGCTGCTCCAGCCGGGCCGGCAGTTCGGCCAGCTCCTTCTGCAGTTTGTAGGAGAGCTTCTTCTTCGGCGGCGGTGTGGCGGCTGCCGCAGCGGCCGCGGCACGGGGAGGCGGCGCACGCAGCGCAGCGGCGCTCGCGGCCTTCTGTTCGGCGCGCCAGCGCGCGTAATCGCTGTAACCGCCGACGAAATCCTGCACCCGGCCATCCCCTTCCAGCACCAGCAGGCTGGTGACCACGCTGTCGAGGAAGGCGCGGTCGTGGCTCACCAGCAGCAGCGTGCCGGAATATTCGGTGACCAGCTCCTGCAGCAGTTCGAGCGTGTCGATGTCGAGATCGTTGGTGGGCTCGTCCAGCACCAGCAGGTTCGCCGGCTTGCGTGAACAGGCGCGCCAGCAGCAGGCGGTTGCGCTCGCCACCGGAGAGCGCGCGCGCCGGCGTGCGCAGCTGTTCGGGGCGGAACAGGAAATCGCGCAGGTATCCGGAGACATGCTTGTTCTCGCCGTTGACCATCACGAAGTCGCTGCGCGCGTTGATGTTGTGCGACACGGTGGCGTCGAGATCCAGCTGGTCGCGCTGCTGGTCGTAGTAGGCGACTTCCTGCTTGGTGCCGCGGCGCACGCTGGCCCGTAGTCGGTGCAAGCTCGCCCAGCAGCAGCTTCAGCAGCGTGCTCTTGCCGGCGCCATTGGGGCCGACGATGCCGATGCGCTCGCCGCGCAGGATGCGGGTGGTGAGGCCGCCGAATATCTCGCGCCCATCGAAGGCGACGCTGACATTCTCGGCCTCGAAGATCAGCTGGCCGGAGCCGGCGGCCTCCTGCACGGCCATGTTGGCCTGGCCCGGCCGGTCGCGCCGGTCGCGGCGCTGCACGCGCATCTCCTGCAGCGCGCGCACGCGGCCTTCATTGCGGGTGCGGCGGGCCTCGACGCCCTTGCGGATCCACACCTCTTCCTGCGCCAGCCTCTTGTCGAACAGCGCGTTCTCGCGCGCCTCGTTCGCGAGCTGCGAGGCTTTCTTTTCCGCGTAGTCGTTGTAATTGCCGGGCCAGCTGCTGAGCTGCCCGCGGTCGAGATCGATGATGCGCGTGGCAACGCGGTTGACGAAGGCGCGGTCGTGGCTGACGAACAGCAGCGCGCCGCGGAATTCCAGCAGCAGCTCTTCCAGCCACTCGATGGTGTTGATGTCCAGATGGTTGGTGGGCTCGTCGAGCAGCAGCAGCTCGGGCTCCACCACCAGCGCGCGCGCCAGCAGCACGCGCCGGCGCCAGCCGCCGGAGAGATCCTCGTAGAGGGCATCGCCATCCAGTGACAGCTGCGACAGCACCGTGGACACGCGAGTGGGGACTTCCCAGTCCTCGAGGCCCGGAGCGCCTGCAATCAGGCCGGCGGTGACCACTTCGTCGACGGTGGCGTGGGCCACCGTCGTGATGTCCTGCTCCAGCACCGCCCGGCGCGCTCCCGGCCGCAGCCAGACCTCGCCGGAGTCGGGCAGCAGTTGTCGGCAGACCAGCCGCAACATTGAGCTCTTTCCTTCGCCATTGCGACCTACGACACAAACCCGCTCGCCGGGCTCGATCTGCAGGGATGCTTTTTCGAGCAGCGGACGTGAGCCGAAGGCCAGCGAGACACTGTCCAGTCTGAGTATTGGTGCCATGCCTGCCATCAACCGTGACGCCGGTCCATCAAGGTGCAGCCTCTGCGGCCGATAATCTGTCTGGTACGAGAGCGCGCAAGTACAGAGGTCTGATCAGTGTTTGCAATCATTGGTACGTTGGTGGTGCTGGGCTCGGTGCTCGGCGGGTTCGCGATGGGGGGCAGCAGCCTGCTGCTGCTCTGGCACCCGCTGGAAATCGTGGTGATCATCGGCGCCGCGCTGGGCGCATTCATGATCAGCAATCCGCATGAAAGTCATCAAGGCCTCGTTCTCGGGGGCGCTGGGCCTGGTGAAGGGCCCGCGCTACGGGCGCGCAGAATACATTCAGTTGCTCAAGCTCGTGTACGACATTCTCGTCATGGCCCGCAAGGACGGCGTGCTGGCCATCGAGCGCCATATCGAAGACCCCGCCAAGAGCGACATCTTCAAGAAATACCCCGTCATCATGGCCGACCACCACATGATGGAATTCATCACCGACTGCCTGCGCCTGATTTCGGGCGGCAACCTCGATCCGCACGAGCTGGAGAGCCTGCTGGAATACGAGCTGGACACCCACCACAAGGAGTCGGCCGAGCCCTCGCATGCCGTGCAGAAGGTGGCCGACGCGCTGCCGGGCTTCGGCATCGTGGCCGCCGTGCTCGGTATCGTCAGCACCATGGCCGCCATCGATGGCGCCAGCACCTCCGAGATCGGCCACAAGGTGGGCGCGGCGCTGGTGGGTACCTTCCTCGGCATTCTGGTGGCCTATGGCTTCGTCGGCCCGATCTCGACGGCCATGGAGCACAAGGCGCACGACGAGGGCAAGGCCTTCGAAGTGGTCAAGATGGCGCTGGTGGCCAGCGTGCGCGGGTATCCGCCGCCGGTGGCCGTCGAGTTCGCCCGCAAGCTGCTGTTCAGCAGCGTGCGTCCGAACTTCAAGGATCTTGAAGCGGAGCTGCGTGGCAAGAAGCCCGCGGCAGGCTGATCGCGGTTGATGCCTCATGGCAGATAAAGAAAAACGCCCGATCATCATCGTCAAGAAGAAGATCACCGCGGGCGGCCATCATGGCGGCGCGTGGAAGGTGGCCTATGCCGACTTCGTGACCGCGATGATGGCGTTCTTCATGGTGATGTGGCTGGTGGCTTCGGTGACGAAGGAACAGCGCGCCGCCATGTTCGAATACTTCAAGAATCCGAGCATGGAGCAGGGCCAGAGCATGAAGGCCGCGCCCGGCCAGGCAGGGCCAGGTGGCGCCAGCACCAGTGTCATTGATATGGGAGGCGGTCTGGATGCCCCTGCGTCCTCGCCCCGCGATGAGCAGGGCCTCGGCACGCCCACCGCAGAGATCAGTGAAGAAGAAGCCCGCAGCCTCGCGAAGCTGGCCGAAAAACAGCAGCTCGAATCGCTGATGGATGAACTGAAGGAAGCCATCGGCAAGAGCCAGGCGCTGGAGCCCTTCAAGGATCAGCTGCTGCTGGACATCACGCCCGAAGGCCTGCGCATCCAGATCGTCGACAAGCAGAATCGGCCGATGTTCGATCTGGGCAAGTCGAACCTGAAGGACTACACCGGTGAGATCCTGCGCGAGGTGGCGAAATACCTGAACACGGTGCCGAACCGCGTCAGCCTCAGCGGTCATACGGATGACAAGCCCTATGGCGGCGCGCGCGGTTACACCAACTGGGAGCTGTCCGCAGATCGCGCCAATGCTGCGCGGCGCGCGCTGCTCGACGGCGGGCTGGAACCGAAGAAGATCGCGCGGGTGGTGGGTCTTGCCTCCTCGGTGCTGTTCGACCGGGAGAATCCCTACAATCCGATCAACCGCCGCATCAGCATCATCGTGATGACCAAGAGTGCGGAGGCCACGGCGTTGTCGACCGATGCGCCGGACGTGGAAGCCACGCGCAAGGCGATCGAGTCCGGTGAACAGACCGCAGCGGTGGGCGAAGTGCCGCCGGACGCCGGTGCGGACTCTGCCGCGGCGGCCGTCGCAGCGACGGCTGCTGCTGCGGGCCTCACCGCACCTGCTGTGCCAGCGCCATTGCCGCCACCGGTGCGCGCCTCTTCCGTTTCGGCAGGCGCCGCCGTCAAGGCGGTGGAAGCCGCCATCGCCAAGGCAGCGCCGGGCAGCAATCCCGCGCATTAGGTAGACTTCGGTCCATGCTTGCCAGCATCGGACCCGCCGCACTCGTCATCCTCGCCGTGAACGTCGGCCTCGGGCTGCTCAGCCTGTTTGCCATGCCGCAGCTCATCGAGCGCTGCCTGTTCCGTCCGTATGAGTTCGCCCGCGGGCAGCGGCGCGCCACGGCCATCACCAGTGGCTTCGTGCACGCCGATCTGCCGCATCTGCTCTTCAACATGATCTCGTTCTTCTTCTTCGGTGTGCCACTCGAGCGCGCCATCGGCACGCCGAAGTTCGTGCTGCTGTACGCGCTGGGCCTGCTGCTCAGCCTGCTCGGCACCTATCTGAAACATCGCAACAACCCGGAGTACGCCACGCTGGGCGCTTCCGGCGCGATTTCGGCGGTGCTGTTCGCGGCCATCGTCTATTTCCCGACGATGACCCTGATGATCCTGCCGATCCCGGTGCCGATTCCCGCGCCGCTGTTCGCCGTGGGTTATCTCGGCTACAGCTACTGGTCGTCACGGCAGAACCAGGGCCGCATCAACCATGACGCGCACCTGGGTGGTGCGCTCGTGGGCCTCGCCTTCGTCGCCGTGGTCGATCCGGGTGCCTGGTCGCGGGCGATTGCGCTGTTGTCCTGATAGCTGTGAGATGATGGACGGTATGCACTCCGGCAGAAATCATCACCCGGCTACACGCCTGCGACGCTGGTCGCTGGCAGTGGTGTTGCTGTCGCTGCTCGCGATGGGCGCGCAGCAGCTGGTGGTGCAGACCCACTGGCATGCCGCCGCGGCTGCCCAGGTCGATGCCAGTGCCGGCGCTGCATCCGAACCGGGTCATACCCGCGACGACAACTGCCTCTGGTGCCATGCCGTCGCGCATGCCAGCGCGGCTGCGCCGCCCACCGCCGCGCTGCGGCTGGTGCTGGTCGAAGAATTTTCCCTGCGCGTGCTGCCGGTCCGGCAACTCGTGTTCTCACCGCTGCCAGCCCATGCCTGGCAGAGCCGTGGTCCGCCCACCGTCTGATTGATCGCTGTTCTGGCTTGAAGCCATAGCTGCTGCCCGCTGCGGGCGGCTGGTTCGATCATTCAATTCTGGTGGTTACATGAAATCCATTCGCCTTGCTGGCGCCGTGACGGCGCTCGCCCTTGTTTCCGTTCCCTTTGCCGTATCTGCACAGGATGCGGATCACGCCGTCGACCTCGAAGAAGTCGTGGTCACGGCCTCTCCGATCGGCGATCCGGATCGCCTCGCCACGCTCGCCGGCAGCGTGAACCGCGACCAGCTGCTGCGCAGCGGCGGCAACACCATTGCCGACGCGCTGAACAACCTGCCCGGCGTCACCAGCAGCGGCTTCGCAGCCGGTGCGGGCCGGCCCGTGATCCGCGGCATGGACGCCAATCGCGTGCGGGTGCTGGAAGATGGCATCGGCAGCTTCGATGTGTCGGATGTCGGACCTGATCACGGTGTGCCGCTCGATCCCTTTGTCGCCGAGCGTGTGGAGGTCGTGCGCGGCGCGGCCACGCTGCGTTATGGCAGCCAGGCCATCGGTGGCGTGGTCAATGCCATCAGCCAGCGTGTGCCGCTGCGCCTGCCCGAAGACAGCGTCGCGGGCGATGTGGTGGGTTCTTTCGGTTCCGTTGCCGACAGCCGCGACCTGGCGGCGCAGATCAATGCGCGTTCCGGCGCCTACGCGGTGCATGCAGATGGCTTCAGCCGCCATTCCGACGATTACGACACGGCCTCGGGCGGGATGCCCAACTCCTGGCTGCGCGGCAAGGGCGGCGCACTGGGTGGTGCCTGGATCGGCACCGAAAGCCGCGTCGGGCTCGGCGTGGTGCGGCATGAGTCGCGCTACGGCATTCCGGGGGAGGACGCCTACATCGACATGGAGCAGACGAAACTGTCGCTGCGTTCCGCCTTCGATCTCTCTACCGGGCCCTGGCGCAAGCTCAGCGTCGATGCCGGCTGGGCGGACTACGAACACAGCGAGCGCGACGAAGATGCCGTGGCGCTGGCCACGTTCAAGGACAAGGAGTGGGATGCGCGCGCGGAAGCCGTTGCCGGATCATGGGGCGTCTTCAGCGAGTCCGCGCTGGGGCTGCAGCTGCAGCAGCGCCGGTTCTCGGCGCTGGGTGAAGGCGAGGAATACCTTTCGCCCACGCTCACGCGTTCCCAGGCGCTGTTCGGTTTTGCAGAGAGCCCGCTGGCCGAAAAGCTGCGGCTGCAGATCGGCGCGCGGGTCGAACATGTGGAGGTGGACGGCACGCCTGCGTCGGATGTCGCCACCTCGCGCGGCTTCACACCCGTCAGCGCTTCGGCCGGCCTGGTGTTTGATGGTGCAGACGCTTGGCGTATGGGGCTTTCGCTCTCGTCCGCGGCGCGTGCGCCCGCGCAGACCGAGCTTTATGCGCGGGGTGTGCACGAAGCGACGGCCACCTATGAAACCGGCCTGCCATCGCTGCGGCTGGAGCGGGCCAACTCGCTGGAGGCCAGCCTGCGCTGGCGGGGCGGGCGCGTGCATGCCGACGGCGCCGTGTGGGTCACCGACTTCAGCCACTTCATCTATGGCGAACTCACCGGGCGCAGCTGCAATGAAGACGGTGACTGCGTGGTGGGTGACGGCGAGGAACTCACCGAGCTGGTCTACACACAGCGCGGCGCGCGATTCCATGGCGCGGAAGGGCATGCGGAGATCGAGCTGCTGCAGCGTGCCGGTGGCGATCTGCATCTGAACCTGCTCGCCGACATGGTGCGCGCGCGACTGAATGGCGGCGCCGGCAATGTGCCGCGCATTCCGCCGTATCGCGTTGGCGCAGGCCTTTCCTGGCACAGCGAACGCGTCGATGCGAGCGTGTTCCTGAAGTACTCCGGCAAGCAGGACAAGGTGGCCACTGCCGAGACCGCGACCGGCGGCTTCACCAATCTCGATGCGGAGTTCGCCATCCGGCCGTTTGCCCAGCGTCCGCGTATCGAAATCGCGCTGGTCGGGCGCAACCTCACCGACAGCACGCAGCGAAATGCCGTGGCGCTGAACAAGGATGAGGTGCAGTTGCCGGGCCGCGACCTGCGGCTGGTGCTGCGCGCTACGCTGGACTGATAACCAGCGACTGGCCGCCGTGCATTGCGGCGGCCAGTCGGCCGGTTTTTTTGTACCCTGCCCATAGACAACGGGTTGGGGGTAGAGAAATGTGGATTCGAAATGCCAGCCGTTTCGGCGCGGCGCTGTTCCTGGTTGCCGCCATGGCAGCCTGCACGCAACGGGCCGGTGAAGACGCCAAGCAGGCAGAAAGCGGCAAGCGCCCCAACATCCTCTTCATCCTTGCCGATGACCTCGGCTATGCGGATCTCGGCGTATTCGGCAGCGAGATTCCCACGCCCAACCTCGATGCGCTGGCGAAGGCCGGGCTGCTGCTCACGGATTTTCATTCGGCAATGGCCTGCTCGCCCACGCGCGCCATGCTGATGTCGGGCACCGACCACCATCTGGCCGGGCTCGGCGTGATGGGACGCCCGACTCGCGAAGACCAGAAAGGCCAGCCAGGATACGAAGGATTTCTCAATTTCCGCGTGGCCTCACTCGCTGATCTCATGACCGATGCCGGCTACAACACCTACATGACCGGCAAGTGGCATCTGGGCGAGGAAGTGGAAACCGGCCCGCGTGCGCGCGGGTTCAAGCGTTCGTTCGTTTCGCTGGATGGCGCCGCGCATCTCGGTGGCTGGGACTGGCGTGGTCCGACGCCCGCCAAATATCGTGATGGCGATGAGATCGTGAACGTGGGTGATGATTTCTACACCACGCGCTTCTACACCGAACGGATGATCGAATACATCGAGCAGGACCGCGCGGAGGGCAAACCGTTCTTTGCCTATCTCGCCTACACCGCGCCGCATTGGCCGCTGCAGGCGCCGAAGGAATCGATCGCGAAGTTCAAGGGCTGGTACGACGCGGGCTACGAAGCCCTGTACGCGAAGCGTTTCGCAACGCAAAAGCAGCTCGGCCTGGTGCCTGCCAGCCTGCAGCCGATCGACGATGCGCGTTTCAAGCCACGCTGGAGCTCGCTGAAGGCGGAAGAAAAGCAGATCGAGTCGCGCAAGATGGAGATCTATGCCGCGATGGTCAGCGACCTCGATACCTACATCGGTGAGGTGGTGACTTATCTCAAGAAGATCGGCGAGTTCGACAACACGCTGATCATGTTCATGTCCGACAACGGCACCGAGCCGGATCGCCGTGATCTTAAGCCGCCGATCAGCCGCCCAGATTGGCAAAGCCTACGACCACAGTCTCGACAATCTCGGCAGCGCCACCAGCTATGTGATGTACGGGCCGAACTGGGCGAGCGCTGGCGCCACACCCTTCAATCGCCACAAGTTCACCGGCTTCGAGGGCGGCATGCATGTGCCGGCGTTCGTGCACTTTCCGCAGAAAGTGGCCAGCGGCACGCGCAGCGACGCGGTGGGTACGGTGATGGATCTGCTGCCGACCTTCCTCGAGATTGCCGGTACAAAACATCCGGGCACCACCTATCGCGGCAAAGACGTGTTGCAGCCGCGCGGCATTTCCCTGTTGCCTGTCTTTTACGGCAAGGAGAAGGAAGTGCATGCCGCGGATGAAATCCTCGCCTGGGAGCTGTTCGGCCAGCGCGGCGTCCGCCAGGGCGACTGGAAGCTGGTCTGGGACAATTCACTGCCCGAGAAAGGGCGGCGCTGGTATCTCTATGACCTCAGCACCGATCTGTCCGAGCAGAAGGATCTTTCGGCCAACAACCCGGAGCAGTTGCAGAAAATGCTGCAGAACTGGGAACGTTTTGATCAGGAATCCGGCGTCATCTACTGAGCAATCTTCGGAAGGGCCAATCCATGAATGCATTCAACCCGTTGCGACGCGCTGCCTGCGCCGGCTTCATCCTGCTGGTGCTCGCCGCCTGCGCGGCAGATCAGTCCACGGCCCCTGGTGCCGGCAATGCACAGGCTGTGGCGGCCAAGCGCCCGAACATCGTCTACATCCTGGCCGATGATCTGGGTTATGCCGATCTCGGCGTGTTCGGCAGCGAGATTCCCACGCCGAATCTCGATGCGCTGGCCCGCGGTGGCATGTTGCTGACGGATTTCTATGCCGCCATGAGCTGCGCGCCGACGCGCGCGATGGTGATGTCCGGCATGGACAACCACCAGGCCGGCATGGGCGTGCAGGGCGCGCCGCGGCGCGAGGAACAGAAAGGCCAGCCTGGCTACGAAGGCTTCCTCAATTTCCGCGTGGCCTCGCTGGCCGAATTGATGAGTGACGCCGGCTACAACACCTACATGACCGGCAAGTGGCATCTGGGCTCGACGGTCGAGACCGGCCCGCGCGCGCGCGGCTTCAAACGCTCGTTCATCTCGCTCGACGGCGCGGCGCATCTCGGCAAATGGAGCTGGCGCGGTCCGCAGAATGCCGACTACCGCGATGGCGATGAACTCGTGCAGGTGGGCGACGACTGGTACACCACGCGCGATTACACGAAGAAGATGATCGATTACATCGAGCAGGATCGCGCCGAGGGCAAGCCGTTCTTCGCGTGGCTCGCCTACACCGCGCCGCACTGGCCGCTGCAGGCGCCGAAGGAATCGATCGCGAAGTTCAAGGGCAAGTACGACGAAGGCTATGAAGCGCTCTATGCGAAGCGCTTCGCCCGCCAGCAGCAGCTCGGGCTCGTGCCGAAGGACGCCAAGCCCATCGACAACGCGCGCTTCCGGCCGCGCTGGAGCGAAGTCAGCGCCGACGATCGCAAGATCGAAGCGCGCCGCATGGAGATCTATGCCGCGATGGTCAGTGACCTCGACCGCTACGTGGGAGAGTTCGTCGATTACCTGAAGAAGACCGGCCAGTTCGACAACACCTTCATCATGTTCTCGTCCGACAACGGCGCCGAGGCCGAGCCGTCTCGATCTCAACGCCCCCTACAAGGACCACATCGGCAAGGAATACGACCACAGCCTCGACAACCTCGGAGCCGGCAACACCTACGTGATGTATGGCGCGAACTGGGCCAGCGCGAGCGCCACACCCTTCAACCGGCACAAGGGCAGCGGCTGGGAAGGTGGCATCCACGTTCCGGCCTTCGTGCACTATCCGCGCAAGGTGGCGCGCGGCAGTCGCAGCGATGCCACCGGCTCGGTGATGGACCTGCTGCCCACTTTCCTGGCTGTGGCCGGCGCGAGGCATCCGGGCACCCAGTTCCGCGGTCGTGAAGTGCTGCCGCCACGCGGCAGATCCCTGATGCCGGTGTTCTATGGGCAAGTGGCAGAGGTCTATACCGCGACCGATATCTCGGGGTGGGAGCAGGGCGGTCCACGCGCGGTGCGACAGGGAGACTGGAAACTGGTGTGGGACAACACGGGCGCGGCCGAGCAGCGTCGCTGGCGTTTGTTCGATCTGGCCACGGATCGCTCTGAACAGACATGACCTGAGCGCGGCCAACCCCGGGAAGTTTGCCGAAATGCAGCGGGCCTGGGAGCGCTACGACCAGGAGGTCGGGGTCATCTACTGATGCGTTCCTGGCTTCTCGTGGCGCTGTTGCTGGCGGCGGCGGCCGTCGGTGGCGCCTCGTACGCTCGCTGGCGCAACGCGGTTCCCGTTGCAGCGGTTACGCCAGCGCCGGTCGCGCAACAGTGCCAGATGGCAATCATCGAGGGCGAGCATCCCGGCATGGTCTGGGTGCCCGGTGGCAGCTTCACCATGGGCTCCGATCACGCCTTTCCAGAAGAAGGCCCCGCCATCGCCGCATCGGCGCCCGGCTTCTGGATGGACCAGACCGAAGTGACGAACGCGCAGTTTGCGCAGTTCGTGGCGGCCACCGGCTACCGCACGCTGGCCGAGCGCGGCATGCGTCAGGGCGACGCGCCGGATTCGCCGGTGGTGCCGGGTTCCGCCGTGTTCCGTCCGCGCGGCGGCGCAGAGGCCATGCGTTCCTTCGTGAACTGGTGGCAGTTCGAAGCCGGCGCCAACTGGCGGCATCCGGATGGGCCCGGCACTTCCATCGACGGGCTCGAGCAGCATCCGGTGGTGCACATCGCCTACGAAGACGCACTCGCCTATGCGCAGTGGAAGGGGCACAGCCTGCCCACCGAAGAGCAGTTCGAATTCGCCGCGCAGGGCGGCGCGCGCAAGAACGCCGCGGGTGAATACGCGGCCAACAGCTGGCAGGGCATGTTTCCCTCCCTGAACACCGCGGCAGACGGTTACTCCGGCACGGCGCCCGTCGGGTTGCTTCGACGCCAATCCGTTCGGGCTGCACGATCTCATCGGCAATGTGTGGGAATGGACGCAGAGTCCCTATTACGAACGGCATGACTTCGCGGCGAAGCAGGCGCATCCGCAGGGCTTCGATCCCATGCAGCCGGAGGAAAAGGCCGTAGCCGTGCTCAAGGGCGGTTCCTTTCTGTGCGCGCCCGACTACTGCATGCGCTACCGGCCCGAGGCGCGCATCGGGCAGAGTCTCGGGCTCGGGGCCTCCCACATCGGCTTCCGCACCGTGCTGAACCCTTGAGCAGCAGCAGCCTGGCGGCAGGGCTAATATCGGCCCAAGGCATATTTCAACGGGGGCTGCGATGAACAGACTGGCAAGGATCATGTTGGCGGCTGGCGCGATGTTCGCCATGGCCACCGCGCAGGCCGATATCTCGCTCAATGCGGTGCGCGTGGGCGCGAAGGATGTCGCAACGGTTGCGAAGTTCTACCAGACAGCCTTCGGCATGTGGGAAGTGCAACGCATCACCGCGCCGAACATGCTCGAGATCATGCTGAACTTCGGCGCCACGGCCGATGCGGCCAAGGCCAACAAGGGTTCGCAGGTTGTCATCATGTCGCGTGCAGTCGATGACGGCGTCGACACGCTCGCGCATGTGATCTTCACCGTGACCGATGCCGCTGCCGTGGTGAAAGCCGTCAAGGCTGCAGGTGGCAAGGTGGAGCGCGAGCCCTTCCAGTACGGAACCACCGGCATCTGGATCGCGATGCTCATCGATCCGGCCGGCAATCACATCGAGCTGCTGCAGTTTCCCCCAGCCAGATAGTCGGGGCGGCGGAACCTGGGCGCGCCCATTCGGGAGTACATATGGAAGCTGTTGACGTTCTGCACGCCATCGAACGGCTGGTGGCCATCGCCCGCTCCGGCCAGGCAATCGAACCGGACGCGCTCAAGGAAGTCTCCGTGATTCTGTCCCGGATGGGGCTGAACAGCGGTTCGCCTGGTTACAAGGCGGAGAAGCTGGCTGCGGTCAGCGAGGGATTCGGTGCATGGTCAAGCAGTGGCACTCGCCCGGAAGCCCTGCTGCACGACATCGAGAAACTCCGCAAGGCGCTCGCGCGTGGCAGTGAAGGACAAGACTGAAACAGCAGGCCTTTCCGCACCGCTGATTGATCAATCCATCGAAGAAGTTGGAGCGGGTGATGGGAATCGAACCCACGTTAGCAGCTTGGGAAGCTGCAGTTCTACCATTGAACTACACCCGCGTCGGGCGTCGATTCTAGCAGTGGAAATCGACGCCGCGGCAACGCTTGTTCAGGCTGCGCCGAGCTGGTTCTCCAGATGCGCGCGCAGTGGCGCAGGCAGCTGCAGGCGGGACGCCAGCGCATCCAGGTAGGCGCGTTCGCCCGGATGGTTGCCATCCGTTGCGAGCCGGGCCGCGAGATAGATCTCCGCGCGCTGCGCCTCATTGCCCACCCCGGCGTCCAGGCTCGTGAGGTCCAGTGGCTTCGCGAGCAGGTCGAACACTGCGGCCTTCGCTTCCGCATCCAGCCCCAGCCGTTCCACCTGTTCGAACAGATGCTGCTGTTCCTGCGTGTCGATGTGGCCATCGGACTTGGCTGCACCCACCATGGCGCGCATCAGCAGCAACTCGAACGGGCTGCCATCCGCCGCGGGCAGCGCATGCGGCAGTTGCGAGGCGGGGATCTGCGCCAGCTCGTTCATGGAAGCGGGCACCGTGGACTGCACGGTCTTGCCCTGCTGGTAACTCTGGTAGGCGCGCAACGCCAGCGCGCCCAGCACGGCGGCTCCGCCATATCCCATCGCACCACCGGCCATCTTGCGCACGGCCTTGCCTCCCAGCAGCAGGCCGAGCACGCCGCCCACTGCCGCGCCGCCACCGAAGGAGTTCATGCCCGAGGTCTGGAACTTCTGCTGGGCATTGCGGGCGAGATCGCCAAACCCGCCCGACTGGCCGCCGCCGGCATTGCCACCGAGGAACTGGTCGAGCAGGGACTTCGGATCGAACATGGTCGGGGAACTCCGTGTATTGGAAGGACGCTCGCAGCGCAATTGGATTCCGCCGCCCGCCGACAGTTCCGCGCTAGTGCGTGAGCGTGCTGTACAGGTTGTACGCGCTGATCAGGCTGATCAGCGTGCCCACCATCACCAGCAGGAACCGCGTCTTGATGTGCCGCGTGATGTAGGCGGCGAAGGGTGCGGCGAACATGCCACCCACCACGAGGCCACCCACGATCAGCCACACGCTGTCGTCCAGGATGGAGAAGAACGCTGCCGAAACCGCCACCGTCAGGAAGAACTCCGCGAAATTCACGGAGCCGATGGTGGTGCGGGGGTCATGGCCGGCACCGACCAGCGAGGTCGTGACAATCGGCCCCCAGCCGCCGCCGCCGGTGGTGTCCATGAAGCTGCCGAGCAGCGCCAGCGGCACAACCTTCGCCGGACTCACATCGGTACGCACGAGGATCACGCGACGGAATGCCTTGCTCAATACATACAGGCCCATGATCAGCAGGTAGCCGCTGATCCAGGGTTTGAGCACGGAGCCATCGATGCTGCTGAGCACATAGGTGCCGATCAGGCCGCCGGTGACGCCGGGAATCACGAGGCTCAGGAACAGCTTCTTGTTGACGTTGCCCATGCGCAGGTGCGAGACGCCGGAGATGCCGGTGGTGAACACTTCGGCGAGGTGGGTGGCGCCGCTGGCCATCATCGGCGAGGCGCCGGCCGCCAGCAGGAAACTGCTGGAGGTGACGCCATAGGCCATGCCCAGCGCTCCATCGATCACCTGCGCCACGAATCCAACGGCAACCGCCGACCAGAACATCGGATCGTGGAAGGTCTGCACCAGGATCTCGGAGCCGGTGCGCTCGTGCTTGCCGATGAACAGCTGATAGAGGAAATAGGCCACCAGCGCGAGCAGCATCGCCATGACCAGATAGGTCACCACCTGCATCAGCGGCGGTTTGCCGGGGCGGACAACCTCTTCCTCCACGGGCGGCAGGCCGAGTTCCGCGTGTTCGCGCTCGACCTCTTCTTCCGTGGTTTCGGCGCGAGGGGTTTCCATTGAAGTGCGGAGGATCGGCTATTCGCCCAGCGCAGCTCAACCCATCTACAGTTGCTGCCCGCGCATAAGGCGATTGTTGTTGATAACAGTCTTGTTGTTTCTCAGCGCCCGAAGAACTGCCATAGAAGGGTGATAGCCAACACGGCCACCGCGGCCATCAGCCAGCGCTGCCAGCGGTGCAGCGCGACTACCGCCCGCGACAGATCGGCCTGCTGCTGTGCCATCCGGTCCACCAGTTCCGCCTGGCGGCGCTCGTTCTCTTCCAGTGCTGCGATCCGGGCGGCCAGGTCGTCCGGACTGGTTGCAGGCACCGGGGCATTGGCCGTGCCGGTGGCGCGGGCGCGGTTCAGCAGCTCGCGCGATAGGCTGATGATCTGCGGAGCGAGCTTGACGAGGTGTATCCAGGGCACGGGCATGTCTGGACAGGGTAGCCCCCTGAACGTCGGGCCGGTCAGCTTTCGGCCAGCTGCCGCTTGAGCTCCAGCAGCACCCGCAGCCGCTGGCGGTGCCGTTGCGCGTTCCAGAGCACGGCGAGCGAATACAGCGGCGCACCGATCCAGCCGGCGATCACCATGGAGGGTGCCTCGAGCATCTGGCTCCAATCCATGCCCAGCACGCGTTGTTTCCAGGCCAGAGAGCCCACGAGGCCTGCGACATAAAGCAGGATGCCGATCGGCGCGGCGAGGATCACCGACCGGCAGCGCCGGATCGATACCTCGAGGCAGGCCGCCGTGGATTCATCGCGTGGCCGCCAGGTGCCGCGCGACAACCACAGCGCGAGGAGCCACACCACGGTGGCAAACGCGGTGGTGAACACGAAGGTGAACCAGGCTGCAGCCCGGGCGCTGCGCCAGGCATAGACGAAGGTCAGCGTGACCACGAGCAGGGTGGCGAGCGCCACCAGTAGCAGCGATCGCTGGTGCCCGCGGGTGTCGGCGGCCACCCGTTCGCGCAGGGCGGTGGCGTCTGGTCCGGATGTGGACTGCGCTTGCCACCGTTGTTTCATCTGTTCGAGTTCGTGCAGGGCGTTCATGTGCCTTCTCCCATCAATTTGCGCAGGCTGGCGCGTGCCCGGTTCAGGCGCACGCCGACATTGGTTTCGGATATGCCAAGCACCGCCGCGATCGCGGCGTAGTCCATGTCTTCCAGGGCCAGTACCACCACCTCGCGCTGAAGCAGTGGCAGGCGCCGCACCGCGGCAACCAGCCTGGAGGATTCCTGGGCCGCGCTGAGCAATTGCTCCACGGGCCGTGCGTCGTCTTCGGGGTCGAGTTCCAGCTGCTGCAGGGATTCCGTCGGCCGGCGCCGGACGATGTGGTTGATGCAGTGGTTGTGCGCGATGCGAAACAGGAAAGTCCGTTCGGAGCTTTCGCCGCGAAAGCGGGGCAGGGCCTGCCACAGTGCCAGGGCGATTTCCTGCAGCAGGTCGTCGCGTTCGCCGGTCGAGCCCGCATAGCTGCTGGCCAGGCGTCCGAGCGCCCCCAGGTTGGCATTCAGCAGCGCCAGAAAACGCTGCTCGCGGGCGTGATCGGTCATGGCGATAGATAGTCCTGCACTGGCGATGATCCTTACAATGTAAGAAACCGGCCGCAAGCCGGACTCCAGTACCGGACGGGAACACGAAGGCGCGCGGGAAGGGACTCCAATGAACAGTCTGGAAATGCTGCAGGCACTGCTTTTCGAGCCGCGCAAGGCGTTCGAGGCCCTGGCCGAGCGCCCGCGGTTCCTGTTCCCGCTGGTGGCGCTGATCCTCGGAACCGCGGGCCTTGTCCTCTGGTATTACCGGGTGGTTGATCTCGAGTGGTTCACCGATCGGCAGCTGAGAGCCAGCGCCTTTGCGAGGCAACTGAGCGAAGCGCAGATCGAAACGCAGATCAAGAGTGCCGCCGCGCGTCCGGGAATCACCGCCGCGATCGCAGGCATCACCACCGCACTGGGCCTGATCATCGGCTACCTGCTGGTGAGCGTGTATTACCTGCTGGCCGGCAAGGTCACCAATGTGCAGCGCAGTTTCCGGCAATGGTTCGCGCTGGCGTGCTGGACCAGCCTGCCGTCGCTGCTGACCATCATTCCCGCTGCATTCGTGCTGCTCACCGCAACCTCGGCGCAGATCGACCAGGCAGAGCTGCGCGTTCTGTCGCTGAATTCCCTGTTCTTCCACCGCGCATTTGGTGAGCCAGGTTATGCCGTGCTGACCTCTGTAGGTATTCCGGAATTCCTCTCGGTGTACCTCGCCATGCTGGGCGTGAAGGTGTGGTCGGGCCGCAGCTGGACCTTCAGCGCCATATTCACCTTGTTGCCCCTGGCGCTGATTCTCGGCGTCGTGGGTCTATTCCTGATGGGGCGTTCATGACAAGCAAGAAGAAGTTATTGGTACTGCTGGCGCTGGCGCTGGTGATAACCGTGCCCGTGGTCCTGAAGGTCACGCGCGGTGGCGACGCGAAGGAAGTGGAAATCGAAACGGTCGAGATGCATGTCATCTCGCCAACCATCCTGGCCTCCGGCAGCCTCATCTACCAGACCGAGATCCGCATCATGTCCGAGGTCATGGGCCGCGTGCAGGAGCTGTTCGTCAAGGAAGGCGATCAGGTGCAGAAGGGCGATCTGCTGCTGCGGCTGGATCCGGCCACGGTGCGCGCACAGGTCGACCGGCTGGAAGCCGGGCTGCAGGGCTCGCAGCTGGCCATCGAGCGGCAGCGCGTGGCCTCCGATACCGCAGAAACGAAATGGCGTCGCTACCAGCAGCTGCGCGAATCGGGCGTGATCGATGCCAATACCTACGACGAAGTGCGTTCCGCGCGCGATCAGTCGAAGGTGGAGCTGAGCAGCGCGATGCAACAGGCGAAGCAGACCGAAGCGTCACTGAAAGAGGCGCGCGAGCAGCTGGCCAAGACCGAACTGCGCGCGCCGATCTCCGGTCGCCTCACTGCCGTGAAGATCAAGATCGGCGAGACGGCCGTGCCGAGCGCCACCAGCATTGCCGGCTCCGACCTGCTGGTGATCGCGGACACCACCAATCTCTATGCCGAAGTGAACGTGAACGAAACCGATGTGGCGCGCGTGGTGCCGGGGCAGGCGGCGCGCATCGTGCCTGCGGCATTCCCCGACAAATCCTGGCAGGGAACAGTCGAGACCGTCGCGGTTTCGCCCAACCAGGTGTCGGGCCAGAGCAAGAGCTACCTGGTGAAGATCCGCCTGACGAAATCCGATGATCTGCAGTTCCACACCGGTATGAGCTGCCGGGCGGAGATCGTCACGCTGGGCACGGATGCCACGCCAACGGTCGCGGTGCCGGTGCAGGTGCTGCAGTATGAAGAATCACCGGAGCGGGACGTGCCCGCCAAGTCCAGCGTGTTCACCGTGGTGGATGGCAAGGCGAGCAAGCGCGAAGTCGAAACCGGCGTGGCCGACGACACCTACGTGGCCGTGACCAAGGGCCTGGAAAAGGTGCCAGCATCATCACCGGTCCGGCACGCACGCTGCGCTTCCTGCGCGACGGTGATCGGGTCACGACGAAGGCTGCAGATCCCGCAACGACTGCAGCCCCTGCAGCCACAGGCGCAGCAGCAGCCAAGTGATCGAGCTTTCGCACATCTCCAAGCGCTACAGCCTGGGCGGCATGGAATACCCGGCGCTCGACGACGTGTCGCTGTCGATCGCGCGCAATGAATTCCTGGCGCTGACGGGTGCTTCGGGTTCGGGCAAGTCCACGATGATGAACATCCTGGGCTGCCTCGACACACCCACCAGCGGCACCTACTCGCTCGATGGCGAGCAGGTGGCCGGTCTCGACGAAGAGCAGCTGGCCTCCGTGCGCAACCGCAAGATCGGCTTCGTGTTCCAGAATTTCTACCTGATGCCGCGCATGACCGCGATCGACAACGTGGCGCAGCCGCTGATCTACCGCGGCATCGGGCCGGCGCAGCGGCGCGAGCACGCGGTGCGTGCGCTCGGGCGCGTGGGCCTCGCCGATCGCGTGGGTCATCGTCCCAACGAAATGTCCGGTGGTCAGCGGCAACGCGTCGCGGTGGCGCGGGCGCTGGTGGGTCGCCCCGAGCTGCTGCTGGCCGACGAGCCCACGGGCAACCTCGACAGCCGCACGGCGCGCGAGATCCTCGATCTGTTCACGCAGCTGCATGCCGAAGGGCAGACGGTGGTGATCGTGACGCACGATCCCGGTGTGGCCGCCTGCTGCAAGCGGCTGGTGAGGCTGCACGACGGCCGCATTGCGGAGGACCGCAATGTCTGAGTTGGTAGATAACGTCGGCACATCCAAGCGGCTGTTCTATGCCCTGCAGGAATGCCTGCGTTCGGCCATGTCGAGCATCCAGGCCGCACCGGCTGCGCAGCTTCCTCACCATGCTGGGCGTGATCATCGGCGTGGCATCGGTGATCTGCGTGATCGCGCTGGTGCAGGGCATGTCGGCCAGCATTTCGCAGCAGTTCGCCGGACTCGGCTCCAGCACGCTTACGCTGCGCGCCGAGACTTCGGTGGAGGATCGGCTGCGCGGCCAGGTCAACCGGCTGCGGCTCTCCGATGTCGACGATCTGCGCTATCGCATGGAAGGCATCCGCACATCACGCCGATGGCTGCCCGTGTCGGCGGGCCAGGTGACCTACGCCGGCCGCAGTGCGCGGCGGGCAGATCTACGGCACGACGGAAAGCCTGCAGGACGTGCAGCAGCTGTTCCCGCGCACTCGGACGCTTCATCACCGAAAGCGACGACGACGAGCCGCCGCCGCGTGGTGGTGCTGGGCGAGCAAGATCCGCAAGGACCTCGAAGATGCCGGACAACCCGGAGGGCGAGTTCGTGCAGATTGGTCGCGAGTGGTTCAAGGTGGTCGGCGTGATGGAGTCGCGCGGCGAGGTGTTCGGCCAGAACCTGGACAGCTTCATGCTGATGCCTTACCAGACCGCGCTGGCCTTCACCAGCGCGCAGGTGCGGCCGGATTTCTCCATCACCTTTTCGGTGGTCGACGATCCGAAGCGGTCGCCAACGTGAAGCAGCGCGTGATCGCCGCTGATCCGCCGCGCGCACGGCATCAAGGCGGGTGACCCCGATGATTTCCGGTGCAGGCCTCCGACACCATCGCCAAGACCTTCAGCACAGATCACCAGCACCATCACCGCTGGTGGTGGCCGGCATTGTCGGCATCTCGCTGCTGGTAGGCGGCATCGGCATCATGAACATCATGCTGGTGTCGGTCACCGAGCGCACCCGCGAGATCGGCATCGCCAAGGCGCTGGGCGCGCCGCGCCGTTTCATCCTGCTGCAGTTCCTGATCGAGGCGATGCTGCTGGCCGTGATCGGCGGCATCATCGGCATGCATCCTGGGTTTTGCGCTGGCCTATCGGCATCGCGGCGCTGATTCCGAACTTTCCGCCGCCCGCAGTGCCCTGGTGGGCGGTGGTGGGCTCCTGCCTGTTCTCGATGCTGATCGGCATGGGTTTCGGCATCCTGCCGGCCAGCAAGGCCGCCAATCTGGTGCCCATAGACGCTCTGCGCTACGAATAGTTCTGGCCGGGCGGGAGAGCTTCACTGGGCACGCGCGACTGTGCTGTAATGCCGCGCCCAACGGCCAGCGGTGTTCCTGATGCTGATTTCCGACCGCCTGCGACGCCTGGTCGCCACCTCTTCCCTGGCGCTGGCGTGCCTCGCCATCCAGTTGCCGGCGCACGCGCGCTCGCAGGAAGCGAACCTGATTGGTGCCGTTCCGACAGCAACAATCGTCGACCGGCCTGTCGCCATCCGCAGTGATCTGCTGCTCGCCAATGACGGCAACATCTATTTCGTGTCGGCCAGCGGTGGCAAGCAGTATGGCGCAGTGGGCAAACTGGCCCCGGACGGCACGCTTACCGCGCATTACTCGTTTGCCGCCGAGGGCACCGAAGGCATCTCTGCCTTCGCGGGATTGATCCAGGCGAATGATGGCCATCTCTACGGCACGACGTTTCTCGGCGGTGCCGAGGGCGCCGGCACGGTTTTCCGCGTGACGCTCGCTGGCCAGTACACCTTGCTGCACTCTTTCGGCAGTGACCAGAACCGACGCAGCGCTGCCGTACACGGGCCTGGTGCAGGCGCCAGACGGCAAGCTCTATGGCACGACGATGCGCGGCGGCGTCAACGACAATGGCACCATCTTCCGCATGAACCTGGATGGCAGCGACTTCGCGATCATCCATCAGTTCGACGGCGCCAACGGAGATCACCCGCAGGGTCAGTTGATCGTGGGCAGTGATGGCGCGCTCTATGGCACGACGCTGCAGGGCGGTTCCGGCAATCGCGGCACGATCTACAAGATCACGACGGCCGGCGTTTTCACTTCGCTCTTTTCCTTCCCGAGCCTGTCGGCCTTCAACACCGATGGCGTGGCCGTCAACACCACTGGGGCGAATCCCCGCTCCGCATTGCTGCTGGCAGCCGATGGCAATTACTACGGCACCGCCTACCAGGGTGGTCCCGGCGGCCACGGCACGGTCTACCGGATCACGCCTGCCGGCGTGGTTTCCGTGGTGCATGCGTTCACCGGACCTTCGAGCGACGGCGGGTTTCCGCTCGCTGGCGTCATCCAGGATCCGGCCGGCAATTTCTACGGCACCACCGAGCGCGGCGGCTATCTCAATCTCGGCTCCGCATGGCGCATCGACACCAACGGTCAGTTCAAGCTGCTGCATGGATTCGTCGATTCGTCGGCCGATGGTTCCGGGCCCTATGGAACATTGCTGCTGGCCAACAACAGCATCTACGGCGTGACCTATTCGGATTCCGTCCAGGGCCAGGGCGTGATCTTCAAGCTTGACGTCGGCAGCAATGGTGTTCTGCCGGTCGAATTGTCCTTGTCGGAGACAGAGATCACCCGGGGCAGCAGTGCAACGCTGACGTGGTCATCGCCCACTGCAGCCACCTGCACGGCCGCAGGCGCGTGGACCAACGGCGACACCACCACCTCGGGCACGCTTTCGGTGGCACCGACTTCCCCCGGAATCTATACTTACGTGCTCAGTTGCACCGACGGTGCGGGGGTTCTGCGCAACGCGTACACGACCCTTACTGTCAATGCGCCACCGCTCGAGACTGTCGACGGCGGCGGCGGCGCCGGCTCCATGTCGGTGCTGTTACTCCTGCTGCTTGCGGCGCTGCTGTTCAGAAAGAACCTCAAGGAGATTTTCACAGCATGTCCGTAGTCACAGCCACCAGCGCCGAGATCCGCGCGCTGCTCCAGAACGCCTCGATCGAGATGACCTGCAAGGACACCGGCGATCTGGCCGAAGCCGCCACGCTCGTGCCGAAGGGCACGGACATCTTCATCGCCCTGTTCCCGAACCAGACCTGGGATGATCTGACCGAAGCGGCGAAGGCCGTGCGCGAAGCGGGTCTGAATCCCGTGCCGCATGTGCCGGCACGCCGCGTGAAGGATCGCGCCGAAGTGGCGGAGATCGCCCGCAAGCTCACCAAGGTGGCCGGCTGCACCAAGATGCTGCTGATTGCCGGCGACATGCCTGCTCCGGAAGGCGCCTTCGATTCCACCATCGGCATGCTCGAAACCGGTGAGCTCACCGCAGCCGGCATCAAGTCGATCTGCATGGCTGGCCATCCCGAGGGCCATCCTCACATGACGGTCGAGCAGCAGCGCCAGTACGAAGCGCGCAAGGTCGCAGCTCTCGAAGGAGCAGGGCTTCGACCTCACGTTCATGACGCAGGTCTGCTTCGAATCCGATCCCATCATCCAGTGGGAAAAACTGCTGCGTGCCAATGGCATCGTGAATCCGGTGCGTGCCGGCCTTGCTGGTCCTGCCAGGCATCAAGACGCTGCTGCGTTTTGCCAAGATCTGTGGCGCGGGCGCTTCGATGCGCGCGCTGACCAGCGGCAAGGCGAGCCTCGTTGGCGCGCTGCTGCGCGACAGCGGCCCGGAAGAAGTGGTGACGCAGATTGCATCATCGCAGGGCAGCGGCGCGTCGAAGTTCGCCGGCGTGCACATGTTCGCCTTCGGCGGCTTCCTCAAGACCACCAAGTGGGTCTCGGCCGTGCAGGCTGGTCGATTCACCGTCAACGACAAGGACGGCGACTTCGACGTCAAGCTGTAAGCCTGCGTTGAAGCAGGCCACGCGGGCCTGTCAGGCGGCCGCAGTCATCCTTCGGGTGGATGTTGCGGCCGTTTTCGTTGTGGCGGCACGGTGTGTCGCACTGCGGTCAAAAGCAGACCGGGCCTTCTCCATCCGGCTGCGGTTTTCGATGGCCCAGGTGATCAGCCCCACGATCGGCGCACGCAACGAGTGCCCCAGCATGGTCAATTCGTAGTCGACCCGCAGGGGTGTTGACGAGGAAACCGTGCGGGTCAGCAGGCCGTCGCGCTCCAGGCTGCGCAGTGTCAGCGTCAGCATGCGCTGTGAGATACCATCCACTTCGCGTTTGATCTCGCTGAATCGCAGTGCACCACCATGCAGTGTGGCGATGATGTAAAGGCTCCATTTATCCCCGACACGATCCAGGATTTCGCGGATCGGCGCGCAGTTGCCCTCGTCGCACATGACGAATTCACTCTTGCTGCGTGGTGACATGAATGTGCCTTCTTGTAAGGGTAGGATAGCCGGTATATTTTTGTGGCCTGCAACCAAAAGTGTACCACCAGTCTCATGCCAGCCAAAGTCTCCCGCCGTCCGTCGCTTCGCATTTCCGTTCTCGCCGCATGGGTTGCGCTCGGGCTTGCCGCCTGCAGCAAGGCGCCGCCCGCCGGGCCGCCGCCGCCGATGGAAGTCAGCGTGGCCGAGGTGGCCGAACGCGACATCACCGAATGGGATGAATACACCGGCCGCCTGGAGGCCGTGAACACCGTCGAGATCCGTCCGCAGGTGTCGGGCGTACTGCAGACCGTGGCCTTCACCGAAGGCAAGGAAGTGAAGAAAGGGGAGCTGCTGTTCCAGATCGATCCGCGGCCGTTCCAGGCAGAACTCGAACGAGCGCAGGCACAGCAGGAACAGAGCCGCACGTCCGCTGAGCTCGCCGCCACCGACCTGACTCGCGTCGAGAAGCTGCTGACTTCGCGTGCAGTCTCGCGTGAAGAATATGATCAGCGCGTGGCTGCGAGTCGCAACGCGCTCGCAGCCGTGCGCGCGATGGACGCCGCAGTCGAAGTGGCGCGGCTCAACCTGGCCTACACCCGCATCGTGTCGCCCATCACCGGTCGCATCGGGCGCGCGGAAGTCACGCCGGGCAATCTGGTGTCCGGTGGTCCGGGCGGCTCGGCCACGCGCCTTGCCGTGGTGGTCTCGTTGCAGCCGATGTATGCCTACTTCGAAGCCGCAGAGCAGGATTACCTGAAGTACATGGATCTCGCGCGCGATGGCACGCGGCCGATTTCCCGCGAAGCAAAGAATCCCGTGCAGATGGCGGTGGGCAACGAGACGGAATTCAGCCACCTGGGCTACATGGACTTCGTGGACAACCGTGTCCAGACAGGCACCGGCACTCTGCTGGGGCGCGCCGTATTTCCAAACCCCGACCGCCACCTCACGCCGGGCATGACGGTGCGCGTGCGGCTGATCGGGCGGGCGGCCTACAAGGGCCTGCTGATCAACGATCGCGCCATCTCCACCGATCAGGATCGTCGCTATGTGCTGGTGGTCGCGGCGGGCGACAAGCTCGAGTATCGCGCCGTGGACACCGGCCCGATGGTGGATGGCCTGCGCGTGGTGCGTGAGGGGCTGAAAGCCGGCGAGCGCATCGTGGTCAACGGCCTGCAGCGCGTGCGTCCGGGCATGGTGGTCAAGCCGGTGGTCGTCTCGATGGAAGACCAGGCACCGGTGGCCCCCGCTGCGCCGGCAGCTGGCTGAAGCCACCGGAGCCGCACCCGTGAAGTTCGCCCATTTCTTCATTGATCGCCCGATCTTCGCGGGCGTCATCTCGATCATCATCTTCCTCGCTGGCCTGATTTCTCTGCAGCAGCTGCCGATCAGCGAGTATCCCGAGGTCGCGCCGCCCTCGGTGGTCGTGGCCACCGCCTATCCCGGCGCGAGCCCTGCCGTGGTTGCCGAGACCGTGGCGGCCCCGCTGGAGCAGGCCATCAATGGCGTCGAAGACATGCTCTACATGTCGTCGCAGTCTTCGTCTTCCGGCGCGATGCAGCTCACCGTGACCTTCAAGAGTGGCACCGATGCCGATCAGGCCCAGGTGCGTGTGCAGAACCGCGTGGCACAGGCGCTGACCAAACTCCCCGAGGAAGTGCGTCGCATCGGCGTCACCACCATCAAGAGCAATTCCGACATCACGCTGTTCGTGCAGCTGATCTCGCCGCAGAATCGCTACGACCTCAAATACCTGCGCAACTACGCCGAGCTGCAGGTGCGCGATTCCCTCGCGCGCATTCCCGGCATGGGCCAGGTGGAAGTGTTCGGCGGCGGCAGCTATGCCATGCGCCTGTGGCTGGATCCGCAGAAGATCGCCGCGCGCAACATGACGGCCGGCGACGTGGTGGCCGCCGTGCGCGAGCAGAACGTGCAGGTGGCCGCGGGCGTGGTGGGCGCAGAGCCCATGCAGGCGGGTGTGGACCAGCAGCTGCTGGTCAATGCCTATGGCCGCCTGGCCTCCGAAGAAGAGTTCGGCGAAATCATCATCAAGACCGGTGGAAACGGCGAGATCACGCGGCTCAAGGATGTGGCCCGCATCGAGCTCGGCACCGCCGATTACGGCATCGTGGGATATCTCGACAAGATGCCCGCGGTGGCCATTGCCATCTTCCAGGCGCCGGGCTCGAATGCGCTGCAGTTGTCCACCGATGTGAAGGCCACGATGGCCGACATGGCGCGAAATTTCCCGGAGGGCCTGGAATACCGCGTCATCTACGATCCCACGAATTTCGTGCGGGATTCGATCAAGGCGGTAGTGGAGACGCTGGTCGAAGCGCTGATCCTGGTCGTGCTCGTGGTGGTGCTGTTCCTGCAGAGCTGGCGCGCTTCCATCATTCCGCTGGCGGCGGTGCCGGTGTCGATCGTTGGCACCTTTGCAGTGCTGCTGCTGGCCGGATTCTCGATCAACACGTTGTCGCTGTTCGGGCTGGTGCTCGCCATCGGCATCGTCGTGGACGATGCCATCGTGGTTGTCGAGAACGTGGAGCGCAATATCGCGGCCGGGTTTTCGCCGCGGGATGCCACGTTCCGCGCGATGGACGAAGTCAGTGGCCCGATCATCGCCATCGCGCTGGTGCTCACGGCCGTGTTCATCCCGATCGCCTTCCTCGGTGGGCTGACCGGCGAGTTCTATCGCCAGTTCGCCGTAACGATCGCGATCTCGACGCTGATCTCCGCGTTCAACTCGCTGACGCTGTCGCCGGCGCTGGCGGCCGCGCTGCTGAAGCCGCATGACGCGAAGCCCGACCTCGCCACCCGCGTCATCGATCGCGGCGCGGGCTGGATCTTCCGGCCGTTCAACCGCTTCTTCAAGAATGCCTCCGAACGCTACGGCCGCGGCGTGGCCTGGGTGCTGCGCAAGTCCGTCATCGCCGTGGTGGCGTATCTCGGCCTGCTGGCCGTCGGTGGGCTTGGTTTCCTGCGTGTGCCGGATGGCTTCGTGCCGGTGCAGGACAAGGACTACGTCATCGCCTTCGCGCAGCTGCCCGATGCCGCATCGCTGAGCCGCACCGAGGAAGTCATCCGCCGCATGAGCGACATCATCGGCGCCGAGCCGGGCGTGGAGTCCGTCATCGCGTTCTCGGGCATGAACGTGACCTCGGGCTTCGGCGTGGCGTCGAACAGCGGCGTGATCTTCGCGACGCTGGATCCCCAGGCCACGCGTGGCAAGGGGCAATCTGCCGGCGAGATCCAGCAGAGCCTGCAGGGCAAGCTGTTCAGCATCGAGGATGCCTACGTGGGTGTGGCGCTGCCGCCGCCGGTGATGGGCATGGGCACGCTGGGCGGCTTCAAGATGCAGATCGAGGATCGCAGCTCGCTGGGTTATCAGGGGCTGAACCGCGTGCTGCAGGATTTCCTCGCCGCCGCCAACCAGACGCCCGGCGTCACGGGTGTGTATTCGGGTTACCTTGTCAACGTGCCGCAGATCTACGCGGACATCGATCGCGTGAAGGCGAAGCGCGACGACGTGCCGCTGGCCAATGTGTTCGATGCCCTGCAGACGTACCTCGGCTCGATGTACGTCAATGACCTCAACCTGTTCGGTCGGAGCTACCAGGTGATTGCGCAGGCCGATGCGCCGTTCCGCGCGCGCAAGGAGCAGATCCTCGATCTCAAGACCCGCAATGCCAAGGGCGAGATGGTGCCGCTGGGCTCGGTCATGACGGTGAAAGACAGCGTCGGTCCCGACAGTGTCACGCACTACAACGGCTATCTGGCGGCCGACATCAACGGCCAGGCTGCACCCGGCACCAGTTCATCTGCAGCGCTCGATGCGCTGGAGAAGGTGGCGCGCGAGCGGCTGCCCGCCGGTGTGGCCTTCGAGTGGACGGACCTCAGCTACCAGGAAATCCTCTCGCGTGGCAGTTCCACGCTGATCTTCCCGTTGTGCGTGCTGCTCGCCTTCCTGGTGCTGGCCGCACAGTACGAAAGCTGGACGCTGCCGCTGGCGGTGATCCTCATCGTGCCGATGTGCATCGTGTCGGCAATAGCCGGTCTGTGGCTCACCGGCGGTGACAACAACATCTTCACCAAGGTGGGTTTCATCGTGCTGGTCGGGCTCGCGTGCAAGAACGCGATCCTGATCGTCGAGTTCGCGGTGCATCTGGAAGAGCAGGGGCGCAAGCCGCTCGATGCCGCCATCGAGGCCTGCCGCCTGCGCCTGCGCCCCATCATCATGACCTCGCTGGCCTTCATCATGGGTGTGGTGCCGCTGATTTTCTCCTCCGGTGCAGGGTCCGAGATGCGCCATGCCATGGGCGTTGCGGTGTTCTCCGGCATGCTGGGTGTGACCTTCTTCGGGCTGTTCCTCACGCCCGTGTTCTATGTGCTGATCCGCGCGCTGGTGCTGCGCCGGAAGCAGGAGCCAGTTGCCGATGTCTGATGCAGGACCCCGCTTGATCCGTTCTGCGGCTGCCCTGGCGGTTGCCGCGATACTGGCCGGCTGCGCCGTCGGCCCGGACTACAAGACGCCCACCCCTGAAACCGATGCGGCCTTCGCGGGCCAGTCACTCATCGAGACTACGGCCGGCGCACCGGTGCAGGAGTGGTGGAAGGTCTTCAACGATCCCCTGCTCGACGAACTGGTGACCGAGGCGCAGGCGTCGAATCACAGCATCGCTGCGGCGGAAGCCAGGCTGCGCCAGGCACGTGCCGAACGGCGCGAGCAGAACTGGGATTTCGTGCCGGCCCCGACGGCGCAGGCCAGCGCTACCTCGCGGCGGCAGAGTCTGGGCGGCACACCAGGCGGCTTTCCGGTGCAGCGCAACTACGACCTCTACGACGCGAGCTTCGATGCCAGCTGGGAGCTGGACCTGTGGGGTCGGGTGCGGCGTGGCAACCAGGCCGCCCGTGCAGATTTCGGCGCCGCTGTAGCCGCGCGCGATGACGTGCGCATGTCGGTGGTGGCAGAGGTGGCGCGCAACTATTTCGAATTGCGCGGCGCGCAGCAGCAGCTGATCGTCGCAGAGCGCAATGCCGGCAACCAGCGCAGTGCGCTGGACCTGGTGCGGGCCCGACTGGAGGCGGGGCGTGGCACGGCGCTCGACACCGCCAGGGCGGAAGCGCAGATCGAGACCACATTGTCGACGGTGCCACCACTTGAAGCCGCCGTTGCCCGGGCCCGGCACCGCATCGAGGTGCTGGTCGGTCGCCGACCGGGGCAGCTGGCTGAACGCCTCGGAACCGTGGCGCCCATGCCGGCCTTGCCTGCCACCCTCACTCTGGACGACCCGGCCTCGCTGCTGCGTCGCCGGCCCGACATGCGCATGGCAGAGCGGCGCCTCGCCGCCACCAGTGCACGCATCGGTGTTGCCATCGCCGATCTCTTTCCGGCCATCACGCTCAATGGGTCCATCGGCCTGACGGCGCTGGATTTCAACCAGCTGGACGAGCACGGCAATGACTATCGGCGCTTTGGCCCGTCGCTGAGCTGGGCGTTCCTCGACATCGGCAGGGTGCGTCAGCAGATCAAGGCTGCGGGCGCGCGGCACGAAGAAGCCTATGCCGACTACGAGCAGACTGTGCTGCTGGCGCTCGAGGATGTCGAGAACGCGCTCTCCGATTACAGTCGCGAGCGCAGGCGGCTGGCCCATCTTGCTGCTGCCGCCCAGGCCAGCGTGCTGGCCGCAGACCTCGCTGCCCAGCGCTTCGAAGGTGGCATCGCCGATTTCCTCACGGCGCTCGATGCCTACCGCACGGCGCTGGAGGCCGAGGAACGGCTGGCACAGAGCCAGACCGCCGCAGCGACGGCGCTGGTCGGGCTCTACAAATCGCTGGGTGCCAGCGTGGCGGCACCACCCGCGCCTTAGGTTATCCTTTGGGGATGGAATCGCAGGTCAGCTCGCTCAGTCTCGTTGAAGTCGGAATACAAAGCGCGCTGAACCTCGCGGGCGTCGGCGTCTGGGAAGAGACCATCGATGATGGTCACATCATCTGCTCGGACGGGTTCTACCAGCTGGTGGGCGTCGAACCCGCGGCGGGCAGGGCGCAGGACGAATTCTGGCGCAACCGTGTTCACCCCGAAGACCAGTCCCGCCATGACATGGCCTACTTCGACTTCCTGCAGGGGCATGTCCCCACGTATGAAGAGATCTACCGGCTGCGGCACGAAAGGGGGGACTACATCACGGTGCTCGCCCGCGCACGGTGGGAGTCGCAGGCAGATGGCCAGAGCGGCGGCCGCATCCTCGGCTACGTCATCGATGTCACGGCGCGCACAGCCGATTTTGATCGCCTGCGGGTGCGCGAGGAGCGCTTCCGCATGTCGCTGTCCGCGCTGCATGGCGTGGTCTATGACCTGGACCTGCGTACCAACAGATCCGAACGGCATGGCGTCCGGCGCATGCTGGGGCACGAGACGCTCGAAGCCGAAGACGGCTATGGCGGCTGGCTGTCCATCATCCATCCGGATGATCAGGCGCGGGTGGTCGAGCGCGTGAACGCCAGCCGCCGCACGGCCAGCAATTTCGAGATGTCCTATCGCGTGCGCCACCTGGACGGCCGCTGGCGCCATGTGCGCCAGCGTGGCACATACATGCTGGGGCACGATGGCGCGCCCATCCGCGCCTTCGGCGTGATCGAGGACGTCACCGATGCCGAAGCGCAGCGCGAGCAGCTGCAGATGCAGGCGGCCATCATCGAACGCATGAGCGAGGGTGTGTTGCTGGCGTCGCGAGACGGCACCATCCTGTTCGCCAACCCCGCGCTCGAAAAGATGTTCGGCTATGCGCGCGGCGAGCTGCAGGGCAGGGCGGCTCACGATCTCAGCTTTCGCAGCAAGTCGAGCTTCGATGGCCTTCTGCAAGCGGTTTTTGAAGGCACCGAGAACGACCGCACCTCGATCATCGATCTGGAGGGCAGGCGTCGCGACAACAGCATGTGTCCCCTGCAGGGATATTTTTCATCATTGATGCTGGGCAGCCGCCGTTGCGTGGTGGCCGTGTTCACCGACATTGCCGAGCGCAAGCAGCTGGAGCGCGAGCTCATGCAGGTGGCCACGCGGGTGCAGCAGCGCATCGGCGGCGATCTGCACGATGGCCTGGGGCAGCAGCTCGCGGGTATTGCCATGATGCTGCAGGGCCTGGGTCAGCGGGCCGGTCATTCCGGCGCCACCGCGCTGCGCGATGAAGTGGAAGAGGTGGTCACGCTGGTGAATGCGGCAATCCGCAGCACCCGTTCGCTGGCGCGTGGCCTTTCGCCCGTGCGGCCCTCGCGCGAGGGGCTGATGGAAGGCTTCGAAGAGCTGGTGAACCAGGTGCACGAGCGGTACCGCATCCGGGTGCAGCTGGAGCTGGAACTGCCCATGGAGCTGCGGCTCGACGAGAACGCGGCCACCAACCTCTATCGCATCGCGCAGGAGGGTGTGCTCAATGCCGCCCGTCATGCCGATGCGGAAAACATCCAGTTGCGCTTCAAGGTGGAAGGCCCGGATGTGGAACTGATGGTCATCGACGATGGCAAGGGCTTCGATCCGCTGCAGTTTGCACATGGAGGCATGGGCCTGCGTATCATGCGGTTCCGTGCCCAGCTGGTGGGCGGGTATCTTTCGTTGGAGTCCAGACCAGGTTCCGGCACCGCATTGCGGTGCCGGTGTCCGCTCAATGCAAGCAGGGAAGTGGCATGACCGGATCGCCAGTGCAAACAGAAGTGCGCCGCGTGATGATCGTCGACGATCACCCCGTCGTTCGCCAGGGCATCAAGCTCATGGTCAATGCCGAGCCGGATCTCACGGTCTGCGGCGAGGCGCAAACCGAACAGGAAGCCCGCCGGATGATCCGCGAGCTCAAGCCCGATGCGCTGGTCGTCGATCTGTCACTCGAAGTCGGCGATGGATTCAATGTCGTGCGCGATGCGCGCGCGCATTTTCCGGACATCCGCATCCTGGTTCTCTCCATGCACGATGAAGCGATCTACGCCGAGCGGCTGCTGGCGCAGGGCGCCTCCGGCTACATCATGAAACAGGCGGCCACCGAGCAGCTGATCACGGCATTGCGCACCGTGCTGCGCGGCGAGCGCTTCATCAGCGATGCGCTGCAGAGCAGCCTGGCGCGCCGCAAGGATGAAGATGGCGAGCAGAAGTCCCGCCTCTCGGCGCGCGAGCTGCAGGTGATCAGCCTCATCGGCCATGGTCTTGGCACGCGCGAGATCGCCGACAACCTCTCTCTCTCGGTCAAGACCGTCGAGACCCATCGCCTGACCATCAAGCGCAAGCTGGCGCTCGAGACCAACTCGCAGCTGGTGCAGTACGCGATCAAATGGCACGGCACCGCAGCCGGCTGATTTTCTGGTCATTGCTGGGCGTGGCAACGCTGCTGCTGCTGGCGCTGCTCGCCTTTGCCACCTTGTGGTGGTTCATCGATCCGGATGATTACCGCGCGCAGATCGAAGCCCGTGCGACGGCTGCCATCGGTCGGCCGGTGCGTCTCACCGGTGCGCTGCGCTGGCGTCTGGGTCGGCAGATCTTCATCGCCAGTGAAGGCGGCGAAATTGCCAATGCCGCGGGGTTCGGTCCCGAGCCGCTGGCCCGCTGGTCCGGCATCCGCCTGGGCGTGGCCGCGCGACCGCTGCTCGACAAACGCGTGGTGATCGACCGCGTCGAGATCGAGGGCCTGGAGCTGCAGCTGCAGCGCGATGCGAAGGGTCGAGGTCAACTGGGCGTTGCAGCTGGCAGAAGCCACGGGCGATGCAGGTTCGCAATCCGTCAGCGTGCGCATTGCAGCCGCGGAACTGCGCGACGGCCGCGTCCGCTATCAGGATGCTGCCTCCGGCGCAGACTGGCGCGTGAGTGAACTGCAATTCACCGCGCAACTGCCCGCAGATCTCGCAGCAGCAGACCGGACATTCCGCGGGATGGATCTGTCCGGGCGGCTTGCTGGCGGAAAGCTGCCCGCCGCCGGCGTGGCATTTTCCCTGCAGGCCGGGCTGCTGCAGTGGACGCCGCAGCAGTTGCAGATGCCGGCCTTCCAGCTGCGCTGGGCCGATGCCACGCTCGGCGGGAGCGCGACGGCGCAGCTCGGCTCTGAGCCTGAAGTGACGGCAACACTCGCACTGCAGGCGCCATCGTTGCGGACGCTGCTGGCCACCGCCGGGATCACACCGCCGCCGATGGCCGATCCCGCCGCGCTGGGAACACTGCGGTTCAGCACCACTTTGGAATTTGCGAAAGGCTCGGCGACGCTCGACCCGCTGTCCATCACACTGGATGACACCAATGTCGCCGGCAGGTTGTCGCTGCCGACGCTCGAACCACTGTCGCTGCGCTTTGATCTCACCGCCGACCAGGTGAACCTGGATCGCTATCTGGAACCGGACGACGTACAGAGCGAGCCCTTCGAACTGCCGCTGGCCAAACTCAGGGCGCTGGATGCCAGGGGAGTGCTGCGCATCCAGCAGGCCAGCGTCGCCGGCGCCGCAGCCAGGGCAGTGACCATCGATGTCGAATGAGTCCGCGCCCTCCGGAATAGCACCGGCGCTGCTGGCGTGGCACGAACGCTCTGGCCGGCACGATCTGCCCTGGCAGCAGGACCGCACCGCCTATCGCGTGTGGGTGTCGGAGGTGATGCTGCAGCAGACCCAGGTGGCTGCGGTGATTCCCTATTTCGAACGCTTCATGGCCGCGGTTCCCCGATGTGCTGCAGCTCGCCAATGCGCCCGATCGACGAGGTGCTGCACCTGTGGTCGGGGCTCGGCTACTACGCGCGCGCCCGCAATCTGCAGCGCGCCGCGCAGCAGATCCGCGACCAGCATGGTGGCGAGTTTCCCGCCGATTTCGACAGCGTGGCGGCACTCACCGGCGTGGGTCGCTCCACCGCCGGCGCGATCCTGGCGCTGTCGCAGGACCAGCCGCATCCCATCATGGATGGCAATGTGCGGCGCGTGCTCTCGCGACTGTTCGCCGTGCCCGGCCGCACGGGTGCGCGCGATTTCGAGAATGAACTGTGGCGGCTCGCTGCACTGCTCACTCCCGAGAAGCAGGTCGCGCAGTACACGCAGGCCATCATGGATCTGGGCGCCACGTTGTGCACGCGGCGCAATCCGCGTTGCCAGGAGTGCCCGTTTTCAGGCCGTTGCGCCGCGCATGCCGCCGGCAGCCGAGCATGAATACCCCGGCGCCGAAGAAGCCGCTGAAGCGGAAAGCAGAAGGAACTGTGGATGCTGTTTGCCCGGCGCAGTGATGGCGCGGTGCGCCTCGTGCGCCGGCCGGAGCAGGGCGTCTGGGGTGGGTTGTGGTCGCCCCCCGAATTCGAATCGCGGACCGCTGCCGAACAGTCACTGGCAGCCGCCGCCCGGCTGCCTGGAATCGCTCGTGGTCAGCGAACCGCTGCGGCATGTCTTCACGCATTTCGATCTGCTGATCCACCCATTGTGGGCGCGCTTCGCCGGAGCGCCGCAGGTGGCCGAAGCGCCCGGTACCCTGTGGTATAACGCCGCCCTTCCCGCCAGCATTGGCCTGCCTGCACCCATCGCCCAGCTGCTCAGGATTCCACCACCATGACCCGCACCGTGCACTGTGTTCTGCTCAAGCGCGAGGCCCCCGGCCTCGATCGCGCTCCCTATCCTGGCGCCCTCGGCCAGCGCATTTTCGAGCAGATCTCGAAAGAAGCCTGGGCCGGCTGGGTGCGCCACCAGACCATGCTGCTGAACGAATACCGCCTCACCCCCGTGGACCCCAAGGCCCGCAAATTCCTGGTGGAGGAGATGGAGAAGTACCTGTTTGGCAGCGGTTCGGAAAAACCCGCCGATTTTCAGGCCCCTGGAGCCTGATTCTGGCCCTGCGGCCTTGACGCCCCGAAGCCCCCACCGGTCTAATACGCGCCCTCATGCTCCCCAGGCCCGGGTAGCTCAGTTGGTAGAGCAGCGGATTGAAAATCCGCGTGTCGTTGGTTCGATTCCGACCCCGGGCACCACTTCCAGAAGAAGCCGATTCGTCTCCCATGCGCGGCGACGTCTCGATAGACTTGTTGGTCAAGATGTTTGAGAGGGAGGGAAAACTCCCCGGGGAAAGGAAACAATGAAATCACGTGCAGCCGTGGCCTTCGCAGCGGGCCAACCACTTCAGATCGTGGAAATCGACGTCGAGCCGCCTCGCGCGGGCGAAGTGCTGGTGAAGATCAGTCACACGGGCGTCTGCCATACCGATGCCTTCACGCTGTCCGGGGACGATCCGGAAGGTCTCTTCCCGGCCGTGCTCGGTCATGAAGGCGCGGGCACTGTTGTCGAGGTGGGCGCTGGCGTAACCAGCGTCAAGCCAGGCGATCACGTCATTCCTCTCTATACAGCCGAGTGCGGCACCTGCCTGTTCTGCAAGTCCGGGAAGACGAATCTCTGCGTTTCCGTGCGCGCCACGCAGGGCAAGGGCGTGATGCCGGACGGCACGCGTCGCTTCTCCTACAAGGGCGAGCCGCTCTATCACTACATGGGCTGCTCGACCTTCAGTGAGTACACCGTGGTTGCCGAAGTCTCGCTCGCGAAGATCAATCCGAAAGCGAACCACGAGCATGTGTGCCTGCTGGGCTGCGGCGTCACCACCGGTCTCGGCGCGGTGAAGAACACCGCGAAGGTGCAGCCGGGCGACAGCGTCGCCGTGTTCGGCCTTGGCGGTATCGGCCTCGCCGTGATCCAGGGTGCGCGCAAGGCGAAAGCCGGCCGCATCTTCGCCATCGACACCAATCCCTCCAAGTTCCCGATGGCGAAGGCCATGGGCGCGACCGACTGCATCAACCCGAAGGATCACGACAAGCCCATCCAGCAGGTCATCGTCGAGATGACCACCTGGGGCGTGGATCACTCCTTCGAGTGCATCGGCAATGTGCAGGTGATGCGCGCGGCTCTGGAGTGCGCCCACCGCGGCTGGGGCCAGTCGATCATCATCGGCGTGGCGGGCGCGGGGCAGGAGATCTCCACCCGTCCGTTCCAGCTGGTCACCGGTCGCACCTGGAAGGGCACGGCCTTCGGTGGTGTGAAGGGGCGCAGCCAGCTGCCGGGCATGGTCGAGGAGTCGATGAGCGGCGAGATCGAACTCGCGCCATTCGTCACCCACACAATGGGACTCGAGGGCATCAACGAGGCTTTCGATCTGATGCATGAGGGCAAGTCGATCCGCTCAGTCATTCATTTCTGAACTGGCCACCATCCCGGGCAGGCCAAGGCCGTGAAACAGCTCCTCGCCTGAGGAGCTGGAGGGCAGGCTTCAGAGCATGCGCTCCCAGATCACCCAGAAGCGCTCGCGCAGCTTCTGCTTGAACGGCCGTTTCTTCCACTCCTCGGCCCGGATCGGCGTGGCATGCGTCAGGTCGTCTTCGAACAATGCGCGCATCTTGCCCGCGAATCCCTGATCGATCACGACCACATTGATCTCGTCGTTCCGCGCGAAGCTGAGCCAGTCCCAGTTGGCCGATCCCACGGTGCTCCAGATGCCGTCAATCTCCAGCGTCTTGGCGTGCAGCAGGGAGCGCCGCTCCTCGTGGATCTCGATGCCCGCCTTGAGCATTCGGCCGTAGTGCGCGCGGCCAGCCTGGACGATGCCGCCGAAATCACTCAGGCCCGGCAGCAGCAAACGCACCTTCACGCCGCGTTTCGCTGCATCCCGCAACGCATCTTCGAGCTGGCTGTCCGGCGAGAAATACGCCATGGTGAGATCGATCGACTTCACGGCGAAGGTCACCGCCGACAGCGCAGCGATATAGGTGCCGTTGCGATGCTCGTCGACGGAGCTCGCGTTGATCCGCAGCAGCGTGCTGCCAGCCGCAAGCGGTGCGGGCAGGTATTCGAGCGGTGCCATGTCCGGGCATTTCTGTTTGACCCAGCTCTGCAGGAACAGGCGCTGCATCTCGATCGCCGCAGGCCCCTCGATCTGGATCTGCGTATCACGCCAGCCATCTTTCTTTGCACTGATCACTCGCGGGCGGCGCAGGCGCGAGCTGCTGCTGTAAGTGGCGCTGAAGTTGATGCCACCGGTGAAGGCCCGCTGCCCATCCACAACGACGATCTTGCGATGGTCACGCTGGGTGAAGTCTCCAGTGCGGTTGGCAGTCGGATCCAGCGGATTGAAAGCACAGAGCTGCACACCGGCGGACTTCAGTTTGTCGAAGATCGCAGAGGGCGTGGCACTGGATCCCACCGCGTCGTACAGCACATGAATGGCTACGCCCTGGGTCGCCCTCTCGACCAGCAGATCCGTGAGTGATTGTTCGCCCTGATGGGCTTCATCGAAGATGTACATCTCGATGTTGACGTGCTGCTTCGCCCCGGAGATGGCGGCGAACATCGCGGCATAAGCACGCGGGCCGTCGACCAGCAGCTCGACGCTGTTCCCGGTGATCAGCGGCGTATCGCTGACGGCCTGCATGGTGGCGAGGTGCCGCTCCAGCAGATTGTCATCGCCAAAGCGGGCGAGTCGCTGCGTGATGCGCTCCCGCGCGGTGCTGTCGAGCAGGCCCCTTGGCCCGATGACCGACAGCGTTTCCAGTTCGGGAACTTCATCCGCCGCCGGTGGCGCGGGCAACGGGCGGAAGCTGGCGCATGCGGACAGCGTCAGGACCAGCGCGACTGCTGCGAATCGGAACATCGCGGTGATTGTACGCCGGCTTTCCTCCCGCCCAGCGAACGCAATCCCAACTTTGCCCACCCATTTCGGTAGCATGCAGACATGGGCGATCAACCGGTGCTACACAGGCTTGCGCGGCTCCTGAGGCCAGCCGCATGTCTGTTTGCTTCGCTGGCGATAGCGGCAGCGGACGCTCCCGGTACTGTCGCGCCATCCTTGGCCGCCGTACCCGCCGAGTTCCACTTCGCGCGCATGATCTATGTCGATCAGGCCGGAGCGGGCAATTTCAACCGCGGCTGGTGGCAGCAGGACTGGCCGGAAGCGGAAGATCACTTCACGCACAACCTCAAGCGCCTGACCCGCATCGCAGCAGGTGCGCCCGTCGCATTGCGACTGACGGACGAGCAGCTGTTCGATTATCCGTGGCTGTATGCCACGCAAACCGGATTCTGGGATCTGGATGATGTCGAGGTGGCGCGACTCAGGGAGTACCTGCAGCGCGGCGGCTTCCTCATGGCGGATGATTTCTGGGGAGAGAACGAGCTCGCGGTGTTCACCGCCACCATGGAGCGGGTGTTCCCGGACCGGCCGATGGTTGCGTTGCATGGCGACGATGCGGTGCTGCATGTCGTCTTCAGCATCGATGAGTCGGTGCAGATCCCGGGGTTGCGGCACCTGCGTGGCTTTGGCCAGGTGGCCGAGCTGCCGCCGCCGGAGTGGTACGGCATATACGATGATGCCGGCCGGCTGATGGTCGGCATCAATTACAACCAGGATGTGGGCGATTCGTGGGAAGAGGCGAACACGCCTGATTATCCCGAACCGATGACGGCACAGGGCTACCGCTTCGGCATCAACTACGTCACCTATGCGATGACCCACTGAAGTCTGCCGGTGCCTCGAACACGAGGCACCGGCCGGACGGTCAGTACGCGCCGAAAGTGTAGGTGAAGCCTACCGAGATGAGATCCAGGTCGCCGATCACATCGGTGTCGAACTTCTCATATTCAGCCCGGATCGCGAAGCCGCCGAGCAGCAGCTGAACGCCAGCGCCGTAGGCGAATTCCGTGGCCTTGTCTTCAAAGAGCACTGCGCCGACATTGCCCTTGGAGTCGATGCGGGCCGCGCCCAGTTTGCCAAACAGCTCCACCGGGCCAATTGGCATCAGGCCCACGCCGTACAGCGCGAAGCCGTCGGCCTTCGCTTCAAACGGGCCGCCAACCGCGACGGAAGGCGCCGTGGATTGGCCGAAATTGATGTAGTTGGCCTCGAAGGCGAGGTTGGGGGTGGTGCGCATGCCGGCGATCAGCTTCCAGCTGTTGTCTTCGTCATCAATGTCTTCCACTGCGAAATCATCGTTGTCGAAGCGCGCCTGGGTGAATGCCCCGCCAATGTAGAACCCCGTGGCCGGTGCATCCTGAGCGAGTGCGCCGGTGCTGGCCAGCAGGGCTGCGGACAATGCCGCCAGCGTGATGGTTCGTGAAGTCATGAGATTGCTCCGGTACGACCCGATATTGGGTTGGGTGAAGCATGGATACTTTGGCGGGAACTGCTCATAGGTGCATCCCGGCTTCCGGGGTAGGAAGTACCCTACCGGTCAGCCAAGCAAGGCCGCTTCCAGCGTGATCTCCGGAACACTCGCCAATGCCTTCGAAAGCGGGCACTCCCGCTTGACCTTCTGCGCGATGGTCTGGAATTCCGCGGCATCGAGCCGCGGAACGGTGGCTTTCATGGTGAGTGCCAGCCGGTCGATCTGGAAGCCATCGTCCACCTTCGTGAGCCTGGCGCGGCATTGTGTGTCGACTGCAGTCGGTGTGTAGCCAGCATTCTCGCAGGCAAACGCAAAAGCCATGGTGATGCAGGCCGCGTGCGCAGCGGCCAGCAATTCTTCGGGATTGGTGCCATCACGCTGATCCTCGAAGCGGCTGCCAAAACCGTAGGGATACTGGTCCAGCGCACTGGTTTCGGTGCTGATTGCCCCAACGCCCTGCCTGCCATTGCCCTTCCAGTGGACGGTTGCTGATTTCTCGATCATGGGAGCTCCGGCGGTGCATTGAATTGGCAGGGGCAATCAGTATCCGCCGTACATCAGGCGCGGCAGGCAGTCCGCAAGGGGCAAGCACAATAGGATTGATCCTACAAACAGGCCTGCTCCTGCCACTGCGTTGCCGACCTTGCCGGCAGCCACTGTCCCCGATAGTGTGGTCCACGTATCTCGGGGGAGTGCGAATGGCGATGCTGCTTCGCTTCACGGACTGGCCGCTGCGCTTCAAGTTGGCGTTGCTGCTGGTTGTGGCGTCGCTGATTCCCCTGGGAATCGCCACCTGGATCAGCATCAGCGAAGCCCGCGAACAGCTGCGCCGGGATGCCAGTGCATTGCTGTCGGCTCGTGCCGAACAGCTGGTCGACCGGATCGACACATTCATCCAGGGTTATCAGGGCGCGGTGCAGCGTCTGGCGCGCGTGCCGGGAGCCCTGCAGCTGCTGCAAACAGAGTCTTCCGATGCGAGTCCGTTGAAGGCGGTATTGCAAGGCCAGCTTGCCGTATGGCCAGCAAGCGACCCGCTGCTGCGGGGCGTCGCGATACTGGATACCTCCGGTGCGGTGGTGGTGGCAACCGAGACCGCATTGGTTGGCGTGAACCTCTCCTATCGCAGCTTCGTGCGGGAAGCGCTGGGCGGGAAGTCCGTCATTTCCGACGTGCATACGTCAGAGGCCAGTACCGGCCAGGTACCGAGCTTTGCCGTGCTGGCACCCATGCTGGGGGAGGGCGGCAAGCTGGTAGGTGTCGCCGCATTCTGGATTCGCGCTGCTGCGCTCGAAGACATGATGAAGCAGTCCGACGCACTGGCGGGCCCGGGCAGCTTCGCCATCCTGTTCGATCGTTTCGGGATCCGGATCGCGCACACTTTCCTCAACGAGATCGTGTATCGACCCGGACTTCCGCTGCCTCCGGAAGTTCTCGAGGCGCAGGTCGCGGAGGAACGCTTCGGCCCGCA
Organism: uncultured Gammaproteobacteria bacterium; assembly: GCA_963777735.1. Taxonomy (GTDB): domain Bacteria; phylum Pseudomonadota; class Gammaproteobacteria; order Steroidobacterales; family Steroidobacteraceae; genus ZC4RG30. Next base: position 1,573,128 of record CAVZRQ010000008.1, on the reverse strand, counting down.
GACCCGTCAGCTGCTGCTGGACGTCCGCGAGGTTTCACCGGAGTTCGCACTGGCGGGCGAAGTATTGCCTGCCAACGTGTTCCGGGGTTTCGCGCCGGGCAACCAGCAGTGGAACCTGGTTGCTGCGCGCCGCAGTGAGACGGTCGACTGGACGGTCTACTACCTGGCGCCGGAAGCCGGGCTGCATGACCAGGTCGTGGGCATGATGCGCCAGAAGCTGCTGTTTGCGGCTGCGATTGCGCTGCTCGCGATGGTGGGTGGCATTCTGTCCGCAGCCTTCCTGCTGAAGCCGGTGCGCGCACTTTCCAACGCTGCCCGCGCCATCGCCGCCGGTGATCCCTCCGCGCGTGTCGGCTTGCAGCGTCGCGATGAACTGGGAGATCTGGGCAGAACCTTCGACACCATGGCGGGGCGCATCCAGGAGCAGGCTGCGGAGCTGGTGCAGAAATCCGACGCGCAGTATCGCGTGTTGTTCGAGTCGCTGACGGAAGGGTTTTGCATAGTCGAGTTGTTCTTCGACGCTGACGGCAAGGCAGTCGACTACCTGTTCCTCGACACCAATCCTGCCTTCGTGATTCACACGGGCATCGAGCAGGCGCGGGGCAGGAGAATGCGCGAGATTGCGCCGGATCTCGAGGAACACTGGTACAGGAACATCGGAAATGTCGCGCGTACCGGTGTGCCGGCAAGATTCGAGAATTTTGCAAAGCCGCTGGGAAGGTATTACGAGGTGCGTGCCTTTCCGGTTGGCGGAGAAGGCAGCAACAAGGTTGCCATCATCTTCGCAGACATCACCGAGCGCCGGAACCAGGAGCTCAACCGGCAGGCGCAACTGGAACAGCTCTCGCTGCTGCAGCAGATCACCCGTGCAATCGGCGAGCGCCAGGATCTGCCCAGCATCTTCCAGGTCGTGGTCCGCACACTGGAAGACGAACTGCCGCTGGATTTCTGCTGCATCTGCAGGTACGAGCCTGCCGACAACCAGCTGGTGGTCACCAGCGTAGGCCTGCGCAGCCAGGAACTGGCCATGGAGCTGGCGCTGACCGAGCAGGCAATCTTCGACATCGACCAGAACGGGCTTTCAACCTGCGTGCGCGGCAAGCTGGTTCATGAGCCCGATGTCAGCCAGGTGGACTTCCCGTTTCCGCAACGACTCGCGCGTGGCGGTTTGCGTTCGATGGTTGCCGCGCCGTTGCTGGTCGAAAGCAAGGTGTTCGGGGTGCTGGTTGCCGCTCGCAGGGAAGCGCGGAGCTTCAGCGGCGTCGAGTGTGAATTCCTGCAGCAGCTCAGTGAGCATGTGGCGCTGGCTGCCCACAGCGCGAATCTCTATGCCTCGCTGCAGGCGGCCTATGAAGATCTGCGCGTAACCCAGCAGGTCGCCATGCAGCATGAGCGGCTGCGTTCCCTCGGGCAGATGGCCAGCGGCATTGCGCACGATATCAACAACGCGATTTCGCCCGTGGCCCTGTATACGGATTCACTGCTGGAAACCGAGCCCGGGTTGTCGGACCAGGGGCGCGGCCAGTTGCTGGTCATCCAGCGCGCGATTCACGATGTGGCGGCCACCGTTGCCCGCATGCGGGAGTTCTACCGGCAGCGCGAGCCGCAGTTCATGCTCGCTCCAGTGCAGCTGAACGAGCTGGTTCCGCAGGTGGTGGAGCTTACCCGCGCCCGGTGGGGCAGCATGTCGCGGGAGCGAGGCATTGCCATCGAGGTGCAGACAGACCTGCAGGCAGGGCTGCCCATCATCATGGGTGCCGAGAGCGAACTGCGGGAGGCGCTCACCAACCTCGTGCTCAATGCGGTGGATGCCATGCCGGAGGGGGGAACGCTCGGGCTGCGCACAGGCATCGCGGCGACCGGTCAGGTGCTGGTGGAGGTGAGCGATACCGGCATCGGCATGGATGAGGACGCGCGTCGACGTTGCCTGGAGCCGTTCTACACGACGAAGGGCGAACGGGGCACGGGCCTGGGTCTCGCCATGGTATACGGCGCGGTGCAGCGCCACAGTGCAGAGGTGGAGATCGAAAGCGCGGAAGGCCATGGCACGACCATCCGCTTGCTTTTCGACGCAGCGACCACAGCCATCGAAACCGAAATGACGGCTGCAGTGTCCGTACTCAACGGCCTGCGGATACTCGTGGTGGATGACGACCCGGTGCTGCTGCGTTCGATGCGCGACACACTGGAAGGCGATCGGCATCAGGTGGTGGCGGCCAACGGCGGGAAAGAGGGCCTGGAATGTTTCCGGGCTGCATTGCATGGCGATCAGCCGTTCCATGTCGTGATCACCGACCTTGGCATGCCCTACAAGGACGGTCGCCAGCTGGCAGCCGCCATCAAGGCGCTCGCGCCATCCACTCCGGTCATTCTCCTCACCGGATGGGGGCAGCGACTGGCTGCAGAGGGGGATGCGCCCACGAATGTCGACATCGTGCTCAGCAAGCCGCCCAAACTGCGCGCATTGCGCGAAGCGCTGGTTCAGGCCTGCAGTGTCTCGATGTCCTGAATCGCATTGGGCGAATAGGGCAGTGCGAACTCGAAGCACGCGCCTTTGTCCGGGGCGCTCTGCGCACGGATCCATCCGCCATGACGCGTGATGATGCGGTGCGCGATGGCAAGCCCGACGCCGGTTCCCGGGTAGTCCTGCGCACTGTGCAGACGCTTGAACACGCCGAACAGCTTGTCGGCGTAGGCCATGTCGAAGCCCGCGCCGTTGTCCTGCACGCGGTAAATGGATTCCGCACCCTCGATGCGACCGCTGATCGTGATCTGCGGTTCAGAACGCCCGGCGCTGTATTTCAGGGCATTGCCGATGAGATTGGACCAGGCGTGCCGGAGGACGGCTGCGTCTCCCGCGGCAGGTGGCAGTGGTTCGATATCCACCCGCGCCGTGGGGCCCTTGTACGTCGAAAGGGAATCCGCTAGAGCAGCGCGTGCAATGGCCGACATGTCCAGCTGGGTCTTGCGTAGCGGCTGCATGCCGGCGCGTGAGAACGCCAGCAGTCCCACGATCATTTCATCCATGCTGCGGCTGCCGTCGCGGATCACGTGCACCATGTGAAGCCCTTCCTCGCCGAGCTGGGCCGCGAACCGGTCCTCGAGCATTTCGGCAAACCCCTTCACAAACTGCAGCGGGGACCGCAGGTCATGGGATATGGAATAGGAGAATGAATCCAGCTGTTGATACGCAGCGGCCAGCTCTTCCGTGCGCAGCTTCTCGCGCTCGTGCAGCGCCGCATTCTCGCGGCGCAGTCGCTGCAGATCCAGCGCCCGGGAAATGACCGGCAGCACAACCTTGAGCTGGAACGGCTTGAGGATGTAGTCGAGGGCTCCGACCTGCATCGACTGCACTGCAGTATCGATGGTGCCATTGCCAGTCATGATGATGGCGCCGATCCCGGGATCGATCTTCTTTGCGGCCGCTATCAGGGCAATGCCATCCATCTCCGGCATCGTGAGGTCGGTGAGCAGCAGGTCGTGTTCGCCCGCGCGAAACGCAGCAAGTGCCGCGACCGGCGAGTGATAGCCGGTAGTCACATAACCAGTGGCTTCCAGCGTGTGGCACAGCGCACGCATCTGTGCGTCCTCGTCATCTACCACCAGCAGGCGGGTGGGCGTGCGTGCGCTGTTCATGTCTGCATCCTGCCCCAGAGTCGCCTGCAAGGGTTCTTATTCTGCAAACAAACTGCCGCCTGTGCGTGGCGTCACGTTCCGGGCTGGTTGCGTGGGTGGTTCGTGTATATGGCGAGCTGTACGTGTTACGGTCACCTTGCACTCGGAAATCCGTGTTGCTACCGCGATTTGCAACCTTTGGCGAGCATGGAAAACATGGGTGACGAACGGCCGAAGGCGATGCGCATTCTCTTCGTCGAGGATATGCAACCCGATGTGGATCTTGCGCTGCATCAAATAAAACGTGCGGGCTTCGAGTGCGTGTGGCGACGCGTGGAAACCGAATCGACCCTGACTGCTGCATTGCAAGAATTCGAACCGGATCTGGTCCTGTCCGATTTCTCCCTTCCCCAGTTCGATGGCATGGCGGCATTGAGTGTCGTCATGCGACTCGCTCCACAGGTGCCCTTTGTCTTCCTCTCCGGAACCATCGGCGAAGAGCGTGCGATCCAGGCGCTGCGCGCCGGCGCCACCGACTACGTGCTCAAGGAAAACATGGCGCGTCTCGCGCCGGCCATACGGCGTGCCCTGCAGGAAGCAGAGGCAACCGCCGCGCGAATCCGGCAGGAATCGCAGATTGCAAGACTGAACCGCGTGTTGCGGATGCAGAGCGGCATCAGTGGCCTCGTGCTGCGGATTCGGGATCGCACCGAACTGATGCGCGAAACCTGCCGGCTGGCCGTATCCGTGGGTGGCTATGCCGTGGCGATAGCATCGGCCAAGGTTCCCGGATTCGCGACCATTCAACCTACTGCGTGGAGCGGCATCGATGACAAGTTGACCGAGGGTCTGCGTGCCTATCTGGCCGAATCCGTGTCTCGCGAATCGAGCGTGATCGGCCGTGTGGTGCGGACGGGCAAGGAGTTCGTCTGCAACAACACGTCCAGTCTCGCCGCCACGGCGACCTTCGACGCGCTGATGCTGCATTCCGGCCTGCTGTCCGTGGTTGCGCTGCCACTGGTGGTGGATGGCAGTGTCATCGCGCTGCTGGTGCTGACCGCGCGCGATTCGGATGTGGTGGGCGACGAAGAGCTCGCCATGCTGCGTGAGATTGCCGGGAGCCTGTCGTTCGGATTGCAGTACCTGCAGCGGGATACAACGGCCCGCTTCCTGTCGCATTTCGATCCCCAGACCGGCCTCGCCAAGCGACCCCTGTACTGCGAGCGGGTGCAGCGGTTGATCAACGCCTCCAGCGGCAAGGTCCAGCACTATGCCGTCGTGGTCATGGACGTCGAACGGCTGAGCGTCATCAATGATTCATTCGGGCGGCGAACCGGCGACCTGCTGCTGCAACAGGTGGCGGAACGTCTCAAGCGCCACTTTCCGAAATCCGACTACATCGCGCACTTCGCGGGCGGCACCTTTGCCATGGTGGTATCCATGGTCGATCGCCCTGCGCATCAGCTCGAGTCGGCGGGGTATCAGCAGGCCCTGGCGATTTTCAATGACCCGTTCGTGATCGAGGGTCGCGTGATTCCGATCGCCATGCAGACCGGCTTTGCACTCTTTCCCGAAGATGGTCTGGATGCCACCATCGCTGGTACAGAACGCGGAGGCTGCGTTGCGGTTTGCACGCAGCGCCGCCGGCACCAGGCATGTGCACTACAACGAGAAGACGCGCTCCCAGAGCGTCGGTGAGCTGGCGCTGGAGCACAAACTGCGGCAGGCGATCGATCGGCAGGAGTTCAGGCTCTATTACCAGCCAAAGGTCGATGTGGTGACGCGGCGAATCACAGGAGCGGAAGCACTGATTCGCTGGAACAGCCCGGATGATGGCCTGGTGTCGCCCGCGGTGTTCCTGCCTCTGCTGGAAGCCAGCGGCTTCATCGTCCAGGTGGGGGATTGGGTGGTGCAGCAGGCGGCGCGGGATTGCCAGGCCTGGATGGGCCGCGGTCTGCCCCCTGTGCGCGTGGCCGTGAACATCGCGCCGGCCCAGTTGCGGCACCCGGACTTCGAGTCAGGATTCCTGCAGCAGATCCAGTCCTGGTCGTCGGAAAGCTGGGGTCTCGACATCGAGATCACGGAAGGAGTGCTGCAGGGGGATTTCGGGAGCGAAATCGGCAAGCTCAAGCGGCTCCGCGAAGCGGGCGTCAAGATTGCGATTGATGATTTCGGTACGGGCTACTCGTCTCTCAGCCGGCTGGCTGCGCTGCCCATCGATACGCTCAAGATCGATCGTTGCTTCGTTGGACAGTCGTTGATCAGTGCATCCGGTGCGAGCCTCGTGAAGACCATCATCGCGCTGGCGCGTGCCTTCAACATGACCACCGTCGCGGAAGGCGTGGAGAAGCAGGAGGAGCTCGATTTCCTCTGGGAAATGGGCTGCGACCAATCGCAGGGATACCTGCACAGCCGTGCAGTCACCGCGGATGAATTCGGCGAGCTGCTGCAGTTCGGCAAGGGCGCCTTGATTCAACCTGCCGAGGCCGCCGATCCCGGCATGTTGCGGGTAGTCGCCCGGTAGGCCGGGCTGCAGCTGGAAGCTGCGTCACAGAACGTCACGATGCCTCTTCACTAAACTGCAGTCGTGCCGATCTGTTTCCTGAGCACATGACTGGTGCGGTGCTCGCCCACCCCCTTTGCAGGGTCTGCCCAATTGCACGGCAGGTAAGCGGTTTCCGGTCAATGAAGGGCCCACACATTTGTTGTGGGCCTTTCGCTTTTTGGGCCCCGGGCGGGTAGGCTTTCTCCCATGTCTGAACCCCGCCTGCAGGCTGTACCCCGCGTAGCCGAGCCTCCCCAGGGCGATCCGGCGCTGGTGGCTGTCGATCGCACCTTGAGCGAGCTGCGCCGCGGCCGCGGCATCGTGCTGCGCGACGGCGCGGCCAGGTCCTGGCGTTTCGTGGTGCCGCTGGAGACTGCCGAGACGGCGCTGGTCGCGCATGCGCTGCAGCTGGCCGGTGCTGCGCTGGTGGTTACCGGCGAGCGCGCTGCGGCACTGAGTGTGCCCTGTGAATCCGATGAAGTGCTGCTGCTGGCCTTGCCGGCCGGGCTCGATGCGCAGCAGGTGCATGAACTGGGTGCGCACTGGGAAGCCGACGGCTGGCGAGCGGTCCTGGGCGGTCTGGTGCCGCAGGCCGCCTGTGCCGATGGGCTGTGCATCGCTGCCGTGCAGCTGGCCAAGAGTGCGCAGCTGCTGCCCGCATTGCTGGTGTCGGGCTTGCAGACCGGCGCGGTGCCGGCCTCCGCACAGGCCGTGCGCATCGACGAAATCGCCCGCTACACGCAGCCCACCGATCAGGATCTGGTGCGGGTGAGCGAAGCGCGCGTGCCGCTGCGGGCCGAGGAGTCCAGTCGCCTGGTGCTGTTCCGCGACCGCCGCGATGCCTCCGAGCATGTGGCGGTGATCGTCGGCAATCCCGATCCGCAGAGCCTGGTGCCGGTGCGCGCTCATTCCTCCTGCTTCACGGGCGACCTGCTCGGCAGCCTGCGCTGCGACTGTGGCGAACAGCTGCAGACCGCGGTGAAGCGTCTGCATGATGAAGGCGGCGGCGTGCTGCTGTATCTCGCACAGGAAGGGCGCGGCATCGGCCTTGCCAACAAGCTGCGCGCCTACCAGCTGCAGGATGATGGCCTCGACACGGTCGATGCCGACCGCCACCTCGGCTTCAGTGCCGACGAGCGCAGCTATGCCATTGCCGCCGCCATGTTGCGGCAGCTGGGCTTCACCCGCATCAAGCTGCTGACCAACAGCCCGCACAAGCTGCGCGAGCTGCGCGCGCGTGGCATCGATGTGCAGGAAATGGAATCGCTGCTGGCGCCGCCCAACGTGCACAACGAGCGCTATATCCGCACCAAGCGCGAACGCGCTGGGCACTTGATCCCCGACTCTGCAACCCCGGCCGGACGCGATCCAGCCGCCGGCTGATCAGCCCGCGGCCTGCGCGCGCTCGAGCTCCTCGCTCACTTCCAGCCATTCCGATTCCACGCTTTCCGTTTCCTGCGCAACGCGGGCGCGCTGCGCGGTGAGCTCCAGCTGCCGCTTGCGTTCGCTGGCGGCATAGAGCGCAGGGTCGGCCAGCGCCGCATCCAGGGTCTGTGCCTGCGTGGCGAGTTCCTGCATGCGTTTCTCGCAGCGCGCGAGCCGCGCGCGCAGTGGCGCCAGCGCCTTGCGTTGCTCGGCACTGTCGCGCCGCCGCTGCTGCGAGGGCTTTTCTGCGGCCGGGGTTGCAGCCGCCGGTGTCCCGCTCTCGTTGGCTGCAGCCTGCGCGGCGCCACTGCGGGCAAGCCAGCGCGCGTAGTCATCGAGGTCGCCATCGAATTCCTGCACACGGCCGGCATCCACCAGCAGGAAACGGTCGGTGACGGTGGCGAGCAGATGCCGGTCATGCGAAACCATGATCACGGCGCCGGCATATTCCTGCAGCGCCATCGCCAGTGCCTGGCGCATCTCGAGGTCCAGATGGTTCGTCGGCTCGTCGAGCAGCAGCAGGTTGGGCTTGCTGTAGGCCACCAGTGCCAGTGCCAGCCGCGCCTTCTCGCCACCGGAGAATGGGCCTACCGGTTCGAACACGCGATCGCCGCGGAAGCCGAAGCCGGCGAGGTAATCGCGCTGTTCCTGCTCGGTAGGGCGCTGCCCCAGTGACTGCGCCAGCCGCTGCACATGCAGCACGGCAGAAGCCGCCGGGTCGAGCTGCTCGAGCTGATGCTGCGCGAAATAACCCAGGTTCAGATCGCGCGCATCGTCGCGGCTGCCGCCGATGGCCGGGATCTCGCGCGCCAGCAGTTTGACCAGTGTGGATTTGCCTGCGCCGTTGCGACCCAGCAGCGAGATGCGGTCACCGGGATAGATGGTGAGGCTCACCTTGTGCAGCAGCACCCGCTCTCCGTAACCGGCGGACTGCTCTTCGATCGCGAGCAGCGGGCGCGGCAGCTTCAGCGGCTCGGCGAAACTGAATTCAAACGGCGAATCCACATGCGCCGGCGCGATGCGCTGCATGCGTTCCAGGGCCTTGATGCGGCTCTGCGCCTGGCGGGCCTTGGTCGCGCTGGCGCGAAAGCGCGCCACGAAGGCTTCCATGTGCGCGACCTCGCGTTCCTGCTTGGCATGCAGGGTGGCCTGCTGCGCGAGCTGGGCGGCGCGTGCGTTCTCGAAGTCCGAGTAGTTGCCGGCATAGGTGCTGGCCTTCTGGTGCTCGATGTTCACGATGCGATTGACCACCCGGTCGAGGAATTCGCGGTCGTGCGCGATCAGCAGCAAGGTGCCGGCGTAGGCCTTGAGCCAGTCTTCGAGCCAGACGATGGCATCCAGATCCAGATGGTTGGTGGGCTCGTCGAGCAGCAGCAGCTCCGAGCGGCACATCAGGGCGCGCGCCACATTCAGCCGCACGCGCCAGCCACCCGAGAAGGCGCGAACGGCACGGGTTTCATCCGCCGTGCTGAAACCGAGGCCATGCATCAGCTGGGCCGCGCGGGCCCGGGCGTCGTAACCGCCGATGGTGGCGTACTGCGTGTACAGGTTGGCGAGCTTCGTGCCGTCGTGATCGGTGCTTTCGGCCTGAGCGATGCGCGCTTCCAGTTGCCGCAGTTCGATATCGCCGTCGAGCACGAAATCGATGGCGTGCCGATCGCTTGCGTCCAGCTCCTGCGCCACGTGCGCAATGGCGAGGTTCGACGGCATTTCGAAATGCCCGGCATCCGGGCTGAGATCGCCGCGCACCAGCGCCAGCAGGCTCGACTTGCCGCTGCCGTTTTCGCCCGTGATGCCGACCTTTTCACCCCGGAACAGGCTGAAATCGGCCTCGGCGAACAGTACTCGCGGGCCGCGGCGCAGGGTGACGGAGTCGAACTTGAGCATGGGGCCGCGAAGCCTAGGCAAGCCATGCGCGCACCGCAAGTGATGGCTACAATATGCCGATGAAAACCTTCTCTTTTCGCAAGCTGGCCGCCCTTGCGGCAGCCCTTTCCGGATTGGCCTCTGCACTGCCCGTGATGGCAGAAATCGAGGCCAGCGAGGCCTGGTCGCGGGCCACCGTGCCGGGCGCGAAGGAGGGCGTGGGTTACCTCGTGCTGAAGAACACCGGTGAGGATTCCCGCAAACTGCTGACCATCACCTCAACGGTGAGCGATATGGTCATGCTGCACCGGAGCAGCATCGACTCCAACGGCGTGGCGCGCATGTGGCCGATGTCCGGCCTCACGCTCGAACCGGGAGAGTCCGTGCGTTTTGCTCCCGGCGGGCTGCATGTGACGTTCAGGGACATCAAGACGGCGTTCGCCGTGGGTCAGAAGATCCCGCTGACACTGCGCTTTGAAGACGAAGACAGGCCAATCACCGTGATGCTCGAGGTCCGGCCACTGGCACCCGCGGCAGCGGGAGATCACAGCGCACACAAGCATTGATCGGGGCGCCGCATCGGGGCGGCGCCAGCAATCATTGGACGGAAGGATCCAGCTGTCGCAGCGCTTCCGCGGTGTCGAACTCGCCGGTGTTCTTGAGTTCTTCCGCTGTATAGACGCGGATCGGGCGATTCGACGCCTTCTCGCAATCCTTGGTCCTGCTCGACTTGATGCGGGAACCGGTGACCTTCCCGCAAGCCACAACTTCGGCTTTCTTCGGCTCGGCCTTTTCCTTGGCGGGCGCATTTTCGGTTTTTGCGGTGTCTGTCTTTGCCGCGTCTTCGGCCACAGCCGCAATCGGCACGAGCAATGACGCCACAAGAACTGCGAGCATGCGTGATCGGAATTTCATGGCTTACTCCTGGTTCAGAATCCAGCGTCGGGGATTATCTCACGAGCCCGGTGATTCCCGATTAATCGCTGCCCGTGCAGGCTCCTGTGACTAGCCCCCGGAGCGCTTGGCCTCATAGCCCAGCTTCACCAGTTCAGCCACCAGGCGATCACGGTGCTCGCCCTGGATTTCAATCTTGTCTCCCCGCACCGCGCCGCCCGCGCCGCAGCTGCGTTTGAGCTGCCCGGCGAGGGCTTCGAGCGCGTCACCCGCCAAGGGAAGCCCGGTGATGACCGTGACCCCCTTGCCGCCTCTGCCGGAAACTTCACGGCCCACGCGGATCCTCGGCGGGCCGGCTACCACGGCAGGTCTTGGTGCTACCGGCTTGACCGGTGCAGACATCACCACACCGCGAAATGTGTGTTTCGGCTTCAAGGGCAGTATCAGACGAGTTTCTGGATGCGCTGCTTGCGCCAGAACAGGCGGTAGTAACCCACCTGCAGGATGAGCATGGTCACGAAGGTGACCGGGTATGCCACCCACACGCCATTGATGCCGATGCGCTGGCTCAGTATCCATGCCACCGGCACTTCGACCAGCACGATGGCACTGATCGACAGCAGCGTGGGCACCAGCACCGTGCCGCTGGAGCGCATGACACCGGAGGTCACCGCCGCGGCGCCGAAGATCAACGTGCTCCACAACACGATGTGCAGCAGGTTCAGCGCGATCTGCGTCGCGTCCGGGCTCTGCGTGAACAGACCGATCAGCGGCCGTGCAAACAGGTAGCAAAGCAGCAGCAGCGCGCCCGTGATGGCGAAGTTGATCATGATGCCGGCGCGCGTGATCGAACCCAGGCGTTCCGGATGTCCGGCGCCGATGGCCTGCGCGCCGAGAATGGAAGCCGCGATGGCGATCGACATCGCCGGGAACTGCACGTATCCCAGCACCTGGTTGCCCACGCCATACGCGGCCGTGGCATTCGAGCCGAAGTCGTTGACCATCGACAGCAGTGCCACCTCGGCCAGCGACATGATGACCATCTGCATGGCAGTGGGAATGCCGATGCGCAGCACCGAGCGCAGGATGGCACCATCGATGCGCATGTTCCGGAACAGCTCGGCATTGGGTGCCAGCGCGTGGCCTTTGTGCCGCAGGTAGAACGCCAGCCACACCAGCGTCACGGCGAATGAAGTGACGAAGCCGACGGCCGCGCTGGTCACCCCCATCTTCGGGAGTCCCATCCAGCCGTTGATCAGAGCAGGGGTGACCAGAAGGCCAACGGTGGTCGATACGATCAGCGCAAACAGCGGCGTTACGGTGTCGCCCACGCCGCGCATGATGGCGGTGATCAGCAGGAACGCGAAGAACCCCGGCATGGCGTAGAGGCAGACGCGCGCATAACGCGTGGCCTCCACCAGGATGTCGGGAGGCGTGTGCAGCCGCTCCAGCAGCAGATGCGCGAAGCCGCCGCCGAACAGGGCAACCACCGCACCGCCCAGCAGTCCGACGGTGAGCGTGGTGCCGGCCACCGCGCGCACCCGTTCCGGCTGCTTCGCGCCCCAGGCCTGGCCGATCAGCACCGAAGCGCCCGAACCCAGCCCCATCACGAAGGAAATCAGGAACAGCATGATGGGAAAGAAGGCCGAGGCCGCCGCCAGCGCCTGGACGCCGATCATGTGGCCCAGGAATATGTTGTTCAGGGTGCCCGACAGTGACTGCAGGATGTTGGCCAGCATCATGGGCACGAGGAAGATCAGGAAGATCTTCCAGGTGGGTTTTCCGGAACTGAATACGGTACGCATATGCGCGGGACTCCCTGGGCGCGGTATGATGCCAGCTCGCTTCGCTACAGGTAGCCCCAAAAGGGGCGACAGAACCACAAGATGCACGAAGCCGCGGTAATCCTCGGCCTGATCGTACTGAACGGCTTGTTTGCTTCCGCTGAACTGGCGCTGGTTTCGGCCCGCCGGTCGCGCCTCAAGGCGCTGGCGGAGGGCGGTCACCGGGGGGCGAAGGCGGCGCTGGCATTGCTCGATGATCCCACCCGGCTGCTGTCCTCGGTGCAGGTCGGCATCACGCTGGTTGGCATCCTTACCGGCGTCTACAGCGGCGCCGCCTACTCGGAAGAGCTGTCCGCCTGGGTCACCAGCGTCTATCCGCGCGCCGAACCCTATTCGCACGAAATCGCCTACGGCACGATCGTTGTGGGGATGACGTACTTCTCGCTGGTAATCGGCGAGCTGGTGCCCAAGCGCCTGGCCATGGCGCATGCCGACCGCTGGGCCACCCTGGTGGCGATTCCCATGCAGATCATCGCCCGGTCCGGTGCGCCCGTCGTCTGGCTGTTGCAGCGTTCGACCGAAGCGCTGCTGCGGTTGCTGCCCACTGCCGGCGGCCACCAGACCACAGTGACGGACGACGACGTGCGCGCGCTGGCCACCGAAGGCATGCAGACCGGCGCGCTGCATCGGCACGAAGCCGAGATGATCGACTCGGTGCTGCGGCTGGCCGATCGCAGCATCGAGGCCATCATGGTGCCGCGGGGCGACATCCTCTGGCTGGATGTCAATGAACCCATTGCCACGCTGTGGGATGAAGCAAGGCGCAGTGGCCATGCGCGCTTCCTGCTGTGCCGGGGTGAGCTGGAGCAGCTCATTGGCGTGATTTCACTGGCCAATCTCGGTGAGGCATTGCGGCGTGGTGCGATCCAGCTGGAAGTGGATGTGCAGCCACCGCTGCATGTGCCGGAGAGCATCTCCATCTTCAAGCTGCTGGAAACCTTCCGCCGTTCCAGCGTGCACCTCGGTGTGGTCACGAACGAATACGGCGGCATTGAAGGCCTGGTGACACCGGCAGATATCCTGAAGGCGATCGCAGGCGATCTGCCGGAGATGGGCAGCCGGGATGCCGCCGGCGCGATGCAGCGTGAGGATGGCAGCTGGCTGATCGACGGGCATCTGCCCATCCACGAAGCCGAGCGGGTGCTCGGCCGGAAAGACCTGGCCCGCGGCGAGAACTACAACACCATGGCCGGCTTCGTGCTGTGGCATCTCGGGCGCATGCCGGTGCCCGGCGAAAAACTGGCCTGGCGCGATCTGTCCATCGAAGTGGTGGATATGGACGGCCTGGTGGTCGACAAACTGCTGGTGCAGCCGCGCGCGGCGCAGGGCCTGCGCGCCGGGAAGGGACAAGGATCATGAACAACAAGATAGTTCCGTCGGACAAACGACCGCTCGTCACCATCCAGTCCCACATCCTGCAGACGCAGGCGCAGCATCCGGAAGCCACCGGCGCGTTGTCCTGGGTGCTGTCGGCGATCTCCATTTCAGCCAAGATGATCGCCGCGCAGGTGCGCAGGGCCCGGCTGGAAGACGTGCTGGGCAGCGCGGGCGCCGAGAACATCCAGGGCGAGACCCAGCAGAAGCTGGATGTCATCGCCAACGACATCCTGATGCGCAATCTCGGTGGCCGCCAGGGCGTGGCCATCGTCGCCTCCGAAGAGAACGATGAAGCGGTCATCCTGCGCGATGACAATAACGGTGAAACCCGCTACTGCGTGATGTTCGATCCGCTGGATGGCTCGTCGAACCTCGACATCGCCGGTGGCGTCGGCACCATCTTCAGCATCCTGCGCAAGGATCGCCGCTCGTCAAAGATGGAAGATTCCCTGCTGCAGCCCGGCACCCGCCAGGTGGCCGCAGGCTATGTGCTGTATGGCTCCTCCACGGTGATGGTGGTGACGGTAGGCGACGGCGTCGACATGTTCGTGCTCGATCCTTCCATCGGCGCCTTCATCCGCGTGGCCGAGAAGATGCAGATTCCCGTGCGCCAGAAGTGCTACTCGCTGAACGAGGGCAACCGGCTGACGATGCCGGAGGGCTACCAGCGGTATCTGCACTGGGCGCAGGAGCAGGGGTACTCCAGCCGGTACATCGGTGCGATGGTGGCGGACGTGCACCGCATCCTGATCCAGGGTGGGGTTTTCCTGTACCCGCCGACGAAGAAGGCCCCGAAGGGCAAGCTGCGCCTGATGTACGAAGCCAACCCGATGGCAATGCTGGTGGAACAGGCCGGCGGCAAGGCGCTGGCCGCACCCGGGCAGCGCATCCTGGATGTGGTTCCGGGCGAGATCCACCAGCGGACAACGGTGATCCTGGGCAGCAGCGAGGAAGTGGATCGGGTGACCGCCCACCTCTGAGGCCTGGCACGTGGCGCCGGATTGCCCGATCGAGTATCTTGATGCAATCGATTCTCATTAAGGTCGCCTTAAGAAGGGCGCCTCAACCTATTTGACTGCCTTGACAACAATTTCGCCTTCCGCAACCGGCCTGCCCGAAGTCTCGCTGTCCGACCTGCACATCGGTGCCCGCGGCACCGTAACCGGCGTGCGGGAGGATGGAGCCGTGCTGGATGACGAGACCGGCGCCACGGTGGTGATGCGGCTGATCGAAATCGGCTTCGTGCCCGGCGAGCGCTTCGAAATCGTGGCCGAATCGCGGCCAGGTGGCGATCCACTGGCCGTGCGCATCGGCGGCAGCTGCTTTGCCTTGCGAAGGCGCGAGGCGCGTTCCATCCTGGTGTCGGTGGAGCCGTGAGCGAAGTCGCGGACGCCCGGTTGCGCATTGCGCTGGTCGGTGTGCCCAACTGCGGCAAGACGGCGCTGTTCAATCGACTGACCGGCAGCCGGCAGCACGTGGCCAACTACGCCGGTGTCACGGTCGAGCGCAAGGAAGGCCAATGCACCGACGCGACCTCCGGTCGCAGTTATCGTGTGTTCGATCTGCCCGGTACCTACAGCCTCGCTGCAGCCACGCTGGATGAAGCGATCACGCGGGATGTGGTGCTGGGTCGCTTCCAGGGTGAAGACGTTCCGGATGTCATCGTCAATGTGGTGGACGCCACCAACCTGCGGCTGGGGCTAAGGCTGTCGCTGGAGTTGCTGCGCCTCGGGCGGCCGATGATCGTCGCGCTGAACCTCAGCGACATCGCGCGGCAGCGCGGCATGAATGTGGATCCGGCGAAGCTTTCTGCGCTGCTGGGTTGCCCGGTGGTGGAGACGATTGCCGTGCAATCCGGTGGCGAGCGACAGCTGCTGGCGGCGCTCGCGCAGTTGCCAACCGCATCGGAGCGGGCCGTGGTGCGCTGGAGCCCTTTGCGTCGCGAGGAAATCGAAGCGACGCAACGCGAGGTGCGACGCATCCTTGCCGATCTGGGCTACAGCGAGCCGCTGCGGGTGCGCGCGTTGGCGCGCATCGATCGCATCGTGATGCATCCGGTGGCAGGTCCCGTGCTGCTTGCGCTGGTGCTGTTCCTGATGTTCCAGGCGGTGTTCAGCTGGGCCGCGTTGCCCATGGAAATGATCGACGGCGGCATCGGTGCCATCGGGCAATGGCTGCAGGACAACATGACCAAAGGGCCTCTGCGCAGCCTGCTGGTCGACGGCGTGATCGCCGGCATCGGCAGCGTGCTGATCTTCCTGCCGCAGATCCTGATCCTCTTCACCTTCATCCTGCTGCTGGAAGACAGCGGCTATCTGCCGCGCGCGGCCTTCCTGCTCGACCGGCTGATGGGCCGCGTGGGACTGTCGGGTCGTGCCTTCATTCCGCTGTTGTCTTCTTTTGCCTGCGCCATCCCCGGCATCATGGCGGCGCGCACCATTCCGAACATGCGCGATCGGCTCGCCACCATCTTGCTGGCGCCACTCATGACCTGCTCGGCGCGGCTGCCCGTTTACGCGCTGGTGATCGGCGCCTTCATTCCGGCGCAGAAGTTCGGTGTGTTCAACCTGCAGGGGCTGGTGCTGTTCGCGCTGTATGCCTTCGGTGTGATTGGCGCGCTGGCGGTTGCCTTCGTCATGAAGCGCTTCACCATGAAATCCGCGTATCACCCACTGCTGATGGAACTGCCGGAATACCGCTGGCCGAATCTGCGCAATCTGCTGATCGGCCTGTGGGAACGGGCCCACATCTTCCTGACACGGGTCGGCACCATCATCCTCGCGCTGATGATCGTGCTGTGGTTCCTCAGTACGTATCCCGCGCCCCCTCCTGGCGCGACGGGTGAGCCGATTTACTACAGTCTGGCCGGCATGGTGGGCCGTGCGCTGCAGGTGGTTTTCGAGCCGATCGGTTTCAACTGGCAGATTTCCATCGCGCTGGTGCCTGGCCTTGCAGCCCGCGAAGTGGCCGTCGGTGCATTGGGCACCGTGTATGCGCTGTCGGCCAGCGCCGATAACGTGCATGAGGCGCTCACGCCATTGATCGCAGGCAGCTGGGGTCTGCCGACTGCACTTTCTTTGCTGGCGTGGTTCGTGTTCGCGCCGCAGTGCCTCTCGACGCTGGCCACAGTGAAGCGCGAAACCAATTCCTGGCGGTATCCGCTGATCATGGCCGGCTATCTGTTTGCGATGGCCTATGCGGCATCGTTCATCACCTATCGCATCGCGCTGGCGGTGATGGCATGAGTCCGGCGCTGCAGTGGTTCATAGTCGGTGCGCTGGTTGCGGGCGCCACGGGGTTTGCGGTGTGGCGTCTGCTCACGCCGCGGCTGCGGTGGCGCGCCCTCGCGGCCTTGCTCGCATGCCTGCCTGCGAATACTGCTGGCCCGGTCGCGCGCTGGCGCGCCGCCGTAGCAGGCCGCATCGCCGCAGACGCGGCGGGTGGCAGTGCCTGCGCTGCCTGCGCGAAACACTGACCAGAACTTCACTGGATACAAAAGAAAAGGCCCGGCTGTTGCCAGCCGGGCCTTGATTCTTCATGCAGTCCCGGCGAACCGGGACCTGCGTGAGATCGACGCTTACTTCACGTCCGTACGGGCGAACACCACGCGGCGGTTCTGCGTACGGCCATCCACCGTGCTGTTGTCGCCTTCAGGCTGGCTCTCGCCAAAACCCTTGGGCTGCACACGGTCCGCAGCAATGCCCTTGCTGATGAGGTACTTGCTCACCGCGTCAGCACGGCGATTCGACAACGCCATGTTGTAAGCATCGGTGCCAACGCTGTCGGTGTGGCCTTCCACGATGCCGCGCGCGCTGGGTACATCAGCCAGGAACTTGGCCATGTTGTCCAGTTCTGCAAACGACTCCGACTTCAGCACTGCCGAGTCGGTATCGAAGAACACACTCAGCGTTGCACGCAGGCTGCAGCCGTTGCTGTCGACGCGATCACCCGCCGGCGTGGCAGGGCAACGGTCCGCCGTGTTCACCACACCATCGCGATCGTCATCGGCCGGAGGAGGTGGTGGCGGAGGCGGAGGCGGCGGCGGAGGCGCAACCGGACGCGGAGGAGGAGGAGGCGGCGGTGGTGGTGGTGGCGGAGGAGGAGGAGGAGGCGCCACTACCGGTTCCGGCGTGCCGGCACCGAATGCCAGCTGCAGGCCGACAGTCGCCACGATGTCCGTGATGTTGCGGCCAATCGAGTTGCGCGCAGCAACTTCCGACTTCAACTGCAGCTTGGTGTTGTTGAACTTGGCGATGTCGCTCGTGAACCCGACACCGAGCTTGGCAGCCACTTCCTTGTCGGCATCGCTGGGACGGAACTGGTCAACGATGCCGGCACCGAACACCAGGTAAGGGCTGAAGCGTGCATCGCGGTTGTAGACGCGATTGAAGTCGAAGGTCATGCCCTTGATCTCGTGGTCCCACGAAGCGCCAATCTGATCGTGGTTGCCCGAGAACGCATTCAGGTTGAAATCCCACTTTTCGGACATTGCATATCCGAGCGTGTAATTGAACCCCATGTCGTCGTCGAGGCCGCGGGTCTTGTCGGTCCAGGTGTACATGCCACCGGCGCCAAGAGTCCACTGGCCGACATCGGTGCCGGCATGGGCAGCTCCCGCTGCACCCAGCAGCGCAGCCGATACGGCAAGCGTCAGCAATGATCTTTTCATAGTTTTTTCCTCAAATACCCACAGGTGGGATGGCGCGAATGCTACTGGTTTCGGGGAACTAAAACCAATGTTCCGATCAATCCGTTGTTTCCGTGCCACAGCATCTCTTCAGCGATTCCCGTTGAACGCCTGATGCAGTAGGCGATCTCCTACAGCAATGCCGCGACGCTTGGCTTCTCCTGCGGCGATCTCCAGCACCGCAGACACTTCGCCATTGGAAGAAACGATGGTCTCGGACAGCGGCGTGGTGCGATGTGCGATATGCGAGATGCGGCCGTTGCTCGTCACGAAGAGCATGTCCAGCGACACGTAGGTGTTCTTCATCCACATGGTCATGGGGCGAGGCTGTCCCAGCAGAAACAACATGCCGTAGTCGGCCGGCAACTGACGCAACCACATAAGCCCCTGTTCCTGCTGCGCAGGGGTCTCGGCCAGCCAGATCTGGAATGTGTCGCGGCCACCACTTCGTTCGATGGTGAGCTGGCTGCGCGGAAAGTCGCGCAGCTGTGCGGGCTGGAAAGCCGCGGATGCAGGGGGCTGTGCTGCACACGCGGGCATTGCACCGGAGAGCAGGACCAGGCAAAGCAGCAGGCGCATCATGGATCACCTCCGGTGTTCAGCAGCGCGGTGAACGAGAATGTCGGAACGAACAGTCGAGAAGTGCCGGCGAGGTCCGAAGCGGGGCCCGTGCAGTAGCCGCGCACGCTCACGCGCTCGAGCTTCGCATCGCCAGCCAGCGGTGTCCGCTCCAGTGTCTCGACGGCGCACTTGTCATCGCCGCGAGTGGCGTAGAGCAGCTGGGCGCCTTCGACGATCACGGTGAGGTTGGTGGGCAGGGCTTGCGCAGCACCGCTGGCGGTATCCTGCAGGTCGATGCCGAAGATGAAGCGCAGCGCGGCTTGCGAGTCCGACGCCGCCGCCGACTGTGCGGGCAGCACAGGCAAAGGCCCGGCAATCGTGATGCGGACTCCCTTGCCGTCCGGACGCATGCCGCCTTCGCATTGCATCTCGGCATCTTTCCAGGACAGGTCGGCTTCCATTGCGCCGCGCAGTTGGGCCTGCAGTGCGCCGTCACCGGCTTCGAGGCAGCCCGTTGCAGGTGACAACGTGGACAATGCGCCGACATCCGGCTGGCTCTGGGCACAAGCGCCGGCCCCCAGTGCAGTCAGGAGCGTGGTCAGCATGCGGCGGGAGGGTCGGGGCGGCAGGGGCATGGGCGCAGAGTCTAGCTTGAGGAGCCTTCGAAAGTGCGCGGCGATTCGCAGGGCAGACGGCCACCTGGAGGCTACACTCCCGGCATGCAACTTATTGAAATTTCACCCGTCATCCCTGCGGCCCTGGGCCGTCTTTCCGAACTGGCCAGCAATCTTTCCTACAGCTGGCATCGACCCACGCGCGCGCTGTTCGAAGACCTCGACCAGAACCTGTGGCGCGAGACGCATTCGAATCCGCGGCTGCTGCTGCGCTGTGTGAGTCAGGCGGCGCTCGATGCTGCGGCCACAGACCCTGAATACCTGCGCCGCTATCACGAGGCGCTCGCCAACTACGATCGTTACCAGTCGCAGCACTTGCCCAATGGCCGTCCGCTGGTGGCGTACTTCTGCGCTGAATACGGCTTTCACGAAAGCTTTCCGATCTATTCCGGTGGCCTCGGCATCCTGGCGGGAGACCATTGCAAGGCAGCCAGTGACGAACAGCTGAATTTCATCGCCGTGGGTCTGCTGTACCGGCAGGGCTATTTCTCGCAGGCCGTGGACAGTGATGGCACCCAGCATGCCGGCTACCGGGATGTGGACCCGCGCGACCTGCCCGTCGAGCCGGTGCGCGATGCGCGTGGCAACTGGCTGGTGGTGCAGGTGCCGATCGCCGGGCGCCAGGTCAACGCACGCCTCTGGGTGGCAAAGGTCGGGCACATCAGCGTCTACCTGCTCGATACCAATGTCGAAGGCAATTCCGACGCGGACCGCGACATCACGTTCCGCCTGTATGGCGGCGACGAAGCGCATCGCCTGAAACAGGAAATGGTGCTCGGCATCGGTGGTGTGCGCGCGCTGCGGTTGATGGGCCTCGCGCCTGCCGTCTGGCACATGAATGAAGGGCACGCGGCATTCCTTGCCATCGAGCTGCTGCGCGAACAACTGGCTGCGGGGTTGGGTTTCGAAGCCGGCCTCGAGGCCGTGGCGGCACAATGTGTGTTCACGACGCATACACCGGTAGCCGCGGGGCACGATGCGTTTCCGGATCATCTGTTCGTCGAGCATTTCTCGGGCATGGCGGCCGCCATGGGGCTCGGCGTGGAGCGGCTGCTGCAACTCGGGCGTGCGCCGGGCGTGGAAGGTCGCTTCAACATGACGCGCATGGCCCTGAACGGCACGCGCCGCGTGAATGGCGTCAGCCGCATCCATGGCATCGTGTCGTCGCAGCTCTGCGGTGATCACTGGCCGCAGATTCCAGCCGCCGAAAATCCGGTGGGCTATGTGACCAACGGCGTGCATGTGCCGACGTTCCTGTCCTCCGTCTGGGGGCAATTTCTCGACGCGCGGCTGCCGGAGTGGCGCGATCGGCTCTGCGACGGTGAATACTGGAAAGCCGTCGATGAAATGCCGGACGCGCCGTTCTGGGCCACGGCCCAGGACGTGAAATCGCGCATGCTCGCCGGCGTACGTTCGCGCCTGGAGCAGGAATACCGTCGCAAGGGGCTGAGCCCCGCGCAACTGCGGCACATCACGCGGCTGATCGATCCCGCCAATCCGAATGTGCTTACGTTCGGTTTTGCACGGCGCTTCGCGACCTACAAGCGCGCCGCGCTGCTGCTGCGCGACCGCGAGCGCCTGTTGAAACTGGTATCGAACGAGGATCGCCCGGTGCTGTTCCTGTTCGCCGGCAAGGCGCATCCGGCGGATCTGCCGGGGCAGCAGGTGCTGCGCGAGATCAAGCAGGTCATGCTGCAGCCTGAATTCGCAGGGCACATCGTGTTCCTGGAGGATTACGACATCCAGCTCGCGCGCTGGCTGGTGACCGGCGTCGACGTGTGGCTCAACAATCCGATTGCGCCGCTGGAAGCCAGTGGTACATCCGGCATCAAGGCCTCGATCAACGGCCGGCTGAATCTCTCGATCCTGGATGGCTGGTGGGCGGAGGCCTTCGATGGCCAGAACGGCTGGGGCATACCAGGCGCCGATGCGCAGGACGAAGGCCGGCGCGATTATCTGGATGGCGCGGCCATGCTCGATGCCATCGAGGAAGAGGCCGTGCCGCTTTATTACGGCCGCAACAGCAGCGGGCTGTCACCGGAATGGGTGCGCCGCTGCCGGCATGCGATGGCGTCGGTCATTCCGCGCTTCAACATGCGGCGCGTGGTAAGCGATTACTCCGCAGGGATGTATCAGCCCACGGCGAATCACGCGCAGAAGCTGCTGCTGGATGCCGGTGCGCCTGCGCAGCAGCTCGCGCAATGGAAGCAGCGGGTGCGCGAGCGCTGGGACGGCGTGCGAATTCTGGAAGTGCGCGAGGAGCCGCGGGGCGCGGATCCGGCTGCGCCGCTGCGCATGCAGGCGCGCATCCAGCTGGCCGGTCTGACGGCCGCCGATCTGCGCGTGGAATTCAAGGCGCGACGCCTGCTGCCCGATGCGCGCTTCGAGCCCGCCGCGCTGTGTTCATTCGGTCATGGCCAGCCCAAGGGTCAGTGGCGCGCGGAGTTCGCGGCGGCCGGACCGGTTGCTGCCGATGGTTCGGTTACCTATGAAGTTGCGGCAGTTCCGCCAGGCACCGGGCAGTACCAGCTGGAGGTACGCCTGTATCCCTGGCATCCGCTGCTGACGCATCCGCTGGAGATGGGGCTGCTCAAGAGTCTTTGACGAGGATCAGGCCTGCCAGCGGTGGCAGGTCGAGTGTCAGGGAACAAGGCAGGTCGTGGCTGGGCGTCGAGTCGGCGACGCTGATGGCGTGGCCGAGGTTCGCGCCGCCATAGTGGCTGGAATCCGAGTTCAGCAGCACGCGGTAGCTGCCGGCTTCGGGAACGCCGATGCGATAGCCGCGCCGTGGCTCGGGCGTGAAGTTCAGCACCACCACCAGTTTCTGGGTGCCGCCCAGCCGCAGGAAGGCGAGCACGGATTGTTCGCGGTCGCTGCAGTCGATCCAGTGGAAACCTTCCGGCTCGAAGTCGTGCCGGTGCATGGCCGGCTCGTGCACATAGACGCGGTTGAGGTCGCCCACCAGCTGCTGCATGCCGCGATGTTCGGCGTGCTCCAGCAGATACCAGGGCAGCGCCACGTGGAAATCCCATTCCCAGGGATGCGCGAACTCGCCGCCCATGAACAGCAGCTTCTTGCCCGGCAGCGTCCACATGTAGGTGAACATCAGGCGCAGGTTCGCCAGCTGCTGCCAGCGATCGCCCGGCATGCGGCCGAGCAGTGAGCGCTTCAGATGCACCACTTCGTCATGCGACAGCGGCAGGATGAAGTTCTCGGTGTAGGCATACATCATCGCGAAGGTGAGGCTGTCCTGATGATGCTTGCGCCAGAGTGGGTCCTGCTTGAAGTAGCCCAGCGTGTCGTGCATCCAGCCCATGTTCCACTTCATCGAGAAGCCGAGGCCGCCGGTGTCGACCGGGCGGCTCACCTGCGGCCAGTCGGTGGATTCCTCGGCCATGATCACCGTGCCGGGTGCCCGTAGATGAGTCACGCTATTCAAGGTGCGCAGAAAATCGATCGCCTCCAGATTCTCGCGCCCGCCGTACTGGTTCGGCACGTAGTTCGTGCCCCGCCCGAAATCCAGGTAAAGCATCGATGCGACCGCATCCACGCGCAGGCCGTCGAAGTGGAAGTTCTCCAGCCAGAAGCAGGCGCTGGCCAGCAGGAAGCTGCGCACTTCGTGGCGTTCGTAATTGAAGATGTAGGTGCCCCAGTCCTGGTGTTCACCCTTGCGCGGATCCTCGTATTCATAGAGCGCCGTGCCGTCGAAGCGCGCGAGGCCATGGGCATCGCGCGGAAAATGCGCCGGTACCCAGTCGAGCAGCACGCCGATGCCTTCCTGATGGCAGCGGTCGATGAAGAACTTGAGGTCATCCGCCGGGCCGAAGCGGCTGGTTGGCGCGAAATAGCCGGTGGTCTGATAGCCCCAGGAATCGTCGAGCGGGTGCTCGGTGATCGGCAGCAGCTCGATGTGGGTGAAGCCGAGTTTCTTCACATAAGGCAGCAGCTGCTGCGCCAGCTCGCGGTAGCTCAGGAACCGGCCATCCGGATGGCGCTGCCATGAACCGAGGTGCACCTCGTAGATCGACAGCGGGGCCCGCAGCCAGTCGCGCGCGCGCCGCGCCTGCATCCAGCCTTCGTCCTGCCAGTGGTAGGCCGCCTGATCGGTGACGATGGCAGCGGTAGCTGGGCGCATTTCCATCGCGAAGGCGTAGGGGTCGGTTTTCAGTTCGACGCCGCCGGTTACCCGGCTGCGTACTTCGTACTTGTAGATCGTGCCGACGGCGAGGCCGGGAACGAACAGCTCCCAGACGCCACTGCCACCCAGCACACGCATGGGCAGCCGACGGCCATCCCAGTCGCAGAACGGGCCTACCAGGCTGACGCGTTCCGCATTGGGGGCCCAGACGGCAAACCGCACGCCGGGCACGCCATCAAAGGTGGCCGGATGCGCGCCCAGCATGCGCCAGGATTCGACATGCCCGCCGGAAGCAAACATCGCGAGATCTCCACCCGAGACCGAAGGCGCGAAACTGTAGGGGTCGACGCGCTGGTGGCGCCGACCGAGGTCGTCGATCCATATCAACTGCGGATGCGTTTCGATCGCATCGGGTGAGGTGCGCAGCTCGAAGAAATCCGAATGGTCGAGCCGCGCCAGTTCGCGCCCATCAGCGAGCTGCACCTGCCGCGTGGCCGGAAGGTAGGCGCGCACAACCTTTGCCATGCTCTGGTCATGAACCCCGAGCAGGCTATGGGGATCGTGGTGCTGGCCTCTGGTAATCCGCTCGAGATCGGAAGGAAATGAAATGCTGATGATCCGGCCTGTCGCGATTTCGCGGGTTGTTGGGGCGCTCCCCGTATGCTGCCTGTGGTAAATATAGCGTGCATGGCAAAAATATCGCGCACTTCATCCGGTCGCTATGTCAGTCGCCTGACAGGCGGCACGCTCGCAATGATCATGGCCGGGGGGCGCGGTGAGCGCCTGCGTGGCCTCACCGAGCATCGCTGCAAGCCGGCCACGCCCTTTGGTGGCAAGTTCCGCATCGTCGATTTCGTGCTTTCCAACTGCGTCAATTCGGGCATCCGCAAGATCTGCCTGCTGACGCAGTACAAGGGGCAATCGCTGATCCAGCACGTGCAGCGCGGCTGGAGCTACCTGCGCGGCGAATTCGGTGAATTCATCGACGTGGTGCCGGCGCAGCAGCAGGTCAGCAAGCACTGGTATCGCGGCACGGCCGACAGCGTCTACCAGAACCTCGAATATGTGCGCCTGCATCATCCGAAGCATGTGCTGGTGCTGGCCGGGGATCACATCTACAAGATGGATTACGGCCCGATGATCGCCTACCACGTCGAGAAGGGCGCCGACATCACCGTGGGCGTGGTCGAAGTGCCCGTGCCCGACGCGCGCGAATTCGGCGTGCTGTCGGTCACCGACTGGAACAAGGTCACCAAGTTTGCCGAGAAGCCCGCCAACCCCGAATCCATGCCGGGCAATCCCGATGTGGCGCTGGCTTCAATGGGTATCTATGTCTTCAATGCGCAGCTCCTCGAACAGCTGCTGATCGAAGACGCCGCCGACGAAACCTCCAACCACGACTTCGGCAAGAACATCATTCCGAAGGCCATCGAGGCGATGCAGGTCTTCGCCTATCCGTTCCGCAATGTGCGTACGCGTGCACAGAACTACTGGCGCGACGTGGGCACCGTCGATGCCTTCTACGAGGCGAATCTCGAGCTGGTGCACGTCTCGCCCGAACTGAATGTGTATGACGAGGAATGGCCGATCTGGACCTACCAGGTGCAGCAACCGCCTGCGAAATTCGTGCTGGCCGACGACGGACGCACGGGCATGGCCATCAATTCACTGGTGGCAGGCGGGTCGATCATCTCCGGCGCGGTGGTGCGCGAGTCGTTGCTGTTCTCGGCCGTTCGCATCGAAGAACGCTCGCAGGTCGAGCGCTCGATCATCATGCCCGGCGTGCATATCGGCCGGAGCTGCATCATCCGCGGCGCCATCATCGACGAACACTGCGATATCCCGGACGGCACGGTGATCGGCGTCGATCCGCGCGCCGATCGCGAGCGGTTTGATGTTTCACCCCGCGGCATCGTGCTGGTGACGCCGGAAACCCTGCTGGCCGCGACGATAGCCAGAGGATGACCGACGCCCGACTGCCAGTCGTCCTGCTCTGGCACATGCACCAACCCCCGTATCGCGATGCCCTCTCGGGCCGCTATGTCCTGCCGTGGACATGGCTGCATGCCATCAAGGACTACACGGACATGGCCGCGCACCTGGAGAACGTCCCGGGTGCGAAGGCCGTGGTCAATTTCACGCCGGTGCTGATCGAGCAGGTCGAGGATCTGTCCGGCGCCGTGCACAAGGCCCTGCATGCCGGGGTGCCGCTGCCCGACATGCTGCTGGCCACGCTGACGGATGCGCCGCTGCCAACCGATCCGGCGTCGCGCCTGCAGCTGGTTACGGCCTGCATGCGCGCCGATCGCGAGAACCTGATCCGTCGACACGCGCCATTCGCGGAACTGGTGGATCTCGCGCTGGCCATCAACACGCTCGAACGCGTCGGTTATGCCTCCGACCAGCTACTCCATGACCTGGCTGTCTGGTACGTGCTGGCCTGGATGGGTGAGTCCGTGCGTCGGGACGACCCGCGCATCGCGCAGCTCGAGCGCAAAGCGCGTGCCTTCGATGCGGCGGACCGGCGTCTGCTGCTGGAACTGGTGGGTGAACTGCTGGCGGGTGTGCTGCCAAGGTTCCGCGCGCTGGCCGATGCTGGTCGATGCGAGCTGGTGGTGTCACCCTACAGCCATCCCATCC
This sequence comes from uncultured Gammaproteobacteria bacterium, assembly GCA_963777735.1. Classification (GTDB taxonomy): domain Bacteria; phylum Pseudomonadota; class Gammaproteobacteria; order Steroidobacterales; family Steroidobacteraceae; genus ZC4RG30. The sequence goes on along the minus strand of CAVZRQ010000008.1, from coordinate 1,546,862 downwards.
TGCCGCTGCTCTTCGATTTCCAGGCAGCGCGCGATGGCGAGCCGGGTTGCGGCCTGCCGCAGGCGGCGGGTTACCCGGGCGGAGCAGAGCGCGCCGCCTGGCACATGCGCCGCGCAGTGGAATGCTTCGAGCGGGTGTTCGGACGCAAGCCACGCGGCTGCTGGCCGTCGGAAGGTGCGATCAGCGCCGAGGCCGTTGGCGCCATCGAAGCGGCGGGCTTCGACTGGCTGGCCACCAGCGAGGCCATCCTGCGTCCGTCGCTGGCGCGTTCCAGCATCCAGGTTCCTGCGGATGCCGCGGCTGCCGATAAACTCCTGAACCAGGGGTTCGCGCTGCCGGGCAGCAAGCTGTCCTGCTTCTTCCGCCACGATGGCATGTCCGACCTGATCGGCTTCACCTACTCGAAGTGGCATGGTGATGATGCCGCCGTGCATTTCGTGCAGGAAGTGAATGCACTGGCCGAGCGTACGGCCGGCTCGGACTCGCGGGCGCTGCTGGTCGCGCTGGATGGCGAGAACGCCTGGGAGTATTACCCCTTCAACGGCTGGTACTTCCTGAATGCCATGTATACGCAGCTGGCGAATCATCCGAACCTGCGCCTCGCGACACTTTCCGAGGTGGTGGATGCGCAGCGCGCCGCGGGCGTTCTGCCTGCCGTGCTGCCGAAGCTTCGCGCGGGCAGCTGGGTGTATGGCACGCTCTCCACCTGGATGGGGGATCCCGACAAGAATCACGGCTGGGATCTGCTGTGTGCCGCCAAGCGGGCATTCGATGAAGTGGTGGCGGGTGGGCGCCTCGGCGAAGTCGACCGCATTCTCGCCGAGCAGCAGCTGGCTGCCTGCGAGGCCTCCGATTGGTTCTGGTGGTTCGGCGATTACAACCCTTCCGCCGCTGTGCGTGATTTCGACGAACTTTACCGCCATCAGCTCACAAGTCTTTACCGCTCCCTCAATCTCGAGCCGCCTGCGAACCTGCTGCTGCCCATCAGCATCGGTCGCGGCGCTCCCGAGGCCGGCGGTGTCATGCGGCGCTCATGATTCCCGCGCGCGTGCTGTCGCGCCGGCGAGCTGGCGTGCTGTTGCCAGCGTCGGCGTTGCGTCAGGGCAGTTCAGACCCATTCGCGGCACCGGCCTTTCGTTTCATCGACTGGCTGGCCGAAGCCGGATTCTCCGTCTGGCAGGTATTGCCGCTGGTGCCTGTGGATCGCAGCGGGTCCCCCTACTGGGCGCGATCCGATCGTGCCGGCAATCCGGCACTGCTGGATGCAAAGGCACCGGATCCCGGCAATGAAGCGGACTTCGACGCATGGCGTGCCGCCTCAGCCGACTGGTTGCACGACTACGTACTGTTCGAGGCCCTGAGCGAAGAGCAGGGAGGGAGGCCGTGGTGGACCTGGCCGATGCCATTGCGCCATCGCGATGCCGATGCCTTGCAGGCAGCCGCATTGCGGTTGCAACACAGAATGCTGGCGCTGGCCCGCCCACAGTGGCGCTTCGATGCGCAGTGGCGCCGCCTGCGGGAGCATGCCGCCGCGCGAGGCATCCGCATCTTCGGGGATCTGCCCATCTACGTGGCGCCGGATTCCGTCGCGACCTGGACCAGCCCCTGGCAGTTCCAGCTTGGCGCAGACAGCCGCGCGGTCGCCGTGGCCGGAGTGCCGCCGGATTACTTCGCGGCCGACGGCCAGCTGTGGGGCAATCCGCTGTATGACTGGAATGCGCAGCGGCTGGATGGGTTTCTCGTTCTGGCTGCGGCGGCTGGCCCAGCAGGCCGATCGTTTTGACCTGCTGCGCATCGATCACTTCCGCGCGCTGGAGGCTTATTGGTCGGTGCCGGCAAATGCCGCTACAGCCCGGGATGGCGAGTGGCGCAAGGCGCCCGGCCACGAGTTGCTCGAAACGGTCGCTGCGCGCCTGCCGCAGCTCGAACTGGTGGCTGAGGATCTGGGCGTGATCACGCCGGAGGTCACCGCGCTGCGGCGTGCGTTTGCACTGCCTGGCATGCGGGTGCTGCAATTCGGCTTCGACGGTGATGCATCCAACGTGCATCTGCCGCATGAGCACGAGACCGACTCCATCGTCTACACCGGCACGCATGACAACGACACCACCGCAGGCTGGTATGCGACGCTCGCGCCAGCCTCGCGGGATCTGGTGCGTCGCTACCTCGGTCGCGGCGATCACGAAATCGTCGATGCACTGCTGCGTGCGGCCTTCGCCTCGGTGGGGCGGCTCGCGGTATTGCCGGCGCAGGACCTGCTGCATCTGGGCAGCGAGGCCCGCCTGAACCGGCCCGGCACGGTGGAGGGCAACTGGAGCTGGTGTCTGCCGCTGGAGTCGCTTACAACGGAGCTCGCAGCGCGGTATCGTGACCTCGTCCAGCTGCATAACCGGAGTTCCTGAACATGACCCTGCGCGCAATCCTGGCCAGCCTCGCGCTCGCGCTGGCAGGCGGCTGTGTCCTGGCCCCGAAATTCGAGGAACCCAAGCTCGATGTGGTGGATGTGCAGATGCTGCGTGGCGATCTGCTGCGGCAGGAACTGCGGGTGCGCATGCGGGTTCAGAATCCCAACAATCGCGAGCTCTCCGTGCGCAGCATCGAATACCAGGTGCAGGTGGCCGGCGAGGCATTCGCGCACGGCGAGTCGGAGCGCAACTTCACGGTGCCCGCCAATGGTGAAACGGAATTTGATGTCGGCGTGACGGCCAACGCGGCGGCTGCCGTGCTGCGGCTGCTGGGCAGCGGGCGCAACCTCGATGCCGTGGAGTATCAGATCACCGGCAAGGTGTCGCTGGCCAAGGGATTCGTGCGCAGCATTCCCTTCGAAGACAAAGGTTCGCTCAAGCTGCGCTGATCAGCTGCTCGTACAGCGTCACGTAGTCACCGACGCGTCGCTCCCAGGAGAAATCCTGCGCCATCGCGTTCTGCACCAGCTGCTGCCACAGCGGCTTGTTCGCGTACCAGCCGAGCGCGGTCTCCACGGCCCAGCTCACGGCGCCCTCGTCGTAGTCGTTGAACATCACGCCGGTGCCGAGGCGGGTCTGCGGGTCGAAGTGCACCACCGAATCGGCCAGGCCACCCGTGCGCCGCACGATGGGTATCGTGCCGTAACGCAGGCTGTACATCTGGTTCAGGCCGCAGGGTTCGTACTGCGAGGGCATCAGGAACATGTCACTGGCCGCTTCGATCCAGTGCGCGGTTTCTTCACTGTAGCCCCTGTGGAAAGTCACGCGGGTCGGGTGCGCATGGGCCAGCTCCCGGAAGAAATTCTCGTACTGCGCGTCGCCGCTGCCCAGCACGGCACAGAAGAAATCATGCTGCGCAAGCAACTTCGGCAGCGCGCCCATGATCAGGTCAAAGCCTTTCTGCGAGGTCAGGCGACTGACCATGCCAAGCAATGGCGAGCGGCTGCGCGCGGGAGTGGCGAGGCCGGTTCGCTGCAGCAGTTCCTGTTTGAGTGCCTGCTTGTTGTCGAGCTGCCGGGCAGTGAAGTGGCTGGGGAGAAAGCGGTCCGATTCGGGATTCCACTCTTCGTAGTCGACACCATTGAGAATTCCGGACAGCGCGCCCGACCTCCGCTGCAGCAGGCCCTCGAGGCCGTAGCCATAGGCCGCGGTCTGGATCTCCTGCGCATAGGTCGGGCTCACGGTGCTGACATGATCGGCATGCGCGATCCCCTCGCGCAGCGGATTGATGCGGCCCGCTGCCAGTTCAGTCGCGTCCAGCAGGCTGGTTGCCTCGCCAAGCCCGGTATCGGCAAGCAGGGCGCCACTGAATACGCCCTGATAGGCGATGTTGTGGATCGACATCAGGCTGCGGGTCTCGCTGAACAGCTGATCCCAGGCATACACCGTACGCAGCAGCAGCGGGCCAAGCCCGGTATGCCAGTCGTTGCAATGCAGGATCTGTGGCGCGAAGCCCATGCGCTGGCAGCACAACAGCGCGGCGTGGGTCAGCAGCAGGAAACGCAGATGCTCGTCCGGCGCATTGCCGTAAATGGTGTCACGATCAAACAGCGCCGGCGAATCGATCAGGTAGATCATGGCGCGTGAGCCGGGCAGCCGTGCCGTGTACACGCTGAAGCGCAACGCGTTGGCACCGAGCTGCAGCGGCACATCGCGCAGGAACTCCACCGGCCAGATATCCAGTTGCCGCCGGTCCACCTGCCGATGCAGCGGCATGAACAGGCGTACATCGTGGCCGGCATTGTGCAGGTACTTGGCCAGCGCGCCGGCTACATCGGCGAGGCCACCGGTCTTGGCCAGCGGCGCAACTTCCGCGGCTATGAAACAGATGCGTAAGGGCATCCGGCGAGTGTAGCGGTATCATGTGTCAATGCAGCGTGCGCTGGTCATATTGGCGATGTTCCTGCTCGTGGCCGCTGCGCTTGCGGCCGGTGCGCTGGCCTCGCACTGGCCGTTCTGGGCAAGGGCCTGGCAGTGGCAGATGGCGGATGACGCCTGGCCGGAACAGCTGCCCGGCCCGACACAGATCCTGCGGGGTGGCGCCGCCGCATTGCCGCTGGAATTCAGCATCGATCCCGAGCCGCCGGCCGAAGCCGCGGGCAGTGACACCTGGCTGCTGTTGCACGCCAGCGCCGACGGCCCGGCGCACGCATTCCTGGCGCCTGGCTATTCAGACAGTACGCTGGTGGACGGGCGGGGGTTGGCAACGGGCCTGCTCGGGCCGCTGTTCGGAATGCTGGCGGTCCGACACCCCGGGTTGCTCGATACTCCCATCAGCACGCATCTGGATCGATGGCGGGATGATCCGCGTGGCGAGGTAACGGCGAGGCAACTCCTGTGGCAGCTCAGTGGCTTTCCTGCAGGCGAGCTACGGCCGTTGAATCCCTTCAGCGCGCGGGCGCAACTGGCCAGTGGCCCGGACTTCGAGCGTGCTGCGCTGCGCTGGAAACAAACCTGGCCCGCTGGGTCGCATTTCGAAATCTCGCCGGTGAATGCGCAACTGCTGACGTTGCTGGCCGGACGGATCAGCGGCACTCCCTTTGCCGAGGTGCTGGAGCAGCAACTCTGGTCGCAGTTCGCCGCTGCCGATGCGACCACCGTTCTTGACCACAAACGTGGCGGGATGAGTGCTCACTGCTGCATGCACGCTACCGCGACCGACTGGTTGCGGCTGGGCCTGCTGCTCGCAGACGGTGGCAGAGTCGGTGCCCGGCAACTCCTGCCTGCAGGCTGGGTCGATGAAATGGCCCATGATTCCCCGGTAAATCCAGGCTTTGGCCTGGGATACCGGATCATCGAAGATGCGGCGGCCGGGCGTATCCTCGCGCTGGAGAGTGCCGGACGACAGTTGCTGGTGGCACCCAACTTTCGCCGCGCATTGCTGTGGATTGGCAGGGGCCAGCCGCCTGCAAATCTGCAGCGATTGCTGGTCGCAGAAGCTGCACCTGGCGGTGACATGGGGGTAACCAAAAGGTTCCCTGACTAAACTGATGTCGGCGACGATGCCCGATGCAATAATGCACAGCATATGACCGATGCGCGCACCATTGTTTCTATCGTCAGCGTTGGGCTTGCACTGGTAAGTGCTGGCTGGGCTGTTTATGAAATCAAGCACCGGCCGGAGGGTGGTTCAGCGCCACCTGCTGGCCAGCAAAGACCGGGCGCCAGTCGTGCGCCGGCGGCCGTTTCCGTCATCACGGTTGAGGCGCAGCAGCGCGCCATCAATGTGGGCATCGAGGCGATCGGTACTGCCAACTCCAACGAAGCCGTCACCATCACCTCCCGCACCAGCAACATCGTCACCGCCATTCATTTCAGCGATGGGCAATTGGTCAAGGCGGGTCAGGTCCTGGTGGAACTGGATCGAGGGCAGACCGCAGCCGATCTCGCCGCCGCAACGGCTGCGTTTGAAGAAAGCCGTAGTCAGTTCAATCGCAGTCGCGAGCTGCTGGCAACGCAGGCGCTGTCCAAGGCCCAGTACGAGCAGCTCGAGGCCACGATGAAGGCCAACGAAGCGCGGGTGGCTGCTGCGCAGGCCCGACTTTCCGATACCTACATCCGCGCGCCCTTCAGTGGCGGCGTCGGCATGCGCCGCGTCAGCCTTGGCGCGCTCATCAATCCGGGCACGGTCATCACCACGCTGGATGACGTGAGCACCATCAAGGTGGATTTCGCGGTGCCGGAATCCAATGTGGGGCAATTGCGCGTAGGGCAGAACGTGCAGGCGCGCACCAATGCCTATCCTGGCCGCAAGTTCACCGGCCGCGTAGTCAGCGTCGATTCGCGCGTTGATCCCGCCACGCGTGCCGTCACCGTGCGCGCAGTGGTGGCAAACAGCAATGCTGCGCTGAAGCCCGGCATGTTCCTGACCGTCGAGCTGGCGCAGGACAATCGCGCGGGAGTGTCCATCCCGGAAGGGGCCGTGGTGCCGGAACAGGCCCGCCAGTTTGTCTATGTGATCGAAGGCGATGTGGCCCACAAGCGCGAAGTGCTGCTGGGCCGGCGTGAGCCGGGCTTCGTGGAAATCACCGATGGCGTGAAGCTCGGCGATCGCGTGGTGGTCGAGGGCACCATCAAGTTGCGGGATGGCGCAAAGGTGCGCGAGGTTGAGGCACCTGCGACGCCTCTGGATGCAGCCGCGGCGCCCGTTACGCCAGCTTCATGAACATTTCCGAGCTGTCAATCCGGCGGCCTGTGTTCGCGACGGTGTTGTCGCTGCTGCTGCTGATCATGGGCGTAATGGCCACTCTTCGGCTGTCGTTGCGTGAATATCCCGATACTTCGCAGCCTGTCATCAGCGTCAACGTGAATTACCGCGGCGCCAATGCGTCGGTGGTCGAAACGCGCATCACGCAGATCCTCGAGAACGAGGTCGCGGGTCTCGAAGGCGTCGACAAGGTCACTTCGCAGAGCCGTGACGAACGCTCTTCGGTCAGCGTGCAGTTCACGGCGAATCGTGACATGGACTCTGCCGCCAACGACGTGCGCGACCGGGTGACGCGCATCATGGGGCGCCTCCCTGACGAGGCCGATCCTCCCCAGATCCAGAAGCAGGAGAGTGGCTCCGACCCGGTGATGTTCATCATCCTCGCCAGCACCACCCGCAACGGTCTGGAACTCACCGACTACGCCGAACGCTATCTGGTCGATCGCATTGGTGCCGTGCCTGGTGTTGCCAGCGTGTTCATCAACGGCGCACGTCGCTATTCCATGCGCGTTTGGCTGGATCGTGGCGCCATGGCGGCCCGTCGCATCGCGGTGTCGGACATCGAGTCCGCGCTGCGCGACCAGAACATCGAACTGCCAGCCGGCCGCATCGAATCCCTGCAGCGGGAGTTCACGCTGCGCACCGAGACTTCGCTGCAGAACGAGGATGATTTCCGCAACCTCGTGGTGGGGCGTGGCGAGGACGGCTATCTGGTGCGGCTGGGAGATGTAGCCCAGGTGCAGCTGGCCGCCGAGAACCAGCGTGGCGGGTCGGCGATCGATGGCAATCCGGCGCTGATGATGCCCGTGACACCGCTTTCCACCGCCAACGTGCTCGATGTTTCCAATGCCATCCGCGACGAGATGGCGCTGATCCGCGAGACCCTGCCGAAGGACATCACCTTCGAGGTGAATATCGACAACTCGGTGTTCATCCGCGAGTCGATGAAAAAGGTGGTGGTTGCGCTGGGCGAGACCGGGATCATCGTGCTGGTGGTGATCTTCCTGTTTCTGGGAAGCCTGCGTGCAACACTGATCCCCGCCGCGACCATTCCGGTGTCCATTTTCGCCGCGGCCATCATGATGGCCTCGCTGAATTATTCAATCAACACGCTGACGCTGCTGGGCGCCGTGCTGGCCATTGGTCTCGTGGTCGACGACGCCATCGTCGTGCTGGAGAACATCGTGCGACGCATCGAGCACGGCGAGCCGCCGCTGCTGGCCGCGATGAACGGCAGCCGGGAGATCACCTTCGCTGTGGTCGCGACCACCATGGTGCTGGTGGCCGTATTCCTGCCGATCTCCTACCTGCAGGGCAATGTCGGCAAGCTGTTCAGCGAGTTCGGCGTGTCCGTCGCAGCGGCGGTGGTTTTCTCGGCCGTGGTCGCGCTGACGCTCACGCCGATGATGACCTCGAAGCTGTTCGCGAAAGGCATCCATCGGGGCCGACTGGCCACCTCTGTTGACGGCGGCTTCAGGGCCATGGCCGGTGCGTACAACTCTGCATTGCGCTGGTCGCTCGCTGGCAGCAGGCCCGTCTGGCTGCTGTCGTTCGCGGGATTGTCTGCTGCTCTGGTTCTGTCGCTGCTGGTGGCGGGATGGCCTTGGTCCGGGATGCGCCTGCCCCAGGAACTCGCTCCCCAGGAAGACCGCGGACGCGTCCAGGTATTCGTGGTCGGGCCCGAAGGATCGTCGCTGGAGTACACCGAGCGGCAGCTGTCGCTGGTTGCAGAAGTTGCCCGCGACGAAGTGGACCGGGGCAACGCCGTCCGGGTGATCCAGCGCACTGGCAACAACAACAGCCAGTCCTCCGTCAGCATGGGAATGATCATGCTGCCCATGAAGGAATGGAGTGAGCGGCCGGATACCACCGCGCAGATCGTGCAACGCTTGCGGCAGCGTACACAGGACATCCCCGGCGCACGCGTCGTGCCGCAGACACCCGGCGGTCTCGGCAGCAGCGGCAAGCCCGTGCAGCTCGTGCTGCAGGGACCAGAGTACCGCCCGCTCGCGGAGCTGGCGCAGAAGGTGATGGATGAGGCTGCCAACAACCCGGGCCTCGCCAATCTCGAGATGAATTACGAAGAACGCCAGCCGCAGCTGCAGGTCAGTGTGGATCGCGACAAGGCGGCTGATCTGGGCGTGTCCCTGGTCAACGTCGCGCGCGCGCTGGAGACCATGCTGGGCTCGCGGGTGGTGACCACCTTCCAGATGGGCGGCGATGAATACAACGTGGTGCTGCAGGCCCGCGATGACCAGCGCGCATCCGTGGGCGACCTGGACAACATCTACGTTCGTTCGGGAAACAACGGCGAATTGGTGCCGCTGGAAAGCGTGGTCAGCACGCGAGAGACTTCCGCGGCTTCCGAACTGCGCCGTTTCAACCGCATGCGCTCGGTGACGGTCACCGCGAACCTGGCTGCCGGCTACACGCTGGGCGATGCGCTCAGTTACATGGAGAAGACCGTGCGCGACCTGCAGGGTGACTTCCCCGTGCAGATGGATTACGACGGCGAATCACGCGAGCTGAAGCGATCATCGGGCGGTCTGATGCTCACCTTCGCGTTTGCCATGCTCATCGTGTATCTGGTGCTCGCCGCGCAGTTCGAGAGTTTCGTGCATCCGCTGGTGATCCTGGCTGCCGTGCCCATGGCGCTGACCGGGGCGCTGTTCGGGCTGTGGCTGTTTGGCTCTTCGATCAATATCTTCAGCCAGATCGGCGCGGTGATGCTGGTCGGCATAGCCAGCAAGAACGGCATCCTGATCGTGGAGTTCGCAAACCAGTTGCGCGACCAGGGCAAGGATTTTGTCGAGGCCACCATCGAGGCCTCGACGGCCCGCCTGCGGCCCGTCCTCATGACCACCCTCGCCACGGCCTTCGGCGCCGTGCCGCTGATGGTCGCCACGGGTGCCGGGGCCGAGAGCCGGCAGTCGATCGGGGCCACGGTGTTCTTCGGGTCGGTTTTCGCGGTTGCCCTGACCCTGTTCGTGGTGCCCTCGCTGTACGTCAAGATCGCCCGCAATACACGCTCTCCGCAGTACCTGTCCCGGCTGATCGACCGGCTGCGGAAGGCAGACAGCAACGGCCAGGTCAGTAATCCCGTCCCGCCAGCCACCACTGTCTGATCAGGCTCTTCCCGGGGCGGGTCCCCGGGTAGAATTTCCGTCCCCCACCCGGCCCTTCGTCCGGGACGGAAGCCATGGCTGCCATACCCTACAAACAGCTCGAACAGGAGTGGCAGCGTCTGCACGCCTTCAGTGGTGCGCTGTCGCTGCTGCGCTGGGATGCCGCGGTCATGATGCCGCGCGGCAGCGCCGACGTGCGCGGCGAACAACTGGCCGCCATCGAGACCGAGCAGCACGCGGTGCTCACCTCTCCGAAAGTCAGCCGGTTGCTCGAAAGGGCGCAGGCCGGCTCCGCCGAACTGGACCCTTGGCAACTGGCCAACCTGCGCGAAATGTTGCGGCAGCGGGATCACGCGATTGCGACACCGGTGTCGCTCATCACCCGCCTGGCACGGGCCACTTCCGTGGCCGAGGTGCGTTGGGCCGAGGCGCGCGAGAAGCAGGATTTCAACCTGTTCGCGCCGCACCTCGAAGAAGTGCTGCAACTGGTGCGCGACAAGGCGGCATTGCTGGGCCAGGCGTTGAACCTCTCGCCCTACGACGCGCTGATGGATGGTTATACGCCGGGTGTCCGTGGCGCCGAGATCGACAACGTGTTTCGCGGGCTGTCGCGCCGCTTGCCAACACTGATCCGGGAAGCCATCGAGCGCCAGGCGACCGCGCCCGCTCTGCCTGTCTCCGGCAAATTCACCAGCAGCCGGCAACGCGCGCTGATCACCGAGGTGATGAAGGCGTTCGGATTTCCCTTTGACCGTGGCCGGCTCGACGAGAGCGATCACCCTTTCACCGAAGGCGTGGCCGGCGACATCCGCGTCACCACCAAGCTCGATCCGTCCGACCCGTTCAAGGGCCTGCTGGCTGCGCTGCACGAGACCGGGCATGCCCTGTACGACCTCGGAGTGCCGCGCGAATGGCGCGCGCAACCAGTGGGCAAGGAGCGGGGCATCGCGCTCGAAGAGAGCCAGTCGCTGCTGATCGAAATGATCATCTGCCGCAGCCGGCCGTTCCTGCATTATCTGCGGCCCCTGCTCGAGAAACATTTCGGCGTCAGTGGTGCGGAGTGGGAGCCTGGCAACCTGTATCGCCTGCTGACGCAGGTGCGGCGCAGCGCCATCCGGGTGGATGCCGATGAACTGACCTACCCGATGCACATCGTGCTGCGCTATGGCATCGAGAAAGATCTCATGGAAGGCAAGCTCGCGGTGCGCGACCTGCCGGAAGCCTGGAACCACAGCATGCACGACAGGCTGGAACTCACGCCCGCCAATGCCGCGGAAGGCTGCCTGCAGGACGTGCACTGGGCGCATGGAGCCTTCGGTTATTTTCCTTCGTACGCCATCGGCGCGGTAATCGCTGCGCAGCTGTACGAAAGCATGCGTGCCGCCACACCCGATCTGGACGCACGCGTGGAGCGCGGCGATTTCACCGGCGTGCGCAACTGGCTGGTGGCGCATGTGCATGCCGAAGGCGCGCGGCTGCCATCGCAGGAGCTGGTACAGCACGCGACCGGCAAGCCGCTGACGGCAGCCGCGTCACTGCGCTATCTCGAAGCACGTTACCTGGAGGAGGCGCGATGAGCGTTCCGGCCGTTGCGTTGCCGATGCCGTCCTCCACCAAGCGCAAGCTGGCCGCTTCGCTGCGCGGTCAGGTGGGCAAGGCGATCGAAGACTACGCGATGATCGCGGAGGGTGATCGCGTGATGGTGTGCCTGTCCGGCGGCAAGGATTCCTACACGCTGCTCGACATGCTGATGTCCCTGCAGCGCAGCGCACCGATCAATTTCTCCCTGATCGCGGTGAATCTGGACCAGAAACAGCCGGATTTCCCGGCGCATGTGCTGCCGGATTACCTGCGGTCGCTCGGGCGTGGATTTCCACATCATCGAGCAGGACACCTACAGTGTCGTCAAACGGCTGATCCCGGAAGGCCGCACCATGTGCAGCCTGTGCTCCCGCATGCGGCGCGGCGCACTGTATCGTTACGCCGCCGAGAACGGCATCACCAAGGTGGCCCTGGGGCACCATCGCGACGACATCGTCGAGACCCTGTTCCTGAACCTGTTCTTCGGCGGCAAGCTCAAGGCGATGGCGCCGAAGCTGCGCTCCGACGACGGGCGCCACATCATCATCCGGCCGCTGGCCTATGTTTCCGAGCGCGAAGTGGCGCGTTATGCCACGGCACGGGGATTTCCGATCATCCCCTGCAACCTGTGCGGTTCGCAGGAGAACCTGCAGCGCGCCGCCGTCAAGAAGATGCTCGGTGACTGGGAGCGGGAATTCCCCGGGCGTACCGAATCGCTGCTGACGGCGCTGCGCAATGTCGAGCCCGCGCATCTGGCCGACACGAAGCTGTTTGATTTTGCCGGTCTCGCGCCGCTGGCCACGCCGTGAAGCCGCCACTGCCCAACAGCTATTGGGTGGAGGCGGGACGATTGCTGGCCGGGGAGCATCCTGATGCCGGGGCGACCGCTGACACGCGTGCCCGCATCGAGAAACTGCTTGCAGCGGGTGTGCGCAGTTTCATTGATCTGACCGAAGCGCATGAGCGCGAGTCCTATCAGGAGTTGCTGCCGGCGGGTGTCAGGTACGCAAATTTTCCGATGACGGACCACTCGCTGCCGCGCTCGCCGCAACAGATGCGCGAGATCCAGCAGGCTCTGGAAGCGGGTATGCGCGACAGCGCAGTGTATGTGCATTGCCGCGCCGGCATCGGTCGCACCGGCGTAGCCATTGGTTGCTACCTGCGCGAGCAGGGTGAATCCGAACATGGCGCGCTGAGCGAGCTCAATCGGCTCTGGCAACAGAACGCGCGCGCGGCCAGCTGGCCGTCAATACCGGAGACCGAGGAACAGGAACAGTATGTGCGTGCCTGGCAGAGGCCGGGCCCTGAATCCGGATCACAACAGCGCCATCGTGGCTGCCTGCTGGGGCTTGCGATCGGTGATGCACTGGCCAGCGCGGCGCAAGCCGATGCCGCAGCGGCCGCATGGACGGACGACACCGGCATGGCGTTATGTGTGGCAGAGAGCCTGCTGGACTGCGGTGGTTTCGATGGCCGCGACCAACTGGAGCGCTACCGCGCCTGGTCGAAGGATCCGCAAGGCGCCGGTGCGGCGCCGGGTGCCGCGCTGCGGCCGGTGGTCCAGGGCGTTCTCAGCCGCGCGCTGTGGAACCGCGCTGCCATGGTCGGTTCGCATGATCCCGCACAGATGGATCCCTCGCCGCTGGCTCGCAGTGCGGCTGCCGCGCTGTTCGCGCCAGGGAGCCCGGAAACAGCGGCCGCGCTGGCTGCCGATACCACCCGCGTCACGCATCAGGCGCCGGCGCTGGTGGACGCCTGCCGCCTGCTGGCGGCAATGGTTTCGCAGGCCTTGGCGGGTTGTTCACGCGAGTCGATACTGGCGACCGCGGGTCAACTGGGCGGCATGCCGATGCGCGATGAGGTTCGCCTGCTTGCAGCAGATTGGCTCGGCCCGCCGATCGGACGTCGCAAGCCCTGCCGGGCTGCGCTGGGCGTGCTGGATCGGGCCGTGCGCTGCTTTGCCCGCAGCCGCAGCTTTGCTGGCGGCCTCCAGCGGGCACTGGATTCGCCTGGCAGCGACCAGGAAGCGGTGTGTGCCGTTTACGGCGCGTTGGCTGGCGCTTATTACGGCGAAGCCGGCATGGACGCAGGGCTGCGCAACCGGGTCACGGGACTGTCGCGTCTGGAGCGTCTCGCCGACCGGTTGCATCAACATGGGAGTGCCGCACATGGCGTCGTTGCCTGAGCGTCGCACCTGGACGCGGCTATCCGATGCGGAGCTGCTGCAGCTGCGCTTCTGCGATCTCAAGCTGCCGCTGGCGGGCACGCCGCTGCAGCGACGTCTGCAACGTGTGTATGGCGAGCTGGAACGACGGGGGATCCACTTTCGACCGCATATGTGGCTGGCTGAGGAATGGTTCTCACCGGATGGCATTCCCGGCATCGCCGTGCCGTTCTACCTCGCGCACCCGCGACTGATGCGGCTGGAACGCCGCATGATGCGGCAGGTGGAAGGCGGCAATGTGAACTGGATGATGCGCATCCTGCGGCATGAAGTAGGTCACGCCATCGACACGGCCTATCGACTGCGGCGCCGGGCCCGCTGGCGCGAGATATTCGGACCGGCCTCACTGCCGTATCCCGACTCCTATCGTGCAAGGCCCGGCAGCCGCCGCTTCGTGCAGCACCTGGGTGACTGGTATGCGCAGAGTCATCCCACCGAGGATTTTGCCGAGACGTTTGCCGTTTGGCTGAAGCCGAACTCCGACTGGCGGCGCACCTACGCCAGCTGGCCCGCCTGGGAGAAGTTGCGGTTCGTCGAAGAGATCATGCAGGACATCGCAACCCAGCCGACGCTGGTGCGCAGCCGCGCGCATATCGAACCATTGAGTGACAACCGTCGTACGCTGGCGCAGCACTACCGCGAAAAGCTGGCGCGCCTCAACGACTGGCGCAGCGAGGCGGCTGACGGACTTGCTGCTGCGCGTGTTTGCGCGCGAGCCCAAGCGCCAGGGTGTTACGCGCGCGGCGTCGTTCCTGCGCAGCAATCGTCGCGCGCTGCTGGCCGGAGCCAAAGAGCTGAGCGATGCGGATTCGTACACGCTGCATCAGGTACTGCGGCTGGCGACCGATCGATCCGATACTATGGGGCTCTACCTGCGGGGTTCGCAGCGAAATGCATTGCCACACGTGCGCTGGCTGCTGGGCAGTCTGGCGCGGGTGCTGGGTGAACGGGAACGGCCACAACTGAATCTATGAAGTCTTCGCGAGTACTGGTTGTACTGCATCCGAGCCTGATGCCGCCCGAGAGCCTGGACGGCCAGAGCGCCAAGGTCATCGAGGAATGGCGCACCGAGTTCGATGTCATCCAGACGCTGCGGGCGTCCGGGCACGAGGTGCGCACGCTCGGTGTGCTCGACAACATCACCGAGCTGCGCACCACCATCGCCGACTGGCAGCCCGATGTGGTGTTCAACCTGCTGGAGGAGTTCGACGGCATCGTCAGCTACGACCAGCATGTCATCGCCTTCCTCGAGATGCTGCGCCAGCCCTATACGGGCTGCAATCCGCGCGGTCTGCTGCTGTCGCGCGACAAGGCGCTGTGCAAACAGGTCTTCGCGTTTCACCGCATCTCCACGCCGCAGTTCGCCGTCTTCCGGCGCGGCCAGCGCATCACGCTGCCGCGCAGGCTGCGCTTCCCGCTGTTCGTGAAATCCAGCACCGACGACGCCTCGCTTGGCATTTCGCAGGCATCGGTGGTGGAAGATGCCACCCGCCTGCGCGAGCGCATCGAATTCGTGCTGGAGCAGCACAAGTCGGATGTGCTGGTGGAGGAATACATCGAGGGGCGGGAGCTCTATGTGGGCATGCTCGGCAACGAGCGGCTGACCCGTTTCCCGGTGTGGGAGCTGAACTTCGGCAGCATGTCATCGAGTGGCAGCGCCATTGCCACCCGCAAGGTGAAGTGGGACCTGAAATACCGCACGAAATACGGCATCGACAGCGCGCCGGCGCAGGAACTTCCCGCTGGCGCAGAGGCCCGGCTCGACCGGCTGTCGCGCCGCATGTATCGCGCGCTGGGGCTCACCGGTTATGCGCGCATGGATTTCCGGATGCGTGCAGATGGCAGCATCTACGCACTGGAAGCCAATGCCAATCCGCATCTCGCGCAGAACGAGGATTTCGCCCGCGCGGCCGCCGCTGCCGGGCGCGATTACCCCGCGCTGCTGGATTCCATCGTGAAGCTCGGGTTGACCTATCCGGCGCAATGGCGGGTGATGTATGGCGGATAGCAGGATGCCGGCAGTGGTAATGATTTGCGCGGCCCTGCTCGTGGCCTGCGCGCCCCAGCCCAAGCGCGAAGAAGTCATGGTGAGCAAGCTGGTGGCGACGCTAGCGGGCAGTTACGACAACATCGCGCAGTCTCGCGCCAGCAGCGAGCATCCGGCACTGCGGCTGGTGCTGGTGCCCGTGCAGGCGCCGGGAGTCGGCGAGCATGTGTTCTACGTGCAGGAAATGGCGGCCGACGACGCGCGTCGAGTGCTCGCCCAGCGCCTGTATGTGGTCAATGGCGTGCCGGGCCGCGAACAGGCCATCCTTACACAGCTGGATTTCAACGAGCCTGCGCGCTGGCGCGACGGCCACCTGCGGCGCGACCTGTTCCGTTCGTTGCTGATGCAGGATCTGCGCGTGCGTGCCGGTTGTGACCTGCTGTGGAGTCGCAAGGTTGAAGACAAGGGTGGAAAGCCCCCGGTCGGTGACGCTTTCGTGGCAAGCACCGGGAGTGGCTGCCGCGCGGCGTCGCGCAGCACCGGCGAGACGCTCAAGGTGGAGCAGCGCATGCAGCTGGATGCCGACGGGCTTGCCATCTCCGAGCAGCAACGCGATGCCGCAGGCGCACTGGTGAGCGGTGATCTGGCCGATCCGTTCTTCCGCTTCTCGCGGCGTGCCGACGCGCCCTGACATCCGGTTCCGGATCATGCGCGGCATCTTCTTCCGACATGTGCTGCGCGACATCCTGTTCGCTACGGCAGGCGTGGGTCTGGTGCTGCTCGCGGTGCTGGTCATCTACCAGCTGGCATTCGTGCTCGGGCGTGCCGCCGATGGCCAGGTGCCGGGCGCACTGGTGCTGCAGCTGGTCGGCCTGACCTTGCGCAGCAATCTCACGATCATCCTGCCGTTTGCCGTGCTGCTTGGCACGGTGCTCGGGCTCGGGCGCCTGTATCACGACAGCGAGATCACGGCGGCGCTGGCCGGTGGCATCGGCACGCGCACTCTGTATGCCGCGGCCGGTGTGGTGACCTTCGCTGCCGCGGCCCTGGCGGCGTGGACTGCATTCATCGATGGACCGGCCGCTGCGCGGGGCGTGGTGGCGTTGCGCACCGATGCGCTGCGGACGGCCGTGACGCGTGGCCTCGCGCCGGGCCAGTTCCGTTCATTGGGACATGGCGCCACTCTCTATTTCCGCGAGTTCGATGCCGATGGCGCGCTGCGCGATGTATTCGTGCAGCGTGATGTGCCGGTCGCTGCCGGCGGCACGCGCATGCATCTGGTTCTCGCCGATCGGGCCCGCTATGCGTTGTCGGCAGACAACCGCTCCTACACCATTGAACTTGCCGAGGGTCACAGCTATGAAGGCACGCCGGGGGAGGGCGCCTGGCGCATCACGCAGTTCCGGCAACAGACCATTCGTGTGCCGACGCCACAGGTGACGCTGCCGGGCAAACCGCGCGTGGACGTACTCGGAAATCGCGCGCTGCTGGCTTCTGCTGATCCAAGGTTGGGGGCGGAACTGCACTGGCGACTTGCCTGGGTGCTGAACGTGGTGGTACTTGGCCTGCTGGCTGTGCCTTTGGCGCGACTGCGGCCACGACAGGGGCGGCATGCCCGCGTGCCCTGGGCGGTACTGCTGTTCGCGGTCTATGCCGGGTTGATCAGTGCCGCACGCACGATGCTGGAGCGTGGCGATGTGCCAGCTGTTCTCGGGCTCTGGTGGGTGCATGCCATCGCCGTGGCATTGGGACTCGCGCTGCTACGCCTGCCGCAATGGCTGGGCCGTTAGCTAGCGTTTTCTTGGCTCGTCCTTGGGAAGGTCTTCCTCGCGAAGTGCCTTCACCTGCTGCGTGGTCTTGATCCATTCGGACAGCTGGCGCAGGTCGACTCGCGGCTTGCGGATACGTGCCGTGTCGCCGATGGCGACAGGACGTTCATAGGGATCATAGGCGCCGCCACCCAGGGCTTTCCTGGGGCGGTTGCGTGCCGGGTTGTAATCCACAACCTCGAGTTTTGCCGGCATGTCCTTTTCCGGCTCCTGCTCGTCGGGCACGAACAGCGTGAATCCGTCTGGTCTTTTCTTGGACATTATGGGTATCCATTATCGGGACGTTGACGAGTCAAGACTGTCGATTGGCTCACACAAGTATTGTCGCATCAACATTGTCTTTGTTGTGTGCGGCAGCGGACGGACGCCCGCACCAGCCCGACAATGGTCTTGCCGTCCCGGATCTCTCCGGACAACGCCTGCGCAACAGCCTGATCCAGTGGCACCCAGTGCACTTCGATGACTTCGTGGGGCTCATGATGGCTGGCTACAGGCCGCAGGTCGCGTGCCAGGTAGAGGTGAATCGTTTCGGCAAATACACCGGGTGAACTGAGGATGCTGCCGAGATCTTCCCAGAGCCCGGCCTCGCAGCCGGATTCTTCCACCAGTTCACGTCGAGCCGTTTCATGCGGAGGTTCGCCGGGTTCGAGCCGGCCCGCCGGCAGTTCCCACACCCAGCCCTCTGCAGCAGGGCGGTACTGGCGCAACAGGCAGACGCGCAGGTCGGAGTCGACGGCAACAATGGCAGCGCCGCCCGGGTGATGAACGATCTCGTAGCGGGCCGTCTCGCCATTCGGCAGCAATACCTGCTCGACATTCACCGTTATCACCCGGCCCTGGAAGACGGTTTCGATCTGGTTCACAAATACCTGCTGCATTCTGTGGTGTTGCGCGCGGCAGCGGCCGCGCACATTGGCTATAGTTGAACCTGATTATGTCCAGTACAGCAATACATCTCGAGGCCCTGAACAACGCGCAACGCAAGGCCGCCGGCTTTGGCGAACCCGTTGCGGAAGGACCGATGCGCGCCGGGCCGCTGCTGGTGATTGCCGGCGCGGGTACCGGCAAGACCAACACCCTGGCGCACCGGGTCGCGCATCTGGTGCTCAATGGCGTCGATCCGTCGCGCATCATGCTGCTGACGTTCACGCGCCGCGCCGCGATGGAAATGCGCCGCCGCACACTGGAGATCCTGCGCAAGGCCATGGACGACACCCTCGGTGGCAAGTCGCAGGCCATCGCGCAGCGGCTGACCTGGACGGGCACCTTCCACTCGCTGGGCAACCGGCTGCTGCGCCACTATGCGGCGCAGCTGGGTCTCGATCCCACTTTCAATGTCATCGATCGCAGTGATGCGGCCGATCTCATGGACCAGATCCGCACCGAACTGGGCTTTGCAGCAAAGGAACAGCGCTTTCCCCGCAAGGACACCTGTCTTGCCATCTATTCACACCGTGTGAACACGCAGCGGCCGCTTGCCGACACACTGGCGCAGCAGTATCCCTGGTGCCTGCAATGGGAACAGGATCTGACGAAGCTTTATCGCGCCTATGTCGAGCGCAAGCAGCAGCTCGGCCTGCTCGATTACGACGATCTGCTGCTCTACTGGCACGTGCTCGTCTCCGAGCCCAAGCTCGCGAAGCATGTCAGCGCGAACTTCGATCACATCCTGGTCGATGAGTATCAGGACACCAACACCCTGCAGGCACGCATCCTGGATGCGATGCGGCCGGACGGCAGCGGGCTTACCGTCGTCGGCGACGATGCGCAGGCGATCTACTCCTTCCGGGCGGCGGCGGTCGACAACATCCTCGGGTTTGCGCAGCGCTACACGCCGCCTGCTGAAGTAGTGCCGCTCGGGCAGAATTATCGCTCCAGCCAGGCCGTGCTCGATGCTTCCAACGCGCTGATGGCCGAGGCGCCGCGCCAGTATCGCAAGCACCTGCTTGCCGTGCGTGGCGGGGGGCTGTTGCCGAAGTACGTCAGCGTCGATGATCTCGAGTCGCAGGCCGAATACGTCGCCAACCAGATCCTGCAGCGACGGGAAGCCGGTACGGCCCTGCGCCGCCAGGCGGTGCTGTTCCGCAGTGCGAGCCACAGCGATCTGCTGGAAGTCGAACTCACCCGCCGCAAGATTCCGTTCGTGAAATACGGCGGACTGAAATTCCTCGAAGGCACGCACGTCAAGGACATGATTGCCGTGCTGCGCTGGGCTGACAACCCTCGCAACAGCCTCGCCGCGTTCCGCGTGCTGCAGCTGCTGCCCGGCATGGGGCCGGTCAATGCGCGCTGGACGCTCGATGCGCTGGCAGAAGTGTCAGGTTCTATCAAGGCGCTGCGCAACATCAAGGTGCCCTCGCAATGCGATCGTGACTTCAAGCGGCTCGCTGACCTCATGGAAAAACTGGTTGAGCCAGGCCGCCCATGGCCCGGCCAGCTGCGGCTGGTGCGCGAGTGGTATCAGCCGCACCTGGAGCGGATATTCGAGCACTTTCATACCCGCATCGGTGATCTGGATCAGCTCGAGCAACTCTCGCAGCAGTTCCCCTCACGCGAGCGCTTCCTGACCGAGATCACGCTGGATCCGCCCAATGCCACCAGTGATCTTTCCGGCAAGGCGCATCAGGACGAAGACTACCTGATCCTCTCCACCATCCATTCGGCCAAGGGCATGGAGTGGGACACCGTGTACCTGCTCAATGTCGTCGATGGCAGCTTTCCCTCCGAGTTCGCCACCGGCAAGCAGGAGATGATCGACGAAGAGCGGCGCCTGTTGTATGTGGCCATGACGCGCGCGCGCAATGAACTGCAGTTGATCAGTCCGCTGAAATTCCCGCTGACGCAGCAGTCGCCGCGTGGCGATGCCCATGTCTATGGCGGGCGCAGCCGCTTCCTGACCGAGAAAGTACTGAAGTGCTTCGAGCAGACCGGCTTTACCGGTTCGCACGTCAACGATTCGCGCCTGTCGCGGGCGGACGAGCCGATCAGCATCGATGCGACCGGCAAGCTCAAGGACATGTGGTAGCGGGCTGCTACCGGGGTTTCACGAACTTCATCGTGAAGCGGTCGCTCTCGCCGATGGCGAGGTACCTGGCGCGATCGGCTTCCCCTGCGGCCAGCCCCGGTGGCAGCGTCCACACGCCGCCGGCGTAGTCCTTGGTATCCAGCGGATTGGCGTTGACCTCCGAGGCGCCCACCAGTTTGAAGCCCACGCCTTCGATCAGGCGGCGGGCGTATGACTGGTTCACGTAACCGCTACGGGCACGCGGATCCTGTGGCACGGCTTCATTGCCGCGATGTTCCACCACGCCCAGCGTGCCGCCGGGTTTGAGCGCGCGGTACATGTCGCGGAAGGCCGCTTCGGCACGTTCACCGGCCATCCAGTTGTGGATGTTGCGGAAGGTGAGCACCAGATCGGCCGTGCCGTCTGGCACCAGGTTGCCCTTGCCGATGTCGAAATCAGTTACCTGCACCTGATCGAGCTGTGCCGGTGATGCCGCCAGTATGTCCGTGAACGCCTTGCGGCTGCGTTCGCTGTTGGCATTGCCAACGACCACCGGTGGCATGGCGGCCACATACTTTCCATCGCCGCGAACCACTGGCGCGATGATCTTGGTATACCAGCCGCCGAGGGGCAGGATCTCGACCACGGTCTGGTTCGGCCGCAGGCCGAAGAACAGCAGGGTTTCGCGCGGATGGCGGTATCGGTCGCGCGCGCGTTCTTCCGTGCCGCGATGACTGCCGGTAATGGCGGCATCCAGGCGCGCCGTGACCGAACTGCGGGTCATTGCCGCAGCGCAGGCTGACAGGGTCAGCGCTGCGACAATCAGATACGCAATGCGTCGGGGGGACATCATGTCGGCTCTCCGAGCGGGTTCCTAGGGCTCGAGGTAAGCGTAACCGTTCAGCTCGTTCTCGTAAAAGCGCTTGATGGACTGGCTTTCCGCCACGGTCATGCGGCCATCCCGGACTGCGTGTTCGCAATCCCGCGCCAGCGCCGGATAAAGCTCCGCCACATCGTACTCCATGTACTCCAGCACCTTGTTGGCGGTGTCGCCCTTGACGATTTCCTCGATCCACCAGCCGCCTTCGTCGTGCAGGCGGATGTGCACCACATGGGTGTCGCCAAAGAGGTTGTGCAGGTCGCCGAGGGTTTCCTGATATGCCCCGACCAGGAAAGCCGCGATGTAGTACTCCTCGGTGCCCTGCAGCGGATGCACCTCCAGCGTGCGCTTGACGTCGCGCAGGCTGACGAACCGGTCGATCTTGCCGTCCGAGTCGCAGGTGATATCGGCCAGCACGGCTTTGCGAGTGGGCTGTTCGGTCAGGCGATGCACGGGCACGATGGGAAACAGCTGGTCAATGGCCCAGCTGTCAGGCAGCGACTGGAACACCGAGAAGTTGCAGAAATAGGTGTCAGAAAGGATGCCCTCGAGTTCCGACAATTCCTCGGGAATCTCGTCCAGCTTGCGCGCGGCATCACGCACCTTCGTGCAGGTCGACCAGTACAGGCGTTCCGCGAGGCCGCGATATTCCAGCGACAGCATCCCCAGCTTGAACATCTGCAGTGCCTCGTCGCGCGCCGTAACGGCGTCGTGATAACACTCCACCAGCCGGCGCGGCGACACCGTGCGCCAGGCGTCGGCCAGATCCTTCACCGGCTGCGGAGCGTCTGGCGCCAGCTCCAGATCCGCCTTCGAGATATCGAAGCCGTCGAGCGCCGAGCGGCCCAGCGTGTTGAACACGAGCACGCTGTGGTGGGCGGCAATGGCGCGGCCGGATTCGCTGAGGATCATCGGATGCGGCACATGGCGTGCATTGCAGACGCTGGCGATGCGGTACACCACGTCATTGGCGTATTCCACGAGCGTGTAGTTCATCGACGATTCGAAATTGGTACCGCTGCCGTCGTAATCGACGCCCAGGCCGCCGCCGACGTCGATGTATTTCAGCCCGGCGCCGAGATTCACCAGTTCCACATACACATGAGCGAGTTCGTTGATGGCCTCTTTCACGCGCCGGATATCCTGCAGCTGGCTGCCCGGATGGCAATGCACCAGCTGCAGGCAGTCGAGCATGTCTTTCTCGCGCAGCAC
Organism: uncultured Gammaproteobacteria bacterium; assembly: GCA_963777735.1. Classification (GTDB taxonomy): domain Bacteria; phylum Pseudomonadota; class Gammaproteobacteria; order Steroidobacterales; family Steroidobacteraceae; genus ZC4RG30. Next base: position 1,524,348 of record CAVZRQ010000008.1, on the reverse strand, counting down.
CTTCAGCAACTCGAGGATTTCGGTCACGAACAAACCGAACTTGGAGCGATCGCCCGCAGATTCGCGCCAGCGGCCGGAGCCTTCGCTGGCCAGTTTCACGCGCACACCGATGCGTGGCCGCACGTTGTACGCCTCCGCGTGTTTCAGGATCAATGCCAGCTCGGCGAAATTCTCCACCACCGGGATGATCGTGCGGCCGAGTTTCGTCGCGAGCGTCACCGCTTCGATGTAGCTGGAATCCTTGAAGCCATTGCAGATGATCACGCGGTCGGTGGCGCCTTCGGTCATCGCCATGACCGCGAGCAATTCAGGCTTCGAGCCCACTTCCAGGCCAAAACCGAACTTGGCGCCGTAACGGTAGACCTCCTCCACCACCAGCCGCTGCTGATTGACCTTGATCGGGAACACCGCGGCATAACGGTTGCGATAGTCGTTTTCGGCAATCGCCTGCGCAAAGGCATCGTGCAGCCGCTTCAGTCGGTGCGCGAGGATGTCCGAGAAGCGCACCACCACTGGCGTGCGCAGGTCGCGGGCTTCCAGGCCCTGCACGACTTCGAACAGATCGATTTCACGATCGGGCGTCGTGTCGGGCCGGACCACGATGTGGCCGGCCGCATTGATGGAGAAATAGCCCTTGCCCCAGGCGGGCACCTGGTAGAGGTCGAGCGAGTCTTCGGTGCTCCAGCCATTGGGTATGGAGGCAGGAGCTGCCTTCTTCTTTTCTGGACTCACGTGCTCGCTTCCCCTGCGACTACCGGGCGCGCCGGGTCGGTAATCCATTCACTGTAGCTGCCTGCATAGAGCCGGGCGCCGCGATAACCCGCCAGTTCCAGAGCCACCAGATCGTGGCAGGCGGTGATTCCGGAGCCGCACATGACAACAACCGGGGCTTCCGGATTCTGCAGCAGTGTCGACCAGCGCTGCTGCAGCTGCGTCACGTCCAGAAACCGCTGCGCCGCGGTCAGATTGCCGGAGAACGGCATGCTCACCGCACCTGGCACATGCCCGGGCACCGGATCAAATGTCTCGTTGCGGCCCGCAAAACGGTCCGCGGGTCGCGCATCCACCAGTGTGATGTTGCGCGCTGCCAGGCCAGCCACCACTTCAGCACTCGACAGCACCCCTGCAAAATCACACACGGGCACCTCGGTTGCCACGGGCTGCGGCGTGGAGGTGTCGACGGCGTAGCCGGCTGCCAGCCAGGCTGCATAACCGCCGTCCAGCAGCTGCACATTCCGGTGTCCACGCGCCCGCAGCAGCCACCACAGGCGTGCTGCCAGCGCGCCATTGCCCTGATCGTAGACCACCACCTGTGACGATGCCGTGAATCCCCAGCGCTGCAGCGTCGCCGCGAAGGCCGCCGGAGAAGGCAGTGGATGGCGACCAGCGCCAGGGTGGCGCGGTCCTGAAAGTTCTGCATCCATGTCGGCGAAGATCGCGCCCGGCACATGGCCCGCTGCGTAGGCGCCGGGGCCGGCAGCGGCGTTCGTCAGTTCATGGCGGCAGTCGACCACCAGCAACCCGGGTGTGCCCAGCAGCCCCTGCAGGGTCTGCGCGCTCACCAGCGGGGAAAGTTCGGGTTTGTTTGTCATGCGCGCATCATCGCCTCAAGCACCGCCGCGCACAATTCGCCGCTACAATTTCGGGTGTCACTCCACTCGGGAAGTTCAAGCACGGTGATCGACGTTTACTGGGGCATTGGCAGCCCGTATTGCTGGCGGGTGCTGCTGGCACTGGAACACAAGGGGCTGCCCTGGCGCAGTCATCTCATGCAGACCGATCTGCAGGAGCACAAGGCGCCGCAGATCCTGGCGATGAATCCGCGTGGTCGCCTGCCGGTGCTCCGTGACGGTGACTACGTCGTCTTCGAATCACTGGCGGTGCTTTACTACCTCGACCTGAAATACCCGGCGCCGCCCATGTTCGGGCGATCACCCGAAGAAGCGGGCGTGATCATGCGGGTCATCAACGAGTTCCAGGCGTATACCGAGGCCGACCTGATGCGCCTCGTGAATGAACTGCAATCGCCCGAGCCGCACTTCGGTCCGGGACTAACCCGCGCCATGCACACGGTGGCGCGCGAAGCCCGCACCATCGAGGGTCGGCTCTCGAAGGGCGACTGGATCGTCGGCGATGCTGTCAGCGCCGCCGATATCGCGATTTACCCTTGCATCCGCCTGCTGCATCGGGCCTTATTGCGCCCCGGGGCTCAGGAGCTGGCCACCCGGTTTCTGCCCGCAGAAGTCCACTACCCGCAGCTGGCCCGCTGGCTGCGACGGGTGGAGGCCCTGCCGGGATTCGACAAGACCTTGCCGCCGGGATGGCAGCAGGTCTGAGGTTCTCGCTGTATCAGCTGGATGAGCGGTTTAAAGATCATGAGCAACAAGGTTTATCTGGATTTCCCTGGCCGTCTGGTGATGGTCGGCTTTGGCAGCATCGGACAAGGAGTATTGCCTCTCATCCTGCGCCACATCGCCATCCGGCCCGAGCGGATCGTGATCGTCACGGCGGATGAATCCGGCGACGCCGAAGCGCAGGCGCTCGGTGTGCGCATCATCCGCGAGCCTTTGCTGCGCGAGAACTACCGGCGTGTGCTGGATGGCGTCATGGGTCGTGGCGACTTCCTGGTGAACCTCTCGGTCGATGTGTCGAGCATTGCGCTCATCAAGCATTGCTGGGAACGCGGCGTGATGTACATCGACACCTGCATCGAGCCCTGGGCTGGCGGTTATACCGATCCCACGCTGCATCCGGGCCGGCGCACCAATTACGCGCTGCGTGAAGACATGCTTGCGTTGCGCACGGATCTGACGGCGCGCAACCCGACGGCCATCATCACGCACGGCGCAAATCCGGGGCTGGTGTCGCATTTCGTCAAGGAAGCGCTGTTGCAGCTCAAGGCTGACATCGGCGTCGACAAGGACAAACCCGCTCCTTCCAATCGCGACGAATGGGCCGAGCTTGCCCAGGCACTTGGCATCCGCGTCATGCATGTTGCCGAACGCGACACGCAGGTCTCCAGCCGACCCAAGGAAGTGAACGAGTTCGTCAACACCTGGTCGGTGGACGGCTTCGTCTCGGAAGGCTGCCAGCCTGCCGAACTGGGCTGGGGCTCGCATGAGCGCAATTTTCCGCGCGATGCCAAGCGGCATGATTTCGGCAACGGCTCCGCCATCTATCTCGGGCAGCCTGGCGCCGCAACGCGTGTGCGCACCTGGACGCCGAAGGCAGGCCCCATCCATGGTTTCCTGATCACCCACAGCGAGGCGATCTCGCTCGCCGATTACTACACCGTGCGCAAGCACGGCGATGTGGTGTATCGGCCAACAGCGCATTACGCCTACCACCCGAGCGACGCGGCGGTGCTGTCCATACACGAGCTGGCCGGTCGCAACTGGCAGATGCAGGCCCGCAAGCGCATCCTGATGGATGACATCACCTCGGGCATGGACGAGCTCGGCGTGCTGCTGGCCGGCCACAAGCGCAATGCGCTCTGGTTCGGGTCGCAGCTGACGGTGGAAGAGGCGCGCAGCCTGGTGCCTTACAACAATGCCACCAGCCTGCAGGTAACGGTGTCGGTGCTGGCTGGCATCATCTGGGCGATGGAGAATCCGGACAAAGGTTTGCTCGAACCGGATGAGCTCGACCACCGGCGGATCCTCGAGATCTGCATGCCGTATCTCGGCAAGGTGGGTGGCACGTACACCGACTGGTCGCCGCTTTCAGATCGCGAGCGGCTGTTTCCGGAAGATCTCGACATGAGCGATCCCTGGCAGTTCAAGAACGTGCGTGTCATCTAGAGCGCCAACAGAGCGCGGCTAGAGCTGGTATTCGATGGCGGTGATCTCGTAACGCGTGTCTGCGCCCGCCACGTTCACCGTGACTTCCGCGTCCAGCGATTTGCCAAGCAGCGCGCGCGCCAGCGGCGCGTCCATGCTGATGTAGCCGGGCTCCACGAGTTCGTCCGGGCCCACGATGCGATAGCGGCTTTCTGTGCCATCGTCGCGGGCGATCGTCACCCAGGCGCCAAAGAACACCCGGTTGGGATCCGCCGGCGGCTGGTCCACCACCACCATGCCATCCAGCCGGCGGCGCAGGAAACGCACGCGGGAGTCGATTTCCCGCAGGCGTTTCTTGCCGTAGGTGTAGTCGGCGTTCTCCGAGCGATCGCCCTGGGCGGCGGCGGCACTGACCGAGGCGGTGACCTGTGGTCGCTCCACCCGCCAGAGCTGGTCCAGTTCGGACTTCAGGCGGGCGTGGCCGGCCGGTGTGATGTAGCTGGAGCCTGGTGCAACGGGCGCCCGATAGCGGCTCATGGCGCCGCCATGGCATTTCTGTGCGCACACGCACAGCTGATCAGCCGGGACAGGTCCAGGATGCTGTCGAGGCGGTGTTTTCCATGTCCAGCAAGTACTACACGCATTTCGTGGCAGAAGCTTCGGGTCCGACGGGCCCGGGAGAATACAGTGGTGTCGTGGAGTTGCACGCACCGCTGCAGCCGCGCAGTGAGCTCAAGCAGCTGCGCCGGATGCTGGCAGTGAACTTTGATCTCTCGGCCGAGGATATCAGGATCCTCAACTGGGCCACCCTGCACTAGGGCTCCGTGCCAGAATCCCCTTGAAGGGCGCGCCTGTCGCCCGCATTGTGGATTTCTCAAGGAGTGCTTTACATGCGTGCATTGAAGGTTGCCTTGATGGGCGCTGCGTTGCTGCTTTCGGGCTGCGGCTACAACACACTGCAACAGCAGGATGAGGGCGTGAAGGCCGCCTGGGCCCAGGTGCTGAGCCAGTACCAGCGGCGTGCCGACCTGATTCCGAACCTGGTCGAGACCGTGAAGGGTTTTGCCGCGCAGGAGCAGGCCGTGCTGATCGGCGTTACCGAAGCCCGCGCGAAAACCGGTTCCATCCAGCTGACGCCGGAGCTCCTCAACGACGAAGCCGCGATGCGCAAGTTCCAGGAGGCGCAGGGCGGACTGACGCAGGCTTTGAAAAGCCTTTTTGCCGTCACCGAGAATTATCCAGAGCTGAAGTCCGACAAGAACTTCCTTGATCTGCAGGCGCAGCTGGAAGGCACGGAAAACCGCATCGCGACAGAGCGCAAACGCTATATCGATGCCGTACAGGTCTACAACACCACCGTGCGTTCCTTCCCGACCAACCTCACGGCCATGATGTTCAAACATGCCGTGAAGCCGAGCTTTACGGTCGAGAACGAGGCAGCGGTCTCGCAACCGCCAGCCGTGAGTTTCGACACCGCGCCCGCGCCGGCCGCAACGCCCTGACATTGCGTCGGCCAGGCAGCCCCGGGTGCTAGAGGTCCCACGCATGTTTCGTCCCGGCGTGATGGCCCTGCTGTTGCTGGTGCAGGCCCTGCCGCTGGCTGCGCAGGATCTGCAGCCCGTGCCACCGCTGGAAACCCGCGTGACGGATCTCACGGGCACGCTGACCGCCGGCCAGCAGGCAGAGCTGGAGCAGAAGCTGCTGGCATTCGAGCAAAGCAAAGGTGCCCAGGTCGCATTGCTGATCGTGCCAACGACCGAGCCCGAAGCCATCGAACAGTATTCGGTCCGCGTGGTGGATGCGTGGAAGCTCGGGCGCAAGGAATCCGATGACGGCGTGCTGCTGCTGGTTGCATTGCAGGACCGGGAGTTACGCATCGAAACGGGCTATGGCCTGGAAGGCGTTCTGCCCGATGCGATTTCGCGGCGCATCATCGACGACACCATCAAACCACTGTTCCAGCAGGGCGATGTGTTTGGCGGCGTCAGCGCTGGCCTGCAACAGATCATGAGCGTGGTGGAAGGCGAGCCTCTGCCGCCCCCAGATCGGCAATGGCGCCGGCCCGTCGACAAAATGTTCGAACTGCTGCCATTCCTTTTCTTTGGCGTGCTGATCGGCGGCGCAGTCTTGCGCGCCATCCTCGGGCGCACACTCGGCGCACTGGCCACCGGCGGTCTCGCAGGCGGGGTGGTGTGGTTGCTGTCGCAGCTGCTGGGCATCGCGATCGTGGCGGGTGTGCTGGCTGCGGCCTTCAGCCTGTTCTCGGGGATTGCTTCCAATGTGCGCAATGGACGCAACGCGGGCCGTGGTGGTGGTTTCGGAGGCTTTGGTGGCGGCGGGTTTGGTGGTGGCCTCGGGGGTGGTGGCTTCGGCGGCGGAGGTTTCGGCGGCGGTGGTGGCGGATTCGGTGGCGGCGGCGCCTCGGGCAGGTGGTGAACATGCTGCGAATCCTGCGTCACCTGCTGACTCCGTTCTGGATGCTCCGTCGTCGCTATCCGGAGGCTGTGCTGTCGCAGATCGAACGTCGTATCGGCGATTTCGAGCGCCTGCACCCGGGGGAGCTGCGGTTCGCTGTGGAACACGCGCTGGAGCTGGGCGATCTGCTGGCTGGCCTCAGTGCGCGGGAGCGCGCGCTCGAGGTGTTCGGATTGCTGCGTGTGTGGGACACGGAACACAACAACGGCGTGCTGATCTACGTGCTCCATGCCGAGCATGCAGTGGAAATCGTTGCCGACCGCGGCCTCGCGCGCTGTGTGCCGCAGGCCGATTGGGATGCGCTCTGTCGTCAGGTAGAGACGCAATTTCGTGTAGGACAACATGCCGCGGGCGCGATGACAGCCATTGATGGCGCTGCACAGCTGCTGGAACGCCATTTTCCAGCCCGCAGCGGCGGGACAAACGAGCTGCCGGATCAACCACTGCTGCTGTAAGGCCCGAGCAGTGTAATAATCGGCTCATGAAAACCCTACGCCAATGGTCGCCCGGCGCTGCAGTCCTGCTGCTGTCGGCCTGTTCGCTGATCAGTCCGCGGGTTGCGCCGCCGCCGCCGCCGCCACCACCGCCTGAACCTGTTGTTCCGGTGGTGCCGCAGTACGCCGAGCCGATTGCCACGCATCGTTTCGAAATCGATGCGGTGCACGATGATGTCGTGGGGCAGTTGCAGGTCACGGTAGTCGGCAAGCACGACACGCTCCCCGACATCGCGCGTCGCTTCAACGTGGGCTACGAAGAAATCGTTCGCGCCAATCCGGGTGTGGATCCCTGGTTGCCCGGCGTGGGTCGTGAAGTGGTGGTGCCCACTCAGTTCGTGCTGCCCTTTGCGGAACGCAAGGGCATCGTGGTGAACGTTGCCGCGATGCGCATCTTCTACTTCCCACCGGCCAAGGTCGGCGAGAAGCAGGTGGTCTACACCTATCCGATCGGCATCGGCAAGGTGGGCTGGTCCACGCCAGAAGGCAAGACCAAGGTTGTGTCGAAGCAGAAGAACCCGGAGTGGCGTCCCACTGCGTCCATCCGCGCAGAGCACAAGAAGAACGGGGAGATCCTGCCTGCGGTGGTTCCCGCTGGTCCGGACAATCCTCTGGGCACCCACAAGATGACGCTGGGCTGGCCCAGCTACCTCATCCATGGAACCAACAAGCCCTATGGGGTGGGCCTGCGCTCCAGCCACGGTTGCCTGCGCCTGTATCCGGAAGATATTCCGAAGCTCTTCGACATGGTCGGGCCAGGCACTCAGGTGCAGGTCGTCAACCAGCCGTTCCTGTTCGGCTGGCACGGCGATGAGCTTTATCTGCAGGCCTATGATGTGCTCGAGGACGACAAGCGCGACTGGTCGCGCACGCAGCCGAAACTGCTGGCGAAGACGCTGACCAAGCGCATCCAGACCGAACTTGCCGCGCGCAAGGAAACCATCGACTGGGCGCGGGTGGCGCAGCTCACCAAGACGCCGCGGGGCCTCGCGCTGTCGGTCTCGAGTGGTGACCAGGATGTGGCCGCATTGATTGCGGCGGCGCCGGTGGTGAAAAACCAGGTACCAGAGGGCGCCAACTGGGATGGCGCGGACGATCCGGCCCTGAAAGCGCAGAACGACGTCGAGGGCATGGTCGTCGAACAGCAGCAGGCGCCGCGTACTTAGGATATTCTTTTGCGCATGTCGAAGCTCTCAGAATGGCTCAGGATCATGTTGGGCGAGATAGCGCGCAAGCAGGAAGAGGCGGCGCGCGCCGCTGCTGAACTGAAGCAGCGCCAGGCACAGGATTCCAGCTCCCGGCCAGCGGGGTAAGCAGCGCGGTGGCACTTCAGGAGGGGTTCGGGGCGAGCAGCGGCCATGCACTGGCGGCGCCGGCACCGCTCCCTGCTGCGAAAACCGGGGCGCAGATTGCGGCCCAGCCCACTGGTGTCGTCGCCTTCGTAGGCAGGTGTCTCAAGGGCCCGGTCAACGAACCGGTCGCCATTACCGATTTCAGCCAGTTCCAGCAGTATTTCGGCGACCTGTGGGCGCAGTCACTGCTGCCGCACGCGGTGGAGCAGTTTTTCGAACATGGCGGTCAACGCGCAATCATCGTGCGGGTGGTCAGCGAAGGAGTAGCCGCCAGCATCGACCTCCCTGCCGGCGACGAACGCCTGGCACTTGTTGCCTTATGCCCCGGCTCACAGGAATTCCTGCGGGTCGCCGTCGACTACGACGGCATCAGTCAGCACGACCCGGATCTTTTCAATCTTGTCGTGCAGCGTGTCCGGACCCGGGGTTCCGAGCTCGTCATCAGTCAGGAAATATTCCGGCGCGCCTCGATCCTCAGTGGCTCGGCCCGGGACGTGGCACGGATGCTGGCGGCTTCCAGCCTGGTGCGCGTGTCGGGTCCGCTGCCTTCTCAACGGCCGGATGTCACGCGCGGCAGCGATCCGCGTGAGCTGGTTGGCTATGTCGAATGCAACAACGACGGGGACGACGGGCAGTTGCTGTCCGACTACGACCTGATCGGCTCGGAAAACCGCCGCTCGGGCCTGTTTGCCTTGCAGAACGGCCCGCCATTCAATTTCCTGTACCTGCCGCCGCCCACCCGCGGACGGGACCTCGGCATGAGTGTGCTGGTGGTGGGCACACGCTTTTGCCGGCGGCAGCATGCTCTGATGCTGGTGGATCCACCGCAGGCATGGAAGACCGTGCAGCAGGCACAGGATGGCCTGCGCGACTGGCCGTTCCACAGCGCCGATGCCCTCATGTTCTATCCCCGCCTGATGACGCAGGATCGCCTGCAGGGCCGCATCGATGTGTTCCCTCCCTCAGCCGCTGCCGCCGGCATGCTGGTGCGCGAGCGCGGCGCCGGAGTGTGGGAAGAAGCCGCCGAACCCGCCTTGCTGCGGCCCGCTGCAAGTCCGGTCGTGTGGGTGGATCGCGTGCAGCGCGCCAGCCTGACGCTGCGGGGCGTCAACGTGCTGCGCGCCACCCGCACCCCGGGCCGTGATGTGGGCGCGATGTGCACGCTGGCCGGAGAGTTCGGCAATGGTCCGGATGCACGTGTGCTGGGCGCACGGCTGCTGGCGCTGTTTGTCAGCGCCAGCATCGAACGCGGCACGCGCTGGGTAACGATCGAAGGCAATACCGCGCGCAGCCGGGAACGGGTGTGTCGTCAGGTGGAGGAATTCCTGCGACAGCTGGCAACAGCGGGGGCCTTTGCCGGCGTGGAACGCAATCATCACTATTTCGTGCTCTGCGACCAGCGACTGAATGGCTCCTTGCACCAGGCCGAAGGCGTATTCCGGCTGGTTTATGGCTACCAGTCGGTGCATGGGGCAACACGGCAGAGCTGGCTGGTGGAGCACCGGCCCGCGGCCAGCGCGACCCGCGCCGTCAGCCTGAACCAGCTGGCTGCGCTCGAGCTCAGGTAGGATGTCGCGATGTCGATAACGGGACATGTCGTGTTTTCACATGGGCTGGATGGTTCGCCATTCAGCACCAAGATCCGCGCGCTCTACGAAATTGCCGAAGCGGAAGGTTTCGACGTTGCCGCCGTCGATTACCGCGGCGTCAATGACCCGGAAGAACGCGTGCAGATGCTGCATGAGTTCTGCCGCGACTTCACCGGGCACCTGGTGCTGGCAGGGTCCAGTCTCGGCGGCTATGTGTCGCTGGCCGCGGCACCCACGCTGCATGCCAAGGGTGTGTTCCTGATGGCGCCAGCCATCCACATGCCCGGCATTCCGCCGCTCCGGCGCGGTTTGCCCGCCTGCCCGATTGCGCTGGTGCATGGCTGGCGCGATGAAGTCATTCCTTACGAACAAAGTGTGCGGTTTGCCAAGGAGAACAGCTTGTCGCTGCATCTGGTCGAATCCGATCACCGCCTGCACAGCGCCATTCCATTCCTGCGCTATCTCTTCCAGTACTTCCTGATCGAATCGCGCCGGGCGCAGTACGTTACCTGACGAACATGGACCGGCTCACAGGCAGGTTTCTGCTGCCCTGGCTGCGCTTCACCGTGCGTCCGCGGGACGTGGCGGAGTCGCTCCGGGAAGCCGGCGCACCCGTGTGTTACATCCTCGCGCGCCACAGCCCGCTCGATGCACTGGTGCTGCAGCGGGCCTGCGCGAGCGCCGGGCTGCCTCGGCCGCGCAAGCAGCTGTTGCCAACAGGCGCGGCGTCGCGGGTGCAGTCGCTGCTGGCGCTGAGCCGCAAGGTGGGTTTCTGGCGCAGCCGCATCGATCATCGCCCGCCGACTGAACTGCGCGAGCTGCTGGCCGAGTTGCGCCGTGATCCGCAGTTCGATGTGTTGCTCGTGCCGGTGGCGGTTTACTGGGGCAGGGCTCCACAGCGCGAATACGTCTCCTGGTTCCGCCTGTTGTTCTCGGAAGACTGGGCGCTGGCCAGCAACCTGCGGCGCGCGCTCGCCGTGCTGCTCAATGGCCGCAACACGGTCGTGGAGTTCGGCACCGGTGTTTCACTGCGCTCGCTGGTTACGGAAGGCACGCCAGACAACCAGGCCGCGCGGCGCATGGCCCGCCATCTCAATGGCCTGCTGGTGGCTTCACGCACCGCGTATGTCGGGCCGGATCTTTCGCATCGCCGCACATTGATGACCGAAGTGCTGCGCGGCCGCGCGGTGCGGGCACTGGTGGCGCAGGAAGCCCTCGACCGCAACATCCCGCGGCGCGAGGCGCTGCAGAACGCCAAGGCGATGTTCGAAGAGATCGCCGCCAACTATTCGCATATCTTCGTGCGGCTGATGGAGCGGGTGTTCCGCCGGTTGTGGACCCGCATCTACGATGGCGTGGTGGTGGCGCATGCCGAAACCATTGCGTCGGTCGCGGCAGGCAACGAGCTGGTGTACGTGCCCTGTCATCGCAGCACCATGGACGACGTGCTGATGCCGTACGCCATCTATACGCATGGCTTCGCGGTGCCGCACATCGCCGCCGGCATCAACCTGAACCTGCCAGTGGTGGGGCCGCTGCTGCGCAAGGGCGGCGCGTTCTTCATGCGACGCAGCTTCCGCGGCAGCCCGCTCTATTCGGCGGTATTCACGCGGTATCTCGGCGCGATGATGGCGCGCGGCCATCCCATCCAGTATTTCATCGAAGGCGGGCGCAGCCGCACGGGCCGCTCACTGTCTCCCAAGACCGGCATGCTCTCCATGACGTTGCGCAGCTATCTGCGGCAGCCGGTGCGGCCCATCATGTTCGTGCCGGTATACATCGGCTATGAGCGCGTCATGGAGGTGGACAGCTACGTGGGTGAGTTGTCCGGCAAGCCGAAGGAGAAGGAAACCCTGCTGGGTTTCCTGCGGTCGCTGAAGCGCCTGCGCGAGAACTTCGGGCATGTGCACGTGAATATCGGCGAACCGATCGCGCTCGCGCCGCTGCTCGATCAATACCAGCCCGAGTGGCGCGACAAGCTCGGGCAGGAAGGTCGCGCGGCGGTAGGCCCGGCAGTGGATGCGCTGGCTCAGCGGATCATGCGCAACATTCATGCGGCCGCTGCCGTGACGCCCGTGAACCTGCTGGCTACCGTCATGCTGGCAACGCCGAAGCAGGTCATGCGGGAAGGTGATCTGCGGCGTCAGATCGCGCTGTACCTGCAGCTGCTGCGCGATGCGCCGTATTCGGATCGCGTCACGGTGACGGATCTCGGCGCGGTGCAGATCATCGAACATGGTCTGAAGGCCGGCATCCTGACTCGGGTGGGCGAGGATGTGCTGGGCCTTGCCGAGCGCCATGCCACCGCCATGGTCTATTACCGCAACAACATGCTGCATCTGATTGCGCTGCCGTCACTGCTGGCCTGCTGCTTCATCTCCAATCCATCCCTGCGCAGCGCCGACCTGCAGCGCCTGGCGTGGCGCATCTATCCCTACATCGCCGCAGAACTGTTCCTGCGCTGGGAGGAGGCGGAGATCGAAGCGGTAGTGGGCGCGAATCTGCGGGCCCTGCAGTCGGCCGGACTGCTGCGCACCGGCCAGGACGGGGAGGCATGGCAAGCCGCTCCAGCCGCCACATCCGAGGCGGTGCAGCTTTCGCAGCTGGCACAGCCCACGCTGCAGACCATCGAGCGCTATTACCTCGCCATTGCGCTGCTGCTGCGCGCCGGCAGCGGCACGCTGTCGCAGGCCGAGCTGGAAAGGCGCTGCCAGGAAATGGCGCAGCGCATGGTGACGCTGTACGGCTTCTATTCGCCGGAGTTCTTCGACCGGTCGCTGTTTGAAGGCTTCCTGAGCCTGTTGCGGCGTCGCGGCGTGCTGCGCGCCGATGCCGAAGGCAAGCTGGTATTCGACGAGGTGCTGGAGCGCATCGCGGAAGATGCGCAGCTGGTGCTATCCGAGCAGTTGCGTCACAGCATCCTGCAGCTGGTCCACGGCTGAGGCGGGAAAGCGAAGCCCCAGCCGCGTGCGGCGCCACAGGATGTCTTCCGCGCTGCGCGCCCATTCCCTCGCGACCAGATACCGGATTTCTGCCAGCGTCAGTTCTTCACCGAAACGCGTGCCCAGATCTTCCATGCGGCGGGCGTCGCCCAGGATATGCGCCATGCGCGTGCCGTACAGCCGTGCCAGCCGCAGGATCAGGCCGGGTGGCAGCTCTGGCCAGCGTTGCAGCGCATGCGTCGAGAACAGCTGCAGATCGGCGGCGGGGAAATCGCCTCCCGGCAGGGCTTCCTGCGCGGTCCAGCTGGTTTCGTCCGGTGCCTGACCGAGCTGCTGCAACAACGGCGGCAGTGCTGCCTCGGCCAGCTTCCGGTACGTGGTGATCTTGCCGCCATAGACGGTCAGGACCGGCGCACCGGTTGGCGTTTGCTGCAGTTCCAGATGGTAGTCGCGCGATACCTGCTGCGCGGCGCCCTCGCTGCCATCATCGAACAGAGGACGAACGCCGGCATAACTGCCGGCGATGTCGGCCGGTGACACCTGTCGCCTGAAGAAGCGGTTCACGCAGCCGAGCAGATAATCCCGCTCGGCAACGTCGATCGTTACCTGCGCGGGATCACCCGTGAACGGGACGTCTGTCGTGCCTACCAGCGTGTAGTGCTGCTCGAACGGAATGGCGAACACGACGCGCCGATCCGGGCTCTGCAGCAGATAGGCATGCTCGCCCTCGAACAGGCGGTGCAGCACCAGATGGCTGCCCTTCACCAGTCGCACCTGCTGGCGGGGCGCAATGTCCAGCATTCCCAGCAGATCGTTGACCCACGCGCCGGTTGCGTTGACCAACGTGCGGGCCCGCAGCAGCAGTGGCCCACCGTTGTTGCGGCGCTCGCAGGTCATCGACCACAGTCCATCGGAAGCCTCACCGCGCACGACCCGCGTCTGCGTCAGGATGGTTGCCCCGCGCTCCGCCGCATCCATTGCGTTCAGTACCACGAGGCGGCTGTCTTCCACCCAGCAGTCGGAGTATTCGAAGCCATCGGTGAGGTCTGCGCGCAATGGTTCGCCGAGCGGCGTGCCCGCGAACCGTGTGCTGGCCGATGCGGCGAGACGCTCGCGGCCCCCGGCATGGTCGTAGACGAAAAGCCCGAGCCGCAGCAGCCAGCGTGGGCGCAGCCCATCGACATAGGGCAGCACGAAGCGCAGCGGCTTGACGATATGCGGCGCAATGGCCAGCAGCCGTTCGCGCTCGGCCAGGGATTCGCGCACCAGGCGCAGTTCGCCATGCTCCAGGTAGCGCAGACCGCCATGGATGAGCTTGGTGCTGGCCGACGAGGTATGTGCGGCCAGGTCGTCCTGCTCCACAAGGCAGACGCGCAGACCACGGCCTGCCGCATCCCGCGCAATGCCGGCACCGTTGATGCCGCCGCCGATGACCAGTACGTCGTAGACGGTGTCTGTGTCAGTCGTCGCCACGGACACGGCTGCGCAACTGCTTGGTGCGACCAGCCTGCACCTTGGTGGAGAGGCGTCGCTCTTTTGATGCGCGGGTGGGCTTCGTTGCGCGGCGCGGGATCGGCGCAGGCCGTGCCGCTTCGATCAGCGCGGACAGCCGTTCGAGCGCATCGCGCCGGTTGCCTTCCTGCGTGCGATGGTTGCGCGCGACGATCAGGATGTCGTCGGTGTCCGTGACGCGCCGCCCGGCGAGCTTGCGCAGACGCTGCTTTGCGCCGGCATCCAGGCCGCGATAGCGGGTGATGTTGAAGCGCAGCTGCGCGGCCGTCGCGACCTTGTTGACGTTCTGCCCGCCCGGGCCTGCAGAGCGGATGAAGCTGATGTCGACATCAGCCGGATCGATGGCGAAGTTCACGCGCCGCCGCCGCGCACCGTCACCATGCGCACATCGTGCTGGGCCACCGGAATGGTGATGCCGGCCTGCTGGAACGCGCGCCAGATGGAGCGGTTCACGTCGGAGCGGACATTGTTCACGCCTTCCTGCGGATCCGAAATCCAGAACCGCAGTTCCAGTTCGATGCCGGAATCGCCGAAGTTCATCAGGCGCGACACCGGTGGGGGTTCGTGCAACACGCGGGAATTGCAGTTAGCGGCTTCCAGCAGCACCTTCAGTGCCTTCTCCGGATCATCGTGATAGCTGATGCGCACCGGCAGCTTCAGGCGCACCTTGGGATCGGAGAAGCTCCAGTTGATCACCGGGTTGGTGATCAGGTTCTGGTTCGGCACCAGGGTTTCCACGCCGTCGCGATCACGCACCACCACATAGCGCCCGCGCAGTTCCTGTACCCAGCCGAAATTCTCGGTGCTGGTGCCCGTCATGCCGGTGAAGCTGATCACATCGCCGGGTTTGATGGATTTATCCATCAGCAGCACGAAGCCACTGACGAAATTGCTGGCGATGGCCTGCAGGCCGAAGCCGAGGCCGAGACCCATGGCGCCCGTCAGTACCGTCAATGCGGTGAGGTCGACGCCGGCGGCATTGATGCCGAGCAACACGCCGAGGCCGAGCAGGAAGAAGTAGGAGAACTTGCTGATGCCGATGCGGGTGGAGAGCGCGATGCCCTGCATCTTCATCACGCGCGCTTCGATGGCGCGGGAGGTGAGGCTGGCCAGCACCAGGAACACGGTGACCACCACGATGCTCTTCAGCAGCGACCAGATGGTGAAGGTGGCTGCGCCTGGCGCGAGATCGATGCTGTCGAGCTTGGACTCGATGGCATCGAACCAGCCCAGCAGCGCGAAGACCAGCAGCATCCAGAGCACCAGTGTGTAACGCAGCTCGCTGCGCGCCACCCAGTTGCGCGGGCCCATGGCCATTGCCAGCAGATGCACGGCAAGGCGCACGGCCAGCAGGGCCGCGGTCACCTGCAGTGCGATGTCGATCAGGGCGAGTTTCAGGTCGGTGAATACCAGCAGCCCGCGGCCGACGAGCAGCAGCACCAGCGTGGCCACGGCAGGCATTGCTGCCAGCGCGGCTTCCGAAACACGTGCCTGCCAGCCGCTGCTGCCGGCCATGGTGGTGCGCGAATACCACTGCCTGGCGAAGTGTGATGCAGCCAGGCCCGCCAGTACCGCGAACAGGATGAGCAGGGATTCCGAGAGTGTCGACGGCGTGGCCAGCCGGTCGAACATCTGTTGCAGCGAGTTCTCAGGCATTGAGATCCGGAATGGCCTGGCTTTCGAGTTTCGCGATCTGGTCCTTGAGCAGCAGCTTGCGCTTCTTCAGGCGGCGCATCTGCACTTCATCGGTCCGGATGTCGAGCGTGAGCCGCGAGATGACGTAGTCGAGGTCGCGATGCTCGATGCGCAGCTGGCGCAACTTCTCGATGTTGCGGAACAGCTCGCGGTTGACGTTGTCTTCGTTGTCTTCAGACATGCCGTCGAAGAGGATCCCTGAAGTTAATGCCGGTACTGGAGCTGCGCCAGCAACGGCTCGACTCCCTCGGGTAGCTTAGCGAAGCGGCCCAGAGGGCGCCATGGCAGTCCGGGTTCGTGGAAATCGGAGCCGGCAGACCCAGCCAGCGCGTGCTGGCGCGCGAGGCGGGCGAGGCGGGCCGCATCATTGGGCGACATGGCAGGCAGGCTCACTTCCAGCGCGCTGCCACCGCAGGCTTTGAATTCGCTGCAGAGGTTGTCCAGCGCACCCGACGACAGTTTGTAACGGTGCGGATGTGCCAGCACCGCATGGCCGCCTGCCCCGCGGATGGCAGCGACAGCGGAAGCCAGATCCGGCCATTCCTGCGGCACGTAGCCTTTGCAACCACGCCCCAGCCAGCGATCAAACGCGTCCTGCGTCGATTTGGCGAGGCCCAGCTGCACGATGGCGCGCGCCACGTGCGTGCGCGTGGGCACGGCACCGCTGTCCAGGATGGCGCCAGCGGGATCTGCGTCCTTGAAGGTGCTGCTGCGGCGCAGCCGCTCACCAATCGCGACAACGCGTTTGCGTCGCAGTTGCACCAGTTCGGCGAGATGGGTGGTCAGCGCGGGGTGTTGCGGGTCGATGCCAAGGCCCACCACATGCAGCTCCTGCCCGCGCCAGCCGGCAGTGATCTCCACGCCATCGATGAACCGGATGCCCGCTGCAGCGGCGGCGCTGGCGGCCTCCGTGAGCCCGGCGGTGGTGTCGTGATCCGTGAGCGCAAGCACCTTCACCTGGCGGGCCGCGGCCAGCGCCACGAGCCCGGCTGGTGGCAAGGTGCCGTCGGAGTGGTTGCTGTGGGTATGCAGGTCGATAAGGTCGAACATCGCGAGAGGTATCATACGGCCCCATGACTGCTGCCGTTCGCCTGCCCGATCACATCGATACGCTGCTGCTCGACCTCGACGGCACGTTGCTGGACCTCGCCTTCGATACCCATTTCTGGCTCGAAGTGGTGCCCGAGTATTACGGGGCGACGCGGGGCCTGTCGGGGCCGGATGCGCTGGTGCAGGAGATCCAGCCGCGCCTGCGCGAGGCCGAAGGCACGCTCAACTGGTATTGCCTGGAGTACTGGTCGCGCATGCTGGAGCTCGACCTTTCAGCCATCAAGTCACGGCACGATGAGCGCATTGCCTGGCTGCCGGGTGCGCAGGATTTCCTGCGCCATCATCGTGCCGCCGGGCGGCGCCTGGTGCTCGCCACCAACTCTCACCCGGAAACGCTGCGCATCAAGGATGAAAAGGTCGGCGTTCGGCCATTCCTCGACGCGATGCACAGCTCGCATGAGTTTGGCGCGCCGAAGGAGCATGCCGAGTTCTGGCTGCGGTTCCGGAATGCGGTGGACTACGATCCGGCACGTGCTGCTTTCATCGACGACAACCCGAAAGTGCTGGCTGCGGCGCGCGCCTCCGGCATTGGCTGCGTGATCGCGGTGACCCATCCGGATTCCAGTCGCCCGCCGCGCGAGCCGCCGGCGGGATATCTGCACGTCAGTGCAGTGGTGGATATCCGCTAGCGTCGGCCGCCACGTGGTGGGCCGCCACGCCGAGGGCCACCACCACCGCCACCGGGGCGACCGCCGCCGCCGGGACGACCTCCGCCACCACTACCACCGCGCCGCGGTGGGGCATCTTCACGCGGCTTGTGCCGCGGAAAGACCACGTTCTTGGCCAGCAGCTCCTGCGTGACGCTGGCCACCGGAATCTTGTGCCCGATGTAGTTCTCGATCTCGGGCAGGCAGATCGCGTAATCCTCGCAGCCGAAGCTGATGGCATCGCCTTCGGCGCCGGCACGGGCGGTGCGGCCGATGCGATGCACGTAGTCGGCGTGATCCTGCGGCAGATCGAAGTTGAACACGTGGCTCACGTCCGGCACGTGCAGCCCGCGCGAGGCCACGTCGGTGGCGATCAGCACGGCCAGTTCGCCGCTGTGGAATTCCTTCAGGTAGCGCAGTCGCTTGTTCTGCGGCACGTCGCCCGAGATGGCCTGCGCGTTGATCTGGTTGGCGCGCAGCACTTCCTCGAGGCGATCGGCCTGACGGCGGGTGTTCACGAACACCATGGTGCGTTCGGCCGCGGCGGTGCGCAGCATGCCGATCAGCAACGGGATCTTCTCTTCCATCGCCGGGAAATAGATGATCTGGCGCACCCGGTCGGCCGTGATCTTGTCCGGCTCGATGCGGATGGTCTCCGGGTTGTTCATGTCCTCGTAGGCGAGTTCCAGCACGCGCTGCGACAGCGTGGCCGAGAACAGCATCGACTGGCGCTGGTCCGGCGGTGGCATCTTGCGCAGCATGTAGCGGATGTCGGCGATGAAGCCGAGGTCGAACATGCGGTCGGCTTCGTCGAGCACCACCACCTGCACGTAGCGCAGGTCGAAAACATTCTGCTTGTAGAAGTCGATGATGCGACCGGGCGTGCCGATCAGCACATCGGTGCCGCCTTCGAACTGCCGGCGCTGCTTGTCGTAATCCACGCCGCCGAAAACGCAGGCCAGTTTGATGCCGGTGTGTTTGGCGAGCGTGATGGCATCGTTGTGGATCTGGACGGCCAGTTCCCGCGTGGGCGCGATGATGATGCCGCGGATGGCGTTCTCGGGGCGGGGCTCACGGGGCAGACGGGTGAGCAACGTGTTGAACATGGAAACCAGAAACGCAGCGGTCTTGCCGGTGCCGGTCTGTGCCTGTCCCGCCACGTCGCGGCCGGCCAGCGCCAGCGGCAGGGTCTGCGCCTGGATCGGCGTGGTGTTCTGGAAGCCGGCGTCGGCGATGCCACGTGCCAGGCTTGGCTGCAGGTCGAAACTGCTGAACAGCGGGCCATCGGGTGCCACGGCCGTGCGGCGAGCCGGAGCCAAGGACACCTCGGGCGACGCTTCAGGCGCAACCTCGATGGCGGGCGGGGTGGGGGTGACTGCAGCCTTCGCCGCAGAGCCAAAGAACCTGTTCCAGAGCTTTGTGATCATACCTGCTTCATTATTCGACCTGCCTAGCAGGTCGCGCCGGGACTCTTGCAAATCGCGCAAGGACCGGCTACAAAAGCGCCCTAGACACGGCGCTTTTCTGTCGCCCTGGACGCAATCCCTTTAACCACCTAGTCTAAACGCTTCAATCTATCCATGGCGCGGGATTTCTCTCCCGGGCCAGCGCATCCGGCGCCAAATCGAAATCGAACCGAACCCCGAGTTCCACCCGATCCGGCACCAAACCAGTGACTTAACCTCTATTGGAGGCTTTTACAGTGAGCAGCCCGCTGATTGTCCACACTTCTGACGCCACGTTCGAAACCGACGTGCTGAAATCCGCCGAGCCGGTGTTGCTCGATTTCTGGGCCGAGTGGTGCGGCCCCTGCAAGGCGATCGGCCCCATCCTCGAAGAGGCGGCCACTGAGTACAAAGGCCGCGTGAAGATCGCCAAGCTCAACATCGATGAAAACCCCCAGACGCCTCCGCGTTTCGGTATCCGAGGAATTCCCACATTGATCCTGTTCAAGAACGGCAAGGTGGAGGCGCAGAAGGTCGGCGCCCTGTCCAAGTCCCAGCTCAGCGCATTCCTGGACAGCAACCTGCCCAAGACCGGGACCGGCGCAGCGGACAGCAGCCTGTGAGGGGCTATCTGGGCGGGCCAGGCGGCGGTGGTGGTGGCGGTGGCGGCGGTGGTGGCCGTCGGCAGGGCAAGGGTGGCGGTGGTGGCGGTGGTCGTCATCGCGATGGCAACCGCGGCGGTGGCGGTGGTGGTGGTGGCGGCAATGCCAACGGCAACGTAGGCCGTCACGACGAAATCTACGATCCGGAGCCGTTTGATCCCACGCTGGACGGCGAGATCAGCAGCCCGGCCGAGCTGGCGCAGGCGCGCCAGTCGATGAGCCTGAACGAGCTGCGCTCCAAGCCGATCGTCCAGCTGGTCAAGGTGGCCGAAACGCTGGGGCTGGAAAGCCTCGCGCGGTCCCGCAAGCAGGACATCATCTTCTCCATCCTGAAGGCGCATGCCCGCAGCGGCGAGCCCATCTATGGCGAAGGCGTGATCGAGATCCTGCAGGATGGCTTCGGCTTCCTGCGCTCGGCCGATTCCTCCTACCTCGCCGGTCCGGATGATGTGTACATCAGCCCGAACCAGGTGCGCCGTTTCAATCTGCGCACCGGCGATTCCATCTCCGGCCTGATCCGCCCGCCCAAGGATGGCGAGCGCTATTTCGCGCTGATGAAGGTCGGCGAGATCAATTTCGATTCGCCCGAAAGCTCGCGCAACAAGGTGCTGTTCGAGAACCTGACGCCGTTCCATCCCACTGCACGCCTCAAGCTGCAGCGTGGCAATGGCAGCACGGAAGATCTCACCGCCCGCGCCATCGATCTGGTTTCGCCCATCGGCAAGGGCCAGCGTGGCCTCATCGTTTCGCCGCCCAAGGCCGGCAAGACGATGCTGCTGCAGAACATCGCCACCGCCATCACGGCGAATCATCCCGAGGTCTACCTCATCGTGCTGCTCATCGATGAGCGGCCCGAGGAAGTGACCGAGATGCAGCGCACCGTGAAGGGCGAAGTGGTTTCGTCCACCTTCGACGAACCCGCTGCCCGTCACGTGCAGGTGGCCGAGATGGTCATCGAGAAGGCCAAGCGCCTGGTCGAGCACAAGAAGGATGTGGTCATCCTGCTCGATTCCATCACCCGCCTGGCACGTGCCTACAACACCGTGGTGCCGAGCTCCGGCAAGGTGCTCACCGGTGGTGTGGATGCCAACGCCCTGCAGCGACCGAAGCGTTTCTTCGGCGCAGCGCGCAACATCGAGGAGGGTGGTTCACTCACCATTCTCGCCACGGCGCTGGTCGACACCGGCTCGAAGATGGACGACGTGATCTTTGAAGAGTTCAAAGGCACGGGCAACAGCGAAATCCACCTGGATCGCCGCATCGCGGAGAAGCGCACCTTCCCTGCGATCAACATCAACCGCTCCGGCACCCGCAAGGAAGAGCTGATCACCGATCCGACCGAACTCGCCAAGATGTGGATCCTGCGCAAGCTGCTGCATCCCATGGATGAGCTGGCCGCGATCGAGTTCCTGCTCGACAAGATGAAAGACACGAAGACCAATGCCGAGTTCTTTGAAGCGATGAAGCGCTGAGGAAGTTCATGTACGGAAAATTCCGCTTTGTTGGCCGGTGTAGCGACGGCAATGCTGTTTTCGGTGCAGGCCAGCGCCACGATCGTGCGTTCCAGACCAACATGGGTTCGTTCGATGTGAACCTGTATGACCAGGGCACGCCCGCAACGGTGGCGAACTTCCTGGCCTACGTGAATGCCGGCAGGTTTGCCAACTCGATCGTGCACCGCTCGGTAGGGCGGGTTCGTGGTGCAGGGCGGTGGATACACGTATCAGGGCACCACTACCTTCGGCTCACGTCACCCAGAATCCGGCGGTGGCCAACGAACCGGTGTACTCCAATGTCCGGGGAACCATCGCGATGGCGAAGCTCGGCGATAACGTCAACAGTGCGACCAGCCAGTGGTTCATCAACACGGGCAACAACAGCGCCAACCTGGACGTGCAGAACGGCGGGTTCACGGTGTTCGGCCAGGTGACTGGCAACGGCATGGCCGTGGTCGACGCGATCAATGCCCTGCAGATCTTCAATATGGGCAACGCGTTCGCCGAGATTCCGCTGCGCAACTACACCACCCAGAACGCCAACAGTGGCGTGCCGGTCACCGACCAGCATCTGGTCATCGTCACGTCCGTCATCGTGCTGGATCCCACGGTGAACACGGTGGCGGGGCTTACCCTGGTCCCCAATACCCTCATCGATCAGCCACCGCCGACTCCTGATCCGGATACGGGCGGCGGCGGCGCCACTGGTCTGGGTTCGCTATTGCTGCTGGGCGCGTTCAATCTCTGGCGGCAGCGCAGGCTCGCCGCCCGCTGATTGTCGCCATTTGCCGCCAGGCGGGTACTTCGTCACAGTCGCCCTGTGGCGACGTTGCGCGTGGCGCCATGCATGCCGGATCATCGGCGGATGCAAACACACATCAGGGTCCTGTTGCTCGGGTTGGCGGCGTTGGCCGCCACACCGGTATTCGCGGGTGAAGCGCAGGTGCCGGCTGCTGCGGGTACCCAGCGCGAATTGCTGCAGCCACCAAAGATGACCATCGCCAGCCCGATCACCGATCGGTTTGCCGTGCGTGGCCTGTTCTACATGCCATCGATCAACACCGACGTACGCTACGACAGCAGCACAGGCACGCGGGGCACGCTGGTCAGCGGCGAAGACACGCTCGGCCTTGAAGACCAGCTCAAGCAGGGCAGCGTCGACATGCAGTTCCGCATTCTCGAGCGGCATCGCATCCGCGCGGATTTCTACAAGATGACGCGCACCGGCGATCAGGTGATCAACCAGCAGATCCAGTACGGCAACGATTCGTTCCTGGTCAACGACCGGGTGGTATCGCGTATGGACCTGCGCAAGCTCGGTATCACCTACACCTATTCCTTCCTGCGCAGCGAGAAATGGGAACTGGCCGGAGGGCTCGCCCTGCACCTGCTGCAGCTGGATGGCTCACTGGAAGCGCCTGCCCGGTTCGTGCGTGAAAGCCAGGACACGGCCGGCCCGTTCGCCACTCTTTCGGCCGATGCCACCTGGCGTGTGACGCGCCGCTTCTCACTGAACCTCTCGGGCAGCTACCTCGGCGGCAGCGTGGGCGACGTGGAGGGCAGCTACAAATCCTGGCATGGCGATGTGCAGTTTCGGGCGCGTCCAAACCTGGCTTTCGGGGTTGGGTATTCCAACACGCAGTTCAAGCTGGACAGCACGGATCCGGAGTTCGCGGGTTATTTCAACCTGCACTACAAAGGGCCCGAGGCCTTCGTCCGCGTCAGCTTCTGAGGCGTCTGCCTCAGCGGATCAGGGTCTGACATAGGCGCGCAGCATCCGATCCCAGATGCGTGCCGCCTGTGCGCCGTCGAAGCCCGCCGCAGCGATCCGTTCTTCGGCGCTCTCCACCGGCAACTTGCCGTGCTTGCACAGCAGGGTGATGGCGCCCATGAGCAGGCCGAACTGCAAGGCCCTGGAAAGCGGGGAGGAATCGGCGACCGGGGCCGCGGACGACTGTGCTTCCAGGGTCAGCCGGGTGCGGTCTGAAAGGCCCCAATGGGTGGCGATGCGCGCGGCCGTCACGGCAGCGTTGGTCTCCAGCGCATCCGCGATGCCGGAAGGATCCGGCCTCAGCTCGGGTTGCGCGGCATACAGGTCGCAGAGCACCCGATAGACGGCGACACACCCGAGACCATGCATCAGCGCCAGCAGGTGGGCGGTAAAGGGGTCGGTGTCCTGGCTACGGCCGGCCCAGGCTTCTGCTGCCGAAGCGCTGTACAGCGCGTGCTCCCAGATGATCTCCCCGAAACGTCCGAGGCCTACGACTGTGCCGGTGGCCAGCGGCTGCACGAGCGCGGCGGAGATCAGCGTGCGCAGGCCCGTCGTGCCCAGCATCGCGGTGGCGCGCTCGACGCTTTCGATGGGCGTGCTGCTGACGCGGTACATGGGGCTGTTGGCGGTGCG
Organism: uncultured Gammaproteobacteria bacterium; assembly: GCA_963777735.1. Classification (GTDB taxonomy): domain Bacteria; phylum Pseudomonadota; class Gammaproteobacteria; order Steroidobacterales; family Steroidobacteraceae; genus ZC4RG30. The sequence goes on along the minus strand of CAVZRQ010000008.1, from coordinate 1,500,746 downwards.
CAGCAGATTGCCGGTGAGCTCGGGATCCTGCGCGACGATGCGCGACATCGCGCGCAGCGAGGCGTCTTCATCGTTGAGTGCTTCCAGCAATTGCGGCAGCAGCGATGGGCGTCGCGGGGTGTAGCGCGGCTCCGTGCCGATCTGTGCAAAGGCACGGCTGGCTGAGAGCAGCAGCTGCATCTGTGCCGGATCCGGATTGCTCTGCGGTTGCGCCGCGCGGCCGTCCTGCAACGCCAGGGCGTAGACCATTCGCAGGACAGGTGGTGCAGCTTCCACCGCCGGTTGCGGTGGCGCAGGTGGTTCGGGCTGCGCCGCCGCTGCGGTCACTGCGGGCTGCACCTCGAAGGGATCAGATGCCGGAACTTCGCGCTTCCTGCGCCAGAAAAACAGAGAACGCATGCGCTGCCTTGTGCCAGATCAGCCGGGTTGCGGATTGTCTTTTTCGTACTGCTCGAGGATCTTCAGCAGGCGCGGTCCTTGCTCGCGAGCCACGACTTCCCAGTGGGTATTGGTCAGCGCCCCTTCCAGGGCCCAGAGCATGTTCATGCCGACGTTGGTGCAGCCGCGCTGCACCTTCACATAGGCGGCGACCGAGCCCATGGCGCGGAATTTCTCGATGGTGTTGATGCCCACCGATGCCAGCTGCTGCGCGGACCGCGGCCCGAGGTTGCGCATGGATTCGATCAGGTCGTCAGGGTTGACCGGCATGTTCAGCAGTTCCCGGAGGCAAAGGCGATGACCGGCTGATCATACATGCGTCGTGCGAACAGATCATGACGGCGATGGCCTACAGCCGCTTGCTCTGGAAGCGCGTGGGACCGGAGTCGCCGTAGCGAACATCCCGGAACCCGAACCGCTCATAGAGCTGCCGGGCTGGTGTGTTGTCGTCCTGCACCTCCAGCGTGAGTTTGCAGCAGCCTTCCGCACGAGCCGCGGATTCAGCCGCTGCAAGCAGCGCGCGCCCGATGCCGCGGCCGCGTTGCCCTGGCAACACCGCCAGGTCATGGATGTTGAGCAGCGGCAAAGCTTCAAAGGTGGAGTAGCCGACGAAAGCGACGCACACGCCCACGGCTGCACCGCCGTCGAATGCCAGCCAGACACGCGCCATCGGATGCTGGCGCAGGCCGGCGACCAGGCGTGACTGCACGACCTCTGCCAGCGGCACACCGCCGCCGCGCGGATCGGTTGCGTAGGCATTCAGCAGGTGGACGATGGCGGCAGCATCTGCTGCGTCCAGCAGTTCTGCGCGCCGCACCTGCACGCCTGTTGTCGAATGGCCCGCGTCCAGAAAATCTCCCATGGCCTGTATGGTAGCGGCATCCCGCGTCAGCGCGCTGTGTCCCAGGCCCTCCGTGGTCAACAGTCGAGCCTGCGCGAGCTGCGCGCCCAGTTCCACCGCATGGGAATAGGGCACGATGTCATCACGCTGGTCGTGCACCAGCAATGTGGCCAGTTGCAGCGGCGGCGACGCATGCCGGGCCGTGAAGGACTCCGGCACGGCAGCAAAGCGTTGCCGGAAAAGACTCTGCATCTGCGATGCAGTGGCCGCATCGATGCCGAGCATCCGCTGGAAGGAATCCACCAGGAAGGCCGCGTCTGCCGGCATGCTGATCAGCACCAGCCGGCGCAGCGAAGTGAACCAGGCGGGAGTCTCGGCGCGCTGGCAGGCAATGGCCAGCGCGCCCAGCGAATGCCCCATCAATGCCTGCACCGGACCCAGCTGCGAAGCGACGGCGTCCAGGGAGGCTGTGAATTGCGGCAGGCTGCTGCGCCGTCCAGGAGATCGCCCATGAGCTGGCGCGTCGAGGGCGAGCACGCGCCAGCCACGTTTCATCAGGGCGCTGGCCAGTGGCGCAAATCGCGAAGCGCGCGATCCCCAGCCGTGCACGATCAGCACCGTGCGGCTCCCTGTTCCCCATTCATAGACCTGCACCTGGTCCTTGCCGACCGGCAGCAGGTGCAGCTTTGCACTCGCCATGAAAGCCGCGTCGGAGTCTGCCAGTTCACGGCGCGGTGGCTCGAGGAACAGCTTGAAGGCCAGTCGTGAGGCGAGGTTTGGAGAGAGCGACTGCAGCAGCCGCAGCAGCGACTTCAGGCGGGCAAGACGCGCAGGCGAGACGTGTGGGAGTCGCTGCGCGGGTTGCGACATGCCGGATCAGGTCTCGCGTGCGATGGCCCGATAGCCGATGTCGCGTCGTGACTGCGCGCCATCGAAGGCGACGGCATCGACCAGTGCGTAGGCTTCACGCTGCGCGGCCTTCACGGTGGCGCCGAGGCCCACGGCGCAGAACACGCGGCCACCTGCGGTGACCACCTTGCCATCCCGGTTGGCAGTGCCGGCATGGAACAGCTTGCCGGGCAGCGCGCCGACACTGTCGAGGCCAGTCACCACATCGCCCTTGCGCACATCGTCGGGATAGCCGTGGGCGGCAATCACCACGCCGAGCGCGGCGCGCGGATCCCACTCTGCACGAACGGTGTCGAGCCTGCCGGCAAGCGCTGCTTCGCAGAGCACCGTGAGATCGGATTTCAGCCGCGCCAGTACCGGCTGGGTTTCCGGATCGCCAAAGCGCACGTTGAACTCGATCACCTTCGGCGCGCCGCCGGCATCGATCATGAGGCCTGCGTAAAGAAAGCCGACGAAGGGCATGCCGTCGGCGCGCAGCCCGTTGATGGTGGGCTCGATGACCTCGCGCATGATGCGCGCATGCACTGCCGAGGTGACCACCGGTGCCGGGGAGTAAGCGCCCATGCCGCCGGTGTTGGGGCCCTGGTCGCCATCCAGCAGCCGCTTGTGATCCTGGCTGCTCGCCATCGGCAGCACATTGCGGCCATCGCTCATCACGATGAAGCTGGCTTCTTCCCCCTCGAGGAATTCCTCGATGACGATCTCGTTGCCGGCATCGCCGAAGCGGCCGTCCAGCATGGATTCCGCCGCGGCCAGGGCCTCGGCGGCGGTCTGCGCGATGATGACGCCCTTGCCGGCGGCCAGGCCGCTGGCCTTGATCACGATCGGCGTGCGCTGGGCAGCCAGCCAATCGCGATCGAAGTCATCGCGGGTGAACCGGCGGTAGCCTGCGGTTGGAATCCGATGGCGCTGCAGGAATTCCTTGGTGAATACCTTCGAGCCTTCCAGTTGCGCGGGCGCCTTGCGAGGCCCGAAGCAGGGCAGGCCACGCGTCTCGAACAGGTCGACGATGCCGGCCACCAGCGGCACTTCCGGGCCGATGATGGTGAGCGCCACGCCTTCTGCCGCAGCCAGGTTCGCGAGCTGCTCCATCTGCTCGACGCCGATGGCCACATTGCGCACCTTGGGTTCGCGCGCGGTGCCGGCATTGCCGGGTGCCACCAGCACTTCGGTGACACGCGGCGACTGCGCGCACTTCCAGGCCAGCGCATGCTCGCGGCCGCCATTGCCGATGATCAGTACCTTGTAGCTGCCAGTCATTGCGCGTCTGCCGTCAGTGCCGGAAGTGGCGCATGCCGGTGAACAGCATGGCGAGGCCTGCTTCATTGGCCGCTGCGATCACTTCTGCATCGCGCATCGAACCACCGGGCTGGATGACGGCCGTCACGCCCTGGCTCGCGGCCACTTCGACGCCATCACGGAAGGGGAAGAAGGCATCCGACGCCATCACCGCGCCGCGCACGGAGAGCCCGGCATCCTCGGCCTTGATGGCGCCGATGCGGCTGGAATAGACGCGGCTCATCTGGCCGGCGCCTACGCCCACGGTGGCTTCATCGCGCACGAACACAATGGCATTGGATTTCACGAATTTGCAGACGCGCCAGGCGAAGGCGAGGTCGCGCCGCTCCTGCGGTGTGGGTTGGCGCGTGGTGACGCAGGTGAGGGATGCGACGTCGACGCTGCCGGCATCGCGATCCTGAACCAGCACGCCGCCGCCCACGCTGCGCAGCTCGCGTTCGGGCCTCGCGGCCCGCTGCTGCTCGCCTGTGAGCAGGACGCGGATGTTGGGCTTGGTCGCCAGCACTTCGGCGGCGCCAGCCTGCAGGGATGGCACCACCAGCACTTCGACGAACTGCCGCCCGAGGATGTGGGTGGCGGTGGCGGCGTCGAGCGGCCGGTTGAACGCGATGATGCCGCCGAAGGCCGAAGTGGGGTCGGTGCGATACGCGAGTTCATAGGCATCGCTGCAGAGTGGCCGCGACCGCGACGCCACAGGGATTGGCGTGCTTCACGATGACGCAGGCTGCGCTTTCGAACTGGCGCACGCATTCCAGCGCGGTATCCGCATCGGCGATGTTGTTGAACGACAGTTCCTTGCCCTGCGCGAAGCGCGCGCTGGCGATGCTGTCGGTGGCTGCCCCGGGGCTGCGATAGAACGCTGCCCGCTGGTGCGGGTTCTCGCCATAGCGCAGTGACGCGATGCGGCTGAGGCCGATGCCGAGCTCGGCCGGAAACGGATCAGTCTCTGCCGCGTGTTCCCGCGCGAGGTAGTCGGCCACGAGGGAGTCGTAACCGGCGGTGTGCGCAAAGGCCTTGGCGGCAAGGCGGGCACGCAGGGGGAAGGTGGTCGCGCCATTGCCCTGCTGCAGCGCAGAGAGCAGTGCTGCGTAATCGGCAGGGTCAACCACGACGGTGACGTCGGCGTGATTCTTGGCTGCGCCGCGCAGCATCGCGGGCCCGCCGATATCGATGTTCTCGATGGCCTCGGCGTAGGCCACGCCGGGTTTGGCGATGGTGGCCGCGAACGGGTAGAGGTTCACCACCAGCAGATCGATCGGGGCGATCTGTTCGCGCGCCATCACCGCATCGTCGGTGCCGCGACGGCCGAGCAGGCCGCCGTGGATCTTCGGGTGCAGGGTCTTGACGCGGCCGTCCATGATCTCGGGAAAGCCGGTGACGCTCGCGACTTCGCGCACCGCGATGCCGGCCTCGGTGAGCGCGCGCGCCGTGCCGCCGGTGGAAAGCAGTTCGATGTCTCGCGCAGCAAGCGCGCGGGCCAGGTCGATCAGTCCGGTCTTGTCGGAAACCGAGAGCAGCGCGCGGCGGATCGGCAGATCCATGGTCTGTGTCATTGCTTCCGTTTGCGGTTCATTCGGACAGGCCGAACTCGCGCAGTTTCTTGCGCAGGGTGCCGCGATTGATGCCGAGGATGATGGCGGCCTGGCTCTGGTTGCCGGCAGCGTAATCGAGCACGGTGCGGAACAGCGGCTCTTCGACTTCGCGCAGCACCAGATCGTAGAGGCGCGCGGGGCGATGGCCGTTGAGGTTGGCGAAATAATCCGAGAGGGCGCGCTCGGCGTGATTACGCAACGGCAGATCGGTGCCCGGGATCATTGGCCTGCGCACCGGTGCCAGTTTGGTGTTCTTCCGATTCGTTGCACGCATTCCACTGCTCCCGTCCCACCCGGCTGTTCTCGTTATTGGCCCAGGCCCCGAAACGCGCTGCCACTGTTGCAAACTGCGCCGACGATGAATCCGCGACCATGAGTTCTGGCCGGAAATTTTCAGTGTCGGTGTGTTGCTGGCAGTACCAGCCCAGGTGCTTGCGCGCAATCCGTACGCCGTTCGTCTCTCCGTGGAAAGCGTACAGCGCCGTGATGTGTTCAAGGATGATGTCTCTGATCTGCTCGCGCAAGAGTGGCGATGGAATTTTTCCCGTTTCAAGAAATGCATTGACATCGCGAAAGATCCATGGCGAGCCATGCGCGCCACGACCGATCATCACGCCCGCGGCGCGAGTGAAATCCAGCACATCTGCAGCCTTTTCCGCGCTGTCAATATCACCATTGGCTATCACCGGAATGGATGCGGCGGCGCAGACTTCGCGAATCGTCTGGTATTCCGCTTCGCCTTCGTAGAAGTCCGCGCGGGTGCGGCCATGCACTGCAATGGCGCGCACGCCGGAATCTGCTGCAACGCGTGATATCTCCGCCGCATTGATGTGCTGTCGATCTATGCCGGTGCGGATCTTCACCGTGACCGGAATGTTTACCGCGGCAACAACTGCCGCGAGGATGCGGCCAACGAGCAGCGGGTCGCCGAGCAACGCCGAGCCACAGAGCTTGCCGTACACCTTCTTCGCCGGGCAGCCCATGTTGATGTCGATGATCTGCGCGCCGAGATCCACGTTCATGCGCGCGGCTTCGGCCAGTTGCGCGGGATCGTTGCCTGCCAGTTGCACCACGCGTGGCTCGGGTTCGCCTTCGTGATTCATGCGCTGCCGCGACTTGGTGGTGTGCCACAGCCGCTGATCCGAGGTGATCATCTCGGAGGCCGCGAGTCCCGCGCCAAAGCGGCGGCACAGAATGCGGAACGGCCGGTCGGTGACCCCGGCCATCGGTGCGAGCAGCGCACGCGAGGGAATCTCCCAGGGCCCGATCGAAAAGCTCACGGGTCGTTGCTGCAGTGAAGCTTGCCGCCGGCCCCGGGCAGGCAGGTATCCAGCTGGAACCCTTCCGCCTGCCGGTTCGGATCGGGGAGAGTCAGCAGGGCATCCAGCCGCTGATCGGGCGCCATGCGTGCCGGGGCTGCGCCCGGCACATAGTCTTTGGGGGCGATCGCCGTGGTCGACAACGCATTGCCAAAGCGGTCTTCCAGCACCACGCGGATCATCGGAGGCGGCTGGCTGTTCGGCGAGCGATTGTGCACGCTGGCCCGCAGCACGATCTGGTTCGTGGCGCCGGCCATGGCCTCACCCAGGCGCCGCACGTCATAGGCGCCGAGATCCCACTTCGGCTCCAGCGTCACGCCAAACGCGCCATACAACGCCCGCATCGGCCGTTCGAACCAGGGGTGCGCGACCAGCGAGTGCCGGCTGTGATGCACGAACTGCGACAGCAATGCGAGCGCGAGCGCTGCAGCGGCTGCCGTCCAGGCCCAGTGCTGGCGGCGGGGATTGCCGACGGCCGCGTCGGCATCCAGTTCGGCCTCCTCGGTTGCCGGGTCGGTCTCCATGACCACGTCTTCACTCGGATGCTCTTCGACCTGTACATCGTCCTGCGTGGCTGCGTCGGCCGCCTGGCGCGAGTCCATCTGTCGCGCCAGCTCCTGCAGCTGCGCATCGACTTCCATCTCGTCGACATGTTCTTCGGTCTGCAGGTAGCCGTCGCCTTCCAGCACGATGGTCTCGAAAGTGCCGGTGGCCTGGCTTTCGACCACGTCCACGGCATGTGTGTCCGGAGAGCGGATGGTGGTGATTCGCGCCCAGTTCGAATCGTCGTCGTCGTCGTCGACGTTCTCGTCGAGTGTTGTCGCGGCTTCAGCCGCGGGCGCTTCGCTGGCTTCTTCCAGTGCCGGCACAGTGGTGGTGCCCGTGGCGGCGAGGCCCGATTGCTGCTCCTGGTCCAGATCCTCCGACAGCGACAGCAGTGCGTTGAAGACGCGTTCGCAGCGGCCGCAGCGCACATAGCCCTGACCGATGCGCAGGTCGGTTGGCGTAACCGCGAGGTTCAGGCGGCAGGCCGGGCAGGTGGTGAACATGCGGCTCATGCGCGGGGTTCCAGGCGACCGCTGAGCGCGCTCCAGCCGTCGCGCTCCGCAAAGACCTTGAGATCCATCCAGCGCGCGAAGCCGGCGCGCACCTCGTGCACCTGCTGCTTGAGGATGCCGGCCAGGATCAGCTGGCCGCCGGGTTGCAGATAGCCGCACAGCTGCGGTGCGAGTTCCACCAGCGTGCCGGCCAGGATATTGGCCATCACCACCGCGACGGGATGCGGCAGCGAGGCTGCGGAGTCGTGCACCTTCACCACATCGCCCACATCATTGGCCTCGGCATTTTCACGCGTGGCGATCAGCGCCTGCGGGTCGATGTCGAAGGCATGCGCCGCCCGCGCGCCGAGCTTTGCCGCGGCAACCGCGAGCACGCCGGAGCCGCTGCCATAGTCGATCACCGTGGCGCCGGGCTGCAGGTGCGCATCGAGCCAGGTCAGGCACAGCGCAGTGGAAGGATGCGTGCCGGTGCCGAAGGCGAGGCCCGGATCCAGTCGCACCATGACCGCTTCGGGATCCGTGGGCGGTGGCTCGTGATTCGGCACCACCCACAGCCGTCGCCCGAAGCGCATGGCGTGGAAATCCTTCAGCCACTCGCGCTCCCAGACACGATCGGCAATGCGTTCGACGCGGATGCGGCTGGCGGGAAGATCCAGCGCGTTTGCCAGCACCAGGATGGCTTCGGGGCCGGCGGCTGCGGCAGGGAAGAGGGCCTGCATGATGGTCTGCGGCCACAGCCGCACCTCGCCAGGCGCTGGTTCCAGAATGGCGTCGTCCACCGCGTCGGTAAGGGTTACCGAAACCGCGCCCGCCGCGAAGCAGGCCGCCTCCGCCGCTTCCGGATCGAGCCCTTGCAGTTCAACGCTGAGCGCGAGGTAACCCGACACGGTAAGCCTGCGGTCGGGCTATTTCAGCCCGAGCCGCCGCTCCAGATAGTGGATGTCGAGGCCGCCTTCGCGGAATGCGGTGTGGCTCAGGATTTCCTGATGCAGGGCCTTGTTGGTCTTGATGCCTTCGACCACGAGCTCTGCCAGTGCATTCTTCATGCGCGCAATGGCGGAATCGCGGTTCTCGCCGTGGGCGATGAGCTTGGCCACCATGGAGTCGTAGTTGGGCGGCACGGTGTAGCCGGAGTACACATGGCTGTCCACGCGGATGCCGGGGCCGCCCGGTGCATGCCACAGCTTCACGAGGCCCGGCGAGGGCATGAAGGTCTTGGCATCCTCGGCGTTGATGCGGCACTCGATGGCATGGCCGCGGAACTGGATGTCCTTCTGGATGAAGGGCAGCTTTTCGCCCGAGGCCACCAGCAGCTGCGTCTTCACAAGGTCGATGCCGGTGATGAGTTCCGTCACCGGATGTTCCACCTGGATGCGGGTGTTCATCTCGATGAAGTAGAACTCGTTGTCCTGGTAGAGGAACTCGAGTGTGCCGGCGCTGCGGTAATCCACCGCCTGGCAGGCTTCCACCACGCGCTCGCCCATCTTGTGGCGCTGCTTGTCGGTGAGGCCCGGTGCGGGCGCTTCCTCGATCACTTTCTGGTGGCGGCGCTGCATGGAGCAATCGCGCTCGCCGAGGTGCACCACGTTGCCGTAGTTGTCGGCGATCACCTGGAACTCGATATGCCGCGGCTTCTCGAGGAATTTCTCCATGTAAACCTGCGAGTTGCCGAAGGCTGCGCCGGCTTCCTGCTGGGTCACATTGATGGCATTGATCAGTGCGGCTTCGGCGTGCACCACGCGCATGCCGCGACCACCCCCGCCACCCGAGGCCTTGATGATCACCGGGTAGCCGATGTGCCGCGCGATGCGCAGGTTCTCGTCGTTGTCGGCGGTCAGCGGGCCGCCGGAGCCTGGCACACAGGGCACGCCTGCCTTCTTCATCACATTGATGGCAGAGACCTTGTCGCCCATCAGGCGGATGGTCTCGGCCTTCGGGCCGATGAAGGTGAAGCCGCTCTTCTCGACGCGCTCGGCGAAGTCCGCGTTCTCCGACAGGAAACCATAGCCCGGATGGATGGCCACCGAATCGGTGACCTCCGCCGCGCTGATGATGGCCGGCATGTTCAGATAGCTCAGCGGCGAGGGTGCCGGGCCGATGCAGACGGTTTCATCGGCCAGCAGCACGTGCTTGAGGTTGTTGTCGGCCGTGGAATGCACGGCGACAGTCTTGATATCCAGTTCGCGACAGGCGCGCAGGATGCGCAGGGCGATCTCGCCCCGGTTGGCAATGACGACTTTGTCGAGCATGCGCGTGCTTTACTCGACGACGAACAGCGGCTGGCCGAATTCCACCGGGTCGCCGTTCTTGGCCATGATGGCCGTGACGCGCCCGGCGCGATCGCTCTCGATCTGGTTCATCATCTTCATGGCCTCGATGATGCACAGCACCTGGCCTTCCTTCACTTCATCGCCCAGCTGCACGAAGGGCTTGGCGGTGGGCGAGGCGGCGGAGTAGTAGGTGCCGACCATGGGCGAGGGCACGATGTGCTCGTCATCCTTGCGGCGCGCCAGCGTGGCGGCTGCCGCCGTGGCTGCGGCGGTGGGCGCGGCAGGCGGGGCAACCGGCGCGGCCATGGGTGGCGCGCTGTAGTACTGCGGCACCGGGGCGCCAGTGGGCATGCGGCTGATGCGTACGGACTCCTCGCCTTCCTTGATTTCGATTTCCGCAATGCCGGATTCTTCCAGCAGCTCGATCAGTTTTTTTACTTTGCGAATGTCCATGCGGGCTCCAGTAAATCCAATTCGGTCGGTTCGGATCAGCGGGCGAGGCGGGCGGCGGCAGCGCGCAGGGCAAGTTCATAGCCCAGCGGCCCCAGGCCAACGATCTGGCCCACTGCGATGTCGGAAAAATACGAATGCCGGCGGAATTCTTCCCGCGCATGCACATTGGAGAGGTGAACTTCGATGAACGGCAGGGCAACGCCGAGGATGGCGTCGCGCAGCGCGATGCTGGTGTGGGTGAAGGCACCCGGGTTCAGGAGCATGAACGCGATGCCGTCTTTGGCCGCGTTCTGCACCTGACCCACCAGTTCGTGCTCGGCATTGCTCTGGTGGGCCACCAGTTCGTGGCCCAGTTCCTTCGCCAGGGCCGAACAGCGCTGAACGATGGCGTCCAGCGTGTCAACGCCGTAGAGTCCCGGTTCACGGGTGCCCAGCAGGTTCAGATTGGGGCCATTGAGCAGCAGCAGCCGCGCCATATCGAAATCGCCTGGCAGCCGGGCTGGCCGGTTGCCTAGTTAACAGATGGGCGCCATTTAACCCTAAGTGCGGAGAGTTTGCCGCTAATTTCGTCGATCAGGCTGCCAGTGTCAGCCAGCTTCCGCGGCCCTGCGGGTGGCGATTTCCTTGAGTCCGGCGGTGACCTGCTCACGGGCGGCGGCCAGCTCCAGTTTGCCGGCATCCACGTCTGCCACCCGGTCCAGGATCAGGTCGGCCTCGTCCTGATGCAGCTCGCCCACCTTCAGCGCCACGATCCGTTGCTGGCTGTCGGCAAAGATCGTGAACGGAAAGGCCGGCTGCATGCCGACCGCCGTGACGGCGGCCAGGCCATCTTCCTCGCCGATCATCAGCGGGTAGTCGATGACGGTTTCCTCGGCGTACTTCAGGACGTCCTCGCGGAAATCCACCGCTATGCCGATGATTTCCAGGCGCTGCGCAGCCCGTTGCTTGCGCAGTTCATTGAGCAGCGGAATCTCGCGACGGCAGGGGCCACACCAGGTGGCCCAGTAGTTCACCATCAGCGGCCGGCCTTTCCAGTCGCCCAGCTTGCGCATCTTGCCGTCGCGGTCGGCCAGTTCGAACTGCGGCAGGGTTTCCGGCACCTTTGGGGGAGCGGGCACTGCGGCTGCAGGGTCCGTGGAAATGCTTGAAGGCTGCTCCGGCGCAAGCGTCGTTGCCACCGCCGTGAGCTCGGTAGCGGGCCGCATCTGCTGCTGCGCGAAGAAGCCCAGCGCAGCGGCAATTCCGACCGCCACGGCGATCCCCACCCCTTTCTTCATGACCGGAAATCCTTACTTGAGAGCGTTGGTAGCCAGCGGTGCGAATTCAGCCGCCTTCATGTAGCCGACCACGCGGAAGTTGCGGCGTTCCACGCCATCGGTGCCGTAGAACGCGATGGTCGGCGGACCGAAGATACCAAAATGCTTGAGCAATGCCTGATCGGTGGCATCGTTCGCCGTGACATCCGCCTGCAGCCACACGGTGCTGGCCAGCGCCGCGCGCACTTCGGGAGTCGGGAAGGTGTACTTCTCCATCTCCTTGCAGGAGACGCACCAGTCGGCATAGAAATCGAGCATCACGGACTTGCCCGCTGCGCTGGCCGTGGCGATCTGCGCGTTGAGATCTTCCAGTGACTTGATGCGCTGGAAGGGCAGTTCGGCATGGGGCGCCGCCGCCTGCAGTGGCCGCAGCGGATCCGTTGCGCCCTTCACGGCGCCTACGCCCAGCAGCACCGCGTAGAGCACAGCCACCACGCTGGCGCTGCGCATCGCGATCCGGGTGCCGCTGCCTTTCACGCCAGAGACCCAGAAGATGATGGCCACGGCCAGCAGCGGCAGGGCCCACAGGGCCAGGGTGATGCGTTCCGGCAGGATGCGCGACAGCATCCACACGGCCACCGCCAGCATCATGGCGCCGAAGACCTGCTTGACCGTATCCATCCATGCCCCGGCGCGTGGCAGCAACTGCCCGGCCGAAGCGCCCACAACCAGCAGCGGTACGCCCATGCCGATGGCCATGCAGAAGAGGGCGAAGCCGCCGCGGGCGATCTGGCCGGACTGGCCGATGACCGACAGCGCCGCCACCAGCGCCGGGCCCACGCAGGTGGTGACGATCAGCGCCGACAGCGCGCCCATCACCGCCACGCCCGCATAGCTGCCGGACTTCTGCTGGTTGCTCATCTCCGACAGGCGCGTCTGGATGAATGACGGCATCTGCACGGTGTAGAAACCGAACATTGATATCGCCATTGCAACAAAGAGGCCCGCAAACAGCAGAATGATCCACGGCTGTTGAAATAGGGTCTGGGCTTGCTGCCCTGCAGCAGCGAAGGCCACGCCGGCGGCGGTGTAGGTGGCGGCCATGCCGAGCACATAGGCCAGCGACAGTGAGAACGCCCGGCCGCGGGTGACGTTGGCGCCTTCGCCCGCAATGATGCCCGCCACGATCGGCACCATGGGCAGCACGCAGGGGGTGAAAGAGAGCAGCAGGCCGGCGAGGAAGAAAGCCCCGGCCATGACGAAGAGATTGCCGCTGCGGATCAGGTTGGCGAGCTTGTCCTGCTTGGAAACATAGGCGCCGGGCTCGCTGCTGCTGGCTGCCATGGCGGCCACAGCGGTGGCTTCCGGCAGCTCGACATTGAATTCCTTGGTGATGGGCGGGTAGCACAGGCCGGCATCCGCGCAGCCCTGGTAGCTCACCTTGATGGGTAGCGTGAAGGCGTCTTTCGAGCCCCGGGAAACCGGCAGTTTGGCGGTGACGTCGTGGTGGTAGACCTCCTGCTCGCCGAAGTATTCATCCACCTTCTTTTCGCCGTCGGGCAGATCCGCAGTGCCCAGCGCGGCTGGCTGCCCCTCCGCGGCGGTGAACTTCATCTTGCCGCGATAGAGGTAGTACCCCGGATGCACCGTGAAGATCACCTCGATGCGATCGGGCGCGGTGGCAATGGCGCCTACCTGGAAGGCCACGTCGGGATGCAGGAAATCGTCACCGTCGGAGCCTGCACTGCTGATGGCGGCAACGGAGGGGGATTCAGCTGCCCAGGCAGTGAACTGCAGGCCGGCGCTGCTCAGCAGGGCAAGACCCAGCAGGGTCAGCGCAGGTCGGAACTTGGCCGGGAAGCGCATGGGTACTCCGGAAATGGGGCGGCGGGGCGATTGTACAGAGCGACCCGCAAGTAAAAGTGCGACCGCCCTTGAATCCTCAGGTTCCGCCGCTATCATAACCGCCCGTTAGCAGCCGACACCCGAGAGTGCTAACAATCCCGTCCACCGGGTTTGTACCGCTCTCCCGCCGGCAGCACTTACCGGTTTCTGACCTTTCGATATCAACAACTCCAAAGGAGTGGCAAACATGAAGATTCGCCCCCTCCACGACCGCATCATTGTGAAGCGGCTCGAGGAAGAACGTACCTCTGCAGGCGGCATCATTATCCCTGACACCGCAGCCGAGAAGCCCATCCAGGGCAAGGTCATTGCAGTGGGCAAGGGCAAGATTCTCGAGAACGGCACTGTCCGTGCTCTCGACGTAAAGATCGGCGACAAGGTCCTGTTCGGCAAATACGGCGGAACGGAAGTGAAGGTCGACGGTGACGATCTCCTGGTCATGCGTGAAGAAGACGTCATGGCCGTCATTGAGGGTAAATAAACATGGCCGCTAAAGAAGTACGTTTTGGTGACGACGCACGCGTGAAGATGTTCCGCGGCGTCAACATCCTCGCCAACGCCGTCAAGGCAACTCTGGGTCCCAAGGGCCGCAATGCCGTGCTCGAGAAGAGCTTCGGCGCGCCGACGATCACCAAGGACGGTGTCTCCGTTGCTAAGGAAATCGAGCTCAAGGACAAGTTCGAGAACATGGGCGCGCAGCTGGTGAAGGAAGTTGCTTCCAACACTTCCGACGAAGCTGGCGACGGCACCACCACTGCCACTGTGCTCGCACAGGCGATCATCCGCGAAGGTCTCAAGGCCGTTTCGGCTGGCCGCAACCCGATGGACGTCAAGCGCGGCATCGACAAGGCTGTCACCGTGGCCATCGAAGAGCTGAAGAAGCTCTCGAAGCCCTGCAAGGACAGCAAGGCGATTGCGCAGGTTGGCACGATCTCGGCCAACTCCGATGAATCCATCGGCCAGACCATTGCCAAGGCGATGGAAAAAGTCGGCAAGGAAGGCGTCATCACCGTTGAAGAAGGTTCGGGCCTGCAGAACGAACTCGACGTGGTCGAGGGCATGCAGTTCGATCGCGGCTATCTCTCGCCGTACTTCATCAACAACCAGCAGACGCAGGTTGCCGAGCTCGAGAAGCCGCTGATTCTCCTCACCGAGAAGAAGATCTCGAACATCCGCGAAATGCTGCCGCTGCTCGAAGGTGTGGCCAAGGCCGGCCGTCCGCTGCTGATCGTTGCCGAAGACGTCGAGGGCGAAGCCCTGGCGACTCTGGTGGTGAACAACATCCGCGGCATCCTGAAGGTCTGTGCCGTCAAGGCTCCGGGCTTCGGTGATCGTCGCAAGGCCATGCTGCAGGACATCGCTGTCCTCACCGGTGGCACCGTGATCTCGGAAGAAGTGGGTCTGTCGCTCGAGAAGGCCACGGTTGCTGATCTGGGCGAAGCCAAGAAGATCACGATCGAGAAGGAAAACACCACGATCATTGATGGCAAGGGCAAGGGTGCCGACATCAAGGGTCGCATCGAGTCGATCCGCCAGCAGGTGGAAGAAGCCACCAGCGACTACGACAAGGAAAAGCTGCAGGAGCGCGTTGCCAAGCTCTCCGGTGGCGTGGCCGTGATCAAGGTCGGCGCTGCGACGGAAGTCGAGATGAAGGAAAAGAAGGCCCGCGTTGAAGACGCGCTGCACGCAACCCGTGCCGCCGTGGAAGAAGGCGTGGTTCCTGGTGGCGGCACCGCCCTGATCCGCGTGCTGAAGTCACTGAAGGATCTGGAAGGCGCGAACGAAGACCAGACCGTGGGCATCCGCCTGCTGGCCCGGGCTATCGAAGAGCCGCTGCGCCAGATCGTGGAGAACGCGGGCGAAGACGCCGCTGTGGTCCTGAATGCCGTGAAGGCAGGCAAGGGCGCCTACGGCTACAACGCTGCGACCGGTGAGTATGGCGACATGCTCGAAGCCGGCATCCTCGACCCGACGAAGGTCACTCGCCTCGCCCTGCAGAACGCCGCCTCGGTGGCCGGCCTGCTGCTGACGACGGAAGTGATGATCGCCGATGCACCGAAGGACGAGGCCGACCATGGCCATGGCGGTCCTGGCGGCGGCATGGGTGACATGGGCGGCATGGGGATGTAACGCAGCGCGTTACCTGAACCATTCGTTCGATGAAGAAGCCTCGGCGGGAAACTGCCGGGGCTTTTCTACATACGCCCCGTTTCCCGAAGCAAGACCAGGTGAGAAAGGTTGCGCCTGACATTGCACTATCCGCCACCGACGGATAATCCGACTCTCACGCGAGCCCCCTCGTTTGAATGACTTGAACTCGTCGCGCGTCTACGGCGCGATGTCCAGGCTCGGTGTGCTGCCGGTCTGTCGATAGCGCAATCGGTCGACCGGTCTGTCGAGCTGCCACAGGTACATGATGAATCGCTGGTTGCGCCCGGGGCTGCCGCTGACGACCACCTGATCGCCCGGACGAAACGTCGTGGCCGTCATGCCGATATCCTCCAGCTCGAAACGATTGTCCATCTCCGCGCGCCACGTCTCACGTACGCCAGCTTCGTTCCGGGTCTCCACGACCAGGAATGGATGTGGATGGACGAACAGAAACTCGCGGACTGTGCCGGTCATCTTCACGGTCTGATCGGTGTCGTAAATGCTGGCGAACGAGTGGTGCGCAATGGCTGCGCCGGACCAGATTGCGGCCAGCAGCAGTGTGGCCGGCCATCGGCCGCCTCTGTTTTCGGATAACGCCAGCGCGTTGCGCATAGCCTCAACCCTGGTCGCATTGCGACCGCTTTGATCTGGAGTAGAGTTGCAAGTCTACCGGTCGCCATACAGGAGTCGATCATGCACACACCTGATGTCACGGCAGTCCGCTTCCTGCCTTCCGGATACCGGGTCGCTGCCATGGCGTTGCTGGCCGCAGCAGCGGTTCAGGTGAGCCAGCTTGCGCTCGCACATCATGGCTGGGCATGGGCGGAAGATCAGCAGTCAACGCTCAACGGCAAGATTCTGTCGATATCGATGTCGGCGCCACACCCGACGCTGCAGATCACCGATGCGGCGGGTGCGATGTGGCAGATTGACCTGGGCAACCCCAGCCAGACGGAGCGCTCCGGCTTCACGGCAGAATCCGCGAAGGCGGGTGATCGATCACCGTACTCGGCAATCGCAACCGGGAGAAGGAGCGCAAACACATGAAGGCCGTCCGCATCACGATCGGTGGCAAGCGATTCGATCTGTATCCGGAGCGGATCACGCCAAACTGACAGCGACGCTCGAACGTCACCCGAAGGGAGCTGTATGAGAGCAACACGTTCCGTATCCTTGATCGCGGCGCTGCTCGCCACCGTCTCCCTCAGTCATGCTGCACAACCGCCCATCGGCGTGCCGGTCCCGCCGCTGGGTGCAGGGCCCTGGGTGATCGACACGGCCGAGCAGCACGGGATTCGCGTAAGTGTCGTGACCAGGGGGCTTTCGCATCCCTGGGCCATCGCATTCCTTCCCGGCAACACGCTGTTGATCACCGAGCGGGGCGGTCGCCTGCGCTACGTTCGAGACGGGGTGCTGGATCCACAGCCCATCTCAGGCTTGCCTGCGATCCGCACCGACGGCAACGGGGGGTTGATGGATGTCGCGCTCCATCCCCAGTTCGAACGAAATCGTCTGGTCTATTTCACCTACACCAAACCGGTCGGAAACGGGATGGGCGCACCGGCACTCGCGCGGGGCCGGCTCGAAGGCCACGCGCTTCTCAACGTGCAAGACCTTCTCGTGCCGGACTATTACGCGGGCAACTCGGGTCTCAACGGCCGTGTCGCCTTCGGACGAGACGGCAAGGTCTACTTTTCCACCGGAGGCAGGTCAGAGGGTGACGTGGCCAACGTCGCCCAGGACTTCAAGAGTCTGCGCGGCAAGGTTCTGCGTCTCAACGACGATGGCTCAGTGCCGGCGGACAATCCGTTCGTGGGTCGCGAGGGCTATCGGCCGGAGATCTACACCGTGGGCCATCGCAACACGCTCGGTCTGATCGCTCACCCCACAACCGGCCAGATGTGGCAGCACGAGAATGGCCCCAACGGGGGCGACGAGATCAACATTCTTCTGCCTGGGCGCGATTACGGCTGGCCGCAAGTGAGCTTTGGGCGGGACTATTCGGGCCGACGCATCTCCGAGCATCCGACCCGCGCGGGAATCGAGGCGCCATTGGTCTTCTGGGTGCCGGCCATCGCGGTCGCCGGCATGGCCGTATACACCGGCGACAGGTTTCCGGCATGGAAGGGGAACGTCTTCGTCGGCGGATTGATGGAGGGCCGCATCCCGGGCACAGGACACCTGCAGCGCATCGTGTTCAATGCCAGCATGGAGGAGATCCGGCGGGAATCCATGCTGAGGGAGCTTCGCCAGCGCATCCGGGAGGTTCGCGAAGGGCCCGACGGTTTGCTCTATCTGCTCACGGACGAAGACGACGGCGCACTGCTGCGAATCGAGCCGGCATCCTGAATCAGCTTCTTGAGCTGCGGCAGCCTGAAGCGCTCGTGCCAGAGGTAATTGAATCCCCAGGTCGAAAATACGCACGACCATCATTGATGGCGCCGGCAAGGGTGACATGGGCGGTATGGGGATGTAACGCATCGCGTTACCTGAACCATTCGTTCGATATGGTGGCTGGCGCGAATGGAGGCGTGGCGGTAGATTGTCCTGAAACAACGGGCGGCACATGAAACGGACAAACAGCCTGATCTCCATTGCAGTGTCACTGCTTGCCTTCACTGCAATGGCTGCAGCACCTGGTGCGGAGCCTGCGCCTGAAAACGGTACCTCTGCGGCGTCACTCGCGGAGCGCATCAGCAGGTGGCGCGCCGAACTGCCACAGGGCAATGGGCCCCATCGCGTTGTGCGGCTCATCGAACCGGATTTTCCGGAATACACGGTATATCGTCCTGCAGACATGCGGCGATCCGGCAAGCTGCCCGTCATCGCATTCGCCAACGGTGCCTGTCGCAACAACTCCACGGAGTACGCGGGCTTCCTGAGTGAGCTGGCCTCGCACGGCTATCTGATCATCGCGGTGGGCCGCGACGACAATCCCTTCGATCTTGGTTCTGGCGCGCAGAAGACCGCACCAGATGGCCGCCCGCTGCAGGTCATGGACGTGAAAGTGCTGAACGATGCCGTGGACTGGGCTATTGCGCGCAATGCCGATGCCGCCAGCGTCTATTACGGCAAGCTGCGCGCCAACCGCATCGCTTTCATGGGCCATTCCTGCGGCGGCATGCAGGCCCTCTCGGCTTCTGTCGATCCGCGCACCACCACAACGGTTGTGCTCAACAGTGGCTACTACCGCACGCCACCGGCCAGGCCACCCGGCCCTCTGCCGGTCTACCGCCGCTGGTCGGAACTGCATGCTCCCACGGTCATTTTCACGGGTGGACCGAAAGACGTGGCCTACCGGATAGCCATGGAAAGCTATGAAGATGGCGTCGCTGCGAAACTGCCGATGTTTCTCGCCAGCCTGCCAACCCTGGCGCATAGCGGCGCCTATGTGGGCCCCGACCTCGAGTGGTCACGCGCAGTGCTGGCCTGGCTCGATTGGCAGCTGAAGGACGATAGCAAGGCCCAAGGTCAATTCCTGGGTGATCGCTGCGGACTGTGCACCAACACCGCGTGGCAGGATGTCACCGGTAGCGGGCTTCGGGCGCACTAGGGAATCGCCGGCCGACCACTATCTGCTTGATTGGGGAACAACATGAAGAATGCTTTTTATGCACGCGCGACCTGCATCGCGCTTCTGATCGCGTTGGCGGGCTGCACGCGTACGGCGAACACGGATGTCGCGGGGTTTCAGAACTATGTCGACCGTCAGGCCATCGAAACCACGCTGGTGCGCTACTCGACTGGCCTGGATACCCTGAACGCCGAACTCTACGCCTCCGCGTTCACCGAAGACGCCGAGTTCTCGATGGAAAACAAGGTCTATCGCGGACGTGAAGAGATCGGCGCCATCATCACGGGCATGAAAGCGGGCTATGCCGAGCGCGCTGCGGATGCCGATGCAACCAATGATCCTCCGCGAATCATGCATCACGTGATGAGCAACGCCGTCATTGACATCGTCGCCGCTGACCGCGCCCTGCACCATTGCTACTGGATGACCGTCAATGGCGGCCCGGCCATGTACAGTTTTCGGGTGGCAGCCGAGGGTCGTTACGAGGACGAACTCGTCAAGCGGGATGGCAAATGGCTGATTCACCGCCGCAAGATCGTGGAGTAGCCACCGCTTGGCGAGCGGCGGGCTAACTTCGGAATGATCAGGAACCGGCGAGACTCTCGCCGACTGTGGCGACAGTCTTCTCCAGCGTGCCCATCCAGGTGCGTACGCGGCGTGCATCGGCCACGCGCGTGTACTTGCCCACCGAGTTCAGCAGCACGATGACCACGTCCCGGCCGCCTATCAGCGCCTGCAGCACCAGGCATTGCCCGGCCGCGGCGATGTGCCCCGTTTTCTGCACCGAGACCTGCCACTCCGGATCCCGCACCAGCGGATCGGTGTTGTGGAATTCGAGCAACTGCCGGCCGACACGCGCGGACCAGGCAGGCGTAGTGGAAAACTCGCGGATCAACTCCACGTGGTTCGCTGCGATCACCAGCTTCGCCAGGTCATTGGGGCTCGCAACGTTTCGCGGCGAGAGGCCGGTGCCATCGTCGAAGTGGGCGCCAGTCATGCCGAGTTGCAGCGCCTTGGCGTTCATTGCCGCGAGGCAGGCGGGTTCGCCGCCGGTGTAGCTGCGGCACAGGGCCTGCGCCGCGCGGTTTTCCGAAGACATCAGCGCCAGGCGCAGCAGTTCCTCCCGGGTGAGGCGCGTGCCCACGGCGAGCCGCGATGCCAGCCCCTGCGTGCGGGTGCGGTCCGCCGCGGTAATCTGGATTTCCTCGTTCAAGGGCTGTTGTGCCTCAACGATCACCAGCGCCGTCATCAGCTTGGTGATCGACGCGATCGGTGCAGCGGCATCAGCGCGGCGCTCGTAGATGACCAATCCGGTAGCGCGATCGATCACGAGGGCGGCGGCGGAACGTACGGCGGGTGAGTTGCCCGCGGGGGGTGCCAGTGAGGCGCCATGCACGGGCCGGGCGGCTGCGATCACTGTCAGCAGGCAAAGCAGCAGGGCGGGTGAATGGCGTCTGGTCTCTTTCACGCTGCGGCTCTCTAAGCGGTGGAATGTGACAAATTCTAGCCCGCATGGCGCCAGCGCGACGTGACCGGCCGCGCACTAGAGCCCCGGATACGGGAAATGCCTAGAGACGTCTGCTTCAATCTGATCAAAGCGGGCAGGCCTTATTTATACCCGCGGGATCATCAAGGCGGAGAGTCAACTACCAGTGGGTAGGTGAGCCGTCGGGCCGCAGGTGGGTTGATGCCACCGACATTGGGCATGTTCGAGCGGCGAGGTCCGATGCCAGGGTCACGGACGCGGCAGCGCGCGCCCTCGACCTCGCGAATCCCGCGCAGCATCCCGGCGTGCTGGATGTTCAGATCCAGATCGCGCGCGACCAAATGCTGCAATCCCGGCATGAGTCCATGGGATTCATCAACGCGCAATCGGTCTTGCTGCGCCTCGGCAGATACCGCAATGAATCTTCCTTCCGGAAGTTCCTCGACGAACTGGCTGCATCAGGAGATCCGCAGTTGATCAAGTTCGCCGAGCGAATGAGCCGGCCGACCCCTGTTCCTTGGCGTCAATCGATCTGGTCGGGATCGCGAATCGAAGCACCACAGCGTTCTGCGATGATGTCTCGAATATCTGGTCCTACCTTCACAAGGTGCCTGCGGCAGGGATTGGCGCTAACATGGCAGCCGAACTCCCGAAGGGGCGGCAGGACTGACCGGAAAAAAAGAAGGAGAGCCTGATGCCTGCGTGGGGACGTCGCGAAGTACTAAAAGGACTGGGTGCCGCTGGTGCGGCGCTCTGTGTAACGCGTGCGGGCGCGATGGGACTGCCGCAGGACAAGATCAAGGCTGTTCACTACTACAGCAATACGGGTGACACGCAGGGGCGCGGTGGCCAGCCAATGGTCAATCAGTCCACCAATGTGGTGATCATAGAGACCGAGTCCGGGCTGCGCGGTATTGGCGAGGGCGGCGAGCCCCGCACGATGGAAGAGTGTGCGGCCATGTTGATCGGGCTGGACCCATTCAGCATCGATTTGCACTGGCAGCGCATGATGCGCGGCATGCACTACACCGCAGGGCGCGAGAAGCTGCATTCGCTGGGCGGACTCGACGTAGCGCTCTGGGATCTGAAGGGCAAGGCGTTGGGTGTGCCCGTGTGGCAGCTGCTTGGCGGCAAGTCACGCGATCATATCGAATGCTACTCCACGGCGTTTCCGCGTCCGCGCGGCGGGACGATCGAGGACGCGGCGAAGGCCTGCCGGGATGCGGGTTTCCGCGTGTATCGCCACGCCACGGACGTCGGCGGCGGCCGCGTGGTGGATCGCTTTGCCCTGGTGCGCCGGATGTACAACGACTGCCTGCTGATGCAGAAGGGCGCCGGTGATGGTGGCTGGGCGCTCGATTTTCACACCGAGTTCGACCCGCCCGACGCCATCAAGCTTTGCTCGATGATCGAGGCCGCGGATCTGCATCCTTATTTCATCGAGGATTTGATCCGCAGCGAAAACATCGATGCCTACGAGACGATACGCCAGCGCACCCGCGTGCCCATCGCGATGGGGGAGCAGCTCGGTTACAAATGGGATCTCAACCGCCTGATCGAACGCCAGCTGATCGACTATGTCCGCACATCGTTGCTGAACGTGGGCGGCATCACGGAGTACATGAAGATCATCGCGATGGCCGAGACTCATTACATCGGCATGATTCCGCACTTTTCCAGTCCCATCGCGGAGGCCGCACTGGTGCACTGCCTGACTGCCTGTTCCATCCCCGCACTGATGGAGATTCTGGGCGATGGCAGCCGCGCCTGGCCCTACCTGCCGAAAGTGTACGATTTCAAGGATGGCAAGATGTGGCCCAATGACCGTCCCGGCCTCGGTGTGGAAGTCGATGTCACCAGGTTGACCAAGATCGGCGAATACAACGTTTATCGCGCAGGGATGCTGCTCAATCGTCGTCCCGACGGTTCCTACACGCAGTGGTGACGAACACCGGCACGCGAATCGATTGCCCTTTCTTCAGCGGCGCCACCACGAAATCCGGCGCATCTTCCAGGGCCGTGAACACGCTGACAAAGTCTCCGACGATGGCGTGATTGTCGAACACGATCTGCCTGATCTCGGCAGCAGCAGAAGGCTGGTGTGTAGCTCGGAAGGTTATGGGATGAGAGCAGGGGCTCTCGGCAAGCGACTTGTCAGCGCTTGCGGGACTTGCCGCGCGATCTGGCCTTGGCGCGCAACTTTGCTGCAATGCGTGCCTGGCCAAGGCTGATCACATTCACCATCGCCGCACTTGCGCGCGCTGCATTGCCGGCAGCAATGGCATCCACCACGGCACCATGGCTGCCGGCGGTTTCTTCCAGGTCTTCCGGGTCTTCCACCGGCGAGTTCTGCGAGAACGAGGCAAACAGCGCGGCCTCAATGACTGCCGCCAGCGAGCGCATCATGGGATTGCCAGAGGCCACACCGATGAGCTGATGAAACTCGAGATCGGCTTCGGCGAACTTGGCGCGGTCTCCAGCGCTTTCTCCCATGCGCCTGACGCAGTCACGCAATTGCTTGACGTGCAATTGCGAGCGCCGAGTTGCAGCATGGCCCGCAGCAGAGGGTTCGACGGCCAGCCGGATTTCCGCCAGCGAACGCCGGAACTCTTCATCCAGGCCGATTTCCACGCGCCAGGCCAGCAATTCGGCATCGAAGAAATTCCAGCTCGAAGAGTTGAGCACCCGGGTGCCCACCCGGGTCTTGAGCACGATCAGCCCCTTGGCAGACAGTGTCTTCATCACTTCGCGAAGCACGGTGCGGGAGACGCCAAAGCGCTCCATCAACAGGGCCTCGGCGGGAAGGTTTGCCCCGGGCGACCAAACCCCGGTGAGGATCTGCTTGCCGATGGTGCGCGCGATGAGATCGTGGCTGGAACGCACACGGCCGGTGTGCAGACGGCGCATGTTCAGTAGCGACGTCATCGAACCTTGACTCGGACCTTGAGCATGACGCGAACGATACGCGATTTCCGATAAGCTGCTACTGCTGCCGGCAGTCAGTGGAACCCGAGCGCCGATTTTACCTTTCGATTATCGGGCGGATGAACGCCGCTGCGGTCGAGCCGCCATTTGTCCATGTACTGGTCGGCGACAGGTTTCAATCGAAGGATCGCTGCATAGCGCATCGGTGCGCCTGTGGGCTGGAGCAATGGGGCTGGATTCTCCAATGTAAAAGCAATGCTCTGGCTGTCACCCGCGGCGGACTCCTGCAATTCCGGCTTGAAGTCGCGCGATTGCCAGCGTACTGCCATCTGTCTGGGCCAGCTGGCGCGGAAATGCACGCGCTGCACCGGCGAGTTGAACCACGCGATTTGCAGATCGGGCGGCTGGAGAACGGCCGTGAGCATGCCGGTGAGCGTGGCCTGTTCCAGCATGTCCTCGCGCCGCAGGACGGTGAAGTCCTGGCCACTGCCCAGCAGGTCGCGTACCTGTGTGCCGCGGCGCACGATCAGCCGATGCACGGTGGCCAGACCCGCATCGCAGCAGAAATGCGAGACCAAAAGACCGTGCGCGCTCGGGTCCCCAAGCGCAAATACGCCGCTTCCGGTTAGGTCCCACGCGCCCATCTCGTCGTTTCCTGTCCCGGTAGCCCGGGCGTCTTCCGCTGCGCAAGAGTCCCCATTGCCGGGCCCCCGTTGACACGCGGGTTTGAATAGTCATACTAAACCCCGCCAAAAGTACGACTAATAAATCGGCGGAGGGAAACCGGATGTCTTCGAATCGCCTTGTTCGCGCGTCGGTCGCGGCGCTTGTAGGTGCAGCTGTCTCTTGTGCGGGAGGGGCCTGGGCCCAGGGTGCGCCGCAAGAAGCTGATGACCAGGAACTCGAGGAAATAAAGGTCACCGGTTCGCGCGTCATCACGGCGAATGTCCGGTCGCCTACCCCGATCGCTACCCTGAGTACCGAGGAAGCAGCGCTCACCACCCCCAGCGACATCGCTGACGCGCTGAACAAGCTCCCTCAAATCCTGGCCGGCGCCAGCGGCGGCGCCACCCCCCGCTCGCAGGGCAACGGTGCCACCAACAACGGCAACAACGTGCTTGCACTGCGCGCTTTCGGTGCATCTCGCACCCTGGTGATGCTGGATGGCCATCGCGTGGCCCCGTCCAACCAGAACGGCACGGTCAACGTGGACGTGCTGCCACAGATGCTGATCGAGCGTGTCGACATCGTCACGGGCGGCGCATCGGCCGTGTACGGCTCCGATGCCGTGGCCGGTGTGATCAACTACATTCTGGACAAGGATTTCACCGGGCTGAAGCTGGAGGCCAACGCCGGTATCTCCAAGTACGGGGATGGCGAGCAGGGCGAATTCGGAATCGCCTGGGGCACATCGCTGTTTGATGGTCGCGGACACTTCGAGACTTCTGCCCGCTATCGCGAACAGTCGCGGATCCCGATCGCCGATCGCCCCTACGGCGAGAACGGCCAGGCCTGGTTGCTCACCGGCAATGGCTCGGCAACGAACCCGTGGACGGAAACGCCGTATGGCCGCCGCATCAATGAGCCGAGGTACGGAAACGTCAATTGCGGCACCGCCTGCACTGTAAACGGCTACACGTTCAACGCGCCCGGCGTGTTGACCCCGCTGGTTCGCGGCACGCCAACCGGCCAGGCGAACATCGAATCCGGCGGCGACGGGTCGTACATCAAGGACGGCACCTTCCGTTCAGGCATCTCGATGAAGGACTGGTTCGGCCGATTCAGCTACGACCTCAATGACGATGTGAACGCCTATGTACAGGCTTCGTATGCGCAGGCCAGCAACCTTTCCAATTGGGTGAACGCGACAGTGAGTGCGTCAGGGAGTCGCCCCAATACGCTGTTCGCCGACAACCCATTCCTGGCTCCGGCCACACAGACGCAGCTGGGCGCAGGTATCACCTGCGGCACTCCCGGTGCGGCTGGCTGGCGCTGCCTGCCAGCTTCGCCGCCCGTCGCTGCGAACGGCACGCGGCCGCCGACTGCGGTGCCCACCACGCCCTATTTCTCCGCGCCCTCATACACCTGGCAGAACATCGACGGTCAGCCAGCCGGCCCCAGGGGGCTTATCTACCAGACTGACGCACGTGACCGTTCGCGCAGCATCGAGGCCGGTCTCACGGGCACCATGGGTGAATTCACCTGGGATGCTTTCTACAGCTACGGCGAGACGATCAACAAGGTCAGCAATCCCAACAATACGGATAACGCCAAGTATCTGGCGGCTCTGGATGCCGTGATTGCGCCTCCTGGCACCACCGTCAATGGCGTCAATGTCGCCGGCTCGATTGTGTGCTGGGTGACCACGCAGGCGGCGTACAGGGACCTGTATCCGGGTTGCGTGCCCCTCAACATCACGAATCCGGGCGGACCTTCCCAGTCTGCGTTCAACTACCTGCATAGCGAGACTTTCTGGGCGCTTGAGCAGCACATGCACAATGTCGGCGGTTCGATTGGTGGCGGCTTGTTCGGCATTGGCCTGCCTGCCGGCGAGATCCGGGCCAATCTGTCCTTCGATGCCCGCTGGTCGACCTACGACATGATCAGCAACGCATCGCCCACTGAAACAGTGAACTGCACGGGTCTACGGATGTGTCTGGCCAATGGTCTTCCCAACCGCTGGGTCCAGAACACCAATGCACCGGTCAGCGCCAAGAACGATGTGGCTGAGGCTGCGCTCGAAGTCAACGTGCCGCTGCTTGTTGATCTGCCCTTCGCCCAGGACTTGTCGACCAATCTGGCCGGCCGCTACACGAAGTATTCTTCGTTCAGCGCGGTCGAAACCTGGAAGGCTGGTCTCAACTGGCAGCTTGACGACAACGTCCGGATCCGCGCGACTTATTCGCGCGACATCCGTGCGCCGAACCTCAATGACCTGTTCGCGCCGGCCAGCGCTGGCAACACTACGTTCAATGACCTCTTGACTGGCGTTTCGAATAACACCATCCAGTCGAGCCAGGGCAATCCGCTGTTGACGCCTGAAAAGGCCCGCACGTTGACTGCAGGCGTGGTGTTGACGCCGACGTTCCTGCCGAGCCTGAATTTCTCGGTGGATTACTTCAGGATTCGGATGACCGATGCGATCACCACACTTACCTACGGTGGTGCCGTGCAGGATCTGTGCATGGCGAGCGCTCCGGCCTTTGACTCGCCGTTCTGCCAGCTGGCGATTCGTCCGATCACGGATCCAACCAACGCGGGCTACAGGCTGCCCGGCAACTTCCCGTCGCGTATCCTGAGCGCAGGCGTGAATGCTTCCCGGACCTGGACACATGGTTACGACTTCCAGCTGAACTATGGATTTGACCTGGCGTCGCTCGTGTCGTCAGCGTCCGGTCGCGTTTCGTTCCGTCACATGGCGAGCTATCAGCCGCCGGTCAAGACCATCACCCAGCTGACAGCATCGTCTACTCCGACTCGGGCCGTAACCCCGAAGATGCGTCAGTCCACGTTCCTGACTTACACGAACGAAGACTGGACTGTGGCGCTGCAGCACCAGTGGCTGGGTAAGGTTGATCTGCGCACCGCGGCAGTAACCCCGACTGCCCAGAACTTCGTGAAGCCGAAGCTGGAGAGCTACAGGGTGCTGGACGCGACGATCAGCAAGCAGATCAACCTGGAGAGCGGTGGCAAGACGGATGTCTTCCTGACGGTGAACAATGTGTTCAACGAACGGGCTCCGCTTTTCGCACCTAACAACGGTCTGCCGAACCTCGTGTACCCCACCTTGGGCTTCCATGACGACATGGGTCGGTA
Organism: uncultured Gammaproteobacteria bacterium; assembly: GCA_963777735.1. Lineage (GTDB taxonomy): Bacteria > Pseudomonadota > Gammaproteobacteria > Steroidobacterales > Steroidobacteraceae > ZC4RG30. The sequence goes on along the minus strand of CAVZRQ010000008.1, from coordinate 1,473,454 downwards.
CTTCACGGCGGGCGTCCGAATCTCGTTCTGAAGGAGTGAGAACCCGGCCTCAAACCCCCTGAGCAACCGGGTTCTCACTACCTTTTTTGATCGGGCGGCGATACGTTCGCCGCCCGATGACGAACGGTGTATTTCGGCGTCACGCGTCGGCGCAAGATGGAGCGTCTGCTCCATGTGCAGGGGCTGCGGTCCGTGCCACGCGGGCTCAGCCCTTCCGCGCCCACTCCGCAAGGCGACCGATCCCCTCCGTGATCATTTCGCAGGAGATGCCCGAGTACGCGAGCCGGATAAAGTGCTGGGTTTCTTCACGCTGGCGCGTGCCGAAATGATGACGGGTGCAGAACGAAACGCCGGTCTGGTGCAGTGCCGACTGTGCCAGCTCCGCCACATCCTGGAATCCTTTGCGTTCAAGCAGCCCGGTCACATTGGGGAACAGGTAGAAGGTTGCATCAGGCCGCGCCACATTGAGCCCGGGAACTTCCTGCAAGGCGGCGATGGCCGCATCCCGACGCTTCTGCAACTCCACCAGAATGGGCGCGGCGCCTTCGGGGTTTTGCAGCGCCTCGACACCGGCCGCCTGCACGAAATGCGTGGTGCAGCTTTCGTCGTTGGTGTTGAGCTTGGCGATCTGTGCAATCACTGGCTCGGGGCCTGCGGCGCAACCCAGGCGCCAGCCAGTCATCGCGAACTTCTTCGAGAAGGTGTAGAGGATGACGGTGCGCTCTGCCATGCCGGGCAGCGATGCAATGGAAGACGACGTTCCGGCATAGCGCATCTCGAAGTACGCCTCATCCGACAGCACCTGGAGATTGTTCTCCACCGCGATGCGGGCGATCTCGGCCATCTCGGCAGCGGAGCTCTCGCAGCCCAGAGGGTTCTGCAGATTGTTGTAGATCAGCAGCCGGGCCTGCGGTGCCAGCTCGCGCAATTGATCCAGATCGATGCCGAAGCCCGTGGATGTCTCGTGGTAGCGATAGGGCAGGGCATTGCCACCAAAGTAATTGATCTGGCTCTCGTAGATCGGGTATCCCGGATTCGGGTACAGCACCCCATCGCCCGGATTCATCAGTGCCTGGATGAACTTCGTGATGACGGGCTTGCCACCCGGCTGCACGACGATGTTGTCGGGACCAAGGCGCAAGCTTCTGTCGCCGCCGATATTGGCGGCCAGAGCCTCGCGCAGCGGCGCGATGCCTGCTGCTGCGCAATAGCCCGTCTTGCCTTCGGCTATCGCTCTGTTCATGGCTGCAACGATGTTGGCTGGTGTGGGTAGATTGATGTCGCCCAGGTGGAAGGGAAACACCCGATTGCCCTTTGCCGCCCAGGCCGCTGCAGCCCCGGACACGGCAAATGCCGTCTCCGTACCCAACTTCTCCAAACGCTTTGCCAGCTGCACGTTGCCCCCTCGAAAACCAGGAGAATCCGCCACGGCTTTCGTGGCATGGAAAGGTCGGGGAGCGTGCCTTCCGGTGTCGCGTCCGTCAAGCAGCAAGCAGCAAGCAGCACCATTCACCTTCACTGTCGCAGACTCCGCCCAGGAGGGGTGCCGAAGTATGGCGGAAGGCAATAACATCCCCCGAACGTGCCGCCAGGGCGACGGCACAATGAAGAAACGCGTGCAGCTCACGCGGCGAGGTAGGCAATGAAACCTGTGGTCTGGGGGGTGCTGAGCACGGCACGAATCGGCGTGGACAAGGTGTTGCCCGCCATGCAGCGCAGTCCGTGGATCGACCTGCGGGGCATCGCCTCGCGCAATTTGGCAACTGCAGAAGAAGTGGCACGGCGCCTGGGCATACCGCAGCCCTACGGCAGCTACGAGGCACTCATCGCGGATCCGCAGATCGAAGCCATTTACAACCCGCTGCCCAACCATCTGCACGTGCCGCTGACGATTGCCGCGGCGCGGGCCGGCAAGCATGTGCTGTGCGAGAAGCCCATCGCGTTGAGTGCCGACGAAGCGCGCGCGCTGCAGGACGTCGCCGGCCAGGTGCGCATCGCCGAAGCCTTCATGGTGCGCCACCATCCGCAGTGGCAGCGCGTGCGTGAGTTGTTGCGCAGCGGTCGCATCGGCACTCCCCGCGCAGTGCAGGCGGTGTTTTCGTACTTCAATGACAACCCTGCTGATATCCGCAACCAGCGCGGCATTGGCGGTGGCGCGCTATATGACATCGGCTGCTACGCCATCGTCGCGGCGCGGTATGTCTTCGAGGCTGAGCCGTTGCGTGCAGTGTCCCTGGTCGACCGCGACCCGCAACTCCAGGTCGACCGCACCGCCAGCGGTCTGCTCGACTTCGGCGCGGGCCGCCAGCTCTCGTTCACCGTTTCGACGCAGTGCTGCTCGCACCAGCGTATTACGGTCCTGGGCACGCGTGGATCCATCGAGGTGCTGATTCCCTTCAACGCGCCGCAGGGCGCCATCAGCCAGATTCGCATCGATGCCACCGGCAAGCTCGACGGCAGTGGCCTCACCGTGGAGACTCTGCCGGAGGCCGATCAATACCAGCGCATGGCCGAAGACTTCTCCCGCAACGTGCGCGGCGAACAGGCTCCGTTCTGGGGAGTGGACGACGCCATCTCGCAGATGGCGGTGATCGACGCACTGTGGCGGTCCGAACACAGCAGCGCCTGGGAAGTGGTGTAGTTACCTCTCAGGGCGTCTCGGCAGTTGCGGCTTTGCGGGCAGTCTGTTCGCGCTCATAAGTGCCGGGAGCAACGGGGACCATGCGCGCGACACGGCCGGGGCTGGCGAGCAGGACGTAAAGATAACCATCAGGACCCTGCACGACGGTTCGCACGCGGCCCATCTCGGCAAATACAATCTCCTGGTGGGTGACCTTGTCACCGTCGGTCGTCACGCGTCGCAGCGATCGTCCGAAGAGCGTCCCGATGAACAGTTCGTTCTTCCAGGCTGGGTAACGGTCGCCGGTATAGAAGGTTATGCCCGAAGGCGCTACCGTCGGTGTCCACCAGATCACGGGCTGTTCCATGCCGGCGCGCTCCGTGCCCTCGATGATTTCGCCAGCGAACGTCGTGCCACGGGAGATCGTGGGCCAGCCGTAATTGCGACCCGCATCGATGCGATTGAGTTCGTCACCCGCAGCCGGCCCATGTTCCGTCGCCCACATCTTTCCGGTGATCGGGTGGTATTGCAGCCCCTGGGGATTGCGGTTGCCGTAGCTCCAGATCGAGCCTACGGCGCCGGCCTGCTTGATGAAGGGATTGTCGGGCGGAGTACTGCCGTCATCCATGACGCGGTGGATCTTGCCGAGCGGATTCTTCAGGTCCTGGGCATCAAGGGCTTTACCACGCTCGCCCAAGGTAAAGAACAGATGGCCCTGCTTGTCCCAGTAGAACCGGCAGCCGTAGTGGGTGTCGTTCGCGTAGTAAAACTCTGGAGCGGCGCGGAATATGGTTTGCTGATCGACCCAGGCGCCGTCACGGATGCGTCCGCGGACAATCACGGTCATCGACGGCGGGCGTGTGCCAGCCGCGACTTCACCGATCGAGTCGGAGTACGCCAGGTAGACCCACCCATTCCTCGCATAGTCAGGGTGAACGGTAACATCGAAATATCCCGCGTCCTGACGCACGTAGGGCTTTGGTGTACCGCGGATGGGCTCGGTGACGAGCTTGCCCTTGCGGATGAGTCGCAGGGCGCCGGGGCGCTCCGTGACGAGGATGTCACCGTCGGGCAGGAACGTCATGCCCCATGGCGTATCCAGCGGAGCCGCGACGGTTTCCAGACGGAATTCCTGCAACTCGCTCTTCAGAACAACAGAGTCGGGCGGGTTCGGAGCGGGAATCTGGCCGAAGGCGAATCGCCTTGCCTGGGAGCGGATGTAGCTGACTAGTGCCGTCTGTTCCGCTTCGGAGAGCTGGTTTGCGTAAGCCACCATGCCAAGCCGGGGAAAGCCTTCGCGGATGCTCTTGAGGATATCCGCGTCGGTGCTGCCGTGAGCCCAGATGGAGTCGATCAGGTTGGGCGCGTTGCCGCCTACGAGATTGGGCCCATGGCAGCCCGCGCAAAGCTCCTGCGCAATGCTCGCGGCAGGCCGGGGCGCGGCTTCTGCGGCGAACAGTGACGCCGGCTGAAAGATGGCGAGCATGAAGACAGCAGTAATGGTTTTCATAGTTGCGACTGAAGCCCCGGCGGGAAACTGCCGGGGCTTTTTTTCTATCCAGTCCACCCCGGTATCAGGGACGGCGCGACGTACGCGTAGAACATCACGATCAAGCCGACCAGCGAGGCCAGCACGATGCTGTGCCAGATCACCGCCTTGAAGATCGCGGCCTCCTTGCCTTGCTGGTGGGTGGCCGCACTGGCCACGACGATGGATTGCGCATCGATCATCTTTCCCATCACGCCGCCCGTGGAATTGGCCGCCCCCATCAGGATGGGGCTGATGTTCAACTGTTCCGCAGTCACCTTCTGCAGGTTGCCGAACAGTGCATTGGATCCGGCGTCGGTGCCTTCCAGGAAAGCACCGAAACAGAACGCAACCACGATCCAGGCAATGCGCATGAGGCCGAAGATCAGGCCGTGCGCGGCCGCAGTGGACAGCGCCTGGTTGCCCATTGGATCGTAGATTTGTTGCCAGGTCACGAGTCAGTCCTTCAGAGAGAGCGGCAATGCCAACGCTGAAAGAACACTTCGCATGACTCCCCCGACTTAATTTGATGGATTATAGGCGCGGGTGTGCCCAGGATGGCAGCGTCATGGCCACGGCAGTCATGGCCAGGGAGGGTGTGAATGCACGCCGCCGCTAACACGCGGATATAGTGTACAGATTCAAGAATGGAGGTACGGTGAGGTTCCACAGCCGGGCAGTACGCGCCGCAATAGCGGCAATGGTCGTGGGTCTCGCCGCCTGCGCGGGGCAGAGTGAAAGCCGCGACGTCGCTGCCGCGACGCGTGTGGTACCAGTGCCGACGCTCACCGGGTCGACCTACAGTTTCACGGTGGGCGAAACGACGTTCGCGGCAGACGGGCCAACAGGGCGCGTTACGGGCCTCGCGTTTCGCGGCAGGAACCTGCTGGTCGGCTCCGAGGTGAACAACATCACCTACGGTTCGAGCTTCTGGACCAGCCCGCAGACCTGGCGCTGGCCGCCGGCCATCGATGCCGCGAAATGGACGCATCGCATCGATACCGCTTCAGGCCGCGTGTTGTTCGACAGCGGCGAGGTGCTGGTCAGCGATCACCCCATCTCGGTCGAGAAGCGATTCTGGGGCGATGCCGCCCGCAATGCGGTGGTGGCCGAGTACACCGTGACCAACCGCGGCAGCAAGGTGCTGCGATTCGCGCCATGGCAGGTCACGCGTGTGGCTTCCGAAGGCGTGGTGTTCTATCCGCGCGGCGCAGCAGATCCGGCCGGGCAAACTCGCCGCGGCGCACCACGACCCATCACCGCGGTGACGGTGCGCGATGGCATCGTGTGGTACGACTTCTCCGGCAATGATGCGCAGACGAAGTCGGTGGGCGATGGTGCCGAAGGCTGGTTGGCTTACGTGGCCAATGGCGTGCTGCTCCTGCATACCTTCGTGGATATCCCGGCTGGCGCAGAGGCCGAAGGCGAAGGCGAGATCGAGATCTACACCGCGCCCAACAACACGCTGGTGGAACTGGAGCCGCAGGGCGCGGCGATGGATCTGGCCCCTGGCGCCACCTCGGCGCCGTGGCGCGCGTACTGGTATGTCCGCGCGGTACCCGCAGGGATGGATGTCAGCGTGGGCAGCAAGGCGCTGGTCGAGTGGGTGCGCACCCAGCTGCACTAGTCAGCTTCGGCAGCCGTGGCCGCCACGCTTGAGGTTGGGCGTCAAACAGGGAATCATCGGCCAAACAATCCTGGGGAGAAGTTCATGCGTTTACTGCTTGCCGCCACCATCCTGTCGCTGGGCGCCATTGCCGCCTGCTCCGCCGACACCACTTCTGGCACAGCAGCCGTCACCGCTGCCGACAGCGCAGAGGTCATCCTGGATCGCCATCTCGCGGCGATGAAGGCTGGCGATCTCCAGGCAGTGATGGACGACTATGCCGAAAACGCGCTGGTGATCGCGCCGCACGGCATCGTCCCGGGCGAGGTCGATGTGGCGGGCTTCAATGTCTTCGACGGCAAGGAAAACATCTCCAAGTTGTTCGCGGTGCTGACCAACAAGGACAACGCTGCGGGAATGGCCAGCATGACCTCAACCTATGAGTTCAAGGGCAGCGACGTCACAGTGATGCCCTGGGTGCAGTTCGCGGGCACGCCCCAGGAACTGTCGGGCACCGACGTCTGGGTGATCCGCGACGGCAAGGTGCAAAGCCAGACAGTGTTCGTGAAATCCCCGCCCGCCGGGAACTGAATCGCCGCGCCGGCTGGCGTGCCTATTCGAAGAACGGCACGCCTGGAGCCGCGAAGCGGCGCATGGCCTCGATGTTGATGTCGACGCCAATGCCCGGCTTGTTCGACAGCGGGATGTGGCCTTTGACGACCATCTCGCCGTCGTGCGTGACGATATCCTTGTACATCTGGTCGCGGTGGAAGTAGATCTGCCACTCCAGGATCAGAAAATTCGGCACGGACGCACAGACATGCGCCGCTGCCATGGCGCCGAGATAGGACGCCACCATGTGCGGTGCGAAAGGCGTGTAGTAGAGATTGGCCAGGTTGGCGATGCGCTGCCCTTCGCCCAGTCCGCCGGCTTTCTGCAGGTCGGGCATGACGATGTCCACCGCATTGATCTCCAGCGCGCGGCGGAAGCCATGGCCCAGGTACAGGTTCTCGCCGGCACAGATAGGTGTGCTCGAAGATTCATTGATCGCCTTCAGCGCTTCGATGTTCTCGGCCGGCACCGGCTCCTCGAGCCACATCAGGTTGTAGGGCTCGAGCAGCTTGGCTACCTGCTTGCCCGTGATCAGGTCGTAGCGGCCATGCATGTCGCAGCAGATGTCGATGTTGGGCCCCACCTCTTTGCGGGCTGCGGCCACCTGATTGACCATGCGCTGCAGTTCGGCCGGGCTCGCCGTCCAGTTGTACTGGTCGTACTTGTTCGGGTCGTTGCCCTGGTCAAGGTCGAATTTGACGGCAGTCATGCCCATGTCGACGGCTTCGCGCGCGGCCTTGGCAAAGTCAGCCGGCGTGGGCAGGCGCGACTGGTACAGCGCGGTATCCATGTACACGCGGATGTTGTCGCGAAACTTGCCGCCGAGCAGCCGGTACACGGGGACGCCCAACGCCTTGCCGGCCAGATCCCATAGTGCGGTCTCGATCGCCGACAGCACGGCAATGAACACGCCCGCCTGGGCGCCGCCGAAGATTCCGCCACGCCGTATGTCGTCGAACAGGCGGTTCACATCCAGCGGATTGCGCTGCACGAGTCGCCTCCCCAGGCTCTGCACCATCTGGTACGTGCCGCTGACGGCATCTACCCCTTCGCCGACGCCGTAAATGCCCTGGTTGGTCTCGATCTTCACGAACAGCGAAGCACCGCCGCGGATGTATCCGGCTTTGACACCGGTGATGCGCAGGTCCGACGGGCTGGAGGCCATGTTGGCATTCTGCTGGACCGAATTCTGAAGCACCTGTCCGAAGGTAGTTGCCGGGCTAGCCGCCAGCGCTCCCAGACCCGCCATGCCGCCGTAGCTAAGGAATGATCGTCGAGAGGTTGAAGGTTTCACTTTGAATCCCGTCTGGTTGTGTGTTTCTGATCAGAAAGTGCGCGTTTTGAGCAGTTCGCGCACCCGTTCTTCGGACACGGGCAGTGTCTTGGCGTTCTTTTCCATCCACTGGGAAAAATCGCGCTCGATGTCCTCTGACCAGCGCGTGTCGATCTGGCCGGCGGTGTACTTGCCCTCGCGCAGGCGCTCATGGCCAAACATGTCGCGCAGGCGCACGACCTCGGAAGTCTCCACCACACGCTGTGCCAGGTGCGGCGGGATGAACAGCACGGCGCCATCGCGCGCCAGCACCACGTCGCCCGGCATCACGGTGGCGTCGCCGATGCGGGTGGGCTGGTTGATGCCCACCAGCGTGGTGTTGAGGTTGCCTGGCGGGTTGTGGTGGGTCGGCGTGTAGCTGCGGTAGTACACGGCGAAGTTCTCCATCTTCTTCATGCCGGCGATGTCGCGGATCGGGCCGTGATAAATGAAGCCATTGCCCGAATTGCCGAGTATGGCGTTGGCCAGGTTGTCGCCCACGGTGGGTCCGTCTTCGTAGATGTAGAATTGGTCGGCCACGTAGACGTCACCGGGTGTGAGCATGTCGATGGGCCAGGAGTTCTGGCTGCCCGAGCGGCCCTGCTCGCGGCCGCGCTTGTCGATCTGCGCGTGGATATCGGGCCGCCCCGGCATGAAGGTGGCGGTCACCGCACGCCCCACCAGCACGGTATCGGGATGCAGCACCTTCCAGTCGCCGTCGAACTGGTAGTTGAAGCGCTCGCCGCGCAGCACGGACCACGCCTCCTCGTGCGTGACCAGCTTCATGCGCTGGAGGATGTCGTCCGGCACCTTCGGTCGGCCGTCCTTGAACCGTTCCCCCTGCCACTGCGGCGTGAGGAAGATCAGGTCGTCCTTGGAGATCTGCTGGCCCATGACGGGTGATCCGGCCACAAGAAGCAGTGTGGCCAGCAGCGAGCTGCGACGATTCATGCGAATTCTCCCGGGCGGATTGGCAATGGTTTCGAAGGCCTGGATCACGGATTTCAGCGCCGGGGACCGGGGGCCATCGTCTTGATCTTGGCCTCCATGTCGCGTGCCACGCCGATCACCAGCAGCTCCAGCGGCACGGCGCCACTGTTGGTGAAATGGCTGGCCTCACCCACGCGTACCGGAATGGCATCGCCGGCACGCACGGCCGCCGATTCGCCCGCAACCGTGACTGCGCCGCTGCCCGCGATGACGTAGTACGCCTCGCCCATGTCGGCATGATCGGCTGTCGGCGTCGATGCGCCAGGGGCTACCAGTACATGATCCACATACGACCAGGTGGACTTGAACACGGTCGGACCGAGCACGCGCCGCGAGCGCACATCCGCTGCGGCTGCAGGTGCGGGTGCAGGGGCGGGCCCGGCACCGCCGCCACGACCGAAGCCAGCGCCGGGTGCGCGCAACAGATTGCGGTCCAGCTGCATCGTCATGAAGGTGGGCACTGGATCGAGCACGGCGTTCTCGCGCGTGTCACCCAGGTCGAAGGCATCACCCACGCCAGCAATGGTGGTCACGTTGATGTTCATCCACTGCAGCGTCTCGGTGCCCGAGTTGTAGATCGCGTGCGAGTGGCCTGCCGGATTCACCACGCCGGCCGGGCCCTTGACCACGGCGGTGCGGCCATCGATGGTGAACTGGGCCTCGCCATTCAGGATGACGAACATCTCTTCGGCCACATTGTGGAAGTGATGGCCGATGCCCGCGCGGGGTGGAATCTCGCCGCGATGCAGGAAGTTGAATTCGGGCGTGACCGCCCCGCGATTCAGCAGGCCGGTGAAAGACATGCTGCCCGCGCCGGCATGCACGCCCCGCTGCGAGCTGTAGGACTCCGGATTGGTGTGCGCGATGCGGCCCTCGAGGCCCTGCTGCTGCGCAGCTGGCACCGCTAGACTCAGCAGACCCGCGGCCATGCCGGCGACCGCAACCCTTGTCCGCAAGCCCATGCGATTGCTCATTTGCCCCCCTCCGTTCGTGCTAGTTGGCCGCCGCCGTGGCCGGATGGCGGAATCCCTTCACCTTCGTCGGGATCATCCAGGCCGAGGATTCTCCCACCATGTACAGCGTGCTGTTGTCCGGGCCGCCAAACGTGATATTCACCGGATACTGTGGCGCCCAGATGGTGCCGACGAAGCTGCCGTCGGGCCGGAAGATCTGCACACCCGACTTGGTGGCCACGTAGTACCGGCCGTCTGTGTCCACGGCGGTGCCGTCGCCGCTGGAGTCGTAGCGATCGGCGGGCTTCGGGGCGCTCAGTACCGCCGCGGCGAGGTTCATTGCGGCGAAGCGGCGCTTGTTCGACAACGAACCGTCTTCGGCCACATCGAAGGCCCACACGAAGTTCTCGCCCGGCTGGCTCCAGCTGTTGTTCACATACACGGTCTTGCCGTCAGGCGAGATCTCCACGCCATTCGGGAACGCGAACTCGCCAGCCGGCACCACGACGCGGGCCTTGCCATCCGGCGCCAGGTAATAGAGCTGCGGGCCCGGGTTGTTCTTCTTCGCCTCGGGCGTGAACTGCGGGTCGGTGATGTACAGGCCGCCGCGCGCGTCCAGGACCATGTCGTTAGGTCCGTCCACCGGTTTGCCGTCGATCTTGTTGAACAACACTTTCACCACCTTGCCGGTGGCCGGGTTCACCTCGACCACACGGTGGCCGAACATGTCGCACACGAGCAGGTTGCCGTTGGCCGCGAGCAGGGTGCCATTGGATTGCATGCCCGTGGCGAGCACGCGCCACTTGCCATCCGGTTCCATCACGATCAGGCGGCTCTTCGCCGGGCTGCCCGTCCAGTCGCCGGCCTTGTGATCCTTGAAGTACATATCGGAGAAGTACAGTTTGCCGTCGATCCAGGTCGGGCCTTCGGCAAACGTGAATCCTTCCGCCAGCTTCTGCGGCTTCGCGTCTGGCGCGATCACTTCTGCATACAGCGCCTGCTGCTTTGCTGCTCGCTCGATGTAGTCGGGACGCACGGGCCAGAACACATCGAACTGGTCGGCGCCGGTGTCGCTGAGACTGGCCGAATGCACCATGCCGCCCGGCAGGTACACCACGTGGCGGCCTTCCTCGTTCGCGGTGTAGTTCGAATCCATCACACCCTGCTCGAGCGAGCCGCGGATGGTGTAGCTGAGCTGATCCTCGGGATGGATGTGCTGCGCAAAGGTGGAGCCCGGGTCCATCCGCACCATGCTGACCTGGGCATTGCGGCCCCAGATGAGGCGCGCCTGCGCGGTGCTGCGCGGATGATCGAGTCGGCAGCGGGGTCCGTGAGCGGCGTCCACTGGATCTCGTTGATGTTCACCACCACGCCAGGCTCCAGGGAAGGCGTGACGCCCATGTCGGGGAAGCCGGGCTTGGCCTTGCTCACGTCCTGCCCAGCCAGTGCGAGATGATCGAGGCGCACCGGTGAATAGACCTCGAAGGTCTGGAGTCCCTCGGGCCCGGCCTTCATGCTGCGAATGTTGCCCGGAGTGAGATAGACGGCCGAATCCTTCGCAAGGTCGAGGGTCCTGCCGTCGAGATCCAGCGTGGCCGATCCGGCGGTCACGACGATGATGAGTTCTTCGCCCAGGGTCTGGGCCGGATACTCGGCACCCGGTGCCATGGTCACGTGCTCGAGCAATGCACCACGCCCCCACGAGAGCTTCGCCTCGACTCCCGGCGCGAGGTTTGCGGCGGGCAGATCGGCCGCCAGCACGGGTTCACCGTCGGTCAGTGCCATGGGCACATTTACCTCGGGCAGGTCGCGCGAGCGACCCGAAATCTTGTGTTCGTCCATCACGGCCTGGTTGCGTTCGGCCCAGGGCGGCGCTGCATGCTTCGAGCAGCCGGCGATGGTGAATGCGACGCCGGCCAGCAGTGCCAGGCTGATGCCCCGATGCAGATTTTTCATTGTTGGAATGGCGCTTTTGAATAGTAGTATTAAATCAGTGCCGGGGAACTGTAGACGGCGCCCCGCTTGTTCGCAAGAATGCTGTCGGATCGGAAGGGGGATTTCACTGCATGTTCATGCCTTCACGTTGGCGCCCGCTGTTGTTTGTCGCGCCGGTGTTATTGGTTGCCTGCGCAATCAAGCCCGGATCCGACGCCGCGCAGGAGTCCGCCCAGGCCACCGCTGCCGACCAATGGTGGCCGGGATACAGCGGGGGCGCGGACAACTCGCGATTCTTCCATTCACGACAAATCTCCAAGGCCAATGTCGCGCAGCTGGGCGTGGCGTGGACCTACCCCTTCGGCGATACCGGCAGCGGGCCCATCGTGATGCACGGCGTGGTTTACGGTCGCGGCCGAAACGGTTCGCTGGTGGCCGTGGATGCAGCGAGCGGCAAGGAGATCTGGATCCGCGAAAACATGAACGGCATGACCAGCCGCGGATTCAACTACTGGGAAAGCAAGGATGGCGCCGACCGCCGCCTGATCTTCGCCATGGACAGCCTGCTGCAGCAAGTGGATGCGCGCACAGGCAAATCCATCACGACTTTCGGCGATGGTGGCGTGGTCGATCTGCGAGTGGGCATCGATGGCCGCGATCCGGCCAGCATCGGCAACATCCAGTCGAATACGCCCGGCGAAGTGTTCGAGAACCTGTTCATCGCCGGCAGCGCACCGGGCGAGGGATACATGTCGCCCCCGGGCGATATCCGCGCCTACGACGTGCTGTCGGGCAAGCTGGTGTGGACCTTCCATACCGTGCCGCGACCGGGCGAGTTCGGCTACGACACCTGGCCGAAGGATGCCTGGCGCTACATGGGCGGCAACAACAACTGGGGCGAGCTGACCATCGATGCGGCGCGTGGCATCGCCTACATTCCGCTCGGTTCGCCCACCTACGATTTCTACGGTGCCGATCGCCTCGGCGCGAATCTCTTCGGCACTTCGATCGTTGCGCTGGATGTCCGCACGGGCAAGCGCCGCTGGCATTTCCAGATGGTGCACCATGACCTGTGGGACATGGACCCGAATGCGGCACCGCAGCTCAACACCATCCGACATGAAGGCAGGCGCCGCGAAGTGCTCGCCGTGGCCGGCAAGACCGGATGGCTGTACGTGCTGGACCGCGATACAGGTGAGCCCATCTGGCCGATCGAGGAGCGCCCGGTACCGAAGTCCAGAATGCCCGGCGACCAGGCCTGGGCGACGCAGCCCTTTCCGACCAAGCCCGAGCCATTTTCCCGGCACAGCTTTACGGCGGCGGACATCAGCCCCTACCTGTCGGAGCAGGAAGCAGACGCGATCGGCAAGCGCCTCGAGGCAGCCGTCAACGAGGGCATCTTCACGCCGTTGAGCCTGCAGGACACTGTCCACATTCCGACCAACCAGGGTGGCACGCTGTTCGGTGGAGCGGCCTCGGAGCCGGACACCGGCGCCGTCTACGTTGTTGCGCATGACAATCCCGGCATCCTGCATCTGGTGGATCCGGATTCCGCGCCCGCTCGCCGCGGCGGGCCGCCCGAACCACCGGGGCAGTTGATCTACCAGACGCAGTGCCAGGCCTGTCACGGCGTCAACCGTCAGGGTACCGACACCGGCACGCCACTGGTTCACGCAGCGAGCGATGTTGCCCGTGGAATCGTGGCCGGCGCGCCGAGTGTGGAGGCCGCGGCAATCAGAACCATGCTCAAGACCGGCCGTGGCCGGATGCCGCCGTTCGCGCATCTGTCCGAATCCGAAGTGGAAGACCTGGTCCGCTTGCTCACTGCGCCGCCGGGTGCTCGCGGCTTCGGGCCCGGAGGCATTGGTGCTCGCGGTCGTGGCGCGGGTTCTGGCGCGCCGCCCGAACTGATTGCAGGATCCGGCTCCGTGGCCACGCGGCCACCTGCGACGCGCGGGCCGCCTGCGACGTATCCGGAGGCAGCGCCGACAGAATGGAAGCAGTACACGATCAACGAGTACAACACGGTGGGCAACCGATTCGCGCCGCCGTTCACTTCCATCGTGAAGTACGACCTGAACGAGCCGCGCATCCAGTGGCGAATCGGATTCGGCGATGATCCCGACCTGGCCGCGCGCGGCATCACCGGCACCGGCACACCCGGCCTGCTCAATGGCGTGATCGTCACCGCTTCGGGCCTGGTGTTCGGTGCCGGCCGCGACAACCAGATCCGCGCCTGGGACAGCGCCGATGGCAAGCAGCTCTGGTCAGCCTGGTTCGGTGGCGACTTCATCGGATCGCCGGTGATGTACCAGATGGATGGCCGCCAGTACCTGCTCGTGCCCGCGTCTTCGGCCGCGCCGCGCCGTGGCGGTCCGCCGCCCGATGCGGCCGCACCGCTGGGTTGGGTGGCTTACGCGCTGCCCGCTCAGGCCAACTGATCGGCGGTGGCGATGCGGCGTACGGCCGCATCGCCCAGGCGATCGCGCAGCTGCGTGAGGTACAGGCTGCGCGGCGACACGTGCCGGTCCAGCGACTCCAGGTGGCCTTTCTCCTTGGTCAGGTCCTGATACCCGGTGTTGAAGATCACCGCATTCACGCCGATGTGCCCGAAGGCGTAGTTCTGCGCGGTGGGTGGTTTCTGCACCAGGAAATCGCCCTCGCAATTCCAGAACACGGTGTTGGCGCCCGCCCAGCCGATGATGAAGTCCTTCCAGTAGCGCGCCGTGAGAGGAGCCTGGACGTTGTCGTACAGCGTGCCGGTGGCCCATTGTTCATGCGGCTCGCTCGACGAGTACGGGCTGGTGGCGCGGCAGTCCAGGAATACATTGCCGCTGGCGGTGGGCTGGCCTGACATGAACGAGTGGCGGCCCTTGTCGGAGTAGCAGCGCTGCACCAGCGCCAGCTGACCGCGCAGTGCGAAAGTGAAGCGGCGCCCGCCGGCGCGCACCGATACCGGCTCGCGCGACACGCAATCCTGCACGGTGATCCATTTCGTGCCGCGTTGCGTGCCCACCATCGAGTTCACGAAGTGCAGCGCCGTGACATTGCGCACCCAGCAGTTCCTGGCGTTGTCGAAGCTGATGAAATCGCGGAAGTGGTTCTCGTCGGAGTAGTACTCCTCGGCGGCATAGTCCGGGCGATCCATGTTGCCGTAGTTCGAGGTGCGCACGGTCGGGTCGAATTCCGACATGCCGCGCAGGTTCTCCACGCCCACACCCTGTATGCGGCCCTGGTCACTGCTGTTCATCACGAAGCCGCCACCCCAGCGCCTTTCAATGGCGCAGGTGATGGGTGCATCCAGCACGATGGTGTTGCCCTGGACTTCGACAATGACGCGATCCCAGTCCACATTGAACGGGCGCCACGGGCTGGTGGTATTCGGTGCCGACATGCCCACGGCATCGATCCACGCCTGGTTGCCGATGCGGCGCACGACGACTGCATCGCCGGCCTTAAGGCCACGCGTTGAAGTCAGGCGCAGGCTGCGCGCGCCCACTGGCACGTAATCGTCGGCCACTTCGCGCTGGCTGGCCTCATCCGCCACGACGCCGGATGCGCCGCCAATGGTGACAAGTGCGGTAGGGCCGCGGCCCGGGCCGGGACCCTGGCCCGACGTAGCGGGCGGGCGTCCGGTTCCAGTGCCCAGCAGGATAGTGCCGGTGTCGCCCATGCCTTCGCCGCGCAGCACGATGCCGCTGGCCTGGATGCGCACGGGCGTAGCCATCCGGTAGTAGCCGGCACGCAGCAGCAGGGCGCCCCGAAAGCCGTTGACGTCCGGTGCCAGTGCCGCAATGCGATCGATGGCGGCCTGCAGGTGTCCGGTGTTGTCGCCCGGTACCGGCCACAGCGTTTCGCGCACGGGCAGGGTGGGAATGGCCACGCCGCCGCCGCCATAGCCCGCATGCGAGGCATCATGAATCGTGTTGCCGAACTCGTCGGGCAGATAGCTCAGCCTGCCGTCGATGCCGGGATACACGCGGGATGTGGTCGGAGCCATGTCTCCGGCACGAGCCTTCGGGATCAAGACGGGTGCCGCCATGGCGAGCTCGAGCAATCTGCGTCGGGATAGCTTCATGAGTGCTCCGCGGAAATGACGGTGATTGCCATGCCGGGATTCGTATTCTAATGTGCCCGGCACCGCTGCTGCTGTGCCGTAGCCTACCACCGCTTGGGGTTCGGGAGCGGATGGTGGCCCTTGATGCGCAGCGCAAGCAATAAGAAGGAAACAACGACCCATGGCCTCAACGCACAAGACCGTTCTGTACCTCGCGCTCGCCCTGCTTGTTGCATCGATCGCACTGCTGGTCGCCGATCTGCCGCGCATTGGCGGTCCGTTGCTCCCCGTGGCGTTCGCGCTGGCCGCGTACGGTGTGCGTGGTTCGGAGCGGCTTCGCGGCATTTCGTTCAGCCTGTTGATCTTTGCAGCCGTGTCGCTGGCGATGAACTACCCGGCACCCTTCGTGAGCTGGGGCGAGTTCAAGACGAGCGCGCTGATCGTGCCGCTGCTGCAGGTCATCATGTTCGGCATGGGCACGGCCATGAGCGCCAGCGATTTCGTCGGCGTGGTCAAGGCGCCCAAGGCCGTATTCATCGGCATGGGCTTGCAGTTCACCATCATGCCCTTTGTCGGCGCGGGGCTTGCGCTGGCCTTCGACCTGGAACCCGAGGTCGCCGCCGGCATCATCCTGATCGGTTCGGTTCCCAGTGGCCTGGCGTCCAACGTGATGGCGTATATCTCCAAGTCAAACCTGGCGCTTTCGGTCACGCTGACCACACTGGCCACGCTGGTGGCGCCGTTCATCACGCCGTTCTACATGCAGTGGCTGGCCGGGCAGCTCATCCCCATCGACACCTGGGGAATGATGTGGAGCATCATCAAGATCACCATCCTGCCGATCATTGCCGGCCTGGTCTTCAATCACTTCCTGCACGGCAAGACGCAGTGGCTCGACAACCTGATGCCGAAGGTCTCGATGGGCGGCATCGTGCTCATCCTGATGATCATGACCGCCGGCGCGCGCGACAACCTGCTGGTGATCGGCACGGTGCTGATCCTGATCAGCCTGCTGCACAATGTTTCCGGCTATACGCTCGGTTACTGGAGCAGCCGTCTGTTCGGCCTCGACGAGAAGTCCTGCCGCACCATTGCCTTCGAGGTTGGCCAGCAGAACGCCGGACTTGCCACCGGTCTTGCCCAGGAGATGGGCAAGATGGCGACAGTGGGCCTGGTGCCGACGGTATTCGGTTCGCTGATGAACATCACCGGCGCGACGCTTGCCACCTGGTGGCGAGATCGGCCCGTGCCGGAGACGCCGCGCGCGCCATGACCGAAATCCCGACTGCTGGAGGTGTAACCATGTCGAGAATAATTGCCACCACGTTGACCTTGCTGCTGGGCTTCGCCTTGCCCGTGTTCGGCGCCTCTCCCGACGAGGCAGCCGTGGCGAAGGCTATCGCCACACTGTCCGAGGCAATAGTCGCGCCCGACAAGGGCGCGCTGCAGAGGATCACCTGGCCGGAGCTGTCCTATGGTCACTCTGCGGGGAGTGTGGAAAACCAGGAGCAGTTCATCGATGCCCTGGTTTCGAAGCGAAGTGTCATTGCTTCGATCGACAATCCGAAGATGAGTTCCAGCGTGGTGGGCGACATGGCCATCTCGCGCGGCACGATGACATTCGTGGTCGCGGGTGCAGGCGCGCCGTCGCGAGTGGACCTCACGCTCCTGTTGATCTGGCAGAAGCGCGGCGGCGAGTGGCGGCTGCTCGCGCGGCAAGCGTACAAGGTCTGAGGGAGAAAGACATGAAACAGAACATCCTGTTGCCGGCGATGATGCTCACCGTTCCCGCGCTGCTTGGCGCGGCTGCGCCGGGCATTGACCTGGACAAGGCGCGCGAACACGTCGAGGGGGCCCGAACTGCTGCGGGCAGCGACCACTCGTATATCTTCGGTCAGCTGTGCTCCGAACCTATCCGTGCCGTCGGCGCCGCTGCACCCGTGGGTCAGGTGCCTGGTGCACTGCCCACCATCGATCAGGCCCGTACCTGGTATGCGGAGCCGGTGCGCGTTTTCGACGACCTGTATTTCCTCGGGCAGACGGCGTTCTCCGTGTGGGCGCTGCGCACCTCCGAGGGCATCATCCTGGTGGATGCGATTTTCGACTATTCCGTGGAAGCTGAAGTGATCGAGGGCCTGCGCAAGCTGGGCATCGATCCCAGAGAGATCCGCTACGTGATCATCAGCCATGCCCATGCCGACCATTCCGGTGGTGCAGGCGTGTTGCAGCGTTTCGGTGCCAGGGTGGTGATGTCGGCGGCCGACTGGGACCTCTACGAGAAGTCCAACGAGAAGGCCCCGGCGAAGCGCGACATCATTGCGACCGACGGCATGGAGATCAAGCTGGGCAAGAGCAGCGTGCGCGTGTACGAGACACCGGGCCACACGCACGGCACCTTGTCCACGGTACTGCCCGTCCACGACAATGGCGTGGCGCATACCGCCGTGTTGTGGGGTGGCACGCTGTTCAATTTCGGAGACTCCCCTGACGATCCGCGGCTCAAGCGGCTCGAGACCTATGCAGCGTCGGCAGCGAGATTCCGCGAAGTCGCCAACAGGGCCGGCGCGGATA
Source organism: uncultured Gammaproteobacteria bacterium (assembly GCA_963777735.1). GTDB lineage: Bacteria > Pseudomonadota > Gammaproteobacteria > Steroidobacterales > Steroidobacteraceae > ZC4RG30. Next base: position 1,455,270 of record CAVZRQ010000008.1, on the reverse strand, counting down.
TCCTGCTGTCAAACCACACGGCCTATGACGGCTCGACGGTGAAATTGCCGGCGCTTGCAAAGCGCCAAGCTGGAGATCCCCACCCGTATGTCATTGGCAAGGATGCCGTGCAACGATTCTTCAGGGTCGCGGAAACCTGCGCCGTCGCAGCGCGTCTCTCGCCACCACCACCACCCCGGGGTCGCGGTGCGGGACCTGGAGCAGATCGTGGCGCCGTGCCAGGCGGCGCGGCTCCTGGCGCGGCGCGCGGATCACTTCCGTAACAGGAGGATTACGACCCAGCTGAAGTTGAGCGGGAAGTGCATTTGCTTGAATATTCCCATTAACAGGATAATACCGGCTCCGCTGCTTCTGACGGTGCCGGTGGGCTAATGGCCGCCGAATCCCTTCAGGCCATCGCCGATTGCAGGCAGCTCGGCTTCGGAGGACGCTGATGTACGCCGTGAAGAGGTTGATCCTGTGGCAGGCAATGGTCTGCTCGGCCGTATTGATGGGGGCCGCCACGGCTTCTGCCCAGCAACTGCCGGACATCGGCTTCACCAGTGTCGGGCGGGCCGCGCCGCTCACCGACATCAACAACCTGCAACCCATCGGTGCCTCAGTGCAACGCAATGGCACATTTTCCGGATCAGCGCGCGCGGGTCAGTCGCCGACAGGTGTGGAGCCGCTGCCTCGTGACCTGTTCACGACGAAGGACTTCTACGCCGACCGCGCGCTGTGGAGCGACCCGAGATACTTCCGCTGCAACAGTCTCATTGCCATCGAGAACCTGTGGGTTGGCGCAGCGGCCAACGCGATGGGCGATGATCCGCCTCGCACGGCTCCCTGGGGATACTGCGACCGGGATTACCCGCGGCAGTCGATCGTCAGTCCCTATTCCTTCCGCACGGCGCAGGCGCACTACGAGGCCCTGCTCGCTGAAACCCGCAAGCGCGGAGGGCCGACGGTCCACACGCCTGCAACACTGCCCCACGAATGGAATGGCGTGTATCGGCAACCCAGATTCAGTCCACGCAACGACACCTGGATCAACATGCGGCATGTGCAGGTGCCGACGATACTGTCGCTGCTGACCGATACCTACCGGCAACGCCTGGTGCAGGAAACCTACCACCACGGCCACACCAACAAACCCATGTGGTCCGCGCAGTACTGCTGGCCGGAGGGCTTCATGCGGCGCTGGCACGAATGGGGTGCCTACGACCGCCAGCTGCTGGTCACGCCGCAGATGGTTCAGCTCTACATGAGCGGGGCGATGAACTTCATCACCAACATCCATGTGGGCCGCGAATTCAAGATGGATGGACCCGTGCCACGGCTGGGCGAGCAGGTGCCGCGCTGGTATGGCGAGACCATCGGCTTCTGGGATGGCAATACGCTGATCACCTGGACCTCCAACATCCAGCCGTGGACTTCGCACGCGGCCTTCGAGCACTCAGGAAAGATGCAGTCCATCGAGATCTATACGCCGCTTCGCAATGCCAGCGGCGCGTTCACGGGCCTCAGTCACGAGGCCATCCTCTACGACCCGGAGGCTCTGGTCGATCCCATCCGCATTGTCGAGCGCATGGAAAAGCGGGCCGACTTCATCGATGCCCAGGTGAACCCCGTCGCCTTCACCGAATGCATCCAGACCATCTACCCGCTTGACGGCACGGCGACGCCCGTCTCACCCGGACGCACGATCGAGTTCGAGGTACCCGACATGTACGGCCGACCCTGGGCACGGATCTGGGAGCAAATACTGGGAGAAGGACATGAGCAGGCCCGAAGAGGAAGACCTGTTCGATTTCAGCGAGGAAGCCCCCAAATGAAGATTACGCATCGACTGTCCTGTCTGGCGCCCCTGCTGGCGCTCTTCTGTGTCATCGAGCCGGTCGTTGCCCAGCAATCGCCCGCGCGGAGATTGATCGAGCAGGTCGCCATGGCGATGGGTGGCACCGAGCGCCTGCGGCGCGTCGAGACGCTGGTCTATACCGGGTTCGGTCAGGATGCCTACATGGATGGCGGCGGCAATGTCACCGCCGAAGTGAACGCGCCGCCGAAGTGGCGCGCCATTGCCGATGCACAACGCAACATCGACCTTCAGGCGCGCCGCGCAGTACTGCAGCAGCGACGTGCGCCCATGTTTCCATTCGCCGCGCCGTTCGGGCTCAACTGGAACCGCGCAACAACGCGGCAAGGCGCGGAGGATCTGCTCGATCACCCGCTGCCGGCCGTGCTCGCCGCGCTCGACCCAGCCGCAAGCCTGGGTTCCGTCAGCGTGGAGCAGGGGCTGCCGGTTCTGCAGTTCACGACGTCGGATGGAGTGCCGGTATTGATGGGCGTGGACCCGATCACACATCTGCCAGCATGGACCCGTCGGATCATTTCGCACGCGAACCTGGGCGACGTTGCCGTGACGGCACTGTTCAGCGCCTACATTCCACACGATGGCGTGATGCTGCCCTACGGCCTCATGAACCGCATCGACTGGCGCAATCAGGTGACGCTGATGTTCCAGGTCGACTCGTACCGGCTCAACGTGGCACGCGACCAGATGCCGGCGATCCCCGCGGCGAACGCATCGCCGGTCGCCGCCGCCACGCCTGCGGCACCCCCTCCGGTCACCGTCACGCCGCTCACGCGCGGCGTATGGGACCTGCGTGTGGGCAACAACAACGGCGGGCCCGTCATCGAGTTCGCCGATCATCTCGTGATCTTCGAGGCCAACGGCAGTGCTGCCGCGACGCTGGCGCGCATCGATGCGGCCAACCGGCTGGTGCCTGGCAAGCGGGTGACGCAGCTCATCGTCACCCACCATCATTTCGATCATACGGCGGGCCTGCGCGCTGCGGTGTCACGCGGCCTTGGCGTGATCTCGCACCGGGGCAATGAGGCCATCTTTCGCGAAATGATCAGCGCGGCCTGCCGTCGTGTTTCCCGACGACCTGGCGAGAAGCCCCAACCATCTGGTGTTCACAGCGGTCGATGAGAAGCTCGTGCTGGAGGACAGGACGCAGCGGCTCGAGATCTACCATGTGCTGGGCCATTCCCACATGGCAAACGCCGTGTTTGCCTATCTGCCCGAATCGCGAATCATGATGGAAGGCGACCTGGGCGACGCCGCGTGGACCTGGCACTGGTGGGCCAGCGCGCTGAACGAGAACATCAAGGCGTATGCCATCAATCCCCGCCTGAACGTGGCGGTTCATGGTCCTGATGGCGGACTTTCGATCGAGGCGACGCTCGCCAACAACCAGCGCCAGATGCGGGCGGCGCAGGAGTTCTGCGCAACGCAGACGGCGGCGGGTGTGCCTGTGTTCGGCTGCCCGGTGCAATACGACACCACTGGGCCGATCCCGTTGCCTGCGCGCTAGCTATCCGGCGATCGTCTCCAGACGCCCTGCAAGCAAGCCTGCTAGCATTGTCGCTGCCATAAATGGGGGATTCATGCGACACCTGATTGCCGGACTCATCACTGCCGCCAGCCTGCTCGCGTCCACCTCCACTATGTCCGCCGCGAGCAGCGTCGCCAGAGACATGGAATGGAGCGCCCACGGCCGCACCGGCGACGAGCAACGCTTCACTCCGCTTGACCAGGTCAATGCCGGCAACATCAACCAGCTAGGCCTCGCCTGGTATGCGGACATCCCCGACAAGGGCGGCTACCAGAGCACGCCGCTGGTCGTGGACGGCAAGCTTTACCTCACCGGCCCCTGGAGCAAGGTCTTCGCCTTCGATGCAGTGACCGGCAAGCAACTGTGGAAGTTCGATCCGCAGGTGCCGCGAGAACTGGCTGCGAGCAGCATCTGCTGCAACATCTCCAACCGAGGCGCCGCGTACTGGAAGGGAAAGATCATCATCGGCACCATCGATGGTCGCCTGCTGGCGCTGGATGCGAAGAGCGGCAAGAAAGTCTGGGACGTGCAGGTCACCGACCGCAGCCTGCCTTATTCCATCACCGGCGCGCCGCGCGTGGGGAACGGCATCGTGTACATCGGACAGGGCGGCGGCGAGTTCTACACACGCGGCTTCCTGGCCGCGCATGACGCCGACACCGGCAAGGCGCTGTGGCGTTTCTGGACCGTGCCCAACGATCCTTCCAAGGGGCCCGAGGGCGCGGCATCCGACAGCGTGATGCCCATGGCCGCCGCAACCTGGAAGGGAGCGAAGTGGTGGGAAAAGGGCGGTGGCGGCACCGTGTGGGACGGCATCCTTTACGACGAGTCGACCAGCACGGTGGTTTTCGGCACCGGCAATGGCCTGCCCTGGCCGCACACCATCCGTTCGCCCGGCGGCGGCGACAACCTGTTCACGGCCTCCATCGTCGCGCTGGATGCGAAGACGGGCAAGTACAAGTGGCACTACCAGACCGTGCCGAAAGACAGCTTCGACTTCGACAACACCAACCCGCTCACCGTGGCCGATCTCGTGATCGATGGCCAGAAGAAGCACGTGGTGATGCAGGCGCCGAAGAACGGCGTGTTCTACGTGATCGAGGTGGCCACGGGCAAGGTGCTGTCGGCCGATCCCTACGTGCCTTCGATCAACTGGGCGACGGGCTTCGACAAGGCCAACAACTTTGCGCCCATCATGAATCCCGATGCCATCTATGGCACGAAGGGTTTCTACGTGGTGCCCTCGCAATCCCATGTGTGGCATCCGCAGTCGTACAACCCCGGCACGGGTCTCTTCTACTTCGGCATGCGCTATGGCATCAGCTCGTTCGTGGCCGAAGAGGGTGGTCGCATCCTCGGCAATCAGCTGGTGGATGTCAGGATGGGCGGGCAGCCAGAAGGTCAGACCCGTCCGGTGCTGGAGGATGCGGGCGTAGCGCTCATGGCCTGGGATCCGGTGAAGCGTCAGGTGGCCTGGAAGCAGCGCGAGGGCAATGGCAGCGCCGGCACGCTGACCACGTCCGGCAACCTGGTGTTCCAGGGCACTTCGGGTCAGAAGTTCAGTGCTTTCCGCGCCGACACGGGTGAGAAGGTCTGGTCGGTGTCCACGCAAGGCAATGTGGTGCCCGGCCCGATCAGCTATTCCATCGGTGGCGTGCAATACGTGGTGGCCATGTCCTCGGCCAGCACCGGCTTTTCAGCGGCCAACGGCGTGAATCGCCTGCTGGTCTACAGGATCGGCGGCAGGGTGCAATTGCCGCCGGCGCCGCCGCAGGTGGCGCAGGTGTTGAATCCACCAGCGGATTTCGGCGACGCAGCGGTGCACGCGCGCGGCAAGGATCTTTACGAGCGCAATTGCACGGGCTGCCACGAGGGTGGGCGCATGTTCTCGGGCTTCCCCGACCTGAATTACAGCGTTGCGCTGGGCAGTGCGCCGTTCTTCAAGGCCGTCGTGGTGGATGGCGCGCTGTCCGAGGGCGGCATGATCTCGTTCCGGAATTCACTGCAGGAGGCGGACGTGGAAGCGATCCGCTCCTATCTCACGCTGCGGGCGAACGAGTTGAAGAGGAACCCTCCGCCCCAGGCGGGCGGGGCTCGGGGTGGTGCGGCGCCACCGCCGCCAGCACCAGTACCGGCGCCGCCTGCTGCGCATCAGTAGAAGGCAGGCGAGGGCGCATACGGCTACAACGGCGAGGGCGAGATCCGTGCTGGCGTGCTTTCAGGTCTGGGTGCTTTCCTTGAACTGATCCCGCCAGCGCGCCAGCGTGCGGCCGTCGAAATCCGGGAGCTGACGCAGGTTCATCGCCTTAAGGAGCGTTTCGAAACAAGGCCTGCGTTGAAGGGGGATTTCAGATCAATAACGTGTCATCTATGTCTTGTTCAATTGCCCTTCAACCTGCTTATGATGCCCCTTGTCAATTGCACCGCTCCCGCCGCCTGGCGTTGGCGGGTCAGTTTCCAGACGAATAACAAATAATCGTGGGGGCTTACCTGTGGCGAACAAAAGCGTAGCCGTTTCCGTGACTCTTGCCGTGCGAGCAGCGATGGCTGCCGCGGTGGGTTGTTCCTTGTTGATGCCGATCAGTGCCGTGCACGCAGCCGAAAGCAGCGCCGCAGTTGCCGACGACGAGAAAGCCGAGGAAGTGGATCTTTCCGAAATAACGGTCACGGGCTCGCGCATCGTGCGCAAGGAACTGGAATCCAGCTCGCCGATGGTGATCGTCGAGGGGGCTGCCTTCGAAAATCGCGCCAATCTTGCCGTGGAAGACGTGCTCAACCAGATGCCGCAGTTCGCGCAGAGCCTGGGCTTTGGCGGGCCAGGTGGCGACAGGGCGCGACTCAGCCAGCAGGGCCAGTCGTCCACGCAGTTCACCGCTGGTGGCCTGACCGGCTTGCAACTGGATCCGCTCAATACCTACACCGCGAGCCAGACGGTGGGCGCGACTTCCGTGAGCCTGCGTGGCCTCGGCTCCAACCGCACGCTGCTGCTCATGAATGGTCGCCGTATGGTGCCGGTGAATGCCAGCTATGCGGTGGATACCGGTTCGATTCCGTCCTCGGCCCTGCAGCGCGTGGAGGTCGTAACCGGTGGCGCCTCGTCCGCCTACGGCGCGGATGCTGTGTCCGGTGTAGTGAACTTCATCCTCAAGGACAACTTCCAGGGCGCTGACCTGGACGTGCAATACGGCATCGCCGAAGTGGGCGACAACCGCAATGTGCGACTCTCCGGCCTGCTCGGTGGCAATTTCTCCGACGGCCGCGGCAATGCCATGGTTGGCCTCGAATACTCAGAGCGTGGCTCCGCGTACCAGAAGGACCGCAGCATCTACAAGTCGCGGTACGCGAACCCCGAGATTGGAGCCGGCGGCAATACGCGCCTGTTGCAGTTCGAACCGACACTGGTGGCGGCCACCGGGCAAGTCGTAGCCAATCCGAGCCAGACGGTGATGGATAACATCTACCGGGCCCGCAACCCCGCGTACGTGAATGGCACGGTGCCGGTCAACTCTGCAATCGTGGTCAACCCCAACGGCACCATCTTCGTGCCGGGTGATCCGGAAGGCGCATTGGGTGCGCAGCTGAATGACGGCTACGAATACAAGATCAACGATCTCACTGGCACCTGGGGCTACAACGACCAGACGACGCGCCTGTCAAGCCCGATGACGCGCTATTCGCTGTTCACCGCTGCGCATTTCGATTTGAACGACAACCTGCGTTTCTACACGCAAGGGAACTTCGCTCAAACCAACAGCAAGTTCGAGTCGACGCCTGGACTTGGCCAGTTCACCAGCTACATGGCGATCCCCCACGACGCCACTCACCCGGCGACTCCGGAGATGGAACTGCTGCTGAACAGCCGGCAGACTCCGGCAACTCCTGCCAGCGATCCCTGCCTGCCGTTTGGTTTCTCCTGCCCAACCCCGGCGTCCCCGGCGGTTTCGCGTGCAGCGGATCCCTACGGCGTCAGCTTCCCGCAGGCGGCACTCAACCCGCTGGCCGGTTCGAAGAGCAATGCACTGAACTACCAGCTCACCACGGGGTTCAGCGGCAACATTCCGATCAAGGACTGGACCTTCGACGTCTACAACTCCTTCGGCAAGTCGCGCACCACCACCACCAGCATCAACGCGGTTTCCGTCAGCGCGTTGCAATACCTGATTTCGCTGCCGAACTACGGTGCTGGCGCCAACGTGAACGGCAACAGCAACCCTCCCAGCAGCGCGATCTATCCGCACGCGATCATGAAATGCACCAGCGGCCTGGGCCCGGCCATCTATCCGACGCTGTATCCGGGGCAGACCGTATCGCAGGATTGCATGAACTCCCTGACGGTGCATCCGGTCGGTATCACCGAGATGGCGCAGAATGCCGCGGAAGGCTCGATTCAGGGCGGGCTACTGGAACTTCCAGCCGGTGAGCTGCGGTTCGCGGCGGGCGCTGGCTGGCGCACCAATGCCTTCGACTTCCAGCCGCCGGACCTGGTTAGCACCAGCTACATCTTCGACGTACAGACGAATGTCCATCAGGCCGTCGAAAGCCACAGCTCGGACGAGGTGAAGGAAGGCTTCGCCGAATTGCTGGTGCCGGTGTTCAAGGATCTGCCGGGCGTCAAGCATCTGAACCTGGAACTGGGCTATCGCGATTCCGATTACAAGTACGCGGGCGCGGTGTCGACCTGGAAAGCGCTGGGCGATTGGGCCATCACCTCAGACCTGCGGGTGCGCGGGGGCTTCCAGCGCGCCAACCGCGCGCCCAACCTGGTGGAGCTCTTCGACCCGGGCAGCTCGGCGGTGCAGATTGCACCAGGCGACCCGTGCTCGGCGAGGATCCCGGCATTCCTGGGCGGTTCCCGGTACAGCGCCAACCCGGCCTTCAATGCTGATGCGGCCAAGGTCAAGGCACTCTGCCAATACCAGATGGGTGCCGGCGCCCCGACCTATTACACGGGTGACAACGATTTCACTGCGTTCTCTTTCTGGTTCGTGGGTGTCAATGCGATTGGCAACGCGGAACTGAAGAACGAGAAGTCGGATACCTGGACCTTGGGCCTGGTGCTGCGTTCGCCGTTCGAACATCCGCTGGCAAAGTTCACCACGACGCTGGACTGGTTCAAGATCGACGTCGCCAATGCGATCTACCTGCCGCAGTTGAGCACCGGTTCGGGCTCGCCCCTGCAGGGCTGCTTCGATACGGCGGTGAACGGCGCGCTGGCTGCCCTGAAGGGCGATGGCACCGACAGCCCGGCAGCTCTGGCTGCGGCTGCGGCGCCGCTGGCCTGCTCGCTGATCACGCGCAATCCGGCGAACGGAGCGGTGCTGACCAACCAGGACCTGCCGTATGACAACGTGGGCGCCATCGTCAGCGAGGGCATCGACTTCTCCTTCAACTGGAGTGCGTCGCTGAGCGATTTCGGCCTGCAACTGCCGGGCCGGGTTTCGGTCGGCACCAACCTCAGTTACATGCTCGAGGACAAGCGCCAGAGCATCAAAGGCGCCCCGTTCGATGACTTCACCGGTGTGGCCGGCTGGGGTGGTGTGCGTTGGCAGTTCACCAACACGTTCGGTTACTTCCAGGGGCCGTTCAATGCCTCGCTGAACTGGCGGCACTATCCGAGCTTGACCAGCTCGGGCAGGTTCCTGGGGACCGACATGCGGCAGGAAGGGGTCAATCCTTACGACATCCTGGGCATGTCGTTCGGTTACAGCTTCGGGAAGGTGACGGTGCGTGCGGGCGTAGACAACCTGCTTGACACGAATCCCCCGACCAGCAACAAGAACCCGGGTGATCCGAACGTCATCAATGCGCGCGGTTATCCGACGGGCTACAGCGCCGGCGCGATTGCCTCGGGTGTCTACGACGTACTGGGCCGCAGCTACTTCCTGGGCGCCAAGCTCTCGTTCTGATCAGATGCGTCGCGAGGCATAACGAGGGCCGGGGGCTTGCTCCCGGCCCTTCTCTTTTTCAATGGAGGGAACATGGGTTCAATGTCGCGACGTTCTTTACTGGCGGGCATGGGATCAGCCATGGGATGCGCCGCGCTGCCGAAGGCGCACGCCAGCGAGCAGGCTGAATCCTCGATCTGCCTGTCGCTGCTTTATCGCAATGGCCCGCAGGTGAAATTCGATGATTCCCGATATGCGCTGCAATACCTGCCGCTGCTGAGAAGCGTATGCGGCGACAGCGTCGAACGAATCGAGTTGCGCAAGCCGCGTCCGTTCGCCATGCCGGGCATGGGCGAGCCGGGCAAGCCGCGTTCCAGCGGATCGCACACTCCGCAATCAGCTGCCCCCACCGGTCCGCAGTCGCCGCTGCTGGCCGCGGTGAGCATCTGGATCAACGATGCGAAGGCCTTCGGCGAAAGGACCGCCGCTGCCAGCCAGCTCGCCCCGGAACTTCAGCAGGTCACCGATGTCGAGCCTCTGATGCAGCTGGAAAAGGTAGCGGCGTTGCTGGGCGATGCGCGTACTTCCATCCCGGTTCAGGGCAATGTGGTGTCGACGTACTTCCCGGCCACCGCAGGTGCGCAGTTCGATGTGAAGTACTACGGCGAGATAGTGATTCCGCTGATGATCAAGCTGTATGGCGCCAAGTCCATACGCCGCGTGGAATTCAACGTGGGCGTGGCGCAAGGCGGGCAGGCGCCGCTGGTTATCGCGTCGTCGCATTTCTATGTCCGTGATCGCGCGGCATGGGATGCAGCGGGCATGCAGGCCTATCCGAAATTGATCGCGGAAGGTCCCAGGTACACCACCATCAGGCCGCTGGTGGCCGACATGCAGGTGGTTGGTGGCGGTTGAGGTGGGTAATTCGGAGAATAGATCCATGTACAGGTCATTACTTGTCGCCGCACTGCTTGCGGTAACCGCCAGCGTCGGTGCCGCGCCGCTGACGCAAGAGGCCCTCGATGCAATTCCGGACAAGAAGGTCCCCAGCAAGGAACTGGAGGCCAATCTGCCCGACTCGCACCCGATGTTCTATTTCCTTTACGCCTCGAAACTTTTCCGGGGCGGCAAGCAGGACCTGGCCACCCGCTGGTATTACGTGGGGCAGATTCGCTTCAACGCGCACCTGCTGGCCAACCCCGGCCTGCCCGCCGATGGAGACCCGGCAACGCTGGCAGGCGTCAACAAGAACTATGGGCCCGCGATCACCGACTGGTCTGGCGGCAACGTCCGCATCTGGCTGCAGAACATCAAGGATGCGCTGGCGTGGGATGCAGCCAATCCCAACAATTTCACGCCCAAGGAGGCCCATGCGGCCGAGCTGGAGAAGGCTAGGGCGCAAGTCAGCAGCACCTATGACACGATCAAGCGGACAGAAGCCCAGATCAAGTCCGAACGTGCGGCACGAGGCCTGACCGACCGGTGAGCAGGCGCGCGGGAATCGTAGCGCTGTGTGCGGTGCTGCTGCCGATGGCAGTGCGAGCGGCGGAACCGGCGACGGATGTGTCAGGAATTGCCGTGCCGCAGGGCAGGCCGGACGAGGAGCTGGATGAAGTCCTCGTCCTGGGTACCAAGCTGTGGCAGCTGCGCCAGAAAAGCATGGAGGTCGAACGCAAGTTCTATGATCTGTACAACCAGCTTAACAAGGAGCAGGACTTCGACGTGCATTGCTACATCGAGGCGCCGATTGGCACGATCATCAAGGAGCGGGTCTGTCGCGTGGCGTACTTTGAAAACGCCCAGGCAGTCGAGGCGAAGGCGCTGCTGGATGGCCACAGCGCTCCGCCAGCGGACGTGGTGGGGCAGGCGCGGCAGGCGGATTTCGAGCAGCACTTCCTAAGGGTGGTCAATGCCGATCCGCGCCTGCGCAAGCTGGTGCGCGAGCGGGAGTCGCTCGAGAAGAAATACGACGAAGAACGCAAGAGACGAATCACGAACCGCAGCTGGTTCCGGTTCGAACGATAGAGACGCAGTCCCAGGCGGGGAATTTGCCGGGATCGGACGCGGGCTTCCGCCCGGGTCCGAACACCAGGCGCAGTGTCAGATCGAGGGCACAGGCCAGGCGAACTCAGGTCGCAGGCCGCTGTAGACCGCACGTCCATCCTTGGGAGCCGGGTAGCCTTTGGTCTCGTCCCAGAAGGCGTGGTAAGTGGCCTTCGGAAACGCCGCATCGTCGTAGCCCATGACATTCGGCACGGCCACACGGATGCGCTTCTGCTTGTCGTCCAGCATCAGCACTGCCCCGCAATCGTTGCAGAGACAGATTTCCAGTGGGCCGTCAGGATTGTCCTTGTTGAAGGGCACCCGCTTGATCTTTTCGGGATGATCGACCTTCACGTCGCCGTAGTTGAAGAACGCGACGTGGGTGGTGTGCTGGCCCGTCACCGACTTGCACACATTGCAGTGGCATTCGTGGTTGTCGATGGGCTCCGCGGTGGCCGTGACGTGGACGTGGGCGCAGCCGCCATTGTAAGTTCCCATTTGATCCCCTTTTTATTCCAACCGGTGGTTGACGCGGGCAACATGATGCGCCCGACTCGCGACATGCGCTAGCCTCGATGATGAACCCACCCGTCAGCAATGACGGATGAGTGTATTCTTGCGCGGTCTGTACTGGATCGCTGCAGCAGGCCTTTGCAGATCTTCGCTGCGCTATGGCGCCGTGCAGCGGTATGAGTCGGCCGACTCCGTCGGACCTTTCACATACCTTGGATACTCGGGGTACGAGCACAGCGGCAGCGAACGATCGCCGGCCTTGACCAGCAGGGTCTTGGCAGGCGCCTGGTTCTGCTCGACCCACGCGATCAACGCAGCACGCTTGTCATACTGGTTGGGGATCTGGAAGCGCGTGATTTCCTTGCCCGCCCCGTTGGTGGTGTGGCTGTTGCCACTGAGTCCATGACCGGTCTGCGGGAGGACGAACAGGCGCGCGAACGCATCCACGGTCTTGCGCCCCATCTTGTCGACCACCGACCTGTAGTAGTCGAGCTGGGCACCCGGAGAAGCGAGAGTATCGTTGGTGCCGATGTTGACGATCATCTTGCCGCCGCGCTTGTAGAAGGCCGTGAGATCGGGATTGGTTGAATCAAGCCAGGTCGAGATTTCCTTGCGACGGTTGTTGAGCTTTCCGCCTTCAACGTAATCGAGCGGGTTTGCCGCCAGGTCCTGCATGAGGAATCCGGTCACGCCAGCAATGCCCAATTGTGAGTGCATCGGAGCATCGGGAGCCGCGCCTTCCTGTCCCCGATAACGGGAGTTGGCGAGCAAACCACTGCCGGAAGGATCGGTGTTTGGCACCCACATGCCAAAGCTTTTCACGCGATTCGCCAGCGGCGTAGCGAACTTGTAGGGGGTGTAGATGAACTTCAAGGTCTCGATCTGCCCATCGGAAAGCTTTGCCGCAGCCGAGGTATCCGCTGGATTCGGATCCTTGCCGTCGGGACCGCGCAGGGCTGCCCAGGGATTGCGCTTGCGATTGCCCTGGGACATGTCGAACAAGGCGCGGGCCGCCATGTAGTTGTTGATCACGCCGTCCTCGAGGCCGTCGAGCTTGTCGCCCTGGCGGATGAATTCCTCGCGAATTGCCGCGGTCTTTGCGGTGGGAACCCAGTTGGCCGCAGGCTTTTCCTGGATGCGGATCAGCTCCGGCGCCAGCATCAGCGTCGAGAAATTCACGATGGGCACGTCGGCGATGATGCCGTCGTAGTCGGCCGGATATCGCTGCGCCACGGTCAGGGCCTCGCGCCCACCCTGCGACCCGCCAATGTAGTAGTTGAAGCGCGGTCGTTCGCCGTAGACGCGCTCCATGATCACCATCGCGGCGTCACGCGTCTTCTTCATCTGCATGTAGCCGAGGTTCTTGATGGCCTCTTCGTTCAATGCCCAGTCGTTGCCACCGCCGGGAGCACCGCCAGGCGCGCCACCCACCCGCGGAGCGCCACCCGGAGCCGCACCCGGCGCACCGAAGCCGGCGGGAGGACCGCCAGCCCGACCGGGAGCACCCGCACCCGGAGGCCCGCCCGCCGCAGGGAATCCACCTGGCGCGCCCGCACCAGGAGGTCCGCCAGCGCCGGCTCCGCCACCGCGACCGCCCCCCGGGGGGGCGCATGCAAGACCGGGAGCGCCGCCACCTGGCGGCCCACCAAAGCCGCCGGCCTGATGGCCTGAGTCACTGCCGTAGGTTGCAAAGCCGTTGCAGACATCAGCGCCAACGACTCCAGGAATGGTGCCGTTCATGCCGCCGCCGCCCAACTGCAATCCGCGACGCGTCCACTTGGAAGGCAGCGCTACACGGAAGTTGATCGGCTTGCCCTTCGGATCGACGGGAAGTATCTGCCCATCTACTACGCCATAGGCCCCACTGGCATCTGATACCCATCGAGGCGGACTGAGATTGACCGCGCCGACGGGCTCCCCGATTGCCGATACGGGGATGGAGGTTCCGACCTTTTCGACTGTTACATCTGCTGCGGTGATTATCTTCTCGGCAGCCGCTGGCAGCTTCGACCCCGCGACGGGAATGGCCTGAGCTGCATGCACGGCGGGAGAGGCGAGAAATCCGGCCATCAATCCGCAAGTTGCCATGAGGGCAGCACCGGGACGCAGGAAGGAAAGCGTTTCTGCACGATCAGTTCTGTTGATTTTCATGGCTCGGCCTTGATGTTGTAGCGATGGCAGGGCGAATTCGGAGGAAGACCTTGCGACGATCCCCCCAATCAATTGCTGACTTTGTCTGATTTCCTGCAGATTAAATAGCAGCCTCAATTTGATGCTTTCCAGCGCGCCAGCAGCAGGTGCTTCTGCGCCTTGCCCGATGCCGTACGCTCTATCCGGTCGGTCACGATGACCTGCTTGGGCACCTTGTAGCGCGCCAGGGAGCGGGCGCAGTGTTCCATGACCTGCTGCTCCGTCAGCATCGCGCCCGGTACCGGAACGACATAGGCGCAGCCCACTTCGCCCCAGCGCTCGTCGGGCACGCCGATCACCGCCATGTCTCCCACTTCGGGCATCGCGCTCAGCACGGCCTCCACTTCGGCCGGGTAGACGTTCTCTCCACCCGAGATGTACATGTCCTTGAGGCGGTCGACCAGCATGTAGTGGCCATCCTGGTCGCGCACGGCGGCGTCCCCGCTCCTGAACCAGCCATCGGTGAAGGCCGTCCGGTTGAGCTCCGGACGCTTCCAGTATCCGTCGATGACGGTGGCACCGCGGGCCCACAGCTCGCCCACCTCGCCCGGGCTCGCGTCACGTCCATCCGGACGGACGACGCGCAGCTCCACGCAGAGGTGAGGTACGCCCACCGTGCCGGCTTTGCGTCGCAGCAGCTCCAGATCGCCGATGGGCGTCGCAGTCGACGAGCAGGTCTCGCTCATGCCGAAGCCATTGAGCATCATCACGCCTTCATCGAGCCACAACCGATGATGCGCCTCCGGATTTGGCGAGCCACCGGTCATATAGGCCGTCAGGCGCGCCAGCTTGCGGCCGTCGAAATCCGGGAGCTGGCGCAGGGTCATCGCCATCTGCGTCACGGAGAAGTAGTGCGTGACGCCCAGTTGCGGGTCGGTCAGTCGCTGATACGTGGCGGGCGCATCGAAGCGTTGGCTGATCAGGACTGTGCCGCCCATGATCATCATCGACCAGCCCGAACCGAACAGCCCGGCTGTGTGGAACAACGGCATGTCCAGCAGCAGCGTACTGGCACTACCGGCATTCGTGGCGAGCGCCAGGCCGAGGCCACCGGTAAATCCGTTCTGCAGGCTCACGACTGCCCCTTTGGGCTTGCCGGTTGTTCCGGAGCTGTAGAGGATGGTGATCGGCGCGTGCGGATCGAGGCGCCGCCCCTCGCCGGTGCCCTCGGCCGGACACGCCGCCATGGCCATGGCCAGCTCGTCGCGCGTTTCACCGATGACCATGCGCGGGCAGCTACCCACTGCGGGTAACAGGCTGGTGAACGCATCCTCATGGATCAGCAGCGCGGGATCGCAGTCTTCCAGCAGGAAGGCGATCTCCGGTGCCGCCAGCCGCCAGTTCAGCGGCACAAAGATGGCCCCGGCGCGGATGCAGGCCTGTTGCACGATGAGCATGGCGGCGCAGTTGCGGCTCAGCATCGCGATGCGTGCGCCGCCCGGATTGTCGATTTGGCTGCGCAGCATCGCTTCTGCGCGCCGGGTGTCACGATCGTACTGCGCCCAGGTCCATCGCCTGCCTGTGGCCAGTTCGACCAGGGCTATCTTCTCAGGCCACACGCGCGCGTGATGCGCGACAAAATCAAGCACTATGGGTTTCATGTGTTCAAGGGTCGCATCGAGTCGATCCGCCAGCAAGTGGAAGAAGCCACCGGTGAGCTTCGCAACGCGCCCCTGCAGCTTTCATTTGTCGTAGTCGCTGGTGGGAGTCGGATTACCCCCCGAGCGGCCATCCAGCGAGAATTCGACAGGCGTAGGAAGCCTCCTATCTTTCCTTCCGACTGTCACCTGCTCCGTGTTGCAGGTCCCGGCGAGCAGAATTTATCCATGCCGGCCATACATGCCGCTCATGTAAAGCACATTCAAGGCATCGGAGAATAAACATGTTGGATCAAAACAAGTTGTTGAATCCGCCAAGGAGACACAGATCAGGCCTCTGGATTTCCGCCGCGTTCACCGCTGTCGTGGCCGTGGGGTGCGCAAGCCCTCCCGATCCTCCCGTGGCAGAACTGAGCGAAGCCAAGACCCTGATCCAGCAGGCGGATGCCGCCAGCGCTGGCCAGTACGCCCCCGGGCCACTGGCCAGTGCGCGGGCTGAACTGCAGCGCGCCGAAGACCGTTCCGAGGATGGCAAGCAGGAGTTGGCCCGCAAGGCTGCCGAACGGGCTTCCGCCGACGCACGCATGGCGATTACGGCCGCCGAGCGCGCCAAAGCCGAAAAGGCCGCGAACGACGCCACGGCGGCGGTGAATGCGCTGCGCGCCGAAACGCAGCGCAACGCCGCTCCATGACCGGCAAGGAGACATCCATGAATTCGAATACCCTCCATCGTAAGAACCCGGTCGGCTCCGTTGCGCTAGCTGCAAGTCTGGCGCTGGCGCTCGCCGCCTGCTCATCCACTCCCCATCAGAACGACCGTCTCGATGCGGCCCGGGTGGCGGTACAGCGCGCAGCCACCCAGAGCGACATGACAGGCGCCGCACGCGCCGATGTCGAAACTGCCCAGAGAAATCTGCAACGCGCCGAGACGGCGCAGAAGAAGGGCGACCGCGACGACGTCGACCACTACGCGTACATCGCAGAACAATCGGCGCAGGCGGCCATCAACCGTCATGAAAGCGTGCAGCTGCGAAAGAAGGTCGATGACGCTGAGGGCGAACGTTCGAAGGTGCTTCTCGAGGCGCGCGAGCGCGAAGCCAAATTGGCCGAGCACAAGGCCGAAACCGCGCGCGCGGAAGTCGCGAGGGTGCAAGATCTCGCCGAACAGCAGTCCACGGAACTGGCAGCGAGGTCGCGGCAGCTGGATGTGGCAACGGCAATGATCGCGGAACTTAAGGCGCAGAAGACCGATCGCGGCATGGTGGTGACGCTCGGAGACGTGCTCTTCGATACGGGGTCGTCGGTGTTGAAACCGGGCGCCGATCGGACGCTGCAGCAGGTGGCGTCGTACCTGTCATCCAATCCGCAGGCGCGTCTGCTGGTGGAAGGCCACACGGACAACGTGGGTGAGGAATCCTTCAACCAGCGTTTGTCCCAGCAACGCGCCGAAAGCGTTACGGCGCGGCTTGTGAGCTTGGGCGTGGAAGCGAGCCGCATGACTGCCACTGGCCTCGGCGAAGGCTATCCCGTCACCGGCAACGATATTCCCGCCGGGCGCCAGCAGAACCGCCGCGTGGAAGTTGTCTTCTCGGACAACAGTGGGGCGTTTCCGCAAAATGCGCAGCGCAGTGCTGGCAGCGCTTCGATGGGGAACCGCTGAACCGGTTGCACCTGGCAGGGCTTCGATATTGGCGCCCGCTACAAAGCCACTCAGTACCGGCAGGCACATGCGTAGCGCAATGAAAGGCGATGTATAGTCATCCCGCCGGTAATTCTGACCGGTCACGAACGCGGGGAACGTCATGGGTCTGATTCAGGCGGTGTCGGGTTCGATCGGCGGCATGCTCGCCGACCAGTGGAAGGATTTCTACACGGTGCCACAGGGCTTGCCGGGAACGGCGGCGTTGTTCGCGGCCGTGCCGCAGGGCACCAACGCTGGGCGCGGTGCGAACACCAAGGGTTCGACGAACATCATCACGAACGGTTCGAAGATCGTCGTGCCGGAAGGTTATGGGCTGCTGCTCTTCCAGGACGGTGCGATCACGGGTCTTGCCGCCGAGCCGGGCGGCTACATCTGGCAATCCGATGACCTCAACTCGAAGTCCATCTTCGCGGGCGACGGATTTTTGAGTCCGTTGATCCTGCAGAGCTGGGAGCGGTTCAAGTTCGGCGGCCAGCCGGGCTCGCAGCAGGCCGCATTCTTCGTGTCGCTCAAGGAGCTCGCGGACAACCGCTTCGGCACGCAGTCCGAGATCTACTGGGACGACGGTTTCCTCAACACGCAGGTCGGTGCGGTGACGCGCGGTTCGTACACGCTGAAGATCGTCGACCCGATTCTGTTCGTCAAAAACTTCGTGCCGGCTTCCTACCTGCAGCCGGGCAAGGTGTTCGACTTCACCGACATGGAGAACGCCGTCGCAGGCCAGCTCTTCAACGAGGTGGTCGGGTCGCTCGCGCCCGCGTTCAGCCTGTACACGAACGATCCGGGCAAGGGCAATCGCATCACGAAGCTGCAGCAGGATTCGATCGGGTTCGCGAAGAGCCTGTCGCAGGCGGTGGAAGAGGCCTATCAGTGGCGCTCGGATCGTGGTCTTTCGATCGCCAAGGTGGCCATTGTCTCCATCGAATACGACGCGAACACGCGGGAGCTGCTCAAGACCGTGCAGCGCGCCGATGCGCTGTCTGGCGGCCGTGGCAACTCCAACCTGCAGGCGAGCGTTGCGCAGGGCATCCAGTCCGCCGGTGAAACCGGCGGTGCGGCCGGCCTCGTGGGCATCGGCATGGCGAGCGGCATGATGGGCGTGGGCGCCATGCAGCAGCCCGTCGCACCGGCGGCGGATGATCCGGTCGCGAAACTCAGGAAGGCGAAGGAGATGCTCGACCTGGGCCTCATCACGCAGGCCGACTATGACGCGGTGAAGGCCAAGGCACTGGGCCTCTAGGCAGGCCCCGTGCGCGATCCCAATGCGCCACCGGGGTACACGGGCCCCGGTTCACCGCAGGACGTGCCGCCGTTGCCCGGCGAGCTCGGGGTGGATCCTTCCACCCTGCCGCAACCTGTCCAGGACGAACTGCGCGCGCCGGATCCGGTCGCCCTCGACACGGCGGCGCGCGAGCTCAGGGACGGCCTGAATCACTGCCCGAAGTGCGGTGCGACGGACATTCGTCACAAGGCGGGCACGGACCTGCTCATCTGCGCGTTCTGCCGCAACGAGTGGCACGGCGAGCGCGTGGAGGAGCAGTTCGGGTTCGGCGCGGGTCACGATGCGCTGGAAGGCACGACCGTTTCTTCCGGCGCACGCGACATCGCGGCGGACGCCGCGGTGTTGCGCAGTTTCAAATGCACCGGCTGCGGCGCCGAGGTGACGATCAACACGCAGAGCGAGATGACGGCGCGCTGCCACTGGTGTCGCCATGTGTTCGGCGTGAACGAGCAGGTGCCGAACGGCGCAGTGCCGGACGCCGTGCTGCCTTTCCACATCGGGAAGGACGACGCGGTGGCGCGCATTCGCCAGTTCGTGCACAAGCGGCAGCTCTTCGCGCTGAAGGAGTTCAAGGAGCAGTTCACGCCGGAGAACGTCAGCGCGGTCTACCTGCCCTACATGATCGTGGATGCCAGGGCGAGCGCCGACATGACGGGCAAGGGCGAGATCGAGACGCGGCGGTATACGCGGGGCACCGACAAGAACAAGCGGACCTATTACGACGCCGACGTCTACCAGGTCGACCGCCATGTGGACTTCACCGTGGACGACCTCACGCTGGAATCCTCGAGCGATCGCGGCAATCTCGATGTTGGCAAGAACACCAACAACATCATCAACACCATCCTGCCGTTCGACACGAAGAACGCGGTGAAGTGGAATGCCTCCTATCTGCGTGGCTGCTCGTCGGAGAAACGCAATCTCGACGTTTCGCACCTGGAACCGCGCCTCGCCGACCAGCTGTTGTCGATCGCACGGGCTCAGGCCGAAGGGTCGACAGGGCGCTACGACCGCGGCGTGCGCTGGGAGAAGGAAGGCCTCGACGTGCACGGCACGCGCTGGGTGTCGATGTACCTGCCCGTGTGGCTGTACTCCTATCAGCAGCAGAAGAGGAAAGGGGGCATGCTGCATTACATCGCCGTGAACGGCAGGACAGGCGAGACCATGGGCAGCGTACCCGTGCAGCAGTGGAAGCTGCTGGCTGCCGCGCTCACCGTCGGTACCTTCCTCGAAGGCATCGCCATCTGGATCCTGGTGCACATGTCATGAATGATGGCGGCAGTCTGGCGCTGCTATTGCTGGGTCCCGCGGGTGCCACGGGACTGTACTGGGCGCTGTACCGCTACTACCGCAACACCGACAAATCGCATGCGTTCGAGCGCGAGACCCGGGTCGAAGCGAAGCCGGTGACTGGCGCGGACCTCAAGGTCGGGACCAACAACGGTACGCGGGAAAGGCGCATCAACGGAGACAACGGGGGCGAGTATCGCCGACGTGTTGAGCGACTCCGCTAAGGCGGCGAGTGAGCGGCTGGCGTCCGCCGTGGACTGTAGACTGCTATTGTTGCGCGGACAATCGGCCAGGCGCCCGGACTTCAGCATGAAAAGAACCGATACAAGATTGCTGTCCGCCGCTCTGGCGATTGCATTGCTCGCCGCGGCCTGCACAGACCCGGTGGTGCCCGTGCAGGCTCCGCCCAACGTCGTCGTGGCGGTCCCATTGAGCCAGCGTGTTTCAGACTGGGACGACTACTCCGGCCGCTTCGAAGCCGTGGAGACCGTGGATGTGCGGCCCCGTGTTGGCGGCCTGATCGAGTCCATCCACTTCAGGGATGGCGAACTGCTGCAGAAAGGCCAGCTGCTGTTCAACATTGACCCGCGTCCCTTTGCCGCAACGCTTGCCCGCGCGCAAGCGGAAGTGGCAGGCGCGCGCGCCGTGCTGGCGAACGCAGACGCAGAGCTCAAGCGTGCGCAGACATTGCTGGAATCGAAACTGGTCAGTGCGTCCC
Organism: uncultured Gammaproteobacteria bacterium; assembly: GCA_963777735.1. Lineage (GTDB taxonomy): Bacteria > Pseudomonadota > Gammaproteobacteria > Steroidobacterales > Steroidobacteraceae > ZC4RG30. The sequence goes on along the minus strand of CAVZRQ010000008.1, from coordinate 1,434,669 downwards.
AGGCCGAGCTGCGCGCCGCCGCGCAGTTGCAGGCAGCGGCCAGTCTCGCCGCAGCCGAAGCAGCAGTGGCCACCCACGAACTGAATCTCTCGTTTACGCGGGTCACTGCGCCGATCGCGGGCCGCGCCTCGTTCCGTCGCCTCGCGGCTGGCAACATTGTGGCGGCCGACACCACACTGCTCACCACCATTGTCAGCGAGAACCCGATCCGCTTCTTGTTCGATGCGCCCGAATCGGCGCTGCTCAGGTATCGGCGCGAAGGCGACGGCGCGCGCCGCAGTCCGGTCGAGATCCGGCTGCAGGACGAGACCGAGTACCGCTGGAAGGGTCGCATTGATTTCATCGACAACGCGCTCGACCGCAGTTCGGGCACCATTCGCGGCCGGGCGGTGATCGACAACCCGGATGGCTTCATTTCGCCGGGCATGTTCGGGCAGATGCGGCTGTATTCTTCCGCGCCCTTCGACGCGCTGGTGTTGCCGGACGAAGCGATCGTGACAGACCAGACACGGCAGGTCGTCTACACAGTCGATTCCGAAGGTACCGTCCTGCAGAAAGTCGTGACGCCCGGGCGGTTGATTGACGGGCTGCGTGTAATCCGGGGCGGGCTTGCGCCAACGGATCGCGTGATTATCAGCGGAGTGCAGCGCGCCCGCGCGGGCCGCAAGGTGACAGTCACCGAAGGTACCGTGACGGCATTCCCCTCCGGCGTGTCGCGTGGCGAGACCAGCACGCTTTCACTGCCGAAATGAGGCTCTCGCATTTCTTCATCGATCGGCCGATCTTTGCAGCGGCCGTATCCGTAGTCATCACGCTGACCGGGCTGATCGCCTGGCTCACGCTGCCTGTGGACCAGTATCCGCAGATCGCGCCCCCCACCGTATCGGTGAGCGCCATCTATCCCGGCGCCACGGCAGAAGAGATCGCAGAAAGCGTTGCGGCGCCGCTCGAGCAGCAGATCAACGGCATCCAGAACATGCTGTACATGTCGTCCTCGTCCACTGGCGAGGGGCGAATGTCGATCAGCGTGACGTTCAAGCCGGGTACCAGCGTCGACATCGCGCAGGTGGAGGTGCAGAACCGCATCCAGACCGTGCTGCCACAACTGCCGCAGGAAGTGCGCGATCTCGGCATCACCGTACGCAAGGGCTCGAACGACACGCTGCTGATCGTGCACATGTTCACCTCAGATGGCAGCGTGGATCGCAAGTACATCGCCAACTACGCAAGCCTGCAGGTGCGCGAGCGGCTGTTGCGAACACCGGGCGTCGGCGATGTCACGACCAATGCGGCACGCGACTACGCGATGCGCGTCTGGATCGATCCCGAGAAGGCCGCGAGCAGGGATCTGACGGTGCAGGAGATTGTCGCGGCGCTGCGCAACAACAACCTGCAGGTGGCCGGCGGCGCCATCGGCGGGCCGCCATTCAATGACTCGCCCGCTGCCTACCAGCTCAACGTCCGGGCGCAGGGGCGGCTTTCGTCCGCAGAGGAGTTCGCGCAGGCGATCATCAAGCGTGATGCACAGGGGCGGCTGACGCGCATCGGAGATGTGGCCCGGGTGGAGCTGGGCGCGCAGAACTATGCGATCAACGCCTACAAGGACGTGGAACCCGCGGTGTCGCTCAGTGTGAACCAGGCTCCCAACACCAATGCCATCGAGACCTGGAAAAACATTCGCGACACGATGACGGAGCTGGAGCGGGAATTCCCGCCTGGCGTGGCCTACGAGATCATCTTCGATCCGGTGTCGTTCACGGCCGCCGCGGTCGAAGCCGTGCGCAGCACGCTGCTGGAGGCGATGCTGCTGGCCGTGATCGTCGTGGTGCTGTTCCTGCAACGCTGGCGTACCGCGCTGATACCGCTGCTGGCTATTCCCGTATCCCTGATCGGTACGCTGGCGGTGATGTCCGCCTTTGGATTCTCGCTCAACAACCTGTCGATGTTCGCGCTGGTGTTGTCGATAGGCATCGTCGTGGACGATGCCATCGTTGTGGTCGAAAACGTCGAGCGCCACCTGCGCGCCGGCATGGCACCGCGGCAAGCTGCGCATCTGACGATGGACGAAGTCGGCGGCGCGCTGATCGGAATCGCGCTGGTATTGATCGCCGTGTTTGTGCCGACGGCATTCATGGGTGGAATCGCCGGCCAGTTCTACAAGCAGTTCGCGCTGACGATTGCTTCTGCTACCGTGATTTCACTGATCGTGTCGCTGACGCTTTCGCCAGCGCTGGCGGCCATCCTGCTGAAGCCCCACGATGAATCCAGCACCGGTTCGACCGCGATCGGCCGCCGCCTGCACGCCTTCGGCGAAGTGTTGAACCGCTGGATGGAGAGGATGTCGCAAAGTTATGGTCGAGGTACGGCTGTGCTGCTGCGCCGGAGCGCACTGGTCGGCTTGTTGTTTATCGGCCTCGTTGCACTGACCGGCTGGCGCATTCTCGACACGCCGCGCGGCTTCATCCCCGTGCAGGATCAGAACAATGTCGCCATATCGATCACGATGCCGCCGGGCACCAGCCTCGCACGCACCGACGCCATCGTGCAGCAGGTGCTGCCGATCATTCTGGATACACCGGGCGTACGCCACACGTCGGTGTATTCCGGCATGGATGGCATCACCTTCAGCAACGCCACCAATTCCGGACAGATCTGGGCGATCTTTGATCCGTTCGAGGAGCGCCTGCCCAAGGGGTTGACTGCCACGGTAATCGCCACCGAACTGCGAAAGCGCCTCGCTGTGGTCACGGCGGGCGACATCCGCATCACGCTGCCGGCCTCGGTGCGGGGATTGGGGTCGACGGGCGGCTTCCGCATGATGGTGGAGGATCGTGGTGGTCAGGGCTACCGGGCGCTCGAGTCCGCTGTGAACTCGCTGGTGGAAGCGGCTAACGCGGATCCGGCCATCGGCCAGGCTTTCACGAACTTCAATACGCGCAATCCGTCACTCGACGCCGTGGTGGATCGCGACAAGGCAGAGATGCTGGGTGTGCCGGCGCGCAATGTCTATGCCACATTGCAGACGTACCTCGCCGGCACGTACGTCAACAACATCAATCTGCTGGGCCACACCTTTCAGGTGATCGCGCAGGGTGATGCCGACTGGCGTCAGGATCAGAACTGGGTGGGCAGGCTGCAGACACGCTCCACTTCCGGCAGCATGGTGCCGCTCGATGCCGTGGCCACGCTGCGTCCCGTCACCGCGCCGCACCGGGTGCTGCGCTACAACCTCTATCCCGCGGCAGACATCACCGGTGATACCGCGGCCGGTCATTCCTCTGGCGAGGCGCTTGCCGCGATGGAGCGCCTGGCAAGTGAAACCCTCCCGTCAGGCATGAGCTTCGAATGGACCGACATGGCCTATCAGCAACAGACCTCCGGCGATGCCAGCACCCTGGCCTTCGCGCTCGCCGTCGCGTTCGTGTTCATCTTCCTGGCAGCGTTGTACGAGAGCCTGACTTTGCCGCTGGCCGTGATCCTGATCGTGCCGATGTGCCTGCTGGCGGCGTTGCTCGGCGTCAACCTGCTTGGGCTCGACAACAACATCCTGACCCAGATCGGGATGGTGGTGCTGGTGGGGCTGGCAGCCAAGAACGCGATCCTGATTGTCGAGTTCGCGCGTCAGGCCGAGGAGCAACGCGGCGTCACGCCCACCCAGGCAGCGATCGAGGCTGCACGCACGCGGCTGCGCCCGATCCTGATGACCTCGGCCGCTTTCGTATTTGGTGTGATCCCGCTGGCCTTTGGCAGCGGGCCAGGCGCCGAGTTGCGCCAGGCACTGGGCGTAGCGGTGTTTTACGGCATGATCGGCGTGACGGCGTTCGGACTGGTGTTCACGCCGGTGTTCTATGTTTTTTGCCGTGCACTCGCGACAAGGTTCTCGCGCGAACCCAGGGTGCCGCGCGTGCGTGTGGTGCAGGGCAGTGGCCCGGCATTGACTACCTGAATCGCAGATAGGTGAAGCGCATCTGCCTTCGCTTCGGCGAAATCCGCTTCAGTCGGATTCGCCCTCAGCAGCCGTGGCCTTGAAGAACGGCTCCCCGAATTCGTCCTTCAGGTCGATCATGTACTGGTTCTCGTCCTGGCAGATGTATTCGGTGAGGCTCTCGCCCGGCGTCCACCTGATTTCCCAGGCCGCGGTCCAGGGCCGCTCGTAGGCCGCCGGGTCATCGATGGTCACTTCGTAGCGTAGCGTGCCCTTGTTGGGACGCGTGATGCGCTCGATCGTGTGCAGCTTGTCGGTGTGGAAGTAGCCGTCGTACATCAGGTACGTGCGCTCGTTGAATCCCACGGTGTCGATAACCAGCGTGTCACCCTCCCACTTCCCCACGGAGTGCCCCATGTAGGTCGGCGTCAGGTCCTTCGGATGTGGCCGGCCATCCATGAAGATCTCGCGCCAGATGTGGGCGCCGCCCTCGAAGATCACGATGATCCGCTTCGGCTGCTGGATGAACTGCGCCGGGTAGGGAGTGCCGAACGCGCGCGGGATTCCGGGCGGCAGGCAGAAACCCTGCGGGTCGTAGGCGCTCCTGGTCTTGGTCGAATAGGCGTTCATCGCCTTGGTCCAGGGCAGGTACGGAATGGCGTCCGGCGTGGGCTGTCCGGTCTTCTGGTCGATGACGCGCTTGCTGAGGTTCGTGACCCAGGGAAGGCTCCAGATCCCGTCGCCGCCCAGATCCACCGTGCCATCGGCCAGGCGTGGCGTCGGCTCAGGCGGCGCTGTGGGCGCCGGAGCGGCGGCGTGCGCTGTGGCAAGCATCAGCATCACGCCGGCGGCAGCGATGGCGGATGTTGCCGCCCGAAATGCGCCAGACGTTTTCATTTCGCGTCCGCCGCAGCGTCGTCTTCGTTGGTGCCATTGAACAGACGCTTGCCACCCGCCAGCGTGACGTTCGTGGCATTCGCCTTGTAGCTGTTGTCGCGTGCCCGCGAACCTTCGACCGAGATGGAGTCGCCGATCTTCAGCGTATCGCGCGTCCAGCCGCGGCGCGCCAGACCGTTCGGACTGCCGAGTTCAAGGGCCCAGTTGTGCGTCGCACCCTTCTCGTCCTGCACGTCGATGTAGAAGTACGTGTGCGGATTGCGCCACTGGACCTTCGTGATCGTACCGCTCAGCTTGACGGGTTTGTCCGCGTCAAACTCGGCGGCGAAGGAGTGATGGGCGTGAACCGGTATCGCGAGCAACCCCGCGATCGATAGTGCGGCCACAGCAGTGCGAAATGTCTTCATGTTGCGGATCTCCTGCGCTGAAGCAGAGGTCATTGCAGAGTGACAGTGAATTTCCCGGTCTCCGGGCCGAAGGTGTACGTGCCGCTGTAGCGGCGGTTGTTCCATGACCCGAGATTTTCGAGCTTGCCCGTGGCGACCCATCGCGCCGGCATGCCTGACGCATTGGGCATGTCGGCCTCCAGCACCAGCGTCCAATTTTCGTAGTTGATGTCGGCGCGCTTCACCTGCGCGGCCTTCGAACCGGGATTGATCACACCCACGATCTTGTTGTCCTGCCATTCCATGCTCAGTACAAGCCGGCGCTGATCTTTGTCGCCAGGTCCCCAATAGCCTACCCAGCTGCCCTTGACGGGATGGCCCACCTGGGCCGACGCCGACCCCAGGACGCAGATCCACCCTGCCACGACCATTGCTGCAATGCGCGAAACTCGCATGTCTTGCCCCCGATTCCCTATGGTTTTCCAAGCTGGCCGCAGCCTGCGGCCAGACCGCGTCACCATTCTTCTTTTGTGTGGATGATGCGAACCAACTGCTCCACGCAAACTAACACGGTGCCGGCGTGCGGGGGAAGCTGGAGCCCGAGCGAAACATCGCAGCTCCGATCCCTCATGTCGTCATTCAGGCCGATACCAGCCTTCCCCGAAGCACTGTCGGTTGCCGCACGAAACCCGTAGGATCTCCGGCGCCTCTCGTGCTCACGAGAACCACTGACAAGATGGGGATAATCAATGAATCGGCGCATTTCCATCGGCATCGCGGCCGCAACGATGGCTGCAACGCTCGCTTCGGCGTTTGCGCAGACGCCCGCGCGGGTTTCGAAGCCGGGCCAGTACGCGGGTTATTCCACGGCGACTTATGACGGTGTGGAAAGAACTTCCTTCTACATTCCGATGCGCGATGGCGTGAAGCTGGCCGCCGATCTGTACCGGCCGACGAAAGATGGCGCAGTAGCCAGCGAGAAGCTGCCGGTGATCTGGAGCCACACGCCCTACAACCGGCGGGGCCGGACCACGCCGATGGAATCTCTCATCAAGCACGGCTACAACGTGGCCGTAGTCGATTTCCGGGGCGTGTATGCCTCCTACGGTTCCAACAAGGGCTACAACCGCGGCGAGTGGATCGACCCGGCGAAGAAGCGATGCCTACGATGCGACCGAATGGTTCGCCAAGCAGGCCTGGAGCAACGGCAACATCGGCATGTGGGGTTGCTCGGCCGTGGGCGGCAGCCAGATGCAGGCGGCCACCACGCGTCCGCCATCGCTGAAGGCCATCGTCCCGCAGAGTGCGGAGTTCGACCCTTACCCGGTATGGGTGCTGGGCGGCATGGCGGCGAAGGCGAACGTGGGCACGCCTACTGCGGAAGGCGGCACCAACCAGGTGGCACAACGTGACATGTCGGCAGTCGCGGTCGATGGGCCTGCTGGCGCAGAAGAACTCGCCAAGGCCATCGCAAGCCATGCGGGAAATATCGATTCACCCGGCCAGTTGCCGTATCGGGATTCGGTGTCGACGGTGTTCAGCGTGCCGTGGTGGATGGTGACCAATCCCTCCGCACACCTGCAGGCGCTGAAACGGCCGGGCCTGGGCGTAATGGTGACGGCAAACTGGGACGAGGCCGGCACGAGGCATGGCGCGTTCACTACTTTCCGCAATCTCAACCCAGGCAGCACCAAGATGATCGTTGGGCCGGGAGCGCATTGCGGCTGGAATGTGGCGCTGCGCGATGCGGGCATGGACATCGACATCGAGCAACTGCGCTTCTTCGACTTCTGGCTGAAAGGAGTGAAGAACGGCGTGATGGAAGAAGAACCTGTCACCTACTTCACCTACAACGCAACACAGGACAAGGCGTGGCAGACCGCCCGAACCTGGCCGCCGAAGAGCCGGCAGACCGATTATTTTCTGACGGCCAGGGCATTGAGCACGGACAAGCCGGTGAAGTCCGGCACGCTGGCGGCGCCGATGGTCGCGCCGGTGCGCATCAGTTCCATCAGCGTCACCACAGGTGCGGGCAGCGTGAGTTATGAAACCGCGCCGCTGCAGTCGGAGACGGAAGTGACCGGCGACCCGGTAGTCTCGCTGTGGATCTCCACGGCCGCGGCCGACGCCGACGTCATCGCGAAGCTTGAAGATGTCGCGCCGGACGGAACGGCGAAGAGCTACCAGATGCTCGGTGGTCTGCGCGCCTCTGTGCGCAAGCTCGGCTCCGCGCCCTACGACAACCGTGGTCTGCCCTGGCATCCATCCCGCCAGGCCGATGTCGCGCCACTCAAGGGCGGCGAAGCCGTCGAGCTGAAGTTCGCGCTGCTGCCCATGTCATACGTGTTCAAGGCAGGGCATCGCATCCGTTTGTCACTGGCTTTCTCCGATCCAGCTAGTGGCACGGCGCAGACAGTGACCGTGCACGAAGGCGGCAAGAACGCCTCGCAGATCAGATTGCCCGTCGTGAAGAAGTAGTCCGGGCAAGAATCGCCAGGAGACGACTGTGTGCCGATGGATAGTGCTTGCTGCTGCGGGCGTCGTGATTCTCTCAGCCTGCAGTACAACTGCAGTCGTCGGTCATCCGGAACCGCTGTCGCAGCTTGATAGCAATGATCCACGCCTGGCCGCGAACAAGCGGCTCGCATTTGATCTGTGGCGCGGGGTGGTCAATGCCGGTCACGTGGAGCTCGCCGACAAACTCCTCGCTGAGGATTACATTCAGCACAGTCCGCTCCTGCCCACGGGACGCGCGGCGTTCAAGAAGATCTTTTCGGTCGTGCCGCGCCGCGACCAGATTCCCGCGCTGATAGAACCACCTCTGGTTGCCCTCGTTGCAGAGGGTGACCTTGTAGTCATGACTTTCGTTGAAAAACTCCCGGAACCTGGCGGTAGCGGCACCTACACCACCACGCATTTCAACCTGTTCCGTGCCGAGAACGGGCGTCTGGCCGAGCATTGGCATTCCATTCAAGGACCTCCCGGGCCGGATGTTCTCCGGCCCGAAGCAGGCGGGCCTCAGCGAGTGACTGGCGTATCGGGCGACGCCCAGCTCACCCTTCTCCAGGCCGCGACTCCGGAACTGTCCAGGAACAAGCGTCTGGCCTTCGATCTGTGGCGCCAGGCCATCGATGCCGGTCGCGAAGAAGTGGCTGATCTGACTCTCACGCAGAACTACATCGAGCACAATCCAAACCATCACTCCGGGCGCGAGGCATTCAAATCCACTATCGCCGCGCGCAAGGACTTGCCGATCGAAGCATCGATCCGCGCGCCGCTGGTGGCCGTCGTCGCGGAAGGTGACATGGTGGTGCTGGTAACCATGCGCGAACATCCACATCCGCACAGAGTCGGCGAGACTTACACCTCGACCTGGTTCGACATGTATCGCATCGAAGGAAACAGGCTCGCCGAACACTGGGATCCGGCTACCAAGCCCGCGTCGGCCGCTCCCTAGCAGGGTCACAACTCACGCGTGGCGTGATGCAGGCCGTATCCGCTACTCTTGTTGGCATCCAGACAGGGGGCGCAGATGAACCGACGCGACATCCTCAGCGCTGCTGCTGCTTCGGCAGCGGCCGGCTTCGGCATCTACAGTGCCGGTGCGGCCGGCAAGGTTCCCGTACTGGGTCTGATATTGCCACCTGCCAAACGCGACGTGCCCGAAGAGGGCATTGCCATGTACGGCAAGCAGCTGCGCTTCGTGGTCACTGGCCTCGGCATCGAGCGCATGACGCCAGACAGCTTCGATGCGGCACAGGAACGCATTCCCGCCGCGGCGAAGCGGCTGGCCGATGCCGGCGCGCAGGCCATCGAGCTCATGGGAACCTCGCTCAGCTTCTACAAGGGAGAGGCCTACAACCGGGAGTTGCGCGCCAAAGTGACGCAGGCCTCGGGGCTGCCCGCCACCACCATGAGCAATGGCGTCATCGACGGACTCAAGGCCGTCGGGTCTCGCCGTGTTGCCGTGGCGACCGCCTACAACGATGAAGTGAACGGGCGGCTGCGGGCCTTCCTGCTGGAGCATGGCATCGAGCCACTGGTGATTACCGGCATGGGTCTCGAGGCCATGACCGACGTCGACCAGGTCACCCAGAAGCAGCTCGAGGATTTCGTGGTGCGCGTGCACGCCTCGGCGCCAAAGGCGGATTCGATGCTGGTTTCCTGCGGCGGTCTTCGCACGCTGGAGCTGATCGCGCCGCTGGAAAAGCGCACCGGTGTGCCGGTGATATCCAGCATGCCGCATGGCTTGTGGGCCGGCGCGCGACTGGTGGGGTTGTCTGGCGCCGCGCCGGGCTACGGTAAACTGCTCTCGTGACGACCGTGCTGGTCACGTCATGGGGTTGAGTTTCTCCGCCGATCCGACTGCGAAGGGTTTCTTCGCGCCGCTGCGTTTCGAGGCCACGCTCATTGATTGCGAGGTGGAAGGGGAGATTCCCTCAAGCCTCAACGGCAGCTTCTACCGCTCCTGCATCGATCGGCGCTATCCGCCGCGTTTCCAGGACGATACGCCCTACAACGCCGATGGCGCGGTCGACCGGTTCCACTTCGTTGAAGGCCATGTCGATTTCCGCTCGCGCTATATCCAGACGCCACGACTGCAGGCCGAAACCGCAGCGAGGCGCGCGTTGTACGGGCGTTATCGCAATCGCTCGACGTACGATCCTGCCGTGCGCGATGTCAGCCCCAACACGGGCAACACCACGCCCATGATCCATCACGGACGGTTGTTTTCCATGAAGGAAGACAGCCCGCCCATGGCGCTGGATCCGCTCACGCTCGAGACGATCGGCGAGTGGGATTTCCACGGGCAGATGCGCGCAAAGACCTTCACCGCGCATCCGAAGATCGATCCGAACAACGGCGACCTGATCGCCTTTTCCTATGAAGCGCGTGGTGATGCCAGCCATGACCTCGCCGTGTTCGTGTTCGACAAACACGGGAAGCTGAAGCGCGAGTGGTGGTTCAAGTCGCCCGTCGTCAGCATGATGCACGACATGGCGATCACCGATCGCCATATCATCCTTCCCACCACGGGCATGGTCACGAGCCAGGAGCGTCTCGACGCTGGTTTGATCCACTGGACCTACGACAGTAACGTGCCCTGTCATGTGGCCATCATTCCGCGCGATGGCGATGAGAAGGACATCCGCTGGTTTCACGGCACGCCCGAGCAGGCGATGCTGGTGCACACCACCAACGCGCGCACCGAGGGAAACAAAGTCATCCTCGATGCGCCTGTCGCGAGCAACAATTTCCACCCTTACTTCCCGAATGCAGACGGATCGGCCTTCGAGATTGCCGGCGTCTCGCCCAACATCCGTCGCTGGACGTTTGATCTGGATTCGAAAGACACGGGCTGGAAGGAAGAGATCCTGTTCGATGGCATGCGCGGCACCTCGATGGTGCGCATGGACGATCGCTACCTCACTCGGCCGTTCCGCTGGAGCTACATGCTCGCCGTCGATCCTTCGCTGCCCTTCGATCGGGCCCGGGGCGGCAACCTGTCGGTGCGTGTGGCGAATTCCATCTTCCGGTTCGACCACCATACGGGGGCGATCGACCGGCTGTCGGCCGGCAGTACCCACGGCCTGTCCGAGCCGCAGTTCGTTCCTGCCCGGCCGGATGCGCCGGAGGGCGAGGGGTATATCCTCACGGTGGCGAATGACTTCTCCGAGATGCGCTCGGAGCTGGTGATTGCGGATGCCATGCGGTTGGCAGATGGGCCCATCTGTCGCGTGAAGATGCCGTTCCGGCTGCACACGCAGGTTCATGGTTGGTGGGAACCTGAAGTAGGTTTCCTGAAAGGCTTCCGTCCAGCGGTCTGACTATCGAGCAACCCGACATGCAGCAACCTGACCACAACGCCGCGATGACCGGGGCCGAGAGCCTGATGCGCACACTGGCCGCCGCAGGAGCCGAGATCTGTTTCGCCAATCCCGGTACCTCGGAAATGCACTTCCTCGCCGCGCTGGCGAGGCTGCCGCAGATTCGCCCCGTGCTTGGGCTATTCGAGGGAGTCGTGACCGGCATGGCGGATGGCTATGCACGAATCCAGGGGAAACCCGCGGTCACGTTGCTGCATCTGGGCACTGGCTTTTCCAACGGCATCGCCAATCTGCACAACGCTCGTCGTGCGATGAGTCCCGTGGTCAACATCGTGGGCGATCATTCCACCCAGCACAAACGCTGGGACAGCCCGCTCAAGTCCGATGTGGCGGCCATTGCGAGGCCAATGTCCGACTGGCTGCGGGTGTCCGACAGCGCGCATACCGTGTCGGCCGACGGGGCCCAGGCGTTTGCTGCTGCGTGCAACCCGCCGGGACAGATCGCCACGCTCATCCTGCCTGCCGATGTGGCATGGGGCACCACTTCGGGCTACTGCGCGCCGCAACCTGCAGCAGTTGCCGCACCGCCGGATGAGCGGGCCATCGGCAAGGTGGCTGCCATCCTGCGCGAGCGAGGTCGAGGCAGCGTCATCCTGGCCCGTGCGGCAGGCGGCGAAATTCGTGGGCTGCGCGCACTGGAGCGCATCTGTCGCCACACTGGCGCGCGCCCCATGATCGACATGGTCGCCGCCCGCGCCTGGCGAGGTGCAGGTCTGTATCCGCTGGCGCGCATTCCTTATCGCGCCGAAGCGGCAGTTGCGGCACTCCAGGGAATTTCGGATCTGATCCTGGTGGGAACCCATCCGCCGGTGGCACCGTTCGCCTATCCCCAGTACCCGAGCTGGCTGACGCCCGAAAACGCCACGCTGTCCTATCTGGCCCACGCGCATCAGGACGAGGTGCTCGCGCTGGAGGCGCTGGCCGAGTACCTGGGAGCACCTGCGGCGAGCGCCAAGGAGCATCGGTCGACGCCACCGGATTGCCCTCGCGGGGTCCTCGACGCCACGGCGATCGGTCGCTCGCTCGCCAGGCATCTCCCCGAAGACGCCATCCTTTCCGAAGAGGCGATCAGCAATGGTCCGGCCCTCGCGCTGGAAACGTTGCATGCCGCCCCGCACCTGCATCTCACCGTCACCGGCGGCGCGCTGGGACAGGGAATTCCCGTCGCAACCGGTGCTGCCATCGCCGCACCCACACGCAAGGTCGTGAATGTGCAGGCCGACGGCAGCGCGATGTTCACGTTGCAGGCGCTATGGACACAGGCGCGCGAGAAGCTCGACGTCGTGACCATCATTCTCGCCAACCGCTGCTATGCTGTTTTGCGCGCTGAGGTCGAGCGCGTGGGAACGCGCATTGAGACATCTTCCGCTGCAGCGCTGCTCGATATCGACAACCCCGTCATCGACTGGGTCTCGCTGGCGCGCGGGATGGGAGTGGAGGCCATGCGGGCCATCACCGCTGAAGAGTTCGATGACCGCCTCGCCGCGGCGCTGAAGCAGCGCGGCCCGATCCTCATCGAAGCCGTCATGCCTGGCCCATGAAGATCATCGACGCAGGCACCTGGACGCCGTACCAGAAGTTCGTCGTGGCAATGGTCGCCACGGCGCTGATGCTCGATGGCCTCGATGCGCAGCTGCTGGGCCTCGCGATTCCCGCGCTGATGCGCGACTGGAACCTGACCCGTGCTGAATTTGCGCCCATTGCCGCACTCAGTCTGATCGGCATGGGAATCGGCGCCACCTTCGGTGGCTGGCTGGGTGACCGCATCGGCCGTCGCAAGGGCCTGATCCTCTCTGTCGCAGTGTTCGGCATTGCCACGGGCCTGGCTTCGCAGACGCACTCGCTGGCGGCCTTCGGTCCGTTGCGGGCCATCGCTGGTTTGGGTCTCGGTGCGGCGCTGCCCAATGCCACGGCGCTCATCGCCGAATTCACGCCCGAACGTTTCCGCAGCATCGGCATTTCCATCGCGATGCTGAGCCAGCCGGTGGGATCCATGGTGGCCGGATTGCTCGCTGCTGCGTTGATGGAGACTGCGGGCTGGAGCAGCCTGTTCATCATCGGCGGCATCGCGCCGATCGTGGTGGCGCTGCTGTTCCTGCGCCTGCTGCCCGAGTCGCCCAGCTACCTGGCTGGCCTGGACAAGGGCGACCAGCGCGCCACCCTCGGCGCACTGTTGGTGCCGGCGAGGCGAGGCGACAGCCTGCTCGCGTGGGTGGCTTCGTTCATGTCGCTGCTCGCGCTCTACACCATTCTGAGCTGGGCGCCCGCGATGCTCGCCAGCGAGAATTTCCCGCTGTCATTCACCGGCACTGCGCTGGCATCGTTCAGCATTGGCGGAATAGCCGGCAGCATCGCTTGCGGCCTGTTTATCCGCTGGTTCGGCTCCCGCCCCGCGCAGCTGATCCTGGGCGGGGTGGGCGTAATCGTTGCGGTAGTGTTGTGCCTGTTGTTCAGGAGCGGGCACGCGTCCAGCGCGAGCGTCATGGCGCTGATGGCCTTCGTCGGCTTCAGCGCCGCCGGTACGCAGACCACGATGTTCGCCCTCGGCGCCCATTTGTACCCCACCACATTGCGCGCTACCGGCCTCGGCGCCATTCTCGGCATCGGCCGGCTCGGCGCAGTCGCCAGCGCCTATACCGGCGCGATGTCCCTCGATCTGGGTGGCGCAGTGGCGTTTTTCCTGTTGTTTGCGATTGCCATCACCGTGGCGACAATCGCCTGCACGCTGATTCGGCGACCGATTCCACCCCTCGCATGACCGATGTCACCGCTCCTGTCGGACACAGTGATATGCTGTTGCCGCGCACAGAAAAGCGCCGCAGCTTCCGCTTTGTGTGGCGAGAAAGTCAGCGTCCAAAAAGGGGGGGTGACGTGAAACACGATCGCATCACATTGCGGCAAACCTTCATTGCCACCTGCACGGCGTTGATCCTCGCCGCCGCCGGGCATGTGCTGGCCGCCGATGGCGGTATTCCGAAGTTGAGCGGTGTCTGGCAATTCGGCCAGTGCGTCGACGGTTCGCGAATGGGTTGCCTGATCCTCGTCGAGAACGACGATCGCCTGACCGATCGCGCCAAGGCGTTCCGCGACGCCATGGACGAGGCCGCGCAACCGAAGTACGACTGCGGCCCCATGTCGATCCCCCACATGTGGACGGATCCTTACGCCCACCAGATCGACCAGTTCGACGACCGGATCGTGTTCACCTACGGCAAGGATGATGTCGTGCGTACCGCATGGCTGCCCAACAGCAAGCACCCGAAACCCGCGAAGAACGAGTTCCTCTATTTCGGAGATTCGCGTGCCCGCTACGAGAGCGGTGCGCTGATCGTGGAGACCACGCACTTTTCCTTCGACCCGCAGGGGCTGAATGCCGACTTCCGCCTGCCTTCCTCCACCCAGAAGAAAGTGGTGGAGCGCTACACCATGGAAGGCGACGACCTGGTGCTCGAAGTCACCACGACCGACCCGTTCTATCTGAAAAGGCCCTGGGTCTACAAGGTGCGCTCGAAACGCGATCCGGAACCGCTGGCACTGCCGTGGGACTGCGATGCGCCTTCGTCCCAGGACATCCTCAAGCTGATGGCACCCAAGTTCCCCAATGATCCGCCGATCAAGCGCCTGCCGGTTGAGTAAGGAGCAAGCCCATGAAATCTGGAATTGGATTGATGATCACCGCGTTGATGCTGGTCGCCGTCACGGCAGGGGCGCATCACAGCACCGCAGGCATCTACCAGCAGGACGTCGAGGTGGAACTGAAAGGCAAGGTGAAGGAATGGCGCTTCATCAATCCGCACCCGAGCCTGAAGCTCGAGGTGGTCGATGCCAAGGGCGCCGTCCATGAATGGGATGTGAGCTACGGCGGCTCGGCGGTGGTGCACCTGAAGCGTCGCGGCTACAGCGCGAGCACCTTCAAGCCAGGAGACATCGTCATCGTCAAGGGCCACCCGACAGTCCTCAAGGAGGCCTACGGCCTGTTGATGGAAACCGGCAATCCGACCCACGAAGATGGCACGCCCTATCCCTGATCGCCCGCCGGTCAGGTCCGGCGAACTTCGGGATCCGTAACTTGCGGCGCAACCTGTGCGCACCAAATTTTTTGCACATTCATGCGACAGTCTCTCCCGTCCCGGATCACCACAACCACGGAGAAAGCCATGGGTACACTTTCCACATGGAAATCAGGACTGGTTACCGCGCTGGTCGCCGCATCCCTGATCACTTCGGCGCACGCGCAGGCCCCGCAACCGGCAGGCGGGCCGCCCGCAGCGGGAGCACCGGCGCGTGGTGGTCCGCCTGGCGGACGGGGCGTAGTCGATCCCCGGGTTCAGCAGCGTACCTACACATTCAAGGACACCGGTGAAGCAATGCCGTACGCGGTATTCGTGTCCTCGAAAGTTACGCGGGACAAGAAGGCTCCTTTGATCGTTGCCCTGCACGGACTGGGCGGAGATCAGAACACGATGCTGCGTGGCAACGCGCTGCAGCTGGCGGAAGAGGGCGGCTACATCCTGGTCGGGCCCATGGGTTACAACTCTTCGGGTTGGTTCGGTGCTCCTTCGGGCATGGCTGCCGGAGCCGGCGGTCCAGGTGGAGGCGTCGGAATGGGTGGCCCACCACGCGGCGGCCCAGGCGGCCCACCTCCGGGTGCAGGGCCGGGCGGTGCCCCGGGTGCAGGGCCGGGAGCCGGTGCCCCACGCGGCGCAATGCCTCCTGGTGCCGGGCCAGGTGCGGGTCCCGGCCGTGGCGCCCCGCCGACAACCTTGGCTGCATCGAACGAGACCAGCCAGAAGAGTGAGAAGGACGTGATGACGGTTCTCGACATGATCCGGAAGGAGTTCAATGTCGACGAAAACCGGACCTACCTCATGGGTCACTCGATGGGCGGCGCAGGCGCCATCTATCTGGGCGTGAAACATGCTTCGAACTGGGCGGCCATCGCTGCCATCGCGCCGGCGACGCAGCCGGCTGGCATCAATCCTCTCAACTACAGCCTCGCGCCCGCCAAGGGTGTGCCGATGATCGTCGTTCAAGGCGACATGGATCCCCTGATCCCGCACCTGACCTCCACGCGTCCCTGGATCGACCAGATGAAAGAACTGGGCATTACGCACAAGTACATTGAAGAAGTCGGTGGCGATCACGGCACCGTGATCACGAGTGGCATGCCCGAGATCTTCGCTTTCTTCGCGCAGCACTCCAGGGTCAGGCACTGACATCGGTCTCGATCCGCCGCGAGTCGCCCGCAGTGGCGCCTCGCGGCGGATCCGCCCGCTTCACTCGAAACTGAAGATGTCGGCGGCCTCTGGCCGCTGCATGCCCTTCTCGAAGTGCTCCTCCCAGATCGCGGCCCAGGGCCGACCGTAGGTATCCTCGACCTTGTACTGGATCACCGTGCCGGGCGACACGCTGGTGCCGCGGCCGTTGATCGGGAAGATGGTCTGGATGCATTCGCTGAGATTGTTCGGCGTGGCGGCATTCAAGTCGCCAAGCCGTGGAAAGAATCGCACGCTGCGAACCGGCTGAACCAGCGCATCTTCGTCGTAGAAGACCGTCTCCTGTTCCAGGCCGATGAAGGTTCCGTCCGGGGCCTTGCGCGGCGTCCAGATCTCCACGGTCTGCAACTTGCTGGAATACTCCCAGCTGGAGTGCGTGAACCAGCCCTGGATGTTCGAGGTCCAGGTGATCAGCGCGTCGTTGTCCCAGAAGCCGATGGTCTCGCCCATCCAGCGCGGCACGGCTGCGCCAAGGCGCGGCACCACACCCGAGAGGTCGAACTCGCGGCCGATGTGGACATTGCGGATGGCATTGCCGGACCCGCCGAGGAACTGCACACGGGCAGGCGTGACGGTGATGTCGAGCGAACCCGGCCCGCCCGGCCCCGACCACCAGCGCATGTAGCCCTCGGGCCGGCAGTACATCAGGGACCACTGCGCCGCGTGATTGTGGGCCTGATGGTAAAGCTGCTGCACCAGGCGTTGCTGGTACTCGGGCGTCAGCAGCGAAAGGATCGTCGGGATCTGGTTGTGGAAGCCGATGATCCACTGAGGCGGCTCGTGGTACTCCGTTGGCAGTATCGGTTCTTTCCCTTCCGACTTGAGTGCGAACAGCAGGCTGACACTGACGGTGTACCGGCCATCCCAGTCCGGCGGCAGATGATCGCGCGAGTATTTCGTCGGGCCACCACGGTCGTGCGCCGCCGCCAGCATCGCCGCGTAGTGCTCCTGCGCCGTGCGGAAAGGATAGGGGCTGACAATGTTCTCGCGGGCGTAGTCCACATCACAGTGGCCCCATGCACCGGTTGCCGGATCGTTCTCGATGTAACGCGGGCCGGAGGAGTAGTCGCCCCATTGGGAATCCAGCGCCAGCGTGCTGTTGCAGCGAAAGTAGCGCGGGTCGTTCCACAGTTCGCGATCGCGATAGAAATCGTGGCTGGTGAAGATATCCCGCGGCAGCGGCTGGATTCCCGCCGGCACGGCACCGCCGCGTGCTGTCGCCATGTCGAGGTTGATGAAGGGCACGCCCGCGCCAACGAAATCGGCCTTGGCCGCCATGGGCCAGCCGCGACCGACACTCGACGACGTCTTCTTGTTGTCGGTGCAACCGGAAGCGATGACCAGACCTGCCGTCAGGATCGCAGGCAACCAGAAACATCGTATGCGTGATCCTGGCGAGTACTTCATGAGCGCAGCCTTGCCGAACTTCGATGGGGTGCTTATTGAAACATGTCGCTGCGGTTACCATCCTGGTACCGCGCAAGAGCTCGCGGTGGTCGCGACGGGGGGAGGTCATGCCACGAGAGTTGATCGTCAAGGCCGGCATGCTGCTGCTGCTGCTGGCATGCGGCGGCTGCAGCCAAAAAAAGGAAGCTGGCAGCATCGGACGCGGGTGGCTGAATGCGGATGCCCCGGTTCGCTACGTCAGCGGCGGCATGGAAGGCGCCGGCGAGCAGGCCTCATGGGATGGCCCTCCCGGCAGTGTTGCGCCTTTGCCGGTTGACCTCTTCACCACGCGGGATTTCTACCGGGACGAGGCGCTGTGGTCTGATCCGCGCTACTTCCGCTGCAACAGCCCTGCAACGCTGCAGGCCATGTGGGGCGCCGACGGCCCGAGCGCGAGACGCATGATCGGCGAGTCACCGCCAGCAAGCGCCTCCTGGGGGAACTGCGACATCGACTATCCGCGCGCGGACATCATCTCGCCTTATCCGTTCAAGACCGCACGGGAACACTACGAGGCATTGCTGAATGAAACGCGTGCCAGCGGTGGCCCGACGGAATACTCCCGCGATCATCTGCCGCCTGACTGGAATGGTCGCTACAGCCGCGCGATCTCGCTGCAATTCATGGCACAGCGCGATGGCAGAACCTACACGACGCCGGCTTACCTTGCAGAGCCTCCGCAGTGGTTCTTCGTGGCCATCAACCAGACCTCGACCATCCTTTCGCTGCTGACGCCCGAGTACCAGCGCCGCACGGTACAGATGCACTACCACCAGGCCGTGGACGACGCGCCACTGTGGCCGGCACAGTTTTGCTGGCCGGAAGGCTTCACGCGCCTGTTTTCGCGCCAGGCGCACCTGAGCATGGATTTCATCACCACGCCGGAGCGGGTGCAGCTCATGGCCAGCAGCGCCGACAACTACATCCGGCATTTCAACGTGGGGCGCAGCTTCGACATGAGCGGCAGCGTGCCGCGCCTCGGCGCCGAAGTGCCGCGCTGGTACGGAGAGAGCATCGCCTTCTGGGACCATGACACGCTGATCACCTGGACATCCAACGTGATTCCCTGGATCACCCACGGTGTGTTCGAATTCTCCGGCAAGCTGCAGACCATCGAGATCTTCTCGCCACGCCTTGCTCCCGACGGCAAGCTCGCCGGCATTCAGCACGAAATCGTGTTCTACGACCCGGAAGCATTCGTGCAGCCGCTGCGGCTGGTACAAGTTCACATCAGAACGGGCGATCTGGACGAGGTCGCGCCGTATATCTACGCGCGTTGCGTGCAGACCATATTTCCCATCGAAGGACGAGCGCAGCCGAGGAGTCCGGGGACCACCATCCCGTACACGGTGCCAGACATGTACGGACGCCCCTGGGCGGCCATCTGGGAGAAGTATCTGGAGAAGGGCATGTCGCGACCCAGGGAAGAGGACCTTTTCGAGTTCGGAACGACCGGATCACCCCGGAAGTAGATACCGATGATCGCGGACGGCGCAAACAACCGGAAGAGGCGCGTTGCAGTGGCAGGCGGCGTGGTGCTGGCTCACGTGTTGCTGGTCTCGCTGGCAATGCTGCGTTTCGATCTCTCGAAGGACGACACGGCGGAACCGGAGACCTTGCTGATGATGATCGATCTGGCCAGCGGGCAGCTGCAGGATCAATCCGCCGGTGACCCGGAGCTGAACCAGATGGTGCTGTTGCAGGAACTTGCACCGCCCATCCAGGACGTATCGATCGAATTGCCCGAGATCGAAATTCCGGAGGTGCCTGAGGTGACGGAAACTGCGTCGCCGGCCACCGCCGCTGTGACGGCAGACGCCACTACTGGCGCCGGGGGCGATGCGGCGCTGTCGGCTGGTCCCGCCACGGGCGGCAGCGGGCTCGTGCTTCTGCAGAGGGTCCAGCCTGTGTACCCGGCCACTTCGGTGCGCCGGAACGAGCAGGGAATAACGTCCGTACGTCTCCACATCACCGCGAGCGGGCGTGTGGACGAGGTGAAGGTGGAACGCAGCAGTGGCTCGAAGCGCCTGGACAATGCGGCGATCGAGGCGTTCCGCAAATGGAGGTTCGCGCCGCTGGCAGGCTCGCCGCCGGAGGGCAAGTGGCTCCTGACCGAGCAGCGCTTTGTCCTGTTCCAGTTCACCTACTCTCGCCTTGCTTCCGGCGCAGCCGAGGGTATCCAGGCGGCGCACCAGAAACCCGTGCAGGGCGAGCAGAAGAGGGCAACCGCCGAAAGCAGGGAAGCCCTCATGCGTTTCATCGCGCAGGTGCGGAACGGGACGCTCGCGGATGCGGGAACGGCGGCGCGCGGCGGCAATGCGACGTTGCGTGCTGCGCTCGATGCATGGGGAGCGATCAAGTCATTGCGCTCCAGCGGAATGGTGGGAGGCGGTGAATGGGTGCAGGAGAATGTCGCGCCGGGAAGCTCACGAGGCGGGCGCGAAACCGTCGAGGTGACCTGGAGCATGTTCGAACTGGAGCATGAGAAGGGCGTATCCCAGTGGCTTGTCGCGTCTGACCGCGATGGCGAAGTCTGGTCGGCACAGGCAGCTCAGACGGTCTGGAAATAGCGCTCCCCGATTCGTTGCCCTTGGCGGGAGAGCCTCGCTCCGATTGAATTATTGCGCAGGCGGCCGCGCACCAGGGGCGGGGCCCTGCGGGCCAGCGGGCCCACCGCCGATCGGTGCGCCGTTCACCGTGCCTCGCATGAAGCTGCCACCCGGACTGCCATCCTTCAGCGGGTGCATGGTGAGCACCACGCGATCACCGGGCTTCAGGGTATCCTTCGCCCAGCCCTGGCGGCGCAGTGCATTCGGACTGCCGCCCTCGACGCTGTATTCGACAACCTTCCCATCCGCGGATTGCACGTTCACCTGGATCCAGATGTGCGGATTCGTCCACTGGAACTCCTTCACGATTCCATCGAGCACCTGGTCTTTCTCGTTGTCGAACATCGAGTACGAGTGGTGGGCATGGGCCGTCAATGCGAGCAACATGAGCAATGCGGATGCCGTGATGGACTTGCGATTCATTGATCTTCTCCCCTTGCGTCTTTGCGCAGCGAATGGACATACCATTCTTCATCGTCTAAGTTCCAGTCAAATCATTCGTGAAAATCACCGCCAACTGCGAATGAGAACTGTTCTTTGGGGGGAGGGGGAACGCATGCGAGCACCATCGTCCATCTGGCTTGGCACGGGAGCGCTCTGTCTCGCATTGGCTGTGCAAACGATTCCGGCGGCAGCGCCCAATCCGCCGCGCCAATCCGTGCATACGGGTGAAGGCGAGCGCGACATACGCGTGCCCGACAGCGTCCCGAACATCTCCGGGGTATGGAACACGCCTGGCTACAACCGGCGCACCAGTCCCGCGGATCGCTCCGAGACGCCGTGGCTGCCGTGGACCAAGGCGGAGTTCGACCGCCGTGGCGAAGCAGAGAAGAACGGCAGGCCGCTGTTCGACCCGACCGCCGCCTGCCTTCCCAGCGGCATACCGAGACTGATCATCGCGCCTTATCCGGTGGAGATCATCCAGACGCCGGACATGACGGTGATGCTGCACGAGACGCATCACCTGTATCGCATCATCCACATGAACGCGAAGCACCCCGCGCGTGTGGAGCCCACGTACATGGGGCATTCAATTGGCCACTGGGAAGGCGATACGCTGGTAGTCGACACCATCGGGCTCACGGCCATGACGCAGATCGATGAAGCCGGCACGCTGCATTCGGATGCGCTGCACGTGGTGGAGCGCATCCGCAAGATCGATGACAGCACGCTGGAGAACACCTTCACCATCGATGACCCCAAGGCATTCTCGAAGCCTTGGGATGCACGACGCACCTTCAAGTACCGGCCTGAGATCTCGCTGTTCGAGTATGTCTGCGAGGAAAACAACCGCAACGCGCCCGATGCCTCGGGCGAGTTGAGGCGCCTGTGAGCGCGCTGGCTGTGGCGTCCCTGCGACCATTGCTGTTCGCTGGCCTTGCCGTGCTTGCCAGCGTGGCGACGGCCGCAGACGCCGTTCCGCAGCTCTCTGGAACCTGGAAGCCTGCGCGCAGCCTCGATGCCGGCGTGCGCACCAGCGATGGCAAGGCGCCACCCCTGACGGCGCAGGGCCGTACGATACAAGCGGCGCGTGCCGCCGCGCTCAAGATGGGCAAGGACGAAGACCCGATCACGAGTTGTCTGCGCCCCGGCACGCCGCGCATCCTGTTCCAGGGCACGCCATTCCTGCTGCTGCAGACGCCGCGCAAGGTGACCTTTGTCCACCAGTTCCAGCATGTGCTGCGGCATGTGCCACTGGGTGCGCCACTGCCGCCGGCCGATGACCTCGAGCCCACATGGGGAGGTCTTGCCGCCGGTCACTTCGCGGGCGACACGCTGGTGGTCGAGACGTCGGGCTTCCATGACGTGCTGTGGATGGACCGAACCGGTCTGCCGCAATCCACGAACGCGCGCATTACCGAGCGGCTGCGTCTCGTCGACCGCAACACCCTCGAAGACGTGATCACCATCGACGATGCAGCGAATTACACGAAGCCGTGGACCATCACGCTGCGCTACCAGCGTGCCGACGGAACCGATCTGAAGGAAGACATCTGCGCGGAGAAGCTGCTGGACCCGGCGCTGAAGAAGAGCATCCTCGAGCGCAAGTGAAGAGGCTTCCCGAAACATCAAAGGGTGAAGCTGGCCACGGCCATGTGGGTGGTATCCGGCGTACGGCTGCGGCCTTCATATTGTTGGTTTTTTCGATGCAGGGCATCCCTGCGGAACCCGGCCCGGGCGGCGGGCAGGTTCCCCAGATTCAAGCCAGCGCACCGCTCGAAGAGATCCAGGAACTCGACGAGGTCTTCGTGCAGGGCAAGCGCCTGATGGAGGATATCGTCGAGGCGGAGAACGAGTTCTACAAACTGTTCAACGCAGTCAACAACGATGACCGTTACGACACGCACTGCGTTTATCTGCAGATGCAGGAAGGCAGCAAAATGCAGAGTCGAGCCTGCATACCGGGTTTCGTCGCCGATGCGCTGGCAGACTGGGCACCCTTCAAGGCGCGCTGCCAGCCACCCCAGGAGATGGAGTATGGGCGGGACGGACCTGAATTCGCCTGCCTCGACCGGGACAATAACGGGCGATTGACGATGCAGGAGGCGTCCGCGCGCGAGGAGCTTGCGGCCGCCTTCTTCGAGATCGATCTGGCAGGCGATCGCAACGGCGATATCAGCGGGGATGAGTTCCAGCAGGCGGTGGAAACCCGTGCTGACCTTTCGGCTCCTCCCGTGCATATGCCAGCGACTCCGGACGCGGTCCTGCTGGAAGGCACCAGGAAGTGGCACGACCACATGACGGCAGTCGTCAACGCCGATGCGCGCCTGCACGAGATGGCGGCGCAACTGGGCGACATGTACTACGAACTATCGCGGGCCCAGCGTCGTTTCGACGAACTGGATGCCGAGGAAAAGGCGAAGAAGACCAAAGCACGCGTGAGGCCGCGGGTGCGTTAGATGGCGCCCCGGATCAGTGGTGGTGCCCACCCGGTCCGTGCACGTGCTGGTGTTCGAGCTCTTCTTCGCTTGCGGTCCGAACCGCAGCGATCTCGATGTCAAAGTTCAGGGCTTTGCCCGCCAGAGCGTGATTGCCATCCACTGTCACGAATTCCGGACCGATCGTTTTGACGAACACGGTGGCGTGGCCGCCGGTCGCCGTCTGAGCCTGTAGCGACATCCCCACGCGCAGGTCGGAGATCCTGCTGAAGGCTGCGCGTGGCACCTGCTGAAGCAGTGAGGCGTCATACTCCCCATAGCCCTCTGCAGGGGATACGCGCACCTGCAGTTTGTCGCCCACCGTCCGGCCAGTGAGTTCGCGTTCGAGACCCGGGACGATCTGCCCCTGACCGTGAAGGTAGGCCAGCGGCTCCCCATCGGATTGGTCGATGATCGAGCCGGCATCGTCCTTGAGCGTGTAGTGAAACGAGACGACCGAGTTCTGGGCAACTTTCATGCGCTGGCCTGCGAATCAGCTTGAACGGAGGGAGGGCAGTCTAGCGCAGCGAGTCATTCCGGGGCCTTGAACATATTTAGGTGCGCTGCCGGGCTCGCTGCGTGGGTCCCCGCCCGGGCAGCGACGAAACCGGCATCGACCGGGTTAGACTCTCCCGATGGGGAAGGCCATGTCCGCAGATGCGTTGAGCGACCGAGTGATCAAGCTCAATGTTGTGCCGTGGGACTCGCAGGATGCCCCCGCCAGGCAGGCCACCCTGACCCGGATTCTGATCCGGATCTCGCGCGAGGCGTTGCAGGGGGCCAGTCTGGATTCGCTGATGCAGGGCATCTGCGATTGCCTGGTGGCAGAGTTGCCGGTCGCCATCGTCAGCGTATTGCTGCTGGACGACGACAACACTCAATTCGTCCACGAGGTCTACTCCGGCGAATTCACCCAATCACCGCTCGCGGCGACGGGCCGATGGCCGATCACGGTGGGCGCAGCGGGTCGTTGCGTGCAGCTGGATCGGCCACATCTGATTCGCGATATCGCAACCGATCCCGATTACGTGCCTGGCAACGCAACCGCGCGTTCCGAGTACCTGGTTCCGATCCGTCACGGCCGCCGCCTGCATGGCGTACTCAATCTGGAGAGCGCACGCACTGACTTCTTCGGCCCCGAGGCCTGCGCGGTTTTTGATGCAGTCGCAGATCTCGTTGCCGGCGCCATTCACTTCGCACGCATGGCCGATGAACTCACCGAGGCCAACCGCAAGCTGGAACGGTTGTCCATGCGTGATGCGCTGACCGGGATTGCCAATCGTCGCCAGTTTGATGCTCGCCTGGCGGAGGCCTGGGCTCGCCAGGGTGGTGACGGGGCGCCACTGGCGCTGCTGCTGGCCGATGCCGATTTTTTCAAGGCGCTCAACGATTCCGCCGGGCACCTGCGTGGCGACGAATGCCTGCGGCTGCTGGCGAGGATCTGCGAGCGCTTCGCAGTGAACGAAAACGATCTGGTCGCGCGCTATGGCGGCGAGGAGTTCGTCATGCTGCTTCCCGGGCGCACACTGGAGGCGGCGATCGCACAGGGCGAGGCGCTGCGGCTCGCGGTGGTGGAGGAAGCCTTGGCCCATCCGGCTTCGCCGTTGGCGTCGCATGTGACGATCAGCGTGGGCGTCGCGGCGCTGGTGCCCTCAACCGAAGCCTCGGCCGAGCAGCTGGTGGCCGCTGCCGACCGGGCGATGTATGAAGCCAAAGCCGGCGGCCGCAATCGGGTGGCATGGATCGCGTCAGCCTGATGGAAAGCCATCTGAAACGGCTATTTTTTCACTTACGCGAGGAGCGGGACATGAACTCGACAGGCCGGCGATTCGCTCTCTTTTCAATGGTGGGCGTTGCGGCGCTTATCCTGGCGCTCGTTGTCCCCGATGCATCGGCGCAGGCCCCGCCTGCTCCCCAAGGGCAAGGCCCAGCCGCGGGACCGCCACCCGGAGGACGCGGAGGAATGGGCGCCGCCCCCCGGATGGGCGCGGAAGACAAGCCCTTCTACGCACCCGCCCCGGCCAGCGCGTTCGAGGCGCGCGCCGATGTGCCCAAGGGGAAGATGGAGACGGTGACTTATCACTCCACCCATGTCGGTGCGGATCGCCACCTGGTCATCTATACCCCGGCCGGCTATTCGGCTCAGACCAGATATCCCGTGCTCTATCTGCTGCATGGCATCGGAGGGGATGAGCATGAGTGGGAGCGCGGCGCGAATCCAGCCGTCATCCTCGACAATCTCATTGCAGATGGGAAGGCGAAGCCGATGGTCGTGGTCATGCCCAATGGGCGAGCGCAGAAAGACGATCGTGCGGGCAACAATCCGATGGCCACGGCGCCAGCTTTTGCGAACTTCGAGAAAGACCTGTTGAACGACGTGATTCCGTTCGTCCAGGCGCGTTATTCGGTGCGTGCAGAGAGGGAGCAGCGTGCGCTTGCCGGGTTGTCGATGGGCGGCGGCCAGTCATTGAACTTCGGTCTCGGGAACCTCAACACCTTCGCGTGGATCGGAGGATTTTCTTCCGCGCCAAACACGCTGCCGCCCGCGCAGCTGGTTCCTGATCCGGCGCGTGCCACCGAAATGCTCAAGCTGCTATGGGTGTCGGTGGGCGACAAGGATGGCCTTGCATCCATCAGCCAGGGCGTGCATGCCTATCTCAAGGAAAAAGGCGTGCCGCATGTCTGGCACATCGATTCCGGCGGCCATGATTTTCCGGTCTGGCGCAATGACCTCTTCCTGTTTTCGCAGCTGATATTCAAGGCTCCGGGCGAAGCGCGTCCACCCCTGGCGCAGTAGCGTTCGCAGAGCCACACGCCCGGCGCAGCATGCAAATCGAACTCACCGCTGTCGAAGCCCGGGTTATTGGCTGCCTGATTGAAAAGCAGATCACCACACCAGATCAGTACCCACTTTCATTGAATGCCCTGGTCAATGCGTGCAATCAGAAGAGCAATCGCGAACCGGTGCTCGATCTCGATGAGCCTCAGGTGCAGCAGGTCGTGGACGGCCTTGTCCGCAAGCATTTGGTGATGGAACGCGCGGGGTACGGCAGCCGTGTGCCCAAGTATCAGCATGTCTTCTGCAATACAGAGTTCGGTTCGCTCAAGTTCACGCCACTTGAAACCGCCATCATCTGCGAGTTGCTGGTGCGGGGCCCGCAGACGCCCGGCGAGTTGCGTACGCGCGCCGGTCGCATGAGTGAAGTCGGGGATGTGTCGCAAGTGGACGCGGCGTTGCGAGACCTCATGACGCGTGCCGATGGGCCGTTCGTGACTCGCCTCGCCCGGGAAGCCGGCCGGCGCGATAGCAGGTATGCCCAGCTGTTCTGCGGCCCCGTTGCCGATGCGACTGCGGAACCAGAAGCCCACACGAACATTCGCGGGGCCGATGACCTGGATCGCCTGTCGCGCCTGGAGAGGCGGGTCGATGAACTTGCGAATGAAGTGTCGAGCCTGAAGAAGAGGTTGGGCGAAGAGTGACCGACCGTGTGGACTGTCTGATATTTCAATGAAAATCGGGGGGGAAGATTGATGAAAATCTACGTTGATCGACGTGGCATCTGGAAGGGTGCGGTGGCTGTCTCCTGCGTGTTGGCGCTGGCCGCGAGTCCGGCCGCGATGGCACAGGAGAAGGTGACGGCGCAGTCATTGATTGACCGCCAGTTGATCCTGGACCAGATCACCCGTTACTACTACAACTTCGGAAAGTCGGAGCGGCAGAGCGAAGAGAGCTTCTACGCCGAAGACGGCGAGTTGATCCTTGGTACAAGGCACTACAAGGGCAGGGAAGGGATCAAGCAGGCCTACGGCGGCCGCCCTGCAGCGCCGCCGGCAGGCGCGGCAGCACCAGCGCCTGCGCCTGGTGCGGCACCTGCTGCCGCTGCTGCTCCCCCGCGCGAAAGGTTGCCTTTCAACATCACCGTAGACAATGCGCTGATCATCGTCCGCGGCGACACGGCGACATCGCAGGTCATCTTCACCGAGTACCGGCCGGAGAAGAAAGGTGATCCCATGAAGATGACGACCCAGGGCAAGGAATACGCGACCTGGGTCAAAGTGAAAGACAAGTGGCTTTACAAGACGCGCCAGATTGCCAGCGGAAGTGAGCCGCCGGAAGGCTGGAAGGATTAAGGCGCGCCGCGCCTGCTAGGCGTCCGGACGTACCTTTCTCATCAGCCGGATGTTTCCGACATCCGTGCTGAAGCCGTGCGCAGCATAGAACCCGACAAGCTCCGGCAGGCAGTAGAGCTCGAAATGCCGGACCTCCCGCAGGGCTTCGTGGGATGTGACCAGATCCATCAGTTTCCGGCCCAGCTGCTGGCTCCTCGATGACTCAGCAACGATGACATCGAACAGGACTGCCTTGAACGTGTAGTCGGTCAGGATGCGGGCAAACGCCACCAGCTCATTGCTTTCGTTGGTGAGGCCGATGATGACCTGCGATCCTTTGACGCCGCGGCGTGTGGCGTCAAGCGATCGTCCTTTGCTCCACCACTCGCGTTGATAGAGTGCATGCAGTTGCACGATGTGCTGCTCGGATAGCCGCGACAGGATCGTCATGGAGTCGCGGACGGAATCGCCGGGCTGCTGGCCGGGCGACTCTTCAACTCCAGGAGGCCGCACCTCCTCGTGGCCAGCGTTCCAGCCCGCCGAATGTTTTCGCAGGCGTTTCAGTTCCAGCAGCAGCTTCACGCGGATCCAGGCCTCGACCACCAGATAGGCAATCAATCCGGCGCACAGCGCGGGAACAATCAACCACGCCGCCCTGGTCCAGTTCTGGGCAAAGCTCCAGCCCTGCAGGTAGTCCCAATCCCTGTAGGTTCTCGGTATCAGAAGGCCCGTGCTGAGCAGTACAACCAGGCCAGCCACCAGGCCACCGGCCGGAACGCCAGACATCCCGGTGTAGCGGGCGATTCGGGCTCTTGCGCGATGTGCTTCTGCCGGCGGGAATGCGCCGTTGCCGACCTCGATGCGTGGCGATTTCCGGTGTGTGATCAGGTAATCAATGAGACCGTCAATTCCCGCAGCGTCCTGCAGAAGGAAGCGGGGCCGGGTCGGATGGCCAGTTGCTTTGGAGGTCGTATGGCTCATTTCCGGGCTGATCCTTGCTCAGGAATGCGCAAGAATATCGAAGTGAGAGACTGCAACATCCAGCTGCAGGGGATATCTTGCAAGGCAGCCTGCAAACTGTACCTTCCTGGCGCATTCTAGGGGCTGGCGCAAACTCTCCGGAGCGATAACCATGAAACGCAACCAGACTGCGAACCACGTTCCGGCTGCAGCCATGCTATTCATCCTCGGTTCGAGCTCTTTCCCGACAATTGGCGTGACAGGGGAGGATACGCAGGCCGATCGGGAATCCCGCCGCATCGAGGGAGAGGCCCGACGGCAGCAGGAGATGGCCATCAGGGAGATCGAAAGTCGGGAGAGGGCCCAGGCCGAGGCTTTGAGGGGGCAGCTGGAGGCCATCCGGCGAATGGAGGCAACACGTTTGCGCATCGAGGCCAATTCACCGCAACTGGCACCGCAGTCCGTCGAACAGGTGCGAATCTACGGCTACCCCTACAATTTGCAGAATGCGCCTCCGGCACAAGCGCTTCCACCGATTGGCCCCGAAGCGCGCCTGCCTCTGGAGCTGGCGCGCCAACACGACCCGGTCAGCGGCATGAGCTTCGCGCCCCTGTCTGAACGCCTGGGAAGCTATTTCGGCACAAAGTCTGGTGTGCTCGTGGTGCGTGCCGGCGCCGATGAGCCCTTTGGCCTGCAGGATGGTGACGTGATCCTTTCCATTGACGGTCGCGTTCCAGCCGGTGACCAGCACGCAGCTGGCATCCTGAGGTCTTATCAACCGGGTGAACGAGTGAAGATGCGGATACAGCGCGGCGGCCGGGCCATCGACATCGACACCACGGCACCGGGCCAGCGCAACAATTGAGCCAGTTCAATCAGGTAAATCTCGACGAATCGCGACTCCATGGAGGAATCAATGAAACGGAAACCCGGGAACTGCGCACTCATGTTGTTAGGGCTGGCTTGCAGCGTATGGCTGCCGGCTCCGGCGTCGGAAGTGGCGCAGTCGCTGGATGAGGTGCAGGTGCGGGGCGAGCGGCTCAGCAGCCTGAAGAAGGCGGTGGCTGTCAAACAGGACAAATTCGTCTCTCTCTACAACAAGCTCAATGATGACAAGCGACAGGACGTGACCTGCCGCGAGAATGCGGCCACGGGTACCCGATTGAGCAAGCGACGCTGCTCGACGCGGGGCGAGGATGAAGCGCGTCAGGAAGAAGCCGCGGCCTACCTGAACAACGCGTTTGAGACGGCTTCCCTGCAGAGCCAGGAAAAGGCACGCCGCGAAGATCGCCTCTCGACTGGTGTCGGCGAGGGTGGCAAACCGCTTACCGAAGCGGAAAAGAACATGCTGCTGGATGATTCGACCATGCCGCTGGCTACCGGCACCGGGGATTCCATGGTCGCAAAGCTCGAGATCGAGAGTGTCACTCTGGAACAGAACCTGAAACGGCTCCTGGCGAAGTATCCGGAACTGCGCAAGGCGCAGGACGAATACCTGGAGGCTCGACTCCGCTACGAGACCGCCCGCCGACGCTAGCTTGTTGACCTGTATCACGGGCACGGCTTAGCCTGCCGGGAAGCACTTTGGCAGGTGTTGGCGTGGATCGATCGAGACGAAATCGCGTCAAAGCGGGGCAGCGTTAGTGCACGATCTCTCCGTTGAAGTGGATGCGCTGCCTCATGACGCCGTAGCGGCAACCGCACGTGACACCATTCGGCAGCTCGAGCAGCGCGAGGTGTTCTCCATCCGACGCGAACTGCTGGTCACGCTGTACCTTGGGGTGGCCACGCTGGTCGGTGGCGTCGGCCTTCTCATCAAGTCCAGTCTCGATCGCATCGGGCCGCTGGCCCTGCTCACCGGTATCCTCCTGGCATCCTTGCTGTGCTACGCGGCTGCGCTGCGTGCGCGAACTGCAGGCCGCGAACGTTCGTTGGGCGAGGACTATGTGCTGCTGCTCGGTGCACTGCTGTTCAGCGCCGCCGTGGGCTACGCCGAATTGCAGTTTCATCTGTTTGGTGATGGCTGGTCGCGCCATCTGCTGCTGCTCGCGGTCTGGCATCTCGCCACCGCGTACTGGTTGCGCTCGCGCCTGTTGCTGTCGGTTGCTCTGACGGCCTTTGCGGCGTGGATAGGCGTGGAAGCGCGGCTCGGCTCGGTGATGGATCCCCTTCATTCCCGATTCGGTGCAGGCCCGCGTAGCCTGCTCTGTGCGGTGGTCTTCTATCTCGGCAGTCGTATCCACTTTGCCGATGGTCCGGATCCGGGCAGCAGCTTTCGCGAGGTCTACCTGCAGTTTGCCGCAAACTTCGGATTCTGGGGCGCGCTGGCGCTGGGCGGCGATTCCTCCACGCGCTGGCTCGGTGCGCTGACCCTGCTGGGGCTCGCCGTGATTGTGGGGCGCTTCGGAATGCGGGAGCACCGCCAGAGCTTTCTGCTCTACGCCGTGGGATACAGCGCCATCGGTCTGGTCTGGCTCGAGGCGCTGGTGGTGCGCGACCGGGTGCTGAGCTCCTGGCTGGGCCTGTTCACCGTGGCTGGCGCAGTCGTGCTGCTGCAGCTCCTTCGCGCGAAGCTCAAGGAGTCGGTCGCATGATCATTGCAAGGCCGAAGGTGGCGGAAGAACGCTGGCTGGAGCTGGCAGACAGATACCCCGCGCTGCATGCAGCAGTAGAGAAGTCTGGCAGCGGTGGTGGCTGGAAGACGAGCACGTGGCTCGGTCGCTGCCTCGGATTCGTGCTCGGCCTCGTGGGCACGGCCATGCTTGCCGGTGTGCTGTCGAAAATGCCGGCGCCGTGGATGTGGGGAGGACTCCTGCTGGTGGCGGCAGCGGAATGGATGGTGGCGAGGCGCCGGATGCTGCGCTCGGGAGTGGAAGAGGCGCTGTATCTCTGCGGCTCCATCGCCATCGTGGTGCAGATCATCATCTGGAATTCCCGCGGTGGCAATGAATGGATCGCTGTCTTGCTGGTTTCGACGGCGGTGCTGCTCGCCGGCTGGCGGTTGCTGAATCCACTGCTGACAACACTTGCGGCGACAGGCTGCTCACTGGCCATTGCTCTTGTCGGCGGTAGTCTGTTCGGCGACGGCATGAATACACGCGAAGCCGGGGCAGCCTGCGCAGCACTTGCGGTAGGCGCATTGCTTGCGGGTCGCTGGACCTACCAGCGTCCCACCCACGATCGCATGCTCGATGGGCTCGTGATCGCCATGCCGTGGTTGGCCTATTTCTGGCTCGTGCAATATCCCGGCAGCGACACTGCAGCGGCGCACGACGTCGCGCTGGCGATTGCGCTGGCATTTCTCGTTGCGAACACCGCTACGGGTGTGCTGCTCCGCCGGCATGCGCCGCTGATTGGCGCGTTGGGCAATCTGGTTTGCGCCGGGTATTCGCTGCACCACCTGCTTGCATGGCCAGCACACTGGCAGATGATCGCGGCAGGCGCGTTGCTGCTTGCCGTGGCGATCATCCTGGATCGACTGCTGCACGGGCGAACCGTTGGGCTCACCGCTGCGGCCATCGAAGAGCCAGCCGGGCTGGATCTCGTGCAGGTTGTCGGTGCGGCCCATCTCTCGCCGGCGCCCGATTCGCCCCCGCCAGCCGTTGTGCAGGGTCAGGGCGGTGAGTTCGGTGGTGGCGGAGCCAGCGGCCGCTTCTGAACTGGAAAGATTAGCGCTACCACTACCCGCTTGAGCAGACAACCGAGCCGCCGCCTGTGAGAAAATTGTGCATTGCGCAATTGGGCAGCGGTTTGAATTCGTGCACGACAACAACAGTGAATTGAGCTTGATGCTGCGGGCGGCGTTCCAGTCCATGGCCGAAGGGCTGGTGCTGCAAGGCCGGGATGGCAGGATCATCGAGGCCAATTCCGCAGCCGAATCCATCCTGGGCCTGACGCGAGACCAACTTCTGGGGCGGACGTCGTTTGATCCGCAATGGGAGGCGGTGCGCGAGGACGGCACGCATTTCCCAAGTGAAGCGCATCCCGCCATGGTGGCCCTTCGAACGGGCCAGCCTGTGCGGGGCCAGGTCATGGGTGTCCGGGATCCCGTCACTGGAGTGCGGTGGATCAGCGTGAACGCCCAACCGATCTTCGGAGCGGAAGGCACCACGACCGCAGTAGTGGCGACGTTCATCGATATCACGGCAGAGCGCCGCGCCGCCGAAGAACTGCGCAGCGCGCGCGCCCATATGCACGCCGTCGTCAATCGGCTGCCTGCGATGATCGGATACTGGAACCGCGAGTTGATCTGCGAATTTGCGAACAATGGCTACATGGAGTGGTTCGGGCTTGCCTCCGAGCAGGTCATTGGCATGAGGATGTCGGCGCTGCTCGGCGAGGAAGTGTTCGGGTTGAATGAGCCGTATATCCGTCAGGCCCTGCAGGGTTTTCCGCAGCGTTTCGAGCGCCGGATCGTCAAGGTCGATGGCACCGAAGGAATGGCCGATGCCCATTACCTTCCCGACGTGGACGGTGTCGGCCTCGTGCGTGGATTTTTCGTACTGGTAACCGACATCACGGCGTTGCATGACGCCTATGCGCGCAACCGCGAGTTGAACCAGCGCCTCACAGCGGTGCGCGAAGAGGAGCGTCGGGCCATTGCCATGACCCTGCACGAGGGCATTGCGCAGGACTTGTTCGCCATGAAACTGCGTCTCAGGCAGATGGTGAAAGAGCCTGTGGATGCCCAGGCGCTTGCCACGGGCCTGCGGGTTCTCGACGCGGCGCTGAACGAATGCATGAAAGAGGCCCGGGATATTGCGGACAACCTGATGCCGACGACGCTGGTCCACATGGATCTGCGCGAGGCCATACAGCATCACGGACGGCTGTTTGCCGATATCTCGGGACTGCAGATCAACGTCAAGCAGGACGATCCGTTTCCAGAGCTTCCCCAGGCTACGCGCATCACCTTCTTCAGGGCCGCACAGGAAGCGCTGACCAATGTGGCGCGTCATGCCGGCGCGTCAAACGTCGATATCCTGCTGTCTGCAGACGCCTCCTACCTGCAACTGGAGGTGATCGATGACGGCGTGGGGATCAGCTGTGACGCGTTGTCGAAGGTGGGTTCGCTGGGGCTGGTGGGAATGCGGGAGCGGCTCGGCGCGCTTGGGGGAAACCTTCGACTGGAGAAGTTGATTCCGTCGGGAACCAGTCTGCGGATCCGACTTCCGCGGCCGGACTGATCTCAGCCCGGCTTGAAACCCATCAAGGCAGCAGCGTGATCTCGACCCGGCGATTGCGGTAGTCGTCGACACCATTGGCAGCTGGCGCCGCATCGACCCAGGTCACTGTATAACGCGGCGCGGTCAGGCCAGCGCCACGCAGCAGTTCAGCCACCTGTTCCGCGCGCCGGCGCGCAAGATCTGGCTGCTCCTGCAGCACAGTGCCATCCGACAGCAGCGCCGCGCTGCGATAACCCACGATTTCCACGCGCGTGGCTGGCATCGCCTTGGCCAGTTCCAGTGCGGGCGCAAGCTGGAACGGGTGCTTGAAATTCACCATGCCGTCGAAGGTGTACTCCAGGGTGTAGCGCTGCGGTTCGCGCTTCACGGCCACAGGCTGCGTGGGCATCGGCAGCGTATTGAAGGCAAGTCGACCACCGCTGGGGCCTGGCGGGCGCGGTGGCTCGAAGGTCAGGTTGTAGCGCTCTTCAGCGGGCCACATCTGGTTGCACGAGGCATCGGGTTCGGCAATTACCGACAGGCGCACGGGTTCGAGCACGATGCCTCCGCAGATGCGGGGCT
Organism: uncultured Gammaproteobacteria bacterium; assembly: GCA_963777735.1. Lineage (GTDB taxonomy): Bacteria > Pseudomonadota > Gammaproteobacteria > Steroidobacterales > Steroidobacteraceae > ZC4RG30. The sequence continues at coordinate 1,400,507 of CAVZRQ010000008.1, read as the reverse complement.
TGTCGCTGCGGCTTCCTTCCACCAGCACCTTGTGCCCGAGCCACGGCGGATTCACCGGCGCACTGACATCGGCCTGCAGCGTGAGGAAATACAGTTCTCCGTCATGTTCGGCCAGCCAGCACGGCACCGAAGCGGTGTCGCGGACGATGGGGCAGGCGAGGAAGTTTCTTATCGCCGGCGCGGGGGCAGCCGCCTGCGCCACAGCGGCCAGCATTGTCAGGGCAGTGCCGAAGTGCCAACGACCGTTCACAGTGCCCCCAGGAAATTCACCAGATCCTGCTTCTCCTGTGCGGAGTAGCCGATGTTGTAGCGCCGGTCGTAGAAGTCGACCACCTCGCGCAACGAAGCAGCGGAGCCATTCGAGAAGTAGGGTGCGCGGGCCGAAAGGCCGCGCAGCTGCTGCATCACGATGGTGCCCACATCATTGCAGCGGCCGGAGATCAGTGCGCGGCCCGGATCCTGCGTGAAGATTACTCTTCCCAGGAAGGGATGCGGTGGCACGCGATCCTTGCAGGTGACCTTGAACAACGGCAGATCCGGTTTCGTGGAATTCCACGGATTGAGTGGCACTTCACTCGCCCAGGGCAGATTGGTGGTGCCGATGTCCATCCAGCCGTTGGCCGTATCCATGCCGGTCATGTGCATGCCATGGCAGGTGGCGCAGGTACGCTTGGTGGGATTGCCCAGGCCCACGCTGTTCAGGTGCATCGAGTCGCGGATCCAGAACGTGCGGAACATGTAGACGTCATGACCACGCTGGATGGATTCGCGCGCCGCATTGCGCGCATTGGCATTGCCATCGGCGCCCCGCGGCAACGACTGCCACTTGTTCTCCATCGGAATGACCCAGCGCGTGGTGTTGTTGCCCAGCACGCCTGCCTCGCCCTTCTGCATGGCCTGCGGGCCAAGGCCAGAGGGACCATTCGCTTCCTCAAGACTGCCGGCGAGCCGGTCGTGACCCTGCGCGACATACAGGCTGGATTCGAAGGCAACGATGGCCGCGACCTGCGTGCGGTCGAGCTTGCCTTTCAGCTCGAGGTGGTTGGTGGCTGCATCCTGCGCCTGCACGGCGAGGCTGGGGACCCGCGCATCGGCCATCAGGTTCATCACCGAGGGGCGACCTGTTTCCGGATCACGCGTGGCGGGCAATCCGTTCTTGCCGATGAACGGCAGAACACCGAAGTTCTCGTGCGTCGTGTACTTGGTATTGGCTACGGGGCGAGGGCGGCGATAGACGGACACCCGCGGTTCCGGCGCGCCGACACCGTACACCGGATGCGTGTTGCAGCCAGTGGGGTCGCGCACCACCTCGAGCGTGAATTCCGGATCAATCGCCTTGCCGGCCCCATCCTGTGGTGGCCAGGGCAATGCAACGCGGATCAGTCCGCGCGACAGCAGCAGCGAATGGGATGCAGGATCCTGCTGCGGGAGATGCGGGCAGTTCGCGCCGTCCACCGCTGCAAAGAGCGGGTCGCGCCCACCGGTGACTTCCCAGCGCTCACGCGCTGTTTCTGCCGCGAGGCTCATGCCGTCGGCAGGCTGGTGGCAGGTCACGCAGGCGCGGCCATTGGGGCCCAGTGCCGTGAAGAACGGATGATTTCCTGTGTCGAGTGCCGGCGCGTCGCGCAGCACGCCGACGCTTCCCTGCGCATTGTCGTAGTTGAGTCGTTGCGGCCAGCGGCGGACCTCGCCAGGCCCCCACCAGCGATCCGCCTTTCCCGTGACCTCTGCCGTGGGGGACGGCGGCGAAGTCAGGAGTAGCCAACAACCGGCAAGCGGGATCGCGATGAGGGCCTGACGCAGTTTCACGTGGGGTTCAATCTCCGAAGTTGAGTCGCGCGCGCAACCCGTACTGGCGGGGCGCTCCGTAGATGATGCCACCCGTTGCACTGGTGGAGTTCTGGATCTGTGACGCGATGTAGGTCTTGTCGAGCAGGTTCGTGGCGAAGGCCTCGACCTGCCAGCTGCCGCCGCTGTCCCACGAAAGGCGCGCGTCGAGCAGATCGCGCGCTGGCACGGTGGTGGCCACGACCGGGAATGGCGTGGCCAGCTGTTTGCCCACGCGCGACCACTGCAGGCGCGGGGTGAGTGTGCCGCCGGCAAACGGCCAGACGTAGTCGATGCCGGCGTTCAGCGTCAGACCAGGCGAGAAGGGCAGATCGGCGCCCTTCGGAACCAGCTGCAATGTGTTGGTGACAGTATTCACGATGGTGGCGGCCTTCGAGAATTCGGCATCCAGGTAGCCAAGGCCGAAGTTCAGGCCCCAGCCACCAAAGCGGCCAGTGACCTCCAGCTCTGCGCCCACTGATTCGCCAGAGGCCGCGTTCTGGGTCAGCGGCAGCGCATTGAACAGGCTTGAGAACTGGATGTCCGTGTAGTCGGAATAGAACAGGTTGCCGTTGATGCGCAGGCGGCGATCCAGCATCGTCGATTTCATGCCCAGCTCGTAGACCAGGTTCTTTTCTGGCTTGAAGTCCGGCGTGCCGAGGGTGAGGTTCACGCCGCCAGCCTTGTAGCCTTTCGAAATCGTGGCGTAGTACATCAGGTCGTCGGTGACATGGAGGTTTGCGCCGAGCTTGCCGGTGATCTCATCCGAAGAAGCCGGAGCGCCGATGCGATCGGTGCCTGGTGCCAGCGGTGGGCCGGGAAGCGCAATGCGGTTGTAGTACTGCGTGTCTTCCGAATAGCGCGCACCGCCGACAAGCTCCACCTTGTCGGTGACGAAGGAATTGATCTGGCCGAAGATCGACTTCGATTCGTTTTCGGCATGCGTGATGATGGTCGATGTGGAAGACACGAATTGCGTGGTGTTGCGGTTGTCGCGCAGCAGCGAGACCGGAATGCCCTCGTGCATGTAGAAGCCACCCACCACCCACTGCGTCGGTCCATCTCCCGTCGACAGCAGGTTCAGCTCGTGGATCCAGGTCTTGAAGCCGGTGCGTGCATAGGCCACGCGACCGACGTTGGAGTTCGGCGGCTGCGGCAGCGCGGTGGCGGTACGGTCGCCATCGGTCTGGTCCTCGGTCTTGCCACGTTGCCGCGATGAGAGCAGGCGCAGTTCCATGCTGTCGTTCAGTTCGTAGTGCAGTTCCAGGCTCTTGCGGTGACCCTGCTGATCCATGAACGAGAGCGCGTCTTCCTCGATGGTGAACGGATCGGAAGTCACCAGGTCGCTGCGGTTCTTTACAGCGTTGTTGTCGGTCTGCCAGTCGAAATAGTCCAGGCGCAGGTTGCCTCTGAGGCGGCCGTCTGCGAGGCGAAAAGCGAAGTTCGCGCGCCCGGAAGTCAGTCCGACATTGCCCGGCTCGCTGGCGCTCGGGCCGATGTTGCGGGTGAAGCTGTCACGGTCGTCATATACCGCCGACAGGCGCAGTGCGAAGTTGTCGCTGAAGCCCAGGTTAGCGGCGCCGATGGTGCGAACCCAGCTGTGGTTGCCAAAGGTCTGTTCCAGGCTTCCGGAGTACACACCATATTGGGGCGCTGGCGTGCGGACATAGACCGCGCCGCCGGTGGAGTTCTGGCCACTGAGCGTGCCCTGCGGGCCGCGCAGTACTTCGATCGAGGCGATGTCGAAGAACGACTGGCCGATGAACTGCTCGTGGGGAATCAGCTGGCCATCAATATAGAAGGCGACGCCCGGGTTCGACGTGGGAGCCGACTGCGCGATGCCGACGCCGCGGATGTTCACGAAGGTCGAGCGGTTCACGACGTTGATGGCTACCGAGGGCGCCACGGTCTGGATGTCATTCAGGTCCGTGACGCCGCGGCGGGCCAGTTCCTCGGCATCGAATACGGTGGCTGAAATCGGAATGTCCTGCAGGTTCTGTTCACGGCGCTCGGCCGTCACCACTACTTCTTCCAGCATGACGTCTTCCGCAGCAGTGCCGGCAGGCGCCAGCATGGCAAGGGCGACGGCGGCGGCCACCTGGGAAGCCGGAATGTATCGGCGGTGAGTCATGGCGAGAGTCCTCGTTGTTGAATGGCGGCCCCCCCGAACGGGGCCTCTTGTTCGAATGTAAGCGTTTTCACACAACCCCGGCAGCCAGTCAAGTCAGGCGAACAGGCTGTGGATCCGGCCACGCGCCACAGTGCTATTTTTCTGCGCTCCCGATGGCCCCTGCTATATTCATGAAAGCGCTTGCGTCACTGGCCCCTGCGGCGGTGCGGGGCCAGATCGTTCGAATAGAGGGGGAGAAAATGGATCAGGCCAGCATTGCCACGAAGGTGCGTGGGCGGCTCGCGTTGCCTTGCATCCTTTTCATGCTCATGAGTTCGCTGGACCGGGCGAACATCAGTTTTGCGGCCGCCTCGATGAACGCCGATCTCGGGTTTTCCCCTTCGCAATATGGCTTCGGCGCCGGCATCCTGTTCGTGGGCTTTCTGGCTGGCCAATATCCAAGCCTTTACCTCATGCAACGTATCGGGATGCGTGGCTGGATCGCCAGCTGTGCGCTGCTCTGGGGTTTTTCAGCTGGTGCGCTGGGCTTCATCGAGACGCACGCGCAGTTCTACATGCTGCGGGTGCTTATCGGCTTCGCGGAAGGTGGCCTTGCCCCCGGCATCGTCCTTTATCTAAGCCAGTTCGCCACCGAGCGCGAGCGCGCCACGACATTCACGATGCCGGCGCTGGCGATTCCCGCGTCCGTGATCATCGGTGCGCCGCTGTCGGGCTGGCTGCTTTCCATGGACCATGGGCTGTCGATGGCAAGCTGGCGTTTCATGTTCATGGCGGAAGCCATTCCCACGCTGCTGCTTGGCATTGCCGCGCTGTTCTATTTCCCCAATACGCCGGCCGAGGCGAAGTTTCTCTCGGACGAGGAGCGGCGCTGGCTGCAGCACAATGCAGCGCGCCGCGCCGATTCCCCAAAGAAGAATGACTGGTCCGTTCTGCGTTCGCCAATCGTGCCGCTTGCGGGTCTGCTTTGGTTCTGCCTGCTGTGCGGCTCCTACGGCGTGATCTTCTGGTTGCCGCAGGTCATCCAATCGCTCACTGGATTTGGTCCGCTTGCCATCGGCATCATCGGCAGTCTGCCGTGGGTCGGGGTGGCTCTCGGCATGTATTTCAATGCGCAGCATTCAGACCGCACGGGCGAGCGTTACTGGCACGTGGCCGTGCCGGCACTGATTGCTTCCGCCGCGTTGCTGGTGGCCTGGCAGGCTGGTCCGGGTGCGTTTGCACTGGTGATGTTGCTGGTGGCCGGGCTGGGCCTCGGCAGCGCACAAGGGGGTTTCTGGGCAATACCCACACAGCTGCTGCCACCGGCGGCATTCAGTGTCGCGGTGGTCGGCATCAACATTCTCGGCAGTGCCGGCGGTTTCGTGATGCCGCAGTTGATGGGCCTGGCCCGTGAGAGCAGTGGGGGTTTTGCGGTTCCGACGATGCTGGTGGTTGCCGTGCTACTCACGGCGGTGCTGCTGGTGGCGACCATCCGCTGGCGGTATCGAAGCGAGATTGCCGCACTGCCAAAGGGCAATCAGAAGGTCTAGCTGGCGGCCTGGCGACGCAGCTGCCTCTGCGCCATCAACCAAACCGCAGTGGTACGCGCAGCGCGCCGATCTCCGGGAATCGCGTAGGCACCACCGTGCCGTTGAGCGAAAAGCCGCGCGGCGTGTGTGCCAGCAGTTCTTCCAGTGCAATCCGCATCTCAAGGCGCGCCAGCGGCGCGCCGGGACACATGTGCGGCCCGCGACCGAAGGCGAGCGAGTCGCGCATGTTCGGGCGATCCAGGCGGAAGGACGACGCATCGGGGAACACATCGTCGTCGCGGTTGGCCGAGGCATAGACCAGAGCGATGGGTTCGCCGGCAGGAATGTGGCGGCCATGAAGCTGCACGTCCACCCGGGCCGTGCGCGCGAAGCCGCGGTAGGGTGTGTAGAGCCGCAGGAATTCTTCCATTGCCGCCTCGCAGAGCGCTGGGTCATTGCGCAGTTGCGACTGCAGTGCGGGATCGCGGGCCAGATGCACGGCGATGGAACCGACCATCACCGTCGGGGCAATGATGCCCACCACCAGTACCTGACGGATCGTGCCCACGATCATCTCTTCGGGCAATGGCTGCCCGGCGACGCGCACGGCCAACAGTGCGCTCGTGGCATCCTGCTCAGTCGGCAAGGGACTGCGCTTGCGATCGGCCAGTACGGCCCGCGCCATTTCATAAAGAAGCAGGCTGGTCTCTTTCGTGGCCGCCTCGTCATTGGACTGCACGGCGATGTTGTAGCGCCTGCCCACTTCGGCCAGCACGTCTGCCTGTTCCCGCGGCAGGTTCATCCAGGCATTGAACACCCGGATGGGCATTCGTGACGAAAACTCTTCGCAGATATCGCCGCCGCCCCTGGCCGCCATTGCCCCGAGCAGTTCGCGACAGATGCTGCGGATGATCGGCTCGAATCGCGCAACGCGCTGTGGCGACAACAATGGCGAGATCGCGCGGCGATAGGGCGTGTGTTCGGGAGGATCCAGGTGCAACGGCGGCCGGCGGCCCGTGAATGCCACCTTGGGGACTACATTCTGTTTGGAGGTGATGTAGGTGTCGCTGTCCGTGGCGGCAGCGACGACATCAGCGTGCTTCATCAGTGCCCAGAAGCCACCCCAGGCATCGCTGTGCGCCACGGGGCACTCGCGCCGCAGCCGCGCGTAATCGGCATGCGGACTGTCGAAGTCCTCGGGCAGCAGTGGATCGAAGTCCTGAACCATGATCTGCCGGAGTATAGGCAGCGATGCAAGCGCTTGCAGGGCTTTTTTTCCTTGCGCCAGAGTGTTGCACTGTCCGTATGCGAACTCCCAGGTCCACCGTTCCCAAGCTCGACGATGTTGCACAGAGGGCGAAAGTGTCCACGGCGACCGTTTCCCGCTTCTACAACAACCCCGACATCGTGGCGCCTGAAACCGCCGCCCGAATCCGGGCCGCGATCAATGCCATCGGCTATGTGCCGAACCTGCTGGCCGGGGGCCTGGCCTCCAACCGCAGCCGGCTGGTGGCCGTGCTGGTTCCAGAGATCGCGCAGTCGATCTTCAACGACACCATCGAGGCCATGACTGCAGAGCTTTCGCAGGATGGAAACGTGGTGATGCTCGGTCTTACCGGCGCGGGCAACGCGCGCATGCCGCAACTGATCGACGCGGCACTGTCACGGCGCGCGGATGCGATGATCCTCACTGGCATCATCACCGATACCCCGACGCGCGAGCGACTCCGCCAGCGCGACATGACGGTGATCGAGACCTGGGGTGTGCCCGAAGATCCGATCGATATCGCCGTGGGGTTTTCCCACGTGGCCGTTGGGCGGGACATTGCCCGCTTTCTGCGCGGCCGTGGCTATTCGCGGCCGTTGCTGGCTGTGGCTGAAGGCGTGCGGGCCCGCCAGCGGCGCGATGGCTTCATCGAGGAATGGGAGCAGACCGGCCAGAAACCGCCCGCGGTCATCGACGTGCCCCTGCCCACGCGTTTCGGCCATTCACGCCTGGTGTGGCGGCAGGTATCGCAGATGAAGGTGAGGCCGGATGTCATCGTCTGCGGCTCGGACCTGCTGGCCCAGGGTGTGATCATCGAGGCCCAGTCGGCTGGCGTCCACGTTCCGGACCAGCTGGCGGTAATGGGGTTCGGCAATGTCGCCATCGCGGGCGACATGCGTCCCTCGATCACCACGGTTGATGTGGATGGTGCGCGCATCGGGCGAGAGGCCGTGGCCGTGTTGCGTCGGCGGGCAGCGGGCGAACGAATCTCCAAGAAGGTGATCGATGTGGGCTTCCGGTTGATTGCGCGCGAGAGCGCCTGAAGTTCCCGGGGCCCCGGGAACGACGCGGAATTCCAGCGCGAGGTGGCACCTGGACGCGGGGTTCCACTCAGTGATCGTGCCCATGTTGCGCATCATGCCGATGCTGCTCCAGGTGCTGGCGCAGCAGATCCTTGCCGTAGTCGTTGCCGTTTGGCGTACGCACCACGGTGTGGATGTGATTGCGGTTGGGCACGCGTTCACCAGGCAGGGCGACGGGCGTCTGGTGGTCGAGTTCGATCAGGATCACCGGGCTGTGCACTCTGTAGTAGAAGGCGCTGTCGCGGTCGGTGCCACCCATCCAGGCGAAATGTGTTGCGTCCAGATGCGCGCGGACTTCACTCATCTTCACTCTGGCGTGACCGTCGGGCATGTTGCCCACGTATTCTGAAATCAGTTCCAGCAGCAGCGTCCGTTGTTGCGCGTTGAGCGAGTTGGCGCGCACACCGGCAAAGGGAATGACCACATTGTCTCGGAACAGCTCTGTCTGGTTGCGATTGGCAGGCTTGCTGCGTTCGATGATTGCGATGTCGCGCTGGTTTGCAGTGAGTGCGCCGATCAAAGCCAGCCCTCGTGCGCGATGTTCTTCGAGGATGCGAGTGCCCTGGTATTTGCCGCTTTCAGCGAACACTGGTTCAGACCCCATGAAGGTGGGTGTCATGACGACCTGGTCGCCCAGCACGAAGTAGTTGATGACCAGATGATGCCCATCGAGCTGCCAGCCCCAGGGCTCGGTTGCCGAAGGTGTGCCCATCACCGTGATCCAGTACAGGTACTCACCGTACTCATCGGGACGCCGGGTCAGTTCAGCCAGTGTTTCGTTGAGCCGCATGATGTCGCGGGTGATCTTCAACCCCTTGGCCGAAAGGCTGGCCTGCAACAGGCCGTAGGCGAGACCGCGTTGCCGCTCGTCCATGCCATCGAAGGCCACGCCCTGTCGGGAATAACGATGCACGTTGGCCCACTTGCGCCACTCATCGTCGTTCACGGGAAACAAGGTGCCCTGCCGCTGTGCTGCGGAGAGCCCGGCAAGAAACGCCTCCGCAGCCGCCTTTACAGGCGCTGTCGAGACTCCCGTGGATGCGACACGGAACAAGCCCGGCTGGACTTCACCGTCCGCGGTCACGCCGCGAAAAGGCTCTGACAGGGCATTGCGTTCCGCCGCAGCGAATTGCGCCGAGACCGGCAAGGAGAAAAGCAGCAGCTGCGCCAGCAAAGCGGCAGGTGTACGCATGATTCCCTCTGTCGCGGCAGGAAGCCGCAAAGCGCAGATCAAGGTGGGCAGCGTACAGCTGCTGGAGCTGTGAGATCAACGCAGGTGTAGGGAGCGGATCGCGCCACCGGGGCGTGCATCATTCAGGCCGGATGCTGCGAGTGCAGGCCGGAGGAGCGAGACAGGGGAATGTCCTGCTCCCTGCAGACAAAAGGTCTGGTTGGCCTGCGTGCGGCGGCGTGACTGAATGTCACGCCCAAAGGAGTAGTTGGTGCTGCTCAGGTGCGCTGCGTTATACGTCTCGCCACCACTGAAATTGAAGTTGATGAAGCGGTTAGAATCAATGCTAACGTGTTCCACGTTGTCATACTGCAAACCGCCCTCCATAACCTTGCACAGGAAACCCATGAGTATGAATCGAAGTGTTCAGTGTGCCGCCGGCATTGCTGCCATCGCCGTACTTGCCGGTGCTCTGCTGCAGGGCTGTGCCGCGTCGCGTGAGGCTGAGGCGCCACTTGCCCCCATTCGGGTCTCCGGCAGTTACTGGATCGAGTTGTCCCCCGTGCTGGTCGCAGCCAACAGCTTCTATCCAGTGAAGCTGGAAGTGGGCGAGGGCGGTATACCGCGCATCACGAACAATGAGACGGATCTGGCCACCAACGCCGAGACGCAGTTGCTGCGCGAGTCGATCCGCAATCCGGACCTGCGCATCATCATGACGGTCACCGAGAGTTTTTACCGGCTGGTGGGTCGCCGATCTGCCGGCATCAGCAAGCTGGCAGACCTGAAAGGCAAACGCATCATGGTGCCGCGCATGACCTCGGCCCATTACTACCTGGTGGCGATGCTGCGCAGCGCGGGAATCAGCGAGGAGGATGTCACCCTGGTGAACCTGCCGACTGCCGCGAACACGCTGGCGAGCATCGATCTGATGTCAGACGCGCTGCAGAAGGGTGAGGTGGATGCCTTCTCGATCTGGGAGCCGGAGCCAGAGGACGCAGTGCACAAACTCGGCAGCGACGCGATCGTTCTGCAGGATCGCAGCGTGTATCGCGAGGTGTTCAATCTTCACGCCCGCGCGCCCGATCTGGCAGACCCGGAGAAGCGCCGCGCCATCGTTGCCTTCGTGCGTGCCGTGGCCGACGCCACCGCGGCATTGAAGAAGAATCCAGAAAAGTACTGGCCGCATGTCTCGAGCATCACCAAGTACAACCACGAGCAAATCGGTTGGGGCTGGCCGGAGATGGAATTCCCCGTGCAGATCATTCCGGACATGCTCGACGTGCTGGAAGTCGAAGAACAATGGGTGGCGAAGAACATGAACCGCGCGCCCCGCAGCCGCGCCGAGTTGGCGAATCTGATCGACCACTCGGTGGTTAAGGAGGCACTGACTTCGAAGTGAGGAACCGGGACGCCGACGTCCGACAGGCCTTTCGTCCTACAGTCGTCTCATACTTGCGGGAATATCGACCGGTAAAAGTTGGTCCTAGCATGGGTGCCTCAAACGCACCAGATGGAGACCAGCGATGGAAAAGAAGATCCTGACCGTAGTGAACGAACTGATCGAGACTTCCCGGGACGGCGAAATGGGTTTCACGAAGTCTGCTGAAGAGGTGAAAGAGCCCCAGCTCAAGAGTCTGTTTCTCAAGAATGCGCAGTATTGCAGTGTTGCAGCGCGTGAGCTCGAGCAACAGCTGATAGCGCTGGGCGAAAAGCCTGAAGAGGGCGGCAGCGTCTCGGGCGCGCTGCATCGCGGCTGGGTCAACGTCAAGGCAGCGGTCACCGGCCATGACACGGCGGCGATCCTGGCGGAAACAGAACGCGGCGAGGATTACGCCAAGAAGGTGTACGGAGAGGCGTTGCAGGTGGAGCTCCCGGCCGCCCTGCGGGAGTTGATCGAGCGTCAGTACGCAGGTGTGCTGGCCAATCATGACGAGGTCCGGGATCTGCGCGATACCTATCGTGCAAGGAACCAGGGTTGAACAGAGGGCAGCGCTGATATTCCTCTCGAGAAGATGAGGGTCGGCAGGAATGTCGACCCTCTTCGTGTTCGAACAGCGGTCCAGTCTTCGGCTGCAGTCGTCATGGAAGCCCTGATCCTGCGGAATATCCGGTAATTACGCGCACGCACCATGCCGTGACGGCTTTCCACTCATCGTTCGCTCCCTTCCAGTCGCTCGCGGCGGGACTGCAGGGCAGCGTAGGAACGGGTGCTGTAGCGGGCCATTGCTTCCTGCATCAATGCCAGCTGCTGTGCATCCAGGAACGTCTGCGCCGAGGCAACGACGCGCAGGTTGCTCTCTTCCCTTGCCTTGATGGACTGCTCTTCGAACTCCAGCTGCGCAAGCGGGCCGTCGTAGGAATAAACCAGGAACCGGTCATCTTCCGCCCGCCGACGCCTGTGTTCAGCGGCGAGCGTTGCGAGCAGGGCATTCGACTGTGCTTCGGTGAGTGGCGAAGTCGCTGCAACAAGAGCACGGTACCGGTCGAGCCCACGGCGGGCCTCCGCCGTTGCCGGATACTCATCCCAGTATTGGCGCAGCTCCGGGTAGAAACCAGACCAGATGGCCGCGCTGGCCAGCAGCGCTACAACCCATACTCCGAGCAGGCCGGCGATCCCGCGTGTGTTCAGGCGGTTGTGGCCCCAGAACAGCTTGAGTGCCGTGGTGATGACCAATGCCAGTGGTATGGCCGCGAGCAGATAGACAAATACCTTGAACGCGTTCTGCCAGGTACCGAATGACTGCAGAAACGCCGCCACATCGGGATGCAGCGGCGGTGCGCCCGCATTCACCAGTGCCACCACCAGTACTACGGTGAGAAACAGCACGGCCAGGGAAGCGCCGCCCACCACGAACACTCCGGCGGCCCACTTGAGCGCCCGGGCGATCGCGACCACCACCAGGTGAATCAGCGAACCCGCGGCCATGACTCCCCGCGTCGCCATGTTGCGTGCTTCCGGTGGAATGACTGCCAGGCCATCCCGCACACCCTGATCAATGGAAAGCAGCGTCAGCGGTCGACCTCGCATCTGCAGTTTGTCGGTGGTGCTGCCGGCCATCGGTACCAGCGCCCAGAGCAGCAGGTACACGACCAGCGCTGTGCCGAAGAAGAACAACAGCAGCAGGAATGCAATGCGCACAAGGATTCGCGGCACTCCCAGATAGGAAGCGAGGCCCGCGGCCACGCCGGCAATGACCTTCTGATCCGGATCGCGGAACAGCTTGCGAATCGGGCCGTCCGGCCTTTCGTCCGACGTCTGTTCCGCAAACTGCTCGGTGCGCCCCATGGCCGCAATCACGCGCTCCACATCGCTGATTCGCACCACCTGTGGTGCCAGCTCGCGCTGCAGCAGCTGCTCGGCGATGCGCCCTTCGATGTCGGCCACGATCTCCGCCACATCCGGATACGAGCGGAAGTGCGTTTCGATCGATTGCAGATAGGCCTGCAATTTCTCGTAGGCATCATCTTCCACCTGGAAGACCGTGCCACCGATATTCGCGCTATGCGTCTTTTTCATGGGCTTCCCGAAGTTCGTTGATGGAGTTGGTGAATGCCACCCATTGCTCGGTCATCTGTTTGAGCGCCTCACGGCCGCGGGCAGTGAGGCTGTAGTACTTGCGCGGCGGGCCCGCTGAAGATTCGACCCAGTTGTACTTGAGGTATTCCGCGCGGTTCAGGCGGGAGAGCAGCGGGTAGATCGTGCCTTCCACCACGATCATGTTGCTCGACTTGAGTGCGCCCAGGATGTCCGAGGCGTACACCTGATCGCCACGTGCGATCACCAGCAGGATGCAGTACTCCAGCACGCCTTTGCGCATCTGGGACTGGACGTTCTCCAGCCGTAATTCATCTTCGTGGCTACTCATAGGGCAGTCACGATAATGCCTAGTACCTTTTAATGCAAGATACCTGTCCAGAAAAGGTAGATGAGGAGCGGGCTGCCCCAGCCAGCTATGGCTGGCGTCTTCCCTTGATCGGTGAGCCGCTGCCGTTGCGCAGCAGGTTGCCTGCGAGCGAGCCGTCGGCGGCGAGCGTGACTTCGAAATCCACGCGGGCGGGTTTGCCATTGAACACGAGGTCGTAGCCCCACTTCGCGTTGGACCCATAGACCGTGCCGGTGAGCTTCGAGGCTTCCATGCCGGGTATGTCGGGCTTGCAGCTGCCCGTCAGCGCATCCTTTGTCTGCACGAGCGTGCAGTGGATTGCCGAGACGCTGCCATTGAAGGTGTTGTCGAGCTTCCAGGCGCCGGAGAAATCCGCAGCTGATGCGAGAGCGGGCGCGAATGCCGCGGCCGCAACGAAGTGTGCGAGCTTCATGTGTGTCTCTGCTCCCGGGCTTCTGGCTTGTGGCCTTGAGGGTACCGGCGACGGAGAGCAAAGCGCAAATCCTCCACTACAATGCAGCGAATCCTCACCCGCTGTGTGGTGATGGATGGCAAGCGCGTCGCAAGAAAAAGGGGGGTCGAATGATTTTCGTATCAGGTGCCAATGGACAGTTCGCCAAGGCAGTCATCAACACCATCCTTGAAGCTGGCCGCGGCAGTTCACTGATCGTGGGAACGCGTAACGTGAATTCGCCTTTCGCGGGGGAGCTGGCCGCTCAGGGCGTCAGCGTTCGACACGCCGACTTCCGTGATCCGGTATTGATGCGGAGTGCGCTGGAGGGTGTGGACAAGGCCTTGTTCATCCCCACCTATGACACCAATGATGTGCGCCTGCAGCAAAACCTCAATGCGCTGGAGGCCGCGCGCGCTGCCGGTGTGCGTCACGTCATCTATCCAAGCTTTATCCACGCAGAATCGGCGCGCGTGGAACACAGCCGTCTGGTGCACTATCCGACCGAGCAGGCCATCCGGGCGTCTGGCCTCGACTTCACCATCCTGCGGCATGCGCTGTATGCCGACATCCTGGTCGGAGACCTGCAGGAAACTCTGGCAACCGGACTGCTGCGCCGTCCAGGAGGATCTGCGCGTTGCGCCTATGTGGCGCGGGCCGATCTCGGTATCTCGGCAGCCCAGGTGCTGATGCGCAATGAGCCTCCCGGCCGGATGTACTCGGAGACGATGGAGCGGACCTATTCGGGCGAGGAGATTGCAGCGGAGATGACTGCCGTGTTTGGCAGGCCCGTGCGTTATGCAGAAGTGCCTGCGGCCGACTGGCCCCGCTACATGACCGAGAAATGGGGCGTTCCGCGCGAACTTTCTGAAAGCACGATCGGAACAATGCAGGCCATCGAGGCAGGGGAATTCGATCTGGTAAGTCCGGATTACCGCGAGATCACCGGAAAGCCGGCCCGGTCAATGCGCGAGTTCCTCGAGTCACTGCGGTAAGGATTCACTGGAAAGAGTGGCCTGAGCTGACTATTCTCACTTGCCGATAACAACAAAATGGTCTAGTTCCAACAGCGTCCACTGACGCATAAAGAGAACAACATGTGGGAGCAGAACTACCAGCCCGTGATGGGCAGCCTCGGCTGGTCTGCCGCGGCAGCGGCGTTGCCGATCCTTGTGCCGCTGCTGCTGATCGGCGTCCTGCGCAAACCAGCACTGGTTGCAGGGCTCGCGGGCCTCGTAGCCGCGCTGCTGGTAGCGACAGGCGTTTATGGCATGCCGGTCGAACTGGCGGCTCGGTCTGCGTCCATGGGTGCCGCATTCGGCCTGCTGCCGATTGGCTGGATCGTGTTCTGGGCCGTCGTGCTGTACCGGCTCACGGAACAGACCGGCAATTTTGCGATCATCAAGGACTCGATCGGCGGTCTTACCAAAGATCGGCGGCTGCAGGCGATGCTGATCGCGTTTGCCTTCGGCGCATTCATCGAAGGGGCAGCAGGCTTCGGCACCCCCGTCGCCGTTGCGGCCGCGATGCTCACCGGGCTCGGGTTCTCACCGTTCTTCGCGGCGGGCATCTGCCTGCTGGCGAATACGGCGCCAGTCGCATTCGGCTCGATCGGCGTTCCGATCGTGACGCTGGCGGGTACGACCGGTCTGTCCGAACTCGAACTCAGCGCGTGGGTGGGGCGCCTCTGCGCGCCTATCTCGCTGCTGATTCCGGCGTACCTGGTCCTGGTGATGTCGGGCTACCGCGGACTCAAGGGCGTGTGGCCGGCAGCGCTCGTTTGCGGCGGGTGCTTCGCGGGAGTGCAGTTCCTGGTCTCCAATTTCATCGGCCCGCAACTGGTGGATATTCTCGCTGCACTCACGGCGATGGTGGGTCTCGTAGTGCTGTTCAGGTTCTGGCAGCCGAAGGACACCTTCGTGATGCCCGGCGAGCATCAGCAGGTTGTCATGGCGCCGGCATCGCATGGCTTCGGGCGCACGTTGCTCGCATGGTCCCCGTACCTGTTCCTCGTGCTGTTCGTGCTGGTCTGGGGCTTCCCTGGAACGAAAGCCATTCTCGAGACCACAAACGTCGTCTTCGACTGGCCGGGGTTGCACAACCAGATACAGCGCTCGGCACCCATGGTGACCACTCCATCGCCCTATGCCGCGCGCTTCACGTTCAGCTGGCTTGCCGCAGCGGGCACCGCATGTGCGTTTGCAACGGTAGCAGCGGCCATTGTCCTGCGCGTTTCGTTCGCCACCTATTTCGGAATTCTGGGCCGGGTAGCCCGGCAACTCGCATTCCCGCTGCTGACCATGGCGTGCGTCCTCGCGCTCGCCTACGTGATGAACTACAGCGGCGCGACGGTCACGCTCGGCAAGGCGTTTGCGGAGACGGGGCGCGTATTCCCGTTCTTCAGCGCGCTGCTCGGCTGGCTCGGGGTGTTCCTGACCGGCAGCGATACCTCCTCCAACGCACTGTTCGGCAATCTGCAGGTAGTGACTGCCAACAGCCTGGGGCTTGACCCTGCAATGATGGCCGCATCCAATTCGGCCGGGGGTGTAATGGGCAAGATGATCAGCCTCACGAGCATCGCGGTCGCTGTGGCAGCAACCGGCATGGCTCGTTCGGAGGAGGCCCGCCTGTTCCGGTTTACCGTGAAGCACAGCGTGTTCCTCGCTTCCCTGCTCGGCGTGCTCGCCATGATCTACGCCTACGCCGCATAGCCATCCACGATGCGACTCACCGACTGCCACAATTTCCACGACTTCCGCAAGCTCGCCCAGCGCCGCCTGCCGGGTCCGCTTTTCAATTACATCGATGGCGCTGCCGACGATGAAGTGACCTATCGGCGCAATACCGAATCCTTCGAGCGCTGCGACCTGGTGCCCAATGTGCTCCGTGGTGTGCAGGACATCGATCTCTCGGTGACGGTCATGGGCCAGCGGCTGGCGCTGCCCGTCTATTGCTCGCCGACCGCGCTGCAGCGGCTGTTCCACCACGACGGCGAGCGCGCAGTGGCTGCCGCCGCGTCGCGATTCGGCACGCTGTTCGGCGTGTCGTCGCTCGGCACGGTGAGCATCGCCGAACTGCGCAAGACCTACGCGACGCCGCAGTGCTACCAGTTCTACGTCCACAAGGACCACGGACTCAACCGCGCGATGTTGCAGAGTGCGAAGCAGGCGGGCGTCGACGTCATGATGCTCACCGTAGACACCATCACCGGCGGGAATCGCGAGCGTGATCTGCGCACCGGATTCTCCATTCCCATGCGTCTGGGTGCGTCGGGCCTGCTGCAGTTCGCGATCAAGCCAAGGTGGGGGTTCGACTACCTGCGCCACGAACGCTTCCGTCTGCCGCAGCTCGAAGAGCACATCAACATGCAGGGCGACTCCATTTCGATCGGTCGCTATTTCAGCGAAATGCTCGATCGATCCATGGACTGGAATTACGTCGCAGGAATGGTGAAGCAGTGGGACGGCCAGTTCTGCCTCAAGGGCGTGATGTCGGTCGAAGATGCCCGGCGTGCGGTCGACATCGGTTGTACCGGGATCATCCTGTCCAATCACGGCGGTCGGCAGCTCGATGGCTCGCGCAGCGGGTTCGACCAGCTCGCCGAAATCGTGGACGCCGTCGGTGGCCGGATCGACGTCATGATGGATGGCGGAGTGCAACGTGGCACGCATGTTCTCAAGGCGCTGTCGCTGGGCGCCAAAGCCGTTGGTCTCGGGCGCTATTATCTGTTTCCGCTGGCGGCTGCCGGCGAGGCCGGTGTCGAGCGGGCCCTGGGTCTCATGCGCGCAGAGCTGGAGCGGGGAATGAGGCTGATGGGCTGCAACGCGGTCGACCAGCTGACGCGAGGCAATCTGCGGTTCAGGTAGCCGGCCGGAGGCTTGCAGCCTCTGCAAACGTTACATTCTGTTACGAGCCGACCATGTAGGCTCCGCGCATGCAAACCCGGCACCTGCTCGTACTCCTTCTCGGATTGCACTGGAGCTGCATCGCCATGGCAACGGAAGAGCCCGCCTTTCAGCTGGTCGAGCGCGACGGTGCCTTCGAGCTTCGCGACTACGCCGCCATGACCATCGCCGAGACACTGGTGCAGAAGGATTTCGACTCTGCCGGCAACTCCGCCTTCGGAACGCTGTTCGGCTATATCAGCGGCAAGAACGAGCCCCGGCAGAAGATCGCCATGACGGCGCCGGTGCTGCAGCAGGCCGATGCCAATGGCAGCTTCCGCGTTGGCTTCATCGCACCGTCGACCTATTCATTGCGGACCGCGCCGGCGCCCGCCGATGCGCGCGTGCAACTGCGGGAACGGCCACCGCAACGCATGGCGGTGGTCCGCTACTCCGGCCGCTGGACGGAAAAGAACTATCGTGAACACGAGAATCGGCTGCTGGAATGGATGAAGGTCCGCAAACTCACTGCAACTGGTCCTGCTGTCTACGCTCGCTACAACGCACCGTTCATGCCCTGGCCGATGCGTCGCAATGAGGTGATGGTCCCGGTTGATGCAGCCAGCCCGTAACCCCGTGCCCCTCAGCCAGCTGCTTCTGATGCGTGCGGTACGCACAGCACCTTGTGCGCCTGCAGTCGCGGCAGCACTTCGGTCCCGATGCGACGGATCTGGTTCAGGAACATCTCCTGCGGCAGATGCGCGCGGTTGCAGATCAGCAGCACGGATTCCGCTCCAGCGTCATTGCACTCTGCAATGATGCGCTCGACGATTTCATCTGCGGTGCCAAGCGGCATGTGCTCCGCAGCGGCACGCACCGTGTCCATCGTCCATTCGTTGAAGATCGTCGCATCTTCGGCCAGGGTGCCCTTCGTGCCCTGTCGCAGGTGCTCGAAGGCGGTCGAGCTGTAGTAGCCCTTGGAATCCTTCTGGTAGACCTGCCCATACGGAAGCAGCGTATTGAACAGATAGACCAGGTAGGGCCCGTATTCCTCGACGGCCTGCTGCTTGGAATCCGCCACGTAGCAATCGACCATGATGCTGATGTGTCTTGGCGTTACCTTGCGGCCATGTCCTGCCATGCACTTCGAGAAATAGCGGATGCTGTCCTCACGCATCGGGCCTGCGAATACGCCGGGAGTGATGGTCAGGTCGTTGGCGGCTGCCCATTCCACGGTTTCGCGTGAACCTGTTACCGGCACCCAGACCGGGGGATGCGGGTTCTGGACAGGGCGAGGCCAGATCGAGACGTCATCGTAACGATAGTGCTTGCCCTCGAAACTGAAGCTCTCTTCCACCCAGGCGCGGCGCATTACCTCGAAAGCCTCTTCGAAACGACTGCGGCTCTCGCTCATCGAAACGCCGAATATCTTGTACTCGCGCGGCGCACCGCGGGCCACGCCGGCGATCAACCGCCCGTTGGACAGGCAGTCCAGCATCGCGAGTTCTTCAGCCAGCCGCAGAGGTTCGTGCAGGGGCAGCAGATTGGCGTAGACGAGAATTTTCAGCTTCGTGGTGAGCTGCGAGATGGCCGCCGCGACGAGATTCGGTGAATTGTTGAGGCCGAAGGGTGTGCCATGGTGTTCGTTGATGGCGATGCCGTCGAATCCGCGGCGCTCCATTTCGACCCAGGCGGCGAGATGATTGCGATAGGTATCGACGGCCACCTGGGAATTGAACTGCGAGCGTCCGAGTTTCGGCATGCGGCCGTCAACCCGGAAGCGGTCGACATTCTCGCCGTAGGCCATCCAGTCGAAGATGAAAACCTGCATCGGATCACTCCTGCCTTCAGTTGTCCTGCTTCGGTGCGCCGATGCGGATGTGGATTTCCTCAACCCGGATCAATCGCGCATGGCCGTCTTTCTGCCAGGGGTCGCGGCTCATGCGCTCGCGGACTTCCGCCTCGCTGTCGGCGAGGAAAATGAACAGGACGTCGGTGCTGGGTACCATGAGCCCGGCTACGGCGATGAAACCATCTGCCTCAAGGCCACCTACGAAAGCCGCGTGTGCGGCGAATCCGTCCTGCTCATGTGCCTCTCGCGATGGATCCCACAACTCGGTGCGTTGGACGATGGCGGCGAAGGTGCGTTTGGGCATTTCTGAGTAACTCCCGGTGATCAGTCCATGACGGCCAGAGTGCGGATCTCGAAACTCATGCGCTTGGGTGCTGCTGGATCAGAAGTGGGATCGACAAATGCCGAGTGTGCCGTCATGTGCCAGTGCGGATCGGCGGTGTCGAAGAGCCTGAACACAATGGCCTCGTCGGGCTGCATGTCCGGGTAGTAATACCAGTGATGCCGGGGGTTGAAGGCCATGTTGAAGCCCCCCGGCTCGTTCCCGACCAACGCACTTGCGCCTTCTCCGAACCGCACTCTCATGCAGTCTCCGCGCTCGATGGAACGCGCGTCGCACACTGCCAGTGGCATGTTCCGCACCGGGTTCACTCCGCGCCAGACATTGACGTTGATCAGTCGGCGCGACTGCATCTCGGCCGCCCGTTCCGGCGCGAACTTCGCCGCCCAGCCGCGCAGGCTGGCTTCGTTGAAATCGACATGTGCACTCAATGCCGGGCCTCCCCCGAGGTCCTGCTCGCCACCGCGGAGGATGCCCATGAAGGCGAAGACTTCCTTCGCACCGGTGAGCCCCTGAACGATCCTGCAGACCTGCGCGTGATAGCGCTGCTGCACGTCGGCCGGGTCACTGAAATCGATGTCTGTGGGGTGGCGGACCAGCGTGAAGCCCTGGGTGCCGAATTCGATGGGGGCCAGGCGCGCGTTGTGGACCCGGACCGGATGATCTTCCATTCCGAAGGAGTAGTCGTTGTTGCCGCGGATGAATCCACCGTCCGCGGACCGATCGGAATACCGGATGAAGGAGTCTACGTAACCAGCCATCTCGCCCGACCCCCACAAGCAGCTATGATCAAGTTTGCGGGTCTGCTGTGACCGAAAATAGTGTTGTTGTTTTCCGGGGCGGGGGGTGACTTTTGAATGCATCCGAGCGCATCTATCTCGCTTCCACCAGCGACGGCGAGCTGGCCGGGCGCCTGGCTGCCGAGAAGCTGGCCCGGCTGATGGAAGATGACATCGCGGCAATCGGGCTGGCGCCGGGTGCGGCCCTCGGATCCCTGCGCGAGCTGAGTGAACGTTATCACCAGGGTCGTTCCGTCGTGCGGGAGGCGGTGAGCCTGCTCGAGCGCCGCGGGCTTGGGCGCATGCGCCCGGGCCCCTGCGGTGGCTTCATCATCTCCAAGCCCTCGCCGGAAGCGATCGGCGCGCAATTGGCCAATCACCTTCGCGCCGAGGGTTCCACTGCACGGGCGATGGAGGATGCGCGCGAGGCACTGGAAATCATGTGCCACTGGCAGACCGACCAGACCGCACCCGTCGTGCGCCTGCTCGGCAGCTGCCTGGATTGCCTGAGGGCAGAAGAACGCAGCGCGGATGCCGCGCCTGCGCAACCTGCCGCAACGCGCGAGTCCGGCGCTTTGCCGGCCGTGATTGCGCGCCTGCTGGCCGCAGAGATTGCCCGCACCGGCCACGCCGGCGCGCGACTGGGATCCGAATGGGATCTGTGCGAGCGGTTCGAGGTCAGCCGCCTGACGCTGCGGCAGGCGATCCGGCTGCTGCAGGACAGCGGCCTGGTTGAGTGCCGCCGCGGTCGCGGCAATGGGCTCGTGATCCGCGACCGGCGCGGTCCCGCGAACATCCGCCTCGCACTGGCCTACCTGATTGGTGAGCGGCTCGATCCCTTGTCCGCGGGCACGAGCCTGTTCCAGCTGAACGCATTCGTGCCCGCCCTGGCGGTCAGCCGCGCCAGCGCAGAACAGCGTCATTCGCTGGAGGGCGCCTTGTCGCGGCTCGAAGGGCGCGATTCGTTTGAACGCTACGATCTGCTCGCGCTCGTCCACTGCGTGTCACAGCTGGCCGACAGCCCGATCATCGACCTGTTCTCGCGCTGCCTCGCCTCCTACGAGGCCCGCTTTCATCCATTGCTGGCCGAGCGCCTGCCCGCCGCCGCGCAGAGCAGCTATTTCCGGCTTTTCAGGCAGCTGCTCCAGCGGATGCCAGTGGGTTCGGTGGCGGGCCTTCAACAGGCGAAGGAAGAATCCGCCGCGCTGATGCTCGACATGAGTCGACGCCGGCCGCTCTGAACTCAGGGCGCCCTGACTGTTGCGTGAAGGTCTTTCTGCAAAGTCCGGGCGGCGATCAGGTAGTGGACTGCGGCCCACACGAAGAAGATCAGTACGGACATCAAGGCCAGCCGCAGGCCTTCGCTGGATGCGGACCGGCAGGCAAGATCAAGCGCCGCCTCTGCGCCGGCCGCAGCCCGACCACCGGGACAACTCGCGATGAAGTCATCGCCAGCGAATTGCCGGTTGGCGTGAAAATCGCTGGCGATGCCCAGCAGTGTGGGGCCGAGGCCGGCTCCGAGCAGCCCCACCACCATCGCCGCGATGGCCGCGGTCGTGGCCCGCATGCGCGGGCCCACCAGGTTCTGCATTGTCGCGGAACTGGGCGCAAGGTATGTGGCCAGTGACAGGTTTGCGAACCAGATGAATGCCAGTGACACACCGACGCTGGTGGCCGCGAAGGCTCCGAGATAAAGAGGTGCCGCGATCACGATACCCAGTGCGGGCCCCCACAGTGGCCAACGCAGGTCGAGTCGCGACAGCCGGTCGAAGCCGAATCCCCCGAGCAGCATGCCGAGGCCATTGGAAGTGAAGGCGACCGTGCCGAAGATCGCGCCGACGGTCGCCAGCGGCAGGTTGAAGCCCCGCAGGTAGAACGGCAACACGAACGTTGCCACCGCGTTCATCGCAAAGCCCGCGATGGTGAAGCCAATCAGCAGATGACGGAATGCCGGTTTGGCCCAGAGTGTGGCGAACACGACTTTCAAAGGCGGCGGGGGTTCGTTTGCGATGACGCCGTCGGCCAGTCCGCGCGGCGGCTCCCGCAATGTCAGCCACGTGACCAGGGCGGCCAGCAGCCCCGGTATGCCGAGCGCAAAGAACGCGACACGCCAGCCCCAGTTCGCGGCAACAAAGCCGCCGACCGACTGGCCGAGCAGGAAGCCGAACGGCGAGCCGAGCAGGACGATGGCAATGATGGAGCCGCGACGGTTGGCGCGGAAGTGGTCGGCCACCAGGGAGTAGGCCAGTGGCTGGTAGCCGGCTTCGCCGACACCGACGCCCACGCGGCCCAGCAACAGCGTCAGGAAGTTCGTTGCCAGCCCGCAGGCCGCCGTCATGAGCGACCAGGCAGCCACGCAGATCGCGAGCATTGCCTTGCGATTGACACGCTCCGCGAGCCAGCCCAGCGGCAATCCCAGCACCGAGTAAAGGATCGCGAACCCCAGGCCCTGCAGCATGCCGAGCTGGGCATCTGTGAGCAGCAGGTCTTCCTTGATGGGTTGCGCGAGCACCGCAAGTATTGCGCGATCCGCGAAGTTGAGTGTTCCGAGGGCGAACAACGAACCAACCAGCCACGCCTTGTAGCGACGCGACAGCAGGGGATTGCCGTCTGGTGCTGGCATCACCGGTTCCGCATTCTGTCGGAGCGATTCAAGGTGAGGTAACAGTCTTGTTCTGGTTGCTGTTGCGGCCAGCAGTTAGCACGGTTCGACCGCAGGAAAAATAGTGTGCACGATTTCCGGTTTGCCGCACATTGCGCCGCCGGAATCCCCGGGTCATGCTTGCCCGTGACTGCAGGCGCCAGATGTGGAAGGACCGTGACCAGCGAGCTTCGATACAGCACCCACGGTGGAGGCCCATCGCTTCTGGTTCTGGTCGCGGTATTCGCCGAGGATCGCGTCCTGCTGCAGCGGCGGGGGCAACCACCGTACATGGGCTGTTGGGCGCCACCGGGCGGCTTCGTCGAAAGCGGTGAATCGCTGGAGGCGGCGGCAGTGCGGGAGGTTCGGGAAGAAGTGAGCGTGGAACTGGATCCGCGTTCCCTCATGCCGAGCGCCGTGATCAGCCTGCCGGAGATCAATCAGGTCCACTTCGGGTTCGTCGCGCGACTTCCAGGGCGAGTTGCAGCCACGGCGGTTCCACCAGAAGCCCTCGAAGTGGGCTGGTTCACCGAGGATGAGGTGCGTGCATTGGACCACTGGGGTCCCGGTGGCCGGATCGACGTCGGGGTTCAATTTGCGTTCTTCCGCTCGCGCGGGTTCGAGTTCATCCAGCAGACAGACAACTTCATGCGGTTGATTTCGCCGGACGGCATCCGGTACCTCTGACCGCGATAGCAGGAGCAGGAAACATGGCGATTTCGGGGGAAACATACCGGCAGATAGGGCGCGCCGCCGCTGGCGCGGTCACGGTCGTGACGACGCGGGACCGTACCACCCATGCCATTGTGGGCCTGACGGTATCTTCGTTCGTGACGCTTTCCTTCGAGCCGCCGCTGGTGATGTTCGCCATCCAGCATGACGCCAGCAGTTATCCGGCCATCGTTGCGACACGCGAGTTTGGTGTCAGCCTGCTGGCTGCGAACCAGGTCGATGTTGCGCGTCGCTTTGCCGTCAAGGGCGCAGAAAAGGGGGCCGGTGTGGAGCTGCAGGCCGGTGAGGTGCTGGCCGTGCCGCTGATTGCCAACGCCCTGGCCCATGTCGAATGCCGGACCAGCCAGATCTTCATCAGCGGCGACCACGCCATTGTCGTGGGTCTGGTCGAGGCGGCGCGAGCCCGCGAAGGTGACCCGCTGCTGTACTACGCGCGCCGTTATGGAACCTTTGTTTCACTGCCGGAAGCCTGAGCAGCGTTCGGCACTGCTTCGGCTTGGGTTTTGCCTGCCTGCACTGTCGAAACCTCGGGACCATACTCGTTGATCGTCGTGCGGCGCATGTCGCGTTTGTAGCGGAAGCGATCGAAGGCTGTAGCGCTGTGCATGGTGCAGCGATTGTCCCAGATCAGCATGTCACCCTGCCGCCAGCGGTGCGAATAGACGTATCGCGGCTGCGTGGCGATGGCAAACAATTCGTCGAGCAGCTTGTGGCTTGCTTCGTCACTCCAGCCAACGACTGCAGTCGCATGCCAGCCCATGTAGAGCGCCTTGCGCCCGCTTGCCGATTCGCGAACCAGCGGGTGAGCAACGCCCGGAAAGTTCTTGCGCATCTGCTCGTCCCCGAAGCGGACGCCTGTACGCTCCAGTGCGCGAAACATGTCGTGCTCGACCATGAGGTTCCCGATCCGGGATTTCATCTCCGGCGGCAGGTCGTCGTAGACGGCCCGCATGTCGACAAACTCCGTATTGGCGCCTTCCGGCGGCACGATGTGCCCGAGCAGCAGGGACCACTTGGTGGGCAGCGTGTTGAACGGGCTGTCGGTGTGGAAGCGCTCGAAGTCGATCGGCTGCGGGCCTCCCGGATTGGGTTGCCGGATCTCCCCGTCGGGCGCGAGGTTGCCGACATCGTAGATCTCGGGGGCGATGCGTTTGCCGCCGTTGGGCGGCAATTCGAGTGGACCGAACGCACGGCTGAA
Source organism: uncultured Gammaproteobacteria bacterium (assembly GCA_963777735.1). Lineage (GTDB taxonomy): Bacteria > Pseudomonadota > Gammaproteobacteria > Steroidobacterales > Steroidobacteraceae > ZC4RG30. Next base: position 1,375,757 of record CAVZRQ010000008.1, on the reverse strand, counting down.
GCGGATGTGGTCCGCGTCGTTCAGGCTCGCGCCGCGGATCACGCACACGGCGTATCGGGCCATCGCGGCCTCGACGGCATCGATTACCTCAGGGGATGGCGGCACCGAGGTATCGACGCCCAGGATCTCCCCGACGAAGCGTTCGTGAAGCTGGTTGACCTGCATCTTTGCGTACCCACCAATTCGCGGCACTTATTTTTGTCTGCCCGGCACCTTAGAAGGAGGTCAGGCACGAAAACAGTGCTGCCAATTCCTGATCGGGGAGGGAATGAGTGAGCGAAACCAGCGCCCCGCGCGAGGCCGCCGCCGCTGCCGCGGATCTGGCGGCCGGCATCCAGATCGACAATACGCCCTGGCCGTCGTTGCGTCAGGCGTATTACGCTGCCTGGGTGCTCGCCGCCGCGCAGATGTGCGCCCAGCTGAACAATGGCGTGATGTCCCTGCTGGTGGAGCCGGTCAAACGCGATCTGGGGTTGAGCGATCTGGAACTGAGCTACCTGCTCGGCTTCTCGTCGGTGCTCTTCTATGTCCTGATCGGCATCCCCGCTTCGCGACTGGTGGATCGCTACAACCGCAAGTGGCTGATGACCGGTGCGGTCCTGGTCTGGAGCGCGGCCACCGCTGCCTGCGGCCTTGCGCACAACTACTGGCAGTTCTTCGCGGCCCGCTTCGGCATCGGAGCGGGAGAATCGATCAACGGACCCCTGTCCTATTCCCTGATGGCCGACTACTTCAAGCCGGCCCACCTGCCCCGCGCGATCGCCATCTACAACGTGGGATTCACCGGCGGAAATGCGCTGGCGCTGCTGCTGGGCGCGTTGCTGATCCAGATCCTGGCCGGCTTGCCGACCATCGAGGTCCCGCTGTTCGGTGTGGTGCGCGACTGGCAGCTGGTGTTCATCCTCACGGGACTGATTGGTCTGCCGATCGCGCTGCTCACGGCCAGCATTGCCGAACCGAGGCGGCGCAACCTGGGCGAGGCCGTGACGTCATCGGGCCAGCCGCGGGCCGCAACGCCGCGCGAGGTGCTGACCTACTTGCTGAAGCACTGGCCCGTGTACGGCCCCATCTTCATTGGTCTCTGTTTCACGTCGCTGCACATGTTCGGCACAGCGGCCTGGACCGCGGCATTCTACATTCGCACATTCGGTTGGGATCCGGCGAAAGCCGGCCTCTATACCGGGCTGCTCAATCTGGCGCTGGCCTTGCCTTCATTGGGCGGAGCGATCTGGATCAACGACTGGTTCCGCAAACGCGGCCATGCGGATACCAACATGCGCGTGCTCGCCATCGGATTCTCGGTTGCCGCGCCTTTCATGATCCTGTGGCCGCTGATGCCTTCGGCCGGAATGGCGCTGGCATTGAGCGGAATCGGCTCGGCCCTGATGCTGTTCGCCGCGCCGTCGCTGAATTCCGCCATGCAGATCGTCACGCCCAACGGGATGCGTGGCCAGATCACGGCGCTTTACCTGTTCACGATGTATGCGGTGGGTGGCGGTTTCGGGCCGACATTCTTCGCATTGATCACGGATTACGTCTGGAGAGACGAGACGCTGCTGCGTTACACCTTCGCGAGCTCGGCGGCGATCCTGTTTCCTGCGGCGGCTTTCACCTACTGGGTCGGGGTCAAGCCGTACCGGGAGCGAATCCTGGCGATGCGCGCGGCCGGGGCTCAGGTCTGAGCCGGCGTCGATTTCAAGTTCGCGCAACAGTTTACGGGAGCAGTCGATGGCAAACAGGCGGGCAACGATCGTCATTGTGCATGGCGCATGGGTTGGAGGCTGGCGCTGGCGAGCCGTTGCGGATCTGCTGCGCGACCGCGGGCACCATGTATTCACGCCAACCCTTACCGGTCTCGGCGAGCGGGCGCACCTCACGAGTCCGGCGGTCGGCCTCTCCATGCATGCCCAGGATGTGGCCAATGTCATTCATTTCGAACGCCTCGAGAATCTGCTGCTGGTCGCTCATTCCTACGGAGGCATGCCTGCCTCGGTAGTGCCGGAGCTCGTGCCGGCAGGAACAATTCAATCGATCATGTATCTGGATGCATTTTTTCCCGAAGACGGCCAGAGCCTCAACGATCTGGTGCCGGGCCCGCCGCACCTGCCGCCTGAAGGAGAGGAATACCTCGTGCCGCCGCCGCGCGTGAATGCCGTGGGATTCAATGCACACCTGGATCCCGTGTCCCGCGCGGCCTATGAAGAGAGGCGCATGCCGCAATCGGTGCACTGTTTCAGCGACAAGGCGAAACTCTCCGGCGCGCGCGAGCGCATCCCGCGCAAAGCCTATGTGCTGGCTACCGGTTACAAGAACGATACGTTCGCGCCGGTCGCGGAGAAGCTGCGACGGCGTCCGGACTGGCGTGTTGAAGAGATGCCCTATACGCATGACCTGCAGCATGTCGCTGTTGTGGAAACCGCCGACATGATCGAATCCGCCATCCCCTGACAACAGCTGCCGGCCAGCTGCGCGCAACGAAGTTGCGGCGCGCTAATCCAGGGACGCCGGATCCAGGTCGGCCTGCCAGGATGCAGGTCTGCCAATCACTGCGATCAGCTGCTCGGGCGTCGCGGGTTTCACGATCACGGCGAAGCCGCTGGCCCGCAGCAGTGCAAGCCGTTCGGGTTCCGTATTGCCGGTAATCAGGCACACATTGCGGATGCCATGATCGCGCGCCAGCAGTTGCGCGGCCTGCAGGCCGCTCAGTGTGGTCCCGAGCATGTCGTCTGTGAGTACCCAGTCGGGCCTGGCGTCATCGCCCGCTGCGGTGGCGAGCAGATCCTCGGCACGCGTGAATGTACGGACGCGCGCGCCCCAGGCCTCGAGCTGCGCGCGCAGGCTGTCGAGCACCATGGGGTCGTCATCCAGCGCCCAGATCAGCGCATGGGTGCGGAATGCAGTTGAATCCACGGCGGGGTGGAGTTGCGAATCTGCAGCCTCCTCACTGGCCGCGGAAACCACAATGCTGAAGCTGGATCCCTGGCCTGGTATCGAGCGAAGTTGCAGTTGCAGGCCCAGCAGCTTGTCGATGCGCTTGACGATGGCGAGCCCCAGGCCCACGCCATGCCGGCGCTGTCGGGCCGGGTTTGCGAGCTGCACGTATTCATCGAAGATGCGTTGCTGTTGATCGAGCGCGATGCCGGGGCCCGTGTCTGCCACTTCCACTGTCCAGGCGCCGTCCTGCCCGGTCAGGCGTACGACCACTGCGCCCTCGGACGTGTATTTCACTGCGTTGTCGACCAGATTGCGCAGCAGGCGACTGATCAGCACAGGGTCCGATTGCGCCATCGCGATCCTGGTCTCCACTGTCAGCCGCAGCGAGCGTGCTTCGGCCACCGGCCGGAATTCCTCCACCACTCTCTGCACGGTGGCATCAAGGCGGAAGGGTCGCTGATCGGCCTTCACGGCACCCACGTCGAAGCGCGACATGTCGAGCAGGCTGTTGAACTGCTCCTCGAGCATGCGCACGGTGTCCTGCACGCGGCCCAGCAGCCGTCGCGCGTCGTCGGTGGTTACATGAAAGCTGAGCGTGCCGAGGAACATGGTCAGCGCATGCAGCGGCTGGCGCAGGTCATGGCTGGCTGCGGCCAGAAAGCGACTCTTGCCCTCGTTGGCCTGGCGCGCCTCGGTGAGCGCGCTCTGGATGACCTCGCGATCGGCCTCAAGCTGCTGCAGCAGCGCCGCATTTTCATTGCGCACGCGCAGGGACTCGTGGAACTGCCGCAATTGCTCGCGTCCGAACACCAGGATGCACCAGAACAGGCCCACGTACACCACCAGCACTTCCCAGTAGGGTGCTTCGCCAGTGCCCAGCCCCAGCCAGAACAGCATGCCCTGGCCAACGTTGCCCGCCGTGCGGATGAGCCGGTCCTTGAAATGCGGTGTCAGGTAAAGCAGCACCGCCACCATGTGCACCATCGAGATCAGCGTCACCACCATGCGTGCATAGAGATCGCCGCTCAGCGCGATGAGCCAGAAGGCGCTGCCCATGGCCACCGCGCTGATGGCCGTACCCTCGAGCAGTATTCTCTCGTAGCGGCGCAGCTCCGATTCCCGAGCCTCTGGCACGCGCGCCCTGATCCGGCGCGAGATCAGGAAGCGCCAGACCGCCGTAATCCCCATGAACGCGGCCCAGATCAGCAGGCCCTGCGTCTCGACCCGGCCATACATGGTGTAGATCAGCACCAGCGCAGCCAGGGCCACGATGGGATTGGCGTTCTCCGACTGCGCAGAGATCATGCGCAGTCGCGCGCGGTTCTCCGACTCGACTTCCTGCCCCGGTCCCTGGCGGGACGCGATCTCGGAGTGCCGTGCCACCGCCTGCTACATCACCGAGAAGCCGCTCTTCGCGGCCAGAGTCACCGCATCGACACGATTGCGCGCGCCGATGATCTGGTAGATCGCCGAGACATGGGCCTTCACCGTGCCTTCTGACAGATCCAGCCTCCGCGCGATGGCCTTGTTCGACTGCCCCTGCAGCAGCAGTCGCGCCACCTGCTGCTGTCGCGGCGAGAGCAGCTGGAACCGTCCGCCGCCTGGCGGCGCTGCACTGGGCGTGCTGCAGCGTTCGTCCTCGAGCACGCCCATGGGCAGATAGACACCGCCGGCCAGCACGAAGCGCAGTGCCGCCACCATCAGTTCCGCCGTGTGGGATTTCGGGATGAAACCCACGGCACCAGTTTCGATGGCGCTGCGGATCAGCGCCGGATCCTGTTCGCCCGACAGCACGATGACCGGTACCGTCGGCACCGAGTTGCGGAACTGTTCCAGGGTGTCGAGCCCGCCCGAGTGCGTCAGGCCAAGATCCAGCAACACCATGCGGAAGATCGTGCTGCGGCACTCATCAATGGCACCCGCCACGGAGGCGGATTCGAAGGCGACGACCTCCGGACTGATGTTGGCCAGCAGCGCCCGCAGGCCTTCGCGGAACAGCGCGTGATCGTCGACGAGCAGCAGATTCATCGATGTGGGCTGCTCCTGGCCGGAGGGCGCGTGGGGCAGTTCGTTCTTGTTTTGCGGCACACCATGGACAGTAGGTTGATCCGCCGGACCTGCCAACCCCGCAGACCTAAACTTTGGATTAGTCATGCGTTGTCTATTCAACCATCGGGAAGGCCCCGACACTTCCTGTGATGCCTGCCGTACCAGTCACAGTATAGGCGCCGAGTTCACAAGGAATGGAACCGATCCTGCCATGAGAGAGAGTCAATTCCAGTCCCTGGATCACCGGTTGGGTACGATGGCCGTGCGCAGTCGCGGCGAAGCTCTGGCAGAAGGTTATCAGCCCGACCTCACCGCTACTCAGGAAGGCAAACTTTGCCTCATCATCGAGAATGAGCCCCGCAGCGACCTCACTGCCGTGATCGGGTGCTATCAGCGAGCCGAGAAGTACTGTCGTGATGCCAGGGCAAACCCGAGTCTGGTCATCGTTACGGTCGGCAAGGGTCGCATTGGTGTCCCCGTCGTGGCAGACCGCTTGCGGGAATACACAAAGTTCTGGAAAAGCGTCAATCCGCCCGGCGCAGTCAGCGAGGTGCTGCTGCTTTCCGATTCCGATTATTCCGAAACGGTGAGGCGCCGGATTCCGGTGCTCTCTGCTGACTTCAGACGCCTTTGCATAGCCATACCGCTGGAACCCCCGGGCGGGGCCGTTCATCCCGCCATCAACGGGCAGGCGCCACAGCCGTCGCACCGGAAAGATCCTGAATCCCGGTGGTCACGCGGCAATGACCTGACGCTCGGGGCCTGACACCCGGGCAAATGTGCTGCGCCGAAGGCGCTCAGGCTGTATCTTTCCGCCTCCCCCCGGAGATGTGAAGTCGTGACCGATACGCTACCTGATCGCCTGAGTGTTGATCCCTCCAGCCGCTACTACGATGAGAAAGTCCTGTCCCGGGACGTCGGCATCCGCTTCAATGGCGCGGAGCGCACGAATGTCGAAGAGTATTGTGTTTCAGAAGGCTGGATCCGCACGGCGGTCGGCAAGACGCTCGACCGGCGCGGCAAACCGCTGACGATCCAGCTCAAGGGCACGGTCGAACCCTTCTTCAAGGACTGAGCGCCTCCCGGAACTCTGCCGATGTCGCTGCATAAACATCGCTCCCGGGTCGTAACGGAAGGGCCGGATCGGGCTTCGCATCGCGCCTTCCTGCGTGCCACAGGTCTGGATGACGGGGACTTCGCGAAGTCCTTCGTCGGCATCGTGACAACCGCCGGCGAGAACACGCCTTGTTCCATGTCGCTGCTCCCTCAGGCCGATCAGACCCGGCTGGGTGTCGCGGCAGCGGGCGGCGTCCCGATCCAGTTCACGACCGTGTCCGTTTCCGACGGCACTTCCATGAACCATGCCGGCATGCGCATGAGTCTGCTGTCGCGCGAGCTCATTGCGGACAGCGTCGAGCTGGTTGTGCGCGGACATGGCTATGACGCGCTGGTGGGGTTCGGTGGCTGTGACAAAACCCTGCCAGGCTTGATGATGGCCATGGTCAGGCTCAACGTGCCTGCCGTATTTCTCTATGGCGGGGCCATGTTGCCCGGCCGGAAGCCGGGCGGTGACGCAACGATCCTGGATGTCATCGAGGCCGTTGGCAGTGTGCAGACCGGTGCCCTGTCCGCTGCGAACCTGAACACGCTCGAACGGTCCTGCACACCGACCATCGGCGCCTGCGCCGGGCAGTTCACGGCCAACACGATGGCCATGGTGGGTGAGGCCCTGGGTTTGTCGCCGCTGGGTTCTGCAATGATTCCAGCGGTCTACAGCGAGCGCCTCGCGCTGGCGCGACGCGCGGGCGAGACAGTCATGGGTATCCTCGCCAATGGCGGGCCTCTGCCGCGCGATCTGGTGACCCGCAAGAGCCTGGAAAACGCCTGTGCTGCAGTGGCGGCAACCGGCGGTTCCACCAATGCGGCCCTGCATATTCCCGCCATCGCCCACGAAGCCGGGCTTTCATTCAGCATGGAAGACGTCTCTGCCGTTTTCGCGCGCACGCCGCTGATCGCGAGCCTCTCGCCGGGTGGTCGTTATCTGGCGCGCGACCTGTACCACGTCGGCGGTGTGCCAACCGTACTGGCCGAGCTGCTCAAGGGTGGTTTCCTGCACGGTGATGTGCTCACGCTTGGGGGTATGGATCTCCAGACAGCGCTGCACGGCGCGACGGATCCAGACGGAGCCGTAGTGCTGAAGTCCGACGATGCACTGAGTCGCACCGGCGGGGTGTGCGTGCTGCGCGGCAACCTGGCACCCGATGGCGCGCTGCTCAAGACTGCGGGTCTGAAATCCCTGCAGCTCACGGGGCCCGCGCGGGTGTTCGATTGCGAAGAGGCCTGCATGCAGGCCGTAGCCACCCGCAGTTACCGCGATGGCGAAGTACTGGTCATCCGCAACGAAGGGCCGAAGGGTGGCCCCGGCATGCGCGAAATGCTGAGTGTCACGGCGGCCATCTATGGCCAGGGCATGGGCGAGAAGGTTGCGCTGCTCACGGACGGGCGCTTTTCCGGCGCCACCCGCGGCATGTGCATCGGTTATGTGGGTCCGGAAGCTGCCGTGGGTGGTCCGATTGCCCTGTTGAAGGACGGGGACATCATCGCGATCGATGCCGCAGCGGGCACCTTGAGCGTGCAGCTCTCCGAAAGCGTGCTTGCCGCGCGACGCGCTGCCTGGCAACCCCGGCAGAGGGCGGCATTGGCGGGCGTGCTGGAGAAATACGAGAAACTGGTTGGGCCGGCCTGCCTGGGCGCCGTAACCCATTCCGGCGCGGTCGAGTGGCCTTACGAATGAAGCCCGAAGTCTTTGTGGCCGTCCGCATACCACTGGAGCTGGGTGATCTGCTGCGTGGCCCATACGTCATCCATCTGGGAGATGGCAATCCGCCAGCCCTGGATGAGGGGGCGCGATCGCGCGTGCGAGCCCTGGTGACCAATGGAATCCGTGGCGCCGAGAAAGCGCTGATGGACTGTTTTCCAAACCTCGAGATCATCGCGAGCCTCGGCATCGGACTGGACGCACTGGATCTGGATGCAGCGCGCGCCCGCAACATCGCCGTCACCAACACCCCGGGTGTCATCACCGATGATGTGGCCGACCTTGCCATGGCGTTGATGATGGACCGGCTGCGCCGCGTGAAGGAAGCAAACCAGTTTGTGCTGGCAGGAGAATGGAGCAAGGGCGCTTTTCCACTCTCCCGCTCGCTGGCAGGCAAGACGGTGGGTATCGTCGGGCTCGGCGGCATAGGGGCTGCGGTCGCGCGCCGCGCAGAAGTTTCCCGAATGAAGGTGAAGTGGTTCGGCCCAAGGCCCAAGCCCGTTGTGCCCTACGAATACGTGGGCAACCTCGAGCAACTGGCACTGGATTCCGACGTGCTGGTGGTCTGTTGTTCAGGCGGTCCTGCCACGCATCACCTGATCAATGCGCGCGTGCTCGACAAGCTGGGACCAGAAGGTGTGCTCATCAATGTCGCTCGCGGATCTGTGGTGGACACGCAGGCGCTGGTTTCAGCGCTGGCGGAAGGGCGGATCGCAGGAGCCGGGCTGGATGTCATCGAGGGGCAGCCGGTGATCCCCGAGTTCCTGCTGCGATCCGGTTCAGTCGTGCTGACGCCGCATATAGGCACCGCCACGCACGAGACGCGGGCCCGCATGGGTGCCATGGTTCTCGCGAGTCTGGAAGATCATTTTGCGGGGCGGCCACTCCAGCACGTGGTACTGAGTTAGCTCGCCCCCGTTCGTTCTATCCCTTCATTCCCAGCCGGTGGGCGAGTTGTATGGCGCAGTGAAGCCCATTGCTTCGATCTCGTGCATCAGTCCATCCGCGCCGATCTTGTAGATGTGTGCCGCCGGCAGGTCGAAGGGCGCAAAAGCCAGGTTCTTCTTGTTGCGCTCGATGGTGGTGCCATCCATTGCCTTCACCTGATAGGGAAGGTTGTCCATTGGATGCCGGAAGTGCGAAAGGCCCATCACGAGTCCCGTCTGCGGATCCGCAGCGAACACACGGCGGTTCTCGATGCGGTCGATGTACTGGAATGTATTGCTGTTGAGCTGCTGGCGGCAGTCGCGCGCCACCTGCGGAGTGGGTGTCGTGCCCGGGACGGCAGGCGCGGTGGATGGCTTGTCGCTGGCAGTGATCATGCCGTTTTCATGTCGTTCGCAATCAGGCGCGAAAGGCGTCAGCTCGCCGTTGTTGTCATCCAGCGCATCGTAGTACGACAAACCAATCTTGATCAGTTCGTCATGTGACTTGCGTTGAGCCTCGGGGATCTCGGTGAAGATGCCGGGGCGTGGCGTCAGCAGGTTCACCATCTGGGCCTCCCGCACGCCAGAGTACAGATGCTCGGCTTCCTTGATCTTGCCCTTGCCATCGAACTGCAGGCGGAAGGCAACAATCACCGGCTGTTCGACCGGGGCGTTCCTGGCAGCGAACTCGGCCCGCTGCTCGGGAGATGAGCCCTGCGGCGCGGTTGGCGGCGCCATGTAGGTCATCATCGCGAGATATCCGACCGTCTGGTTTGTTTCGTCGGGCACGTGGATGGCGAAGGAGTCAGGTCCTGTCACGATGCTTTTCCAAAGCCCTTCACCAGGCTTCATCTTCGTGACGTTCTCGACGAACACGAGTTCGTCAGCGAGTGGCGCCTTGGCTGGATCGTGTGCAACCAGCGCGGCTACATAGGCATCCGTTGCGTCGATCAGGCATTGCCGATTGCAGGCAACGGCGGCGGCACCCTCGGCCGTCGGCTCCGATGGCTTGCTGCATGCGCCGAGTGCCAGAGCAGCAGCGGTTGCCACTGCGGCAGCGTAGAATTTCCCCGAGTTCCTGATGAGCATGACGGTTCCTCTTGTTGTATTTCCCAATCGCTTGCCTGACTGTCGCCCGGCCCCCGCGGGTCGATTCTATGCCTGTTGTCGCGTTCGATGCTTGAGCTGCCACCTGGGCTCGGAGAAGGGGCGGCGCTGGCACTGGTTGCGCTGAGTTTTCTGACTTCGCTCATCACCGCCACGTTCTCGCTCGGTGGTGGGTCGCTGATGATCGCCGCGATGGCGCTGGTGTTCCCGCCCGTGGTGGTGGTGCCCGTGCATGGCTGCATCCAGCTGGGCAGCAATGCCGGCCGTGCGATGGTGCAGCGCGAGCACATCCAGTGGAAGCTCATCCTCTGGCTGGTGCTGGGCGCCGTGATCGGCTCGGTGGTCGGCGGTCGGTTCGCCTACCTGCTGCCCGAAAAGTGGTTCACGGCGGCCATCGGGATCTTCGTGCTGATCACCACCTGGTTGCCGCAGCCCAGAGCCATCACTTCCAGCCGGTCCCTGCAGTTCGTGGGTGGAGTGGTGGTTTCTGCGCTGGGAATGGTGGTTGGCGCGGCGGGCCCGCTGGTGGCGGCGTTCGTGCGCGGAATCTCCGACCGGCGCCAGCTCGTGGCCACCCACGCCATGCTCATGACCTTCCAGCACGTGTTCAAGGTGGCCGTGTTCGTGGCAATGGGGTTCGCGTTCGGCCAGTACCTGCTGCTGATCCTGATGATGGTGGCATCCGGGTTTGCCGGCACCGCCATGGGCAGCCGGCTGCTGACACGCGTGCCGGAGAATGTGTTCCGGCTGGGGTTCAGGATCCTGCTCAGTCTGGTGGCCGTCGGGTTGATCAGGAAGGCGTTCTTCCCCTGAACGCGCTAGCCTTCGCCAACAGCACGGGGAGTCGGCATGCCTTCACGACGTGATTTTCACAGGTTCTCGATCGCCGCCGCAGCGACGGCCTTGTCCGCGAATGCAACGGCGCAGCTTGCGCCCCAGGCTTCCGGCGCAATTGCGCCGGGAGGGCGGCGCATCGAGGAGAAGGAAACCCTGCGACCGGAACTGTACGGCACCCATGGCATCGTCGCCGCGGGCCGTCATTACACCGTGGAGGCCGCCACGCGCATCCTGGCCGCCGGAGGCAATGCCTTTGATGCAGGCGTTGCCGCTGTGTTCGCCGCTGCGGTCAACGAAATCTCGCACTTCGGTCTGGGTGGTGAAGCACCTGCGATCGTGTATCAGGCCAGCACCAGCAAGGTCACTGTCATCAGTGGCCAGGGTGGTGCGCCGAAGGCCGCAACGCCAGCCTATTTCCGTGGCGCAGGCGTGATACCGGGCAATGGTCCCAACGCAGGCACGGTGCCTGCGGTAGTGGATGCCATGGCGCTGGCTCTGCAGAACTTCGGCACGATGTCGCTGGGGCAGGTGCTGGAACCTGCCATCCGCCTGGCCGATGGATTTCCCATGTACGGGGCGCTGCGCGCGATGATGCAGAATCATCGCGAGGCCACCGTGAAATGGGAATGGTCGCGCCGCACCTATTTTCCGGATGACCGGATTCCCGAAGTCGGCGAGATCTTCCGCCAACCGAACCTTGCCGCCACTCTGCGGGCCATGGCAGCGGGCGAACGTGCTGCGCTCGGCAAGGGCACCAACCGCGTGCAGGCCATCGAAGCAGGGCGCGATGTGTTCTACAAAGGGGATGTGGCGCGCCGCATCGCCGCCGCCGTGCAGGCCGACAAAGGGCTCCTCAGTTACGACGACCTTGCCACCTATCGCGGACGGCTGGAAGCAGCGGTCAGCACGCGCTTCCAGGGCTATGACATCCACAAGGCCGGGTTCTGGAGCCAGGGCCCGACGCTGTTGCTCACGCTGAACATTCTCGAGGCAGCTGGCATCGAAAGAATGCGGCCTGGCAGCGAGCAGTACCTGCATACGCTTGCAGAGTCGCTCAAGCTCGCACTGGACGATCGCAATGCCTGGTTTGGCGATCCATTGTTCGCCGATATTCCTGCCGAAGGACTGTTGTCGAAGAGTTACGCCGCGGAGCGCGCGTCGCTGATTGGCGCACAGGCTTCGTTGCAGCACCGTTATGGCAATCCTTTCGCGCACCAACGCGGTGGCCAGCAGTTCGTGGCTACATTCCGGCCGCGCCGGCTGACCGTGACAGGTGGCCCGAGCAATGACACCACTGCCATCGAAGTCGTGGATGCAAGCGGCAATCTCTTCAGCTGCACGCCGAGCTCTGGCTGGTTGATCGGAGGCGCCTACGTGGCGGGCGATACCGGGGTCCCCTTGAGCAACCGACTCACGGTATTCGATCTGGATCCGGCCAGTCCCAATGTGCTGGCCGGGGGCAAGCGGCCACGCACCACGCTGTCGCCCACCATCGTGACCCGCGATGGAAAGCCCTTCCTCGCCATCGGCACTCCCGGCGGAGACAGCCAGGACCAGCAGGTGTTGCAGGTGCTGCTCAACATCATCCTGGGCAAACAGAACATCCAGCAGGCGATCGAGGCGCCACGCCTGGATTCCATGCACATGCATCAGTCGTTCGGCGACAAGAGCGATGCGCCAGGGGTGTTCGAGATCGAGGAGCGGGTTCCTGTCGATGTGCTCACGGCGCTGGCGCGCCGCGGTCATCGCATCCTGCTGGTCGGAGACTATGGCATCGGCTCGGCCATGGTGGCTGTCGGCCTCGACGGCAGGTTCGGCACACTGCGGGGTGGCGCCGATATCCGGGGAGAGCGTTACGCCTTTGGATGGTGAGCAGCGTTACGCGCCCGATTCAATGATGCCCTAGCGGTCGATCGTCCTTCGCAGGAAGTCGATTACGCGCTCGGCCGGCTCACCCTTGTTGAAGACATCGCCACCATGCCCGGCCCCATCGACGATCTGGGTTTCGACATCGAGCTTTGCGCGACGAAAGGCGGCCTCCAGTTCCAGCAGCTGATTGACTGGCATCTGCCGATCCTGGTTTCCGTGCAGCAGCATTGCCGGAGGATCGCCTGCGCCAACATGCTCGACGGGGCTGGCGAGCTTTGCGAGTGCGGGGACTTCGTCTGGAAGTGCGCCCAGTAACAGGCGAAGGGCCGGCTCGCGCACGCCGAGCCCGAAAGGGGTGGACTGAGCGAGGATGGTGTTGAGATTCGACGCACCAAACCAGCTCACGATCGCCTGCACCGCAGAGGTTTCGCGTGTGTGCTCGCCGAGATTGCCTTCCAGTTCTTTCACGCCGTTCGTCGTGCCGACCAGTGCGGCCAGATGTCCACCGGAAGAGCTGCCGCCGATGGCGATGCGATCGGTGCGATATCCGTACTCCTTCGACTTTGCCCGCAGGAAGCGGATCGCCGCCTTGATGTCGTGCACGTTGGCGGGAAAGCGCGCGTCATTGCTGGAGCGGAAATTGACGCTGGCGACTGCGAAGCCGCGCGCCACCAGGAATTCCGGGTACTGCGCCTTGTCGCCCTCACGCCATGCACCGCCGTGCAGATAGACGACCAGTGGCGGTTGCTTGACTCCGGCCGGCAGGTGGAGGTCCAGTGCGAGTGCGCGGCCGTTGACCGTGGCATAGGCGATATCGGTCAGGTGCCGAGGGGGCTCTGCAGCGTTGCCGGGTTGCATCGCGGAAGAAATCATCCAGAGCAGAATCGCCCGCCGGATCGTGAGGCTTCGGCTCATTCTCCCTTCCACCCTGTTTTGCACAAGCCGCTGATCGATCGTAGCCACTGGCACCGTGGAAGTCGAGGTGACGGCTTGTTGGCGTACTATCAGCCACTCTCGACAACAACAGGAGCCCAGACCCGTGCTCAAACGATGGATGGCCGTCGGCCTTTTCAGTGTGCTGTCTGCTCCGGCGCTCGCACAGCAGGCATCCTGCGATCGCAGTTGCCTGCAACGCTGGGTGGATTCCTATCTCGTTGCCATGCGTGACGCAAACAAGGATCCGGCTCTGTTTGCGCCGGATCTCAAGTACACCGAGAACGGCGTGCGCATGCCGTTTGGCAGTGAAGGGCTCTGGTTCGGCATGAGCGGCATCGGCAATTACAAGTTCTATGTTCCCGATATCGATACGCAGCAGATCGCGTTTCTCGGCACGGTGCGCGAGAACGGGAAGACCGGGAGTGATGGTGATCTGGTCGCCATTGCGCTGCGCCTGAAGATCCGCAATCAGCGCATAGTCGAGATCGAGCAGATCGTCAGCCGGCCTTCCAATACCAACAGCAGCCGCAACGATTTCCCGCCTACGGGCCAGGGCGTCGAAGCGATGGGCGCGCCGCACCCGATCTACACAACGGCGATTCCCGAGAAAGAGCGCATGTCCCGCGCGGAGCTGATCGAGACCGCCAACTATTACTTCTCGGGACTCGAGAACAACGACGGCAAGGGTTATTACCCCTTCACGGACGACTGCGTGCGCTTCGAGAACGCCGTGGATGTGCTGGCGCGCGGCGGTACACGCACCACCTGCAAGAAGCAGTTCGAAGAAGGATTGAAGGGAATTGTCGACCGCGTGCGTGATCGGCGCTTCGTGGCGGTGGACCGGGAGCGGGGTATCGTCTTCGCTTTTGGATTCTTCGACCACCACCGGATCAACTGGACCTGGCAGCTCGCCGAGTTGTTCAGGATCGAAAAGGGCCAGATCCGCCGGATAGAAGCCATCTTCCATCGTGCCCCATTTGCCATGGCGTCTGGCTGGAGCACCTACGAGCAGGGCATGTCGAGTGAAGTCCAGGACGTGCGATAGGCAACTTGTGCCTATCGCACGCTGGATGCATTGCTACGCTTTCTTGGTCACGTCGTAGGTGCCGAGGCCCGGCTTGAAGCTCTTTTCGTCGATGAACTGGCGGATGCCTTCCTTGCGGCCGCTGTTGTCGAAGAAGTTGGCGGCTTCCTGGGCGCGGATGAGGTAATCCTCCGCGTTGTCGTAGGTCATTTCGGTGACGCGGCGAACCGCATCCTTGGTGGCCTTGAGCGCGACCGGGTTCTTCTGCAGCAGCACGTTGGCCACTTCCAGCACACGAGCCTTCAGGTTCTTGAGCGGCACGGATTCATTCACCAGCTTCCACTCGGCGGCCTTCTTGCCGTCGATCGCCTCGCCGGTCATCGCGTGATACATGGCATCGCGATAGGGCATGGAGTTGGTGGCCACCTTGGTGGCGCCGCCGCCGGGCAGGATGCCCCAGTTGATCTCCGACAGGCCGAACTTGGCTTCGTCTGCGGCAAAGGCCAGATCGCAGGCGAACAACGGGCCGTAGGCACCACCGAAGCACCAGCCATTGACCATGGCGATGGTCGGCTTCTGGTACCAGCGCAGACGACGCCACCAGCGGTAGGCTTCGCTCTGTGCCTTGCGGGTTCCCTTGAGGCCCAGGGCTTCTGTCTCGCGGAAGTATTCCTTCAGATCCATGCCGGCGCACCAGGCGTCGCCTTCGCCGGTCAGCACCAGCAGGCCGACGTCTTCGCGGAACTCCAGTTCATCGATCACTTCATACATGCGGCGATTGAGCGCGGGGCTCTGCGCATTGCGCTTGTCGGGCCGGTTGTATTTGACCCAGGCAATGCGGTTCTCGACCGTGAAGCTGACTGTGTCCTTTTCGCTCTGTGTGCTGGCCATGGTGTTCTCCTTAATTGTTATATACTATAACAATAATGAAAAAGCCGCGCAACACCGCAGTGGCGCCCCTGGTCGACCCAATGTCGGGCCGCCTGGGCTATTTGCTGCGGCGCGTCTCCGTGCTGATGATGGCCGACCTTGGCGCGCGCCTGGAGCCCACCGGGCTTCGCCCGGCCGAAGTCACCATCCTGTTGCTGATCGGAGCCAACCCGGGATGCCAGCAGGGCGAGGTCGGAGAAATGCTCGGCATCAAGCGCGCCAACATGGTTCCGCTCATCTCCGGTCTGATGGAGAAAGGTCTCGTGGACCGGGCACGTGCAGATGGGCGCTCGCATGCGTTGTCCCTGACGGCAAAAGGCCGGGCCAGCGCAGCAATGATCAACAAACTGCTGGACAGACATGAGGCAGAATTCCTGCCAAAGCTCGAAAAGAAAGAGCTCGCCAGTCTGCTTGCTGCTCTGGAGGCGCTTCGTGGCTGAAGTTTGTACCATCTGAACATGCCAACTTCTCCGGAAACACTGCTGGTAGGCGCGCGCTTCTGTGGGCCACCTGCCTCGGCAAACGGCGGCTACGTCTGCGGACTCGTGGCTGATGCGATCGGGCAACTGGTCACCGTACGATTGCTGATGCCGCCACCGCTCGACACCCCCATGACACTGCATGCCGATGACGATGGCACCTGGCATGTCGAGCAGGCCGCGCAGCGCATCCTCGAGGCGCGGCCCGCAACCCTGGATGATCTCGTTCCGCCCGTTGCGGTGAGTTACACCGAGGCGCTTGATGCATCGCGGCAGGCGCCCTGGTCGGATCCGGATCAGCACCCGTGTCCGGGCTGCTTTGTCTGCGGACCACTGCGGGCGAGCGGAGATGGTCTGCGTCTGTTCGCCGGACCAGTGCCGGGACAATCGTATGTCGCCACCGGCTGGACGCCCGATGCTTCCCTGGGCCGCAGCGGGAAGGTTGCTCCGGAATTCATTGCGGCAGCGCTGGACTGTCCAGGCTTCCAGGCGCTGCAGACGGGCAAGAAGCCCTGGCTGCTCGGCGAATACACCTGTCGCATCGATCGATGTGTGGAGGTCGATGAGCCCTGTGTCATCGTCGGCTGGAAGATCGAAGTGAAGGGCCGCCGGTCCATCGTCGGCACATCGCTCCACGGCCGCGACGGCTCACTCTGTGCACTCGCGAAGGGTGTCTGGATCGAACCGCGTGAGCCGATCTCCTGAATGCGCGGGCCGGCGCCCTTGCCCGATGCCCTGCGCTCGGGTAACAATCCAGCCCTGCCCAATCTCCATCTCCGGCAAATTCACGGGAGGGCAACGATGATTACATCCTGCATGCACCTCCTGACCCTGCGCTGACCGAGCAGGCTTCGCGCCGCGAGCGGCAAGTCCGCTCCCCCGTAGATCTCCCGTCCGATTGCCCGAGGCAGCGCCAACGCGCTGAAGTTTCAATGACCGTTGTTTCCAACCGGGGCGCTGCAGCCCTGAAGAAAGTTCTTTCCTTCACGTTTGCCCACTGGGGGCGGCAGCGTCTGCTTGCGGGCGGTGTGGCCGCAGCCATGTCGCTCGCCACGTTGACGGAAGTGGCCATGCCGCTGTACGCAGGCCGCCTGGTCGACGCAGTGTCGCAGGGGCGCGATGCCATGCCGGAAGCCATGCGCGCCTTCGCGATGATGGCGGCGCTCGGGTTTGCCATGTTCTGCCTGCGCCATCTGGCCTGGTGGACCATCGTGCCGCTTACGTTGCGGATGATGCGCGATGTGGCGCGTGATGCTTTCCATCGCGTGCAGCGCCTCTCCACCGACTGGCATGCCAACAGCTTCGCCGGATCGACCGTGCGCAAGATCACGCGCGGCATGTGGTCGCTGGACATGATCAACGATGTGCTGCTGCTGGCCCTGCTGCCGTCGCTGGTGGTGCTGGTTGGCACTGTGGTGCTGCTTGGCAACCGGTGGCCCGTGATGGGACTGCTGATGGCAGCAGGTGCGATCGCCTACGTGGGCCTCACGGTAACGCTGGCCATGCGGGTGATCGCGCCCGCGTCGCGGCTTTCGAATGCGCAGGACACCCGCATGGGCGGCACGCTTTCGGATGCGCTGGGTTCCAACGCGGTGGTGAAGTCGTTCGGCGCAGAACAGCGCGAGGATGCGCGGCTCGGTCGTGTCATCGACAAATGGTCGCGCCGCACCTCCCGCACGTGGATGCGGCACACCTGGAGCGGCACGGCACAGCTGGCCGTGTTGTGGCTGGTGCGCACGATTGTCACCGGTACTGCACTGTGGCTGTGGTGGCAGGGCCGCGCCACGCCCGGCGAAATCACCTATGTGCTGACGACTTACTTCGTGGTGCATGGGTACCTGCGCGACATCGGCCAGCATGTGCATCACCTGCAGCGCTCGGTGAACGAGATGGAAGAGCTGGTGCGACTGCATGACGAGCCGCTGGGCATCGCTGGATGCGGCGGACGCACGCCCACTGCAGATCAGCGCCGGCGAGATCCGGTTCGACAACGTGACCTTCCGCTACGCGGGTCAGAAGGAGTCGCTCTATCGACAGCTGGATGTGCGCATCGCGCCGGGCGAGCGCGTGGGTCTGGTTGGTCGGTCGGGTTCGGGCAAGACCACCTTCGTGAAACTGATCCAGCGGCTCTACGACGCCACCGAGGGCGGCGTGCTGATCGATGGCCAGGACGTGCGGCAGGCAACGCAGGCCTCACTGCGCTCGCAGATCGCCATCGTTCAGCAGGAACCGATCCTGTTCCATCGCAGCCTTGCCGAGAACATCGCCTATTCCCGGCCGGAGGCCTCGCAGGCACAGATCGAGCGCGCAGCAAAGCTCGCCAATGCGCATGAGTTCATCGCGCGGTTGCCCCGCGGTTACCAGACGCTGGTGGGCGAACGCGGCGTGAAACTCTCCGGCGGCGAGCGCCAGCGGGTGGCGCTGGCGCGCGCGTTCCTGGCCGATGCGCCCATCCTGATCCTGGATGAGGCGACCTCGAGCCTGGACTCCGAGTCCGAGCATCTGATCCAGCAGGCCATGGATCGCCTGATGGCAGGTCGCACGGCCATCGTCATCGCCCACCGGCTGTCTACCGTGCGTGCGATGGATCGAATCCTCGTGTTCGACCATGGCCGGGTCGTGGAGGAGGGTGACCACCTCGCATTGCTGCGCCTGCCGCAGGGACACTATCGCGCGCTGTTCGAGCGGCAGTCGGCCGGTGGTGAGGGGCTGCTGGCCGTGGAGTCGTGAATGGCGGCACCCTGCACTGCTGTCTTGAATCAACTTCAGGGTGAGTCGTCAGGAGGAACCACCTCGACCAAAGCAACCTGCGGTGCTCTGATATTGCATCACTCGCACGGTTGAAACGCAGCCCGCGCCTGAGAGCCCCGCACTGTCCGCGTCACTGTCCGCGGACACCCGGACGCCGGGTTCGGACGGTCCCTGCTCTCGACAGATCAACAACTTGCGAATGGCACGCGGCATGCAATTCTCCGTGCAGTCCATGGCCGAATGACAGCCACCAGCATGTTTCGAGATACCTCCGCACAGGATCAGGCACTTACCACAAGCCCATCGCACAGCCGCATGCGCAGGCGTCTGCTGCTGGGCGCCGGCATTGCGTGCTGGTGCTGTCTGCCGCGTGGGTGGCGACGCTCAGTGGCGGGGCGCTGGGCGATCCATCGACACCGGAAGACTGCGCATCGCCACCGTGGTGCGCGGCGATCTGGTGCGCGATCTGTCGGCCGACGGTCGCGTCATCGCCGCCAACAGCCCCACGCTCTATGCCATCGCCGCAGGCAAGGTGACGCTGAAGGTGGTCGCCGGCGACCGGGTGAAGCGGGGCCAGGAACTCGCGACCATCGACAGTCCGGAGCTGCGCAGCCGGCTGGTGCAGGAGGAATCGACGCTGGCCAGCCTGGAAGCCGGGGCGCGTCGCGCAAATCTCGATGCGCAGATCGCGAAGCTCAATGCCCGCAAGAGTCTGGACCAGGCCGGAGATCGGTCGCACGACTGCACAGCGCAGCCTGGAGCGCTACCAGAGCGCTTACCGGACGGAGCCGTGTCGCAGAACGACATGGATCATGCCGAAGACGAAATGAAGAAGGCCACGCATTGGGCTGAACACGGCCAACGAGGATTTCAGGCTGCAGTCGGCCGGCGCCGATCTCGATGCGCGGAACAAGCAGCTGCTGGCCGAACGGCAGCGTGCAGTGGTGGTCGAAGCGCGGCGCCAGGTCGATGCGCTGATCCTGCGCGCGCCCTTCGACGGGCAGGTGGGGCAGGTGCAGGTGGCGCAGGGCACCAGTCGTGGTCGCCAATGGCGCGGTGCTCAGCGTCGTGGACCTGGCGCTGTTCGAAGTCGAGATCAGGGTGCCGGAGAGCTTCGCGCGCGATCTGGGCATCGGCATGTCTGCGCAGCTTGGCGGCAGTACCGGGGAACAATGGCCGGGCGAGATCTCGGCGGTTTCGCCGGAAGTGGTCAATGGCGAAGTCACCGCACGCGTCCGCTTCAGCGGAGGGGCAGCCTCCCGGCCTGCGCCAGAACCAGCGTCTGTCGGTGCGCGTGCTGATGGATACGCGCCGCGATGTGCTGAAGCTGGAGCGCGGCTCTTTCATCGACCAGACGGGCGGCCGCTATGCCTATGTCGTGAATGGCACGCTGGCCGAGCGTCGCCCGGTACGGCTGGGTGCGAGCAGTCTGGGTGAAATCGAAGTCCTGGAAGGACTGAAGCTGGGCGACCGCGTCGTGGTCGCCGGTGCAGAACAGTTCGACGATGCCGGACAGCGCAAGGATCCATTGAGGAGTCGCCATGCTTGAAATGCAGCAGATCACGAAGGTGTACCGCACGGAACTGGTGGAGACGCACGCGCTGCGCTCCCTCGACCTGCATGTGGAGGCAGGGGAGTTCGTTGCCGTCACCGGTCCCTCCGGCTCGGGCAAGACCACCTTCCTCAACATCGCCGGGCTGCTCGAGACCTACAGCTCGGGCATCTACCGGCTGGACGGCGAGGACGTCAGCCACCTGAACGACAACGCCCGCAGCAAGCTGCGCAACCGCAAGATCGGCTTCATCTTCCAGAGCTTCAACCTGATTCCGGACCTGAACCTGTTCGACAACGCCGATGTGCCGCTGCGCTATCGCGGCATGTCCGGCGCCGAGCGTCGCGAGCGCATCGAGCAGGCGCTGGCGAGGGTGGGGCTGGGTGCGCGCATGAAGCACTATCCAGCCGAACTCTCCGGCGGGCAGCAGCAGCGCGCGGCGATCGCACGCGCGCTGGCCGGCAGCCCGAAGCTGCTGCTGGCCGACGAACCCACCGGCAACCTCGATACGAACATGGCGCGTGGCGTGATGGAGCTGCTGGAGGAGATCAACCAGCAGGGCACCACCATCGTGATGGTCACCCACGATCCGGAGCTGGCAGCGCGCGCGCAGCGCAATGTGCACATCGTCGACGGCATGGCCACCGACCTCGCCTCGGAGCCCGCCGCTGATCCGCGGCGGGCGGCATGCACCGGGCAACGGGCCGGCATAAGGAAGCCCCATGTTCGGCTACTACTTCCAGCTCGCACTGCGCAGCTTCCGCCGCAACAAGGTGCTCACCGCGCTGATGGTGCTGGCCATCGCGCTGGGCATCGGCGCCTCGATCACCACGCTGACGGTGTATCACGTGCTGTCCGGCGATCCGATTCCCCAGAAGAGCAGCCAGCTGTTCCTCCCGCGGGTCGAGCCGCGCAGTCTCGGGCGTGATGCCCGCCCGATGCCGATCCGCCAGAACAGTTGACGCGCCGTGATGCCGAGGAGCTGCTGCGCCAGAAGCGCGGCACCCGCCAGGCGCTCATGTCCGGCTGGATTCGTCACCCTCCTGCCGGAGGCGCAGGTGGCTGAAACCGTTCCGCGCGCAGTCCCGCTACACCACCGCGGATTTCTTTCCGATGTTCGACGCGCCGCTGATCGCCGGGCGTGGCTGGACTGCCGCCGAAGACGAAGCACGCGCACGCGTGGCCGTGATCACCAGCGAACTCGCCAGGAAGCTGTTCGGCGAGCGAACCGCCGCTGGGTCGCAATCTGCGCGTGCAGCAGGCCACGCTGCAGATCATCGGCGTGCTGGACGAATGGGATCTCAATCCGCGCTTCTACGATCTGACCAGTCGCACGGTTCGGTGGCTCCGAGCAGGTCTTCATTCCGTTCACCACCTCGCGCGATCTTGCGCCTCGAAACCCAGGGGAGCACCAGCTGCTGGGGCAATTCGAACCAGGACGACGAAGGTTCCCGCAGCGTCAATGCGCCCTGCATCTGGTTGCAGTACTGGGTGGAGCTGAATACCGCCGGAGCAGGTGGCCGACTACCGCCGCTATCTCACCGACTACTCCGACGAGCAGCGCAGCGCCGGACGCTTCGAACGTCCCGCCAACGTGCGCCTGCACGACGTGATGGACTGGCTGGATACCAAGGAGGTGGTGCCCAACGACGTGCGCCTGCAGATGTGGCTGGCCTTCGGCTTCCTGCTGGTGTGCCTGGTCAACACCATGGGCCTGCTGCTGGCCAAGTTCCTGCGTCGCAGCGGCGAGATCGGCGTGCGCCGTGCGCTCGGCGCATCACGCTCCGATATCCTCCGTCAGTGCCTGGTGGAAGCCGGCACCATCGGTCTGGCCGGTGCGTTGCTGGGGCTGGGCTTCGCGATGCTCGGCCTGTGGCTGGTGCGTCAGCAGCCGGACGAGTATGCGAAGCTGGCCCAGCTGGATTCCTCCATGTTGCTGGCGACATTCGTGCTTGCGCTGGCTGCCAGCCTGCTGGCCGGCCTGTTGCCCGCCCTGCGAGCGATGCAGATCGCACCTGCCATCCAGCTCAAGTCGCAGTAGGAGATTCCATGGAAATCCGTCCTGTCCTCTCGGCGCTGCTGCGCCACAAGACCGCGGCCGCCCTGATCGTGGTGGAAGTCGCGCTCAGCTGCGCCATCATCTGCAACGCGATTTTCCTGGTCAGCGCGCGCGTGCAGCGCATGGACCGCCCCAGTGGCGTCGTCGAGCAGGAGCTGCTGCATATTGCCGCCACCAGCCTCATGCCCGACCGCAGCCCGGATGTCACGCGGCGCGAAGATCTCGCAGTGCTTGCAGCCGTGCCGGGCGTGAAGGCCGTCACCAGCATCAACCAGATGCCCTATGGCAACAGTACGTGGGCCTCCAGCATCAATCTGACTCCGGAACAGCCAGAGCCCACCGCGGGACGCTTCGATGTACCTGGACGACGGCACCCTGGTCGAAACCTTCGGGCTGCAGCTGGTGGAGGGTCGCGACTTCGAGCCCGGCGAATTCGTCGACATGCAGGTCCTGGAGGCGCCTGACTCGGCGGCAGGCGTGCCCGCGGCCCTGCTGACCGAAGCGCTGGCCGCAAAGCTTTTCCCGGGAGAGTCGGCGCTGGGCAAGGACATCTATGTCTTTGGCGATTCGCCGATCCGTATTGTGGGCGTCGTCGACAGTTGGTCCAGCCAGGCCGGCACGACAATCTGAGCGACTACGATGCGATGATCTTTCCGGTGCGTGTTTCCCAGGGCAACTATGTGCTGCGCACGGAAGAAGGGCGACGGGCCGAGGTGCTGAAGGCTGCGGTCGAGCCCTGCTGCGCGCGGAGCCGGCGCGGATCATCGACAACCAGGAGACGGTCACGGACATGCGCCGCGGCTTCTACAGCCGTGACCGCTCCGTGGTCTGGCTGCTGGTCAGTGTCTGCGCGGCGCTGCTGGTGGTCACTGCGCTGGGCATCGTCGGCCTTGCCAGCTTCTGGGTGCAGCAGCGCACCAAGCAGATCGGCGTGCGGCGCGCACTCGGCGCCACCCGCGGGCAGATCCTCCGCTACTTTCAGCTGGAGAACTTCATCCTCGCCACCCTCGGCATCCTGCTTGGCATGTTGCTGGCATTCGGGATCAACCAGCTGCTGATGAGCCGTTACGAACTGCCGCGGCTGCCCTGGCAGTACCTGCCTGCCGGGGCCGTCATCCTGTGGGTACTTGGACAGGTTGCGGTGCTGGGCCCGGCGCGACGTGCTGCCGCCGTGCCACCCGCCATCGCGACGCGTAGCGCGTAATATCAGTGGCTGGCTGAGTGAACCCATGCCCACCATTCTGATCATTGACGACAATCCCGCGGTAGCCACCGCACTGGAAGTGCTGTTCTCACTCCAGGAGGTGGCTGCCCTGCACGCTGCTTCACCGCAGGCAGGGCTCGAAATCCTGCGCAGCGAACCGATCGACCTCGTGATCCAGGACATGAACTTCAGCACCGACACCACTTCCGGCGCGGAGGGCGAGGCGCTGTTTGCCGCAATCCGGCAGCAACATCCGGATCTGCCAGTGATACTGCTGACGGCCTGGACGCACCTTCCCAGTGCCGTGGCGCTGATCAAGGCAGGCGCCGCTGATTACCTCGCGAAACCCTGGGATGAGGCGCGTCTGCTGACTACGGTCAACAACCTGCTGGAGCTGGTGGAAGCCCGGCGCGAACTCGATTATCGCCATCTGCGCGAGAGAAAGCGTCGTGAAGAACTGGCTTCCCGCTATGACCTGCGGGGTCTGATTTTTGCAGATCCAGCCAGCGAGCGGGCGATCACGCTGGCCTGCCAGGTGGCACGTGCGGAACTGCCGGTGCTAATCACCGGGCCGAATGGCAGCGGCAAGGAAAAGGTGGCCGAAATCATCCAGGCCAACTCCACTGTACGGCAAGGTCCTTTCGTTACGGTGAACTGTGGCGCGCTCCCCGCGGACCTGATCGAAGCAGAGCTTTTCGGTGCCGAAGCCGGTGCCTACACCGGTGCGAACCGCGCCCGCGAGGGCAAGTTCGAAGCAGCCGACGGCGGCACTCTGTTCCTCGACGAGATCGGCAATCTGCCATTGGCTGGGCAGGTGAAATTGCTACGAGTACTGGAAACGGGCCGTTTCGAGCGGCTTGGTTCGAACCGGGAGCGCTGCGTGAGCGTGCGGGTTATCAGCGCCACCAATGCGGATCTCGGTGCGATGATTCGTGCGGGAACATTTCGGGAGGACCTTTACTACCGGCTGAATGCAATCGAAGTGCAGCTCCCTCCGCTGTCCGAGCGTCCCGGCGATATCCTGCCGCTCGCAGACCTCTTTCGTCCGGCCGAAATGCCGCTGGCCGAGTCCGCGCGCGCAGCGCTCCTGCGTCATTCATGGCCCGGCAACGTGCGGGAACTGCGGAACGTGATCCAGCGCGCAGGCCTGCTTGCACAGAATGGACGCATCGAAGCGGTTGATCTGAATCTGCCGAAGCCGGCGGTCCAGCGGATATCTGCTGTGGAAGAGCCCGACAAAGCAGGCATCGAGGCCGCGCTGGCACTCGCGAATGGTGTGGTTGCGCAGGCTGCAGGACACCTTGGGCTTTCGCGGCAGGCGCTGTATCGGCGCATGGACCGCTTCGGTATCGTTCACCGGTGATCCAGTGCGGATGATCCGCCGCTCACTTGCCGGCCGCCTGCTGCTGTGGGTGCTGCCACTTCTGGTGCTGGCAGTCCTGTTGCCACTGCTGCTGCAACGCTGGTTGGGTGATGCGTTGCTGGCAGCTTTGCTGTCCCTGGTCCTGCTGGCGCCGATGGCCACATGGGTGGTGCACCGTGCTTTGAAGCCGTTGCTGGCGCTGATGCGGGCGCTCGCCGGCAGCGTCCACAGCTATCGCGATGGCGAGTACAACTTCGGCATTCACTGGCGCGGCAATGACGAACTGGCAGAGCTGGTTTCCGCCCACGCGGATCTGGGGGAAGTTCTGCGCGAACAGCGGCAGGCGCTGGTGCAGCGCGAACTGCTGCTGGACGCCATGGTGCAGAACACGCCCGTTGCCATGCTGCTGGTCGCAGCCGGCGGCGACGGGGGGCGGCGCATCGTGTTTGCCAATGTCGCGGCCCGGAAGCTGCTCAACAGTGGCTGGAAGCTGGAAGGGCGAAGTTTCGACGATCTGATTGCGGCAGCGCCAGTGGAGTTGCGTGCCGCATTGGAGCGCGGTGGCGACAGTCTATTCGTGACTGGCGACGCCGAAAGTCCGGACGAGGATCAGTCCTACCATCTTTCCCGCCGACATTTCCGGCTCAACGGCCGCGCGCACGAACTGTTGTTGTTGCGCCGACTGACCAACGAGCTGCGGCGGCAGGAAGTGCAAACCTGGAAGAAAGTCATCCGCGTGATCAGCCATGAGTTGAACAACTCGCTGGCACCCATTGCTTCCCTGGCACGATCAGGCGCCGAGCTGGTGCGGCGCGGGCGCGCCGATCGGCTCGAGCAGATTTTCGGCACTATCGCGGAGCGTTCGCGCCATCTGGAGGAGTTCATAGGGGGTTATTCCCGGTTTGCGAAGTTGCCGCATCCACAGCCGCAGGATGTCGACTGGCGTGAATTGTTGACGGCGCTGGCACGCCAGATCCCGTTTGCCCTGGAATTACCAGACGGGCCGCTGCCCGGCCGGATTGATCCCGCGCAGATCGAGCAGGCGCTGCTGAACCTGCTGAAGAACGCGCATGAATCGGGATCCCCGGCAGGCAGCGTGATGGTGCGGCTGGTCTACCGTCTGGAGCGGGTTCGGCTGGAAGTGCTCGATGCCGGGCCGGGGATGCATGGCCCTGTGCTGCAGAATGCGCTGATGCCTTTCTATTCCACCAAACGGCACGGCACCGGGCTGGGCCTTGCGCTGGCCCGCGAGATCGTCGAGGCGCATGACGGGCACCTGTCACTTCACAATCGCGAGGAAGGCGGGATGTGCGTGGCGATCCAGCTGCCCAATCCCCAGCTCTAGATTGGCAATGGCCCCGTGGGCAATTCGACCTCGCGTAGCTGGTGACACTGGAGACCGTCATCGAGACCTGGACCGTGCTCGACTGAGCTGCATTGCGGCGGGGCGTCTTGGGTTAATCTGGGTATCCCGCCGCAAACGGCGATTTCAGTCCGGAATCATGACCAACACTGCGGCATCACTGCCCGCCGACAACCCGTTCCTTGCTCCCAGCCCGCTCCCGCTGCACTACCCGCAGTTCGACCTGATCAAGGACGCCGACTTTGCCCCGGCATTCGACGCCGGGATGGCCGCGCAGCTGACAGAGGTCCGCGCCATCGCCGACAACCCTGATCCGCCGGACTTCGGGAACACCCTGCTGGCGCTGGAGAGGAGTGGCCAGATCCTCGACCGTGCCACCACCGTGTTCTTCTCGCTGGTCGGCGCGGACACCAACGACGAACGCAACCGGCTGCGCAGCGAATATGCGCCGCGATTTGCCGCCCACACCGATGCAATACAACTGGACAGCAAGCTGTTCGCCCGCCTGCAGGCGTTGCATGACCAGCGCAGCGCGCTGGGTCTCGATGCCGAAAGCCAGCGACTGATCGAGCGCTATTACTCCGACTTCGTGCGTGCCGGTGCGAAACTCTCCGCGCCCGACAAGGATCGGCTCAAGGCCATGAATTCCGAGCTGGCGGCGCTGGGCAGCCAGTTCAGCCAGAACGTGCTGGATGAGGTGAACCGCTCTGCCGTCGTGGTCGACGATGTGCAGCAGCTGGACGGGTTGAGCGAAGCGCAGATTGCGGCGGCAGCTGCCGAGGGGCAGGCGCGTGGGTTGGCGGGCAAGTATGTCCTGACGCTGCTCAACACCACCGGGCAACCGTTCGGCCAGCAGCTGCACGATCGATCATTGCGCCGACGGTTGCATCTGGCCTCGGTGAATCGTGGCAGCGATGGCGGCAGCTTCGACAACCGTCAGGTCATCAGCAGGACCATCCGGCTGCGTGCGGAGCGCGCCATGCTGCTGGGTTTTGCGAATCATGCCGCCTACAGCCTCGAGGACCAGACGGCGCGCACTCCGGCAGCCGTCAACGCCATGCTGCGGCAACTTGCGCCGGCCGCAGTGGCCAATGCGAAACGTGAAGCCGATGCGCTGCAGGCCAGAATCAACCGCGATGGTGGTGACTTCGCGCTGGCGCCGTGGGACTGGGCCTATTTCAGCGAGAAGGTGCGTATCGCGCAGCATGCCTTCGATGAGTCGCAGATCCGACCCTACCTCGAGCTGACCAACGTGCTGGAAAACGGTGTGTTCTACGCCGCCTCCCGTTTGTATGGCCTCAGCTTCAGGCGTCGCAGCGATCTGCCGGTCTACCATCCGGATGTGCGCGTCTACGATGTGTTCGATGCGGACGGCACGCAGCTGGCGATCTTCATCGCGGACATGTACGCCCGCAAATCCAAGCACGGCGGTGCCTGGATGAATTCCTATGTGTCGCAGTCGGCGCTGACAGGCTACCGGCCGGTGGTTGCCAACCACCTGAACATTCCGAAACCACCGGACGGCGAGCCCACGCTCCTGACCTGGGCCGAGGTGGTGACGGCATTTCATGAATTCGGCCACGCACTCCACGGCATGTTCTCGAACGTGAAGTATCCGTATTTCAGCGGCACGGCAGTGCCGCGCGATTTCGTGGAGTTCCCGTCGCAGGCGAACGAGATGTGGGCCGACTGGCCCGCCGTGCTGCAGAACTATGCCAGGCATCATCGAACCGGCGCACCCATGCCGCCGGATCTGCTGGAGAAGGTGGTCGCTGCGGCAAAATTCAACCAGGGCTTTGCGACCACCGAATACCTGGGAGCTGCGTTGCTGGATCAGCGCTGGCATCAGGTCGTTGCAGCCGAGGTTCCGGATGCCGCAGGGGTGATGGCGTTCGAGGCCGATGCGCTGGCGGCCGAGGGCATCCACTACGAGCCTGTCCCGCCGCGCTACCGCACGCCCTATTTCAGCCACATCATGGGCGGCTATGCGGCGGGTTATTACGCCTACATCTGGGCGGAGGTGCTGGATGCCAACTGCGAAGTCTGGTTCAGGTCGCATGGCGGCATGACGCGCGCGAATGGAGACCACTTCCGCCAGTCCCTGCTGTCGCGCGGCGGCAGCGTGGATGCCTCGCAGCTGTTCAAGGACTTCGCCGGGCAGGAGCCGCTGATCGGACCGTTGCTGGAGAAGCGGGGTCTCATGGCCGCAGGGCCGTGACTAATCTCCGTCGCGCAGTGTGTCCAGATGCATCAGGCGTCGGATCAGCGGCGCGATGACGAGCATGACGGCACCCACGCCAACCGCGAGCCAGCCTACATTGCTGTAGATCTCCATCACCCGCTCAGGGCCTGCACCTTCGCCACCCGTTGCGGCGGAGATGAGACCCGCGGCGAAATTGCCGGTGGCGGAGGCAAAAAACCAGGTGCCCATGATCAGGCTGGCGAGGTGTGGCGGCGTCAAGCGGTTCATTGCCGACAGGCCAACAGGCGAAAGGCACAGTTCACCCGTGGTGTGGATGAGATAGATCAGGAAGATATAGATCACCGGCGTCAGGCTGCCTGCGCCGCTGGTGCTTGCGCCCGCCACCAGCACCAGGAAGCCCGCGCCCACCTGGATCACGCCGAGCGCGAACTTGGCTGGCGTGGAAGGTTCCAGACCGCGGCGTCCCAGAGTCAGCCAAAGCCAGGCAAACAGCGGACCAAGCAGCACGATATAGATGGCGTTGATGGACTGGAACATCGAGGCCGGTACCGTCCACCCGAGGAGCGTGCGATCCACGGAGCGGTCCGTATAGAGATTCAGTGATGCGCCCGCCTGTTCAAACAACGCCCAGAAAAGAATCGAACCGATGATCAGGTAGAGCGCCGCCAGGATGCGGTCGCGATCTTCCCGGGGCAGACGGAACACGGCTGTGTACAGCACGTATCCAACCAGAAGGATGCCGGCACCTCCAAGCAGAAATCCGACCAGTTTCTGTTGCTGGATCATGATCCACACCAGGCCGATGCAGAGGAAGCTGGCGACGTACAGCAGCCACTCGAACTTCAGGCCGAACATGCGAGTGGCAAGGCGCGCTGGATCGCGTGGCTCGCCGTTCCCCATCAACAGCGGTTTGCCGAGTACGAACACCACGAGGCCCAGCAGCATGCCGACGCCAGCTGCGCCGAAGCCGTACGCCCAGCCATATGTCTGCCCCAGGTATCCAGCGAGCATCGAGCCGATCGCGGCGCCCAGATTGATGCCCATGTAGAAGATCGTGTAGGCGGGATCGCGGCGAATATCCGTACGAGGATAGAGCTGGCCGACCATCACGGAGATGTTGGCCTTCAGGAAGCCGGAGCCGACGATGATGAAAGAGAGCGCCAGCCAGAAGACATTCAGCGCGGACGCCTGCTGGCCGCCATCGCCCTCGAAGGCCATCAGGAAATGCCCGAAGGTCAGCAGCACCGCGCCGAACAACACCGCCTTGCGTTGGCCCAGGTAGCGGTCGGCCAGGTAGCCGCCGACCACCGGCGCGATGTAGACCAGCGCGGTATAGGCGCCATAGATCACCGAGGCCTGTTGGTCGGAGAACATCCAGTGCTGGACGAGATAGAAGATCAGCAGCGCCCGCATGCCGTAGTAGGAGAACCGCTCCCACATCTCGGCGAAGAACAGCACGAACAGTCCGCGCGGATGGCCGAGAAGGGTCTTCTGTTGCTCGAGGGCGTAGGGGTTGCTGGACATGGGTTCGCAGTTCCTGGCGTTGAGCGGCGGGTTCCGACGGGTTCCGGTTCATGGTAACCCAGCAGGGGAGGAATACGGCCCGCGACATGGGTGTACAGCCGCAGGGGGTATGATCGACTGCCGCTGGATGCTCGTCTGCCGGAACAGGCTGATCTAGTATCCGAGGTTGTCCCGAATATCCCCCGCGACTTGAGGAGCATCCCATGCTTTCCTTCCATTCCATGGGCAGACGGCTGCTGCTGGTTGTGCTCTTCGGTCTGGGGGGCGCCGCAGCTCAGGCGGCAGATTCGGCAGATGCCCTCGCGCAGGACGTGGAGCGCATTGAATCCCTGCGTCAGGTCAAGGACCTGCAGCGAACCTATGTGCAGCTCTCACAGGCCGGATTGTGGAACGAGATGGGCGCGCTGTTCACGCGAGACGCGAAATTCATCCATGGATCCGAAAGCATCACCGGCAGCGACGCGATCGCGAAGTGGCTGACGCAGCAGGGTGGTGGTCGGCAAGGGCTCGCGCCCGGAGCATTGCGCTTCGAGCTGATTGATCAGCCGCTGGGCAATCTCTCGGCAGACGGTCGCTCCGCCAAGGTGCGCTGGATGGCGGCGCTGCTGGCCGGAGACGGCAAGGGTGGTACCACCATCGAAGGCGGCATCTACGAGAACGAGTACCTGCGTGATGGCAACATCTGGAAGATCTCGCTCTCGCGGTACTACCCGCAATACGACGGCAACCATGCCGATGGCTGGCGCAACACGAACAATGCGGATCTGCCGGTCATTCCCTATCACTTCACGCTGGCCGAGTCGGGCATCCCGTTGCCACCGGCTGCATCCCCTGCACCGCGCAGCAGGCTGTCGCTGGCCGAACTCGAGCGCCGCGTTGCAGCCCTGAACGACGAAGATGCGGTCCGCAATCTGCAGCATGCCTATGGTTACTATGTCGATCGGCGCATGTGGGACGACGTGGTGGATCTCTTCGCGGAGGACGGTATCGTCGAGATCGCAGGCGTTGGCACGTTCAAGGGGCCGGAGGGCGTGCGTCGTGCCATGGAGCGCATGGGGCCTGCGGGGCTCTCGCAGGGCGTGCTGAACGATCACCCCCTGTTCGACACCATCGTGAAAGTGCAGCCGGGCGGAACAGAAGCCATCAGCCGTGGCCTCGAGCTCGGCCAGATCGGTGACGCGAACAAAGGCACCCAGCACTGGGAGTTCAACGTTTTCCGCAATCGTTTCGTCAAGGAAGGTGGCATCTGGAAGGTGCGCGAAATGCGCATCTTCCCGGTGGTTCATGCGGAGTACTCCGCAGGCTGGGGGAGGGGCGGCAATGCGCCGCCCACCAACCGGGCGATTCCTGCGTTCGCCGATGTCCATCCGGTAACCCGCAAGGCGGTGAATGCGGCCGGTTACGAGCTGCTTGCCCGTGCGCCATTGACGCGAGCCATCCCCGCCGGCAAGGCGGCGCTACCGAAGGGCAGCGCCGCCGAACGTCTCGCCGCGGCGCGCAGGGGTTATGCACGCTCTGCGGCATGGGATGGATCGGAGAACATTTCTTCCGCCTACAGCTACTACATCGACGATTTCCAGTGGCCGGAAATGGCCGGATTGTTTGCGGAAAAGGGCAACAAGCACTCACCGTTCGCCGGCTATTACATCGGGCCAGAACGCATCATCGGTGCCGTGAACGCGAACTACGGCAGTACGCAGGGCGCCACGCGCACCCGGGCCGGCATCGCCTATCACTGGCGCATCCAGCCGGTGATCATCGCCGCGGAAGATGGCCGATCCACTACCTCGCGCGTGCGTTTGATCCAGACCGCCACCGGCAAGCAGGTGGAAGGCAGGCCCAACAACTCGGCGTTTTCTTCGGGCATGTACCCCAACGACCAGAGCGTGCTCGAGAACGGCGTCTGGAAACTGTGGGCCCTGGAAATCGACGAGCACTACATGACCTCTGACGGCTGGAAGGGGGGCTGGTCCGGTGTGAAGCCCGTAGGTGCGGACCGTCCGCCCTCACGCCCGAGTCAGCTGCTCACGAAATATCCGCCCGATATCCTGATGTCTGCGATCGGTCGTCGCGCGGAAGGCTTCCGTGGTGGCTCAGGCCAGACCATCGAATGGCCCGGCATCCTGCCGATGTGGTTTCACTACCGCAATCCGGTAAGCGGTCGTGAGCCCTCGCACTTCCAGCCGGACTGCGTGCCCTGCGAGCTGCGGCCGGAGTCGCGGATGACGAACCACGGCTACCTCCTGCCACCTGCGGGGCCTTGAGCGGCCCTTGTGCGTCAGCTTGCGTGACTCCTCGCGACGCGCAGATCCAGCCACACCGCCAGAGCCAGCACGCCGCCGCGGGCGATGTATTTGATTTCCGGTGACACCGCCATCAACGTCATGCCGTTGAGCAGGCTCGCCATGATGAGCGCCCCGAACAGCACACCCGCCACGGAGCCGCGGCCGCCACGCAGGCTGGTGCCGCCGATCACGCAGGCCGCTATGGCATCCAGCTCCATCAGCGAGCCGATCGTGGTGGTGGTGGCGCCGGAGTAGGCCGTCTGCATGAAACCCGTCAGCGCGACGATGCCGCCCATCAGCGCAAACGCACCAATGACCGTATTGCGTACCGGCACGCCGGATACCACTGCAGCTTCCTCGTTGCCACCGATGGCGTACAGGTAGCGGCCGAATGGCGTGTGCATCGTCACCATGTGCACCAGCAGCGCCACGGCTGCCAGGATCAGCAGCGCCACGGGCAGCCCGCGGTAATCGTTCGCTACGACGACCGTAAGGCCGATTGCCTGGGCGGCGATCACGAGGCCGATCACGTGGCGTTCTGTGTCTGCCACGGGCAGGCCGAGTTTCTTGCGCGCCGCTCTGCGGCGCTGGCTGATCAATACCAGTGCAGCAACTACTGCTGCCGCCAGAATGTAGCCGGCCAGGGGCGACAGGAACGATGTGGTCAGCATCGAATACATGTTCTGACTGCCACCGGCCACCACCGGCACGGTGCTGTTCTCGATCACCAGCCAGTGCAGGCCGCGGAAGACCAGCAAGCCACCCAGCGTGATGATGAACGCGGGCACGCGCTCCACCACTACCAGTGCGCCCATCAAGGCCCATACCGCGAGTGCAGCCAGAGTGGCGAGCAGCAGCGCAGCCGGAGCCGGCACGCCATGCCAGGTGATCAGCACCGCGGCCACGGCCCCGGCCAGCCCCACGCCGCTGCCCGCTGAAAGATCGATGTGGCCAGGCAGCAGCACCAGCAGCATGCCGAGGGCCAGCGTGGCCGTTACCGCGAGCTCGATCGATAGCAGGGAAATATTGCGTGCAGATAGGAAGACCGGTTCCTGCCAGGCAAAAAACGCCCAGATGGCCACCAGTGCGCCGAGCATGAACCACTCGCGTTTGTGCATGCCGTGCATCAGGCGGCCCTCCCGGGCGCAATTCCCATCGCGGCGGACAACAACGCCTGCTGCGAGAAAGCGCTGCGCTCGAACTCGCCGCCGATGCGGCCCTCGTGCAGCATGATGATCCGGTCGCTCATGCCCATGAGCTCCGGCAGCTCACTGGAGACAAGCACGATGGCCTGTCCCTGGTCGGTGAGGCGATTGATCAGTTCGTAGACTTCGAGCTTCGCACCCACATCGATCCCGCGGGTGGGCTCGTCCAGCAGCAGCACGCGCGGCTTCGTCAGCAATGCCTTGCCGATCACGACCTTCTGCTGGTTGCCGCCAGACAACGCTCCCACGCTGGTTTCGAGGGTCGCGGTTTTCACGCGCAGGTCCGTAACCATCGAGCCGGCCACCGTGGCTTCGGCTGCATCATCGAGCAAGCCATGGCGAGCGATGGCGCGCAGCGAAGAAAGCGTCAGGTTGAAGGCTACGCCGGCATCCAGCACCAGCCCAAGCCGCTTGCGGTCTTCCGTGACGATGGCGAGCCCCGCGCGCATCGCAGTGTGAACCTTGCCGGCTGGCAAATCCTGCCCGCCAACAGCCACCGTGCCATGACGGCGCTCGCCCCACAGTCCCATCAGGTGCAGCAGCAACTCGCTGCGCCCTGCGCCCATCAGCCCGCCGATGCCGAGCACCTCGCCCGCGTGCACGGTGAAGGCAATCTGCCGCAACCTGGCCGCAGCTCCCGGGCCGTGGGCGGCATCCAGGCCTTGCACGGCCAGCACAGGCTCACCCCGGGAGCGTTGCCGCCGCGGGTAGAGGTCTTCGATGGGGCGACCGACCATCAGTGCGATCACGGCGGCGGCATCGGTGCTGCGGGCGTCGAGCGTGCCCTGCGCGGCGCCATCGCGCAGCACGGTGATCCGGTCTGCGATCGCGAAGACTTCGTCGAGTTTGTGCGAGATGTAGATGCAGGCCACGCCCTGCGCCTTCAGGCGCTGCACCAGTACCAGCAGCGTGTCGATCTCGTGTCGCGACAGTGCCGCCGTGGGTTCGTCGAGCACCAGGATGCGTGGGCGGCGCGCCAACGCGCGCGCGATCTCGACCAGCTGCTGCTGGCCGATGCCCAGGTCGCCTACGCGCAGGGATGGATCCAGCGACAGCCCCACATCGGCGAGCAGCGTGCGGCTGCGCGTCAATGCCGCGTTCCAGTCCACCAGCCCGAACCGGGTCGGCAGGTTGCCGAGCAGCAGGTTCTCGGCGATGGTGAGATCGGGGAACAGCGCGAGCTCCTGGTGGATGACCGCAATGCCGGCGCTTTCGGCGTCGCGCGCCGAGTGGAACCGGACCTCGTGGCCATCCACCTCGATGCGGCCGTCATAGCTGCCATGCGGGTGAATGCCCGCCAGCAGCTTGATCAACGTCGACTTGCCCGCGCCGTTCTCGCCGCACAGCGCATGAATCTCACCGGCCGCAAGATCGAAGCTGACGCCACGCAAGGCGATCACGCCGCCAAAGCGCTTCGCGATGGCGTGCGCCTCGAGCACGGGGCTGCTCATTGGAAGATTTCTTCGCGGCGGTAGAGGCCGTCCTTCACCACCGTGGACTCGATGTTGTCCCGAGTGACCGTCACCACATCGAACAGCACGGAAGGAACCTCGATGGCCCCGTTGTTCACTGTGTGGCGCGCGATCACGGGTTTGCCGGTTGCCATCTTCACCGCGAGATCTGCCGCGCCCTGTGCCAACGTGTGCAGCGGTTTGTAGATCGTCATCGCCTGCGTGCCTGCTGCGATGCGCTGCATAGCCACGAGATCGGCATCCTGCCCGGTGACCAGCACCTTGCCGGCGAGGCCCTCCTCGGACAGCGCCTGCACCGCACCGCCAGCCGTGCCGTCATTGCTCGCCAGCACGGCATCGATTCGCGAGCCTTTCGCCGTGATGGCGGCATTGATGATGCGCTTGGCGTTTTCCGGCTTCCAGTCCTCGGCCCAGTCTTCGTGCAGCACGGTGATGGCGCCGCTCTTCACGAGGGGGTCCAGCACGGAATCCTGGCCGGCCTTGAACAGCCCTGCGTTGTTGTCGGTCTTCGCGCCGTAGATGCGCACGATGCGACCACGGCCCGGTGTGGGCAGGTGATCGACCAGATATCGCGCCTGCAGCTCGCCCACGCGCAGGTTGTCGAAGCTGACATAGAGGTCCAGTTCTGAATCCCGGATGATGCGGTCATACGCGATCACCGGGATGCCGGCTTCATGTGCCAGTTGCACGGCCCTCGCCATGGCCGTGCCATCGTGCGGCACGATCACCAGCACATCCACGCCGGAGGTGATCAGCTTCTCGACGTCGCTGATCTGCACGGTGTCATCACCGTTTGCCGACAGCACCTGCACGGTGGCGCCCAGTTCGCCGGCGCGGCGCACGAACATGTCGCGATCCGCCTGCCAGCGCGCTTCCTTCAGCGTGTCGAGCGACAGACCGATGCGCACGCCTGCGGTGCGCCCCGCATCGGCACTGCCTGAGTGTCTTCCCAGCGAAAGACCGATCAGCACACTCAATACCAGCGAAACGACTACCAAGGTCAGTCGGGTCTTCATTGTTCTGATATCCCCCAGTTGGGGGCATGCTGACCGATCTGCCCCGCGGCTTTCAAGCTGCGGGGCTGGTTATCACGGCAGGGTCCGCTCAGGGACTGGCGGGTTCGATGCGCAGGATGGCGCCTTTGGGCTCATCGGTGGCCACATAGAGCAAGCCATCGATGCCCTGTTTCACATCGCGGATCCGCTGATGCAGATCCAGCAGCAGCGATTCACGGCGCAGCTCTTCCAGTTTGTCGTTGAGGAGCACGCGATCGAGGCGACCGGTGCCCGGCACTTCGCCATAGCGGAGGCCACCGACAAACAGATCGCCTTTCCATTTCGGCAGTTTGTCGCCGGTGTAGAAGGTGAGGCCGGCGACGGAAATCGCAGGCATCCAGTAGATCACCGGCGGTTCGAAGCCGGCGTGGGTGGGCTCGCTGGATTTCGCCTGCCAGGGGCCCGGATAGGTGCGGCCAAGACTTACCGTGGGCCAGCCATAGTTGCGGCCCGGCTTGATGACATTGATTTCGTCTCCGCCATTTGGCCCCATCTCGCTGAGCCAGACCTCGCCGGTGGCAGGGTGCACGGCGAGTCCCAGTGCGGCGCGATGCCCCATGGAATAGATCTCGGGGCGGTAGCCTTCCCTGCCGACGAAGGGGTTGTCCTGCGGCACGCTGCCGTCATCGCGCAGTCGCAGCACCTTTCCGCCAAGTGCCTTCGGATCCTGCGCGGCCGCATCGCCGCCGGAAGCCACCCACAACATGCCGTCGGGCGTGATCGCGAGGCTCACGCTGCCCCGCAGGCCCTCGCCAGCGAGGAATTCACGCAGGTCTTCCAGCCTGTTGTTCACGTAGCGGGCGCGTGCAATGACCACATTGGCACGCTGCGCGTCGATCGGTTTGTTGTAGGCGAAGTAGATGAACCGGTTCTCCGCAAATCGCGGATGCACGACGAGGCTCATGTAACCATGCACGGCGCCGAGTGATCCCGAGACGCCTGCAAAACGGGCGGGTGGCGCACCGGCCACCGGATTCGGATCCAGCGCGCCATTGCGTATGACGCGTAGCCGCCCAGGTCTTTCGGTGAACAGGAGTTCGCCAGTCGGCAGGAAAGCCATGCTGTAGGGATATTCAAGATCACGCGCGATCACCGTGACCTTCACATCCTGTTGTTCCGCCGTGCGGTACAGGAAGGGGCCCGTTCCCAGCGGCTGCCCACTGAGTCCAGTGGGCGCCACCGGGGTGCCGTTGGCCATGACGGCTACTTTCTGCTGCGCTTCACCAGCCAGCGCGCACAGTGCAAGCGCCGCAGCCGCCGTAGCTCGGTGTGTGATCTTCATCGGATGCCCCCCCCCTCGAAACGAATACCTCGTGGCGTTACAACCCGCCCCCGCCGCAACCTTTCAACAGGTAGTCTTCAATTCCCCGCAGCTGGTCGGCCATGATCTTGCGCGTCCAGGCCGGGCCGTGTGAGTAGTCCTTGAACTCCCGGTAAGTCACGTCCTTGCCCGCAGACTTCGCCTTGGACACAAACCACTCCGACTGCTCGATGGGCACGATCTGATCGCGCTCGCCGTGATAGACATAGATCGGAATCTGGATCTCGTCCGCCTTCGACAGCGGACTCAGGCCCTTCACCGTGGTGCTCTGTGCTTCACGGAAATAGTTGTTGGTGTAGTACTTCGCCCAGATGCGATCGATGTCGGAAACGCCAGCGCCGGCGATGGCGCACTTGTAGAGGCCATTCGGCCGGACGGCGGCAGCCATGGAAGCATAGCCACCATAGGAGAATCCGAACATGGCGATGTGGCCGGGGCTTGCGATCTTCTGGTCGATGAGCCACTTGGCGCCATCGTCCTTGTCATCCTGCATCTTCTGGCCCCACTCGGCGTCGCCGGCCATCCACAGTGCGCGGCCCCAGCCATCCGAGCCGCGGTATTGCGGCCGCAGCACGGCCATGCAGCGGCTGGTCATCAGCGGTACCCACATCGAAGTGTCGAAGCCCATCGCGTCGCGTGCCCATGGTCCGCCATGCGGGTGGATCACGGTCTTCCACGGGCCAGGGCCGCACAGTTCCACGCTGGGTGTGTTCAGGAATGCTGGAATATCCAGCCCGTCCCGCGCCTTGTAGTACACGAACTTCGCATCGCCCAGGGCGCGTGTATCGACATCCGGATAGGCTTTCGTGAGCACCGTGAGTGCGTTGTCGCGCAGCACGTAGTAGGTGGCGGGTTCGGTCGATGAGTCGACAGCAAACACCACCACCTTGCGGTCCTGGGAAAGGCTGACGGGTGTCCAGTTGCGCCCCATGCGCATGGCGACGCGCCCGGACTCGCCAGTCGCCGGATCAACCAGTTGCTGTGGCTCGGTCGTGAGGCTCAGCGACTTGGCGATGCGGGCATCGAAATCCTGAATCCAGGCGGAGTTGAAGAAGATGTCGGTCTCGCGCGGGCCGGAATAGGTGA
Organism: uncultured Gammaproteobacteria bacterium; assembly: GCA_963777735.1. Classification (GTDB taxonomy): domain Bacteria; phylum Pseudomonadota; class Gammaproteobacteria; order Steroidobacterales; family Steroidobacteraceae; genus ZC4RG30. The sequence goes on along the minus strand of CAVZRQ010000008.1, from coordinate 1,337,405 downwards.
AGTATTCGACCTCGCCGAAGTTTTCATCCTTCACGCGCCACAAGGCCATGCCGGTTGCGTCGAAGTATTTGTGCTGAAAGACCACTTCGCCCATTTTCCGGGCGGTCACGTCGTACTCGAAGATGGCCGATTTGTCGCGACCCAGATTGCTGCGCACGAAGGCGATGTTCGGGTCTTTCGAGAAACCGACGACTTCCACGACATCGCGCGCCTTGGCGTATGACTTGAAGTGCTGTTGCCAGGCGTCAGTCTTCGGGTCACGGATCTCGGTGGCGACATAGGCGCCGCCGTCGTCAAGGTCGAGGCGCACCCGGGCGCGGATGCCGCCTTCCAGATCGGTGACATAGCTGGAGGTCTTCTCGTCGGCACGCTGGATGCGCGTGGCACGACCGGTGGAAACCTCCACCTTGTAGATGTCGCCCTGTGCCGAGCCCAGGTCGTTGACCACCAGCACATGCTTCGGATCGTTCGGCAGGGTATCGAGGATGGCTGGCTGCGAGACCGACTGCTCGATCTCCTGGACCTTGCTTCGCGGCACAGGTTGCTGCAGCGGCTCGCGCCACTCCTTGCCCTGCAGGTCGGTGAAGAAGAGTTTGCCGATGAATGTCCTGGTCGTGCCTTCGAAGCGAAGGTCATAGGGTTGCCACATGGTGACGGCCAAGGTGTCGTTCTTGATGAACTGCACCCTCTGCAGTTTCATCTTGGTGCTCCCGATCACGATGGGGGGCTTCGCGAGTGCGTCGGTCTCCCATACGAGGATCACGCGGTCCTCGCCACGCGCCTCCAGCGCCGCCAGATGTTTGCCATCAGGAGACACGGCAAAGCTCGACATCTTCGGGAATGCTGCGAGTACGTCGATGCTGGGCGGCACCGGCTTGCTGTCTGCGGCCAGCACGAAGGGGAGAGAGAAAAACAGGGCAATGGCTAAGGCTTTTCGCACGGCAAAATCCCGGAATTCATGGGCGATACGTAACCTTACTACGGCCGACCCGCCGGCGAATACGGCCCTTTCAATTCAGTTTCCGCATGCCGGAATGGATGGTTGCGCAATGCAACAAGCGGCCAGAAAAAAGGGCCTCACGTCGCCGTGAGGCCCTGGTGGCCGCCCCGTGGCGGCCAGGACGCAGCGGAAGCCTAGAACGACTTCGCGATGTTGAGGAAGGCTGTCCGGCCGAAGTAGTCATACCCGCTGTACAGCGGCGATTCGCCGACCCGGTTGTAAACGGCGGTCGTGATCTTCGGTGGTTCCTTGTTGTACAGATTGCGAACACCAGCGGTGACTTCCCAGTCATTCAGCTTGTAACGCATCGAGGCGAAGTGCGTGAGATAGGTTCCGACGTGGAAGTCGTACTCCGAATCCACCACATCGTAGTACGTCTCGCTGTCCTGCTTGCCCAGGAATTCGAAGCCGTAACGATAGCGCCAGGCTCCCTGGGTGTAGGTCGCATCGACGAACCCGGCCCACTTGGGCGCATTGATGTTGCCGTTGACGTCGTCCAGTTCCTCATCGGCGAACAGCTTGCTGGCCTGCTTGCGGAAGTTGGTGGCTTCCGTGCGGAAGACCAGCGTGCCGGTGCCGATGTCCTTCTCGTAACGCAGGGTGTAGTCGAAGCCCCTGGCCACCTGGGTTGCGATATTCACATAGGCATTGGAAACGAACAGCCGATAGGCATTTCCCGGGCCGTCACGCGTGATCAGACGGCAATACCCTGCGGTGGGGTCGAAGGTCGGATCGTCGTAGCACAGGCGCATGATGTTGGCTGCACCGAGCTGCTCCACCTGGTTGTCGACGCGGGTGTCGAAGTAGTCGACAGCCAGCGACATGTTTCCGAACCGGCCGAATGTCGGCTCCAGGATGATGCCCACAGTCAGCGAGTCCGAGGTTTCCGCCTCGAGGCCTGCAGCCGCACCACCTTCGCTGTAGACCGTGATGCCTGAGGTGGCAAGGAAGGCCGGGTCACCAGGGATCACCGCGGAGCAGTTGTTCCGGCGAGGTGAGCCAGCCGGTCGGCTGCCCCAGTTGTTGCAGGGGTCATTCTGGTTGCTCAGGAAGCCTGTGGTGGCTCCCTGGAACTGCTCGAACAGCGCCGGTGCACGATACGACGTGCCGGCCGTGCTGCGCAGCGACACCCAGCTCAGCGGGCTGTAAACGAGGCCGAGCTTCCAGGTGCTATCCGAGCCATAGGAGGCATAGTCGGTGTAGCGGGCCGAACCGTTGAAGGTCAGTTCCTTGACGAAAGGCATGTCTGCCAGCAACGGAGCCTCGATTTCGGCAAACAGTTCCGTGACGTTGTCCTTGCCCACGGTGGGCGCGGCGCTCGTCAGGTTGAAGAGATTGCCGGCAACGCTGTTTTCATCAGGCTGATCGTTGATCTTCACGCGACGGTGCTCGATACCGAACACGCCCTGCAGCGCACCATAGGGCAGTTCGTACAGAGGGCCGTCGATCACCGCGCTCGTCACCCACTCCTTGTAGGTGGTGGTGCCCGTGACCGGCCGGAAGATGTAGTCCTTGTAACTCTCCGGCAGGATGCCGCCGATGGTCTGGCTGTTCAGCGGCGGGATCGGCACGCAGGCTTCTGCGGGGTTGGTGAGGTTGATGGCGCAGGTGTAGCCGTTGTAGTCCAGCGCGGGATTGAGACCGCCCGGAGACACCACCACGTTCGACGCATTGGCGAGCCTGTCGGTCAGGAAGGACTCGAAGGTATAGGACGCGTCCGACTTCGAGAAGGTCGTGTAAGCATCGTAGCGCCAGCCCCCGAAAGGAAGGTCGCCGCGGATGCCGACCGTAGGCTTCAGGAAGTCCAGTTCCTGGCTGTTGGTGTCGTTGCCGTAACCGACAAAAGCGCGGATGCCTACCGGCACGCCGCCCGTGTTCGGCTGCCCACCGAGGAACGCTGTGGGGAATACAAGGTTGGCAGGAATCATCGGGCTACCGACGGGGTAGTCCAGCGACAGCTGCCGGTAACCGGTCTGTTCCGAGCCGCGATTGTGTACCAGCAATTCACCGTACAGCTCCGCGTTGCCAAGGGCCTGCAGGTCATAGCCTCCCTGCACATAGCCGGTCCAGATCTCCACCGGGGAGATCAAGCTCTCGTTGAGCATGCGGGGCTCGAAGGTGTCGCGGACGTTAATGCTGGCGCCGCTGACGCCCTCATACCCACCGAGGATTCCCGGTGCAGCTGCGATGCCCGAGTTCGGCCGCCAGCGATTGTAGACGCCGGTCTGGGTCGGATTGCCGATGGCGGGTATACCGCCAGTGGCCGGCGTGCCGATGGTGTTGATGGTGACGCCGTTCGAGCCCGTGCCCGTAATCGAGTAGCACTTTGGCTTGCCGGTCAGTGGATCGATGTCATCCAGTGATTCGCCGGTGACGGGATCGAAGAAGTAATCCGAGTTGCAGCGGGCCCAGTCGCGGTCGCGCAGCTTCAGGTCGGATCGAGTCAGGTATTCGATCGAACCGCTGACGTTCCAGCGATCGCTGGTCATGCCGGCCACTATGGACGCGCGGCCAGTTTCGCCACCTTCGTCGAAGGGCCGGTTGTACTGACCTTCAATCGTGAATCCCTGCGCGTTCTTGCGCGTGATGACATTGACCACGCCGGCCACGGCGTCAGAGCCATAGATCGACGAGGCGCCATCCTTAAGGATTTCGATACGGTCGACCATGGCCGACGGCAGCACGTTGAGATCGGCCGAACCGATGGCACCGCGCGTGCCAGCTGGTGCGACGCGACGACCATTGATCAGCACCAGCGTACGGCTGGCGCCCAGGCCACGCAGCGAGAGCGTATTGGCGCCGGGGCCGCCGTCTGTGACGAAGCCGCCGTAGGCGTTGTTGATCTGCGAGGCGCCGCTCGAGAGAGACGAGGACTGCAGCACGTCGGTGGTCGACGCAAAACCGGCGGAAACGGAATCCTCTCGGGTCACGATCGTGACAGGAGACGGCGAGTTGAATGTATCGCGCCGAATGCGCGATCCCACCACCGTCACTTCATCCAGTTCAGCAGCATCTTCCGATTCCGCTGCATTGGCATAGCCGGGAGAAAGCAAACCGGCGCCGAGCAACAGGCTCAAGCCGCAGGTTGCGGTCACAAGCCGATTCCACGGTGGTGTCACATTACAATTCTGTAATGCAGTTTGGTTCGAACGTGTTGCAGTCATGTTGCCCTCGCGCAAAAAAGTGATTGAGGAACCAGGTCAGATGTTGTTCCCAAAACTGCGGACTCTCGCCCGCATTTCATGGGGATAGAGCATCCTAAGTCCACGCATCAAAGTGGGGCAACCAACAACTGCGAAGCCTGTTGCGGAAAAGACACAAATGCTGCGATTGTGCATTGCAGCATCTGGTTGGGCCGGAGAACCCCCGGACTATGTGGACCGGCTCAACTCGTACAGGCAGATATTCACCGTCGCCGCCACATTCAGCGATTCAATGGCGCCGGTTCCCGCTATGGTGAAGGGCTGAACCTGCATCGCTGCCAGCGACTCGCGCGGCAGGCCGCGGCCTTCGTTGCCAAACAGGTAGCAGTCAAAATTCCGGAACGGGGTGGTATCGATCGGCCGACCCTGCAGGTCAAGGCTCGCGATATGTCCGAACCGTGAAGGCAACGAGTCGATGGGCACATCGATTTCCACCGGCACATGGAAGATGGCCCCCATGCTGGCGCGCACGACCTTGCCATTGTGCATATCCACGCTGTCCGGGCTGAGCAGGCAGCGAAACCCGCCAAACCAGGCCAGCGTGCGCAGGATGGTGCCGAGGTTTCCCGGATCCTGGATCTCGTGCAGATAGATGGCGCGCTCACCGGGCTTCGGTGCAGGCGCAGCGAGCAGTGGCACGACTGCCGCGATGCCCTGCGGCGAGCGGGTTTCGCTGATCTGCATCATGTGGCGGGAATTCACCACGGTGGCCTTGAGCGGGCTCACCCAGTTCGAATATTCGCGCGTGAAATAAACTTCGCTGCTGCGCAGACGCGCGTCGTGCAGCGAAGCCTTCTGCAGTTCCTGCACCAGGTGTTCGCCCTCCAGCAGGAAGTGGCCGAGCTCCTCGCGGAACTTCTTCTGGTGGAGTTTCTTGATGTCATCGAACTTCATGACAGGCTCCGTGCCACCGCTTCCGCGACCTTGATGCCATCCACGCCCGCCGAGAGGATGCCACCGGCATAGCCTGCCCCTTCCCCGCAAGGATATAGCCCGCGCACATTGAGACTCTGCAGCGATTCCCCGTCACGGGTGATGCGGACAGGCGATGAAGTGCGGCTTTCCACGCCAGTGAGCACGGCGTCTTCGCGGTCGAAGCCGCGGATCTGCCTGCCGAACGCCGGCAAGGCCTCGCGCATGGCGTCGATGGCATAAGCCGGCAGAGCCTGCGAAAGATCGCAGAGGCGCACGCCGGGCTTGTAGGAAGGAACTACTTCGCCAAGCTGGGTGGAGCCAACGCCGCGGATGAAATCCCCCACCAGTTGTCCGGGCGCGCAGTAGTCGCTGCCGCCCAGTACATAGGCCGTCGACTCCAGCGCCTCCTGCAACGCAATGCCGGCCAGCGGCCCGCCAGGGAAATCGGGCTCGGGATTGATGGCCACCACGATTCCTGCGTTGGCATTGCGCTCATTGCGCGAATACTGGCTCATGCCGTTGGTGACCACGCGCTGGGGTTCGGAGGTGGCGGCAACCACCGTGCCGCCCGGGCACATGCAGAAGCTGTAGACCGAGCGTCCGTTGCTGGCGTGATGCACGAGTTTGTAGTCGGCCGCGCCGAGTTCCGGATGGCCGGCAAAGCGGCCGAGTCGGGCCACATCGATCAATGACTGGGGATGCTCGATGCGAAAGCCGATGGCGAAGGGTTTGGCTTCCATGAACACATGTCGCTGCTCCAGCATGCGGAGGGTGTCGCGCGAGCTGTGTCCCAGCGCGAGCACCACATGGCGGCTGTGCAGGGTCTCACCGCTGGCCAACACCACTCCTTCGACCTGGTCATTTTCGATGATGAGGTCGGTCACCTTGCTCTCGAAACGCACTTCGCCACCGAGTGCGATGATCTCTTCGCGCATGGTGGCGACTACGCCGGTGAGACGAAACGTGCCGATGTGCGGCTTGCTCACGTAGAGGATCTCCGGCGGCGCCCCTGCGCGCACGAACTCGTGCATCACCTTGCGGCCGTAGAATTTCGGATCCTTGATCTGGCTGTAGAGCTTGCCGTCTGAAAACAGGCCGGCGCCGCCTTCGCCAAACTGCACATTGGATTCCGGTGTCAGCGTGTTCTTCCGCCACAGCGCCCAGGTGTCGCCCGTGCGACGGCGCACATCGCGGCCACGTTCCAGCACGATGGGCCTGAAACCCATCTGCGCGAGCAGCAGGGCAGCGAACAGGCCGCAAGGGCCAAACCCCACGACCAGGGGACGTTCCTTGAGCAGCGCGGGTGCCTGCGCAACCGTGTGGTAGGTCGTGTCGGGTGCCGGGCCCACCTGCCGGTCGCGGGCGTGCCGCCGCAACACGGCGGCCTCATCGCGCACCGTGACGTCGACAATGCAGATAAACAGGATGCCGCTGTTCTTCTTGCGCGCGTCGTAGCTGCGCTTGAACAAGTTGAAGTCGAGCAGGTCGGCTTCGGGAATGGCAAGGCGCTTCAGGATGGCCTGGCGCAGCGCTTCGGGCGCGTAGCCCAGCGGCAATGGCAGCTCTGTAATGCGGATCACCGCGGACTTCCTGGCCGGTGGATCCGGCAGAGGGTGCGTAGAATACCCTAATTCTACCGCAGACCTCCCCGGACAAAATGCCCCGATCAAAAAGCAGCGCCACCTGGATGTCGCGGCATCTCAGTGACCCCTTCGTCAAGCAGGCGCAGAAGGATGGTTATCGTTCGCGCTCGGCCTACAAGCTGGTAGAGCTGAATGAAAAGGACAAGCTGATCCGGCCCGGGATGCGGCTGCTCGATCTGGGGTCGGCGCCAGGCGGCTGGTCACAGGTGGCCGGGAAGCTGGTGGGCGAGAAGGGGCGGGTGCTGGCCACCGACATCCTTCCCATGGACAGCCTCAAGAATGTCGATTTCATCCAGGGCGATTTCACCGAGGAAGCCATCGTTCAGCAGCTGCTCGACTGGCTGGGCGGCGGCAAGTTCGATCTCATCATCTCCGACATCGCGCCGAACATCACCGGCATCAGTTCGGCCGATCAGGCTTCGTCGATCTACTTCCTGGAACTGGCGCTCGACACCGTGCGCAAGACCCTGAAGCCCGGCGCAACCTTCGCAGCAAAGATGTTCCAGGGCGCGGGGTCCGATCAGTATGTGAAGGAACTGCGCGCGCACTTCGAGAAGGTGACCATCCGCAAGCCGGCGGCGTCGCGCAAGGAATCGCGCGAGGTGTATCTGGTGTGCAAGGGGTTCAAGGGTTAAGGTGCCGTCGGCTGCGGGGATAACACGACAATTCAGGGGGCAGGGATGACACGCGTCGGCTTCATTGGTGTCGGCACCATGGGTACGCCGATGGCGGCCAACCTCGTCAAGAAAGGTTTTGCGGTCACGCTGCATGACACCGCGCCCGGGCGTGCTGCGCAGGTGGCGCGCGAACTGGGTTGTGCTGCAGCCGAATCGCTCGACGGGCTTCAAGCCTGCGAGTTCATCGTTACCATGCTGCCGGATGGCAAAGTGGTGCGTGAGGTGCTGACTGGCCCGGAAGGCCAGGCGCTGCTCAAGGTGTGTCAGCGCGGAACCCTGTTCATCGACATGAGCTCCTCGGAGCCGGTGCTGACGCGCGAAACCGGCGCTGAACTCGCCCGGCACGGCATGACGCTGGTGGATGCCCCGGTTTCGGGAGCGCGCATGCGTGCAGAGACGGGCACGCTGGCCATCATGATCGGCTGCGGTTCAGAAGAATTGCTGGCGAAGGTCACCCCCGTGCTCTCCGCCATGGGCAGCCAGCTGTTCGTTCTTGGCGGGCTTGGCAACGGCCACGCCATGAAGGCGATCAACAACATCATCGCGGGCACCACGATGGTCGCCGTGGCCGAGGGGCTGGCACTGGGCGAGAGTTTCGGACTGGCTCCCGACAAGATGGTAGAGGTGCTCAACGCCTCGACCGGGCGCAGCTTCGTCACCGAGCTGGTCGCCAAGGATCATGTCATCACCGGCAGGTTTGCCACCGGCTTCGCGCTCGGCCTGCTGGCGAAGGATGTGCGCATCGCCGCCGACCTCGGGGAAGACATTGCGCTGGACCTGCCGATGTTCCGGCTGGCGCGCGAGCGTTTTGCCATGGCGCGCGAAGTGGAAGGTGCGACCAGCGACAGTTCGCGGGCCTTTGTGGCGATCGGCGACGCGGCCAGATCGAAACGGGAGAAATGAGATGGACAAGAAGCTCGAGGAAGCGGGGCTGGCCCTGCGTCGCCAGATGTTCGGCAAGGCCGGTGCGGATGACGCGCTGAACAACGCCAGCGATTTCCGGCGCCGTTTCGAGGAAATCGTCACCGAGCAGTGTTTCGGCGATGCCTGGAATCGTGCGCCGCTCGATCACAAGACGCGCAGCATGCTGACGATCGCAATCCTGGCGACGCTGGGAAAGAGCCCGCAGCTGCGCTACCACGTGCAGGGAGCCATCGCGAACGGCGTTTCCAAGGAGGAGATCCGGGAGACGCTGATGCAGGTGTGGCTCTATGCTGGAATTCCGGCCGCCGCCGAAGGCTTCAATATTGCCGGCGCAGTGTTGAAGGAAGCTGGGCTCGACTAATACGGAGCGGGGAAATCATGAAAGCACTCATTGCGTTGATCGTTGCGAGCTCTGCACTGCTCAGTGCCTGTGTCTCGAGTGTGGCTGGTACGGGCGCGGGCGCAGCGCGGGCCGCAACCATTCCTGCGCCGGGTGGCGCATTCAGGGAATGTCGCAACTGCCCTGAAATGGTGGTGGTTCCCGCGGGCACCTTCATGATGGGTGCCGCTCCCACGGAGGATCACTACCGCGAGATCGAGAAGCAGCATCGGGTCACCATCGCGAAGCCCTTCGCCATCAGCCGTACCGAAGTCACCTGGGATCAATGGGAGGCCTGCGTACGCGATGGCGCCTGCGATGGCGTCGGAGTCGACAAGGCGCTGCGCCTGAAGATGGACGGCACGCCCAATCCCGATTTCGTCGACTGGGGGCGCGGCACGCGCCCGGTTGTGGGCGTGAGCTGGTACGACGCCCAGGCCTACGTGGGTTGGCTCAATCGCAAGAACGGCCACGATGACCTGTATCGCCTGCTGTCTGCCGCCGAGTGGGAATATGCCGCGCGCGCCGGCACCACTACGGCCTATCCCTGGGGTGACAAGCTCGACCACAACTACGGCAACTTCGGCAAGGAGGAGCCCGGCCTGGGTCCCAAGGCTGAAGGTCGGGATACGTGGCTCGCCCAGACTGCTCCGGTCGCATCCTTTCCCCCGAATGCCTTTGGGTTGCATGACATGCACGGCAATGCCTTCGAATGGGTGGAAGATTGCCACCTGGCCGATCTCAGCAAGACCGCCAACGATGGTTCGGCCATCAAGGATGGCAACTGCAACTCCCGCGAGTTCCGGTCCGGTTCATACACCAGCAACCCCTACATGCACCGCTCCGGCAACCGAGTGCGCGGCTACACGCCGGATACACGTGGCCGGAACTACATGACGATACGGGTGGGCAGGACATTGCTGGATGAAGAGCGGTAATGGTGCGCGCGGCCCCGAATCGTGCGCCAACACAGGAACCCTGAGCATCATGATCACCGAAATCGCCTCGATCACCATTGACCCGTCCCGCGCCGTGGATTTCGAAGCGGCCGTAGCGCAGGCGAAACCATTGTTCCTCGCGGCCGAGGGGTGCCACGACATGCAGCTGGTGCGGGTGATCGAGGATCCTGCGTGTTATCAGCTGGTCGTACGCTGGGAAAGCGTCGAACACCACACGGTCCGGTTTCGGGGTTCAGACAACTTCCGTGCCTGGCGGGCGCTTGCAGGCCCTTTCTTTGTTGTTCCGCCGGTAGTGATCCACACCGCAGCGGTTGCACTGGATACTTAGGTCAGAAACCCTCTTCAGGGCGCAGATAGCGCCACTTGCCCACGGGCAATCCGCCCAGCGGCACATTGCCGCTGCGCACACGCTTCAGCCCCGTGACATACAGCCCGACCAGTTCGCACATGCGCCTGATCTGCCGCTTGCGGCCTTCGCGCAGCACGAAGCGCAGTTGATCCTCGTTCTGCCAGGACACCTGCGCTGGCTTCAGCGTGACGCCATCCAGCGTCAAGCCGTGCCGCAGTCGCTTCATGCCTTCATCGGAGAGTCTTCCCTCGACACGCACCAGATACTCTTTCTCGACAGCGGAGTTTTCGCCGATCAGTTGCTTCGCCACTCGGCCGTCCTGGGTAAGGACCAGCAGGCCGGTGGAATCGATGTCCAGTCGTCCCGCGGGTGCGAGCCCGCGCAGGTGTCCGCTCTGGAACCGGATGGGCGAGGGATCGGCAGACCAGCGATTCTCCGGGCGGATCAGTACTACCGCAGGTTCGTAGCCATCTTCGGCCTGCCCTGACACATAGCCCACCGGTTTGTGCAGCAGGATAGTCACCTGTTCGCTCTGGTGGTTACGCGCCGCCTGATCGATCTCGATCCGCGCCTGGGGTGAAACGCGCGTGCCGAGAGTGTCCACGACCTGGCCATCGACCTTCACCCAGCCGTTCTCGATCCATTTATCGGCTTCGCGCCGCGAGCACAGGCCGAGTTCGCCCATCCGCTTGGAGAGGCGGGGATGTTCCGGATTCATTCCCAGACGAGCCGCCAGTTCACTTTGTCGCTCACGATGCGACCGGCCGTCGGCTCGCAGAAGTGGCTGCCGATGACCGTGACATCCCGGTTCGCGAATCGCTCGCAGAACTGCGTGCGCGTGGCAACGCCCTGCGCCTTGTCGCCATCGGCATTGACGGGCAGGTCGGGTCTTGCGAGCTGGATCGGATGATGCATGAGATCGCCGGTGATCACGGCTTCCTGGCCGCGTGAGCGGATCATCACGCTCACATGGTGCGGCGTATGCCCGGGCGACGGAAACAGGCTCACCTCCGGGACACACCGGCATGCTCGTTGCCGACCAGATCCACCAGACCTGCCGCAACCACCGGGTCGATGGCCTCCGCGAAGTGCGCGACATGCGAATTGCCGGGGCGGATGCCCTGCCAGTGGTCGTACTCCCGCTTCGCGAACAGATACCTCGCGTTGGGGAAGGTAGGCACGAACTGGCCATTCACCAGACGGGTGTTCCAGCCAACGTGGTCAAAGTGCAGATGCGTGCACAGCACGGTGTCCACCTTCTCCGGGTCGTAACCTGCTGCCACGAGATCTTCGAGATAGTCGGACTGCAGGTTCGAGAAGATCGGGAACTCGCACTCGCGATCCTTTCCGATGCAGGTATCGACAATGATGGTTCTGGTCGGCGTTTTCAGCGCGAATGCCTGGAACGAGATCTTCATGATCCCGTCTGGAGTCGCGAAATGGGGGATGAGCCAGGGATAGTCCTTGCCCATGTCTGGCGCGCACTCGGCCGAAAGCATGGTGAACGGGTCCTGATGGGCATTCACTTCGACGATGCGGGTAACCTGCACATCGCCGATCTGCCAGTGCCGGATGTTTTCAATAGCCATGGCAGGAAGCTTAAACCGAAAGCCGTCGCGAGCCATACCCCGGGCAGGCTGGACGCAAGGCCTGCAAACCCCTATGGTTCCCTGCAATCCGCATCGAGACGGAAAACATATCCGGCGCAGGCCGGAGGGGGGCTCTGATGTCGAGCAGCAGCGCGCCGGCCACATCGGCGGCGTACCGCAACTATGTGCTGTTCATCCTGGTGCTGGTGAACACGGTCAATTTCGTTGACCGTACGGCCATCTCGGTGCTCGCGCCCGCCATCCAGGCCGAGTTTCAGATCTCGAACACACTGCTTGGCCTCGTCATGGGTATCGCGTTCACGGTGTTCTACGCAACGCTCGGCTTCCCCGTGGCACGCCTGCTCGACCGCAAACGCCGCAGTTCGCTGCTGGCGCTGGTGCTCGCCATCTGGAGCGGCATGACAGCGCTCTGCGGAGCAGCCACGAATTTCGCGATGCTTTTCTTGTGCCGCGTTGGCGTGGGTATTGGCGAGGCAGGAGCAGGACCAGCGTCGCACTCCCTGATTGCGGACTACTTCCGGAAGATCCAGCGGCCCACAGCCATCGGCATCTTTTCACTGGGCGTGCCGCTCGGCAATTTTCTCGGCATCTTCATCGGGGGCATGCTGGTGAGCGCCATCGGCTGGCGATACACGTTTGTCGCGCTTGGCCTGCCGGGCATCCTGCTGGCGTTGATCGTCTGGCTCACCGTGCGCGAGCCAGCGCGTGGTGGCATGGATGATCCCGCCGATCTCGCGGCGCTGCGCACGAGTGAAGACATTCCGCTTGGCGAAAGCGTGAAGCGCCTCTGGTCGAGCGAGACCTTCCGCATCATGAGCTTCAGCGCGGCACCTTCCGCGCTATGCGGCTACGGCATGAATCTGTGGATGCCGCAGTTTCTGGTGCGCATCCACGAACTCACTCCTGCGCAGTACTCGTTGCCCCTTGGTGCGGCGATCGGCCTGGGAGGCGGACTTGGGGCAATTCTAGGCGGCGCCATTACTGCCAAGGCCGCATTGCGTGATCCTCGAGCGTTCCTTTCCTACCCTGCACTGACGATGGTGATGTTTGCCGCGGCGCTGCTGCTGGCTGTTTGGACCACATCGATCGTGGTCGTCTACGCGGCCATCTTTGTGGCGGCGTTCTCGCAGTTCTATCTGATGGGGCCGTTCTTCGCGCTGGTGCAGCGGCTTGCGCCACTGCGTGGGCGCGCCGTCGCCACGGCGTTCTTCTTCTTCATCCTCGCCACCGTTGGCATCGGGATCGGGCCGCTGTATGTCGGCGCGATGAACGATCTCTTCCGCAGCGCCTACGGCGATGCGGAGGGATTGCGACTGGCCTTGATGACCCTGCCGATGATTTCCGTTGCCGCAGCGGCCGTCGCTTACTTCGGTCGAAACGCCGTCATCCGGGATGCAGAGCGGATCAGTGGGTCGATCGCGTCCTAGCAGATGGCGACTTGCACCAGACGGAAGTATTCCCTGCATGGGTGGACAGGCCAGCAACCCGCAGGGAAGATCAGCGCAACCGCCCAGGAGATTGCCCATGTCGCGCCCGCTCGCCGTCACTTGCGCAATGCTTGCGCTGTTCCTTGCCCTGCCGGTCAGTGCCGATACTGAACGGGACAATCTCGCGCGCGAACTCGATCGCACGGAGAGTGTCCGCGCCGTCAAAACGCTGCAGAGCAGTTATGCGCAGTACGCGCAGTTTGGCCTCTGGAATGAGGTCGGCGCCCTGTTCACCGCGAGTGGACGCTTCGTCTTCGACGGGTTGGTCACGCCTGGCGAGACGGCGCGGGGCCCGACCGCGATTGCCGCTTTCCTGCGCAACCGTTACGGCGGCGGCAAGGAGGGCGCAGCGGCAGACAAACTCTCCAGCATGATGATCGATTCCCCCGTGGTGAATCTTTCGCTGGATGGAAACAGTGCCAAGGTGCGCTGGCAGTCGATCACATTTCACGGCCATGGCGGCAACGCCCGCATAGAAGGTGGCGTGTATGTCAATGACTACGTCCGTGAGGGAGGCATCTGGAAGATTGCCACCGCGCACTACAACCCCCAGTTTGATGGCGCCTATGAAGATGGCTGGATCAACTGGGGCGGTGGCGATCTGCCTGTGGTGCCGTATCACTTCGACTCGACGACTGCTGGCATCCCCATCCCGCCTGCGACCGGCGCAGCACCGGCCACGAAGGCAACACTGGCCGCGCTGCAGAAGCGCATCGATACGCTCAATGACATCGATCGCGTGCGCAATCTGCAGTCCGCCTACGGCTATTACGCCGAGCGGAAGATGTGGGACGACGTCGTCGACCTGTTCGCGAAGAACAGCAGTCGTCGAGATAGGTGGACAGGGCATCTGGCGCGGCCCGTCGGGTGTGCGCCGCTGGCTCGAGAGCATCGGCCCGGCCGGCCTCCAGCATGGCCAGCTCAATGATCGCCTGCAGAACGATGTGATCGTGACCATCGCGCCAGGTGGCCACGAGGCATTCGCGCGCGGCATCGAGCTCGGCATGCTCGGTGAGGCCGATCAGGAGAAGGGCTGGTGGGAGGTGGCCACTTTCCACAATCGCTTCGTCAAGGAAGACGGCGTCTGGAAGATCCGCGAGATGCGCCGCTTCGTGCAGATGAAGACCGACATCTTCCTGGGGTGGGGCCGGAGCCGCATCGTTGAGCCCGTTCCCACAGGCGCGAACGCGCCGGATGCGCGCGCTGCAGATGCGGTAGCGCCTGGCCTTGCCATGCCGGCGTTCCTCGGCGTGCACCCGGTAACCGGCAAGGCCGTGAAGCCGGCTGGCAGCGCCAAGGCCGTGGCGACGCGCGTGCTGACCGGGACAATTGCATCGGGCAAGACCGCAAGCGTGACGTTGCCTGAAGCCCGTCGCCGTCTCGCGCGCTCGGCGGCCTACGATGGCATCGAGAACGTTTCGGCGGCCTACGGATTCTTCATCGACGATTCCAACCCCGCAGGTTGGGCTGGCGTCATGGCCACGAAGGGCTTCAAGGAAACACCGTTTCAGGGCTACCACATCGGCCGGGACCGCCTCATCGCGGCTCGCGTCCGGGGCACGCCGCCCCTGCTGCAGGCTGGAATTTCCTATCACTGGCTGATGCAGCCGGTGGTGCTGGTCTCCGACGATGGACGCTCCGCAACAGGCCGCTTCAAGCTGTTCCAGCCGCGCACTGGCAAGACCGTTGGCAAGGCAGGTGACTTCTTCGGGGCCTCTTTCTGGGGCGGCATGTATCACGATCGCTATGTGCTGGAAGACGGTGTCTGGCGCATCTGGGAGCTGACGCTCGACGAGCCCTACATCACGCCCGTTGCCTGGAAGGATGGCGTCTGGGCAAAGGCGAAGGATCCGGCTCCACGGCCAGCGGGCACACCGGCCCGGCCCGCCGCGAACAACGCGAATGTGGATATCCCGATGTCGGCACTGGGCAGGCGCGAGCAGGGTTTCCAGGGTGGCACCGGCACGGCCACACCGTGGCCCGCCATCCTGCCGATGTGGTTTACCTATACCAATCCGGTAAGTGGTCGCGTTCCCGAGTTCCACCAGCCGGATTGCGTGCTATGCGCGCTGCGGCCCGAGCTCAACCTTGAACGCAATGGTTATCAGGAGCCACCGGACGCGCCAGCTGCAAACCGTTCACCCTGATTTCCCGGCAAAGGTCATAGACGTTCAATTCTCTGGCGGAGAATATTTCCCTCCGCCTCAGGCAATTATCGTTCCCATGTAGATAAGTTTCGCTTTCACCGTTCCGCAGGACGCGGAACCTGTTTGCGAAGTCAAATCTTGGGGGATGCATGAATCGTGAAATCCTGAACGCGGGCAATTGCGCGCGAGCCGCTGCGTTTGTCCGCCGTACGCCCGTTGCGCTGGCCGTGGGTCTGGCGCTATGCACGGCGCACCCGGTGTTTGCCGCAGAGAGTGCGGCCGCCGACGAGGAGCTGGAACTGGCTGAAGTGACGGTTTCGGGCTCCCGCATCCGCAATGCCGTGGGCATGGAAACGCCGACACCGGTGACGTCCATTTCGATCACCGAGCTGCAGACGATGGCGCCGGGCAGCATTTCGGAGGCCATGATCCAGCTGCCACAGTTCTTCAACAGCCAGACGGCAGAGAACTTCGGCAGTCCGTCGAACAATTTCTTCACCTCTGCAGGTGGCGGTGCGCTGAACCTGCGCAATATCGGAACGGCCCGTACGCTGACTCTGCTGGACGGCCGCCGGATGCCGGCAGCGAGCATCTTCGGCGTGCCGGACATCAACACGTTTCCTGATCCGCTGATGGCACGTGTGGAAACCGTTACTGGTGGCGCCAGCGCCGCCTACGGTACCGACGCCGTATCCGGTGTGGTCAACTACATCCTCGATACCCAGATGGAAGGTCTTCGCGTCTCGGCGCAGGCCGGCCACTCCGACCGGGGCGACGGCGCCAACGAGAAGTACTCCATCGCAGTGGGTCATGCGCTGAGCGAGAAGTCGCACATCCTGTTCTCTGCCTCACATTCCTCGCAGACCGCGATCAACCAGCTGGGCGATCGGGACTGGTACCAGAGCTGCGGCCTGGTAAGCAGTTCAGCCGCTGGCGCAGGTTCGTCCCAGTCCAATCCGTTGCTGGTTCCGGCCTGCAATCTGCGATCAAGCGTCTGGTCCACGGAAGGCGTGCTCAATCCAAAGAACGCCAACGTTCCCGGCGGCAGCTATGTGCCTGCCCTCGGCGAAATCACGTTCGATCCGAATGGGCAAGCCGTGGCCTTCAACCAGGGCACCGTGTATCCGGGCAATGTGCAGTCGGGTGGCAGTGGCAAGGATCTTTCGAATGTCCTGAACGTTCTGCTGCCAGCCAGCAAGCGCACCAATGCCTTTGCCTATTACGACTACGACGTCAGCGACAACCTGAACGTCTATGTGCAGGGCATCTACAGCAAGCAGTTTCTGTCGCGCGCTGGTCTCGTCGGCAACGTCGGCGGTGGAACCCTGCCCGGATTCCATCCGGCCACCATCTATCGGGACAACGCGTTCCTGCCGGCTTCGATCAGCCAGTACATGACCACCAACAACATCAACTCGCTGCAGTTCAATCGTCAGTTGAGCCCGGCCGACGGCGTCATTGGCTATCAGAACCAGGCAAGCAAGCTGGCGGCCGGCACCATCGGCTTCAAGAGCACGATCAGTTCGGACGGCTTCCTCGACGGCTGGAACATCGATGGGTATCTCCAGTCCGGCCAGACGGACATCGACTGGCAGCAGGTCGGCGGGCAGCGCCAGGACCGCATGTTCCTGGCGCATCGACGCGGTGAGAGACGCGAACGGCGTGATCAAGTGCCGCGTGACGGTAGTGTCCGGCCTGGTACCGGATTGCGTGCCGATCAACCTGTTCGGCAGTGGCGCGCCATCGGCAGGCGGCTCTCGACTGGGTAACGGGCTTTGATCCGGGAGTCAGCGTCACCACCAATCCCTGGATCGCCAGCGATCAGGTCTACGGCGACCCGTATTCCTATGTGGGCGATGAAGCCAAGCACCGGCTGACCTACCTGAAGCAGCGGGTTGCAGAAGTTTCGGCCAGCGGCAACCTGTTCGAAGGCTGGGCCGGGCCCGTCCAGGCGGCATTCGGTGCCAACTACCGCCGAGAGTCCGTCGATCAGCGGGTGCAGGCGTCGCAGGGTAACCCCGCAGCGGATCCGAACTGGTTCCCGGTGTGGTGCAATGATCCGGGCGCAGCCGCCACTTTCGGTCCGCAGTGCACGCCTGCGGTATTGAACATGCAGGTCGGTTCGGGCTATCGCCCGGCAGGGGCAATCGGTGTTCGCGGCGTGCCGGCTGGCGTAGCCACCAACCTGGTGGAAACCCAGTTCTCGAACGTGCCGTTCATCCGCGGCGCCTACGACATCAAGGAGCTGTTCAACGAAACGGTGTTCCCGCTGCTCAAGGATCAGCCCTGGATCAAGTCATTGACACTCCAGGGTGCGGTGCGCTGGGCGGACTACCAGGGTTCCGGCAACATCTGGTCGTACAAGGCCGGTCTCGACGCCCAGTTCACGGACGAGTTTCGCCTGCGCGGCACCTACTCGCGTGACGTGCGCGCCGGCAACATTTCCGACCGCTTCGACCGTACGGGTGGCGCGGCCACCGCACTGGACAAAAAGCCTTCCCCTACCAGTGGCCCGCCAACCAATACCACTACCAACCAGAGTTTCACGATTGTCTCGGGTGGCGATCCCAACATCAGGCCGGAGACGGGTGACACCTTCACGGTCGGCATGGTCTACCGTCCGAACTGGCTGCCAGGGTTCGATTTCTCGATCGACTGGCTGCGCGTGAAACTGAGCGACGCGATCGAGTCGTACACGGTTCAGCAGATCATCGACAAGTGCTATCTGGATGGCGATGTCGACCAGTGCGGGCGCATCACGCGCGATACTTCCAGCGGCACGGATCTGATCGTGTTCATCAACCAGTCGAAGCAGAACATCAACAAGGCGCTGTACGATGGCATCGACTTCGAGCTGGGCTATTCGCACTCCGTCAATCTGTTCGGCGGCAACGAGCGGATGAGCGCGCGGTTGCTGGGCACGTACCTGCGGGAGTCCTCGACCACCAACTTCGCCGGTGTGAAGACCGACAGCACGGGAAGCCTGCCTGCGCAGTTGTTCACGAAGAAGGGCAATCTGGTGCTCTCGTACATGAACGGCCCCTTCAGCTGGAACCTGAATGGCCGCTACACCGGCGGTGGCAAGAACTCGCTGAACTGGAATGTCCCGGACGCCAATGGCAACGTCACGAGCTGGAACGTGGGAGACAACCACACGGGTAGCTCGGTCTACTGGGACACGCGCGTGAGTTATCGCATGCCGGTTGGCGGTGGCCAGCTGGAGGTTTTCGGCAACGTGCAGAACCTGTTCGATCGTGATCCGCCGCTGGTCCTGCTGCAGGGCATTGGTCTGCAGACGGCTGGTGGCTATGACCAGATTGGTCGGCGTTACGTGGCAGGCCTCAACTTCAAGTTCTGATTCTGGCCAGTCCATTGGGTTGAAGCTGCCTGGGCTTTTCTCCCCCCGTTCAAGCCCAGGCAAGCCCGGTCCGTTCAACTTCGGACCGGGCTTTTTTATGGGAGCGATGAGCATCTGGATCGGCGACCTGCGCTACGATCGGCGCACGCGTTGATTCAGACGCGGAATCTCATGCACGGAGCGACTGATGACAACAAATCGGGCAGGCCTTTTCACCATCCTGTTGTCCGCCGTCCTGCTCGGCGAGACCGCACAGGCACAGCTGATCGAAGAGTTCGCGCCGCAGCGGCCGGCGGGTTGCTGCCTGCTGAGCAACGCCACCCGACTGACGGAGCAACTGGCGGACTGGAACCAGCTCGGGCGCTATCACCAGGCCAACATCGAGTTGCAGCGACAGCCGGTCCCGAAGGATCGCGTCGTGTTCATGGGCGATTCCATCACCGATGGCTGGCGGCTGACAGAGAGTTTCCCGGGCAAGCCGTATGTGAACCGTGGCATCGGCGGGCAAACCACCGCGCAGATGCTGGTGCGCATGTATCCCGATGTCATCGCATTGAAGCCGGCCGTTGTCGTCATTTTTGCCGGCACCAATGACATCGCCGCCAACAATGGTCCGCAGACCTTGACGATGATCCAGCAGAACCTGATGGCGATGGTGGAGTTGGCCCGGGGGCATGGCATCAAGGTGATCCTCTGCTCGGTGATGCCGATCACCGATGCCAAGGTGGCAGCACCCGAACGTGGCGGCGCCCCGATCAACCAGTCACGCTCACGGCCGCCCGCCGACATCCTCAAGCTCAACGCATGGATCAAGACCTATGCGCAGTCTGCCGGCGCCGGTTTTGTGGATTATTACGCCGCAACCGTCGACGCGAATGGCATGTTGCGGGCGGAAACAACAGCCGATGGCCTGCATCCCAATGCGGCGGGATATGCATTGATGGCGCCGGTGGTCAGCGCGGCTATCGGCGCGGCGCTGAAATAGGCGAGCGGTTGCCCGGGGCAGTGTGCCCCGGCGGTCAACCGCGGCGCCGCTGTTCGTCACGCGGCGCGCAGTTGGGTTGAGTGACCTATTTCGCTGCTTCGATGACTGCAGCAGCCGCCTTGCGGCCCGCCAACAGGCGCTCCCGCGTCTGCTTCTGCGCCGCGGAAGCATCGTCGCTGAGATCTGCAACGGGCAGACGGGCGAAGTCGAGAGCGGCCTTGCCGGTAGCATCTTTCAGCTTCAAGTCTGCGCCTCTGTCCAGCAGCAGCTTCACGATCCTGTCCTGACCGTTTTCAGCGGCGGTCATGAGGGCGGTTTTCCCTTCCTGATCGCGGCCGGCCACATAGGCCATGAGCACGGCTGTGCGGTTATGGCTGCCGGTGACCTGTGCGTTGATGTTCGCGCCCGCATCCAGCAGGATCTCGAGGGACTTGGTCACCCGGTCGCCGCCTGCAGCGCCGCCGCCACCCGCACCGCCGCCGCCCCCGCCGCCACCACCACCCGTGCCGCGCATGCCGGCCGCAATCATCAGCGGCGTCATCTGCATCACGTTCCGCAGATCCACTTCGGCGCCATGCGCCAGCAGCGCCTGCATCGACTCGTGGTCATTGTTCATTGTCGCCAGGAACAGCGGGCCAACGCCGCCGCGTATGTCGTAATCCTGGAAACGGCCACGCCCGCCGCCATAAGGCCGCTTGCGGGTCAGCTCGTGATTGGTGTCTACGCCAAGTGCGAGCAGACGCTTGATGACCTCGGTCCCCGTGACAGCCGGTGCGCGCGGCACGGCAGCTCCAGCGCCGGGCCCACCGGGACCGCCAAAACCTGCTGCACCGGGCCCGCCAGGAGGGCCGCCGGGACCGCCTGGAGCTCCACCTGGAGGACCACCACGGCCACCACCAGGCCCGCCGCCAAAGCCGCCACCGCCACCGGCTCCCGACTTTCTGTCCACGGCAACATAGATCGGCGTGCGGCCGTGCATGTCCCAGACGTGCGGGTTCGCACCCTTGTCCAGCAGGAACATGGCGATGTCGTGCCGGCCGTTGTCCAGCGCATTGATCAGGGGCGTAATGCCGTCCGGGTTGGGCTTGTTGACGTCGGCACCTGCCTCCACCAGCGAGACGGCGCAACGCAGGCAACCAGAGCGGGTGGCGAAGAGCAGCGCAGTGAGTCCACCCGTTTGACGCGAGCCGAACTGGGCGCGCGGTTCGGAGGTCTGCGTGCGTTCCCAGTCATCGTGATGGGCGCGCTGATTGACCTGGGTTCCCGCGCCCTTGGCGAGCAGCAGGTCGACAATGTCCGGCTGGTTGGCCCCAGCGGCCCACATCAGCGCGGTCTGGTCGCGGAAGGTCTCGGTGGCCTTGACGTTCGCACCCCGCTCAATCAGCAGCTTCGCCATCTCCTGCTGGTTGGTGCTGATGGCCAGCATCAAGGCCGTCTGCTTGTCGAGGTTGGGCGATTCGATGTCGGCACCGGCATCGAGCAATGTGCGGAACAGCGGCACGTTTCCGAGCTTGATCGCCTCGGTAAGTGCGGTGGCGCCGAAGTTGCTCGTGACGTTGGCCTTGGCGCCCGCCTTCAGCAGCGCGCGCACCAGTTCCAGATCATCGTTGTAGGCCGCCCACATCAATGACGTGGAGCCATCTGGCGATTTCACATTCACATCGACATCGGGGGAAGTGATCGCGGCCAGCACGTTTTCACGCTTGCCTTCGCGGACGAGGTCGACAAGTGTCCGCTGCGGAGCTGCAGCGAAAGACACGGTTGCCGCGCCGAGCGACAGCAGACCAATTGCGGCGATGGCCCGGATCCCCCGGGCACGGGTGGATTGCTTAAACAACGTTGCCCCCGAAATTGGTGTAATGGCCCTGGAAACCCTTGACCGCGTCGTACAGGAAACGATGCGGGTCCTGAAACTTGCGGCCCACATCGTTCAGGACGCCCTTGTTCACCATGTCTTCGGCGCTGTGGCCCTTGTGGTTCAGCGCCGACGTCAGGTCGTAGATCTTCGCCATCAGGTCTCGCTCGGCCTTCAACTGCGCGAATGTCATCACGGGGCCGTACGCCGGCACGATCCGGGTCTGTTCATTGCAGAGTTTCACCAGGTCTTCCATGGCGTCCGCCCGTGCGCCCAGCCAGGCACCCGTGTACCAGTCGAGCGCAGGATCGCGCAGCGGCGAAACCACATCGCCGGTCACGAGCACGTTGGAGTCGCGGAAGAACACATAGGCGTCGCCGCGCGTGTGTGCTTCCAGCAGATAACCGAATTCAACAGTTTCCGCGCCAGCCTTCAATTCGCCCTTGCTGCGGAAGGCGACCTTGGGAATGGCCTCCTTGGGAGGCGCCTTCACCCAGTGGTCTTCTGCAGGCACGTAATAGTCTGCGGACAACCACTGTTTGGTGACCGCATGGGCGTGGATCTCTGCGCCGGCTGCAGCGAACAATGCGTTTCCGCCCGTCTGGTCAGCGTGATAGTGCGTATTGAACAGTTTGCGCACACTGGCGCCGGCGAGGCTCTTCTGTACCGAAGGAGCAAGTGCAACCGAGCCGCTGTCGACCAGCAGAACGCCGTCGCCCGCCGATAGCACGACCACGTTGCCGGGTGCGCCGGTGATGACGCTGACGCGATCGGTGACTTTCGTGATCGGCAGCGCCTTGGCGTTGCGGGATTGCACGGGCCCTGCTGACTCGCGCACCGGGAGCTGCTGGCAGCCCGCAAGGCTGCCCACGAGCGGCAGGGACGTCAGCCCGGCGAGACCGCCCAGGCCCGTCTTGAGAAATGTTCTGCGGTCACTCGTCATGTTCAGACTCCGGAAATCACGCCTGTGCTGTTGCCGAAGCTCGGCTGCGGGATGCCGAGCTTGTCGAGGATGGTCAGGTGCACGTTCGCCAGCGGCGTGCGCTCGGGCAGGATGAGGTTCTTGCCGCCGACGTGTTTGCCGCTTGCGCCGCCGATCAGGACTTCCGGAAGCGGGTAGTTGTCGTGCGCGTTGCTGTTGCCCATGTTCGAGCCGTACAGGAACAGGGAATGGTCGAGGATGCTGCCATCGCCTTCCTTCGTATCGGCCAGCTTCTTCAGGAAATCCGCGAACCGCTGCATGTGGTAGTGCTGGATCTTGCTGAGTGCGGCAATGCGTCCGCGCTGGTTGGCGTGGTGACTGGTGGGGTGGAATCCGTCCGTATCCCCGAAGCTCGCGTAGTTGCGATCGGTGCCCTCGGCGGCCATGACGAACGAGGCGACTCGCGTCAGATCGGCCTGGTAGGCCAGTGCGAGCAGGTCGAACATCATCTTGAGCTGCAGGTCGAAGTCCTCGATCTGGCCGATCGGGGCATCGGGCACCTCGAACTTGCCCACGTCGCTCTGGCGCGCAAGCTTCACGCGCCGTTCGATTTCCCGGACGGTGTCCAGGTAATCCGACAGTGTCCGCTGGTCGCCGGGGCTCAGCTCGCCCTTCAGCGTCTTCGCGCGCTCGTTGATCATGTCGAGGACGCTGCTGTTCTTGGTCAGCAGTTCTTCGCGCTCTGCCGCCGAGGCGTAATCGCCAATGAGCGAGATGAATACCTTGCGCGGGTTGTACTCCATCGGCAGTGGCTTGGAGGGTGACGCAAAGGCCGTCGTGACGGCATAGAAACCGCCGTTGCCCGCAGCGATCTGCACCGTGGTTTCGGAGGCCAGTTCCAGCGAGGGCAGGGCCGTCTGCTGACCCAGCTTCTGCGCAATGACCTGGTCCAGCGTGGTGGCGAGACTCGCGCCCCGTGCGGCCGTGTCCGGACGCACGCAGGACAGCCAGGTCGCCGGATTGAGCGTGTGCACCGAGCCCATGGCGGTGCTGTTCTCGATGTTCTCGAAGGTGGTGACGTACTTCTTGAACGGCTCGAGCGGAGACACCGTCTGGCCGAGCTTGAAATCCGCGCCCTTGCCGGAGGAGGTCCAGACATCGACCTCCTTGCCGTAGACCGTGTTGTTCATGATGGCGCCGTGCGGCAGGTAGAAGAACCCTGCGCGGGTCTTCGGTGCGGCCGCTGTCTGCGCGAGTGCCGTGGCAGCCGGCACCATGGCGTCCAGGAACGGCAGCCCCAGTGCGACGCCGCCGCCACGCAGGAACGTTCGGCGGGACAAATGCTTCTTGGTCAGGAAAATTGCCATCGCTGTATCCCTTATGGATGAATTGTCGTGGTTGCGCCGATGTCGATTCTGGACGCCACGGTAGGCGAGTGCTCTTCCGGCCCCTGGCGCTGGAAGGCAGCGCTGTTCACGATGCCATTGATGAGCGCGCTGAACTTGTAATTGCCCGCCGCGGCCTCGCGCACGATCTGCCGCACCTGCGGCATGTCGAAGTATTCGATCTCGCGGTTGAGCGCGTACATCATCAGGCGCTTGGTCACCGTGGTCGGGAACTGGTCCTCATGACTGGTCAGGTACTTGCGCAGCTCGATCGGTCCATTGATCTTGATGCCGCTGGTGAGTTCGGTGCTGGCGTCAATGGGCGACCTTCCAGCCTGCACATCGACTTCACGCCATCTGCCCTGGTTGTCGAAGTTCTCCAGCGCGAGGCCAGGAGGGTCGATCAGGCCATGGCAGGCCTGGCAGGTGGGGTTCTGGCGGTGCAGTTCCAGTCGTGCACGGACCGTGGTGGGTGTTTCGCCATCCTTCACGCCGATATCGGTATTTACATTCGGCGGTGGCGGTGCAGGCGGCGCGCCCACGAGCCGGTCGAGCACCCAGGCACCACGCAACACGGGAGAGGTGCGGCTGCCGTAAGAAGTGCGCAACAGCGTGGCGCCCTTGCCGAGCAATCCCCAGCGGTTCTCGTTGGTCAGCGTCACGCGCCGGAACGTGCTGCTGCGCACGCCGGGAATGCCGTACTGCTGGGCCAGCGCTTCATTGACGAAGGTCCAGTCGGCGTTGAGCATGTCACTCACGCTGCGATCCTCCAGCAGGATGCTGGCGAGGAACATGCGGATCTCGGTTTCATAGTTCGAGCGCATTGCGTCGCTGAAACCCTCCGGCTCGACCTTCTCGAGTTCATCCAGGTTGAGCCATGACATCGCGAAGTTCTCCACCAGCGCGTTCGCCCGCGGATCCTTCAGCATGCGGGCGACCTCGGACTCCATGACCTTGGGGTCGGACAGTCGCTTGGCCGCAGCCAGTTCGATCAGCTTTTCATCCGGACCGGTGCTCCACATGAAGAATGACAGCCGCGAGGCCAGTTCCAGATCGGTCAGTGGGCGCGATTCAGCCGCCATCATGGATGTCGGGATATCGCGATAGAGGAAGTCGGGGCTGGACATGATGGCTGTGACCATCTCCGTCACGCCGGCTTCGAATCCACCTGCTTCCGCACGGCCCGATTCGTAGAACTTCATCAACGGCGCAAGGTCGGCATCGGTGGCCGGTCGGCGATAGGCCTTGGTCGCCATCTGGCGCGCGATGCGCTCTGCACAGGGCCGTTCTTCCGCCGTGTTTTTCGGCATGCAGGTGAAGATTCGGGCGCGGCTGTCGTTCATTGACCGGCCCTTGGGCGCATAGGGCCCCTGAATCTCGATGCCGGTCTGCAGGATGGGCTGGTACATCCGGCCATTGCCCGTTGCATCGTTGCTGAAGCTTCGGGCGCGTTCAATGAAGGTAATCACCACATTGTGCCGGCCCGCCGTGACCTGTACGGGGCTCGACATCCAGGAAAGGAGGATCTTCTTGCCCGCCGGGCCATCCCGGTCGGCGATGTCCAGGTATTCCTTGCCGCCGATGTCCTTGCGGGCAACCTCAACGCCGTCGAGCAGGATCACGAACGTGGCGGGATGCTCGGCGCCACGCGGGTAGAGCCCCATGTCGACGAAGTCTTCTTCGGCAATCTCGAAGCGATATTCGCCATCAGCCGGGAATACGTGCGCGAAGCTCATGCCGACGCCACGGCCGCCCACGGAGCCACGTGTTCCCAGGGGGAAGGCGGTCTGCGGTGCGGGAGTTGCGGGAACGGTGACCTTTGCCAGCTTGGGGACCGGTTCGCCAATGGCGAGTTTCACGGCGCGACGTGCGACCGCGATGTACTGCTCCATGAAGGCCGGAGACATGCCCAGGGCGCTGGCGATGTTGCTGAAACCTTCCACCTCGACCTCGGTGGGCAATGCCTGCTTCGCGTCGATCTCCACGCCGAGCAGATCCCTGACCGATGCGGCGAACTCGATGCGATTGAGGCGCTGGAGCGGCACATGGCCGACCCGCTTCGTCGTAACCGCAGTATCGACAGAGGATTCCAGGTAACGGACAAAGGTATCGATATCTGCCTGAGCAGGTTGTTTTGCGCCCGCGGGAGGCATGAGCCGGCCGCGAAGCTTGAGGATGGCCTTTTCCCAGGTTTCGGGATCTTCACCGACCTTGGCGACATCCAGGGTGTCCAGTGCCAGGCTTCCTGCCCAGTCAGCGGTATTGTGGCACTCCAGGCAGTTGGTCTTGATCAGGTGGTTGTAAGCCTCGACGCCGGGCCTGGCCGCAGCCTGGCCGAGCGCGACCTGGGAAAGGGCGAGACAGGCCAGGGGCACCGCAGCGCTGGTCAGCTTCCACGCATGCCCGAACAATGCTCCACTCTTGCGCATGTACCCCGTCCTCGTCTTTAGTGCTCTATGTATCGTGTGCGATGGCCGTTCAATGCGGCTGCACCAAGGTATGGGAAGATAGGGGATCAACCCTGGTGAGTCCATCGCAATTCAGACATCGCCGAAGTGCGAAAATTCCCGAATATTCATGGAGGAGTGGGATTGTGAACGCAATGGGACGCAACTGCCTCAGACCCCTGTTCGTCTTGTTGACCAGCCTGCTGGTTTGGTCGTCGGCAGCACCGGCGCAGGGAGGGGGCGGCGGGCCTGACGACTCCATTCGACCCTGGTGGCTCAGCGTGGGTGCTGGTGGTGCAGATGTGCGCACGCTCTCGCCGGCGCCATCGGCTGGCCGCAATGCCGTGGCCGCCAGCATCGACTTTGGCTACCGGCTCACGCCACAGTGGGGCCTGGGGTTCGAGTTCGGCGCCGTGGTCCCAACCAGTGGCTGTCCGGACTGGGAATGTGCGAGTTCGGTCGCCGAGTTCGCGCCGAGCTTCACCCGCATGTTCGCCTTTGGGGAATACCGCCCGCGCAACAGTGGCCTGCGGTTCCGCGCCGGCGCCGGGGTTTCCCGGTTCTGCCATCACCGGTACTGGTCCGCTTCTGCGTGGTCCTGGGCGGATACGGTGGACGTCATGCTGTCGGGGTTGCTGGACGTGGGGCCCGAATATGAAACCTTCGGTGGCAGCGGCGCCTGGCGCTGCGATGCGCGCAGGAATGCGCTCGGCGGTGCTGTATCGATGGGCTATGACTGGCCGGTTGCGGAAGGCGCTCCAGTGTCGATGGGAGTGCGGCTGAGTGCAGAAGCAGCCAACTTTGCGGCAACACCAGCCATCGGTCTGCCCGCATTCCGGCATCGTGCATTGATGCTGACACTGCACCTGAACATCAACTAGGCTGCGGGCGGATGGGAAGAGTGAGGGGGGTTGATCAGCCTTGAAGGCACCGGGAACAATTGCCTGCGTATTGGCAGCGGCGCTTGCAGCCTGCCTGCCTGCCTTCGCCATGGCGCCGGCCAGCAGCCCCACTCTCGAGCAGCGACTGCAACGCGTGGAAGATGAACTCGCCATCCGCCGCGTGCTGGTCGACTATTCCGCCACGCAGGATGCGCGCGACTATGCAGGCTATGCGGCCCTGTTTGCCCGCAATGGCGAATGGGTGAATGGCAAGACCATTCACAAGGGGCGCGAAGCGATTCACAAGATGCTGGTTGACCTCTACGGTGCGCCGCCACCGGGTTTCACCAACAATGAGAGTTTCCACATCACATCGAATGCCGAGATCAACGTGAATGGCGATCGGGCGACGGCGCGTTCGCGTCACCTGCTGGTCATGCGTGGAGCCAATGGCGAGCCGACCCCTGCGCTGGCGGGCCGCTATGAAGATGAATTCATCCGTGAGGAAGGTAAATGGAAGATCCTGCGTCGAGTCGACTATCCCGTCATGCCGACATCCGAAGAATGGATGAAATTCATCCGCGAGCGCCGGGCGGCGCAATGAGGAAAGCCATGAAACGCATCATCCTGATCGGCCTTGCGCTCGCGTTCTCGCAGCAGGCCGCCATTGCCCAGAACGCCAGCTTCGACGCGCAGGTCGATGCACTGACTGCCAGGGTCGAAAAGCTGGAGGGCGCGC
Source organism: uncultured Gammaproteobacteria bacterium (assembly GCA_963777735.1). Taxonomy (GTDB): domain Bacteria; phylum Pseudomonadota; class Gammaproteobacteria; order Steroidobacterales; family Steroidobacteraceae; genus ZC4RG30. The sequence continues at coordinate 1,309,540 of CAVZRQ010000008.1, read as the reverse complement.
GCGCCATCAAGAAGCTGCAGCGTGCTTTCGGTTACTACATCGACCGGGGTTTGTGGGGCGACGTGGCTGACCTGTTCACCAATGACGGCACGCTCGAGATCGGCATCGACGGTGTCTATGTCGGCAAGGCGCGGATCCGCGAATACCTGCAGCGTCTGCATGGTGGGCAGGAAGGCCTGATCTACGGGCAGCTGAATGAATGGGTGACGCTGCAGCCGGCTGTCTTCATGGCGGCCGACGGCCGCAGTGCCACGGCCCGCTGGCGTGATCACGGGATGCTGGGCCAGTACAAGAAGCACGCCGAATGGCGCGACGGCATCTACGAGAATACCTATGTGAAGGAGGGTGGCGTCTGGAAGCTCAAGTCGCTGCACCTCTACGTGAATTTCGTGGCGCCGTATGAAAAGGGCTGGGCACGTCTCAAGCCGGGCGAGGGGCTGGCGCAGAGCGCTGCTTCCAAGGCCTTCCCGCCGGATCGTGGCCCCACCGCCAGTTACCGGCCGTTCCCCGAAACCCAGGTGCCGCCCTTCCAGGCGCTGCATCCGGTCACCGGCAAGCCCGTGAAAGGAGTCCGCTGATGCGCGCGCGAAACACCCTGCTGAAGATCTGGTGCGTGGGGCTTGCCGGGCTCGCGACGTTCGCTGCTGCCTCACCTGCCGTGGCACAGACTTCCAACGAAGCGCGGCTCTCGGCCTACCGCGAACGGGTGGCGAGGCTGGAAGACCAGGATGCGGTCGAAAACCTGCAGGCAACCTTCGGCTATTTCTTCGACAAAGGTCTGTGGGAAGACACGGCAGACCTCTTCACGCGCAGCGGCAGTTTTGAATACGGGCAGAGCGGCGTGTACATCGGCCAGGAACGCATCCGCCGGGCGCTGCTGCTGTTCGGGCCGCAGGGCCTGGCGCAGGGCTACCTCAACAATCACATGCAGCTGCAGGCGATCATCACCGTTGCGCCGGATGGCAACACCGCCACGGGCCGCTTCCAGGGGCCGGTGCAGTTGGCAGAGCCGGGCGCGAACGGCATCTGGGGCGTCGGCATCTACGAGAACTCGTATGTGAAAGAGGGTGGCGTGTGGAAGATCTCCGCGCTGCACTTCTATCCCACGGCTTTTACCGATTACACCACTGGCTGGGCAAGGTCGCAGCTGCCCATGAAAGGGCAGAGCGCCTTGTTCCCGCCCGACAAACCACCCACGTTTGTCTATCGAACCCTGCCGGGCAATTTCATTCCGCCTTTCAGCTTCAACCATCCGGTGACGGGTGCCTCGCTGAAGAATCTTCCCCAGGCTGCAGACAGCGTAACGGGACAAACACGATGAACAGGAAAATGCTTTTCGCGGCCCTGCTATTGGTCGCAACGCCTGCCTTCACGCAGAACGCTGCCCAGCGCCTGGATGCGCTGGAAGCCCGGATCACCCGACTGGAAGACATGCACCAGATCGAGCGTCTGCAGCGAACGTATGGCTATTTCGTGGACAAGAGCCAGTGGCGCCAACTCGCCGAGCTGTTCTCGGATGATGCGACGCTGGAAATCGGCGGCAAGGGCATCTTCACCGGCAAGCGCCGGGTGCTGGAATACATGCAGACGGCTTTCGGCCAGGATGGCGCGAAGGAAAACTCGCTGGCCAATCACATGCAGTTCCAGTCGATCCCCGATATTTCGGCGGATGGCACCACGGGCTGGGTGCGTTCGCGTGCCTATGTGATGAGCAGCGGCGGCTGGGGTTTGCCGCTGTATGAAAACGCGTATCGGAAGGAGAACGGCGTCTGGAAGATCAGCCGGCTTACCGGCCCCTTCACCATGTACTCAAGCTGGGAGGGCTGGGGCAAGAATGCGCTGAACAACACCTGGCCTGACAAGTTCGATCCACCGCCTGATCTGCCGCCCTCCACGATCTATCTCACCTATCCGGCGTACTACATCATTCCGTTCCATTATCCGAATCCGGTGACGGGCAAGGCATTCGCGGCAGACAGGGCTGAGGCAGGTGCCTATGCCGCGCCGCCGGGAACGAAGGCGCAGATCGAATCGCTGAAGGTCGGGCGGCTGGCTGATGGCACGCAACCGATTGGAGAGCCACCCCGCTAGCCAGTGGCGCGAAGGGTCAGCGCGTGCGGATAGCACGCGCTGACCCGCGAATGCCAGGCGCTCAGTCGCAAGCCAGGCGGCGATACAGCGCCAGGAACTGGTCTGCCGCGCGATGCAGGTTGGCCTGCCAGTCGGCAGCCGCAGCATGGTCTGCGCCATCACTGACGAATTTTGCGCAGGCAAACCCTGTTCCCTCGACATGGCACACCTTGGCCAGTGCGTACGCTTCCATGTCGACGACGTCGCAGCTCATCGTGCGCCCGCTGGTCTCGAAGGAATCTCCCGTGCCGCAGGTGGCGCGCGGCAGATCGCTGAACGGTGTCGGGAAATCGATGACCGCAGGGATGTCTTCATAGGGGGTCGCGCCCGGCGCGAAGCCCAGGCCGCTGACATCCATGTCGCGTTGCTGAAAGGCGGTGCAGGCGACGAGAGATCCCGACGCGAAGCGGCGACTGCCCGCCGAACCGAAATTGACGATTCCGGGCAGGGGCTGGCCGGCATGCCGGTAACTGGCGAGTGCCCTTGCCAGCGCCATGGCCGCATTCACCTTGCCGACGCCCGTGTACAACACCGGAATCCTGGCTGCTTCGAATACGCCCTGCGCTTCGAGTGGCAGTGCCATCACCACCAGCCACCTGGTATCAGTCATAGACAAGCGCGGCGCGCAGCGCCAATCCGTTCCAGCGAAGTTCGGGGATCAGTTTCAGATCGATGAGCGCAACCAGTGCGCTGACCGTAAAGCCGGAGCGCGCACAGAGTTCTGCAGCCGCCTGTCATGGTTCCGCCAGTGGCCATCACATCGTCGACGACGATCACGCGGCCGGAACCTGGCTGCATCTCGAGCGTGGCACTGCCGTATTCGAGCTGGTAGGCAAGGCTCGAAACAGGCGGTGGCAATTTGCCCTGCTTGCGGATGGGGATGAAACCCTTGCCCCTGCGCAGTGCCAGTGCCGCGCCCATGATGAATCCGCGTGCTTCAATGCCCGCGACGGCATCGACCTGCGCCCATTCCTCCTCAGTGAGCAGGGCGTCCAGCGCGGCAATCGTCGGTTCGAAGTGCGTCCTGAGCAGCGGCATGACGTCACGGAAGAGAATGCCGGGCAACGGGAAATCCGGCACCGCGACGATATGTGGCTTCAGATCAATCAAGACAGGTTCGCTCCAGTTGATGCACACAAATTCTACCGTGACGATCCGCGCACGTTTTCGATATCCGTTAACATCCCCGCTGCATGGACGCACAGCCAGACCGTCGACCGCTGACAAGCCGTTCCTCTCGCTGGGCCGGCGCGCTGGCGCGTCTGTGCGTCAAGGCTGGTCTTTCGCCAAATGCCATTTCGTTGTTCTCACTGTTGTTCGCGGCAGCCGGCGCTGCAGCGCTGCTGTGGTGCCCGGCACCCTGGGGATTGCTGGCCTGCGCGCTGGGGATACAGCTGCGGCTGCTGTGCAACCTGCTGGATGGCATGGTTGCACTCGAAGGTGGTCGCAAGACTGCGGTCGGTGCGCTCTACAACGAAATTCCAGACCGGATTGCCGATTCGATGTTTCTGGTGTCGCTGGGATACGCAGCAGGGGTTGGCTGGATGGGGTGGCTGGCTGCGCTGGCCGCAGCGTTGACGGCCTACATCCGCGTGCTGGGTGGTTCGCTGGGTCTGCCGCAGGATTTCCGTGGGCCGCAGGCCAAGCCGCATCGCATGGCCGTGATGACCGCAGCCTGCCTGCTGGCCATCGTCGAATGGTACTGGCGGGGTGAATTGCGCATCCTCGAGGTCGCAGTGGTGGTGATCGCAGTGGGTTCGTTCCTCACCTGCGGTACGCGCACGCTGGCCATCGCAAGACAGCTGCGGGCGCGCTGAAGGATGCGACCCTCGAGCCTGATTCTTGTCGGTGTGGTGAAGCTGCTTGTCGGTGCGTACGCGCGCTGGGTCGGTACGCAGCCCAGTGCCGTGCAGCGCATCTATTTCGCCAACCACACGAGCCACATCGACACGCTGGCCATCTGGTCGGCATTGCCAGGCTCGCTGCGTCCCCGCACCCGGCCCATTGCCGCCCGCGACTACTGGGGCAGTGGCCTGAAACGCTACATCGCCACGCGCGCATTCGGCGCGGTGCTCATCGATCGCGCGCGAGAGAACGCGGGCGCAGATCCGCTGGAGCCGCTGCGTGCCGCATTGAAAGCCGGTGATTCGCTGATCATCTTTCCAGAGGGCACGCGTGGCACCAGTGCCGTGCCCGCGCGGTTTCGCAGCGGTCTGTACCGGCTGGCCGAGGAATTTCCCCAGGTCGAACTGGTGCCTGTCCATCTCGACAACCTGCACCGCGCGTTGCCAAAGGGCGCGGTGCTGCCCGTGCCGATGGTGTGCACGGTGCGATTTGGTGCGCCGATCGCGCCAGCGCCGGACGAGCCACGCGAACGATTTCCTCGCACGTGCGCGACTGGCGGTGATGGCGCTTGGCGGTGTCAGGGAGGCCGAACATGCCTGAATCCATTCGCGCATTGCCGGAGCTCTACCCCTTGTTCGGCGGGCTGGTCGTGTTGCTCGCGATTGCGTCACTCATCGGCCACCTGCTGGGCAGGCGTGCCGAGCGAGCCTGCCGCGCGCGAGGTTGTCTCGAACCTCAATGCACGCATCAATGCCTGGTGGGTGATGGTGGTGCTGCTCGCCATCAGTTTCCTGCTGGGCCGCAACGTGACGCTGGTGGTATTCGGGCTGATGTCCTGGTTCGCGCTGCGTGAGTTCGTCACGCTGACGCCGATGCGCACGGCGGATCGCCTGCCGCTCTCGCTGGCGTTTTTCGTCATCGTGCCAGCGCAGTACCTGCTGATCGGGCTTGACCAGTACGGGACGTTCTCGATCTTCATCCCGGTGTATGCGTTTCTGCTGCTGCCTGCCATCACCGCGCTGCGCGGTGATGTGGAAGACTTCCTGCCGCGTACGTCCAAGTCGCAGTGGGGGTTGATGATCACCGTCTATTGCCTGAGCCACGCCCCCGCCTTGCTGCTGCTGCAGATCGAAGGATTTGGCGGACGTGGCGCGCTGCTGTTGTTCTTCCTGTTGTTCGTCGTGCAGATGAGCGACGTGCTGCAGTACGTGTTCGGCAAGCTGCTGGGAAAGACGAAGATTGCTCCCGTGGTAAGTCCTTCCAAAACGGTCGGCGGCTTCGTGGGCGGGGGTCTGGCTGCAACGGCAATCGGTGCCGCCATGTGGTGGATCACACCTTTCACCCCCCTGGTTGCGGGCATCATGGCCGCCATCATCGTGGTGATGGGTTTCCTGGGCGGCCTGACACTTTCTGCCGGTAAAGCGCAGCCTGGGTGCCAAGGACTGGGGCGTGATGATCGAGGGGCACGGCGGCATGCTCGACCGGCTGGATTCCGTGTGCTTTGCGGCACCGGTGTTTTTTCACCTGACGCGGTACTTTTATGAATGAACGACGGATGCGTTGTTTTCCCGGCTTCACCGCAATGGTGGTCGGCTGCAGCCTTGCCTTGCATGTCACGCCGGCGGAGGCGCAGACCATGCAGGCCACGAGCTACTCCACGATCCAGGCTGATGCCGGCCGCGCCCTCTATCCGCGACTCTGCGCACCCTGCCATGGTGCAGCGCTCGAGGGTGGCGAGGCAGGGCCCGCACTGCGCGGCCAGGTGTTCATGAACAAGTGGCGGGAAAAACCCTTCGCTGAACTGTTCGAACAGACCCGCCGCACCATGCCTGTCACGCAGCCCGCCGGGCTGTCGCGCGAGCAGTACGAGCAGCTGCTGGCCTACGTGATGGAGAGCAACGGCATTGCGGCCAGCAGCATCGGCGCTGGTTGCGCCAGCCCCCAGGGCATTGCCCGATACCGAGTGGCTGCAGCATCGCGGCGACGCCGGCAGCCTGAACTACTCGGCGCTGGACCAGATCGACCGCAACAACATCTCGCGCCTGAAGGTTGCATGGCGCTGGCGGAGCGACAACTTCGGTGCCTCGATCTATCCCAACTACGAAGCCACGCCGCTGATGGCCGGTGGCGTGCTCTACACCACCGCCGGTGCCTCGCGCACGGTGGTGGCCATCGATGCGCGCAATGGCGAGACGCTGTGGATGCATCGCCTCGACGAAGGGCAGCGCGGTGACATTGCGCCGCGCAAGGGGCCGGGTCGCGGCGTCGCGTCTGTGGCGCGACGGCGGCCGCGACACGCTGTTCGTCATCTCGCCTGGCTACCAGTTGCTGGCGCTGGATGCAAAGACCGGCCGACCGGTCGAGAGCTTCGGCAAGGCCGGCAAGGTCGATCTGAAGCGCGAGACCGAGCCCGCCGCTGGATCCGGACACTGCACCCATCGGCGCCAGTTCGCCGCCCATCGTGGTCAACGGCGTGGTCATCGTCGGCTCGGCCTTTTCGGAGCAGGTGCAGCGCCGCCGCGCAAGGAAATGCCCACCGGCCATGTGATGGGCTTCGACGCGCGCACCGGCAAGCGGCTGTGGATCTTCCGCACCATTGCACCGCCCGGCGATCCCGGCGCCGACACCTGGACCGACGAGGCGCGCAGCTACACCGGCAACACCGGCGTGTGGGCGCCCATCAGCGCGGACCTCGAACGCGGCCTGGTGTATCTGCCGGTGGAAGCGCCCACCAGCGATTTCTATGGCGGCCACCGGCCGGGCAACAATCTCTATTCCAGCAGCCTGGTGTGCATCGATGCGCGCACGGGCAGCGCCGCTGGCACTTCCAGCTGGTGCACCACGACATCTGGGACTACGACACGCCGGCGGCCCGCTGCTGCTCGACATCACGGTGCGCGGCAAGAAGATTCCGGCCGTGGCGCAGGTGTCCAAGCAGGGCTTCACCTATGTGTTCGATCGCGTCACCGGCGTGCCGGTGTGGCCCATCGTCGAACGACCGGTGCCGCAGAGCGACGTGCCGGGCGAAGCAACTTCCGCCACGCAGCCCATCCCGACCCTGCCCGAACCGTTCGAGCGGCAGGGCGTGACCGAAGACAGCCTGAACAACCTGACGCCGGAGATCTTCGCCGAAGCGAAGAAGATCGCAGCGCGCTATCGCATGGGGCCGCTGTTCAAGCCGCCGTCGATCGTCACGCCAACCCAGGGCGGCACACTTGCAGGTGCCGGGTTCGCAGGGCGGCGCCAACTGGCAGGGTGCCGTGGCCGATCCGGAAAGCGGCGTGATGTATGTATCGTCCACGTCGACCATCACGCTGATGGGTCTGGGCAGCGACGAGAAGCGCTCGAACCTGCGCTACATCCTGACGGCCAGCAGCCGCACCACCGGGCCATTCGGCCTGCCGCTGGCGCGTCCGCCCTGGGGCACCATCGTGGCCATCGACCTGAACACCGGCAAGAAGCTGTGGACGGTTGCCAATGGCGATACACCCGACAACGTGCGCAATCACGAGAAGCTGCGTGGCGTCGAACATTCCGCGCACCGGCCATGACGATCGCGCCGGACTGCTGGTCACGAGTCGCTGCTGTTTCGCGGGCGAAGGCGCCGGCATGTTCGTGGCCAGCGAAGGCGGCACCATGTTCCGCGCGCATGACAAGCGCACCGGCGAGATCATCTGGGAGATGGATCTGGGTCTGCGCCAGACCGGCATTCCGATGACCTATGCCATCGGCGGCAAGCAGTACATCATCGTGCCGGCGGGCGCGCCGGGCAGTGCCGGCGAGCTGATCGCGCTGAGTCTGGCCGACTAGCGGGCGCATCCTGGTTGGCGCGCAGGATCGCGAAGGCGCGCACCGCCTGCGCATCCTCCGCGCTCAGCACGGTCGCGAACGACGCCATGCCCCTGGCCTTGAGCGCGCCGCCGATGACGACCTGCTCCCAGTTCTCGGCGTGTGCAGCAGCGGCGTGCGACGCAGATCGGGCAGCAGGCCGACACCGACCACGCCGGCGCCATGGCAGCTGCCGCAGTAGGTGTCGTACAGCGGCGCGCCGCGCGCGATGACGTCGGCGGAGGCGTCGCGGGAGGCGGCGTCATCGGCGGCCGCTGCATCTCGGGCGCTGCCGGCAGCTGCACCTTGCCGCCGAGCTTGTAGACCAGCAGGCGCGAGACATTGGGCAGCTTGAAGCCCTTCATGTTCGAGTCGCCGCCGATCATCGCCCACGAGCTGCCGGTGCCGACCATGATGGCGACGTACTGCTCGCCATCGATCGCATAGGTCATGGGCGCGGCGATCACGCCGGTCTGCGTGGGCTGCGACCACAGCTGCGTGCCGTTGGCGGCATCGAGCGCGGTGAACTCACCGGAGCCGGTGCCCTGGAACACGAGGCCGCCGGCCGTGGCCAGCGCGCCGCCGTTGGCCGGCCCGCGCGTTCCACGCGCCACACTTCCGTCTGGTTCACCGGATCCCAGGCGATCAGGCGGCCGTAGGTCTTCGCCAGCACGTCCTTCGGATCGAGCGTCGGCATTGGACGAGAAATCCGCGCCGACGTTCGTCGCCATCTGCACGGGATTGAAGGACTTGGGGTTGCCGAAGATGAACGGCGTGCCGTGGATCGGCAGGTACACGAGCCCGGTCTGCGGGCTGAACGCCATCGAGTGCCAGGTGTGCGCGCCGTTCGGATTGTGCGTCGAGAGGAAGGGCTTGCCCGTCACGTCGTAGCGCGCCGCCGGGTTCTCGACCGGGCGACCGGTCTTGAGATCGACGCTCGTGGCCCAGGCGATCTCGGTGAAGTTCTTCGCCGAGATCAGCTTGCCGGTGGCCGCATCGATCACATAGAAGAAGCCGTTCTTCGGCGCCTGCATCAGCACGTGGCGCTTCGCGCCGTCGATCGTCGAGATCCGCGAGGATGATCTGCTGCGTGGCGGTGTGGTCCCAGGTCTCGCCGGGCGTGCTCTGGTAATGCCAGACGTATTCGCCCGTGTCGGGCTGCAGCGCGACGATGGAGGAGAGGAACAGGTTGTCGCCCTTGCCCTCGCTGCGCGCGGTGCTGGTTCCACGGGCTGCCGTTGCCGACGCCGATGTAGAGCAGGTCGAGCTCGGGATCGTAGGACATCGAATCCCACACCGTGCCGCCCCGCCGCCGATGCGCCACCACTGGCCGTGCCAGGTCTTGGCGGCCGTTTCGAGAGATGGGCTGTTCGAATCCGTCTCGCCGGATTGCCGGGCACGGTGTAGAAGCGCCAGGCCATGCTTGCCGGTGTCCGCGTCGTAGGCCGACACATAGCCGCGCACGCCGAACTCGGCGCCGCCATTGCCGATGAGCACCTTGCCCTTCACGACGCGCGGCGCGCCGGTGATGGTGTAGGGCTTGGTCTGGTCGACGGTGACCACGTCCCAGAGCTTCTGCGCCGGTCGCGGTCGAGCGCGATCAGCCGGCCGTCGATGCGTGCCGACGAACACCTTGCCCTTCCAGACCGCGACGCCGCGGTTCACCACATCGCAGCAGGCATTCACGCCGGTCTCGCCCGGCACCTGCGGATCGAAATTCCACAGCGCCTTGCCGGTCTTCGCGTCGTAGGCCTTGACCTTGCTCCACGCGGTGGAGACGTAGAGCACGCCGTCGACCACGAGCGGCGTGGCTTCCTGGCCGCGCTGCGTGTCCATGTCGGCGAACCAGGCGAGGCCGAGCTTGCCGACGTTGTCCTTGGTGATCTGCGTCGAGCGGGCTGAATAGCGCTGTTCGGAATAGGTGCGGCCGTGGCTCATCCAGGAACCGGGCTCGCTGTCGGCATTGATGATGCGGGCGCCGTCGACGTCGGCCTTGCCGGCGGGCTTCTGCGAGTGCGGCGGCGTCAGGCCCGGAACGGGAGCAGCGCGGTCAATCCGAGTCCCAGCACGATGCTCAGCGCAGCCGCAAGCAGCCTTGCGTCAATGATCCGTGTCGTCATGTCGCGCCCCTTCAAATTCCGATCTGATGCCGGTTACGCCGAGAATACCGCGCTATTTCGCGTCCAGGTGTTTCGCGAAGAATGGCAGCCCATTGGCCGATGAAGCGCGCCCCCACCCGATTGCCGTGGTTGCCTTCGTAGACCTCGTATTCATGCGCCACGCCCAGCCGCTTCAGGGCGGCCGAGAACTGCGCATTGCTGGCGGCCAGGCCATCCGCATTGCCCACATCCATCAGGATGCCGCGGAAGCTCTTCAGGCCGGAACGTACTGGTCCACCATCACCAGCGGCGAGTTCGCGGCCCACTTCTCGGCAACCAGCGGGATGGGTTTGCCTTCCGCGTCGAAGGGCAGGTCGAAGTAGAAGGGTGGGTTCTGCGGGTTGGGCGCCCAGGCCGAGGCCTGCGCCTGCATGCCGTTGGTGGAGCTGCGTGGTTCAGACTTGAGTTCCGGTGTCATGCGGGCCAGTTGGGTCTTGACCGCTTCCGCACCTGGGGCCTGCAACATGAGTGCGGAGCTCATGGCATAAAGGGCGCCGAACACCTGCGGGTTCTTCATGCCGATGCGCATGGTTCCGTAGCCGCCCATGGAATGCCCTGACAGACCGCGACTCTCGCGCTTCGCAAGCGTGCGGTAGTGACTGTCAATCCAGGCCACCAGATCTCTGGCGATGAAGGTTTCCCAGTCGCCGATGGTCGGCGAGTTGGAGTAGAAACTGCCCCCAAAGCGCGTGAAGGCATCCGGCATGACGATGATCGCTTCCAGTGCGCCGGCAGACATGGCGGTATCGGTGGCAGCCGGAATGTTGAGCACGCTGGTCACGTAGATATCCGCTGTAACGGCGTAGCCGTGCAGGAAGTAGATCACCGGATAACGCTTGTTGCCCTGTGCATAGCTGGGCGGCAGATAGACATGAACGTCGCGTTCGGCATCATTGCTCTGCAGATTGCCGGCCAGCGACGGGCCCGGGACCCGGACCTTTTCCAGGTTCCCCTGGGCGGCGAATGCGGCCGTCGGCAGCATGCAGGCCAGAATGATGGCGCACAGCGCCAGGACCGATCGACTTACCTTGAGCATGAAACCATCCCCCCTCACTTGTGCTGCAAGCGTACTCCAGAATGGCAATCCTGCCGCTGCGGGCGAGGGCGTAAGATGGGGCAGCAACGAAGCAGGAGCCTTCGAGTGGCGAACAATTCGGGGATTGCCGGAAAATTTTCAGGCGGGGGCTGGTTGCTGGGGTTGCCCACGGGTAACCCCGATCTCGTAAAGGGCACACGTCTGTTGAACACTATGTACGCGCAGTGAATCGAATGCACGCCATTGGTGAATGGCCCCTCCTGTATGCGGTGGTGGCGGTGGTTATCCAGGCCATGGTGAGTGTGGGCGGCGCATTGATCATCGCCCCATACAGTCTGGTGCCGATTGCCGACAGCGAGTCACTGGCGAAGCTATGTGTGGCATCCGCGGCCATCTCCGGCATCGGGTTCCTCTCAACGGCCAGCTACCTGACGAAACGCATCCGGACCCGATCCGGAGTTCTCGTCGGGCTCCTGTGTGGCGTGCTCTGCATTGCGATCATCGGCCTGGCAATGGCCGGAATCGATTACTCGCTGATTCTTTATCTTGCAATCCTGGCTCCGACCCTGCTTGCGGTGCTGCTCGCATCACTGGTGGATCGATCGAAATCCGGTTGGCAATAGGGCTCACCCATAACCCATAGATTTCCCTGCGCAGGATTGTTGGCTGCAAGGCTACTTAAATCCTACTGATAGATTCCCCTGCTGCATTCCGCAGCTTCCGTTCTGGATCAGTGACTCCCTCGACAAATGCGTAAGTTGTCGCCTCGAAACCAAACTACTCGGGGGAGTAAGCATGTCGGTATTCAATGGCGGTCGGCGTTGTGGCGCCGTGGCAGGAGCCGTGGCTCTGATACTGGCCAGTGCGGCGCTGGATACGCGCACGGCCCAGGCAGCGGAAGAAGAAACGCTGGAAGAAGTGACCGTGACCGGCTCGCGCATCCGTCGCGACGGCTTCGAGGCGCCGAATCCCCTGACCGTGATCGGCATCGAGCAGATGGAGAAGCTCGGGCAGGTCAACGTGCCGGAGGCGCTGACGAGCGTGCCCCAGAACTCCGCGTTCCAGTCCGAGACCAACGTGGGCATCGTTCCCACGGCCAACGTCGGCTCGAGCTTCGCGAACCTGCGCGGACTGAATCCGTTCTACGGCACGCGCACGCTGACGCTCGTGGATTCCCGGCGCGTCGTGCCGACCTCGGACGGCGGCGCGGTGGATCTCAACATCATTCCGTCCGCGATGATCGCGCGAGTCGAGACGATCACCGGTGGTGCATCCGCGGCCTACGGCTCGGACGCCATCGCGGGCGTGGTCAACGTGATCCTCGACACGAAGTTCACCGGCATCAAGGCCAGGTCGACTACGGCCAGACGTTCCGCGGCGATGCGAAATCGAAGCACGTGAGCGTCGGCGCGGGCACGAACTTCTTCGATGGGACCGCGGCCACGCGATGATCGGCCTGCGGAATGGCAGGACAACGGCGGCGTGGCGAACTGCGCGCAGTCGCGCGACTGGTGCGCGGAAGGCTGGGACATCTTCACGAACAACAGCCTGAGCGATCCGGATGCGACCCCGCAGCGCACCGTCGCCGGCGGTCCCGCAACGACCGCAATCGTCGCTACCTGGGCCAGCCGCACTACATCATTGCGCCGGGTTCGAAGCAGGCCTTCAACGTGGCAACAGGCGTGTTCCGTGATCAGGCCAATACGCCGGTCACATCTGCGCTACAAGAAATTCAACGAGGACGGCACGCCCCTGCTGGACATGGATCCGGGCCGGTACGCGCAGGCGTCGGCAATCGGTGCGCGCGCGGGCGGCGACGGCGATTCCACCTTCGAGGATTCCTGCGCTCCGCACGCCGCTCGAGCGCTATTCGGTGTTCGCGCGCGGCAAGTACGATTTCACCGACTCGCTCGAAGGCGTTCCTCGAGCTCACCTATGCGGGCCGCGAGGTCAGCGTGGGCAGCAGATCACCGGTCCGCGCTCGACCTTCTTCATCCAGCGCGACAACGCGTACCTGCCGCCCGCCGTGCGCGGCGCTGTTCCCCGTGACGGCGTCGGCGAGCCTCGGCAAGGATCTCGACGACACCGAGTTCGTCAACATCGAACAACTCGAAGGCGACGACGACGCGGGTGCTCGCCGGATCTGTCCGGCAAGCTGTTCGAATGACTGGACCTGGGATGCGTACTACCAGTACGGCATCAACGAGCGCGAGCAGGTGTCCACGCGCGTGCGCGTGAACCATTTCTTCCAGTACGCGCTCGATGCGGTGGACGAAGGTCGCTTCCGCACCGGCGTGCCCAACGGCAACATCGTCTGCCGCGCGACGCTGCTGGCGGTCGTGCCGGCCGCGGCAGCAGGGCTGCGCGCCGATGAACCTGTTCGGCATCAACGGCCTGACTCCGGCGGCCGTGGACTACGCCTATCGGCCCGCGCCGGAGGATTTCGAGTACACGCAGCACGTGGTCGCCGCCACGGTGAGCGGTGACCTGTGGGAAGGTTTCGGTGCCGGCGCGCTCAGCAGCGCATTCGGTGCTCGAATACCGCACGGAGACGGGGGACGGTCTCGCATCGCGACATTCCCTACTACAACGAGTTCGACTTCACCTACGGTCAGGATTTCGGTGGCGACATCGATGTGATCGAGGGCTTCGCCGAAGTGAACCTGCCCCTGCTGCGTGGCAAGCCGTTCGCCAACCTGCTGGAGCTGAACACCGCCATCCGTCGCACCCGCAACGAAGCAGCGGACAAGGATCCGGATCCGTTCACCGGTCTGCCGCGCGACAAGTCCGTGGACATCACGAGCTGGAAGGTCAGCGCCATCTGGGATCCGCTCGACTGGCTGCGCGTGCGCGCTACCCGTTCGCGCGACATACGCGCGCCCGGATTCCGCGAGCTGTTCTTCAAGACGGTGCCCACGGAAGTCGGGTCGGTCGCCGGTGTCGTGACCAACCCCTGGCAGGTGAGCGCGTCGAGACGACACGCCGATGCAGAGCGGCGGTGACTTCGACCTGAATCCCGAAGCAGCCGACACCACGACGATCGGTTTCGTGCTCACGCCGAGCGGATGGGCCGACGGGCTGCGACTGTCGGCGGACTGGTACCAGATCAAGATCGCGAACGCGATCACGAGCATCTCGGCGAACCAGCTCGCCCAGTACTGCTTCGATGCCGACATCTACTGCAACTACATCCAGTTCAACCCGCGGTGCCGAATCGCGGCGACATCACCTTCGTGCGCGCCACGCAGTTGAACCTCGCGAACTTCGTCTCGAAGGGCGCGGACTTCGAGGTGGCCTACAACCTGCCGCTCGCGAAGCTGGGCGACTGGGGTCGCGGCACGCTGAACCTGCGCACGCTGGTGGCCGTGAACTACGAGCTCACCTTCCAGCCGCGCTCCCGTGATCGCACCAACTACGCGGGGCAGACCGGTCCGCGCTCGGGTGGCAACTTCAACGCAGGTCCGAAATACCAGTTGAATACGCTCATCGGCTACACGCTCGACCGGTTCAGCACCACGGTGAACCTGCGCTACATCCCGTCCGGCATCCTCAACGTGAACCGCATCGGGCCGGATGATCCGCGTTACGCGGCGCTGCTCGCAGCGAGCAACAGTGATCTGACGTCTGCCGAATCACGCAGAACACGATCAGCAACAACCGGGTGGAAGGCCGCACCTACGTCGGTCTGTCGGCGAACTACAAGGTGCCCTTCGGTGATGCCGATGGCAGCTATGAGATCTTCGGCACGATCAACAACCTGCTCGACTCGGATCCTCCGATTGCGCCGGGTGGTGGTGGTGGCCGCGGTTCGGACTATCCGACCAACCCGGTGTACTTTGATACGCTGGGCGCCCAGTTCCGCGCCGGAATACGGGTGAACCTCTAGGGCCTGCGGGTCAGGCCGAGAGTTCACCCAGCAGTTTGGTCAGCGCTTCCGGCGCCGTGATCTGCGATGAATGGCTGGCGTCGATTTCGCGATAGACCCAGCCTTCTTTTCTCGCCCGTTCCGCGAACGGACCAAAGGTATCCACGGGTGGGCGTCGCATCGCGTAGATGTAGGCGCGCGGCACTTTCGTATCACCCTTCTGGAGCAGCAGCGGCGTGTCGAAGCAACGTACGGATTGCGGGATGCGGTATTTCTCGATCCATTGCACATCTGCAGGAGCGGTGTCGTCCGGAACGGGCATGGGTGGAACGCGCCAGCCATCACCCGCGGCCAGGCCAGAGCGGAAGCGATCGCCGGTTGCGGCGGGCATGATGTCGAACAGGGATTGTCCGTGCTGTGGCACGAACGCATCCACGTAGATGATCTGGCGGATGCGCTCCGGAACGCGATCTGCCACACCGGTGGCAACCAGACCGCCGTAGCTGTGGGCCACCAGCACGAAGTCATTCAACTCCTCGAACTTGATCACGCCCAGCAGATCCTGGATGTGGGTCTCGAGATTGTTTTCGGCGCTGGCCAGATGCTCGCGCTCACCGAGACCCGTATAGGTCGGCACGATCAGGCGATGCCCGGCCGCGGCCATCAGCGGGTGCATCTTCTTCCAGGACCACCCGGCAGACCAGGCGCCATGTGCCACGAGGAAGGTCTTTCCTGGCGCCACTTCGCGTTTCGGCTGCGCGCAGCCGGCGACGGCTGCGGTGGCAGCGGCCAGCATGAAATTGCGACGCTGGATCATGGCTTCACCGTTGCGGGAGCGTCGATCACCGTGACCGGCATCTTCAGTGAGCGCAGCTGCGGCAGCACGCGCGCCTTGTCGCCCACCACCACCCAGGTAAAGCTGTCGGGATCCACTGCATCACGCATGGCGGAATCCAGTGTCTTGGGGTCCAACGCGCGATAGCGGTCTGCCAGTGTCTCCACGTAGTTCGCTGGCCGCTTGAACAGTACATCGGAGCGCATCTGACCCAGCACCGAACCCGCACCCTCGAAACTTCCGGGCAGTTCGCGAATACTGCCATTCACGGTGCGCGCCAGCTCTTCGGGCGTCACGCCCTTGGCGCCGGTGAAATCCTTCAATTGCTGCTGCAGCACGGCGATCGAGGCGCCGGTGCGGTCTGTCTGCACGGGTGCCTGGATCAGGTAGGGCAGGCGCTGCTCCAGCCGCTGGACGTTTGCGCGCACGCCATATGACCAGCCGCGGGTTTCACGCAGGTCCATGTTGATGCGCGACAGGAAGTTGCCGCCATATACATCATTGCTGGCCAGCAATGCCACAAGGTCGTCCGATCCCGTGTGATCCAGAACCTGGCCACCCAGAATCAACGACTGCGGCGACTGCGGACGGTCGATCAGCACGATGCGGCCCGATCTGGCAGGAATTTCCGCATCGAAATTCTTGCTGCCGGCCGGACCCTCCACGGCCCATTTGCCAAAGCGCTGCTCCAGCAGGGGCAGTAGTTCGGCGAGCGTGGTTGCGCCGACCGCATAGATTTCCGCCATGTCGGCGCGGATCCACTGCTTGTGGAAGGCCACCAGCTCATCGCGGGTGAGTTTCTCGACCACGGCTGGATCGCCAGTGCCGCTGAAGGGAATGCCGTAGGGATGTCCGGCACCGTAAAGCAGCGGTGGGAGGTTGCGCAGTGCAATGCCCTGCGGGGTGGTGAGCTCCGCAGAGATTCCGGCCAGCTGCTGGGCGCGCAGTCGTTCGAGTTCGGCGGCATCGAAGGCCGGGTTCTTCACGATGTCTGCCAGCAGGTCCAGCGACAGCGCCAGGTTGGGCACCAGCGCCGACAGCGACACCGAGGTGCGGTCCAGGTTGGCGGATGCAGAAATGCCCGCTCCCAGTCGCTCCTGTTCTTCGGCGATCTGCACGCTGTTGCGGGTGGTCGTGCCTTCATCCAGCAACGCAAGCATCAGTGACTGCGTGCCGAGCTTGTCCTTTGGGTCCGCCGCGATAACCGGCGTCGAACACCATCGACAGGCGCAGCATGGGCACCGTGTCGCGGCGCGCGAAGCGCACCGTGATGCCGTTCGATAGCTGTGCAGTTTCCACTTCGGGGAAATCGATGTTGGGAACCGCGCCAACCTCCGGCAGCTTGCTGCGATCCACCGCACTCAATGCGCCTCGGCCGACCGCATGGTCCTCACCCGGCGCAATGTAATAGGCCGGCTGCATGGTGGCACTGCGTGCGGCGCTGCCCGCAGCTTCCCGATAGGCTTCGCGCTCGCCTGGCTCCACGGTCAGCGAATAGACCGGTCGCTTCAGCCACTTCTGCATCGCCGCGCGTACCGCCGCAGGCGTGGCTGAATCGAGACGCTTCTTGTAGAAAGCCGGATCACCGGAGTAAAGCAGGCCTTCGGCCAGCGTCGGCGCCTTGCCGCCAAAACCGCCGACCGATTCGAGTCCGCCGATCGCGCCCGCGATCTTGCGGATCACCACGCGCTGCACTTCATCCTCACTGGGGCCTTCCTCGACGAAGCCCGCAATGATCGCATCCAGCCGTGCTGCAACGGTTGCGGCATCCACACCGGGTTTTACGTCGGCAGTAACTTCCACGAAACCCAGCTGCGCAAAATCCTGATACGACGCCGTCACCGCGACAGCGAGTTGTTCCTTTCGCACGAGGAGATTGTCCAGCCGGGAACTGGAAAGCCCACCCAGCACTGCGGCGCCAATGCCCAGCGGCACGGCATCCGGATCGTTCAGGCCGGGCACGGTCCAGTAGCGGTACAGCCGCGTGGTGGCGACCCGATCCTTCATGACTTCGGACTTGGGCGCGTCCAGTGTCGGAACGGGCACCTCGAGCTTTGGCGCCGGCTTGCCGCGCGGAATATCGCCGAAGTATTTTTCCATCAGCGGGCGGGCGGTGGCTGCATCGATGTCGCCCGCCAGCACGATGATCGCGTTGTTGGGTCCGTAGTGATCGGCGAACCAGGCCTTCACGTCATCCAGGCTGGCGGCATCCAGGTCTGCCATCGAGCCGATGGTGCTGTGGCCATAGGGATGGTCGGGCGGCAGCAGGGCGGCAAGCTGTGCGTACTCGACCAGGCCATAGGGCTGGTTGTCGCCCTGGCGCTTTTCGTTCTGCACGACGCCGCGCTGGTTATCCAGCACCTTCTGCGTCACCGCGCCGAGCAGGTGGCCCATGCGGTCGCTTTCCAGGAACAGTGCCACCTCCAGCGCCGAAGTCGGTACGGTCTGGAAGTAGTTGGTGCGATCGAACCAGGTGGTGCCGTTGAGGTCCGTGGCGCCCACCTGGCGCAATGGTTCGAAGATAATCGCCGGGCACGTTCTCCGTGCCGTTGAACATCAGGTGCTCGAACAGGTGCGCGAAGCCGGTCTTGCCGGCCGGCTCGTGCTTCGAGCCCACGTCGTACCACACCGAAACCGCCACCACCGGCGCCTTGCGGTCGGTGTGCACCAGCACCTTGCAGGCCATTCTCGAGCTCGAACTGTTCGTAGGGGATGTCCACGGCTGCCAGCAGCTCTGAAGCCGGCGCGGGAACGGGAGCCTTGGTCCTGGAGCCGCAACCAGCAAGCACCAGCAATCCAGGCAGACAATTGCGACGAAACAGGGGACGGAGCATGGCGGGTTCCTCCGGAGCAAGGCTGGCAAGAATAGCGCCAAACTGCAGCGGGGTGTGCATGGCCGCAGCCAGGGCTTTTGACATCGGACCTTGCCGATGTCGTAAGCTCGAACGCAAAACAGGGCAGGGGACGCACGTGGCGAAGAAGCAGTCCGCGCAGTCATTTCGTTTCTACGACAATCGCCAGAAGTACCTGGCCTTCGTCAATACCTGCAACGAGAAGGCGGCGGTCGCGCGCCGGGCGGGCCAGGAGTTGCAGCTCGTGCGGCCCACGCCTCCTGCACTGAACATCTTTGATGCCGGCATGGGAGATGGCACCGTGCTGTCGCGGCTCTTGCGCTATGCGCACAGCGTGTACCCGGCTGTGCCCATGGTGGCGGTGGCGAAGGAGATCAGCCTCGAGGATGTCCGCCTCGGCCTCGAGAAGATGCCGGACCGCTTCGTCGAGCATCCAGCGACGGTGCTGGTGATCACCAATCTCAACTATTCCGATGCGCCGCGGCTGATGCTGCGTGACACACAGCTTGCCGCGGCCTTGAACTGGCAGGAGATCCGTCTCACTGGTGATTCCGCGCATGCCTATGAGGAGCAGATCGAGGAAGTCTCCGACACGCTGGCCGATGCCTGGTCCACGCATCCCAGCGAGAAGACCGGCAATCCCGTCTACCGCCGGCCTTCGGTGCTGGTGGTGTACCGCGAAGATCACAAATTCCTGCTCGACAGCGTCATTCCCCGGCCCGGACGCCCACCACCACACTACGACCTGATTCTCGCTTCGCAGCCCTGGCGGGCACGCATGTCAGCGGAGTTCAAGGCCGCGCGCGTGCTGGCGCCGCTGACGCGCACGCTGGCGCCGGGCGGCAGGCTGCTGGCCATCCAGTCTGCGGGTCGGGATCCGGCGCTGGAGATCATCCAGAAGCTCTGGCCCGGCGAAAATCCGTTCCAGGCCGACCGTCACGCCTTGCTGGCCGCGCTGAAAACGGAGCTCGGGCGCGATGCGCGCGACTTCAATCTGGCGGCGCCCACCGACGACAAGGCGCTGCTGCGTTACGAGATGCGCACGCTGCCTTCCGAGCTCTCTGATCGCATCGGCACCTCGACCCTGTTCGCGGCCTGGAACGCGGCGGTGTACGTGAACCAGATGGAAGACGAGCGTCTGGAGCCGATGGTGAACAGTGGCGCGTATCTCAAGGCGACACAGTCCGTGCTGCAGAAGCACGGTGGCCTCTGGTTCAATGACGAGGCCTTCGTGATCGCGAGGAAAGTCTGACCGCGAACAGTTCATCCATTTGCGGAATGGTGCCTGCAACGCGGATGCAGGCCGGTATTCCAGCCACGGCACTGGCCCCGCAGCAGGCCCCAGCAACCGGGGCGCCCGGCCAGGCGCCTTGATCGGTTCGTCGCCAGTCCATACCATGCAGAAAAAGAGGGGGCCGAGATGAGCTACAAGACCAGGATGGCGTCGCTGGCGTCGTACGAGAAAGGCTCGATCGAACTCAATGACGATCTCAGGCACTACGCCTTCTCCAACATCTTCGAGGTCTGCAGCAAATCCAGACCTTATGAAAGGGTGATGGTGGCATCCAACCTCGAGTATGCCGCCGAGGCAGTCCGGGCCGAGGGCACATCACCCTGGTACACGGCACCGCATGATGAGTTCGCCATCGTGATGGACGGCGAAATCGAGTTCACCTTCTTCCAGCTGACCGAAGCTGAAAAGCCCACGCACAAGGCCGGTGCCGGTCGACTGAATGCCGAGCCCAAAGGCAAGCGCATGGGGCGGGTGGTCGCCCGCCGTGGCCACGAAGTGCTGCTGCCGAAAGGTGCGGCCTACCAGTTGAAGGCGGCCAAGCCTTCCGTGACGCTGATCCAGACCTCCGCAGGGCCTGAAAGCGTCGAGAAGTGGTCTGAAATCTGCGTGCTGAAATGAGCGCTCCCGGCAGAATCGAATTCATCGAGGAAACACCATGAACGCTGTGCGCATCGAGAAAGTTCCGGTCATCGCTTCCGAGCCGGATCCGGTCCTGGGCTATCGCAAATACACGTTCGGCAGTTTCACCTTCGAGCGCGACGCCTACTTCGTGCACGTGCGCTGGCCCAAGGGCACGCACACCATCGAAGTGGACCGCTTCCTGCGCGCGATGGTGCGTGACATCGGCTGGGGCTTCTTCTACGGCTGGATCTTCTTCGACGACGTGTTCGGCACCCAGAATCACTACGGCACGGTGGATATCTTTGCCGGCACCTACAGCAAGGGCCACCGGGACACCGGCGTTGATTTTCTGGAGACATTCAACACCGACGATGTGCGCGCTGCCTTCGAAACCATCTCGGTCAACTGGATCAACGAGGGCTACGACCCGCTGCGCGCTCCGCTGGAAACAGGTTCGCCCCTGGGCGAGAAGACCAGGGAGGCCAAGGGTCCGCTGATTCGTGGATTCGAGCCGGCTCGCCGCATGATGGGGCTGCCCGGCGACGTAACCCCGCGTTCCGATGCCAGCGGGCATCCCGATCAACCGGGCCTTTGCGGACGTCACCTATGACAAGCCGGTCATCGAGCCCGAGCCGGGCTTTGAAGGCCAGATCCACGCCTTCAATCTCTACGACCACATCGCGCGTGCCGACATCACCTGGAACCCTTCCTTCACTTCCATCACCGGTGCCTGCATCTGCTGCGTGACCAGCGAAGAGCACATGCTTCCAGTGATCCACGGCAATGACCGCAACGAGTGGTTCATCCAGCTGACCGACGAAATCCACTGGAACATCCAGGACAAGAACACCGGCAATCCGCGCGGCAGGATCGTCATGAAGTCCGGCGACGTCTGCGCCATGCCGGCCGACATTCGTCACCAGGGCTTCGCACCAAAGCGCTCGATGCTGATGGTGTTCGAGAACGGCACGCCGGGTCTCGAGCAAAGATACGCCAGGGGTGAGCTGGAGCCGTTCCCGATCACTGCCAGTCGCTGGTAGCAGCAATGCGCGAATTCGACGAACAGAGCATCACAGCTGCGGTGCTGGCGCGCATGGATCAATGCGACGATGTGCGGTTCAAGGAGGTAATGACCTCGCTGGTGACCCACCTGCATGAATTCGTGCGTGAAGTGAAGCTCACCGACGCCGAGTGGTTCGGTGCAATCCAGTTCCTGACGGATGTGGGCAAGACCTGCACGGAGAAGCGGCAGGAGTTCATTCTGCTGTCCGATACGCTGGGCGTGTCGATTCTCGTCATCACACAAAATCATCCGGCGGCAGGGGGAACCACTGATTCGACGGTGCAGGGCCCGTATTACTGGGAGGGCGCGCCGGAACTGCCGAGCGGCTCCAATCTTGCTGCAGGGGTAAAGGGCGAGCCCGCGTTCTATTCGGGCCGGGTGCTTTCCAGCGATGGCACGCCCATCGTTGGCGCCGTGCTGGACATCTGGTCCGGCGATGGCGAAGGAACGTACGACATGCAGATGGAGGAAGAGGTCGGCATGAAGGCGCGCGGCCGCATCCGTACCGATGCGAATGGTGCGTATCGCTTTCGCTCCATCAAGCCGAATTTCTACCCGGTGCCAACCGACGGGCCAGTAGGTCGCATGCTGCTCAGGATGGGGCGGCATCCCATGCGCCCCGGCCACATCCACATGATTGTTTCCGCGCCTGGTCACGCTGCCGTGACCACACACCTGTTCGCCGCGGGCAGCGAGTACATCGATTCGGATGCAGTATTTGGCGTGAAGGATTCTCTGGTCACGGCCTATGCGAAGCATCCGCCGGGAACAGCGCCGGACGGCACTTCGATGGAAGAGCCGTTCTACACGGTGAACTACGACTTCCGGTTGAGGCGGGCGTAACCGCAGGCAGGCCCCTTCAGGGCTTGAGGAACGCGGCGACCGAGCGGTTCTCGCAGGACTGCAGCCGCGCGAGCTCGGGGCCCGGGGTGGCGCCTGCTTCAGGAAGAGCAGGCGCCGGGCCAGCTGGCCGACCAGTGCGCGCGGCTGCCCGCTGTCCGGGTTCCAGCGCGTGGCCTGACCGGCGAGGTCCTCGAGCGGCAGCGCCAGATCGGCGCTGAATCCTGCCAGCAGGTTGCGCAGGGCGCGCGCTTCGGGGGCAGGCGCCGTCGCGCCATGGACTCGATCTCGCGCACCGTGAGGCTGCGTGGAAGCGCCTCGGGATTGGCGTCGAACCAGGCATCGGCCAGCGCATCGATGCTCGTGTAGGTGACGTTGCGCGACATCGCCCTCGGTGCTGGCATACCAGTGGGCCTCCGCAAACGAGATCGGCGCCATCGCCGTCCGCATCCAGCCTGCCTGCGGGCGCCGGCGTGAGGCTCGTCGAAGAACATGTGCAGGTAGTCGCGGCTCTGGGCGACCTCGGCCGCATCGGCCTGGCAGCCGGTGGCGACGATGTCGGGGCGCGCGCCGAAGAAGCCGCAGCTCATCGCGCGCGCCATGACGCCGCCAAAGCAGTTGCCGCTGACCAGCACATCGTCGCCGCCGCCGTGCTCGTGCAGTTCGCGCAGCGTGCCGGGCGAAAGTGGCAGCGGGACTGCCCCACATGCCCGCGCCATCCGGACTGCCATGACCCGACCAGCACCAGCAGATTGCGGCTGCCGGGCCGCGCGCGGATGGACTGGAAGATGCGCGCCGCGGCTTCGGGCGTGAAGGGCTGTGCACCGTCCACGTTGCGCCGCACCAGCTCGATGCGCCCGTCGCGCACCTCCAGCGCATTGGCGCCCTGCGCGTTGCCGCTGCCGTAGAAGATGCGCAGCTGCTTGCGGGTCGAACGACAGCGACTGGGACAGCACATCGCGGATCTCCTCGATGCGCAGCGCATTGAAGATCTCGTTGTCCGCGGCGCCGGACGCCGTGGACATCAGCATGACATTGGCGGTGCCCAGCGGTGGCGTTCAAGCGGCTCGGCGTTGCCGCGATCGCAGGCCAGCGCCCTTGCGGTGCGCAGGATGGCGGGGTCGAGCGCCAGGCGATAGAACCAGTTCAGGTTCCAGGATCGCAGGTACAGCTCGCTGGCGAAAGCTGGTGCGCGCTTTGCGCGCGGCCTGCACGTCGTCGCCGGGGTTCGGCATGGTCACGGTGTCGGGAAAGCGCGCCGCTGCGCAGGTCGGCCGAATCGGCGATGTCCCCGCCCGAGACGACCACGCCATCGCGCTTGAGCAGCACCTGCGCCGTGCTTGCCGCAGCCTGCTGTCCGCCACAGCGCCTCGTCGAACCAGGGCAGGGCGCGCAAGCTCCTGTCCATTCCTGCGCGAGAGCTCGGCGGAGGTGCGACGCTCGATCGCGCCGTCACCTGGCCGCCGGCGCCGTCGTCGAGCATGGCCTGCTGCAGCTGTGCCCTGCGCTTGAGCAGTTCCTCGAGATAGACACAGAGGTGCAGCCGCGGGGCTTCAGCAGCACGACCTGCCAGTCGGCGGCGTGCGCAGTCCCGATGCCGGCGGCCAGCAGCAGGGCGAGTGAACCAGACTCGCGTTTTCATTTTTGTCGAATGTACTATCTGGCCTTGCGACCGGACTGGATTATCGGCGAACGGAGGGATCCGCCTTGCGAAACACCACCAGGTGTTGCCAGGGCAGGCGCCGGCTGGTGCGCTCCCAGGTGAGCGCGTGCTTGCCCGCTTCGAGGCGGATCTGATTTTCGGTCATCTTGTGCAGGGCCTTGATCGGCACGCTGGCGTCTTCGCCGCGGTATTCCACGAACGCCACGCGCCCTCCGGGCTTCAACGCCCGCACGATGCTCTCGAGCACTTCCCATGGATATTCAAGCTCGTGATAGACGTCCACCATGATCGCCAGATCGACGCTACTGGGCGCAGAGCTGCGTGTCGTCTGCGGCACCCAGCAGCGGTTCGATATTCGCGTAACGCGGATCTGCCGCCGTCTTCGCCAGCAGCGCGAGCATCTCTGGCTGTACATCGACAGCGAGGATGCGCCCGCCCGGCGTGACGAGCGGTGCCATGTGGCGACTCAGATAGCCGCTGCCGGCGCCCACATCCGCGATCACCATGCCGGCCTTGAGGCCCAGTTCCTTGATCAGCAGCGACGTGCGCTCTTCCTGTTCGCGCTCCTCACGCTCAAGCCACGGAGCGGCCTGCCAGCCCATGACGTGCGCGATCTCGCGGCCCAGGTAGCGCTTGCCGATGCCATCGGCGGAGGCGGTGCCCTGGACGTAGCGGTCCGCCGGGGAGCCGGCCAGGCCCGCTGCGGTGAGCAGCAGGCCTGCAAGACAGGCAAGGATCGGCTTTGCTCGCATCCGCATGCGGCAATGCTAGCGAAAGTCGGTGCTACTTGCCTGCGCGATCCGGGCCCGTCGTCAGCGTGTCGATGCGGTAGACGGAACCACGACCCACCACGTACAGCACGCTGCGGTCCGCTCCGCCGAACGCCAGGTTCTGTGCCTGTTTCGGCATCGCGATGGTGCCCAGTGCAGCGCCACTGGGCGAGAACACCTGCACGCCAAGCGTGGTGGCAACGAACAGGCGTCCCTGCGCGTCGACGGCGAGGCCATCGGCACCGCCTGCCGGGGCCGCATCGCCGCGAGCCGGAGGCGTCGCGAGTCTTGCGAATTCACGCCGCTTGCCGGGAGTGCCAGTGGCGTCCAGTTCATAGGCCAGCACCCACTCGCCGGCAGTGTTGGCAACGTACAGCGTGCGTTCGTCCGGGCTCAGTGCTACGCCGTTGGGGCGTGGAATGTCGGCGGCAATGAGCGCGAGCTTGCCATCTGCCCCGATGCGGTAGAGCGACGAGGGCAGCATGGCCGGGGTGGCAGCTGTGCCAGCGGGGATCGAATCAGTGAAATAGAGATTGCCGCGCCTGTCCGCAACAATGTCATTGGGACGGTTGAAGGGCTTGCCGTCGTACTTGTCCACCAGCACCCTGGATTGCGCACCGGCCTGCAGCACGCCGATGGCCGGGGTCTTCTGCAGCGTCGCGACGATCTCACCCTTTGCGGTCCGGGCCAGTGCGTTCGCTCCGACTGGCCCTTCGAACCAGGTGGTCACCGTTCCATCTGCAGCCGCGCGCAGCACACGGCCCGCCTGGTTGTTGGTGAACAGCAGGCTGCCATCGGTATCGCGCATCGGTCCTTCGACCGCCTCGAATCCATCCTTGACGAGCTGGATCGGCGTACCGGCGGCGACGACACCCGCGATCGCAGGTGTTGCCGTTACTGCGGCCGCTGGCGTCGCACCGACGGTCGCCTCTGCAGCGGTGGCGGACAGCCAGGCGCCAGACAGCAGTGCAAAGGCGGCAACATTGCGAATAATGTGGAACTTCATCTCTGGTTTCCCCCAACAATAGTACGCAGAGGTTAAGCGTTGGCGGTGCCGTGCCCAAACTCTCAAGTCGCTGCACCGAATAGTGCAAGTGTACGTCAGCCCTTTCGCCTAGCAGCTTGCCAGAGGCCGCTGTGCTCCGGTATCTAGGTGCCGGCTCAGCGCCATTACGCCATGAGGAATCGCCGTGACCGATGAGCTGTTCGACATCCGGGGGAAGGTGGCGCTGGTGACCGGCGGCACCAGCGGCATCGGGCTGATGATCGCGCGCGCGCTGGTGCGGCGTGGCGTCAGGACCTACATCGCGGGGCGGGATGCGGCACAGGTCGCGACCTGGCAGCGCAACTTGCCGGCGACGGGCTGTGCTTCGGACTGGCCGCCGATCTCGCCGATCCCGAAGGCCCGCAGCAGCTGGCGGCGCAGCTGGCGCAGCGCGAGCCGCAGCTGCATGTGCTCGTCAACAACGCCGGCGCGAACGAAACCGGCTCCATCGATTCGGTGTCGGTCGCGGACTGGGACAAGGTGCTGAACGTGAATCTGCGGGCGGGCTTCTTTCTGGTGCAGCAGCTGCTGCCGCAGCTGCGTGCAGCGGGCCGGCATGCAGGATCCGGCCCGCATCATCAGCATCGGCTCGATCGGTGGGCTGCATATCCCCAACTGGGACGCCTTTCCCTATGGTGCGTCGAAGGCAGCGCTGCATCACCTGACGCGCGCGCTGGCGAAGCGCCTGGGCACGGGACCAGATCACCGCCAATGCGATTGCACCGGGACCCTTTCCTTCGCGGCTGACCGACACCGAATCCGCCGCAGTGAAGAAGAGCGTGCAGACCACATGTGCCGCTGGGCCGCTCCGGCGAACCGGCGGACATCGAAGGGCTGGTGGTGTTCCTGGCCTCGCGCGCCGGCGCCTATGTGAATGGCACGACGATTCCGCTGGATGGCGGCTATATCGCAGCGCTGTAGGCAGAGCAGGCCGCTTCGCAACCGACTCTGGGATTTCAAAGGCAACGAGAATGGATCCACAACTCTACGATACCCACGCGCATCTGATCTCCGACGACTGGGACAGATACCCGCCCAGGTCCTGCGCGCCGACCTGCCGACGCCGCGCCGCACGGATTACACCGTCACCGCGGAAGCGCTGATCGATGATGGACATGCACGGCGTGGCCACCGCCTGCGTGGTGCAGCGGGGCCATGTCTACGGCTACGACAACAGCTACATCATCGATTCGGCGCGACGCTTTCCCGGCCGGCTGCTGCCGGTGGTGATTCTCGACACGCAGGATCCGGCCACGCCAGCGCGCTTCACCGACATGGTGAAGCAACCAGGCGTGCGCGGCTTCCGCATGGCCAACACGCGGCCCGCGCACCTGGATACCGCGTGGATGAGTTCGCCCGCCGCCATGCAGGTGTGGAAGGCCTGCGCCGACCTGCAGGTGCCGATGACGCTGATCATCTTCCACAACCAGCTCAGCTACACGCTGCCGCTGCTGCATGTGATCGCGAAGATGTTTCCGACGCTGCCCATCCTCATCGACCATCTGGGCACCGCTTACGGCATGCACGCAGGTGGAACTGGCCTGGGCCAGGGAGGCGGGCATCGCCGAAGCGCCGCTGCCGCCCGCACCGGACTTCGGCATTGACGAAACCATCGGCATCTTCGACGACACGCCCAACGTCTACTTCAAGCTCACCGAGGTGAACATCGAGAACCTGCATGGCAGCGGCATCGAGCCGGCCCGGCTGGTGCGCCGCATGGCCGACCGTTTCGGTGCGCAGCGCCTGGTGTGGGGATCGGACGTGGGCCAGAGCCTGCGCTGGTCATTCGCGGAAAAGGCGGCGATGGCGCGTGCTGCCGGCGCCTGCTCGCTGTCGCAGAGCGACGCAGTTCCTGCACGACAACGCGGCCCGCCTGTATTCGGGGGGTGCACTTTTCGCGCGTTAATTGCTCCCCTGGAAGCAATTCCTGCACGGTCGGACTGCATAACTTGCCGATCAAGGTTCACTGAAACGGCTGATGGCGATGCGCCAGCTTGCCCGTACCATCTTCCAACCAGAATCAGGGGGTTCCATGATCAAGCGCCGAACATTCATTGCCTCTGCAGCGGCCGCTGCAGCCGCAGCCTCGCTCCCGCGTCACAGCTTCGGCGCTGCTCCTGCGCAACCGCTGGGCATCAAGCTGTTCGATACCCACGCGCATTTCTACACCTACGAGCCTGAGAAATACTTCTTCGACGGCGCCGGATCGCGCTATGGCAAGGAGCGGATGATCGCCAAGGCCAAGGCCAATCCCATGAATGCGGAGGCCGTATTCAAATTCTGGGATGCGATTGGCGTCGAAGCCGGCACCGGCGTGCAGTACAACAGCACCTACGGCACCGACAATTCCTACCTGCTCGACGTGTGCCGCGCGCATCCGAAGCGTGCGATCCCGGTGGTGATCCTCGGACCCACCGACCCCAAGACGCCGGAGTTGCTGGCAAAGTGGGCCAGGGAAGAGCGCCTGGCTGCCATCCGCTGGACTGGTACAGCGCGAGGCGGTGCTCCGATCCCCTATTTCTCTGCTGAATCAGAGCCCGCATGGCAGGTCTGCAACGACCTCGGCCTGTCCGTGGTGCTGATGCCGCTGGCTGGTGGCGGCGAGGTGCTGAAGCAGGTGATGCAGCGTCGCCGACAAGTATCCGAACGTGAAGATCGCGATGGATCACATCGGCTTCCCGCGCCCGGAACTGCTGCCGGAGACCTTCGGTCTCACGCCGGAGCACTACGAGCTGGCGAAGCACAAGAACGTCTACTACAAGCTGACGAACTTCCTGGTCTCGGAGATGGAAGCCGGCGCCAAGACGGCCAACAAGCCGATGGTGGCGCTGAAGCCCTTCGTGGAGCACATGGTCAAGACCTTCGGTGCCGACCACCTGATGCTGGGGCTCGGACTACGGCAACGTCGAAGTCGACGATGTGCAGTACACGAAGAACATGATTGCCGCCGCGTCGGGCCTGTCGGCGAAGGATCGATCAGCGTTCTTCTACGACACCGCAAAGGTGGTGTTCGTGCCGGGCGGGCGGGGCAAGGCGCGCGCCTGATCCGGGATGATCGTTGGCCGTCTCAGGCTACCTGTTGCGTAGCCTGGGACTGGCACTCGGTGGCCCGACGGTATTCCCGCGGACTCATGCCGAACTGATCGCGGAACGATCGCGTGAAATGCGCCGCGCTGTTGAATCCCCACGAGAACGCGATCTTCATCAGTGTCTGTCCGCTCCAGGCGGGATCGCGCATCTTCCGCGCGCACTCCTCGAGACGCCGGCGCAGGATGTAGGCGGATACTTTCTCGCCCGAGGCCGAGAAGATCGTGCGCAGATGCCGCGGAAGACAGATGCACGCCCTCTGCCACCGATCTCGGCCGTCAGCGAGGGATCGCGCAGATGGTCTTCGATGTAACGGACGACGTCATTGCGCCGCCGCCAGGCAGCGGCCGAAGGCGACGACTGGCAGTCGAATCCCATGGTGTAGGAGATGGACAGCATCTCCAGCAGGTAGCTGGCGATGCGCGTCTCGTAATCCTGGCGGGATCCGAAATTGATCTCCTCGCTGAGCGATCGCACCATCGCGGCCACAGTCTGGGTCACCCCCACGGCGTGTCCGAGTTTCAGGCCACAGAACTGCTCGGGACTCGGCAGGTACTCTCGCAGCACATCCGGCGTGACGCGCACCATGACGGTCTGGGAAGGGCCTTCCGAGTGGCAGTAGTGCGGCATCCCCGTGTCGCAGAGCACGATATCGCCCGCCGACAGATGCGCCTCGTGGCCATAGTGATAGAAGACATTGCTGCCGCTGGCCTGCAGCAGGAAGGAATACAGGCGGGGTGACTGCGCCAGATGGCGGCGGGTGCGCTCGATGCTGCACTGGTCGACGGAAAGCTTCGCAAGCTTGACCGGCCCAAGGCGGCCAATCGAGAGTTCCGCGTCGAATTTCTGCTTGTCGCTGGGCGTGAACTCCACGCGACTCATGCGCGAGGAATACAGATCGTTCCAGGCCGCCATCCTGCCGGAAGCCGGCAATCCCGAGGTACTGACCCTTTCCATCCGCTCCCCCTGCTGGTCTTTTCCGGACGTCGAGGCTCCGACTCAAATCTGCAGGAACCCCAGGCGAACGCTAGCGCCTGCGACCGGCCTCGATTTGTCCATAGCGGAAGGGCGTGTTGCTTCAGCGCGCTCGGCGCAGCTTCTCGAGGTGTTCTTCCCAGTCGGGTTCCGTGCAGTTGTAGTCGAGCATGCGCCCCTCGCGCAGCTGCGTATATTGCCGCGTCAGCATTGCCGGCTGCGTGTAGAACTCGGGGTCGTGGATGGTCACCTCCACGTCCAGGCGGCGCTGGCCGCCCGCGATGCGTGGGGTGTAGCGCTCGACAATGCGGGCGTTCTCACCGTGTGCAGTGGGTTGGTCAATGCTCTCGGTGAGACCAGTGGTCGTCACGACGAGGGTTTCGCCCTCCCACTGCCCCCATGAAGTGCCGCCGCGGCTGGGCAGGATGTCCTGCGGGTCGATGCGGCGGCCATCGAGAAACACACGCCGCACTTCATTGTGTGTCTCGTAGATGATGGTCAATTGTTCCGGGCGCTGCACGAACTCCACCGGGTAACCGCCCCCCAGGAACACGGCAAGCGGCATGCCGTGGGGTACGCAGTGTGCGCCGGGGGTGTCTCCGGTGGAATCCACCAGTGCGTGATATTCGGCCAGCTTGCGTCGTGCGAGCGGCGTGAAGGGCGCGGTCTTCTCGAAATCACCGGGACCATTCAGGGCTGCGCCGGCCTTGCCGTCGGCCTGCAGTGTCCATATGCCTGTCAGATCAGGCGGTGCGGCGGCAGAGGCGCAGGTATCGGATAGGAGCAAAGCCCCTGCGGCAAGGCATATCTGTCGGAACATGGTCGACCCCCGAAGCGTCAGCGTGAGGGGCCCCAACCTGCACCAGCGACGTGCGGGCCGTCAATCTGCCATGGCCACCCGCACGCAGTTGCGACCTTCATTCTTGGCGCGATAGAGCGCCGCGTCCGCCCGGCCAATAGTCTTTTCCAGGGACTCATTCGGCCCTGGGCTGGCAACGCCGATCGAAACGGTCAGCTGGTCGACGACTTCATCGCTGCCGGTACGCCGGATCCTGGCCCTGTTGAACGATTGCCGGAACTGCTCGGCGAGCGCCACCGCGCCACTTTCGGGAGTCTCCGGCAACAGCACCACGAACTCTTCACCGCCAAAGCGCGCGGCCAGGTCGCGCCCCTTGATGACGCTGTTGAGCACCTTCGAGGTTGCAACGAGGACCTGATCGCCGAACTGGTGGCCGTACTTGTCGTTGACGCGCTTGAAGTGATCGAGATCGAGCATCAGCAGGCTGGCGGAGGTCAGGGCAGGTCCTGTGGCCAGCAATTGCTCCACAGCCTGATTGAATCCACGCCGGTTGAGCAGGCCGGTCAGCGGATCCTTGATGACCTCGGTTTCGAGGTGCCCGACGCGTTCGCGTACCGCGCGCAACTCCGCCTGACTGGTGTCGAGTTCGGTACGCAGGGCGTCGACGGATTTGCGCGCCTCGCGGGTCGAATCCAGCAGCTTCTGCAGCACGACCTGCAGCTCCCCGGTGCCGTCCAGCGCCTGCAACTCGGACTGGCCGGCTTCAAGCGCGCGTGAATACTGCTCTGCGCTGCCACTGGAGTCCGTCGCGGCCTGTGTGAGACGCCGCGCCAGTGCTTCGAGGCTCTTCTGCAGCTGCGTCGTGCCCTCGGTATCCCGCGTCTGGATGTGCCGGGAGTACAGCTCCTCGACCACCTTCTGGTCGAGCGATTCGGATTTCTTCAGCCGGTCGGTGAGATCGGCGGTCAGGCGGATGTTCGTTCCCGCCAGATGTTCGTACCAGACTGCATAGGAGGTGGGCACATAGTTGCCGCCGTGCTTGGAGATGTTGGGCAGCACGAGACGCAGGATCTCCGTGCTTCGTGGGCCACTTTCCGTGTATCGCATTTGTTTCCAGTCCATGGATTTCAACTTCCGGAATAGTATCGGCAGGTTGCGCAGACAATTGAGGGCAATGAGCCAGTCTGCGACGCGGGTCGCGCGCGTGCCCGCCCGAGGGGGCGGTTGACCCGTTCCGCCGCCTGTCAGTACGCTGCCTGCACAAAAGCGGCGCGCCCCGGTTCTTCAACTCCAGGAGCGGGCATTCTCGAAGCAACTGGCAGGCCGACGGAAGTACGTGTGATGAGTGTGCTTGCGACCTCGGCCGCAGAGCGTCCCGGCCTCAAGGCCGGAGACGAAATTCTTTCCCACGGCGGCACACGGGTATTCGATACCCGCGAACTGACCTCGCTGTCGATGCAGGTGTCCGTGCCGCGGGGGCCACTGGGCGTCACGGCTCCCGGTGGCGGAAGGCCGGGTGGTTTGCCAGGCGGTGGTCCGGGTGGTGGCGGACCGGGATTCCGCGGCGGTCGTTAAGGCTCCGCTGCGGCAACTTCCGGCAGGCCCCTGAGCATCAGGGCTACAGGCTGCTGCGCGCCGGATCCAGGATGAGCTGCATCTGCGCCGTTACTTTGCTGCCCGCGAACTGCGCCTTCATCCGCAAGCCGCTGCTGCCGCGCTCATCCCCCAGGATGATGCCGGAATAGGCCGGATGCGCAGTGCGGCGCAGGTAGGGTTCCGAGGCCTTGTGCACGCGGTCGTTCAGTTCGGGCTCGAAATACAGCTGCGTGGTGTAAAGGTGGTCACCGCCGCGGTAGCGCGCGCGCGCGCGGTGCATCGAGCCTGGCTTCAGCACCATCACGTGGATGTGGATGTCGCGGCCGTTGTACCAGCCCGGAAAGATGCTGCGGAATGAGACCACGCCGTTCGCATCGCTGATGGCAGCGCCGCGGCAGAAGCGCTTGTTGTTGTCGAGATCGTTCTGGCTGGGGCGAAAGCGGTAGGGCATGTCTGGAGTCTGTTCGCCCGGCTCGCCAAAGCCACTGTAGTAGCCCTGCGCATCGCAGTGCCAGATATAGACTTCAACGCCACCTTGCGGCTGTGCGCCGCATTGCGCATCTGCGGCTGCGAGCACGCGCAGGTGCAGCTGCAGTTCCGTACCGGGTTCGGCATCCGGGTTGTAGCGGCCGCGGATGTCCTGCCGGAACAGATCGACATCGTCTTCGCGCTCGCCATTGTGGATGAAGAATGGTCCCTGGCCCGCGCGATCGGTGCGGCCCGGTGTGCAATCGGGCACCGCATCCCACGGGGGAATGATCAACCCCGATGCAGAGGCTGCTGCAGTTGGGGCGGAGGCTGCCAGGAGCATGGAGTCACCCAGCGCATCCGCTCGCGCTTCGTGACTCATGAGACTGACAGCAGCCGTGCCGCCCAGCGCCGCTATGAATTCCCGACGATCCAGTGGCAACATGTACCCTTCCCGCAAGGCTGGTTCTTGCGGGCAAAGATGCGCCTGTGAGCCACGAAAAACAACCCAAGGCAGGCGCAGCAGGGGACACAGGAGTGAAGGGCATGGGGACTGCTCGCGCAGCGTTCCAGACGATCTTCATTGGCGTGGCGCGGATCCGCATGGGTGGTCCAGCCGCCTGAACCAGCGGCGCGCAAAGTACAATCCGGCTGCCGGGTCGAAGCAATGAACAGGGGGATAAGATGAGCACAGGCATGGACCAGTCCCGTCTGGCTGGAGTTCAGGATGCCATCCGCGAGGATATCCGCGCCGGCCTCTATCACGGTGCCGTCATCCAGGTGGCGCGCGGCGGCAAGGTTGCGCTGGCGGCGGCGATTGGTGCGGCCGATGCGCAGCAGTCGCAGCCCCTGGCCATGGACTCGGTGTTCAACATCTTCTCGGTGACCAAGGCGTTCACCAACCTGCTGGTGCTGCAGGCCATCGAGCAGGGTCGCTTCGCCCTGACCACGCCGATCAGCCAGCTGATCCCGGAGTTCACCGGCCGCGGCCGCGAGAAGATCCAGATGTGGCATCTGCTGTCGCATCAGGCCGGGTTCCCGATCATTTTCGAAGTGGTGCCCGGCTGGTACATCGACAATTTCGCCGAGGTCGCGCGCACCGTCATCGCCGAGGTGGCGCCGGTGGATGCGCCCTGCACCAAGGTGGCCTATTCGCCGCTGGCCAACCATGTGCTGATGGCCGAGGCGCTGCTGCGCACCGACCCGAAACAGCGCCGCTATCGGCAGATCGTGCAGGAAGAGATCCTCGATCCGCTGGGCATGCGCGACACGGCAGTGGGCCTGCGTGCCGACCTGCGCGCACGCAAGGTGGTGCCGGACTTCCGCAACAACTATCCCATCGGCCACAAGAGCCGCAATACACCTGGTCCGAATGGTGCCTTTGAGGACGAGCAGGGCGAGATGCCCTGGGTGGGCATCGTCTCCACCACGCCGGATCTGTTCCGCTTCGCGGATCTGTTCCGCAGTGGCGGCACCGGCCAATGGTGCGCGCCTGATTTCACCCGCGATGATCGAAATGGCTTCGCGCAACTGGACCGGCGAGATGGTGAACGAGCTGTATGCCGCGCGTGGTCGCGAGGAAGGTCTGGATCCGGCGCCGGCCTATATCGGCCTCGGATTTTCAGTGCGTGGCACGGCGCTGTGCCCGCACATGTTCGGCACGCTGGCGTCGCCGCGCAGCTTCGGCAACTACGGTGCCGGCACGTCGCTGTTCTGGGTGGATCCGGAGCGCGACATCACCTTCGCCTGCCTGACAGCCGGCGTGATGGGGCACAACGCCAACATGCGCCGCTTCCAGAAGCTGGCCGACATGGTGCTGTCGGCCGCAGAGTAGTGCGCCGGCAAGTGAAGGGTCAGCGCGCAGGCGCGCCGCCGGGATCCTTGCAGCGATAGGGCGCGTAGGAGATGTCGGCGGGCAGCACCATATCCACGCCGCGCCATACATCTTCGAAGTATTCCGGATCCACCGCCTCGAAGCGGCGGGTGAGCCTGCGGGTGCTGGCGTCGAGTTCGAACCGCTCGGTGATGCGCAGCTTCGGGCCATGCAGGATGCGCGAATCGGCGTTCAGTACGCCTGGCAGGAAATGCGTGGTCTCCACGATGAGCACATCACCCTCCCAGCGGCCGATCGAATATCCCGCGCGTGAAGGCTTTGTGTTCGCTGGCACCACGCGCTGATCGAGGTGGATGGTGCGTGAGAGGTCCATGTGACCGTACTGCATCGTGATGCGGGCAGGAGTCTGCGTGATCCGGTTGGTCACGCTGTCGAAGGTCCAGTCGAACAGGATGCCCGTGGGTTCGCAGCGCAGGCGCGGATTGTCGCGCGTGGCCGGGTTGAAGGTTTCCAGCGCCTTGCGGCCGACGGCGGTGAGTTTCACCGGAATCGGGCGATCCCAGGCCGCGCGCACCGGGTCTGCCGCCTGCGATGCCGCGGAGCCGCGTGCACCGGGGAAGGCCTGCTGCCCCGCCGGCAGTTCGCCGGGCTTCATGCTGGCAGCCTGGCTCAATGTGACGAGCGTGCCCAGTTGGCCGCGTGGATCACTCATCACGCGCTGTTCAGCGGCCCAGTCACCCGCCAGGTTCGGGCGGCCGTCTGTCGTGCGTGCGGGACGCACTGCGGCGACTTTCGCCTTCTCTGCTACCGCAAGCTGCCGCTGGCCATAGCGGTCCATGCTGCTGCCATCGGCGAACAGGATGGTAGAGAGGTAGCACTGCCGCGGTTTGGTTCTTTCCGGCGAACCCGTCACGGTGATTGCACTGCCTGCCTTGAACATTTCATCTGTCCATCCGGAACGGCGCAATGAATGGGCCGAGCGCATCTCGCATTTCCAGTCTTCCGTCCTTGCCCTGGGCGTTCTTCACTTCCACGTGCAACCAGGCATGTGGATTGATGAACTCGATCCGGCTGATGCGGCCGGTGATCGAAACATCCGTGTTGAGATCCCAGTTGGAGATGCCGTGATGGGCTGGCAATGGCAGAGCCACTGCCAGCATGAGAAGTGATGCCAGCCAGCGAGGTGTTTGCATGCCGTTCTCCTTGAACAAACCGGTTAGCCGAAATGCAGTCGGACCGGCAACTTTGCTGGTCCATGTCCGACGGTCGTCATCCATGGCTCCATCGGGCCGGCAGGCTCGATGCGCGTGACGGATTCCGCCACCGTGCCCAGCAGGGCGTCGGCTTCCAGCAGTGCCAGCACGCGGCCCACGCAGGCGTGGACGCCGAAGCCGAAGCCGAGGTGCCCGGTATTGGGGCGGCGCACCTGGAATCGATACGGATCTTCCCAGCGACGCGGATCCCGATTGGCGGCGGCGAACATCAGGCCGCAACGCGTACCCTTGCGGAATCACGTACTCCTCGATCTCGATATCGCGCATGGCGATGCGGCCGGCCATGCGTGAAGGGGAATCCCAGCGCAGGCTTTCTTCAAACGCCAGCCGCGCGAGTTTCGGGTCGTTGCGCACCAGTTGGTATTCATCCGGGAATTCGCTGAACGCGCGCAGCGTGTTGGCCATGGTGAGCACGGTGGTGTCGGCGGCGGCAGAGAGCAGGATGCCGACCAGCAGCTCGGCCTCGGCGGGTGAGACTTCTCCCCGATCGGCGGCCTCGTACATCGCCATGCCGAGGCTTCCGGCAGCAAGGTTCTCACGCCTGCAGCAGGACCCGGCCCAGGTGAGGACTTCGCCGCTGGTGTCGCGCATGGCCTCGTGAAACAGCTCGTTCATCGGACCCATGGTGGCCCACACCATGTTGCCGAAGGCGGACATGTGCTCGCGACCCGCTTCCGGCAGGCCAATCAGATCCGGCAGTACTTTGTAGATGAAGGGCTGGGTGATGTCGCCCACCACATCGATCACTTCGCCCTCGCGCGCCCGCAGCCGCTCGACGATGGCCCGTGCATCCCGGCGGAAAGGCTCGGCGAGCTGGTTCAGGGAGGCCGGTGACAGCGCATTGGACACCACCGCGCGCACGCGGGTGTGTTTGGGTGGATCATCCGTCAGCAACAGCTCGGGGCGCACGGAATTCGGATCGTGCCAGGGGCGGGATGTGTTGGAGAAACTCTTCCAGTCCTTGAGCCCGGCGGACACATGCTCGAAGCGCGCCAGCATCACGGCATCTTCTCCCGGCAATCGCACCACGGGTGCGAACTCGCGCAGGCGGTCGTCCACGGCATTGGCGTGACGCACCGACTCACGGCTGAAGATATCGGTATCGAACTCGGGAATGGCTTGCATGGCAGTGCTCCTATCCTGCGGCGGCAATGCCGCCATCCACATGCAGGATCTCGCCATTGATGAACGAGGCCTGGCTGCTCAACAGGAACGCGCAGGCGTCGGCGTTGTCCTGCTCACTTCCGAGCCGGCGCAGCGGAATGGTGTTTCTGCGCCGCGCGTATTCTGCAGCGTCATTCAGCCCCAATGCGCCGGGCGTGGGCACGGAGCCTGGCGAGATGGCATTCACGCGCACATTGCGTGGTCCCAGTTCCGCCGCCAGCACCTTGGTGAGGGTCACGATCGCGCCTTTCACCAGGCTGTAGGCAGCGGTATTGGGGAAACCTTTTTCCGCCACCGGCGAGGCCATGTTGATCAGTGCGCCGCCTCTTGCCGGGTCGTAATGTGCCAGCAGTGCCTGGGCGCCCCACACGCTGCCATTGATGCCGATGGCCGTCATGCGGGTCAGTGTTTCCTCGCTGATCTGCTCGACCGGCTCGTACTTGAGCAGCATGGCATTGTTGATCACGGCATCGATGCGACCATATTGCGCCGCAAAGGTGGCTGCAGCAGCCATGAACAGCTTGCGGACGGCCACATCCGCCACATAGGCATGTGCTTGCCCGCCTTTGCTGCGAATCTCCTCGGCGACGACCTCGCAATCCGCCATGCCCAGATCGGAAACGCCGACCGTGGCGCCGCAGGCCGCGAGTTTGAGCGCCATCGATTTACCGAGGCCTCGTGCGGCCCCGGTGATGAAAACATTCTGGCCAGATAGATCAGGGTGGTTGTGCATGTCAGACCTTCAGTTTCCAGGCAGTGCCATCCGGCACGATGTGGCCGGCGCTGGGTTCGGAGAAGTGGCTGCCGATCACCAGCGTTTCCGTGTTGTTGAAACGTTCGACGAAGGCGCAGCGTGTGTGCGCGCCGGCTGCCTTGTCCATGTCGAAGCGGGCTTCGACCGCAGGCACGGCGATCTGGATGGGGTTATGCATCAGATCGCCGGTGATCACGGCGCTCTCCCCGCGTGACTCAATCAGCACGCTCACATGGCCGGGCGTATGGCCCGGCGTCGGCATCAGCGAGACCTCGTCGGTCAGGCGGAAGTCCGGATCAACGAACTCCACGAGGCCAGCTGCCATCACCGGATCGATGGCGTCGTGGAGATGTTCCATGTCGTGGTAGCCGTTGGTGTCGCGCAGGTGCTGCCAGTGCCGCCACTCCTCGCGACCGAAGTAGTAGCGCGCCTGCGGGAAGGTGGGTACCCATTTGCCATTCACCTTGCGGGTGTTCCAGCCCACATGATCGAAGTGCAGGTGGGTGCACAACACGTCGGTGATGGATTCGTGCGGAAAGCCCGCGGCGGCCAGATCTTCCAGGAAGGTGGTCTGCATGTTGCTGAACACGGGGAACTCGCGCTGCCGGTCTGCGCCGATGCAGGTGTCGATCATCACGCTGCGGCCCTTCGAGCGCAGTACGAAGCACTGGAAGGAGATGATCATCTTCCCTTCCGGAGTTGCAAAATGCGGCAGCAACCAGCCGAACTGCTGTACGTACTGCGGGGTGGCATCGGGCAGCAGCATGGTGATGTCGTCTTCCCAGCCGTTGACCTCGACGATGCGGGCGATTTCCACATCGCCGATGCGCCAGTGCCTGATGTGTTCTGCAGCCATGCCTGTTCCCCGGTAATTGCCAGTGCGGATCTATTGTGCGGCGGGTCGGCCAAGGATCATGTCGGCGGCTTTCTCCGCCACCATCACCACGGGTGCGTTGGTATTGCCGCCGGTCACGAACGGGAAGATGGAAGCATCCACCACGCGCAGGTTCGCCACGCCCCGCACCTTCAGTTGCGGATCGACCACGGCATCGGCCTCGATGCCCATGCGACAGGTGCCGGCAGGGTGGTGCACCGTGTGCGCAGCGCGGCGAATGTAGGCGATGAGCTCGGCATCGGTGGCAATCGCAGGTCCCGGCGCGACCTCCCGCGCGTTGAAGCGCGCAAATGCGCTGCCCGCGAGCAGGCGACGCGCGAGTTTCAGGCCATGCAGCAAGGGCTGGATGTCGGCGGGATCCGCCAGCAGGTTCGGATCGAGCAGCGGCGCGGCCTTTGGGTCACCGCTTGCCAGCCGGATGCGTCCGCGGCTTTTCGGATGCAGACCCACGCTGCTGATTGCGTAACCGTGCCCCAGCGGCAACGGAAACGTGCCGCGATTGCGGCGCGCGGGCTGGAACACCAGTTGCAGGTCCGGACGGGTGGCCGTTGCACTGCTGCGGATGAAGGCCGTGGACTCGAACAGGTTGCTGGCCAGTGGCCCGTCGCGCATTGCCAGGTACTGCACGAGATTCCACAGGGCGCGATGCGCGGTGCGGAAGGAAAGCCCATAGGACAACGTGTTGGCAGTCTCCATGAGCACCGAGACGGCCATGTGGTCGTGGTAGTTGCCGCCCACGCCCGGCAGGTGATGCTGCAGGGCAATGCCGTGGCGCTGCAGCTCGTCGGCATCCCCCACGCCGGAAAGCATCAGGATCTGTGGCGACTGGATGGCGCCGGCACAGAGCAGCGTCTCGCGGCGGGCGCGAAGGCTCTGCGTTGCACGGCCAGGCGCATGCCGCTGCACGGATCTCCACCCCTGTGGCGGTGCCGCGGTCAATCAGCAGCCGCGTAACCAGCGTATCGCTGAGCAGGGTCAGGTTCGGGCGCGAGAGTGCAGGGCGCAGGAACGCGACGGCAGTGGAGTCGCGTCGGCCACGGCGGATCGTGCCCTGCCGCAGGCCGTAGCCTTCGGGTTCGGGTCCGGTCAGGTCCTTGCAGGCCGGGTATTCACCCAGTGCCTCGAAGGCCTGCAGGAACGAATGATTCAATGCATTGGGTTTGCGGATGTGCCGCACATTGATGGGCCCGGACTGCCCGTGATGAGGTGAGTCCGGATAGCTCTCGTTCGTTTCCGAACGCCTGAAATAGGGCAACACATCACGCCAGCCCCAGCCGGTGTTTCCCGTCGCAGCCCACTCGTCATATTCGCTGGGATGCCCCCGGTAATAGGCCATGCCATTGATGGAGCCGGAGCCACCCACCACATGGCCGCGCGGCACCGGAATGCGCCGGTTGTCGAGCTGCGGCTGCGGTTCCGTCATGAACCGCCAGTTGAGACGCTTGCGGCCGATGGCGGCTCCCACCAGCGCAGGCACCTGGATGAAAGGGTGCGAGTCACGAGGCCCCGCTTCGATCAGGCAGACACTCACGGCGGGATCTTCGGAGAGACGCGCCGCCAGCACGCAACCGGCCGTGCCGGCGCCCACGATCACATAGTCGAATTCATTCGCGCCCGTCATCCGTCATGCCCCTGCGATCACGCTGGCCTCGCCTGATTGCGCCGTGCCAGCACAGCCGGTGCGGTTTCGCGCAGCAGCAATGCCACGATGGCTGCCGCCACGGCGAGCCCCGCAACGATCCACAGCGGGGCAGTCAGTCCGTACGCAACCGATGCACGGCCGGCGATGGATGGCGCAAACACACCACCGATGATTTCACTGGTCCCCATGGTAAGGCTGAGTGCGGTGGCTGTGAGACCCGGCTTCACGACCTCTGAAGGAATCGTGGCCATGGCCAGCGGGAACACGCCGGTGATGGACGCGCCCGCGGCAAATGCCAGGTAGTAAGGCCACATGGAGCTGCCATCCACCCACATGGCGCCAAGCGGCACGCAGACGCCGAGCAGGGAAGCCACGACGGCCACTGGCTTGCGACCAATGCGGTCTGAAAGCCCGGGCACGATGAATGCGATGGCAATGGAAGCGAGGCCGCTGCTGGCCATGATCCAGCGCCATTTCTCCGGGCGGGATGCCGCGGGCGCCTTCGAGATAGAACGGCATGAAAACCGCGAACACCACGAGATATGCCACCAGCAATATCGACAGCAGGCAGCAGACCAGGATGTTGCGATCCGACAGCAGCGCCAGTGCGCCGGCCAAGGTGGGTTTCGGATGCTTGTCGAGGTGATGCGGCTCACGCACGAACCAGGCGAGCAGCAGCGCCATCACGAATCCCGGTATCGCCACGATCATGAAGGCATTGCGCCAGCCCACGGCGAGCGCGATGGCCACCACCACGATGGGCCCAAGGAAATTGGCCAGGAAGTTCGCGCCCACGTTCTGTGCAATGCCATGCGCGAGACCGCGACGCTCTGGCGCTACGTCGGCGGCGATCAATGTCTGCGTGATCGGCATGATGCCGCCTTCGGCAATGCCCATCAGCATGCGCGCAGCCATCAGGGCCACGAAGCCGGTGGCGAAGCCGGAAAGCACGGAAGCGCAGGAAAACACGAGGGTGGCAATGACCAGGATGGTCTTGCGCCGGCCGAAGCGGTCCGAGATGGTGCCCATGAACAGGCCGGCAATCGCCCAGGCAAACGAGAAGGCCGCAGCGATGTCACCGATCTGCGCCTGGGTCAGGTTCAGATCGGGCTGGATGAAAGTGCCGAGGAACGTGAAGGCCTGGCGATCGAAGAACACGACGCCGAAGTTCGCGCTCAGCAATGCGATCAGCAGCCACTGGTATTTCTTGTCGCTGGCCATCATTCCCCCCTTATTCTTGTTGTGTAATCGTCAGTGACGAATGGTGCAGAGTGCCCCGCCGTCTATCGACCAGGCTGCCCCCGTCACGAAGCTCGACGCGTCCGACAGCAGGAAAGCCACCACCTCACCGATCTCCACCGGTTTGCCGATGCGCTCCA
This sequence comes from uncultured Gammaproteobacteria bacterium, assembly GCA_963777735.1. GTDB lineage: Bacteria > Pseudomonadota > Gammaproteobacteria > Steroidobacterales > Steroidobacteraceae > ZC4RG30. The sequence goes on along the minus strand of CAVZRQ010000008.1, from coordinate 1,267,827 downwards.
GCGGCGCGATCTTCCCCAGCGTCTTCTTGCCGAGGTCGATGTCGCCGTTGAACAACGGCCCCAGGACTGATTCGAGCAAGGGAGTGTCGATCACGCCCGGCATCACGCAGTTGACGCGGATGCCCATCGGCCCGGCTTCGGCAGCAGCGGTGCGCGTGAGACCCACCACGGCATGTTTGCTGGCGTTGTAGGTGCAGGCGCCAGCCAGGCCGCGCTCGCTGCCGATCGAGGCCGTGTTGACGATGGCGCCGCTGCCCTGCGCGATCATCAACGGCAACACATGCCGCATGCCGAGGAACACGCCGTTCACGTTGACGCGGGTGACATGATCGAACTCGGCCTCGTCGTATTCCCAGGTCGGTGCGATATGGCCTTCGATGCCGGCGTTGTTGAACAGGCCGTCGACGCGGCCGAAGCGTGCCACGGTCGCGTCGATGAAGGCTTTCACCTCGGCGCTGCGGCTTACGTCCGCGGTGCTGCTCGCTACGTCCGCGCCCGCCGCGCGCAATTCCTTCTCGCGCAATGCGAGCCCTTCGGCACGCACGTCCACCAGCATCAGCTTCGCGCCTTCGCGCGCGAGCACGCTGGCCGTGGCAGAGCCGATCGCGCCCGCCGCGCCGGTGACGATGATGGTCTTGCCCTTCAAGGTGCCCATGGTTCAGCCCCCGCCGAAAAGTGTCGCGATGTAGTGGCTGTCCATGTACTCGCGGATCCGCCAGACCAGGCCGTCTTTCAGCTCGAAGGCCCAGGCATAGTGGTTGTCGTAGACACGGCCGTCGGGGAGCTTGCCGATGGCCCGCGATTCGCACATCACGTAATTGCCATCCGACAGCATCTTGTTGACCGTGGTCTTCGGGTCTCCCGGTACGAACATGCCGCGCACGGGTGCCAGAAACTGGTCGACGATGTAATCGCGCGGGTGATGCACGCCGGCGCCGGGGATGTTCTGCACCATCGGCCGCCATTCGGCGTCTGGATGCAGCGTGGCGCGGATCGCCTCGAGTTCGCCGCTCGACAGGATGCGGAAGAAATCCAGGATGGTCTGTTCCTGCGGGTTCTTGGCGATGGCGCTCATTGTCATGCCTTCTTGGCGGCGTCGAGTTCGGCGAAGGCCTCACGGGCAATGCGCGTGCTGTCGATGCCGGCCGGCACGCCGCAGTACACCGCGACCTGCAGGATCACCTCGCGGATTTCGTCGCGCGACAAACCGTTGTTCAGCGCTGCCTTCACATGGAGCTTGAGTTCATGCGGGCGATTCAGCGCGCTGATCATCGCGATGTTGATCAGGCTGCGATCGCGCAGCGCGAGGCCTGGGCGAGTCCAGACGTGGCCCCAGCAATACTCCGTCGAGAGTTCCTGCATCGGCATGCTGAACGAATCGGCCGCAGCCATCGATTTCTCGACATAGTCCGCGCCCAGTACCTGCTTGCGGAGCGCGAGGCCGCGCTCGAATTTCTCATTGCTCATCTATTTCTCCTCGCCGCTGCCAACGCGGCAGCCAGCCCATTGTTCGACAACCTTGACCATTTCCGTGCAATCCGCATCCGGCCCGTACATCTGCTGCGTGATGGAGAGCATCTGCCGCACGGCTGCGCCCACCACCATCGGCACGCCCAGCGCCTCGGCTTCGTCGAGGCACAGACGCACGTCCTTGAAAGACAGCGCATTGGCGAAGCCGAAATCGAATTGCCGGTTCAAGACATGTTTGGGGATCTTGTCCTGCGTGGCGCTGTTGCGGCCGGAGGAGGCGTTCAGCACTTCGAGCATCACCGCAGGATCCAGCCCGGCCTTCACGCCCATGGCCATGGCTTCGCTCGCAATGGCCAGTGATGCCGCGGACATCAGATTGTTGGCGAGCTTGAGCGTCTGGCCGAGTCCTGGCTTCTCGCCGACAACGATCACGCGACCGAAGATTTCGAGCAGGGGCCGCACGCGCAGGGTGGCCGCGGCAGGGCCCGATACCATCAAGGTGAGCTTGCCACTGGCTGCGCCCTTCACGCCTCCCGACACCGGCGCATCGACGGCGGCAATGCCCGCAGGCGCCAGGGTCGCGGCAACCGCCTGCGCTGCGGCGGGACCGGAAGTGGAAAGATCGACAAATGCCACGACGCCTTGAACGGCGGCGAGCTCGGTGGCGAGCTGCTTGACTGCCGCAGGGCCGGGGAGACTGGCCATGACCACGCTCGCGCCGGTGGCTGCAGCGACTGCTGAAGCAGCAGACTTCGCGCCCAGCGTCACCAATGCGGCAACCGCAGCAGGGCTAGGATCGTAAACGGTAACGGCATGTCCCGCGGCCAGCAGCCGGGCGGCCATGCCCGAACCCATGCGGCCCACGCCAATGAAAGCGATGCGCTCCACTCGAATTGATCCCCCGCCCGCCAGCGGGCTTGTTGTTGTCAGTCGCTGATTGGTTCCAGATCCAGCCGCACGATGTCGGCCAGCTCTGGTCGTGCCCGAGGATAGCGCTGGAGCACCAGCGGATCATGCCCCGGAATGATGTGTTGTGGCGAACTGGCGAGTTGCTCGATGCGCCGGAAGGCATCCAGATAGGCGCTGACGTTTTCGACGATGGGAAATGGCCGGCGCTGCTGCCAGTTGGCATAGAAGTGGGCGGCGTCGGAAGCGAGCACCACCCAGCCGCGGCGGGTGTGCACACGCACCACCTGCAGACCACGGGTGTGCCCGCCGACCCGGTGCAGGGTCAGGCCCGGCGCAAGTTCCGCATCGCCATCGTGAAAAACCACCCGGTCCCGGAACAGGCGCCCCACCATGGCCTGCACATCTTCCGCGTCGAACGGGCCACGCAGCAGTGACTGGCACATGGATCTGCCGGTGCAGTACTCCATTTCGTCGTCCTGCAGGTGATAGCGGGCGGCGGGGAAGAGGTCGTGATTGCCGGCGTGGTCGTAGTGCATGTGGCTGATGATCACGTCCTGCACGCTGGCCGGATCGATGCCAATCGATTGCAGGCCTTCGCCAACGGGGCGCAGCAGCTGTCGCCGCCGCCGGGCGGCCATCGCGGCGTCGAAGCCGGTGTCGAGCACCCAGTTGCGGCCGCCGCCCACGATCGCCCAGACGAAGTAGTCCAGCGGCATCGGCCCGTCGTGCAGGTCCCCATCAATGAAATTGTGGCGGGCCGTGCGCTCCAGGTGCGCATAGCGGATGGCGTAGATCTCGTAGCTGGCATCCATTGGCGATTGATCCTAATACAGGTCCCCGCGTATCGTGCAGTCAAACGGGCTGCAATTGCCCGACGGGGAAATGAATGCAGCAAGCTGACATCGTGGCCGTGGGTTCTGGCCACAATGGTTTGGTCGCCGCCGCCTATCTCGCGGTGGCCGGACGCAAGGTGGTCGTTCTGGAGCGCAACGCCTGGTTCGGCGGCGGCGTCGTTTCGCGCGAGCTGACGCTGCCGGGCTTCCGGCACGACCAGCATTCGATGAGCCACATCTTCATCCAGGCCAATCCCTTGCTGAAGAACGACGAGCTGGGCCTGAAGTCGCGTTATGGCCTGCAGTACATCTTCCCCGAGGTGCCGATGATGTCGGTATTCGAGGACGGCAGCACGCTGAAGCTGTACCGCGATCCGCAGCGTTCGGCGGCCGAGATCGGCAAGTTCTCGAAGCGCGATGCAGAGACTTTCCTGAAGGTTTCGCAGCAGGCCGCCGCCTGGCTGCCGATGATCGCCTCGACGCTGTATGCGCCGCCCGCGCCCGTGGGCGCGTCGAATGCCATGCTCGACCAGTCGGCGGAAGGGCGGGCGCTGTGGCGCATCATCCAGATGAGCAGCCACGATCATCTCTGCGACCTGTTCGAGAACGAGAAGGTGCAGATGCATTTCGCGCGCGTGGCGGGCGAGAACCTGGTGTCGCCGGATGAGAAGGCCACTGCGATCGGCGCCTATGTATTCCTGGGTTTCCTGGAAGCCTATGGTTTCGGCGTGGCGCGCGGTGGTGCCGGCAAGCTCACCGATGCACTGATTGCCTGCATCCGTGACCATGGCGGCGAAGTGCTGGCCAATGCCGATGTGGCGCGCATCAAGGTCAGCAATGGCCGCGCGTCGTCGGTGGAATGTGTCGACGGCCGCACCTTCGCGGCACGCGAAGCCATCATCGGTGCCATCCATCCGCATCTGCTGGGCGGCATCGTGGACGGGCTCAACGCGCAGGTGCGCGCAGACGCCGAGGCCACCCACATCACCAATGCAGCCTGCATCACCGTGCACGCGGCGCTCGATGGTCCGCTGCAATACCGCACCCGCGATGCAGTGGACGCGGTGATGGTGGAGCTGCTGCCGGATCGCTACGAAACGCTGCGCCGCGATTTCGATGAGCTGCGTTACGGCCAGTTCCTGCCCGTGCCGCTGCTCGGGCTGGGCAGCCTCTCGCAGTTCGATCCTTCGCGCGTGCCAGAGGGCAAGCAGATCCTGCACATGTGGGATTACGTGCCCTACCAGCGGCCAGACGGTGCGAGCTGGGACGACACCAAACAGCAATACGCCGACCACATGCTGCAACGGCTTTCGGCTTTCGTGACCAATGTGCCGGAGGTAATCCTCGCGCGGCATGTCGATAGCCCGGTCGACATGGAGCGCACCTCGCCCAGCTTCCGGCGCGGCGATCTGCACGGCATTGCCACGACTACTTATCAATCCGGCGCGCACCGGCCCACGCCCGCGCTGGGGCAGTACACGGTGCCAGGGCTGGATGGCCTGTATCTGGTCGGCCCGTTCCAGCATCCCGGTGGCGGCGTATTCGGCGCGGGCCGTGCCACGGCGATGAAGATCTTCGAGGCACTCAAGCTCGACTTCGCGAAACAGGGGCGCGTGCAGTGAAGCTGCAATCCGCAGACGGCGGCGAGCTGATGGCGGTCACTGCGCTGGAGCGCGATGGCAACCAGCTCATCATTCGCGGCAAGGTATTCGGCGCCATGCCGCTGGATGCGCGTCTTGGCCCGGATGCCGCGCGCGCGGCGTTGAAGCTGCTGACGCCGGGCCTGATCTGGTTCCTGCTGACACTGCCGTTCAGGAAGGAATAGCAGTCATGCTGCATAGCGAAATCCCGCATCTGCAGATCGATCGGATACGATTCGGAAAATTCCCCAAGGCATGAGGAGCGCAAGGATGAATAGAACAACAGGTGCACGCCGGACTGCGCTTCCCATGGCCGGTTTGATTGCCGGTGTTGCGTTGCTGGCAGCTGGCGCGGCTTCAGCGGGCGGTGAGGCCGGGGCGATCAGCCTTCGCGACCAGGGATTCTTCTATGTTGGTGTGCGCACCAAGACGGCAGAAGCGCCGGGCCGGCCCGGCGCACCACCTGCCGCTGCCACGACGATCGAAGGGCAGATGCATGTCGGCTTCCAGCTCGTTTCCCGCAAGCGCCACCCGTATCCGCTGGTGCTGGTGCATGGCGGCGGCGGTCAGGCCACGGACTGGATGGGAACCCCGGACGGTCGCGATGGCTGGCTGGATTACTTCCTGGCCGCAGGTTTCGATGTGTATTACGTCGATCGGCCCGCGCATGGACGTTCGCCCAATCACCGCGCGTACGGTGAACAGCTGGGTGCGCCACCCACCACCCAGTTCATCGCCAATACCTTCACGGTGCAGAGCAAGCAGTATCCAGGTGGCGGCGCTGCCGATTCGAAGGAAGTGGCAGCGCATACGGCCAGCTCGGAGCCCGGCCCCACGGCATCCAATGCCGTATTGAAGGAAAACCTTGCCGAGCTGCTGGACCGGATCGGACCGGCCATCGTCGTGACCCATTCTGCCGGTGGCCCTTCGGGATGGCTCGCGATGGAAGCGCGTCCCAATCTGGTGAAGGGCGTGCTTGCGATCGAACCGGCCATGGGCATCACCGACAATCTTGCTTCGCTGATTACGTTCAAGCCGGCATTGGCCGCGGGTGAGCGGATCACCACTGAAGCCCAGCCGGTCGAGCGCGCGGGACTGAGCGCCTGCAACCTGCAGCCCAAGGACAAAGTGCGCACGGTGCCGGCCTTCGCCGGCAAGCCGGTGCGGTTTGTCGTGGCTCCACTCTCCTCGCCGATGTTCACGCCGAGCGTGCACTGCTCCGTGCACACGCTGAACCAGCTCGGCGCCAAGGCCACGCTCACGCGGCTGGAAGATGTGGGTATCCAGGGCAACGGGCATTTCATGAATGAAGAACTGAACAACGGCGAGATCGCCAAAAAGGTGTTCATTCCCTGGCTGTCTTCGATCAAATAAGCCCAAAGTAGAAATCGGGGGGAATCTTCATGACGGATCGACGGCGTTTTCTGCAGGCCGCGGCTGGTGTGGCGGTCCCTGCGATTTCCGGCACTCCCCTTCTCGCCGCAGCGGCGCAGGCTGCGGCCGCTGTCCCTGCGGTGACGGCCACTTCCGCCGTCGCGCCTTCACGGCTGCCGCCCGGCGTGAGCCGTGCCAACTTCAATCGCGTGCTGACAGGCTGGCGCGACACGGTGGGTGCAGACTGGGTCTTCACCTCCGATGCAGATGTGGCGCTGTACCGGGATGCCTATTCACCTTACTGGGATGAACCGGAAGAGCGGGTTGCTTCCGCGGCTGTCGCACCACAGACAGTGGAGCAGGTGCAGGCTGTGGTTCGCCTCGCCAATCAGTACCGTGTGCCTCTGTATGCCATCTCCACGGGTCGCAATCTCGCCTATGGCGGCTCTGCACCGGTGTATTCCGGCAGCGTGGTGCTGGACCTCAAGCGCATGAACCGCGTGCTCGAGGTCAACGAGCGCAATGCCTATGCGCTGGTGGAGCCGGGCGTCAATTACCTGGATCTGTACGAACACATCACCAGGGCCAACCTCGATGTGTGGATCGATCCACCTGATCCCGGCTGGGGCAGCGTGATTGGCAATGCGCTGGATGGCGGTGGCGGCTGGACCGCCTCGCCATTCCGCGATCATTTCGGTTCTCACTGCGGCATGGAAGTGGTGCTCGCCAATGGCGAAGTCGTGCGCACGGGCATGGGGGCGTTACCGGATTCCAAATCCTGGCAGCACAACAAGTGGGGCTATGGTCCGTGGGTGGACGGCCTGTTCCGGCAGGGCAACATGGGCGTTGTCACCAAGATGGGCTTCTATCTCATGCCGCGTCCGGAGGCGATGCAGTCCGCCACGGTGGTGGTGACGCGCACCGAAGATGCGGTGCCGCTGATCGACACGCTGAACCTGCTGGAAAACCAGCATGTGGTGAACGGCTCGACGCAACTCTTCGGCGGTGGCAACAACTGGAACCTGCAGATTCCGATCTACGGCCCCGAGAAGGTCGTGCGCGCGCAGATGGACTACTGCAAGGAGAAGTTCGCGAAGATCCCGAACAGCCGCTTCACCGAAGGCGAGTTGATCCGCACGCCGCTGGACGCGGCCACGCTGGCCCGGATCCGCAAGGTGAATTTCGGAATTCCGGATCTTTCCACCTTCGCGATGCTGGGCCGCAACGCGCAGAACCCGGCACCGCCCGGCGGGCACATCGGCTTTTCGCCGATCATTCCGCGCACCGGCGAAGCGCTGCTGGAATACGCGAAGTTCTATCGCGACAACCTGCCCGCAGTGTCGGAAGGTGGCACGCTGCGCTTCCAGGGCCCGGTCTACATGACCAACTGGGAACGCTCGCTGGTCGCGATGATCATGTTCCCGATCGGCAAGGACAAAGTGATGAACGCGAAGATGCGCGCTGCCTTCGAGAAATGGGTGCAGCTCGCCGCGGAGAAGGGCTGGGCCGAATATCGCGCGCCGGCCGCGTTCCAGGATCTGGTGGCCAACACCTATTCGTACAACAACGGTTCGCTCACGCGCATGCGCGAGACCATCAAGGATGCGCTGGATCCGAACGGCATCCTTTCACCGGGTCGTTATGGCGTGTGGCCGAAACACCTGAGGAAGGGCTGATGCGCGCGGTGCCGCGATGGACGGTGGTGCTGGGGCTTGCCGCACTGGCGTCGGCTGCCGCCGCTGCTGAGCCCGCGCTGGGTGAGAGTGTTTACCAACGCTGGTGTGTGCACTGCCATGCCGCGGGGCGCGGCAACCCGGGCACCGAATCGCTGCAGGTGAAATACAAGGGCACCCCGCCGGCCGTGCTGCTGGATCGCACTGATCTCACGGCCGAAGCCATCAGGCTGTTCGTGCGACAGGGGGTGCTGTCGATGCCGCCTTTCCGCAAGACCGAGATCACCGATGCCGAGCTGTCAGCGCTCGCCACGTGGATGGCGAGCGGCGGCGGCAAGCGCTGATTCCAGGCTGCGTGGTCTAGCGGGCGGGCTCGATGCGCAGGATCGCGCCCTGTTCTTCGTCCGTGGAGACGTAGATCATCCCGTCCGGGCCAGCCTGCACATCGCGGATTCGCTGACGCAGATCACCCAGCAGCGTCTCGCGGCGCAGTTCCTCGAATTTCTCGTTGATCATGATCCGGTCGACGCGGCCCGTGCCTGGCACCTCGCCATAACGCACGCCGGCCACGAACAGGTCGCCTTTCCATTTCGGCAATGCATCGCCCTGATAGAAAGCAAGTCCCGTCGCCGAGATGGAGGGAGTCCAGTAGAGCAGGGGCGCTTCGAATCCCGCATGCGTGGGCTGCTTGCTGACCTCATGCTGCCACGGCCCGGTGTAGGTGCGGCCGAGGCTGACCACGGGCCAGCCGTAGTTGCGACCTGCCTGGATGTGATTGATCTCGTCACCGCCATTCGGACCCATCTCGCTGAGATAAACCTCGCCCGACACCGGATGCACGGCGAGATCGGAGGTGGAGCGATGGCCCAGCGAGTAGATCTCGGGACGGTAACCCTTCTTGCCGACGAAGGGGTTGTCGGTGGGGACCGTGCCGTCGTCATTGAGCCGCAGCACCTTGCCGGCCAGTTGCCCGGGGTTCTGCGCCAGATCTCCGGTCAGCCCGCTGATGGCGATGAAGAGCTTTGCGTCGGGCGTCATCGCAATCGAGACTGGACCAAAGAAGGTGTCGCCGACCCATATGTCTTTCACTTCGGTGAGCCGCCCGTCCACGTACTTCGCGCGCGCAACGGCGGTCACCAGCGACTGGCTGCCCTGTGGTGCCTTCGAATAGGCGAGATACAGCCAACCATTGCTGGCGAAGCGCGGATGCAGTGCCATGTGCATGTAGCCATGCAGGATGGCAGGGCCGGATTTCCCCTGGAACAACGCCTGCGGCCCACCGGTTACCGGCAGAACTTCCGTCGTGCCCTTCCGGATGCGCTTCATCTCGCCGGTGCGCTGTGCGATGAGCAGGTCGCCATCAGGCAGGAAGGTGAGGCCGAAGGGCCAAGGCATGCGCGCCAGCACGGTGACGCGGATGTCCTGCTGTTCGGCTGTGCTGTAGGTGAATGGCCCTGCGGCCAGCGGCTTTCCCTCGAGGCCGCTGGGCGCCACCGGGAACCCTTCCGGACCATTGGGAATGGCGCGCTGGGCCTGCACCAGGCATGGCGCAAGCAGCAAACCGGTGACACACAGCGTGCGCCGGATCATGGTGCCGGCTCGATGCGCAAGATCGCGCCCTGTTCTTCATCGGTGGCCACGTAGAGCAGGCCGTCCGGGCCGGCCTTCACGTCGCGAATGCGCTGGTGCAGTTCCGTGAGCAGTGACTCGCGGCGCATTTCTTCCATCTTGTCGTTGAGCACGATGCGATCGATGCGGCCCGTGCCCGGCATCTCGCCATATCGCACACCACCGATGAAGAGGTTGCCCTTCCATTTTGGCAGCGCATCGCCAAGGTAGAAGGTGAGGCCTGTCACCGAGATGGAGGGTGTCCAGTAGACCAGCGGCAGTTCATAACCGGTGTGCATGGGCTCGTTGGTCTTCGATTGCCAGGGGCCGGGATAGGAGCGGCCAAGACTGACGATGGGCCAGCCATAGTTGCGGCCTGCCTTGATCAGGTTGATCTCGTCACCGCCGTTCGGGCCCATCTCGCTCTCGTAGAGCTCGCCGCTCACCGGATGCACGAATAACCCCAGCGCGGTGCGATGCCCCAGTGAATAGATTTCGGGCCGGTAGCCTTCCTTGCCGACAAAGGGATTGTCTGCCGGTACGGTGCCGTCGTCATTGAGCCGCAGCACCTTGCCGCCAAGCCAGGTGGTGTCCTGTGCCTTGCCGCCTTCGGTGGTGCCGATCCACAATTTTCCATCCGGTGTCATCGCTACGGTAGTCGGGCCACCAAGGCCTTCGCCGACAAACACATCCTTCGTGTCATGCAGGCTGCCATCGGCATAACGCGACTGCGAAATCGCCACACTGCGGGTCTTGCTGCCCTCCGGCTGTGGCTTCGTATAGGCGATGTACACCAGTCCGTTCTGGGCAAAACGCGGATGCAGGGCGATGGCCATGTAGCCGTGCACGCCCGAAGGCACCGGGGGCGGCAGGGCCTTCGGGCCACCTGGAACGGCCTGCACGACGCCAGTGCCTTTCGGAATCCGTTTCAGTTCACCGGTGCGCTGCGTGACCAGCATGTCGCCATTGGGCAGGAAGGCGATGGCGTAGGGAGAAGGCAATCGTGCCAGCACCGTAACGCGGATGTTCTGGCCTTCTCCGGTGCGGTAGGTGAAGGGGCCGGCGCCCAGTGGCTGGCTCATTCCGGGAATGGACGGTGCAGCGGCGAGGCTGATGTTCGCGGGCAGCTGCGCAAGTGCCAGCGCCAGGGCAGCAGCGATCCTGAGACCAGGCATTGCACTCATCGGGACCCCCAAAGCGATTCGAATTCTGATTCTGCGGACAATATAGCGTTGCCGCGGGATGCCCGAAACTGCCACGAGGCAGTGACTTGCCGTCAGGGCGGCAGGGATTCGCAGAATGCACTGACTGCCTGTGCGTAGCCCGCGGGGTCATCCAGCAGCGCGAGGTGGCCGGCGCCGGGTAGTTCAACAATCCTCGCGCCCGGTATCGCCACTTGCAGCGTATGCGCCGCATCGCGCCTTGCCGCACTGTCTCTGGCACCGTTCAGGATCAATGCGGGCAGCCCGATGGCGTCTAGGCGCGGCGGTCGAGCGCGGTGTGCGGGGGGCTGCAGCAGATCAAGGCCGGCATAACGCGCGACGACACTGACCAGCAGATGATCGGCGGCGGGTTCCGTGGTGTGCAACTGCATCAGCGGGTGAAGTTTGATCGCAGCCTGCAATGCCGTGAGCCCCTGCGACTCCAGCAGGTTGCGGAACTGGGTCAGGGGAAGGTCTGATTCCGCTTCGAGCGCCGGCGCGCCGTCCAGCACCAGCGCGCGCGCACGCGCCGGCTGTTCCAGCGCGAAATGGATCGCCAGCCGCGCGCCCTGCGACATGCCCAGCAGGATCGGTCGATCAATCCCCGCCGCGTCAAGCAGTGCCTGCAGATCGCCCACATTGCGGTGGACGTCCGGCACGCCCGATGAAAGGCCGAAACCGCAGCGGTCGAAGCGCAGCAGCGTGAATCGAGGAGCCAGCAGTGTGACGAGGGGATCCCAGTATTCGAGGTCCAGCGCCCAGCCATGCAGCAACACGATCGCAGGGCCTGTACCCTCCAGACGCCAGCGCAGCCGCGCACCCTCTCGGTCCAGAAATCGGTCAGGGGCGGGGTGCGTTGACATGGGAAGCTCTGGCGTCTCAGGATATTCGGTCTACAACAAGCGTCTTGTACAACGAATTCGTGTTTCGGGGGTCCAGCAGACAATGAAGATCGGTCGCCAGGAGCATCGCAGCTCGGCGCTCTCCACCTCCAGTGCCGACACGATCATCGTGCGTGGCAAGGATCTGTGCAGCGAGCTGATTGGCCAGGTGAGCTTCACGGATTACGTGTGGTTCCTGTTGTCTGGCCAGTTGCCGCAGCCTGCGCAGCGCCGGGTGCTCGACGCCACGCTGGTGGCCATCGCCGAGCACGGGCTGGTGCCCAGCGTGCAGGCCAGCCGCATGACCTATGCCGCAGCGCCTGAAGCCCTGCAGGGTGCCGTGGCCGCGGGCCTGCTCGGTTGCGGTTCGGTGATCCTCGGTGCAGCCCAGGATGCCGGCCGGTTGCTGGCCGATGTGGTTGCGCGAAGCAATGGATCGGATCTCGAGGCAGCAGCCACCGCGGCTGTTTCCGAGCTGCGCGCCGCTCGCAAGCCGGTGCCCGGCTACGGTCATCCGTTGCACAAGGGAGAGGATCCCCGCGCCACGCGACTGTTTGCAGTGGCTGCGGAAGCCGGCTTGCCCGATGCCCACCGCCGTGCCGCGAAGCAGATCGAAGCGGTATTGCCCGCGCTCACCGGCAAGACGCTGGTGATGAATGTGTCGGCCGCCATCCCTGCAGTGCTGCTCGACGCGGGCTTTCCGCTCGGTGCGCTCAAGGGCGTGCCACTGCTTGCGCGTACGGCGAGCCTCGTGGCGCACCTGCTGGAAGAACAGACGAAGCCCATCGGCTTCGTGCTCTCGAATGCGGCTTCCAAGGCCATCGATTACGACGGCCCGGTACCACCGGGTTTTGTGCGGGGAGATTCATGAAGGGTCTGGATGTACTGAAGGGTGTGAAGATCGTCGAGCAGGGCACGTTCATCACCGGGCCCTGCTGCGGCATGATGCTGGCCGACCTCGGCGCCGACGTGATCAAGATCGAGAGCCCGGATGGCGATCCCTACCGTGCCTACCAGGGCGGCAACTATTCCGCGCATTTCCAGGCCTACAACCGCAACAAGCGCAGTCTGGCGCTGGACCTGAAGCAGGCCGGTGACCGCGAGGTGTTCGACACCCTGATCCGCGAGGCGGATGTGTTCATCCAGAACTTCCGGCCGGGCACCGCCGATCGCCTGGGCGCCGGCGTGAAGCGCCTGCAGGAGCTGAACCCGAAGCTGGTGTATTGCTCGATCAGTGGTTTCGGTGCCGATGGTCCCTACGTGGATCGTCCGAGCTACGACTCCGTGGCGCAGGCGCTGTCGGGCTTCCTGAGCGTGGTGGTCGATGAAAACCGGCCGCGCTTCCTGGGCCCGGCGCTGGCCGACGCGATCACCGGCATCTACGCCTCTTATGGCGTGCTCGGCGCATTGTTCGATCGTGGTCGTACGGGCCGTGGCCGCATGGTCGAGGTGTCGATGCTCGAGGCGATGGCCCATTTCACCGTCGAGCCCTATGCCGCGTATTTCGCGCTGGGCACGGTGCCGCGCTCGAGCGACCGGCCGCGGCTGGCGCAGGCGCATATCCTGCGTACGGGTGATGGCGGTTTCATCGCCATCCATCTTTCGTCGCTGGAGAAATTCTGGACCGGCCTCGTGGCTGCTCTGGAAGCGCCAGCCCTCGCGGCCGATCCGCGATTCGCGACGCGGCTCTCCCGCATCGACAATTACGATGCCCTGGGCCAGGAGCTCGACCGGCTGTTCTCGCAGCAGCCCTCGGAATACTGGGAAAAGCGGCTGGGCGCCAACGACGTGCCCTATGCACCCATCAACCGCGTGGATGCAGCCGTGAAGGATCCCCAGGTGCAGCACCTCGGGCTGATGGTGCCGGTGCAACCTGTACACCAGGCCACGCATGCCGTTCGCCCAGCAGTGCAGTTCGATGGCGCACGGGCCGCCGCGGTACGCGCCGCGCCACTGCTGAACGAACACGGTGCGGCAATCCGCGCGCAGCTTGCTGCGTCGCAGGCCTGGCCCGCGCTGGACTGAATTTCGCGAATCAACCGACCGGATCTACAGAAAGGAAGACAGATGCTGTTCCCCACCACGCTCGTTGGCAGCTACCCGCAGCCGGAATGGTTGATTGATCGCAAGAAGCTCGCCGGGCGCTTTCCGCCGCGGGTGCGCGCGAAGGAACTGTGGCGCGTTCCGGCCGAATACCTTGAAGAAGCCTGGCAGGACGCGACGCTGCTGGCGATCCGCGCCCAGGAAAGTGCCGGCATCGACATCATCTCCGACGGCGAGATCCGCCGTGAAAGCTATTCCAACCGCTTCGCCACCGCGCTCGATGGCGTGGACATGGAAAACCACGGTGAAGCGCTGGATCGCAGCGGCCATCCGAACCCCGTGCCGCGCGTCACCGGCAAGATCAGCCGCCGCCATGCCGTGATGGTCGATGACGTGCGGTTCCTGTCCGCGAATACGCAGCGGCACATCAAGATCACCGTGCCTGGTCCGTTCACGATGTCGCAGCAGGCGCAGATCGATCATTACGGCGGCAGCCGCGAACTGGCGGCCATGGATTACGCACGGGCCGTGAACGAGGAAATCCGCGACCTCTTCGCCGCGGGTGCCGACGTGGTGCAGATCGACGAGCCCTACATGCAGGCGCGTCCGGAAGAAGCCCGCAAGTACGGTCTTGCCGCGCTGAACACCGCGCTGGAAGGTGTGGTCGGCAAGACGGCCGTGCATATCTGCTTCGGTTATGCCGCCATCATCCATGCGCGCCCGGGGCCGGAGGGTTATTCGTTCCTGACCGAACTCTCGAAGTGCTCCTGCCAGCAGATCTCGATCGAGACCGCGCAGTCGCACCTGGATACCAGCGTGCTGAAAGGGCTGCCAGGCAAGCAGATCATCCTCGGCGTCATAGACCTGTCGGACATGACCATCGAGACGCCGGAGACGGTGGCTGCCCGTATCCGCCGGGCGCTGGAGCATGTGCCTCCCGAGAACATCATCGTCGCCCCGGATTGCGGCATGAAGTACCTGCCGCGCGAAGTCGCGGACGGCAAGCTGCATGCCATGGTCGCCGGGGCCCGGATCGTCCGTCAGGAATACGCCTGAAGTACAATCCGGATCTGCGTATTGCTCACAGGAGCGGGAGAGTTACATGGCCATTTCAGCAAAGCTGCCTTCACGTCTGCACCACACCGCCTATACCTCGAAGGATCTGGAGGCCACCCGCCATTTCTACGAGGACATCATCGGCCTGCCGCTGATCGCCACGTGGTGTGAAAAGGATGAGCTGTTCGGCAAGGAGCGCACCTATTGCCATTGCTTCTTCGGCTTGGCCGATGGTGGTGCGCTGGCCTTCTTCCAGTTCGCCAACAAGGAAGACGAGGAACTGTTCTCGCCGACGATTCCCGCTTCGCCGTTCCATCACATCGCGCTCAACGTCGATGCCGAGACCCAGGCGGGCATCGAGAAGCGCCTGCAGGAAGCCGGCGTGAAGCCGCCGAAGTTCTACGTGCTGGAGCATGGCTACTGCCGCTCCGTGTACGCGGAAGATCCGAACGGCATGATCTGCGAGTTCACGAATGATCATCCGGATGCGGTGGCCATCAACGACGAAAACCGCCGCAATGCGCATGCCGAGCTGAAGCGCTGGCTGGGCGGCGATCACCGCAACAACAATCCGTTCCGCTCGGAAGCCCGCTGAAGTGCTGCGCAGCGTAGACCGCATTCTCACCACCCATGTGGGCAGCCTGCCGCGTTCGCAGGCCGTCACCGACGTGCTGTTTGCACGCGAGAACAATGGCGCGCTGCCGCCTGATCCCGACAAGGTGATCCGGGATGCCGTGGCGGCCATCGTCGCGCAAGCAGGTCGAGGTCGGTGTCGACATCGTCAGCGACGGCGAGATGGGCAAGATCAGCTACGCCACCTACATCAAGGACCGGCTCTCCGGTTTCGATGGCGACACGCCGCGCGAGCCGGGGCAGGATCTGGTGGAACATCCGCGACTGCTCGAGAAGCTGGCGAAGCTGGGATCGACGGCGAAGTACCGCCGGCCACGCTGCGTCGCCGAGATCCGCGTGAAGGATCTCGCGCCGATGCAGGAAGACATCGCCAACATGCAGGCGGCGATGGCCGCATCAAAGCCCGTCGAAGGCTTCATCAATACCGCTTCGCCCGGCACCATCGCGCTGTTCCAGCCGAACAGCTTCTACCCGACCCAGGATGCCTACCTGGAAGCCGTGGCCGAAGGCATGCGCGCCGAATACGAAGGGCTGACCAAGGCGGGGCTGCTCATCCAGATCGATGCGCCCGACATGGCCATGGGCCGGCACACGATGTATCGCGATCGCACCGAGAACGATTTTGTCAGTCTCGCCGCGCGGCACGTCGAAGTATTGAACCATGCGCTGCGCAATGTTCCGGCCGATCGCGTGCGCATGCACGTGTGCTGGGGCAACTACGAAGGCCCGCACACCCACGACGTGCCGATGGAGAAGCTGCTGGCGGTGGTGATGAAGGCCAAGCCGCAGGCCATCCTCTTCGAGGCCGCCAATCCGCGGCACGCGCACGAATGGAAGGTGTTCCGCGATCTCAAATCGCAGATACCCGATGACAAGATCCTGGTGCCCGGGGTGCTGAGCACCACGACGAACTACGTCGAGCACCCGGAGCTCGTCGCCGAGCGGCTGGAGACTTTCGCGAACGTGGTGGGCCGTGAGCGGGTGCTCGCCGGCACCGACTGCGGCTTCGGGACCTTCGCGGGATTCGGTCCGGTCGATCCCGACATCGTGTGGATGAAGCTCAAGTCATTGGTGGATGGCGCGGCAATCGCGTCGAAGCGACTCTGGAGCCGGAGTTAGAGCAGCAGACCGCAAGCAAACAAGCAAGAACAAGAACAAGAGGGGGAATACGAAATGTCCGATGTGAAAGGTCACGATTCAAGCTACGAGTGGAAGATCATCCTTCTGCTGAGCCTTACCTTCGGCCTCGTGGGCCTCGACAGGTTCGTGCTGCCCATCATCCTGCAGTCGCCCAACTCCACGATGGCCGCGGATCTCGGCCTGACTCCCCAGGACGGCGGAACGCTGGCGGGTTATCTCGGCATGGCCTGGGGCATTTCAGCGTTCGCGATGGGCTACCTCGCGGACAAGATCGGACGTCGCGCGGTGCTGGTGCCGGCCATCCTGGTGTTCTCGCTGATGTCGGCGGCCAGCGGCATGGTCGGCTCCCTCATGGGCCTGATCATGGTCCGCGTCATCATGGGTATCGCCGAGGGCCCCGTGGCCTCGACCGGTGTGGCGGTTGCAGTGGAGGCTTCCAAGCCATCCCGCCGCGGCCTGAACAACGGCATCTTCCAGTGCATGATTTCGCTGTTCGGCTCTGGCGCTGGCACCGCTCATTGCCACGCGGCTGCTCGAAACCCACAGCTGGCAGACGGTGTTCATGCTCGTCGGCGCGCCTGGCGTGATCGTGGCCATCATCATGTGGTTCGTGGTGCGTGAACCGCTGAAGCGTCTCGCTTCGGGCCACGGCGATTGGTGGCGGCCCATTGCTCAGCATGTTCGGTCATCGCAATGCCAAGGTCGCGCCGCTCACACTGATCTGCGCCATGGGCGGCATCTTCGTGATCGCGGCGATGCTCACGGCCTACCTCACCGCGCCGGTTGGTGCTGGCCTGGGGCTCGATCCCGTGACTGCCGGCAATGTGTTCTCGGCGGTGGGTATCGGCGGCTGCATCGGCCAGTTTGCGATGCCTGCGCTTTCCGACTATCATCGGGCGCAAGCCTGTCACGCTGGCCTCCTACATCCTGGCTGCGGTGTCGCTGTACTTCTTCACGCAGGCCGGGCCGGACAACACCACCACGTTGTGGATCCTGCTGTTCTTTGCTTCGCTGTTCAATTTCGCAGCGCTGGCGATTCTGGCGGGCCCGGTTGCCGCAGAAGCCGCGCCTCCCGGCATGCTGGCTTCGATGGCCGGTTTCGTGATCTTCGCCGGTGAATTCGTCGGCGGCGGCATCAGCCCGATCATCGCGGGCAAGATTGCCGGCGGCGAATACGGCCTGAAAGGGGCGTTGTATTTCGCGGCCTGCGGCCTCGTGGTGGGCTTCATCGTGGCCCTGTTCCTGAAAGAAACCGCGCCGCGTAAACAGAAATGAGCACGCTGCCAGTCACCATCGATGACCGCATCGTCTGGGACACGTGGCTGTCGCTGTTCCAGTTTCCCGTGGTGTCAGTGGCCGATGAGATCGGCACCTTTGGGGCGCTCGCCGATCGCGCCAAAAGCACCGCAGACCTGGCGGCCGAGCTGGACGTGAACGCGCGCGCGCTGCAGATCCATCTCGGCATGCTGGCTGCGATGGGTTACCTGGAGCGGCGCGAGGGACTGTGGCGCGCGACGGCGGCCGCACGCACCTGGCTGCATCCTGAGGCAGTCGGCTATGTCGGCCCGCTGCTGCACCGCTTCAAGGAGGCGCAGCCGTTTCATGCCCAGCTGCTAGAGACCCTTCGAACCGGTGACCGGGCGACGCAATATCCTTCGGTTGCCGCCGAGTGGGAACGCGGCGAGATGCCGCCGGGCCTGGCAAAGACCATCACTGCCTTCATGAACGCGCATAGCCGCGCTGCTGGCCTGTCGGTGGCGAGGCAGTCCGTGTTCGCCGGGGTTCGCTCGGTGCTGGACGTGGGTGGTGGTTCGGGCATATTTGCCATTGAACTCGCCAGGGCCTGGCCCAGGCTCGAAGCCACCGTAATGGAAATCACAACGATCTGCATCGAGGCGGATGGTTACATCGCTGCAGCCGGTGTGGGCGACCGCGTGAAGACCCAGGCGCTCAACATGTTCACGCAATCGTGGCCGCACGGTCATGACGCCCACTTCTTCTCGAACATATTCCACGACTGGTCCGACGAGACCTGCCGGCTTCTGGCGCGCAAATCCTTCGAGGCGCTGCCCTCCGGGGGGCGGATCCTGCTGCACGAAATCCTCATGGATGACGACGACTGCGGGCCGCTGGCAGCTTCGGCCTTCTCGCTGCTGATGCTGATGGGAACGAAAGGGCGGCAGTACAGTCTTCCTGATCTGCGGCAGATCCTGGAGCACGCCGGATTCGTGGATATCGAGGCAGCACTGACTGGCGGGGGCTACTATTCACTGGTCACCGCGCGCAAGCCTTAAGGGGCGGTTCAGCGCAGTTGAGCGAAGATACCGGTCAGAGCTCCGGACGGGGGAAACAGAAAAATGCGGATCGTGAACAAACTGGCGCCGGCTGCGGGGCTGCTGATCATTGTCGGAGCAGCGGTTGTGCATGCTGCAGCCGACCCCACAGTCAGGAGCGTCGGCCGCGGTGCGCCGCTGGCTGTCGATCTCAATCAGCCACCTACCAATCCGAAGCGCATCCAGGTGCAGGACCAGGCTGTCCAGGCCGCACTGGAGCGCGACCTCTGGCAGGTGGGCCCGTCCAACCTGCGGGGCTTTCAGGGCTTTGGAGGCCCACCCGCTGGCGGGCCGCCCGGCGCTGGTGCGCCTCCAGCTGCTGGCGGACCACCCGCACCCGGCAGGCCGCCCGTCGCGGGTGTTCCTCCCTTGACCGGCTCACAGGGCAATGCCACGGCATTGTTCGCCAGCGCCACCGGCGGCGCGGCACCCCCCGGCGTGACGCCGTTGCCCATCGACCTCTTCACCACCAAGGATTTCTACCAGGACCGCGCGCTGTGGAGCGATCCGCGTTATTTCCGCTGCAACAGCCCGTACGGCGCGGAGTCGCAGGGCGGCGCGAATGGCGCGGCACTCGCTGGCGACAATTCGAAGAATGCACCCTGGGGATTCTGCGACCGCGACTACCCGCGTGCGGCCATCGTCAGTCCCTATGCCTTCAAGACCGCACAGGCCCACTACGATGCGCTGATGGCCGAGACGAAATCCCGCGGTGGCCCGACGCAGCACACCTATGCCACCGTGCCTGGCGACTGGACCGGGCGCTACTCCCTGGGCGGAACGAACTGGTATGGCAGCATGCGCGTCAACCAGATCCCGACCATTCTCTCGCTGCTGACGCCCGAGTATCAGAAGCGCATGGTGCAGAGTTTCTATCACGAGGCCGTGACCCGTGCTTCGCAGTGGCCGTCGCAGTACTGCTGGCCGGAAGGCTTCATGCGCCGGTTCGATCCGGTTGCCCTGCAGCCGCAGATCAATCCGCATGTGATCATCGTGACGCCGCAGCTGGTGAACATCTCCAGCGGCGTGGCCCGCAATTTCATCACCAACATCTATGTGGGCCGCGAGTTCCGCAAGGATGGCGCAACGCCCCGGCTGGGTGCCGATGTGCCGCGCTGGTATGGCGAGACGGTTGGCTTCTGGGACAAGGATGCGCTGATCACCTGGACCTCCAACATCCAGGGCTGGACGGTGCATGGCAAGTTCGAGTTCTCGAGCAAGCTGCAGACCGTCGAGATCTACACCCCGACCCGCGATGCACAGGGCCGGCTCACCGGCCTTGGTCATGAAGCGATCTTCTACGACCCCGATGCGCTGGTCGAACCCATCCGCATTGTCCGCACCCTGACCCGCATGGGCGGAGTGGAAGAGGGCAATCCCTACGCCTTCATCGAATGCGTGCCGACCATCCTGCCGATCAACGGCAAGGCGACGCCGGTCACGCCAGGCAAGACCGTGCAGTACGACGTGCCGGACATCTACGGCCGCCCCTGGGCAGCGACCTGGGAAAAGTATTTCGAAAAGGGCATGCGCAATCCCGAACTCGAGAAAGAAGACGAGATGTTCAATTTTGACCAGCCGGCCGCACCGGCAGGGGGCAGGTAATCATGAGCAGACAGATGTTCCCGACAAGGCTGCGCACAGGCGTTGCGGCCGCTGCAGCAGCACTGGCCATTGCCGCGCCTCTGCTGCAGGCGCATCACTCCTTTGCCCCCTTCGACATGAACAAGGTCAGGCTCTTCACCGGGGTTGTCACGCGCGTGAATCCGGATGCCAACCATCTGCAGATCTACTTCGCGCTGATGAACGACGAACGCAAGAACGTGGTGCGTGGTGAGGATGGCAAGCCGGTGATCTGGGAAGTGGAAATGGTCGGTTCCGCCGGCGCTGCTGCCGAGGGCATCTCGGTGGCCTCGTTCCCGCCGGGCACGGTATTCAGCGGTGGCATGCGGCCCAGTCGCAACGGTGACCCAAAGGGGTTGCGTGAGGGCGCCTTGTTCAAGTGCCCGACCGGTGCTGCGGGCAAGGCCCTGCCGCCACAACCCGGCAAACACTGCGATTCTGTGGAAGGGCGCATTGCCCTCCCCGCCAACGGCAAGCTGTCCACGCCTGTCGACTGAGCGGGAGCAATGACCTTGCTCGAGTTTGCGACGTGGCTGCAGTCCACGTCCCTGAGTGTTGCGATCCAGTCCCACGGCTGGATTGTTCCGACGCTGCAGTCCCTGCACATCCTGATGATCGGTGTGGTGTTCATCTCCATCATGATGATCGCGCTGCGGGTGCTGGGCCGGGTGCGGGCGGATGAGCCCATTGCCGCCGTTTGGGGCCGGTTTGCGCCATTCCTGTGGAGTGGCGTATCACTGATGGTGGTTACCGGAGTGCTGCTGACTCTCTCCGAGCCCGTGCGCGAATTCATGACATTGTCTTTTCGGCTCAAGATGGCGCTGCTGGCGATTGGTTTGATCAGTGCGGCCGCATTTGGTCGCAGCGTGCGGAGCACCGTGCGAGTCGCCAGTGCGGCCGCAGAGACCCCGTTCCCGGCGCGCGTGCGGATTGCTGCGGTCGCCACGTTGCTGCTGTGGCTCCTGATCATCCTGCTCGGCAGGGCGATCGCCTATGACGATGTGGTGTGGGGCAGTTGGTCACCGGCGGTGCTGGGCGGGGCAGGTTCAACATGAACGCACCCGCATTCATCCAGAGCATCGAGACCTCCGTCTTCGGCGAGTGGATGCGCACCAACCTCCTGGCCATGCCCTGGGTCAACGCGCTGCACGTGCTGTGCATCTCGGTGGTGTTCGGCACCATCCTGGTGGTAGACCTGCGACTGCTCGGCCTTTTCGACCGCCATCGTGCCGTCACGAAAGTCGCCGACGAGATGCTGCATCTGACCTGGGCGGCATTCGCGGGTGCGGTAGTGACCGGGGCGCTGTTCTTTTCAGCCAATTCCACCACCTACTTCTTCAACATGGCCTTCCGCTTCAAGATGCTGGCGATACTGCTCGCCGGCGTGAACATGGCGGTGTTCCAGTTCGTCACCTATCGCGGCGTCGGGGCCTGGGATCGCAATGCACCGACACCGCGTGCGGCAAGGCTCGCGGGTGCGCTCTCGATCCTGATCTGGATGACGGTGATCGTGCTCGGACGAGTGATCGGCTTCACGAAGGGATACGAAGTGCCGATCCCCGAAGACATCAACTTCGAATTCTAGGGCGGGTTACCGGCTCCGGCCCATGGCGAGTTCAGTTGCGAACAGCATGGCCATGGCGCCGCCACGCGCATCCCGACCCAGGATGGCGGTGCGCTGCAGGTACTGCTGCAGTGTCGTGAGGCCGGCAGTCGATTCGCACACGTCGATGAAGGTGCCATTCGACGAAGTGCGTGAGTTCACGGCAAGCCAGGCGCGATCGACAGCCCTTCTGTAGTTGCGGCCCCTGATCCAGCCGTTCTTCAGGCCGCGTTGCAGCGCGAAGCCGATCATGGCGGTGCCCGAGAACTCGGCGAAAGCGCCGGGATGATCCACGACATTGCGCCACAGGCCCTCCTGCGTCTGCAGCGGCAGCAGCGCTGCCATCAGTTTCTGATAGCTCTGCAGCGCGTGCCTGTATCCTGCGGAGTTGCGCGGCATTTCGGTCAGCGTCAACGCCAGTCCGATCGCAGCGAAGCCGTTGCCACGGCCCCATGCAACGTCCGCTGTTGTCCGGTGTCGATACAGACCATCCGGCCGCAGCACCAGCTGCTGCATGAAACGCAGATGCCGGTCAGCGAGGTCGAAATACCTGCGGTCTCCGGTGAGCGCGCCGGCCTGCGCGACGATGGCGGTTCCCATGAACACGGAGTCGCTGTAGCCATCGTGATAGGGCATTGATTCCCGCATTTGTCCCGCCGCATCGAAGCCCAGGTCCGCAACCTTGCGAACTGCTGCGATGTAGCGCGGATCGCCGGTCCGGCGTGCGAGCTCGGTGAACACGATATGCCCGGCCATCACCAGCGAGTTCGGCTGCGAGAGGCTGTCCTTGCTGCCGTCGACCCAGGGCTCGACAAGTCGGCGTACTTCGTCCGTCTCGCCGAGCTGGATGCGGGAGACCAGGGCAATGGCACCGATATACCAGGGCTGATCGAAGTCGCGGCCGTAGTGCTGCGCCAGCCCGGTTGCGAGCTGTCGCGGTGTACGGGCGCGGCGGCGCTCCAGCTCCAGGCGCGCATCGGATTTTGCGATGGGACCGAGTTGAGCGATCCAGTCTGTTGCGCCGGACCAGCGTCGCGCCGGAATGCGTCCCATTTCGGCGACTTTCTCCGCGCCGAGTGCCGTTGCAAGATTGAAGCTGTCGTTGCCCGCGATCAGTACCAGGTCAGGCGCCAGCGCGCCGAGCCAGCGCCACAGGGTTTGCGACTCGGGTTGCTCGCGGTACGCGATCCCCGTCGGGGGGAAGTTCAATGCAATTGCCGCGGGGTTGGCAACCGGAACGGCAAGCAGCCGCACGGCACGGCGGCTCTGCCGCTCATAGGCCAAAAGCGCCGCGCGCACGGCGGTTGAGCTGCTGTCATCGCCCTGAAGGCCTCCCACCAGCACCACCACCGGCGCAGCCGCGTTGTTTGCGCTGACTTCGACGGCTTCGATGCGGGCACCGTTTGAAGCCAGCCCGATGCCGTATCCACCCGCGGCGGAAGCAATCCCACCGGGCAGCGCGATGCAAGCGGCCAGCAGGACGGCGAGATGACGGAAGCTCATGAAACTCTCCTGCGCATGCCCCCGGAATATACGGTGTTTGTCCCCTCCGGGAGCCGCCGGGCCTTCACTTCCTGTCGATCAGTGCGCAGTATCGCGAGGACAGCTGAAATGCAGCGGCAGAAGAGTTAAACTTGCATCTTAAATGCTTATTCAAGAAAGGTTCGCAACTGCCATGACGAACAAATCCGGATTGCTGCTGGCGGGGTTGGTGTTTGCGGCCTTCGGTGCCAGTGCGGCACGGGCTGACACCGACCGGCTGGTGGTCAGCGCCGTGCGCTACGAGCAGGAGTATCCGGCCATCCAGTATTCGGGCCCGGCGCGGGCGAACCGCATCTGGCGCCTGCAGGAAAAGCTGAACAGTGGCGAGGTCAAGCTGCAATGGGAGCCGCGCTGGGGCTATCTGCGTTCCCTGCTGCGCGCGCTGGAGATCGACATCAGCTCCCAGACACTCGTCTTTTCGAAGACCAGCCTGCAAACCACACACATCGCGGAACCCACGCCGCGGGCGATCTACTTCAACGACGACACCTATGTCGGCTTCGTGCAGGGCAGTGATCTGGTGGAGTTCGCGGCAGTAGATGCGAATGTGGGCGTCGTGTTCTTCGGCATGGTGAATCGCCAGGACACAAGACCACAACTGGAGCGGGAGGGCGGTCGCTGCCTGACCTGCCACGACACCTACTCGATGATGGGAGGGGGAGTGCCGAAGGTGCTGGTGATGTCAGCGCCCGTGGATGACCCGAGCGACACGCGTACCTACAACAGTGCCGTGGAAGTGGATGACCGCACGCCGATCGCCGAGCGATGGGGAGGTTGGTACTTGAGCGGATGGTATCTGCCGGGCAAGGATGGCCGCCCGGTCACGCATTTCGGCAACCTGCCGCAACGTACCGAAAGCGGCGTCAGTCTGGGCGCGCAACTGCGTGCGTTGATTGCGACGCGCGACAACCGCGGCAACCTGAGTGGTTACTTCGACACGTCCGCCTATCTGACCGACAAGAGCGATGTAGTGGCGTTGCTGGTGATGGAACACCAGACATTCGTCCAGAACCTGATCACACGCACCAGCTACAAGTCTGGCACCGTCATGTCCCGCGACGGCCGGGACCCGAAGGCCGCGCCACGCGCCTGGAAAGACCTGCAGGCGAAGGACCAGGCTGCATTGAAGGTGATCATGGAGCCGCTGGTGCGCGCCTTGTTTCTTGCCGATGCCGCACCGCTGGCGGGGCAGGTCGTGACCAGCAGTGGCTTTACCGAACGGTTCGCCCAGCGCGGTCCCAGGGACTCCGAAGGCCGGAGCCTGCGCGAACTGCAGCTCGAACAGCGATTATTTCGCTATCCGTTGAGTTTCATGGTCTATACCGATTCGTACAATGCCCTGCCTCCGTATGCCCTCGACTATCTGGACACCCGTATTGCCGAGGTACTGCGCGGGACTGACCCGGCCGGCATCGGCGCGAAGATCAGCCCGGAGGATCGCACTGCGATCAGCAGGATCCTGACCGAGACTCAGCCGCGGTTTTCACGGGTGTCAGGCGCCAAGGCAGCCGCCGGGCGGTAGAATGGCCCGCCGGACCCATGGTTTCCGAAGTCCCGGCGCCCAGGAGATCGCATGAAATTTCGCAGTCGCAGGATTCCGGTTCAGGGGTTGATGCTGGTGCTGCCGTTGCTGCTGGCGGGTTGCGCCGAGTCCACTCGCCAGGCGGCAGTCGACGACACGGTGCTGCCCAAGTACACAGCCAATCCGCAGGTCAAGGCGGTGGCCAGCAGCCTGATCCGCCATGAATACGCCAATGGCGAAGTAGCGAGCCTGTGCAAGGCCGGTCTGGATCGACTGCAGGCGAGCATACGCGGCGAAGTAAAGGACGTGCTGGCTCTGGACCGCATCCTCGCCGATGTCTCGGACGAGCTGTCGCCACTCACGTTCATGGGTTATGTGAACGTCAAGCCCGAGCTGCGCGCCGAGGCCAGCAGCTGCGAGGAAAGCTACAGCAAGGCGATGGTCGATGTATTCACGAGCCGCGCCCTGTACAAGGCCGTGCTTGCCACGGAAGCGAAAGATGCCGGGCAGAAGCGGCTCGTTTCGGAGTTCAAGCGCCAGTTCGAGGCCAACGGCATGGCGCTGCCGGATGACAAGCTGCAGCAGCTCAAGGCACTGAAGTCGGAACTGGCCGAACTCGAGACCAAGTTCCAGAAGAACCTCAACGAAGATACCTCCTCCGTTGAATTCACCGCGGCAGAGCTCGACGGTGCCTCGCCGGAGTTCCTGAAGCGGTTGCGTCGCGGCAAGAATGGCCGCTACATCGTGACCACCAAGAGCACGGACTACACCCAGCTCATGGACAACGTGCGCGTGCCAGACACACGGCGCCGGATGCTGACGGCCTATGACAATCGCGCCCCGGACAACACCGCGCTGCTGGAGCGCGCGGTGGTGTTGCGGCAGCAGATTGCGCAGATGGTGGGCTACCCGACCTGGGCCGATTACCAGACCAACGGCCGCATGGCCGCCAATGCCGCCAACGTGCAGAAGATGCTGGGCGATCTCAAGGCGAAGCTGCGCCCGCGGCTGGAGGCGGATCTGGCCATCCTCCTCAAGGGCAAGCAGGAGATGGAAGATCCCAAAACCACGCGCATCGACGCCTGGGATATCCGCTATTTCGAAAACCAGGTGAAGAAGCGCGACTACGCAGTCGATTCGGAAGTCATTCGCGAATATTTCCCGAAGGATCGCGTGATGGCTGGCTTGTTCGAGATCTACTCGACGTTGCTGGGCGTTCGTTATGAGCAGGTGCCGAATGCTTCGGTGTGGTCACCCGACGTGACCTTGTATGCCATCCGTGAAGTTTCCGATGATTCGATCGTAGGGTACTTCTATGCCGACTTCGTGCCCCGTGAAGGCAAGTACGGGCATGCGGCGGCTTTCACGCTCATTTCGGGGCGCATGCTGGACGGTGGCTGGTACTCGCAGCCGGTGTCTTCGATCGTTGCGAACTTCTCCCCGCCTTCAGGCGATCGCCCCTCGCTGCTGACTCACGATGAGGTCGAGACACTGTTCCATGAGTTCGGCCACATCATGCACCAGACGCTGACCCGGGCCCCGTATGCCTCCTTGTCAGGCAGCGGGACGGCGCGCGATTTCGTCGAGGCGCCGAGCCAGATGCTCGAGAACTGGGTCTGGGACAAGGCGATGCTGCGCAAGATCTCGGGCCACTACAAGACCAACGAGCCACTCCCGGATGCGCTGATCGACAAGATGATCGCAGCGCGCAGATTCAACCAGGGCTATTTCTATTCGCGGCAGCTGATGCTGGGCACCAACGACATGGCGATGCATACGGCCAACGGTCCGGTTGATGCCACGGCCACCTACCTGAAGGCGCACAACGATGTGTTGGGCATTTCCCCCGTGGAAGGCTCGCACATGAACGGGACGTTCGGACACATGATGGGCGGCTATGACGCCGGCTATTACGGCTACCTCTGGTCAGAGGTCTATGCCGCAGACATGTTCACGCGTTTCGCGAAGGAAGGACTGCTGAGCACGGCGGCTGGCGCCGGCTATCGGCAGTACATTCTTGAGCAGGGGAACATGTCCGAGCCACTGGGGCTGGTCGAAAAGTTCGTCGGCCGGAAATCGGACAATACCGCGTTCCTGAAGACGCTGGGCCTGTAGCGCCTGCTGTTGGCCGGCACATCCATGATTCACTATCGGAAAGTGGGGCTTGAAATGAAGATTCGCACGTTTGCACTCGGCCTCGTAGCCGCCTTCGCCGCATTGCCGGTGTGGTCAGACAACATCGACGGCAAGTGGACTGCCAACGTCGATTCGCCACAG
This sequence comes from uncultured Gammaproteobacteria bacterium, assembly GCA_963777735.1. Taxonomy (GTDB): domain Bacteria; phylum Pseudomonadota; class Gammaproteobacteria; order Steroidobacterales; family Steroidobacteraceae; genus ZC4RG30. The sequence continues at coordinate 1,240,465 of CAVZRQ010000008.1, read as the reverse complement.
GGCCCCATGGAAGTGACGATGGAGTTCAAGGCAGATGGCGAGAAACTCGCGGGCACGCTGTCCGTTGCCGGCATGGAAAACATGCCCATCAGCGAGGGAGTCGTGAAGGGAGCCGATGTGACCTTCAAGTTGAGCCTGGATCTCGGTGGCAACCAGCTCACGATTGATTACGTGGGCAAGGTGGCGGGCGACAAGCTCGATCTGGTCAGCAAGATGGATGCGGGTCCCGGCGGAGTTGTCGAATCGCAGGTTGCTGCGACGCGCGTGAAGCCTGCTGCCCCTGCCAAATAGCACCAATTCGGCGGTGCGGATGGCCATGAGCATGCCCCGCCTGCCGCTGGTGGCGGGACTGTGCCTGGTCTGCGCCGGACTGTACGGCTGCGGCCAGTCTTCGGAGTCGGCGCGGCAGATCGCGGCGCTCACCAACCAGGTTGCCGTCCTGAAGCTGCAGGCGCAGGCAACACGGGACTGGACCTCGATCGCCAACCTGCAAGCCAGCTACGGCTTCTACCTCGACACCAAACGCTGGGATGACGCTGCGGACCTGTTTGCGAGGCAAGCCACCCTCGAGATTGAGGGGCCGGGCCTGCTCGAGGGTCAGGACAACATCCGTGCCTATCTGCGTGGGCTAGGGGAGGTCGAGAGGCGGTGCCCGATTCCCACCGGTGAAAGTGCCGGTGATCCATATCGGACCCGAGGGATTTACTGCCAAGGCTCGCTGGCACGGCTTTGAAAGCGAATACGTGAAGGAAGACGACGTCTGGAAGATCAGCAAGCTGCAGGACGAAGCCACATCCCTTCGCAAGGCCAAAGAATAAAGATTTCGCACTGCGGCGTTTTCATCGAACCTTCATCAAGCTGAAAGACAGCCGACATCTACGATCGGCAGATTCCACCTCCTGTCATTCCTCAGGGGCTGGAAATGTCGAAGAAATGTGTACGTGGTGTGAATCTGCTGGTTGCGGCGGCCGTTGCGGCCGCGCTGCCATCGATGGTGTTTGCGGCGGAACCCGCCCCGACGGCCGATTCCGAGCTCGACGAAGTCGTGGTGTATGGCATCGTCTACCGCAACCGCACCACTGATACCGCACCGGTACTGAGCTACGACCTCGAATATTTCCAGCGCTTTGAGCCCGCCACCGTGGGCGACATGCTCAAGCGGGTGACCAGCGCGGTGTTTGTCTCCGACGTGCTGGAATACGACGGCGTGCAGCTGCGCGGCCTCGATCCCGGCTACACCCAGGTGCTGATCAATGGCAAGAAAGTGCCGGGCGCCGGCGACGACCGGTCGTTCTGGGTCGACCGCATTCCAGCAGACATGGTCGAGCGCGTGGAGATCCTGCGCAGCAACAGCGCCAACCGCTCGGGTGATGCCGTGGCGGGCGCGCTGAATATCGTGCTGCGTGATGCCTATGAGTTCGATGGCAATTACGTCCGGGCCGGCGCGATGCACTACGACGACGGGAAGGTGCAGCCGACAGTCGGCGCGGTGCTTTCCGGCGAAGCGCTGGGCGGTCGCATACTGGCTGGCGTCAATGTGCAGGATCGCTACAACCCGAAGATCAAGCGCAGCGACCGTTTCAGCGATCCGGTCGATCTGGAGTTCGACAGCGCGGAAGACCAGACCGACACCCGCGATGGCCAGGACTATTCGGCCAATGCCTCCTATGTGGCCGAACTGGGCGAAACCGGTCGTCTCTCGATCGATGGCTTCTGGGTGAAGACCGACCGGGAACTGGTGGAAGTCTCCACGGAATACAACGCTCCAGTATTCGCAGACGCTGATGAATACTCCATCGTTCCTGGTCTTGGCACGGTCGACCAGCAGAACTGGGGGCTGGGCGCGGAGTACCGGTTCGAACTGGCTGGCGGCACCACCGAATTCGATCTCGACCACGCCCGCTTCCAGGACGACAGTGTCGAGAGCGAGGAGGAAATCGCGTACGAGGATGGCATCTGGGCCAGTCATGAGGGCGAGTCCGAGGAAGTCGATGCGAAGGACGAGGAAACCAGCTTCAAGATCGCGCACAAGCGGCCCGCTGGCCCGGCGCAGATGGAGTTTGGAGTGGACTTCCGCGCCAAGCGGCGCAACTCGATGCTCGCCACTTTCGAGTTCGAGGGGGAAAGCGAGGGTGATCCGGTGGTGTATGAGCCCGACAACATCATCACCAGCACCATCAAGGAAGATCGCTTCGATCCTTACCTGATGTTCTCTGGCGATGCCGGCAAGCTGAGCTGGGAGGCCGGGCTGCGTTTCGAGCGGACGGATTCCTATATCTCCTATCGTCCCGAGCCGGATGCAGACCGGGTGAGCGCATCGAAGGACTACAGCGAGCTGCTGCCCTCCATGCACCTCAAATGGAATGTGGGAGAAGACAGTCGCGTCAACCTCTCGCTCGCGCGCAGCGTGCGTCGTCCGTCCTTCAACTACCTGTTGCCTGCACTGCTGGATGGTGAGTACGGCGACAACGATTTCATCGGCAACCCGGGCCTGGATCCGGAAGTCGCCAACGGCATCGACCTGGGTTTCGAGCGTCGCCTCGGCAACCGCGGCGTGGCCGGAATCAACGTGTTCTACCGGGATGTCAAAGACCTGATCGAGCTGGTGAATACCGGGGATCCCAGTGAAGACGCCGTGGACTCCTGGGAGGATGACATCGCCGACTACATCGACGAGAACGAAGCCACCAGGGAAGAGGCAGAGGCCGCCATCCCGTTTGATCCCGAGAGCTTCGTGTTCACGGCCAGCAATGTCGGCGATGGCAAGGTCTGGGGCGTGGAGCTGGATCTTTCCACGCCGCTGACGGTGCTGGGCATGCCGGATACCGGACTGTTCCTGAACTACTCGTGGCTGGACAGCGAAGTCACCGACTTCCTGGGCAAGCGCCGCTTCAACAACCAGGCGAAGAGCGTCTACAACGTGGGCTTCATCCAGAGCCTGCCCTCCCTGCAGGCCTCGTTCGGCGTCAGCTACCGCAAGCAGGGCAGTGCGTTCAGTCGCGTGCTGGCCGAAGAGGTCACGACCACCTATGGGGCGGATCTGGAGGTCTTCGTGGAGAAGACCTTCGGTGAGAACCTTTCGCTGCGCCTGGCCGGCACCAACCTGCTGGATGCGAAGAAGCGGGAATTCTTCGACAAATTCGACAACCAGGCTGATCAGGAAGATCGCGACTACGACGAATACGAGCGGGAGTACGAGTACGCTGGCCCGCGAATCCAGCTCGTCGTACGCTGGGCGTTCTGATCAGCGCCGGTTTGACCAGGGGTTCGATTCCGAAAATGAAGACCCAGTTACCCAGCCGGCATGCTGTGCCGGCTGCAGTCCTGCACATCGTGTCGACTTGGTTCGCGGCATTGCTGCTGGCCGGTTGCGGCGCCAGGCAGTCTGCGGAAGTCCAGGGATCTCCGGCAGTCCCGTCTGTGGCTGTGGATCTTTCAATCCCGGCGCAGAAGGGCGCTCCGGCTGGCGCGGCACTGTGGCTGCACCCGCAGGATCCCTCCCGCAGTCTCGTGGTTGCGGTGCTGGGAGATGGGGGCCTGAGCCTGCATGCCATGGATGGGCAGTCGCTCGGTTCCTTCGGCCCGGCGACCTCCGACTTCGCGGCACTTACCTATGGTTTTGATGCGGGCAACGGGCCGGGAGCATTGCTGCTTGCGCAGGATCGGGCCATGCCGCGTTGCGGGCTTACGTGATTGACCCTGCCAGCGGCAAGCCACTCGAAATCACGCGCATTCCCTTGGCGCTTGATGCGGAGCTGACAGGGTTGTGTCTGCATCGCAGCAGGCTGTCCGGGAAGCACTATGCGTTCGCCGCCACGGATGACGGGGATCTGCAGCAGTGGGAACTTTCCGCGAGGCAGGGCGCGGTACAGGGTCGCATCGTGCGTCGCATTCCCGTGGGCAAGGGCGCGGCGTCCTGCGTGGTGGACGATGCCACCGGCCTGCTCTATCTGGCAGACGAGACCACCGGCATCTGGCGAATTGCAGCCGATCCAGAGTCCAACACCACACGCGATCTGCTTGAGCTGGTCTCCCCACGCGGCGAGCTGGGCGCCGAGGTGAAGAGTATTGCGCTCCACCAGGCCGCAGGCCTGGATTACCTGCTTGCCGCCGACGAAGCTGCAGCCGCCGTGCACGTCTACGCACTGCCTGCGGGCAAGCACCTGGGCCAGTTCAAGCTGGCCGGTCTGGAAGGCGCGAAGTTCGAAACCATCTGGGCCGGCGGATTCGCTGCCGAACCCCAGGCGTCGGGCCTGGTGCTGGTGGCGGATGAAGGCGGTGCCGAAGGCGCAATCCGCATGCTGCGCTGGGATGCAGTCATCGCAGCATTGAAACTTCCCTCGGCTGCACCCCTGGATCCACGCAGCACGCCGGGCGCCGCTGCGCGCACCGTTGAACCGAGCTCCGAAACAATGCCGGTCGACGATTTTGGCGATGCAGCCGACGATCCGGCAATCTGGGTGCATCCGCTGGATCCTGCAAAGAGCCTGATCATCGGTGCGCAGAAGAAACGCGGCGTGGAGGTCTACGATCTCAACGGCAACCGTCTGCAGTTGCTGGCTGATGGGCGCACGAACAATGTGGATCTGCGTCAAGGAGTGCGGCTGGGCGGCAGGCAGCGGGATATCGTCGCTGGCTCCAATCGAGAGACCCGGTCGCTGACGCTCTATGAGATGAATGCGACTACGCGTCGCCTCACCGCTGCAACTGCTGCGCCGATTGCCGCCGGAATGCGCGACCCTTATGGACTTTGCATGTATCACAGCGCAAAGAACGGCAAGCTCTATGTGTTCATGAACAACAGTGACGCAGGCGAGTTCCGGCAGTGGGAGATCATGGCGAGCGGGGCTCAGCTCACCGCTGCTGTGGTGCGGGAATTCACGGTGGGCTCACAGGCAGAAGGCTGTGTGGCTGACGACGAGACAGGTGCGTTGTACATCGCCGAGGAAGGCGCGGGGCTCTGGCGTTATGGCGCCGAGCCCGATGCAGGCGACCAGCGCAAGCAGATCGATACCACCGCCGCCGGCGGCAACCTTGCGGCCGATGTCGAAGGCGTAGGCATCTTCCGTGGCAGGGACGGTGCCGGCTGGATCGTGGTGTCCAACCAGGGTGCCGACAACTACGCCGTCTATCGCCGCGAAGGCGACAACCAGTTTGTCGGGCACTTCTCGATTGTCGCCAACGACGGGCTGGGCATCGATGGCGCCTCGGAAACCGATGGCCTGGAGGTTGCCAGCCGGCCACTCGGCCCGGCTTTTCCACAGGGGCTGCTGGTAGTCCAGGACGGGCGCAACATCACGCCGGCAGAACGACAGAACTACAAGCTGGTTCCCTGGGAGCGCGTCGCGAAAGCAATGGGCCTCTAGTGCAGCAGGGCATTGAGGATCAGCACGCCGCCGATCCCCACGAAACCCACGATGCCTTCCATCAAGGTCCAGCTGAGCAGGGTTTCCTTCAGCGTGAGGTTGAAGTATTCCTTGGCCATCCAGAAGCCGGAGTCGTTCACATGCGAGAACATCAGGCTGCCGGCGCCTATCGCGAGCACCATGAGGTTGGGGTCGACGCCGGCTGAGGCTGTCAGCACGGGCGCCATGATCCCGGCGGCGGTCAGCCCGGCAACGGTTGCCGACCCCAGCGACACACGAATCACCGCGGCGATGAACCAGCCCAGTATCAATGGATCGACAGGCAGGCCCAGCAGTACCCGGGAAATGTTCTGGCTGACGCCGCTGGCGACGAATACTTCCTTCAATGCACCGGCACCCGCGATGATGAGCAGGATCACGGCGATGTCCTTCACGGCACCCGCATAGGATTCCATCAGCGCGCCAATGCGCAGCCCGCGCGACAGCCCCAGCGTCCACGTACCGACGGCAAGGCCCAGAAACAGGACTACCAGCGGGTTTGTGAAGAAACGGATCAGCGGTTGATGTTCAGCGGGCGCATGGGAAACGGCAGGCACCACCGACAAGGCGATCAGCACCACGGGCAGCAGCGCCGTGGCAAATGCATTGAACGTGCCCGGCAGGCGGGATGCTTCCATGGGAGCCGCGACGAACAACGTGATGGGTCGCGATCTGGCGTTCCGGAACAGCTTTGCGAACAACGGGCCGGCAATGATCATTGCCGGGATCGCAACGAGGATGCCGTAGACCAGCGTGGTGCCCATGTCGGCACCGAACATGGGCACCATGGCCGAAGGCGATGGATGCGGCGGGAGGAACCCGTGGGTCACAGAGAGCGATGCCAGCAATGGCACGCCAAGATAGATGGGTGGCAGTTTCGACTGCGCCACGATCGAGAAAACCAGTGGCACGAGCAGCACGAAGCCGACGTTGTAGAACAACGGGATGCCCACGATGAACCCCGTGAGCATCAGCGCCCAGGTGATGTGTTTCTCGCCGGACAGACCGATGAGCACCGTGGCGATCTTCTGCGCGGCACCGCTGTCTGCGATCAGCCTGCCGAACATCGCGCCGAGGCAGACGATGCCGATCAGGCTGCCGAGCGTGCCGCCGATGCCTTTCTCGAGCACACCCGGAATGGAGTCCAGCGGCAGGCCCAGCAACACGCCGGCAAGGGTGGCGGCTATCAGGAAGGCAAGAAACGGCTGCAGCCTGCCCCAGGTGATCAGCAGCACCAGCAGCAGGATCGATGCTGCGACGTACAGCAGTTCCATGTTTCCCTCCAGCCCTGAATTCCTGTTTTTATTGCCGGGAGCAGATTAACTGATCGGTATCCCGCGGCTGCAGATTCGCCACCAAGCACGCGTGCAGGCTAGCATCCCCGTCATGACACCGGGTCCCATCGAGACAGGCAGTGTGGGTGCAGATTTCGCAGGCGCATGGCGTGGGCGTCTGCGTGCCTGGTTGCCTGCGATCGTGGTGGTGGACAGTCGCGAACGCTGGCGCGCTGCATTGGGCGCTTTGCTCGGAGTGGCTTTCGCGGGCCTGCTTTGCCGGTTGCTCGGTTCACAGCTGGGTTCGGATCTCTGGTTGGTGGCGCCACTGGGTGCGTCGGCGCTGCTGGTTTTCGCATTACCCGCTAGCCCGCTGGCGCAACCTTGGCCGGTACTCGCAGGCAACACGATTGCAGCGCTGGTGGGCGTGGCCTGTGCGGTATGGATGCCCGATGTCGTTCTGGCTGGCTCCGCCGCAGTGGGAATATCGATCCTGTTGATGTTTGCAACGCGCAGCCTGCATCCGCCAGCTGGCGCCATGGCGCTGTATGCCGTGCTGGTTGGCGCCCACTCACCCTGGTTCGCACTCTTCCCCGTGGCCTGCAACAGTCTGCTGCTGCTGGGCATGGGCCTGTTCTACAACAGGATCACCGGTCGCGACTATCCGCACCAGCAAGTGGCGACGTCGACCGCCGCCGGCAGCCGTTTCACGGCTGCCGATCTGGACGCGGCACTGGCGCACTATGGCCAGGTGCTGGATGTCAGCCGGCCAGATCTTGCGGAGCTCCTGAAATTCGCGGAAGCCCAGGCCTACCAGCGGCGGCTGGGAGATCTGAAGTGCGAGGACATCATGACGCGCGCCGTGGTGACGGCGGATTACGCCATGCCTCTGGAGGAAGCATGGCGGGTGATGCGCGAGCGGCGCATCAAGGCATTGCCGGTAGTGGATCAGGCGCGGCATCTGATTGGCATCGTGACCGCGGGCGATTTTCTCCGGCATGCACAACTCGACGACATCGCAGGCCTTGCCAATCGTCTGCGGCAATTCATGCGCGCGAGCACCACGACGCACAGTAACAAGCCCGAAGTCGTAGGGGAGATCATGACCCGCAAGGTGAGGGTGGCGAGCGCCAGTCGTCCGCTGGTCGAGCTGGTGTCACTGCTGGCAGAGGGCGGTCACCACCACATTCCCATCCTTGATCAGGACCTGCGTCTGGTGGGGATCGTGACCCAGACAGATCTGGTGAGCGCTCTCTATTCCATGGCGCCGCAAGTGCCGGGCAAGCAAGTCAGGCCGTAGCAGAGCGCGCAACATGCAACCCGGAACCTGGCCGTCCATTGCGTTGATCTACCTTTATGGCGTTCTGGCTTCGGCGTCGCTGAGCAAGATCATCCCACTGTCCGGTGATCTCGCCACGCATCTCGGTGCAAGCCCTGCACAGTTCGGATTGCTGATTTCATTGATGACCATTCCCCCCGCCTTCCTCGCCGTTGCCGCAGGTTCGATCATCGATCGTATCGGCGCGCGCAGCGCGCTGGTCGCGGCAGCAGTCATCGGTGTGCTGGCCAATCTGGCGTATCTGCTTGCCGGGAGCTTGCACGCCTTCATGGCAATCCGGGTTTTCGAAGGGTTGCTGACAGTGGGAATCTATTCGGCAGCTCCGGCATTGATCATGGCTACCACGGGCACGGCCAGCCGAGGCCGCGCCATGGCAGTGTGGTCCACGTATACGCCGGTGGGCGTGTCGCTGGGACTGGCGTTGTCGGGTGCATTTGCGGGCACTGGCGCCGACAGCTGGCGGGGCGGCTATCTCATCCACATGATCCTGTTCGGCGTGCTGGTGCTGGCCGGCTGGTTTCTGCCGCGCTCACCTGCCGTGTTCCGGGATGCTTCAGCACCACGACCGGCGATGCTGTCGGTGGTTGCGCAGCCGGGGCCCTTGCGCGTTGCACTGGCTTTTGCTGCGCTGCTGATGATGGGCTTTGGCATGAGCACCGTGTACCCGCAATGGTTCGCACTCCAGCATCAGGTGCCGGTGGGTGAGGCCGCCCGCATTCTGGCCGTGGCAAATCTGACGATGATTCCCGGCGGCCTGATCGCCGGCTGGCTGCTGGCCCGTGGTCGTCGCGATACGACGGTGCTGGCAGTGCTGATGCTGCTTGCCGCTGCCGTGAGTCTGCCGCTGTTCATGCCCGGGCTGCTTCAGCCACTGCGCATCATCGCCATGGTGGTGTGGCTGATGACGCAGGGTGCAGCGATAGCCGTAGTCACCTCGGCGCTGCCGCGGGTAGTTGCCAACCCCCTGCAGGGCGCTGCGGCAGCTGGTTTGCTGAGCCAGCTCGCAGCACTGACGACATTCGTTACACCGTTGATCTGGCAGCCTATTCTTCAAAATGGCCGCTGGGCGTTGTTCCTGGCGGTAGTAGCTGTGAGCGGCACTGGTGCGTTGCTGCTGTTTCCCCCGCGCACGGCAGCCGGGCGTTGACTATCATACGCCGCGCTTCAGCCTCAAGGATCCGCCATGGGTTTCATAGCCAATCTCGTGCCACGCGAAGGCAAGTTCTTCGAATATTTCAACCAGCACGCCAGTCGTGCCGCGGAAGCGAGCAACGAACTCAGGTTGTTGTTGAGCGAATATGCGGTGACTGCATCACGCGCCACGCGCATTGATCGCATCAATGATCTGGAGCACGAAGCGGACCGCATCACGCACGACACCACCGCGCTGCTGCACACCATCTTCGTGACCCCTCTGGATCGGGACGATATCCATCGTCTGATCTCGCGGATGGACGACGTCATCGACCTGATGCAGGATGCGGCCGAATCGCTGCTGCTGTACGACGTGCAGACCGTTACCAGCCATGCCGTGGAGCTGGCGCAGCTGCTGCAGAATGGCTGCGAGCGAATGCAGGCGGCCGTGGCACTGCTCAACAACATGAAGAACGCCCCGGAAATCCTGAAGCTCTGTCAGGAGATCGATACCATGGAGTCGCGCGCCGACCGGGTGATGCGCAACGCGATCTCGACGCTGTTCCGCGATGAAGCCGATATCCGCCAGGTCATCAAGCTGAAGGCGATCTACGAGCTGCTGGAAACCGCAACGGACCGCTGTCAGGACGTCGCGAACGTGATTGAAAGCGTCATTCTGCAGAACGCCTGATCATGCATGTTGATGCCGCATTCCTGACGTTGGCGCTGCTGGTGGCGCTGGCGCTGGTGTTCGATTTCATGAACGGCTTCCATGATGCCGCCAACTCGATCGCCACGGTGGTATCGACGCGCGTGTTGAAGCCCTATCAGGCCGTGATCTGGGCTGCGGTGTTCAATTTCGTGGCGATCTGGCTGTTTGAAACCAAGGTGGCGGCAACGGTCGGCAAGGGCATCGTGTCGCCTGAGTTCGTCGACAATGCGGTGATATTCGGCGCGCTCATCGGCGCCATCGTCTGGAACGTGATTACCTGGTATTTCGGCATACCCAGCAGCAGCTCGCATGCCTTGATAGGTGGCATGATCGGTGCTGCCATGGCCAAGGGCGGCATCGATGCGCTGCTTGCGCCGGGCATCATCCGCACCACCACGTTCATACTGGTGGCACCCATGCTTGGCATGTTGATCGGCGGGGCGCTAATGCTGCTCATCAGCTGGGCCTGTTTTCGCATCGCACCGGTAAAACTGGATCGCTGGTTCCGGCGTTCGCAGCTGGTATCCAGTGCGCTGTACAGCATCGGGCATGGCAGCAACGATGCGCAGAAAACCATGGGCATCATCTGGTTGCTGCTGATGTCACAGGGCCTGGCCACGCCGGATCACCTGCCGGGCTGGGTGGTCGTCAGCTGCTACATGGCCATTGCAATCGGTACTCTCTTTGGCGGCTGGCGCATCATCAAGACCATGGGGCAGAAACTGACGAAATTGACGCCGGCCAGTGGTTCCGCGGCCTCTCTGGGCGGCGCAGTCACGCTGTTCGTGGCGTCGAATTTCGGCATACCGGTTTCAACCACACACACCATCACCGGGGCCATTCTGGGAACCGGTGCCATACAGAACCCGGCGCGGGTGCGCTGGGGCCTGGCCACCAACCTCGTGTACGCGTGGTTGCTCACCATTCCTGCTGCAGCCCTGGTGGCCGCAATCAGTTACTGGATCGGTCGTCGTTTCATTCACTAGCCGGCGATGCCGGCAGCACCGGCGGCAGCGGGCATTCCAGCACCGCGCAGATCGCCCGCAGCAACTCGGCTTCCGCGGGTGTAAGCATCTCGTCATGCGCGATGGTGCGCACCAGGCCCTCGATCAGCAGGTGTTTGGCGGTGATCTGCAGGGCGCCGAGCCCGTCCAGCGCCTGATCGAAGGCGATCGGCCAGTCGTCGATAACGCTGTATGCCGGACGATGCCGTGGCAGCAGCGGCGCGATGCCGGCTTCATATGCCTGGCGCGCGCGCACCGCGTCCGTGGAGCCATGACGGGCCAGCACTGCAAACACGATGCCCAGCTGCAGCTCCCTGTCGGCAAGTCCCAGTGAGCCGTGCGGTTCGCGCGGGCGGCCCTGCGAGCTCAACCCGCGGGCTACCAGTTTCTCGAGTGTGTATTCGAATACGGAGCGCTGGCCGTTACTGCGCATCAGGTCCTGCAGCAACTGCACGAAGTGCAGTCGTTCGCCTGCTGCCAGCGTCCGCAGCGCCGGGAACAGCTGCAACACAGCAGGCAGGCGCTGCATCGGTTGCAGCGATGTGGCAGCCTGGGCCGCCTGCTGCACGCGCTCGGCCATGGCAGCTCCGAGGCTTTTTGTGATGACTTCCAGCTGGCTGCTGCGCCGTGCAGGATCTGCGAACACGAGCAGCGCGAGCATCAGTGCCTGAGCCTGCTCGGGTTCATCGGCATTGCCGCGTAGCGCAGCGGGCAACGCCCGACGCAAGGACACTGCGTGTTCGAGATGCCTCTGCTGCGGATCACCCGCGGATGCAGCAATCAGCACGGCTGCCGCCGGAACGGCAGTGCCCATGGTGGCTCGCAGGGACTCGCTGGCCGAAGGCTGCGCTTTGGTCATTGCTTCGTCCGCAATCTCATCGCGCTGGCGCTGCCACTGCACACGGGAACGGCGCAGCATGGAATCCAGCTGCGCCTGGTTCACGTGGGGATCCAGTGCCTGTATCCGTTCCAGCAATGGCGGATGGGTGGCAAGCCAGTGTGCGGCGCCGGGCACGAACAGCATGTGGGCCACTTCTTCCATGGCCGGATTGGCAAAGCGTCGTTTGCCGCCTACAGCCGCCGCGCGGATCAACGCATCGCGCAGGCCATCCGGATTGCGTGTGAACTGCACCGCTGAAGCATCGGCGAGACACTCGCGTTTGCGGGAAATCCAGGACTGCAGGATGCGGCCAGCCCAGAAGCCGGTCTGGCCGATGGCGGCCACACCGAGGCCCAGCGCCATGATCGGCCAAGCCGAACGCTGCCCCTGCGCAGACAGCCGGATCAACAACCGGCCGGCCAATGCCACGGCCATCAAACCGAAGACCAGGCCCACCAGCCGCATCGACAGCCGCATGTCACCGTTGAGGATATGGCTGAACTCATGCGCGATCACGCCCTGCAGCTGGTCGCGGTTGAGATTGAGCAGGGCACCGCGCGTGACCGCGACCGCGGCATTCGTCGGGCTGTGGCCCGCTGCAAAGGCATTGATGCCTTCCTCATGCTCCAGTACATACACCTCGGGTACTGGCACGCCGGCAGCGAGTGCCATTTCTTCCACCACGTTGTGCAGCAGGCGCCGGCGCGGGTCGGGGGTGCTGCGTTCCACGCGCACGCCTCCCAGGCTGCGGGCGACATAGCCGCCGCCTTCGCGCAGCTGCAGCATCCGGAACACGCTGGCGGTGGCAATGAAGCCACCTACCACGAGGCTGGTGAGCAGGACAGTGCCCGGGTGCAGCAGCGCCCATTGCGTCAGCGATTCTTCGAATGGATCCGGGTTGTCGCTGAGGGCCCGCGCGACGCGCAGCGCCGACAGCGCCACGATATCGAGCACCAGCACCACAGCCAGCACGCAGGCGGCAAAGCCAAAGGACAGCAGCCGCGACTGCTGGCGCGCGCGCGCCTGGGCGCTGAAGAAGTCCATGCGTTGCTACGCGCGCGCCACCGATGCGCGACGCGTCAGCCGAAGCTCACTTTCGGCGGTTCACGCTTTTCCGGCGGCGGTCCCGCAAGCATCTTCGCCGCATCGAACTGGAACCACGAGGCGACCATGGAATTCGGGAACACTTCGCGGCTGTTGTTGTAAGTCAGCACCGCATCGTTGAACGCCTGCCTTGCGAAGGCAACGCGATTCTCCGTGGAGGTCAGTTCTTCGGACAGCTGCATCATGTTGGCGCTGGCCTTGAGGTCGGGATAGGCCTCCATCACCGCGAACAGGCGCCCCAGCGCGCCGCTCAGTCCGGCATCCGCACCGGCCAGCTGCGTGGCAGCTGCGGCATTGCCCGGATCCGCAGCCATGGCCTTGAGACCCGCCATGGCGCTGTTGCGCGCCGAGATCACCGCTTCCAGCGTTTCGCGCTCGTGCTTCAGGTAGCCCTTGGCGGTTTCCACCAGATTGGGAATCAGGTCGTAGCGGCGGGTGAGCTGTACGTCGATCTGCGCGAACGCATTCTTGAAATTGTTGCGCGCGGTAACAAGCCGGTTGTAGATGCCGATGCCAAAGAAGATCACCAGCGCCAGCAGGATCAGTATCACCAGAAATGCCATGGCTTCTCGTTCTCCCTCGCCGCGTTTGGCGGCTTGTTGGTACGGCTATGTACCACGAATTGCGTTGCCGATAGGATGGATCAATGCACGGAAACCACAGCGCGGCACCTGCCGCCCCCGGCTGGCCCGGGTTCTGGCGCGTCCTGCGCCGCAAGCACTTCAGTCCCTTCAAGACTTACGTCAACCGGGAACGGCGGACCGTCGTCATCCTCAATCCCAAGGTGGGTACCAAGACCTTCCGCCAGGCGCTGACGGATGGCATGCGCGAGGTGTTCGGTATTACTGACCCTTCCGCTGGACGTTATCGTCTGTTCAAGAAGGCACGGGAATTCCAGTTCGCGAGGGTGCGCGACTATGCCCATGCATTCCGGTTTCCAGGGGAGTACCAGTTCTTCTGTTTTGTGCGTAATCCCTACTCCAGGCTGCGTTCGGCCTGGCAGAACAAGTTCGCCTATGGCCACGAGCAGGGTTACTCGCGCAGCATTCGTCGCCGGGAGCTCGGGCGGTTGCGGCGGTTCGCGCGTGCAGCCGGGTTGCCAGGGGGTCAGGATGGCAGTGCGATTCCATTCGAGACATTCCTGGCCTACGTGGAGAGCCAGCCCGCAGGACTGCGAGATCATCACTGGGACGAGCAGTACCTCGTACTGCTGATGGACGAAGTGCAGTACGCGGCATGGTTCCGCATGGAAGGGGAATTCACCACCGGCATGCGTCGCATCTTCGAGCGCATCGGGTTCACTCCCCAGGTGATGGATCGACTGCTGGCAACGCAGAAGAACGTTAGCCCACGCGATGAAGCCCCGGTTTATACCGATGAACTTGCGGCCCGCGTGCATGCCCTTTATGCGCGCGACTTCAGCACTTTCGGTTACGACCCGGCATCCTGGCGCGGCCTTTGAGTACGGACGATGCCATCCTGCAGCAGTGCCACGTGCTGCAGGGTCAATGCTGCCGCGCGTTCGCCGGGATTGTTTTTCGCCGCATCCGCATCCAGGAACGGGAACAGGCAAAGGCCAAGCAACGCATCACCCAGATAATCCGGTGAAAGATCGGCGCGCAGCTGGCCCTCTGCCTGAGCGCGCAGCAGCAGTTCGCGCAGCAGCGTGCGCAACCGGTCGCGCAGTGAATGCGCGACGGGCAGCAGCAGGCAGCGGCACAGGAAGGTGTCGCCGGCGGCGAGCGACGTGAGTCGTTGCATCAGATAAGTCAGGGCTGTCACGGGTTGTGCTGCACGGACCTGCACGGCGCTGGCCAGATCGTCGATGCGAGGTCTGGCGCGTTCCTCGATCAAAGCGGTCAGGAGTCCATCCCGGTTTCCAAAATAGTAGTGGGCCAGGGCGGGCGTTACACCCGCCCCCAAGGCAACCTGCCGGAGCGCCAGTTCGCCACCTGCGGGCGCCACCAGCAGCTCCTGCGCGGCCTGCAGCAGCCGATTACGGGCCAGGTTGCGCGCCGCGGGAGGGCGGCCGCGACGACTGGTTGGACGCGACGCGAGGGACTTCATATTTAAATTATAGTCAGAGTTAATTAAAGGGAATGCTCATGTTCGCGCTATTCATCCCGAATGAGTAATAACCATGGAGATATTGGACAAATAACCACCTGGGCCATTGCCAAGCCAACACCGGATGGATAATGCTGCACTGGTCAAACAATAAAGGTCCGGCAACGAATCGGACCGGTCTCATAACGCCCAAATGGGAGGGGTAACATGGCGCTTACATTTCGCAAGCTAGAAGTATTTGTCACGGTCGCAGAAAGCGGGAATTTTCGCAAAGCGGCAGAACGTCTGGGCATCAGCCAGCCGTCGGTCAGTTCGCAGGTCAAGTCGATGGAACGCTATCTGGGTTACCAGTTGTTCCAGCGGCATCGCGGCGCAACCTCGGAGCTGTCCCTGGAAGGCCGGAACTTCCTGACACGGGCACTGGAGCTGGTCGCTGCACAATCTGCACTGAATGCAGAACGTCGCCGCGGCACGCGAAACCAGCCTCTAACGCTGCGGCTGGTCGTGGGGCCGTTGCTGATGGAGCGACGGATCAAGCCCGGCCTCGCGCGCTTCCAGGAGGCACATCCTCACATTGACCTGCAATTTGTGCCATTTGCGCCAACTGCGGATGGTAGTGAGGTGGTCCGCCGCGGGGACGCCGACTTGACGCTCTTCACGGGTTTGATGCCCGACAACAACAGCGGTGTGACCACCGAAGTGATCTCGCGCATCACCTGTTCGCTGTACGGATCGCCCACCCTGGTGCGACCGGTTCTGCAAGGGCAGCGCTCGCTGAACGATCTGCCGTTCCTGCTCCTGCCAGACGGATTCCGTTTTACGCAGTGGGTGCTGGCGCAGTTCGCCCGCAAGGGCGTCCACCCTGCGCATTACGCGGCCCGTCCGCCGCATCTGGATGCTTTGCTGCAGCTGGTGCTGGCTGGCAAGGGTGTCGGACCGTTTTTCGACCTGGAGATCGCCTCGCAGATGCGGGCGGGCAGGGTGCTGCCCTGCGGCCCGGCACTGGACCCGGTTGCCCGGATCCTGATCATGGGCGAACGTGCCCGTACCCCGGAAGCGGCTCCGCTGCTGGCCTTCCTTCGTGCTGCGGTGCGTCGGGATGACGAGGCAATCGCGTCGCAACACTGTTTGCCGGTGCGCCCCGGCCTGTTGGCAACTGACGACAGTCTCTCGCGCATTCTGGGGATGTGAACTGCTGCAACAAGATTGTCATTACGTCCAAGAGGCGTCTGGTGTATAGTTCTGGCTCGGGCATGAACACGTTTACGTGTTTATCGTCTCGATAGTCGTGGAACAAGACCCCCCCGTTTCCACGTTATATTTTAGCCCCGTCTCTGACGGGGCTTTTTTTTGCCCGCATGCTATCGGGACGCTGCGTATCGAAACCTCGGAGGCCTTCCATCATGCGTATTGCTGTTCCAAGAGAGATCAAGAATCGCGAGTATCGTGTTGCACTCACTCCGGCCGGCGTGCGTGAGCTGGCGAGCGCGGGCCACGAGGTCACAGTAGAAGCGGGCGCAGGTGAAGGCGCGGGTTTCGCCGACACGCGATACCTCGCTGCGGGCGCGCGCATCCAGTCCGATGTCGAAGCGTTGTTTGCCGACGCAGAACTCATCGTCAAGGTGAAGGAGCCGCAGCCGCAGGAGTGCCTGCGACTCGGTGCCGGGCAGACGCTATTTACATATCTGCATCTTGCGGCCGATCGCGCGCAGGCCGAGAACCTGATGGCGTCGGGTTGCACGGCAATCGCCTACGAGACCATCACGGCGGCTGATGGCAGCCTGCCGTTGCTCGCTCCCATGAGCGAGATTGCCGGACGCATGTCGATCTCCGTGGCCGCGCACTGCCTCATGAAGGCGCAGGGCGGCGCAGGGTTGCTGCTCGGTGGCGTGCCAGGCGTACTGCCCGCGCGCGTGGTGGTGCTGGGTGGTGGCGTGGCGGGCAGCCACGCCGCGCGCATGGCGCTGGGTGCCGGCGCGGATGTCACGATCGTCGACCGGTCGCTGCCGCGCCTGCGGCAACTCGCCTCTGAATTCGGCGCTGCCCTCAAGACGGAATACTCCACGCGCGATGCGGTGGAGCGGCTGGTGCATGTGGCCGATGTGGTTGTCGGGTCGGTGCTCATCCGCGGCGAAGCAGCGCCGAAGCTGGTCACGCGCGACATGGTGGCTGGCATGCAGCCTGGTTCCGTGCTGGTGGATATCGCGATCGACCAGGGTGGCTGCTTCGAGACCAGCCGCCCCACGAGCCACGATTCCCCAACCTATATCGAAAGTGGCGTGGTGCATTACTGCGTCACCAACATGCCGGGCGCGGTGCCGCGCACATCGACCGCGGCGCTGACCCATGCCACACTGCCCTACATCAGGGCATTGGCCGACAATGGTGTGGCCGCTGCGCTCAGCTCAGATCCTCATTTCCGGCGCGGTCTGAACGTGGCCGACGGCGAGATTCGCAGCGAGCCGGTGGCGCGCGCACTGGGTCTGCCGTTGCGGCCCTGACTGTCGTCGCCGCATTTTCGGTTGACGCAGGGAATTACAGCAGGTCGCTAGCGCAGGCCGCATTCTCCGGGGCCGGTGATAGGATTCGTGCCCACCCGATCTTGGCGCAGCGCCTGATGTCATGATGCTTTCGGCTTCCATTCTCCTCCTGTTTGCGGGCGCCCTGTTGCCGCGCCTGCTCGGTACGGTGCCCGGCCTTTCGCCCGGCCGCGTGGCCGGCGGGGTGGTCGCAATCGCGCTGCTGCTGGTGACGACTCAGGCCCAGTCCGTGTTGTCCGGCAGTGTGCAGGTCACGAATTGGGCCTGGATCAGCAGCATTGGTCTGGACTGGGCGCTGCGTCTGGACGGTTTCTCGCTGCTGTTCGCGCTACTGGTTGTTGGCATCGGCATGCTGGTGGTTGTTTATGCCGACTACTACCTGGCTGAGCATGAGGCCAAGGCGCGTTTCTTCGGTTTCCTGCTGCTGTTCATGGGCTCGATGCTGGGGCTGGTGCTGGCAGGCAACCTCCTGCTGATGGTGTTGTTCTGGGAGCTGACAGGACTTTCTTCATTTCTGCTGATCGGCTTCTGGCGCAATCAGCAGCAGGCGCGCCAAGGCGCGCGACTCGCCTTGCTGGTGACCGGCGCAGGTGGACTGGCGCTGCTCGGTGGCGTGTTGCTGCTCGGGCAGATCGTCGGCAGTTATGCTCTGGACGACGTCCTGGCCTCCGGTGCGCAGGTGCGCGCGCATGCGCTTTATCCGTGGGTTCTTGTGCTGGTGCTTGCCGGGGCGTTCACCAAGTCGGCGCAGTTTCCGTTTCATTTCTGGCTGCCGCACGCCATGGCGGCGCCTACACCGGTCAGCGCCTATCTGCATTCCGCGGCAATGGTGAAGGCGGGCATTTACCTGCTGGGCCGTCTCTACCCGGTACTGGCGGGTACTGATCTGTGGTTCTGGCTGGTGTCCGGTGCTGGCGGAATCACGCTGGTGCTGGGTGCGTTCGTGGCGTTGTACCGCCACGACCTGAAAGGGCTGCTTGCGTATTCCACCATCAGCCACCTCGGTCTCATCACACTGCTGTTTGGCCTGAACCGTCCGCTGGCAGCGCTCGCAGCGGTGTTTCACATCATCAATCACGCCGTGTTCAAGGCCTCGCTGTTCATGTCGGCGGGAATCATCGATCACGAAACCGGCACTCGCGACATGCGCAAGCTCGGCGGTCTGGCGCGCCTGCTGCCGCGCACTGCTGCGCTGGCGATCATCGCCGCTGCGGCCATGGCCGGTGTGCCGTTGCTCAACGGTTTCCTCAGCAAGGAAATGTTCTTCGCCGAAACGCTGGAGCTTGGCTTTTCAGGCTACCTGAGTCTGGTGCCGCCACTGCTGGCCACGCTTGCCAGTGTTTTCACGGTGGCCTATTCGGCACGATTCATCCATGACGTGTTTTTCGGTGAGGGTCCGCGCGACATCAGCCTCACGCCGCACGAGCCACCGGTGTGGATGTCAGTGCCGGTGGGCCTTTTGTCCGTGCTTTGCCTTGCAGTAGGACTGGCGCCGGGTTTCGTCATATTGCCGTTGCTGAGCGTTGCCGGCTCGGCAGTCCTGGGTGGCGAACTTCCGCCCTTCAGTCTTGCACAGTGGCACGGGTTCAACCTGCCGCTGGTGATGAGCATTGCTGCGCTCGCCGGGGGGGCTGCACTTTATTTTGCGCGTCGCAATCTGTTCGACCTGCACGGCTACCATCCAGGTGAGTTCAATGGACGGGCGCTGACCGAGCGCGCCTTGCTGCGACTGACACAACGGGCGCAGCAGTTGATCAACCTCATCGAGAATGGCTCGCTGCAGCGATACATGCTGTGGCTGGTCGTGTTTGCGGCTGCAGCGGGTGTGGCGGGATTCGCGGGTAGCCCGCTTGCTGGCGACGTCGTGCCGCAGGAACCGGACCTGCTCACGGCCCTGGTGCTCGCGGTGATGGCAGTTGCGGCTGTTGCCACCGTCTTTTGGCATCGGCAGCGCCTGACTGCCGTGCTGGCGATGGCCGTTGTAGGGCTGATGGTCACTTTGGTGTTTGCGCGCTTCTCCGCGCCGGATCTTGCGCTGACCCAGCTGCTGGTTGAAGTGGTCTCGCTGCTGCTTCTGCTGCTGGCTCTGCCGTTCTTTGCGCAGCATTCGCCCGCAGAATCCAGCGGCCGGCGACGTTTGCGCGATGGGCTGCTGGCGGCTGCAATCGGCACGGCCATGGGTCTGCTTGCCTGGGCCCTGCTGACGCGGCCGTTCGACAGCATCTCCGGCTACTTCCTCAACGAGGCACGACCGGCCGGCGGCGGCTACAACGTCGTCAATGTAATCCTCGTCGACTTCCGCGGCTTCGATACGCTCGGCGAAATCACGGTGCTGGCCATCGCGGCAATTGCCGTCCTGGCGCTGTTGCAGGGGGCTTTGCCGGCAAAGGAAAGTGAAGTCGCGCGTGCTCGTGACGGAGCGGCTCCACCGTCACTGATGTTCCGCACGGTTGTCGCGGCCGTGTTGCCCCTTGCGCTGCTGGTTGCCGCATTCCTGTTCCTGCGCGGACACAACGCGCCCGGTGGGGGTTTCATCGCTGGTCTGGTGGTCGCCATTGCGCTGGCGCTGAACATTCAGGCAACCGGCCTGACCACCTCGCTTGCCCCGCTGCGTGGACGGCTGCACCTGCTGATGTCGCTCGGGCTCGGCTGTGCACTGGTCACGGGACTGGTCAGCATGGCCTTCGGTGTGCCGTTCCTCACCTCCGCACACGCAGCGCCACCACTGCCGCTGCTTGGCCGGGTGGAGTTGGCCAGTGCGATGTTCTTTGATCTGGGCGTGATGCTGGTGGTGGTCGGCATGGTGTTGACGGTTCTCGTTGGCATCGGCCAGGCGTCGCGCGCCACAACGGAGCGACTGTAGAAATGGAGTTGTTGTTCGCTGTTGCCATCGCTGTGCTGGTTGCCTGCGGCGTCTATCTGGCGCTGCGGGAACGCACTTTCGATCTGGTGCTGGGGATCACCTTGCTCAGCTATGCGGTGAACCTGTTCCTCTTTGCCAGTGGCCGGCTGGTACTGGGCTCTGTGCCACTGACCGACCGCGCGCTTGCCAGCGCTCCCGATCCGCTACCGCAGGCGCTGGTGCTGACGGCCATCGTCATCGGATTCGGCATGACGGCGCTGCTGGTGGCGCTCGCCATCCGCACGCGCAGTGACTCGGATCACGAGCGGGTCGATGGTGATCAATCGTGATGCATCTGGCCGTTGCACCGATTCTTCTGCCGCTGGCTGCGGGCGCATTGCTCATCTCCCTTTCGACCGCGAGAGTCACACTGCAGCGCTCGGTCTCGCTGGCCGGGGTCCTGTTGCTGGCAGTCGTTGCCCTGCTGCTGGTGCAGGCGACGGGCGAGGGCGGGGTGACGGTTTATCGCCTGGGCAACTGGGCGCCGCCGTTTGGCATTGTTCTGGTCGTGGATCGTCTCAGTGCAGCGCTGCTGCTGCTCACTTCCCTGGTCGCGGCCGGTGCATTGCTTTATGCGAGAGCCGGCACGGAGCTCGAGGGTCGCTATTTCCATGCCCTGCTTCAGTTCCAGCTGATGGGCATCAACGGCGCCTTCCTGACTGGCGACATCTTCAACCTGTTCGTGTTCTTTGAAGTGCTGCTGATCGCGTCCTACGGGCTGCTGGCACATGGCCGCGGCGCTGCCCGGCCGCGCGCCACGCTGCATGTGGTGGCATTGAACCTCGTTGGCTCGGCGCTGTTCCTGTTTGCCGTCGGAGCGATCTATGGAGTGACGGGCACGCTGAATTTCGCTGACCTCGCGCGCGTGCTTCCGCAGCTGCCAGCCGCCGATACGGGCATCGCCCGGACCGGCGCGCTGCTGCTGCTGGTTGTGTTCCTGTTGAAGGCCGCCGTCTTGCCGGTGCTGTTCTGGATGCCGCGTGCCTATGGTGCAGCACCGGCAGCGGTGGTGGCACTTTTTGCAGTGCTCACCAAGGTTGGTGCCTACGCAATCCTGCGAGTGTTCACGCAGGTATTCGGCGCCGACAGTGGCGCAACGGCCGGTGTTGTCGATTCCTGGGTCCTGCCGCTTGGCCTTGCGACGCTGCTCTTCGGATCGCTCGGTGCGCTCGCGGCCCCTGACCTGCCGCGCCTGGCCACCTCGATGGTGGTCGCGTCGATGGGGCAGCTGCTTGCCATCATTGGTCTCTTCACCACGCAAGGCAGTGCGGCTGCGGTTTACTATCTGCTGCATTCCACGCTCGCCACTGCAGCGCTTTTCCTGCTGTTCGACCTGATCCGCGCGCAGCGCCCCGTGCAGGGTGCCAGGCTGCAGAGTGGCGAGGCGGTGCGGCAACCGGTGCTGCTGGGCGCTGCATTCTCGATCGTGGGTCTTGCTTTCGTCGGTTTGCCGCCAACCAGTGGATTCATTGGCAAGGTCCTGGCGCTGACAGCGGCCTGGAATGATCCACGCCACGTCTGGTTCTGGGGAATCACGCTTGTCGGGAGTCTGTTGCTGCTGGTGGCGCTGGCGCGCGCCGCCAGCTTGTTGTTCTGGAAGACGGGTGCCAGTGCCGCCACGGCGAAACCCGCCTTGAAGACGCAGCAGGCGGCACTTGCGGTGCCGCTGCTGGGTTTGCTCGCGCTTGTGGTGTTTGCGCAGCCCCTGCTGGAGTATGCGGCTGCAGTCGCTGCGCAGATTGCGGATGGGGCGCGCTACACCGTCACCGTGCTGGGCGATCCGGATGGTGCCATCGATGCACAGCGTCGGGAGTATCCATGAGGATGTGGAACAGGCTGCTGCCCCGACCGGTACTTGCGCTGGTGTTGGCGATCATCTGGGTGGGGGTGAACCGCTCATTGTCACCCGGTCACGTGCTGCTTGGCTTCGTCCTGGGTGCGCTGGCCGCCTGGTTGGCGGCGCACGCAGCGCCCTCGGATGCGGGCCGCCCTCGGTTGCCGCACATCGGCCGCATGTTGCCGTTCCTGCTGCTCGTCGGATGGGACATCCTCATCGCGAACCTGCGCGTGGCAGCGCTGATCCTTGGCCCAATGCGCCGCATCCGCAGTGGTTTCGTTGAAGTCCCGCTGGATGTCACCCGGGACGTAGCCATCCACGTTCTGGCCAGCATCATCACGCTGACGCCGGGCACCGTTTCCCTGTGCATCAGCGATGATCGCAGGCGGCTGCTGGTTCATTATCTGAACAGCGAGGATCCCGCGGCACTGGTGCGCGAGATCAAGACCCGATATGAACGCCGCATCCAGGAAATCTTCGAATGCTGAAGGTGAGTCTTGTCGTTGGATTTCTCATGCTTGGCGCCGCCATGTTGTTGGCATTCATTCGCCTGCTGCGCGGACCGCATCCGCTTGACCGTGCGCTGGCGCTGGACACCATGACCACCAATGCCGCGGCGTTGCTGGTGCTCTATGGCATTCAACTGGGAAGTACAGAGCACTTCGAACTCGCGCTGCTGATTGCGCTGCTCGGATTCGCGGGGAGTGCTGCGGTGGGGCGGTTCATCAGCCGCGGGCGGGTGCTTGAATGAGTGTGATGCCTGCATTGGTGGAATGGCTGGTTGGTCTGCTCGTCCTCGCCGGTGGGGCCTTCTGCCTGATTGGTTCAATTGGCTTGTTGCGGATGCCGACGTTCTTTTCCCGGCTGCACGGACCAGGCAAGGCCAGTACGATGGGTGTGCTGTGCGTGCTTATCGGTGCGATGTTCCATTTCTTCGGTTCAGAACAGGGTTTCGCGATGCGCGAGCTGCTGATTTCCGGGTTCATTGCGGTGACTGCGCCGGTTGGAGCCTATCTGCTCGGCAAGGCCGGGCTGGATGCGAACCTGCCTGGCAGCAAGCCGCCAGACAACCCCGCGCCCTGACGAGTCCGAACAGTACAGACGAACAGTGCAGAGTTGTGAATCTGCGCCAGCATGGGTGAGAATCGGGCGGATATACCGGGGGTGATTCATGGCGCATACGCCGGAAGAAAAACGCAATCTGGATCTGGTGCTGGAGATGTACCGCGAGGTGCTGATCAAGATGGATGCGTCCAAGGTGGACCAGTACATCTCTCCCGACTATGTGCAACACAGCTCGCTTGCACCACCGGGGCGCGATGCGCTCAAGCAGTTCCTGGAAATGATCAGCAAGCAGTCACCGGATGCGCGCACAGACATCAAGCGTGCCTTTGTGGATGGCGATCATGTGGTCTGCCATGTGCATGTGATGCGATTCCCGGGTGATCCGGGGCTCGCGGTGGTTGATATCTTCCGGGTGGCTGGCCGCTTCATCGTCGAGCACTGGGATGTGCTGATGGAAGTGCCGGCGAAACCGGTGAATCCCAACCCCTTGTTCTGAGAAGTGCAGGGCATGCAGCGGTTGATATCCGGATGAGCATTCGATTTGCCAACAAGGTGGTGCTGGTCATTGGCGGCAACAGCGGCATTGGCCGGGCCGCGGCCCAGGGTTTTGTGGAAGAGGGCGCGCAGGTGGTCATCACCGGGCGTGATCCGAAGACACTGGCCGAAGTGGAGCGCGAGCTTGGTTCTGCTGCGCTCGCCATCCGCTCGGATGTTGCGGATCTGGCCAGCCTGGACGGCGTGATGCAGCAGGTGCGCCAGCGGCACGGTCGTATCGATGTGCTGTTCGTGAATGCAGGAATCGGCACCTTTGCGCCGATTCCGGAAGTCACGCCAGAGCTCTGGGACGAAGTGCACGACGTCAACCTGCGAGGCTGTTTCTTTGCCGCGCAGAAGGCGCTGCCGCTGATGGGCAAGGGCGGCAGCATCGTGTTCACGGGTTCGATCGGCAGCCTGCTGGCAGCGCCGGGCAATGCCATCTATGCGGCAGCCAAGGCGGGCCTCCGCGCGGTGACGCGCATCTTCGCGGTGGAGCTCGTGGGCAAAGGCATCCGCGTCAACATGGTCAGCCCCGGGCCCACCGAGACGCCGCTGATCAACCGCAATCTCGGCATGGACGCCAATGCCGTTGATGCCCTGCGACAGATGATGATCGCCAACACCCCGATGCGCCGGATGGGCGAACCGCAGGAAGTGGCGCGGGCGGTGCTGTTCCTGAGTTCCGACGAGGCCAGCTTCATCACCGGGGTCGATCTGTTCGTCGATGGCGGTGTCATTGAGCTGTAGTCCGGCGCTGCAGGAACTGCTGGACGCCCGCTTCGCGCAGCTGCGCGAGCGCTCGCCACAGACTGCTGCGCTGCTGGACGCGGACCCGGCGCTGGCGGGGCAGTTCCAGTTGGTGCTGTGTGGCAGCGACTTCGTGCTGCGGGCCCTGCAGCGCGATGATGGCCTGTTGCCATCCCTGTTGCAGGACGGTGCGCTGGCAAGGCCGCGCAGTCATGAGGATTACATCTCCCGGGTGACGGCGCTTGAAACCAGCGGCGGCCTGAGCGAGGCGCAGTACGGGAGGGCATTGCGACAGCTGCGTCGCGCCGAGATGGTGCGGCTGGTCTGGCGCGATCTCACCGGCGCCGCTTCGCTGCACGACACCTTGCGCGAGACTTCCTGGTTTGCCGAGAGCGCCATCGCGGGCGCGGCGCGGGTCGCGGCGGCGCTGCTTGCGCCCCGCCATGGCGCGCCACCGGCCGATGCGGGCGGGCTGGTGGTGATCGGCATGGGCAAGCTCGGTGGCGAGGAGCTGAATTTCTCCTCGGATGTCGATCTGGTGTTCCTGTATCCGCGCGGCGGTGAGACCAGTGGTCCCGCGGTGCTCGCGCTGGAGGACTACTACGTTCGTCAGGGTCAGCTTCTCATCCGCCTGCTCAATGCCGTCACCGACGAAGGCTTCGTGTTCCGCGTCGACATGCGGCTGCGTCCCTTTGGTGACAGCGGCTCGCTGGCCGCGAGCTACGCGTTCTTCGAGGATTACCTGCAGGCACACGGGCGCGACTGGGAACGATATGCCTATGTGAAGGCGCGGCCACTGACACAGAAGGACGAATTCGAGGCTCTGCGCAACGACGTGCTGCGCCCCTTCGTGTTCCGCCGCTATCTGGATTTCGGCGTGTTTGAATCATTGCGCGAG
The DNA here is from genome assembly GCA_963777735.1 of uncultured Gammaproteobacteria bacterium. GTDB lineage: Bacteria > Pseudomonadota > Gammaproteobacteria > Steroidobacterales > Steroidobacteraceae > ZC4RG30. The sequence goes on along the minus strand of CAVZRQ010000008.1, from coordinate 1,215,020 downwards.
ATGAAGGCATTGATCAGCCGCGACGTGCAGCGCCGTGACCGCATGGGCAGCCTGAAGCTTGGAGTGGGTGGCATCCGCGAGATCGAGTTCATCGTGCAGGCATTCCAGCTGGTGCGTGGCGGGCAGGATGGGGCGCTGCGGCAGCAGTCGCTGCTGAAGGTGCTGCCGCTGCTCGGCGGTGCGCGGCTGCTGCCGGCCGATGCGGTACGGGATCTGGGGCGAGCCTACGACTTCCTGCGGGTGCTGGAAAACCGCGTGCAGATGCTGGATGACGCGCAGACGCATGATCTGCCCGCCGACTCGCTGCAGCGCGAACGGATCGCGGTGGGTGCCGGGTTCGCCGGTGTGCCGGAGATGGAAGCGGCTCTCGCTGCGCAGCGTGCGCTGGTGAGCCAGCATTTTGCCGCGCTGTTCACCGACAGTACCGCGCCTGCCGGTCGGACGCTGGATCTGGCGCCCCTGTGGGAGGCGGGGCTGGATCGCACGCCGCTGCGCGAGCAGTTGGCCAGCGTGAGTGACAATGCCGATGCACTGCTCGACCAGTTGCAGGAGCTGTGCAACGGCGGTGTGCTGCGCCGTCTCGACGACACTGGCCGCAAGCGCCTGAAGGCGCTGCTGGAACTGCTGCTTACCGAGCACGCTGCCGCGCGCAATCCCGATTCACTGCGACGAGTATTTTCCGTGGTGGAGGCCATTGGTCTGCGTTCAGCGTATTTTTCGCTGCTGGTCGAGAATCGGCGCGCCCGCGAACAGCTGATCGATGTGTGCCGTGATGGCGATTTCCTGGCGGCGCAGCTGGCGCGCAGCCCCTCGCTGCTGGATGAACTGCTGGATGAGCGCTGGAAGCACGAACTGCCCGGCCGTGCGGTGCTGGCCGAAGAGTTGCGGCTCCGCCTGCAGGAGGTGCCGGATGACATCGAACGCGAAGTGGAGGCCATGGCGCGGTTCAAGCAGTCGGCGGTATTCCGGGTCGCACTGGCCGATCTCTCGGGCCGCCTGCCACTGATGCTGGTCAGCGACCGCCTCACCGAGATTGCCGCCATCATCGTGCAGCACACGATCGGCCTGGCATTGCGGCAGATCGGCGCCCAGCTGGGCGCGCCGCATTGCACGGGAGAAGACGGCCAGCGCCGCAGGGTGGAGATCTGTGCGCTGGGCTACGGCAAGTTCGGCGGCTATGAACTGGGCTATGGCTCGGATCTGGATCTGGTGTTCCTGCATGACTCCATCGGCGAACAGCAGGAGACAGACGCCGTGACGCCAGTGGACAACCAGGTGTTCTTCCTGCGCTTCGCGCAGCGCTTGATCCATCTGCTGACCATGCACTCCGGCGCAGGTCGCCTGTACGAAGTGGATGTGCGCCTGCGGCCGTCCGGCAAGGGCGGCATGTTCGTGACCAGCGTCGAAGCGTTCCGCCGGTACCAGTTCGAAGAGGCCTGGACCTGGGAACACCAGGCCCTGCTGCATGCGCGGGCCGTGGCCGGCGAGCCCAGGCTCATGGCGCGGGTGGAAGCGGTGCGCAGCGATGTGCTGCAGAACGCAGTGCGCCGTGCCGATCTCCGCGAGCAGGTGGCTCAGATGCGCGAACGGATGCGCAAGGAGCTGTCGGCGTCGAAGCCGGGCCAGTTCGACCTCAAGCAGGATCGGGGCGGCGTGGCCGACATCGAGTTCCTGGCGCAGTACTGGGCATTGCGGTGGGCAGCGGAGTTCCCGCCCGTCATTCACTTCCCCGACACCATCCGGCAGCTGGAGTCCGTGGCCTCGGCTGCGCTGGTGCCGCAGGAGACTGTCGATGTGCTGGTGCAGGCCTACCAGCGCTACCGGCAGATGGCCCATCGCCGCTCGCTGGAAGGCCAGGGCGGGGTGGTGGATGGCACGCTGTTCGAGGCGGAGCGCGCAGCCGTGGCAGCTATCTGGCGCGCTGCCATGGATGAGCCCGTATAATCGGCGGCATGTCGAATCCAGCCACACTGCTGCCCGCCAATTCAGCCCGTACCTATGAAGTGGAAGAGTCGGATCTGCCGCTCGCCTGCCCCATGCCCGAGATGAGTCTCTGGAACTCGCATCCGCGGGTCTATCTGCCGATCGAGCAGACAGGCAGCGCCAAGTGCCCGTACTGCGGCTCCGAATTCACACTGCGTCGCTGAACCTGCGGCCGTGAACGCGGCAGCGGAGCAATCCTTGCGGCTGTTGCGCACTGCGGTGCGCGGGCCAGCGGGGCAGGGCGCCATCTTCACCAACGCCGCGCCCGGCATCGAAGTCGGCATGCCCTGGTTCGAACCCCGCTACTGGATTGCCCGCGGCGCACTGGTGGGCAGCGAGCCCGGCAGGGGGGCTGCGGTGCTGTTCGAGCATGCCGGTCGCCGCTTCGTGCTGCGTCATTACCGCCGCGGTGGTCTTGCGGCAGGCATCAGTGCAGACCAGTACCTGTGGCTTGGTGAAGCACGCACGCGTCCGGTGCGGGAGCTGCAGCTCACGCTGCGCATGCATGCCGCGGGTCTGCCCGTGCCATTGCCACTGGCGGCACGCTACGAGCAACAGGGCGTGGCCTATCGCGCCGACATCATCACCGAGTATCTGCCGGATACATTGACGCTCGCGCAGCGCCTCGCTGCCGGGGAAGTGGGGCTGCCGGTCTGGGCTGCCATCGGCCGTTGCATCCGCCGCTTCCATGACTACGGGCTCTTTCATGCCGATCTCAATGCCCACAACATCCTGTTGCGGGGTGACGAGGAAGTCTTCCTGATCGACTTCGATCGCTGTGCCCGGCGCAGTCCCGGCATGTGGCGCGACGCCAACCTCGCGCGCTTGCGCCGTTCGCTGGATGCGCTGGAAGACCAGCGCCAGGAGCCCCGCTTCGACGACACCCAGTGGCAGTGCCTGCTGGCTGCCTGGTTCTGATGCCGCGCTGGGCCTATTCGCTCGCCCTCCGGTTGCTGCTGCCGCTTGCCGTGTTGGGGTTCCTGCTCCGGGGTTGGCGCCACCCGGTCTATCGCAGCAGGCTGCGCGAACTGCTTTCGTTCGGGAATGCGATACGCCACGACCGGCCACTGTGGTTGCATGCCGCTTCCGTGGGCGAGGTGCAGGCGCTGGCAGCCCTGTTGCGGGGCGTATTGCAATCGCCGTCGCCTCCACCGCTGCTGCTGACGGTGGGTACGCCTACCGGGCTGGCCCGCGCGCAGGAACTCTATCGCGACCTGCTGCAGTTTCAGGGCGGCAGCCCGCAGCTCACCATGCAACTCGCACCCTGGGATCTGCCAGGGGCTGCCACGCGTTTTCTCGGTACAACCCGGCCGCGCGCCGCCGTGTTCATCGAGACCGAGCTCTGGCCGAATCTCATCGCGGCATGCACGCAACACGGCGTGCCGCTGTTGCTGGTGAGTGCGCGCGTGTCGGAGAAGTCGCTGCGCCGCTATCAGCGTTTTGCGCCGCGCATGATGCAGAACGCTGTGCGTGCATTTGCCGCCATCAGCGCGCAGGGCGAAAAGGATCGTCAGCGGTTCATCGCACTCGGCGCGGCGCCAGCACAGGTTGTGGTGGGCGGCAATCTCAAGTTCGACCTGCCGATGGCTGACGACATCGCTGCGCAAGGTGCGCGCCGGCGGGCGGAACTCGGATCCCGCCCCCTATGGGTGGCTGGCAGCACGCATCCACTGGAGGAAGAACACTGCGTCGATGCACAGCGTCAGTTGCTGGCCAATGCCCGCCGCGCAATCCAGCCCGCGCCATTGCTGGTGCTGGCACCTCGCAGGCCCGAACGCTTCGCCGCGGTTGCGCAGTGGCTGGACTCGCAGAACGTGGTATTCGCGCGGGCTTCGCAACACACGGCAGGCTACGCGGAGCTGGAAGTGCTGCTGCTGGATGTCATGGGCGGACTGCTGCCCTGGTATGCCGCTGCCGATGCGGCCTTTGTCGGTGGCACGCTGGTGCCGGTGGGCGGACACAACCTGCTGGAGCCGGCGGCACTGGGCAAGCCGGTGATCGCGGGTCCGCATTGCTTCAATTCGCCGGCGGCAGCTGAACTGCTGAGAGACGCGGGCGCACTGGCCACGGTTAGCGACGCAGCGCAGCTGGCGCTGACGCTGGAAAGTTTCCTGGGAGATGGTGCGATGGCTCAGGCCACCGGCGCGCGCGCAGCGGCAGTGGTGGCCGCCAATCGCGGTGCGGCCGGGCGGGCGCTGGCAATGATTGCCGCGCTGCCGCCGGCCGTTTGAAATTTACGGTGCCGGTGCCGTCGGCGTAACCGTCAACAGCCGATTGATCTCTTCGATCGTGCTGCGATCCAGATCGCCGGCGGCCAGCCGCAGCTGGATCATGTTGTTCAGGTAGGCGTACTTGGCTGCCGAGTAGTTGGTCTCGGCAAGGATCAGCAGCCGGCGCGATGTCAGCACGTCGACCGCGGTACGCGTGCCCACTTCACTGCCTGCCTCGGTGGCGGCAAGGGCCGTGCGGCTGGATTCCAGCGCCTGCTTCAACGCCTGCACCCGCGCGATTTCGCTGATCACACCCTGATAGGCATCCCGCGCATTGCGTTCGGTGGTGCGCGAGGTGCGCTCCAGGCGTTCCTTGGCGGCAATCCAGAGGTACTCGCTTTCGCGCACCCGGGACGAAGTAGCACCGCCACTGAACAGAGGCACCGTCAGCTGCAGCGTGATCGACTTGCCATCACTCGTGGAATTGTTGCTGCTCGTCGTGGACGGTGGCACCGGGTTGTTGAAGGTGGTCGAGCCATTGCTGTTGTTGTGGTTGCGGCCCGCAACGAGGTCGATGGAAGGCAGGTGCCCGCCAAAGGCGGAGCTGACCCGGTCACGGGAAATATCCGCCGAAAGCCGGCTGGAGATCAGCGATGCGTTCTGCTCCATCGAGATGCGCACCCAGTCTTCTTCGGAAGCGGGGTTGGGCGCCAGCAGGGGCATGTCGGCCGAGGGTTCCTTCAGCACGGCCGGCTTCTCGCCGATCGTGGCGCGCAGCTGCTCTTCGGCACTGGCGAGCGAGCGTTTGGCGGCGATGACCTGCGCGGCGGCGTTGTCGCGTTCCGCCCGGGCTTCCTGCACGTCGGTAATGGCGATGAGGCCCACTTCGAACGTCGCTCGGATTGCTCCAGCTGGCGGGTGATGGCCTCACGCGCAGCTTCCTGTGACCTGACGATATCCTGCGCATTCAGCACGGCGAAATATTGCTGCGCGACGCGCTGCGCCAGCGACTGCAGCTGCGCGAGGTAATCGGCTTCCGCCTGGGCAACCGTGCTGTTGGCGGATCGCAGTGCGACCCAGTTGCCCCAGGAAAACACGTTCTGGCGCAGGTTGATGCCCCAGCCCTTGGTGTCGGTGCGCCCGCTGGAAGGCGGCGGATCGGACAGCGTCGGAACCCCACCGAGATAGGTGGTGCTGACCGAATCGCCATCGTTCCAGCTGCGGCCGCGGTTGGCGGTGCCTGAAATCTGCGGCAGCAACGCCGCCAGTGCCTGCGGACGTGCTTCGTGCTGTGCCTTGCGGTTGGCTGCCGCTTCGCGGATCTGCGGGTCGTTGACCAGCGCCTGATCGTAGACCGAGAGCAGGTCGGCGCCGCTGGCAGGCAATGAGGCCATCAGCAACGTGGCGATTCCGCCGAGACCCGACCAGATGTTTCCGCGTTTCATGTGCCTTTCCTGCAATCTGTTTATTGGTATCCGGATTGAGAGCTGCCCCAGCCCGGTCAAGTTCCCGCCGCGCAGCCCTGCTAGAAGACGAACCGGTTGATCGTGGCCGCATGCTCCAGCGGATCGATGACGGTTTCGAACAGGCTGTGCACGTCACGCTGCTTCGAAGTGTTCAGTCTCACCAGCTGCGCTTCCATTACAGGCGCCGTGCCGGACACCGCAAACAGGCGCCCGCCGGGTTTCAGCAAGGATTCGAAGCGAGGGTCATACACCGGCATGGAGCCCGTGATCACCACGACGTCATAACCTGGGGCCGCCGCCTGCCAGCGGAAGGCGTCGGCTTCTTCCACCTGGGCATTGCCGATGCCGGCCGCCTTCAGGTTCTGCCTGGCCCGGTGTGCGAATTCCGGCCGGATCTCGAGGCTGTGCACCTGTGCGCCGAGGAGCGCCAGGCAGGCGGTGAGGTAGCCCGAGCCGGTACCGATCTCCAGCACCTGATCGCTGCGGCGGACGGTTACCGCCTGCAGGATGCGACCGACCACGGTGGGGGTGAGCATGTGCTGGCCGTCGCCCAGCGGGATCGCGAAGTCGCCATAGGCGGCGCCCAGCGATGCCGCGGGCACGAAGGATTCACGCGGCAATTGCTCGAAAACCGCCAGGGTTTCGGGCGGCAGAACCGACCAGGCGCGTACCTGCTGATAGGTCATCTGGGAGCGGGCGGGGGTGCTAGTCTGCATGGGCCTCAGAATATCAGGTAGCTGATCTTTTTACTTTAACGCTGCCGGCGACTTAAGCCAAACCTTATGTCCAACTCGGGTGTTGCCAAACGGCGACTCGGCTATTCTGACCTGCAGGGACGACCAGTTACAAAAACACAGGGCAAACGATGACGGTTTTGGGGCTTTTAAGCCTGATGTTCGCGTTTGCCGCTTTTGTCCTCCTGATCCTGTGGCTGTTCCAGCGGCAGGATGCCCGGGCAGTGTCCCGGCTGGCGCGCGCCATCCAGTCCGCTTCGGTGGGCGGCAAGCCGGCTGAACGCGTGGAATTCGAATCCGACCACCCGGACCTGTTGGCATTGACCGGTGCCGTCAACACGTTGCTGCAGCGTTCGCGGCGTGCGCCAGCAGGCAGCACTGCTGCCAGCGGGTTGTTCACGCAGGTGGGAGATCGGGTGCACGAAGTCGTGCTGCTGCATCAGGACGTCATCCTGTATGCCAACCCGCAGTTTGCCCAGTTGCTGGGCGTTGACCGCATGGCGGTGGTTGGCCGCCGCCTGTCCGACCTGGTGCCGCCGGATCAGTCGGAGATGGTCGCGCAGAACCTCGCACGCAACCTCGGAGGCGAAGACGCCCAGACGCGTTTCGAGATCGACCTGATCGGCATGCAGGGGCAGTTGTCGCGCCTGGAGATTGCCAACACGTTGATCGACTTCGAAGAGGGCAAGGCTCTGCTCATCACCGGCGTGGAAGTGATTCCCACGCAGACGGTGCAGACACTGGGCAGCAGTTTCGGTGGCGGCACGGGTGTGGGCACCGGCATCTTCGAAATCGGCGGGCGTTCGCGCGCGCGACTGGCGCTGGAGTCGCTGGGCGAGGCGTTGATCACCACCGACACGAGCGGTCGCATCGATTACGCCAACCCTGCTGCGGCGGCACTGCTTGGCGTTGACGGCAGGCAGCTCGACGGCCGCACCGTCGACCAGGTAATCACCCTTGTAGATGAGACGGATCGCAAATTGCTGAAGGATCCGGTCGAGCTCGCGTTGCGCGGCACCACCACGGTGGGGCTCGGTCGCCGCGCATTCATGCTGGCTCGCAGCGCAGGTTCCGAGCGGTCGATCGAGCTCACCGCATCGCCGCTGCGCAGTCGAGACAATGCAGCCGAGGAAATCACCGGCGCCGTGGTGCTGATGCACGATGTCACGGAGCTGCGCGGACTCACGCGCCAGATGTCGTACCAGGCCACGCATGATGCGCTGACCGGTCTTGTGAACAGGGCGGAGTTCGAGCGCCGGCTGGCGGATTCACTGGAAGCCGCGCGACGTGGCGAAGCCGCGCATGTGCTGTGTTTCATCGACCTGGACCATTTCAAGGCCGTGAACGATGGCAGCGGCCATCAGGCCGGCGACAGCCTGCTGCGCGAAGTGGCCAAGGTGATGCGCGAAGCGGTCCGCGATTCGGATACCGTGGCGCGAGTGGGCGGAGACGAGTTCGCACTGCTGCTGCCGGGTTGCCCGCTGCAGAAGGGGCGGCAGATTGCCGACGACCTGACGCGCACCATCGCCGAGCACCGTTTTGTGTGGCGCGATCGCATCCACTCGGTAGGCGCGAGCGTGGGCCTCGTGGAGCTGGCGCGTGACAGTGGCAGTGTCGAAGAGATTCTTGCCGCCGCAGATTCGGCCTGCTATGTGGCGAAGAAGCAGGGTGCCGGCCGGGTCGTGGTGTACTCGGCGCGTGATGAAGTGGCCGCGCGGCACAGTGGCGAGATCCACTGGCTGCGCATTCTGCAGGCCGCGCTGCGCGACAACCTGTTCCGGCTTTTCTGGCAGCCGATCGTGCCGGCCTATGGGCAGGGCAGCAGCGGTCCGGCGATGGAAGTGCTGGTGCGGCTGGCCAATGAACAGGGCCAGGAGCTTTCGCCTGCCGAGCTGGTGCGGGCGGCCGAGCGCTATCGGCTGATGGGCCTGGTGGATCGCTGGGTGGTGCAGACCACCTTCACGGCGCTGGGTCGTGGCGCCATCGCGCTGCCTGCGGGGCGCAGCCTCGCCATCAATATTTCCGGACAGACGCTTTCCGATGTGCAGTTCCTCGAGTTCGTGGTGGAGAGTTTTGATCGCAGCGGCGTGGAGCCGACGCAGATCTGCTTCGAGATCTCCGAGGCATCGGTGGTGGCGAACCTGGAAGCCGCACGGCGGTTCGTGGGCGTGCTGCATGGCATGGGCTGCCAGTTCGCGCTGGATGATTTCGGCAGCAACCTGGGTTCGTTCTCGAGCCTGAAGAACCTGCCGATGGATTACCTGAAGATCGACGGTTCGTTCATGCACAACCTGGCGCGCGACAGCGTGAACCAGGCCATGGTCACGGCCACCATCAAGCTGGCACGGTCGCTGAACTTCAAGGTGATTGCCGAGCAGGTGGAGGATGCGGCGGGCCTGGATGCGGCACGCAGCATGGGCGTCGACTATGTGCAGGGTTATGCGGTGGGTCGGCCGAAGCCGCTGAATCTCGCCGCCTGAGCTTCCGGGTTCGCGCGCTACAGCGCCTTGACGATTTCCTCGACCATCTTCTTCGCGTCTGCCAGCAGCATGATGGTCTGGTCGAGATAGAACACGTCGTTGTCGACGCCTGAATAACCCGCTCCGGTCATCGAGCGCTTCACGAACAGCACGGTCTTGGCCTTCTGCACGTCGAACACGGGCATGCCATAGATGGGCGAGCTGCGATCGGTGCGGGCGGCAGGATTCACCACATCGTTGGCGCCGATCACGAACGCCACGTCCGTCTGCGCAAATTCGCCGTTGATGTCTTCCAGTTCGAACACATCGTCGTAGGGCACCGATGCTTCGGCCAGCAGCACGTTCATGTGCCCCGGCATGCGGCCCGCCACCGGATGGATGGCGTATTTCACCTTTACGCCATGTTCCTTGAGTTTGTCGCCCATCTCGCGCAGCACATGCTGGGCCTGCGCGACGGCCATGCCGTAGCCCGGGATGATGATCACCTGGCCGGCTTCCTTCAGGATGAAGGCCGCATCCTCGGCAGAGCCGCGCTTCCAGGGGCGATCGCTTTTCCCGGCAGCAGCGGGATCTGCAGCCACCGCACCGAAGCCACCGGCGATCACGCCGAGGAAGCTGCGGTTCATGGCGCGGCACATGATGTAGGACAGGATGGCGCCGGAGGAACCGACCAGCGCGCCGGTGATCACCATCGCGACGTTGTGCAGTGTGAAGCCCATGGCCGCCGCCGCCCAGCCCGAATAGCTGTTGAGCATCGACACCACCACCGGCATGTCGGCGCCGCCGATGGGAATGATCAGCAGCAGGCCGATGAGCAGTGCGAGGCCGGTGACTGTCCAGAATGCAGTGGCACTCTGGTCGACCACGAACCAGCCAGTGAGTACCACGATGGCCGTCAGCAGTGCGAGATTGATCGCATGGCGGGCTGGCAGCAGGATCGGTGCGCCGGAGAGGTTGCCATTGAGCTTCAGGAAAGCGATGACCGAGCCACTCAGCGTGATGGCACCGATCGCGATGCCGAGCACCATCTCGACCCGGCTGGCCTTGAGGATGAGACCGTCGGCGCCCTGGATGCCAAATCCGTCGGGCTCGAGGAATGCCGCGGCGGCCACCAGCACTGCGGCGAGGCCCACCAGCGAATGGAAGGCAGCGACCAGCTGCGGCATGGCGGTCATTGCGATGCGCCGTGCGATCAGCAATCCGCACAGGCCGCCGATCACGATCGCCGCCAGGATCTCCGGCAGCGCGGCAAGCTCATGGATCACCAGCGTGGTGACGACAGCCAGCAGCATGCCCGCCATGCCGAAGCGGTTGCCGTTGCGCGAGGAGGCGGGCGAAGACAGGCCGCGCAGCGCGAGAATGAAGAGGATGCCGGAGGCGAGGTAGGCCAGCATGGCCCAGGCCGGCACGGCATGCGCGAGCGGCATGCTCAACGCACCTTCTTCTTGTACATCGCCAGCATGCGCGCCGTCACCGCGAACCCGCCGAAGATGTTCACGCTGGCAAAGGCCACGGCCGCAAGACCCAGCCATTTGCCGGCACCGGGCCCCACGGCGGCAACCAGCGCACCGACCACGATGACCGAGGAAATGGCATTGGTCACCGCCATCAGCGGCGTATGCAGCGCCGGTGTGACCGACCAGACCACGTAATAGCCGACGAAGCAGGCCAGCACGAAGATCGAAAGTATGGAGATGAAGTCCATGCCTACCTCGCCGCAGCGGTAAGTTTCGGATGCACGATGGCGCCGAGGCGGGTCAGGCGCATGGCCTGGATGATCTCGTCGTCATCCGGGAGCGTCAGTGCTTTGCGCTCTTTGTCCCAGTAAGCGGCGATGAAGTTGTAGATGTTGCGTGCATACAGTGCCGAGCTCTCGGTGGCGAGATGCGAAGGCATGTTGCGATAACCGATCAGCGTGACGCCGTGGCGCACGACGCGCGCATCCGGTTCGGAGCCTTCCACGTTGCCACCCTGTGCCACTGCCAGATCGAAAATCACGCTGCCAGGCTTCATGCTGGCAATCTGCGCATCGCTGACCAGCCGCGGTGCCGCGCGTCCGGGAATCAGCGCGGTGGTGATCACGATGTCCTGCTTGGCAATGTGCGCGGACACGAGTTCTGCCTGGGCCGCGCGGTACTCCTCGGACATCTCGCTGGCGTAACCCCCGGCGCCTTCGCCCGAAATGCCGGCGACCTTCTCCACGAAGATGGCCTTGGCGCCGAGAGATTCAATCTGTTCGCGCGTGGCAGCCCGCACATCGGTTGCCGAGACCTGCGCGCCGAGTCGCCGTGCGGTGGCAATGGCTTGCAGTCCGGCAACACCCACGCCCATCACGAACACGCGTGCAGCAGGCACAGTGCCGGCGGCAGTCATCATCATCGGAAAAACGCGCCCATAAGCCGCGGCGGCGTCGATCACGGCCTTGTAGCCGGCGAGGTTTGCCTGGGAGGAAAGCACGTCCATCGATTGCGCGCGCGTGATGCGCGGAACCCATTCCATCGCGAGCGCTTCCACGCCCGCTGTCGAGTAGCCGGAGATTCTGTCTGGGGCGCCAGTGGGGTCGAGGATGCCGAGTAATCGGACACCTGTGTTTGCCGATTTCAGAAGGGCCGGTTCTGGGCCTTGCACCACGCAGACGAGATCTGCGCCGGCCAATGCTTCAGCACCAGCCGCGATGCGTGCGCCTGCCTCCGCGTAGGCGCCATCGGAGATCTGTGCGCCTTCGCCTGCGCCTGCCTCGACAGTTACGGACGCGCCAAGCGTGATCAGCTTGCGAACCGTTTCGGGCGTCGCGGCTGTGCGCCGCTCGCCGGCTAAGCTCTCCTTAAGGATGGCAATGCGGGTCATGTGACCCGACATTACCCTACTGACCGCTGGCTATGTAGTTCTGTCAGAACTGATAACGCGCGCCGAAGTACACCGACCGTGGCGCGCCGGGATACAGCATGTCGAGTCCCGGGCTGGCCTGGTCTTTCACAACCACCGTGGCGATGTATGTTTTGTCGAGCAGGTTGCGGGCCTCCGCATAGACCTCCCACTGGCCCGTGCTGACGCTGGCCCGTGCGCCCAGCAGTCCGTAGGTTCCGACACGATAGCTGTTGGCAAAATCCACGTAACGCGGACCGACGAAGTCGAAAGTCGGACCGGCGCTGAAGCCAGACGCGTTGCGATACATCACCTCGCCACGTGCAAACCACCGCGGAGCGGCGGGCAGGCGGTTGTTCCCGTACTCAGAATCCGAGTTGAACGTGAAGGCGTTGTAGGTCGCGCTCAGCAGCGGTTCGATACGGTGGCCAGCGGCGCCGAGCGCGTAGCTCGCACCCAGCAGCGCCTCAAGACCGGCATGGGTGGTCTTGTCGATGTTGGCCGAGAGGCTGGTGCCAGGCGCGTCCGGATCGTCGACGGAAAGGATTTCGTTGCGCAGCGCGGTGTAGTAGCCGGAGAGATCCCAGCGCAGCCGCGTCGTGCCTCGCTCGGCGGAGCCGCGCAGGCCGGACTCCACCACCAGGCCGTGCATGGCATCCAGCGCGTCGGCGCCGCCATTCACATCGTCCGTCAGCTCGAAGGTGGTCGGCGCTTCGTAGATGCGGCTGGCACTGGCGTACCACTCTGATCCTTCGCCCACGCCGCGAATGACGCCGAGTCGGGGATTGAATGCGTCATAGCTGGCCTTGAAGCCGCCGACATCGCGATCCGCGCTGACATGCTGCGCGCCGTAGACCAGGGTCCAACTGGGCGCGAAGTTCCAGCGGTCCAGCACGAACAACTCCAGTGTGGAAGCGTCGTCATTCGAGGGCCACATGAAGGCGCCACGCTCACCGCCGATGTTCTGGTAGTTGCCACCGTCGACCTTCGAGAAGCCGTAGTTCGCGCCGAACACGAGGCCATGTGCGCCCGTGGTCTTGCGATATCGCAGCATGGCGCCGCTGTCCTCGTGATCAGTGTCGATCAGCAGACTGAAGAACGGACCGCTGACGATGGGATGATAGAGCGACTGTTCTTCATGCGATGCGCCGAGCTCGAGCGTGCCGCCGGCGACATCCGTCACAGTAGTCTTGAAGGCCAGGCGCCAGGCCTGCACCTCCTTGCCGTGATCGCCGCTGATCGCGTCACTGCGTGCCTGCCGTGGGTCGGCGGCGAATAGTGCGGGCGAGAGTTCGCGCGGCAGCTCGATGTCATAGTCGAAGTAGCTGGCATAGAAGCGCGTCGAGACATTGCTCGAAGCCTGCCAGCCGGCGTTGGCGTAGACGCTCTTGCGATCCTGGCTGCTGTGTTCCCGATAGCCGTCGCGCTGCAGTGACTCCACCGAGAGCAGGCCGTCCAGGGTTCCGGACACACCACCCAGCGAGGCGCGTGCACCCCACTGGCCGAAGCTGCCGCCGGAAAGCGATGCGCTGAACGGCGCAGTGGTGCGTGCGGTGGGAGTCGTGACGTCGATGGCGCCGCCAAGAGTGCTTGCGCCATAGGCCAGCGCGTTCGCGCCGTGCGCGACCGTCACATAGCGGGCGTTCATGGGATCGAGCGCCCGGTTGTGGTTGTTGCCGTCTGCCGTTGTCATCGGCAGGCCGTCCTGCAGGAACTTCACGCCGTTCTTGTCGTAATCCGTGGCGTCCAGGTTCGAGCCGCGGCTGGAATAGAACACTTCATCATTGCCGTTGTAGCTTTCGGCCCAGACGCCGGGCACATAACGCAGCATGTCGGCGATCTGCGTGACACTGCGTTCGTTGAAATCGGTGGCATCCAGCGTAGTTACGGAGCCTGGGGTCAGGGCGCGCTCCTGCTCGATGTCGGCCTGCAGTCGCTCGGCAGAGACGACGACGGCATCGAGCGTCGGGTCGGTGGCCGGTTGGGCCGCGAAGGCGGTAGACACTGCAAGCGAAAGCGCCAGTGTCGAAGAGGCACAGAACGAGGCAGGCAACCTGGAAACGTCAACGAACATGGAAATCTCCTTCGTTATTTTTATCAGCGGGAATAGGGAGTGAGGCCAAGCCAGGTCGCAGCCTTCGGGCTGACGCGTGGCAGCAGCAGGTCGGTGATCCAAAGCAGCAGCAGGGATGCCGCGAGCAATGGCAGCAGCAAGGCAAGGATCAATGTCGCGATCGCGACGAACAGCGGTTTGCGCGGGTCAGAAGGCAGCGGAGGTGCCCCGAGAACACCTGCCGGCTTGCGGCGCCGCCACATCAGGAAACCTGTGATGCCCATCGTGACGAGCGCCGCGGCGGTGAATACGCCAATCAACTGGTTGAAGGCACCGAACAGCGCACCTTCGTGCCAGGCGAGGCCGTAACCCACCACGCGATCAATGGGGTGTCGGTCCGCGAAGTTTTCGCGCGCGATCTCCTCGCCGGACACCGCGCTGTAGGTGATGGTTTTGCCCTGTGGGCGATTCTGTGTATTGGAAATAGCGACCCAGTCCGGGGAGGCCGGACCGAACAACGCCACGCCCGGTGCCAGGACCACCGCAGGAAACGCCAGCGACTCGGTGGCTGCGCGTTCGACAATGACATCCAGCAACGCGTGACTACCATGGTCGCCATGGCCAGCCGTCATGGACGCGTGATCGTGGCTGGCATGTTCGGGCTGAGGGGGCGCGTCTCCGCTGGTGCTCCACTGCGGAACCCCTTTCACCCATCCCATCTGCGCGCGCACCGCTCCGAAGGCGTTGCCCCAGACGTCAGTCCATGGCAGGCCGGTCAGCAGCAGCACCAGTGCGAACCCTGTCACCCAGAAGCCGGTGACTGCATGCAGGTCGCGCAGCAGCGAACTGCGACGCGGCCAGATCACGCCGGCCGCTCCTCGCCCGCGTGGCCACCACAGGAAGAGACCGGTGATGAGCATGACGATGGCCCAGCAGGCGACCAGTTCGACCAGCCAGCTGCCGCGCTGACCCAGCAGCAGCTGGCCATGGATGCGGCGCGCCACCTCCACGATCCGCGAATCGGTTTCGAGTCTGCCGAGCACGATGCCCTCCGCAGACACGAACACATCTCGCATCGCGCCTGTTTCGGGCTGCGCCAGGTGGATCATCGCTGCATCACCCTCGTGCTGCGGCAGGCGGAAGCTGTGGAAACGGGCACCCGGAAAAGCAGCCAGGGCGGCATCGACCTGGCGGGCGGGCGTCGCAGACCCAGTGGCCGGCAATCCCTGGAACGTGCGTTCCTCCCAGCGATCGATCTGGGGCTTGAAGAGGAACACGGTTCCACTCAGCGCCAGCACGATCACGAACGGGATGACGAAAAGACCGGCATAGAAATGCCAGCGCCACAAGGTGCGATACAGCGCGCCGGGGTTGCTCATTTTGATGTTTCCATGATCAGCGCAGGTCCGCGCTGAGCTTCAGCCACAAGGTGCGGCCGGGCTCGTTCACGCGGGTGGTCTGCGGGTAGCCAGCCAGCATCGTGCCGCCGCGGCTCAGATGTTCCGCATAGTTGCGGTCCAGCAGATTGTCGATGCCGGCAGAGAGCAGCGCGCCATGTGGCAGCTTCACCGCGGCGTTCAGTGACACCACCGTGAAGCTCGGTGATACACCAATATCCTGGCCAACGACATTGCCCTGGTTCACCGCGACGCGGTCCTGGGCCGCAGCGTGGCGCACCAACAGACCGGTGTGAAAGTTTCCAATGGCGTATTCGGCGCCCATGCGCACTTCGAGAGGGGGCATCTGTGCCAGCGCGCCACCGTCGGTGCGGTTGTGGCCGCGGGTCCAGGCCAGTGTTCCGGTCAGGCGCAGCTGGTTGCTCAGGCTCCAGGCGGCATCGGCCTCGGCGCCGATCGTTTCCGCATCGACGTTGCGCGAGACGCTGGTCGAACGCATGCCCTTCAAGTAGGCGGACTGGATCAGGATGTAGTCGTCGATGCGATTCGCGAAGCCGGAAACCGACAGCTCGACAGCGCCGGCCTTGTGCACGAGGCCGATATCCAGCTGCGTGGTGCGTTCCGGCCGCGTGCCGAAGGCGCTGAGCGAGCCGGTGGATTCGCGGTCCGTGCCGAACATTTCCCAGTAATCGGGAAAACGTTCCACGTGCCCGATACCTGCGTACAGCGTGTTTCCCTGGTTGGCCACGTCGTGTTCCACGCGCGCGAAACCGCCGAACAGGGTCTTGCTGCGCGCATCGCCTGCAGTGGGATTAGGTGCCGTGCCCATCATTCCGACGCGAACGGTCTGACGCAGGTCACTGGCCTGCCAGCGATCGGCACGCAGACCCGCAACCAGTCGCGTCGCGGTGGCTACTGGCAGCATCGCTTCGCCGAACACGCCGCTGTTCTCGAAGCGCGCATCGGCGACGCGGGCCATGACTTCGTACGGCATCATGGTCTCATTCATCGTCGAGCGATTGCGGTGCCGGTTCTGCTGGTGATCCAGCCCCACGGTTGCCGCAAGGTCGCCAGGGCCGGTGAGCGAGAACGCAATGCGTGCGCCGGTGGTGCGCCGGTCCGGATTGCTGGCCGAGGGATTCGGCATCATCATCGACGGCGCAAAATCACGCAGGCTGTAGTTGTCCATCACATGGTCAACGTAGTTGTAGTAGGCCTGCGCCTCCACGCTGTGCAGCACCTGGCCGCCGAACTGATGCGTCGCACGCAGCCCCAGGTTGCTGCGCTTGAACTTCGAGCCATCCATCATGCGGTCTGCATAGGCGGCGTGGCCGTCGCTGAGTGCACCGGTGAGTTCCACCAGGCTGCCTTCGGCTGGCCGCCAACCCAGCGCCAGCTTCGAGCTCCAGCGCTCATATGCCGCATGCACATCCCGGTTGCTGCCGTCGGTGTAGTCACCGGCTTCGGCGCGCGTGGCATTGAGTCGTGCATAGGCGGTGGGCGTGCCGGCGGCGATGTCTGCCACCATGTCGCTGCGGCCGGCGCTGGCCGTCAGCGCGCTGCCGTAGGCCTGCCATGGACGGCCATCGAAGGCTGGTGCCCTGGATTCGAAACGCACGGTGGCAGCCGAATTGCCCGGGCCGTTCAGCACGGTCTGCGGTCCCTTGATCACCACGATGCTGTCGAATGCCTCGGGGAAGATATAGGCGGTCGGGGGGTCCATGCGCATGCCGCAGCCACCGAGCACCTGCTCGCCATCCATCAGGATGTTCACGCGCGAGGCAGCCATGCCGCGGAACACGGGATCTCCATCGGTGCCGCCCTTGCGGATCGAGTTGAATCCGGGAATGGTCTTGAGGAAATCCGCGCCGTCGTGCGCGGGCAGTGGCTGACGCGGCTGGTGAGGATCGGCCTCGACAGTGAGTGGTGAAACCATGCGCGACGCGGTGACGACGACTTCATTCAGCGTCTGTTGCGGGGATTCCTGCCCCTGTGCGGCATTTGCGAGTGCGACGGAAACAGCGAGCGCAACGGCCCCCGGGGTCGTGAAATGACGAAACATCGATTCTCTCCAGTAGCGAAAAGCAATTCGGTTGCGGCAGTGCCCAGAGCACGCCGTCACCGCGTATGGACAGCGGTCAGCTTTTCAGGAGAGAGCGGGAGGTGCGCGCGCAGCGGCAGTGCGCGGTGGTCCGGTGGACGGCGGCAGTCCGTCGGTTGTCGATGAAACGAAGCGGGCATCCCGCAGTGGTTCGATGCCTGCAGCGATGAACTGGACGGGAGGCGCGCTGATCGCGGCGTGCGCGAATGGGCAGTCGTCTGAACCGGCAGCCGGCTGATTGCCTTCGCCAGAATTGTTGTCGTGGTCTCCCGCCGGCAGCGCAAGGCCCGCACTGCACATCACGATGCGCAGTCCGCCGTCGTGCGCTGCCGGCATGTAGCCGGCAGGCAGCAGCGCGCGCAGCACCATCAGGGGCAGCAGCAGCGCGAGAACGCGGCGGAGATGTCGGCGGGTGATCACAGTGGTTTGCCGGGGCTTCAGTGGCTGGTGGTGCCTGCGTGAGCCGCGGAGGTAATCGACTGGATTTCCACCTGCACGGTAATTGCACCCGCCTGCTGGAAGGTCAACACCAGCGGCACCTGCATGCCGGCGGAGAGCGGACTTTTCAGGCCAAGGAACATCACATGGAATCCACCCGGCTCGGCTTTCACGGTCTGGCCCGGTGCGATCTCGATCTGGCCGGCGGGACGCATGCGCGACAGACCCTTTTCAACGGAGGTACGGTGCATCTCGACCTTGGCGGCCGCCGGGCTCGACAGGGAAACCAGTGTGTCGGGCTGCTTGCTGCCATTTACGATGGTGAAGTAAGCGCCGCCGACGGTCATTCCCGGAGGCGTCGCGCGTGCCCAGGCATGCGCCACAATCAAAGTGCCAGGAGTGGCCACTTTCACCATGCCTGCGATCGTATCCGCTTCGGTTGTGGCAGATGCTGTGCCTGAGGTGGCGAGCAGCACGCTGCAGAGCACGATACGGGCACAGTCCGCGGTACATGCGGCAGCCGACAAAAATGGAATCTTCACGGAATGTCTCCAGCGAGCAAGCGTTGCCCGGCATTGGACCGGGCGGTAACACGTAGCAGCGCGCACTGCGCTGCGGGGCTTACAGGGAGAGGGAGGGCGGTCCGCGCGCAGACTGCACACGGACGAGGGAGACAGAACGGGTTGGCGCGTCCTGCACCAGGATCGGCCCGCATCGGAATCGATGGTGACGACAGAGAAACCCGCGGAAGGAGGCGGCGCGCCCGGTGCCGCGTTGGCAAACACGCAATCTCCGGAGCCCGCGGGCAACTTCTGGTCGCCGCTGCCTGCGGCTGTATCGCTGCCTTGCTTGGCAGCCGCGGAAAACAGGCCATCGCTGCACATCGCGATGCGCAGCGCGCCGTTTTCGGTCACCGGCATGTATCCGGCAGGCAGCATGGCCCGCAGCACCATCAGCGGCAGCAGCAGCGCAATGACCAGATGCATGTGGCGGCGGTGGATCACACAGGCATTCTAGTCCCGTGCAGCAGGATTTTCATAGTCAGAGGGCGGTTCGACGCAGCCGCAGTGCATTGCTGATGACCGAAACCGAAGACAGGCTCATGGCAATCGCCCCGATGAACGGGCTGAGCAGCAGCCCGAACGCGGGATACAGCGCGCCGGCCGCGATGGGTATGCCGATCGCGTTGTAGCCGAATGCAAAGGCCAGGTTCTGGCGGATATTGCGCACGGTAGCCCGGCTCAAATGCCGCGCTCGCACGATGCCATGCAGGTCGCCTTTCACCAGCGTGACCTGTGCGCTTTCCATCGCGATGTCGGTGCCGGTACCCATGGCGATGCCGACATCGGCCCGGGCGAGTGCCGGTGCGTCGTTGATGCCGTCGCCAGCCATGGCAACGCGCCGCCCCTCCTGCTGGAGCTTCGCGATGATCGCGGCCTTGTCTGCGGGCTGTACCTCGGCGTGGATCACTTCGATATGTAAAGTCTTGCCAACCGCTTCCGCCGTGGCGCGGGCATCACCGGTGAGCATCACGATGGTCAGACCATCGGCCCGCAGGGCATCGAGGGC
The DNA here is from genome assembly GCA_963777735.1 of uncultured Gammaproteobacteria bacterium. Taxonomy (GTDB): domain Bacteria; phylum Pseudomonadota; class Gammaproteobacteria; order Steroidobacterales; family Steroidobacteraceae; genus ZC4RG30. The sequence continues at coordinate 1,195,724 of CAVZRQ010000008.1, read as the reverse complement.
AGCGGGGGTCCCGGGCTTGATCTGATCGCCCACTGCAATCGCCCCGGCCAAAGTGCCTTCGACAGCGAGGTACATCACGGTGCGTCCTTCTGCGCGCAAGACTTCGGCCTGCGATTCAACCGCGTCGACCACCGCTCCGACCTCCTGCATCAGCAGGCGATTGCCCAGCGAGATACGCTGACCACCGTTCTGACCCTGCACGCCGAGCCCTGTCAGAGACTGGAAGTCGGTAATGGGGAGGGGCGACACAGAGCGAGCAGCAGCGCCTGCGACGATGGCCCTCGCAAGCGGATGCTCGCTCGACTGCTCGAGGCCTGCAGCCAGCGCGAGAACGCCTGCTTCGCTCTGGCCTGCCGCAGCGATGACCTGATCCAGCACCGGTTTGCCCAGCGTCAGCGTGCCGGTCTTGTCCACCACCAGCGTGTCGATGTTGCGCATAGCCTCGATGGCACTGGCATCGCGGAACAGCACGCCGAGCTGCGCGCCGCGGCCGCTGGCCACCATGATCGAGATGGGGGTGGCAAGTCCCAGTGCGCAGGGGCAGGCGATGATCAGCACCGAGACGGCGCTCACCAGGGCATAGGCCAGGCGCGGTTCTGGCCCGATGATCCACCACAGGATGAACGCCAGCATGGCGGTGAGAATGACGGCCGGCACGAACCAGGCGGAAACCTGGTCTGCGAGCCGCTGGGACGGCGCACGGGAGCGCTGCGACTGTGCCACCAGTGCCACGATCTGCGCGAGCAGGCTGTCTGCACCGATGCGATCGGCCTCCACCAGCAGGGCACCGGTCTGGTTGAGCGTGGCGCCAACCACACGATCGCCGGCGTGTTTATCGACTGGCAGTGGTTCGCCGGTGAGCATGGACTCATCCACCGTGGAGTGACCTTCGAGCACGCGGCCGTCCACCGGGACCTTCTCGCCGGGGCGCACGCGCACGCGATCACCGATCAGCAGCTGATCCACCGGCACGTCTTCATCGATTCCATCGGCCCGCAGGCGCCGGGCGGTGCGCGGCGCAAGATCCAGCAGTTGGCGGATGGCAGCGCTGGTGCGACCGCGCGCCGCAAGTTCGAGCCACTCACCCAGCAGGACCAGCGTCACGATGGCTGCAGAAACTTCGAAATACACGCCCACCATGCCGTGCGTATCGCGCATCTGTGCCGGGAACAGCCCGGGAGCAAAGGTGGCCACCAGACTGAACAGCCAGGCCACCGCCACACCCAGTCCGATCAGCGTGTACATGTTGGGGGAGCGGTTGGTCACGCCCATCCAGCCGCGCCGGTAATAGTCGGCTGCAATCCACGTGACTACCGGCGCACTGAGCAGCAGCTCCACGCCACGCAGGACGCGGGCGACATCGTGCGACAGGTGGATCTGCAGCAGATGCGGCAGCATGGTGGCCATGATGGGCAGTGTCAGTCCGGCTGCCAGCCAGAACTTGCGGCGGACCGCCTTCAACTCGGTGTCGTCGCTGACGGCGGTGGGCATCAATGGCTCCAGCGCCATGCCGCAGACCGGACAGCTGCCAGGTCCGGTCTGCCGGATCTCCGGATGCATCGGGCAGGTGTAGGTCACTCCGGCAGCGCTGGCCTCCGAGCCTGCCGGGGCGGGCGGGCGCGTTGCAGCGTGGTGCTGGTGTGCACAGCAGGACTTCATGGGAGGTTCTGCGTGATCGGGAGTTGGCGCGGGCGCGGTTGCGGGTGTGTGGTGCATGTGGTCGGTCATGATTCCTCCGCTCCGAGGGCTTTGAGAATCGGGCAATCGGCGGTGCGACCAATCCCCGGGGATTCCGGGTCCTCCTCCATGCTGCCGGTGAGATTCTGGAGTATGGACCGTGGTCCAGAGTGAAGAGACAGCGTTCAGTGATCTGGTGAGTAAAGGAGGGTCAGCGCTGCCGTGGCGGAGAAGGCGGTCGCAAGCAGCACGGCTTCCAGCGCCAGGGCCGCTCGGAAGGCACGGCCCGCCCTGGCATCGCCCTGTGCGATGGCCGGACCGAATCGCCATTTGTTCATTGCAGCGAGCCCCATCAGCAGGGCGAACAGGCAGATCTTGGCCAGCAGCAACCTGCCATAGCTGCCTTGCAGTGCGGCGACGCCAGGCAGCAGCATTGCGGCCATCGTTGCGCCAGCGACGAACAAGACCGGGACCAGCCATACCGCCAGCGCCGAGAAACGCGCGACGATTCTTCCGGCGACGATGGCGGGTTCACGCAGGGTGATCTGCCACAGCGGCAACAATGCGCCGACCCAGAAGGCCAGTACCACGAGATGCAGCAGCAGCAGCGGGGCCAGCAGGGCGCGCAACGGGTGCGCGGCGGTGTGGCCGGTGGCGAGGAATCCGGAAAGTGCGAGCAGTACGCCGAGCAGTGCGAGCCGGGGAGCGTGACGATGCGGGCTTTTCAGTCCGGAGAAGATGAAGATGAGGCCGGTGAGTTTCCATGCGCCGGCCAGGGCCGATGAGGACTGCAGAGCAAGGGATCGCAGGGATTCATCCAGGAATCCCGTCCAGGCACCAGCCATGCGAACGGGTTCCAGCGCAAATTGCCCTACCAGCAGAGCGGCAGCAATCCAGGCCATCTGCATGCCGAAGTGGCGCAGCACCGGGCCTGTAGTGGAGAGCGTCGCCGTGAAGCCGGCAACAAAAATCGCCACGCCTGCAGCCTGGAACAGCGCGACAAAACCCAGCGCGCGCAGTACCACCGCGATTGCGTCGACGCTCACTGGCTGGTGCTGCTGCTAGTGCTGGTGCTGGTGCGCTGCCTTTTCGGTCACGGCGCTGGCAGGTGCCACCGGTTTCGGCATCGAGGTTGCGGCGGCCGTCTTGTCCGAGACGGTAAAATGCAGGCTCCCGCTGACGATGTGCTCGTCCTTGCCCATGGCACGCCAGGTGACGGTGTATTTGCCGTTCGCCAGTGGCGGCGCTTCCACCGTCACACGCGCTGCCGCAGCAGTCGGGAGCGGTGCAAGTTTCTTCTCCGCCTCTCCTTCACGCTGGATGCTCAGGGATGTCAGCCGTGCTGCTTCGGAGAAGGTGAACATCAGTTGCTTCGGCGACTGTACCGTGCTGCCCTCGGCGGGCATGGTCTGTTCTACGTGCGTGTGTGCCTGCGCGAGCGCTGCGCAGCCGAGCATGGCGGCGCCCATCAACCAGCTGGATCGGATCATGAACTGCTCCTTGCCGAGTACGGCCTTTCGTTCCCGCAAGTATGCGGTCTGGACAGGGGTCCGGAGTCAAGTTCCCAACCGAAGTGCGAGCCCGATCAGTGCGCAGGCAAGTATTACCGGCAGAACGCCCTGCCTGAATCGCAGCAGCGCCACGGCAGCGGCCAACGCAATGGCAATGCTCGTCCAGTCGATGGCCCCCTGAACGCCATCTGGCCAGAACACGTGCCAGGCAAAGAAGACGGCCAGATTCGCGATTACCCCGGTAATGGCTGCGGTGATGGCCGTGAGCGGCGCCGTTACGCGAATTTCACCGTGGGTCGATTCCACCAGGGGCGCACCACCGAGGATGAACAGGAATGACGGCAGGAAAGTGAACCAGGTGGCCACGATGGCAGCCAGGGCGCCGGCCAGGAACAGGCTCTGCGCTCCCAGCCAGGCCTTGGCATAGCCCCCGATGAAGCCCACGAATGCGACCACCATGATGAGTGGTCCCGGAGTGGTCTCGCCAAGCGCCAGCCCATCGATCATCTGCTCGGGCGTCAGCCATGCATGCTGTTCCACGGCGCCCTGGTAAACATACGGCAGCACGGCATATGCGCCGCCAAAGGTGAGCAGCGCCGCCTTGGTGAAGAACCAGCCCATCTGTGCCAGCACGTGGTCCCAGCCAAGCTGCAGCACCAGCAGGGCCATCGGAATGGACCATAGCAGCAGGCCGATCACCGCGATGCGCAACAGGCGCTGCCAGCGGAATCGCGCGTGCTCAGGCAGGGGAGTGTCGTCGTCGATCACGGCGGGTTGATGTCTGGCGCTCATCGCCGTGTGGCCCGTGCCAATGCGGAACTTGTCGGGAGCAAGCCGGCTGCCGAGCAATCCGGCCAGCGCAGCGCCGAACACGATGAGCGGAAATGGCAGGTTCAGCACTGTGATGCCGAGGAATGCGGTGATGGCGATGGTCCAGAGCCACGCGTTCTTCAGCACGCGTGTGCCGATGCGATGCGCCGCATGCACGACGATTGCGGTGACGGCTGGTTTGATGCCGTAGAACAGTCCTGCCACCCAATGCAGATCGCCGAAGGCGAGGTACACCCAGGACAGCAGGATCAGGATGACCAGCGATGGCAGCACGAACAGCAGACCCGCGACGATGCCGCCCCAGGTGCGATGCATCAGCCAGCCGATGTAGGTGGCGAGCTGCTGGGCCTCCGGGCCGGGCAGGATCATGCAGTAGTTCAGCGCATGCAGAAACCGGCGTTCGGAAATCCAGCGCCGTTCATCCACCAGTTCGCGATGCATGACGGCAATCTGCCCCGCCGGGCCGCCGAAACTGATGAAACCGAGCTTCAGCCAGAACAGCAGTGCCGCGCTGAAGGGCACTGCAGGAGCGGTGCGAGGTGTCGTGTGAAGCTCGGTGGGCATGTTCATCACACTAGTGCCAACAGCGGGCAGAAAAAAGCCCGGCAGTGCCGGGCTTTTCCAGGATCAACAATGTAACCGCTTGGTTACAGCAGCGGCACCAGCAGCAGCGCCACGATGTTGATGATCTTGATCAGCGGGTTGATGGCGGGGCCGGCGGTGTCCTTGTAGGGATCGCCGACGGTATCGCCCGTCACGGCAGCCTTGTGGGCATCGGAGCCCTTGCCGCCGAAGTGACCTTCTTCGATGTACTTCTTGGCGTTGTCCCAGGCGCCGCCGCCCGTGCACATCGAGATGGCCACGAACAGGCCCGTGACGATTGTGCCGATCAGCAGGCCACCCAGCGCCTTGATGCCTGCGCCAGGGCCCATCAGGGCATTCATGCCGAAGGCGACCACCACCGGTACCAGGATGGGCAGCAGCGAAGGCACGATCATTTCCTTGATGGCCGACTTCGTCAGCAGATCTACCGCCCGGGAGTAATCCGGCTTTGCAGTGCCTTCCATGATTCCCTTGATCTCGCGGAACTGGCGACGCACTTCCACTACCACCGAGCCCGCGGCGCGGCCCACGGCTTCCATCGCCATGGCGCCGAACAGGTAGGGCACCAGGCCGCCGATGAACAGGCCGATGATCACGGCCGGGTCGGACAGCGAGAACGCCACCATTTCGCGGCCGGTGGCGAGCAGATGCGTTTCGAGGTTGTGCGTGTAATCGGCGAACAGCACCAGCGCGGCAAGCGCCGCCGAACCGATGGCGTAACCCTTGGTCACGGCCTTGGTCGTGTTGCCCACGGCATCGAGCGGATCGGTGATGTCGCGGACCTTCTTGTCGAGCCCCGACATCTCGGCGATGCCGCCGGCGTTGTCGGTGATCGGGCCGTAGGCGTCGAGTGCGACGATCATGCCGGTCAGCGACAGCATGGCGGTTGCAGCGATGGCGATGCCGTACAGGCCGCCCAGGGTGTAGGCACCGTAGATGGCGAAGCAGACCGCGATCACGGGCAGTGCGGTGGACTTCATCGACACGCCGAGGCCGGCGATCATGTTGGTGGCGTGGCCCGTCTGCGAGGCCTCGGCCACCTTGCGCACCGGCGAATATTCCGTCGCGGTGTAGTACTCGGTGATGACGATCATCGCGGCAGTCAGCGCGAGGCCGATCAGCGTGCAGCCGAACATGGCGCCGAGCTGTGCCGGGAAGAACTGCTGCGTGATGAAGTAGAACGCGATGGCCGAGATGACGCCCGACACGATCACGCCCTTGTACAGCGCATTCATGATCTTGCCGCCATCGGACACCTTCACGAAGAAGGTGCCGATGATCGAGGCCACGATCGAAGCGGCGCCCAGCACCAGCGGGTAGAGGATGGCGGCGGAGCCGGCATCTTTCATCAGCAGGCCGCCGAGCAGCATGGTGGCGATCAGCGTGACGGCATAGGTTTCGAACAGGTCGGCAGCCATGCCGGCGCAGTCGCCCACGTTGTCGCCGACGTTGTCGGCGATCACGGCCGGGTTGCGCGGATCATCTTCGGGAATGCCGGCTTCGACCTTGCCCACGAGGTCAGCGCCGACGTCGGCGCCCTTGGTGAAGATGCCGCCGCCGAGGCGCGCGAAGATGGAGATCAGCGAGCCGCCGAAGGCGAGGCCCACCAGCGCATGCAGCGCGCTTTCGCGCACCGCGGCGTCTTCACTGGCACCGCCCAGCAGCGAAGTAATAACCGGCGACGCCGATCAGGCCGAGGCCAACCACCAGCATGCCGGTGATCGCGCCACCCTTGAACGCCACCTGCAGCGCGGCGTTGAGGCCGCTGTGCGCCGCCTGCGCCGTGCGCACGTTGGCGCGCACCGAGATGTTCATGCCGATGTAGCCGGTGAGACCGGAGAGGATCGCGCCGATGGCGAAGCCGCCAGCGGTTTGCCAGTTCAGCGCGAGGCCGAGCAGGGCGAACAGCACCACGCCGACGATGGTGATCGTCATGTACTGCCGGTTGAGGTAGGCCTTCGCGCCCGCCTGGATGGCGGCAGCGATCTCCTGCATGCGCGCATTGCCTGCGGGCAGCTTGAGAATCGACATCATCGCAATGATGCCGTAGAGCAACGGCGAGGACACCTGCGGCTATGGACAGCCACAACGCGCTACTGGCTTGCATCGGAAATCTCCACAATTTCTGGTCTTGTAATGGAAGTGCTGCGGGCCCCCGGAGAGACGAATCCCCCCAACCCGCGCGGGCGGAATATATCAGAAAGGCCAGAGTGGCCCGGCGGGATCGCCGCAGAGGGCATTCGAGGGCCCGGGGTTATAGCTTGTAGGTGGTCTTGAGCCGGCGTTTCACGGCCTTGCCCTTGATCTTTACATAGTCGGGGAGGCCGTTGCGGTAGGGGGGGTAGTCCTCGCCGGCAATCAGGGGCGAGAGGTACCGCCGGCAGGCGGCGGTGATGCCAAAGCCGTCGGCGGTGATGAAATTCCGCGGCACTTTCTTCTCGACATTGGCCACCGCAGAGAGCGGCACGGGTTCGATCTTCCAGCGATAGGGCTTCGACGACTTGCGGATGATGGCCGGCATGACCGCGTTCATGCCCTTCACCGCGTATTCAACGGCGGCCTTGCCCACGGCATAGGCCTGGTCCACGTCGGTCTTCGAGGCGATGTGGCGCGCGGCACGCTGCAGGTAGTCGGCCACGGCCCAGTGGTATTTGTAGCCGAGCTGATCCTTCACCATGCTGGCGATCACCGGCCCGACGCCGCCGAGCTGTGCATGGCCGAAGGCATCGCGGGTGCCGGCCTCGGCCAGAAACCGCCCATCGGGATATTTCGTGCCCTCCGACACCACGATCACGCAGTAGCCGTGTTGCGTCGACGCTGAGCTTCACCTTGGCGAGGAAGGCTTCCTGATCGAAGGCGATTTCCGGAAACAGGATGATGTGCGGCGCATCGCCGGCCTTTTCTCCCGCCAGGCCGCCCGCCGCGGCGATCCAGCCGGCGTGCCGGCCCATCACTTCCAGCACGAATACCTTCGTGGAGGTGCGCGCCATCGAGGCCACGTCGAGCGCAGCTTCGCGGGTGGAGACCGCGATGTACTTGGCCACCGAGCCGAAACCCGGGGCAGCAGTCCGTGAGCGGCAGGTCGTTGTCGACGGTCTTGGGAATGCCGATGCAGGTGATGGGGTAGCCCAGCGCCGAACCGATCTGCGACACCTTCAGTGCGGTGTCCATCGAGTCGTTGCCACCGTTGTAGAAGAAGTAGCCGATGTCGTGGGCCTTGAATACTTCGATCAGGCGCTCGTATTCGGCGCGGTTCTGTTCCAGGCCCTTGAGTTTGAAACGGGCCGAACCGAATGCGCCGGCGGGGGTGTGCCGCAGACCCTTGATCGTGGCAGCGGATTCAGCGCCGACGTCGATCAGGTCTTCAGTGAGCCCGCCCACGATGCCGTCGCGGCCTGCGTAAACCTTGCCGATGTGCCGGCGATGCTTGCGCGCCGCATCGATTACCCCCGCTGCCGAGGCATTGATCACCGCCGTCACACCACCCGACTGGGCATAAAAGGCATTGCGGGGCCTGGAAGTGATTTTGCTCATATGCGCTCCGGCTCTGTCGGTGGGGTGTTTGACCGCGCGTGAGCGTATCGGTACTGTGCCCCGACGTTCAACGACTTGTGACAGGTCTCATGCGCATTGTTCTTCTGGGAGCTCCCGGCTCCGGCAAAGGCACCCAATCACAGCGCCTCGTGCAGCGCTTTGGCATTCCGCAGATTTCCACGGGCGACCTGCTGCGCTCGGCCGTGAAGCGCGGCACCCCGCTCGGCCTGGCGGCGAAAGACGCCATGCAGGCCGGCAAGCTGGTGGACGACAGCATCGTGCTGGGCATGATCCGCGAGCGCCTGGCAGAGGGCGATGCCGCCAAGGGCTTACATCCTCGATGGCTTCCCGCGCAACATTCGTGCAGGCCGAAGCGCTGGACGTGATGCTGCAGCAGGTCGGCAAGCCGCTGACTGCCGTGGTGCAGATGGAAGTGCCCTACGCCGAGCTCACGCGGCGCATCGCGGGTCGCCGCAGCTGCCAGAACTGCGGTCGCGTGTTCAACATCTATTCCATGCCGGTGGGCGCATCGCTGGTATGCCCGTCCTGCGTTGGCAATCCGGCGCTGTTCCAGCGGCCGGACGACAACGAGGCCACGGTGGTGGAACGGCTCAAGGTGTATGAGTCGCAGACCCGCCCGCTGATCAAGTACTACACGAAGCAGGGCCTGCTGCAGTCCATTGATGCCCAGGGCGATATCGATGCCATTACGGCATTGCTGGTGCATGTGCTGACGGCTGCCGCACCGAAGCCTGCAAGCAAGTCGAAGTCGAAGACAAAGACCAAGGCAAAGCCCAAGGCCAAGGCAAAGCCCAAGGCCAAGGCAAAGACCAAGCCTAAGGCCAAAGCTAAGGCCAAGCCGAAGGCCAAAGCCAAGACCAAGACCAAGACCAAGGCAAAGGCGAAAGCCAAGCCGAAGCGGAAGTCCGTCGCGAAGTCAAAGGCGAAATCAAAAGCCAGGCGCGCGCCCTCGCGGTCGACAGCCGTGCTCAAGAAGAAGTCGAAGAAAGGACCGGCGCGCAAGAAATAGCGCCGGGTATGGCTCATGCGGGCTTCAGCCCGCGGCCAGCAGTTCCCTGCCTACTGCATCCATGCGCCAGCCGCGCAGGACTTCTGAAGTGGTTTCACCGCGCGCGACACTTTCCAGGTCGCGTCGCGTGGCCAGCACCTCGGCAGCCAGTTCGAGCTCCGTGGCACGTTTCTGCACGATGCCCGCCAGATTCTTCACGCGGGCCTGAAATTCCGCATCGGGGCGCACTCGCTGGGCCAGTGGCGGCAATTGCGCGGGCAGTGCGGACTCTGCAATCACTTCCAGCACCATCGCGCCGCTGCGTTCGCGAAAGCCGGGCGTGAGTTCCTCGATACCCGCCAGTTCTTCCAGCGTACGGGGTGGCCGCAGCACCATCGCACGCAGGGCGGCGTCATCCAGTATCCAGCTGCGTGGCCGGTCCTTGTCAGAGGCGCGACGTTCACGCCATGCGGCCAGACGCTGCGCCAACCGCGCCCGCTCCGGATCCAGTTCTGCGCTCCAGCGCAGTCTTTCAACGGCTTTTTCAGGATCGACGAACAGGGTTTCGGCGTTCGCGAGATCATGCAGTTCCTCGGCGAGCCAGGCCATTCGCCCCAGTTTGTCCAGCTGTTCCGACAACGAGTCGCGCAACGCACCGAGATGCGCCACATCATCGATGGCGTAGTGCAACTGCGCTTCGCTCAGGGGCCGTTTCGACCAGTCCGTGCGTGTCTGGCCTTTGGCTAGCTCAACTCCCAGGATGCGCCGGACGAGCTCGCTGTAACCGATCTGAGCCGGCATGCCGGCGAGTGCCGCGGCCACCTGGGTATCGAAAACCGGTGCAACAGCGCCGAACACCGGCCACAGCACTTCGAGGTCCTGCCGTGCGGCATGCAGGATCTTCGGCGTGGAGCTCCAGGCGAGTGCGGGCGCGAGAGCCTCCAGCGATACATTGGCCAGAGGATCCACGCAAAGCGCTTCAGTGGGGCTCGCCAGTTGCAACAGGCACAGCTGCGCGCGGTAGGTGCGCTCGCGCATGAACTCCGTGTCAAGGGCGATCCAGGGTGCCGTGGCCAGGCGTGCAGCCAGCGCGGCCAGGGAGTCGGTATCGGAGAGTGGTGTCGGGCTCATGTAGAATCCCGAGTTTACGCAATGGGGCGACGTTTGAGCGAAAAGCCAAAGGCAGCACTATCGGAAATCCTGCAGGTGCTGGTGGGAATTGCCCGTATGCAGAAGGGCCCGGAGGATCTCCCGGCCTCTACCAGCCTGCTGATCGCGTTCATGCTGGCCTCGATCGTGCCCGATGTGGTGCAACTCGGGTTGGCACCGCTGACCTTCGAAGGCAGTGTCGCCGCATTGATTGCGCTCGGCGTCGGGGCCACGGTGTTCTGGTTCGGGCTGGTGCTGCGCATTGCCGGCACGCCGGAACGCCTCACACAGACGCTGACTGCGGTGTTCGGCATCCAGCTGGTGCTGGCGCCGGCGCTGGTGTTCAGCTACTGGTTCCTGGCCACTTACAGCGCAGATCCCACCTGGCAATATCCCGCCGCCATGTTGCGGATGGTGGTGGAAGTGTGGGCACTGGTGATTCTGGCGCGCATCCTGCGATCCGCCACGGAATGGCCGATGTTCGCCTGCGTGATGCTGGCGATTGCCGGTGAACTGCTGACGGTGCTGCTGGCGCTCAGCCTGTTTCCGCAACCGGATCTGCCGGCAACCCCAGCCTGAGCCTTCGGTAACTGAAGTCATGCACGTACACATTCTCGGAATCTGCGGCACGTTCATGGGCGGCATTGCCGCCATCGCACGGGCGGCCGGCCATCGGGTCACCGGTTCGGACCAGAACGTCTATCCGCCGATGAGCACGCAGCTGGAAGCGCTCGGCATCGAGATCGTGCAGGGCTTCGAACCGCAGCAGCTCGATCCCGCACCGGATGTCGTTGTGGTCGGCAATGTCATGTCGCGCGGCAAGCCCGTGGTGGAAGCATTGCTGGATCGCGGCATTCCCTTTGCTTCCGGGCCGGAATGGCTCTCACGCGCGGTGCTGCATGATCGCTGGGTGCTGGCCGTGGCTGGCACGCATGGCAAGACCACCACCACCAGCATGCTGGCGCACATCCTTGAATATGCGGGTCTGGAGCCTGGATTCCTGATCGGTGGCGTGCCGGGCAATTTCGATGTGAGTGCGCGGCTCGGCAAATCACCGTTCTTCGTGATCGAGGCCGATGAATACGACACGGCGTTCTTCGACAAGCGGGCCAAGTTCGTGCACTACCGCCCGCGCACGCTGATCCTGAACAATCTCGAGTTCGATCACGCCGATATCTACCCCGACCTCGAGTCGATCAAGCGGCAGTTCAATCATCTGCTGCGCATCGTGCCGGGCAGCGGGCTGGTGGTGCACAACTCGGCCGATGCCAATCTCGATGATGTGTTGTCGCGCGGTTGCTGGACGCCGCGGGAGGGATTTGCAGGGCATCAAATTGCAGCTGCCGGCTGGTCTGCGCGCCTCACAGGCACGGATCACTCCAGTTTTGATGTACTGCTGGATGGCAAGCCGCAGGGCAGGGTGAAGTGGTCGATGCTCGGTGCCCACAATGTCGACAACGCGCTGGCGGCCATCGCCGCGGCTCGTCATGCGGGCGTGCCGGTGGCGCATGCGGTGGCGGCACTGGCTGAATTCAAGGGCGTAAGGCGCCGCATGGAGCTCACGGGCACCGCAGCCGGCATCAGCATCTACGACGATTTCGCCCATCACCCCACGGCCATCGCCACCACCATCGAAGGCCTGCGTCGGCGCATCGGCAAATCGCGGCTGGTCGCGGTGCTGGAAGCGCGTTCGAACACCATGCGGATGGGCGTGCACAAGGACACCCTCGCTCCCTCGCTGGCCGGCGCCGATGCGGTGTATCTGTTTGCGCCGCCGGATCTGGGCTGGGATTCAGGTGCGGTGGCACGGGCAGATTGGCGCCAAGGCCACGACAGAGCCTTCGGTCGATGCCTTGTTGGCACGGCTGGGAGCCGATCTGCGCGCCGGCGACCACGTGCTCATCATGAGCAACGGTGGTTTCGGCGGGCTGCATGCCCGCCTGCTGGAACACCTCAGGAAAGCTCGGCCGCAGGGCTCCTGAGACGCTCGATGCTGCGGATCAGCTGCGCATGCAGCTGCTCGTCCTGACCGGTGGCCAGATATCGCTCCGTGAGCCGAAGCAGTTCTTCCAGATCCTGCAGTCGCTGCGTCATGTGCTGCAACGCCGCTGCGTTGCTGGAGTCCGGTGCGCCGCGCAGCTTCGCGTTCATGATGTCGGTGGTTGTGACGATCCCGACCAGATTGTCCTGTCCGTCCACTACGGCGAGTGCGTGAATCGCTTGGCGGGCCATCAGGCCGGCCGCCTCTTCAATGTTCTGGTTCGCACGGATGGTGACGGGCGCGCGGCGCACCAGCCCGCCCACTTTCAACCGTTCGTCCAGGTATTGGCTGGATTTCTGGCCGTTACGCGGCAGCAGGTGTTCCAGCTTCATGACATCGGCAGAGCTCAGCATGCCCACCACCTTCGTGCCTTGCACCACCGGCAGGTGATGAATGGGGTAGGTGGAGAAATAGCGCAGCATTTCGCTGGCGCCCTGCTGTTCGTCGATCGACAGCACGGCCTCGGTCATGATCGTTGCGATTCGTTCAGTAGGCAGCACGATGCGGCTCCGCAGTGTTTGATTTCCAGTTGTCCAGCCAGTGCAGCGCGGTGTCGATGCGGCCATCGGCATGCAAGGCCAGCTTTCGCCATGCCGGTGGCTGGTTGTCCACCGCAAACTCATCCGATCCCGGCTTGAACTGGGAGCAGGTGGAAGGCGTGGCGATCATGCGCAGCCCTTCCCAGTCCTGATCCAGCGCCTGATGCACATGACCGAACAGCACCGCGCGAACAGAGGGGAAACGCTTCAGCAACGCGACCATCTCTTCTCCATTCCCGAGGCCCACGGTATCCAGCCAGCGGCTGCGCATGGGAATGGGGTGGTGGTGCAGGCAAACCAGGGCGTGCCGCTCCGGGGCGCTGGCCAGCGCATCTTCCAGGAAGGCAAGGCTTGCCGGGCTCAATGCGCCGCTGGTTTCACCGGGGATCGTGCTGTCGAGCAGGATGGTGCGCCAGTTGCCGGCGTCATACACGCCGCCCAGCTGGAATGGCGGCAGCGACAGCGCCGCACGCATGGCGGGCAGATCGTCGTGGTTGCCCGGGATGCACAGCACCGGTTTGCCAAGTTTCGTGAATTCCGTGCGGAAATGCTCGTAACCACCCGGGTCGTCGTTTACCAGGTCGCCGGTGGCGAGGATCGCGTCGCTGGCTGCAATGTCGCTGCGTGCGGCAGACAATGTGGCGCGCAGGGCTGGCAGCGTGACGACACCACGCAGCGCGCGCCCCGGATCTCCGAACAGGTGCTGATCTGTGAACTGCACCAGATTGAGGGTCGATTTAGTCAAGTTATTCAGTTGCTTGGAGTGCTTGTGAAAGTTTTGATACAGGATCGACTGTAAGGTTCCGAAGCTGAGCGGGAGGTGAACGTCGTCATGCTGCGAGGTACTGCAGCGGTTGGGATTTCCCAATCGTGACATCGGTTCGCCGCAGTGTGCATTCTGTCGCCAGACACCTTGACGCGGGCGCGGCAATACCCGATTTGCGGTGCGCGTCGCTGCGTAAGAAAATGCGCGACCTCCAAACCCGTTCGCCAGCCAGGATCCTCCCCAAATTGACTACACCGACCCGTCGCGACCTCGCCAATGCCATCCGCGCCCTTTCCATGGATGCCGTGCAGCTGGCCAACTCCGGGCATCCCGGCGCCCCGATGGGCATGGCAGATATCGCCGAAGTGCTGTGGCGGGACTACCTCAGCCACAACCCGGCTGATCCCGCTCTGGGTCAATCGCGACCGGTTCGTGCTGTCCAATGGCCACGCCTCGATGCTGCTGTACTCGCTGCTGCATCTCACCGGCTATCCGCTGACCATCGATGATCTGCGTGCCTTCCGGCAGCTCGGCTCGCGCACCGCGGGACATCCGGAACACGAACCGCATCTCGGCATCGAGACCACCACCGGGCCGCTCGGGCAGGGCATCGCCAACGCCGTGGGCATGGCGCTGGCCGAGAAGCTGCTGGCCGCGCAGTTCAATCGACCGGGTCATGAGGTCGTCGATCACCGCACCTGGGTGTTCCTGGGCGATGGCTGCCTCATGGAAGGCATCTCGCACGAGGCCTGCTCGCTGGCCGGCACGCTGAAGCTCGGCAAGCTCGTCGTGTTCTTCGACGACAACGGCATCTCCATCGATGGCGATGTGCGTGGCTGGTGCGCCGACGACACGCCGGCGCGTTTCGAGTCGTACGGCTGGCAGGTCATCCGCGCCGTGGACGGCCACGATCCCGAGGCCATCCGCGCCGCCATCGACAAGGCCGTGGCGCAGAGCGAGCGCCCGACGCTGATCTGCTGCAAGACCGTGATCGGCTGGGGCGCCGCCAACAAGGCCGGCAGCAAGTCGACGCATGGCGAAGCCCTCGGTGCCGAAGAAGTCGCCGCTACCCGCGCTGAAACTCGGCTGGACTTCGCCGCCCTTCGAGATTCCCGCGCCGATCCGCAGCGCCTGGGACCAGCGGCCGCGTGGCGGCGCCCTGCAACAGGCCTGGTCGCAGCGCTTTGCGGCCTACCAGAAGGCGTTTCCGGAACTGGCGCAGGAACTGACGCGCCGCTTGTCTGGCGAGCTGCCTGCTGATTTCGAAGCCATCGCGCACCGCGCGCTGCGACGCCGCACTGGCGGCGACCGGCGCCGCAGGCCACGCGCCAGTCTTCACAGCTGGTGCTGAACGCCATCGGCCCGTCACTGGGAGAGCTGGTCGGCGGTTCCGCCGATCTCACCGGTTCGAACAACACCTTCCGCAAGGATTCGAAGGCGGTCACGCCCGCCGATGCGGCCGGCAACTACATCAACTATGGCGTGCGCGAGTTCGCGATGACCGCGATGATGAACGGTCTCGCCGCTGCATGGCGGCTTCCGCCCGTACGCCGGCACATTCCTGGTGTTCAGCGATTACGCGCGCAACGCCGTGCGCATGGCCGCGCTGATGCAGCTGGGCGTGATCCTGGTGTACACGCACGATTCCATCGGGCTTGGCGAAGACGGCCCCACGCACCAGCCCATCGAACATGTGTCGAGCCTGCGGCTGATCCCGAACCTGTCGTGTCTGGCGGCCCTGCGACGCACTCGAGACGGCCGTGGCCTGGGTGGCCGCCGTGGCGCGCCGCAATGGCCCGACTGCGCTCGTGCTGACGCGCCAGGCGCTGCCGCAACAGCCGCGCACGCGCGAACAGGGCATGAACATCGCGCGTGGCGGTTACACTCTGATCGATTGCAGCGGTACGCCCGAAGCCATCGTCATCGCCACCGGTTCGGAGGTGGCGATCGCGGCCACCGCGGTCAACGCGCTGAATGCAGCAGGGCAAGCGGCGTGCGGCTGGTGTCGATGCCGTCGCACCGACGCCTTCGACCGGCAGGATGCGGCCTACCGCGAGTTGGTGCTGCCAACCACTGTGACGCGGCGCGTGGCCATCGAGGCCGGCGCCACGGCATTGTGGTGGAAGTACGTGGGCAGCGGCGGCCGCGTGCTGGGCATCGACAGCTTCGGTGCCTCGGGCAAGGCCGCCGACCTCTACAAGCACTTCGGCCTGACGGCAGAAAAGCTGCAGCAGACCGTGCTCGAACTTTTCTGATTCTCGACATACGCAAAGCAAGGAAGGACATTCCATGGCGATCAAGGTAGGCATCAACGGTTACGGACGCATCGGCCGCAACATCCTGCGCGCGCTCTACGAGGCGAAGCGCAACGGCGAGATCCAGATCGTGGCCATCAACGACCTGGGCAACGCGAACACCAATGCGCACCTGACCCGCTACGACACGGCGCATGGCAAGTTCAACGGCACCGTGGCGGTGGATGGCGACTCGATCGTCGTCAACGGCGACCGCATCAAGGTGCTGTCCGAGCGTGATCCGTCCAAGCTGCCCTGGGGCCAGCTCGGCGTCGACGTGGTGTTCGAGTGCACCGGCATCTTCACCAGCAAGGCCAAGGCCTCGCTGCATCTGGCCGGCGGCGCGAAGCGCGTGCTGATCTCGGCGCCGGGCGGCGCGGATGTCGATGGCACCGTGGTCTTCGGCGTGAACCACAACATCCTGACCTCCGCCATGACGGTGGTGTCCAATGCCTCCTGCACCACCAACTGCCTGGCGCCGCTGGCCAAGGTGCTGAACGATGCCATCGGCATCGAGAGCGGCCTGATGACCACCATCCACTCCTACACCAACGACCAGGTGCTCACCGACGTCTATCACGAGGACCTGCGCCGCGCCCGTTCGGCCACGATGTCGATGATCCCGACCAAGACCGGCGCCGCCGCTGCCGTGGGCCTGGTGCTGCCGGAGCTCAAGGGCAAGCTCGATGGTTTCGCCATCCGCGTGCCGACCATCAACGTGTCGCTGGTCGACCTGACCTTCAAGCCGAAGCGCGCCACGACGATCGAAGAGATCAACAAGCTGGTGAAGGCCGCGGCCGGTGGTGCGCTCAAGGGCGTGCTGGCCTACACCGAGGCGCCGCTGGTGTCGGTGGACTACAACCACGACCCGGCTTCGTCCACCTATGACGCCACGCTCACCAAGATCATCGACGGCACGCTGGTGAAGGTGTGCTCGTGGTACGACAACGAGTGGGGCTTCTCGAACCGCATGCTCGACACGGCGCTGGCCTGGAGCAGGGCGAAGTAGCATGAAAGTCCTCGAGATGGCGCAGCTGGAGCTCACCGGCAAGCGCGTGCTGATCCGCGAGGATCTGAACGTGCCGGTCAAGAATGGCGAGGTCACCAGCGATGCGCGCATCCGCGCCGCGCTGCCCACCATCCGGCTGGCGCTCGAAAAGGGCGCGCGCGTGATGCTGATGTCGCATCTGGGCCGTCCCGAGGAGGGCAAGTTCGATCCGGAGCAGTCGCTGGCGCCGGTGGCCACGCGCCTGTCCGCGCTGCTGGGCAAGAGCGTGCCGCTGGTGAAGGACTGGCTCGATGGCGTCACCGTCGAGCCGGGCCAGGTCGTGCTCTGCGAGAACGTGCGCTTCAACAAGGGCGAGAAGAAGGACAACGAAGAGCTGTCGCGCCGCATGGCCGCGCTCTGCGATGTGTTCGTCATGGATGCCTTCGGCACCGCGCATCGCGCCGAGGCTTCCACGCATGGCGTGGCGCGATTCGCGCCGGTGGCCTGCGCTGGCCCGCTGCTGGTGAGCGAACTCTCGGCGCTGGAACGCGCGCTGGAAAAGCCGAAGCGGCCGCTGGTGGCCATTGTTGCCGGCTCGAAGGTCAGCACCAAGCTCACCATTCTCGAGGCGCTGCTCGAGAAGGTGGACCGGCTGATCGTGGGCGGCGGCATCGCCAACACATTCCTCGCTGCCACCGGCGTGGGTGTGGGCAAGTCGCTGTGCGAAATGGAGATGCTCGATACCTGCCGCAAGCTGATGGCGCGGGCGCGTGAGCGCGGCGCCGACATCCCGCTGCCCACCGATGTGGTCGTGGCCACCGAATTCGCTGCGACAGCGCATGCAGATGTGCGTAGCATCCATGACGTCAGGCCCGAAGAGCTGATTCTCGACATCGGCCCGGATACCTCCGAACGCCTGGCGAAGCTGATCGCCGAGGCCGGCACCATCCTGTGGAACGGCCCGGTCGGCGTGTTCGAGTTCGACCAGTTCGGCGAGGGCACGCGCGCCATCGCCAACGCCATTGCCAGCAGCAAGGCGTTCTCGCTTGCCGGCGGCGGCGACACGCTCGCAGCCATCGAAAAATACGGGGTGGAGGAAGGAATTTCCTACATCTCCACGGGCGGCGGAGCCTTCCTCGAATTCGTCGAAGGGAAAGCGCCTGCCGGCAGTCGCTGCGCTCGAAGAGCGCGCAAAAAGGTAGAAAGTGATCAACAAGGAAACATTCCTGCGTCGGACCAAGATCGTCGCCACCCTCGGGCCAGCGACCGACGATCCGGCCGTGCTTGCCGAAATGATGCGCGCCGGCCTCGATGTCGCCCGCATCAATTTCTCGCACGGCGGCAAGGACGAACAGCGCCGCCGCATCGTGGCGATTCGCGCTGCAGCCGAAGCGGTCGGTCGGCCGATCGGCATCCTGGCCGATCTCTCCGGTCCCAAGATCCGCATCGAGAGCTTCGA
Organism: uncultured Gammaproteobacteria bacterium; assembly: GCA_963777735.1. Classification (GTDB taxonomy): domain Bacteria; phylum Pseudomonadota; class Gammaproteobacteria; order Steroidobacterales; family Steroidobacteraceae; genus ZC4RG30. Next base: position 1,177,323 of record CAVZRQ010000008.1, on the reverse strand, counting down.
GAAGGGCAAGATCATGCTGGCCGAAGGCCAGCCGTTCGCGCTCGACATCGCACTGGATCCCACTGCCGGCAACGAGCGCGAGGTGGGTTGCGCCTACAAGGATCTGATCAAGGACGTGAAGGCCGGCGACACCCTGCTGCTGGCCGATGGCTACATCGTGCTGGAAGTGCAGTCCGGTCAAAGGCACCCGCATCGAGTGCATCACCCGTGCCGGAGGCGAGCTTTCCAACCGCAAGGGCCTGAACAAGCAGGGCGGTGGACTTTCTGCGCCGGCGCTCACCGAGAAGGATCTGGAATACATCCAGCTCGCCGCCGAGATGGGCGTCGACTTCCTCGCGGTTTCCTTCGCGCGCGATGCGGCGGACATCCGCCGCGCGCAGGCCGAGCTGCGCAAGTGGCGCGGCACGGCGCATGTGGTGGCCAAGATCGAGCGCCACGAAGCCATCGACAACCTCAGCGACATCCTCTCCGTGGCCGATGCCGTGATGGTGGCCCGCGGCGACCTGGGCGTGGAGATGGGCTACGCCGCGCTCACCGGTCTGCAGAAGACCATCATCGAACAGGCGCAGCTCGCCAACCGCATCGTCATCACCGCGACGCAGATGATGGAGTCGATGATCCACAGCCCGGTGCCGACGCGCGCCGAAGTCAGCGACGTCGCCAATGCCGTGCTCGACGGCAGCGATGCCGTGATGCTTTCGGCCGAGACCGCCGCCGGCAAGTATCCGGTCAAGGCCGTGCAGGCCATGTCCGAGGTCATCGTCGGCGCCGAGAAATACCAGCTGGGCAGCATGCGCCGGCCGCGCCGCATGGATGGCCCGTTCCTCAACACCGAGGAAGCCATCGCCAAGGCGGTGATGTTCACCGCGCAGCACATGCATCCGCGCGCCATCGTGGCGTTGACCGAATCCGGCCTGACGCCGCTGTGGATGTCGCGCATCCGCACCGACATCCCGATCTTTGCCTTCACCCGCCAGGAAGTCACGCGCAACCGCGTCACGCTGTATCGCGGCGTGTATCCGGTGCTGTTCGATGTGACCCACTCGAATCCCAGCCAGATGTACCAGGCGATCTTCGACCAGTTGCTGGCGAAGGGGCTGGTCGACATGGGTGATCAGATCATCCTGACCAAGGGTGATCTGTCAGGCGTGCAGGGCGGCACCAACTCGATGCAGATCCTGCGGGTCAGCCGCTCCAGTTGAGCGGCTGACTGGAGGCGCGCCGCAAGGGCGCGCCCCGCGGCTGGCTTCAGCCTTTCTTTGCAGCCTTCAGGCTTTCGATGTCTGCCAGCAGTTCGGCCGAGTGACCGTCCAGCTTGTCCGGCGTGACGTTGTAGTGCTTGGCCACCTTGCCGGTCGGGTCGATCAGGAAGGTGTCGCGACCGGCCATCATCGTCGTGCCGCGCTGGATCAGCACGCCATACGCCTTGGCGGTGGTGAATGCGGAATCAGCCAGCAGCGGGAAGGGCAGGCCATGCTCTTCGATCGCCTTCTGGTTGTCGGCCGAAATCTTCGCGTTCTTTGACAGCGCAGCTTCGAAGGCCTTGTGTGACTTTTCGTCATCCACACTCACACCCAGGATCTGCGCACCGGCCTTGCGGAAGGCAAACACGTTCTCGGTGAACTGGCAGGCCTGGGTGGTGCAGCCCGGGGTCTGGTCCTTCGGGTAGAAATAGACCACTACCCACTTGCCCTTGTAGTCGGCGAGCTTGTGGTTCTTGCCGTTCTGGTCCACCAGGGAAAATTCGGGAGCGGCTGCGCCCGCGACAGGTCTTGCCATGACACCCTCGACCGGTGCTGGTGTGGCAGCTGAAACTGCAAGTGCCACCAGTGCCAGCACTGCGAAGGCCAGCACAGCATGAATGGGCTTCAGACGAATGGAATGTGAGCGCATGGCTACTCCTGATACAAAACCGCCCCTTGCGGGGATTCGCAAACGATAATCATAGACCCATGTCATCGGACCTTCCATCCAGTCCCTTGGTTCCCGCGCTGGTTCTGACCGGCGGCGGGGCGCGATCCGCCTATCAGGTGGGCGTGCTGAAGGCCGTTTCGCAACTATTGCCGGAGCAGCCAAATCCTTTCCGCGTGATCCTCGGGCACTTCGGCCGGCGCCGTTTCTGCCAGCGTGCTGGCGACCCGTGCCCATCAGTGGCACGAGGCCATCGCCGACATCGAGAAAGTCTGGGCGAACTTCCATGTACCGCAGGTCTTCCACGACGGGCCGCCGCAAGATGCTGCGCGCCGGCCTGCACTGGGTGCTCTCGCTGGTGTCCGGCGGGTTGCTGCTGCGCGCGCCTCGTTCGCTTTTCGACAACTCGCCGCTGCGCGAAATGCTGCGCCCGGGAGGTGCAACTGGTCGCGCCTGGCCGACAACATCGAAGCGGGACACCTGGATGCGCTGGCGCTGTGTTCCACCGCCTATGGCACCGCCCGTTCGGTGGCCTATTTTCAGGCTCTGGCCGACATCGGGGAATGGAGCCGGCGCAATCATGTGGGCCGGCGTGCAGAGCTGAAGCTCGAACATCTCATGGCGAGCCTGTCTGTGCCGCTGATCTTTCCGCCGGAACAGATCGGTGACGATTATTACGGCGATGGAGCCATGCGGCAGATGGCGCCGCTGAGCCCGGCGCTGCACCTGGGCGCGAACCGTCTGCTGGTGATCGGCATGCGCAGCGCAGGGGGTGGTGGCGTCTCGACGCGCCGATCCGCGCCGCACGCGCCACCCACTCCCGGCCAGCTGCTGGGCTATGCGCTCGACAACCTGTTCTCGGACCAGATCTATTCCGACCTGGAGCAGATCGACCGTGTGAACGAGATCGTGCGGGTGGCGCCGCAGCTGATGCCCGGCGCCCGGGTAGTGGAGAGCGTGGTGTTCCTCACCCCCACCGAAGATCCGCGTCGGATCGCTGCACGCCATATCGACAGCCTGCCAGCCAGCCTCAAGGCATTGCTGCGCGTGATGGGTGCGCGTGACCAGGCTGGCGCACAGCTGGCCAGTTACCTGATGTTCGAGAGTGGTTATACACAGGAGCTGATCGCGCTGGGTTTTCGCGATGCGATGGCGCAGGGAGAGGAGATACAGAAGCTCCTCACGGAAGCATGAGGCACGCCGCGGCAGTCCTCACGCATTCGCGTCCGCAGGGTGTGCTAGCCTTTCGGCCGTGAAGTCCCCGTCCCTCACACTCCGGCTCTTCATGGTGGGCTGCGCCCTGGTGCTGCTAGCGGCGCAGCTGATGGGCCTGCATTTCCATCGGCATGCTCATGCCGATGTGGCCACCCCCGATCATCACACCACGGTGCATCTGCGCGATGCCGACATCCATGCGCATGCCGCGCTGGTGGATCATGATCACCACGCCATCGACGACCGGGCCTCGCATCCCGATGAGGATCTCGAGATCGATCCGCTGGGAGCCGGTCTCGCCAAGATCTTCAAGATCTGGCTCGCAGCGGTAGTGCTGCTGTTTGCGTTGCAGTTGCTGTTGCCGGCCGGGCCGGCATTGCCATCCAGCCTGCAATGGCTGTTCGCGCGCGTGCATCCGCCGCTGTTTGTCCTGCGCCCGCCATCCAACGCACCCCCTCTGAAGCTGTCGCCCGTCCGATAGTTTCCCGTCCCGCTTGCGGGGCCAGCAGAGAGGTTCTTCCGTGAAAAATCCGGCCATCTGGCTGGCAGCAGTCTGTCTGCTGCCAGGAACGTTTGCGTGTGCCGCGCAGACGCAAGGTCTGACCCTGCGCGACGCGGTGGTGCGCGCCGCCACCCGCAATCCGGAGCTGGCGCAGTTCGCGTTCGAGCTGCGGGCGCAGGATGCACGCATCGAAACGGCAGGGCAGCTGCCGCCGCTGCATGCCGGCGCCACGCTCGAGAATTTCGCCGGCAGCGGTGACACCAGCGGGCTCTCGGGCGCGGAGTTCACGCTCTCGCTTTCCCGTGTGGTGGAGCTGGGCGATCAGCGGGCAGCGGCGTGTGGATATGGCTACCCGGCAGCGCGAGCACATCGATGTGGAGCGCCAGGTCACGCAGCTCGATGCCCTGGCCGAAGTCGCGCGCCGGTTCATCCATGTGGCTTCCGATCAGCAGCAGCTCGAGCTCACGGAGCTGGCCACCCGGCTCGCGCAGGAAACAGTGACCGAAGTCGAGCGACGGGTTGAGGCTGCGCGTTCACCGGCCGTCGAACTCAGCCGCGCCCGCATCGTCCTGAGTCGCGCGCGTGTCGAACAGGAGCATGCCGAGCATGAACTGCTGACCTCGCGCCGCCGCCTGGCCGCGATGTGGGGAGAGCGTGATGCGGACTTCGAGCGCGTCGAGGCGGATCTTTTCCGGATGCCGGTGGTTGCAGATTACGATGCGCTGGCCGCGCGGCTGTCGTCGGGACCGGAGTTCCTGACTTTCGCCAGCGAAGCGCGTCAGCGGGATGCGGAAGTGCAGCTCGCCATGGCGCGCGCGCGCGCGTCCGTCACCTGGTCGGCAGGAGTCCGACGCCTGCAGCGCGACGGTGACGTGGCGTTGGTAGCGGGCATTTCGATTCCCCTGTTCAATGCACAGCGCGCGCGTCCCGCCATCGCCGAGGCGCAGGCTGCGCGCTCTGCGGTGAGTGCCCGCCAGCACGCCGCGCAGGTACGCGCCGAGGCCAGCCTGTTCGAACTCGTGCAGGAGCTGCGCCACGCCATCACCGAAACGCAGCTGCTGCGCGATGAAGTCATGCCGCTGATGGATGAAGCGCTGCAGGCCACGCAGTACGCCTGGGAGCGCGGCCGCTACAGCTATCTGGAGTGGACCGAGGCGCAGCGCGAACGCGTCGCTGTTCAACGCGCACTGATTGAAGCCGCTGCCAATGCCCAGATCTTCCAGGTCGAGATCGAGCGCCTGACGGGCGCCGCACTGAACACGGACCTGATCCAGAACACTGCCGGAGAGAAACCATGATTCGCCAAGCATCGGTGGCCATCGGGCTGCTCGTTACCGCATTGCTCGCGTCCTGTGGTGGTAACCCGGCCGGAGACTCTCATGCAGAGCATGCGGAAGAAGCCGCGGCGCCTGAGCGTGGACCGCATCGGGGCAGGCTGCTGCGCAGCGGCGATCTGCAGCTCGAAGTCAGCATCTTCGAGGATGGCGTGCCGCCGGAATATCGTCTGTACGCCACGGTGGCCGACAAGCCCGTACCGCCCGAACAGTTGCAGGCCACCATCGACCTGCATCGCATTACCGGCATCGCGGGCGGCGTGGTGGACAAACACGTGTTCGTGCCGCGCGCGGACTATCTCGTGAGCGCGAGCGAGGTGTATGAACCGCATTCCTTCGACGTCAGCGTGCGCCTCGAATACGCCGGCAAGGTCCATGAATGGCAATACGCCTCGCCCGAAGCGCGGGTGGAGATGGATCCCGCCGTGGCGGCTGCGGCAGAACTGGTCGCGGCGAAGGCGGGGCCGGGCGAGATTGCCGATCAGCTGCTGTTGTATGGGCATATCGTTCCTGATGCGGAGCGCGTCCGGCAGGTGCGGGCCCGCTTTCCCGGTCCCGTGCGCAGCGTGACGGCCAGCGTGGGCGACAGCGTCCGCGCCGGCCAGGTGCTGGCCACGATCGAAAGCAACGAGAGCCTGCAGACCTATCCGGTCACCGCGCCGATCAACGGGCTGGTCACGGCGCGCAATGTGAACGTGGGGGAAAGTGCAGCGGGTGATGCGCTGTTCGAGATCGCCGACTACAGCTCGGTGTGGGCCGAGCTGGCCGTGTTTCCACGCGACCGCGGCAAACTGGCACTGGGCCGGCCCGTGGAGGTACGGGCTGCAGAAGGCGAGCTGCGCGGCGCGGGTTCGATCCGCTTCGTGTCACCGGTGGGTGGCGCGGCATCCGCGGTGACCGCGCGGGTGGTGCTCGACAACGCCGGAAGGCAATGGACGCCCGGGCAGTTCATCGAGGCGCAGGTCTCGGTGGCGAGGCACGCCGTGCCGATGGTGGTGCCGCTCACGGCCCTGCAGCGCGTGCGCAACTGGGACGTGGTGTTCGTGCAGGAAGGCGGCAGCTACCAGGCATTGCCCGTGACGCTGGGCCGTCGCGACGGCACCCATGTGGAGGTTCTCGCTGGCCTGCTGCCCGGTGCCGAGTTCGTCACCGGCAACTCCTATCTCGTGAAGGCCGACATCGAAAAAGCCGGCGCCTCGCACGATCACTGATGCGCACGGGAAGGTAATCCACATGCTCGAACGCATACTGAAATTCTCGCTGCAGCGTCGCGGCCTGGTGCTGCTCGCCGTGCTCGCGATGGCGGCGCTGGGGTTCTACAACGCCAGTCGCCTGCCGATCGACGCGGTGCCGGACATCACCAATGTCCAGGTGCAGATCAACACCGAGGCGCCGGGCTACACGCCGCTCGAGGCCGAGCAACGGGTCAGCTTCGTCGTGGAAAACGCGATGGCGGGCTTGCCGAAACTCTCCTACACGCGGTCGTTGTCGCGCTACGGGTTGTCGCAGGTCACGGTGGTGTTCGAGGAAGGCACCGACATCTACTTCGCGAGGCAGCGTGTTGTCGAGCGCCTGGGTGAACTGAAATCGCGCCTGCCGCAGGGCCTGGAGCCGGCGATGGGGCCGATTGCCACGGGCCTCGGCGAGATCTTCATGTTCACCGTCGAACCCAAGCCCGGCGCGCTGAAGCCCGATGGCACGAAGTTCGATACGCATGACCTGCATGACGCCATGCGCTGGATCGTGCGGCCGCAGCTGGCGCAGGTGCCCGGCGTCACCGAGGTCAACAGCATCGGTGGCAACGAGCGGCAGGTTGTCGTGGCGCCGTTGCCGGCACGGCTGCTGGCCTACGGCCTCACGCCGCAGGACCTGGTGGCTGCGCTGGAACGCAACAATGCCAATGCGGGCGCGGGGTACATCGAGCGCAATGGCAGTCAGTACCTCATCCGCTCGCCGGGCCAGTCGTCCAGTCTCGATGACGTGCGGCGCATCGTGGTTCGCACGATCGACGGCGTGCCGGTGCTGATCGCCGATCTGGCTGCCGTGGAATGGGGCAGCGCGCTGCGCACGGGCGCCGCCACGATGAACGGCGAGGAAGTGGTGCTCGGCACCGTGTTCATGCTGGTGGGCGAGAACAGCCGCAATGTGGCTCGCGCCGCCGCCGCCAAACTGGAGCAGCTGCAGTCCAGCCTGCCGGAAGGGCTGGAGGCGAAGGCGATCTATGATCGCACGACGCTGGTCGATCGCACGCTGGCCACGGTGCGCACCAACCTGCTGGAAGGTGCGCTGCTGGTCATCGTCGTGCTGTTCGCCTTTCTCGGCAATCTGCGCGCCGCGCTGATCACCGCGGCAGTCATTCCGCTGGCCATGCTGGCAACGATTACCGGCATGGTGCAGAACCGCGTCAGCGCCAATCTGATGTCCCTCGGCGCGCTCGACTTCGGCCTGATCGTCGATGGCGCCGTGATCATCGTGGAGAACTGCATCCGCAGGCTGGGCGAAGCGCAGGCATCGCGGTCCGTTCCCATGTCGCTGCAGGAACGCCTGGCAGCGGTGTATGAATCCACCGATGAAGTGATCCGGCCCAGCCTGTTCGGTGTGGGCATCATTGCCGCGGTGTATCTGCCGCTGTTCGCGCTCACGGGCGTGGAAGGCAAGATGTTCCAGCCGATGGCGCTCACGGTGGTCATGGCGCTGATGGCCGCGCTGGTGCTGTCGCTGACCTTCGTGCCGGCGGCGGTGGCGCTGCTGATCACGGGTCCCGTCGGCAAGCACCGCAATCCCGTGCTGGTGGCCTGCGAGCGGATCTATCAGCCGGCACTGCGCTTCGCGCTGCGGGCGCGGGTTGTGGTGCTGGCGGCCGCGGCGCTGCTGGTGCTGCTCTGCGGGCTGCTCGCCACGCGGCTGGGCAGCGAGTTCATCCCGAGCCTCGATGAAGGCGACATCGCGCTGCACGCGCTGCGCGTGCCGGGCACTTCGCTGTCGCAGGCCATCGCCATGCAGCGGCAGCTCGAGAACGAGATCCGCCAGTTGCCCGAGGTGGCGCATGTGTTCGCGAAGCTGGGGACGGCCGAGGTGGCCACCGATCCCATGCCGCCTTCCGTGGCCGACAACTTCGTGATGCTGAAGGACCGCAGCCAGTGGCCGGATCCGGACAAGCCCAAGTCGCAGGTGGTGGCGGACCTGGTGGCGCGCGCCATGCGGGTGCCCGGCAACAACTACGAATTCACCCAGCCCATCCAGATGCGCTTCAATGAGCTGATCTCCGGCGTGCGCTCCGACGTCGCGGTCAAGGTCTATGGCGATGATCTCGAGGTGCTGAACGAGCAGGCGGGTCTCATCGAAGCGGTGCTGGCTGGCGTGGCAGGCGCCGCGGACGTGAAGGTCGAGCAGACCACCGGCCTGCCGATGATGACCATCTCGCCGCGACGCGAACTGCTCGCGCGGCATGGGCTGTCGGTGGCCGACGTGCAGCAGGTGGTGTCGACGGCATTTGGAGGCCAACCGGCCGGCCAGCTGTTCCAGGGCGATCGACGTTTCGACATTGTCGTGCGCCTGCCAGAGAGCCTGCGTGCAGATACGCGGGTGTTCCAGCAGCTGACAGTGCCATTGCCCGGTGGCGGCTTCGTGCCGCTGGCAGAAGTGGCCGAAATGACCATTGCCGAAGGCCCGAATCAGATCAACCGCGAACAGGGCAAGCGCCGCGTGGTCGTCACTGCCAACGTGCGGGGCCGCGATCTGGGCAGCTTCATGGAAGAACTGCAGGCGAAGATTGCCGCAGACATCGATCTGCCGGCCGGTTACTGGCTCGACTATGGCGGCACGTTCGAACAGCTGCAGAGCGCGAGCCAGCGGCTGGCGGTCGTGGTGCCAGTGACGCTGGCGCTGATCCTGCTGCTGCTCATCATGGCCTTCGGCTCGGTGAAGGATGCGCTGGTCATCTTCTCCGGCGTGCCGCTGGCGCTCACCGGCGGTGTGCTCGCCCTGTGGCTGCGCGACATCCCCCTGTCCATCTCCGCAGGCGTGGGATTCATCGCGCTTTCCGGTGTGGCGGTGCTGAACGGTCTGGTGCTGGTCAGCTTCTTCCGCAGCCTGCGCAACGACGGATTGGCTTTGGATGCTGCCATCGTCCAAGGCGCCATGGGTCGGCTGCGGCCGGTGCTGATGACCGCGCTGGTTGCGGGTCTGGGCTTCGTGCCCATGGCCTTCAACACCGGCATCGGCAGCGAAGTGCAGCGACCGCTGGCCACCGTGGTGATCGGCGGCATCGTCTCCTCGACACTGCTGACACTGCTGGTGTTGCCGGGTCTCTACCGGATGACCTCGGGTCGCAGGCAGGTTGCTGGTTCAGGTCAGGAAAATCGCGCCCAGACCCAGCAGCGTCGCGAACCCGATGCAGTCGGTGAACGTGGTGAGGATCACGCCAGCCGACAGCGCCGGGTCGATATTCAGCCGGCGCAGCGTGAGCGGCACCATCACGCCCACGATGGCGGCGGCCAGCAGATTGGTGAGCATGGCCACCGCGATGATGACTGCGATCATCCAGGTGCCAAGCCAGGCCACGGTGATGGCGGCGAGGATCACCGACATCGCAAGTGCCGGTGAGGGCGCTCACGCCCATTTCGCGCAGCAGCAGCCAGCGCGCGTCGCGCCATTCCACCTGTCCCAGCGCCATCGAACGGATGATCAGCGTGACGGTCTGCGTGCCGGCGATGCCGCCCATGCTCGCGACGATCGGCATCAGCACGGCCAGTGCAGCCACTTTCTCGATGGTGCCTTCGAAGCGCTGCACCACGAACCCGGCCAGGATGGCGGTGATGAGGTTGATGCCGAGCCACAGCATGCGGCGGCGCGTGGCCGGAATCACCGGCGCGAACACGTCTTCTTCGTCGCGCAGACCGGCGCCGGCCATGACTTCGTGCGCGGCTTCCTCGGTGATGACGTCCACCACGTCATCGACGGTGATGCGGCCCAGCAGCACACCCTGCTCATCCACCACCGGAGCGGAGACCAGATCGCGATCGCGGAACAGCTGCGACACTTCGCTCGCCGGCACATCCGGCGCGATGCGCGGCGCCTCGGTGTCGAGGCTGGCGCCCACGATATTGTCGGGATCGGCCGTGAGCAGCCGGGCCAGCGTGATGGTGCCGAGGAACCGGTCGCTGCGATCCACCACGAACAGCCGGTCGGTGCGCGTCCGGCAGTTCGCCGCGCATGCGCAGGTAACGCTGCACCACCTCGAGCGAGACGTCCGAGCGCACGCTCACCGTGTCGGTGCTCATCAGGCCGCCGGCGCGAGTCTTCCGGCCACGACAGCACGCGCGACAGTCGCTCGCGGTCGAGCTGGTCCATGTTGCGCAGCAGCTGCTGCGTGACCTTCTCCGGCAGGTCGGACAGCAGGTCGGCCAGATCGTCGACCTCCATGCCCTCGGTGGCCGCGGCCAGCTCTTCCGGATCCATGTCGCTGATCAGCTGCGCGCGCACATCGTCGCTGAGCTCCACCAGCACGTCGCCGTCGAGCTCGGGATCGGTCATCTCCCACACCAGCTCGCGGCGCTTGGGAGGCAGCGATTCCAGCAGCTGCGCGATCTCGGCCGGGTGCAGCGTGTTGATCATGCGCTCGGCCGAACGCACGGCACCCTCGTCGAGCGCCGTGCGCAACGCAGCCAGGCGCCCCGCCTTGGCCGGGCGTGTCACCGCAATCTGGTTTTCGTCGGGGATTTCGTTCACAGGTTCGAATAGTTGGGGCCGCTGCCGCCTTCCGGTGTGGTCCAGGTGATCACAGCGTAGGGATCCTTGATGTCACAGGCCTTGCAGTGCACGCAGTTGGCGGCGTTCACCTGCAGGCGTCTGCCACCGGCGCCATCGTCCACCATTTCATACACATTCGCCGGGCAGAAACGCGTGCAGGGATTGCCGTACTCGGCCGTGCAGCGCGTGGCGCAGAGATGCGTGTCGGCCACGTGCAGGTGCACCGGCTGGGCTTCATTGTGGCTCGTCTGGGCGAAGAACACGGCGGCCAGCCGATCGCGCGGTGGCAGTTCGCGTGGCTGCCACTGCCGGTCAGGCGAGTCGTATTCATCCAGGCGATGCATGGCCTGGTTGCTGCTGTTCTGCAGCGTCCACGGCGCGGCGCCGCCAGTCAGTGTTTCAAACGCGCCATTGGCAAGTCCAAACCACAGGCCGCGCTTGAAGCCCGGCTTGATGTTGCGCACCTGGTGCAGTTCACGTCCGCCTTCTGATTCACGCCAGCGCGCGTCAAAGCCATCGCTGCTGCCGCTGGCTGACAGATGTTCTGCCGCCAGCATGCCGCAGCGCAGGGCCTGGTGAATGCCCTTGATCTTGGGGAAGTTGAGCGTGCCGGCGGCATCGCCCACCAGCATCGCGCCCGGCATGTCGAGTTTCGGACAGGATTGCCAGCCGCCCGCGGCGATGCTGCGCGCACCGGCAGAAAGCAGTTCGCCACCATCGAGCAGGGCGCGCATCGAGGGATGATGCTTGAACTGCTGGAATGCCTCGAATGGCGACAGCCGCGGGTCCTGGTAATCGAGACCGACGACATACCCCACGTAGACCTGGTCATCCGGCAGGTGGTACACAAAACTGCCGCCATAGCTCGCGTTGTCGAGTGGCCAGCCCACGGAGTGCTGCACCAGTCCTGGCTGGCCGCGGCCGGCTGGCAATTGCCACAGCTCCTTGAAGCCCAGCGCATAGGTCTGCGGCGAGCGCCCGGCATCGAGCGCGAACTGGTTGATCAGCTGTTTGGCGAGGCTACCGCGGCAGCCCTCGGCAACCAGCGTTGTCTGCGCGCGGATCTCCGGGCCAGGTGCGAAGTCCGGGCCGGGATTGCCCGCGGCGTCCAGCCCCATGTCGCCGACACGCACGCCGGCCACTGCACCGTTGGCGTCGTAGAGCGGAGCGCTGGCAGCGAATCCGGGCAGCACATCCACCCCAAGGGTCTCGGCCTGCTGTGCCAGCAAGGGCAGCAGTTGCCCGAGCGACAGGATGAAATTGCCATGGTTGCGTTGCTGGGGCGGCAGCGGCAAACGCAATGAGCCGTTGGCAGTGAGCAGTCGCAGTTCATCGCGTTGCACGGCCGTGCACAGTGCCGGCATCTGCCCTCGCCATTCCGGCCACAGGGCATCCAGCGGTGCGGGCTCCATGACCGCCCCGGAAAGCGAGTGCCCGCCGACACTCGCCGCCTTTTCGAGCACGCAGACTGTTCGGGCCGGGTCGAGCTGCTTCAGGCGGATGGCCGCCGCGAGGCCAGCGGGGCCAGCGCCGACGACCAGTACGTCGTACTCCATGACATCGCGTTCAATCATGCGCGGGAGTTTAGCCGTCTGGCGCCAGATCCGGCTCGGCAATGCGCGCGAGGATGGCCTGCCGCGCGGCGTTCATGGTGGTGGCTACATCGGCCGCTGCAGTCGAGGCCGGCGCGGGCAGCAGCGGCGTGAGTTCAATCTCGATCCGCCCCGGTCGCGGCAACATGGAGGTGGCGGGCAGCGCATGGCGGGTGCCGCGGATCGCCACCGGCATTACTGCAAGTCCCGCGCGGGCCGCCACCAGGAAGGCGCCGCTGCGAAATTTCAGCAGGCCGGGCTCGTGATGGAAAGTGCCCTCCGGGAAGAACGCCAGCGCGCCACCTGCTGCCGCCCGCTTCAGCAGTTTGCGTGTGTCGCGAGCGCTCTTCTGGCTGCGGCCGCGATCCACGTAATGCGCGCCAATCCGGCGCAGCAGCAGATTGGCGACCGGCACCTTGCTCATTTCGCGCTTGATCACGAAGCCGAACACCGGTGGCAGGGCCGCGTAAAGCACGATACCGTCGAGATAGCTGGAATGGTTGGCGACGACGACACAGGCGCCGGCCGGCAGTCGATCGGCATGCAGCACCTTCACCCGCATCCCGCACACGAACAGCGCCAGGCGCGCAGCGGCGCGCACCATGCGACGACGCAAAGTCTGCCAGGGCACGGGCAGGATCAGGATCAGCGCAATGAGTGCCAGCAGCGTAAAAGCCAGCAGGGCGTAGGCCGCGTAGGGCACGGCCAGCCAGCGGGGCAGGTCTCGGGGTTGCGACACAGTGACGGGAGCTCTCGCTGCTTGAAGGATAGTGTGACCCGCTTCTCTTTATGTTAACGCGTTATGGCCGCTGTGAAAGCCATCACGCAGAGGTGGGGGAGGAGTGCCGATACTGTTGACAGAACCCGCCATGCTCCGACCCGGAAGTACCCAAGTGACCAAGTCCGCCACTGCAGCTGTTGTCCGAACTGTCGCCGACACGGTAGATCCGGCCGTGACACGGTTTCTGGATGGTGCCTGGATGGAACGGGGCCTTTCGGCCAATACACTGGCCGCGTATCGCGCGGACCTGATGGCATTGTCGCGCTGGCTCGCGACGCAGAATGGTTCGATCACCAAGGCCACCCGTGCCGACGTGCTGGGCTTCATCGCCTTCCGTGTCGAAGCCGGCGCCAGGCCGCGCTCCACGGCGCGCCAGCTGTCTTCATTCCGCCGCTTCTTCCGGCATCTGCTGCGTGAAGGCACGCTGCGCGAAGACCCGACTGCGCAGATCGCCATGCCGAAGATCGGCCGTTCGCTGCCGAAATCCCTCTCTGAAGAAGAAGTCGAATCGCTGCTCAACGCGCCGGTGGTTTCCGATCCGCTGGGCAGCCGTGACCGCACCATGCTGGAAGTGCTCTATGCCACCGGCCTGCGCGTGTCCGAACTCGTCACCCTCAAGTACTCGCAGCTGAACCTGAACCAGGGCGTGCTGCGCGTCCATGGCAAGGGCGATCGCGAGCGCATGATTCCGCTGGGCGAAGAAGCCGTGCGCTGGCTGCGCGAGTTCATCGGCACCGGCCGGGGCGAGATCCTGCTGGATCGGACCACGGAATACCTGTTTCCGACCCGTCGCGGTGACCACATGACGCGTCAGGCCTTCTGGCACATCATCAAGCGCTACGCCCGCAAGTCGAACATCGACAAGGACCTCTCACCGCATACCCTGCGGCATGCGTTTGCGACCCATCTGCTCAATCATGGCGCCGACCTGCGCGTGGTGCAGATGCTGCTGGGCCACAGTGATCTGTCGACAACGCAGATCTACACGCACGTGGCCCGCGAGCGCATGAAGGAAATGCACTCGCAGCATCATCCGCGCGGCTAGTGTGCTTGAGCGTGAGGGGTGCCTTCCGCTTGAGGATCCGCGCGGCTGAAGCCAGAACCCTGCGTGGTGTTAGACTCACGCCCATGAATATCCGAACTGCACTGCTTTGCTTCGTGGCCCTGCCACTGGCCGCCTGCGCCCGCGAAGCGGTGGCGCCTGCTGCCGCCGCAGAACCTTCCGCCAGCGCACCGGCTGCGGTTGCCAGTGGCGATCCACGGATCGCGCTCGCTGCAAAGATCCCGGGAGCGAAGCCGGAAGACCTGCGGCCTACGCCGGTGTCCGGCATCTACGAGATCACCCACGGCACGGATATCTCCTACATCTCGGCCGATGGCGCGTATGTGTTCGCAGGCGACATGTACAAGGTCTCGGACACCAGTGAGTTCCCCAACCTTTCCGAAGGCCGGCGTCGTGAACTCCGGCTAGGCTTGCTGGCCAAGGTGCCCGAGTCGCAGATGCTGGTATTCGGGCCGGCGAATGCCGCCCACACCATCACGGTATTCACCGATATCGATTGCCCCTGGTGCCGGCAGATGCACTCGCAGATCGCCGAGTACAACAAGCTGGGCGTGCGGGTGCGTTATCTGTTCTACCCGCGTACCGGTCCAGATACGGAATCCTGGTCGAAGGCCGAGACGGTGTGGTGTTCAGCCGATCGCAAGGCAGCCTTCACGCGCGCGAAAACCGGCGAAAAGATGGATCTGAAGGGCTGCGCCGCATCGCCGGTGGCGCGCGATTACCAGCTGGGACGCGACATCGGCATCACGGGAACACCCGGTGTGGTGCTGGCGAGTGGCGAGTTGATACCGGGCTATCTTTCGCCGCCACAGCTGATCGCGCATTTCAAGCAGGCTGAGGCAGAAGCAGCGGCTGCCGCGGCTTCGTCCGCGAAATAGCTTCAGCGCTCGAGCAACTCGCGCTTTCCTGGCTTGCCATCCCAGTCCTTGCCGTCGGCAGGGCCTGGTCGCTTCTCGGTGATCACCGGCCAGTTCTTCGCCAGCTCTGCGTTGAGCTTCAGGAAATCCTTCTGGTCGGCCGGCACTTCGTCTTCGGAGAAGATGGCCTCCGCCGGGCATTCGGGCTCGCACAGCGTGCAGTCGATGCATTCATCCGGATCGATCACGAGGAAATTGGGGCCTTCGTGGAAGCAGTCCACCGGGCAGACTTCCACGCAATCCATGTACTTGCACTTGATGCAGTTTTCCGTGACGACGAAGGTCATGCGAGCTCCTCAAACCCAAGCTCTCTATTCTAGCCCGGATAGCGGCGGGCAAGGGTTGTCAGGTGGTGTCTTTCGATCCCCGCACTGCGATCTGCGAGGTACTTCTCCAGCGCAAAGCGCGTGGAGGGGAAGGCGATGTCGTCCCAGGGGATTTCGGCCGCATCCACCAGCATGGCCTCGAGGCTTTCTTCGCCGGCGCCAAAAGCTGACGTCGTCAGTTTTGCGCGAAAGAATACGTGCACCTGCTGTGCCTCGGGGATGTTCACCAGCGCCAGCAGCGATCCGATGGCAACGCTCGCCAGGGCCTCTTCGTGGCATTCGCGCGCGGCGCCGGCTTCCAGTGTTTCGCCGTTCTCCATGAATCCGGCCGGCACCGTCCAGTAGCCGCGGCGGGGTTCGATGGCGCGGCGGCAGATCAGGATCCGGCCTTCGAGCTCCGGCACACAGCCCACCACAAGCTTCGGATTCTCGTAATGCACAGTGCTGCAGGCAGGGCAGAAACGCCGCGGCAGATGATCGCCAGGCGGAGTGGTGATAACCGTTTTGGCGCCGCAATAGCAGCAGAAATGCTTTTCCATCACATATGTCGGCGGGAGTGGTGCGAACTGGGTCACACCGGAAACTTCGGGCCGGAGGCGATTATCTGCCGACGTTTCCGGGTGACAGAACTGAATGGATTCAAAGGATAACAGCCCGTCGGATCGGCATGGAGCTGATCTGGCCCTGATGCGTCTTGGGCATGAGATGCGCCGTCGCATCCGTGATCGGGCCGCCTTCACCGACGCGTTGCGCGATACGGCAGCGCGCATGGGCGCCTGTGCCGCACTTTTGTGGATGCCCTATAGCCGCCTGGCGGTGCATGCGGGCGGTAGCGACGATGCCGTATCTGTTCCGGTGGCAGCCGAGTTCGAGGGCATCCTGTCGCGGATCGCCGCCATGGAGCCGAGTGGGCAGCCGACCATCATCCAGGGCGACGACCCACGCGCGGAGCGGCGTGCCGCCTGCCGGTTGCTGATCGTCCCGATGGAGACCGGCACCGCGCGTTTTCCCGCCTGGCTGGTGTTTGCGCGCGAGCTGACAAATCCACGCTTCGATACCTGGTCCGCGGTGCTGGCCCAGGTGCAGAGCCTGCGGCTGTCGCGACGCCTGACACACGAATTCGACCCCGCCACCGGTCATCTTTCCCGACGCGGGCTGCGCACCGTCATTGCGCAGCGCACTTCGGGTTGTGGCGCCGTCATCCTTGCGGACCTGGATGGACTGCGACCACTGAACCACACGCGGGGCCTGGCGGCCGGCGATGACGTCATCACCGCGTTCGGACGCCTGCTCGAGCCGCCGCTGCTGCCGGAGCGGACGCTGGTGGCCCGACTGGACGGTGGCAAGTTCGCGATGTTTGTTCCGGATGTGGATGCCGCTGCGGCAGCGCAGCTCGCCGTGGAACTGCAGGCGACACTCGCATCCGTCAAGATCAAGGATCAGGACGACTTCCCTCGCCTTACGGTCAGCTGTGGCGTAGCCGAGTACAGCTTTTCGGGCGAACCGATCGACAAGGTGCTGCTCGCTGCGGACATCATGCTGCGCCTCGCCAAGGAGCGCGGCCGGTCGCGCATCGAGATCCACGCATCCAACGATGCGAGTGTGATCCGGCGTCACGACGACGATTTTGCCGCCACCGAACTCCGCGATGCCCTCCGCGAGGGCCGGCTCACGCTCTTCGCCCAGCCCATTGTCTCGTTGCGTGATCGCAAGCATCCGCTGGGTTTCGAGCTGCTGCTGCGACTGCGTGATGACGGGGACGGTCCGGGTGATCCGCGGCGGTTGCTCGCCGTGGCGCAGCGCTACCAGTTGCTGCCGGTGGTGGATCGCTACGTGGTCGACAAGGCGTTCGCGATCCTGGCGCCGCATCGCGAAGTGCTGGCTCGCCAGCGCATCACCATGGCAGTCAATGTTTCCGGCCAGTCGCTCAGCGACCCGGAATTTGCCACTCATTTCATCGAACAGTTGCGGCTGTCGAAGCTGCCGACCGGCTGCATCGTGGTCGAAGTCACCGAGCAGGTGGCGGCGGGCAATCTTGCGAAAGCCGCGGAAGTCATGCGTCGGCTGCGCGCGGCTGGTTGCGGCATCGCCATTGACGATTTCGGCACCGGCGCCAACTCCCTGGCTTACGTTCACCAGTTGCCGGTCACCCGCCTCAAGATCGACGGCAGCTTCGTCCGCGACATCACCACCAACAAGAAATCCGAAGCCGCCGTGCGGGGCATCGTGCAGCTGGCGCGCGATTTCGTGCTGCAGACAGTGGGAGAGTTCGTGGAAGACCAGCAGCAGTCGGAGCTGCTGCGCCGGCTGGGTGTTGATTTCGGACAGGGTTACCTGTTTGGCAAACCCGAACCGCTCGATTCCACCGTGGCCACGCTGGTCGAGCGCGAGTCCGCCGACCGACAGGAAATAGTCAATCTCGGATAGTGGGCCCGCCTGGCTCACGAAGTCCGGTGTGGTGCGCTTGACAGTACGATAGTTGTCGAAATATCGTACTGTCATCATGAACAGCAACGACGCCGTCGAAGCCTTTGGCGCGCTGGCCCACCAGCACCGGCTCGACGTCTATCGCGAGCTCGTCAAGCGCGGGTCGGGCGGGCTTGCGGCGGGCGACATCGCGACAAGGGTTGGCTTGATGCCGTCGTCGCTCACGTTTCATCTGCAGTCGCTGCAGCGTGCCGGCCTCATCAAGCAGCGGCGCGAAGGCCGGCAATTGATCTATAGCGTCGATATTGGCGCGATGAACACGCTGCTCGCCTACATCACGGACAACTGCTGTGCGGAGAGCGGCGAAACCTGCGGCACGGCCTGCGCTCCGCCACGCAGCAGGACAGCAGCAAGATCCAGGAAAGCAGCATGACTTCGCGCCCTTACAACGTCCTCTTCCTCTGCACCGGCAACTCGGCGCGCAGCATCCTTGCCGAAGCCGTGCTGAACAAGGCAGGTGCCGGCAGGTTCGTGGCATACAGCGCAGGCAGTCATCCCAATGGCAAGGTGAATCCCCACGCGCTGGAACTGCTCAACCGGCTCGGTTTCGACACTACGAGCCTGCGCAGCAAAGCCTGGGATGAATTCGCGCTGCCGGGTGCACCACCGCTCGATTTCGTCTTCACGGTCTGTGACAACGCCGCCGGCGAAGTCTGCCCCGTCTGGCCGGGCCAGCCGATGACGGCACATTGGGGCTTGCCGGATCCTGCAGCCGTGGAAGGTAGCGACCTCGACAAAGCCAATGCCTTCCGCGAAACCTTCCGTGCACTGGAGAGGCGTATCGGACTTTTCACCGCGCTCCCGATCGCGTCACTCGACCGGTTGGCGCTGTCCGCCAAAGTCCGCGAAATCGGCCTGAGCTGATCGATGTCCACCTTCGAGCGCTATCTGACCCTCTGGGTCGCCGCCTGCATCGTGGTCGGCATCGCACTGGGGCACTGGCTGCCGGATGCATTCCAGGCCATCGGCGCGGCAGAAGTGGCAAAGGTCAACTTGCCGGTCGCTGTGCTGATCTGGCTGATGATCATTCCGATGCTGATGAAGATCGACTTCGCCGCGCTCGGGCAGGTCCGTCGCCACTGGCGGGGCATTGGTGTCACGTTGTTCGTGAACTGGGCGGTCAAGCCGTTCTCGATGGCGCTGCTGGGCTGGTTGTTCATCGGCGGCCTTTTCCGGCAATGGCTGCCGGACGACCAGATCAACTCATATATCGCTGGCCTGATCCTGCTGGCTGCTGCGCCCTGCACCGCAATGGTGTTCGTCTGGAGCAACCTCACGAAAGGCGAGCCGCATTTCACGCTGTCGCAGGTGGCGCTGAATGATCTGATAATGGTGGTGGCCTTTGCACCCCTCGTCGGGTTGCTGCTGGGTCTTTCCGCCATCACAGTGCCCTGGGCCACGTTGCTGCTATCGGTGGGGCTCTACATCGTGGTGCCGGTGCTGATGGCGCAGTTGTTGCGCCGCTGGCTGCTGGCAACCGGCGGCAGTGCTGGCCTTGCCGCGGTGCTTTCACGTCTCGGACCACTCAGCCTGGTTGCGCTGCTCGCGACACTGGTGCTGCTGTTCGGGTTCCAGGGCGAGCAGATCCTGCGGCAGCCGCTGATCATTGCGCTGCTGGCCGTGCCGATCCTGATCCAGGTGTATTTCAACTCAGCGCTGGCCTACCTGCTGAACCGGGCAAGCGGTGAGGCGCATTGCGTGGCGGGCCCGTCAGCGCTGATCGGCGCCAGCAACTTCTTCGAGCTCGCTGTCGCCGCAGCCATCAGCCTGTTCGGCTTTCATTCCGGCGCGGCACTCGCGACGGTGGTCGGCGTGCTGATCGAGGTGCCAGTCATGCTGTCGGTGGTGCACATCGTCAACAGATCGCGCGGCTGGTATGAAAGATCACCCCGCGTCGCCCGCAACACCTTGAACGAGCCGCACCTTTGATCGATCCCGCTGCCGTCACGATCTATCACAACCCTGATTGCGGCACTTCGCGCAATACGCTGGCCCTGATCCGCAATGCCGGCGTGGAGCCAACGATCATCGAATACCTGAAGACGCCGCCCGATCGGGCGACGTTGCAGAAATTGATCGCGGACATGGGCATCACGCCCCGCGAATTGCTGCGCGAGAAGGGAACCCCTTACGCGGAGCTCGGCCTGCAGGAAGACCGCTGGAGCGGTGCCGAACTCATCGAGCAGATGCTTGCGCACCCGGTCCTCATCAATCGGCCCATCGTCGTCACGCCCTGGGGCACCCGTCTTTGCCGGCCTTCCGAACTGCTCCTCGACATCCTGCCTCTGACGCAGAAGGGCGCTTTCGCGAAAGAGGACGGCGAACTGGTCATCGACCAGGGCGGCCGCCGCGTCGCAGGTCCAGTCTGATCTGCCGAGCTGCGGCTGGGAGCGCTTCGGTTCGTGCTACCGAATTAGATTGACACAGAGTACTTTGTAGGAGAAAGTCCTCCCAACAGGAAAGGGAGGATTGTCATGACTGCTTCTGTACTCAGATTGCTGGCCCCGGCTTTGTTCAGCTGCCTGGCCACTTTGCCCGGCAGGGCGGACGCGGACACGCTCACCATCGATCTGCCCAATGTCCGCTCCGCCCAGGGCTCGGTGATGGTTGCCCTCTGCGGCGATCCCGCCGTGCAGTTTCCCGGCACCTGCATCCATTACCGAGGCATGGCCCGGGCAGCCGCGGGCAGCGTCAGCGTCCGGGTTGAAGGCGTACCGGCTGGCCGCTACGCGGTGCAGGCCTTCCATGACGAGAACGGTAATCTGCGTCCGGATATTCCGCCCGAAGGCTATGCCTTCGGCAACAACCAGCCCTGGCCGCCCAGCTTCGAAACGGCCGCCATCCAGGTGAAGGGCGATACCCGCTCGCAACTGAGCTTGGTGTACATGGGCGCAGCCAGTTCGCAACAGGGCTCCGCAGCGGCTGGCGGCGTTGCGCCCCCGGCAGGTGTCACACGCATTGATGTGCGTGAGCGCGGTCTGTATGGCGCGCTCTATGTGCCCGCCGGCGGCACTCCCGCGCCGGCATTGCTGCTGGTTGGCGGCTCCGAAGGCGGAGTCGAAACCATCAGTCGCATGGCCACCTCGTTCGCGCGCGCCGGCTTCGCGACACTCGCCCTGGCCTACTGGGGAGCGCCCGGCCTGCCCGCATCACTGGAGAACATTCCACTCGAGTACTTCGACCAGGCCATCGCCTGGCTGCAGGCGCAGCCGCAGGTGGCGGCGGGCGGTGTCGGCATGCTCGGCTGGTCTCGCGGCTCCGAAGCCGCGCTGCTGACCGCCAGTCGCAACCGCGCGATACGCGCAGTCGTGGCGGTCGCGCCCAGCAGCGCGGTGTGGCAGGGCCTGAACTTCACATCCGCCGCCGCACCGCAGCCGGCGTGGACGCTGCGCGGCAAGCCTTTGGCAAGCGTTGTGCCCAATGGGGCGGCCTACAGTCCGAGTGCTTCGTTGCTGCACATGTTCCAGCAGAGCTTCACAACACTCGACGCCCGCGCCGACGCAGTGCTGCCCGTCGAGCAGATCCGCGGCGGCATCCTGCTGATCTCCGGGGGCAGCGACAACATCTGGCCATCGACGCGCTACGCCGACCGAATTGTGGCGCGGCTACAGGCAATGCAGTTCCGTGGCAGCTTTCAGCATCTGGACTATCCGGCTGCCGGACATGTGGTGTTCGTCGGCGATCCTTCGGATCCTGCCGCTCGCGGGCTTGGGGCACCGAATTCGATGATGGGTGGCAGCGAAGCAGGTAATGAGGCGGCATGGCAGGATAACTGGCCGCGCACGTTGGATTTCCTGCGCGCGCAGCTCAAGGGGGAAGCACGATGAATATCTCGAAGCAGGATGCCGGCGACGCGCTGGATGTCATCCACGACAGCGAGCAGCGCATCCGGGAGCACAAGGGAAATCGCGAGGCCTCACCGTTTTTCATCGTCTGGGGAGTGGTCTGGATCATTGCCAATCTGGTCACCGAACTCACGCCGCGTCTTGCTGGGCGAGTGTGGTTGGCAGGTGTCGTGATCGGTGCGGCGATGACGATCTGGCTGGCGGTGAGTCAGTCGCGGCGCCGCGCCGCGCAGAATGCGTACACAGCCAGGGAGCGTGCTGCAATCGGTCGGCGGGCGACGATGCTGGGTCTGACTTTGTGGGCATTCTTTCCCGCCATGCTGGCAGTGCTGTGGCCGCTGTCGGCGCAGCAGAACAATGCCTTCATCTCATTGACCTGGGCATTCATCTACATGGCAAGCGGCGCATGGCTGGGCAAGCGCATGTTCGTGACGGGCGCTGCCACCGCGATCGCCGTGCTGGTGGGCTTCTTCCTGGTGAAGGAGCACTACTTCCTCTGGATGGCGGTATTTGGCGGTGGATCGCTGCTGCTCGCCGGCTTCTGGCTGAGGAAGCTGTGATGTCGGGCCCCGATGAAGTCATCCACCAGTCCACCCGCCTGCGCATTGTCGCGGCGCTGAACGCGCTGGGCACACGGGAGAGCATGGACTTCGGTCAGCTCAAGGCCACGCTCGACATGACGGACGGGAACCTCGCCACCCACCTCACGGCGCTAGAGAAGGCGCAATACGTGGAGATCAAGAAGGATTTCGTGGGCAAGAAGCCGCGCACGCGCGTCGAGCTCACGGCAACGGGGCGCAGCGCGCTGCGCAGCCATGTGGCCTATCTGCGGTCGGTTATCGAGGGGATCTGACGCCGCTCAGTAGTGCGGCGGTCGCTCTTCTTCAGCGGTATACGTGGTTGCCTGCGCCTGTGCGGTCGCGAACTTCCTGGACATGTCCGTCAGTTGCAGGCGCAGCGCATCCAGCTCCTGCTGCTGACGATAGACCACGTCGCTGAGCTCGGCATTCGCCTGTTCCAGATAGGCGATCTTCATTTCGATCTGTTCCAGTGTGGTGGTCATGGCGGGAAGCCTAACATTGCGGTCCGGTGCGGATGCCCTCGGTTCGTCCCTGTGAGGCTGCCAAACGCTAGATCCAGCGTTCTTCCGGGTCGGTGAGCCACGGAACAATGTGGCTTGCCGTAAACCATGCGGTTCCAAAAGCTATCAGCGCAATTCGCTCGCAGTGGAATACGAGCCGCGGGATCCTGTGCTGCAAGGGGCCTCCCAGGAAGTGGTCCGCCACCACCACCAGCATGGACGCCAGCATGGCGAAGCCACAGGCCGCATACAGCTTCGCGCGGCGATTGGCTCGCTTCATGTCCTTGCCCTTCGCGCGCAGGTAGAACACCCGGCAGAGCGCCGCGAGTGTGGAAAACATGACCACTGAAGAGATGGTGTGGACGGTCTGTACGGCGCTGCCGGGCGCCATGACTTCGCCCGGGAAAAGGGCCACGCACAGGGCGGCGACCGCGGTGGCCTTCGTCAGCAGCTTCTCGGTGCGGCGATAGCCGTTGTAGGCAAACATGAATGCCGCCACTGCAAACATGGCACCGACCAGGACATCGCGGGCCCAGCCGCCGTAGCGATAGGCTTCGCTGATGGAAAGTATGCTTCCATCTGCCAGGAAGCTGGTGATGTTGGCCAGCGTGAACGCAACCAGCGCGATCATCAATTTGAGCGCCCGGTGGTCGATTTCCAGCTTGGGTTCCATGTTGCTCAGTCCCTTTTCCGGTAGTGGAGGTCCAGCGTCATTGCCTGTCCGATATGGGCAGCGGGTTTTCAGCACAAAACCCTTGCGGCTGCAACGCGACAGGCGTTGGAATACGCCATCAAGAACAAGGCGGGGTGTTGCATGACGGTTCGACCCTTGGCCGCAACGGCGCTGTTGCTGGCCCTGATGGTGCCACACGCCGCATCTGCCGCCGCCGCCTGCAAGATCGGGACGCTGCTGGTGCTGCCGGTCACGATGCGCGGTTCGGCGCCGGTGGTGCCGGCCACGATCAATGGCATCGATACCCAGTTTATCGTCGACAGTGGCGCGTTCTTCAGTGTCATCTCGACCGTCGGCGCCGCAAAGTTGAACCTGAGAACAGAGATGGCGCCGCCGGGTTTCATGCTCAATGGTGTCGGTGGCGCGGCGCGGGCCATGGTCACGACCGCGAAGGAGCTGACGCTGGCGGGTGGCACCAGCAGCAATGTGCAGTTCGTGGTAGGCGGTAATGATCATGGTGATGGCATCGCCGGCCTGTTCGGGCAGAACATTCTGGGTTATGCCGACGTGGAATATGACTTCGGCGGTGGCGCGTTGCGGCTGATCCGGGCGGTGGGCTGCGATGACGGCGATCGGCTTTACTGGGGCAGGAACGGGCAGCCGTATTCCGTCATGAGCATCGAGAAAGCGACGCCGACGGCGCCACATATCATTGGCACGGCGTTATTGAATGGCAAGAAGATCAAGGTGATGTTCGATACCGGCGCAGCCATTTCGGTGTTGAGTCAGCGCGCGGCAGAGCGCGCTGGCGTGAAAATGGATGCCGAAGGAGTGGTGAAGGCTGGCCGCATGCGCGGTATCGGATCGAAGCTGCTGCAGACCTGGCTCGCGCCCTTCGACAGCATCAAGATCGGCGATGAAGAGATCCTGAACACGAAGCTGCGCATTGCCGACATCGATCTGCCCAATGCCGACATGCTGCTCGGAGCGGATTTCTTCCTCTCGCATCGGGTGTATGTAGCCAAGGATGTGCGCAAGGTGCTCTTCACCCACAATGGTGGACCGGTATTCAACCTGAACGTGACGCAGTATGCCGCGGACGCGGACGATGACGGCGTCATGCGCGAGCCCACCGATGCGGCCGGATTCAGCAGTCGCGGGGCCCTGTTTGCAGCGCGTCGCGATCTGCCGCGCGCCATCCAGGACCTCACGCGTGCGGTCGAGCTTCAGCCCACGGAAGCCGAGTACGTCTACCAGCGCGGTCGGCTGTATCTCGACAACCAGCAGCCGCGGCTGGCGTTGAGCGACTTCGATCAGGCGCTGAAACTGAAGAGCGACCACGTGCCTGCACGCATGGCGCGCGCGGGGTTGCACCTGTCGCGGTTCGAGGCGACGGGTGCGGGTGTCCCGTCGGACATCACGGCCGATCTGGATCTCGCGGGCGGTGCGCTGGAGAAGAACTCCGATTACCGCCTGGAGTTGAGTTCGCTGTATGCGCGGGCGGGAGATTTTCCGCAGGCCATCGCCGAAGTGGACCTGTGGCTGGATCAGCACCGCGGAGACAGCCGGGCAGCGGATGCCTTTGCGTCACGCTGCCGCGCGCGGGCTCTGATGGGGCATGAACTGGACAAGGCCCTGGACGACTGCAATCGCGCCGTGCGTGATCGACCCGGAATTCCTTTTGTGTTCGACAGCCGCGGCATTGTCCATCTGCGCCTGCGCAACTTCGACAAGGCGATTGCTGATTACGACACGGTGCTGCGCGTGCAGCCACGCAACCCCTGGGCTTTGTATGGGCGCGGTCTGGCGAAGCTGGGCAAAGGTCAGGCAACCGCCGGCGAGGCGGACATCGCGCAAGCCAGGGCGGCCAATCCGCGCGTCGTGGCGGAGGCTGCGAAACACGGGCTGGTGCCCTGACCGCGCCAGTTGGCCGGTTTCTCCCCGCCGCATAGTTGGTGCCCGTGGTCCGAATCGAACGGACACGACCTTGCGATCGGCAGATTTTGAGTCTGCTGCGTCTACCAGTTCCGCCACACGGGCATGCGGGGGCGCAAATGGTATGCAATTTTCGCAGCGTCTGCTGCGGCGTTTTTCCACCATCCCGTGCGGGTCAATGGGTTGTATCCTCCCCTGCACGGCAAGGACAGGGGGTGTCGAGTGGCGCAGGGCAGGGACTGGCTGAAAAAGATCCTCGAGGACCAGGGGCTGCGCAACGGCAGGCCACGTGGCGTGCCCCCGGGTGGTGGTTCGGACATCCCGACCATCAACCCACCGTCGCGACGCAACCTGCTCACCATTGCTGCGGTGATCTTCGGCATCTGGGGCCTGTGGAGCTGCTTCTACACCGTGCAGCCCGAAGAGCGGGCGGTGATCAAGCGCCTGGGCAAGGTCATCGGCATCGCCGACCCTGGCCTGCATTTCCGACTGCCGTTCGGCATCGACAGGACCCAGTTCGTCGCCACCGAGCGGGTGCTGAAGGAAGAGTTCGGGTTCCGCACCGAGGGGCGAACCCGCGATGGCAAGACCACCTTTTCCGAAGAAGACTTCACCAGCGAATCGCTGATGCTCACCGGCGATCTGAATGTCATCGACGTGGAGTGGGTGGTGCAATACCGCATCGGTGATCCGATCAAGTACCTGTATGCGATGCGCGAACCGCGCCGCACGCTGCGCGACCTTTCCGAGTCGGTGATGCGCCGCGTCGTGGGAAACCGCATCGGCAGCGAGGCGCTGACCACCGGCCGCGTGGAAATCGCCACCACCGCGCGCAACGAGATACAGACCGCGATGACCCGCTACGACAACGGCATCCAGGTCATCACCGTGGAGCTGCAGAACGTGGTGCCGCCGCCGCGTGTGCAGCCGGCCTTCAACGAGGTCAACGAAGCCCGGCAGGAACGCGAGCGCATGATCAACGAAGCCACCAAGCAGGCGAACCAGGCCATTCCCCGCACCGAGGGTGAAGCCAATCGTGTGGTGTCAGAAGCGGAAGGGTATGCCACCGAGCGAGTCAACCGCGCGCTGGGCGAATCCGCGCGTTTCGAATCCGTGCTGGCCGAATATCGTGTGCGCGCCGGATGTCACACGCGCGCGCCTGTATCTGGAATCCCTCAGGCAGGCGCTGCCCAGGGTTGGCAGCGTGCTGGTGGTGCAGGACGGACAAGTGCCCCCCGTGCCGCTCCTGAATCTGCGCGATGCGCAGCCGAAGGCGAAGGAGGCTGCCAAGTGAAACTCCAGCAAATCACGGCCCTGATCGCAGCATTGCTGCTTGGCATTGCGGCCTGGAACTCCGCCTTCATCATCGATGAAGCCGAGCAGGGCATCATCGTGCAGTTCGGCGAGCCGAAGGGCGACGTGATCAACACGCCGGGCCTGCACTGGCGCGTGCCGTTCATCCAGGAAGTGCGGCGCTTCGACAAACGGCTGCTGGTCTGGGATGGCGACATCAGCCAGATCCCGACCCTTGGCCGTGAGTTCATCATCGTCGACACCACCGCGCGCTGGCGGATCATCGATCCGCTGCAGTTCCTGCGCGCGGTGCGCGATGAATCCGGCGCCCGCACGCGCCTCGACGACATCCTCGATTCGGCGGCGCGCGATACGGTCTCCGGCACGGATATCGAGGAGATCGTGCGCTCGGCCGACTGGCAGGTGGATGTCGCCAGTGTTGCTGCTGAAGAAGGCGTGGCCCTGGATGAAGACGCGCTGGCCAAGCCCAAGAAGGGCCGGGCCATCCTCGAACAGGAGATGTTGCAGGCTGCCTCGCGATTGATGCCAGGCCTTGGCATCGAACTCGTCGACGTGCGTATCAAGCGCCTCAACTACATCGAATCCGTGGGGCGCCAGGTGGAGAGCCGGATGATCTCCGAGCGGCAGAGCATCGCGGAACGCTTCCGCTCCGAGGGCCAGGGGCGCAGCCAGGAGATCCTGGGCGACATGGAGCGTGAGTTGCGGCGCATCCGCTCGGAAGGCGAGCGCAAGGCGGCAGAGATCCGCGGCAAGGCCGATGCCGAGGCCACCCGCATCTATGGCCGGGCCTACGGCAAGGATCCGGAGTTCTACTCGTTCTTCAAGACGCTGGAGAGCTACGACGCCATGGGCGAGAACACGACGCTCATGATCGACGCCAAATCCGATTTCTTCCGGTATCTGGAGTCGACCCGGCGCCGCTAGGCGATATTTCTTGCGGAAGCCTGCGACCTTTTAGCGGGCTGGCGCATCCTAGGGACATGAGCCGGTTCCTGGATATCCAGATCGATGCGCGCTGCCTGAACAAGGCGGCCGCCGGCGATCGTGAGGCCCGGAAGCTGCTGTATGGGCAGATATCCGGGCCGATGTTCGCGCTGGTGCACCGGGTGCTGCGCGATCGCACCGCCGCCGAGGATGTCTTCCAGGACAGCATGATCGCCGTGCTGGATAACCTGCCCGGGTTCCGGGGCGATGCGCCACTGGGCGCCTGGGTGCGGCAGGTCACCCTCAATCAATGTCTGGCGCATCTGCGTTCCCCCTGGCAGAAGGCCCGCCGCGCCTTGCGCGAGTGGGTCGGAGCCGATGGTGAGGAGCGCTCTGAGCTCGAGCAGCAGACGGTGGATCCGCCCATCGCCGAACTCATTGATCTCGAGCGCGCGCTCGATCAACTCGCCGACACGCCGCGTGCCGTGTTGTGGCTGCACGATGTCGAAGGCCTGACTCACGAAGAGATCGCCACGGCCTTTGGACGCACGGTGAGTTTCTCCAAGTCCCAGCTGTCACGTGCCCACGCGCTGCTGCGTGCGCAGCTGGCTGATCACGCGATTGCGCAGCCACCGCTGCCGCGCGCGGAAATAGCAGCGCAAGGTCAGGTGTCATGAGCATGCAGGAAGATCTGCGCAGGCTGGCGGTGGATGCCCCTGTCGCGCCATATGGCTTTGAATCCTTCGAGCAGCGGAGAGCCCTTGCCTCGGTGCGACGACGCAATTCCTGGCTGGGTGCTGCTGGTTCGATCGCGGCGCTGGGCGTTGTGTCCATCATGGCGCTCGTCACCCAGACGCCTCCGCAGCTGCAGGTGGTTGCCAACACACCTGCCGACAGGGCGGCGTCCGAATCTGCCGAGCTGCCCGCACTGGTCAATCTCGATCGATTCGACCTGACCACCGAACTGGAAGATCGCATAGCCGTGCTGGATGCAGAACTTTCGATAGCGCGCGTCGAAGCCGTGCCTGCCGAACAACTGCGCCAGCTGGAATCCACTCGCCAGCAGCTGAACGACTCGTTGCAGCGTGTCAGCTATGCCCACTCGCTGCTGAATCTGTAAGGAGAACATTCATGACCGGTTTTCGAATCGTTCCGTTTCTGGCTGCGCTGGCGCTGTATGTCTCGCCGGGGATTGCCCTCGCCGGCGAGGCTGCAGCGACCAGCGCAGCTACCCAGGAAGAGACCCAGAAAAGACTCGCCGAGGCTCAGCAGCGGCTGAACGCCGCAGCGCGGGACGTGGCGGAGCTTTCGGCCAGCATGGGTCGCCGGTTCGCCATGACGATCGGCTCGCCGCCGGGCGAAGGTGGGAGGCCGCCGCGTGCATTGCTGGGTGTCAGCGTCGGCTCAGGCGGAGAGAAGGACGGCGCACATGTGATGGACGTAAGCCCCGGTGGTCCGGCAGCGGAAGCGGGCATCAGGCGAGGCGACATCATCACCGGGATTGCTGACGAGGACCTGACGAAGGCCGGTGATCCCAGTCGGGCACTGTTGGAAATGATGCGCCAGCTTGAACCTGATCAGAAGGTGAAGGTGAGCGTGCTGAGGGAAGGCAAGAAGCTGAGCTTTGATGTGGCTCCTCGCCCGGCTCCACCCGGATTGATGATCCCCAACCTGGATCCGAATGAACTTGGAAACCTGGGCAACCTCGGGAATCTCGGGAACCTGGGTAACCTCGGCAATCTCGGGAACATGGGAGCTGGTGGACCCGGCGGCCCGGGGGCGCGCCGTGCGGGGCCTGGTCCGCAAGGTGGTCCCGAGATCCAGCGCATCCAGGTTTTCCGTGGCGAGGACACTGGAACGCGTTTTGGCGGCGTGGAGTTTGCGTCGATCTCCGAGCGCCTCGGCAGCTATTTTGGCGTGAAGACCGGCGTGCTGGTGGTACGGGCCGGAGACAATTCCCCATTCAAACTGCAGGACGGCGACGTGATCCTCTCCATCGACGGGCGCGAGGCCAGCAGTGCGCAGCAGGCGGGCCGTATCCTGCGCAGTTACCAGCCCGGCGAAAAGCTGTCCCTCAAGGTGCAGCGCGACCGCAAGGCGCTGACCATCGACACCACGGCGCCCGGCGGTCGCGACCGCGACTGAGCGTGGACGGACGCCTGGGGCCCGCCTACCATGCGCGGCCCCATGCGCCGCGCCGACTTCCAATTCGAACTTCCTCCGGAGCTGATCGCCCAGGCACCGCTGCCTGAGCGTTCTGCCAGCCGCCTGCTGTGCCTGGATGGCGCGACCGGCGCGCTCGCGGACCGGCAGTTTGCCGACCTTCCATCCCTGCTGCTGCCACACGATCTGCTGGTGTTCAACGATACGCGAGTGGTCGCGGCGCGCATCTTTGGCACCAAGCCCTCAGGCGGGCGGGTGGAGATCTTCCTCGAACGGGCTATC
The DNA here is from genome assembly GCA_963777735.1 of uncultured Gammaproteobacteria bacterium. GTDB lineage: Bacteria > Pseudomonadota > Gammaproteobacteria > Steroidobacterales > Steroidobacteraceae > ZC4RG30. The sequence goes on along the minus strand of CAVZRQ010000008.1, from coordinate 1,147,227 downwards.
GCCGAACGGCGTGCGCTGGTGCAGATGCGCGCCAGCAAGCCGATCCGGGCCGAGCTGCGGCTCGATACTGCGGGTGGCGAGTTGCGCGTTGTGCGCCGGGTCGAAACCGCCAGCGGCGACCTGTGGGAAATAGAAACGCCAGCCGAAGTGCTCTCGTTCTTCGAGGCGCATGGCGCAGTGCCGCTGCCGCCGTACATTGATCGCACGGCCGATGCGGCCGACCGCGAGCGTTACCAGAGCATCTTCGCACGTGATCCCGGCGCAGTGGCTGCGCCCACCGCGAGCCTGCATTTCGACGCAGCCTTGATCGCCCGCATCGATGCCACCGGCGCGCAGCGCGCCACCGTGACCCTGCATGTGGGCGCGGGCACCTTCCAGCCGCTGCGCGTCGATGACATCGCGCTGCACGTGATGCATGCCGAACGCTATGTCGTGCCGCAGTCGCTGGTCGATGCCGTGGCGCGATGCCGCGCGGCAGGCGGGCGGGTGATTGCCGTCGGCACCACCGTGGCGCGGGCGCTGGAATCCGCGGCGCACGGCGGCGTGCTTGCTGCGGGCAGCGGCGATACTCGCCTCTTCATCACTCCCGGCTATGATTTCCGCGTCGTGGATGCACTCATCACCAATTTCCATCTGCCGGAATCCACCTTGCTGATGCTGGTTTCGGCCTTCGCCGGCCGCGAGCAGGTGCTGGCCGCCTATGCGCATGCGGTGCGCGAGCGCTACCGGTTCTTCAGTTACGGCGATGCCATGTGGATCACGGCTGCGCAGGGAGTCCGCACATGATCGAGTTCAACCTGCTCAAACAGGAAGGCACGGCGCGGCGCGGTCGCCTCACGCTGGATCGCGGCGTGATCGAAACGCCGGCCTTCATGCCGGTGGGCACCTACGGCACCGTGAAGGCGATGACGCCCGAGGAGCTGGAATCGCTCGGCGCGCAGATCATCCTCGGCAACACCTTCCATCTGATGCTGCGGCCCGGCACCGAAGTCATCCACGCGCATGGTGGCCTGCATGGATTCATGCACTGGCAGAAACCCATCCTCACCGACTCGGGCGGCTTCCAGGTGTTCAGCCTTGCCGCCATGCGCAAGATCACCGAAGAGGGTGTGCGTTTCCAGTCGCCCATCGATGGCAGCCCGGTGCGTCTCACGCCCGAAGATTCCATGGATGTGCAGCGCGCGCTCGGCTCCGACATCGCGATGTGTTTCGACGACTGCACGCCCTGGCCAGCCACCGAACAGCAGGCGCGCGATTCCATGGAGCGTTCCATGCGCTGGGCGGCGCGCTCGCATGCTCACTACTACCGCGAGGATCCGGCGCCCCCGCGCGGCAACCTGTTCGGCATCATCCAGGGCGGCATGCATGCACCACTGCGGCAGGCTTCGCTCGAAGCGCTGCTCAAGGTGGGGTTCCCCGGGTACGCCATCGGGGGGCTCGCCGTGGGCGAGCCCGAGGAAGTGCGCCTGTCCGTGATCGAAGCGGTCGAGCCACTACATCCCGCGCGACCGTCCGCGCTACCTCATGGGGGTAGGGCGTCCGGAAGACCTCATCGCCGCCGTCGCGCGGGGCGTGGATATGTTCGATTGCGTGATGCCCACCCGGCATGCCCGCAACGGGCATCTGTTCACCGCCACCGGCGTGGTCAATATTCGCAATGCGGCGCATATCGCCGATACCGGCCCGATCGACCCGGAATGCGGCTGCTACACCTGCCGCAACTACTCCCGGGCCTATCTGCGGCACCTGGACAAATGCAATGAAATCCTCGGGGCCAGGCTCAATACCCTGCACAACCTGTACTTCTATCTGGACCTGATGCGCCAGATGCGTGCCGCGTTGGATGAAGGGCGATTTGCCGCGTTTGCGCGGGAAGCACTGGCCAAGCGAGCCGGCGGTGATAGCGGTGGACCCCAGTAATAGGAGTTTTCGCCAGAGCGCGGGCCGCCTACGGGCCTGTGGCATAATGCGCGACCATTTTTTCGCCCCAGAGGGTCTATAGCCATGAGCCTGCTGATTTCCGAAGCCCACGCCCAGGCCGCTGCTGCACCCGCCGGGGGTGGATTGGGCAGCATGATCATTCTCCCCGTCATGCTGGTGGTGTTCTATTTCCTGCTGATCCGCCCGCAGCAGAAGCGCGCCAAGGAGCACGCCAAGCATGCTGTCGGAGCTGGCCACCGGGGCGAAGTGATAACCGCCGGCGGCATCCTCGGCAAGGTCACGGAAGTCGCCGATGGCTTCGTCACTATTGAAATTGCCGATGGCGTCCGCATCAAGGTTCAGAAGTCCCAGGTCTCACAACTGGTTCCCAAGGGCACATACAAGAGCGCTTGATCCGCCATGCTGGAATTCGCCCGTTGGAAATATATCGTCGTCGCGCTGGTGTCCCTGCTGGCACTGGTCTTCGCTGCCCCCAATTTCTTTGGTGAAGATCTTGCCGTGCAGGTGGCGCGCAAGGATCGCGCAGCCATAGATGCAGCCGGCAGCCAAGCCATCGAAGCCGCGTTGAAGGCGAAGGGTGTCACCGTCAAGCGGGCGTATATCGACAACGGGCGCACGATGCTGCTGTTCGATGAGGTCAGCGACCAGCTCGCCGCGCGCGATGTCGTGAACGAGACCCTGAGCACGACCTACATCTCCGCCCTTGCCACGCGCCCCGCGGGCGCCGGAGATCTTCCGCAAGCTGGGGCTGCGGCCAATGCCGCTGGGCCTCGACCTGCGCGGCGGTCTCTACCTGCTGTACCAGGTCGACGTGAACGGCGCGGTGCGGCAGCTGATCGACAGCTACGAACAGGATTACCGCCGCGCGCTGACCTCCGCCAAGATCACCTTCACCGATGCAGCGCCACTGCAGGATGAAGACGGCACGATCACTGGTGTGCGCGTCACCTTCCCGCAGGGTGCCAATCTTTCTGCAGCACGCGATGTGATGCTGAAGGTCGTGACCGATGCCACCTACACCATTGGCGGCGGCACCGTGCCTTCCATCAGCGCCACGCTCACATCCGCGCAGATCACCGAGCGCAAGCGCAACGCCATCCAGCAGAACATGGTGACGCTGCGCAACCGCGTCGGCGAGCTGGGCGTGACCGAGCCGGAGGTGCGTCAGCAGGGCGTCGATCGCATCTCCGTGGCGTTGCCGGGCATCATCAATTCAGCGGAAGTGAAGGACATCCTCGGCAAGGTCGCGACGCTGGAGTTCCGGCTGACCGATGTGGCCAACAGTGCGCAGGAAGCCGTGCACAAGGGCCGCGCGCCCATTGGTTCGCGCATCTATTACCACCGTGAGCAGAACGGTTTCCGTCAGCCCACGCTGCTGAAGCGCGAAGTCATCGCCACCGGCGATCAGCTGGTCGATGCCACCTCCACGGCCACCCAGGATGGTCCCGGCGTGGCCATTCGCCTGAATTCCCAGGCCGGCGACGAAATGCTGCGCATCACGCAGGCCAACATCGGCCGCCCGATGGCCGTGGTGCTCATCGAGCAGACCCGCGAGAAATACACCGACGAGACCGGCGCGGTGAAAGAGCGCGATGTCACGACGCAGGAAGTGATCAGCGAGGCCACCATCCGCGGCGTATTCGGCAATCAGTTCAACATCACTGGCCTCGGCCAGGCCGAGGCGCGCGACCTCGCGCTGCTGATGCGCTCCGGTCAGCTGGCGGCGCCGCTGTCGGCCATCAGCGAGCGGGCCATCGGACCTTCGCTGGGTCAGGCGAACATCGAAGCCGGCGTGCGCGCGCTGCTGATCGGTTCGGCTGCGCTGTTCGTGTTCATGATTCTCTACTACCACGTGTTCGGCATGGTGGCCTCGACCGTGCTGCTGGCAAACGTGGTGCTGCTGACGGCGCTGCTGTCGATGATGAAGGCCTCGCTGTCGCTGCCCGGCATCGCCGGCATCCTGCTCACGGTGGGCATGGCGGTGGACGCCAACGTCATCATCTATGAGCGTATCCGCGAGGAATTGCGCAACGGCGTGTCGCCGCAGGCCTCCATCCGCGCCGGCTTCGAGAAGGCGTTCTCGGCCATCTGGGACTCCAACCTCACCACCCTGATCGCAGGCCTCGTGCTGTGGGTGTTCGGTACCGGGCCGATCCGCAACTTCGCCATCGTGCTGGTGCTCGGCATCGCCACGTCGATGTTCACCGCGCTGCTGGGCAGCCGCGCGCTTGCTGACGCTGATCTACGGCGGCAAGCGCAAGCCCACCCGCCTGGCCATCGGTTAAACAGCGAAAGCTCACAGGGGATCAGCGTGGAATTCTTTCACAAGGCAACCAACTTCCCGTTCATGGCCACGCGGCGTATCTGGTACACGCTGTCGGTGGTGCTGATGATCGCCTCGATCGCGCTGTTCTTCACGCGCGGCCTGAACCTGACGGTGGACTTCACCGGTGGCACCACCGTGGAAGCCACGTTCCCGGGTACGGCCGACGTCGAGCGGGTGCGTGCCGCGCTGGAAGAGCAGGGTTTCAAGGAGCCCACCGTGCAGGCCTTCGGCACCTCGCGCGACATCTCCGCACGGCTGGCGCCGGATGCGAAGCATCGCCGTGGATCAGGTTCGCCCGCGCGTCGAAACTGCGCTGCGCAGCGTCGACCCCGGCGTGACGATCAAGCCGCTGGAAATCGTCGGCCCGCAGGTGGGCGATGAGCTGCGCAACAGCGCCATCACGGCGCTCGCCATCACCCTGCTGCTGGTGTTCGTCTACATCGCATTGCGCTTCCACACCTGGCGGCTTTCGGCCGGTGCCATCCTGGCGCTGATGCATGACCCCATCCTGATCATCGGCTGGTTTGCGCTGTCGCAGACCCCGTTCGATCTGGCGGTGGTGGCCGCGCTGCTGGCCGTGGTGGGTTACTCCATCAACGACACCATCATCGTGTTCGACCGCATCCGCGAGCGTTTCGAGGCCAATCGTCGCCTTGTGCCAGCTGTGGCGCTGGACCAGTCCATCAACCAGACCCTGTCGCGCACCATCATGACCAAGGTCACCACGCTGATCGTGGTGGTGGCGCTGCTGTTCCTGGGTGGTCCGGCGCTGCACGGATTTGCTCTGAGGCGCTGGTCATCGGCATCCTGGCCGGCACCTATTCCTCGATCTACATTTCGGCTGCAGTGGCGCTCGACTTCGGCCTCAAGGCCGAGCATGTGTTCCCGCCAGTGCGAAGCAAGGAAGTGGACAGCCTGCCGTGATCGAGCTGCTCACCGATCCGCACGCATGGCTGGCATTTGTCACGCTGTCGATGCTCGAGATCGTGCTCGGCATCGACAACATCATCTTCATCTCGATCCTGGTCGGGCGCCTGCCCCCGAGCAGCGCAAGAAGGCGCGGAACGTCGGCCTGATGCTGGCGATGGGTTCGCGCATCGCGCTGCTGCTCTCGATCGTCTGGCTCATCGCGGCTCACCCGGCCCTGGTTCACGGTGTTGGAGCAACGAGATCTCGGGCCGCGACCTCGTGCTCATCGCTGGGCGGCCTGTTCCTGCTCGCCAAGAGCGTGACTGGAGATCCACCACACGCTGGAAGGCGCCAGCGAGCAGAGATCAACGCGCGCCTGTTCTCGAACTTCATGCGTGATCATCGTGCAGATCGGCGTCATCGACATCGTGTTCTCGCTCGATTCGGTGTTCACCGCCGTGGGGCTCGCCGAGCCCGATCAGGTGCCCATCATGGTGGCCGCCATCGTGGTCGCCATCCTGGTGATGATGCTGGTGTCCGGCCCGATCTCCGACTTCGTCGAGGCGCATCCCACCGTCAAGGTGCTGGCGCTGGCGTTCCTGATCCTGGTGGGCGTGGCGCTGATTGCCGACGGTCTCGGACTCCCATGTGCCCAAGGGCTACCTGTATTTCGCGATGGCCTTCTCGGTGTGCGTGGAGATGATCAACCTGCGGCTGCGCAAGCTGCTGGATCGCCACCGCTCGTCCTGACGGTATACTGGGGGCGATCTCGGCCCCCCTGGCGACAACAGATGGACTTACCCATGAATCACCCGCGAATCCGTTTGCTGGCGGCATTGATGGCCGGCGTGGCGCTGCTCACCGGCTGTTCGAAATCCGGAACCGAAGGTGCTGCGGCCGACGAAGACACCATCCGGATCGGCGAGTTCGCCTCGCTCACCGGCAAGGAAGCGGCCTTTGGCCAGTCCTCCCACAAGGGCACGCTGCTGGCCATTGAAGAGCTCAATGCCGCGGGTGGCCTGCTCGGCAAGCAGATCGAACTCATCTACGAAGACAACCGCAGCACCCCCGGCGAATCCGCCACCATCGCCAAGAAGCTGATCACCCGCGACAAGGTCGTGGCCCTGCTCGGCGAAGTCGCCTCCGGCCGGTCGCTGGAAGCAGCGCCCATCGCGCAGGCCAGCGGCATCCCGATGATCTCGCCGTCGTCCACCAATCCGAAGGTGACCGAAACCGGCGATTACATCTTCCGCGTCTGCTTCATCGATCCGTTCCAGGGCCGGCTGCTGGCCGAGTTCGCCAAGCGCACCCTCAAGGCCCGGAAGGTCGCGATCTTCTCGGATGTGTCGGCGCCCTACAGCGTGGGCCTCGCGCAGTACTTCCGCGAGCCCTTCGTGGCCGGCGGCGGCCAGATCGTTGCCGAACAGAAATACACCGGCGGCGACAAGGATTTCAAGGCGCAGCTCACCGCCATCAAGAGCCAGCAGCCGGATGCCATCATCGTGCCGGGTTACTACACCGATGCAGGCCTGATTGTCCGGCAGGCACGGCAGCTCGGCATCAAGGTGCCGCTGTTCGGTGGCGATGGCTGGGAAGCGCCGGAACTGCTGGAGATCGCCGGCGCCGAAGCGCTGCAGGGCACGTATTACTCCACCCATTTCTCGTCCGAGAGCACCGAGCCGCTGGCGCAGCAGTTCGTCGCGGCCTTCAAGGCCAAGTTCAACGAAGACCCCGGATGCGATGGCGGCGCTGGGTTACGACTCCGCCATGGTGCTGGCAGACGCCATCCGGCGGGCCGGCACCACGGAAGGCCCGAAGCTGCGCGACGCGCTGGCAGCCACCACCGATTTCCCGGGCGCCACCGGCGCCACTTCGCTCGATGCGAAACGCGATGCCTCCAAGCCCGCGGTGATCATCACGGTGAAAGATGGCAGGTTCCAGTACGTCGAAACCATTGCGCCCTGAGGGTCCTGCGCCGTGAGTGAGCTGCTGCAGCAACTCATCAACGGCCTTGCGCTGGGGGCCATCTACGCGCTGATCGCACTGGGCTACACCATGGTCTATGGTGTGCTGCGCTTCATCAATTTCGCGCACAGCGACATCTTCATGCTGGGCGCGTTCTCCGGCTACTACCTCGCGCGTTTCGTGCCCCAGGCTTCGGTGATGGGCGGGGTGTTCGTGCTGCTGGGCGCCATGACGATCTGCGCGCTGCTCGGCATGCTGATCGAGAAGCTGGCCTACCGGCCGCTGCGTGGCCGCTCCACGCTCACGGCGCTGATCACGGCCATCGGTGTATCGCTGCTGCTGCAGAACCTCGGGCAGCGCATCTTCGGCGCCAATCCCAAATCCTTTCCGGTGCTGTTTCCGCAGCACACCTTCCACTTCGACAATGGCCTCGTGATCTCGAGCAGCCAGATCATGGTGTTCGGGGTGACCCTGGTGCTGCTGTTCGCGCTGCGGCACATCGTGCTGCACACCCGCATCGGCACCGCCATGCGCGCGCTGTCGGTCAATCCGGTGGCCGCCTCGCTGGTGGGCATCAACAACGACCGGGTGATCTCCTTCACCTTCGCGCTGGGCTCGGCGCTCGCTGCCGCTGGCGGCATCCTCTACGCCATCAACTATCCCTCCATCGATCCGCTGATGGGCACGCTGCCGGGCCTGAAGGCCTTCGTCGCCGCGGTGCTGGGCGGCATCGGCAACATCGCGGGCGCTGCCGTTGGCGGGCTGGTGCTGGGGCTGGTCGAAACCGACGGTGGTGGCGCTGGGTGGTTCGACCTACCGCGATGCCGTGGCCTTTGCCGTGCTGATCCTCATCCTGCTGCTGCGCCCCAACGGGCTGCTCGGCAAGCGCCAGGCGGAGAAGGTCTGATGTTGTCGCGCTCACAGCTGCTGCTGATCGGCGCGCTGGCGGTGATCGGCGGCCGTGTCGTATTTCTCGAGCAGCTACAACCCGTACTTCCTCGATATCGCAGTGAGCTGCGGCATCAACATCACGCTGGCCGTGAGCCTCAACCTCATCAATGGCTACACCGGCCAGTTCTCGCTGGGCCATGCGGGTTTCATGGGTGTGGGTGCCTATGCGGCCGCGATGCTCACCACCAGCTTCGGCGTCGGCCTGCTGCCGATGCTCGCCGGGCAGCAATGGCTGCTGTTCTCGGCTGGCGCTGCTGGCGGGTGGCATGGCCGCGGCGGTGGCCGGGCTCATCGTTGGCGTGCCGTCGCTGCGACTCAAGGGCGATTACCTCGCCATCGTGACGCTGGGCTTCGGTGAGATCATCCGCGTGGTGCTGCAGAACATCGATGCCGTCGGTGGGCCGCGCGGCCTGATCGGCATCCCGGCCTACACCACGCTGTTCTGGGCCTTCGGCCTCGCGGCGCTGGTGATCTACGTGGTGTGGGCGATGGTCAATTCGACCTATGGCCGCGGCTTCATCGCCGTGGCCGACGACGAGATCGCCGCCGAGGCGATGGGCATCAACACCACGCGCTACAAGATCACGGCCTTCCTGGTGGGCGCGTTCTTCGCGGGCCTCGCCGGCGGGGTGTATGCGCACTTCAAGCAGTACATCGTGCCGCAGGGTTTCGGCTTCGACCGCTCGATCGAGATCGTGGTGATGGTGATCCTGGGCGGCATGGGCAACACCACGGGCGTGATCGTGGCCGCCATCCTGCTCACCGTGCTCGGCGAGTGGCTGCGCCAGTTCGGCGATCTGCGCATGATCCTCTACTCGCTGCTGATCATCGTGCTGATGATCCTGCGGCCGCAGGGCCTGTTCACCTGGTCGCTGCCGCGGCGTCGGGCCAGCTGATGCGCGCGCCGCAGCTGGAACTTGCGGGGTGCACGTTGCGCTTCGGTGGCCTCACCGCGGTGAATGATGTCACGACCGCGGTGGGGGAGGGCTCGCTCACCGGGCTGATCGGCCCCAACGGCGCCGGCAAGACCAGCGTGTTCAATCTCGATCACCGGCGTCTATCGCCCGACGGCGGGTGACATCCGTTTTGCGGGGCAGTCGCTGGTGGGTCTCAAGCCTTTCCAGATCACGAAACTGGGCATCGCGCGCACCTTCCAGAACATCCGGCTGTTTCCCTCGCTCAGCGTGTTCGACAATGTGCGCGTGGCGTTCCACCTGCACCTGCAGCACCACTCGGCAAGTTCCCTGCTGCGGCCGCCGGCGTTCCATGCCGAAGAGCGGCAGATCGCGGCCCGCACCAACGAACTGCTGGAGATCTTCGATCTCGCCCGCGTGCGCGATGAACCTGCGAAGAGCCTGCCCTATGGCAACCAGCGCCGCCTGGAGATCGTGCGCGCGCTGGCCACGCGGCCGAAGCTGCTGCTGCTGGATGAACCCGCGGCCGGCATGAATCCCACGGAAAAGCTGGAACTCACGCGGCTGATCCGCGAAGTGCAGCAGCGGTTCGCCATCTCCATCCTGCTGGTCGAGCACGACATGCAGGTGGTGATGAACATCTGCGAGCGCATCGTGGTGCTGGATCACGGCATGAAGATCGCCGAAGGCACGCCCGCCGAAGTGCGCGCCAATCCGAAGGTGATCGAGGCCTATCTGGGCGAAGAAGCGCCGGCCGCCACAGGAGTGGGCTGAATGCTGAAGCTCGACAACCTGGTGGTGAACTACGGCGCGATCCGCGCGCTGCATGGCATTTCGCTGGAAGTCGCTGCGGGCAGCATCGTCACGCTGATCGGCAGCAATGGCGCCGGCAAGAGCACCACCCTGCGCACGGTCTCCGGCCTCATCAAGCCACAGAGTGGCAGCATCACCTATGAAGGGCAGCGCATCGATGGCCTGCCAGCCCACAAGATCGTGGCCCGCGGCCTGTGCCATGTGCCCGAAGGACGCATGGTGTTCGCCAACCTCACGGTGCGCGAGAACCTGATGATGGGTGCCTATCTGCAGCGCGACGCCAGCCGTCATCCGCCGCGAACGCGACTATGTGTTCAGCGTGTTCCCGCGCCTGCAGGAGCGCGAGAAGCAGCAGGCCGGCACGCTTTCCGGCGGCGAGCAGCAGATGCTGGCCATCGGCCGCGCGCTGATGGGCCTGCCGAAGTTCCTGATGCTGGACGAGCCTTCGCTGGGCATCGCGCCGCTGCTGGTGAAGTCGATCTTCGCCCAGATCGTGGAGATCAACCGCAGCCGCGGCATCACCATCCTGCTGGTGGAGCAGAACGCCAATCTCGCGCTCGAGATCGCAACCCATGGTTTCGTGCTCGAGACCGGGCGCATCATGCTGCAGAATGATTCCGCCGCGCTGCGCGCAGATCCCAAGGTGCGTGGCGCCTATCTCGGCGGATGACCATGCATAGCCAGGTGCTGCCCTGAAACGTCTGGGAGTCGGGCTCGACTTCGGCACTTCGAACTCGGCCATTGCCTGGTTCGATGGCGAGCGCATGCATCGCGTGATCCTGCAGCGGCAAAGCCCGATCCTTCCCACGGCCATCCATCTGGATCGCGGCTACACCGCGCTGGTGGGCAGCGCCGCCATCGATCGCTATGTGGAAGAAAACCGCGGCCGGCGCGTGGAACTGGTGGCCGAGGTGATCGGCGAATCCGCATCCTCCATCGGGGGCAATGGCACGGGGGATGACATCTCCCGTCTCGAGACCCAGCGCAATACGCTCTATGGCCCGCTGTACGACCGCACCTTGCCGGGCCGCCTCTTCCTGGGCCTCAAGCGGTTGCTGGGCGATCCGGACATCGAGCGGCTGTCGGTGTTCGAACGTCACTATCGCATCGTGGCGCTGCTCACGCCGATCCTGCAGCACATGCGCGAGGCGCTGGAGCGGGAACTCCCGCCCCCATTGCCGCCCATCCATGCGGGGCGGCCGGTCACCTTCGAAGGCCGCGCTGGCAGCCGCAATCCGGTGGCGGTGACGCGACTGACAGAAGCCTATGAACACGCCGGTTTCCAGGTGGCAGAGTTCTACCCGGAGCCCGTTGCCGCCACCCTCAGCTGGCTGTACGGCGCGCGCCGAACTGACAAAGGCATCGCGCTGACGGTGGACTTCGGCGGCGGCACGCTGGACCTTGCCGCCGTGCGTTATGCGGGCACGGATTTCGAAGTGCTCGCCACCAATGGCGTTGCGCTCGGTGGCGACAAGATCGACCAGCTCATCTTCGAACACATGCTGTTCCCGGAGCTGGGCAAGGGCGAGCGCTGGGTTCGCGAAGTGGATGGCCGGCAGGTCGATACGCTGTTCCCTTTCCAGGAATACGAATCCGGCCTGATCAACTGGCAGACCACCTTCCTGCTGAACCAGAACTACACCCGCGCGATGGTGGTGGATCGGCTATCGAGAGGCGGCGAGGGTGCCGTGAAGTTCCAGCGACTGCTGGATCTCATCTCCTACAACTACAGCCACAACTGCTTCCAGGCCATCAAGCGCGCGAAGGCCGAACTTTCGGTGCGCATGGAATCGGTCATCGACATCCCGGAGCTGAATCTCACCGTGCCGTTCTCCCGCACGCAGCTCGACGCCATCCTGGTACCGGCGCTGGCCACCTTGCGGGAGCGCATCGAGACGCTGCTGCCGGCGGCGGGCATCCGCAGTGAGGAAGTCAGTGTCGTGATCCGCACCGGCGGCACATCGGAGATCGTGGCTGTCCGCCGCCTGCTGGAGGAGCTGTTTCCGGGGCGGGTGGAAGGGCATGATCCCTTCACCAGCGTCGCCTGTGGTCTCGCGATTGCGAGCTACGCCGGGCGCGCAGTGCCGGCTGGAATAGCCGCCAGGGCTCGGGCGATATTGCGCCCGGTTGCAGCCAGCGTCAGCGGCTGGCGTTCTCGCGCAGTTCGTCCGTCAGGAAGGGTGCGATCGTTTCCAGCAGTTCGTTGAACACCCGCGGCGTGCCCGCCACGATGTTGCCGTTCTGCTTGTACTCGCCGCCATCGAGCGTGGCCACGAGGCCACCGGCTTCGCGGATCAGCAACGTGCCGGCCGCGGTATCCCAGGCCTTGAGCCCGATCTCCCAGAAGCCGTCCGTGCGACCGGCCGCCACATAGGCCAGATCCAGTGCTGCAGAACCCGGACGACGCAGGCCCGAGGCGCGCTGGATCACGGCCTTCATCATGGCCATGTACGGGTCGAGCAGGTGCAGGTTTTCGCGATACGGGAAACCGGTGCTGATCAGCGAGCCTTCCAGCGTGCGCTGGCGGCTCACGCGCAGGCGCCGGCCTTCGAGATAGGCCCCCTGGCCGCGCGACGCGGTGAAGATCTCCTGGCGCATCGGGTCATAGATGACGCCGTGCTCGATGCGGCCCCCCATCTGGAAGGCAATCGACACGGCGAACGTCGGAAAGCCGTGCATGAAATTGGTGGTGCCATCGAGCGGGTCGATGATCCAGATGTTGTCGCCGCTGCCGCTGGCGCCGCTTTCCTCGGCGAGGAAGGCATGGTGCGGATAGGCCTCGCCCAGGGTCTCGATGATGGCGGCTTCGGCCGCGTGATCGATGCTGGTGACGAAGTCGTTGAGGCCCTTCGAGGCGGTTTCGACGCCTTCGAAACGGGCCAGCCCGCGCACGATGATCTCGCCTGCGCGGCGCGCCGCCTTGACGGCAGTATTCATGTAAGGATGCATGGTCGCTCTTGCAAGGGCGGTCGGGCGATGGCGCGGTAGAATACCAGACGCCGCCAGCAGCCCCGCGGCCAATCGGCCGTATTCCGTCACATGACACTGCCTATCCGCTTCGTACTCGTCGAAACATCGCACCCCGGCAACATCGGGGCGGTGGCGCGTGCCATGAAGAACATGGGCGTCATGGAGCTGGTGCTGGTCAAACCGAAGGAATTCCCGCATCCGGATGCCACGGCACGCGCTGCGGGTGCCGACGATCTGCTGGCCAGCGCCCGGGTGGTGGAAACTCTGCCTGAGGCCATAGCGGATTGCGGCCTGGTGCTGGCCACCACCGCGCGCACGCGCGACCAGTATTTCCGCGTGCTCGAGGCCCGGGAAGCCGCCGCGCGGCTTGTGGCAGAAGCACGCAGTGGTTCCGGTGGCGTTGCCGTGCTGTTCGGCACCGAGCGCTTTGGTCTCTCGAATGAACAGCTGCAGGCCGCCCATGCGCTGCTGCGCATACCCGCCAACCCCGACTATGCGTCGCTCAACATCGCCATGGCCGCGCAACTCATCGCCTACGAAATCCGCATGGCACAGCACGAGCCTGGCATGTACCTCGCACCGCGCGAAGCGCCACTGGCCACGCCCGAACAGATGGAGCGCTTCTACACGCACCTGCAGCAGGTGATGGATGAGGTCGGCTTCCGGGATCGCACGCAGCTGGGAACCAGCCTCATGGGCCGCATCCGCCGCCTGTACACACGCGCCGAACTCGACGGCAATGAAGTGAACATCCTGCGCGGGTTGCTCACCGCCGTGCAGAGCAAGCGACGCAAGGCCGGTAATGAGCACTGAGCAATCCGCATCGTCCGCAGCGGTCTATCTCGACTATGCGGCCACCGCGCCGGTTGTTCCCCAGCGTTGCGCAGCGGATGGCCGAGGTGCTGGCCATGCCGCCGGGCAATGCCGCCGCAAATCACCGGGCCGGGCAGGCCGCGCAATCACTGGTGGAAGTCGCGCGAGCGCAGGTAGCCGCGCTGGTGAACGCCGATGCCGCCGATATCGTGTTCACCTCCGGCGCCACCGAATCGAACAACCTCGCCATCACCGGAACGGCGCAGGCGGCACTTGCGCGGGGCGCGAAGCCGCATGTAATCACGCTCGCCACCGAGCACAAGTCGGTGCTGGAAACCGTGCGCGCGCTGGAATCGCAGGGTGTGGCAGTCACCATCCTCAAGCCGGACGCCACGGGCCTGCTCGAAGTGGCCGCACTCGAAGCGGCGATCCGGCCGGCAACCTGCCTCGTGTCGCTGCTGCATGTGAACAACGAGACCGGCGTGGCGCAGGATCTCGCCGCCATTCGCAGTGTCTGCGCCGCCCATGAAGTTCCGCTGCACATCGATGCTTCGCAGAGCGCGGGCAAACTGCCCATCGATGTGGCCGGCATCGCGCTGCTGTCCTTCACTGCGCACAAGCTCGGTGGTCCGCAGGGCATCGGCGCCCTGTACGTGTCGCCCGCACACCGCGGCCGCATCCAGGCGCAGATGCTGGGTGGTGGGCACGAACGAGGTCTGCGCGCAGGCACCCTGGCCACGCATCAGATCGTGGGTTTTGGCCTAGCCTGTGAGCTGGCCGCACAACATCGCGCGACCGAGGCCGCGCGCCTCACGAATCTGCGCGATCGGCTCTGGTCCGCGCTGCGCTTGCTGCCCGGCGCCATGCTGAATGGCCATCCCGGGGCACGCGCGCCCGGCATCCTCAATGTCACCTTTGCCGGCGTGGAAGGGGAGAGCCTGTTCACCGGCCTGGCCGGGCTCACCCTGTCCACCGGCTCGGCCTGCAATTCGCGCAGTGGCGAACCCTCCTATGTCCTGCGCGCCCTGGGTCGCGATACCGCCCAGGCGCAGAGCTCACTGCGCTTCAGCCTGGGATGGGCCAGCACCCCCGTAGAGGTGGATGCTGCCATCGCTGCGGTGCAGCGGATGCACTCGGAACTTTGGTCGATGTCGCCCGCGCGGCCACTCCCGACGCAGGGTTGGGCGCAGGGCGATATCGCGCTTGGCGAAGCCGGCGCCGAGCGGCTGGGCACCTGGGTGCGATTTGCCGCGCGGGTCGAAGCCGGGCTGGTGGCAGACGCCCGGTTACAGGTTTATGGCTGTCCGCACACCACTGCCGCCTGCAGGCATGTGCTGGCCCGGATACGGGGACAGCCCCTTGCCTCCCTCGCGCCGGGAACGCCAGAACAATGGCGTGTCGCGATTGCCGCACCAGTTGAAAAACTCGGACAAATGCTCATTATCGAAGATGCGCTCACGGCACTTTGCCGGGCACCCCTCACGAGGACCTGACCCCAAACCCATGGCCATTTCGCTGACTCCCGCCGCCGCCGACCGCATCCAGAAGTTCATCGCCAGCCGTGGCCATGGCCTGGGCCTCAAGCTCGGCGTGCGCAAGACCGGCTGCTCCGGGTTTGCCTATGTCATCAACTACGCCGACCAGGCCCAGCCCCAGGACGTGGTGTTCGAGGAGCACGGGGTCAAGGTGTTCGTCGACCCTGAGAGCCTGCAGCTGATCGATGGCACCACGGTCGATTTCGTCAAACAGGGGCTGAACGAGGCCTTCCGGTTCCAGAACCCCAATATCAAGGGCGAGTGCGGCTGCGGAGAAAGCTTCAGCGTCTGACCCAAAAGCCTTTGAAATGCATGTAAAATCCGGCTCTTTTTCCAAAGCCGGAGTCCCCTGTCATGGCGCTAGAGCGCACCTTTTCGATCGTCAAGCCCGATGGCGTTGCCCGCAACCTCATTGGTCAGGTCTACACCCGTTTCGAAGCCGCCGGCCTCAAGGTCGTCGCTTCGCAAGCTCACGCAGCTCTCCCGGGCCCAGGCTGAAGGCTTCTATGCCGTGCACAAGGCGCGGCCGTTCTTCAACGACCTCGTCACCTACATGATCTCCGGCCCCGTGGTGCTGCAGGTTCTGGAAGGCGAGAACGCGGTGCTGAAGAACCGCGAGATCATGGGCGCCACCGATCCGAAGAAGGCCGACAAGGGCACGATCCGCGCCGACCTCGCCGAGAGCATCGAAGCGAACACCGTGCACGGTTCCGATTCGGTGGAGAACGCCGCCATCGAGATCGCGTACTTCTTCGCGCAGACTGAAATCCACAGCCGCTAAGGGCTGCGGACACAAGCAACATGTCTGACGCGCGCGTCAATCTGCTGGGCATGACCCGTCCCGAACTCGAAGCCTGGTGCGTCGAGCGGGGCGGCAAGCCTTTCCGCGCGCGTCAGTTGTTCCAGTGGATGTACAAGCGCGGCGAAACCGATTTCGACGCGATGACCGATCTCGCGAAGGATTACCGCGCGCAGCTGAAGCAGGAGGCCGAGATCCGCCTGCCCACCGTCATCACGCGGCAGGATGCCGCCGATGGCACCGTGAAGTGGATGCTCGAAGCCGACAACATGCAGGGCTTCGAGATGGTCTACATCCCCGATGGGGATCGCGCCACGCTGTGCATTTCCTCGCAGGTGGGCTGTGCCATGGACTGCAGTTTCTGCTCCACCGCGCAGCAGGGCTTCAACCGCAATCTCACCGCTGCCGAGATCGTGGGCCAGGTGTTCCTGGCGCAGAAAGAGCTGGGTTTCCAGGCTGGGGACGATCGCCTCATCAGCAATGTCGTGCTGATGGGCATGGGCGAGCCGCTCGCCAATTTCCGCAATGTCGTGCCGGGCATGCGCATCCTGCTCGACGACCTCGGTTTCGATTTCTCGCGTCGACGGCTCACGCTGTCCACCAGCGGCCTCGTGCCGCAGATGTACAAGCTGGCCGAAGAAAGCAACGTGGCGCTGGCTGTCTCGCTGCATGCGCCCGACGATGAACTGCGCAACGAGCTGGTGCCCATCAACCGGCGGCACAACATCGCCGAGCTGCTCGAAGCCTGCTGGCACTACATCGATGAACAGAACGGCCGCAGCGTCACGTTCGAATACGTGATGCTCGAAGGCGTGAACGATTCTCCCGCGCAGGCGCGGGCACTGGCGCGGCTGCTCAAGGGGCACCCGGCCAAGGTCAACCTGATTCCATTCAATCCTTTTCCGGGCACGAAGTACCGGCGCTCCAGTCCCGCGGCCATTCTGGCCTTCCTCGATCAGGTGCTGAAGGGTGGTGTCATGGCAACAATCAGAAAGAACCCGTGGCGACGATATCGATGCAGCCTGCGGCCAGCTGGCGGGCAAGGTGATCGACCGCGTCACTTCCCGCATGGGCAACAAGCGCATCGCCATTCCAGTGGTGAACGCATGAGCCCGCGGCTGCGCAGCACGCTGCTGCTGGCAGTGCTTTCCAGCCTGTTGTTCACGGCCTGCGTCACCACGCGCGGCGATGGCCGGCAGGTCAACAACAAGGATGCCGCGACGGCGAACGTGGAGCTCGGCGTGGCCTACATGCAGCAGGGGCAGCTGCAGGCGGCCAAGGACAAGCTCGAACGCGCCGAGAAACAGGATCCGAACAACTTCAAGGTGCATTGGGCGATGGCGTCGCTGTCGGAGCAGCTCAACCTGCCCGAAGATGCCGAGCGCCACTACAAGGCGGCATTGCGCCTCTCACCGGACAACGTGGATGTCACCAACACCTATGCGGTGTTCCTGTGCAAGGCACAGAAGGTGGACGAGGCCCTGCCGCTGTTCGATGCGGTGATCAGCAACCGGCTGTATCGCACGCCCTGGGCCGCGGCCGCCAATGCCGGTGTCTGCCTGCGCGCCGACAAGCGCAATGCCGATGCGGAGAAGTACCTGCAGCGCGCATTGGGGTTGTTGCCCACGTTCACCACGGCGGTCATCGAACTCAGCGACCTGCAGGTCAGCCTCGGCAAGCCGGCAGATGCCGTGACCACGATCGACAATTTCCTCGGACTCGGCCGCAAGTCACCGGATGTGCTGCTGGTCGGCGTGCGCGCTGCCCTGGCCAAGGGCGATCGCTCCGCAGCCGAAAACTATGCGCGCCTGCTGCGCCGGGATTTCGCCGGCTCGCCGCAGGCTTCGCTGCTGCCGCAGCTGCTTGATGGTGCAAGGTAAGCAATGAGTCCAACCGGTATTGGTGAGCAGCTGCTGCGCGCGCGCGAAGCCATGGGCCTGAGCTCGACGCAGGCGGCTGAACGCCTGCATGTCGATGTGGCGATCATCGACGCGCTGGACACAGGACGCTTCGCGGCACTCGGGCGCGCCGGTGTTCGTGCGCGGCCACCTGCGTCGCTATGCCGAGCTGGTAGGCGCGCCGGAAGACGCGTTGCAGGCGCAGTACGCCGCCCTGCAGGAGGCCTCCGTGCCGCCTGATCTCACCAACGTGCCGCATCTGCCCGTGCTGCCGCGTCGCAGTGGCAAGCTTCGCTGGCAGCTGGTGGTGCTGGCACTGATTCTGGTGCTCGCCGCAGTTGCCTGGTGGGCCATGCAGGTGAAGGTATCTTGAGTTTGCCGAATCTGGCCGCAGTGCGCGGCATGAACGATGTGCTGCCCGCCGATATCGGCGCCTGGCAGCACCTGGAACGAACCACGCGCGAGCTGTTCGCCGCCTATGGCTTCGAGGAAATGCGCGTGCCGCTGGTCGAGCAGACCACGCTGTTCAAGCGTTCCATCGGCGAGTTCACCGATATCGTCGAGAAGGAAATGTTCACCTTCACCGAGGCCGATGGCGAAAGCCTGACGCTGCGGCCGGAGGCCACCGCCGGCATTGCGCGTGCTGCCATCACCAATGGCCTGCTGCGCGGCGCGCGCCTGAAGCTGTGGACCATCGGGACCGATGTTCCGGCACGAGCGGCCGCAGCAGGGCCGTTACCGGCAGTTCTACCAGATCGATGTGGAAGCGCTGGGCTTCGCTGGCCCGGATATCGACATCGAGCTCATTGCGATGACCGCGCGCCTGTGGCGCACCCTCGGCATCCAGCGCGTGCAGCTGAAGCTCAATTCACTGGGCACACCGGAGTCGCGCCGCGTCTATCGCGAGAAGCTGGTGGAGTATTTCACGCAGCACGCCGCTTCGCTCGATGCCGACAGCCAGCGGCGCCTCGGCGGCAATCCGCTGCGCATCCTCGACACCAAGAACCCCGCCATGCAGGCCGTGGTCAGCGGCGCGCCGCTGCTGTCCGAATATCTGGATGCAGAATCGCGCGAGCATTTCGACGCGTTGTGCGCCACGCTTGCCGCGATGGGCATCGATTACGTCGTCGATCCGCGGCTGGTACGCGGCCTCGATTACTACTCGCGCACGGTGTTCGAATGGGTCACCGACGCGCTTGGGTTCGCAGAACGCCATCTGCTCGGGTGGTCGCTACGACGGCCTGATCACCCAGCTCGGCGGCGAGCACACCCCCGCCATCGGTTTTGCGATGGGCGTGGAGCGGGTGGTCGCATTGCTGCAGCAGACCGGCCAGACCTTCGCAAGGCAGGCGCCGGATGTCTATGTGGTGGCCAGCGGCGAGCGGGCCATCCGTGCCGGCCTCGCGCTGGTCGAGAAACTGCGCGACGAACTGCCTGGCGTGGCATTCGAGATGAACCAGGGCGGCGGCAATTTCAAGGCGCAGTTCCGCCGTGCCGACCGCAGTGGCGCCCGGCTGGCGCTGATCCTGGGTGAAAATGAGCTGGAGCGTGGTGCGGCCGCGCTCAAGACGTTGCGGCTGGAGGCCGCGGAGCAGGCAGAGTGTACCCTCGCGGAACTCCCGGCCCGCATTCCGGCCATACTGAACACGATGAAGGGGTAGCGACAGTGGATCTGCTTTCGGAAGATGAACAGTGGGAAGCGCTCAAGCGCTGGGTGCGGAACAACGGACTGCAGGTGCTCGGCATGGTGGCCGTGCTGCTGCTGGCCTGGTTCGGCTGGAAATGGTGGCAGGGCCGGGCAGACGAAAAGGCGCTGGCCGCCAGCGTGATGTACGACCAGGTCCTCACGGACTTCGATGCCAACAAGATCGACGCCGCAATTGCCGGGATCGAAACACTGCGCACGCAGTCACCCCGGTTCGGCCTATGTATCGGCGGCAGATCTCGCTGCTGCGCGTGTGTACGTGGCCATGAACGAGCTCGACAAGGCGGCAACGCATCTCGAGCGCGTGGCCACCAGTGCTGGTGACGAAAAGCTGCGACCCATTGCGCGGCTGCGACTGGCGCGGGTGCAGGCCGCCCAGGGGCAGTACGACAAGGCGCTGGCCACCCTCGGTACGGCCGACATGGGCGAACACCAGTCCGCCTATCTGGAAGTGCGCGGCGATGTGCAGCTGGCAAAGGGTGATCGTGCAGCAGCACTGCAGGCTTACGAAGACTCGCGCAAGCTGTTGACGGAAAACCAGACGGGCGCCGAAGGCGTCGGTGAGCTCCTCGATCTGAAAATCAGCGATTTGAAGGCGGCGACACAATGATCCAATCCGGTTCGCGTCTGCGCACGACAGCAACGCTCGCTGCCCTGTTCCTGCTGGTGGCCTGTGCCAGCAAGAAGGCCAGCGAGAAACCAGCCGAGCTCACCGAATTCGTCAGCACGGCGAAGGTGCAGCAGGTCTGGAGCGCCAGCGTCGGCGGCGCGAAGCCGAAACTGCGTCTGGGCCTTTCCATTGCCACTGACGGCAAGGCCGTCTTTGCAGCCGGCTACGGCGGCGAGGTGATGGCTTTCGATGCGGCCAGCGGCAAGAAGCTCTGGCAGTCGAATACAAAATTGAAACTCACCGGTGGTCCTGGCGCCGGCGATGGCCTCGTGGTGGCGGGTGCCAGCCATGGCGACATCGTCGCGCTGGATGCCGCTACCGGTCAGCAGAAGTGGAAGACGCGCATCAACAGCGAGATCCTGGCGGCGCCAGCGATCGGCAAGGGCGTGGTGCTGGTGCGCGCAGTGGATGGCCGCATGGTCGCCCTGCGTGCCTCGGACGGCACCGAGATCTGGAGTGCGGAGCAGCAGGTGCCGAGGCTCTCGCTGCGCGGCACCGCCAATCCGCTCATCGTCGGTGATATGGCGATGAGTGGTTTCGACACCGGCCGCGTGCTGGCACTGACGCTGGCTGATGGCGGCCCGGTGTGGGACGTGAGCGTCGCACCGCCTTCGGGCCGCTCGGAAATCGATCGCCTGAACGACATCGATTCCGCGATCAAAGCCGTCGATAGCGACATCTACGCCGTCACGTTTCATGGCAAGGTCGCGCGTCTGGATCGCGAGACTGGTCAGGTGCTGTGGTCGCGTGATGCCTCCAGCTACAGTGGTCTGGCTACGGATGAAGACGCACTGTATGTCTCCACTTCCGATGGCGCGCTGCTGAAGATCGGCCGTCGCACCGGCGTCGAGATGTGGAAGCAGGAAGTGCTGGCCCGTCGCCGCCTGTCACCTCCCGAGGTAGTCGGCTCGCTGGTGGCCGTGGCGGATTACGACGGCTATGTGCATTTCTTCAATCCAGCCAATGGTGAGCTGGCGGCACGTGCTCATCCGCTGGGCGAGCGTGTCTCCGCCCCGCCGCTGGTCATCGGTGATCTGCTGGTGATCATGGACGACGACGGCAAGATCGTGGCCCTGCGGGCTACGTCGGCCGCACCCAAGAGCTGAAGCTCAACGCCTGGATAACGGATAACAACTGCCCATGCTGCCGATCGTAGCCCTGGTGGGTCGGCCCAATGTGGGCAAGTCGACCCTGTTCAATTCCCTCACCGGCACGCGCGACGCCATCGTCGCCGACGTGCCTGGTGTCACGCGTGATCGCCAGTATGGCTTCAGTCGTGCGGATGGCGTGCCCTGCGTAGTGGTCGACACCGGTGGCGTTGTCGCCAGCCCGAAGAACACCGTCGAAACGCAGATGCGCATCCAGACCGAGCGCGCCATCGCCGAAGCCGACCGGCTGATCCAGGTGGTCGACGGTCGTGCCGGACTGACCAACGACGACCGCGAAGTCGCGCGCCTGCTGCTGCGCTCCGGCAAGCATGTGATGCTGGCCGTGAACAAGGCCGAAGGCAGGGATGCGGGCGTGATCTCGGCCGAGTTCCATCGTCTTGGCCTGGGAGTGCCGCAGCCGATTGCGGCCCTGAACGGTCAGGGATGCGTGGAGCTGCTGCGCCAGGCGCTGGCGGGCCTCGAAGCCATGCCCGACGAAGTCGCGGGCAACGACGATTCCATCCGCATCGCGGTGATTGGCCGTCCCAATGTGGGCAAGTCCACGCTGATCAATCGGCTGGTGGGCGAAGAGCGCGTGATCGCCACCGATACGCCCGGCACCACGCGCGACAGCATCTTCGTGCCCTTCGAGCGCGACGGCCGCAAGTTCACGCTTGATCGACACCGCCGGCGTGCGTCGCAGGCGAAGGTCGAAGATGCCGTCGAGCGCGCCAGCGTCGCGCGCACCCTGCAGGCCATCGAAGCCGCGCACGTGGTGGTGATGGTGCTCGATGCCCATGAAGGCATCGCCGAGCAGGATGCCTCGGTGCTGGGCCTTGCCCTGCAGCGCGGTCGTGCGCTGCTGCTCGCCATCAACAAATGGGATGGCATTCCGATGGACCAGCGCGACCAGGTGCGCAATGGTCTCGCACTGCGGCTGGATTTCGTGCCGTTTGCACCACAGCACTTCATCTCCGCGCGGCATGGCACCGGCGTGGGCGAGCTGGCCTCTGCCGCCATCCGTGCCTACGACGCTTCGATGCGCGACATGTCCACCGGGCAGCTCTCGCGCGTGCTCGAGAAAGCACTCGAGGCGCATCAGCCGCCGCTGGTCCGCGGCCGCCGCATCAAGCTGCGCTACGCCCACCAGGGTGGTCGCAATCCGCCGCGCATCGTGATCCACGGCAACCAGACGCAGCAGACGCCAGAGTCGTACAAGCGGTACCTGTCGAATGTGTTCCGCGAGGCCTTCGATCTCTACGCCTGCCCGGTGGCGCTGGAACTGCGCACCGATGCCAATCCCTACGGCAATCGCGAGCAGCGCGAGGCGGCGAAGCGCAAGCTCATCGTGAAGAAGAAGGTCGGCATGAAGAATGCCGCGCAGCGCCAGCCACGCAGGAAGGTGGCGGCGGGCAAGCCGAACCCGAGGCGCCCGAAAGTCTGAGGTGATCTGCCGCGACTATTTCGCGGCAGGTTTCGTTGCAGGTTTGGCGACAGGTTTGGCCGCAGGCTTCGAAACAGCCGGCAGGAACAGCGCCGGATCCACCGACGCGCCATTCAGCAGCACTCCGAAATGCAGATGCGCACCGGTAACCCGACCGGTGGTGCCCACCTTGCCGATGAGCTGCCCCGTCTTCACCTGATCGCCTTTTTTCACCGCGTAGGCGCTGAGGTGGCAATACAGCGTGATGAAGCCACTGCCGTGGTCGAGAATCACGGTGTTGCCGTTGAAGAAGAAATCGCCCGTGTCGAGCACCACGGCATCGGCGGGCGCGACGATGGCAGCACCGGTGGGTGCCGCGATATCCATGCCCGAATGCGGATTGCGTGATTGGCCATTGAACACACGCCGCTTGCCGTAGGAATCCGAGCGCGGTCCCTTCGTGGGTTGCAGCAGCCGGAAGGTGGCTGGCAGGGTGCTGCTGAAGCTGTCGAGTGAGGCACGCTGACGCTGTTGTTCCTGCTCCACGCGGGCGGCATCCTGCGGCGAGAGATCGACCTGGCTCTGCGGCACGGTGAGTTTCTGTTCGGTGTATTTCTTCGGCGCGATGCGCACGGGCAGGGCGCGTTCGCTGGCGGTATCGCGAACCTTCAGGTTGTAGTCGCCCGGGGCGACGGCCAGTGCGACGCCCACCACTGCCTTGTGGCGACCTTCCATTGCGGTGACGAGCACACGGCGGCCCTCCCATTCCACCTGCGGAGCGGGTTGAGTGGCATCGCCCACATCCACCACCAGTACTCCGCCCGGAACAGCGCTATGACGGGGAAGGGTGGCAGGCTCGGCGGCGAGCAGGGCGGCGGGAAGCAGCAAGGCAGCGATCAGGGCAGTCCGGTTCATGGCGGAATTCTGGACCTTTTGGCATGGATATTGACCATGTGTATACTACACGTGTAAATTACACGTGTGAAGAATCAGTGGCCTAACAGCGTTCGCGAGCCCGTCTATGCCGCAGACGCGCCCAAACAGACCGTCAGCCTGACGATCAACTCCGATCTGTTCGCGCGAGTGAAGTCGCTGGGCATCAATGCCTCGCGGATCGCCGAAGAGGCGTTGGTGCAGGAGTTGGAGCGGCATCGGCGCGCAGTCATCCTGGCTGAGGTCGAGGCCGATGTGCGGGCCGCAGACGCCTACATGGCCAAGCACGGAAATCACGGCGAGCTGGTCCTGGAATACCTCGAAGGCAGCATCGACAGTCTCTACCCGGGCAAGGGCTGATGCCCCAGTTCGACGCGTTTCCGCATCCCGTCCCGTCGATGCGCAGGAACTTCCCCCTGGCGGTAAACCTGCGTTCCGATCTGATCGCTGCCGGAGCGACGGCGCTGATTGCGCCGCTGGTTCCACGCAGCAAGTTTCCTGGCGCATCCGGTCGACTCAGTCCGCTCGTCCAGATCGATGGAGAGGTATACGTTGTGCTGGTAGAGCACCTTGTCACCCTCCCTTCGCGCAAACTGCCCGATCGCATCGCCAACCTTGCCCGCCATCGCGAGGCATTGCTGGGGGCTGTGGATCTGCTCTTCTACGGCGTCTGAACACGCGCGAAACCGCTAACGCGTGCCGGTGACCTGCGCCAGCACCGTGCCGCGCGCCACGCGCGCCTCGATGCTGTCGCCCACTTTCAGCTCTCGCGCATCCTGCACCACCGAACCATCGGCCTTTGTCACGATGGCGAAGCCGCGCTCGATGGTGGCCAGCGGGCTGATCGCATCCAGCCCGCGCTGCGCCAGCAGCAATCGCTGCGTGGCACGCGTCAGCGATTTCTCCCACGCACGGCGCAAGCGCATGTCCAGTTCATCCAGCCGCTGCGCCTGCTGCCGCAGTCGGCTGCCGGGATGGGCGCGCTGCAGCCGGGCGGTGAGTTCGGCGCTACGCTGCTGCGCGCGTGTCAGTTGCCGCGACACGCTGGCCCGCAACCGCGCCGCAGCGTTGGCGAGTGTGGCGAGCAAAGTGCGCCGATCCGGCACCACCAGTTCCGCCGCGCCCGAGGGCGTTGGCGCGCGCACATCCGCCGCGAAATCCGCGATGGTGAAATCGATCTCGTGACCGATGCCGGTGACCACCGGAATGCTGCAGCGGCGGATGGCCCGCGCCACGCGCTCATCGTTGAAGCACCACAGGTCTTCGATCGATCCGCCGCCGCGCGCCAGCACCAGCACATCGCAATCACCCCGCGCCGAGGCGTTGTCGATGGCCGCCACGATCGCGGGCGTCGCAGCCGCACCCTGCACCGCGGTGGGAAATACCAGCACCGACGCCGGCGGAAAGCGCCGCGCCAGGATATGCAGCACATCGCGCACCGCCGCGCCGGTGGGCGAGGTGACCACCGCGATGCGGCGCGGCATCGTCGGCAACGGCCGCTTCAGCGCTGCCTCAAACAGCCCCTCGGCCGCGAGCTTCGCCTTCAGCTTCTCGAACTCGCGCCGCAGCGCGCCTTCGCCCGCGTCTTCCATCTGCTCGGCGATGAGCTGGTAGTCGCCGCGCGGCTCGTACAGGCTCACGCGGCCGCGCAGCAGCACCTGCTGGCCGTCCTTCGGCCGGAAGCCGATGCCCGAATTGCGATTGCGGAACATCGCGCAGCGGATCTGCGCGTCGCGATCCTTCAGCGTGAAGTACCAATGCCCCGAGGCCGGCGCCGAGAAGTTCGACAGCTCGCCCTCCACCCACAGTGCTGGCAGCCCGCCTTCCAGCAACTGCCGCGCCTCGCTGTTGAGTCGCGCAACGGAATAGACCTCGCGTGGAGCCTTCATCTGCATCGGGTGATGTTAATACACGCCCTGCAGGTGTGCCGTTGTAGAGTGGCCCCGCGATGGAATCCCTGCGCGAATCACTGGCCCTGCTGGAAGCCGCTGGGCTCACGATCCCCCCGCTCGCCTATCTGGTGGCCGTGTTGTTGTTTGGCGTGATCGGGCTGTTGCTGTTCGTGCTGGGGCGGCGTCGCCGCAAACGCACGGTCAAGTGGGTTGGCCTGGCGCTGATGCTGTATCCCTATGTGGTCTGGGGAACAGCACCGGTGTGGATCGTCGGCGTTGCGTTGTGCGCCGTGGCCATCTGGTGCTGGCGGCAGCCGGGCAGCGCGCCCCGCAGCGATGATTCAGCTGCGCGCTAGCAGCGTCACCGATTCCGTCTCCGGGTCGTAGACGATTCGCGCCTCGCCCCGTTCCAGTTGCGCGATCACCTGCGCCACCTTCTGCTCGTGGGTGAACTCGCGGTCGCCATAATCCGTTCCCTCGCGCAGCACGAAGGACTCCACCAGTCCCTGCAGGGCCGCGGGCGAGAGGGCGGTGTGGGGTACTTCCACGGGTTCGGTGGATTCGGCGGGCTCGGGAGATTCGTCGGGGGGCAGGTCCATGCCCCAGTCTGACGCGTTTCAGGCGAGAATCGTGGCCCAAGCTGAATCGCAATTCCGACCCCAGGGCAATCCCATGGCAATCAAGGGCATCTTCTACGTGCTGGCCTACGTTTCCGACCTGGAGCGCAGCAAGCGCTTCTACCGCGACCAGCTGGGCTGGGAGCTGGGCACCGATGAATACGGCGTCGCCGGTTTCTCGTTCGGCAGCGGCTACGTGGTGCTGCACGAAGAGAACCGGCCGGCCGGCGCGAGGCCCTATGCCGGCGGGCTGCAGGTGGCCGTGCAGGTGGACGACGTGGATGCCGAGCACGCACGGCTCAAGGGCCGCGGCGTGAAGGTCAGCGAGCCGGTGACCGAGCCCTGGGGCGAGCGCAGCTTCACTTTCACGGATCCCGACGGCCATGTCTGGTCCTATGGGCAGGCTGACGCGGCGGACGAGGACTGACGAGAGGCGGCCCAGCAGCGCAGTTCTTGCCCGGGCGGGCGGTTGTAGCGGTTTACCCGCCCGCCGCAAGTGCGTAAAATGGGACATGCGAATCCTCGAAGAGTCCCTCACGTTCGACGACGTCCTCCTGGTGCCCGCCAGCTCCGATGTCCTCGCCAAAGAAATCGACCTCGGCACACAGCTCACCCGCACGGTGCGCCTGGGGTTACCCATCCTCTCCAGCGCCATGGATACCGTCACCGAGGCGCGCCTCGCCATCACCATGGCGCAGGAAGGCGGCATGGGCATCATCCACAAGAACATGAACATCGAAGCGCAGGCCCGCGAAGTGGCCCGCGTGAAGAAGTTCGAGAGCGGCGTGATCCGCGAGCCCGTCACCGTCACCCCCGAGATGACCATCCGCGAGGTGCTGGAGCTCACGCGTTCGCGCGGCATCTCCGGCGTGCCGGTGGTCAATGGCAATCAGGCCGTGGGCATCGTCACGCACCGCGACCTGCGTTTCGAAACCAAGATGGATGCGCCCGTGTCGTCGGTGATGACGCCGCGCGAGCAGCTCATCACCGTGCGCGAGAACGCGCCCAAGGACGAAGTGCTCGGCCTGTTCCACAAGCACCGCATCGAGAAGGTGCTGGTGGTCGATGCCCAGTCGAACCTCAAGGGCATGATCACCGTGAAGGACATCCAGAAGGCGAAGGATTTTCCCCGCGCCAGCAAGGATGAGAATGGCCGCCTGCGCGTCGGTGCTGCCGTCGGCACTACGGCCGATACGCTCGATCGCGTGGCTGCGCTGCAGGAAGCGGGCGTCGATGTGATCGTGGTCGATACCGCGCATGGTCACACCCGCTGGGTGCTCGATACTGTCACCGCCATCAAGCGCAGATGGCCCGAATTGCAGGTGATCGGCGGCAATATCGTCACTGGCGAAGCCGCGCTCGCCCTGGCGAAGGCAGGCGCCGATGGCGTGAAGGTCGGCATCGGTCCGGGCTCCATCTGCACCACGCGCATCGTGGCCGGTGTGGGCGTGCCGCAGATCTCCGCCGTGGCCAATGTGGCGAAGGCGCTGAAGGGGTCAGGCATTCCATTGATCGCAGACGGTGGCATCCGCTACTCCGGCGACATCGCCAAGGCGCTCGTGGCGGGTGCACATGCCGTGATGATCGGCGGCCTGTTCGCCGGCACCGAAGAATCCCCCGGCGAAGTCGAGCTCTACCAGGGGGCTTCGTACAAGAGTTATCGCGGCATGGGCTCGCTCGGCGCCATGTCGCAGAAGCATGGCTCGGCCGATCGCTACTTCCAGGACAATTCCAGCGAGCTCGAAAAGCTGGTGCCGGAAGGCATTGAAGGCCGTGTGCTGTACAAGGGCAGCCTGGTTTCGATCCTGTATCAGCTCTCGGGTGGCCTGCGCGCCGCGATGGTCTATACCGGCACGCGGTCGATCGAGGAGATGCGGACGAAGCCGCATTTCGTGCGGATCACCGGTGCTGGCATGCGCGAGAGCCATGTGCACGATGTGCAGATCACCAAGGAAGCGCCGAACTACCGGGTTTCGAGATGAGTGCAGCGACTGTCGCCGACATTCACGCCCACAAGATCCTGATCCTCGATTTCGGCTCCCAATACACGCAGCTCATCGCCCGCCGCGTACGCGAGCTCGGCGTCTACTGTGAGATCCACCCCTGGGATGTCGACAACGCCGATGTCATCGCCTTCCAGCCCAAGGGCATCATCCTCTCCGGCGGCCCCGAGTCCGTGCTGCAGGCCAATGCCCCCGCAGCGCCACAGGCCGTATTCGACTTCGGCATTCCCGTGCTCGGCATCTGCTACGGCATGCAGACCATGGCCGTGCAGCTCGGCGGCAAAGTGGAGAAGGGCGACGTGCACGAATTCGGTTATGCCGAAGTGCGCGCCCGCGGCCATTCTTCGCTGCTGAAGGACATCGAAGATCGCGTCACTGCCGAAGGCCATGGCCTGCTCGATGTGTGGATGAGCCACGGCGATCGCGTCACTGAACTGCCGAAGGGCTTCAAGCTCATTGCCTCCACCGGCGACGTGCCCCATGCGGGCATGGCCGACGAAGGACGCAAGTTCTACGCGCTGCAGTTCCACCCAGAGGTCACCCACACCAAACAGGGAACGCGCATCTACGGGCGCTTCGTGCACGATATCTGCGGCTGCGGCAACAGCTGGAACCCCGGCAACATCATCGAAGACGCCATCGCCCGCGTGCGCGCGCAGGTGGGCAAGGGCAAGGTGCTGCTCGGTCTTTCCGGTGGTGTCGATTCCTCCGTGGTCGCCGCGCTGCTGCACAAGGCCATCGGCGATCAGCTCACCTGCGTGTTCGTCGATCATGGCCTGCTGCGCCACCAGGAAGGCGATCAGGTCATGCGCGTGTTCGAGAAGAACCTCGGCGTGAAGGTCATCCGCGTGAACGCCGCCGAGCGCTACTTCCGCGAGCTCAAGGGCGTGGACGACCCCGAAGCCAAGCGCAAGATCATCGGCCGGCTGTTCATCGAGGTGTTCGACGAAGAAGCCACGAAGCTCGAAGGCGTGGAGTTCCTCGCGCAGGGCACCATCTACCCCGACGTGATCGAATCCGCCGGCAGCAAGACCGGCAAGGCGCATGTGATCAAGAGCCACCACAATGTCGGTGGCCTGCCCGCGCACATGAAGATGAAACTGGTCGAGCCGCTGCGCGAGCTGTTCAAGGACGAAGTGCGGCGCGTGGGCGTGGAGCTCGGGCTGCCGGCCGAGATGGTGTATCGCCATCCGTTCCCGGGGCCGGGCCTCGGTGTGCGTATCCTCGGCGAGGTAACGGCGCCTGTGGCCGAGACGCTGCGGCTGGCCGATCACATCTTCATCGAGGAACTGCGCAAGGCCGGGTGGTACGAGAAGACCAGCCAGGCGTTCGCGGTGTTTCTGCCGGTGAAGAGTGTGGGCGTGACGGGAGACGGGCGGCGGCACGAGCCGGTGATCGCGTTGCGCGCGGTGGAGACGATTGATTTCATGACGGCGCAGTGGGCGCATCTGCCGTATGAGCTGCTGGATGTCTGCTCGCGGCGGATCGTGAATGAGGTGAAGGGTGTTTCGCGGGTGGTTTACGACATCAGCGGGAAGCCGCCGGCGACGATCGAGTGGGAGTGAGTCCAAGACCGGGGAATCAGCCTGTGGGCCTGACTGCGCTCGATCACCCGGCCCCGCCCGCCGTCCCTTTTTCACCTCCATCGCGTATCCTCTGACCCCAGCAAGAAGCCGGGCAGAAGGGACGCATCATGGCTGAGGCGGGCGAAACGACGGCTGACGCAGCGGCGCGAACCGCCTTCATCAGCTATGCCTCGCAGGATGCCCCCACCGCCAACCAGGTGGTCGGTGCGCTGGAGCGTGCCGGCGTCAGCTGCTGGATCGCGCCGCGGGACGTGGAGCCGGGCGCCCTCTATGCCGATGAGATCGTTCGCGCCATCAACGATTCCCGGGTGGTCGTGCTGGTGCTCTCGGGCCACTCGGTGGCCTCGGCCCATGTTGGCAAGGAGCTGGAGCGGGCTTCGTCGAAGAACAAGCGCATCGTGGCCCTGCGCACCGACGCCACGCCCCTGCCGCGCGCCTTTGAGTATTTCCTCAGCGAGTCGCAGTGGATCGAGACAGGGGCGGGGGGCATCGAACCTGCCGCGATGAAGCTCGCCGAATCCGTGCGGCGACACCTCGGCTCCGCATCGACCGGGCGTACGGGTATTGCTCCGGGCCTGGCGCACTCAACGCCAACAGTTCCGGCGAAGAGATCGCGCGGACTGGCCCTGGGCATTGCAGCGCTGCTGGTAGCGGCACTGGCCATCGGTGCGGTGTGGAAGTTCTTTCCTGCCAGAGCGCCCAGCCAGACCGGGGGTGCGGCAGCGGAAGCGCCAGCGGCGACTGCGCGCAACACCGAAGATCCTTCGATCGCCGTACTCCCCTTCGTGAACATGTCCTCCGACAAGGAGCAGGAGTACTTTGCCGATGGTCTCTCCGAAGAACTGCTGAACCAGCTGGCGCAGATCCCGAAGCTGCGCGTGATCGGCCGTACGTCCTCGTTCTCGTTCAAGGGCAAGAACGAAGACCTGCGCAAGATCGGCGAGATGCTGGGCGTGAACCATATTCTCGAAGGCAGCGTGCGCCGCTCCGGCAACCAGCTGCGCATCACGGCGCAGCTGATCAATCCGGCCGACGGCTCGCACCTGTGGTCCGAGACCTATGACCGGGAGTTCAAGAACGTCTTCGAGATCCAGGACGAGATCGCGATGGCGGTGTCGGAGAAACTGAAGCTGACCATCAGCGGCAGTGGCCGGGTGGCCGGCGGCACGCAGAACATGGCGGCGTATGAGGCCTACCTGCTCGGCGTCAGCAAGTTGAGGAGCGTGCAGCAACCCGAACTGATTCTGCAGGCCGCGCAGCACTTTGAGGAGGCGGCACGGCTGGATCCTGACTTCGATCTGGCCTGGGCGGCACTGATTTCAGCCAATAACGCCGTTTCCAACATGATTCCGGCCGAGCGAGCAGCAGCGCTACAGAGAAATGCCAGCATCATGCAACGCGTTTTGTCGGAGGCTCCGGACTCCATGGCGGCGGGCGTCGCAGGATATCGGCAGGCCTTGGTGTCCAGGGATTTCGACACGGCGCTCAGCCTGGCGCGGGCCTGGGCAACCAATTCCTCGGCCGATCTGAACGGCGTCGGCAGCTATACCTACGGCTCGGCGTTGCTGGCCCTGGGCGAGCCGACCGCTGCCATCGAGTTCTTCGCCGACGCGAAGCGTAGAGATCCCCTGGTTGGCATTTATTCGAGCCTCAAGATGATGGCTCATGAGATGGCGGGGCAGTTCGCGCTAGCCGACCAGGAATACCGGATTGCGCTGGCGTCGCCCAACGCATCGGTCACGATCACGGAAGGAGGGGCGCTGGTCACGGCGATGGGACAGCGGGATCGCCCGGCCATCGAGCGATTGCTGCCCCGAACCATCGCGGCGGGGCCGGAAGGAAGATTGGTCAACCAGGTCGCGCTGAAGTATCTGGATGACGCCCCGGCCGCACGGCGAGAGCTGCGCAAGCTGCTCGATGACCCCCGCATTCAGGTAGGCATGTTCGACCTCACTGCCCTGGCGCAGTGGGCAGGGTATTTCGGCGATGACGCGCTGGCCCTCGATGCCCTGCAACACGTGTCGAAGCTGGGTGTCAGTTTCTCAAGCTGGGGGCTCTCGCTGTGGCGAGCCGTCAACCAGAACACCCGCCGCCTGCCCGGGTTCAAGACGCTGGTGCGGGATGCGGGTCTGGTTGACTACTGGCGCAAGACGGGCAAGTGGAGCGAGTTCTGCAAGCCAGTGGGCAGCGATGATTTCGAGTGCCGGTGAGCGACCCTGATCCTGGCCGTGGCGCGGCGCTTTGCGGAAGCGCTGGAGCGCTAGGGCTTCCGGTGTGGTGGGATGCCGCGCTGCAATCTCGCCAGACCAGGTTGTGCGAAAGCTGAACGAGAATCGTTGTGCAGAATTGACGTTGTGCAGAATCGAGTACGTTGCAAATGGTTCTCATATCCAGCGATTGGCGCAATCTGAACGCACTGATTAGCAAGCAGTGAGTTGAACTTGCTGTCGCATTCTCCGTCTCACTGGGTTTAGACACAGGTAGGAGACACTCATGAAGCGCATTGCCAGACTGTTGGTCGCTGTTGCATTGATCGCAGGAGCGTTGTCGACACCCGCGATGGCAGGTGACACCGACCCATTGTTTGTGAATCTGACAAGTGATGAGGCGCATCGCGCCAACATGGCGTTGTCGTTCTCGAAGGGACAACTTGAGCGCGGGCATCCTCTGACGATTTTCCTCAACGATCGAGGTGTCATGCTTGGGAGCAAAGCAAACGCTGCGAAGTTTTCCGAACACCAGAAACTGATCAGCGAACTCATCAAGAAGGGTGCGACCGTATTCATATGCGCCATGTGTGCAGAACACTACGGAATGAAGCAGGCCGACTGGCTGCCGGGTCTGAAGCTGGCTACGGAGCAGGCGGGGTTGGCGCTTTTCAAGGACAACACCAAGACTCTGAGCTGGTGAAGTAATTGTGCGCTACGGGGGCTGCCGGCTCCCCGTAGCGGGCGCTCGCAGTTTCCGGGAAGTGGCCGGCGAAACTCGAGTCAAGGCGAGCTTGCGCGCAACCTTCAGCGGGCGGCAAGTTCTGTCAGTAGCTGTCGATGCCGGCCTTCTTGTAGGCGCGTTCCATATCCTTTCTGAGGCGCTGAGGCATGTCGCGGATGCCCACGGCCCGTGAATGGTGCTGAAAGCCGGGCTGATCTCCAAGGCCATGGTAGGCAATCGCCAGCCAAAGGTGCGCATGGTTCACGTCGCTCGGAAAGTCGGTCCAGTGCTTCGGCATGCGCAGATATTGCTGTCCGTGCTGGATGGCCCGGGCGTAGAGCCGCTGATCGACATAGAACCGGGTCAGCCGGAGCCGGAATGCGGCCTCGCCGGGTTTTGACTCGACAGCCTGCAGCAGCAGCTTCTCCACCCGCCCCGGATCTGCATCCGACCCCTCCATCTTGGCCTCAAGAGCTGCGGCAGATGCGGGATCCAGTGATCGCAACCTGTTCAGTATCGCCTTTGCTTGCTCGCGGGAATCGCCCGTCATGGAAGGTATGTCGAGCAGGAGTTCCGCCAATGCCATTTGTGCGCGTGCATGTTGTGGGTCAAGCTTCACGGCAGTCATCAGGGCGTCTTTTGCCGGGCGAATCAGCAATGTCGCACGCAGTAGGCTGAGCTCAGACATTCGCGCGGCATAGAGAAGCCCGAGGGCGAAATAGTACTCGGCGTTCTCCGGCTCCAGGTCGATGGCATTCTTCATGGAGTCGATCGCAGCCTGCCGCTGGTTGGCCTTCAGCAGGTTTAGTCCGTGTTCGTAGTAGACATTCCCATCTGGTTTCAGTGGTGCAGCGTCGGCAGAAGAAGGCTGCGGGAAAAGCATGCACGCGCAAACCATGAGTATGCTGACCTTCATGGGCGGCGGCCGTGTTGCATGATGCTGACTTCCGGAATGTCCGCATGGATATTCACGGCAATCGGCCTGCCTTTCAGGTAGTGATCGAGAAAATCCACCTGAACCGTATTGATGATGTTCATCATCCGCATGCCGTCGATGTTCCCAGCGATGCCGAACTTCTGGAGTATCGGCAGCGTGTAAGCAAAGTCGGTGAAATCTGTATGCGACGAACCATTGATCCGGTATTCCCAATATCCGGTAGCGGTCGGCGGGTAGGCGAAGCTGTTCCCGCCATCATGGCCATCGTGATAGAGCATCAAAAAAGGCGCTCGTAGGCTGGCGTTCCAGTTCTTTCCAAACTGGGTGCCGTCCAGATTGATGCCAGCGCTGCAGCGCGCGTCGATCTTGCAAAACTCCCCTGCCACCGCGCCGCCGAAAGACATGCCAATGACGCCGATGTTTTGCGTATCCAGTGCTTCGGAAAAACCGGCAACGGGTGCTTGCAGCTGCGGGATGGAATCCGCGATGAACTGGTTGTCTTCGACCCAGTATTCGATCAAGGAGCCGTCCTTGATGTATTCGTACAGGACGAAGTCTTCCACCAGTGCACTGGTCAGCCAGTGGCGGAACGGATCAAACGCGGGATCCTTGATAGCCTCAGCCACGTAGGCAGCTTGTTCTGCTTCTGGCATTTCCACGTACTTGGCGGACAATGGATAGAGCAGAGCCTTGAGATCAGAGACCTTCTGCATGTCACCTGTCGCCGCGTATACCTTTCCAACGATGCCTTCTCTCAGCGGCCGGCGAGGCAGCTTCAAGTCACTGGGTAGCGCCTCTGTTCTGTAAACCGTGCCGGCCTTTGCGAGATTGACCTTGGCGCTGGTATAGGGATGGGCGATGCTGAAGACGGCATAGCCATGGCTTGCCAGGTGCTCCATCAGCAGGTGGTTTTGCGAGGTGAATCCACCGCCCCATGCATGATTGAAAAGCAGTACAGGAAATTGTCCCGCCGTCGGCTTGGCGACGGCCGCGTGGATGTGGGAATGCGTCCTGGCCTGTTTCAGGTAGCTGAACAGGAAGTTGTGCCGGTTGTAGTCGCCTTCGTAAAGCTCCTGGAACAAAGTACGCACTGGAATGTTCTCGGCATTCTGGCTGTCGGCCGGATACCAGACTTCGACGAAGAGCTCCCTATTGCGTTCTGGCGCATAACGCTCTTTTCGCTGTGGGTCCGTGATGGAATAGTGGAAGGTTCCCACGGCGTAGGGTCCATTCGGCGCGGGCAGTGAAACCACCGGGATGTAATGAGCGAGCACGCCGGCCAGCAATGCCAGCAGGAAGAGCGGCAGAGCACCCAGCAAGCGCCAGGCTCGGCTGGATTCCTTCTGCTTCAGCGTGGCTAGCAGCAACACCGCCAACGCGAACCAGGCAGGCAGCATCTGCCAGCGCAACCCGCCAGTCAGGGCTTCAATGGCGAAAATGCCGGCCCCGGCCATCGCGAGCATGGAGTATCTGAGTTGCGGGTGAATGGGAC
Organism: uncultured Gammaproteobacteria bacterium; assembly: GCA_963777735.1. Lineage (GTDB taxonomy): Bacteria > Pseudomonadota > Gammaproteobacteria > Steroidobacterales > Steroidobacteraceae > ZC4RG30. The sequence continues at coordinate 1,112,056 of CAVZRQ010000008.1, read as the reverse complement.
CGGCAATCAGCCTGACCAACGCCGCAGCGACAACAAGCAAAAGAATCGCTTCCAGCATCTGCATGAACGTTTCCCCGGATGAAATGAAAAAGTGCTTCACTCCTCATGGATAGAGATGGGTGAAGCAGGGGAAAACGATGCAACCCTCCGGTAGCCTCCGGCGGTGAGGGCGAGATCTACGGGACGTGCTTGCGAAGGGTTACGAGTGCCGAATACACGACCGCGATGAACAAGGGGAGGGCGACCGATATCAAGGAGGGGTCGGTATCGTTCATGGGGTTGAAGGCCGACTCATATGTGTTCGTCAACACCAGCAGTCCGAAAGCCAGCATCGTCACGCAGCAGATCTTCACCGCAGACAACAAAGCAGAGATCTGCTGGAGGCTCCAGATGCGGCGTTTCGTCTGCTCGACAAATGCGACATCCCGCTCCGCGGCGGTGCCGGTACGAAACAGTTGCGAAAGTTGTTCGTCATTCATGGGTGTTCCCGCCACTGTCGTCGCCGCGAAGGATCTTCTTCAATTTGGCAGTGCCTCTGAGCACCTGTGATTTTGCCGTTCCCAAAGGAATGCCAGCGAGCTCCGCAACCTGCTCATGGGTATAGCCTTCACCGAGACACAGCACCACGCACAGTCTCTCGCTCGTACCGAGCAGGCTGAGCGCACGCTCGAGGTCGAGGCCATCCAGCTGCCGATCCGGCGTGGGTTGGAAGTCCACCAGATTGGCCATGACGTCGGGGTTGGATGTGGTGTCCATGCGCAATCGTCGCTGATCTTCGAGCCAGGTGTTAACGGCAATGCGATTCGACCAGGTGACAAACGCCCCCGCGGACTTCAGCCGCCCGATGTTCTTCCAGATCTGCACAAACGTGAGCTGTGCCAGGTCGTCGGCCAGACTGTGTTGCCCGCACAGCCGCCGCAGCAGGTTCCGCACTCTGGCGCTGTGCCGGAGCACCAGTTCAGTGAAGGCTTGTCTGTGGCCATCGATCGCAAGGCCGATGATCACTCCGTCCGGCTGTTCACTGATTCGGGTGTATTCACCCGGCAAGTGGCGCCCCGTTCTTGCCTCCGCGCTGATAGATCCGGTAGCCGCCGTACACACCACCGACCCACAACAGCAGCGTCAGAATGGTTGTGAAGGCAAGAATCCGCAGGTCCCAGCCGCCGGAAGCCAGCTTGGCAATGGGGAATCCGAGACAGAACACCAGGAATCCCAGTGTGCTCGACAGGCCGATGACGATCCAGCCTATGGCGTGCTCGATGGTGTGGATCCTGATCCACGTATTCTCGGCAGCATGCGCTTCCTGCAGCTGTGTTTTTTCGAGGAACGTCAGGATCCTCTCGTCGATTGTTCCATCGGGCCGCATGAGCGCCCGGATCGACTTCTGGCGTTCCCGCTCCTTGAGCCATCGAAGTGCCCATGGGGCTGTGAAAAACAGCGCCAGAAAGATCCACATCCCCAGTGCGTGCATGGTTGGGCCTCGATATTCGACCGGAACGTTCGGCCTTATCTGCAGAGATGGGAGGCCGGGGCGTTTTGGATGCAATGAGCTGGCGGGGAGTCCAGGAGTTGCCCATCTTCACCGCTGGATGTTGAGCTCCGGCCACCCCGAACCCACACCCACAGGCATGTTCTTCATGAACGCCTCGACGGCATGGATCTTTCCATCATAGATCTTGAAGGATTCCCATACCGTCAGCTCCGTCTGCTGGCCCCCGTCACGCGGCGGGCGATTGCCGCCCCATGCCATGCGCAACCACACGATGCCCATGCGTTCATCCACTGCAGCGACCCGAGTCTCCACTTTCCCGCGCGAACCGCCGCCACCCAGCGGCTGGGTCTTGATGTTCTTGCAGCCCTCGTTACGTGTGCAGTCTGGCCCCGCCATCATGTCGCCGTTTTCCAGTCGATACGCATCCGGCATGAAGGGCGCATCGACCTTGACGAAGCTCTCTGATTCGAGCCCGGCAGGATAGAGCAGTGCGATCCTGATCATCTCCTCGCGTGAGTTGAGCTGCGACTTCTTCGGCGCATAGTTCATGGCAGCGGTTGTGTTTTCCACGCCGTCGATGCGGAAGAGCGATCCTTCGGCCCTGCTGCGGGTGGCGAGGGTTTCCATCTCGGTAATTTTTTCACCCTCGATCTTCAGGCGTACCACCAGCAGAACCGGGGCGCCGCCTTCCTCGACGACCACGTCAGAGCCCGCAATACCTTGCCGTTCGTCGAGGAAGTCCTGGCGATAGCCGCGGATCTTCGTGACCGAGCGCACCAGCCCAACCTTGTCGATGGTCTTTTCGATGCAGTCTTCGGTGATGCGGATCTTGTCGGACAATGGCAGCTTGCTCAAATCGTGCCTAACCAGCGCGTCCAGATAGGCCGTGATGGCACCCCGCAGGCACTCGCGATCGCAAGCCGCCGCGGCGCTGGGCGCTGAGGCGGGTTGCGCGGCCATGGCCGATATGGACCAGCCCAGCGCCAGAGTAAGTGTTGCGAATGTTGCTTTCTTCATACCCGCGACCTTCGGAGCTTATTCAACCCGGTTGCCTGTGGCGTCGTAGCCCGTGTTGGTGGCGCTGCGACGGCCCTGGAACAGCCTGTAGCCCGGACGGGTCTGCCAGTTCGAAGGGCCGGAGAGGATCTTGCCGTGCTTCAGCACGGCTTCACGGACGATCTTCTCGCGCGCGTTGTAACTCTCGTCGCCGTCGCGGTCACCGGCCTGCCAGCCGAAATCGTTGCTCGCAACCATCACGATGTCGATGCCGGGCACTTCCTCGAGGATGGTGTCGATCATCCCCACGCCCTGCGGGTTCTCGATCTGGATCATGATCAGGATGTTGTTGTTGGCGTTGGACTGGTACGAGGAGCCCCAGAGCTGATTGAACTGCCCGCCACCGGAACTGCGGTGTCCCCAGGGCTTGGTGTTGGGATTGTCGCGGCTGCCAATCGGCCACTTGGCAAACAACACCGCATTGCGCGCTTCTTCGATGGTATCGACCATCGGGATGATGATGCCCAGCGCACCGGCATCGGTGGCCTTCTGGATGTCCCCCTTGTTGGCGCTCGGCACGCGCACGAACGGGATGCAGCCGGCCTGCGCGATGACGCGGATCAGGTCTTCCGCCTCGCGCCATGTCAGGCGCGAGTGCTGCATTTCGATCCAGATGAAATCCTGCCCTTCGCAGGCCTTCTTCGCCGCCTCGAGGTCTGGCTGCATGATGGTGTTGCTGAAGATCTGCTTGCCTTCCTTCAGCTTGGTGATGACGGTGTTGAACGTCACCGATCCGGCAGGAACGATGGCCGGGCGGCCGCCACCCGGCGGTCCCGCCGGTCTCTGTGCGGCACCGGGGCCGGGCGGCACAGGGGCTGGTGAAGCCGCTGCCTGTGCTGCCGCCGCGGTCTGCGCAGTGATCGCCGACGTCAGCGCAACGACGCCGGCGGTGCCGATCAGCAGGTCGCGCCGGTTGATGGCATTCGGCTGCGGGGCAGGGTCAGCGGCGATGTTCTCGTTCCCGACGTTATTGTTATTCATGAGGATGCTCGCGCTCCGATTTGGGTTGGCTGGAGCATAAGGCTCCTTGTTGTTGCAGGTCAGCTACGGCAATGCATAAGCGAGGATCTCTGCCCCGTCGCTGCCGCTCACGGCCAGCACGATGTACTGCCTGCCATCGATCACGTAGGTCATGGGGGAGCCGGTCTGCTTGCTGGGCATCTCGACGGCGCCGATATCCTCGCCGGTAAGTTTGTCGTAGGCGCGCAGCAGCGCGACGCGCCTGCCAGCTTCATTCGTATGCACGCCTCCTTCGCCCGCTACCAGTAGCGTCTTCGTGGTCAGCGTACCGATGAAGGTGCGGCCAGGCTGGCCGAGGCGCGGCAGGTTGAGGCCGCTCAGCGCGGGATGGTTCCTGATCTCGTCCGGCGTCGACGAATGGGTCTTCTGCCACACCCTCTCGCCGGTATTCATGTCGTAGGCGGTGATCCGGTCGTAGGGCGGCTTCACCAGCGGCAGGCCCTGCACATTGGCGCCGCCTCTTGGGCCGCCAGCGGGCGCACCACCGGGAGGCGCGCCGGGCGCGCCGACCGGAGGGCCAGCACCACGCGCTGGCGCACCAGCCGCACGCGCCTGACCCCCGATGTACCCCATATCAGACTGCTGCGGAGTCGCCGCAACCAGCCCGCTCAGGTAAACGCTGGTGTGCGAGTGGATGTAGAGGTGATTGGTCTCCGGGTCGAACGATCCACCTGGCCAGTTTGCTCCGCCGACATCGGCAGGGACTTGCAAGGTGGCCAGTGGCCCGTCGAGTGAACTCAAGACAGGCGGCGTGAACAGCGGGCCCATCCTGTAGCGCTTCGCGACCTCCAACGCCTCGGCTTTCAACTCGGGTGTGAGATCGAGCAGGTCGCCATCGGCGATGCCCTGCATATCGAATGGCAGCGGTTTGGTCGGAAACGGCTGCGTGGGGCTGCTGCGTTCTCCCGGCACATCGGATTGCGGTACCGGCCGCTCCTCGATCGGCCAGATCGGCTCGCCGGTCTCCCGGTTGAACACGAAGAGGAAGCCCTGCTTGGTGGGCTGCGCAATGGCCTTGATCGTGCGCCCGTTCCGCTGCGTGTCGAACAGGATCGGCGCGCAGGACAGATCGTAGTCCCACAGGTCGTGATGCACGGTCTGGTAATGCCACTTGCGGCGACCAGTCTTCACGTCCACGGCTACCAGGCTGTCGGCAAAGAGTGTGGTGCCAGGCCGGTTGCCGCCGTAGTAGTCGCCGGTGGGTATTTCGACGGGCAGGTAGACGAGGCCCAGCTCAGGGTCGGCGCTCATCTGCGCCCAGACACCGTTATTGCCATTGTGATCCGCGGAGTTCCCGAGCCAGGTGTCGTAACCGAACTCGCCGCGCCGGGGAATGGTGTTGAAGATCCACAACCGCTTGCCGGTGCGGGCATCGTAGCCACGCACCATGCCACGCGCGTTGCGCATCGTGCGCGGCGCGCCCCCGGGACGGTGGGACGCGCCGACGATGATCACGTCGCCGACGACGAGTGGCGTCGCGTTGAGGCCCAGCTCGGCTGTTTCGGGATCGACCTCCTGGTCGGCCTCGAGTTTGAGGTCCACCGCGCCGTTCTTGCCGAATGCAGGCACGGGAACGCCTGTCTTCGCGTCGAGTGCCAGCATCCGGTAGCCCGGCGTCACGTAGATCACTCGCCGGTCGCTGCCGTCGGCGCTGGCCCAGTAGGCGACGCCGCGGCCGGCGCCGTTGCGCGGCGCGTTCAGTCCACGCTGGCCCTCATCCTCCGCATGCATCCAGAGCATTTCGCCGGTGAGGGCGTTCAGCGCGATCGCCGCCCGCCGGGTGCCCGCGGTCGTATACAGCGTGCGGTCCACCAGCAGCGGGGTGGCGGAATACAGAGTGTCGGGCCGGGGCCCCAGGAAATCGGTCTTTAGCCGCCAGGCTATTTCCAGCTGGTTGAAATTGTCCTTCGTGATCTGGTCAGCAGGAGAATATCGCTGACTCGCCAGGTTGCCGCCGTAGGTCGTCCACGCGGTGTCTGGTCCGCGCCGGATGGCGGCGGTGCGCGGCGGGGCCGCGGCAACCCCCGGGGTCACACCAGCAGTTGGCGCCGCAGGCGTGCTAGCCACATTGCTAGAAGAGGGACGCCCGAAAACGAGCCCGGCGAGTTGCGCGCGATCATCGGGCAGCGCAGTGGATCCAGCGGGCATGCCGGCGTGGCGAAGCAGAAAGGCGAGCACGGAGGTGTATTGCGTGGCTGAGAGACTCTTCGGCGCAGTCGGCGGCATTCTCTCGATGCCGTCGAACAGCCTGCGCAGGTCCTTGCCGTTCCACGCTTCGAAAAATTGCGCGCCCGCCAGCGCGGTAGCCTTTTCACGGCCGCCGAGATCATCACCGTGGCACGCCGCGCACTGCTCGAAATAGATCTTTTCGCCGGCCTCAGCCTGTGCGGCTGTGTACATGGCTGGCGCGGGCGGCTGCTGCGGCCGCTGCTGGGCGGCGAGCGCGGCGCATCCCAGGAAAAGAGTTACACCGATGGCGTGGCGGCTGAGGTGCATGGCTGGATGTCTTCTGCGGCGTCCTTCGCGCAGCATCATTGCACAACTTCCGTGTTGCGGGATCAGTGACTCGCTGATGCAGATGTCGGTAAAGCGTCCGACAGATGTCTGCGCGCCCGCTGAGATTCCATCGACGAGGCCTTATTGTCGGACTTGCAGACGCCGTTGACCTCCCAGCTTGCCAGGTAGTAGTCGTGCATTGCTTCGTTGCTCAAATCGGGTCGTTCCATTCTCTCTGTGCGCAACAACGCCGACTCGGAAGCACAGCACTGGACGCGCACTTTCGACGGCGGAGAAGAAGCCGTGTCTGTCTTTACGCCCGTTGGGAAATGGCCTGATGGCTACTGGGTAGAGAAAGTCGGACCACTGGCGTTGTCTCTGCGTGTGGACACCTCAGAAGGTGGGTGGCGCTGGATTCCGATCCGATCCTGGCTATGGGTTGTCCCCTTGCCGAAATGCCTTTCCCCGCGAGTCGACGCCCGAAAGCGTTTGCAGGGCGAGATGTACTACACGAGATGTACTACATGTGAGCAGAAAAACAACACCATCGAATGAACAATTACCGGAGATTTCTGGCCAGGCGAAACAGGGTTCTGGTCGCGATTCAGGGCAACGCGGTAGTGGATGCACTACCCCGGAATCGAGAAGGAATGAATCAGGTAACTAGTTGATGTCGCAAGTGATTATTCACGCGACTGCCATGATCCAGCAGGTGGCTTATAGAGGATGCAGTCGCCACTGAACTCGCGGCGGATGCTTCGGGAAGAGAAACTGCTTGCACAGGCAGGTATTGACTGTCTGTGGCGATAACTTATACGTTCCGTCCCTAGAAAGCAGAATCTCGACTGTTGGGGGAATAGCAGGCTGCGGTGGCTGAAGGCGTATGGCGCTCGATATAGAGAGCCCGTTATTGCCTTTGTGCGCTTCCGGCTTGTCGGTTGTTTCCCTGACCACTGTTTTAAATTAGCCATAAAAGTCAGGGGAAATATTGATGAACAGCAATCCGCGTGCACGGGTATTGGTGAGTGCAGCCGTTGCCACCGCCATTTTGGGGGGCATTGGCTTTTCTGGAGCTTCCTGGTCAGCCGCACCAGCAACCGAGGTTGCTGACGATCTCGAACTCGAAGAAGTCGCCGTTACCGGCACGCGCATCCGCCGTCGTGACACCGAGTCCAACAGCCCGCTGGTCACGGTTGACGCCGAAGCGCTGGAAAGCCGCTCGGGTCTGAACATCGAGTCGTACCTGAACCAGCTGCCTGCCTACAACCCGGCAGCGACCCCCGAAACCGCCAACGGCGACGTGCAGATCACGTCGGTCAACTCGGTCGGTATTGCTTCGATCTCGTTGCGCGGCTTCGGCGCAAACCGCAGCCTCGTGCTGGTGGATGGCCGCCGTGCCGTGCCCACCAACGCACTGATGGTGGTCGATCTCAACAGCATTCCTTCTTCAATGATCCGCAGCGTCGAGATCATCTCCGGCGGTGCATCGGCGACCTACGGCGCGGATGCCATGGGCGGCGTGTCCAACATGCTGCTGCGTCGTGACTTCCAGGGCCTCGAGACCGACCTGCAGTACGGCATCACCGAGCTCGGCGACAACGAGGAACTGCGCGCATCGGTGATCGCTGGCTCGCGAATCGGCGATGGTCGCGGCAATATCGTCTTCGCAGCGGAGTACTACGATCGCGGAGCTTCTTACGACAAGAACCGTCGCTTCTACACGGATTCGTACTCGGATCCGACGGTAGGCGGCAACTTCATCGGCTTCGTGATGGGCGCGAATGGTTACGCATCGAGCACTGTGCGATACGGCTCGCCGGGCCTGAATGCCGTCCGGGCGGTGGCCGGCGCCCCATTGACCGGGCCTGCACCCGTGTGTTCCTTCATCGGCACCGGGACCAACTGCAACAATGCGGGTTTCCGCTTCAATGCCGATACCTCGGTATTCCTCCCGGCCAACACGCCCTACAACAGGACGACCTGGGACATTCCGCTGGATGATTTCCGGTACTCCACGCAGAGCGTATATAGCGGTGGATACTGCAACACCACCAACACGACGATCTGCCCCAACGGCCCCACGATGGGTGAGGTCGTCAAGTACAACGAAACGGAAGGGTTCACCTCTTCCCCGCAGACGCGGTATTCGTTCATGGGATCGGCAAACTACGAAATCACGGACACCCTGAAACTGGAGACGAGCGCGCGTTTTGCGCAGAGCTCGACCGAGACTTTCCTCGCCGGCACCAATGCCAGCGGCGGCTGGGGCGTCACGGTTCCCTACGATCCCACTTACGACAGCCCGCTCCGTACGGACCTGGATTACACGAACCAGGCGGTGATGGCCGCGGCATTGGCGAACCCGACGTCGGCGCTGTATGCGAATCCGACCTTCATTCCCCACGGAACGGTGGATCCGGACGGCGCCGGCCCTCTGCGGGGTGCGCAGCATCCCGTGCCGGCCTCGATGGCCATCCTGCTGAACAGCCGCGCGGTCATCACCGGCCAGACAGGTGTGTTCTGCCTGTTCGGTCAGCCTGGTTGCGCCGCCCCGCAAGCGACCCGCGATGTCAACATCGTCGGTCGTCCGCTCAGCGGTCCGGGTGCCCCCTGGTTGATGGAAACCTATCCGCTGGACAGCTTCGGGCGCCGCGCCACGAACAACATCAACGAAGCCTGGCAGGTCGAACTCGGCCTCACCAAGAACCTGCCGATCAAGGACTGGACCGCCGAGGTCTATTACTCGCGTGGTGAGTCTTCGACCTACAACGTGGCGGGCGGCAACAACTCGCTGGCCCGCTTCCGCGGGATGGTGACGGCTCCGGACTATGGCCGCGGCGCGCTGCTGCAGAGCAACCTCACCAACAATCCCAGCGCGGACAACGGTGGCTTCGGTTCCGTTGCCGTGCCGTGCACGAGCGGCTTCTACGAACACATCTTCATGGGTGACGGCACGCCATCGGATGATTGCCGGTACGCGGTCGAGGCTCCTTTGCAGACCCGCACGCAGAACCAGCAGGACAACTTCGAGTTGAACTTCCAGGGCGGACTGTTCGAATTGCCGGGCGGCGAAGTCCGTTCGGCATTCGGCTACCAGCAGCGCCGCAATGCCTCCCAGTTCAATCCCGACATCCTGCAGTCCACGGCCTCGTTCAACGATCAGGTCATCGGCGTGTATCCCAACGGCAGCCTGCGCAAGCAGGAGGTCGTGAAGGACGTCTGGGCCGAAATGCTGATTCCGGTGGTCAAGGATCTTCCGGGCCTGCGGCTGGTGGAGCTGGAAATCGGCGGCCGTCACTCGGACTACAAGAACACGGACAGCACCGACACGTACAAGATCAACGGCAACATCCAGGTCAATGACTGGCTGCGGTTCCGCGGTGGCTACAACAGGGCGACGCGCGCCCCCAACCTCGGCGAGTTGTTCCTGCCCCTGCAGCAGAACTTCGGCGGTGGCGGTGTTTACGGTGACACATGCGGCCTGCTTTCCAATGCGCCCTTCGGCGCGGGCGGTGCCTTGCCGATCAACCCTCAAACCCTGCAGCCTACCGTTCTCGCGGTGGGTCAGACGGCGGCAGGCGCGCAGAGTGCCTATCTCATCTGCCGTGCGGCGATGGGCGCGGCTGCCGCAGCCCAGTGGTATGACAGCGGCCTGACGACTCAGCCTGGCGCTGGTGGCGGCGGCTTTGCGTGGCTCAACCAGACCGGCAACGTGAATCTGAAGTCGGAGAAGGCGGACACCTACACGGCAGGCGTTGTGTTGCGCTCGCCGTTCGAACATCCGTTGAGCCGGTTCCAGGCCACGATCGACTGGTACAAGATCAACATCGACGATGCCATCCTGCTGTTCACACCCGACTACGCGGCATTCCGCTGCTATGGCGCGGTGCTCGTCACTACCCCAGCCGAAGCAGCGGTGCAGGCAGCAAGCCCGGATTGCTTGAACGTGGCTCGTAACCAGTCGACCGGCGGTGCCATCAGCACGCTGCTCTCGTATGACAACCAGGCATGGGTGAAGACCCGTGGTGTTGACTTCACCCTGAACTGGAACGCTCAGCTGTCCGACATGGGTCTGGAGAGCATTCCTGGCGGGTTGAGCCTCAGCGTCACTGGTTCGTGGCTCAACAGCTACAAGACCAAGACGTCCCCGGCAACCTTCGATCCGGTGATCGAATGGAAGGGTACGGCCGGTCCTTCGTTGTCCAGCTTCAACGCCGGTGCGTACGACTACCGCCTGTTCACCAGCATTGGATACAACCTGCAGTCGTTCGGGTTGAACCTGCGCTGGCGCCATCTGCCGGAGGTCGAGCCCACCGGCAAGGCCACCATTCGTGCGAACCAGCGGCCACTGCGACCTTCAACGCAACGGGTGAAGGCCTGCCACTGGGCTGGACGCCGAGCACGCAGTACAACACTCCGCAGTACGACCAGTTCGACCTGTCGGCCTACTGGAATGTCAATGAGATGGTCTCGGTGCGCTTTGGTATCGACAACCTGCTCGATACCCAGCCGTCGATCACCGGCAAGAATGCGGGCCGTCCGTATGATTACAGCCCCGGCGTCACTGCGGCGGCAAATGCGGCGCGGCTGGCTGCGACGTGCAACGGCCAACCGGCAGGATGCGTGAACCCCACGGGTTACAGCCTGGCCACTACGGGCGCTGGCTCAACCAATACGGGCTTCTATGACATCAACGGCCGCCGGTTCTTCGTGGCCATCAAGGCGCGCTTCTAAAAGGGCTCTTCCAGAAGCCTGATCGCGCAGCGGCGGACCTTGTGTCCGCCGCTTTTTTTTGCCCGGCGTGATTCGGAATCAGCGGATCCGCGTCACCTTGATCCAGTTCTTCGCCTTCCCTGCATCGCGCGTCAGCCGGTATGAGCCCAATGACCCGCGACTGATGGTTACGGAGTCACCTGGTTTCAGGTACTCGGCCTGCGAGCCTGTCTCGTGGCGCCACACCTGTCCATTGTCGAGCGAGACCAGGTACGTGCCCTGAGCGGCGCTGCGCTGGGACGTGATGCGTGCCGTGATCGACAGCGAGTCTTCCGACGGAGCGGGCTGGTCCGAGCGTTTGAGCTGTTCCTGACCGAACTCCGGGCGCGATGCCGCGGGAGCAGGCACCGGACCAGGCGGTGTCCGTACAGTGGCCGCTGGCACCTGCACGTTGGCCGCTGGGGTCTGGGCTCTGACAGCCGGTGCCGGCGTATTGGCCAAGGCCTGTCGCGCCAGCGGAGCTACCTCGCGGTCGAAGCATTGCAGCCGTGCAGCGGCTTCCTGCATCTGATAGCAGGCCAGCAGCGCGTTGTTGTCTGGCGCCGCAGCGGCCGCCACGGCTGTTGAAAGGCTCCCGACCAGCAAAGGAATGAAAGCAGTCTTCATGAGATAACTCCCGAGGCATTGATGCCCGTTTGGAGATCAGACTCTAGCGCTACTCCCTGCACGGGGCGAGCGGACCGCTGCCCGCTTATGGGACGATGGACATGTTGGTGGGTTGGCAGCTTGCCCCGCAGTTGAAAACCGAGGTCTACATGCAGGATCTGTTCGGCAGTCGGACGGAGATGACGCGCGGCGTCCCGCCGGCCCTTGCCCTCTGCCTGGCTGCGGCCATCCTGGTGGCGTCGTGCACCCGCGAACCGGCACCTTCGGCCGAAGACGGTCGCTTGCTCTACGGGCAGAACGGCTGCGCAATCTGCCACGGCACACTGGGGCGGGGCGACGGGACGCTGAGCAAGACGCTGATGCCCCCGCCCCGTGACTTCAGGGATGTGTCGGCTTTCAAGCGCGGCATCGACGAAGCGTCGATCGCCAGCACGCTCGCGACCGGCATCGCTGCAACCGGAGCGGATGCAGGCACCGAGCATGCGAACCATTCGCTGGTCATGCCCAGGTACGATCATCTTTCAGAGATAGAGCGAAGATCCCTGGCGCTCCACCTCATTTCGCTTCGCAACCCAGCTTCAAAAGGAGATCAACCATGAAGAAACCTTCCCGCAACCTCAGAGCTCCGGTCATCGCCCTCGCGGCCGGATGCGGTTTGTTCACCGCAACATTGCTTCTCGGCGCCCAGGCTGCCTCGATCACCGTGCAGGACCCCTGGGTCCGGGAGCCGATGGGCAATCGCAAGGACACCGGAGTCTTCGCCGTCGTCGAGAACAAGGGACCCACAAATCGTGCACTGGTCAGCGCCTCCTCCGACGCGGCAGAGAAGGTGGAGCTGCACGAAATGAAGATGGACAACGCGATGATGCGCATGTCGCCAGTGCCGCGTATCGACATCCCGGCTGGCGGGAAAGTTGAGCTCAAGCCAGGTGGCCTTCACGTGATGCTGTTCGGCCTCAAGGGGCCCACCCAGGCCGGAGACACCATCAACCTGACGCTGACTTTCGACGACGGGTCGAAGGTGGCCGTAAAGGCGACGGTCCGGAAACAGGAAGGCATGAGATGACGGCGAGCCGCGGCAGACGAGCGGTGTGGCCGCTCGTCGCAGCTTGTGCGGTCGTGTTCGCAGGTTGCTCGCCCAAGGCTCCGGGGGAGCTTCTGCCGGTGCTGCCGATGGGAGGCGATTTCCGGCTCACCGATCACGACAACCGCCAGTTCGAGTTGGCATCGCTTCGCGGCAAGGTGGTGCTGGTGTTCTTCGGCTACAGCTCATGCCCGGACGCCTGTCCGACAACGCTCTCGAAGCTCGCCATGGTTTCGCGACGTCTGGGCGACGACCGGGCGCGAGTCAAGACGCTGTACATCTCGGTGGACCCGCAGCGGGACACTCCACCGGTGTTGAAAGCCGATCTCGCCAACTTCGACCTGGATGCCCTCGGCCTGACCGGCACCAAGGCCGAGATCGACGAGGTCGTCCGGAAGTTTGGCGCCTCCTACGAAATCGTGCCTACGCCCGGATCCGCCGCCCTCTATACCGTTGCGCACAGTGTCTGGCTCTATGCCCTCGACACCAGTGGACGGGTGCGGATCCGGTTCGAATACGACGCCAGGATCGAAGAGATCGTGCAGGGGATCCGCACGATTCTCGACGAAGGTGGCTGACCCGGGGGGGTAAGGCGCAACCTTATGATCAGAGCGTGGACCGACCGGTATAGTGGTGCCCGGAAGGCCGCGCCCTGATCGCAGGATCGAACCAGCGCAATGACATGCACGACAGGCCAGCGTCGATCCGGGCGATCTCCGCGGTAGGAAGGGCGACGACACGAAATCCCTGATCCGCAAGCATGTCCGCGGTTTGCGGACATTCAGCACGGACCAGTACGCGATCGTGGATCCGCAGGACATTGGCGGCGCCTGGTTCGACATCTGGCACGATGAGAGTTCGCCGCCCGTCGAAGATTCCGGATCGCGCCAGGTTACCGGTGACCAGGACGGTTTCCTCATCGAGCAGTGCGCAATCCGACTTCAGGTGCAGGGTGCCGCTGGGCGTGTGAACGATCCGACTGTGGAGTCCGATGGATGCGAGCAGCGTCGACAGCTCGCGGGCGCCGCTCTCATCGGTGCGTGCCGACAACCCGATGAGCACTGCTTCGGGCGTGGTGAGAATGTCGCCCCCATCCACGTGGCCGCGTGCCAATCGCAGCAAACTGGGAAATCGCGCAGCCAGCACGGGCGACAGGGTTTCGGTTTCCTGCTCGCGGCTGGGTGCCCCGGGGCGCAGAAGAATTGCCGCAGCCTGGAATACCAGCGCTGGATCTTCGACGAAGAGTGAATCCGGAAACTGCTCCAGCGCATCGAGAACCGTCACCTGTACCGCGGCGGCCCGCAATGCCTCGACATAGGCAGCATGCTCGGCCAGCACCTGCTCGAAGACCGGTGCGGGCCCGGTGTTGCTGCGCAATCCGTCGACCACGCTTCTTCCAGGCAGGCGAACGATTGCGGAATTCGGTTCGAATACAGACATGCGGGTGACTTCGAGATCACCGCCATTTATCGATCGAAACCGTCTGTGGCCGATACATGTGCCAGGCCTGCATCATCGGACTCGCATCGCCGCCAGCTACGATGACATCGATCGTGCCTGGCCGGAACACCTGCACGGCGCCGCCACTGGCAGGCTGATCCTGCGAGGCGCGCGCCTCGCGGGCGGGGCGGGTCGAGTTCTCCTGCAGGTACTTGCGCACGTCTTCCTTGCTCATGCCGTCGCGCGCGAGTGCCTCTGCCCGCTGCGGCGAGATGATGAGCACGGCGCCGCTGGGCTGCTGAAAACGCGCGAGGTCGCCCGGCACGTCGGATAGTTCCGTACCGAGACCGTAGTTACCCGCATGCGCCCAACCGCCGCTGTACAGGGTCAGGGTGCTTTCTTCCTTCTTGAAGCCTTGTGTAACGCTGAGCGGCTCCCACGGGCTCTGCGCTTCATTCTCGGCGAACATGAAGCTGTAGTTCGCATTGGCGCCGATCACCGCCATGATGTTCACGCCGGGCGCCCCTCCGCCGAGATTGGTGATGAACAGGCGCAGCGCACGACCCATCGCTGCGTTCGCCTGATTGCCAGGCCCCACCGCGTTGACGCCGGAATTCATCTTCAGCGTCTTCGCGATCGGCCCATTCACCACCTGCATGAACGCGAACGAGTTCGTCGAGCGCAGCATCGAGTTGAGATTGTATTTCTGATAGGCCTCGATCGTCGCCAGCAGGACCGGCATCTGCTCCGGCAGACAGCCGGCCATCACGCCATTGATCGCCACCTGCCGCACCGTTACGCCGAGGCTTTCGGGGACGAACGCCTTGGCGACCACTTCATCCGGCGAATGACTGGTGCCCTTCAGCATTGCCGCAACGGCGTCGCGCGTCGGCGGAATGATGGGCAGGCCATCCGTGAAACCCTTGTCGTAGAACACGCGCTGGATTTCAGCGATGTCTCCGGTCGCGGCGATCTCGGGATGAGGTGTCGGCTGGATGATCCCTGTGGCGCGCTCGGGTGCCGTCAGCGGGGTGGTCAGCGTGGCGATCGTCTGTTCGATCGCATTGGCATAGCGGGCCTTGTCCATCGTTTCGGCGGGATAGGAGAACGCGACGCCGCGCAGCGGCGCGCCCTCACGCGCCTGCGTGGTTTCTCGCACCGTTTCCAGTTGATCGAAATAGGCTGCGCCTCCGGGGATGCCGGCGCGTTCGAGATGCGTGCTCCATTTGAAAACGTAGGACGTCGTCGAGGAGGAGGCCGCGCCGATATAGATGTAGCCGTCCGCGCTCTGCTTCATTTCCGCCCAGAGCGCGGGATCATCTTCCGAATAGCGCGTGTTGCGGTTCTTGATCAGCGCCGTCTGGACCTTGTGCCTGGTCTGGAGCGAGGCAGCGATATCCCTGGCTACCTGATCCATGCCCGAGCCGCTCGGCCACGACATGACGATATAGATGCGCTTGCCGGCCAGCGATGGCAGCCTGGTGGCGAGAGGCACGCGCTCAACTGCGGGGTACGAACCGCGCGGATCAAGGGCGGCGTAAACCGGTGCCTGTGCTTTCGCCGGCGCGGCGACGCCAGCTGCCATCAACGCAAATCCCATGGCCGCCCAAATCGCACGTTTTTTCATCGCTTCCGCCCCTCACTTTTCGGGGAGCATAGGGACTATGGTCTGTCCCTGCCAGCCATCTTCGACGCCTGCAGGTTTCCGCTATAGTTCCCTCCGGCCTCCAATGGTGGCCGAACAGGCGCCAACGCCGAGAACAAGACCGGGGGATTCCAATGACTGCATCTGCAGAAGCAGCCGCCGCGCGCGGCAGAAACGCCTTGTTGCCGCTGTTTCTGGGCAGCGGCTGCGCCGCCCTCATCTATGAAGTCGTCTGGTATCAGTCGCTGGGATTGGTCATCGGCAGCAGCGCGGTATCGATGGCGGTCGTGTTGTCCACTTACATGGGCGGCATGGGCCTGGGCAGTCTGGTCTACCTGCGCTGGCGCGGTCGCTTCGGCCATCCGCTCCGCATCTATGCGGCACTCGAACTGCTGATTGCTGTCTTTGCCTTGCTGGTGCTGTACGTGCTGCCCTGGGCGGGCAATCTGTACGCCTCGGTAGGAAGCGGGGGATTCAGCGGCATCCTGCTGCGCGGACTGTTCTGCGCCATATTCCTGTTGCCACCGACCATGGCCATGGGCGCCACACTGCCAGCGGCTGCCGGCTGGCTGCGCTCCACGCCGGAAGGGGTGAGTCGCGCTGGTTTCTATTATGCAACCAACATCGCCGGCGGAGTGATCGGCTGCCTGGCCGCCGGCTTCTACCTCATGCGCGTCTACGACATCCACACGGCGACCTTCGTGGGCGTGGTGATCAATCTGGTGGTGGCTGGCGTTGCCTGGCTGCTGTCGCGGGTTACGCCCGGCGTGCCGGCAGAGGTCGCATCGGAACAGCCTGCGCCCATGACGAAGTCAGCCGGGTTCTTCGGCAGCCCGAATACCCCCGTCTACATCGCCATCGGCATCAGCGGCGCGTGCGCACTGGGCTCCCAGGTGATCTGGACCCGCAACCTCGCGCTGCTGCTCGGTGGCACGGTCTATACCTTCGCGCTGATTCTCGGCGCTGTGCTGCTGGGATTGGGGATCGGCAGCAGCTTCGGTGCGGCGGCCGCGCGCAACATCCGTGATCCGAAGCGCGCACTGGCCATCATCCAGGTGCTCGCCATCGCCGGGCTCGCATGGGCTGCATGGATGATCAGCAGCAACCTGCCTTTCTGGCCGATCAACCCAGGCAATGCTCCTTCGCCTTGGTATCTCATCCAGCTCGATTTTCTCCGCAGCTTCCTGGTGGTGCTGCCGGCCGCGTTGTGCTGGGGCGCGAGCTTTCCGTTGGCGGTTGCCGCGGTGGTCGACGGCCGCGGCAACAGCAGCGCCGCCGTCGCGCGTGTTTACGCTGCCAACACGGCTGGTGCGATCATCGGCGCGTTGGGCGCCAGCCTGGTGCTGGTGAGTTGGTTGGGAACCCAGCAGTCACAACGCCTGCTGATGCTGTTGACCCTGGTTGCCGTGTTGGCATTGCTGCTGCGTCCCGCATTGCAGGCCATCGGTTCGGCAGCGCCGCGCGCACGAGCCGTCGCGTTGGGCGGGGTGGCGGTGCTGGTGCTGATCGCTTCCGGCAGCATGGTGCGTCCACTGCCAGATGTGCTGGTGGGCTACGGTCGCTGGGCGGTGACCTGGCTGAAGACCCCGGGAGACTTTCTGTACACCGGCGAAGGCATGCATTCCACGCTGGCGGTATCGCGAAGGGCCGACGGCACGCTGCAGTATCACAACGCGGGCAAGGTTCAGGCCTCGAGCCAGCACGACGACATGCGCCTGCAACGCATGCTGGGCCATCTGACAACATTGCTCGCAAAAGATCCGCGCAATGTACTGGTGATCGGCTGCGGCGCTGGCGTCACCGCCGGTGCAGTCAGTGTCAGTCCTGCCGTCAGAACCCAGACCATTGTCGAGATCGAGTCGCTGGTGCCGAAAGTCGTCAGCAAGTATTTCGCCGAAGAGAACCACGGCGTCATCGACAACCCCAAGGTGACCGTACGCATCGACGACGCGCGGCATTTCCTGCTGACCACCGACGAGAAGTTCGACGCCATCACCGCCGATCCATTCGACACCTGGGTCAAGGGCGTGGCGACGCTCAACACGGCCGAGTTCTATGACGAGATGAAGCGCCACTTGAATCCGGGCGCTGTGGTCACGGTGTGGCTGCCGTTCTACGAAACCACCACGCCGGCGATCAAAAGCGAGATCGCCACGTTCGCCGCAGCGTTTCCGCATGTGATGATCTTCGGCAACACGGCGGGCGGGCAGGGCTATGACAGCGTCATGGTGGGTTCGATGGATCCCTTTGCGATCGACGTCACCGAGCTGCAGGCGCGGCTCGACAGCCCGCAGTTCGCACCGGTGCTGAGCTCGCTGGCTCCACTTGGTTATGGTTCCGCACAGGAGCTGCTGGGCACATTCGCAGCCACCGGCGAGCAACTCAAGGAGTGGCTGGCCGGCGCTCAGATCAATCGCGACCGCAACCTGCGGCTGCAGTACCTCGCGGGGCTCGGCATCAACAATTACGAGCAGGCGGGAATCTACTCCGAGATCCTGCGACATGGGCAGTGGCCGGAGCAGGTGTTCAGCGGTGAGATTTCGCAGTTGTCGAACCTGCGCGAGGAAATACGCTCGCGTCGGCAGTGACAGCGATCCGCAAGCGCAATAAGGACGGGAGTCTGCCAAAAGACTTACGATAGGCTCCCCAAGGAGAACTCAACATGCAGCGAACCCGCCTGATTTCCGCGCTTGCGATCCTGGCCCTTGCACCGGCAGCCTGGTCCGTACCCGATTCCCCCGGCCCCATGGGCGCGCGGAATACGCCGGATCCTGCCTCACAGGACCCGAAGGCCATTGCGCGCAACAACTACAACCTCGGCTACGAGGGCGTGCAGAGCGTGGCGAAACTCGAGCTGGAAGCCGCTTCGATGCCCGCGTATGCCGCTCAGTACAGCGTGGCCGCGAAGGCCGGCCTTGGGAAGGCGCGCGATAACTTCCGCAAGGCGGTAACCGCGGATCCGGACATGAAGGAAGGCTGGAACATGCTGGGCTTTACCAGCCGCAAGCTGGGCGAATACCAGGAATCGCTTACGGCATACGAAAAGGCTCTGGCGCTGTCGCCGAATTATCCCGAGGCGATCGAATACCGCGCCGAGCTGTTCCTGCTCACCGGTCGCCTCGACCAGACGAAGGAAGCCTATGCCACGTTGCTGAAGCTTGAGCCTTCGTATGCAGGAGTGCTCAAGACCGCGATGCAGGATTTCCTGAAGAGCAAGCAGGCGTTTCCGGCCAGCGTGAAGCCCGCGGAGAGCGAAGCCTTCGCGAAGTGGGTCAGCTCGCTGTAACCAGGTCTCAAAAAAGGTTCTTCGCCGATCTGCGGGATAGACGGCGGGAGCCGCGACCGCGGCCGAGCACTTTACGCGTCCCGGCGCGCTACAAATGATGGTCAGGCGGGATTTGCGCTTGCCCCTGTATTGGTACGGTCCGCCCGACTTAATCATTGTGCCTGGAAAGCCAATGAGACTTCATTATGGGTGGTCTTGTCGAAATCCCTCGCTATGCAGCAGAGCTGCTACGTTCTCATGCGGGGGAGGTCATGACGGTAGAGCGGCGCTTTCACTCACTAGATGCGGCCCGCGCCATCGCGCTGATGGGCGGCATTCTCGTGCATGCCACAGTTTCCTTCTCGCCTGCCTGGGCCAGTACTGGCACACCGCTGGTCGACGTATCCTCTAGCGGCACGCTGCAGGGTTTATTCCATTTCGTGCACAGCTTCCGGATGCTGCTGTTCTTCGTGATGGCAGGGTTCTTCAGCAACCTGCTGCTGCAACACCGCGGGATGCGCGAATTCTGGCGTAATCGACTTCGGCGGATCGCCATACCGATGCTAGTCGGATGGATAGTGCTGATGCCGTTGCTGGCCGCTCCCATCATCCTGGCGGTGTACATCAAGAATGGTGGGTTCCCGGGCGATGGCCGGGGTATGGCGATGATTCGCAACGCCGGCGTGCCCCTGGGCCATCTCTGGTTTCTCTACTACCTGTTGATCCTTTACTCTGCTGCAACCAGCGCAACCTGGATCGCGCGGCGCATGGGCTGGAGTGCGCGCCTGGGCAGCGTCGCCGATGCCTTCGTGAGCTGGCTGGTAGGAAGGCACGCAGTCGTCGTGTTGCTGCCGCTTCCGGTAGCAATCGCACTGTTCTACACCAGGAACTGGATCCCCTGGACGGGAATCCCTTCGCCGATTCTGGGCCTTGTTCCTGAAGGCGCCGCTGTCGTCGCTTTCGGCAGCGCATTCCTGCTGGGATGGCTGCTGTATCGTCAACCGAATCTTTTGCTTGTATGGGCGAGGGCCTGGCCAGCGCACGCGGCGCTGGCCATTGCGGCAAACACGGTAACTGCAATATGGCTGGGGCCGGTTGGTTTGGCCGATGAGCTTCCTACAAATGCCGATCGATTCACATACCTGCTTTGCTACACCTTCGCAGGTTGGAACGGCGTAGTGGCGACTGTCGGCTTCTGCGTGCGCTATCTGTCTGCCAACAGTCCCTCGTGGCGCTATCTTGCGGACGCCTCCTATTGGATGTACCTGGCCCACATGCCGCTGATCATGTTCCTGCAGGTAGCGATGATGCGCTGGCCTGTGCACTGGTCCCTCAAATTCCCGCTCATCGTGGTAGTGGCATTTACGCTGCTGCTGTTGAGCTACAAGTACTTCGTGCGTTTCACCTTCATCGGCAAGTGGCTCAACGGGCGCCGACATGCGCGCCACAGTGCTCTCGGTCAAACTTAGGATTCTCAAGGAGCCGTGGCGCTATCGCCATGCGGGCTACACCGCACAGGCGTGGCGCAGTTGGTACCGCACGACCCATCAAACGCATGGCCTACGGGTTCCGCGACAACGCTTGCTTTGTCCTCAAGATCCGGATGGCCTGCCCCGGAGTTGGGTGGAGAACCAAAAAAGCCCCCGGCGTATTGCCCGGGGGCTTTTGCTCGTACTGCAGGTTGACGCTTAGCGGCTGACCTGCAGGGTGGTTGCACCACCGAGGCCGAGGGGGCCGCTGTCAGGGGAGACCACTTTGACCCACAGTGCATCCTTGTCCTTGAAGTACGAGGTCTCGCTGGCCTTGCGCAACGCATCCAGGCTGGTCTGCGGAGTACCCGAGGCAGCGGTGTTGAAGCCCGGCAACTGGACGATCAACCAGCCGCCTTTGTCCAGTTCCGCCAGCCTGAGGGCCACGGTCGGCCTTTCGGTAGTCAGCTTGATCTCGGTACCGGCACGCACGTTGGATCCCCCGTTGGCGATGGGGTAGTCCCGACCATTGCGGCTGAGAACGATGAGCGGCTGAGCAGGCGCTGCACCGGGACCACCGGCTCTTGGTGCGCCTGGTGCACCAGGTGCACCAGGACCAGGGCCGGCAGCGCGGGGAGCACCTGCACCTGGGCCGCCTGGTGGTAGTGCGCCAGGACCGGCACCGGGACCAGCGCCAGGACCGGGGCCACCGGCTCTCGGGGCGGCGGGACCGCCAGCAAAAGTCAGACGCCCGACATCGCCCTTGCACAAAGCAGCGTTCCAGGTGGGCTTGATCTCACAGGCTTCGGCATCGGTTGCGATGCTGTCGTTGGGACCGTCGTTGATGAGGATGTAGGCATTGGGGCCAGCGCCGAGCGAACCGTCCTTGTCGCGGATTGCTGCGGTTCTCCACGCCTGGCTGTTGCCATTGTCGTTGGCCCACTTGGCGTTCCCCTGCATCGGCGGGAAATACGCGGGCTTCGCGTTCTCGAACTTCACCTTCTCGATCGTGTTGTTGGAGCTGACCCCGAAGCTGGTGAACATGAGGTAGGAGAGCGCGCCGGTCTTGCGGGTGGCGTTGTCCTCGAAGTTGCGGAAGGTGGTGTTCACCACATCATGACGCGCATCGTAGTACTCGTAGCCGCGGATCGGGAAATCCGGCAGCGCGGTCTTCGGCAGGCTGCGCCCGTACGCCTTTTCCGCTGCAGTCGTGGGATTGCCGATGTTCTCGGATTCGCCCACGAACAGCGAGTCAACGACCCTTGAGGTATAGGGGTTTTCAACCGTGGCGCCACCGCCCAGGCCAGACGCCTGCGTATAGCCGATGGCGTTGTCGGCCGACTTGTAGTTCCGGATGGTGCGAACCTCACCCCGGCCCCAGAAGCCGCCATTGCGGTTCTTGTAGGAGGTGAGATCCTCGAACACCTGCTCCACGATCTTGCTGCTGTTGTCCGCGGGATTTTCGCGGGAGATATGCATGTTGCCGGTCACACCAAAGGAGTTGTTGGCGTTGATATTGCGGTCGAACATGAACCCGTCGTAGTTCGAGTGGGCGACGTTACCCTTGAACTCGCGCAGCGGCATCCGCCGCGGCCAGGTGGCCTTGCTGATCTCCGTGCCCTCGAACTGACCGTTCGGGTGCTCCGGCAACGACATCCAGAATCCGTTCTCGTCTGAACCCGCGGCCACGTTGTCACGGTAGACGTTGTTGGGGTTGGTGATCCAGAAGCTCGCCACGGTGTTGTCCGATGGCAGCAGCACTTCCTTGGATTGCTGGCCATTGGCTCTGCCGGCCGCGCGATCCTCGTACGCATAGGCCACCTCGCCGGATGCGGCGAGGTTGGTCGGGACGCAGGGCTTGCTCGTGTGGCACTTGGTCTGGATCGCGACGTTCCGGACGTACTCGTTGCTGTGCTCGATCCCATCTTCCAGGAAGAAGCAGTGACCCACGGTGTTGTAGGTCACGTTGTTTTCGACCTTCAGGTAGTTCGTGCCGTGCACGGTCACGCAGCGGTTGTATGTATCGTGGATGGCCGCGTTCCGGATGTACTGCCCCTTCGCGTCGCCAACCAGATGCCAGTGGATCGGATAGCGGGCCAGCGTCAGGTTCTGACCCATGCGGTTCAGTTCGACGCCCGAGACATACATCTTGCTGGAGGGCATCGCCATGATGTGCCCGCCGAAGAACGACTGCTCCGCATCGGCGGATGCCTGGATCTTGATGTTGCGCGTGAGGTTGGCCACTTCGCCGCGTTCATCCACGCCGAAGGTGATCTTCCCGAAGTGCATGAAGTCCAGCTTCTTGTCGAGCGTGAGCGCATTGCCGCTGATGGTGGTGATGGTGCGGCGCTCGGCCTGCCGGGGGTTGAAATCCGTCGACGCGAGGACGATCTCGTCGCCCACCTTCCAGCCGGCAGCGTTCAGCACCTGGATCGACGTGGCGCCTGCATTGGCCGTCGCGGCCAGCTTGCTCCAGGTGTTGGTGCGATCGCCGTGCAGGTTCAGCGTTCCGCCCGACAGCATGATGCCGCGGTCGCCCATGCCGGCCATGACGTCTTCACCCTTCACGGTGTCGGTGAGGGTGATGGTGGCCTTGCGTGCGTGTGGGCGAGCTTCGGTGCCAATGGTGAGCTCACCGTGCAGCATGATCCACTCGGTTGTGAGTTCGATGTCGGCTGTGTCGGCGAAGGTGAGCTTGCCGTCGATCGAGAGGCCGCCGAGTGCGGGTGGGCTCACGTCGAGCACGACTTCCTTGTCTTTCCCGATGGTGACCTTGTCGCCCGCGGCGGGCACCTTGCGGTTGGGCCAGGTGGCCGGATCAGACCAGCGGCTGGCCCCTGGTGATGCCGCATTCTGAGCCTGCGCGACGGCGCACACGCCGCTGAGCAGGAATGCTGGAACCATCGATGCAAGAAGGACTGAGCGATATGGTTTGCTCATGGCTGGACCCCGTACTCCGTAAGAAGAAGACCCCGTACTTGGGCGGCAAGCGCCCGTACTTTGTGGCAGGAGAATAGCGCGATTGTCCTGGGCCGTTATTGTTTGCCTGGCCCTGTTCGCCGCTGCTCCCCAGCCGGATAGCGAAAGCGGTAAGGCGGGGGCGGTTGTCAGCGCAACTGAACCTTGCAAACCAGCACGATCCTTCCCGAGCCACCGGCCTGCGCCAAGGCGGACGTTCATACAGGGGTTCCCGCTTGTTAAACCTTGCCCGCGCGTTGATCCTGCTCCGATGAATTGGCGCTCACATGATCTCGCACCATCCCCAGGTCAGATCCTTTGTGTAGTAGAGGAAATTCCCGATGGTCTTTGCAAAGAGGTTCGCTTCGGCGAGGGAGCGTATGCGCTTTCCATTCTTGTCCATCGCTCCGGTGCGGGAATCAGGGCATACGTCAACCGCTGCCCGCATTTCTCCTTGCCCCTCAATAACTTTCCCGATCAATTCGTGATGCTGGATGGAGAGCGCGTCATGTGCGCCTTCCACGGCGCGGTCTTTCGTCTTGAAAATGGCTATTGCGAAGCAGGCCCTGCAGCAAGTTCGTTCCTTGAACCAGTCGAGGTGAATGTCCGCGACGGAGCGGTCTGCGTTGCGCATGGCGGCACCTGATGATGATCCCTGACTTCGCAGCGCCTCTCGCCCTCATCCGGTCGATGCGGTTATGCTGAACTTGAAGTAGCCCACAATATTCGGGGGGAAGAACGATGCCACGGTTCAATCGGTGGGCGGCGTGCGCTGCTCTGGTCATCATCGCCGGCTCCAATTCCGCACTCGCGCAAAACGCGTGTGACCGGGCCTGCCTCGGTGGAATGCTCGATCGCTATCTCGCGGCAGTCATCGCGCACGACAAGAGCAAGGCGCCGCTGGCCGTCGGCTTCCGGCAGACCGAGAACGCCATCAATGCCGCGCCCGGGAAAGGCGTCTGGCAGAGCGTGACGGCGCTTGGCAAAGTCCAGCGCCGGTATTTCGATCCGGTAACGGGGCAGGCGGGCTACTACGGAACTGTGATGGAGGGTAGCGCGACCGCAATCGTCACAATTCGCCTGCGCGTCGAGGAAGGCAAGCTCACCGAAGCCGAGTGGTACATCGCCCGTGAGAATGATCCCGGGATGAGCGGCCCACGCCGGCCCGGCGCCGCGCCGGCCAACCTGCACAATCCCGAATACCTCGAACTGCATCCGCCGCGCATGAGCGCCGTGCCGGCCGCGCAGCGTGTGGATCGTGCGACGCTGGGCCGCATCGTCGACAGCTACTTCGATGCGATCACCTCGCATGACGGTTCGATCGCGCTGACGCACCCGGGTTGTGGCCGCGCGGAGAACGGCTCGCCCGCACCGGGCGGTGCGTTCCTGCCGCCTGCGCCGCCGCGCCCGGGCCAGACTCCGGTGCCAGGGCCGCCTCCAGCCGCGGCTGGGCCAGGTCCGCAGCAGAATGGCGCGGGCAGCCGCGACTGCGTGGCCGGCCTCGAAAACTTCAACGCTGCGCTGGTTGCGGCGCGCCGCATGCCGCTCATCGACGAGGTAGCGCAGGTGGTGCTGGCCACCGCCGTGTTTATCCGCAAGCCAGGTTCCCCGACGCCGCGTCTGGTCTCCAGTTGGTGGTTCATCATTGATGAGGCGAAGATCCGCACCACGTATACGGCGATGTTCTATCCGCCGGCGGGGCTCGCAGTGCCGAACTGGCCTCCCTACGATGGCAACTGGCCGTTGCCGGAGAGCACAGTGCCCGCGGCAGCACCGGCGAGAGCTCCCTAGGAACCTGCGCTGCGATCATCTCCATGCTTCTGCTGGAGATGGTCGCAGACAACTTCGATCCGCTCCTTGAGCGTGCCTCTCACTGAAAGAAACGGAATGCCCCGCTCGATCAGTTGCATCCTGTACCAGGTCTGCTGTTCTGCGGTGAACTCCGGCCCCTGACGCGTTCCATCCTGAACGAACCTGAAATCCGGCTCGCACAGGACAGTAAGGTTGTAGGTCCGGCACGCGGCCTCTCCCAGTTCGGGCGCTGTTTTGCCGAACAGATGCTGGCTGTAGAACAGCGTCGTGAGCGGAGTGCTGTCGCAAAACAAGTAGCGGCGGGCGTTCTCCGTCGCGCGGTCTTCCCGGCGGATCTGTTCGTCAGCGATGGCCGCCATGTCTTCGAAAGTCAGTGCGCCTTGCCGGGCTTCCCACAACTCGCGACCATACTCCTGCGCCCATTCTGTCCTGAACTCCCTCGCCATGGCCTGGGCGAGGGTGCTCTTGCCGGTGGACTCGCCGCCCAGAATCGCGATGCGATGGACCAGCGTCCGGGCAACCGCGGGCGGAAGGAAGGTCCAGTGCAGCCATGGGTCCGCGCGCAACTGGCTGCCCGACATGGGTATCCGGATCCGGTCCGGGTCCACGGACACATGCGTCACAGCAGTGGAGCCCATCCCGGCCGACATGAATCTCTGCGTCAGAACTTCCGCAAAACCTGGGCCGTAACGCTCGCTGGTAAAAACGGCATCCACGCGGCGCTTCAACCTGTGGATGCATTCATCGGCCACGAGGTTGCGATGGACATCGTCGGGTGCCGTGTTGACTGGCAGATCTCCGCTGGTCTGCCGGGTGAGGACGAGGCGCGTTGTATCGGGAAACAGCTCCTCCAGCCATTGTGCCCGCCGCTCGGGCCCGCATTCCGGATACTCGGGGTTGGTCCACGAAATGATGACCACGTGATCACAGAGCTGTTGCGCATGTCGGATCAGCGCTTCGTGGCCCCGGTGCAGCGGGGCAAACTTGCCGACCACGAGACCGGTGGCGAATCGTCGAGGCATTACGGCTTGAGGTGGCGTCGCCAGAGAATCGACGCCACCACGGCGTTGATGAGGAAGGCGCAGTACAGCGCCGCCGTTACCCAGAGATCCCTCGAAATGAACAGTCCGATCGACATCAAGTTCACGGCGATCCAGAACCACCAGGTCTCGTAGCGGCGCTGCATCAGCAGCAGCTGTGCAAGAACGGAAAGCGCCAGGACGGCCGAGTCCACGAACGGCGCATAGGCATTGGTGAATCGCTGCAGCACATAGCCGTAGCTGAAGGTAACGACAATGGCGATCGCAAGGCCACGCAGCAGCATGGCGGGACGCGCGCGGGAAACGGGTACGGGTGGCCTTGAATCATGGCTGCTCCACAGATACCAGCCGACCATGCTGGTGCCGATGAAGAACAGTTGCAGCAGGCTCTCGGCATACAGCCGGGAGCTGTAGAACAGCGCCATGAACAGCAGGCACCCGATGATACCTGTCCACCAGGTGTGCACGCTGTTGCGCGCTGCGAGCAGGATGCTCAGCGCGTTCACGGCATTGGCGGAGAGTTCGAGAGGTGTGGTCATGCAGCCGGGAGGATAACCACTCGAACGCTGCAAAGTCTCGAACGGACGCTTCGGGTCAACCCAGCAGCTTCTCCGCTTCATCCATCACCGCTGCAAAGTCCGCGATCAATGCCTGATACGGCGACGGGCTTGTCATGTCGAGACCGGCACGCCGTATCAGCTCTACGGGATGGTTCGAGCCGCCAGCCTTCAGCAGCGACAGGTAGTTGTCGCGCTCACGAGCGCCGCCCTGCAGGATCGACTGCGTGAAGTAGGATGCTGCCGCGATGCAGGTCGAGTACTGGTAGACGTAGAAGCTGTTGTAGAAGTGCGGAATCATCGCCCACTCATGACCATAGGAGGCATCGAGTCCGAAGCCAGGCCCATGGTAGCGACGCAGCAGGTCGAGGTAGATCTCCGAGAACTTCTCGCCCGAGAGGCCTTCGCCAGCCTGGGCGCGGTCATGCACCGTCAACTCGAACTCCGCGAACATGGTCTGGCGGAAGAACGTGCCGCGATAGTTTTCCATCTGCTGTCCCAGGTAGAACAGCTTCTCCTGCTTCGTCTTCGCTTCGCGCAGCAGCTTCTTCACCAGCAGCTGCTCGAGCAGGGTAGAGGGGATCTCGGCCGTGAAGATGGGGTAATCGGCCTTCTCGTAGGGCTGCGCCGAATTGGCCAGCAGCGAGTGCAGCGCGTGACCCCATTCATGCGCATAAGTCGAAAGCCCGTCGTACTGTTCCGAGAGGTTCAGGAGCAGATAGGGGTGCACGTCGTAGGCCGCCGGATTCATGTAGGCGCCGGGACGCTTGCCCTGCCGCGGCCAGGGGTCCATCCATTTCGCCGCGCTGGCCTTGCCGAGCCGCGACACGTAGTCGTCGCCCAGCGGGCGCGCCGCCTCCAGCGTCTGCGTACGCATCTCAGCCAGCGTCCAGCTGTGATCCAGCTCCACCAGCGGCGGATAGATGTCGTAATAGTGAATGTCATTCAGCCCGAGGATCCGCCGCCGCAACTGGAAGTAGCGATGCAGGACGGGCAGACCCTTGTTGGCCTCGGCGACCAGCGTGCGGTACACCGTGTCGGGAATGTTGTTCGCCGACAGCGCAGAGGCCAGCGCGCTGGAGTATTTGCGCGCGCGGGCCGCGAAGATGTTGCCCTGCACCTTGGCGAGGTAGGTGGCTCCGAAGCTGTTGCGGTATTCCCCGTAGGTCTTCCAGAACGCGGCAAACACCGCCTTGCGATCTTCGCGATTCGGCGCCGCGCGATTCAGGGTGTAGCCCTGCGAGTCCAGACGCACATCCTTGCCGGTGGAAAGCCGGATGGTGGGCCAGGGAATGTCGGAAGAACGCAGCTGCTGGGAAATTTCTCCCGGCGCGGACAATGGCGTGGAGGCGCCGGCCAGCAGTGCTTCCGACTCGGGCGAGAGGGTATGCGGAGCCTGCCGCAGCACATTGGCCAGATAGAAATCGAAGCGCGTGCGCAGCACTTCACTGGCGGTGATGAATGCGTCCAGCTTTGCCTTGCCTACCGTCAGCAGTTCGGGAGCGACCCAGGAAGTCGCCTCGCCCAGGGTGCTGAACAGCTCGGTGACTTGCGCGTTGCGTTCCTGCCAGGCCGAGACCCGGACGTCCTCGTCTGCCTTCAGGCTCGCATAGGCGTACACACGCAGCGCAGTGCGCGAAAGGTCGGACTGCAGCGCCAGGGCTTCTGCGAGTACCGATGCGCTTTCGCCGAGGCGGCCCTTGAAACGGGAATATCCCGTCACCGCAGCAAGCAGGTCACGACGGGCCGCATCCCAGGCGGTGACATCCGGGTAGATCTCCGTCAGATCCCAGAGCGCGCCATCGGCGGCGGACTGCTGGGCCCAGACGGGCAGGGTGGCGGCAATGCCGGTGAGTGCGACAGCGGCGATGGCTTCGCGGCGGGTGAGTTCTGTCATGCACCGGATGCTAGCGCGAGTGCGGCCGTATAGTGGAATCTGTTGCAGGTGCACGGAGGGCGAAAGGGCAGATGACAGAGCACCGCCCAGGCACCATCGATGAAGCGAAGGTAATGGGCTCGGCACAGCGCATCGTCGACAGTGGTCTCGCGCGCAAGGGCTATCGATACATCAATCTGGATGATGGCTGGGCCGCCGGCCGACGCCTCCCGGACGGGCACCTGATGATCCGCACAGACAAGTTCCCTTCCACGCTACTGCCGGGCCAGATCACGCCAACGTTCCAGCCGTTCACCGACAAACTGCACGCCATGGGCCTGAAGGCCGGCATCTATTCGGATATGGGTCGCAACACCTGCGCCCAGGCCTGGAGTACATCCGGTGAAGATCTTCCCAAGGGCAGCATTGCAGAGCGCGAGGTGGGGCTGCACGATCATGTCGAGCAGGACATCGAGCTCTATTTCCGCACATGGGGCTTCGACTACATCAAGGTGGATGGCTGCGGCCTGCGCGATTTCGGAACCAACTCGGCGAAGGTGAAGGCCGGCGAAGCGCGCGCACTGGCCCCCATCATTGATCTCGGCGCCATCACCCGCACGGATGTGAACGCCGTGCAAACCCTTTTCCGTCGCGTGGGCGCGGCGATCGAGCGCAGCAATCCCGATGGGGATTTCTTCTATTCGCTGTGCATCTGGGGTGCGGCGAACGTGCGTTCCTGGGCGAAGGACGTGGGTAATGGCTCGCGCACCAGCGACGATATCTCCCCGGCCTGGGGACGCCTGCTGGTGAACTTCGACAGCGTCGTACACCGGGCACTCTATGCGCATCCCGGTTCATGGAACGATCCGGACATGCTCTATATCGGCGCCGGTGATTTCGACGCTGCACACATGACGGAAGCACAATCGCACTTTGCACTCTGGGCCATGCTCAACGCCCCGCTGCTCATCGGCGCCGATCTGCGCAAGACGCCGGATGCATTGCTTGGCATCCTGGGAAACGCCGACCTCATCGCGCTCAATCAGGATCCGGCCGGCAACCAGGCGACCGTCGCCTACGATTCGAGCGACCTGCAGATCCTGGTGAAGAGCCTCGCCAACGGCACCGCCCAGGCACAGCAGCCCTGTGGATGCTGCTGGCAGGCCTGATGTTCGCGTTGATGGACGCCGGCATGAAGTGGATCGCGAACAGCTATTCCCCGTTTCAGGTCGCGGCGTTGCGCAGCCTCGCGGCTCTGCCGCCGGTGATGCTGTGGATCCTGCTTCGCGGGCGAACCCGATCCTTGCTTCCTGTGCACTGGCCGCTGCACTTGTTGCGCGGGGTGCTGGGCGTGGGCGTGATGGCGGGCTTCGTCTATGGCGTGGCGCACATGCCGCTCTCCACGGCCTACGCCATCGTGTTCGTCGCGCCACTGATGATCACGGCGCTTGCAGTGCCCCTGCTGGGCGAGAAGGTGGGCCCCCGGCGCTGGGCCGCCATTGTCGTGGGTCTGCTGGGTGTGCTGGTGGTTCTTCGGCCCGGCGTGGCGGCTGTAGCAACGGGGCCTGGCCTGGTGCTGGTGCTTGCCGCACTGTGCTATGCGGTGGCGGCAATCACGGTGCGAAAGCTGGCGCAGCGCGACAGTCCCGAGGCCATGGTTTTCTGGTTTCTCTTGCTGCTCTCGGTTTTTGCAGGTGCCATTGCAGCATTCGAATGGCAGCCGGTGCAGCGCGGGCACCTGTGGATCGTTGCGGTCATCGGTCTCACCGGGGCGCTGGGGCAGATTGCGCTCACGCATGCTTTCCGGCTAGGCGAGGCGAGCCAGATCGCACCACTGGAGTACGCGGGAATGGTGTGGGTCGTGCTGCTGGATCTGGCGATCTGGCAGGTGCTTCCCGATGGCCTGACCTGGGTGGGCGCGGCCATCATCATGGGGAGCGGGCTGTACCTGATCCGCCGCGAAAGTCTGGCGGCATCCGCTGCGCGTCCACCGGGCGCCGACGTGTAGGAACGGAAAGAGGCGGGCGGCTCGTTTGCCGGATACCGTGGCTCAAGCAGATCCGGTCGCTTCAGCGCTGCTGCATCCCGGGGACGGCAAACATGCCGGTATCCAGCTCACGATAGGCATCTGCGCCCCGGACGACGACGCGATTGCGGCCCGCCGCCTTGGCGGCATAGAGCGCTTCATCTGCCAGCTGGACAAGCCCCAGCACCGAGCGCCCGATGACAGGCTTTACCACTGCAACGCCGATGCTGAGCGTCACGGTATCGGCAGCGCGTGCGGCGACATGCGGGATGCCGAGCCCTGCCACGGCGGCGCGCAGTTGCTCGGCCACCTTGCCGGCGTGATCCACGGTCACATCGTTCATGATCAGCGCAAACTCCTCTCCGCCATAGCGGGCGGCAAGGTCGAGTGGCCTTCGTCCGAATTCGCGGAGCACTCTCCCTATGTGACGCAACGTCTCGTCACCCGCCTGGTGACCATACGTGTCGTTGTACCGCTTGAAATCGTCGACATCCACCATGAGCACCGCCACCGCGCGTTCGTCGCGCTGCGCCTGTAGCCAGATTCGCTGCAGGTGTTCGTCGAAGCTGCGGCGATTCTTCAGCCCGGTGAGCGGGTCGCGCTCCAGCAACTCTCCCAGCAGCTGGCCCTCCAGGTACTGGGTGCGCGTGATGATCTCCGAACCCCGTGACTCGACGGCACCGAGCAGCGTTGCCAGGCCCATGATGGGCACATAGGTGTATGCAACAGCCGGCGGCAAGGACCAGATGACAGTGCCGACGGCAAATCCGGCCACCACCAGGATGCACGTGGTGAGCGCCGTGCGGTACAGCAGGCCCGAGAACTGGAAGATGCCCACGATCTGCAGCGCCACCATCGTCACTACCTCCAGATGCCCCTGGGCGACGGCCTGCGCAGAGAAAGGCGCCGCCAGCGCCGAAACGATCGGTATCGAAAACCGCGCAAACGGCAGGTAGTGGGAGTAGTAGTGGCGGCTCCAGGGCAGCCATGCGGCAAGCAGCGACACGGGCAGAATGGCGAAGTGCATGATCGTGATCGGATCCAGCAGCCCTTCCGTGCGGAGCTTCCCGAGGGTAAATGCGATCCCGAAAACGGCCGTCACCAGACCCCAGGCCCTGGTCCTGATGTGTGCGCGTTCCAGGTGCACCTGCCTGAACGCCGCCTCCAGCAGGGGCTCAAAGCGCAATCGCGAGACGCCGCGCCGAAGTTCCTGCGCGCAGCTGGAATCCGGGAACTGGGAAAGATCAATTGTTGTGCGGTGGGTCACGGAGCAGCCGGCCGGATTACCAGATTGGTACAGGTGTAATCGGCCGACGCAGCCAGAACTTTAGATCGTCAACCGATGACTGAATCACTCCCTGGCGTTCACGGATCCCGTGTCACTCGGGCCGCGAATTCCTCGATCGCCTGCCGGACCTGCTGCGGGTTCGACTGGTAGATCATGTGCTTTGCATCAGGCATCTCCAGCACTTCTCCATTCTTCACGCCAGTCCTGAACAGCTCGATGCTCCTTCTTTTCTGTGCGTTGGCGAGCTGGCCCAGTTCGCCGAGGTTGGCGAGCAGTTGCGGGTCGTTCACGTCGTACCAGTACGGCAGCGGTTCATTCGGGTTCTGGAAGGCATAGATCGCCAGCGCAGGGATGCGCACTGCAGCATAGTCCGGTGCTGCAATGGCAGATGTGATGGCCTGCTGCGTGCGCGCATCGATGCTGGGCGCGCCGGCCAGGAAGGGATTGGTGACGTTCAGCAGCGCGATCAGCTCGCCCTCCGGGTATGGCAGATAGCCTTTTTCCTCCATGTATGTGGACGCGGCTTCGTAATCGAGAAATGCCTGCGGTGGTGCCGCCGGCTCGGGTGGCAGCGCGCGATTCAGTTCGCGCATGCGTCTTGATGTGGTGGAGTCGGGATTTCCGGAACGGTCGTACGCGGCATCAAGATAGACAAGCCCGCTCAGGCGCTCCGGATGATGGCCACCAAGCCAGGTGAGCTCATCGCCGGCAATGGACGAGCCCACCAGTAGCGGCTTCTCGAGCTGCATGGCGTCGATCACACGCAGGATGTCCTGGGCAAGCCGCGCCGTGTCGAAGCCGAAATCCGGCTTGCTGGAATAGCCCGTACCGCGTCGAGTCATGGCAATGACGCGATGCCGGGGGGTCAGCAGCGGTGCGAAGTCGTCGAAGGTGTGCGCGGTAGCGCCAAGTCCTGGCAGCAGCAGCACCGCTGGCCCCTTGCCGCCGAAATCCAGCACTTCGAGCTGCACACCTTCATCCACGCTGATGGAATAGGCCTGGTGCGGAGCGGCGTCACGCCAGCGAGACTGCTGGAAAGCGGGGCCATTGCTGGTCGGCAAAGGGCAGGTCTCTGGAGCGGCGCCGAGGATTCCAGGCAGGGTGAGCGACTCGTCGACGTGGCCCGCTGCTTCCCAGGTGGAAACGGTGACGGTGTCATGTCGCGCCAGTCGCGCGGAGCCGATGGCAAGGCTGATGCGCTGGCTGCGGAGCAGCTGTGCCCAGCGCGGCGCGAAGTCCGCCATCGAATACGCGCGGCTGGCCGGAATGCCGTTCAGTTCCGCACTGAGTTGCGCGGTGTGTTGAAAGCCGCTGAAACATTCCACATCGATGTCATTGCCCAGTACGTCTACCGTGGCGGTGCAGCGGCCGAAGCCCGGGATCACATGTCGCCGGCCGTCAGTCGGCAGACTGAAGTTGCGCGGCTTGAGCAGTGTCAGCGAATACTGGAGCCGGAGTGCAGTGTTCGACCGTGCCGCAAGATCCTGAACCACGAACCCGGGGAGCATCCAGGCATGCGATAGCGGACCAGCACCGACGTCATCGGTAATGTAGCGAGCCGGACGCAGGGACCAGGAGGGCTTGTTTCCGTCGATGAGGTAGTCGGCCTGCACGTAGTTGAGTTTCACGCGCCAGTCCAGAGGCAGTGAATCGACCTCGATGCTGGTAAAGAAGGCCAGCGAATCCGGGCCGGCGCCACGCAGGGCCTCCTCCGGCCACAACCGCAGACTATGGAATTGCCGCGCAGCGCCGAACGCGGTATCGGAAGACAGATTTCCGATGCGTGTGGCGGGAAAGCAGGCGCGCGGATTGCGCAACTGGAGTCGGCTCGCAACGACCGCACCTTCGCTGGCCGCTTCCGGCAGGGCGGCGCGCTGCACGGCATACACCGTGCTCCACGGCAGAACCCACATCGGCAGCACGATGAACATCGCGATGGCCAAGGTGGTGACGACCAGCAGCACGCGCGCCGCGGTGATCTGCTTGCGCCAGTACACCAGCCAGCAGACCACGGCCACCAGCAGCAGGGGCACGAGTTTTGCCGGTGTCAGCATGATCCAGCCGAGGCCCGCGGCTTCGAGTGCATCGCCAATGCCGGGATCCAGTGGTCCGGGTTCACTGGTCAATGGTGTCGGGATCACGAAGACGCAGATGAACAGGCCGATAAGGGTGCCAATGCCCTGGACCAGATTGCGTGTGACCATGGCAATGATCAGCACCACCGGCAGGGGCAAAAGGATGTACGGATCCTGCAGCAGCAGCGCATCCTGCAGGGCCTCGACCAGGGGCAATCCCAGCGCCAGATCCACACCGAAGGTGGCGATTGCGCGGGAAAGATACAGCACGGCCAACACCAGCAGCAGCTTCGCGGCCAGCAGTTCGCGCCGTGGCACCGGGCGGCACAGCCAGTCGTCTGTCAGTCCTACTGGGCTATCGTTCTGGAAGACGGAAAAGATGAGTGCCATGACAGAGAGACCGACGAGAGGCTGCCGCAGCGATATCCAGAGAGGCAGGAGCTCCAGGCGGGTGATGATTACATCTCCTGCGAGCAGCAGGATGCAGAGAAGCACCAGCGGATAAAGGATCAACACATCCTTCCGGAGAATCGCGCCCGCAATCCTGAACTGGAAACTCATGGCAGGTCATTCCTCGGGCGACTGGTGGTTGCCAGGCTGCGCTTGCGGGCCTGCATCAGCGAAGTGGCGATCGAGCGCAATGGCATCGCGGCGCATTCCAGCTGGATGGCGCCGAAATGCCGCACCACGCGCTGGTAGAGCTGCGGGTCATCCTCGTAATCCGAGCAGACGAAGCGCAGGCGGTGACCGGCAATCTCGGGGAGCAGCCACTCGGCGGGCCATGAGGCGGGAAGCTCCTTCACTGCAGAGAGCGTCACGGATACTTCGCGGAAGCGCTGCTGCAGTGTTTCGATGGATTCCTGGAGCAGCA
This sequence comes from uncultured Gammaproteobacteria bacterium, assembly GCA_963777735.1. Lineage (GTDB taxonomy): Bacteria > Pseudomonadota > Gammaproteobacteria > Steroidobacterales > Steroidobacteraceae > ZC4RG30. Next base: position 1,077,207 of record CAVZRQ010000008.1, on the reverse strand, counting down.
ACCGGCCGTTCTGCATGAACGCCACATGCGTGGTGAAGCTCTCGATCTCCGTGAGCTCGTGTGAAGAGATCAGGATCGTGGTATCCGCCGCCTGCTGCAGCAGGCCGTTGACCACTTCATCCCGCACCAGCGTATCCAGCCCGCTCAAGGGCTCATCCAGTACCAGCAGCTTCGGGCGAAAGGCGAGGGCACCCACCAGCAAGGCCTTCATGCGCATGCCATGCGAGAGGTGCCGGATGCGGCGCATCGGCGGCAGCTCAAACTGCTCGCAGAGGTCCTGTGCCAGGCCGCGATCCCAGGTGGCATAGAGACTTTGCAGATACGAGAAATACTGCGCGAGCGTGAGTCCGCCTGGCAATTTCTGGCTCTCCGACACATAGCCGATGTTCTGGAAGTGCGCTGCGGAGAGCTCGCGCGAGGGTGTGCCGAGCACGACAATCTCGCCGCGATCAGGCTGCAGGATATTCATCATCATGCGGATGGTCGTGGTCTTGCCGGTGCCGTTGGGTCCGATCAGCGCGAATACGGAGCCTTCCGGCACCTGCAAGTTGAGATCATCGATGGCGTCGAAGCGGCCATAGCGCTTCGCGACATGCCGGGCTTCAATGATCATTGGCAACAACCTTCAGGCCGCGCAGGTTCTTCCAGCTCTGCTCCACGGCATCCTGCACTTCGCCGAGGCTCGCGCCTACGCGCACGGCCTCGACGACCAGTTTCTCCACATCGTGTTCCAGCAGATGCTTTCGATCGCCGGCCCGCGCCTTGGGCGGAGCGGCCACCACAGTGCCAACGCCGGGCTGCGCTACCAGCCAGCGCTCCTGGATGAGGTGCTGCACCACCTTGTGGGCGGTGTTGGGATGGATGCGGAGATCCAGAGCGAGGGCGCGCACGGAAGGGAAGGCGTCGCCCGCCTTCATCGCACCCGCGAGGATGGATCGGATGGCGGCGAAGCACACCTGATCGAAAATGGAGGGGCCGGGGATGAGCTTGACGGTAAACGGGACCATGTGCAGCCAGGGCTCCTATGTGTCACAGGTGTAGTGTGACACACGTAAGAGGCGTTGGCCATAGTTGCGGGAAATGTGGTTACTTGCTGCCCTGCTCCAGGGTTTCCCGTTCCGACATAGGATGTCTCTCGAGTAACCTTGGGCTACACGTGTTTCACGAGGCAGCTGGTCAAGACATGTTCTTCCAAATCAGTATTCTTCCTGCGCGGCGCAGAGCGCACATCCTGCAGGAGCGTGCGTTTTATACGGCAATAGCAGTCGCGAGTTCGCTTGCCATTACTACTGTGATCAGCTTCGCGATCAATGGAAGCGTGCGCGCAGACTATCTGCTCACCGCGTTCCTGTGCTCATTCACTGTTGCCGTCCCCATGACGGCGCTTTTTCAGCGGCTGAACCGCGAGCTGCATGATGCGTTGGAGCGTGAGCGCGTTCTGACTGTTCGCGAAGAGAAGCAGAAGACCTTGCGGCAGACCATGCACAAGGTGCAGCACCACGTAAACAATCTGGCCAACTGCCTGCAATTGGTTGAGTTGGAGTACAGGAAGAAGAACTGGCTCTCGGCGGAAACGCTCAGTTCGCTCCAGGCCGAGATCCACAAGACAGCAAAAGAAATGCACGCGCTCGGGCAGCTTGATGATCCCTTTGACGCGAATGCCTTCGCGGTGCGTCCCGAGCAGGCATAGGGCCGGTCGCAGCCCACCGCGCAGCGTTCCGGGCCAAGGTCGCCCAGTGCGCGAGCGCGTAGCTCGCGACGTTCGCGCCGATCCGTAGCGCGCGACAGGCGCCCGGCGTTTTATTGCCTGGACAGTATTAATCCCCGGTCGTTGCAGTGGCGAATGAGGGGGAATTCCAGATTGTTAACGATATCGTCAACGCTCTGTTATTCTCGAATGCAGGAATTCCGGACTACAAGAAGCCACATGAGAAAGGCAGCGCCCGGTATCGCGTGTATGGCCGTCTCGGAACGACTCTCGATGACAGGGGCACGATTCGATCCGTCTGCCGGGGAATGAACAAAAAATGCGCCGCGTCAGCGGTCAATTCAGAGGGAGTGTGAAATGAAGACTCGCATTGGGGTATCGCGCGGCCATTTACTGCAGGGCGCGTCATCGGTGGTTATCGCTGCATGCAGCCTGGTGACGACGCAAAACGCCGTCGCGCAGGAAGACGCCGAAGAGGCCACTGAACTGCAGGAAGTCGTGGTCACGGGGAGCCGCATCGCCGGCGTAGCACCCGTCGGTGCAATCGTCACCACGATTGGCAGGATGGAAATCGAGGATTCCGGTCAGGTCACTCTCGACCGCATGATCCAGGATCTGCCGCAGGTCTTCGACATCGGCTTTTCCGAGAACTCGCGCGCGCAGAATGCCGGTAACGGCAACGCCACCTGGTCGAACTCGATCAACTTGCGCGGCCTCAGCCCGTTTTCGACCCTCATCATTACCGACGGCCACCGCATGACGACCAATGGTCGGGCCATCAGCCCTTCGGTGATCCCTACTTTGGGAGTCGAGAGGGTCGAGGTCATCGCAGACGGCGCATCGGCAATCTACGGTTCTGACGCGGTGGCCGGTGTGGTCAATCTCATTCCCGCGCCGCAGTCTGGACGGAGTCGAAGCCTTCACACGTGCAGGCTCCACCGGCAACGGCGATTTCTGGGAATGGAATGCCGGTGCTGCCTTCGGCAAGGTCTTTGATCGTGGCCAGGTCATGGTCGCCTATGAACATGCATTCCGGTCGAACCTCAACGGTGCCGACCGTAGCTTCAATACCAGCGACCTGACTCCCTGGGGCGGACCGGATTACAGGGTCACCCAGTGCTCGCCTGGCACCCTGACTTACCAGGGGCAGAACTACGCCCTGCCGGATCAATTCTCCGCTGCCAACGCCGCCAGCCTCGTGGCCGGCACGCGGAATCTATGCGATCCGCAAAGCCTTCAGGATCTGTTCCCGGAGCAGATCTATGATTCGATCAGCTCGACTGCCACATTCGAAATTACCGAAAATTTCGAACTGCTGTTCGACGGCTATTACAACAAGCGCGATTTCGCCCGTCTTCCCGGGGCGCTGACCAGCACGTTTACTGTTCCGCAAACGAATGCCTTCTTCGTTGCGCCAAGCTTCTATGTGCCGGGTTCAGGCGGGTATCAGATTGCCTACAATTTCGAGGAGGATACGCCGCCCGATGTCTACGGCGGTTACCAGACGAACTGGCAAATGACGCCCGGATTCCGCGTCGGCCTGCCCAAGGAATGGGAACTCGACGGCCGTTTTGGTTTCGGTAAAGCCGAAGACCGGGCGGATTCGACGGCCGGCCTCAATTCGACTGCGCTCACGGCAGCGCTTGCCAGCAGCAACCCCGCGACGGCTTTCGATCCCTATGGTCTGGGCCGTACCAGCGACGCCACCAAAGCACTGCTCTTCGTTGCCGACGCGACATTCCCGACCAATGCGGACATGAAAACCTGGCAGGCAGGCCTCAATGGGCCAGTGTTCGGGTTGCCTGGCGGCGAAGTGAAGGCCGCACTGGGTTATGAAGGACAGGACTTCACCATGGCAATTTCTTCCGGGTTGCCGGAAGAAAGGGTCTACAACCGCAAGGTCAACTCGACCTACGCCGAGCTGCTCATTCCGGTTTTCGGCGCGGACAACACAACCGCCGGTTTCAAGGAACTGCAGGTTACTGCAGCTCTTCGCCATGATGATTACAACGACGTCGGTGGCACAACCAATCCGAAGTTCGGTTTGAACTGGGTGCCGGTGGATGGCCTCAAGATCCGCGGCAGCTATGGCACCTCGTTCCGCGCGCCGACCTTCCCCGAGATATTCGGCAACAGCACGTTCCTGTACGTGCAGAACCACCAGAATCCGGCCGGTGGCGCGGCCCTGCCAGTCTTCAAGGTGGGTTCCGGCCCCAATCCCGATCTCGCACCGGAAACCGCGACCACCTGGACACTCGGCGCGGATTTCGAACCGCTGGATGGGTTGAAGATCAGCCTCACCTATTTCGACATCGCCTACGAGAACACGATTGCGGGTCTGCTCTCGAACCTTTCGATCCTGACCTACGCAGATGAATATGCCGGGACCGATGTCATCCTGTTTGGGAGGCCCGCCTATGACCGGATTGTGGACATCCGGGACAACGGCATCGCCGGCACCGGGCCGGTCGCCCTGCGGCAGATCGCGGGCGCGAGCACAGCCTGCCTTACCGCGCCGCTCCCCGATTACTCGAACTGCATCTATGCCGACGGCCGCAGCCTCAATCTCGGGCGCTCGCAAATGCAGGGCATCGATTTCGACATGCGCTACGTGACCGATGTCGGGGCCGCCGACACGCTCACCTTCGGATTCAATGGCACGTATCTCACTGGTTACGATGTGGCCTTCACACCTGCTGGCGACACGACAAGCCTGAAGAACAAGATCTACAATCCGCTTACCTTCAAGGCGCGCGCTTCGGTGGCATGGAACCGCGGGCCGTTCACGCTGCGTGGTGAAGTGCAGCACGTTGGCGGATACGTGAACGACATCGTCGAGCCGGACGAAAAAGTCAAAGCGTACAATCTCGTTGACGTCACGCTGAACTGGCGGCTCTCTGACACCTTCGACATGTTGGGAGTCGACGGTCTCACGTTGGGCCTCGAAGCGAGGAACGTGTTCGACGCTGACCCACCCTATGTCAATTCGCGACAAGGGCAGAACAGTGGTGGCGGATACGACCCGACGGTCACCAACCCGATCGGTCGCCTGTTTGCGCTCAGCCTGCGAGCGAAATTCTGATCTGTTCCAGGGATTGAAAATGCCGCGACTGACGATCGCGGCATTTTCAACCCTGCCCGTGCAGCCCTGGCTCCTGGATTTTCTAGTCGATCGTGACGAAGCGCTCCAGGAACGCGACTTCCTTTTCGCTGACGTATTTCTTCATTTCACGGCTGAAGTCCGACATGGCCTTGTACGGGCGATATTCTTCAAACTCGCGAACCAGGCGAGCCGCGGGCATGGTGGACGGAACGAGCGCGAAATCAGCCGACTTTGCCGTGTTGAGATTCACTTTCACGAACATGGCGCTGTACAACTTGAACTGTTCTTCTTCACTCAGTCCGTTGCCGATCGCGGCATGCAACGCGGTGGGCGTCGCAAATGGTCGGCCCGCCAGGACCGCCTGAACCCTTGCCGCCGTCATCCCGGGAATCGCGGCAAGCTGTTCCTTCGTGGCGGTATTGGGGTTGATCAGCGGTGCGGTATTGAACGCAGTGTTGGCAGACTTGGCCTGCGCCGCCGCCCGTGCAGCAGCCCGCTGTTCGGGTGTCATCTGAGGTGCGCCTGCAGGAGGCGCCTGCACGGTGGATGGGCCGGCAGGTGGGGTCGTTGCTGCGGCGGCGGTGGCTTGTTCCGCGCAGACGGAAGCAATCAATAGAACCGATGAAACCACAACGTGGAAGTTTGATTTGCCTGAAATCATGATGCCTACTCCGGGTATCCCGTCATTTGATTCGATTCGAGTCGACTCGAAACATAGCACGACAGAAAGGCAGTACAGATGTGTCAGCAGCAATACCCATGACCAGCAAAGGAAGTCTTAAGAATTCGCGCAGGTACTGGATCTGGGCGATGCTGACTGTACCGGGGATTCATATCCTGGTTCGCTACCTTGCCGATTCGATCAGCTACGGCCAGGTCATCCACCAAACCGGCAATTGGAGTGTTGGCTTTCTTTCGCTCGCGATGGCCGTTACACCGCTGCGCAGACTGCTGCCTGAAGCCAGGTGGCCCATGTGGATAGGAATGCATCGCCGCGCGCTCGGAGTCGCGAGCTTTGCCTACGCGGCGTTCCACACCGTGACTTACCTGCAACGGAAATGGGGATACGGGTACATCCTGAAAGAGGGGGTCGAGCCCGATCTGCTCACAGGGTGGATGGCTTTCGTTATCTTCCTGGCGTTGGCAATCACGAGCAACGACAAGTCGGTCGGGATGTTGCGCAGAAACTGGCGGCGCCTGCATCGAACAGTCTATATCGCCGCTGGTCTCGTATTTGCGCACTGGATCCTGACGGCATTCGATCGCCAGACGGCAGTGATCTGTCTGATCGCGTTATGCGTGATTGAGTCACTGAGATTCATCAGACGTCGCCCGATTGATGGGTAGCGCCGCCGGCTAGTGCGTGAGCGCGTAGACCGCAACGTTCGAGCCGATCCGTAGCGCGCGATTGGCCTCGTCGGCCGGATAGCGTGGGTCATCAGCCCATTGCCAGCCGTCGCCCACGTCGTTGTTGTGGGCGATCAGCACCATCAACCGGCCGGAATCGTCGAATACGCCTCGCCAGTTGGGCGGTCCGCCCATGCTGAAGCGACCGCCACCAAACGCCTGGCTGATATGGGGAATCGAGACCTTGGTCATCTCCTTCAGATCGAAAGCGGCGTGGAAAATGATTTCGTCGTCCGTCAGATCCCTGATATCCCGATCGGGGAATACGCGCTTCATGCTCTCTTCGTAATAGGACCAGCTATCGTCGCCGAAGAAGCTGTCGCAGAACAGGAATCCACCGCGCAGCAGGTAATCGCGCAGCCGGCCTGCCTGCGCATCAGAGAGTTGCCAGGACTGCGCCATGCCCGCAACCAGAAATGGCCAGTAATAGATGTCATCGCCGTCATCGATGCTCACGGGCTGCTCGACGGCGCGCACGTTGATGCGCGTGTTCCGCCGAAGCATCTTGATCAGGGCGCGATCACCGCGCGGATAGTCGTCGGTCCACCCGGTGTTGCCCTGGTGCCAGTCGTAACCACCGCCGAAACCGCGGCGGCCGCCGGCACTGGGATACATCAGGCGCCCGACAACCAGTTCGCCCGGCACCTGCCAGTCCTCGGGAAGTGGTGCCTCTGCATCCGAGCCTTCGAAGCTCGGGTACTCGCGAAATGGCATGGGCTCCCGGAGTGGCGGGGCGGAAGGCGAAGACGCGCCGAGTACGGCAAGCGTAACAGCCACAAACGCGCCGGCCGACAGCAACCTGGAGGAAATGCGCATGCGCAGACGATATACCCGGCCACAGGAAAACGATATGGCTTTCGTTCTCCCGACTCCTACGATTGCTCCGACAGCACGAAGGCGTCAGATGAATGGCCGTCGCGACATCGCCATGGGTCCGTAATATGCCTCCACTTCCCTGGCCCAAGTTGCGTCAGCCATCGCCGGCCAGTGATCCTTGTCGAAACCGGGTGCGTCTTTCAGGCGTTCCTTGTCCACATTGAGCACGAACCACTTGTTGTCAACATCCAGCGCGAGGGCAGCCCACGGTACGGCGAAAAGTTTTTCCCCGAGACCCAGGATTCCTCCGAACGACAACACTGCGTAGGCAACCGTACCTTCGACAACGTTCAGCATGATGTGGGTGATGTTGCCGAGGTCCTTGCCCTCCTGGGTGACCACTTTCTCGCCTGTCAGAGTGTCGGCGGCCATGATGTAGGGACCAGGCCCGCTGGTGTTCTGGAGAGAGCCGATAATGCCGTCCCTGTTGGGAATTCCCTGCTTCATGTCTTGCTCCACTTGTGACTGGGCACTTGATGCTAGGTTTACCTCTGGGTGAGGTGCAGCGGACGCTGATAGCGCGCGTCGTCAGAGCTGTCCGACACGACATCCCGATGAGGTCCAGTGGTGGTGCCCGCTCCCGCGCTCCGCTGGTGGAAGGTGATTTCTCCGTGTAGCCGGCAGGCGCGGGGGTGATTCAGGGGATTTGGTTTGGTTGTCGGACAAGAGGTTCTCCTTCGTTGCTCGTTTCCCGCGGTACGCATCAACGGGTGGGCAAGCGCGCCGCGAAGTCGCTGACCTGTGCGAGGAGTCCCGGAATGCGGAACTTCCCTGGACGGGACAGGGCAAGCACCGTGTCCGCATGCTTGCGTCCTGGAACGAGGTTCAGCTCTACCGCCACGCCCTTCTCGCGCAACGCGGCGGCGAGCCCAAGAGTGTGGGAGGCGTGTACGGTCTCGTCCGGTTCACCGTGAACCAGCAATGCCGGAGGCGCCAGCGCGGTGACCTGCTGCGTCACTTGGTATTCGGAAGGCTTTTTCACTGCGTCGAAAATGGCGCGTAATGCTGCAGTGTTGGGCTCGATGCCATACGGGCCAGATAAACCAAAGAATCCAGCGATGGACGCAGGATCCACGCCTGCTTCGCGCAGATAGCGTGGCTGGATCGCGAGCATGGCTGCAATATAGGCTCCGGCCGAGTGACCGCCCAGCACCGTGTGTCGAGGGTCGGCTCCGTAACGCACTGCATCGCGCTGGGCCTTTGCTACAGCGGCTGCCGCATCGCGCAGGAAATCCGGGAACCGCACCTCGGGATATAGACGGTAATCCGGAATCGCGACCACTGCGCCGCGTACCGCCAGGGCAGCGCCAACAAACTGGTAGTCGGCTCGATCGCCCATTTCCCAGGAGCCGCCGTACCAGAAGACGATCAGGGGCTTGGCATCTCCTACGGTTTTGCGTGGCGCGTACAAATCCATCCGGCGGCGTTCGCCATCACCAAAGGCAATGCCGGGTTCGCGCGTGACATTCGGAGCGGCCGCATTGAGTACCGCAAAACCGATGGACTGGCAGCCCGCAATCAGGATCGACATGGCGGTCATGCCGATGATTCTTGTCGTGCGCAGCGTCGATGTACTCACTCGAGCCAACTTAAGCGAAGGCGTCGTCTGAACGCAGGTCGGGTAGCGATGGAAATGTCGTAGGACAACTGGAGGTTGCTGTGGAGCGGAGCCGCTTCGCCCAATGCCGTCAGCTCAAGGGTTGCTTTCGGATCGTCAACAACATTGTGTACAACCCTGCGGCCCTCGGCGTTATAGTCGGCAGAGGTTGTGGACGCATGAATACCAACAGACTGTTTGCTCCGCTTGCGATCTGCGCGTTATTGGCCAGTGCGGCAGTGCTGGCCCAAGCTCCGGCGATGCCTCCCGGCAATCCGGCACAGGCACGACCGCCCGCGGGGCCGCCACCACCGCCGATCGTCAACACGCTGCGGGCGAAGGGCAGCCAGCATCGCAGTTACCTGTTCACGCCGGCGCAGCAGGAAATGCCCTATCGCCTGTACGTGCCCACCACCTGGGATGGAAGGGTGCAGCTGCCGCTCATCCTGTTCCTGCATGGTGGCGGATCCGACGAGAACGCGTATCTCGACAGGAACGAGAAGCAGCTGGAAAAGCTTGCGGAGCAGCATGGTTACATCCTTGTGGCACCGCTGGGTTACACGCCGATCGGTTCCTACGGCACACCCATGACGTTGCGCGGTTCGTTCGGCAATCTCGCCGGACAGGCCGAGGATCGCCGCAGTGCGACCCCGGCACGCCTTGTGGAAGTCGACCTCAGCGAGAAGGACACACTCGCTGTACTCGAGCGCACCATTGCCGAGTACGGCGTTGATCCGAAGCAGGTCTACCTTGCCGGCCATTCCATGGGCGCGGGCGGTGGCTGGTATCTTGCCGGCAAGTACCCGGGCAGGTTCTTGGCCCTGGGGCTCCTTTCGGGCCCACTGATCGAAGAGAGCGTCACGCCCCTTGCGAGTCTCAAGGCCGTGCCGATCGATTATTCCGAGGGAACCCAGGCACCTTCGTACGCCGCCAGTCGCAGGATGTTCGAAGCGGCTCAGAAAGCCGGTGTCGACATGCGCTATCGGGAGTTTGACGCCAGTCATGGCGGCATGATCCCGCTCGCGTTGCCCGGTGTATTCGAATTCTTCGATTCAGTACGCAAGAAACAATAGAAGGAGATCGCGTGATGCGTCGATCCCGTGCAACCGTTCTCGTGTTGTCGTGCCTCGTTGGCGCTGTCGCGGCGCAGACACCGGCGCCGCGGCCTCCACCTCCCGGCCAGATGCCGAATGCTGCGGGCGAACCCGCGCCGCGTATCGCCGGATTGCGTAGCCTCATGGGCACACTCGCGGATGGCACCGCATACCGGATCGACGTTCCAGCCAACTGGAGCGGCGCGGCGTTGTTCAATCTTGATTACGCGGCCCCCAACGCGCCGTATTCCGAGCAGAATCGCCTGCTGTTGGATCGCGGCTACGCACTCGCGGGTGTTACGCGTACGGTGAGCGGTTGGCGTGTTTCGAAAGCGGTGGACAATCTCACGGAAGTGAAGCGCCTGTTCGAGGCCGAGTTCGGTGCGATCAAGCTGCCTATCGCCTTCGGTGGTTCGATGGGTGGGCACACCGTGTTCATCGGTGCGCATCGCAAGCCTTCACCCTGGGTCGCTGGTGTCAGTAATTGCGCCGGGCCAGCCGGGGCTGTGGCGCAGTGGAATGAGAAGATGGATACGCTGTTCGTCGCGAAGACCCTGCTCGCTCCCGCGTCGAATCTGCCAATCATTGAAGTTCCTGCTGATTTCGAAACCACCGCGCTGCCTGCATGGAAGTCCATGCTCGAGAAGGCGCAACAGACGCCGCAGGGCCGGGCGCGCATCGCGCTGGCAGCAGTTCTGGGAGGGCTGCCTGACTGGGCGAGCATGTCGAATCCGCGCCCGGCAGCCACGGATTTCGATGCGCGCCAGGCTGGTTACTACGAAGCGCTCGCCGGCGGGCGGCTTGCCGCCGTCGCGCAGATGATGAGCAGTCGTCGTCAGATCAATACCTTGTTCGGTGGCAATATTTCCTGGAATACGGGGGTCGACTACAAGGCGGCGCTCGCGAAGCTTCCCGAGAGGAAGCTTGTCGAAGCACTCTACAAGCGTGCGAATTTGAATCTCGCGGCGGATCTGAAGGTTCTCGCCCAGGCCCCGCGAATCTCGGAGCACGCCACCGCGCTGCAGGCCATCTCGGAACAACAGTATTTTGGCGACCTCTCGATCCCGGTGATCTCGATGCAGGGTATTGGCGATCCGATCAGTGCCTCGGATGCGATGGAGGCGATCAGCAGGGGAGCGCGCGCTGCCGGCAAGGAACAGTCGCTTCGCACGGTGTTTACAGAGACGGCAGGTCATTGCACGTTCTCATCGGGAGAGATCGCTGCCGTGCTGGACGTGATGAGACAACGACTCGAATCCGGACGCTGGCCGGAAACTTCGCCAGCGTCCCTGAACGCACTTGCCAAGGGCATCTCCCCGGCGGCGCCGGCACGATTCATTGAATACAAGCCGAATCCCTTTCTGCGTGTGCTGACACCGCAGGAATTCGCAAATCGTTCGGCGGGCACCGGGGGCCGCTGAGTAGTATCCGGGCGGGGCAAGAACAATGACAGAACGGGGCAGGTCCAAGAAAGCAGGCATTGCGAGAAGCTCTCGGATTTCACTGGCCATGTCCGCACTCCTGGCCGTGAGCTGCATGGTTCTGGCCCAGGCGCCCGGCGGGCCAGGTGCCTCCGGTGGTTTTGGTGGACCGGGTGCGCCGGGCCGGCGCCCCGCCGAACCCGCTCCCGTGCCGGTCGTCGCACCCATTCCCGCAATCAAACCGCTCACCGGGCCAGGCAAGGTCTACGACTCGGCTTCAGCCTTGTGGGCGGGCAGGGGGCTCGATCACTACGGCTACGTGGCCGATGAATTTCTGATTTCCGGAACGGCTGCCGGTGAGCCGTACACAACGCGCCTCGTCATCCGCAAGCCCAGGGACGATCGCAAGTTCAGTGGTCTGGCGATTGCAGAGCCCATGCATCCGGCGGCAGCCGCAGCGCACGCGTTCGAGTACAACTCGCTGTACATCATGGACGCGGGCCACATCGCAGTGGAGATCGATACCACCGGCGTCCAGATCATTGCCACCTTCAATCCCGAGCGCTATGGCTCTTTGAAGGTGAGCGACAATCAGGTGAGCGAAATACTCGCCCAGGCCGGGGCGCTGGTCAAAAGTCCACAAAGCCCCATCGCGAATCTGAAGCTTCGCAAGATGATCCTGTGGGGTACTTCGGCCAGCTCGCGGCTCGTGGTCAATTACCTGCCTTCGCACAAGACTCTGAAGCTGGCCAGCATGACCAACATCTATGACGGCTTCATGCCGACCATGAATGGCACGGTCATTGCGCCTGTCGATGTGCCGATCATCCAGGTTCCCACCCAGCACGAGTACCAGGAGCTCGCCACTGCGGCGCAGGATGGCGACGAACCCGGCAAGCAGTTTCGGGTGTACGAGTTCGTGGGCATGGCTCACCTGGATTCGCGCAATACCCGCAAGCGCCTGCAGCAGGAAGACTGCCTGCAGCCGCTGTCCGAGTTTCCGATCGATGCGGTGGCGTCGGTGGCACTGCATCACCTCCTGCAGTGGGTGGACAAAGGCATCATTCCCCCGAAAGCACCGCGCGTGATCATGGATCTGTACACGGTGAACGACGGCTCGCTGATGCAGCTGGATCAATATGGCAACGCCATGGGCGGCATCCGCAATACCTATGTGGATATGCCCCTGTTCAAGTACACCATGCGCAATCCGCCCAACCCGGCCAGCACGGGCGCTGGCTCCGGCAGGATGCAGACTCCCTTGCTTTGCAGCCTCTCGGGCTATCAGACGCCCATCGATGCCGCCACGGTGAAGAAGAAATACGGCACGCCGGCCAACTATGTGGCGCAGGTGGAGAAGCGCCTGAAGGAACTGGAAGGGCAGGGATGGTCCCTGCCGGTCTATCGCGAGATCATCCTGAGCGATGCGAAGGCCGTGAGATTCTGAACCGCAGTGACCAGCAAATGCGAAAGGTGCGTCTGATGAACACTCCAGCTCGTTTGCTCGCTGCCTTGCTGGCCTTCTCGCCAACGCTGGTGCCTGCGCATCACTCCTTCTCGATGTTCGACCGCGAGCATTCGATCGTGATCAGCGGCGTGGTCAAGGAATTCCAGTGGACCAATCCACATACCTGGATCCAGGTCATCGTGACCGACGCCGCCGGGAAACAGACGGAGTGGAGCCTGGAAGGTGGCAGCCCGGGCATCCTGAGTCGCAATGGCTGGAAGCGTACTTCCCTGAAACCTGGTGAGAAGATCACGGTTGAAATCTATCCGCTGAAGGACGGAACTCCGGGCGGCAGCTTTGTCGAGATCACGAAGTCTGATGGCTCCAGGCTCTACTACCATGGCTAGAGCCATGCCGAGATGCATGGTTGCCGCCGCCGCACTGGCAGTGCTGTGCGCGACCTCGCAGGGCGCCGCGCCTGAGCCACGGAAGGCCGCACCCTTTGATCTCGCCGGGATCTGGATGAACGACAACTCGCTCGATGAACGCATGAAGCGCGAGGGGCGGAATCGCCAGACGGCGGAAGAATTGCGCGGCCCGGCGACCGCTGCGGCGCCTGCCGCGCCGCCACTTACATCGCAATACCTGGCAGTCTACGAGCGCATGCGCGCGGATGCTTCAAAGTTGGCAGAAGGCACCGAGTCATGCGAATGGCCGGGCATGCCCAGCATCATGACCTACCCCTACCCGTTTGAAATCCTGAGCACGCCCGGACGCATCACCTTCCTGTTTGAAGCAGAGAGTCAGGTACGGCGGATATTCCTCGACCGGAAGACGCATCTTGAGCCGGACGATCTCGATCCCTCCTACAACGGCGATTCCATCGGTCACTGGGACGGCAATACGCTGGTCATCGATACCATCGGATTCAACACCCGTCGACCGGTGCGCGGTTTTCCGCACAGCGAACAGATGCGCATCGTCGAGCGCATCACGCCGGTAGACAAGAACACGATCAGGAACGAGATCACGATCACCGATCCGGAGGCGTTCACCAGCCCGATCCTGATCAATGTCCAGTATTCCCGCAGGCCGGACTGGCGCATCCGGGAATATTCCTGCGCCGAAAACAATCGCGATGCGCCGGACGCATCAGGGCAGCGGTCTGGCGGGGTCGTGCGATAGCGATGGATCCGGACTCATAGAGTCCCTGCTTTGCACGAGTCTTTCCGAGTCCTGATGCGATGCGCTTCGGTTAAGCTGACGAGCCGGTCAATGGTGCGCCACACACGGCGCCGGGGAGTACCTGATGCGTGAACGCAGTGAAGGGCGGGTTGCAGGATCAATTCTCGGAGCGATTCTCCTCCTGGCGCTGGTGGCCTGTACGGCGGTCACGCCTGGCGGAGTGAAGAAGCAGGCCTCACAACGCCCGCCAAACATCCTGTTCGTGCTGGCCGACGATCTCGGAACGGATTCCACCAGCGTTTATCCGCAATACGATCCGAAGGGCGAGAACGTCTCGCTGCCGACGCTCGAAGCGCTGGCGAAACGCGGGATCGTGTTCGACAACGCCCGCGCGACACCGCTGTGCTCACCGACCCGCGCGATGATCCTCACGGGGCGTTACCCCCACGCCAATGGAGTGAACTACGTTTCCGTGCCGCTTCCCGCCACCACCGTTTCGCTGCATCGCTTCCTCGCGGAGCGCAGCTCGAGCAACTACGCCACCGCGGCGATCGGCAAGTGGCACCTGGGCGGTGGCCTGTTCGACGATATTGGAGTCCCCCACTACGACGGCATGATTGCCAGCGGAGTCGCCGACTACTTCAACTGGACAGAAACGCGCTACAAGAACGGCGTCACCAGCGAAGTGAAAGTGACCGAGTACGCCACGACCCACATCGTCAACCGCTCGATCGAGTTCATCGACAAGGTGAAGGCGGGAAATTCCAATCAGCCCTGGTTCCTGTACCTGGCGTTCAACGCACCGCATGGCACTTCAGCGAACGATGGCTTTCAGGTCCCGCCAAAGAAGCTGTGGAACCAGAAAGAGCTCAGCTCGATCGCCGATCGGCCCGTGGATGGCAAAATCTACAATGGCGATATCCCTGTCTACCAGGCTCTCACGCAGGCGATGGACACGGAGCTCGGCAGGCTGCTGGCCCATCTCGATTCCATCGGCGAGCGTGAGAACACGCTGATCATCTTCATGGGCGACAACGGAACGCCGCTGCCCGTGCAGCGCAAGAACGTCGGACCATTGCGCGGCGCGAAGTGGGACATCCTCGACGGTGGCGTGCGTGTTCCGCTCGTGGTCGCGGGCCCGGGCGTTACGCGCCAAGGCGAGCGCGAAAATGCGCTGGTCGTGGCAACCGACATGTTCTCGACTGTCGCGCAGCTCGCGGGCGCAGACACATCGGCCATGACCGAAAGCTTCTCGATCGTGCCCCTCTTCACCAAAGCCGGGGCGGATAACGGACGCAAGTTCGCCTTCACGGAGCTCTGTCCGCCGTCGCGTCCCCCTGGAAGCGGAGACATGTACACGGTCGTGAGTCGCGACAACCACAAGCTCTCCTACAACAGGGGCAACTGGGAATTCTTCGATCTGAAGGTCGATCCCGCCGAGGCAAGGAACCTTTATTCGGCGGATAAGCCGAGCGCCGCGCAGGCGGCCATGAAGGCCGAGATCACCGCTCTTTCCACCCGCCCCGAAAATGTCAAAGGCTGCTTTCACTAACGCGCCATGAAGGGATTCCAATCCAGGTGGGCTGCCTGCGCGCTGCTGCTCATCTGCACGCCGTTGGTGTCTGCTCAACGGGCCAGCGGACCTGCAACTCCCGCGGGGCCAGCAGGGCGCAGCGTGCAGGCTCCGGTCAGCGCGCCTTTTTTGCCGACGGATGTACCGCATGGAACAGTTGCGGCCGTTTGGTACCCATCCCCCGTGACGAAGGCCCAGCGTCGAATGATGGTCTACACGCCACCTGGGTATGAATCCTCGCGTGCGCGTTACCCCGTGCTGTATCTGTATCACGGTGGCGGCGGAAACGAGGACCACTGGTTCGATTCAGGTCTGGCGCATGTGGCGCTGGACAACCTGATCGCCGCCGGCCGGATGAAACCGATGATCGTCGTGACGCCAAACGCCAACTGGGACCAGCCTTCGGCGCCGACGCATTCCCCGTCGATCGCAACCAGCGCAGGTAGCGGGCCACCCATGGGTCTGGATCTGGTGAAAGGCGAGAGTGACATCCTCAACGGGCAGATCCGGTATATCGAGGCGCACTACCGCGCGCGACCGGGCCGTGAGAATCGCGCCATCGCTGGCCTTTCGCTGGGTGGCGGGATTGCAATCAGTGTGGGCATCAAGCGTCTTGACCAGTTTGCCTACATCGGTGAATTCAGCACCGGTCTGTTCGGCGGCGTCTCCGGCGCCGCCTACGCACCCTTCGATGTCGAGACCTTGCGTCCCGGCTTTCTGCGCAATCCCGCGGCAACCAACAAGTTGATCAAGGTGCTGTATCTGTCATGCGGCACGGAAGATCCGCGCATGCCGTTCACGGCGAACCAGGCGAACGCCCTGCGGGCGGGCAGAATCGATGTCCGGCTCGCGAGTTTCCCAGGCGGCCATGAATGGAGCGTGTGGCGCGATTCGCTGGTGGATTTCGGCGCAATGCTTTTTCGCTGACCAGCCCTACGAATCCCGTTGCTGGGCGTCATAATGAAAGCGCTTGCACCTCCAGGCGCATTGTTGGTATTTTGTTGACGACATTGTCAACAATCAAATAGCCAACACACGCCGAGCGCGCGAAGGGGCAGGTCATGGGGTATCGAGGGGCAGGTCGTTCCATGGGAGCGACCGCGAAGGTTTCCGTCTGTGCGGTGTCTCTGGGCCTTGCGGCCGGCATGCTGGTGCCGACGCTCGGGTGGGCGCAGGAAGACTCGGCGCAAGAAGACACGGTGCTGGAAGAGGTGACGGTGACGGGCTCGCGCGTCGCGCGCACCGGTTTTGCAGCGCCGACGCCAACATCGGTGATCTCCGAAGAAGATGTCCTGAAGTCCGCGCCCATTGCCATCTCCGAAGCGCTGTCGCAGCTGCCCAGCTTTCGCCAGACCGGTTCGCCCTCCACGGCCAATGTATTTGCGGACCTGCGGCGCGTCGGGCCGCAACGCACGCTGGTGCTGGTGGATGGTCGCCGGCACGTGCCGACTCAATCCAACGGTACGGTTGATCTCAACATCGTTCCCTCTGCGATGGTTCAGCGCACCGAACTCGTCACCGGCGGTGCCTCGGCGTCATGGGGCTCCGATGCGGTCAGCGGCGTGGTCAACATCATTCTGCGCAAGGACCTGGAAGGCTTCGTCGGCAACATGCAGGGCGGCATGTCGGACCGCGGCGATGACGAGAACGTGATGGCCTCGTTCGCCTATGGCCACAGCTTCGGCGACCGCACTCGGCTGCTGATCGGCGCCGAGTATGCGGAAACCCAGGGCATCGGCAGCATGCATCCGCCGGAACTGGCTCGTACCTGGGGCGCGGCCGGCAATGTAGGCAACACCTCCACCACGAACGGACTGCCGGGCACCATCTACGCTGAGGACGTGCGGCGTTCGACGCTGTCGCCAGGCGGCCTGATCATCTCCGTTCCACTGACCGCGACGAACCCGAATCTGGTGGCTTTGCGAGGCCTGCAGTTCCTGCCCAACGGGCAGACGGCGCCGTTCGGCTTTGGTCAGGTATTCGGCAATCGCATGATCGGCGGTACGGACAATGCCGGCGAGTACACCAATGTCGGGGGCAGCGCGAAGTATCCTTTCCAGCGCTACTCGGCGGTCGCCCACCTGGATTACGACGTCACCGACAAGACGTCGATGTTCGTGGAAGGCACCTTCGCGCACTCGCTGACGGATGGCCAGACCAACCCGGCACGCAACGAAGGCACGACGCCGTACGCGAACACGCCTACCTGCGGCCAGGTCGCGACCGCGCCCGTCGGCGCGCGTTTCACCACTTCGTCCACTTCGTCGCTGGGTGCCCTCACCGTGGGCATCGACAACCCCTTCCTGCCGGCCAACGTGCGCACCCTGATGCAGGGCGGCGGCATCAACTGTTTCTCGATGGGTCGTTCCTGGCGCGAAGACAACATGAACGAGTTCCGCGTGGACGACGGTGTGCCGCGCGTGTACCGCGGTGTGGTCGGCGCCAAGGGAGAACTGGCGGGCAGCTGGACATGGGATGCGTATTTCCAGAGCGGCCGCAGTGTCTACACCACGATCCGCAACAGGAACCGCAACCAGGCCAACTTCAGCCGTGCCATCGATGCGGTGGATGAAGGCCTGCTGCGCACCGGCGTGCCCAACAACAATATCGTCTGCCGGGTGAACGCGGACGCCATCACCACCAACAACGACCCCAACTGCGCGCCGCTGAACATGTTCGGTTACGGCACTCCTTCGTCTGCGGCCGTGAACTACATCCTGGGCACTTCGCGCGCGGTGTCACGCACCTACCAGTCGGTGGGCGCGATGACGCTGCGCGGCGAGCCGTTCTCGACCTGGGCCGGCCCGGTGTCTATGGCTTCGGGCCTCGAGTATCGCAAGGAACGCGTCAACGCCATCGCTGACCCCATTGCCGAGGCGAATGGCTGGCATACAGGCAATTCCAAGGCCATCGCCGGCAGTTATGACGCGAAGGAAGTGTTCACGGAGCTCGTGATTCCGCTGGCAAACGATGTGGCCTTTGCGGACCAGCTCGATGTGTCGCTCGCCGCCCGTTACACCGACTACAGCAGTTCCGGTGGCGTCACGACCTGGAAGGGCGGCCTCAGCTACACCATCAACGACCAGTGGCGCCTGCGCGGCACGCAGTCCCGCGACATCCGTGCCGGCAACCTGGCTGAGCTGTTCACCGCGACTTCGGTCACGGTGGGCAATGCGCGCAACCCCCTCACCAACGTCACGGTGCAGGTGCCCATCACCACGCGCGGCAACCCGGGTCTGCAGCCCGAGAAGGCAAACACCACCACGGCCGGCATCGTCTTTTCGCCGGATTGGCTTGGTGGTTTTCGGATGTCGGCCGACTGGTACCGCATCGAGATCAAGGGGCTGATCGGCGTGATCCAGGCACAGCAGGTGCTCGACCGCTGCTACCTCGATGGTCTGGCGCAGTTCTGCGCAGACGTAGCCACGAGCACCGCCGGCGCCATCACCGGCGTCACGGTGCGCCAGCAGAACCTGAACTACTTCGAAACCTCCGGCATTGATTTCGAGGCGGCCTACCGCTTCCCGCTGGCGTCGCTTTCCGAAGGTCTGCCGGGCTCGATGAATCTGCGCCTGCTCGCGAACTATGTGGATACTCTGGCCACCACCGCAGCCATCAACGCCACGACGACGGAAGCGGCGGGCCAATACACGAACCCCCACTGGACGCTGTTCGGAACGCTGGGATACGACGTGGGGCCGTTCTCGGCTACGTTTGACCTGCGGCGCTACGGGGCCGGTACCATCGACAACAACAAGGTCGTGGGCACTGGCCCGCTGGACATCAACATCAACCACGTGAAGGCAACGTTCCTGACCAACGCCACTTTCCAGTACGACCTCGGCGAAGGTGGTCCGCTGGGTGCCACGCAGGTGTACCTGCGTGTCAACAATCTGTTCGACAAGGCAGTGCCATACCCCAATCAGGGCGTTGGCGTCGCGGACGAGCTGGTCGTGGGCAGGGCATTCCGGCTGGGTGCAAGGTTCCGGTTCTGAAGGTTCAAGCAATGAAACACATGAAATACCTGTTGATTGCGACGGCCGGTGCGGGTCTCGCCGGATGGGTGTCGGTGGCTGTGGTCGGCGAAGCACCCTCTGCACCGGATCGCTGGTTGCGGCCCGGGCAAGCCACCGTGCTGCCGGCCTATGCGCAGCACGCCGATGATTCCGGTACGGTTGGTGTGCTGAATCAGGCAGGGAATGTCGATACGAAAGGACATCCTTTCTTCGAACCCATCGGCACCAACGGCCGTGCCTGCGTCAGCTGCCATCAGCCGTCCGACGGCATGGGGCTTTCCCTGCGCAGCATCCGCGATCAGTGGGTGGCGACCAAGGGCAAGGACCCGCTGTTCGCGGCAATCGACGGCATGAACTGCCCGAACCTGAAGCCGGAAATCCCGGAGTCGCATTCGCTGCTGCTGGAACGCGGTCTGTTCCGCGTGGGCCTGCCGTGGCCGCCGCGCCGCCCCGATGGCAGCGTGATCGAACCGGAATTCGCCATCGAGGTGGTGCGCGACCCGACGGGCTGCAACACCGATCCGGCATACGGGCTCAAGAGCGCGAACCCGACGATCTCGGTTTATCGTCGTCCGCGGCCGTCATCCAACACCAAGTACACGACCCACCAGGGTTTCGGTGTGGGCCAATTCATCGGCAAGAACGGCATGCCCACGATGAAGGATCCGGAGACCGGCAAGCGCACCAGCATGAACATGATGTCCGATGCGCGTTTGCCTTCGCTGGCCGAGCAGGCCCGGGATGCCGCGAAGAATCACCTCCAGGTGAAGGAGCCCCTGACGAAGGATCAGGTGTCCCGCATCGTGCAGTTCGAGCAGCAGGTGTATGTGGCGCAGGCCACGCACGCATCGGGCGGCAATCTGGTCGAAGAGGGCGGTCCGCCGGCCTTTGGGCCGCGCGCTGTCGCGGCAGGCGACGCGGGCGTGCTCGGCAACAACACCACGCGCTGGGTTTTCCCGATCGGCGACAAATGGAAGAAGCTGCCGCGCACCGGCAATGCCACCGAAGATGCACAGGCCGCGGGGCGTGAATCCATCGCTCGCGGCCATGATGTTTTCATGTTCCGCACGTTCTGGATCAAGGATTCCATGCACCTGAACTCGGTGGGACTGGGTAATCCCACCAAGCGCACCTGCGCCACCTGCCATGGCATGCACATGATGGGTCTCGATACCGCCAACGGCTGGATGGACATCGGCACCACCAATCTGCCGTGGGCCAACGAAGTTCCGCTGAATCCCTGGAACGAAGCCAAGCCGCAGATGCCACTGTTCCGCGTGACCTGCAACGCGAATGTGGATCCGCATCCCTTCCTCGGGCGCGTGATCTACACGCAGGATCCGGGTCGTGCGCTGATCTCCGGCCTGTGCAACGACGTGGGTACCATCGTGATGCAGCAATTCCGCGGCCTCGCGGCACGCGCGCCGTATTTTTCCAATGGCTCGGCAAGGACACTGCGCGAACTGGTGGATTTCTATGATCGCCGCTACGGCATCGGCTACTCCGAAACCGAGAAACAGGACCTGATCAATTTCCTGGGGGCTCTGTGATGCAAATCCGAGGATTCTCCCGCGGCGCAGCCGCGACACTGGGTTCTTTGCTGATGGCCGGCACTGCCGTGGCCGATGGCGCCCGCCGCAGCTTCGTTACCTGCCCGATCGTGCGCGACACGGCCTCGGTGCCCTGCTGGCTGGCCGAGTACGAAGGCCAGACCTATTTCCTCACACTGCAGACCGACGTGAGCGCCACCGTGACACCGCCCTGGCTTGGGCATAAGGTGCTGGTCGAAGGCAAGGTGTCGGACAAGGCGAACATCTGCGGGGGCGTGGTGCTGGAGCCAGTGCAGCTGTCGGTGCTGCCGGAGCTCGACGCGTCCTGCAACAAGATGCTGCCCGCAGAGGACCGCTACAACCTCACCTTCGAACCACCGCGTCCGCCGGGACCGAGTCGTGGTCGCCTGGCTTTCGACAATGCACCGCGGGCAGCGACCGCGGCGCCGCCGCAGGAAGCTGCAGCCACGTCGGCCGTGCGCGAGTTCGTTGTGCCCTATGGGTTCGATGGCATGGTGGGCTTCGGCCATCCGCGCTACCTGACGCCCGCCATCAATCACGCGATGGCGATCAAGGCGAAGGAAGTCGAGATCATCGGCTACCGCGGCGCCGCGCTGCTGTCGAACGGCCAGACCATCACCGAAGCCTCGGGCATCGGCAAGCGGCGCGCGGAGCAGATCGCGACCATCATCAAGGGTTCTGATCTGACGGGCGCGCAACTGAAGGTGACATGGATCGATGATCCTTCGCGAGTCACTGGCGAAGACGATCATCTGACGCGGCGCGTGGTCATCAAAGTCCATCCGCGCTGAAGCGCGAACCGGGGGCGACATGAATCCTTGGCAGAAGGTCGCCGCCTGGGTTGCGGCTTGCGTCGTGGCTGCGCCGGCAGCGGCCGGGCTGGTATCGCTGGAAGTGAACCGCACGGCACCGGCATTCGGTGGCAGCGAGTTCGGCAAGGCGGGTGCGTACGACGTGTTGTACGCCACGGCCCGCTACGAGGTGGATCCGCGAATGCCCATGAATGCGATGCTCGTGAACATCGAGCATGCGCCCCGCAATGCGCGCGGTATGGTCGAGTTCGATACGGATGTCGTGATCCTGAAGCCGCGCGATCTGTCGCGCGGCAATCGCCGCCTGATCTACGAGCCAGTCAACCGCGGCCGCTGGCTATCGCTGGATTTCTTCAATGAATCGGGCGCCCAGGCAGCGGAGCTGGAGACCGCAGCGGCAGCCGGCAATGGGTTCCTGATGCGCCAGGGCTACACGCTGGTCTACGGCGGATGGCAGCCTGCCTATCCTGGTCCGGCCGTTGCGGGCATGGGTGTGGCTTCCGGCAGCCGCCTCACTCCTGGCCCTGCTCGCCTCACGGCACGTCTGCCGGTGGCCCGCAGCACGAATGGAGCGACCTTCACCGGCCAGACCGTCGAGAGCTTCCGCGAGGGTGGCGGTCCCACCTTCATTGGTTATCTCGCCTATCCTGCGGCCGACATCCGCCAGCCCGCGCAGCTGAAAGTACGCCGCCGGCCCGCCGAACCCGCCGTGCAGCCGGATGGTCTCGGTTGGCGCTATCTGGATGAATGGCGCGTGGAGATCACACGTCCGCGCGATGCCTCGTTCGATGCCGCTGCCACCTTCGAATTCAGCTACGAGGCGAAGGATCCCGTCGTGTACGGGCTTGCGCTGGCCTCGATGCGCGATCTCGCTGCATTCCTGCGCCATGAAGCGGCAGACCGGCAGGGGCGTCCCAATCCTCTGGCTGTGGCAGGGCGTTCCACGATCGAAAAGACACTGGCCTTCGGCGCCTCGCAGACTGGTCGCACGGTCAAGAACCTCGTCTATCACTTCAATGGTGACGAACGCGGCCGCCAGGTATTCGACGGTGTCTATGTGCACATCTCCGGTGCGAGCCTGAATTCCCAGAATGAAGTGTTCGGTCGTCCCGGGCAGAAGGGCGATGACCTGTTCCCCTTCACCTATTCAACACTGTACGACGCTGTGAGCCGTCGCACCGATGGCTGGCTGCGCCGCTGCGAAGCCGAAGGCAACTGCCCGAAGATCATCCACACCGATTCGGAGAACGAGGTGTGGACCGCAGGCGGCCTGCTTTACACGGACACCGCAGGTCGTGACGTGGCGTTCCCTTCCAATGTGCGCACCTATCTGTTCGCGTCGACGCAGCACGGGCCGGCCAGCTCGCAGGAGCGTGGCATGTGCCAGCAGATGCCCAATCCGCTGGACTACCGTCCGTCGATGCGCGCGCTGCTGTTGGCGCTGGATGAGTGGGCAAGTGGCGGCCGCGCGCCGCCCGTCGATAAACATCCCACAGTCGCCAGCGGCACGCTGGTTCCCCCGGCACGAGGCAGCACGGGATTTCCGATGATTCCGGGCGTTTCCTACAGCGACCAGCCACCACGTGCGGCCCTGCTGGCCTCGGGGCCATTCCCGGAGCGTCTGGTGGAATATCCGCTGCTGGTGCCCGCCGTCGATGCCGATGGCAATACACGCGCGGGGGTGCGGATGCCGGAGCTGCAAGTGCCCACAGCCACATACACTGGCTGGAATCTGCGTTCCGAACGCTTCGGTCTGGGCGACTTCTGCATCGCCAGCGGCTCGTACATCCCCTTTGCCGCGACGCGTGCCGAGCGGCTGGCGACCAGGGATCCACGCCCTTCACTGGAAGAGCGCTATACCTCGCGTGCGGAGTATCTTGGGCAGGTGCGGCAGGTGATCCGCGCGATGGTGGACGAGCGGCTGCTTCTGGCAGAGGATGAGAGCCGGATTCTGCAGAGAGCCGAAAAGCTCGGCGCGCCGCTGCCGCGTTGAAAGGGAGGTTGCCATGTTGAAAGGGATTCACACGCGCGGCAGCGTGGCGGGCCTTGTTGCCTGGTGCCTGAACAGTTTCGCAATTGCCCAGGATGCACCGCGACCGCAGCCGGCCCCTCCTCCCATCCGGCTCACACCCGAGGCGCTGGGGCACATCGAGGCCGCCCGTACTGCCGCGGGTGAGCAGCATTCCGCCGTATTCAGCCTGATCTGTCCGCGAACCCCGGCCACACCTTCGGCACAGGAACTGGAGAAGGTGATTCCCAACGCGCTGCCGTCGCGTGATGCGGGAAGACCCTGGTACACACCGCCCGTGAAGGTGTTCGACAATCTGTACTTCGTCGGTCAGACGGCGTTCTCCGCCTGGGCGCTCGTGACATCCGAGGGCATCATCGTCATCGATGCCATCTTCGACTACTCGGTCGAGGCCGAAGTCGTCGACGGGTTGCAGCAGATGGGGCTGGATCCGAAATCAATCCGCTATGTGATCATCAGCCACGGTCATGCCGATCACGTCGGGGGCGCGAAGTTCCTGCAGGAGAAATTCGGCGCCCGCATCGTGATGGGCGAGGCGGACTGGAAGTTCGTCGAATCGGGTACGCAGAGCTGGAAGCCCCGGCGGGACATGATCGCCACCGACGGCATGCAGATCCGGCTGGGCGATACCACGGTGCGACTGGTGCATACCCCCGGCCACACCCCCGGCACGTTCTCGACAGTATTGCCGCTGCGTGACAACGGCGTCGCGCACACTGCGGTGCTGTGGGGTGGGACGTTGTTCAATTTTGCCGATTCGCCCGGCATGCCGCGCGACCGGCTGCTGGCGGACTACTCCGCCTCCGCGGAAAAGATGCGGCGCGTCGCGCGCGAGTCACGGGCGGACGTGCTGCTCTCCAACCATACGCGCTACGACGGGTCCACCTTGAAGCTGCCGCGTCTGGCGCAGCGGCAGTCGGGTAAGTCGCATCCGTACGTGATCGGCGCGGACGGCGTGGACAAGTTCCTGCTGATGGCCGGCGAGTGCGCCGCAGGCGCGCGCGCGGGCGAGGCGGCCGCGCGACGCTGAGGCACTGCTCCGCGCCATCGACCGGGGCACGCGGCAAACGATTGCACCGGAGCACCCGACAGGCCATGATTCTGCGCCGGGAATAAACGATCAAGAGGGGATTCCGATGTCACGTTCCATTCGAATGGCTTTCATTGCCGCAGTAGCCGCCGTGGTGGCGCTGCCCGCCGCCGCCCAGATGCGCGCATTGTCTGATCCCGTGGTGGCGCACCCGGATCCGGAATCGCTGTTCACCAGCAAGGACAAGACCCTCCACCGCAACAAGCAGGCGACGCTGCGCATCATGCGCGAGTTGCTCCAGTGCAATCAGTGGAACCGTGCCGGCGAGTGGCTGACAGACCGCTACATCCAGCACAACCCCATGGCCGCTTCCGGCCTCAAGGGCGTGCAGGAATATTTCATCAATGTCGCCAAGCGCGTGCCAACCCCGACGTGCACAAAGCTGACGAGCCCGGTGGTCGCTGTGCAGGCCGAAGGGGAGTTCGTCACGGTGCTGGCCGTGCGCCAGATGCCTTACGCGGATGACGCGACGAAGTCCTACACCACCACCTGGTTCGACACCTGGCGCTTCGTGAACGGCAAGGCCGACGAGCATTGGGATCCGGCCACGCTACCCACGCCGGCACCGGCGGCTGCCGCGGCAACCGGGCGTGCCGCCTCGGGCGTCTTCGTTGGCACACCGGAAGACCGCGCCATGATCGAGAAGCTGATGTGGAGCTACGACCGCATGCTCGACACCTACAATGCCGATGCCTACGCGAAGCTGTTCACCGTTGATGGCGCATTCGGCCAGACAAAGGGTCATGAGGCGCTGCACAAGATGGTGGCGGACCTTGGCAAGGGGCACACCGAACGCCGCGCGAAGGGCGAGAAGATTGCCATGCGCCACTTCACGATGAACCAGTATCTCGAGTTCACCGGTCCCACCACCGCGCGCTACCACTACTACCACCAGACGATTTTCGGCACCGGCGGCGCCACGTCTCAGGATCCCGCACGCATCGCGGCGGCCGGCAATGGTGTCGATGATCTGGTGAAGGTCGACGGCAAGTGGCTGATCAAATACCGCAACGTCGCGGCGGTGGACGACTGACCAGGGATACCCGCCCGTGGGCCTGTGCGATTCGGCACGCTGATTGACAATCCAGGGTGTCTACGCCAGGCCCATACCGTGTTCTGATTCTTGACGACCACCCGATCGTGCGCCAGGGAATCAAGCGCATGATCAATGTCGAGCCCGACATGACCATCGTCGGCGAGGCGCAAGGTGAAACCGAGGCGCTGCGGATGGTGCGTGAATTGCGTCCGGACGCAGTGATCGCGGATCTGTCACTGGCGGAGGGGGATGGCTTCAACGTCGTGCGCGATGTCAGCGTGCATTTTCCGGACATTCGCATTCTGGTGCTGTCCATGCACGACGAGGCCATCTATGCAGAGCGCCTGATGGCCGAGGGAGCCTCCGGGTACATCATGAAGCAGGCGGCGACCGAGCAGCTGGTGACAGCGCTGCGTACCGTGCTGCGCGGCGAGCGCTACATGAGTGACAACCTCAAGCGCGTGCTGGCAGAGCGCAATAGTCACGACGATCGAAAGAACATGCACCTGACCATTCGGGAACTGCAGGTGATCAGCCTGATAAGTCTCGGGCAGGGCACGCGGGAGATTGCCGAAGCACTGTCGCTGTCCATCAAGACCGTCGAAACCCATCGACAGGCCATCAAGCGCAAACTGGCTCTGGAAACCAATGCGCAGTTGGTGCAGTACGCGCTGAAATGGCACGGCACTGGCGCAGGGTGGTGACTGGACCCTGCTGGGTCAGTATGGCGTGATCCGCTCTACAGGGCGGCGTTCACCACGGAGCCGATCGTAACGGGGCAGTGGCTCTGTGCGCAGGTCTGCTCTTCGCACAGTCGGCAAATGACGTCGGCGTCGTTCTTGCAATGAGTCATGGCCGTGAGCATGACTTCGAGCAGACCGACGAGATCGCGTTGCTGCTGGCCGTCGAGCGCATCCAGGACCGAGTTCAGTGCCTCGCGTCGGGCCCGCAGGACATCGCGTTTGAACTCCCTGCCCTTGGGAGTGAGGTAGAGGGATAGCGATCGTTTGTCCTTGCCCGGACGGCGTTCGATGAGCCCCTGCTCGTCGAGCTTGTCGACCAGGCGCACACAGCCGGAGTGGCTCATCTGCAGGATGCCGCTCAGGAACTCCACGCTCTCGCCGTAGTTGTGCCCGATGGTGACCAGAGCCGCGGGCATCTGGCCGCCAAGGCCAATGGCATTCTCGGCTCGCCACTGCATGCGGTCGTTGACCGCAGTGACCAGCGCGCCAAGCAGATTCTGACCCCTTGCTGCGTGCACTTTCCATCCATTGCGCTTCGAGGCTCTCGCCCCGATTCCAGCGCCCGATTCTAGTCCAAGCGGGGCGTCAAACCCATGCTTTGGCGCCATAACCACCGGATTTTCCCTGCCTGCAGATCACATTATATGTAAACCGCATATATCCTGTTTCCGGAAGAAGGGAGGTATTGGGTCATGAGAATGGACAGCACGACGTTGGTGGCTGCAGATCTGCCGGAGATTCTGTCGGCTTTGGGGAGTCGCGGAGGGGCAGTCAGTCTGGGGGCGGATATCGAAACGGCCAACGCCGAGCTGCTGGATCCCGCCATCGATCCGGAGGAGAAGAAGTCCCGCTTTCGCCAATGGGCAAGGCGCCATCAGCCCTGCCTGTTTGGCCGCCTGGGTGCGAAAGGCGCGGCCGGCGTGCACTACGACATCTGCTGGATTGATCGTGCCAACCTTTGTCGGGGCAGGCAGTGGGTATCACAGATGATTCAGCAGGCCCGCGAAGACTGGAAGCAACGCGCTTCCCGCGGTCTGTCACACGGATTTCTCATCATGTTCAATGCGCCGGAGCTGGCATTTGTCCAGCCGGGCACGCAGCTCATGGAGGTCTGCCGTCTCCTGTGCGATCTGTTTCTGGTCGAGCATGCGCCTGTGGCACTGGACACCATCTACACGGAATCCGTGCCTTTCCAGCAGGCCAATGGCGATATCGTCTGCCTGCGCGGCGGCATCAACGTGTTCTACGGAACCGCGCATCGCACGCGCAATCATGACCGACGCGTGCCTGGCGGGATTCTCGTTTCCGTGAACTCGCCGGGCCTGCTGGCCCACAGTCTGGTGCTGCACGGCCACGCCTCCGATCTGGAAGGCGCGCTGGAACGGGTGCGGAATATCGCCTGGGCGTCTATCGGCAATGGGGGTCTCTCGCTCGAGAAGCGAGGTGCATCCAGTTGCACCTGGCACAACCGGGATGCCAGCCGTCCGCCAGACCAGTGCCCCATGAAACACCGGCCTTCTCACGTACCGGCAGATTTCTCGTCCGACTTCTACTCGGCCAATTACCACACCGACGTGCTGTTGCCGAGCGAGGTGATGCTGGACCAGCGGCAGGATCTTCCTCGAGAGGCGGGCGAGGTCTGGCCAAAGCTCGACTTTGAGTACATCTCCACCAAGGAAATCGACGAGGACCACGAGAACCATGGCTTCGTCCATGGCCTGCCGGTGGAGCCCGACATGCAATACCGTCACAGCTGGGCGCCCCGTGTGCCACCCGCTCAGGTCGATCGGGGAGAAACACCATGACTGCGCATCGCTCTGCCGTTTATGTTGCCGCTGCCATCGGGGCAACGTTCTGCTGGGGCGCGGGCATGACGCTCACGAAGCTGGCCCTCGGGCACTTCGAGCCTTCATTGCTGCTGCTGTTGCAATTGTTCTCCAGCGTAGCCTTCCTCGTTCTGATCCTGCTGGCAACCGGGCTGCGCACGCTGTCGTGGCCGCAGCTGCTGCGAAACAGCGGGCTTGGAATTCTCGAACCCGGTCTCGCCTACTTTCTCGGTCTCGAAGGTCTCAATCGCATCAGTGCCGCCGAAGCGGTCGTGCTCTCCTCGACGGAGTCGATCATGATCGTGCTGCTGGCCTGGATGTTCGCGATCGAGCGCCTGCGGGGAGTTGTCCTGCTGCTGGCGATCGTGGGGGCAGCCGGGGCAGTGCTGGTAGCCGGCAGTCACCTGCAGTACGCGGGTGGTACGGTGTCATTGTGGGGCGACACGCTGGTCCTGGGTGGCGTGCTGTGTGCCGCTGTCTACGTGGTGTGCTCTTCCCGCATGGCGTCGGTCACCGAGCCGATCCCGGCGCTCATCGGCCAGCAGGTGGTGGCACTGTTGTTCGCCATGGGCATTCACCTGGCGCTCGGCGACATCGGTTTCAGCTTCCCTTCGGTGTCGACCACCGGATGGGTACTGGCGGCCACATCCGGCATTGTCCAGTACGCCTGCGCGTTCTGGCTGTATCTCTGGGCCTTGAAAGGGCTGCGCGCCGATGAAGCCGGGATGTACCTCAGCCTCATTCCGGTGTTTGGTCTCATGATCGCCATCCCCGTGCTGGGTGAGCGACTCACCACACTGCAATGGATAGGGACCCTCGTGATCATAGGGACGATCGTCGTGCTGACACGCATCCGGGAAGATCGTCCCGCTGCCGGAGAGGGACAAGTGACGCTTCGGTCACCTGCAGCGTAAATAGTCTCCGCGCGCGCTCGCCCGCGCGTCAGCCAGGTGACGAGTTCAAGGCTGCGGCGCTGGCGAAAACCAGTTGCTCTCGTTGCGACTGGATCGCCGCGCGTCGTTGTCGCACGGCGGCGTCGGGATCGATGCCATCGCGTCGGGCGAGCCGACGCAACAGGTCATGGGCTTCGCGCAGCATCGCGCCCTCATCGCCCTGCGTTGAACCCGAAGCGGTGCGCGACAACTCATGGAAGGCGCGCTTGATCGCGCCAACAGTGGGCACATCAGGGTCGATCGATTCCGGCAGCGCATGGATGGCAGTACTGGTCTGGCGCACTCTCGTTCGTCCTGTTCGGCATTCCGTCGTGAGGCAGAATATATGCAGAACGCATACATCGGCAAGGCGGCGGAACAGCCGGAGCGCGGATGCGCAGACAGGCGGGCACGCGCAGCCGGCTTCCGGAACATTCAGGGGGAACAGGGGGAAACGCGCGCCTTCCCGGCGCTGCGACGCACCTAGAGGTAGCGGTTAACCAGACGTGGGAGTTCCCGGGCCCTGTGGTCCAGTTCCCGGTTGGCGCCGCCCACCAGGTCGACGCCGGATTTCCCCGCGAGGAGGATCAGATACAGCAACAGATCGCCGTATTCCGCCTCGACGTCCTTGCGGGGATGCCCGGCCCGACTCGCTGCAAACTGATCCAGCAGCCGCTTGACGTCAGCAAGGGTGAGATCCGGGTATTCGTGGGGCATCAGGAGCGTTACGGGTTCGCAATTGTTTGGACAAACTCGACGGCGAGTTTATATCGTCCTGCGACCGTTGTCCGCATGCGTCCTGGGGGGGGTAGTTGCCTTGACCCTTGATCTGCCCCGCAGTAGTTTCGCTGAACAATTAGAACCGGGGGTTTCATGAAGAGCAGTAATCTTGTCGTTGCATTTGCGGCAGTCATGGCCGTTGCAGCAGCCACGCATGCGGCCGCGCCGAATCCCCCGGGGCCTGGCGCGGGCCCTGGCGGTGCGCCCGGCGCAGCACCCGGAGCGGGCGGTGGGCCGGCCGCGGGCGGCGCCCCTGGGCAGGCCCGTCGCAACTACCCGGTCGAAGCTCCCGGCACCAAATGCCCCCGCGCCGCGCTGAAGGCCGTAGTGGATGGCTATTCGGCCGCGCTCGCCGCACATGATGCGTCGAAGGTGAAGATTGCGCCGAATGTCATGTTCACCGAGAACGGGGTGCAGCAGGCACCGGGCGCCAGCGAACTGTGGAAGGGTGCCGGGGCCTGGGGCGAACAGAACTACCTGCTGGACACCGAGCGCTGTGGTGCGGTGACCTTCGGGGTCATCAATGAAAAGGGCAGGTTGATCCACGCCGCGATCCGGCTCCAGACACAGGACGGTGGTGCGATCACCGAAATCGAGCATGTGCTCGGGCGTGAAAAGGAGTTCATGTACAAGCCCGAAGTGGTGATGGCTACGGCTCACCTCGACTGGGAGAACATCCTGCCTCCGGACCTGCGGCAATCGCGCGCGCTGATGACGGCAGCGGCCACCGACTATTTCGCCATGTTCTCCAACGAGCCCATGGTGAATGCGCCGTTCGCCGCCCGCTGCGACCGCTGGGAGAACGGCATATTCACCACGCCCACGCACAATTGCTCGCCCAAGGGCCTCGTCATCAAGCATCCGGCGCCGCGCGTGCCGCTTGCCGATGTTGAGGCGGGACTGGTCGCGGCCTTTCTGCACTTCTCCAACAGTCTGGCCGACGTGCACGTGTTCAAGATGAGCGACGGGCGCGTGGATTATGCGATGGCCGTCGTGGGCCCGGCTTCGCCGGATCCGTGGGTGGCGCGAGAAAAGAAGTAGTAATCATGAACCCTATCCTGCGAATCGTTTCGGTTGCGGCGCTGGCCGCGCTCGTCGTTGGCCCGGTCCAGGCGCAGATCAGCAACAATCCCCCCGGCGGTAGCGGGCCGCCAGGAGGCGGGCGTGGGCCTGGCATCGAAGGCAGTGTCGTCACGGCTTCCCGCTCACCGGAGGTCAATCCAGACAGCACGATCACTTTCCGGGTGCAGGCCCCCAACGCAAAGAAAGTGCGCCTGTTCACCGACATGCCCAAGCTCGGCGATGTCCCGGTCAACGGATCCGCAGGATTCGACATGACCCAGGACGCCAGTGGAGTCTGGACTTACAAGACTCCGAAGCTCGCGCCGAGCTACTACCAGTACTGGTTCGAAGTGGATGGATTTTCCACCCCTGATCCGCAGAACACGTTTGTTCGCCCCGCCTCTGGCGTCTACAAGAGTCTCGTCGCGCTTCCCGGCAAGGAAGCGGACTTCATGATGTTTCGCGATGTTCCGCACGGCAACCTGATCGAGCACCACTACTTCAACAAGGAGATCAAGGTTGCCCGTCGGGTCGTGGTCTACACGCCACCCGACTACAACGCTGGCAACAAGAAGTATCCGGTGGTGTACCTGCTGCACGGGTTCAACGATTTCGAGCGCGGCTGGACGCAATCCGGCATGGCCAACAGCATCATGGACAACCTCCTCGCGGAGAAGAAAGCCGTCCCCGCGATCATTGTCATGCCTTTTGGACATGCCACCACCGGTGCTACCGGCAAGCAGCCGGAGATCCTCGCCTTGCAGAAGGCGCATGGCTACGCGCCACCACCGCCGGCCCCGCGCGGTGCCGGCCCGGCCGCGCCGCCCGGTCTGGCAGCAACGCCTGGCTGGAACATGGAAAAGGAATTGCTCGACTACGTTATTCCGTATGTCGAGAAGGAATTCCGTGCCATCAAGAACAAGAACAGCCGGGCGATCATGGGATATTCGATGGGCGGCGGTCACAGCACTTCCATCGGCTTCAAGCATCCGGAGCTGTTTGCCTATGTTGCCGGCTTCAGCGGTTACGGCTCCGGCAATCTGCTGACTGCCGACGTCGCGAAGACGAACAAGAACTACAAGATGATCTTCATCGGCTCGGGCACCGAAGACACTGCGGTCAACGGTGGCCGCACCATGCATCAGACACTCACGACGGCGGGTGTGAAACACATCTGGAGCGAAGATCCCGGCTTCGGCCATGACTACCAGATCTGGCGGCTGTACCTGCATCGTCTGCTGCAGCAGACCTTCCGCGACTGACCTCAGGTGCGGAACCTGATCAGCCGCGCTGAATGCGGCTGATCAGGATCAATGACATCGCGGCCAGCAGCGCTGGAATCGCGAACAGCGACAGAATGGTCGTCTCCGCCATGCCGGCCGTCAGCGCTGCGCCTATGAGTACCGGTGCGATCAGCGTGCCGAAACGCCCGACGCTTTTGGCCCAGCCTATGCCCGTAGCTCGCAGCGCAGAGGGGTAGTACGTGGCCAGCACCACATTGATGCCACCATAGGCTCCCAGTACGAAGAAACCACACGCCGCCAGCAGCGCAGTCAGTGCGGTGGTCGATGCGGTGGCCAGAATCTGGCCGATGACATACAGCAGCAGCGTGGAAATGCCCAGAAACGTGACCAGCGTGCGAACAGCCCCGAAACGATCGATCAGCAGGCCCACCACCAGCGCCGCCACGATGCCTCCAAACGAGAAGATGGTGACTGACAGGGCGGCGAAGCGCTGCTCGTGTCCCACTTCCACCAGCAGTGTCGGCAGCCACGAGTTGAGGCAATAGCTGATCGTCAGCATGAAGATGAACAGCAACCACAGCAGCAGCGTGCCGGCGAAAAAACGGCGCGACACAATGTCGAGCGGCCGCAAGCTGGAAGTCGTGACCTCTGCCCGGGGAGTTGTTTCCGTGTGTACATCTTTCAGCCACATCCAGCTGAATACGGCGGTGACGATGCAGACCAGGCCCACTCCTACCATCGCGGCGCGCCAACCGCCGTGCTCCACAAAGCCCGTTGCGACCACGCCGGCCAGCGTCGCGCCCAGGCCGTAGCCGGTGAACAGGATCATGATCGCCACGCCACGCCGAGCCTCTGGCGCAGCAGCAGTGACCATGGCAAGGCAGCTGGGCAGGCAACCGCCCAGGAAGAAGCCGGTCACGAGCCGCCAGATGATGAGGCTGGTGGCTCCGTCCGCGAGGGCCGTTGCGGCCTGGGTCAGGCCGAATCCGGTCAGGGCCAGCAGCACGACGAGGCGTTGTCCGATGCGGGCTGCCAGCGGTGGCAGCAGCACCAGGCCAATGCACTGGCCGGCGAGGTTGGCGGAAAAGATCGGCCCGAGTTGTGCGTTGGTGAGGCCGAGTGATGCCGCCATGGCCGGCGCGAGGGGGCCGAGCAGCGAATGGATCAGACCATCCAGCAGGTAAATCATCGTGCAGATGCCGATGAGCAGTCTGGGCATGGGGATTCCTACCCGATCCGGAATCGTGCGCGGGCTTCTTCCACCGTGGCTGGCTTCAGGCCGTAGATTGCAGCGATCTGCACCGCGGCGCGCACCATGTCGCTGTTGTCGCGCGCCACGCTGCCGTCGGGCAGGTGCACGCCATCCTCGAAGCCGACGCGGATGAGATCGCAGTCCATCGATAGCCCGAGGGTGACGATGCGGAACATGTCGCGCCCGGTGGCGGTTACCCCCCAGATGGCCTGCGGGAACAACCGCAGTCCCTCATCGATGCCGAAGAGCACATTGCGTGTGAAGGGTGGCGTCGCCCCAAAGCCGCCACCGTGGAGCAGCCAGACATTGTCGCGATCACGCTGGAACAGGCCTTCATTGGCGTAGCGCATCAGGCGGTGCAGCGCGCTGGCTTCCACCACTTCGTACTCCAGCGCCGAGCCCTTGGCATACACCGCCTGAATGGTCTGGCGCAGCAGTGCGGGCGAGTTCACGTAGGGTACTTCCTCGGGATAGCCACCTTCCGGGTTGTAGAAGTCGGCTGAGCCTGCAGCGATGCCAAACAGATCCTGCGGTGGATCCAGATCGAGCAGGCCGAGGCGCTCGGCGTCGCTGGGCCAGATGAACTGGCCGGTGGCCGGATCGCGACGCACCCCGATGCCGTTGGTCGTCTGGATCAGGATGGGCGAGCGCGCGCGGATCTGGCGGATGATGTCGCCATAGATCCGGCGATCCCCCGAATTGCGGCCCTGAGGGTCCCGGGCGTGGACATGGACCATCGCAGCGCCCGCTTCGTGGCAGCGAGCCGCGGCCTCGCCGATCTCGACGGGTTGCTTGGGCACGATGGCGCCCTCGCGGTCCTGCTGCATGCCGCCGTTGATCGCTACCGTGATGATGACCTTGTTGCCTGCGAGCATTACGATGACCGTGGAAGAGGGCGGGGACTTGAATCTAACGTTCGGGCGGGGCGGGTCGCGTCATCTCCCGCATGGACAAAGGGGCGCCAGTGACAGACATCTCGCAGATCCGCCATTGGCGCACATCCACCCGCACCAGCTCCCTTTACGAGGGGCTGCTCGGCACACTCGGCACCGACCAGTTCG
The DNA here is from genome assembly GCA_963777735.1 of uncultured Gammaproteobacteria bacterium. Lineage (GTDB taxonomy): Bacteria > Pseudomonadota > Gammaproteobacteria > Steroidobacterales > Steroidobacteraceae > ZC4RG30. The sequence goes on along the minus strand of CAVZRQ010000008.1, from coordinate 1,042,342 downwards.
GCGCGAATGTGCGCGACGCAGTGCAGGCGCTGACGGCAGGTGCCCGGCGCATCTATCTGTTCGAGGCCACGGACCGCGAGCACTCCTCGCTGCAGTATTTTCACGGTGAGCCCGGCCTCCCGGCGCTGTTCCCCGCGTACTGCAGGTGGTACCAGCAGCAGGACCCGGTGTGTGATGCCTACGCAGCCGCGCCCCGGTGTTCGGACTTCGCGCTGCAGCGCGTGCGACCTGCGGATATTGCATCGCCGGGGTTCCGGCGACGCATCTTCGACGAGCCCGGGATCATCGAGCGCATCTCCCTGATCCAGCGCGGTGCCGATGGGTGGCGCGTGATGAACGTGGGGCGGCATGTATCGGATGGCTGCTGCACGGACGACGAGATCGATGCGTTGGTCGGCCTTGCCTGCCTGGTGCTGCCGATGCTGCCGCTGAATCGAGAGCGGGCGCAGGATTCACAGCGTCTGTCGGTGGCTGAGCTGGAGCAGCGCTTTGCGCGGCGTTTTGGCCTGCTCTCCCCCAGGGAGAGGCAGGTCTGCGCCCGTGCCGCAGCCGGTCTCGGCGTGGCGGAAACGGCGCGCGAGCTGGGGATTGCAGAAACTTCGGTGCTCACCTACCGGCAGCGCGCGTACCAGCGGCTGCAGGTTTCCAGCTCACTGGCATTGCGCGCACTGGTAACTCACTGACAGACTCGCACTTCAAAACCGGGGGAAAAACAAATGAGCGCACATCGTGTACTGGCGAGCCTGGCCGGCCTTTGGTTGGCGGGTAGCCTGGCTGCCCACAGCGCAGCGCCTGCAGCACCGGATCCGACTGACGCGCTGCGCAACACGCTGCCCGATACCCCCGGAACTGGCAGGTTCCCCGCGCTGAAGGAAACGGATGCGAGACTTCCCGGTCAGGTCATCTTCCGTCCGGCAAATCTCGCCGCAATGGGAAGCACGAAGCTCGGTGTCTACGCGTTCGGCAACGGTGCGTGCACCGATGATGCTGCTCATACCCGCCTGCACCTGCTGGAAGTTGCCTCGCACGGTTACCTCGTCATCTCGCCAGGGGCTTTCTACACGGGGCCCGGCGCCATTCCGCGTCCCGCGAACCTGCCACCGGCCGGGCCGAACGCGGTACTGACGACGCATGCGCAGTTGGGTGAAGCAATCACCTGGGCGCTGGCGGAGAATGCCCGTCCGGGAAGTGCCTACTTCGGCAGGATCGATCCGAAGGCCATCGCGGTGTCCGGTTTCAGCTGCGGCGGGCTGCAGGCCATGTTCAACGCCCGCGACCCGCGCGTGGGCACGGTGGTCATGATGAACAGCGGGCTGTTTGTCGAAGGGCCGACCACCATGGCCGGCATGACCGGCGACAAGAAACTGCTCGACACACTGCACACGCCGATTCTCTACGTGCTGGGCGGCAGCACGGACATCGCCTATGCCGCAGGCATGGATGACTTCGCGCGCATTACCCGCGTGCCGGCTGCAGTAGCCAACATCGAGAAAGGGCATGGCGGCACCTACTGGGAGCCCAATGGCGGCCCCGCTGCGCGGGTGGTGGTGAACTGGCTCAACTGGCAGCTGCGCGGCGATGCGGGAGCCGGGCGCATGTTCAAGGGCAAGGACTGCGGGCTGTGCCGTGATCCAGCCTGGAGTTTGAAGACCAAGGGTCTGGATTGAGCAGACCCCGGAGCATGCAGATCAGCGCTTTGGATTGAACTCCACGCGCCAGCGCGAATCCTTGCAGTAGCCGCAATCAGCGCCCAGGAACCACTTGCCGGCATTGGCATCTCCCTTGAGGTGCCAATCCAGCCAGTTGACCGCGACCGAGGCCCAGTCTCCGCCATTCGGTTGGGAGAACGTGCCGCCATGACCCACCGGCAACCAGCCCAGAAACACTGGCACATGCTTGATGCGACTCGCATCGTCCATGGCGTTGGGATGCGCCTGATCAGTGGGTCCGCCGGTGATGTAGGCGGTGGGTGCATGGACGGAGTAGAGGTCGAACTTGTTGACCTTTACCCGGCTGAGACCACCTGGAACGTTGTACACACCACTGTCGAAGATCATCGAAGTCTTGATGCGCGGATCGGCAGAAAACTTGATGGTCTGCAAGCCGCCGCAGCTGTGACCCGCCACCGCGACCCGGGTCATGTCGAGATGTCCCTGCAGTTTGCTGCTGGATAGTTCGTTCATGGCGCTGGCCCAGGCCAGCGCCATATCCATCTGTGCCACAACGGTGGCATCTGTTTCATTCGGATCGGCTGGCAGCGCGCCGCCGCCGCCGATCTGTCCGCGTGGTTGTGCGGCACCTGCCGGGGCTGGCCCTGGCGGTGCAGCCGGTGGTCGCGCAGGCCCCTGGGCATTCTGCGGACGCACCATCGGCTCTGTGCGTGGGTAGCCCAGCGCGATGATGTAGTAGCCGTGGGAGGCGACTTCACGCAGGAATATGCTGTGGGAAAGACCATTGTCCGAACAGCCCCCGTTGCCCCAGATCAGGACGGGCAGTGGCGTCGCCGGCATTTGCAGCGGGTGGTAAACGGTATGCGAGCGAAGGTCTTCGCGTGCCTCGGCAACAGCAGGCCACTTGCCGGTGCCCGCGGGTGGGCCGATGACTCCGACGGGCTGGAGGACCGGTTCGGCGCCGCCTGCCAGAGTTGCTGCCGTGGCAAGCAGACAGCAGAAAATCATTTCCTTGCCGTTGTGGTGTCGCATGTATTCCCCCGGGGCCGTTTATCTGTTGTCATCGGCTTACTGCCGGATTGTCAACAATCTAGCTGACAAACACATCAGAAACAAACGAAGGGGAAGGGCGATGACTGGAAATTCAAGAAGCATCATTTATCGGTCCATGACGGCAGTCGCACTGGCCGGCCTTGCCACCGTTGCATTTGCACAAGGTGCCGCACCTGGTCCAGGAGCACCAGGAGCACCGGGAGCAGGGGCAAATCAGGCCGATATGCAGCGCCGTCAGGAAGAGCAGAACCGTCGTCCCGACAACATCGGCACCGGCAAGTTTGCCGCGATGAAAGAGGAGGTGGCGTCGCTGCCTGCGCACGTGATCTACCGTCCGGCGAACCTCGGCGCCATGGGCAGCATGAAGCTGGGTGTGGTCGCCTGGGGTAATGGTGGCTGCTCAGCCGATGGCGCCAGCAGCCGCTTTCATCTTCTGGAAATTGCTTCTCACGGCTATCTGGTCATTGCCAACGGCAAGGTCCTCAGTGGCCCCGGTGCTCCGCCGCGTGCGCCGCGGGCGGCTGGTGCAGGTGCTCCGGGTGCAGGCGCGCCAGGTGCGGGTGCCCCAGGTGCAGGAGCCCCCGGCGCCCGTGGGCCTGCGCCGGCTCCCGCCACCACCGCCAGCCAGCTGACCGAAGCCATCGATTGGGCCATGAAGGAAAACGCCCGCAAGGACAGCCCCTACTACGGCCGCATCGATGCCAACCAGATTGCTGCTGCCGGATTCAGCTGCGGCGGCATCCAGGCCATGGGCGTGGCTGACGATCCGCGTCTGGATACCATCGTGATGCAGAACACCGGTCTGATCGTCAATGGCACCACCACCATGGGCGGCATGAGCATGGAAAAGAGCCAGCTGCAGAAAGCACACACGCCCATCTTCTACGTGATTGGTGGCCCCTCCGACATCGCGTATGCCAACGGGATGGATGACTTCCAGAAGATCAACCACGTCCCTGTAGCGGTCGCCAATCTCGGCAACGTGGGTCACGGAGGCACCTATGCCGAGGAAAACGGCGGCCGTGCTGCGCAGGCTGTGGTGAAGTGGCTGGATTGGACCTTGCGTGGCAATGCAGAAGCCGGCAAATGGTTCACCGGCAAGAGCTGCGTGCTGTGCACGGATTCCGAGTGGAAGTTCGAAAGCAAGAATCTCGACAAGGTCGGGTCCGGGAAGAAGTAGCCGGCCTTCTGTGCGCTGTCGCGGCGCGCAGGTAACTTCTGTAACCAAAGGCCTCGGCAAGTTTCAGCCGAGGCCTTTTCATTGGGGTGCCGTCCCGCAACAGGGGTAGTTCCGCTTGTCTGGAACACCGGCGGTCGATGGCGCTGCACTTGCACTTTCGTGCTCATGCATGACATGTTCCCTTGACGACGGGCATCCGACCCTTCGCAAACTTCGAACATAGATACCGGGGGGTATAGTCATGTCACGATCACGTGAAGCCTTGTGTGGCCTGTCGCCTGTCGCCGCCGCAGTGGGTCTGGCCTTGTTGTCGCCGTCATCCTTCGCCCAATCCGCGCCTGCTACCGCGGACGAGGAGCTGGAAGAAGTGGTGGTCACCGCCCGCTTCCGCGCAGAGAACCTGCAGTCCACACCGCTGGCGATTTCGGCCTTCTCCGAGGAGGAGCTCGAGGCTCGCAGCATCACCAACGTCAGCGACCTGGGTGGTACGGTGCCCAACGCGTTCGTGCGTCAGTCGGTAAGCAATTTCGGGCCGACGCAGACCATCGGCATGCGCGGCCTGATCCAGGGCGACTACAGCTATGCCTTCGAGCCGGCCGTCGGCATCTACATCGACGACATCTACCACGGCACACTCACGGGCTCCACGATGGACCTGCTCGACCTGGAGCGCGTCGAGGTGCTGCGTGGCCCGCAGGGCACTTTGTTCGGTATCAACACCATGGGCGGCGCCGTGCGGCTCATCTCGAAAAAGCCCAGCGGCGAATCCGGTGGTTCGCTGAGTGCCGGCTACGGCTCGCGGAATCGCATCGACATCAAGGGCGTTTCCAACTTCGCGCTGGCGGACAACCTGTTCGCACGCGTCTCGGGCATCGCGCGTCGGCAGGATGGCTACGGCCAGCGCCTCGATTTCACCTGCGAGATGGTCCGCCGCGGCACGCCGGAGCTGGCCGGGATCGGTGATGGCAGGGGCGCAGGCGGGGTGGCGGTGACGCCCGGGAGCGCGGCCGACATCTCCTTCCCGCGGACGCTCGACCCGCGAGAGGGCTGCGAGCTTGGCAGCCTCGGTGGTTCGGAATCGCTCGGGGTACGCGCACAACTGCGTTATCTGCGGAGTGACAAGCTTGAGTTCAACCTCAGCAGCGACTACTCGACGCAGATCTCGGATCCGCCGGTCGAGGCGCAGCTGAATGCACGCAACGACACAGGCTATGCCGCCACCATCCTGAACCGCTACGGCCTCGGTATCACCGCAATGGAAAGGAGCATGGTGTCGCCGGATCCGTACACAAACTTCGCAACTTACGGCAACGTGGTTGATGGGACTTCCTACGATCCCAACGTGCGGCTGCATGCCTGGGGAGTGTCGGGAACGGTGGATTACGACTTCACGGAGCGAACGCACCTGAAGTTCATCACCGGCTATCGCACCTATGACACCACCTGGATCAATGACAGCGATCTGACCCCTTTCGAGCTGCTGCAGACGCCGAGCCTGCAGGAGCATCGCCAGTTCCAGGCGGAAGCGCAGCTCACCGGCCTTGCGTTCGACGACCGCTTCGACTGGACGCTGGGCGCGTTCTACTACGATTCGCGCAGCAGGTCCTACTACCTGGCGAACTTCGTGACCTTCAACCTGAAGTTCACTGCCGACGATCTGTACACCAGCGAGAACACCTCGGCGTTTGCGCATGGCACCTACAAGCTCACCGACCGCCTGTCGGTCTCGGCGGGTCTGCGCTATTCGGATGAATCCAAGAGCAACTGGTTCCGTCACTACGGCCCTGGCCAGTACGTCGGACCTTCGCCACTGGGCTTCGGCAGTGACCATGTGAGCTACAAGGTGGGTCTCGACTTCCAGGCGACGGACAATCTGTTCCTGTACACCTCGGTGTCCGACGGCTTCACATCAGCGGGCGTCACGCCACGCATCTTCACGCCCGAGCAGCTGCAGCCGCTGGATGGGGAAGAGGTGACCAACTACGAAATCGGCGCAAAGATCGAGCTGTTCGACCGGAAGGTGCGCATCAATTCCGCGGTGTTCTACATGGACTATGCCAAGCGTCTGACCCAGGTCACAGCGCGGGAATGCGCCCTGATCAACAACGGTGTGGATCCCGGGGAACCCGTGTTCGGCCTGGGCGCCACCGACCCTTGCCCGGCGGGCACGCCATCCGGCGACCTGCCGCTCTCCGCGGGATCCGCGCGCAACGGCACGAGCTGGTTCTACTACATGCAGGCACCCGGCGAGGTGAAGGGCTTCGAAACCGAGATCTCGCTTTTTCCGATGCCCGACCTGATGTTCAACCTGGCCGCTGGCTACAACGAGTTCAAGGGTGACCAGAAGGTCACCACTGCGGTGAATTACCGGCATCCGTCCTCCATCCTGCAGCCGAAGTGGAACCTCAATGCGGGCGCCCAGTACGCGTTCACGTTCGGTAATGGGGGGCGTCTCACGCCCCGTCTCGACTGGTCTTTCCAGTCTTACCGCACCAATGGCACTGTCAGTCAGCCGCAGCGCAACCCGGATGACCATAACGGTGGCTACGGGCTGGTCAATGCGCGTTTGAGCTACGAACCTGCCGACGGCGACTGGCAGCTTGCATTTGCGGTGCTGAATGCGGGCGACAAGTTCTACTGGCAGCAGAAGGGCGCTGCTACCACGCGTGCTGGTCTGCCTTCGACGGGGAGGGTGGGTACGCCCGGCCGGCCACGTGAGTGGTCGTTCACGGTCTCGAAGAAGTTCAACTAGACGCGACAATCGGGATTCCCTGCTGGCTGCGGAAAGCCAGCAGGGTGCCCTTTGGCTGCGTAGGTCACATGCCTGCGCGGTGGGCTGCCTCGCACGCTTTTCTTCGGATGACAGATCTACACAGTTAAATGCCAGCTAGACTCCATTCCGTGTCCAAAGGGGGGCGGAAAGGTCGCATATCAAACGAACTGGTGGCCGCCAGCTGCGCGGCCATCCTGACGGTCTATGCTGCGGGATACTTCCGCACGCGTGAGGAAGCTCGGCGCCTGGGAAGCGAAACACAGGCGCGACGGCCGGAAGGACCGGCGCACAGAGACCCCGCCATGCTGGTGTCCGCGCCGGTTGCGCGCCTGGAGGTCGAACCCCAGCCGACTGCGCCTGCCCCATCGGCAGCTTCGCCAAGTACAGCTCCATTTCCCGTCCCAACTCCAACTCCAACTCCAACTGCAGTTACGGGTTCTGCGAAAACGCCAACCACACCGGAACCGGCCAAGCCCCCGGTGGTTGCCCTCACCCCGCTTGCTGCCGAAGAAGTGTCCGAGCCCGAACCTGTTGCCGGTGCTGCAGTCGAGGCGGCAGAGCCTGTTCAACTATCCATCTGGCGAGACGGCTACTACACCGGCTGGGGCCAATCCCGCCATGGGGACATCGAAGCCTGGGTAACCATCAGGCAGGGCAGGATCGTCGACTCCGGCATCCTCAATTGCGATACGCGTTATCCCTGCTCCGTGATTGACGGCATCATTTATCAGCCCGTCGATCTGCAGAGCCCCGATGTCGACAAGGTCTCGCGCGCGACGGTAAGTGCCAACGCGTACTACTTCGGACTGGTAGAAGCGTTGAAGAAGGCGGAGATCGCGCCCGCAGCCACGGTACCTGCTCCGTGATCCGCAGCATGGCTGTGATGGGCACCATTGTTTCCATCGAAGTCGACGCGCCACCGACTGTTTTCACGCAGGCTTTCGAGTGGTTTCGGCAGGTGGAGGCGGTGTGCTCCCGGTTCGACCCGGCCAGTGAACTGCGCAGGCTGCCTGTGGGTGAGCCCACTCGCGTCAGCACCCTCCTTTTCGAAGCCGTGAGCTTCGCGCTGAAAGTGGCCAACGAAACACTGGGCGCTTTTGACCCGACTCTGGGAAGCCGCATGTCCGCCCGTGGTTACAACCGGCACTACGTCACCGGCGCCACGATCACGGCGTCTGGAACAGATGAGACCAGCTTCCGCGATGTGGTGCTCGATGCGCGGGAACGCACCATCCTGCTGAAACGCGCCCTGACACTGGACCTTGGCGCCGTGGCCAAGGGTCTCGCCGTGGATGCCGCGGCCCGGGAGCTGCAGACCTTCCATGATTTCTGCATCGACGCCGGCGGCGACATCTACTGCGGTGGGCGCAATTCAAGGGGCGAGCCCTGGAGTGTGGGCATCCGCCATCCTCGCCACCGCGATGAACTGGTGGATCGAATCCTCGTGTCGGACCGCGCGGTCTGCACCTCAGGGGATTACGAGCGCGGCACGCACATTCTCGACCCGCGCGACGCCGCCGCCGAGATGCGTGTGGCGAGTGCGACAGTCATCGCTCCCAACGCCATGCTGGCGGACGCCATGGCGACGGCAGCCTTCGTGCTTGGCCCGGCGCAGGGCATCGCCTTGCTCGACCGCACGGGATTGCAGGGCCTCATCATCACGCCGACACTTGAACGACACCGCACGAAGGTCTTCGGGAATGCATAAATTGATCCACTTTCTCAAGTCGCCCAAGGGACTGCTGACGATTCTTCTCGTTCTCCTCGCGGCGATTGCCGCACCAGGCGAGGGGGCCCGGGTGGTGGTGTTGAACATGGGCGCGGCCATGCTCGCGGCGGGCATCGTGGATCTCGTCATCCTGCGGCTGCGAAAGGGCGTCTGGGAGTATCCCAGCGGCGCCGTCCTCACGGCGATGATCGTGGCGATGGTCATGCGTGCACAGGAGCCTGTGATCGTGCCGGTCGTCACGTCGGTGGTCGCGGTTCTGAGCAAGTACGTGCTGCGCACGCACCAGGCCAACGTGTTCAACCCCGCGGCGCTCGCGCTGGTGTCTGATGTCCTACCTGCTTCCCCACGGCCAAAGCTGGTGGGGCGCGTTACCAGAGGTCTCGCCCCTGTGGCTGCGCGCCGTGCTGCTCGGCGGTGGGCTTTACCTTACGAGCCGCGTCAACAAGCTGCCGCTCGTGCTCTCGTTCCTCGGTGCGTATTTCTGCCTGTTCTCCGCCACGGCATTCCTCGGAGACCCGCGCCACGTCGCCGAGATCTTCAGATCGCCAGACATCGATGCGGTGCTTTTCTTCTCGCTGATCATCCTGACCGATCCGCCGACGTCGCCCTCCAAATACCAGGGGCAGTGGGTTTTCGGGATCATCGCCGCAGTAACCGGCTACGCGGTGTTCATGGCCTTCGGGGCGGTGTATTTCCTGCTTGCCGGCGTGCTCGTGGCGAACATCTGGGAGGCCTGGCAGCGCGTCCATCGCCGATCACAGCATGCATTCCCGAAAAAGACGGCAGTCTTCCTCAGGGAGATCATTCCGCTGCGTGGCGGACAATAGCCCGGCGTTGAAAGGGAGGCGCGCCATTGGCCTGAGCGAAAGGCCTCCAGCAGCGACTTCGCTCGCCCGGGATCAAGCTCAGTCCAGGCGGTTCCCTTGGAGAAGAAGTCGTTCAGGCCGGGAATTCCCCTCAGCTCTTGCAGGCTGAGATCAGCACGGCCCATGGTCCATTCACCGAAATCGCGCGCTTCCTGCTCACCTTCCAGGATCTGGAAGAACCACGGGCGTTGGTACAGAAGCATGCCCGTGACTCCCGCCGCGCCGTTGTTGCGGCGGCACACTTGCAGCGCCGGCCCGTCAGCCGGGGCCTCAGACCCCGGCTGGCATGGGCGGGCGGCAGCCCATATCCGGCAGAGACCGGTTCGTCAGGGCTTGGCGGGGATCTTGTTCAGTTCCGCCTGGATCTTTTCCAGGTTCGCGTCGCTGAGCGCTTCGCCTTCGTACTGCTGGATATCCTTCAGGGTCAGATCACGGCCCATCGTCTGGAACATCTCGTTGGCATACACCGACGGGATCATCTTCTTCAGCAGTGCATTCGCAGCCGGATCGTCCAGCATCTTGCCCACGGTGGTAGACGACACGGAATAGTGTGCAGACGGCGCGGCGGGTGCAGCGGGCGCTGCGGGGGCCTCTCCGGCGAGAACCGGCGAGATCAGTGCTGGCGTGGCGCCAACAGCCAGCGCGGCCAGAATCAAACTACGAAAGGTTGTACGCATCTTCGTCTCCTCGGCTTATTTGTTGCAGACCATTTTCGACAGTTCCATACCCTTGCCCTCGACGCGATAGCACACTGGTTTGTACTGCTCGCGCACGTAGTAGGCAGTCTCGAAGTCTTCCTCGCGCGGGTTCTCCATGCAGTCGTACTCGAGCGGGTGCCGGCTGGCATTCTTCTTCCAGCTGCGCTTGATGTTGACGGGCTCCGAGTAGTACTCCGGATCGGTGATCGTCACGGCGATGTCGATGCCGCCATCGGCAGCTGGCGTGAAGCGCTCCACCGTGTGCAGCTGCGGGCTCGTCGGCTGGCCACGCGCGTCCAGCTCGGCATAGCCGTTGAACCCGACGCTGTCGACCACCAGCGTGTTTCCCTCCCAGCGGCCGATGGAATCGCCCACGTAGCTGGCCGTCAGCGATTGGGGATGCTCGCCGCCCATGCGGATGCGGCGGACCATGCGCGGCATTTCGTAGAGGATCGTGACCTCATCGGCCGCTTCGAGGACGAGGATCCGTTCCCGCGGCATGGTCATCGTCGACACCGCACCCGGACGGCACGAGGTCCAGGCGGTCTGCATGATGCGGCCCCCGGCCATCGCCGCTGCGTTGCGGTCGACGAGAGCCTTGCCACTGGCGGAGAGCTTCGACTCCGACACCATGAAGCCGAAGGTCTTCGGCTCCCACATGCCGGTGAAGCGGGGTGTTACCGGCGCCGCCTTTGGGCTCGGAGGAGGCACGGCGCGTGCAGTTGGCCTGGGGGCTGCGGCAGTAATGCGTTCGGCTGGTTCTCCCTTCGCCATCCGGTCGGGGCAAACGTCGTCCGTAACGCGCGCTGCCGGATCACGATGGAAAGTAAGCACCGTCTCCCAGGCACGCGTGAAGGTGTCCGGGTCTTCGATGGTCATGCGGTTTTCCAGCCGGCCATCTGGCAGCACGCGCAGCCTTTCGGTGAGCACCATCTGGTCCGAGTGCGGCAACCCGCTGGCATCCAGCACCGTAGTGTCGGTGAGCCCCACCGTGCGGATCACGAGGACATTGCCCTCGAAGCGGCCCACGGGAAAGCCCATCGTCAGCGGCAGCTGTGGGTCCACGACATTCGGCCCGTTCAGGTCGACGGCGCGGAACCAGCGATACCAGCCATGGATGAACGCCAGATGATCGCCTGACTTCCGGATCTCGAAGGGATACGGCATGGTCAGCATCCGCGGCATGCCTGGCCCTGCACACCAGGAAGTCGGGTCGTAGCCCGCATCGCCTTTCGCGAAACGTTGCTTGTGCTCTGCGTACACTGCCGCGGCATCCTTGGTCAGGGGCGGTGCCGCACCGTTTGCCGTGAGCGTTCGCGGAGCGGCATCCGGCACCCAGATGCCGAGCAGGTCATCGGGCGAGCGAGGGGCAGAGGCCGCTTCGGCAGAATGCGAGCTGCATCCTGCCAGTTGAAGGGCGAGGATCGGGACCAGACACCAGATCAGGCGGCGCACGGGCTACTTCTCCTGTACCGGTGGCGGGGCAGGGGCTGGCGGGTTCTCACCCGCCCGGCCACACCGTTGAGTTCGCGTCCGTCCGCGAAGGTGAGCACACGCAGCGTACCGTACGGCCTGCCATTGCGTGCCGGCGAGAGGTTCATCGTCACCACGTCGCCACGCTTCACGCTGTTCTTCTTCCAGCCCATGGCGATATTCAGCGTGGGCGAGCCGATTTCCACCGACCACTCGACCGTGTTCTTGTCCTTGCCCTCCACCAGGAGCTGGATGAAGGAGTGCGGGTTGGTCCACTGCACTTCCTTGACGGTGCCCTGGATGGTCACCTGCTTGGTGTAGTCGAACTCGGCGGTGGAGTGATGCGCGCCGGCGGTTGCCGCGAGGCTCACAGCCAGAAATGCGCCAAGGATGCGTTGGAGTCGCGTGGCAATGCCCATAACCAAGTCCCCCGGATACTTTTTTCCTAGAACGAGGAATAATACCGCGAGACGGCAGGAAGTAAACGGCGATAGCCGCAATCCGAAAAAGGGGAATCACATGCAGGGAACAATCAGAGTCCGGAACAGAAGTCTTGTGCAGATCCTGGCAGCGGCGTGCCTGTTCTTCCCGCTCCTGTCAGCAGCGAGCGAGGCGGAAGACCGGTTCCTGATCATGGAACTGATGGATCGTTACGGAGTGGTGCATGACTTCGGCACGCCCGAGCAGTATGCGGACCTCTTCACGGAAGACGGCGAGATCGGAACGGGCAAGGGCCGGCCTGCAATCGTCAAAGGCCGGCAGGCGTTCATCCAGCAAGCCAAACGCGATCACGAACGCTTCGGTGCACCACCCGGGCCCGATGGCGAGTTCTCCTCGATCATGCGGCATGTGATCAGCAATCGCGTGGTGACGCTGACCGGGCCCTCGACGGCAGAGGGCAGTTGTTATGTGGTAACGCTCATCAATGACAAGGAACTGGGGCCGCAGACGCTGAGCATCAGCCGCTACGTGGACAAATACGTGAAAGCAGGGGGGCAATGGAAGATCTCACGGCGCGAGATCATCCTCGAATCCGGCAATCAGGCGCTGGGAAAGAAATACGGATTCGTCCGCTAGTACGCACAAGACAGAGGATTACCCGTGGCAATTCCCGTTGACAGCAAACGCGGCTACATCGCGTTGATGATCGCGCACTGTGCCGGCATGGTGGATCTGGTGGCGCTCTCCGTTTGGGTGGGCGCACTCATTGCCCACTATGGGTTCGACCCGCAGCAGGCGGGCGGATTGCCCACGCTGTTTCTCACGGGCGCAGTGCTGGCCAGTGCGATCCTGGCGCCCCGCATTCAGCATCTGCGCGGTCGCTGGGTGGCGGGAATCGGGTTCGGCGTCTCGGCGCTGGCTTTCTGGATTGCCGCGGGCACCACGGATTACGCACAGCTCGCGGCGCTGCATGGGGTTGCGGGTGCGGCGGCGGGGGCCGCCTTGAGCGTCACGCACGGCACCATCGCGCGCAGCGCGAATCCGCATCGGCTGTTCGCCATCGTCGGGATGGCGCTCGGCGTGTTCGCGGTGATCTTCCTCGCGGGCACGCCGCAGCTGATTGCTGCGCGGGGTGGTTCGGTGCTGTTTCTCGCCTTCGCGGGCGTCATGGCCCTGGGTGCCGTGGCCGCACTGCTGGCCTTTCCTTCGCCCGCTGCCGATTCTGCGGGCAGCCCGGCGCTGCAAGTATCCAGGCCCGCGCCACTGCCCAGGGTGGTCTGGTTCGGGATCGTCGGGATTTCCTGCATGACGCTGGTGCAGGCCATGATCTTCAGCTTCCTGGAAGGCGTCGGCACGCATCGCGGGTTCGAACGCGCCTCGATCAATGGCGTGCTCATTGCGCTGGGGCTCGTGAACCTGCTGCCGGCCGCACTGGCGGCGCTGACGCAAAAGCGGCTGTCGGCACGCAAGGTGCTCATCGTCGGGCCCTTGGTGCAGTTGGCCCTTGCCGTGGCCATCATGGTCTCACCGGCATTTGGCCCCTACGCCTTCGGCGCCGCGTTCCTCGCCGCGGTGATGATATTCACCCACACCTTCGCGTTCGGACTGCTGGCGCGCCTCGACGCAAGCGGCCGTGCGCTGACGGGCACCCCGGCGATGCTGATGGTGGGTTCGGCAATTGGACCGTTCCTGGGCGGAACCCTCGTCAACTCATTCGGCTACGAGGCCCTGGCCATGGCTGCGGCCTGTCTGGCTGCCGTTGCGGTATTCTGCTTCGCCCGATTGCCATCCGCCATACGCGCACCGTGAATGTGGGTGAGCTCGTCCAAGGAAATACGCATGAAACTCGAGCTTTTTTTCTCTCCCGGTTCCTGCCCGCGCGTGTCGTTGATCGCGCTCGAAGAAACCGGCGCGCCTTTCGAGACACATCTCATCGCGTTCATGGCTGGCGACCACCGCAAGCCGGAGTTCCTCGCGCGCAATCCCTCTGGCAAGGTTCCGGTACTGCTGGTGGATGGCCAGCCCATCGTCCAGACCGTCGCGATCCTGGGTTTTCTGGATGAAATCTTTCCGGAGGCAGTGCTGTTTCCCCAAAGGGAAACACCATTGGACCGCGCGCGGTTTCTCGGGGATCTGGTGTCGTTCAGTGCAGACCTGCATCCCATCGTCACGCGCATCGCCTATTCGCAGATCCTGATTGACCACGCCGAGGGTGCGGCTGCGCTGCGGGCGAAGGCACACGAGATGATGGCCTTCCAGCTGAACCGTCTTGAGGCGCGGCTGGAACACCAGCCCTGGCTGGCAGGTCAGCAGTGGTCAGTGCTCGACGCCTACTTGAACTGGGTCTGGTTCCGGATTACCGGAGCGGGTTTTGATCCAGTGCCATTTCCCCGCGTGGCTGCGCACTACGCACGGACCCTGGAGCGCCCCTCGGTCAAGCGCGCCCTGGCGCGCGAGGCCGAAGCCGTGCGAGACCTTGAAAGCCGGGGGTTGATGACCCGTCCAAAAGTCTGACGAGCAACAGTTCGCCCGTCGTTTTTTCGCCCTACTCGAGACGATAAAACCGCACGATGACTTCGTTCGGGGAGCGCTCGCCCACGCCCACAAACACACTGCGCGCCAGCCATTGCAGCGCCGGTGCCGCGGTCTCGAACTTTGGCACCGTGCGGAAATAGACGAGTTTCGGATCGACGATCTGCCCCGCGTTGAGCCGCTGCATGACTTCCGGCGGCGCGTGGCGGATCCCCACGTTCTGCACATAAACGAGCTCACCAGCCGCTGTCCGCAGCGTGTAGCGCGTGTCGAGCTCGGAGAATCCGTCGGGTTGGATCAGCTGCCAGTCGGCACCACTGTTCGGCACCACCACGCCATTCATCAGCGGGCCGCGCACCGTGCCACCGGTGATGGCCACGATACGCCGCAGGCCGTGCGGCACTTCACCGATGACGACAGGGTCGCCCACCGTGGCGCGGAGTTCGAAGGCAAATACCAGCGGCGGTGCCGGAGGCGCTGCGACAGCCCGGCTTTCCTGCGCCGCGAGCAGCGGCTCCGCGAACAGGCCCGTGATCAGGCACAGGCTGATGGATATGATGTGTTTGTTCATATCCGCATGCTATCGCAAAGGGAACGCCCCAGATGCCCGATCCGATTCGACTCGAATGGCTCATGGATGCCGAGGTGCAGGTTTCGCGCCCAGGATCATACGACTGGCACAGAAAATCGCCGTGAAGAACTTCCTTGCCAGAGCAATAGCCGTTGTCGCGGGTGGTGCGCTATTCGTCGGCGCGTTCGTGGTCTCGGTCTTCTTCTTTGCAGTGGCCTTTGCCATCGCGTTGCTGTTTCTGGGCTTCTTCCTCTGGAAGACCCGGCACCTGCGCCGTCAGATGCGCCAGCAGTTCGATCAGCGTGATGTCATCGAAGGCACCGTGATTCCAAACCGCCCGGCGCAAGAAGTGAAACTTCCTGCACAGGCAAAGAGTGACCCTCATCGAGAATGACCAATCCGGTGCAGCCCTGGAAGCCGGAAGAACAACCATCCGGGTAGCGGCAGTCAGTTGCGAGTGATTTCGGTTGCGTCGCCAGCAGCCTCCGCCGCGTGCACATGTGCGGCATATTTGGTGTCCACGCCGCAGATATGGGCGCGCAGCCACATATGCAGAAACACGAACAGGTCGTTCGTGAAGGCGCCACTGTCCTTGAACTGCCGGGCGTGCTGGTTCAGCTTGGCCATGAGATTGCGGTGCACACCCTGGTGCACGCCCAGGCCCGGATATCCGACACGCGTCATGTACGCTTCTTCGTGCATGAAGTGTCTCTCCGTGAAATCTGCCAGCGCAGCAAAGGCCTTGCCCTGATCGACGGCGGGAGCGCCACGGTTGACCACCTGTTGCAGCCGGTTCATGAGGTCAATGAGGCGGCGATGCTCTGCATCCATCTCTTCGACGTTCAGGGCCAGTTTCGCGGGATCCCAGATGAAATCGGAACTCATTTGCAGATGCCTCGCCGGGTTGGATGGATTCCTGATGAGTAACGGCTGACCGCCACCTGACTTGAGGTCCTGCGTCAGTGTGGTCTTGTGCGCTGCGGTGCGGCGACAGCCCTGCCGGCCTCCGATAACATCTATTCTGCACCGCGTAACCTCGCGAGCAGCCTCAACAACAAGGATGGGATCCTGATGAGCAAGCAATGCGCATGGACTTTGATCGCGGTGCTGGCGACGACCCTCCCGGCGGCGGCCCAGTCACCGCGCACCGCGCCGGCCTGTGACCGCAACTGCCTCAACGCCTATGTAGACCGCTATCTCACCGCCATGCTGGCGCGTGACACCAGCGACAGACTCTTCGCCCGCGACCTGAAGTTCACGGAGAACGGCATCCGCCTGCCGTTCGGCAAGGAAGGCAGTTGGCACCTCTCCACGGCGCGAGGCACGTACAGCTTCTACGTGCCCGATCCGGAGACCCAGCAAGTGGCCTTCCTCGGCACGATGCATGAGCGAGGTCGCACCGCCACGGACAAACGCGTGGTGGGCTATTCCCTGCGCCTGAAGATCCGCAACGGGTTGATCACCGAAGTGGAGCAACTGGTGTCGCGCCCCGCCACCAATCTGTTCGGAGGTGGGGGCGAGGCCGCCAGCAGCTCACCCTTCGGGAACACTGGCGATGCCGTCGAGAAAATGGGCAAGCCGCATGCGCACTTCGCCGCCGACATCCCCGCGAGTGAACGCGCCACCCGCGAAGAGCTGGTGAGCACCGCCAATGCCTACTTCACCGGTCTGCAGCAGAACGATGGCAAGGGTTACTACCCCTTCACCGACAACTGCATCCGTTTCGAGAATGGCGTCGACGTTCTTGCCAATCTGCTCGATCCGGAAACCCAGAAGCGCGGCCGCATGACTTGCAAGAAGCAGTTCGAGGTGGCCTTGAAGGGTGTGGTTTCCAAGGTGCGCGACCGCCGCTTCGTGGCGGTCGATCGCGAGAAAGGTATTGTGTTTGCGTTTGCTTTCTTCGATCACGACAACATCAACTGGACATGGCAGCTTGCCGAGCTGTTCAAGATAGAGAAGGGCCAGATTTCGCGCATCGAGGCGATATTCCACCAGGCGCCCTACGGCATTCCCTCTGGCTGGAGCACCTGGGAAGCTTCAACCTCGGATGTGATCCAGGACGTCCGCTAGTAAACCTCGCTTCAGGGATAGCCAAGTGCCTGGCGCAACTCCTTGCGCGAGGCGTCGAGGTCTGCCCGAAAGGAGGGGCTCTGGTGCAGCAGTTCAACCAGAATCGATCCCAGAATGCGACCAGCCTCGATGTCACTTGGGAAATGCACTCCGCTGACGACGCGGGCATCACCATAGGCCCAGCCACGGGTGAATAACGCCACACGCTGCTCGGGCACCATCTCTGCCAGCAGGATCGCCATCATCGCGCCGACCGTCGCATGGCCACTGGGGTAAGAAGGGCTGTAGAGAACGTCCGGGGATGATCCCTTGCAGGGTGAATCCGCAGCCAGAGATGGCGCTGGTGTTGATAAAGGGGGTTCACCCGGGGGCGTGGAACGCAGGCGCGTGCTGGCCAGTGCCCTGGCGAGTGGTGCCAGTGTCGGGTCGGTTACGAAAGGGCGGGGCCGGCTCCAGCAATCCTTCGTTGTCTGCAGATAGGGAAGCGCGCTGCGGTAGACGCGTCCGAAGAAATCTGCGGTTTTCGGCAACCGTTCGGCGACAAAGCCGGGCCCCAGGACCGAATTGAACAGAAATACATCCACGGCGCTGCTTTCTTCCGCGTGCGCGGCCTGCTCGGCGGTGCGCGCAATCTGTGCTGCGCGCACCGCCTCCAGATCGCGCAGCAGTGCGGTTTGGTCTTCCGGAGGCGGTGACAAGACACGCGTTGCATCGAAGCTGGCCGGGAGGGGGTACGCCCGGTTATTCGATGCAAGTTCACCCCTTCCGGCACAAGCCGTCAGCACCAGCGTGGCGGTGAATGCCACGATGCAGCCCGTGCCGACCGCGCCGAGCGCCATCAGTGCCGGAACTTCACGCCAATCGTGAAGCGCCGGCCAAGCAGATCGTACAAACCGGAGTTGGTGCCTCCGTTGCCAGCCTGACCCAGGCTGCTGTCAAAGAGTGAGGGGATCATGGGTGGATCCCTGTCGAAGAGGTTCTGGACGTTGCCGTACAGTTCCAGCTTTCCGCCGCTCACGTCCCATGAATATCCGGTCTGGAGATTGAAGTAGGTCACCGAGCCGATCGTGTTGTCCGCGACTTCCGGACGCCTGTTTGGCCGGTTGTAGGTCTTGTTGATCACGCCATCGCTGATGAAGCGCGCCGACAAGTTGAGTTCAAACTGGCCTGCCGAATAGCCCAGCGTCGCCGTCACGGCTTCATCTGGCAGCACACCGGCGCCCACCTGACCGGCCACGTTCAGGTACGTGGTAGCGTTGGTGCGATCAGTCTGTGTCGCATTCTCGATGAGGTGCGACCAGAAGATACGCATCCCCAGATTCTCTCCACCTTCCCGGAACAGGCTGATGGGGCGCCGGTACCCGACTTCCACGTCGAGACCCCGGCCTGCTGCGGCAGCAATGTTCTGCGTGATGTTCCTGACCTGTGCAACATGGCCATCCGCATCGAAGGTGATCAGGCCGCACACGCCGCCCGTGCCGCCACCATTGAAGCAGTCATCGACAATGCGTTGCACCCCAAGGTTGCCGATGGCGCCGCTGATGTCCACGTCCCAGTAATCCACCGAAGTGGAGAATCCCGGCAATGCGCGAGGCTGGAACACGAGGCCATAGGTGTAGGTATTGGAAGTCTCCGGATCGAGTTCGGGATTGCCTCCGGAACGGGTCGATATGGCGTGCGACTGGGCAACCCCGCCGACCAGCCAGAAACGGTCCGTGACGGTACCCACGCCACCTGTCTGGTTGAAGCGTTCCAGCAGCGTCGCCGCACGCAGATCGCGCGATACCGTGCTGCGCAGGCGCAGGCTGTCGATGACCTGCCAATCCAGACCCGTCTTCCACGACCAGACGTTGCCGCTCCCTTCATAGTTCGCCAGCCGTGCGGCGGCCAGCAGATTCAATTGTTCTGCGCCGCGCTTGCCGGAGAGCAGCGGAACCTGCACTTCGGTGAAGGCTTCCTTCACGTCGTAAGTGCCATGCACATTGGCCACCGTGGAGTTCTGCACCATGGAGGTCCGTGTATTGGCGTACGAAGGTGAGCCGCGCAGCGCCGGATCCCCCGTCGCCGGAAAGATGGCCGGGTCGCTGGCGGGGTTGCTCGGGTCGTAGACGATCTGCTCGATTTCTTCCTTGCGGTAGTTCAAACCAATGGCCGCGGCGATCGGTCCGGCCCAGCCATCCCAGAGCTTGCCACTGGCGGCGAGGTCGAACACCGTCTGCTTCGTCCGCGTGTTGTAGACCTTGCCTGGGCCGCTGGTGTAACTGACCGTCTTGCCGCTGTTGTAACCGTCCGGCTGGAAGTACAGTGGCGTATTGATCTGCTCACCAGTTGCGAAGCGGGTGACGTAGTCGATGGCCGCATCGGAGGCATTGCCCTGACCGAAGAGGTTAAGTGGCACGCAATCGCCGTATCGGGCGGGGTTGATCGTCGCCGCGTAGCAGACAATGTTATTGGCATTGGCCGGGTCAACAACGGCATCCACTGCCGCATAGAACTGATTGAAGATGATGCCCTGCTGGTAGCCCTTGTTGTCCGCTGTGCCGTGCTGGGCGTATCCATTGACCCGCCACTCGTTCAGCGGGCCGTCCTGCGCGATGTTCCAGGTAAAGCCGAGAGTGCCGGACTTCGTGTCGTTGTCCTGCTTCAACCGGCTTTCGCGACCCAGGGTGGTGCGGTCGCCGACGAGACTCATCTGGAAGGACGTCAGGTTCTCGTTCACCATGATCTGGCGCACGGCTGCAGGCAGGAAAGGATTCTCGCGTCGGATGGTGATGCGGGTGTCGATGCCGTTCACCGCCGCAAACCGGCCACCGTGATCCGGCTGGTCGGTCATGCCCTTGCCCGCAAGGCCCTGCACGTACAGGTTCAGGTTGGGTGTGGCGTCGTAATCGAGATAAAGGAAGGCGCTGCTGCGTCGGGCCTTGGGGGCGAGCGCCAGCAGGCTGGCCGTCGAGTCATTGCCGCTACCGCCGTTGGCGATCGAATGCGCGCCGAATTGCTGGCCGGCGGTAGCAGGGCTCGTGCCCTCGCCGAGAACAAACGGGGCGAGTGTTCCATCCGGCTGGAAGTAGCGACGATAGAGTGCGGATGTGGTGGGAATATTGCAGGCAGGCCCGGTGGAGCCGCAGATGAGACCGCCGAAGGTGGCAACGGCAGACACGACGTTCGTGCGGGGGACATATACCGGTTGATAGGGGTTTGCCGCCGTGGCGGCAGGATTGGCAATCAGCGAATAACCCTGGTACCAGCCACGCTCGGAAAAGCTGTCCACCTGATCTGCCTGATAGTGTTCGGCGCTGACCAACAGATGCGCACGCTCGCCAATCGAGCCACCCCACGCGGCCGAGTACAGCATGTTGTCATGGTCGCCGCGGCTGGTGCTGCCCGCCTGCGCATTCACCTGCCAGCCTTCGTAGCGGGTATCGAGTATGAAATTCACGGCGCCTGCGACGGCGTCGGTTCCATAGGCTGCCGAGGCACCCCCTGTTACGGTTTCGATGCGCTTCACCAGTGCCGAGGGCAGGATATTGATGTCCACGCTTCCAAAACCCGTGGCCGGCACGACCCGTCGACCATCCAGCAGTGTCAGCGTGCGACCGCTGCCACCCGTGTTCAGGCCGCGCAGGTTCAGGTTGCCCGCGCCCGGGGAACTGAAGAAACCGCTGCGCACATCGTTGTTGGTGTTGCCGTAGAACTGCGGCAACTGGCTCAGCGCGGAGATCAAGGTGCTCGGCGACAGCGTCGTGAGCTCTTCGGTAGTCACTGCCGTGACGGGCGTCGGTGCGGTCATGCCAACATTGGCAATGCGCGAGCCGGTGACGACCACCTCTTCCAGCGTCTCGTCGTCCGCCGCATCG
The DNA here is from genome assembly GCA_963777735.1 of uncultured Gammaproteobacteria bacterium. Taxonomy (GTDB): domain Bacteria; phylum Pseudomonadota; class Gammaproteobacteria; order Steroidobacterales; family Steroidobacteraceae; genus ZC4RG30. Next base: position 1,021,429 of record CAVZRQ010000008.1, on the reverse strand, counting down.
GCAGCAATCACGGTGCCGGTCTGCGCCAGCGCCAACCCCAGCACGCCCGCTCCCGCCACGGCACGAGAACCCAGTATTGAAATACGCATGCGACCCCCACCTGTTTCTGATGCCGGTGAGGGTAGAGGCCGCGGAACTGCCCCTGTAGAGCCAGTCCGCGCGGCGACTATAAGTCCAGTTCGCGCCGCAACACGGTCGCCAATACGTCTACCGCTGCAGGGATGCGATCTTCCGGAGTGGATGCGAAGCCTATGATCAAGCCGGAGCGCCGGCGTTCCGTGCAGCAGATCGACATCGGATCGACTTTGATTCCCGCCGCGAGACAGAGATTGGAGATGTGCACATCATCGATGTCATGCTTGAGCGCGGTGGATACCCGCAGCCCACCCTCGGGGACCTTCTGCAGGAGCAGGTAGTCCGAGGTCTTCGCCCGCAGCACTTCGAGGAGGACGCTGCGTCGCCGCGCATACAGGGTGCGCATGCGGCGCATGTGCAGCGCCAGGTGCCCGCCCGCATTGAAACGCGCCAGAACCAGTTGTGTAAGCATCGGAACCAGCGTCATGCGCAGTGTCAGATTCCCCATCAGGCTGGCAGGCACCACCACGTAATTCGTGCGCAGGCCCGGGGCCAGTGGTTTGCTCAGGCTCCCGCAATAGAAGACGCGTTGGGATCGGGACAGCGTGTAGATCGGTGCAAGTGGTCGCGGCGTGTACCGGTAGTCGCCATCTATCTCGCTCTCGAGGATCCATGCCCCTGAAGATTCACACCACTCCACCAGCTCGCGGCGCCGCTCGAGCGACATGGTCACGCCGGTGGGGTACTGATGCGTTGGAGAAACGATGGCGAGTCTGGCTTCCGGCGCCTTGCGCAACGCTTGCCCGACATCCATGCCGTTCTCGTCAACGTCGATGGGCACGGCGGTGACGCCGGCCTTGTGCAGCAAGGTGCGGATGTAGGGGCCAGCCGGCTCTTCGAACCACGCAGCGGAGCCCGGGGTCGCGACATGACCCAGCATGAATTCAAGCGATTGCTCCGACCCGGCCAGCACGACGATCTGGCTGGCATCGCAGAGAATGCCGCGCGCCGCCGCCAGATACTCGGCGATGGCCCGGCGCAATGGCAGTTCCCCTTGTGGATCGCCGTATCCGACAGCATTCAATGGCCGCTCACGACAGATCTGGCTGGTGATCCGTGCCCAGGTCGCCCACGGAAATCTGTCGATGGCCGGCATGCCCGGTGCCAGTGGCAACTGGTAGTTGCGCATATCCATCCGGGTGAAGTCCGGCAGCCGCGCGGGCGGGATGGCGCTGCTCGCACCGGGCGCGAAACACTCGGGTAAAGGGTCGGCGATGAATACGCCCGCGCCGGGACGCGCCACAAAATACCCTTCCGACACCAGTCGTTCATAGGCCTCTACGGCCGTGGTGCGCGAGACGCCGAACTCCACCGCGAGCTGGCGCGACGATGACACCCGCCTGCCGGCCCGTACTCGCCCGTCAGCGATGGCGCTGCGAAAAAAATGGGTGATCTGGTCCTGGAGCGAAACTTCCGAGTGACGGTCCAGAGCAAGACTGCCCGACAAGGAATGGACTGAAGGATGAGGCATGGCCTTGGGCGCCCCCGTGCTTCTTGAGGCCCGGGCAGACAATGCCAGCAACCACCTGCATGGGCAACATAGTCGGGCTTCCGCCGGGCGAGTGCAGGGTGGTCGTGCACTGGGCTATCGTCGGGGCCCGCAGAGCTATGCGACAGACCGCCGATGAACTCATTGAGACTTGGCTATCGCCGTTATGTGCTGGCTGTCCTGCTTGCCGGCTATGCACTGAATTCGTTTGATCGATCGGTGCTGAGTCTGCTGCTCGAGTCTATCCGGATGGAATTCGGCGCCAGCGACACCCAGCTGGGTCTGCTGAGCGGCCTCGCCTTCGCAGTCTTCTACTCCACTCTGGCCATACCCATTGCATCGCTTGCGGATCGCTGGAACCGTCGCAATGTGCTGGTGCTGTCGGTGTTCATGTGGACCCTGATGACCGCGCTGTGTGGTGTTGCGGGCAGCTTTGCGGCGTTACTGCTCGCACGCATCGGTGTCGGTGTCGGTGAGGCAGGAGCGAATCCTGCTTCGCATTCCTTGCTGGCCGACTATTTTCCGGCGAACCAGCGTGCGACTGCGCTAGGTATCTATTCGCTCGGTGCACCGGTGGGTGTGATGTTGGCAGGGCTTGTCGGTGGATGGGGCAGTGAGCATCTGGGCTGGCGCGGAACCCTGTTGCTGGCGGGCGCTCCTGGTTTGCTGATGGTGCCGCTGCTGTTTTTTACGGTGAGAGAACCTCCGCGCGTTCAACAGACGGCCGCGAATACCCATGTGCCCACGATTCCAGCCGTGGTCCGGCATCTCTGGGAGCGCCCTTCATTCCGTCACCTGTGCCTGGCCTGTGCCTTGCATTCGGTTGCGATGTACAGCGCGTCGAGTTTCAACCCTGCCTATCTGGTGCGCTCGCATGGGTGGGAGGGAGGAGAAGTGGGGCGGCTGATTGCCATCATGGGTTTCACCGGGCTGGCAGGTGCATTCCTCGGCGGCTATGTCACTGACCTTCTCGGTGGGCGGAATGGGGAGCAGCGCTGGCAATTGTGGGTCCCCGGTATCGCAACCCTGGCAGTGATTCCGGTCCAGTTGGTGGGCTATATGGGGTCCGGATCCGCAGTGGCGGCGGCCTTCATGATTTCGAGCATGTTGAGCCTGGTGTTCTTCGGGCCCTCCTATGCAACGGCGCAAGCACTCGCTGCGCCCCAGATGCGCGCCGTAGCGGCTGCGGTGCTGCTGTTCTCGAAGGCGATGATCGGCATGGGATTAGGGCCCCTGTTGATCGGCGTAAGTAGCGATCTGCTGGCGCCGATGGCGGGAGCGGATTCGTTGCGGCTGAGCCTGTTGCTGGTGCCGTTGTTCAATCTCTGGGCCGGGATGCATTTCTTCATGGCTGCACGTCACCTGCGAGCGGACCTGGTCCGTGGCGCACGTGGATAGTGCTGAGTCTGGCGTCGTCTTCTTCCTGGTTGCCGGCCTCGCGGCACTGCTGGTGGGTCTGTCCAAGGGTGGGCTGTCGATGGCGGGCGCGCTTGGTACACCCTTGCTGGCAATGGTGATTTCTCCCGTCAAGGCCGCAGCGCTGCTGCTGCCCATTTATGTCGTGAGCGACTGGTTCGGGCTCTATGCCTATCGACGCGAGTTCGACCGACGCAACCTGATGATCCTGATTCCAGCGGCGATTGCGGGAATCGGGATCGGCTGGCTATCGGCTGCCGTGGTGTCTGATCGAATGGTCGGATTGTTCATCGGGATCATCGGCATTGCGTTCTGCCTGAATGCCTGGCACCAGCGGAAGCAATCGCCGCCGCCGAGACCCGCCGATATTCCACGCGGCGTGTTCTGGGGGGCGATTGCAGGGTTCACCAGTTTCGTCTCGCATTCGGGCGGTCCGCCCTATCAGGTCTATGTCCTGCCGCAGGGACTTTCGAAGTCCGTATTTGCCGGCACGACCACCATCACTTTTGCTGCAATCAACTTCGTGAAGTTGTTGCCCTACTGGCAGCTGGGACAGCTGGATCTGGCCAACTTGAAGACCTCGGCGCTGCTGATGCCGATTGCGGTCGCCGGAACATTCGCCGGGGTCTGGCTGGTGCGGGTCATTCCGCAACGCACCTACTTCCTGCTCATTCACATTGCATTGTTTGTACTGTCGATCAAACTGGTGGTGGCGGCGATTTACTGATCGCATTGCGAATCGACCGGACGGGGCCTTGTCACCTTGCTGGCAGGGGATCACGATGCAGCTCCGAGGCCATGGAAGAGGGCGCAGGCATGAAAGGCATCACCGGTCGCAATTCGATCCTTCTCCTCTCGCTCGCGATGACTGCAGCGCTGGCCGGATGCGGCAAGCGCACGGCGCCTGGGATCGCAATGGATGCCGATGACATCGCCGGTGTGGTTGCCTCGGCGTCGGGCCCTGAGGCCGGCGTGTGGGTCATCGCGGAGACCAGCGACCTGCCCACGCGTTTCGCGAAGATCGTTGTCACCGACGACCAGGGCCGCTACCTGATCCCCGATCTTCCGGCCGCGAAGTACGAGGTCTGGGTCCGAGGATATGGTCTTGCTGATTCCGAAAAGGTTGCGGGCGAGCCGGGCAAGGCCCTGAATCTCACGGCAACGACTGCGCCAGACGCGGCCACCGCGGCGAAGGTGTACCCCGCCGCCTACTGGTACGCGATGATGAAGCTGCCCTCGGAAGAAGAGACTTCGAAGCTGCGCAACGGACGCAACGAATATCTGATGTGGGTGAAGAACATGGCCTGCGTGGGCTGCCACCAGCTCGGCCAGCTCTCGACGCGCACATTGCCGGCCAACCTCGGCAAGTTCAACACCTCGCATGACGCGTGGCTGCGTCGCATCTCGTCGGGCCAGGCCGGGACCAACATGATCCAGACCGCGATGGGCACGCTCGGCGGCCTGCCGCTGAAGTACCTCTCGGATTGGACGGACCGCGTGGCGCTTGGTGAGTTGCCCGCGCAGCAGCCTCGTCGGCCACAGGGCATCGAGCGCAATGTTGTCGCGACCGTGCGCGACTGGCTGACCGACCGGCACTACCTGCACGACCTTTCAGGCACGGATCGCCGCAACCCGACGGTCAACGGCTATGGTCCGCTGTACGGCGCGCCGGAACTCAGCACCGACGATTTCCCGATACTCGATCCGAAGACCAGTACCGCAACCACGTTCCGTGCGCCGGTGCGCGACACCAACACACCCACCACCCATGACGATCCAGTAAACGCGCCATCGCCATACTGGGGCGACGAGCGCATCTGGGACAGCAAGGCGAACGCCCACAATCCGATGCTCGATGCGCAAGGCCGTGTCTGGTACACGGCACGCATCCGCGCCGCCGACAATCCGGCGTTCTGCAAGCGCGGCTCGGATCACCCCTCCGCGAAGGCCTTTCCCGTCGAGCGCTCGGGGCGCCAGCTTGCGGTGTACGAGCCTGACACGAAGAAGTACACCTTCGTCGACACCTGTTACGGCACACACCACCTGCAGTTCGCCTACGACGACCCGAACGACACGCTATGGACCAGCGGTGGCGGCCAGGTCGTGGGATGGCTCGACACGAAGAAGTTCGACGCCACTGGCGATGCGGCCGCGTCGCAGGGCTGGTCACCCCATGTGCTCGACACCAACGGCAATGGTCGGCGCGATGATGGCTGGGTGGAGCCGGGGCAACCTGCCGACGCGAAGCGCGACACGCGCCTCGCAGCAGGCTTTTATGCGGTCATGCCGAACCCCGCGGACGGTTCGGTGTGGGGTTCGGCCGCTTTTCAGTATCCCGGCGCGATCCTGCGCTTTGATCCGCAGACGCAGCTCACCGAAATCTACCGGCCGCCGTTGCCAGGCTTTGGCGTGCGCGGCGCTGATATCGACACCCATGGCGTAATCTGGGCATCGCTAGGCAGCGGTCACCTGGGCGAGTTCGACCGGCGCAAGTGCAAGGCATCGTTGAGCGGTCCCGAGGCCACGGGTGATCATTGCCCGGAGGGCTGGACGCTGCATGATCTGCCGGGTCCCGGCTTTGCGGAGTTGCCGCAATTCAGCGTCGAATCCAGCTACTACACCTGGGTGGATCAGCACGACACGCTGGGCCTCGGCAAAGACGTGCCGATCGCCACCGGCAACCTCTTCGACGGCGTGCACGCGCGAGTCGGCGAGAATATGGTCACGCTGCGCATCCCTTACCCGCTGGGCTTCTACATGAAAGGTGTAGAGGGGCGCATCGATGACCCGGGCGCGGGCTGGAAGGGGCGTGGTCTATGGGTTACGAGTGGCGATCGCACCCCTTGGCTGATGGAGACGGGCAAGGGTACGCGGCCGCTGGTAGTACATTTCCAGACGCGGCCCGATCCGCTGGCAAAGTAGGTGAAGAACATGTCGCGAATTCGTTTGAGCAAGGCTATTGCCGTACTCGCGTTGACGGCAGGCAGCATCGCCGCACAAGCCGAGAGCTGGCAGGGTACGGGCGAGATGCCACTCGACTACCGCGCCTATGTGCGGGATTTCAACACCGGCGACGATCGTGGCCTGATCGAAAAATACTTCGCACCCGATACGCAGATGATCAGCGGCAGCGGCGTGCGTCGCGGCCACAAGGAAATGAACGAGTTCCTCGCCGCGGCGCATGACGGGGTGCGCGAGATCATCCGACCGCAGGTGGTGATGTGGGACAAGGACCACATCTTCGCCGAGATAGACATGGATTTCGTCGCTTCAAAGGCTCGGCCGGATTTCACCTTCGGCGCGCTGTTGCCGGGCGACATCCTCACGGTGAAGTTCTTCGCTCACTACACGGTGGTGAACGGGAAGATCAAGACGCTGAAGACCATGACCTGGAAGCCGGAGACTGGCGTGACCAAGGCGCCGCGGCTCGGCGATCAGGCTGGCCAGCGTGCGGCATTCATGGCGTATACACGTGCGTTCTCCGGGGCGCTTCCGGAGAAATACTCCGCGTTCTATACCGACGACGTGAAGCTGCACCTGAGTACCGTCGGACAGCTCGACGGAAAGAAGGCCATCGTGGATTTCTACACGAAGATGTTCCGGACCGTGCGCGAGGATCTTGAGATCAGGCAGATCGTCTATGACGACCAGGCCATCGTCGGAGACTTTGTCAGCGTATTCACTGCCCTGGAAGATGCACCGGATTTCGTGGTGGCGCCGCTGAAGAAGGGGCAGTCGATCCGGGTGCCGGTGTTCGTGTACTACACGCTGCGCGACGGACTGATCTCCGAGATCCGGGTTGCGCGCTCGGGTCAGCCGGTGGGGCCGAGGTAGGCCGGCTTTGCCACTGCCGCCGCCTCGCCGCCATGGAGTTCCTCGAATGTGCCCCCGTGGCCCACCGGAAGATTCGCGACGGCTGCGGGCACATGCGAAATGAGTCGGAAATCTTCCATGCCGATCCGGTACGCCACATCTTTTTCACCGCCCAGGATGTAGAGGATGGGGGTGTGCAGGGAAAGCAGCCTGCGTTGCCTGCGGTGGAAACTGCCCCGCCGGCAGGGTGGGGGCGCTGTGGCGACACATGTGCGCCTGGACCGCTGTAGATGCGCCCTGTGGCGATCACCAGATAGCCGTGAGAGGCAATCTCCATGAGGTGAAACCGGGCGCTGGCTCCATCGTCGACACAGCCGCCATTTCCCCAGGCCAGCACTCCCAGCTTCTGATTGCCCAGCGCGGCAATATCTGCCGGGCGATAGACAACGTGACCAGGAAGGTTGGCTACTTCTTCCTTGAAGGCGGGGAAGCGGCCTGACCCGCGCTCGTCGGGACGCTGCGGGTCTGCAGCCCTTGCCGGGTGGCTGGATGTCTCCAGTGCAAACAGCAGTAGCCCGGCGAGTCGCGAAAGTGCGGGGGTTCCAGAATATGACATGGTGCTGGCTACCTTTACGAAAGGAGCCTGTGCTCGATGACGCTGAAGTCAGGCACTCTGCTAGCATCTGGGCAAAATAACAATGAACTCTGGGGTCTCCGTGGCGATGGAACGCAACGCTCGCTGTCTTGCTAGGACCATTACTGGTGCCGTGCTGTTGATTTGTATTTGTGCGGCCCAGGTGGTGTCAGCCGGCATCAATCAGTGGACTTCAACTGGGCCCAACGGCGGCTATGTCACGGCAGTAGCCTGGCACCCCCACGCCACGCGTAGCAATGTCGTCTTCGCCTTCACCGATCGGGTCTTCCGCAGCACGGACAGCGGTGCAAGCTGGGTTGCAGTGACGGATCAGACGCCCGGCTTGACGAACTTCGGGTTCGATCCTTCCAACCCCGACCGTATCCTTCTGTCGGGCACGCCTGTCATGCGCAGCTTGGATGGGGGAGCAACCTTCGCGGCAGTGGCGGGAAATCTTCGCATTGATTCACTCGCCGTGTCTGCCGATGGTGCCACAGTGTTCGGTGCAGCGGCCAACAAGGTGTACCGGTCCGGCGATTTCGGTCAGACGTGGACGGAAATCGCCACGCCGATCACATCTAGTGCGGAGAATCCGCGACAGATCGAGATCAGTCCCGACAGTCCGGATACACTTTTCATCAACTATACCGTTGGCAGCCTTTATCGCTCGACCAATGGTGGCCTGACCTGGGCAGAGATCACGACGCTGACGGGTAACGTCAATACTTTTGCCATCAATCCCCGCAATGGTCAGCAGATGCTGGCGGCGACGGGGTCGAACGCCACTTTATGGCGCTCCACCAATGGCGGCGCAACCTGGACTGCGAGCGTCGTCGGCAACACCTACAACTGGATAGCCTACGATCCGACAGTGTTCAATCGCGTGGTTGCCAATCAATTCCGCAGGTTGGAATACAGCACTGACGGTGGCGGCGTGTGGTTCGCCGGGGCGTCGATCTCGTCCATACAAAAGAACGCCGGGGCCTTCAGTCCGACCATCCCAGGCAGACTGGTGATGGGAACCTCAACGGGAATCGAGATCAGCTCTGATGCAGGACTGACGCTGCAATCCCAAGATTCGGGGCTGCTGGCTTCTGATCTCCGATCGATCGCTGCATCGCGAACGGGACCGCACCGGGTGTACGCCTCGTTTTTCGGTGGACCGCAGGCTCTGCACATTCGCGCCGTAGATGGGTGGCAGGAGGTGGGCGCCGCCTCGCTGGTCGCTGCGCTTGAGGGGCCGATGGTGATCGAAGCCATCGCAGTAGATCCCGAAGATTCATCCACTGTGTACGTGAGCGGTTTCCGGGGTGTTGCCCGTTCGGCGGATGCCGGCGTCTCGTGGACGCGGGTGCTTCCGCCTTACCAAGGAGGGGCCTACGTTACCGGGCTTGCGGTCGACCCCTCTGATGCCGAGGTGATATATGCCGCGTCGATCGCGCAGGGTATCCTGCGCTCGCCTGACAGCGGCGGCAGCTGGGTTGCACGCAACACGGGTTTGCCTGTGTCCGCTGGCAACGTGAACATGCGCGGTGTGTACGTCGATCCAGCGGACTCCCAGCGAATCTATGCAGTTGGAGGTAACGCCGGGGAGTTGTATCGCAGTACCGACGCAGGACTCAACTGGATACGCGTGGGTAATGGGTTGCCGCCGAGCGAATACACGCAGGTGGTGGCATTTGATTCTCTCAGCTCAGGTCGTGTTTATCTCGGAACCAATAACGGGATGTATTTCTCCCCGGATGCAGGTGTGACGTGGTCCGCGATCACGCTTCCAATCAATAGCGTGAATGTCCCTTTTGTCGCTATTGACCCTTTGGCGCCCTGGTCCTTCGTTATCGGTGTGGCTGGCGGAAATCCTGGCGTTCTGCGAACGGTGGATTACGGCGCCACATGGGAAAGCGTGCTGTGGGATCGCGGCCCTGCAGGTAGCATGAATCCTTACTGGGGAGGGCTGGACCCGGCGCAGCCCGGCAGTCTCATTGTAGGTGCGTCGCGGCATGGCGTGCGTGAACTCCAGATTGCACCAGATCTATCCATCGCAATGTCCGGCGTATCTGGCCGAATGCCTCTGGGCAGCACGCCCGTGCTGCGCCTGAATGTGCAGAACAAGGTGACGTCACTTTTTGCCGCATCGGAAGCAACCGTTTCCCTGGTGCTGCCCGCAGCCTTGGTGCCCGGCTCCATCATCACATCACGCGGCAGCTGTATCCGCGCAGGCCAGAGCGTCACCTGCCGCATGGGTGCGTTGAAGGTGGGAGAAGTGGCGCAAATCGATCTGCCACTTACCGTGACCTCCGGCACGGGCAACATCATCGCATCCATACAGGGGCGGGAAGTCGATCCAGCGCCTGCAGACAACTCCACAACTACGTCAGTGACCGTGCAGCCATTTGCGAATCTGCGCGTTACGATGACCCAGCCCGCCCTGGTTAGTCATGGCGATCTCGCGACCCTGGATGCTCAAGTGGTGAACCTGGGGCCGCAGTTTGCGTTCAATGCGCGTGTCATCTTCACGTTACCCGCAGGATTGGTGGCTACCAGCGATGGAGTTTGCACGGCCAGTGGCCCGACAGTGACCTGTCAGCTGGGAAACTTGCCAGTCGACGGCAGTGCGACAATCCAGCTCACGCCGACCGCGGCGTTGGTGGGCCAATTCGCCGTATCGGTCGCGGCCGATTCCGGCAGCTTTGATCCTGATGCTTCCAACAACTCTGCCAGCTCCACTATTACAGTCAGGCCCGTCACCGACTTGTCCGTCACGCTTGGCAGTTCCCCCGCCGCGGTGGCAGTGGGGCTGGATGGCGCGACTACAGCCATCATCACCAATCTCGGAGCGGATCCTGTAAATGTCGCTGTGGCGATGATCTCCGGCACGAACCTGAACGTTACCGCGGCGACGGTTGCGGGCGGTAGCTGCGCCATCAGCAGCGGTGCGGCCAACTGCTCGCTCGGTGCATTGGCTGTTGGCGCGGGTCGAACTATCGACGTGACGTTCACCCCGGTTGCACCTGGCGCCGCACAGCTCCTGGTTTCCACGAGCTCTGAAGCCGTGGATTCCAATTCCGGCAACAACACCGCCAGTCGCACACTGACAAGCACGCCACGGGCCAACCTTGGCGTTACGCTCATCTCGGCTCCGGCTGCAGTCAACCGCCAGGCAACCACTGCCATAAGTGCGCGTGTGACGAATGCCGGACCAAATGCCGCGCCGGCTGCGCGACTGTTGCTCGCGTTTCCGGCGACAACGCTATCAGCATTGAGTGCAACAACCGCTGGCGGCAGTTGCACGGTTGCTGCTTCGGTAGTCGATTGTGCCCTGGGAAATATCAACAGTGGTGACGGGGCGACGGTGGATGTCACGGCTACCGGAATCGCAGCAGGTTCTGCCAGCGTGACCGGCACCGCCTCAACGACGGCCTATGATCCCGTCGCTGGTGACAATGACGCGTCACTCACCGTGCCCGTGCGCGGGCTGACGGACCTGATCATCTCCATGTTGCCGCTTCCTGCCAGTCTTCAAAACGGGCAAACCGCAAATACTACTTTCACGGTGACGAACAACGGTCCGGACGAAGCCAGCATTACGGTGGCAAGCCTGGCGCCGGTCAATCTGAATGTGCAGTCGGCATTGCCCTCTGCGGGAACCTGCAGCATTTCCATATCAAGTACCGACTGTTCGCTAGGCGCGTTGCCCGCGGGCGCGAGTCGCACCATCGTCGTAGTGGTGGCGACGCGCTCGGTCGGTTCTGCCTCCCTGTCATCCAGCGTCAGCTTCGAAGGTGGAGAGCGCGTCAATGGTGACAATACGACGTCCGGATCAATGACTGTCAGCGCAACGCCGCCGAGCGGCGGCGGGGGTGGCAGTGGAGGAAGCGGTGGCGGAGGCGGTGCGCTGGGTTGGTTGGGCGTACTCGCGTTGACGGCGTGGAACGTCTGGCGTGTGCAGCGGCTGCAGATTGGTCCTCAGGGCGGGATGTATTCATGAGGTGGACCATGTGGCAGTTCCCGCATCGTTGCGGTGCAGTGACTTTGCTCTGTACAACCGGTTTTCTGCTGGCGGCCTGTGGCTCCAGCGAGCGCGACGACATTGCGGACCGCATGGAGCGCGACATCGCGGCGGGGCACATCACGAACCCGGAGGAGCGGCGTGAGGTGGCAGAGTCGCTGGCGGATGATGTGATCGCGCTGCGGGAGGAAGCCCGGCAGGTCGCAGAGGCAGAAGCCGCGGCCGCTCGAACGATCGAAGCACAAGTTGGCACAGTCGAAGACGCCATGTCCCGCGATTGCGCGATGCTGCGGCTCGAACTGGCCGCGCTGCAGCGACCTTCCACTGAAATTCGCACACCGGAGGAAATCGCGGCCATCCCGCAGTCCATCGAAGGGATCAAGTTGAGGTTGCAACAGAATTGCCAGGGTCGCTGACCTGTTCGCGACGAGTTCAAGCAGAGTGCAGCTCGAATACAATGCGGGAACAAGACGGGGGTACTTGCGATGAATCGTTTCCATTTCAGCCGCGCAATGATCGGCGCCATTTTCACACTCGTGGCCACCTCAATGGCCACGGCGCAGAGCCCGCGGCACCGCCTGCGACCGCGCCTGCCTCACGCGCACGGTCGACGCCTACATCGCCGGCCTCATCGCCAACGATCCTGCCCGGGTGCCCTTTGCTCCGAATGCGAAGCTCACGCTGAACGACGACGTCGTCCCCGCGCGCAGTCTTTTCTGGGACCAGGCCGCTTCCGTGCAGTCGCGTGTGGACATCGCCAATTCGCGCTGGGGCGACACCGGAACCCAGGCCGTCATCAATAATGCCGATGGCTCGCAGTACATCTATGCCTTCCGGCTCAAGGTGAAGGATTCGCGCATCACGGAAGCCGAGGCCATTCTGGTCCGCAACGTCGGTGAAGGCGGGCTGTGGGATCCAAAGACATTGCAGAAGCCAAATGCGAACTTCAACATGAAGATCCGAACGGCAGAACAGGATTCCTATTACGACCTGGTTGCCGCAGCTGAAGGCTACTGGCGCGCCTTCAACACCAACGGCACGCCGGAGTACCGCCCGGCGGAGTTCTGGCCCAATGTGCCGCGACTGGAGAATGGCTTCAAGACCACCGATGTCGCCTTCCAGAACAACGCCGCGACAAGTGCGGCAGAACAGTTCGACACGGGCTTGCATGCAGGCCGCAACATCTGGGACCTGCGTTACCCGGTGGTGGATGAAGAGTACGGCGTGGTGATGAGCTTCGCGCGCTTCGGCCTGAAGACCGGCGTCGTACCCAACCGTCCCGCGCAGGCCGCGACACGCCTGGTGGCCGAGTTCTTTGCCGTGCGCAAGGGCCAGATCTGGGACATCCAGGCCGTGATGGTGAATCGCGACGAAAAGCTGCCCTCGGCCTGGGCGCCGGATTACGGCCCGACGCGCGGTGGCTGGGCGCCCATCACCTGCGATCGCGCCTGCCTCACGCGCCACATCGATGCGTACTACCTCGCGTTGACCTCGAAGGATGCGGGCGCGCTGCCGCAGGCCAGCAAGGCAAAGATCACGCTCAATGGCGATGAGATGCCGCTGGCCCGCACGTTCTGGCCCACTGCGCAGAAGGTGCGCTGGCGGTTCGACATCGTCAACGAGCGGCTGGGCGATACGGGCACGCAGGTGGTCGTCACGAATGCAGATGGCTCGGAGACCATGGAGGTTCTGCGTCTGAAGGTGGCGAACGGCGCCATCACCGAGTTGGAGATCATCCGTTGCCACCAGGGCGAAGCGGGCGATCAGTGGTGGGGGCCGGAGCAGCTGGACAAAGAGCCTTCTGCGTTCCTGAAGCTGCCGATCCCGCCAGCAGAGCGCAATTCCTACTACGAGCTGGTGTCCGTGGCGGACGGTTACTTCCGCGCCTTCCAGACCAATGGCACGCCGGAATATCACCGCGCCGATCTCATGCCCGACACCACTCGTTTCGAGAACGGCGTGCACTTCACCGGCACCGTGCGCAATGGCACCTATGCCACGGCCGCCGACGGGTTCGAGCGCGGCCGCTTCATCGGCCGCAACCTGTGGGATCGCCGCCATGCCGTGGTGGATGAAGAGCGCGGCATCGTGCTCACCATCCTGCGCTTCGGCAAGATCGATGGCGCGCAGAACGCATCTTCGGTAACAGCGTTCGACCGCATCGTCGGCGAATTCTTCAGCGTGAAGTCGGGGAAGATCCAGGAAGTGCAGGCGGTGCTGGTGAATCGGCAGGATGCCAAGCCCACCGGCTGGGACACGAAGTGGTACGGGCCCGGGCAGGGTGGCTGGATCAGGATGCCCACAGGGCAGTAGCGTCGGTCGCGGCGCCTAAGTTCGCCTGCGCGAATATTCGAATGCCAGCACGAGCAGCAACGACCCTGTGCTCAGCACGAGCACGGGATACGGCGAATCCGCACTGAACAGCCCGAGCGCCTGAACGGCCACCGCAGCCATCACCTGCTGCGCGCAGCCGACCAGGCCCCAGCCGCTGCCAATGTGGGGGCTGGACTGCGTCACTGCGCGGGCTGAAACCGTTGGCAGCGCCAACCCCAGGCCGAAGTTCAACATCGCCCCAGCGGGAATGAACAGCGCCAGCGGGTGCCGGGCACCAAGCGCAATGAGCAGGATGCCGAGCAGGCAGGAGCAGAAGGCAAAGAACGTGCCCGCGGCAACGAGACGATGCTGTCCGAATCGCTTTCCATACTTCAGTACGAAGGCATTGCCCGCGAAATATCCCAGCGGCAGGAACACGAAGTAGTAGGCGAATTCGGTGGGTGGTCGTCCGAATGCCTCCACCATCAGGTGCGGGGCGATGGAAAGAAATGCGGGATAGGCGGCATAGAGGAGCCCCACCTGCAGCAGCAGGATCAGGAACCCTGGTCTCGCCAGCACGGAAATCATCGGGCGGTGAAAGTCGAGCACCGAGCGTCCTTGCTCTGCCCTTTGGGTGGCGGGCAATGTTTCTGGTTGTGCCAGCGCCACCCCGGCGAGCAAGACCACGGCCAGCGCCGCGCCAAAGAACTGGATGGCCCGCCAGCCGCCCAGGGCCATGATCAGGTTGCCGAGCATGGGCGCCACCGACTGCACCACCAGCATGAGCATGGTCATCTGCGCCACGGATCTCGCGAGATCCTCCCTGGGCGATACATCGGCAACGATCGCGCGTGCGCTGATGAACACTACTGCGCAGCCAATGGACTGCAGGACGCGTGCGATCGCCATCATCTGCAACGACGGGGCGAGCGCCGCCAGCGCCGAGCCCGCAATGAACAGGATCAGCCCGCCGAGCAGGCAGGGGCGGCGCCCATAGCGATCGGTCAGCGGACCGAGCAGCACCAGCCCGAGGCCAAAGGCCAGCAGTGCCAGGCTGACGGTGGTCTGCACCTCGGCGACGCTCGCGCCGAAGTGCGATTGAACCGCAGGCACCGAGGGAAGATACAGATTCAGGCTGAGCGGGCCCAGCGATGTGCAGGCCGCGAGCAGCACCATACGCCCGAAGTGCTGTCTCAATTCCGTGCCGCCCGCAATTTAAGTGGGGACCGCGGCGATGCGGAATTCAAGGTCGTCCAGCCCTTCAATGCCCGCAGTGACAACATCGCCGGGAACAAGCGGGCCTACCCCTTCCGGGGTGCCGGTATAGATCAGATCTCCCGGCTGCAGATCTACCAGCGCAGAAAGACTGCTGATGATCTCGGGCACGGACCAGATCATCTGATCCAGCGTGGAATGCTGTCGCTGTTCGCCATTTACCTTCAGCCAGATGGCATTGGTACCAGGATGGCCAAATCGTTCTGCCGGGTGTATCTGCGAGATCTGCGCGGAGGCATCGAACCCCTTTGCCATGTCCCAGGGCTGCCCGCGTGAACGGGCCTGCGACTGGAGGTCGCGCCGCGTCAGATCGTTGCCCACTGCGTATCCGTAGACATGGGCCAGTGCGCTGGTCGCGGGGATCCGCGTGCCACCACGATGCAGCGCCACCACCAGTTCGACTTCGTGATGGAGGTTCTGGGTGCCAGGCGGATACGGCACGCTCGAACCGCTCGGCACCAGCGCGTCGGCAGGCTTCGTGAAGAAGATGGGCGGTTCGCTTCTGGGGTCGCCTCCCATTTCGCGTACATGGTCTGCGTAGTTGCGGCCGACACAGAAGATGCGGCGAACTGGAAAGCGGTCTGCGCTGTCTTTTATCGCGGCCGAAACGCGTGCAGGCGGGGAGAAAACGTAGCGGGTGGACATCGAAGCAGTGTACTAAACGCGGCAGGGCCCGCGTGGTGGAGTTCCCGCGACATGACCATCGGTCAGGGTTTCCAGGAAACACACGAGGTCGGAAACCTCGCCCGGGTTCATCGGCGGGCGATTCCCGAATCGCGCACCAAATGGCGGCTCCTGCGTGACGTTCGATCGCAGCTCGGGAGGCAGGTCGTTGAACAATTGCACGGTGCCCTCTGACCGTGGATACCAGCGCGCCGGGCTGGAGTCGCGCGTGTTGTAGAAAGCCACGACGTCGGCCAGTGAATGCAGCACGCCGTTGTGGAAGTAGCGGGGGCGCACCGCCGCATTGCGCAGGCCGGGCGTGCGGAACCTGCCGCAAAGCTCCAGGCGCTGCTGCAGATCGGTGCGATGCGGGCCACACAGGCCCAGGTCGAAGTAGGTGGGGTCCGCATTGGCAGGAATATCCATGTTGCGAGGCGCGCCTTGCGCGGCGTAACGGAAGTCCGTGAACAGCGGCGCTCCACCGGCAGAAGTATCTGGATGGCAGCCTGAACAGTTCCCGCGTGCCGGGTCGCGGTAGACCGCGCGGCCGCGAAGTTCCGCGGGTGTGAATTTCTCCAGTCCGGCCGCGACCTGGTCGAATTTGCTGTCGTAGGGGTGCAGACGAGGGTCCTCGCGCAGGAACGCGGCGAGCGCATCGGCCAGCTGGCCGACGATGACCTGATTGTCCTGGGCATCGCCGAAATGCGCGAAGAACCGCTGACCCCAGACAGTGAGGCGCAGCCGGCGCACCAGTTCCGCGTTGCCATCCAGGCCGAACTCCAGGGCGCTGAACCACGGCAGATGGGTTTGTTCCGCGACCGTATCGGCGCGGCCATCGGCCATCAGTCCGCCCCGCAGGGTGGCGACATCGAAAACCGGTTGCCGCTCCAGGTAGCGCAGCGATGGAGACGACCGCACACCGAATTCTTCCTGCAACGGGCCTCCTGTCTGCACGGGTTTTGCGTTGGGTGGTCCGTGGAAGAACGCAGGGTCGTGGCAGGTGGCGCAGGACATGCGTCCCGAACTCGACAGGAGCCTTTCTTCGTAGGCGAGGGCGCCGAGTTGCGCCAGCTCACTCAAGGGTGCTGTAGGCAATTTCGCCAGGGGTGCTGCCTGCTTGGTGTCACTGCAGGCGGCTGTGAAGACGATCAGTAGCGCGATGCCGACAGCTCGCGCCCATTTGCCGGGTGATGTCATCATTCCTCACATGATGACATCACGACGCACGGTGCTGCTCTCTGGCCTTGCCACGATGCTGCCCGGTTGTGGCGGAGAGGATGATCCTGTAATTGGGCCGGGCCCGGGTCCGGGCCCCAACTGGCCACCGCCGCCACCTTCCGGGCCACCGGCCGGCGCGCCTGCTGCCGCCTGGAGTGGCCATGGCGGAACCGCCACCCATGCCGCGCGCGCTCCAGCCACTGCGCAGTCCCTCAGCCGCGTGTTGTGGTCCGCCGCCGTGGATCTGGCGCCGCCCTATACGTCGGGCGGTTTCCTGCTGATTCATTACGGATCCCCGGTGATCAGCGCGGCCAACGTTGTCCTGTTGCCGGTCAAGCGCAACAGTGCCGGGGCGTTCCGCGTGGAAGCGCGTTCCGGCGCAACGGGAAATCTGTTGTGGCAACAGGACACCGATTACCTCCTGCCGGCCAGCAGCTGGACACCCAGCATGAACCTCGCACTGTACGGCGAGCGGTTATTCATCCCCGCAGCGGGTGGTCGGGTGCTCGTCCGGGACCAGGCCAGCAGCGCAACCGGTGCGCTCGGTTCGATCCTTTTCTACAGCTCAACAGTGCCCCAGGCGACACTGAACGCGCAGATACGCATCAACACACCGCTGACGGTGGACGCGTCCGGGAACCTCTATTTTGGCTTCATCGCCGCCGCGAACGACGCCGGCCTCACGAGCGGCATCGTCCGCATCGCTGCTGATGGGTCGGCGATCTGGCGCAGTGCCAGCACGCTCGCGCAGGACGTCAGCGTCACCGGGCCCGCCATGAACTGCGCACCGGCGCTGTCGCCAGATGGGCAGACGCTGTATGTGGTGGTCAATATCCCAGGAACAGGCACTGCGCCGCAGAGTGGCTACCTGCTGGCGCTGAACAGCACGACACTGGCCCTCCAGAGCAGGCAGCCACTGTTCACGCCGCAGGGTCTTGTTGCGCGGGTTTCCGACAGCGCCAGTTCGTCCCCGACCGTGGGTCCGGATGGCGACGTGTATTTCGGCGTGCTGGATTTCGCAGCGGGCGGGCACAACAGCCGCGGCTGGCTGCTGCATTTCGATGCCGCGCTCACCGCCGTGAAGACGCCGGGGTCGTTCGGCTGGGACGATACCCCCTCCATCGTGCCCGCGGCCGCCGTGCCTTCCTATGCGGGAACATCGCCGTATCTGCTGCTGTGCAAGTACAACAACTACTATGGCTCGGGAAGCGGCGACGGCCTGAACAGCATGGCCGTGCTCGACCCGAACGGCACGCAGATGGATGCCTTCGGCGGTGCAGTCTCCGTGATGCGGGAAGTCCTCACGGTGGTTGGTCCGACAGCCGATCCGGGAACCCTCGGCGGTCGCCGCGAGTGGTGCGTCAACACGGCCGTGGTCGATCCTGTCACTCGCGCCGCCTACATGAACAATGAAGACGGACGCACGTACAAGTGGGATTTCGCCACCAATACGCTGAGCCAGTCGGTGGTCATGAACAGTGGTGTGGGCCAGGCCTACACGGCCACGGCGATGGGGCCGGATGGCGTGATCTACGCCGTCAACAACGCGCAGCTCCACGCTATCGGCGCTTGAGGCGGCATCGCCTATACTGGAGCCTGAAAAAGGGGGGCAAGACATGCCAGAGATCCGCAGCCTTGCCGCGCTCGTCGCTGCAATGTCGATCGCGACGATAGCCGTCGCGCACCACAGCTTCGCGCCACATTTCGACAGCAACAAGCCGGTGAGTATCTCCGGCAAGGTCATCGAGTTCGAGGCGCGCAACCCGCACAGCTACCTGCACATCGCGGCCGTCGACGAGAACGGCAAGACCCAGAAGTACGTGTGCGAATCGCACGGATATACACAGCTCAGTCGCAATGGCATCACGCCAAAGATGCTGAAGCCAGGCACCGAGATACGCATCGACGGGTCCCAATCCCGCAATGACATTCACCGGTGCTTCTTCAACAATGTGTACTTCCCCGACGGGAAAGTCCTGAACGTCAATGGACGCGCAGATGCGCAGCCAGCGCAGCCCTCAGGCCAGGTCGCGCGTCGCGATATCTTCGGTACGTGGCTGCTTGCACCCATGCCTGGTCGCAGCACCAGCGGCCAGCAGCCGATGATGCAATTTCTGACCACCGCCGGAAAAGCCGCCGTCGACCGATACAATCCCTTCCGGGACGACCCGGCGTTCCGCTGCGATCCGGTTGCGGTTCGGCGGGTGTGGGGTGCGCCGGGCACGCCACTCTCCATCACGCGCGAGAAGGATCGCGTGATCCTGCGTCATGAATGGATGGACGTGCGGCGCATCGTCTATATGAATCAGCGCGAACATCCGAAAGGCGGGCCGCGCACATCGCTCGGGCATTCAATCGGCCACTTCGAAGGCGATACGCTCGTGATCGAAACCGGCAATTTTTCTGCCGGCGTGCTGAATCAGTACGTGGAGCAGCCTGGTCTCCCGACGCGCGGCCTGCTCCATTCCGCTGCGTTGGTCTCGGTTGAGCGCGTGCGGCTCGACGCAGCGCGCCAGCGGCTGGTGGTCGAGATTGCGTTGAAAGACCCGGAGTTCTTTACGCGCGATTTCGATACTTCGACATTGGAATTTGCGCCCTCCAGCCTGAAGCTCGAGCCGTTCAACTGCACACCTGAAGGTGTCGATGGACCGATCAGGAAGTGACAACGGAATGATTGTCAATGCGTCAGTGCGCAATACGGCAAGAGAAACCCTTTAACAGAGAAAGCCGAGGTGGAGGATTCAGGCGATGCCCGATGCCCAAGCGTGCAGGAAGTAAGGTCAAATCACGGAAACTTGGGTAGAGAATGCAGGTGAAGGCGTGACAAGCGTTCAGAGAAAGTACAGTTCCGGCGTCGTGGCCATTGTGCTGGCCTACGCATTCTTCGGCGGAATGTGGATTCTCCTTTCCGACCGGGCGATGGGTCTGATGATCCAGGACCCCGAAACGCTTGTTCGGGCCAGCATGTTCAAAGGCTGGTTCTATGTCGCGGTGACGACGCTGCTGCTTGCGGTGCTGATGAAGCGATTCGCTGCCTCGCTTTTCGCTGCCCATCAGCGTGAACTCGACTACGAACGCGAACGCAAGGAACCACCGCCCATGCTGGTGGCCATTGCGGATGCGTCTGCTGACGCCATATTCGCCAAGGACAGCGAGGGCCGCTATCTCCTGTTCAACAATGCGGCCTCACGCTTCGTCGGCAAGGGCGTGGAAGAAATCATTGGCAAGGGAGACAGCGCATTCTTTCCGGCTGCCCAGGCGGCCACCTTGCTGGAGACCCATCAACGCATCTTTGCGGCAGGTGTGACCATCAGCCAGGAAGAAGTGCTGCAAACAGTGGATGGGGAGCGGGTCTTCTTTGCCGTAAAGGGTCCGTTGCGGGGCGCAGACGGCAGAATCTTCGGCACCTACGGCATTTCGCGAGATATCACGGACCGCAAACAAGCAGAAAGACAGCTTGAAGAAGGTCAGGCGCGTTTGCGTCTGTTGTTCGATCATGCACCGGTAGGCCTGGCCATGTTCGATCGGAACATGTGTTACCTGGAAGCCAGCCAGCGCTGGCGAGACGACTACCTTCTCGGCGAAACAGACATCATCGGTCGGTCGCACTACGAGGTTTCTCCCGAAGTGCCGGAATCCTGGAAAGCCGTGCATCAGCGCGCATTGGCCGGAGAGATTGTTTCCGAAGATGATGACCGGTTCGAGCGCGGTGGCAGGATTCAGTGGCTCCGCTGGGAAGTGCGGCCGTGGTTCAAGGCCGACGGAACAGTCGGCGGTATCGTCATTTTCAGTGAGGACATCTCGCAGCGCAGGATATCCGAACTCGAACTGAGGCAACGTAACCAGGAGCTGGAGCGGTTCAATCGTTCCACCATTGACCGCGAACTGCGGATGGTTGAATTGAAGCGCCAGGTCAATGAGATGGCGCAGGCAGCCGGGCGACCTGCTCCATACGACATCGCGTTCGCCAGTGAATCCGGTGCACCATCGGCAACGTGACGCCCCGTCCGCTTTCAGCCGTTCTCTCCCGGCTGATCTGGTTGTGCATGGTGCCGATGGTGCTGATTGCCATCTGGCTGGCATGGCACGACCTGCGCGCGCAGGAAGCGGCCAGGCATCGTGAAGCAGAAAATCTCGCCAGGAGCATTGCCTCGGGACTTGACCAGTTCCTGGATGAGCGGCTAAGGGCGCTGAAAATGCTCGCCGCCTCACCATTGGTGGATGATGAGCGGCAATGGCCGGTACTCCATGAAGAAGCACGGCGCTTCGCGGCAAGCTTCGACAGCCATGTGGCGTTTGCAGACGGTCAGCGCCAGATGCTGTTCACCACGCGCGAGCCATATGGAGCGGCGCTGCCACTGCTGCCACCTTCAAGCAGGCTGGCTGCCACGCCGCTGGCGCTTGAGTCCGGCATGCCGCAAGTCGGCGATCTCGTAGTCGAGAGTGTGGCGCAGAATCCGATTGTGGCAATTGCAGTACCCATCGTTCGCGATGGCCAGGCAACAAGGGTCATGCTCAGCAGCATCGAGATCCGCCAGTTCCAGCGGCGCCTTGAACAACTGGCCTTGCCGAATGGCTGGTCGCTGGCGCTTCAGGATGGTGCCGGCGCCGACATCGCGAGGCGCTCGCCGCCTGGGTTCGACAGCACGCGCGATGTGGAAGCCGGTCATCGCCACGTGATCAGATCGGATCTCTCTCGATGGGCGGTGGTACTGGAGATTCCCCACAACCTTGACTGGGCGGCGAGGCGCGACGCGACGATTCTTCTGGGTGCTGGCATTCTGCTGGCCATTCTGCTCGCTCTGGCCGGTGGCATGTGGACCAGTCGGCGCATCAGCGGGCAGGTGGCATTGCTTGGCATTCCTGAAGGCAACGAGCCGCCCGGCGTCGAGATTGCTGAAATTCGTGCCGCCAGGCGCCGCATTGCCGAATTCGTCGCTCAAGTCGAGGAGAAAGACAGCCAACTGCGACTATGGGGTGAAGCTTTCACGCATGCGGAAGTCGGCCTGGTCATCTCCGATCCGCGAACGAACGTGTTTGTTTCCGTCAACTCGGCTTTTGCGCGCCAGCGCGGCTATGCCGAGCATGAACTTGACGGTCAGCCCGTGCTGGGCATATTTCCCCCGGACTTGCGCGAAAACATCCGAACCCGGCTGGCGGCGGCAGACAAGCTGGGCCACCTCGTGCTGGAAACGGAACACCAGCGAAAGGACGGCAGCCGCTTCCCGGTTCTGCTGGATCTCACCGTCGTGCGTGATCCGGCAGGCATGCCGATCAATCGTTTCGACCTGGTGCTCGACATCACGGATCGGAAATGGTTCGAGCAGGAAAGGGCGTTGCAGCAGGCAGCTGAACTGGAGCAACAGCGACAGGCGCGCATCGCCGCCTTGAATCTGATGGACGACGAACAGGCCGCAAGGCGTGAAGCCGAGGCCGCGGCGGAAGAATTGCGCAAACTTTCGCAGGCCGTCGAGCAGAGTGTCGAAAGCATAGAGATTGTCGATCTCGCAGGCAGGATCACGTACGTCAACGCCGCCTTCCTGCGGCAGACCGGCTTTTCGCTGGAAGAGGTGATGGGCCAGAGCCCGAGTTTCCTGCAATCGGGAAATACACCCGGCTCCAGCTATGTTGACTTGTGGTCCGCACTCAAACAGGGGAACGCATGGAGGGGTGAGCTCTACAACAAGCGCAAGGATGGTACGGAATTCATCGAATTCGCAACGATCTCGCCGATTCGCCTCCCCGACGGGCAAGTGACGCACTACGTGGCAGTGAAGGAAGACATCACCGAGAGAATCAACATGAGTGTCGAACTGGAAGGCCATCGGCACAATCTCGAGCAACTTGTGGCAGAGCGCACCACCGAACTGGAGCAGGCGCGCGTACATGCCGAGTCGGCAAACCGGGCAAAGTCCACGTTTCTTGCCACCATGAGCCATGAGATACGCACGCCGATGAACGCCATCCTTGGCTTCACGCACATGCTGAGACGCGACGCGACGACGTCCATCGAAGCCGATCGGCTCGAGAAGATCGACGGCGCGGCGCGGCATCTTCTTGGCGTGATCAACGACATTCTCGATTTGTCGAAGATCGAGGCCGGCAGGATCGATCTTGAAATGCATGATTTCACGCTGGAAGCCGTGATCGGGCATGTGACCACGCTGATTGGCGAGAGCGCGGCAGCCAAGGGACTGAAGCTGCGGGTCGATTGTGATCACGTGCCGCATTGGTTGCGTGGTGACCTGACGCGCCTTCGCCAGGCGCTGCTGAATCTGGTTGGCAATGCAGTGAAATTCACCGAGCAGGGCAGCGTCAACGTGCGCGCGAAGCTGCTGGAGTCGCAAGGCAGCAGGTGCCTGGTTCGGTTCGAGGTGGAAGACACCGGGATCGGCATTGCCCCCGAAGTGTTGCCGCAACTCTTCCAGGCGTTCCAGCAGGCGAATGCTTCAACTACCCGGAGATTCGGAGGCACAGGGCTGGGTCTGGTCATCACCCGTCAGCTGGCACGTGCGATGGGTGGTGATGCAGGTGCCGAGAGTACCCAGGGCTCAGGCAGCTGCTTCTGGTTTACCGCGTGGCTGGAGCGGGGTGTTCCGCCGCGAAGCACTGGCAGCGGCCCGAACACCAACGCTGCAGACCTGCGACGCCGCCATGCCGGTGCGCGCGTGCTGCTGGTTGAAGATCATGCCATCAATCGGGAGGTGGCCGCGGATGTGCTGCAGATCGCCGGTTTGTCGGTAGATACGGCGGAAAATGGCCGAGTGGCTGTCGACAAGATGCGTAGCGGAGAGTATGCGTTGATCCTGATGGACATGCTGATGCCGGAGATGGATGGTCTGGAGGCGACACGGGTAATTCGCCAGCTCCCAGGAGGGAGGAGTGTGCCGATCATCGCCATGACCGCCAATGCCTTCAAGGATGATCGCGACGCATGCCAGGCGGCGGGCATGAACGATTTCGTCGCCAAGCCTCTCGATCTGAAGATCCTGTACGCAACACTGGACAAATGGCTTTCCCGGGCCAGGAACTCCCAGTTGTTGGCCCGCCTGGAAAGTGAGGCGGGTGTGGTTCCTGGCAAGGGTCTCATTGAACTCGAAGGAAATGAGGGAAAGCTGGTCGATCTGTTGCGCAAGATGGCTGCAACTCACCGCAATGACATGCAGAAGTTGCAAGGCTGCCTGGAAAGGGGTGCCCATGAAGAAGCCCGGCACATCGCCCATTCGCTTGGTGGCGTGGCGGCCATGCTGGGTGCCCAGTCCCTGTTCGGGGCTGCAGGGGCAGTCGAGGCGAAGCTGCGTGAAGTTCCGGGCATTGCTGCCGGCGAAATGGCAGAGTTGATCCTTGCAGTGAATGTTCAGCTGGAACGATTGCTGGAGATCCCTGGCGATGCGGAATGAGTTGCACAGACCCTTGAGAGGCAGCCTCACGGCAATCGCCGCAGCAACAATGCTGCTGGTCTTGTCCGAGCTGGCATCTGCGCAGCAGGCATCACCGGTGGTGCCGATTGCCACTCCCGCCGAAGCTGGCGCGATCGTGTTGAATACTGGTGGGGTCAAGGATTCTGTGGCGGCTGAATCCTGGTTCCGCCAGGACGGCAAACCCTTTGTGCGGAATGTCACGAGGGCCACCCTGCAGCCATTCCTTCCCGATCCGGCCAGGGCCACGGGTGCGGCGGTCATCGTGGCCCCCGGTGGTGGTTTCCTCATGCTCTCCATGGACAACGAGGGCTGGGCCGTCGCGCGCGCGCTGGCCGATCAGGGGATCGCGGCTTTCGTGCTCAAGTACCGCCTGCGCCCGACGCCGGCGGATACAGCGGGCTTCGAGTCCGCATTGGCGGTGATGTTCGCCAACGCAGGCAATCCCTCCGGGCGGCTGAAGCCGGAGGAGCTGGTGCCCGAGAGGCAGGAGCAGATCGCCGATGCCCGGGCGGCGTTCTCGCTGGTGCGGTCGCGGGCCCGCGAATGGAACATCGATCCCGCACGCGTGGGCATGATCGGATTTTCCGCCGGCGCGATGACCACGATGATGACCACGCTTGCAGCCCCGGAGACGAAGCCGGCCTTCATCGCGCCGATCTACGGGTCGATGGAAGCCGTGAAGGTGTCGCCCGATGCGCCGCCGCTGTTCGCCGTCATCGCGGCAGACGATCCCCTGTTCGCGAACAAAGGGTTTGGTCTGCTCGATGCCTGGCAAGCAGCGGGTCGGCCGGTGGAGTTCCACATGTACCAGGCAGGTGGCCATGGGTTCGGTTTAGGCAAGCAGGGCACCACGAGCCCGGGCTGGTTTTCAGCCTTCCTGCTCTGGCTGAAGGTCAGCGGATTCATTTAACTATAATCAAACCTGCCCATTTGTGAGCAGCAAGACACAGCAGGCCCCGTCGGGGTGCGCGTAACTTCTCGGTCATCGACACAGACGTTCTATCGGAGCAGAGTCATGCAGCGTAGCAACCAGCGGATTGTCTCGCGCGTCGCCATCCTCGCGGCGTTGATATCGGTCTGTCAGTTCGCGGCTGCAGGCCTGCCGCCGGAAAAGGAGATCCAGGTTCTGCTGGATTTCCAGTGCCATGGTGCCAAGACACTGAAGCAGGCAGAAGCGAACTACGAGAACATGGGCCGCAGGTTTACCGACCGGCATCCAGTCATGGAGTGCTTGAAGGCGAAGATCGTGGAGTTGAAGGCCGCCGGGAAATAGGCTGCCTGATTTCAACGCAAGCCTGAGCGGCGAGCCTGGCTCCCGTGAGGGCTAGGCGTTCAACGCACCTTGTTGCGACTGCAATCGCGCGCTGGCATCGCCTCGCAAAGAGCCAGCCCCTGACAATGTCCACTTGTCGGCCAGAAGTTCTGCACTGCTGGTTGAAAGATACACGTAGGTCTCGCCATCGACGATGCGCACCAGACCCGGTGCGACTTCCTCTACACGACGCGGCTGCTTCAGTTCTGCCATGTTGTTTCCCCGTGTTGAACTGGATTTCACCCGAGCATGCCAAGTCACGGCTGCGAG
The DNA here is from genome assembly GCA_963777735.1 of uncultured Gammaproteobacteria bacterium. GTDB lineage: Bacteria > Pseudomonadota > Gammaproteobacteria > Steroidobacterales > Steroidobacteraceae > ZC4RG30. The sequence continues at coordinate 995,461 of CAVZRQ010000008.1, read as the reverse complement.
GTCCAGCGCTGCGTTTTCGGTGTTGCGGGAAACAATAAATGTCGTGTTTCACGCAACAGCGCGTTCCGGTTTAACAATACTGCAACAGGGATGGCGTCGGTTTCCTAGCGATTCTCCTGCACGTAAATTGCGCGCTCATGCGAGAACGCCTTGAATCCAAACACGCCGTGATAGCTGCCCGTGCCGCTCTGGTTGACGCCGCCGAAGGGCAAGTGATTTTCCAGGTAATGCGAGAAGAAGCCGTTGATGGTCACCCCGCCGGATGACGTGCGGTTCAGGATTCGGTCAACATTGGCTTGTGTATTGCTATAGATGTACAGCGCCAGTGGCTTGGGGCGATCAGAGATGAACCCGATGACTTCATCGAGTTTTTCGTATGTCAGGACCGGAACCACGGGTCCGAAGATCTCTTCCTGCATGATCAGCATGTCGGGCGTGACGTCGGTGAGCAGGGTCGGGTGGATCGTGCGGTCTGCAGCCTCCAGGGTGCCGCCCACGGCAACCTTCGCACCCTTGGCCACGGCGTCTTCGAAGAGGTTCCTGATCCGCGCGAAATTCTGGTCATTGACGATCTGGGCGATGTTCTCCTTCTTCAGACTCCCGTCATCGCGGTAGAGGTTCTGCCGCACGCGGAGCCGAAACTCCTCGACGAGGTCATCCTTCTGTTGCGCGGTGACGAACACATAGTCGGGGCAGATGCAGGCCTGACCGCCGTTGAACTGCTTGGCAGCAGCGAGGTCCGCGGCAACTTTCTTCACGTCCGCATCGCCATCGACCACGACAGGTGACTTGCCGCCCAGCTCGAGGGTGACGCTGGCGAGGTTCCGCGCAGCAGCAGCCATGACGAGCTTTCCGACCCGCGTGCTGCCGGTGAAGAAGATATGGTTGAAGGGAAGCTCGAGCAGGGCGGTGGCTACCTGCACGTCGCCTTCGAACAGGGCGACATCGCTTTCCTCGAATGCCGCGCGGATGATCTTTGCAGCGACACGCGCAGACGCGGGGCACAGGTCCGTGAGTTTGACCATGCAGCAGTTGCCGGCGGCTATGGCGGCGGCCAGCGGGCCCATGACCAGGCCCAGTGGGAAATTCCACGGGCCCAGGATGAGGCAGACGCCGCGCGCCTCATGGACGATCCTTGCCGTGTCGTTCTTGTTGAGCGACGGCAGCACCTCAACCGGTTTCATCCACTCATCAAGATGGGCGATATTGCGGTCGATGTTGCCGAGTACATTCAGCAGTTCGGTAACCCGGATCTCGTTCTCGGGCTTGCGGGTATCCTGCCGGACCGCCGCCATGATCTCATCCGCGTGCGCCTCTATGGCCGCCTTCAGTTTCCGCAGTTTGACCTTTCGCTGCTCCGCGGAGCTCGCCTTCGCTTCCCACTGATGGGTCCGCTGCAGGGCAAAAACGCGCTGGATGTCGGTGAAGACGCCTGGAGGCGGCTGGCGAGCGGGATCGGACACGGTGAATTTCTCCATGCGATGGGCGGGCGGGCATCCGTACCCGGTCAATAGTACGATGCACCGACTCGAGACCGCTGGCGCAATCCAAAAAACAAGAAGGGATCCGGCCATGAGTGACTTCAAGACGTTCCAGCGGCGCAGGCTGCTGCGCTTCCTTGCTGCCAGCCCCCTGATGGCTGCGCCGGTGTTCCGCGCGGTGGCGGCGGAGAGTGGGCTTGCCAGAGTCGCCGACGCGCTGGATGTGTTTGACTTCGAAGCGGCGGCACAGCAGATCGTTCCGCCCGCCCACTGGGGATACCTTCAGAGTGGTGTGGATGGAAACCTGACCCGCGATGCCAACTCTTCGGCGTATGCGAAATGGCAGCTCATCCCGCGACGCTTTGTCGATGTCAGCCGGGTGGATCTGGCGACCACCGTGTTCGGTACGACACTCGCATCGCCGGTGATGATCAGCCCCATCGGCAGCCTGCGTGCGCTGCATCTGGAGGCCGATCTTGGCGTGGCACGCGCCGCGAAGGCGAAGAACCAGCAGCAGATCGTCTCCACCCAGATGTCGGATGTACTGGAAGACATTGCCGCGGCACGCGGCGCGCCGTTGTGGTTCCAGCTCTATACGACCAACAAGATCGATGTAACTCGCGCACTGGTGCAGCGTGCCCAGCGGGCTGGCTGCAGCGTTGTGGCGGTGACGGTTGATACGCCAGCCGGCCGCAACACAGTGACTGCGACGCGGATGCGGCGGCAGGATACGCGCACCTGCGGCACCTGCCATCAGGTCGACACTGCCGGCAACCCACGGGGAGGGCTTGCCACCAAGCCCATGTTTGCCGGCATTGACACACAGGGGCTGGGGCTGACATCCCCGTCGCTGGACTGGGATTTCATCCGGCGCCTGAAGGACATGACCACGATGAAGGTGGTGATCAAGGGCATCGAGGCGGAAGAGGATGCGGCACTGGCCGTGCAATACGGCGCGGATGGCATCATCGTCTCGAATCATGGCGGCCGCGCACTGGAGAGCGGGCGCGGCACGATCGAGTCATTGCCTGAAGTGGTGAGGGGCGTAGCCGGGAAGATCCCGGTGATGGTCGACGGAGGAGTGCGCCGCGGCACGGATGTCATGAAGGCACTGGCGCTGGGTGCCAGTACGGTCGGAATCGGCCGGCCCTTCGTCTGGGGGTTGGCCAGTTTTGGTCAGGCTGGTGTGGAGCGGGTGCTCGACATCCTGAATCTCGAGTTGCGGCTGGCCATGGTGGGCTGCGGCGCGCGCCGCATCAGCGAGATCAACATATCGATGCTGCGGAGGGTCGGAGCATGAAATACGCCGCATGGTTCGTGCGCCTGCTGTTCGCGTCCTGGTTGATTCCTGCGGGCGTAAATCATTTCTTCCGCATATTTCCCCAGCCAATGGGTTCGCAGCCACTCAGTCAGGAGTTGATCCGGGCCCTGATCGACAGTCACCTGTTCGATATCGTGAAGTTCGTTGAGCTCATCGCGGGTCTCAGCCTGCTGACGGGGTTCTACACCTCGCTGGCCCTGCTCCTGTGCATGCCGATCTCGTTCTGCGTGTTCTACTGGGATGCGCCGCTTGAGGGATGGGGTTCCCGTGCCGCGAGATTTGGATACGCTGTCCTGCTGTGCAATGTGCTGCTGTGCGTGGCCTATTTCCGCAGCTATCGCCCGATGTTTGCCGCAGGCACCCGGACCCGGTTGCTTCTTGCTGGTCGTCTGGTTTTTGGCGCATGGATGCTGGCCAATGGCATCAATCACTTCTTCGTGCCGCTCTGGCCGGAACCTGTCGGCCACGAGCCGCTGGCAATGCAGTTGATGGCCGCACTGGTTCACTCGGCATTGTTCGACGTCGCGATGGCGATTCAGCTGGTTGGCGGAGTACTGATACTCGGCGGAATTCTGGTGCCGGTTGCGCTCTGCGTGGTGATGCCGGTTACGACCTGCGCACTCTACTGGGCGTTGATCCTGGAGCATCGCCCGCTGGGTGCTGCGCTGGCACTCGCCGCGTTTGCCCTCAATGGCCTGTTGATGCTGGGGAACCTCGGCTACTACAAGGGCGTTCTGCAGCGCTACACCACGATGCTGGGTGAAGGTTCCAGCGGCAGCGCGGTGTTCGAAACCGTATACATGCATGTGCGCGGCCGAACCGCGCGCAGCCAGTTCGTGCCTGCCTTGATCACGCTGCTGGCCGTGGCTGCCTTCTACGTCTACTTGGTGACCGGCCGGACTTCCAAGTGGTGCCTGCTGGTGCTGCTGTTTCCCGGCATCATCCTGCTCGCGCGGCGCCTGCGTGACATGGAACGTTCAGTCTGGCTGCTGCTCCTGCCCGGCGGGCTGATGGTTGCAGCCTTCAGCATCTGGCTGGGCTTCGTGAGCATGGATGCGCCCATGGCTTCCGTCGTGCCCATGACTGCACTGGCGGTTTCGACCGCCTTTGCGCTTTGGGGTTGCGTGGGGAAGGGGCGGACTGAATAGCCGCTGCGGATACTGGGCAGCTACTTCGTTGAGCTGCCCAGTGCCTTGCGAAATTCCTTGTAGTCGGTGGGTCGCTCGGTCGGCGGGTAGTAATTGTGCGGGAACCATCGCAAACCAACGCGCATGATCTTGATGGTACCGGTGTCGTCGAGTTCGCTCACGTCCTTGATGAAAAACGCGAAACGATTGCCGCTGGGCAGCACCGCGTTGTCGGTGAACGGAAACGCAAACGACGTCAGGCCGAAATCGAATCGATAGTCCGTAACGGCCGTGGTGGCCGTAGCTGGCGAGATCAGCACCTGCACCCGTTCCGTGGAGAAATCCGGTTTGTCGAACACAATGGAAAGTGTGTCGCGGCAATCCGGTGAACTGATGGCGAAGGATTTGAGTTCCTTGCCCGGAACCAGCACGGTCGCGGATTCACCCGCCTGGGCGAAACTTTCCTCCAGATCCGGATCGCTGACGAACTGGAAAGTGGTTTCCATGCTGGCGGCGGGCGTGCATTCCACGATTGGATCGTCCCAGAGCTGCGCGATCTGGCGCTGGATGACGCGGTGGGCGGCCTGTCTGAGGTTGCCGCGCGCCTGCAGGATGGCTGCAGGTTCAACAGCTCCCTGATATTTGGACAACCGGTCGTCGGCATCCTGCAGCAGCGGCTTGAGTTCGAAATGCTCGTGGAAATTGAGCGTCAGCAACTGCGCCAGCACCGCGTAGCGCACTGGATCCATGTCGGCACCCGAATTGCCGGGGCCGGCTATCGGGGCGATGAGCTGCCCGAACATCGTGGCGCGGAGTGAGCTCTCGGCCTGTTCTCGCTGGTTGATGAGCTGGAGGTTGGCGCGGTTCTGCTCGAAGTGATTCGCGAGCCATGCCGCGACGATGGCGCCCAGAGGGACGGTCAGCTTCATCAGGACGTCCAGCCAGAACTGGACGTCGCGCTTGGCCTTCACTTCTGCGCGGGTTTCGCCGGCCTCGTTCACACTCGCCATGTTGCGATTACTGGCAGTTGATGCTGATGGTTGCGGCGCCATTCAGCGCGGCCACCTTGGTCACCTTGCCGCCCGGGCAATTGACTGTGTAGACGCCGGTGGCGAGCGGTACGGAGAACTTGCCGCCTTCTTCCACCTTGATGTCGGCGACCTTGGTCTCGCCTTTGAACACCGGGAGAACCGTACCAGCCTTGACGCCGTTGACCGTGCCCTGCAGGACACCCACTTGCGCCTGGGCGACTGCGGCACTGAGCAGCAGCGCTGCAACAGTCAGGGAATTTGCGAGCTTGTTCATGTCAGTACCTTGTATAGGGTCGCCCGCCAACGGCAGGCATTGCCACACTATATTGGCGTCCCTCGGGATTTGGCTATCTGTCGCTGCCATGCGCCTTTCATTTGAATAGTTCGGCCACGACATAGGCGCTCACGGCCCGGATCTGCTCGGGCGACAGGGCTGCGCTGAAAGGCGGCATGTTGTTCTTGCCCTCGGTCACTGTCTTCACAACGGTGGCCAGATCGCGGGTCTTGTCGAGTGGCGCGCCGCCGCCATGCCCGCCTTTGCCGTCTGCCCCGTGGCAGGGCAGGCAGGCCTGCTGGAACAGCTGCGCGCCGGAGGTCGTGCCGCCAGTGGCGGGGGCTACAGTACGCGTTGCAGCTGCCGGCTGCGCCTCGGTATCGCGCTCCTTCGCGGGAGGCAAAGTGCCATCCAGGCCAAACAGCCAAACGCTGTCCCCCTTCGCGGTACCGACGAGCACGCTGCCGGCCGAATACGCCACGACGAACTGCTTGCCGCGATGCTCGAAAATGCTGGCGGTCGAGTTCATGCCTGCGCCGGTCTGGAATTGCCACAGCATCTGGCCGTTGTCGGCATCGAGCGCAGTGAGGCGACCATCGTTGCGTCCCACGAACACCAACCCGCTTGCAGTCGCCACCGAGCCGCTGTAGCACTGGTCGAGCCAGCGCTGCCTCCAGACGAGTTTGTTCGTCTTCACGTCCAGCGCAGCGAAGATACCGCTGCGGGGCAGCGCGGCGAAACCCACGGCACCGCCCAGGTATTCCTTGCCGACCTCCGGTGCCTTCTGGCCGCTTTCCCCGCCGGTGAAATTGCCCGGCACATCCGAAGCACAAACGTAGAGCTGCTGCCGCGATGGATCGTAGGAACTCGGCGGCCAGTTCGCGCCACCAAACAGGCTCGGGCTCGCGATGACACCCTTGTCACCGAAGAAGGGTGTGAAGATCCGCCCGCCATTGACGAGCTGATAGCCCTCCGGCGCGATATCCACGTGCTGTGGCACGATGGCATCGCCGCGCGGATAGGGCTGGGTTGCCGCTGTCAGCTGGCGCGGTTCCTGCGGTACCGGCCGTTCATCGATACCGATCAGCGGCACACCCGTGCGTCGATCAAGGATGTAGGCCCAGCCCGTTTTGCCAACCTGCGCGAGACCCTTGCGCTGCACGCCATCCATCGTGACATCGAACAGCACCACGGGATTGGGCGCGTCGTAGTCCCAGATGTCGTGATGCACCTGCTGGAAATGCCAACGGTATTTTCCAGTGCTGGCTTCAATGGCGACAATCGAGGCCGAGTAGAGATTGTCGCCCGCGCGCACGGCGCCGTTGAAGTCGGGGCCTGGATTGCCCGTGGAGAAATACAGCAGACCCAGCTCTGGATCAACGGCCGGTGTCTGCCACACCGTGCCCCCGCCCCGGCGCCATGCATCATTGTCCTTCGGCCAGGTTTCGTGCCCGGGCTCGCCGGGGCCGGGTATCGTATGGAACGTCCACAGCAGTTTGCCGCTGCGCGCGTCAAAGGCCTTTACGCGCCCACGCACGCCGTTCTCGGCGCCGGCGAATCCGGTGATCACCATGCCGTTGTAGAAGAGCGGCGCGCTGGTAATGGAGAAGCCCTCCTGCCAGCGCTCCGCCTGCACCGACCAGGCCTCTTTTCCAGTGCGAATGTCCAGCGCGACAAGACGGCCGTCGAGCGCGCCGAAGAATACTTTGCCATCACCGAGCCCCACGCCGCGGCTGGTCCAGCCACAGCAGACGCCCGAGATCGTGGGGTCCAGACGCGCCGCGTATTTCCAGAGGATGGCGCCGGTGTCGACATTCAGGGCAAAGACATCGTTGGCACCAGTGATGAGGTAGACGATGCCATCGTGAACGATGGGTTGCGCGGCGCCGGAATACTGCGGCCCCACGCCGGAGCCGTCGAGGTGGGTTCGCCAGACACCCTTGAGTTGCGAGACGTTGTCGCGATTGATCGCGGTGAGCGGCGAGTACCGCTGATTGAAAAGATTGCCGCCGTTGGTGAGCCAGCCAGCGCGCGGTGGCGATGCCAAAGCGGTGGGAGAAAAGACGTCGGCCTTCTGATCCGCGGCGGATACCCACCCCAGTGACAGAACAGCGGCAACCAGCGTCGCGAGGCAAAGTCGCTGGCCCAGTTGCAAGGAAGCTGGCTCGTTCATTCTCGATCCCCCCGAATGCTCATTAGCCGGATTCTACCTGCGCGTTACACTATTCTTTGTCAATTCCCACAGTGCAAATCGCAAGTCTCGGGTCACATGTATACAAACTGGGCTGCAAACCTGCTGGTTGTCCTCGCCACGGCGGCAACCGTCGCGCTGGCCGTCCTCGTGCACTATGAAGGGCTGGCGGGGCTTTCTTCCTGGCTGGCGCGCGGGCAATCGAATCGGCGCCGCAAGGTGTTGCTGGGTGTGTATGGCGTCATCGTGCTGCACGTGGTCGAGATCTGGTTGTTCGGCAGCGCCATCTGGTCCCTGCAGCAGTTTTCAGGAACCGGCGCGATTCTTGGCAACTCACAGACGCCATTTCTGGATGCCATCTATCTGTCGGCTGTCACATTCTCCACGGTGGGATTTGGTGATCTGGCGCCAGTCGGGCCGATCCGGTTTCTCTCAGGCACCGAGGCCCTGGTTGGGTTCATCCTCATCACATGGTCCGCGTCCTTCCTCTATCTGGAGATGGAGCAGTTCTGGCGCAGGCGGCGTGAATAGCGGTCTATCCTAACCCGCGCTGCGCAGGTCGCAATTGCGACGGACACCACCTCAGCTATGATCGGTAGTCATGAAAAGAACAAAAACGGGCTTGGGGATGGCGGCCACCGTGGTAACCCTTGCGGCATCTGCCGCGTCGCCGCAAAGCGCCGATCGGGTGTCGCCGGGTGAAGTAATCATTGAGCCGCCCACGCTTCAGTCGCTGGGCATCGAATGGCCGCTGGCTGGCGATGGCAACCGGAACGCAACCGTGCGGGTGCAGTATCGCCGCAAGGGCGCCGATGCCTGGCGGGAGGGGCTGCCGCTGCTGCGTATTGGCGGCGAAGAGACCAAGTATCTCTCCCTCGATTTCAAACCGCCGTCGATGTTCGCTGGCAGTATTTTTGATCTCGAACCCGGTGCGCAATACGAAGTCATGCTGCGGATCTCCGATCCGGATGGCGTCGACGGCACTGCGGAGCGGCGGATCGAAGCAAGGACGCGGTCTGAACCGAGACCCGCCACCGATGGCCGCACCTTTCACGTGTATCCGCAGGGCTATCAGGGCGAGCGTCAGCAGCCGGCATTCAACGGCCTGCTGAGCGCATTCAACCTGGGCGCCTCGCATTCGGACTGGTTCAACACGTACCTGCCGCGAGTACAGCCGGGTGATGTCATCCTGGTGCACGCCGGCCTCTACAAGGACACGCGATTCCGCTACGGCAGTGGCATCGGCACGCTGTTCGATGGCACCTACTACCTGACGGCCAGCGGCACTGCCGAACGTCCCATAGTGATCCGTGCGGCGGGCGACGGCCCGGCGGTATTCGATGGTGATGGCAATGCCGTGCTGTTCGATGTCACGGCGGCAAGCCACATCTACTTCGAGGGCCTGACCTTCCGCAACACCGAGATCGCCATCCTTGCCGGGCGCAAGCGCATGCTCGGCTCGGACGGATTGACGGTAAAGCGCTCACGCTTCGAGGACGTGGGCATCGGCATCACCAGCGACTGGTCTGGTTCGAAGGATTTCTACATCGCCGACAATGTGTTTGTCGGCCGGCAGATCCCGGATCACCTGATGGGCTGGATCGGCCGTACCTGGCAGGATTTCCCGGACTTCCCGGTGCTGCTGCGCTCCAATGCCGCCGTGAAGGTGTATGGATCGGGCCATGTGGTTGCGTACAACGACATTTCCCATTTCCACGATGGCATCGATCACGCCACCTATGGCATGCCGGACCTCGACGCAAGCGGCAAGCCCATCCGGGATCGCATGCCGGTTTCCATCGACATCGTGGGCAACGACATCCGCAACGTGGACGACAACTGCATCGAGGCCGATGGCGCGTTGTACAACATCCGCGTGCTGCGCAACCGCTGCTTCAATCACGCGCACCGCGCGCTCAGCGCGCAGCCGGTGCTGGGCGGGCCAGCCTATTTCATCGGCAACCTGGTGTATCACGCGCCCGAAGGCGGATCGGCCAAGCTGACGGCCAATTCTTCCGGCATCGTTTTCTACCACAACACGCTGATCGGCGAAGTGCACGACATGGGGCCGGTCTCGAACCTGCACTTCCGCAACAACCTGGTGCTGGGGCAGGGCGCCTGGCCCGAAGTGTTCACCGTGGATACCTTCACGAATTACTCGAGCTCGGACTACAACGGCTTTCGTCCGAATCCAGGTGCCGCGGCGTCTTTCGGCTGGAACTCCCCGCCGCGCAATGTGGTGGCCGATTTCACCAGCAACCGCGAAGCGCGGAAATTCCCCACGCTGAAGGAGTACACCGCGGCCACCGGGCAGGATGCGCACAGCGTGCTGGTCGACTACACGCGACTTCGTGCGCCTGTCGGCGCCGGATCCGAAGGATCCGCGGCGTTTCTACCGACCCGACGAATTCGACTTCAAGCTGAAGCCGGGAGCACGGGCCGTCGACGCCGGTATGGTGCTGCCCAATGTCAACGACGGATTCACCGGCAAGGCGCCTGATCTGGGGGCCTTCGAACGCGGTCGACCCTTGACCGTGTACGGGCCCCGCAAGGAGATTCCATGAACACCCTGACGCGCCTCGTGATGATCCTCGTTGCCGCAACGAGCAGCACACTGGCCGCTTCAGCGGAGCCCGGGAAGTCCGACCTCACCACGGCGGTGTCCGAGTTCCAGCTGTCCGAGAGCAGTCGCACGGTGAAGGAAATGATCGCCGGCTGGGTGGCCCCGAAGAAGCTGTTCGTGGTGGTGGACAATGCCGGAGCGTACCGCCTGGCTGCAGCAGGCCATGCCGGCAGGCGTCACGGTGGTTGGTGTGCGCCGCGAAGCGGACGCCATCGCGCAGTTGCCGGAAGTGGATGCGCTGATTGAAGTCAACTGCACGGCCGCGCTGGCCAATGCGCCGAAGCTCAAGTGGGTGCACGCCTTCAGTGGCGGCGGCGATACCTGCCTGCAGATTCCGGGTGTCGCGCGCGGCGAGATCGTGCTTACCAACTCGCAGAAGGTGAAGAACACCGTGCTCGCCGAGATGGGCATGGGTTATGTATTCGCGCTGGCACGCTCCATAGACGTGACCGTCGAGAATCAGCGCCAGCGCGAACTGAGCCGCCGCGGCGGTCGCGCCGGAAAGCGCCTCGAAGGCTCGACGATGTTGATCGTCGGCCTCGGCGGAGCGGGCACCGAGATCGCACGCATGGCGCATGCGATGGGCATGAAGGTCATCGCCACGGATCCGGTCAACCGCAATCCACCCGCCTTCGTGAGCCATGTGGGTTTGCCTGATGAATTGCCGTCACTGGTGGGGCAGGCCGATGTGGTGATGATCGCCGCGCCACTGACTCCCGCAACGCGCGGCCTGTTCAATACCGCGATGTTCGCCCGCATGAAGCGCGATTCCATCTTCGTGAACTGGGCGCGCGCCGATATCGTTGTGCCGGAAGATCTGGCCGCGGCGTTGAAGGCCGGCACCATCGGCAGTGCCGCGCTGAACTGGGCCTCGCAGACACCACTCACCAAGGAACACCCGCTGTGGGATGCGCCGAACCTGATCCTGGCTCCGTGGGCGGGAGTTGCGGTTGCTCCCTCCCAGAATCCTTCACCCAACGCGGCCCGCGACAACGAAATGCGCTGGCTGGTGGTGCGAGAAAACATGCGGCGGTTTGCGATTGGCGCGAAGATGTATTCGGTATTCGACCTGGCACGGGGGTACTGACCGCCGGTTGTGCGCACCGGCGGCGCACAACACCCCCTCGGTTCGTGATGTACGCCACGGGTCGCTGTTCCGCCACGTCGGCGGGCTCCTACCTTGCCTGCATCCGGTACATGCGTTGTGCCGGGTTCGAGCGCAAGGCTGTAATGGAAGCACAAACAACATGAACAAGGTTCTTCGCAATGAGCGATTCGTCGCCCGTTACGGTCATGCTCAATGCCGGATCGGGTCACAACGACGCCAGGAGCTGTGAGCGGGAGAACCGCGCGACTTTCTCGATGCCTTGCCTGTCGTTCCGCGTCTCAGTCTTCCGGGGAACCATGACTTGCCTTTGTTCGATGTCTTCACTCGGATGGCGAAGCCGTATGATCATTACAACCGGGATATCTCGGCCGATCTTCAGCCGGAATTCGTTGATGATCGCGTGGCAGTTATTTGTGTCGATGCCACCAGCCCCTTGCGGCGCTGGTGAACTCCGATGTGAGCCATGTCGTGCGGGGCACAGCCTTGGCGCTGGATGGTTGGATTGCGGCAGGGGCCGACCTGTTCCTCGGCGGCCACATCCATCTGCCTTGCTGCATTTCGGTACGGACTGCGGACTTGCGCCAATGTGGCGTGCTGCTGCAAGCAGGCACCTGTCTTTCAGGCCGCGTGCGGGCAGGCGTATCGAACTCCTACAATCTCATTACGCTGCACCGCCAGGGCACGGAGCGGCGCATGAGCATTGAGCGTCGCGACTATGACGCCGGAGCCGGCAGGTTCGTGATGGCGCAGCAGCACGAGGCGACCAGTCTGATGGACCGGCAAAGAACGCGGCTCAATGGTTGGCGTCTCGCGCGCAGACCGTGAAAGTGGCATTGCAAGGGATGGCTGGACCCGCGCGCCAGAGGTTGCCGTCAGTCTCTTGTCATGGTGCTTGGGATGGAGCGCCTTGCGGCGGGCCTCGTATTGGCGTGTCTTCTCGCCCGCGCCTTGGGCCTCCTGACTGGCTGCACGGCCAGCCGCAACCCCAGCGCATTGAGAATCTCCGTCAGCCTTCGGAGGTCCGGATTGCCCAGACTGGACAAGGTCTTGTAGAGCTGTGTGCGGTTGAGCCCTGATCGCTCAGCCAACCCCCCAATTCCCCCGAGTTCTCCGGTCAGGTCCCGCAGTGCAACCAGGAATTTCTCCTGGTTGCCGTCCGCAAGAATCCCGTTCAGTTGGTCTGCGGCCCCAGTGGGATTCGTGCGGAAGTTCTTAGCCATGATGAGCAACAATGCTGCCAGGATTGGCGTTTGGGGAGTGGTGGACGCCCCGAACCAAAGTAGGGATTCTCTGGCGTGCCCGTTCGCGATACCGATTCCAGCGGGAATTGCTGCAATCAGTCGTATTTGATCGTGTAGATCATGTCCACGGCACTGGCATCGCCAGTCTGGCCGCGCAACGTCAGCCTGCGTGTGATGTCATAGAAGATGAACAACGTGCTGGCCGCGCCGGATAACCCTGCCTCGTAAGTCAGATAGAGTTCGTTGGACAGGCGTTTGCCGATAGTCACGCCCGATTCTCCGAGCCCCAACTCATCCAGCCCGATGCCTGACGCAAGCCTGCCGCTGAGCTGGCCAGCGGCAAGTCCCAACGCGGCCTGTTGCATCGACGAGCCTTCCGTCCCTGCGATGACAGTTTCGCGACCCAGGACCACCCAGGAAAGTTTTTCTCCCTCGGGCAGATCAGGGTCGGAGTAGAGCTGCACGCGCGGGGCGTTTAGTGTGCCGGTCACGCGCACGCCCGCGCGTACGTCGATATCCGGGCGGATTGCCAGCAGGTTCAGCGAAGGATTGCTGTAAGGGCCGTTGAACCGCACCACACCCGTTTCCACATTCAGCGCCTGACCCCAGGCGCGATACCGGCCTTCGACAGTGCGCACCTCGCCGAAAACGTTGAAGGCTCCATTGCCAACGGAGTTGCTGCGCACCGTCAGGTCGCCTTCGAGGCGGGTGGTTAGGCCCTGACCCTCAAGAGCAAGATCGCTGCCCAGATCGAGTTTGATCTCCATATCCATCGGCTTGCGGGTCTTGAGTTCGCCGCGCGCCTGGCGGGCTTCAACGGCTCCGGGATTCCGCAGGTCCGCATTGCGCACCACGATGACATCGTCGCCGAGTGTCGGTGCACTGGCTTCCGGCAGCACGATCGTCGCACGGTCAACGCGGATATCGCCGCGGATTCGCAGTGCCCCCTGTGCAAGGCCGGCGGAAAGCTCTCCACTCAGGGTCATCTGCCGATCGTTGCGAACCAGCACCTGCATACGCTGCAGTTCTGCTTTCAGGTCCATGACGATGCCGGACTCTGCATCGCCGGCATCGGCCACACCACTCCAGTCGATGCTGCCGCTCGCGATCATGCGACCGCGCTCCCTGGGAGGCTCGGTGCGGTTGCCACTGAAGCCGCGAACATAGGCGCGACTGCCGGTGCCGCCCTGGAAGGTGAGCTCGGCAATTTCCATGCGGGCGCCGTTCAGGGTCGCGCGCAGAGTGCCATCGTACAGGTCGACACCGTCGAGCACCGAGCGCAGGTGCAGACCCTTGCCTTCAATACCGCCATTGAATTGCGGCGCCTGCACACTGCCACCCAGGCGGACATTGGCATCCAGTGCGCCCTGGATGCGCCAGCCAGGGGGCGCAAGGAATGCCCAGGCGTTCAGATCCTGCAGACGCGCCTCAATGTTTCCCGACAAGGGCGCGGTGCCAGGCAGACTCCAGCCACCGGATTGCCGGGAGAGCTGTGTGCCCACGCGAGCCGTGATGACGCCGGCGCGTTCGGTGTCCCAGTTCAGGGCGAGGTTCACGGTCTCACCGGCGGACTGCAACTCGACGTCGAAGTTGCGGATGCCCGCGGCGGTCTCGGGGTCGAGCAGCCACAGATCTCCGCTCTCACGCTTCAAGGAAGCGCGGATATTCACGCTATCGGTCATCTGGACATCCCACGTGCCGCTGAGCGAGAGATCGCTGCGCATGCCGGCGCCTGCAAGCGGGCCTTCGCCTTGTTTCGCGAGCAATACATCAAGCCAGGCAGGCTGGATGCCGGTGGCGGTGCCTCTGCTCTGCAGCGTCGTGGCTCCGCTTGCGGATTGTCGCCACTGCAAGGGCTGCCATGCCAGCTTCAGCGGCTCACCACCGCTGCTGGACGGCGCTGACAATGTGGCGCTGCCAGCCGTGGCGCGCACCTCGATGTTGTCTCCTGGCTGTATGGAGATCTGAAGATTTTCGGAGAGCTGCAACTGCCAGGGCTGGGTCTGGTCCGGCAAGGTTGCCGCCGCGTTGAATTCTTCCACGGCGATATTCCAGCGCGGTGCGCCGGCTGCCCCGCGAACCTGGGTCATCTGCATGCGAATGCCGAGCAGCGCATGGGTGTCATTGGCTCGCGCGTCGCCATCGATTGCAATCGTGGCCGCCGCGAGATTGCCCTGCACTTTGAGGTCCAGCTTCTGCACATCGATGCGCGTCGGCGCCTCACCCGAAAAGCCGGGCGCATCAAGGCGCAGGCCATCGGTGTGAGCGACTGCATTCAGGCGCAGTCGCGGCTGCGACGCCGGATTCCTGAAGCCCGCCATCCATTGCTGCCAGCCACCTTGCCAGTCGGCTGCAATGTTGGCCGCGCCACTGGCGCTCAGCACCGGCAGACGTTCGCCGATCAGGGGCAGACCCTGGAGCCAGTCCACGACCTGTTCGGCAGATACCAGCTCCACTGACAGATTGCCGCCACCGGACTGCTGCAACATGGCGGCATCCGCTGCGAGCTTCACACCCGGCGCGGCGGCGGTGATGCGCGCCTTGATGGAATCGAAGCCGGGCAACACGACATCGATGCCGCTGCCGTCCAGCGTCGCCCGGAACGCATCGAGGTGAACGCGTTCGATGGTCAGCCGCGTGGGAGACCAGTTTCCCTTGGTCTGAATGGAACGGATCTCCCATTCTCCCCGCTGGGTTGAAGCTCCAGCGCGGACGTCACTGGCGATGTCTGCCGAGAAATCCAGGCCTTGCTGCAGGTTGCCGGCTACGGCCAGTTCTCCAGACAGCTCGGTGGCGAGATCCGTCGCCATTTTCCGGTGGATTCGCCGCAGCGGCAGACGTTGCAGTTCGCCACGCAGATCAAGTGTCCGGGACTGTGGCGCATAACCGCCTAGTACCTGCAAGCGACCGGTACCGATCTGCAATTCCATGGTTTCAATGCGCCACTGTTGGGGGGCGATGCGCACATCTGCCAGCAGCCGGTCCACTGGCAGGCGTTCCTGATCCAGCGGGCCAGGCGCGGCATTGCGCACGTCGGCCTGCGCCTGCCAGCTGTCCTGTTGCGATGGCTCTATTGTGAGCGGGCCAGTGAATGCCGTGCGGGGCAGGGTGGTCAGCAGAGGCTGAAGATCGACCTGCTGCAGATCCAGTTGCAATCTTGTCTGCGCCAGCTGCTGGAGGGGAACCTGTCCGGTCAACGTGATGTAACCCGCGGGCGAGCGGCCCGCAAGATCAGCCCGCGCTGTTTCGATGTTCAGCAGTTCGGTTGAGAGGCGGGAACGTGCCTTGAGCTGGCGCAGTGGAAGTCGCTGCTGGTTCCAGGCGCCGGGCTGGTCGTTGATGAAGTCCAGCACGATATTCCATGCACTGGATGCCGGATCTGCCACGGGTTCAAGACTCGCACTCCCGTGCAATGCAGTGACCGGTGCCATGCTGTGAAAGGCGTGCGCATTGAGGCCACTGACCTGCAGCTCAACCTGTTGCGCCGGCTGTTTGCGCCAGGGATGGATGCTGGCCTGCGCGTTGATCTGCGTTCCGGCCTGTTCCGTCGCGGCATCCAGCTTCACATCCAGCCGCGCGTCTTCACCGCCGGCCAGGGTGCCACTGGCCTGCATCTTGACCAGCATCGCAAGCGGTGTATCCGGCACGAGATTGCGCAATGAGGCATCCAGCTGCGCCGAAAGCGTCAGTTCCCGCGCGTGCAGCTGCAGGTCTCCCTGCAGCGTGCTCTGGCCGTAACGAATGCTTTCCAGCTGTATCGCATGCTGTTCGCCATCGTAACGATAATTCGCCAGGATGGTGTCGAGCACCTGCGTGGTCGAATCTTCCTCGGCATCGACTGTGTCGATCTGCAGGCGCGCAATGCTCAGCGGTACTGTCAATGTGATGGGCAGTGACAGATCTGCAGGCATCGTGAATGGAACATCCGGTTCGTCCGGTTGCTGTGTGATGCGCAGGTGCACGTTGCGGGCGGAGAGAGTGCGCACGTTGAGGTCGCGAGCGAAGAGCAGCCGCAGAGTCCAATCGAGTCGCAGGTCATCGACGGTTACCGAGATGCCGGGTTTGCTCCACTGCATTCGGCCGACGCTGCCGCCTCCGGTGATCGAACCCTGCGCATCACTGAACTCCAGGCGCTGATCCGCCGGCAGGAATCGCTGTGCCAATTGCAGCGCGCGGGCCAATGACCCTTCGCTTCCGGCCCACCAGCCAGCGCCCCCCAGCAGCAACAGGAAGACCAGCAACACACCCGCCAGCCATGGCCAAACGCGGAAGCGGCGCTTGCCTGGCGGTGTGGTTGTGGCGACGTCTGACATCAGAACTGGAATCCCACACGCAGATGCAGTCGCCACTTCTGCGTCTTCGTGCCGTAGCCCACGTCGATCTGCAGCGGTCCCACCGGACTACCCCAGCGAATGCCGGTGCCCACGCCCGGATACAGGATTGCATCACGGAGTTTGTCGGTGGCCGTTCCGGCATCGGCAAACAGGGTGTGTTCGAAGCTCGTGGCGTCACCCAGCACCGTGATGGGGTGCTGCCATTCAACGCTGCCCATCGCCATGTAGCGGGCGCCATAGATGCTGCCGTCATCCAGGCGGGTGCCGATGTACTGGTAGCTGTAGCCGCGGACCGTGGTGTCGCCGCCAGTCAGGAACAGCAGGTTCGCAGGGATTTCCACATTGTCTCCGGCATAGATGGCGCCCAACTCTGCGCGCAACGCCAGGCGGCTGCGCTTGCCGGCCGTATTGCGTCCCCCAAAAGGCCACAGCTGCAGGGCTCGCAGGTTGAGCCGGAGGAATGCGTTGCGCGCAGGCGTCACCGTCACGCCGACGCCTGCATCGGCGGCCAAGCCATGTCCCCGGGTGGGATTGACCCGGTCATTGAAATAGCGACCTGTCCAGGCGTAGTTGCCCATCAACGAGGAACTGCTGGTGGGCCCTTCGCTGCCCTCGCTGTTGCTGGCGTCAAACTGCAGTGAGTAGCGGTCGTCGATCTTCTCGGCAGAGCGCGCGCGACCGCCGGTCAGCGACAGGCTGTTCGCCTTGATGTCGCCAAAGTCGGAGCGCTGCAGCTTGAGGCCCGTGTTCCAGGCCCAGCCTGAGGGCATTGGCATGTCGGTCCAGTTGGTGGAGAGCAGCTGGGTATTGGTGCCCGCTTCGGCCGTGTTCTGCGCTCTCCATCCCAGCGGCCACATCCTGTTGTGGGTGTGTTCGACCGATGCCCGCGGGCCTGTGTCCGTGCTGTATCCCAGCCCGAACACGATCTTCTGCATCCTGGCCTCGCGCAACTGCGCGATGACAGTGGCTTCGTCGGGGTTGCGCTCGCTGCTGTCGAGCATCAGGAAGGCGGAGTCGAAGTAGCCACTGGTGACCAATCGCTGCTGCGCATCCAGCAACACCTCCTCGCGGTAGATTTCGCCAGCAGGTATGCGCGCAATATTGCGGACACCCTGTGCGTCGTAGCGCTCCATGCCTTCCAGCTTCAGGGCGCCGAAACGGAAGGGCGCGCCGGCGTCATACGTCACCGCAAGTTCAGCCCGACTGGTATCTGCATTGACGGTGGCCTGGCTGGCAGCAATGCGCGCCGTGGGGTATCGCTCGCGCTGCAAGGTGCGAAGCCCGGCGAGCTTGGCCGCGTCCCATTCCTCCTGGGTGAAAGGGTCATTCTCCTGCAGCAGCCATTCGTCCTCGATCGTCTTCCGCTGATCGGCGGACTGCGGATCATCGTTCATGGGTTCGGCAAAGCGGATGTCGTGACTCGCAATCCGGGTCTGTTCGCCTGGAACCACTTCGATCACGATGCGGCGCGTGCCGTTTTCGCCTGAAGGTTCACCAGCTTCGAGCTTTAATTGCGGCGAGAAATAGCCCAGTGCGGCCAGCAGATCGCGTGCATTGGACTCGGCCTCACCCAGCAGGCGTCGCAGTTCAACCGCCTGCAGGTCCGGAAAATCGGAAAAGCGCTGGATGTCGAGATAGCGTTCGAGATGCCGGGCAAGGGAGCGGTTGTCACTGACCACATCGACCTTGAACGAGGTTGGCGCGGAAGCAGGGTCGTTCGTGGCGGAAGCTGCATCGCCATCCTTCCTGCTGCCTGTTGTGCTGCAGCCTTGGGCAGCCGCCAACACGCTGATCAGCAGCAACGCCCGCCATCGACCTGGATGGGTCCTGTTATGGCGGGACTGTGGACTGTGCAGCTCGTTCATCAGGATGATTGTGGCATCCCGAGGGGCTGATGTGCCGCTGTGTAGGCCTTGTCCGACAAGAGGTCTGCGGCTCAAGGAAGGGCGAGACCGATCAGGTCATGGCGAGCTGCGCATGGGGAACAGCATCATGAACCCCTTGCCATCGGGCATGAGGTCGTACTGTCTTCGCAGGTCGCCTTGCTGGAAGCCTGTGATCGGCAGCGTGACCGGCGCGCTGGCCCGGGGCGTTTCACCGGCAAGCGTGAGATCAAGGCGAAACAGTTTTCCATCCTGGTCGAAGTAGAGTTTTGAACCATCTGGTGACCATTGCGGGTGACGGCCCCCCTGGCTGGTGAGCTGCAGGCGCTTGCCCGTTTGCGGCAGCGGCTCGAGCCACACCTCCTGCCGGCCGGTTTCGGTGGATGCGTAGGCGATCCATTTGCCATCGGGAGAGATGCGGCCGCTGTGCTGCGCGGTGCCCGGGTAGTCAATGAGGCGGGTGACTTTTCTCGTCGTCATGTCGAGCAGGGCGATGCCGTAATCTGCCGTGCCAGTCAGCGTGATGAATGCCAGCAGCCCGCCGTCATAGATTCCCTCGGCGGCACGCCCAGTCACCAGGTGTTTGGGTTGAATGGAGCCATCGGCGCGCTGGATGAAGATCTCATCGGAACCGTTGCCGGTGGCGAGGAAGGCGATCCAGTCTCCATCGGGGGACCAGACGGGTGCCAGGCTTCGCGTTGTAATGAGCGTAGGGGGCAGCGCGCGGCGCTGGTCCAGTTTGTCCAGCTCCGCCACGTACAGTCGCTGGAACTGTGGATCCCTCGGTGAGGCGGGTGCTTCAGTCAGTTCGAACGCCACCCTTCGGCCATCGGGCGAAACCCGGGGTGCGAATACGGAGTCGGGCAGGGTGCCCAGGATCTTCTTCTGGCCCTGCATGTCGACCAGGGCGAGCTGGACCATGTTCTGCGGCTCGGCGGCGTGCGCGAAACCGGAGAAGAGAGCCAGAACGGTGACGAACTGCTTGAATCGGTTCATGCGTTGATCCCCCTTTTTCTGCAAGATTGGCATTCCCCGTGGCAAGGCTGCAAGAGTGCGGCAGGTTTTTCCCATGCAACCGGAATTCTGGCATCAACGCTGGGCAGGCAACCAGATCGGCTTTCATGAAGCGCAGGCCAATCCACTGCTGGTGGCGCATTTCGAAGTGCTCGGAATCCCCTTGGGCGGCCGGGTGTTTCTGCCCCTGTGCGGCAAGACGCTGGATATCGACTGGCTGCTGTCACGCGGCTATCGCGTGGCAGGCGCGGAGCTGAGTCCACTGGCGGTTGCGCAGTTGTTCGAGCGGCTCGGTGTTACGCCAGAGGTTCGGCGCGCCGGCGCGCTGGAATGCTGGAGTGCTGTCGGGATGGATGTATTCGTGGGCGATATCTTCAAGCTGTCTGCTGCAGAGCTGGGCGGCGTGGATGCCGTGTATGACCGGGCAGCGCTGATCGCGCTGCCCGGGCAGATGCGGCGGCAATATGCCGCACATCTGCGCGCGATCACTGGGAATGCACCGCAACTGCTCGTCTCGCTGCTATACGAACAGCAGTGCATGGATGGTCCGCCGTTCTCTGTTCCTGATCAGGAGGTGCGCGAGCATTTCATCGATCGCTCACCGCAGGTGCTGGAGCGACATGCAGTGCCGGGAGGTCTCAAGGGAAAGTGCCCGGCCGAGGAAATCGTCTGGAAGATCTGACGGATGGATGCCCTGGTCAGATCTGACCACCTGCAGCGGCCAGCATGCCCGCGATTTCACGCAACGATTTCTCGAATGTCTCCGGGGGCTGTCCACCGGAGATCAGCCACTTGCCGTTGATGACGACGCCAGGCACGGCGTTGATGCCGCGGGACAGCCACAGCTTCTCTGCCTCGCGGACTTCATCCGCGTAGCGACCCGTTGCCAGTACTTCGCGCGCCTCGCGGGGATCAAGCCCCGCTGAAGTGGCGGCGGAGACCAGCATGGCATGGTCGGAGATGTCGGCATTCTCGGAGAAGTTCGCAGTGAACAGGGCGTGTTTCAGGTTCTGTTGCTGCCCGGAGATCTTCGCCCAGTGGAGCAGCCGGTGCGCGTCGAAGGTGTTGTAGATGCGGCTGTTGCCGTGCTGGTTGAACGCCAGTCCGACACTGGCAGCGCGTGCGCGCACATTCTCGCGCATGGCGCTCAGCTGCGCAGGGTCGGCGGCATATCGGCTGCCGATGAATTCGTCGATGTTCTCGCCTTCGGGACGCATGCCTGGATTGAGCTCGAAGGGCTGAAAGCGGATCTGTGCAGTGACTGCATCGCTTGCTTGCCGCAGTGCCTGTTCCAGACCGGCAAGGCCGATGGCGCACCAGGGGCAGGCCACATCCGAGACAAAATCAATTTCGATATCAACAGGCATGGAAGGTCCGGGAAGTGTCGCCGCCGCCGGGGCAGAACGTATTGTGCCATACTCAAACGACATCACTCCGCGCAGACAGCATCGCATCATCAGGCGGTGGCGCTCACCTGACAGGAAAAGAGCGCATGACGTATTGTGTCGGTGTCCTTCTGAATGACGGCGTCGTGCTCGCCTCCGATTCCCGCACGCATGCCGGTGTCGACAACATCGCCTCGTTCTGCAAGATGACGGTGTTCGAGCGTCCGGGAGACAGGGTGATCGTGCTGCTGAGTTCGGGAAACCTGGCGGGTACGCAATCAGTCATCAGCATGTTGAAGCAACGCGGGGATTCGCAGCAGGGCGATGCCAGCAGCATCTGGAGCGCGCGCACGATGTTTGATGTCGCCCGCATCGTTTCGGATGCGGTGCGGGATGTCGAGCGTCGCGATGGCGCATCACTGGCCGAAACGCCGCACCCGTTCAATGCTTCGTTCATCATCGGCGGGCAGATCAGCGGCGAGCCGCCTCGATTGTTCCGGACCTTTGCCGAGGGCAACTTCATCGAGGCCGGTCGGGAGACGCCATTCTTCCAGACTGGAGAGACGAAATACGGCAAGCCCATCCTCGACCGGGTCATTACCCCGGCCACCAGTCTGGGAGATGCAATGAAGTGCATTCTCGTTTCCTTCGACTCCACCATGCGCAGCAATCTTTCGGTGGGCATGCCCATCGATCTGGTATGTAGCGAACGGGACAGTCTGAGACTCGGTGCGCGCCATCACTTTGAGCAGGATGATGCCTACTTCCGGGAGCTGGGAAAGGAGTGGCGGGATGGTGTCCGCGACGTGTTTCGCCGATTGCCGCCTGTGCCGGGCAATCCGCTGAATTGATTCGGCAGGATCGTGCGCCTCGACGAATCATTGCTGTCGCCTGACGAGCCTGCAGCATTCAATGTGGAACGGGCCCAAGGGCAGTCACCGTTCTTCCTGATCTGTGATCATGCCAGCGCGCAGATTCCGCGCAGGCTGAAGTCGCTTGGACTGTCCGATCAGGATCTGCAAAGGCACATTGCCTGGGATATCGGCGCAGCGAAAGTGGCAAGCGCGCTTGCCGCAAGACTGGATGCATTCCTGATCCTGCAGAACTGGTCGCGGCTGGTCATCGACTGCAATCGTCCACCTGGCAGCGAGCAGTCGATTGTGGCGGTGAGCGAGGCCACGCGTATTCCAGGCAATGAGGCGGTATTGCCGAGTGAAGCGCTGCTGCGGGAACAGGCGATCTTTCTTCCGTATCACGACCGGATCCGCAACGAGCTGGCACTGCGCGATTCCCAGAGGCGGCAGACCATACTCGTGGCGGTGCACAGCTTCACGCCCTGTTTTCATGGTGCGCAGCGACCCTGGCATGTTGGCCTGCTCTATAACCGGGATCGACGGCTGGCTGCGCCGCTGTTGCACGCGCTGCGATCGGACCGGAAACTGGTTGTGGGAGACAACGAGCCGTACTCCGCCAGTGACAGTACCGATTATGCGATTCCAGTGTATGGTGAACAGCGCGGACTGCTGCATGTCGGGATCGAACTCCGTCAGGACCTCATCGCCGAAGCAGCCGGGCAGAACGAATGGGCTGAACGCCTGGCACAAGCGCTGCACTCTGCGGCTGCGGAGATCGCAACATGAAGATTCGTCTGGGTTACGAGCTGGTCTATCAGTGCTCACAGCCGACACCCATGATCATGAACCTGAATGTGCATTACACGCGGGCGGCAGATCTGGAGCGACCGGATTTCATGCTCACCGATCCTTCCGTGCCCCTGGCGCTGTATCGCGATGGATTTGGCAACTGGTGCACGCGTCTGACGGTGCCCGCTGGCCGTACGCGCATCACAGCCGATGCCATCATCCATGATCGTGGCAACATCGAGCCTGTGGTGCCGAACGCGCAGCAACACCCGGTGGAGTTCCTGCCGGAAGAGACTCTGGTCTTTCTGCTGGGCAGCCGCTACTGCGACACCGACAATCTCTCCACGGTGGCGTGGGAGCTGTTCGGCAATACGCAGCCCGGCTGGTTGCGTGTGCAGGCGGTGTGCGATTTCGTGCATCGGCACATCACCTTCGGTTATGAACACGCGCGCGCCACGCGCACAGCTTCCGAGGCGTTCCATGAGCGGCGTGGCGTGTGTCGCGATTACGCGCATCTGGCTGTTACGTTTTGCCGATGCCTGAATATTCCCGCCCGCTATTGCACGGGTTACCTCGGTGATATCGGCATTCCTCCCGTCAATGCACCGATGGATTTTGCCGGGTGGTTCGAGGCGTATATCGGGGGGCAGTGGTACACCTTCGACGCCCGCAACAACACGCCCCGTATTGGGCGCGTGCTGATCGCGCGCGGCCGTGATGCTGCGGATGTGGCCCTGAGCATGACCTTTGGCCCGAATGTGCTGGAGAGTTTCCGGGTCTGGGCATACGAACTGCAGGCTGCCTGACTCAGCACCAGAAGCACCAGTACCAGGGCGGACGGAACGCGGTGATCACTCGCCCGCAGGCGATCACACCGAGCCAGCATGCCAGCGATACGGCGCCAAAAATGCGTGCCCGCAGGGATGGCAGGGCGGCATCGTGAGTCGTCCATGCACCTCTGGCTGCGGTGGCATAAAACAGCAACATGTTGATGCCGGCCATCAACATCAGCATCAGCTTGGTCTGGAGCGCGGGATTGTAGAGATACTGGTCCGGCATCGTGATCACGAACATGGCGCCAGTAACGACGCTGATCGCGAAGCCGGCCAGCCCGAAGGGAATCAGCCGGTGCAGCGCCTGCAACGAAACGCCGCGCGCCGCGCCCAGCATCCGCAGGTCGAACAGACCCACCGTGCCAAACAGCAGGCACAGGCCAAAGAAGTGGAAGATCTCGGCGATGGGCCATCCCCAACGCGCGGTCATCAGCCCGGCAATGCCGACTTCGCGGCCCCATTGCGCAATGGCTGCAGGGTCCAGCATCGCATTGGCTCCCATCAGCCAACCAGCAGCACGGTGTAGGTGTGCAACAACAGCTTGCCCGCGGCAACGCCTGCCAGCCAGAGCAGCAGAGCAACGGCGGCGACCAGGCGGTTCCCGCGCAGCACCCGTGACATCAGCAACGCGGCCCCAAGCAGGCAGGTCAGTTTGATCCCGAATACGGGATTGGTCAGCGCCTTGGCGGGATAGGCAAACAGAAGCAGTACGCCGGAAGCGATTGCCAGTACAGCGCCCACCCACATCACCGGTAGAAACCCGCGAAACCCCTGCAATGCGGCGGTGCGGGCCATGCCCAACGTGCGCAGGCTGATCAGAATGCCGCCACCCACCAGCAACGCCATGCCGAAAGCGTGGAAGATCAGGGCGATGAAGTAGGCGTAGAAATCCTCGCGCATCCAGACAGACAGGGTGGTCTGCTCAATGGTCGCAAAGAGGCTGCCCATGAGCTCTTGGCATCAGCCGGTAGGTGGACGGCTTCCCGGGGGGCGTGCAGGCGCCGGTGCTGGTGTTGCGGGTGTGCGTGGCTGCGACAGGATCGAATCCTTCGCAAGAACCTGCTGCAGGTAGCAGAAATTCCATTCCCGATTGCCGGGCTTCCATGCGCCACTCGTGTACTGCGCGCAACTTTCGGGCTTGGCCAGCTGGTATTCCTCCAGCGGGTCGGCATTGAGGTCATAGAACTCGCAGCTGTCGGTCGCTGCGTTCTGCGCGCAGACCACCTTGTATTTTGCGTTGCGTGCAGCCACGTGCAGCATGTTCTGCTTCACGGGATTCACCGTCTCACTGAGTTGATAGCCGCGGTCCGGATCGCGCAGGCCCCTGGCGCCCTGGAACAGGATTGGAGTGAGGGAAACCGCATCCGGAGCCACATTGGTGCCGGCCCGGCTGGGCACTGATTTCGGCACCTCCAGGCCAGCGAGGGTCAGGATGGTGGAGAACAGATCCACGCCGTTCACGGGTTCATTGCTCAGCGAGCCGGCCTTGATGCCTGGCCCGCGGATGGCCATCTCGACGCGGGTGCCGCTTTCGTAGGCCGTGCCTTTGCCGCGGCCCTGGCGCGTGATGTACATGTTATCGATGAAGTCGCGACGGGCGCCAAACATCCAGGTGCCGTTGTCGCCGATGTAGATCACGAAGGTATTCGGGTCGAGCGCATCCACGGCGCGCAGCACATGGCCAAGCAGGAAATCATGCGAGTTGGTCATTGCCCGCATCAGCTGCTTGTCGGTGCAGTTGCCAACGATTGCCGAGCCGAATGTGCCACCACAGGCCTGCATTTCCTTGCGCGAAGGTTCATCCAGCGTATCGAAGTTCGGCACCGCCATCGGGTTGGGCTGCTGATTGCCGGATATGTGCGCCATGTTGAAGGCGAGCCACGCGAACCACGGTTTGGCCGGATTGGCCTTTTCCTGTGCCGTGATCCACGCGATGGTGTCTGCCGCGCGCGCGACATCTGCAAAGGTGGTGGGCGCCACGCCAGGAAGCGAGCGCGTGGGCGCGGGTTCGGTGCGCCACTTGTCGGCCGGGGTGCTGGCGTCCTGCACGTGGTATTCGTGATCCCAGTACTGCTGCACGGCGCCATTGAGATTGCCCTGGAACAGATCGAAGCCTGCTTCCTTCGGCTTCAGGCCGGGAAAGGTGGCCGCGGCACCGGCAGGCTGGAGACCAGCCATATGCCATTTGCCGAATACCGCTGTGCTGTAGCCGCCTTTTTCCTTGAGGTCGCGGACGAAAGAGTGTTGTTGCTGGGTGAGCCAGCCGGTGTAATCCACCACGCCCGTCCGCACGGGGTAGAGCCCGGTAAGAATCGAGGCGCGCGTGTTGGCGCAGAATGGCTGCACCCAGGCCTGCGTAAAGCGCATGCCGGACTTCGCGAAGGCATTCAGGGTGGGAGTGGAGGCAGGGCGGCCCTTGATCTCCTGGTATCCGGGATGATTGAGTCCCGTTGGGCCGTACTGTTTGACAAGGCCGTCGATCAGGCCCGGATACATATCCGTGACGACGTCGACGCCGATGTCGTCGCTGATGACCAGCATGATGTTGGGGCGCTGCGCGCTGGCTGCGGAGGCAGCTGCGGAAATCAGCAGCAGGGCGGCGGGCAGTGCAATGCACTGCTGAGCCACGGTGGCAATTCTACGTATCACTTGGTATTCCCCCAGCCCGGTGTGCGGGCCGAACAAGGGTTGCGCCGCCGGGGTCCGCTGTCAATTCAGGGTTGGGCGGACCGATAACCACCCAGCGCCTGCCGGATGGAGGCATCTTCGGGGAAGCGCCGCGCCGCGGTTTCGAGTACCGCAATTCCTTGTGACAGACTTCCGGTCTCGACCAATGCCACCGCATAGACCAGCGCGTACTGGGCGTTTGCCGGAGCCAGCTGCATGGCCTGACGTAGCAACGGCACGGATTGGGGGGTTCTGCCAGTCCGCACGTAGAGCAATCCGAGCATGTGGCGCGCATCACCGGATTCAGGCCAGGATTTCAGCGCTTCGTGCAGAAGAGGTTCTCCGAGGTCATCGCGGTTGCGCGCGCGGTACAGGTCGGCAAGGTTCAGCATGGTGGGCAGATACCGGGGCGCGAGTCGACGTGATTGCAGCAGCGCTTTTTCGGCCGCATCCGGATTGCCCTGCGCAGCATGGAACAGGCCGAGATCGCTCATGGATTCAGGCATGTCGGCGTTGTGGAGCAGGGTTTGCTGATACTCGTCGAACAGTTTGCCGAGCGCAGCGCGATCTTCCGGTGGTGCCTGTGCCAGCGGCAAATCGATGAGCTCTCGTGCCACGACATTGCGCACGGCCTTCACCGGATCCTGCAGCAATGATCGCAGCCGGGAGAGTCGTTGACTGACAGCGAGCGATCCCAGCGCCGAGGCAGCGCCCATCCGGATGAGCGGGTCCGTCGACTGCAGTGTCGCACTGATGGCATCCAGCTGCTGCGACGAGGGAAAACGGCCGCTTTCCAGCGCGGCAATGGAGCGCAATAGGGACGGGTGGGTCCCATCGCGCGCGTAGGCCAGCAGGTCGGGTGCGGCGGTTGAGAGGTTGCGGCGTGCCGCGTCCAGCAGCGCGGCATGTGGATACCAGGGTTCGGAGCGACCGGTGCGCTGCGTGAGGAATGCGGCTGCCCACTGGTTGTCACGGTTGGCATGGCACTGCGTGCAGGCATTGGGAACTCCGAACTTCACGCTCGCCACGGGATCGGGAATGCGGAAGGAGTGGTCGCGGCGCGTGTCCACGCCCATGTAGGTCCGTTGCGGCATATGGCAGTTCACGCATTCCCCGCCCTGCGATCCCACCTCATGGAAGAAGTGTTCCTTGCGCTGGAACTTCTGTGGTTCATGGCACTGCAGGCACAGGCCATTGCCAGTCACGCGCAGCTGGTTGCTATGTGGCTCGTGGCAGTTGGTGCAGGACACATGGTTCTGGTGCATGCGGCTCTGCAGGAAGGAGCCGGCTTCGTACACTTCCTCCTGCATCTGGCCGTCCGGGAAATACAGGTTTTCCAGCAACGGGCTCAGACTGTAGTTGTCGAAGTAGTCGGCTTGCGGATCCGTTTGCTGCAGTTCCGCGCGGCGCGAGTGGCAACCGGCGCAGACCTGCAGCTGGCCGCTCATCGTGGCGGCCGCGTGTTGCGGAATCGGCAGCTGTCCGGCCGTCGGTGCCCAGATCTTGCCGACCTTGTTCAACAGGCCTTTGTCCGGCAGTGATGCCTTGCCACCGGCCCACGCCAGATGCCGCGAACCTGGTCCATGGCAGGCTTCACAGCCGATGTTCACTTCCTGCCAGCGCGTGTCGTAGCGGTTGGTCTCTGGCTCGTAGTTCCGAACTACGTGGGTGGAATGACAGGCTGCGCAGCGCGAGTTCCAGTTCTGGAAGGCGCCCGTCCAGTGCAGTGGATTCTCGAACGTGACTTCCTGGTCTGGATAAAGGTGAAACCAGCGCTGTCCGCCGTCGACGGCGGTGCGGCTGTCCCAACTGATGCTGAGGGCCTGCATGCGGCCGTCCGGGAATTCAATCAGGTACTGCTGCAAGGGAGTGAAGCCAAAGGTATAGGCGATCCGGAAAGTCTCAAGCTTGCCGAGCGCGTTGTCGGTCTCGACGAAATACTGGCCGTCGCGGGTGAAGAAGCGGGAGCGGATGCCGGAGTGGTCGAAAACGGCGTTGTTGAAGTCACCCAGTACGGACTGGGCGTCGGCGACCGCCATGGCCTTCTGATGGTGGCTTTGCTGCCAGTTGGCGAATGCCTCTTTATGGCAACTTGCACAGACCTGCGTGCCCACAAACTCCGGCGCGGGCAGTGGTTGTTGACGCAATAGCAGGCCGGCAATGGTGGCGCCAACCACTGCCAGGCAGGCGACGGCCAACACGATGCGCTTCGAGGGAACCCCCATGCGCGGATAGTGTCAGAATTGCACACACCGGTGCTGGCGGAGATTCATAACCCCTCCCTCTCGAAGCCGGGCATCGTATCGGGGAGATCGGGCAGCGTGGACATCCGCAGATTGGTCGGCATATTTCGCGTAGGCATGGGGGCGCTCTTGTTGCTGCTGCCCGCGCAGGTCCTGATGGCTCAAACCGGATTGGCAGAGCCCGACTTTGCATTTTCCGGCATTGTTCCGGTGATCGAAAACGGCAAGCGCATCTACAGCGCTGCGCAGTTTGCCCGTTTCGCTCCCCAGAACGCGGCGGATATCGTGCAGCAGATCCCCGGATTCTCGATTACCAGCGTCAGCAACGATCGCGGGCTGGGCGAGGCCTCGCAGAATGTGCTGATCAATGGGCAGCGCATCACCGGCAAGGGCAACGACGCCATGGCAGTCTTGCGCCGCATTCCCGTCAGGGCAGTGCGCAGCCTCGAGATCATGGACGGCGCCATGCTCGACATCAGCGGCCTGTCGGGACATGTGCTGAATGTGCTGACGGAACAGGTCGGCATGCAGGGCAATTTTGCCTGGCGACCTCAGGTCCGCGAGCGCATCGCGGATCACTGGACGGCTGGTGAGGTCAATCTTTCAGGCAAGAACACCTTCGGTGATTACACACTGGCGTTGCGCATGGATGGCTTTCGCGGTGGCGGCTGGGGCGGTGAAACCGAGTTCCGGCCGGCCACTGGTGCAACCCTGTGGCGGGCGCAGCAGTCGCGATTCGCAAACGACATCCCGAAGCTCTCGGGTTCATTCAGTCGCAAGGGTGATGCCGGGTCGATCTGGAACATGAATGCCAGCGTTGACCGCCAGCGTTTCCGCCGTCGCGTCACCACGCTTTTCCAGCTGCCCGCCCAACCCCTGACTACCGAGCTCAGTCGCGGCGACAACGTCAAATGGCGCGCCGAGATCGGTTCTGACTACGAATTCGCGCTGGGCGAGGGAAGGCTGAAGGTGGTGGGCTTTTTCAGTGAGCGCGATGGCCCGAACACCAACAGCCTGGAAAGCCAGCTGGAGGGTGCGCCGCAGCCCACCGGATCCCGCTTCGTGCGGGATTCCACCGAAGGTGAGCGTGTGATCAGGACGGAATATCGCTGGAAGAGCGCGGGCTCGGACTGGAGCCTTTCTGCTGAAATGGCCCACAATTTCGTGGACGCCACTGGCGCGCTGGATGTGCTCGACAGCGCCGGGGTATACCAGCCCGTGGTGTTGCTGGGTGCCAGCTCACGTGTGGAGGAAAAACGCGGCGAGAGCATCCTGAGTTTCAGCCGCTCCATTGGGGATGGTTGGTCCCTGCAGGTCAGCGGTGGCGGCGAGTACAGCCAGCTGCATCAGGATGGCGAAGATGGCCAGAAGCGCAGTTTCTGGCGGCCGAAGGGGTCAGTGTCGGTGGCCTGGAACCCGGATTCCAGATGGGAGCTGAACCTGAAGCTGCAGCGCAAGGTGGGTCAGCTCAATTTCTTTGATTTCCTGGCTTCAGTGGATCTCGAGAACAACAATTCCAACGGCAGCAATCCGGAACTAGTGCCTCCGCAAAGCTGGTTGACACAATTGGAGGTCATTCGCAGCCTGGGCCCGCACGGCAAGATCCGGTTGACGCTCGATGCGGAGAACATCACCGATTACGTGGACCAGGTGCCGATCAGCGCGACGGTGGAGGCACCTGGCAATCTGCCCAAGGCACAGAAACGTCAGATCTCGCTCAACAACACGCTGCTGCTGGATGCTGTGGGAATTCCAGGCGGCAAGCTGGATGCCTACTTGACCTGGCGGGACACGCGCGTGCGCGATCCGCTGCTGGGTACCCACCGGCAACTCAATGGCAACCGCTATTACTGGAACGCGGATTTCCGCCACGACGTGCCCGGCACTCCCTGGACCTGGGGATTGTTCTCGGAGCTTCAGAGCAAGAACTACTCCTACCGGCTGGATTTCGAGGAGCGTTTCTGGGGCTCGAAACCCTTTGGTTCGGTGTTTCTCGAGCACAAGAACCTGTGGGGTCTCAAGGTGCGCGCCACCGTTGCCAACCTTTTCAACAGCAGGGATCGTTCGCAACAAGTGGCCTACGTCGACCGGCGCGATGGGCCTGTGGATTACACGCGGGATTTCACCCTGTCGTACCACCCGATCTACCGCCTGCAGGTCAGCGGCACCTTCTAGGTTCGCGTTTGTCCGGTTTCACCCGGGGGGGAGGGCGGAGCGCTGCAGGAATTTCCACGCGCCGTCTTCCCGGATGAGCACGTCTTCATAGCGGCCCGCAACCGCGGCAACAGGCGTGCTCTTTTCCATCTTGTAGAAGATGAACATCGAGGTTGCCGTGGCGCGATCGCCCTGCACGTCGATGATGAAGTTCGACATCACGTGAAAATTGCTGCCCTTGGGTATGTCGGCGATCGCGGCTGCGGAATTGAAACTCTTCTCCATGGCGGCCTGGATGGCCGCCGGGCCGCGAAAGGTGCCGAGCGCGCCTTGCCACTCGCCTTGCCGGGCGAACAGCTGCGCGTAGGCTGCAAAATTGCGATTGTCGAGCGTGCGGCCGTATTCCAGCAGCAGGCGTTCGATGGACTGCTGGTCTTCGAGCTTTTGCGTGCGTTGTTCAATGGATGAAGGTGCTGCGGCACCTGCAACCCCCGGGGCGATGCCGAGCAGCACCAGGCATGTCATGGAGGCAGCAAGTGTGGTCGTCTGGACTGGATTGGACCGGAACACAAGGCCTCCTTCAATTGACAGCTCTGGCCAAGTGGAACACGGTAGGCGCTCCAATGGCTACAGGTACAAGAAGAAGGGGGCCACATGAAACCATCCATTGCTCTGCTATGCCTCGGTTTGCTGCTCGGCTCCGCCACTGCCAGCGCGCAGGATTGCAACCGCGCCTGTCTCACGCGCCATCTGGACACCTATCTTGCGGCGGTGGGCAATCACAAACCCGAGGCCGCCGGCCTGTGGGTGGGTTTCCGCCAGACGGAAAATGCCGTCGTCATTCCTGAAGGACAGGGTGCCTGGAAGAACGTGACTGGACTGGGGTCCATTCAGCGTCGTTACCTCGACCCGGTTCAGGGTCAGGCCGGGTACTTCGGCACGGTGATGATGGGCGAGGAAGAGGCAGTGGTGGCCGTCCGCCTCAAGGTGAAATGGAATCAGGTGACCGAAGCGGAATGGTTCATCGCCCGCAAGAGTGATCCGGGCATGACCGGTGAACCCGGCAAGACTCCGTTCAACATCGAAACACTGCGCGCCACTTTGCCAGCTCAGCGCGTGGTGCCGAAAGGCGAGCGGCTGCAACGCGAGGCTCTGCAGGCGGTGGTGAATACCTACTTCGACGGCATCACGAGCCGGAACGGATTCATCGTGAAGGGGCACCCCGGGTGTACTCGCTACGAGAACGGCTTTCCGACATTCAATTCCGCCATGACGGTGAACATGGATATCGGCAACAACGGCAAGACCGATTGCCGAACGCAGGCTGACTTCGGTGTCGCCACCGTGGCGATCCGCGATTACTTCGTGATCGATGAAGAGTCGCAGGCCGTGATGGTGTCGGCCATGTTCCTGCGCGAAGCCAGGAATGCCAAGCGCCGCAATCACTTCACCGAGGTGTTCCATCTGGATCACGGCAAGATCCGGGATGTGCACGCGGCGTTCTACTACGCGCCGGAAGACCGGCCGGTGCCAAACTGGCCGCCGTACAACGACGGTTTGTATCCGCTGCCGTCCGCCTATCGCTGAACCGGGTGCGGACATGGGCTAGAGTCGGGGAATGAGCGTGCAAAGCCCTTCCGGAAGTATCAGCTTCCGCAGTGACAACGACGCGGGGGCAGCCCCGCGGATCCTCGAGGCCATGCTGGCCTGCAATTCCGGCAGCGCCTATCCCTACGGCGCCGACGCCTGGACAAAACGGGCTGAAGAAGAACTTTGCCGTGTGTTCGAACGCAAGGTGGGTGTGCTGCTGTTGAATACAGGCACGGCTGCCAATTCACTCGCCGTGGCGGCAATGACTCCCCCTTGGGGAAGTGTGCTCTGCCACCGGCTCGCGCATATTCATACTGATGAATGCGGGGCGCCGGAGTTCTTTGGTGCGGGCCTGAAGCTGGTGCCTTCGGCAAGTTCCGGGCCGCGTCTTGATCCGCAGTTGCTGGCCATCGAATTGCAGCACGGCAGGGGCGATGTGCACGAAGTGCAGCCGTCGAGCGTCAGCCTTACGCAGTCGACCGAAGAGGGGCAGGTGTATTCACCCGACCAGATTGCGGCGATCAGCCGGGTGTGCCGCGAACAGGCAGTGCCCCTGCATATGGACGGGGCCCGATTTGCCAATGCACTCGTCGCACTGGGATGCACTCCAGCAGAACTCACCTGGAAAGCCGGGGTGGATGTGCTTTCCTTCGGCGCAACCAAGAACGGTGCCCTGAACGCCGAGGCGCTGGTTGTGTTCAACGATGCGCTGTGGGAGACGCTGCCGTTCCGGCGCAAGCGCGCGGGGCATCTGCTGTCCAAGATGCGTTTCGTCGGTGCGCAGATGCAGGCCTACCTGCAGGATGACCTGTGGCTGGCCGACGCGCGGCACGCCAATGCCATGGCACGCCGGCTGGCCGACGGACTGGCAGAGGTGCGCGGCGTGGAGTTGGTTGTTCCGACAGTGACCAACATGCTGTTCGTGCGGTTTCCGGAAGTCCTGCAGCAGCGGCTGCTGCAGGGAGGCTTCGATTTTTACGTTGGCCGCTGGGGCGAAGGGGTGGCGAGGCTGGTGACTTCCTTCCAGACCACACCGGA
Source organism: uncultured Gammaproteobacteria bacterium (assembly GCA_963777735.1). Classification (GTDB taxonomy): domain Bacteria; phylum Pseudomonadota; class Gammaproteobacteria; order Steroidobacterales; family Steroidobacteraceae; genus ZC4RG30. Next base: position 962,280 of record CAVZRQ010000008.1, on the reverse strand, counting down.
GATGGTGGATCGCCTGGTGACAGAGGCGCGCAGACTGGCGTGATTTACAGAGCCGCCTTCCGGCGGTGATACTCGCCGCCAATCCAGAATATCGGGGGCGGTATGGCAGATCGGCTCAAACTCTTGCTCGTGACACTGGCGATGTGCGGCGCAGCGCTTTCCCAGCAGCCGCCGGCGCGGACGCCTCTTGGCACGACGCCACCTGCGGCGGCCATGCCGCGCGCTGAATTTGCGTTCGAGGCAAGGGTCACACTGTCTCCCGCGGTGGTGCTGGGCGAGACAGCCTATGGGCGTCGTCAATACATCCCGATCACGGGAGGCTCGGTTGTCGGGCCGAAGTTCAAGGGTGAGGTAATTCCCGGAGGCTGGGATTTCCAGCTGAACTACCCCGGTGGCTGCGGTTCACTGACGGCAGACTATTTCTGGCGTGCCGAAGACGGCACCGTCATTCATATCCTCAACGAGGGGTTCAACTGTGCTCAGGCCGCGCCTGGGGGCGAGCGTACCTGGCTTCGACCACGCTTCGAGGCCCCGAAGGGGCCGCATGAATGGATGACGCATGCGCATTTCGTCGCGACGCTGGAGCTCGATCCCTCGGCTGCCGCTGCACCAGGGGCACCACCACGGCTTGATGCCATCCGCATCAAGTTCTACCAGATCAAATGAGAGAGAAGAATGTGCGTCACATCCTGATGCTGCCAGCGGTAGCACCTGCCACGCGGGGTTGTTAGGGAGCGGGACGTGTGGCCCGCTCCAGCAACTCCAGGCGCTGCATCGCCTGCTCGCGGTTGTCGCCACACATTTCCCGTGTTGGGCGCAGTGAGCTGCAAACGGCGGGCCGTTCGGGTTTGCCGAACAGCAGGCACCGGTCCTGTGAATCCAGTTGCACGCAGCGCACCCCGGCCGGCTTCCCCTGCGGCATGCCGGGAATGGGGCTGGAGATGGAGGGCGCGATACAGCACGCTGCGCAGTTGCTGCGGCAAGCCAGCTCTGCCTTGTAGGGTGCATGGCTCATGTGGGCAGTCGCTGGTCATACTCCTGCTTCAGTCGCAACCATCCATCCCAGAAGGGATCGGCGGCCGAGCCCTTGACAGTAGCGACCAGCAAGTCGAGATGCATGTGCCAGCCTGCGCCGATGTTGAGCAGGGTCGAGCGGTCGGCAACACGGCGATGGATCAATGTGAGCCGGACATCCTTCCCCTGAGTTTCGAGCTCGAAGGAAACATCGCCGCTGCCATTCCATGTAAACACGAGTTTGCGGGGTGGATCGAATTCCTTGATGAGGCACAGCATGCGGTGTTCTTCCGGGAAGCCTGCGGGACGCTGGCTGGGCGGGCAGGCGAGTTCGTCGTTGCGCCAGACGAACTCGAACGAAGTGCCGGAGACGGGTTTCATGTCGCCCGCTGCCAACCACTTGCGGCGTAGTTCGCTTTCAGTGAGATACGCCCATACGCGTTCGATCGGGCCGGGCAAAACACGCTGCAGTGTCAGCGTGGCAGGTTCAGTCAGGGTGCCGAAAGCTTCGGTGTTTGCAGTTCTGCTCATCTATTTTCTCCGACGTGAGGGGGTGGCCGGGCGTGCGTCTTCAGCCAGAAGCAGCTGTTCCAGGCGGTCGAGCCGTGAGTTCCAGAAGCGCTCGTAGAATCCCAGCCATTCATGGGCGCTGGACAGAGGCCCGGGTTCCAGATGGCACAGGTGTGATCGACCGCAGATCTCGCGACGGATCAGCCCTGCCTTTTCCAGGGCCTTGATGTGCTTGGAGGCTGCAGCCAGCGAAATGGAGAAGGGCTCCGCAAGTTGTCCTACGGAACGTTCGCCAGCGGCGAGTTCGCGCAGCATCTGCCTGCGGGTCGTGTCTCCCAGGGCGTGGAAGATGGCATTCAGCTGGGGTGCATGTTGTTCAACCATGTGGTTGAATATAGTGGCAGCGATGATAACTGTCAACCAACTGGTTGAATGATGGGATCCGCGCTGGACTGTTATGCACCAGCCGTTGGTCCCGCCGTACAGGCGCTAGACTCACTGCATGGCGGTGGCAATCTTCAAAGGTTTGCTAGACAGGGCGGTGCTCGTAACGGGCACGGTGGCCGGTGGTTGCGTACCGGGTTTCCTGGTGCAGTACCGCCAGCGTGTGGGTGGCCGGCTGGATCAGGTGCTGGAAGACCTGGCGCCGTTCCACGCGATTGCAGATCGATTCCATCGCGGCAGCATCGAGGCGCTGATCCAGCATCACCTCGCGAGCGTGGACCAGACCTTCCGCGCTGAGGGTGCTGCGATCCAGGCCATGGTCGATGCCGAACTGCGGCTGCGCGGCATGATGGAGGCCCTGCAGGGAGGCGCATGGCAGCAGCTGCTGTTTGTCATTCGGCACCCGGACGGCAACCTGCTCCAGGCAACATGGTCGGCGCACGTGCCTGCGTTCACACTGGACGGCCAGGGCATGCTGATGGCGATTGTCATTGGCCTGGCGCTGTGGCTGCTGTTCCTGCTGATCTGGAAAGGTCTCGGCGCAATGGCTGAAGCTGCCCGTCGCTAGTTCCTGCGCCTCGGCTCCTCTGTGGTGAACACGCGTGCAGAGCGCTCAAAGCTGACATACGCCCACGCCCAGTCGAACAGCACTACCAGCCGGTTGCGGAAGCCGATCAGGTAGAACAGGTGCACGCAGACCCAGAACAGCCAGGCCAGTTTTCCCGACATCTGCACGCCGCCCACTGTACCCACGGCGGCATTGCGGCCAATGGTGGCGAGCAGTCCGTAGTCGCGGTAGACGAATGACGCGGGCTTGCCGTTCAGTACACGCGCCCGGATGTTGTGCGCGGCGGTGCGCCCCATCTGTTTGGCTGCGGCGCCGACACCAGGCACTGGGTTGCCCCCGGATGTGATGCTTGCGAGATCACCCACCACGAAGATTTCCGGATGTTCCGCCAGGCTGAGATCCGGCCTGACGCGCACGCGCCCCGCGCGGTCCAACTCGGCATCCAGATCCTGTCCGAGCGGGGACGCCTGCACGCCGGCAGCCCAGAGCACGGTGTGGCTGGAAAGTCGTGAGCCATCCTGCAGGGTCACGCCATCGGCATCGATGTTCACCACACGCATTCCGGTTGCCACCGTTACGCCCAGTTGCTGGAGTTGCGCCCGTGCCTTGGCGGACAAGGCCGGGGGGAAGGCGCTGAGCACGCGGTCAGAGAGTTCGATCAGGTGCACCTCGGCGCGGCGCGAGTCGATGCGCCGGAATTCCTGCGGCAGCGTGTGTCTGGCGATTTCGGCCAGGGTGCCGGCGAGCTCCACGCCAGTGGGGCCGCCACCAATCACCACAAAACGCAGCCAGATCGCGGCTTCGCCGGGAGTGGCGGCGCGTTCGGCGTACTCGAAGGCCTGTAATACGCGACGGCGGATGTCCTGGGCATCCGCCAGTGTTTTCAATGCCGGGGCATGCGCAGCCCATTCTTCCTTGCCGAAGTAGCTGTGGGTGGCGCCGCTGGCCAACACGAGATAGTCGTAATCCAGAGTCGTGGAATCATCGAGCAGGACCTTGCGTTCTGTCGGGAGGATGGACTGCACGTTGGCCAGCAGGGTGCGTATGTTCCCGAACTTGCGCAACAGAAAGCGGGTTGGAGCGGCAATGGCAGGTGCGGCCAGTCCAGCCGTTGCCACCTGGTACAGCAAGGGTTGGAAGAGATGGTGGTTGCTTCGGTCAACGACAGTGACTTCACAACCCGTGCGGCCGAGGCTGCGTGCACAGGCGAGGCCGGCGAAACCGGCGCCCACAATCACAACCCGGGTCGTGTTCTGCTGCATGTCAGACAAATCCTATTCCGCCCTTGAGGATTGTGCGGTGTACTTGCACCGCATGGGTAGCACGCCGTGAAGACTTTCCACTGCAGCAATTGCCAGGCGCTGGTGTTTTTCGAGAACGTCAGTTGTCTGGCATGCGGTCATGCCCTGGCCTATCTCCCTGACCAGCGGCGCATGGCGGCTCTTGCGACAGATGCTGGCGCGGAATGGACGGCAGTCGGTGACCGCACTGCGGGCAAGTACCGGCTGTGCAGCAATTACACCCTGGAACAGGTCTGCAACTGGGCGGTACCTGTCGCGGATGCGAATCCGCAGTGCCTGTCCTGCCGGTTTACGCGCGTCATTCCAAATCTGGGGGACGCTGCCAATCGCGAAGCCTGGTACCGGCTCGAGAAGGCAAAGCGACGGTTGATCTACACACTGCAGGGAATGCGGCTGCCATTGCAGCAGAAGGTCGAACCCAATGATTCGGGGCTCGCCTTCGAGTTTCTGCACGACCAGCCGCAGGGAGGCGACGCAAGCCGGGTCCTGACCGGGCACGACAATGGTCTCATCACGGTGAATGCCGCCGAGGCCGACGATGTGCAGCGCGAACAGCAGCGTGTGCTGCAACGCGAACCCTACCGCACGCTGATCGGGCATTTCCGTCACGAGATCGGCCACTACTACTGGGATCGACTGGTTGCTGAAAGCCCCCGGCTGCAGGAGTTTCGTGACCTTTTTGGCGATGAGCAGAGTGATTATGCCGCTGCCTTGCAGAAGCATTACCAGAATGGTCCTCCGCCGCAATGGGAAAACCAGTTCATCAGTGCCTACGCCAGTTCGCATCCCTGGGAGGATTGGGCGGAATGCTGGGCGCATTTCATGCACATGGTGGATGCGCTGGAAACCGCCGGTACGGCAGGCGTGCTCATCATTCCAAGGCGGGCCGATGAGCCCCAGCTGAAATTGCCCGTCAATCCGCTGCAGGAGCAATGCCCGGATTTCAACGCCATGCTGGGGGCATGGACGCCGCTGGCGTATGTGATGAACAACCTGAGCCGTAGCCTGGGCCTCGCCGACAGCTATCCGTATGTACTGTCGCCAGCAGTCATTGGTAAGCTGAAGTTCGTACACGAAACGGTGTTTGCGCCATGACGCTCCTGATTCTCGGACTCCTGATTTTTATCGGCATTCACTCTGTCTCCATGGTTGCACCCGCCAGCCGTGATCGATGGGCGGCTGCATTGGGGGCAAATGCCTGGCGCGCGCTGTTTTCATTGATCTCCATCGCCGGATTCGTGTTGCTGGTCCATGGCTACGGTGTCGCCCGGCAGGCCCCTGTCCTGCTTTATGCCCCGCCGCCGTGGCTGCGCCATGTGGCAATGCTGCTGATGGTGCCGGTGTTCCCGCTGTTGTTCGCGGCCTATCTGCCAGGGCGCATCAGGTCGGCCGTGAAACACCCGATGCTGGTGGCCGTGAAGGCCTGGGCACTGGCGCATCTGCTTGCCAACGGGACATTGGCCGATGTGCTGCTCTTTGGTGCTTTCCTGGCATGGGCCGTGGCTGATCGCATTTCATTGAAGCGGCGCGTCCTGCGGCCGGTTGCCGGTGCGGCGCCTTCGCCGTGGAACGATGCCATCGCGGTTGGGGGTGGCCTTGCCGTCTATGCGGGCACGCTCTTCTGGCTGCATCGCGTGCTGATCGGCATGCCGTTGCTCTAGCGAGGCCCCCGGGCGGATTGCCCCCAAGTTGCGAGTTCGCGCACGCGATGAATGTCGATATCGTGACGTGATCGGTCCGCCGCGGGCACTGGTGGCCCGACTGGCTCGCGTAAACTTCTATCCATGAATCGCGCGCTTGCCCCTCTGCTGTTGCTGCTTTCCCTGTCTGCCGTCGCCGGTGATGCACCGGAGAGCCTGCGTCCTGACGATCCGCGCACGTTCATCGATGCCCAATTGCAGGCTCATCCCGGTCTGACCGGTTCCTACGTACTGGAACGCGGAGAGCAGGCATTGCTGGCGCGGGCCTGGCTGGTGGATCACGCCCGCACCAGTATCGAGGTGCAGTACTTCATCTGGAGCACCGACAACATCGGCATCCTGGCCTCGGAAGCGTTGCTGCGCGCGGCGAACCGGGGCGTGAAGGTGCGGGTGATCGTGGATGATCTGTTGATCGATGCGCCCGACAAGACACTGCTCGCGCTGGCGCACCACCCCAACATCGATATCCAGATCTACAACCCGGTGCATTCGGTGGGTGTGCCCTGGTACCGGCGATTGCTGCATCTCATCACCAATTTCCGCGGCGCGAACCAGCGCATGCATGACAAGACCCTGATCGTTGACGGGCAACTTGCCATTACCGGCGGCCGCAACATGGCCGATGAATATTTCGACTATGACCACGCCTACAATTTCAGGGATCGCGACGCGCTGGTGATTGGCGCCGTGGTGCCCCAGATCCTGGCCAGCTTCGAGCGTTTCTGGGACAGCAGCCTGAGCCTGCCCGTGGCCGATCTCTACAGCGAGACTTCCCTGATGCGCAAGCACGTGTCCGTGCGCGACGTCGAAGTCCGGCAGATCTATGCCGAACTGGGTTCCTATGCGGCGGACAGGCGCAATTTTGCGCCGGAGGTGCGCGGCGCCATCGACGCGATTCCGGCGAACTTCCCGAAACTGGCCGCGCAACTCGTGTGGGGTCAGGTGGATTTCATCAGCGATGTGCCGGGCAAGAACGACGGCAGTGCCGGCTTTGGCGGCGGTGGTCTCAGTACGGCTGCGCTGGCGGCGAATGCTGCAGGGGGCGCGGCGCGAAGTGCTGATCCAGTCTCCCTACCTGGTGCTGTCGGATCCGGCCATGGAGCTGTTCCGCGCCACCATTGCGCGCGGTGTGAAGGTGCGCATCAGCACCAACTCGCTGGCATCGACGGACAACCTGCAGGCCTTCGGCGGCTATCGGGCGCAGCGGCGCGAGTTGCTGCGCATGGGTGTCGACGTGCGCGAATACAAACCTGATCCACAAGTGCAGCGCGAAGTGATGCAGCGCTACGAAGCACTGCGGCCTGAAGCGCCGGTGTTTGCACTGCATGCCAAGACGATGGTGGTGGACCGCGCCGTGGTGTTCGTGGGCACCTATAATCTCGATCCCCGTTCCGAAAACCTGAATACGGAAGTTGGCGTGTTGATCCGCAATGCCGACCAGGCCGGCGCCGTGGCGACATCCATCGAGGCCGACATGCTGCCCGCGAACAGCTGGAATGCGGCCACCGACAAGCCGGATGGCTTCGCCTCGCTGGGCAAGCGATTGCGGGCGTGGTTCTGGGGCAGGATGCCCATCAAGGCGCTGCTGTAGTCCATGCCGACCACCAATCAGCTGCTGGTCAACCTGATCCTCTACGGATTGCTCCCTTTGTGGGGTATCACTGGGTTCATCGACTGGTGCTGCCATCGTGCCACTGGCATCGAGCGCACTTCCGGGCTGCGCGAATCGCTGATCCACTCGCTGATGGGTGTGCAGCTGGGTATTCCGATCCTGTTGTGCCTGCTGTTCCAGGTGAACGTGCTGGTGCTGCTGATCTGCTTCGTGGCATTCCTGCTGCATGAGGCGGTGGCGCACTATGACGTGCATTACTCCGCGCCGAAGCGGCGGATCAGCATCTGGGAGGTGCATGTGCACAACTACATGGCAACCATTCCGCTGTACCTGCTGATGCTGATCATGGTGCTGAACTGGGAAGTAGTGCTGAAGCTGGTGCAGCTGGATTGGGCCGGACAGATGACCCTGCAGCGACTGCCGGCCCCGCATGGCAGCCCGGGGTATCTGCGTGCCTATCTGCTGTTCATGCTGGTGCTTTGCGTGGTGCCGTACATGGAAGAGAACCTGCGGTGCCTGCGGGCGCGCGGCCGACCGGCTTGAGCGTCTATGTCACGAGCACCGGCTCCTTCCTTCCCGGACCGCCCATCGACAACGACCAGATCGAGGACATTCTCGGGCTGATCGACGGCAGACCCAGCCGGTTGAAGTCCCGCATCCTGAAGGCCAATGGCATCCGCACGCGGCACTACGCCATGGACCGGGAACACCGCACCACCCACAGCAATGCCGAGCTTGCCGTGGCGGCCGCTCGCAATTGCATGCAATCCTCTCCCGTGCCGATGCGTTCGCTGCGGTTGCTGAGTTGCGCTACCACGCAGGGTGACCTGGTTCTCCCCGGGTTCGGCAGCATGGTGCAGGCTGGTCTTGGCATGCCGGAAGTGGAGCTGCACACCACGCATGGCATCTGCTCCAGCAGCGTGATGGCAATCCGGGCAGCCGTGAATTCCCTGCGTGTGGGCGACCAGCCCAATGCGCTGGTGGTGGTCAGCGAGCTGGCCTCGCGGCTGTTCAAGCACACCCGTTATGAAGCGGCGGGTGGCCAGGCCACGATGGATTTCGATGCCGAGTTCCTGCGCTGGATGCTTTCTGATGGCGCGGGCGCATGGCTGCTGGAGCGCGCGCCGCGCGGGCGATGCCTGCGGGTGGACTGGATCCGCAGTTACTCGCATGCGGATTCGCTGCCGGTCTGCATGAGCATTGGCCGGCCGACCGACAGCAGCGATTCCCGCAGCTGGCAGGATTTCCCGACTTATGCCGAGGCCGAGGCGGCCGGTGCGTTGCTGATCCGCCAGGATGTGCGACTGCTGGACCACATCGTGAAGCTCGGCGTCGATGGCACGTTGCGGCTGATTGGCGAAGGCCTGCTGGACATGCAAAGACTGGATCATCTGCTGTGTCACTATTCTTCCCACCACTTCCGCAGCCGCATCTTCGACATGCTGCAGATGTGCGGCGCGGGAGTGCCGGACGAGAAATGGTTCACCAACCTGTATACCAGGGGCAATACCGGCTGCGCCTCGATCCTGATCATGCTGGATGATTTCCTGAAAGAGGGCCGGGCGCTGCCTGGAGAGACCCTGCTGTGCGTGGTGCCGGAAAGCGGGCGATTCAACATGGCGTATATGCATTTCACCGTGGTGGAGGCCTGATGGCGGAGACAGTCGTACTGGCGCGACCGGAGCAGCTCTCTGCAGAAGGGCAGGCGGCACTGCGCGGGTTGCTGCGCGCCTGGTTCGATTTCGAACGGCGACTGTCACGCGTGCCGATCATCCAGCGGCTGGAGACCGGGACCTTCACGCGGGACGATTATCTGCAGCTGCTGCTGAACCTGCGTCAGCAGGTGATTGAAGGTTCGCGCTGGATCAGCCGCTGCGCCTCGAGCTTTGATCGTGACCATGCGGACATCCGCTCGGTCATCCTCGGACATGCGCATGAGGAGCATCGCGACTATGAGGTGCTGGAGCAGGACTATGTGGCCGCAGGTGGAGATCCCGCGGCCATCCGCACGCGCCTTCGCAACCCAGGCTCCGAAGCCCTGCATGGTTACATGATGTACCGCGCGAGTGAGCCGAATCCGGTCGGGCTGCTCGGTGCCATGTGGATCGTGGAAGGGCTGGGTGAGAAAATGGCGAAGGACTGGGCAGTGCGCATCGCGGCGCTGCCGGGTGTGGGGGAGGGTGGCACCCGCTTCCTGCGTTATCACGGTCTCAATGATGAGAATCATCTGGGCAAGCTGTATGCCCTGCTGGACAGGCTGTGTACCAGCGAGGCCATTGCCGCGGACATACTGCGCACGGCGGCCGTGGTCGGACGGCTGTATGCACTGCAGCTGGAGGAAGTCGATGGCGAATGATTCACGCGCGCCCGCGCTCAGTGCCTACCTGCAGGCGATTGCAGTCGACAACTCGCTGCCCATCAGTCCCGCAGCCATCGATCTCTGGATGCGAGATCTGGCCAATCCGCTGCGCTGGATCGTGCGTCCGGTGCTGCAGTTCATCTTCGCCGTGCTGCTGCACGTCACCTGGGCGTTCAAGCGACTGCCGCTGCCGCAGTTTCGCGCGCATGGGCTGCTGCAGTGGACGATCTGCGCCTTCTGCCGGAACTTCGTCACGCCGGAAGCCAACCAGCTCATCCTGCGGCATTTCGCCACCGAATCGAACCTGCTGAACTTCCTGCGCGATAACAGCGGCGGTGGCAACGTGAAGCCGCTGGAACTCTATCCGCGGCAGGTCGATGACATGCTGCACATGACCTTTGTCGATCATGATCAGGAACTGTTCCGCATGATGCGTGACCTGGGCCGCTGGGACCATGCGCGGCCCGCGGCCCGCGCCGCTGATCTCGACTGGAGCCACTGGCGCGCCATCGGCATCACAGACCAGGGCCATTCGCGCCGCTGGACGCAGGTGCTGGATTTCGAGACCTCGCATGCGCTGTTCATGTGCCTGTTCTGCCTGCTGCTGAAGCGCGATGAGTACCGTGATGCCATCAACGGCTTCAATCTGGATCAATCGATTGCGATCCGCATCGGCCAGCTGATTGGCGATCCGCGACTGGCCGAGATGGCCTACAACAAGTACCCGCACTACATGGTGGGGCCGTGGAACCTGGGGCAGCGGTTCCTGATGCATGGTTTCTTCACGGAATACCTGCACGAGCGGTTGGAGCAATTCAGGGATCGCGGCGCCTCGGCTACACTCCCGGGATGAAGAAAGTACTCATAACCGCCGGCGCGTCCGGTATCGGCCTGGCGATCGCCAAGGCATTTCATGCCGGTGGCGCCAGTGTTTATGTCTGCGACATCGATGCAGAGGGATTGCAGCGGGCAGAGGCGCTGATGCCGGGGCTGCTGACGCGCCAATGCGATATCGGTGACCGTGCTGCCATAGTCGCGATGGTTGCGGATGCTGCAACCCGGCTCGATGGCCTGGATGTGCTGGTGAACAATGCGGGTATCGGCGGGCCCACCAGGTCAGTCCAGGACCTGGATCCGGCCGACTGGGACGCAGTGCTGAAGGTAAATCTCACGGGTACCTTCGATGTCACGCGCAATGCCATCCCGCATCTGGTCCGTTCGGCTCGTGGGGTCGTGATCAACATGGCGTCGGCAGCGGGCCGCTTTGGCTATGCCAACCGCAGTCCCTATTCCGCGTCGAAATGGGCAGTGATTGGTCTTACCAAGACATTGTCGATGGAACTGGGGCAACACGGCATCTGCGTGAACGCCATTGCCCCGGGTGCCGTGGCGGGTGATCGTGCCGAACGGGTTTTCCAGGGGCGTGCCCAGACAACCGGGCAATCCATCGAAGAGGTGAAGCGGGCCGCGATGGCGGGACAGTCGCTCAAGGCGCTGGTGGACCCCGCCGACATCGCGGCACTCGCGGTGTTTCTGGCATCGGATGCCGCGAAGTCCATCTCCGGGCAGGTACTGCCCATCGATGGAGACATGCAGCGCGCCTGATCCGCACAACCCAACGAGAATGCTTCTCAATGCTGTGTAGAAATATCCGCCATATTGTTTTGTGATCGGAAGCACTTGCGCGGTTGCGTTCGCAACTGTCTAATCGCGCCCGCTTCGTCTTCAATGTCCTTACGCGCGACTGCGTTCTTGTGGTGAGTGCTGCAGTCCATCTGGTTCGGGGCAATCCTCAAGGTCAAAGGGAATTCGCACCGGATCATGAAAAGACGCACTGGGCTGCTGGGATTCTCGGCGGCAGGTCTCGCCGCCGCTTTCTTCATCGCCGCTTCGCTCTCCCTGGCGGGCGCCACCTACTTCACCAACGCCGATAACGAGAATAACGCCGGCACCGGTACGCCTGACAACGACATGGGCGTGATCCTCGGGCGCACCAGCCCGATCGCGCCGATTGAATTCAACATCAACGTGGCTGCGCCGCCGACGACCTCGGCACGACTGACGGTCCGCGCTTATGACGTGGACGAAGAACAGGGCCAGATCGACCTGGTCTACTTCAACGGCAACCTGCTCGGGAAGCTGACAGGCGCCAACGAAGTCGACAGCACCACCGTGTTCGAGGTGCCCATCGCGTTCGTCAATGCGGGCAACAATCGCGTGCGGGTGGAGATCGACACTTCGGGAGACTCCACTCCATGGGTCGTGAGAATCGACTGGGCGCAGCTGCTCATCGATGGCGGCGCGGCTGATCAGGGCAATGCCAGCGATCTCGAGATCACGGGCTACTCGATTGCCAGCGGCACCGTGACGATCAGCACGGCGAGATGCATCGAGGCCGCTCCGTCGCCTGGTTCGCCACCGGATACGGATGCGGATGCCACGCCGGACTACCGCGATCGCGACAGCGATGGCGATCGCCTGCCCGATGCGCTGGAAGGCGGTGGCGTCGGACGCGGACACCGACAACGATGAAATCGACGACGCCTATGACGTGACGCAGGTCGGCGGTGCCGACGTGAACCTGGATGGCGTGGCCGATTCGGTCAGCGCGCCGAACGCAGATGGCGACGCGCTGGCTGACTTCCGCGACGCCGACAGCTGACGGCGATGGCCTGGGCGACCGCGTGGAATCGCAGGCCCTGGGCACGGACACCGACGCCGACGGCATCGACAACCGCTTCGACGTGGACATCACCGGCGGCGCGGATGCCAATGGCGATGGCATCGCCGACACGGTGGCACTGCCCGATACGGACGGCGACACGCGGCCGGACTTCCGGGACCTGGATTCCGACAACGAGGCGGACGGATGCGCAGGAAGCGCGCCTGGAATCGGGCTCGCTCGACTCCGATGGCGATGGCATCGTGAACTCGGCCGATACCGACAGCGACAACGATGGCATCCCCGACGCCATCGAGCGTGGCACCGGTGCGCTGCCGCGCGATTCCGATGCGGACGGCATTGCCGACTACCTGGACCGCGACAGCGACAACGACCGCATTCCCGATGCGGTCGAGGCACGCCCGACTCCGGCCGCGGCGCCGGATACCGATGGCGATGGCACGCCGGACTATCTCGACCTGGACAGCGACAACGATGGCCTGCCGGATGCGCTGGAAGGCGGCGGCACCGGCGTGGACACCGACAACGACGAAGTCGACGACTTCTACGACGTGAACCAGGCCGGCGGCGCCGACGCGAATCGCCGATGGCGTGAGCGACAGCGTGTTCCCGCCCAACACCGATGCGGATGCGAATCCGGACTACCGCGATGTGGATGCCGACGGTGATGGTCTGCGCGATGGCGTCGAGACCAATGCCACGGGCCTCGATTCGGATGGGGACGGCATCGACAACCGCTTCGACGTGAACATCACGGGTGGCGCGGACGCGAATGGCGATGGCATCGCGGACGCGGTAGTGCTGCCTGATTCGGACAGCGATACGGCGCCCGACTTCCGCGACCTCGACTCGGACAACGATGGCGTCTTCGACGTGGTCGAGGCGGGCCTCGACAGATGCCAATGCGGATGCGCTGGCGGATGCCGGCCAGGCGCCGTTGACGATGGCGCGCGACACCGACAACGACGGCACGCCGGACTTCCGCGATCTGGACTCGGATGCCGATGGCAGCTACGACATTGTCGAGGCCGGCTTCACTGCTCTGGACGCGAACGCGAACGGCCGCATCGATGCGATTGCCGACACGGATCGCGACGGCATACCCAACGTTCGCGATGGCGCGCCGCTGGTGTTCGGCAGCCTGGTGGATCGGGACGCCGATGGCGTGTCCGATGTGCTGGATCAGGATATCGACAATGACGGCATTCCGAACTCCCAGGACGGTGGCGACGACACCGATGGGGATGGCCTGCCGAACCTTGCCGACCTGGACAGCGACGGCGATGGCATTGCCGACATCGTGGAGGCAGGTGGTGTCGATGCCAACGGTGATGGCCGGGTCGACAACTTCACCGACAGTGATGGGGATGGCCTCGCTGGCATCGTCGATCCGACTACCGGCGGCACGGCGTTGCCACTGCCCGATTCGGATGCGGATGGCATCGATGACCATCGCGACGTCGACTCGGACAACGATGGCCTGAGTGATGCGCTCGAAGGCAACGTGGACCTCAACAACAATGGCACCCCCGATTTCAGGGAGCAGGCCGGCAATCTGGAGACCGCTGTGCGTGGAGTAGGTGGAGTGGATGTGTGGCTGGCGTTGCTGCTTTCTGGCCTTCTGGCCTGGCGGCTGCGTTCGCGTTCCGGGCGGAAAGGTTTGCGCGTGGCAGCCCTCGTGCCGCTGCTGCTGATTGCTTCCCTGGCCGTGCAGGGCGGCACTGCGCAGGCGGAAGGCCTGTATGTGGGTGCCGACGTGGGCGCCACGCATCTAAAGCCACGTGACCGTGACGGGGGTTATCTCACCGACGACACCCGTGACACCGGCTTTCGCCTGCTGCTGGGTTACGAGTTGTCAGCCCACTGGGTGGTGGAGGGCTTCTACGCCAACCTCGGTGCGGCGGGCGTGGCCTCGATCAATCCCGCGGTGGGCCATCTCGGCAAGGTGAAATACCGCGATTTCGGCGTGGGTGCGGAATGGGCACCACTGCGCGACGGTCGCACCGCAGACATCTATCCGGTGGTGAAGGCGGGGCTGGTGGTCACCGGCAACAGCACCACCGATGACCGGATCGGCTACGACAAGGTCAACTCGGTGGGCTTTTACCTGGGTGTTGGCGCCGCCTGGCGCTTCCTGCCGCGCTGGACCGCCCAGGCAGAGGCGGTCAGCTACGACAAGGACGAACGGATGCTCAGTACTGGTCTGCGCTGGCAGTTCGACGCAGACTGACCGGCGACGGCATGACCGGTGCCGTGAGCACCGGTGCCATGCGGCCGTGCTTGACGTCGCTGGCGCGGCCTTCTTCCAGCACTGCAGCCGGCACCGGCTGCAGCTTCCACACCAGCCCGACGAACGACAGCGCCTTCAGGATGTAGTAGGTGATGTCGTACTCGTACCAGTAGAAGCCCTGGCGGGTCGAGGCGCAGTAGCGGTGATGGTTGTTGTGCCAGCCTTCACCCATGGTGACGATGGCCAGCAGCCAGTTGTTGCGGCTGTGGTCGGTGGTGGCGAAGCGGCGCTTGCCGAACACATGCGACAGCGAATTGATCGTGAAGGTGCCGTGCCACAGCAGCACGGTGCTGGCGAAGAAGCCGAAGAACAGGCCCGATGCGCCCAGCCAGAAGAAGATCGCCGTGCCCAGCATGATGGGCGGCAGCAGGTAGTACTTGTTCAGGAAGCGCAGTTCCGGGAAGCGCGCGAAATCACGGATGCGGTTGTAGTCCGTGCTCTGGTTGCCCTTGTCGAAGATCCACCACACATGGGAATACCAGAAACCATCCTGGGCAACCGAGTGCAGATCCTGAGGCATGTCGGAATAACGGTGGTGGTGACGGTGATGGGCGGCCCACCACAATGCGCCGCGCTGCGCGCTGGTCTGCGCCAGGAAGGCGAGCAGGAACTGGAACACGCGGCTGGTCTTGTAGGTGCGGTGCGAGAAGTAGCGGTGGTAGACGCCGGTCACCGCGAACATGCGGATGAAATACAGCGCTACGCAACAGATGGCGGCAGCGGGGGTAATGCCTGTCCAGATGGCGCCGAACGCCAGCAAGTGGATGGCGATGAACGGCGTCGCGCCCGCCCAGCCGATGCGGCGAGCTGGCTTGATGAAACCGCTGTCGGAAGTACCCTGCACTGAATCCATCTTGCCGCTCCGTAGTTTGTTGCCTGGCAACAATATTCGGCGAAGCAGCCCGGCGGCCGGGTCATCTTTCGGTCAGCAATTGTAAAAGTTGTGTCAAAGCACCGACGGCGTCACGTTCCGGCATCACCCGCAGGCAGGAACTTGTAGCCGGCGCCGCGATGCGAAAGAAAGTGCACGGGTTTGTCGGGCAGGGGTTCGAAGTAGCGCCGCAGGCGGCCTATGAAGTTGTCGACGCTGCGGGTATTGGGCGCATTGCGCAGCTTCCAGACATTCTCCAGCAGCTCATCGCGCGACAGCACGCGGCCTGAGTTCTGCGCGAAGTAGTACAGCAGGTCGAGTTCCAGCTGCGTCATGCGCACGGGTTTGCCGTTGGCAGAGGCGGCATGGGAATCGAAGTCCACCAGCGCTGTGCCGAAACTCAATGTGCCACGCGCTTCTTCGGGTGGCGCATCCTGCTGGCGCCAGCCGCTGCGGCGCAGTGCCGAGCGCACCCGGGCCAGCAGTTCTGCCAGCACAAAGGGTTTGGGCATGTAGTCG
This sequence comes from uncultured Gammaproteobacteria bacterium, assembly GCA_963777735.1. Taxonomy (GTDB): domain Bacteria; phylum Pseudomonadota; class Gammaproteobacteria; order Steroidobacterales; family Steroidobacteraceae; genus ZC4RG30. The sequence goes on along the minus strand of CAVZRQ010000008.1, from coordinate 946,409 downwards.
TCGGCCCCGGAATCGAGGCCGCGCACGCGTTCCTCGGCGGCACTGCGTGCGGTGAGCATGATCACCGGCATGTATTGGCCGCTTTCGCGCAGTTGCTTGCAGAAACCGTAGCTCTCGCCATCCGGCAGCATCACATCGAGCAGTATCAGGTGGATGGGCGCGGCCTCTGCCAGCTGCGCCGCGGCCTCCCGCAGGGAGCGACCGATGACCACGCGATAGCCGTCAAGCTCCAGGTTCAGCTTGAGGGCCGCAGCCAGATGCGCTTCGTCTTCCACCACCAGCACGGTGGCGCGTGCAGCATCGCTGCTGCCGGAAACCTGATCGGCGTTCAATGCGGACTTCCCTGGGCCGGCTTCCTGCCCATGGGAAGGCGGATGCGCATGGTAGTGCCCTTGCCATGCCCGTCGGAGTCGGCACGAATCCGGCCGCCGAGATTGCGCAACAGGCGGTAGACCACGTAGAGCCCCAACCCGGAGCCGGAGCGTTCGTTGACGCGCGGATCCGGCGCGCGATGAAACCGCTTGAAGATGCGCTTGAGCTGGCTGCGGTCGATGCCGATGCCCTGGTCGCGCACCACGATGCCGAGGTGCCCGGATGGCAGTTGCTGCATGCCGATCTGGATGTAGGGCCTATCAGTGGAATATTTCACGGCGTTGTCGAGCACATTCTTGATGATGATCTCGAGTGCGGTGGGGTCGGTGAATATCTCCACCTTCTCGGGAGCGGTCAAGTCGAAAACTCCCGGATCCAGTCCGTAGCGGGCGCGAATGCTCTCGATGGCCTGCGTCAGCAGATGCGTCACATCCACCACGGTCCAGGTCTGCGAGCGGCGGCGGTGCGCAATGCGGCTGGCCTGCAGGATGTCGTCGACGAACACCGTCAGGCGTTCCACGTCCGACAGCATCATGTTGCGCAGGTCGACCTGTTGCGTGGCGGTGAGCTCCGGCCGGGCGAGGGTGTCGAGGCACAGCTTGATGGAGGCCAGCGGGCTCTTCAGCTCATGCGTCACCGAGTCGATGAACATCTGCTGGCGGCGGCTCTCCAGGATCTCGCCCACCAGCGAAACGCTGAACAGCACCAGCACGCTCAACACCAGCACGAACGAGATGATGCCGCCTGCCAGCAGCCAGCGGTTGACGGCAAAGGCACGCGTCAGCGGCAGGTTCTCGCTGATGACGAGAATCCAGCCGATGAGCAGTGCGAGGGTCATCAGCACGGTGATCGAGCTGAGCACGATCGGCACGGAAATGGAGCGGTTCAGCGAACGTGGCATGAGCTCAAGAATAGGCCATGTCAGTCGAAGCGGAACCCCGAAATCATGGAGCCGAGCACCTGCTCGTTGTAGATGCGATGGCCGGCGCCATGCGATGCACCTGCAGCCACCATCAGGGGTAGCAGATGTTCATGCCGCGGGTGGCAGATTCGCGCGGATGGCGCTTCATGCCAGTGCGCCAGCGCCAGGTTACGCGCCGCGGTTGCCGCGCCGACGGCCGTATTCAACCAGGTATCGAACTGCAGCGAGGGCAGCAGCATCCGTGGATCGCCGAATGCGGCCAGGTTGTGGAAACTCATGCCGGTCGCAAGGATCAGCACGCCCTCGTCGCGCAACGAGGTGAGCGCGCGTCCGGCAGCCAGATGCAGGCTGGCATCGAGGCTGGCGTCCAGCGACAGCTCGACAACGGGGATGGTCGCCTCGGGCAGCGCGACTTTCAGCGGCACGAATACGCCGTGGTCCAGCCCGCGGGCTGAATCGAGCCGGGCATAGAACCCCGCATCACGCAGCAGCTGCGCCACCTGTTCCGCGAGTTCCGGTGCGCCGGGTGCGTCATAACGGAGTTGATAGGTATGGGGAGGAAAGCCGTAGTAGTCGAACAGCAGGGAAGGTTGCGCATGGCTGGTCACCGAGAAACCCTTCGTCTCCCAATGCCCCGAAATCACCAGGATGGCCTTCGGCTTCTGTGGCAGGGCCGCCGGCAGCGCCCGCAGGAATGCGGCCATGCCGCTCCACAGGCCGGCCGGATCGTCCATGAAGAAACAAGGACCGCCACCGTGGGGAACGTAATAAGTCGGCAGCATGGCCGTGTCCATCTAAGTGCCGTAGCTGGCGGGAGCCAGCACGGACCCTTCGATATCCGGACTGCAAGTCAGATTTGCCGGGAGGGCCAGCCGCGGCAATCGGAATGCGCATCGTTTCAGCATGGAATCTCCAAAGCCACTTTGACAGCTTGGGGGTTGGTCCCTAGGCTTGCCGAATCGAAAACAACCCGAAAACGGGAGAAAGCAGAATGGGGCAATCAAGGAACATTGGGAAGTACGTCGCCACGGCCTGGCTCGCGCTCTGTGCGGGTACGGCTTTGCCGGCCGAGGCGCCTGATTTTACAGGTGTCTGGACCAGCGCGGCCGGCGGAATAGGCGGCGCAACCAACACCGGCGCAGGGCAATTGCCCTTCACCCCGGAAGCGGCAGCCCGCATGGAGGCCTACCGCAAGCTCACCGCCGGGACCGACGACTCTCCCGGCAACTGGTGCGTGGGTACGGGCATGCCGGGCTCAATGCTGGGTTCCGGTGGCTATCCCATGGAAATTCACCAGCGTCCGGAGCAGATGATCATCGTCTACGAAGCGCACAGCGAGATCCGCCGGGTATATTTCGGCGACCGCAATGCATCGCAGGAAGACCGGATCCCCGGGCGCAACGGGTATTCGAGCGGTCGCTGGGAAGGCGATGTGCTCGTGGTGGAAACCGACAACCTGGTTGACCAGCTCGATCAGCGCACGCCGCACTCCGATGAGGCGAAAGTCGTCGAGCGCTACAAGTTCGACGGCAAGGACGCGCAGGGCCGGCAGCTGCTTTCCGTTGAAATGACGATGACCGACCCCAAGTTCTACACCAAACCCGTCGTGATCCAGAAGCGTTGGGCAAAAGTGCCCAACGGCCGTGTGCTGCCCTACGAGTGCCCGGAAGAACGGTGGCTGGACCGCATCGAGGAAATGGCCAAGAAGGCCGGCGTTCCCGTTCCTTAATAAATTCTGAGAATCCGAGGTATCTGACATGAACATGTTCATTCGCAAGACTCTGCTCGCTCTCGCCGCCGTCACTGCTGGTGCGGCAGCCTGGGCGCATCATTCCGCCGTGCAGTTCGATTTCGGCAAATCGTCCACCTACACCGGCGTGGTCAAGGATTTCGCTGCGATCAACCCGCACATGCGCCTGCTGGTCGAGCTGAAGGATGCGAAGGGCACGCGCACCGTGCGCTTCGAGGGCCACAGCACCAACAACATGTACCGCAATGGCTATCGCAAGGGCATGGTGAAGGTCGGCGACACCATCACCGTGACAGTCGCGCCTCTCAAGGATGGCAGCGAGGGTGGCTATGTCATCGGTGCGCAGGTAGGCAAGGACCAGTACTTCGGCATGCGTCCGCGCGGCGCCGGCCCCGCTCCCAGCCAGGCCGAGATTCAGCGCATTGGTGAAGAGACTCGCAAAGCGGCCGAGGGCCGCTGATTTCCAGCAAAGGTAATTCCAGATAATGGCCAAGATCATCGGTGGGATCGCGACATCCCACACGCCCACCATCGGCTTTGCGCTCGATGCCAAGAAGCAGCAGGATCCGGTTTGGAAGCCGATCTTCGAGGGCTACGAGCCCGTGCAGAAGTGGCTCGCAGAGAAGAAGCCGGATGTACTGCTGTACATCTTCAACGACCACATCACCTCGTTCCATCTCGATCACTACTCGCACTTCGCGCTGGGCGTGGGCGAGCAGTACGCGCCGGCCGACGAGGGCGGTGGGGCCGCGCAAGCTGCCTGCCGATCAAGGGTGATCCGAAGCTGGCCGCGCACATCGCTGCCGCCATGGTGGCCGATGAGTTCGACCTGTCGTATTTCCAGGGCAAGGACCTGGACCATGGCTGCTTCTCGCCGCTGTCGCTGCTGCTGCCGCACGAGAAGGAATGGCCCTGCGCCATCGTGCCGCTGCAGTGTGGCGTGCTGAATCCGCCGATCCCCTCGCCGCTGCGTTTCTACAAGTTCGGCTTGTCGCTGCGCAAGGCCATCGAGAGTTATCCGGCCGACATCAAGGTGTGCATCGTGGGCACCGGTGGCCTCTCGCACCAGGTGCATGGCGAGCGCTGCGGCTTCAACAACACGCCATGGGACATGGAGTTCCTCGAGCGGCTGGAAAAGGATCCGGAAGGTCTCACGAAGGTCACCATCGCGGAATACGCGAAGCTCGGTGGCATGGAAGGCGCCGAAGTGGTCATGTGGCTGCTGATGCGCGCAACCTTGTCGAAGAAGGTGAAGAAGCTGCACCAGACCTACTACCTGCCTTCGATGACGCCGATCTGCAGCGTGATCTTCGAGAACGATTCGGTCGATCCGGTGACCGAGACCAACGAAGCATTCCGCAAGCGCATGACGCACCAGTACGATGGCCTCGAGAAGCTCGAAGGCACCTATCCGTACACCATCGAGCGCAGCGTGAAGGCCTACCGCATCAACAACTTCCTGCACGAACTGGTGAAGCCGGATTTCCGCAAGCAGTTCCTGGCCGACCCCGAGCCGCTGTTCGCGCAGCATCAGCTCACCGAGGAAGAGCGTGATCTCATCCGCCGTCGTGACTGGCGCGGGCTGATCCACTACGGCGTGATCTTCTTCCTGCTGGAGAAGTTCGGCGCGGTGATCGGCACCACCAACCTGCATATCTACGCCGCCATGCGCGGGCAGTCGCTGGAGGATTTCCAGAAGACCCGCAACGCACAGGTGCTGTATTCGGTTGCAGGGCAGGACGAAGGCAAGACGAACTGGGACAAGCCGGCAGCTCGTTGAGGCACTAAGCTATGATCCTGCCGGGAAGTAGGCAGATGCGTGGATGGGCGATTTCCCTCGGGGCCTTGGCCCTGTTCGCAGGCGGAGCACTGGCCGCCGATGCGACGCTCGATTCCGCGCGCCGCTGTGTGCAGGTGAAAGACAGCCTGGAAAGGCTGGTCTGCTTTGATCGCGCCTTCGCGGGTACTGTGGCGCAAGCAGAACAGATGGCGCCCGCTGCGGCTGCAAGGGCGCCAGTGGCTGCCGCACCAGCGGTGGAGGTGGCGCCGCCGCCGCTGGTCGTTGCGCCTGTCATCGCGGCCCCAGTGGCCTCCCTGGGTGACGAGAGCGTGAAGCGCAAGAGCCGTGAAAGTGCCGAGCCCGTTGCTCCCACGAGCCTGACAGCCAAAATCACCGCCCTGAAAGAGACCCGCAAGGACGTATTCCGGGTAACGCTCGACAATGGCCAGGTCTGGCAGCAAACGAATATGGAGAGCCTGTTCTCTGTTGCCGTGGGAGATACCGTGCAGATCGACAAGGGCCGCCTGGGTGGTTACCGGATGGCTCGGGTCAGCAATGGGCGGAGCGGCTGGGCGCGGGTTACCCGTACTCAGTGAATTTGCCCCCGCGAGCGTGGGGCGCATCGCATTTATCTGATTTTGTTATACGAATAGGCGCATTCAGGCTTTTTCCGGCATAAAAAACCCCGTAGCCTTGCCGTCCCATTTCATTGTTCGAGGCCCGGATGGCGGCGATCGCAACCGAGCGCGTGCTGCAGGTTCATCACTGGAACGACAGCCTGTTTTCGTTCCGCACCACACGCGATCCCGGCTTCCGTTTCGAGAACGGCCATTTCGTGATGCTGGGGCTGCCCGTCGAGGGCCGACCGCTGTTGCGGGCCTATTCCATTGCCAGCCCCAACTGGGAAGAGCATCTGGAGTTCCTCAGCATCAAGGTCCAGAACGGGCCCCTGACTTCGCGACTGCAGCACCTCGCTGTCGGCGATGAAGTACTGGTGAGCCGCAAGCCCACTGGCACGCTGGTGATTCATGATCTCAAGCCCGGCCGGAATCTCTATCTGCTGAGCACCGGCACCGGCCTCGCGCCGTTCCTCAGCATCATTCAGGATCCGGAGACGTACGAGCGTTTCGAAAAGGTGGTGGTGACGCATGGTGTGCGCCGGGTGGACGATCTGGCCTACGGCAAATTCATTGCCGAGGATCTCGTGCACCATGAGCTGCTGGGCGAGTTCGTGGGCAACCAGCTGATCTACTACCCGACAGTTACCCGTGAGGAATTCCGCAATCGCGGCCGCCTGACCGATCAGATTGCCGATGGGAGCCTGGCACACAGGGTGGGATTGCCGCCGCTGGATCCCGCGGTCGACCGGTTCATGATTTGTGGCAGCTCGGGCATGCTGAACGATACCCGCACGCTGCTGGACCAGCGTGGTTTCATGGTTTCGCCGCGTATCGGCGAACCTGGTGATTACGTCATCGAGCGGGCGTTCGTCGACAAGTAGTCCGGCGTCTCCCGCCGGTTTTGTTGGGCAAGTGCAACAAATCGACCGCTGTTAGCGCAACGCTTATTGTTGGCGACAGAAATAGTTCCCTGAGACTTGCAATTGCGGTCCTTGATCTTTGTAGAATATCGGTTGTTGCCATGACAACTTCGCTGGCACGGCAACCATTCGACATGAAAAGTCCGAGGGTGGGGCGTTTCCGCAACAAGGAGACGGCTCAAGTGAAATCTACTTGGGGGTTATCAAGTGACTAAATTCCAGACCAGAAATGGGTCCAAATCCGTGCGCGCCGCCGTTGCGCTGGTGCTTGGCACCGCAACCCTGCTGACGCTCGCGCCGCAGATTCTTTACGGAGCAGAAGAGCAGGTCGATGATCTCGAAGAAGTCCAGGTCACGGGTTCGCGCATCAGGCGTGCCACCGATTTCGACACCGCCAATCCCACAACGGTTGTGGATGCGGACTATCTCAAGAACCTGGGTATCGTGAACGTTGGCGACGCCATCAAATCGCTGCCTTCAAACATCTCCAACTTTTCGCCGACAACGACCGGCAACTCGAACTTCTTCGCCGGTTCGACCATCGCCAACCTGCGCGGCCTGAACCCGTTTTTCGGCAGCCGCACGCTGAATCTGGTGAACGGCCGTCGCCACGTCCCCACCAACCAGGGTGACGGTGTCGACCTGAACTTCATTCCCTCGACCATCATCGAGCGCATGGACGTGGTGACCGGTGGCGCCTCTGCCGCCTATGGTTCCGGTGCCATTTCTGGCGTCAACAACATCTTCCTCAACCGCAAGATGAATGGCGTCAAGATCGAAGCTGACTGGGGTCAGTCGATTCATCAGGACGCGCGCGATGCGCACTATGCCGGTTCCTTCGGCACGAGCTTTGCCGATGAACGCGGACATTTCTCGATCGCTGCAGAACATCAGACCATGGCAGCGACGGGCTGCATGGAAGTTCGTGACTGGTGCGCGAAGAACGTGGGCCTGATTTCGAACCCCGATGCGGGCGCCTACTCGGCAGCCCTGGGTGGCTGGTCATTCGGGGGTGCGCTGGTCACGCTGGCCAATCCGCGTCCGTCCCAGTACCTGCGTGAAGATGTTCGCTCTCCCTTCAGCTATGCCGGCGTCATCGCTGGTCCGTTCACCGGTCCGCTCGGGCAGGTCAACAGCACGGGCACGGCGGTGCAGCCGTTCTCCAATGGTGTTGGCAGCAATGTGTTCTACGGCGCTGTTTCCGGTGGCGAAGGCCGCCCCGCCAACCTGTACACCAATCTGCGTTCGCCCGTCGCCCGCAATGTGTTCATGGGTACCCTCAGCTTCGCGCTGACGGATACCGATCAACCTGACGACCGATGCCAGCTGGGGTGAGGTGAATACCGACCAGGCCTCTGGCGCCCTGGATGATGGCGGCTTTTTCGGCAAAGGCATCAGGGCCGACAATGCCTACCTGCTGCAGAATCCGGCCTTCAACGCCCAGGTGCAGCCTCTGCTGCTCAATAACTTCTTCAGCTTCCCGGTGCAGCTGAACAAGGATTGGGCAAGCCAGCTTGATACACGCTCTTCCTTCAACACCAAGGTGCGTCGCATCTCGGCCGGTCTGGATGGCAAGTTCGGCGAGAGCTCCTGGACCTGGGATGGCTATCTGCAGTACGGCAAGTCGGTACGTTCGCAGAACGTGGCTGACAACCGTCACCTGAACGCCTACGACTTTGCTGCCGATGCCGTGTTCAGTGACCAGGCCCAGTTTGCGTCGCTGCCGGCCAACCAGCGGCCGATCGAGTGCCGCATCACGCAGCAGATCCGCAACAATGATCCGATCGTCGCGACGCTGAACTCAAACCTGTTGCTGATCGCACAGGGTTGCCAGCCGCTGAACGTGTTCGGAACCGGTCCAGTTGATCCAGCTGCGCATGCCTACGCCTTCGGTTTCCTGCATGAGGAAACGACGGTTGAGCAGACTGTCGCGGCATTCAATTCCACGGGTGATCTGTTCGCAGGCTTCGGAGCCGGAGCAATCCAGGGCGCGGCCGGTATCGAGTACCGCACCGAGAAGGGCAGCAACATCGGTTCGCAGGATGGCGCACCGGATTATGTGCGCAACGACTACCTGATCCAGTACGGTGAGTCCTTCGCCGGCAAGGTCAATGTGATCGAGGCCTACGTGGAGTCCAACATGCCACTGCTGCGCGACGCCCCATTCGCCAAGCGTCTGGAGCTGAACGTGGCGGCTCGCTGGTCGCAGTACAAGAACGAAGGTACCCTGGGTACGTTCGACGGCGTCAAGCGCACGCATGACATGACGACCTGGAAGGCATCGGCATTCTGGGATCCGATCGAAGGTGTTCGCGTCCGGGGCAGCCGTTCGCGCGACAGCCGCGCCGCCAATTTCCGCGAGCTCTACTACGGGCAGATCATCCAGGCCGGCGGCTGGTTCGGTTTCTGCACACCAACGGGCGTGCCGCAGGGTTCGCCTGCTGATGCCTGCACCTGGAGTCTGGAAGGCAATGTGGACCTGAAGCCCGAGAAGGCAGACACGACCACGATCGGCATGGTTCTCACGCCGCGTGATCTGGTGCCTGGCTTCGAGTTCGCCGTGGACTATTTCCAGATCAAGATCACCGATGCCATCCAGCAGGCCAACGTGACCCGCGTGCGGGAAGGTTGCCAGTTGTCGGGCCTGGCGGAGTACTGCCAGTTCATCACGCCAGATCCGCAGGCCAGTGCTTCGCCTGGTGGCGTGGGCAACTTCAACTACGCCAACGTCGGCAACGTGGGTTATGGCATCGAGCGCATTCGCGCACTTGCGTTCAATGGCAGTTCCTACAACTACAAGGGCCTGGATTTCAGCAGCTCGTATCGCATGGACCTTGGCGATGTGGGCGCACTGAACTTCCGCTTGCTGGCAACGCGCATGATCTCGCAGAAGTTCAGCCCGGTTCCGGGCCAGGCTCCTGTGAACATCGTGGGTCAGACCGGAACCGCGAACAGCTTCCTCAACGACAACAACCCGTCGGCGAAGTGGAACGCGAATCTGTCGAGCACCTACATCAATGGCCCATTCACGACGACGCTGTCGGCGCACTTCGTGGGCAAGGGCAAGAAGAACTACCTCGGCGTGGATCCGGGCGATGGCGATTTCTACATCACTGCACCTTCGAACTGGGTCCGGTTGGAAGACAACCATGTGCCGAGCTACACGGTATTTGGCCTGAATGCCAATTACCGCTTCGACGAAGTGATGGGCGCCAAGACGGTTGAATTGTGGGCCAACGTGTCCAATTTGTTCGACCGCGATCCGCCGCTCATTGGTGGTGGCACTGGCGGCACGCAGCCAATCTTCTTCGACACGCTCGGTCGCTACTACAAGGTAGGTATCCGGGCCTCGTTCTAAGGAAGACTGGCGAGATCCTGGCGCGGGCCAGGATCGGCTTTCATCTGGCCGCCTGTGGAAACACAGGCGGCCTTTTTTTGGCGGCTGCCCCGGACAGCGCTGTACTATCCGATTCCCAGGGGTACGACGGCGCAGCAAGCGCTTCTTCAATCTATGCAGCAACCACCCAGCGCCCGCGCCGGAATCCAGGCGGGCAATTCGCCGCGGCGCGTGCTCTTCGCGAGCTTGATCGGCACCACCATCGAGTTCTTCGACTTCTACATCTATGCCACTGCGGCAGTGCTGGTTTTCCCGCAACTGTTCTTCCCGGCTTCGGATCCGGCCACCGCTACCTTGCAGTCTCTGGCCACCTTCGCGCTGGCGTTCTTCGCGCGCCCGGTCGGCTCCGCGGTATTCGGTCACTACGGCGATCGCATCGGGCGCAAGGCAACGCTGGTTGCGGCACTGCTGACCATGGGCCTCTCGACCGTGCTCATTGGCCTGCTGCCGACCTACGCCACCGCGGGGCTGCTCGCGCCTGCACTGCTGGCGCTGTGCCGTTTCGGGCAGGGCTTTGGGCTGGGGGGTGAGTGGGGCGGCGCAGTGCTGCTCGCCACCGAGAATGCGCCGCCGGGCAAGCACAACTGGTACGGCATGTTTCCGCAGCTGGGCGCACCGATCGGTTTCATCTGTTCTTCGGGAGTGTTCCTGATTCTCGGGCATTACCTGAGTGATGCGGAGTTCATGGCGTGGGGCTGGCGCGTGCCTTTCCTGGCCAGCGCCGTGCTCGTGCTTGTCGGCCTGTACGTACGGTTGCGCATCGAGGAGACTCCGGCTTTCCGCAAGACGCTGGCCAACAACGAACGTGTGGGCCTGCCGATGGCGGAAGTCTTCCGCCGTCACGGCAAGGTGCTGCTGCTCGGCACCTTCTCCGCAGTCGCGACTTTTGTCGTGTTCTATCTGATGACGGTGTTCGCGCTGAGCTGGGGCACCAGCGAGCTGGGCTATTCGCGGCAGGAGTTCCTCATCCTGCAGATGATCGGCGTGGTGTTCTTCGGTCTCGCCATTCCCGTGTCGGCGCTGCTGGCAGACCGCTTCAATCCCCGCGCGGTTCTGATCGCTGCCACTGCGGCACTGACCGCGTTCGGGTTGGTGTTCGCACCGCTGCTCAGTTCGGGCAGTGAGCTCTCGGTGCTGCTGTGCCTGAGCCTTGGCCTCGGGTTGATGGGGCTGACGTATGGGCCGCTCGGCGCGGCGCTGGCCGCGTTGTTTCCGACTCCCGTGCGTTATACGGGCGCATCGCTGACCTTCAACCTGGCAGGCATCGTGGGCGCTTCGCTCACGCCCTATGCAGCCCGCTGGCTGGCGACGGATTATGGGTTGCCGGCGGTGGGTTACTATCTTTCCGCTGCCGGAGTGCTGACACTCACGGCATTGCTGCTGCTGTCGCGTGGTGCGATGTCGGCGCGTTAGGCGAATGCAAGGACTGCCCATGAAGGCGCTGCTGTACCTGGATGATCTGGCCGCGGGGATGACCTTCAACAGTGGTCCGGTGACGGTTACCGCCGCCGAGATCAAGGCCTTTGCCACGCAGTTCGATCCGCAGCCGTTCCATCTCGATGACGAAGCCGCTGCCGCAAGCTTCTTTGGTGGCCTCGCCGCCAGTGGCTGGCATACGGCATCGCTGGGTATGCGCCTATTGGTGACTGGCGGGCCGCGGCTGGCGGCTGGGTACATCGGCGCAGGCTGCGAGTTGAGCTGGACGAAACCCGTTTACGCGGGGGATTCACTCTCGCTGCGGGGCGAGATCGTCGAAGTGAAGCCCTCGCGCTCGCGTCCGGATCGTGGCATCGCCATCGTGCGCTGCGAGACATTCAATCAGCGAGGCGAACTGGTGCAGAAGATGCAGTCGCGAATCATGGTGCCGCGCCGACCGGTGAGCGCATGACCGGCATTCCCGCGATGATCGACCTCAAGGGACCGGCGCCCGAGCCGCAGGAGTGGCGTCCGCCGGCCGAGCGGATCGTGAGCGGTGATCCGCTGCAGCGCGCCTGGAATTACTTCAGCAGTGCCGATGGCCGCTTCAGTGCCGGCATCTGGGAATGCGCGGTGGGCAAGTGGCGCGTGATCTTCACCGAGAACGAATTCTGCGAGTTGCTGGCTGGCGAAATATTCGTGACCGGGGATGACGGCAGCGAGCGGCTGTGGCGGGCGGGCGACGCCTTCGTCTCGCCATCGGGCTTCACCGGCTACTGGGATGTGCGCCAGCCGGCACGCAAGTACTACGTCATCTACGAATAGCCTCGCGCATGCCTACCGACATTGAATTCATGCGGCTCGCGCTCGAAGAAGCGCAGCGGGCCCGGGCACTCGGTGAAGTGCCGGTCGGCGCCGTGATCGTGAAGAACGATCAGATTGTGGCCAAAAGTGGCAATGCACCGGTCGGCCTGCACGACCCATCTGCCCATGCCGAGATGCTGGCACTGCGGGCCGCGGGCCAGGCGCTGCAGAACTACCGGCTGGACGATACCGTGCTGTACGTGACGCTGGAGCCCTGCCTGATGTGCGCTGCGGCCATCGTGCATGCCCGCGTGCGGCGTGTGGTGTTCGGAGCCTTCGATCCGAAGGCCGGCGCGGCGGGCGGCATGATCGATGCCTTTGCGCTCAAGGGGCTGAACCACCGTGTTGATGTGTTCGGCGGGGTGCTGGAGCAGGAGTGCGCAGCGTTGCTCAGTGGGTTCTTCGCTTCCGCCCGTGGCAAAACCTTGACCTGATCCACACAAGTCGTGATTGACCTGCATCCGCCTCAAAAGTAGTATTTCACATGCATATTCACTTCAAGGGCGAAATCCATGAGTCAGGCAACGATTTTTGAGCGTATTGGTGGTGAGGCAGCGGTAGATGCTGCAGTCGACATCTTCTATCGCAAGGTGCTGGCCGACGACCGCATCAGCCATTTCTTCGACACCGTGGACATGGACAAGCAGCGAGCCAAGCAGAAGGCGTTTCTGACAGTGGCGTTCGGTGGTCCGAGCAAGTATTCCGGCAAAGACATGCGCACCGCGCACGCACACATGAAGCTCACCGAAGAGCACTTCAATGCGGTGATGGAGAACCTCGGGAATACGCTGAAGGATCTGAAGGTGCCTGACGAGCTCATCGCCGAGGCCGCGAAGATCGCGCTCTCGACCAAGAACGACGTGCTGAACCGGTAAGCCGCATGCGGCTGGCATTCGAGGGGCGCGAGTTCGAGCTGGCCGAGGGCGAAACGGTGCTCGATTGCCTGGATCGCAACCAGGCGGGCGTGGCCTCGTTCTGCCGCAACGGGGTCTGCCAGAGTTGCCTGTTGCGCGCAGAAGAAGGCGAGGTCCCGTCTGTCGCGCAGGCGGGGTTGAAGGAGACGTGGCGGACGCAGGGCTGGTTGCTGGCCTGCATGTGCCGCCCGACGGGTGACATGCGCCTGGCGCGCGGCGAAGCCACGCGCAGTTTTCAGTCACAGGTCGTCGACGTTGCGCGGCTGTCCGAACGCGTGCTGCAAGTGCGGCTGGCGCGACCCGAAGGATTTGAGTATTCCGCGGGGCAGTTCATCCAGCTGCTGCGCGCGGAGGATGGTCTGATGAGACCGTACTCGCTGGCATCCACCGCCGACGACGACCTGCTGGAACTGCATGTGGCATTGTTGCCGCAGGGCCGAATGAGTCGTTGGCTGTCCGGGGCAACCGGACAGCGCGTGGATTTGCGCGGGCCATTTGGAGAGTGTTTCTATGTGCCGGATGAGCCCATGCGGCCGCTGCTGATGGCCGGCACCGGCACCGGGCTGGCACCGCTTTATGGCGTGCTGCGCACGGCGCTGCAAGCCGGCCATGCCGCACCCATGCGCCTGCTGCATGGTGCCGCGAGCCGCGAGGATCTGTATCTGTGGGCGTCACTCGATGCGTTGGCGATCCGCCACGAGCAGCTGCAGATCAAGGGGAGCACACCGGGAGTCGATGCCGATCTGCGCATCACCGAGCATACGCTGCAGCAGCTGGCTCTGGACTGTGGCCTGCCATTGGCGGAATGCCGCATCTACCTCTGTGGTAACCCCGATTTCGTCCGCAGCCTGCGCAAACAGCTGTATCTGGCGGGCACTCCGCTTGCGCGCATCCACGCGGATCCTTTCCTGGCTCCGGCAAATCGGCCAGACTGAAAGGCATGCAGCTCACCCAATACACCGACTTCGCACTGCGCACCCTGATTGCTCTGGGCCTTAACCCGGGCGAGAAATTGACAGTGACCGAGATCAGCAACTCCTATGGCATCTCGCGCCACCACCTCGTGAAGGTGGTGGCGCGGCTGGCTGAACTGGGCTACATCGAGACCGTGCGCGGCAAGGGTGGTGGCATGCGGCTGGCGATGGCGCCTGCCGCGATCCGCATTGGTCAGGTGGTGCGGGCAATGGAAGCGGAGCTGGGAGTGGTGGAGTGCCTGCAGGCAGGAGGCGGAAGCTGCGTGATCGCACCCTCATGCCGGCTGAAGTCACTGCTGCGCGGCGCCACGGAGCAGTTCCTCAGCGCCCTGGATGAACACACGCTGGAAGATGTGCTGCGGCAGCGGGCGCCCTTGTCACGCCTGCTCGGCATTCCCCTCAGGATCGAGAGTCGGTCTGCTTGAGTAACTGATACGCGTCGTAGACCCGGCGCCACACCGGGCCCGGGTGGCCGGTTCCCACCGGCGCGCCATCGAGCCGGGTTACCGGCTGTACTTCGCGGGTGGCCGCGCCGAGCCAGATTTCGTCGGCACTGCGCAGCTCGGCTTCGCTGATGCGCGCATTGTGGCGGGTGATGCCCAATGCATCGGCCAGCTCCTCCACCACGCTGCGGGTGGTGCCCGGCAACAGGCGGGTGGAATTGACCGGCGTGATCAGCACGCCATCGCGCACCACGTGCACGGTCGAGGCGCTGCCTTCTGTGAGTTCGCCATCGCGCAGCAGGATGGTTTCGGATGCATTGGCATCCACGGCCAGCTGGCGCAGCAGGACATTGGCGAGCAGGGCGACGGACTTGATGTCGCAACGCGCCCAGCGAGAGTCTGCCGCCGTGATGCAGGCGAGGCCATTGCTCAGGGTGCTCGCGGCGATCTGTGGCCACGGGGAGCAATACGCGAATACCGTGGGAGGAATATCCGGCAGCGGTGCGTGATTGCGGCCGTATTCCGCCCCGCGCGAAAGCTGCAGGTAGACGTACTGGTCGCCGCCACCATTGGCGTCGATGAGCTGCTGCAGCAACGCCAGCCACTGCGCTGAATCATGCGGATTGGTGAGGCGGATGGCGGCGGCACTGCGATCCAGGCGATCGAAATGCGATTGCGGCCGGAACAGCCTGCCGCCATAGACGGGGATCACTTCATAGATGCCATCGCCGAACAGGAAACTGCGGTCCAGCGGCGAGATCCGCGCTTCGGTCAGCAGCTGCTGCTGACCGTTGAGATGGCACCAGGGAAGCGGGGTGGCCATGTGTCTTCCGCCGTGGATTATTCGAACCAGAGCTTTACCGTGTCGATGGTGGTGCGCCACAGGCCGCCTTCTTCCACCTTTGCGAGTGCCACCAGCGGCACGCGGGCCACCACGGCATCGCCGACGCGCACTGTGTATTCACCGACCACATCGTTCGCAGCCAGCGGTGCAATCAGCGGTGTGTTCACCCTGGCTTCCTTCTGCAGGCTGGCCGCCTGGCCGCGCGGAATGGTGACGCTGATCGCGCGGGGGCTGCCCACGGCCACCGACTCGGCGGCACCCTTGAACACCTGCGGCGTGAGCACGGCTACGCCGGCATCCTGCAGCTTCACGGTCTCGAAGAAGGTGAAGCCATAATTCAGCAGCGCGGCGCTGGCATCTTCGCGGGCCTTGATGGTGGGGGAGCCCAGCACCACGGAGATCAGGCGCATGCCATTGCGGTTGGCAGAGCTCACCAGGCAGTACTTCGCGCTTTCGGTGTGGCCGGTCTTGATGCCATCCACGGATGGATCGCGGGCCAGCAGGCCGTTGCGGTTCGACTGCGTGTGCTTGTTCCAGGTGAATTCGCGCTCGGAGTACCAGCGGTAGTACTCGGGGAACTCGCGGATGATGGCGCGCGACAGCGTCGCGAGATCACGGGCGGTGGTGTAGTGATTGGGAGCGGGGCCGCCCCAGCTGTTCTGGAAGTTCGTGCCCTTCATGCCGAGCCGCTTCGCGTATTCGTTCATCATCTGCACGAAGCCGTCTTCGGTGCCGCCGAGCTTCTCGGCCAGCGCGATGGTGGCATCGTTGCCCGACTGCACGATCATGCCGCGGATCAGTACCTCGACCGGCACCTGCGAATTGACTTCCAGGAAGGTGGTGGAGCCGCCGGAGGCCGAGCCGCCGGTGCGCCAGGCATTCTCGCTGACCAGCACATTCTCGGTGAGCGTGAGGCGCTTCTCCTTCAAGGCGGAGAAGACGATGTAGGCCGTCATCACCTTGGTGATGCTGGCTGGCTCCATGCGTTCATCGCTGCGCTGCTCGGCCAGCACCCGGCCACTGTCGTGGTCGATGAGGATGTAGCCGTTGGTGGGCACCGCAGGAGGTGCGGGGATGGGCGCCGGTGCAGCGAAGGTGGTGGCGGTGGCAATTGCCAGCAGCAGGGTGGACAGCATTTTCTTCATCAGCAGTGGTTCTCCGGCAGAAAGTTCATTCAGACACCAGGCGCGTCTCGATGCCGAGGCGCGCGATCTGGGCGGCGAGGATATCGAAACTGGCGACATCGGGGATTGGCCCGACGCGCACACGATAGAGGGATGCGGTGGCGTCTGGCTGACGCACCAGTACGTTCCCGATGCCGGCATTGCGCAGACGTTCGGCCAGTTGCGCAGCATTGGCGGAAACGCCGAAGGCGCCGGCCTGCAGGTACAGGGCCTGCGGCGCCAGCGCAGTGGGTGGTGCGGCGGGGGCAATGCCCCGCGCGGCTTCTGAAATGGAGCCCGGCGTGATGACCTCGACTTCCACGAAGGCCGTGCCTGCCTGGGTCATGCCCAGCTTGTGGGCCGCCGTATAGGAAAGATCGATGATGCGATTGCCGACAAACGGACCGCGGTCGTTGATGCGTACCACCACGCTGCGGCCGTTGCCGAGGTTGGTCACGCGCGCATAGGCGGGAATGGGCAGCGTCTTGTGTGCCGCCGTCATGGCATACATGTCGTAGGGCTCGCCACTCGAGGTGGGGCGCGAGTGGAAATCCGGCCCGTACCAGGAGGCTACACCGCGCTCCTTGTAGCCCTCAGCCGTGGCCGAGACGTAGTAGCGCTTGCCGAAAACTTCATAGGACAGCGGATTGCCGCGGGTGCTGCGCGGCTCGATGCGTGGTACCGCGTCGGGGATGGCCTCGAGATTGGCGGGCGGTGGCGGCGGCGTGGAGCGCTCCGGCACCGACGGCGGTGGCCGGCTTGCGGGTGCAGTGCTGCGCTGGGGTGGTGTGCCACAGGCGCAGAGCAGCGCGCTCGCGAGGATGGCAGTGGCGAGCCGGATCATGATCCCTTCTCCGCGGATCCGGCTTCGCGATACCGCCGGGCAATCGCCTGCGCGAGTTCGTGCACAGCCATCGCATACATGAAGCTGCGGTTGTAGCGCGTGATGACGTAGAAATTCTGGTAGCCGATGCGCCAGCTCATGCCCTGCTCGAGCATGGCGGGCACCAGCATGGCGGGAGTGCTGTCCGGCATCGGACTGTTGAAGATGTAGCCGCGCGCATGCAGGCTCGCGAGCGTTTCTTCGATCGCAAGTTTTGCCGTGGCCGGATCGTCGGGAGGGTTCGGGTGATTGGCCTCGGCCAGCACCGGCTGCCCCGCCTGCCAGCCATGTTTCACGAAGTAGTTGGCGATGCTGGCGAACACATCCGGGCCCCAGTCAAACAGTTCGCGACGCCCGTCCTCGCCATCATCCACGGCGTAAGCGCGCACGCTCGAAGGCATGAACTGTGGAATGCCCATGGCACCGGCATACGAGCCCTGCGGAGTGCGTGGATCGACGCCATCCTCGCGCGTCAGCAGCAGGAACTGCTCGAGTTCACGGCGAAAGAATTCACCTCGCGGCGGGTAATCGAAACCCAGCGTGGTGAGCGCATCGAGCACGCGATCGCGCCCGAGGATGCGGCCATAGTTGGTCTCGATACCGGTGATGGCCACCATGTACTGGGCGGGCACGCCACTGCGGGCGGCAATGCGTTCGAGTTCCCTGCGATGGGTCTGCCAGACCTTCACTCCGCCGTTGATGCGTGCATCGGTCAGGAACTGGCGCCGGTATTCAAACCAGGCGAGGGTGCGTTCTGCGGGGCGCTGGATCAATTCGAGGATGCGCGGCTGCGTCTTCGCCTCGCCGAGCAGCGCAGTCAGTGCGGTGGCGTTGAAACCATGCTGCAGCACCATGTTGCTGACAAAGCCCTGCACATCCGCGCGCGCGACATCCAGCCCCGGCACTGCCTCGGCCGCAGGCGCCGGAGTGGCAATGGTCAACAGCGCGAGCAAGCCCGCACGCAGCAAGGTTGGTGTCATGTCGTGGCGCAACTCCTTTTCAGGAGCCGACGAGTTTCCGGTGCGAATACAGCGCCATGAGGATACCGAAGCTGGCCAGCAGGGTCACCATGGATGTGCCCCCATAACTGACCAGCGGCAACGGCACGCCCACCACGGGCAGCAGACCGCTGACCATGCCGGCGTTGATGAACACATATACGAAAAAAGTCAGTGCGAGGCTGGCGCTGAGCAGCCGCGTGAAGGTGTCCTGGGTCTGCGAGGCCAGGAACAGCGCGCGCGTCACCACGAACAGGTACATCAGGATCAGGATGGTGAGGCCCAGCATGCCGAATTCCTCGCCGATGACGGCGAAGATGAAGTCGGTGTGGCGCTCGGGGAGATATTCCAGCTGCGACTGGCTGCCATTCATCCAGCCCTTCCCGAACAGGCCTCCAGAGCCGATCGCGATCTGCGACTGGATGATGTGGTAGCCCGCGCCGCGGGGATCCACGGTGGGATCGATGAACGTCAGCACCCGCAGGCGCTGGTAGTCGTGCAGGAAATACTGCCAACCCACCCATCCCGCGATGCCCGCCAGCGCAGCGGCTCCCACCATGTACCAGACCGACAGGCCCGCCATGATCACCAGCAGACCTCCGCTGATGGTGATGAGGATCGCGGTGCCGAGGTCGGGCTGCGCAGCGGTGAGCCCCGCTGGAATGAGGATGATGGCTGCCAGCACACCCAGTGTGGGGACGGTGGGCGGCAGGGGCCGTTCGTGCAGGAACCAGGCGCAGAGCATGGGCACCGCGAGCTTCATGATCTCTGAAGGCTGGAAGCGCACGAAGCCGAGATCGAGCCACCGCTGGGCACCCTTGCCGATGGCGCCCATGACATCGACGATGATCAGCAGCACGATGCCCACGGCGTAGATCACAGGTGCTGCATTGCGCAACTGCTGCGGCCGCAACTGCGCCAGCACCAGCATGGCGACCACGCCCATGCCGAGGCGCGCCACCGCGCGCAGCACCATGCCCCAGTCCTGGCCCGAGGCGCTGTAAAGCACGATGAGGCCATAGCCGCAGACCAGCGACAGGCCTACCAGCAGCGGGCCATCGAGCTGCAGTGCCGAGAGCACGCGCGCAGCGGTGCCGAGCGTGCGACGGGTGGTGGAGTCGGAACCTGGAGAGACGCGAATCATGGCGAGGAAGTCTCTTCGTGCTCGTGCTGATCTGCGGGAGCGGGAGCGGGAGCGGGAGCAACGAGTGCGGGATCTTCTGCTTTCTTCGGCAGGCGTGGCAGCAGGTAGGCGTCCATGATGGCGCGCGCGATGGGCGCTGCAGCACTGGCGCCGAATCCGCCGTTCTCGACCAGCACGGCGACGGCGATCTGTGGTGCTTCGGCCGGCGCAAAGGCAATGAACCAGGAGTGGTCGCGCAGCCGCTCTTCCACCTGCCGGTCCAGCCGCTGGTTCGCGCGCACAGAATAGGCCTGCGCCGTGCCGGTCTTGCCGGCGATGCTGTATTGCGCCGAGGTGCCGATGGCGCGCGCCGTGCCGCGGACCATGGTCTCGCGCATGCCTTCCATGATGACGTTCCATTGTTCAGGCGTGCCGCCTTTTACATGGGGCAGCGCCACCGGGGCGATGGTTTGGGTCGCTCCCGTTGCGGGATCGCGAATGCCGGTGACGAGGCGTGGCTGAAAGACAGCCCCTTTCGCCGCCAGCACCGCGGTGACCTGTGCCAGCTGCATGGGCGTCACCGTCATGAAGCCCTGGCCGATGCCGAAGTTGACGGTGTCGCCCGGATACCAGACGCCGTCGGCTGGAAAGCGTTCGAGTTTCCACTCGCGCGAGGGAAGGACGCCGGACAGTTCGCCACTGATGTCGATGCCGGTCTTCCTGCCAAAACCGAAGGGCAGGAGGAACTCGTGCATGCGATCCACACCCAGTTCGGTGGCCAGCGCATAGAAATAGACGTCGCAGGATTCGGCGATGGCGGTGCGCAGGTCGACTGTGCCGTGCACGCCGCCCCGGCCTTCGCGCCACGGCTTGGAGACTCGCGGCAGGAAGTAGGTGCCCGGGCAATAGTGCGTTTCGTTGGCCGTGATCACGCCGTAGGCGAGCCCGGCCATGCCGAGCACCGGCTTCACCGTCGAGCCCGCCGGGTAGGTGCCGCGGATGGCGCGATTGATCAGCGGCTGGTCGGGGTTGGTTTCCAGCGCGCGGTATTCCTTGGTGGTGATGCCGCGTCCGAACATGCCGGGATCGAAGCCGGGCAGGCTGGCAAAGGCGAGCACGTCGCCGCTGTGCGGATCGATGGCGATGGCCGCGCCGCGGCGGCCGGCGAATCCGGCTTCTGCCGCCTGCTGCGCGGGCAGGTCCAGCGAGAGGATCAGATCGGAACCGGCGGTTGGCTTCTGTTCGCGCAAGGTGGAGAGCAGCGCGCTCTGGCCCTGCACCGAACGCCCCTGGGCGTTGACCAGGATCTCGCGGAATCCATTCACGCCATGCAGTTCGGATTCCCGCGCGGCCTCTACACCGAGCTTGCCGATCAGCGCGGTGCCGACATACGCCGCCCGGTCGATGTTGCCGAGATCATTGTCGGAGATCGCTCCCACATAACCCAGTGCATGCACGGCCAAAGCGCCATAGGGATAGGAACGCGTCGAGCGCGCCTTGATGTCGATGCCGGGGAACTGGTGCCGATGCACGAAGAAATTGGCCATCTGCTCCTGCGTCAGGCGCAGCTTGATGGGCACCGTCTCGAAGTTGCGTCGCGCCCGCACCAGTCGGCGCACCTCATCGAGTTCTTCAGCATCAACCACATTGATGGCAACCAGGCCCTTGAGCGACTGCTCGAGGTCCGGCACCTGCTCACGGATCAGTTCCAGCTGGTAGGAAGGCTGGTTTTCCGCCAGCACCTTGCCGTTGCGATCCAGGATCAGGCCGCGATTGGCGGGAATGGGGTCGAGGCGGGCGCGATTGCCCTGTGCCTGATCGGTGTAGTAGTCGTACCGGAAGATCTGCAGCACCACCAGCCGACCCACCAGCACGGAGGCCATGGCCGCGATCACGAAGGCCGCAACGGCGCTGCGCTGCATGAAGGAGCGTTGCTCCTTCTGGTGATCCTTGATTCGGGATGAGCCGGCCATGGGGCGTCAGCGAGGCGAGTGCAAGCGGCCCAGCAGACCCACGATCACAGGCCAGATGGCCGTGCCGGATGCGATATGCACCCAGCGCGTCCAGCCGCCAGTGGAGTGACTGCTGAAACCATCGATGGCCCAGAGGGTGGCTTCGTAAACAAACAGCGCCACGGCGACGAAGATAGCCTGCTCGAAGATCGGCTTGGCGCGCGTCAGCAGATGCAGGCGGATGGCAAGGTAGGTGACCAGCGAGAGGGCAAAGGCGTGCTGGCCGAGCTGTGAGCCATTGAGCAGATCGAGGGTAAGGCCCGCGAGGAAGCCGATGAGCATGCCACCGGCGCGTGGCGTCATGGTGGACCAGTAGAGCACCACCAGCACCAGCAGGTTGGGCCACGCGATCGATACCAGCTGCGGCAACGGCAGCACCGACAGCATCAGCGCGATGAGCGCGGTGACGTAGACCAGCAATGAGGATTCCCGGCTGCCGGCAAACATCAGGGTTTGGCCTCTTCTGCGGCGATTGCCTTGGACTCAGGAGGCGTCGTGACGGGTTGCCCCACAGTGGGAGGTGGCAGCGATGTGATCAGCGCCGGATCGATCGGGGCCGCCGGGTGTCCCGGGTTGAACCACAGTGCGAGCACATGCCGGCTGCGTTCCATGGTGGCGCGCGGCTTGGCGCTGACTTTCGCAAGGATTTCGTCGGGATCACGGCGGCTCTCGGTGATCACGCCCACCGGGACGCCAGCCGGAAACACACCACCGATGCCGGATGTGACCAGCACGTCGCCGACTTTCACATCTGCAGTGACCGGCACGTAAGGCAGGCTCAGTTCTTCGGCATCGCCTGTGCCCACCGCAATGCTGCGCAGGCCATTGCGCACGATCTCCACGGGCACCGCGTGTTCGGGATCGGTGATGAGCATCACCTCTGCGCTCCATGGCCCGACGCGCACCAGCTGGCCCATGAGGCCGGAGGCATCGACAATCGCCTGTGATCGGTAGAGCTTGCTGCTATCGCCTTTGTCGATGACCAGCCGCTGACGCAGCCGGCCGAGATCCGCGTTCACCACCTCTGCCAGCTGAGTGCGGGTGACCAGTGGCGGCAGGGCCACACGGATCTCGCGCAGCCGCGTGTTCTCCTGCTCGAGGGCTTCGTAGCGCATGGTGGTGAGCGCGAGTTCGCGTTCGCGCTTGCGCAGCGCTTCGTTCTCGGCGCGCAGGCTGGCACGTGTCTCGAACAGGCTGGAGGTGGCGGACCAGAGCTTGCCGGGTGAGCCGATGACCACCTGGATGGGGTAGGCCACCGCCGTGAGCGTGTAGCGGATGCGCTCGCTCCAGCCATCGCGCTGGTCGAAATACATCAGCACGATGGAAAGCGCCGCAAAGAAAAAGAAACGCGGCCCTGGGGTGGAGTCGCGGGTCGAGGGGCGATTCAGGCCGCCGCCGGCAAAGGCCATGCGGATAACCAGCTCCTGTTATTCGAGGCCGAAGTGTCCGGGGCCCAGTTCGTCCATCAGCTCGAGGATGCGACCACCACCGCGGGCTACGCAGGTGAGAGGGTCTTCCGAGATGACGACGGGCAGGCCGGTCTCTTCCATGAGCAGTTTGTCGATGTCGCGCAGCAGCGCGCCACCGCCGGTGAGCACGATGCCGCGTTCGGCAACGTCTGCGCCGAGTTCAGGAGGCGTCTGTTCGAGCGCCTGTTTCACGGCGCCGACGATGCCCTGCAGGGGCTCCTGCAGGGCTTCGAGGATTTCGTTGCTGTTGAGCGTGAAGCTGCGCGGCACACCTTCGGAGAGGTTGCGGCCCTTCACGGAGAGTTCTTTGACCTGCTGGCCGGGGTAGGCCGAGCCGATTTCGATCTTGATGCGCTCGGCCGTGGCTTCGCCGATGAGGATGCCGTAGTTGCGGCGCACGTAGTTCATGATGGCTTCGTCGAAGCGATCGCCACCGATGCGCGCGGAGTTGGCGTAGACGATGCCGTTGAGCGAGAGCACGGCGACTTCGGATGTGCCGCCGCCGATGTCGAGCACCATCGAGCCGCGGGCCTCGTGTGTGGGGAGGCCGGCACCGACCGCAGCGGCCATGGGCTCGCTGACGATGGCGACGGTGCGCGCGCCGGCGCCTTCGGCCGATTCGCGGATGGCGCGACGCTCGACCTGGGTGGAACCGAAGGGCACGCAGACCAGCACCCGGGGCGAGGGGCGCATGAGGCGATCGCCGTGCACCTTCTTGATGAAGTGCTGCAGCATCTTCTCGGTGTAGGTGAAGTCGGCGATGACGCCATCTTTCATGGGGCGCACGGCGGTGATGTGGCCGGGGGTGCGACCCAGCATCATCTTGGCCTCGACGCCGACGGCGACGATGATCTTGCCGCCGCGATTGACTTCGTCCTGCACGGCGACGACGGAGGGCTCGTTGAGCACGATGCCCTTGCCACGCACATAGATCAGCGTGTTGGCCGTACCGAGGTCAATGGAGAGATCGCTGGAAAAATAGCCGCGCAGGCGCTTGAACATTGAGAGGTAAACCTTGGCCGGCGAGAGGGAGTGAAGCGGGCGCTAATCTAACAACGCACCAGACATATCGCAAGGCGACGGTGTATCATTTGAAGCTGTTTTTTCCGAAGTTTGCGGCCTGAATCACATGAGCCTAACGCCCAGTCAGATTGAAACCATTGCGGGTCTTGCGCGCCTGGCGCTCAAGCCCGAAGAGATTCCCGTCTACACCGAGTCGCTCAGCCGCATCCTTGGGCTGGTGGGTGAGCTCGCGCAGGCGGATACCGGCGACATCGAACCCATGGCGCACCCGCTGACCGGCCAGGTGCAGCGGCTGCGGCCCGATGAGGTCAGTTCCGGCAACGCCCGGGATGTCTACCAGCGCAATGCGCCGCAGGTGGAAGCCGGCCTGTACCTCGTTCCGAAGGTGATTGAGTAATGGCCGCCACAACTCTGGCCGGCCTCGCTGCGGGCCTTGCCGGCAAGCAGTACTCGTCGGTCGAGCTCACCCGGGAGGCGCTGGCGCGCGTCGGGAAGTCGCAGCCCGAACTCAATACGCTGATCAGCGTCACCGCCGAATCCGCGCTGGCCGCAGCGGCTGTCGCGGATAAGCGACTGGCGGCGGGCGAGGCCGGGCCACTGCTTGGCGTGCCGATGATCCACAAGGACATCTTCTGCACCGAGGGCGTGTTGACGACCTGCGGTTCGAAGATGCTCGTCGAACTTCGTCTCCCCCTACGACGCCACCGTGGTCACCCGGCTGAAGGCGGCCGGCATGGTGATGGTCGGCAAGGCGAACATGGACGAGTTCGCCATGGGCTCGTCCAACGAGACCAGCCACTTCGGCGCCGTGAAGAACCCCTGGGATCTGAAGCGCGTGCCGGGTGGTTCATCGGGTGGTTCGGCTGCGGCCGTGGCGGCACGCCTGGCGCCGCTGGCCACCGCAACGGACACCGGCGGCTCCATCCGCCAGCCGGCGGCGCTGTGTGGCGTTACCGGCATCAAGCCCACCTACGGCCGCGTGTCGCGCTACGGCATGATCGCGTTCGCCTCGAGCCTCGACCAGGCCGGTGTGATCACCATCACGGCCGAAGATTCGGCCCTGACCCTGCAGGCCATGGCCGGGTTTGATCCGCGCGATTCCACCAGCGTCGATGTCCCCGTGCCCGATTACAGCGCCACGCTCAATGCGCCGCTCACCGGCATGAAGATCGGCATCCTGAAGGAGTTCTTTGGCGCAGGTCTGGCGCCGGAAGTCGAGAAGCCGGTGCGTGAGGCGCTGGCCGTGCTCACGAAGCTCGGTGCGGTGGTGAAGGAAGTCAGCCTGCCGAGCCTGCCGCTGTCGGTGCCTACTTATTATGTGGTGGCCCCGGCCGAGTGCTCGTCGAACCTGGCGCGCTTCGATGGCGTGCGTTTCGGCCATCGCTGCGAAAACCCGAAAGATCTGGCCGATCTCTACAAGCGTTCGCGGGCCGAAGGCTTCGGTGCCGAAGTGAAGCGTCGCATCATGACCGGCACCTATGTGCTTTCGGCCGGCTACTACGATGCCTATTACATCAAGGCGCAGAAAGTGCGGGCGCTGATCAACAGCGATTTCCTGCGCGCCTTCCGCGAGGTGGATCTGCTGCTCGGGCCCACCACACCCACGGTGGCTTTCCCCCTGGGCGACAAAACCAGTGATCCGATCACCATGTACCTGAACGACATCTACACCATCGGTGCGAACCTCGCCGGTCTGCCGGCCATGTCCATCCCGGCCGGGTTTGCCAATGGCCTGCCGGTAGGCGTGCAGCTCATCGGGCCGCATTTCGGCGAAGCCAAGCTGCTGAATGCCGCGCACCGCTTCCAGCAGGAAACGGACTTCCACCTCCGGGCGCCGGCGGGTTATGCCGCGGGGTTTGCGCCATGAGTGAAGGCACGCACATGGAATGGGAAACCGTCATCGGGCTGGAGATCCACGCCCAGCTCGCCACGAAGACCAAGATCTTCTCCGGCTCGCCCACGGCCTACGGCGCCGAGCCGAACACCCAGGCCGACCTCGTGGACCTCGGGTATCCCGGCGTGCTGCCGGTGCTCAACGGCGAAGCCGTGCGCATGGCGGTGCAGTTCGGCCTCGCGGTCGGTGCGGCCATCGCGCCGAAGTCGGTGTTCGCCCGCAAGAACTACTTCTATCCCGATCTGCCGAAGGGCTACCAGATCAGCCAGTACGAGCTGCCCATCGTCGCGAAGGGCCACCTCGATGTGATGCAGGAAGACGGCAGCGTGAAGCGCGTGGGCATCACGCGGGCGCATCTGGAAGAAGACGCCGGCAAGTCGATGCATGAAGGCGTGGGCGTTTCGGCCATCGACCTCAACCGCGCCGGCACGCCGCTGATCGAGATCGTGTCCGAGCCCGACATGCGTTCGGCGAAGGAAGCCATCGCCTACATGAAGAAGATGCACACGCTGGTGCGCTACCTCGGCATCTGCGATGGCAACATGCAGGAAGGTTCGTTCCGCTGCGATGCCAACGTTTCGGTGCGGCGCAAAGGCGCGGAGAAGCTCGGCACGCGAGCGGAACTCAAGAACCTGAACTCCTTCCGCTACGTCGAGAAGGCCATCAACCTCGAGGTGGAACGCCAGATCGAGATCCTCGAAGGCGGCGGCAAGGTGGTGCAGGAGACGCGCCTCTACGACTCCGACAAGGACGAAACCCGTTCGATGCGTTCGAAGGAAGAAGCGAACGACTATCGCTACTTCCCCGACCCGGATCTGCTGCCGGTGGTCATCGATCCGGCCTACATCGAATCGCTGCGCGCGAAGCTGCCGGAGCTGCCGGACCAGAAGGCGGAACGCTTCGCCTCGCAGTACGGCTTGTCGCCCTACGACGCGCAGGTGCTCACTGCCAGCCGCGAGATGGCGGCGTTCTATGAGGCCGTGGCCGCAGCCGTGCCGTCCGACAGCAAGCTCGCCGCCAACTGGGTGATGGGCGATTACTCCGCCTTCCTCAACAAGGACGGGCTCGACGTCTCGGCCAGCCGCCTCACGGCGGCGCAGCTCGGTGGCCTGCTGCAGCGCATTGTCGACAACACCATCTCCGGCAAGCTCGCCAAGGAAGTGTTCGAGGTGATGTGGGCCGATGCTTCCGATGCGGATACCGTCATCGAGGCGCGCGGGCTGAAGCAGATCACCGACAGTGGCGCCATCGAGAAAGTGATCGACGCCATCATGGCCGCCAACCCGAAGCAGCTTGCGGATTTCCGCTCCGGCAAGGACAAACTCTTCGGCTTCTTCGTGGGCCAGGCCATGAAGGCCACCGACGGCAAGGCCAACCCGGCACTGCTCAACGACCTGCTGAAGAAGAAGCTGGCGCCGTGAACGATGACGATCGCCTGCGGCGCTTCCTGTTCGAGGATGCGCCGGTTCGCGGTCATTGGGTGCGGCTGTCGAAGTCCTGGCTCGAGGCGCGCGAGCACCAGAACGCTGCCTGCGCCGGTGATGAGCCTGCTGGGCGAATCACTCGCGGCGGCCGGGCTGTTCGCCGCGTCGCTGAAATTCAAGGGTTCACTCACGTTGCAGCTGGCCGGGGGCAAGGGCAGGGTCAGCATGCTCGTGGCGCAGGCCACCGACTCGCGTTCCCTGCGCGGCTTCGCGCATGTGGATGCCACATCCACCGCTACGGGCGATGGCTTCCAGGATCTGATCGGGGGCGGGCGCCTCGTGGTGAGTGTCGAACAGGGCGATGGCATCGCGCCCTGGCAGGGCGTGGTGCCGCTGGAAGGCCACGCGCTTTCTGCCAGCCTTGAAAACTACTTCGCCGTGTCGGAACAGCTGCCCACGGCCATCGTGCTCGCGGCGAACACCGAACACGCGGCGGGTCTGATGCTGCAGAAGCTGCCCGCGCCGGGCCAGCTCGGCGAAGGCGAGGCCGCCGGCCTGCAGGATGTCTGGGAAGAAGCGCATCGCATTGCTGGCCACCCTGCAGCCGGAAGAGCTGCTGGCATGGAATGCCGAAGAGCTGCTGCGCAAGCTGTTCGGCAACCGCGACCTGCGGCTGTTCGATGGGGAGTCCGTGCACTTCGCGTGTCGCTGCAGCCGGGAGCGCGTGGCGTCGATGTTGCAGAGTGTTGGCAAGGCAGAGGTCGATTCGATCGTGGCCGAGCAGGGTGCCGTGACGGTGACCTGCGAGTTCTGCCAGAAGCCTTACCGTTTCGATGCCGTGGATGCGGCGCAGCTGTTCGTGGCCGGTGCTGCGGGTGCTTCACCGCAGTTGAACTGACTCAACGGTTGAGCGGCGCGAGATACGCCGTGCCACCGAGCGCCGCCATCTGCGCCTCGATCTGGCGCTGCCGCTGCTGCACATAGCGGCCGGGATTCAGCACGCGATAGCGCCTCGGGCTTGGCAGAACTGCCGCCAGGCGCGCTGCTTCGGCACGACCAAGGTTTCGGGCAGGCTTCTTGAAATAGGCCTGCGCTGCGGCTTCCGCGCCATAGATGCCGCGCCCGAATTCGGCGATGTTGAGGTAGACCTCGAGGATGCGCTGCTTCGACCAGATCACTTCGATCAGCAGCGTGAACCAGACCTCGAGCCCCTTGCGCACATAGCTGCGGCCATTCCACAGGAACAGGTTCTTGGCCACCTGCTGCGTGATGGTGCTGGCGCCGCGTGAGCGACCACCCCGTTCGGCATCGTCCATGGCTTTCTGGATCTGCTTGAAGTCGAAGCCGTTGTGCTCGGGAAAGAGCTGGTCTTCGGCAGCCACCACGGCCAGCGCCAGCTGCGGTGAAATCTGCTTGTAATCGCGCCATTCGCGCTGCAGGCGCCAGGGCTTTGGATCGTCATCGAACCACGATTCGAAGCGCGCGTTCACGATCACGGCGCTGGTCCACGGGTCGATGAAGCGCAGCACCGCCACCGCGAGGATCGACAGCAGCATCGCACCGACGACCGTGAGCGCCAGAAGTCGCCATAGTCGCCGGAACAATTCGCGTCTGCGGCTCACGCGAAGGCTTTCGTCCGCCGTACTACTTGCCTGCTTCGACGCGCTTGGCAGAGGTGATCACGACATCCGTGGCTGGCACGTCGTCATGGCCCTTGCGGCGGGTGGTGCGTTCCTTGGCGATGAGGTCGATGGTTTCGATGCCATCCACCACCTTGCCGAACACGGCATAGCCGTAGTTGCCGGGGGAGTGGTTCAGGAATTCATTGTCGCTGAGGTTGATGAAGAACTGCGAGGTGGCGCTGTTGATCTCGTTGGTGCGCGCCATGGCAATGGTGCCGCGATCGTTCTTGAGGCCATTGGCCGCTTCGTTCTTGATCGGCGACTTGTTCTTCTTCTGGCTCATGTCCGGCAGCATGCCGCCGCCCTGGATCATGAAGCCGGGAATCACGCGGTGGAAAATCAGACCGTCGAAGAAGCCATCATCGACATAGGAAAGAAAGTTCTCGACCGAGACCGGAGCCTTTTCGGCATCGAGTTCCAGCGTGAAGGCGCCCAGCGAAGTTTCGAAACGGACCATGATTGACCTTGTTTGGTGGGAAAACAGAAATGGGGCGCAACACTACCGCTTGTTGCGATTCAGGGCCAGATTGCCGCAGTAACGCGGTCGAGCCCTGCGAGATCCTGGTGGCAGGCAATGTCTGCATAGCCCAGTGAAACGGAGCTTCTCCTGCAGCAACCTTGCCTGATCCGCACCGTGTTCCAGCAGCAGCAGTCCACCGGGCTTGAGATGCGCGCGGGCGGCGGCGGCGATGTGGAACAGGTCTGCATAGCCTTCCGCCTCTGCGGTCAGCGCGGACTGCGGCTCATGTGCCAGCGCCTGCAGGGCGGGGTGGCCGGGCGCGATGTAGGGCGGATTGCTGACCAGGGCGTCGAATGGCTCGGCCGGCAGCGCCGCGCACCAGCTGCCGGCTCGCAGGGCCAGATTCTGGATGCCCAGCCGTTCACGATTGATCGCGGCAATTTCCAGCGCAGCCAGGGAAGCATCGGTGCCGATCAGCATCCATTCGGCCCGTTCTCTGGCCAGGGCCAGCGCAATGGCGCCGGAGCCAGTGCCAAGGTCTGCCACCAGCCGCGGCGTGGCATCGAGCCGGTCGAGGCACAGTTCCACCAGCAGTTCGGTTTCCGGGCGCGGAATGAGCACTGCCGGCGTCACCACCAGCGGCAGCGACCAGAATTCGCGGATGCCCGTGATGTAGGCCAGCGGCTCGCCCGCAGCGCGGCGCGCGGCGGCGGCGCGAAACAGCGCGGTGGTGTCGGCATCCACGGGGGCCTCATCGAAGGCGAGCTGCTGCGCGCGCGATTGCCCGGAAAGGCGCTGCAGCAGCAGCTGCGCATCGAGCGGCGCCAAGCCAAGCTGCGCGGCTTCGGCCAGCAGATCGGCAACGCGGGGTGCGTCTGCTACATTGCGCGCGCGCGCCGCATCGGCCGCGCTGGAGGGATCATTGTCCACGCCTGAACCTTCGGAATTTCGTGCCGGCCGGCGCACTCGGATAGACGTGCGCGAGGTGCTGGGAACAGCCTGGCCATTATTTCAGGTCTGCCTGCCCGTGTGTCTGCCGCTTGCCGTGGTGGCTGTCGCGGCCAGCGCCACACCCAGCGCCGAGGCTGTGGTCAATGGCGAAGCGCATGGATATCTGCATAGTCGCGAGTGGTGGGGGGTGCTGATTGCCAGCACCGATCCTGACGCTCATCTGCTATGGCGCCATGCTGCGCCAGCAGCTCGCCCTGGCGGCAGGCGAACGCCCGCAGGTGCTGCAATCCCTGCGCGCCGCAGCGGGTGATGTGCCCTATGTGCTGGTGCTGCTGGTGATCTGGACGATGCCCTTCGTCCCGGCCATCGTCGTCACCGCCTTGCGTGGCTTCGATACCACGGCCCTGCTGCTGACCGCCGGCGCGATGGCGCTGCTGGTGTATGCCTTGCCGGCGTGGCCGGCATTGATCGCGGGCAGTGCTCATCCCGGGGCGGCCTTGAAGCACGGCATTGAGCTGGTACGTGGCCGCTGGCTGGAATTCGCGGGCGTGGTGGCTGCGTTGCTCGCCGGCGTGCTGGTTTTTGCCTTGCTTGCCAGCATCCTGATCAGCATGGTCATGAACCTCGCAGGGCAGGGCATCAACCCCACCCCTGGCGGTCTCGCATTTTCGCGCTGGCTGATCGCGCTGGTGCTGGCCGTGCCGATGGTCTATGCAGGCGCCGTCTCGGTGGTGACTTTCAGGGCAGCGTCGCGTGGAACCTAGAGCAGCATCCAGAACGCGGTGATCACCACCAGCGCCGCCATGCTGTAACCAAACAGCTGCCGTGCGCGCGGCTGGGTAAGCAGGCGATCGATGGTGGCGCCCCAGATGGTCCAGACCAGCATGCTGTTGCTGCCGATGGCCACGCAGATCAGGATCGTCACCGCAAGATCCAGCACGGTCGGCGCAACGCCGCCAAAGAAAGCACTCACGGAGGTGACCGACATCATCCAGGCCTTGGGATTGATCAGCTGGAAGGCGAAGGCCTGGAACCAGGTCAGCGGCCGGGCTGATTCGGCTGCATTTCCTGCTGCAGTTGCCGTGCTGGCCTCGCTGTGCGCATCACGCAGGATCACCGATGCCAGCCACAGCAGATAGGCAAAGCAGGCCCAGCGCAGCACCGTCATGGCGATGGGCCAGGCCAGCAGCAGGGCGCCGACACCCAGGTAAGAGAGCAGCAGCAGTCCGACCATGCCGCTCTGGATGCCCAGCATCGGAGCCGTGGACCCGCGCACGCCAAAGCGGGCACCCGAGCGCATCAGCAGGAAATTGTTGGGGCCGGGCGTGATCGATGCCACCAGCGCAAACAGCGCCAGCGGACCGATGGTGAGATTCAGCGACATGCCCCGCAGCATGCATTCCTGCCCGCGATCAGTACAGATACACAAACCGGAAGATTGATAGGGTACAGTTTGCCCATGAGTGACTCCGGATTACCGCTTTACCAGTCTCTGGCCACGGAGCTTGCCGGCCAGATCGATACGGGAAGTCTCAAACCGGCACAGCGCGTGCCCTCTGTCCGGCGGCTGGCGGTGCAGCGCGGCGTCAGCATCACCACGGCGGTGGCCACTCTGCGGCATCTGGAAGAGCAGGGCCTGATCGAGGCGCGGCCGAAATCCGGCTACTTCGTGGCGCGACGGCGCAAGCCGCTGCCGGAACCTGCGGCGGTGGAGTTGCCGCGTCGTGCACGGTTGGTAGGTGCGGCCGCGATGCTCAAGCGATTGGCCGACATGAGCCTTTCGCCCTCGGTGGTGAGGCTCGGTCAGGCAGTGCCGGATCCCGCCTTGTTTCCGCAGGCGGCGCTGCGCGTGAGCCTGCGTGATGTGATGCGGCGGGAACCGGATGTGCTGGTGTCCTATCCCGTTGCGATGGGTGGAAGCTCCGGCCTTCGCGAACAGATCGCAAGCCATTACGCACACGGCGGCGTGGCGCTGGATGCGGCGGAACTGATCGTGACCAATGGCTGCATGGAAGCCCTGCGCTTGGCCGTGCAGGTGGTGGTGCAGCCAGGAGAAACCATCGCTGTCGAATCGCCGACCTATTTCGGCTTTCTGCAGATTGCCGAGAGCCTGGGTGTGAAAGTGCTGGAAATTCCCGCCCATCCGCGGGATGGCATGTCTGTCCCCGCGCTCCGCGAGTTGCTGGAGAGCCGTGCCGGTCGTGAAGTGCGCGCCTGCGCCGTGACGCCGAACTTCTCGAATCCCACCGGCTCGCTGATGCCCGAGGCCAGCAAGCGTGAGCTCGTGCGGCTGTGCAGGACTGCAGACATCGCGCTGATCGAAGACGATGTGTATGGCGACCTCGCCTTTCGCGGAGGGCGCCCGGTTACCTGCAAATCCTTCGACACGGACGGTCGCGTGCTGCTGTGTTCTTCCTTCTCCAAATCGCTGGCGCCCGGAGCGCGCATCGGTTTTGTGGCACCCGGCCGCTATCGGGATCTGCTGCGGGTGGCCAAGCACCGGCTTTCTTATGCCACGGCATTGCCGCAGCAATTGATGCTGCAGGATTACCTGTCGCGCGGCCGCTATCCGCGCCATCTGCGCCTGCTGCAGCAGCGCTTCGCGACACAGGTGGCACAGACTTCCCTGGCTGTGCAGGAACATTTTCCGGCCGGTACGCGCCTGTCGCGGCCGCAGGGTGGTTTCGTGCTGTGGGTGGAGTTGCCGGGTTCGATCGACACGCTGGCCCTGCACGAGGAGGCTAACCGGCGCGGCGCCGACTATGTGCCGGGCGTGATGTTCTCGGTATCGGGGCGCTACAGCAATTGCCTGCGACTCAACTGCGGCTATCCGTTCACCACGCGCACCGAGGCGGCAATCCGCGTGCTCGGCGCGATGTTCGTCGAGATCAGAACGCGCTCTTGATCACGCCGCCTCGGCGCGCGCAGTGAACGGTGATAACCAATGCTGGCCACAGCGCGATGCAGTTCTGGTGTTATCGTGACGGCATTGATCAACAGGGAAGTACGTCATGCGCCAAGGCCGCCCGCTGTTGTCCGCCGCGTTGTTGCTCTGCGCTGCAACGGCAGTTGCGCACCATTCTCCCAACATGTTCGACCGCACGAAAACTGTCACGGTGTCGGGTGTGGTTCGCGCTTTCCAGTGGACCAACCCCCACTGTTACATCCAGCTGCTGGTGAAGGACGCCAAGGGGAAGGAAGAGGAGTGGAGCCTCGAGCTGGGTGCGACGATGTACCTCTACAATCGCGGCTGGCGCCCCTCGACATTGAAGGCAGGTGATGCGATTTCGGTGAACATCGCGCCGCTTCGCAAGGGTGGCAATGGCGGCATGGTGCTGGAGGCCGTCAAGGCCGATGGCAGCAAGCTCGGCGGGATGAAACTGTGAGGGTGCGGGTCGGCTTCACGGCCGCAATGGTGCTGTGCGCAGCGCTGGGTCTGCTTTCCTGCGCGGGCGAAAAGCCTGAGCCGCGGGTGGCGCAGTTCGAGACCCTGCCCGATTGGCGCGGCATCTGGATTGCGGAAGGCCAGGCGCCGGAGATCTCCGGTTTCCCGGTCGGCACGGATCGCGCTGCCATCTACAAGCTTGCGGGTTTCGCTGCGCCCTGGAATGAATCCGGCCGCGCGAAGTTTGATGCAATGATCGCCGGTCAGGGCAATCGCAAGACCAAAGGCTGGGGTTACCCGATGATGATGAACTCGTCAGCACCCCTGCAGTTCCTGATCACGCCCGAGGAAACGCTGTTGCTCAACATGTATAGCGAGGTGCGGCACATCTACACCGATGGACGCGACCACCCGCCGGCGGAGGATCGCTGGCCCACGACCTGGGGTGATTCGGTGGGTCACTGGGAGGGTGACACGCTGGTCGTCGACACGGTTTCGGTGTCCGATCCCCTCAAGTTTTTCTTCCTGGCCCCGCCCCTGTCGGAGCAGGCACGCTACGTGGAACGTTTTCGCCGGACTGCCCCGACCGTATCGAGATGGAAATAACCATCGAGGATCCGGAAACGCTGACCGCGCCTTGGTCGGAGAAGATGGTCTACCTGCGTGCACCGGCGCTGGATCGCCTGATCCATGAAGACTTCGGCAATGATCGCAGCGAGCTCGACGGGGACGTGTTCACCATCGTGCCGTCGACGAACTGACGCGCGGGCGCCGGCGCGTCATTCGCCAACCGTGGCAGCCAGCTCCTCAGCCTGGAATTCGTTCTGCAGTGCCGTCAGCAATTCGTCCAGCGCACCGTTCATCACATCCGCCAGCTTGTACAGCGTGAGGTTGATGCGGTGATCGGTGATGCGCCCCTGCGGGAAGTTGTAGGTGCGGATGCGTTCGGAGCGATCGCCGCTGCCCACCTGCAGCTTGCGCGACTGCGCCTGCGCTGACGCCTGCTTTTCCTGCTCCGCCGCCAGCAGTCGCGACTTCAGCAGCGACATCGCGCGCGAGCGGTTCTTGTGCTGCGAGCGTTCGTCCTGGCATTCCACCACCACGCCGGTGGGGATGTGCGTGATGCGGATGGCCGAGTCGGTCTTGTTCACATGCTGGCCGCCGGCGCCGGAGGCGCGGAAGGTGTCCACGCGCAGATCGGCCGGGTTGATCTCGATGCTGTCGATCTCGTCGAGCTCGGGCAGCACCGCCACCGTGCAGGCCGAGGTATGGATGCGGCCCTGCGCTTCGGTGGCCGGCACGCGCTGCACGCGATGGGTGCCGGATTCGAACTTGAACACCGAGAAGGCGCCACGGCCCACCACACGCGCGATCACTTCCTTGTAGCCACCGTGCTCGCCGTAGCTTTCGCTGAGGATCTCCACCTGCCAGCCGCGGTTTTCCGCATAGCGGGTATACATGCGCATCAGGTCGCCGGCGAAGATGGCGGCCTCGTCGCCGCCGGTGCCGGCGCGCACTTCCAGGTAGATGTTGTGCTCGTCGCGCGGATCCGTGGGCAGCAGCAGCAGGTTCAGGGCCTTTTCGTGCCCGGCGAGCAGGGCGTCGAGGCGCTGGACTTCCTCGGCGCCCATGTCGCGCATGTCCGGGTCGGAGTCGTTGGCCATCTCGCGGGCGGCCACGCCCTGCGCGGTGAGGTCGACATAATCGTGGTAGGCCGCCGCCACGGGCTCCAGCCGCGCGTATTCCATGGACAGCTCACGGAATTCCTGTGAGCCACCGGCAATCTGCGGGTCCGAGAGCAGGCGGCCGACTTCCTCGAAGCGTTCCGCGGTCTTTTCCAGTTTCTGGCGAATCGAGGCTTTCATGGGCGAACAAGTTATAGTGGCGCGATGATGCCTGATCCCTCGCGTTCCATGTCGGTCTTGCGTTCCATCCTGTTGCTGGTGCTGGCCGCAAGCGCCGCGGGCTGCGCCACCAAGGCCACGGAAGATGCCCCGGCTGAAAGTCCCCGCAAAGCCGTGTCGAGCACGGCCGGCAAGGGTGAATCCGAATTGCTGATGACGGGGGAGCTGGCCCTGCGCGAGGGCGATTGCCGGACCGCGACCGACCACTTCCTGGCAGCTTCCCTGATCAGCGGCGAAGTGCAGCTGGCGATGCGTGCTTCGCAGCTGGCGCTGGGTTGCGATCAGCTCGATTCCGCCCGCACTGCCACCGCACGCTGGCGCGAACTCGATGCCTATTCCGGTGAGGCTGCATTGGCCTCGGCGCTGGTGGCATTCAAGCGCTACGACCTGGCGGAGGCGCGCTCCGCACTCACGGCCTGGCGCGATTCCGGTGTGGCCGGCAGCCAGGATCCACTGCGCTTTGCCGAACTGCTGGAGCAGGAGGCCGAGGCCACCGCGCTGTACCGCGTGTTCGGCGAAGTGCTGGTGGGCGACGACCCGACTGCCGAAGTGCTGCTTGCGCAGGCGCGGCTGGCGATGTCGGCCCAGAACATGAATGTCGCCATGAATGCCGCACTGGGTGCGCTGACGCGCGACGCCAACATGATGGAAGCGCAGACCATCGTGCTGCGCGCGTTGTCCGTGCTGGGCGAACACACCGCGGCCATCGAGGGTGTGCGGGCCCTGGATGCCTCGCAGTTGCAGGGTGAGGATGTCTTCCTGCTGGCGGATCTGCTGGCCGCCGCAGGCCGGGACGATGCGTCGCAGGCCGAGCTGCAGCGTCTGGCTGCGCAGCCCGAGACTCGCCTCGGTGCCGCGCGGCGCCAGATCGCAATGGCGATCCGCAACGGCGATCTGGATGGCGCGGAGAAGATGCTGGGCCCGCTGCTGGAAGACCGCAACAGCACCGTGATGGCGGTTCTCTACATGGCACAGCTGGCAGAGCGTCGCGGCGATGACGCGCGCGCGATGCAGAGTTACCGGTTGCTGGCCGAGAGTTCGCTGGCATTGCAGGCGCGCGCGGCGGCAGCGCGCATCATGATCCGCAACGGCGAAACCGAAGGCGCGATGGCCGTGCTGGATGAATACGTCGGCCAGAATCCCGATGAAGCCATCGAAGTGGGTTCGACGCGCGCGGTGCTGCTGGCGCAGTCCGGCGAAGTCGATGCGGCATTGAAGGGGCTGGATGCGCTCATCGAACAGTTCCCGGAGCACCCCGATCTGGAATACCAGCGCGCCACCGTGCTCGAAACCGGCGGGCGCACGCGGGCCGCCGTGGCGCAGTTCGAGCGCGCACTGAAGCTGCGTCCGGACGATCCGCAGATCCAGAACGCGCTGGGTTTCACGCTGGCAGACCACAAGCAGAATCTGGATCGCGCCGAACAGCTCGTGCGCACGGCGTTGGCCGTATCACCGGACAGCGCGGCCATCCAGGACAGCCTGGGCTGGGTGCTGTACCGCCGCGGCAAGACCGCCGACGCAGTGCCCATTCTGTCTCGCGCCTGGGAGAACAGTGGCGATGGCGAGATCGCAGCGCATTTCGGTGAAGTGTTGTGGAAGACGGGCGACGAGGGCCAGGCGCGTTATATCTGGCAGCAGGCGCTCAACGGTGATCCCGCCCACAAGAACCTTCTGGCAACGATGAAGCGGCTGACGGGCGAGGATGCCGCGGCCAAGTAAGCGTCCGTGCTGCTGGCTGCTGGCAGGGGTGCTGGTCGCGGCGCTGGCTGGTTGCGTCACCACGCCGCGATTCCCCGAGGTGCCGCTCGATCCCGCGCAGCAGCGCGCGGTGCTGCGAGATCTCGCAGAAATTCTCCCTTGCCGGCCGTGTGGGCGTGGTCACGCCCGACGCGCAGGGTTTCAACGCATCGATGGACTGGCGGCAGCAGCGCGACGAGACAAAGCTGAAACTCTCCGGCCCGCTCGGCGCCGGCGGCCTGCAGGTGGACTACAGCCCGCTACAGCTGCGCGTTACCAGTCGCGGCGACACACTCGTGAATGCGGAAGCCGAGCAGATGCTGGCGCGCGAACTCGGCTTCCTGCCGCCGTTCGATGCGCTGCGTTACTGGATACGCGGCTTGCCTGCGCCAGGAACGGAAGCCGCGGTCGAAACACTCGATGCCGCGGGTGTGTTGCAGCAGCTGGAGCAGCAGGGCTGGATGATCCAGTTCGAACGGCATGTGGCGGTCAACACCGCAGCCGGCACGGTGCAGCTGCCTGCGCGCCTCACGGCGACCCGCGATGGCCTGCGGCTGCGGCTGGTGGTTGATCGCTGGCGCTTGAAGTAATCACGGCCGATGCGCTACCTCGCTCCCGCCAAGCTGAACCTGTTCCTGCACATCACCGGCCGTCGCCCCGATGGGTATCACGACCTCGAGACGGTGTTCCAGCTGGTGGACCTGTGCGATGAACTCACCATCACCACCCGCGATGATGGCCGCATCCTGCGCAACCCGCTGCCCACGGATCCGCTGCTGGCAGCCATGGATGAGGCCGACGATCTCACGGTGCGGGCCGCGCGTTTGCTGCAGCAGGAGTCCGGCACGGCGCGCGGCGCGAACATCCATGTGGTCAAGCGCATTCCGGCGGGCGGCGGTCTGGGCGGCGGCAGTTCCGATGCCGCCTGTGTGCTGCTGGCGCTGAACCAGCAGTGGGGGCTGGAGCTGCCGTTGCCGCGCCTCGCCCAGCTGGGTCTGGCACTCGGATCCGATGTGCCGGTGTTCGTGCATGGCTGCACGGCCTTCGCCTCGGGCAGGGGCGAGGTGTTGACGCCCGTGGAGCTGCCGGAACGCTGGTTTCTTTTGGTGCAGCCACCGGTGGCCATCGCCACCCGCGAGATATTCGCCGCGCCGCAATTGACCCGAGATACCCCGACGCTCAAAATCCGCGCGCTGCCTGCAGATGGCGGTCGCAATGACTGCCAGCCGGTGGTGAGTGGCCTTTACCCGGAGGTGGCGGCAGTCCTGGATCGGCTGGCCCCATTCGGGGCCCGACTGACGGGCACCGGAGCCTGTGTCTTCGTCGCAACGCCCACACGCGCAGCGGCAGAAGAGATCAGTCGGCAGCTGCCGCAGCAGTGGAATATCCGGATTGTGCGTGGCCTGCAACGTGCGCCGTTTGCAGGCTGAAACGCCGTGTTTTTCGATGTTTTGGGGTGTCGCCAAGTGGTAAGGCAGCGGGTTTTGATCCCGCCATTCGGAGGTTCGAATCCTTCCACCCCAGCCAATCGCTCAACGTTGTCATGACAATCTGATAACGCTCCTTGTGGTGCGGTAACAATTCCTGTTGCCCACCATCCGATTACTGGTAATACTAGTTCCAGTGATAACTGAGGACGCATGAGGCCCTTCAAGGCCGACTGGTTCCGGTTCTCACATAAAAAAACAGATCGGGGGGCGTAGCAGATGAATGTGTGTGCGGTTTCGCACGCGCATTGCTGCATGGGCTGCGGTTTCCCCGCTGGAATTCATTACATGGGGGAATTCGTCAGTGACAATCCGTAACACAGAATCCGTTTCGTGGCCTGTGCGTGCAGCCGTAGCCGCCGTGCTGGGCACCGCCTTGATGGTTCCATCCTTCTCGTACGCCGCTGCCGCCGCCGACGATGAAGACGAAGAACTGGAAGAAGTGCAGGTCACTGGCACCCGCATTCAGACCCCGGGCGCAACCTCGGCCAATCCGATCGACAGCATCTCCGCTGAAGACATGCGCCGCCTGGGTATCGTCAATGCTGCCGACGCGCTGCTGCAGCTGTTTCCGCAGAACCAGTCCACATTCTCGGATTTTGCAGTGGCCGACACACGCGGCGGTGGCAACACCCCGGAAGACAACGTCGACCGCACCCAGTATTTCATCGGCAACACGATCGCCAACCTGCGCGGTCTTGATCCGGCATTCGGCAGCCGCACCCTGACTCTGATCGACGGACGCCGTGTGGTGTCCTCCTCGAGCCAGGCCGACGTCGTCGACCTCAACATCATTCCCTCGAACCTGCTGCAGCGCATGGACGTTGTGACGGGCGGCGCTTCGGCCACCTACGGTTCCGGCGCCGTGGCCGGCGTGGTCAATCTGGTGCTGAACAACCGGCTGACCGGCTTCAACCTCGACATGGACTACGGCGTCAACGAAGCCGGCGATGGCGGCAGCCCGCACATTTCCGCATCGGGTGGCTTGCCGCTGTTCGAGGGCCGTGGCCACGCGCTGATTGGTTTGGAGTGGCAGAAGACCGCAACCATCCAGAGCTGCGCGCAGGCGCGCGACTGGTGCGCGCAGTCGCGCAATCTGTTCACCAATACGCCGCCCTTCGCCAACGTTTCAAATTCCACGGCAGTACTCACCGGCCAGTTGCCAGGGTTCGCGGATTCCCCGACGCGGTTCCAGCAGGACAATGTCCGATTCAGCCAGTTCAGCCCGAATGGCGTGGTTCTGGTTTCCGGCAATCCCACCGCGGTCAGCGGTTTCCGATTTACGGATGACGGCAGGGACGTCGAGCAGTACGCGTTTGGCTATCGTGGCGGCTCGCAGACCACCCAGACAACCAATGGAGATGGCCCTCCGATTACCGACGGCACCTCGATGCGGTCCGGCAACGAGCGCAAGACGGTATTCACGAATTTCGAATTCAATTTCACCGAACGGACCACGGGCTACGTGCAGGCGAACTACGCCAAGACCGAGGGCGTCAACCAGAACACCTACACGACCAGCACCAATTGCGTGAAGTTCGGGTCGCAGGGCGTGAGGGGAATTCCCAGCATCGCCGTCCTGCAAGGTCAGGAGTTCCGGTTCACGGACATCTCCGAGACCCAGCAGCTGCAGCTCCGGAACAACCTCTTTCGCGCGTATCTGGGCAATGTTCCAGATCCGAACAATGCATTTTTCGGCTTCAACGGCGCTTTCGTGGCGCCCTGGTATGCCGGCGGCAGCGGTATCGGCGCCATAGGCCCTGGGCCAACCGGGAACTGGCCGGCCAGCAACCCGGCGAATCCCCCGCATCCGAGCACTCTGGGTGGCATCTACAGCTTCGCCGGGAGGGCAGTCGCGACTTACGAACTGGTCACGCTCGGCGACAACAACAAGTGGTGGCGTATCGTATCGTTCCGGGTCGCGGATCCGGGTGGGGCATCTGCGGGTTCGGAGGTGTTCTACGACGCGGGCACCCCGGACGTACTCCCGAGTGCAACCGGCCGCAATGCCAACGCATTCCTGGCAAACCTCACTCCCGACGCACTGGCACAGGTGCAGGCCGGGTTCGGCAACAGCACCACCGCCGGCAACGGTTCGATCGCCGGCTACATCTTCGGCAACAACCCCTGCACCGGCTTCACGGCCATCAAGAAAGTGTGGACGCCACAGTTCCGTCGCTCTTCCTCAAATACTTCCGAAACCATGCGCGCCGTGGTCGGCGTCAAGGGCAGGTTCGGCCGGGATTGGCGCTGGGATGCTTCCGCGTCTTACGGCAAGACGGACAGCGCGTCGTTCCAGAACAATGCGTCGACCAACATTCGCCAGGCCTTTGCCATGGACGCGGTGATCGATGACCGCGTGGGTTCGGCCACCTTCGGGCAGCCCGTTTGCAGGGTGACCCGGGATGGCGTGCCGGTGCTCGATACCAGCGGCCGGCCGCTGGGCGATCTCCCGGCCATCCAGGCACTCGCAGAAGGCTGCCAGCCACTCAATATATTTGGCAGCGTCTTCACCGGGCAGGCCGCCGCAACCCAGGAGGCAGCAATTGACTACGCCTTCATCGACAACAACACGCTGGGCACCAACGACCTGAAGAACGTGTCGATCACCACCAACGGCACACTGTGGGAAGGCTGGGGCGCTGGACCGCTGACGGGCGCGTTCGGTATCGAGTACCGCAAGGACGAGGTCAACAACTCCGGTTCCCAGGGTAACTACTACGAGAAATTCGACATCCAGACCGGCTGGAGCGACAAGTTCGGGGGCAGCACGGCCCAGAGTGAATCCTTCATGGAACTCAACCTGCCACTGGTGAGCGGCGTGCCCGGCATCAACCTGTGGTCGATCAACGGTGCCGTTCGCTACAACCAGATCAAGAACAAGGGTGGCGAGGGTACGACGGGCGGAACATCGACCCGGAACACGACCAACTGGAAATTCCAGACCGTGTTCGAACCCTTTGACTGGATCCGGCTGCGTTTGTCCCGCTCGCGTGACCTGCGAGCACCGGGCTACCGCGATCTGTTCATCAGCCAGCCGACGCCGGGCGGCCCCAATTTCCTGGGTCAGCTCAACCCGTGGCGCGAGCGCACTGCGGCAAGCACCGAGAACCAGCAGGAGCGCGTGGGTACGGTTACCGTCGGTAATCCGAATCTGAAGCCGGAAGTCAGCAATACGCTCACACTTGGCCTGGTGCTTTCGCCAGGCGGCTGGGCGCAGGGCGGGCGCTTCACCGTGGACTACTACAACATCAAGGTGAAAGACGCTTTCTATACGTCCTATGCCAACGCCAATCCCGTCAATGCCTGCTGGAACGAGAGTGGCAACCAGAACATCAACGTCAACGATCCGAGCAGCGTCTATATATTCGATCAGTTCGACGCTGAAAACCCAAACTGCAAGAACATCACGTTCGCAGAACTGCGGGATGCCCAGGGAAATGCGATTCCGGGAACCCGTGATCTCACGGATATCGTCTGGTACAACCTTGCTCAGCCCCTGAACGGTTCGCCGTATCAGCGGCGGGGCGTGGATTTGTCGCTGAACTATCTCTTCCCGCTCAACCGTGCGTTCGAGACCCTGCCGGGCAGTGTTTCAGTCACGATTCGCGGCACCCGGGCACTGGAGGCCTCCGGTATCGAGAACGTGTTCTGCTTTGCCAATTCGCAGGTCGACAACGGTCGTGGTGGCACCACACTCTGTCCTGCGGGCGCTGCCGGTACTGGCAATCTGCTGGCCTACCGTTCGCTCATCGGTCAGATCCGCAGCGCCACTTACATCCCGGGACTTTCGCCGACGCCGAAGTGGACGGGGAACGTTCAGGCTTCCTACATCCTGGGAGACCTCACAGCTTCGCTCTCGGCACGCTACACAGGCGGCGCCAAGATCGACAACTCATGGTGTGATGCCGAACAGCAGGCGGCGGGTATTTGCAGCGCCTACCAGAACGAGGCCGGCCAGTTCCTGAATGGCAGCGTCGACGACAACCACGTCGGGCCCTATGCCATCTTCGCGCTCAACGCTTCGTACAACCTCCAGGTTGCCAACACGAAGCAGGTCCAGGTTTTTGGTTCGATCAACAACCTGCTCAACAAGGATCCACCGTGGGCTGCCGGCAACCTGTCCGGCACCACCGGCGCGTACGACACCATGGGCAGGGCCTATCGCATGGGTGTGCGATTGAAGTTTTGATCAAAACTGATGCGTCGGGGCGATTGCATTCGCCCCGACGCAGGCTGAATCCGCAGGAAGCCAGGCAGAGAAGCTGACTCCTGAAACGAATCTGGGGGAATATTATGAATTTGATGAACAACAGAACAAAACTCCTCGCCGCCATTGCGTGCGCTGGTGCGCTGGCGGGTTGCAATGCGGTGGAGACTTTCGACGAACCGCCGGTCATCGCAAACCCGCTTACCAAAGTGCTGCTTGAAGGTACGGTGTCGGGCTTGAGTTCGGCACGGCCCGTCGAGCTTTCGGTCCTGACCACGAATAACGGTATCGCTGCAACGCAGGTCGTTCCTACCCGCGGGAGCACCCTGCTGCGGCTGGGTTCGGCCGACCAGGGTGCGGCATACCAGGTCACTGTCTTCAAGAACCCGTATGGCAGGACCTGCACTGTCACTAATGGCTCCGGTACGGCAAATGCGGATGTCAACAACATTACTGTCACGTGTGTTCGTGACAACGCGCCTCAATACACCTT
Organism: uncultured Gammaproteobacteria bacterium; assembly: GCA_963777735.1. Lineage (GTDB taxonomy): Bacteria > Pseudomonadota > Gammaproteobacteria > Steroidobacterales > Steroidobacteraceae > ZC4RG30. The sequence goes on along the minus strand of CAVZRQ010000008.1, from coordinate 902,895 downwards.
GACCGTGGGCATAGCTTCACAGCTATCCAGTGCTCCGCCGGCGGGGTTCAGGGTGACGCTGACCACCGAGGAGGGCACGGAAACCATCGTCCCTGCCACGGGACAGACCGCCGTGACATTTGCGCTGCCTCTGTTGTACCCCCCAAGCACCACTCGCCCGGGCTTCACTTACACGGTTACGGCTACCAACACGGTGGGTGGCACGACGAATAGCTGTGCGGTGAACGCTTCAACCGCTACGCTGCAGCAGCCAACGACTCCCGCCAACGTGGTCGGCACGCCGACAACCGGCATCAGAGTGACGGGCTGCGCCTATACCGTCTCAGCGTCGGTTCAGTACAGCTCGACTCCTGCCTGCAACAGCAGTGGCGCAGTGGTACCCGCTGTGAACTGCGCGCCGGCGATCCCCGCGGGTTCGGCTTCGGTGGTGGGTGCAGGCGGCGTGCAGTTGCAGCTGAGAAATCAGCTCACCAATGCCGATGTGCTGGCTACCCCGCTCACCGTGAATGCGTTCAGCGCGACGCCTGTGCTGTTGTCCAGCGCCACCTATACAGCTGGTCCCAACTCGCTGTATGAGGTGTATGTGAAGACGCAGCCAACCGGCCAGTTCTGCATCGTGCAGGATGGCGGGACGGTGAATCTGGTTACGGTTTCCAGCCTGGCCGACCACGTTGTGCAGGTTCGTTGCCGGGATATTCCCGTGACGGCCAACCAGCTGAAGGGCGTTTACCAGCTCGAGGCGGCGACGGTAAATCCCGCCACTGGTGTCCCCGTCCCTGCACCGCGCCTCCAATTGCGTAATTTCCTGACGTTCTTCCCGAACGGTACCTTCCTCTATGGCAGCCATCCGGCTGGTGCTTCAGGCACAACTGGCGTAGAGCATGGCTTCTACAACTACAGTTCGGCCAACGGTACCCTGCAGTTCACGCTGGTCACTGACCGGAATGGCACGGCGGCGAACAACTTCGACAGCGGCTTCTCTGGCCGTGCGGGTTTTGCGGGCGGCTCTGTCACGGCGCTCAACGTCGTGAGGACTGCCGGCAGCGCCAGCGTGCCCGGGAGGTTGAGCCTGACGTTCGGAGCAGTCAATGCCGTGGCCGCCAACGGAGCGTTGTACTTCGCTCCCACCTGGACCTTCGCTGAACCGCGTCAGTCCCCGGGCAAGATCAACGGTGCCTGGGCCACCGCCGACAGCAAGCGCGTGTTCGTGTTCGACGACGTGACCTTCTACGGCTTCCATGCCGGTGTGAACGGCGCGGCCAACGTACAGGATGCCTGCTTCACCATCGTGAATGCGGATATTGCATCGAGCTTCTACACACGGCGCGGCGGCGATGTGGGTTGCATGGGCACGGCCCTTGCGGCGGCGATCACGACAAACGGGACGGTATCGGTGGCGACCGTGGATGTCGCCGCCAGCTCCATCAACGGTGTTCCATCGACGCCCCCCGGTGTCTTTGAGGGCAGGATCCCGGGTTCCGCTTCCACCCTGGTTCTTTCGCCTTCGCCGACGCGTTACACGGTGACGCCGGGTAACCCGGATACCCTGTTGATTCAGGGGACGTTGAACGATATCCCGACCGGTGCTCCGGTGCTGTTCCAGCGGCACACCACCTACTGAGGGTAACTGTTCCGGCCACGACGCAAGGCGTGGCTCCAACTCACGAGGGCGGGTGAAAACCCGCCCTTTTTGGCCGATAGCTGCTACAACCGCCTTTGCCCAATGGAGATCACAATAATGACCAAGTCACGTGCCGTACTCGCAGGTTCACTGCTGGCCTTCGCCGGCGCCGCGAGTGCCGAAATTTCGATCACGCCGACCCTGACGTCGGACTACGACTTTCGTGGCATCTCACAGTCATCCCGCGATCCGGCGTTCCAGCTTGGTCTGACTTACACCGGCGAGACCGGCATGTATTTCGGGCTGTGGGGCAGCAACGTCGATTTCGACGATGAGTTCGGTGCAACCACCGAGATCGATGCATTCGCCGGCTATGCCGGTGGTGATCCCGAGGAAGGCATCGGCTACGACCTCGGCGCGATCTACTACGGCTACCCGAATGCCGGCACAGCCAACTTCCCGGAAGTCTATGCCGGCATGAGCAAGGGCTTCTTTTCGGCCAAGCTCTGGTATTCGTGGAATTTCAACGCTTCGGGTGACTCGGCGTACTACGCCGACATCAACCTGAACATGCCTGCCGCCGAGGGCTTCAGCATTGTCAGCCACATCGGCCACAGCGGTGGCGAGTACTGGACTGGCACGGGCGGCACGGGCAAGTACATGGACTGGTCGGCAGGCTTTGCCTTCGAGGCGAAGGGCGCCACCATGACGTTCAAGTATGTCGACGGCAGCGATCAGCGGGTGAATCCGCGCAATCTGGGCCGGTTCGTGTTCTCGATCTCCACGACCCTGTCGTCGGAGGATTGATTCCGCGGCCACCTGATCCTGAAGGTGGCGAACGAGGGCCCGGTGCGCAAGCATCGGGCCTTTTGTTTGGTGCTCCCGGCGGCGGAGCAGGGCGCTTTCGCGCAAAAATCCCGCTGATGACGCGGGGGTTCAGCTATAATTAGAAGTTCCCTAACGATTTCAAGAGGTTAACCCGCGTGGATGCCCAGACGATGGCGCTGTTCACGGGCAATGCCAATGCGGCGCTTGCCCATGATGTTGCCCGCCACCTGATGGTGCCGCTGGGCCGTGCCTCGGTGGGCCGGTTCAGCGATGGCGAGGTGAACATCGAGCTGATGGAGAACGTGCGCGGTCGCGACGTGTTCATCATGCAGCCGACCTGCCCGCCGACCAACGACAACCTGATGGAACTGCTGGTGATGATCGATGCCTGCCGGCGCGCGTCGGCCGCACGGATCACCGCGGTCATCCCTTATTTCGGCTATGCGCGGCAGGATCGCCGCCCGCGCGCCACGCGCTCGGCCATCACGGCCAAGCTCATCGCCAACATGATTTCGAGCGCCGGTGCGAACCGCGTGCTCACCATCGACCTGCACGCCGACCAGATCACCGGCTTCTTCGACATCCCCGTGGACAACGTCTACGGCTCGCCGGTGCTGCTGGGCGATGCATGGCGGCAGCGCTACGAGAACATGGTGGTGGTGTCGCCCGACGTGGGTGGCGTGGTGCGCGCCCGTGCGCTGGCCAAGCAGCTGGATGATGTGGAACTCGCCATCATCGACAAGCGCCGGCCGCGCGCCAACGAAGTGAAGATCATGAACATCATCGGTGATGTGAAGGATCGCAGCTGCATCCTGATCGATGACCTCGTGGATACTGCCGGCACGCTGTGCCAGGCGGCCGAGGCATTGAAGGAACAAGGTGCGCGTCGCGTGGTGGCCTACATCACCCACCCGGTGCTGTCGGGCAAGGCCGTCGAGCGCATCAGCAGTTCGGCACTCGATGAACTCGTGGTGACGGACACCATCCCGCTTTCTGCCGCGGCCAAGGCCTGCGGTCGGATCCGGGTGCTGTCGGTGGCGGGGTTGCTGGCAGAGACCATCCGTCGCATCCGCGATGAAGAGTCCGTCAGCTCGATGTACATCGACTAGGTTTTTGGAAGGTGATGCGCGTTGGTCGCGGCGTGCATCGTGTTGTCATTGTCTGGAGATACATATGCGTAAATCATTTGAAGTGAGCGCCACGACGCGCGACGATCAGGGCAAGGGTGCGAGCCGCCGCCTGCGTCGCACGGGCAAGGTGCCAGCCATCCTTTACGGTGGCAAAGGTGAACCCTCGAACATCACGCTCGATCAGCTCAAGCTGCTCAACGTGATCACGGACGAGAAGTTCTATTCGAGCGTCGTCACGCTGAAGATCGATGGCACGGACCATCAGGCCATCGTGAAGGATGTGCAGATGCACCCGGCGAAGAACCAGGTGCTGCATGTGGACCTGCAGCGGGTGCTGGCCGATCAGCTGATCCGCCTGCATCTGCCGATCCACTTCCTGAACGAGACCACCTGCCCCGGCGTGAAGACGCAGGGCGGCCTGGTGTCGCATCTGCGCACCGACGTGGAAATTTCCTGCCTGCCGAAGGATCTGCCGGAAGCGCTGGAAGTCGACATGGCCGGCATGAGCCTGGGCGATACGGTGTACCTGAAGGACATCAAGCTGCCACCGGGCGTGACGATTCCTGCGCTGTCGCAGGGTCGTGAAGTGCCGGTCGTCTCGATCCATGCGCCGCGCACGGAAGAGCCGGAAGCCGCTGCAGCAGAAACCGCTGCAGTGCCGACGGCTGGCGATGCGAAGAAGGCTGCCGATGCCAAGGCCGGGGATGCCAAGGCAGGCGATGCCAAGGCCGCAGACGCCAAGGGCGGCAAGAAGTAAACGGCTGCGGACATGCCTGGACTCGCGATCAAACTCATCGTGGGTCTGGGCAATCCGGGGCGCGAATACGAAACCACCCGGCACAATGCCGGGTTCTGGTTTGTGGAAGAACTGGCGCGGCGCCATGGCGGAAGCTTTCGCCTGGAGCCGCGTTTCCACGCCGATCTGGCGCGGGTGCAGATTGCGGGCCAGGAACGCTGGCTCGTCAAACCGCAGGATTTCATGAACAACAGTGGCCGGGTGACGGCGGCTGTTGCCACTTTCTACAAGGTCGAGGCGCCGGCCATCCTGGTTGCGCATGACGAGCTCGATCTGCCACCGGGAGCGCTGCGCCTGAAGTCCGGCGGCGGTGCGGGCGGACACAACGGTCTGAAGGATCTGATCGCCCATTTCGGCGATGGCTTCTGGCGGCTGCGCATCGGAGTCGGACATCCGGGTTCGCGCGAACTGGTGACGCCTTACTTGCTGGGACGTACCAGCAGCGAGGAGCGCATTGCGCCCGAGCTAGCCGTGCGCGCGGCGGCGGATGTGGTGCCGGAAATTCTGGAACAAGGCGCTGAGCGCGTGATGCAGCAGCTGCATACGCGTCAGCCATAAAGGAACACTCATGGGTATCAAGTGCGGAATCGTCGGACTGCCGAATGTGGGCAAGTCCACCCTGTTCAATGCGCTGACGCGGGCGCAGATCGCGGCGGAAAATTATCCGTTCTGCACGATTGATCCCAACGTGGGCGTGGTCGGTGTGCCGGATCCGCGGCTGGCGCAGCTGTCGGTCATCGTCAAACCCGAAAGGGTACTGCCGGCTGCCGTGGAGTTCGTGGATATCGCGGGCCTGGTGGCTGGTGCCTCAAAGGGCGAGGGCCTGGGCAACAAGTTCCTGGCGCATATCCGCGAGACGGATGCGATTGCGCATGTGGTGCGCTGCTTCGTGAACGATGACATCGTGCATGTGTCCGGCAAGGTGGATCCGATCTCGGACATCGATGTGATCGATACCGAGCTGGGCCTTGCGGATCTCGCCAGTGTGGAGAAGGCGGCCGATCGCGCCGCGAAACTGGCCAAGACCGGCGACAAGGAAGCCCTGCGCACCCGTGATCTGCTGCAGCGGCTGCGCGAGCATCTGAACAACGGGCAGCCAGCGCGCTCGATGACGCTGACGGTCGACGATCGCGCGGATCTACGCGATCTGCATCTGCTCACGCTGAAGCCGATCATGTACGTGGCCAACGTCGATGAATCGGGCTTCACCGACAATCCGCAGCTGGATGCCGTGAAGGCGCGCGCCGAAAAGGAAGGTGCGGTGGTGGTTGCCGTATGCGCAGCCATGGAAGCCGAGATCGCGCAGCTCGAGGATGAAGAAAGGGCGGAATTCCTGAAGGATATGGGGCTCGCTGAACCGGGGCTCGACCGCGTGATCCGCGGTGCCTACCAGTTGCTGGGGCTGCAGACCTATTTCACCGCAGGCGTGAAGGAAGTGCGGGCCTGGACGATCAGGGCGGGCTCCACTGCACCGCAGGCAGCCGGTGTGATCCACACCGACTTCGAACATGGATTCATCCGGGCGGAGGTGATCGGCTTTGCCGACTTCATCGCCTGCAAGGGTGAGGCGGGCGCGAAGGAAGCGGGCAAGCTGCGGCTGGAAGGGAAGGAGTACATCGTCCGTGAGGGCGATGTGATGCACTTCCGCTTCAACGTCTAGGCGCTGGTCGAAACCATCCGGCCGGCGGTTGGCGGGGCAGCGCGATTCGTGCCGCGGGATTCATAAGTGCGGTGCGTGGCGTTCTTGCCATTGAGCAGGTCGAGCATGCCGCTGAGACGGTTGAGGCGTGCGTTGACCAGCACGCCATTGCGATCATTCTGTTCCCGGCAGCGCTGCGCCTGATCTGAAGCGGCAGCATGGGCGGCGGCCAGCGATCCGGCTGGATCGCACCACTTGAAGAGGGCGCCGAGACCGAGGTGGTCGGTGCTGTATCCCAGCAGACGGCACAGGCTGCGGCGTTCCTGATCGAGACGGGACAGCGCCACGACGGACTTCTGTCTGGCATCCGCGGCCTGTTCCAGGCCTTCCACGTCATTGGCTACCAGCAACTCGTGTTCGCGCTGCAGCTGCTGCGCCAGGGTGCCGAGCAGGTTGGTTTCGTCTGCAAGCAGGCGGGACAGCTGCGTCAGGCAGGCTTTGGGTTCCATCCAGGATTACTTCAGGCCGTGTTCGAGGGGGCTGCCGCGTCGCAATTCACTTTCCATATGCAGGAGTTTGTCGGCCACGCGCTGCGGATTGATCTGGTACTCGCCGGAATCCAGACGCCGTTTGACGGCGGCCACTCGTTGTTCGTCGATGGCAGGCAGTTCCTGCAGCGACTGTTCCAGGGCTGCAAGGCTGCGCGAGGCACCTGTGAGCTGCACGTTCGAGCCGGAATCTGCGCCGCCGGCCTTCTCCATGGCCTGGTCCTGACGCTTGGGCGCGCTGGTGCTCGGCGCTACACGCACCGATTTCGCATCTACACCTGTGATCTTGCTGGGCACCGCGCTGTCTCCAGGTAGTTTCATTCGAGTACCTTCACCTTGTGTAACGGCCGCCGGTGCCAGATCTTGAGGGGCAGATCACTATAGTTCTGAGGGGGTGTGGAATATGTTGCGTGGGCGCACATTTTTTACAGGCTCACCCGCACGAGGTCCGCAGACTCGACCTGGCCTTCCACGATCTTGCGGGAAGAAAGGTTCAGCACCCGTACCCGGCCCGCAGGCGTGGCGTTGGCAACGGCCTCACCCTGGGCGCGCACCTCTATACCACCCACGGCGGCGATGAGGGTCACGCGCTGGCCGCGCTTGATAAGGATGTCTGCCGCCAGCAGATCGGTGCTCAGGGCGGTGCCCGGGCTGACCGCCACCTTCAGATGACGGCCGGTGAGTTGGTCGGGATGAGTCAGATAGCCCGTGGCGATGCCCGGCACACGGCGCTGCTGCAGTTCCACGTCGGCTGCGACGGGGCTGCTGTTGCGGGCCGCGGCCTGGCGCATCACCAGTACCTTCAATTCGGTTTCGACGGTCATGGGCACGTAGACGGTCCATGCGGGAGAGGCGCAGCGCAGGCCTACTGTCATCCGGGCGGTCACCGACGCGCCGGAAGGCAGAATGCCCTGCGGTGCGCCGCTGCAGCGTGGCAACCGCAGCCGGGAGTCGAGGGTGCCGGCGGTCACGCGGGGAATCGCGTCACTGGAGCCGCTGCCTCGCACATGCTCTGTGAGAAAGACCTCCGCGCTGCGCCGCAGTTCATCCAGTGGCTGCAGGGCTGTGGTCTGTGCCCATGTGCTCGAAGCGACTGCGAGGAGTAGCGCCGGAAAGCAGACGCGCAATGGTGTTGCTCGATTCATGGGGATCATAGAAGCAAGCTCCATGCCATCGATGTCGCATTAAAGTTTCATGCCGTGCTGGCCGATAAGAAGACTGCAGACATGCGGCAATTGCGGCATCTGGTCACCGTCCGGCGGCAATCCCTTGCCGCGCGGCCGTGAACTGCATCACGCAGTTCCAACCCTGCAGCCCCCTGTAGCCCTACATCCACGCTGTTTTCACCGTGTGGCACGGCGGTTGCTCTGTATCCCCCGCAAGACGGGTTTCTGACGGAGCAACGGTGGCTATCAATCTCGATTCGTATCTTGGCGTGCACGCTTCGGCGCTCAAACTGCGTGAACAGCGCACCGAGCTGCTGGCGCGCAATCTCGCCAATGCGGACACGCCGGGCTACAAGGCGCAGGACCTGGACTTCCGTGCTGCGCTGACGGCAGCGGCACCTGCGGGCTCAAACGGTGCCATGCAGGCCACGCAGTCGAAACATTTCGCCACGGCCGGCGCTGCGGCGCTGGAGCCGGGCAGTACCGAGGCCTTCCTGCGCTATCGCACGCCGCTGGCGCCTTCGCTGGACGGCAACACCGTGGATGCGCAGCTCGAACAGGCGGCCTTTGCGGAGAACGCGGTGCGCTATCAGGCCACGCTGTCCTTTCTTTCCTCGAAATTCCGCTCGCTGATGACGGCCATCACCGGGCAGTGACGGAACAAGGAGTACTTGAATGTCATCCTTCAGGATTTTCGATATTGCCGGCTCGGGCATGTCCGCACAGTCGGTGCGGCTCAATACCGTGGCCAGCAACCTCGCCAACGCCGAGAGCGTCAGCGGCGATGCGAAGACAGCCTATAGTGCGCGCCATCCCGTGTTCGAAGCGGTACGCGCGCAGATGGCGGGCATGCAGGGTTCGGAAACCGGCGCTGCCGTGCGCGTCACGCGGCATCACGGAAGACACCCGGGCGCCGGAAATGCGCTACCAGCCCGGCAATCCGCTGGCCAATGCCGACGGCTATGTCTTTGCGCCCGAATGTGAATGTGGTCGAGGAGATGGTCGACATGATCAGCGCCTCGCGTGCCTACCAGAACAATGTGGAGATCATGAATACATCCAAGGATCTGCTGCTCGCCACCCTGCGGCTGGGTCAGTAATGGCCGTCGACGCCATCACTGGCCAGGCCAGCGCGGCCTTTGGCAGTGTCTCGAACAAGGACAAGCTCGGTCAGGCGCAGTTCATGCAGCTGATGATCGCGCAGCTGCGCAACCAGGATCCGACCAAGCCGATGGATCCTTCCGAATTCCTCGGCCAGCTGGCGCAGTTCGGCACCGTTTCCGGCATCCAGGACATGCAGGGCTCTCTGGCCGTGCTGTCTGATTCGCTGCGGTCCTCGCAGGTGCTGGGCGGTACCAATCTGGTGGGTCACGATGTGATGGCCGAAGCCGATACGGCAAACCTCGGCGCGGCCGGTGGCATCGGCGGCGCGGTCACGATACCGGAAGGCACCAATGCCGCGTTGCTCGTGATCACCGATGCCAGCGGGCAGCTGGTGCGGCGCATGCCGCTTTCCACGCAGCAGGGCGTGACCGAATTCCAGTGGGATGGCACCACCGATCGCGGTGACGCGCGCGCCTGCAGGCAGCTACACGATTGAAGCACTGGCGACGGTGGGCGGGGCCGACGAGCAGCTGGAAACCCAGCTGTCGAGCCGCGTCGGCAGCGTCACGCTCGATCCGGCCACCAACAACCTGACCTTGAACACCGATATCGGACCCATCCCGCTCAGCCGCGTCCGGCGAGTGATGTAAGGAGCTAACCATGACTTTTCGTCTCGCACTGAGTGGCCTCAACGCAGCTTCGGCTGACCTGGGTGTAACGGCCAACAACATCGCCAACAGCGCCACCACCGGCTTCAAGGAGTCGCGCACCGAGTTCGCGGAGCTGTTCGCGGTCTCGCCGCAGGGTGTGGCGACACTGGCCGCCGGCAACGGCGTGCGGGTGTCGGACATCTCGCAGCAGTTCGGACAGGGCAACATCGACTTCACCGACAGCAACCTGGACCTTGCCATCAGCGGGCCGGGCTTCTTCACTCTGAGTGACGGCGGTGCGCATGGCCTACACGCGCGCCGGCGCATTCAAGACCGACGCCGAAGGGCTATGTGGTCAACGCCCAGGGTGCAGCGGCTGCAGGTGTATCCGCCGCTGGTCGGCGGTGGCTTCAACACGGGCTCGCTGACGGACCTGCGGCTGATCTCGGCAGAAAGCGCGCCAGCCGCCACCACCAACGTGGAAATGCTGATGAACCTGCCGGCCAATGCGACCGTGCCCGCCACGGCAACGTTCGATCCGGCCGATCCCACCAGCTTCAACCGCGCGACCTCGCTGACGGTCTATGACTCGCTGGGCGCTGCGCACACGGCCACGATGTACTTCGTGAAGGGCGCAGCCTCAGGTGAATGGGATGCGCGCCTGTATGTGGATGGCACGGCCGTGGGTGGTGCGCAGCACGCTGGCATTCAGCAACACCGGCCTGCTGACAACGCCGGCCAATGGCGCCGTTGCCTTCCCGGCCTACACGCCCGCCACCGGCGCGGCCGACATGACCATCACCTTCGATTTCACCGGTGCGCACGCAGTACGGCGGCACCTTCAGCGTCAACAACATCACGCAGGATGGCTACACCACCGGTCGCCTGATCGGCATGGACATCGACAAGAGCGGCACGGTGCAGGCCCGCTTCACGAACGGCCGCTCGCTGACGCTGGGGCAGGTGGCGCTGTCGAACTTCGCCAACAACGGCGGCCTGCAGCAGCTGGCAGACACCAACTGGGCGGAAACCTTCGCCTCGGGTCAGGCACTGCGCGGCCAGGCGGGCAACTCGGGCTTCGGCCTGATCCAGTCCGGTGCGCTGGAATCCTCGAACGTCGACATCACCACGCAGCTGGTGAACATGATCACCGCGCAGCGCAACTTCCAGGCGAACGCGCAGATGATCTCCACCTCTGACTCGATCACGCAGACCATCATCAACATCAGGTAATCATCATGGACCGGATGCTATACGTTGCGATGACCGGTGCCCGCGAGACCCTGCGGGCCCAGACAGCCAACAACCACAACCTCGCCAATGCCAGCACGACCGGCTTTCGCGCCGATCTGCAGGCGTTCCAGGCGCGGCAGGTGGCTGGCGATGGCTTCGAATCGCGCGTATATGCAACGGCGGCCACCACGGGTTTCGACGCGACGGTGGGCGCTTGATGTCCACCGGGCGCGATCTGGACGTGGCGGTGCAGGGCGAGTGGCTTCATCGCCGTGCAGGGGCCGGATGGCCGCGAGGCCTATACGCGCGCAGGTGACCTGCGCGTGGACACCAATGGCCAGCTGCGCACCGGTACCGGGCTTGCCGTGCTCGGCGAGGCGGGGCCGGTCGCCGTGCCGCCGCATGCATCGCTGGTGGTGGGTGGCGACGGCACGATCTCCATCGTGCCGCTGGGACAGGGGCCAGAGACCAAGGCCGAAGTCGGCCGCATCAAGCTCGTGAACCCGGCCAATGAAGACATTGAAAAGGGCCAGGACGGCCTGTTCCGCATGAAGGATGGCAGCGATGCGCCGCCCGATGCATCGACGCGCCTCATGTCCGGAATGCTGGAAAGCAGCAACGTCAACGTGGCCGATGCCATGGTCAACATGATCGAACTGTCGCGCCGCTTCGACATGCAGGTGCGCGCGATGAAATCCGCCGAGGACAACGGTGCAGCCTCTGCGCGCCTGTTGTCGATGCGCTAGACCGGCCAACTCAAGGAACCTGAAACACCATGAATTCCGCACTCTGGGCCGCCAAGACAGGACTCGATGCGCAGCAGACGCGCATGGCTGTCGTCTCGCACAACCTCGCCAACGTCAGCACCACGGGTTTCAAGAAAGACCGCGCCGTGTTCGAGGATCTGCTCTACCAGAACACAAGCAGGTTGGCGCTGCGACCTCGCAGGACACGATGGCGCCAACCGGACTCAACCTCGGCACCGGCGTGCGGGTGGTCGCCACCGAAAAGAACTACACCCAGGGTGGCCTGAACAACACCGGCAACTCGCTGGACGTGGCCATCAATGGCCGCGGCTTCTTCCAGGTGCTGATGCCAGACGGCAGCTTCGCCTACACCCGCGACGGCTCATTCAAGATGAGCGCCGAAGGCGAGCTGGTGACTTCCAGCGGATACCGCGTGCAGCCCGCCATCTCGATTCCGGCCGGTGCGCAGAGCATCACCATCGGCAGCGATGGCGTGGTCAGCGCGCAGGTTGCCGGACAGGCTGCGCCGACGCAGGTCGGCTCGCTGCAGCTGACGGATTTCGTGAACCCGGCCGGCCTGCAGCCGCGCGGCGAGAACCTGCTGGCAGAGTCCGCGGCCAGTGGCCCGGCGCAGACCAGCACGCCCGGGCTCAACGGGCTCGGCGCCCTGCAGCAGGGATTCCTGGAAGGCTCGAACGTCAACGTGGTCGAAGAGCTGGTGACGATGATCGAAACCCAGCGCGCCTACGAGATGAACTCGAAGGCGATCTCGACCACTGACCAGATGCTGCAATACGTGAGCAACAACCTGTGAACAAGAACCAGGCAATGACACTGGCGATGGGCTTTGCAGTGCTGGTGGTGCTGGCAGGCTGTGCTTCGCCGCCCCGGATCGAGAACTTCGATGCCACCTGGCCGGAGCCAGTTCCCGACACCGCGTTGGTCAGTGGCTCGATCTATCAGGCCGGCCACGATATCGCGCTGTTCGAGAATTCCGTGGCGCGGCGGGTTGGCGACACGGTGACGATCAATCTGCAGGAGAGCACTGCGGCGCAGAAGAGCTCCAGCACCACGACTTCCAAGAGCAGCAAGATCGACATTCCAGGGCCGATCCTGGGTGGCAGTCCCGTGACCATCAACGGCAACGAGATCCTCTCTGCCAACATCGAGAACAATCGCGAATTCGACGGCTCCGGCGACAGCCAGCTGAGCAACAAGCTGCAGGGCAACATCACGGTGACCGTGGCGCAGCGCCTGAGCAACGGCAACCTGCTGGTGCGGGGCCAGAAATGGATCGGCATCAACCAGGGGCGCGAATTCATCCGCATCCAGGGCGTGATCCGGCCGATCGACATCCTGCCGGACAACAGCATTCCTTCCTACAAGGTTGCGGATGCCTCCATCTCCTATGGTGGGCAGGGCGTGCTGGCGGATGCCAACCGGCCGGGCCTGCTCTCCCGCTTCTTCAACTCACGCTGGAATCCGCTGTGAAAGTCAAAGTGTTCAAATCCGGCGTGCAATGCCTGGGTGTTTTCGCCCTCTGCGTCATGGCCTCGGCAGTGCAGGCGGAGCGGGTGAAGGATCTGGCATCGGTTTCCGGCGTGCGCGGCAACCAGCTGGTGGGCTACGGCCTCGTGGTGGGTCTGGATGGCACGGGCGACCAGACCAGCCAGGCGCCGTTCACCATCCAGAGCATCAAGAACATGCTCGCGAACTTCGGCGTGACCATTCCGCCGAATGCCAATCCGCAGCTCAAGAACGTGGCGGCGGTGACTGTAACGGCCGATCTGCCAGCCTTCTCGAAGACGGGCCAGACCATCGACGTGACAGTGGCTTCCATCGGCAACGCGGCGAGCCTGCGCGGCGGCACGTTGCTCATGACGCCGCTGCGCGGCATCGACGGCGCAGGTCTATGGCATCGCCCAGGGCAGCATGATTGTCAGCGGTTTTGGCGTGAAGGGGGATGACGGATCGAAACTCTCCGTCAATGTGCCCTCCAGTGGCCGCGTGCCGAATGGCGCGACGGTGGAACGCGAGGTGCCCAACAATTTCACCTCCCAGCCCTTCGTCGTGCTGAATCTGCATACACCGGATTTCACCACCGCGGCGCGACTGGCCGGCGGACTCAATGCATTGCTGGGCGAAGACACGGCGCAGGCCATGGATGCCGTGTCGGTGAAGGTGGCCGCGCCGACTGGATCCCAACCAGCGCATTGCCTATCTCTCCACCCTCGAACAGGTGGAAGTCGAGCCGGGCGATGCGCCGGCGCGTGTCATCGTCAATTCCCGCACCGGCACCGTGGTGATCGGCGCGCGGGTGCGTGTGTCGCCGGCGGCCGTCGCGCATGGTTCGCTTTCGGTGACCATCACCGAGCGACAGGATGTGAGTCAGCCGCAGGCATTTTCGCGCGGTGAAACCGTGGTCACGCCGCGCAGCGAGATTTCCGTCAATCAGGAAGACGCGCGGATGTTCCTGTTTGACGCCGGCGTGAATCTCGACGAGATCGTGCGGGCCGTGAACCAGGTGGGAGCGGCGCCGGGTGATCTGGTAGCCATTCTGGAAGCACTCAAGGAAGCGGGCGCATTGCGCGCCGAGCTCATCGTGATCTAGGTACGCCATGGCCATCGCTCCGCTGAACAGTTCTTTCTATGCAGATCCTGCGAGCCTCACCGCTCTCAAGCGGGAGGCTTCTGCGCAGACTCCCGAGGCGCTGCGCGAGACCGCCAAGCAGTTCGAGAGTCTGTTCACCACGATGATGCTGAAAAGCATGCGGGAAGCAACGCCCGAGGATTCGCTCTTTGGGAGCGACCAGCAGGATTTCTACCAGGACATGTTCGATCAGCAGCTCTCGCAGCAGCTGTCGAAGGGCAAGGGACTGGGGCTCGCCGATGTGCTGATGCGCCAGTTGATGCAGAGCGCGGGGTTTTCGCCCGAAGCTTCGGGAATTGCGGCACCGGCAGATGGCACCGCCAGTGCCGCCGCAACGGGCTCTGCCAGCGTCCCCATGGGGAAGGCCTGGCCGCCACGCACCCAGGAAGAATTCGTGCAGTCGATATTGCCCGCAGCGACGGCCGCTGGCCGCGAGCTCGGGGTTGATCCTGCCACGGTGATCGCACATGCCGCGCTCGAGACAGGGTGGGGCAAGTCGGTGCCGATGGGGGCGGATGGACGCCCCAGCTTCAATCTGTTCGGCATCAAGGCCGGAGGCAACTGGAAGGGTGAAGCCGCGATGAGCGGCACCCGCGAATTCCAGGATGGCCGCATGCAGCAGGTGACCGCTGGCTTCCGCAGCTATGAATCGCCGGAGCAGTCGCTGGGAGACTACGTGAAGCTGCTGCAGTCCAGTCCGCGTTATGCCGCCGCGCTGGGTACGGGTAGCGACGCCGCCGCTTATGCACAGGCCTTGCAGCGTGGTGGCTACGCCACCGACCCTGATTATGCAAACAAGCTCACCGCGGTAGCGGCGAGACTCAAGTCACACCCCGACATGCCGATACAGGCAACGGTTGGACGAGGTCCTGTAAATGCCTGACATGCTCAATGTGGCGGTTTCCGGTCTGCGGGCGTTTCAGCGCGCGCTGGAGACCACCAGTCATAATATCGCCAACGTCTCGACGCCCGGCTACAGCCGCCAGCGCGTGGATCTGGTTACCCAGCAGCCGCAGAACTTCGGTGGCATGTCGCTGGGCAGTGGCGTGCTGGTCGACAATGTCAGCCGCTTCAGCAACGACCTGCTGGTGTCGCAGATGCAGCGGGCTGCCAGCAGCTTCTCGCGTCTGGATGCCTATGCCCAGAAGGCCGGCGCGATCAACAATCTGTTTGCCGACAGCTCCACCGGCATTTCCGCTTCCTTGCAGCGTTTTACGAATGCCCTGCAGGGGGTGGCCAATACGCCATCTTCGACTGCCGCCAGGCAGGTGCTGCTGTCGGAGGCGGAAGGTCTGGTGCAGCGCCTGCAGACCTACGAACAGCGGCTGGGTGATCTGGAGACAGAGGTCAGCGAGCAGCTGCGCGGTGAGGCATCGGCGATCAACAGCATTGCCGGCAACATCGCGCGCCTGAACCAGGAAATCGTGGCGGCGCAGTCGCAGGCCGGGCAGGCACCGGGCGACCTTCTGGATGCGCGCGATGCGCAGATGGCAGATCTTGCCTCGCGGGTGGATACCTCCGTGGTCCGTCAGGACGACGGATCCATCAATGTTTTCGTAGGCAACGGCCAGGCTCTGGTGATCGGTGGCACATCGGCCACCGTGGTGGCCAAGCAGGATCCTTTCCTGTCGACGCGGGTTTCGCTGGCTTTCCAGACGCCCGGCGTGACGGTGGATGTCAGCAGCTCTCTGACCGGCGGCAGCGTTGGCGGCCTGCTGGACTTCCGGCGGGAACTGCTGGATCCGGCCCGCAACCAGCTCGGGCAGATGGCCGTCGCGCTGACCGAGGTCACCAATGCCCAGCACCGTGATGGCATCGATCTCTCTGGAAATCTGGGTGGTGACCTGTTCGCGGTGGGCGCCGTCGAGGCAATCCCGGCTGCGGGCAATGCAGGGTCGGCCACCATCGCGGCGACGCGCACTGGCGCGGGCTCGCTGACCCCTACGACTATGTCATGCGCTATACGGGCAGCGCGTGGACCATGCAGCGTGCCGATACCGGCGCGGCAGTCGGGTTCACGGGCACCGGCACGGTCGGTGATCCGATCGTGGCAGACGGCCTCTCGATGGTGATCAGCGGTACGCCAGCTGCCGGGGACAAAGTTCTCGTGCGGCCTACCGCGGGCGCGATCAGTGGGCTGGATGTGCTGATCAGTGACCCGGCACGGGTCGCGGCGGCTGCGCCCATCCGGACGGCTGCAACGACTGGAAATGCCGGTTCCGCAGCCATTTCAGCGGGCGAGGTCATTGACGTTGGCAATGCACAGCTGCGCAGCCCGGTCACGCTGCAGTTCATCGACGCCACCAGCTATTCCATCAATGGCGTGGGCAGCAACCCGTACACGCCCGGGCAGAACATCGACATCAATGGCTGGCGCGTGCAGATCAGTGGTGCACCTGCCGCGGGCGACAGCTTCACAGTGGCCAACAATGCCGCCGGTACGGGTGACAATCGCAATGCGCTGCAGATGGTGGAAGCCCTGTCGCGCGGTGTGCTGTCGGGCGGCGCGGAATCCATCAACGCGGCCGTGTCCCGCTTCATTGGCGCAGTCGGTGTGGCCACCAGCCAGGCCAACAACAGCCTGGAAGCCCAGCAGGTCATCTATGACGACAGCCTGGCGGCGGTGGATGGCGTGTCCGGTGTCAATCTCGATGAAGAGGCGGCCAACATGATGCGCTACCAGCAGGCCTATCAGGCTGCGGCACAGATGATCCGCGTGACCCAGACCATTTTCGACACCCTGCTGGATGCGACACGCAGATGATCAACCGACTTTCAACAGCCGGCAGGCATGCCGCCTCCATCAGTGAGATCCTGAAGCAGCAGACGCTGCTTTCGAAAACGCAGTCACAGGTGGCGTCCGGTCGTCGTATCCAGTCGCCGGCTGATGATCCCATTGGTTCGACCCGCATCCTGGGACTCGAGCAGACGCAGGCGCAGCTCGAACAATTCGGCAAGAATTCCGACATCATTGCGGCGCGCCTGGGCGTGGGTGAACAGGCCCTTTCCGACCTTGGCACGCTGCTGCAGCGGGCGCGGGAACTCGCGGTGAAGGCCAACAACGGCGCGCTGGACAGCGTGGCGCTGGGATCCATTGCCACCGAACTGCGTTCCCGTGCGCAGGAACTGGTGGATGTCGGCAACCGGCGCGACACCAACGGCGAATACCTGTTTTCCGGCTACTCGACACAGGTGCAGCCCTTTGCCCGAGGTGGCGCCGGCGTAACCTACTCAGGCGACCAGGGCGTGCGCCAGCTGCAGATCAGCTCCACGCAGAAGCTGGCAGATGGCATCAATGGCGAGCAGGCTTTCATGAACATCCCGGAAGGCAACGGCACCTTTGCTGTAGCCACCGGTGTGCACAATGGCACGGGCATTGTGGATCTGGGGCAGGTGGTCGACCAGGCAGCCTGGGTGCCCGGCAACTACACCATCGAATTCACGGCCACCGACAGCTGGCGCGTGCTGGACGGTCTCGGCAATCCGCTGCTGGACGGCGGTGGCAGCCCTGTTGCGGGCAGCTACGTCGATGACAGCGTGGTTGCCTTCAACGGCATACAGGTGAACATCAAGGGTGCGCCTGCAGCCGGCGATACCTACACCATCGCGCCGGCCTCGACCAAAGGCCTGTTCCAGACAATGGATGAACTGGTGTCGGCCCTGGCCCTGGGCGCCGATACGCCCGAGTCGCGGGCGATGCTCAGCACGAACATCAACCGGGCCATCGGCCAGCTGGATCAGGGGCTAGACCACGTGATCGACCTGCGCGCCGACATCGGTGCGCGGCTGTCTGCACTGGACAATGCAGAAACATTGCGGGAAGACACGAAACTCACGCTGGAAAGCTCGCTGAGCGACCTGCGCGATCTCGACTATGCGGAAGCCATCAGCCGCATGAACCAGCAATTGACGGGTCTGCAGGCCGCACAGGCGGCCTATACCCGCATCGGGCAGCTCTCCCTGTTCGATTACCTGTGACGTGGCGCACGGTTCCGCCCTCATGGTGTGAACCTCGCCTCAATTCTTCATCTGGCGACATCCAGATGCTCAAGGAACCCAGGGAAAAGCCGTTAACCCTTCTGAAGCGCACTGGCGGGAGGTACCGACCAGAGCCCCCGCCAGCAGGTTAGCTGGCTGAATGCAACGAATGGTTTAACAGGAGCATCTTTAACATGGCACTTGTCATCAATACGAACGTGATGTCGCTGAACGCTCAGCGCAATCTCACGACCTCAGCCAGCCAGATGGCGACCTCGCTGCAGCGCCTGTCTTCAGGTCTGCGCATCAACAGCGCCAAGGATGACGCTGCCGGTCTCGCGATCTCCGAGCGCATGACGACGCAGATCAATGGTCTCAACCAGGCTTCGCGCAACGCCAACGATGGCATCTCGCTGGCCCAGACCACGGAAGGCGCCCTCCAGGAAGTCACGAGCAACCTGCAGCGCATCCGCGAGCTGGCTGTGCAGTCTGCCAACGCGACCAACAGCGACAGCGACCGCGCTGCCCTGAACCAGGAAGTAGCGCAGCGCATTGCTGAAATCGACCGTATCGCCAGCCAGACTTCGTTCAACGGCCGCAAGGTCCTGGACGGTTCGTTTGGCGGTGCGGTATTTCAGGTTGGCGCGAATGTCGGTGAGACCATCAGCCTCGCGCTGACTTCGAGTGTGAAGGCAACGGCGATCGGCCAGGTTGCAACTTCGACCGGTACCGTTGATCTCGCGACTCTGTTCAGTTCAGGCGGCACCGCTGCGACTGCTGCAAACTATGAGTCGGGCGTCATTACTCCGGGCGACTACTCGGGTGGCGCCACGTTCACAGTCACTGCTCCGGGCGGTGCTGCGCAGAACGTAACGCTGAACGCCGACTTCACTGGTGATCTGGCGGGCATGGTTGCAGCGATCGACGCTGACCTCGATGCCACGGTTGTCGTCAGCGAGACTGGTGGTCAGATTACCTTCACCGCCGCCACGGCAGGGGCGGGAAGTGTTGCAATCGGTGGCACCGATGCTTCGATCATCACGACCGGTGGCACGGCAACTGCTGGCGCTGCCACTGTTGCCGGTACGGCTGCTCCGTACACCCTGGCTTCGACCACGATCCAGGTTGGAACTGGCACTGCGGTGGATGTCGCTGGTACGTACGCCACTTCCCAGGCGCTGGTCGATGCGATCAACAGCCAGGTGGCGGGCGCATACGCGTCAGTCAATTCGAGCAACCAGCTCGTGATCAGTTCCGGCGAAGCACTGACGCTGGGTGGTGCTGGTGGAACGGCTCTGGGTGTGGCGTCTTCCGCACTGGGCGGCTCGCTGAACGCGCAGAACGTAAGCAGTGTGAACGGTGCCAACTCGACGATCCAGAGCGTGGACGCGGCCCTGACCTCGGTCAGCACGCTGCGCAGCACGCTGGGCGCCATCCAGAACCGTTTCCAGTCGACCATCAACAGCCTGTCGGCGGTGGGTGAGAACCTGTCCGCTTCACGCAGCCGCATCCTCGATACGGACTTTGCTTCTGAAACGGCAGCCCTGACCCGCGCCCAGATCCTGCAGCAGGCTGGCACGGCGATGGTGGCCCAGGCGAACTCTGTTCCGCAGAACGTCCTGTCGCTGCTTCGTTGATCGCTGACTGAAAAGTCCGCAGCAATGCGGTGAGGGCGGCGGGGATCGCAAGATCTCTGTCGCCTTTTTACCATGAGGGGACACCATGGATATTCGGGCGACCAAGCTTCTATCCGGCGTCACTACGACACACTCCGTCGTGCGGGAACCCGTTCTCGCGGGCCGCGAAGTTGAGGCAGTACCACCAGAAGCAAAGCTCCAGCCGGAGCGACCGGTGGTCAAGGACCCGCGAGACCCGCAGGAAGCGGTCTCCGAGCATCTGGGCGACTACCTGCGATCGTCGGATCGCGATCTTGAATTTCGTGTTGATGGCGGCACGCATGCCACGGTAATCACCGTGCGCAATGGAGAAACTGGCGATATTGTGCGCCAGATCCCGAACGAGACTGCTCTGCGGCTGATGCGGCTGCTGAATGCGGAACCCGGCACACTTGTGGACTTGACCGCCTGACATAATTTCAGACATGGCTACCATCACATCCACGGGAATCGGCTCAGGGCTCGACGTCAACTCGCTGGTCAGCCAACTGGTGGCAGCCGAGCGATCAGGGCCAGAAAAGCGTCTCACGCGTGAAGATCTCCGGCTCACCACTGAATTCAGTGCGATGGCCACGCTCAAGGGCGCGATGGCCGGTTTCCAGACGGCGCTGAATGCATTGAAGACTGCTGGGTCGCTGGATATCCGCAAGGCGACGGTTGGAGACGAAGGCGCATTTACAGCTTCCGTCACGTCCGCGGCGGCTACGGGCGACTATCAGGTGGAGGTTTCCCGGCTGGCTACGGCTTCTCGCCTGGGCTCCGCCGTCTATGCGGGTGGGCCAGACAGCGTGGTCGGAACGGGAACGCTGACCGTTACCACGGGCACCACCACGTTCAATGTGGAAATCACCGCAGAAAGCGATTCACTTGCCCAGATTCGCGATGCCATCAACGCAGCGCCCGGCAATACCGGTGTGCGCGCAACCCTGATTCGCGACACCAGCGGCACCGGCAGCTATCTGGTTCTGGCTGGAACCACGACGGGTGCGGCGAATGGTATTTCGGTTGGCACCGTCGGTGCAGATGCGGGGCTGACGCAGCTCGTGCAGGATCTGCAGAGCGTGGATCCGCTGCGCGATGTGGTGGCGCAGGATGCGATCGTGTTCGTCTCGGGCTATGAGATACGCAGCGCGTCCAATACAGTCACCGGCGCGATCGACGGGGTGACCCTGAACCTGAAGACGGCGGAGGCCGGCGTGCTGGTGGCGCTGGGCGTTGAGCGCGATGGCTCGGCCGTACAGAAGCGTGTCGAGAGCTTTGTTGCGGCTTACAATACCCTGGCGCAGCAGGTCTCGAACCTCGGCAAGTATGATGCTGCGACGAAATCCGCAGGTCCATTGCTGGGTGATTCCATGTTGCGCAACGTGGATGCGCAGATACGCCGCATGATTGCAGAGCCGGTTGCAGGTGCCTCGGGCGCCTACACGACGCTCACCAGTCTCGGGATTACCACGACGGCCACCGGCTCGCTGCAGCTGGATGCCACGAAGCTGACTGCAGCATTGGCTGCCGATGCGAATGCAGTCAGTCGTGTGTTCGCTTCGGAATCCGGCGTGGCAGTGAAGCTGAGCAATTTTCTGGAGACCCGGCTTTCGAGCACTGGTGAGTTGGCAGCTCGAGATGCAAATATCGCCGCGCGGCGCAGGGACCTCGAGAAGCAGCAGGAGACGCTCAGCGCCCGCATGGAGGTAATCCAGGCCCGCTACATGAAGCAGTTCACCGCGCTTGATTCAATGCTCTCGCAGATGCAGAGCACTTCGAACTACCTGACGCAGCAGCTCGAAGGGCTGTCCAACCTCAACAAATCCTGAAGTCGAGTCCGCCGGATGCCTGGTGTCCGGTGAACAACGCTCAAGTTGGCGCAATGCCAGCCGTTAAGTCGTATGTGGAACACGGAGTGTTTGCATGTCGACTTATCAAAACAAATCTAGTCTTGCTGCCTATCGCTCGGTAGCCGCTCACGGTGGCGTCGCCGCGGCTGATCCGCACCAGCTCATCGTGATGTTGCTGGACGGAGCGCTGGAGCGCATCGCCGGAGCGCGCGGTGCGATCGAACATAGTTCGCCGGAAACCCGCAACAGGCTGTTGCATCGCACGGTGGCCATCATCGACGAACTGCGCGGGAGCCTGAACCTGGCCGCTGGTGGCGATATTGCGGCCAACATGGCCGACCTCTATGACTATTCTGGTCGGCTGCTGATCCGGGCCAACCTGGAGAACCGCACCGACCTCCTGGACGAAGTCAGCCATCTGCTGCGGGAGATCCGCAGTGCATGGATCCAGATTCCATCGGCGCGGAGCTGAAATCATGCTCAGTGGCGGTCAGGCGGCACAGCGTTTGCTAGTACAGGGCGTAGTAGCGTCAACAATGCAGCTGGTGCACGGCATCCAGGATGGCCGGGAAGTCGTGGACGTGCGGCGGTTGATGCAGGAAAGGCGGCGTATGCTGGCAGAGCTCGCCCCGGTTGAACCGGTGGCCGGGCAGGGCGGGACCTTCTGGGCCCTGCATGCTGCAGTCGCCGAATCAGATCGCACGCTGGAGGCGCTGCTCGGATAGGCGCACTTCGGCACTGAGGAGTGTCATGTACGAAGGCGTCGATACAGTGGTTCTGCAGAACGAACTGGCTTACCAGGACATGCTCCCGGTGGGCTGGCGACCGCTGGCGAAGGCGCCGGACCTGCCGACCGTCACCAGCATGGCCGACAGCAATGTCCGGATCCTGCAGGTCTGCGCGGCCATCGAAGAGCAGGGCGCGGTCGAGAAGAAGGACGAGAAATCGCCTCATTCCGCCGACCTGATGCGCCTGGAAGTGAAGATGAACCTGTTGCTGGACCTGATGGGGCAATTGCTTGCCGCCGCGAAGCCGCGCCCACCGGCAACTGTCATCCGCTTCAATGCGCTGGGCGCTGTGTGGAAGAGCACGGCGCAGCATCGGGTCGGGGAGCAGGGGCTGCTCGACATCTACCTGCGTGACAGCCTGCCACAGCCGCTTACAGTAATTGCCAACATCACCCATGTATCGGCGGATGGGCAGGTGCGGGCTGCATTCTCGCCACCGGGTGAAGCGACGGCCGACCTGATCGAAAAACTGGCGTTCCGGCGCCACCGACGTCAGGTGGCTGGCGTCAGACAGCCCCGCCGTTCATTAAGTGAGACGGGCATCACACGCATGCGCGACTGACCGTCGCAGTGCGTCACTTTTCTGACGCACCCGGCCTGTGACAATGCACCCAGTCCTCTTGAACTGTGTGCAGGTCTCATGGCAACCGCAGAAGTCGAAGTCCTCAACGGAATCACCGCCGCGCGCGGGCCAACCGGTCAGTCCGGGGCCATCCGGCAGATCGTTTCGCTGATCGAGCAGGTTGCGATCCATGAGTCCAGCGTGCTGGTGCTGGGTGAATCCGGTACGGGCAAGGAAGTCGTCGCCCGCGCGATCCATCACTCCAGCCCGCGCCGCAACCGTCCGTTCATCGCAGTGAACTGCGGCGCCATTCCCGCTGATCTGCTGGAAAGCGAACTGTTCGGGCACGAGAAGGGCGCGTTCACCGGCGCCGTGGCAACCCGCAAGGGGCGCTTCGAGCTCGCCGAGGGCGGCACGCTGTTCCTGGACGAGATCGGCGACATGAGCCTGCCGATGCAGGTGAAGCTGCTGCGCGTGCTGCAGGAGCGCGTGTTCGAGCGTGTGGGCAGCGCGCTGCAGTTGAAGTGCAATGTGCGCATCATCGCCGCCACGCACCGCAATCTCGAAGATGCCATCGAACGTGGCGCCTTCCGCGAAGACCTGTTCTATCGCCTGAATGTATTCCCGATCGAAATGCCCTCGCTGCGCACGCGCATCGACGACCTGCCGACTCTGATCCGTGATTTCTCCGACATGAATGTCGCGTCGGGCCGCCAGCGGGTGCAGTTCTCCGCCAATGCGCTGGATTGCCTGGTGCGTTACGCCTGGCCCGGCAATGTGCGGGAACTGGGCAATCTGGTGGAGCGGCTGTCGATCCTCTGCGCGGGCCGCATGGTCACGGCTGCGGATCTGCCGCCGCGCTACCGCCCGCGCGACTGGACCCCGGCGCCCGAGGCTGATCTCGTGCCAGCCATCCTGCCTGCGGCACCGGACAACCTTCCACCTGCTGTTTTTGCGCCGCTTGAGCACGAATCGGACATGACCGAAAGGGAAGCCCTGTTCCTGCTGGAAGATGCGCCCAGCGGCAGCGGCATGGTATTGCCGCCTGGCGGCATCGATCTGCGCGCGCATGTGGCGGCAATCGAGGAATCGCTGATCCGCCAGGCGCTGGACCGTTCCAGCGGCATCGTGGCGCAGGCTGCGCGGCTGCTGGGGCTGCGTCGCACGACGCTGGTCGAGAAGCTGCGCAAGTTCGACATCCGCGCAGTGGACGATTCGACGGAGGATTGACTCCCTGCAGTCCGTTTCTGTGACGGACTTCACGGGGTAGGCAACCCTTGGCCGGCACGGATATTGCTCTTATCCGTGGCATGCAGACCCCAAACGAAATTCTGACGCAGATCCGCGAGCCCGTTGTTGTAGATGGCGCAACACGTGCGCTCTACGCCCTGGCTGCCCGGGTTGCCACCACGGATTGCACGGTGCTGATCAGCGGTGAATCAGGCACCGGCAAGGAAGTGCTGGCACGATTCATCCATGACCGCTCGCCTCGCGCGACGCAGGCCTTCGTGGCCATCAACTGCGCGGCCATTCCCGAGAACATGCTGGAAGCCATGCTGTTCGGCTACGAGCGCGGTGCATTCACCGGTGCCCACAATGCCCACGCCGGCAAATTCGAACAGGCACAGGGCGGCACGCTGCTGCTGGACGAAATCACCGAAATGCCGCTGTCGCTGCAGGCCAAGCTGCTGCGAGTGCTGCAGGAGCGCGAAGTCGAGCGCCTCGGCGCGCGCGCCATGCTGAGCCTGAATGTGCGAGTGATCGCGACCACCAACCGTGACCTGCGCGCCGAAGTGAAGGCGGGCAGCTTCCGCGAAGATCTCTACTACCGCCTGTGTGTATTCCCGATGGCGATTCCCGCGCTGCGGGAGCGGCGCGACGATGTGCTGCCGCTGGCGATGCGCATGCTGGAGGTGCGCAGCCAGCCCGGGCAGCGCATTCCCGCACTTTCGGCCGATGCCGCGCAGCTGCTGCTCGGCTACAGCTGGCCCGGCAACATCCGCGAACTCGACAACCTCCTGCAGCGGGCGATGATCCTCGCCAACTCCGCAGTGATCGAGGCGCCGCATATCCGCTTCGAGTCGCTGCGTGAAGTGGCGTTGCCGCGTGCGCTGGCGCCGGTGGTCGAGCTGGGCAGGGCGCTGCGCGGCTCGCTGCGCGCCACCGAAAAGCGAATCCTGATGGACGCACTGCGTGCCGGCCAGAGCCGTCAGGCAGTGGCCGAACAGCTCGGCATCAGTCCGCGCACGCTGCGCTACAAGCTGGCGCAGCTGCGATCCGCCGGCGTTGATGTGCCAGCCGCCTGCTAGGAAAGGGAACGACCCATGAGCAACATGCAGATCGACAGCGTGCTGGCGCAGATTCGCGCCCTGCAGCAGCAGTCGAAGATCGGCACCACGCCGCAGCTGCGCCCCGGCGCCGAACTGGGCGGGGTGAATGGAGTCGCGGGTGGTTCGCAGGTCAGCTTCGCCAATGTGATGAAGCAGGGCCTGGATCGCGTCAATGCCACGCAGCAGCAGGCTTCGGACCTCGCCACGCGCTTCGAGCGCGGCGATCCGGGCGTGGAGCTGTCACAAGTCATGATCGAATCGCAGAAAGCCTCGGTGGCGTTCCGCGCGACGGTCGAAGTCCGCAATCGCCTGGTCAGTGCGTACCAGGACATCATGAACATGCCGATCTGAGATGAGGCCCGTCAATGAGTGCTGAAGCTACACCGATGAATCCGCCGAACGGTGGCATGGCAGGGCTGCGCCCGCTGCTGCTGCTGGTTGGCGTTGCGGCGGCGGTTGCTGCCGGAGTGGGCATTGCGCTGTGGTCGCAGGCGCCGACCTACAGTGTGCTGCTGGCAGATGCCGCCAGCGCGGACGCGGCGGCGGTCACGACCTCGCTGGATCAGTCCGGCATTCAATACAAACTCGAGAACGGCGCCGTGCTGGTGCCCGCGGAGCGTCGTGGCGGAAGCGCGCATGAAGCTTGCCGGCCAAAGGGCTGACAGGCAGCAGCGGATTCGCGGACATGCAGAAGGATCCGGGCTTCGGCGTCAGCCAGTTCATGGAGAACGCGCGCTACCAGCATGCGCTGGAGCAGGAACTGGCGCAGACGATCGCCAGCCTGAAACCCGTGCAGGCGGCGCGTGTTCATCTGGCCGTGCCGCAGCAATCGGCCTTCGTGCGTGATCGCAGGCGGGTCAGTGCTTCGGTGACGCTGCAGTTGCGCGCCGGTAACAGGCTGGATCGCGAGCAGGTCAATTCCATCGTCAATCTGATTGCCTCGAGTATTCCCGAGCTGACGGCGGATCAGGTGACCGTGGTGGACAGCCAGGGGCGCCTGTTGTCTGCGCCGGATGGCAACAGCGAATTCGCGGCACGCGAGCAACAGATGGATCTCGCGCGTCGCCTGGAAGACGACTACTCGCAGCGCATCGAAGTAGCTGCTGGCGCCGCTGCTGGGCCCGGGACGGGTGCGCGCCCAGGTGGTCGCACAGATCGAGATGTCGACCACAGAAGAGGCGCGTGAACAGTATCGACCCGAGAGCCAGGTCGTGCGCAGCGAACAGACCAGCGAAGAACAGAGCCGCGTCAGGCTCCGGTGCGCAGGGTGTGCCCGGCGCGTTGACGAACCAGCCGCCGGAAGGTGGTACTGCATTGCCGCCGGGCGCCGCGCCTGCAGCTGGCGCAGCGGGTGCTACCGATGCCGCCCTGGCAGCGTCCTCGCCGGACAACAGCGCGCGGCAGGCAACGCGCAACTACGAAATTGATCGCACGGTGGCCTATACGCGTCAGCCCGCGGGACGCTTGCAGCGCCTGTCGGTGGCAGTGCTCATCGACAATCTTCGCGCCACGGATGCAGAAGGCAAAGTGACCGAGACGCCGCTGACCGAGGAGCAGCTGGGTCGCATCAACACTCTGGTGCGCGAGGCAGTCGGATTCGATGAAGCGCGTGGCGACCGCGTGTCGGTGGTCAACCAGAGTTTCCTGCCGGAACAGGTTGCCGCTGCCGAGGAATTCGACGGCCCGCCCATCTGGGAGAACCCGCTGGTGCGCGATATGGCGAAGCTGCTCAGTGGCCTGGTGGTGCTGGTGCTGCTGCTGCTGCTGGTGGTGCGCCCGTTGATGAAGAACCTGACTGCCGCTACCAAGGTGATGATGATGCCGCCGCAACTGCCGGCGGCGGCTGCGCGGGTGGCCAGGACGTTGCCCCGGCCACCCGGTCCGGAAGCGCCATGGCCTATGAACAGCAGATCGCGCAGGCACGCAGCCTTGTCGCGAAGGATCCTGCGCGAGTCGCGCAGGTGGTGAAGGACTGGGTCCAGAAGGATGACTGAGGATGAGCGTGGCGCAGCTTGATTTTCCGGTAGTCAGTGGCGAGATCACCATCCAGCCCTGGAGTGCGCCCGCCATTGGCAGTGCCGGTGGCATGTTGCGCGGAGTTCGCAAGCCACAGGACATGCAGGGCGCTGAGCGGCGCGCGTGGCAGGAAGCCGAGGACGCTGGTCGGGCTGCAGGCCTGGAAGCAGCACGCGCGGACATCGAGGCCCGGCAGCGCAAACTGGATGGCACGACCAGACAGCTGGAATCGGCGCTGCAGGCATTGTCGCGGCCCCTGGCCCAGCTCGACGACACCGTGCACGCGCAGATCGCGATGCTGGCCACCGCGCTGGCGCGGGCGCTGCTGCGGCGCGAGTTGCGCACCGAACCTACCCAGATCATCGGCATTGTCCGCGACACGGTTGGCTTGTTGCCGGCCAGTGCACGCGGCGTACGCGTGCTGCTGCATCCGGAAGACGCGACCCTGGTTCGCGAGAGACTGAATACCGCCGGGCCCGAGCAGGCCTGGTCCATTGTGGACGATCCCGTGCTTTCGCGCGGCGACTGTCGTGTTCATACCGATTTCGCACAGATCGATGCGCGGGTCGAAACACGCTTGAACGAGGCGCTATCGCTCATGCTCGGCGACGAGCGCGGCCCGGCGCGGGTTGAGGACGAAGCATGACGGCACTACGACATCCCTCCACGCCCTGGAACGAGCAGCTGCAACGTTCCATCCGCAAGGCGACCCATCTGCCGCCGCCTCCGGTGGAAGGGCAGCTTTCGCGCATGATCGGGCTGACGCTGGAAGCCGTGGGTTGCCAGGCAGCGATCGGTGATCGCTGCGAGGTCATGGCCAGCGACGGTTCGTCCATCGAGGCGGAAGTCGTCGGGTTTTCCGGTGATCGCCTGTTCCTGATGCCCACCGGTGATGTGCAGGGCGTCAAACCCAGTGCCCGGGTCATACCGCGCCCCGGTGCCGGCTACGTGCGTGTGGGGCCGGAACTGCTCGGTCGCGTGATCGACGCCTCCGGAGCGCCGCTGGATGGTCGCGGCCCCATCTACTCCGAAGATCGCACCCGCCTGAGTGGCGTGCGCATGAACCCGCTGCAGCGCGCGCCGATCGCGCGCACGCTGGATGTAGGCGTGCGCGCCATCAATTCACTGCTGACCGTCGGACGTGGCCAGCGCATCGGTCTGTTTGCCGGCAGTGGCGTCGGCAAGAGCGTGCTGCTTGGCATGATGGCCCGCTACACCGAAGCCGATGTGATCGTCGTGGGGCTGATCGGCGAGCGCGGCCGCGAAGTGAAGGAATTCATCGACAAGATCCTGGGCGAGGAAGGTCGCGCCCGTTCCGTGGTGGTGGCGGCGCCGGCAGACAGCCCGCCGCTGATGCGCATGCATGGCGCATCGATGGCCACCGCCATTGCCGAGTATTTCCGTGATCAGGGCCAGAACGTGCTGCTCATCATGGATTCACTGACGCGCTATGCCCAGGCGCAGCGCGAGATCGGGCTGGCGATTGGCGAGGCGCCAGCGACCAAGGGTTATCCGCCATCGGTGTTCGCGCGGCTGCCGCAGCTGGTGGAGCGTGCGGGCAACTCCACCGTCGACAGCGGCTCGATCACGGCGTTCTATACGGTGCTGACCGAAGGCGATGACCAGCAGGATCCGATTGCCGACGCTGCCCGCGCGATCCTCGACGGCCACATCGTGCTGTCGCGTCGTATCGCGGAGGCCGGGCAGTATCCGGCCATCGATGTGGAAGCATCCATCAGCCGCGTGATGCATGACATCGTGCCGGCCATCCAGTTGCAGCAGGCGCGGCGGCTCAAGCAGCTGCTGTCGACCTATGAGCAGAACCGCGACCTGATCGCCATTGGTGCCTACCACGCGGGTGCGGATCCGCGGGTGGATGCAGCCATTGCAGCACAGGCACAGATCCGCGAATTCCTGCACCAGGACCTGCACGAGCGGGTGTCGTTCCCGGACAGCGTGCGGCAGCTTGACTGCCCTGATCGGGGCCGCCTGATGAAACGTTCGGAACGCATGGCTCCCGTGCAGCGCGTGCTGGGTGGCACTGAGCGCGATCGTGCCCGGGAAATGGGTGCCGCGCAGCAGACCCTCGCTTCGGCGGAGGCGCGGCTGCAGGAGTTGCAGCAGTATCACACCGACTACGCAAGCGGGTTCCAGCAGACGGCAATGGCTGGCAGGAATGCGCTGGCACTGCGGGATTTCCAGGTGTTTCTGGCGCGTCTGGAAGACGCGATTCGCCAGCAGGCAGCAGATCGTGGCCCAGGCACGCGCCGGCGTGGCAGGCAGCACCCGGCTCTGGCAGGGCGCGGCGCAACGGGTGAAGGCCGTGGATTCCGTCGTGGGCACCTGGCAGGGGGACGAGCGGCGCCACGAAGGTCGGCTGGAACAGAAGGAAATGGATGAACGCGCTCTGCGGCAACCGCTGCGCAGTGATACAGGCAGGTCGGAGCAATGATGAGCACAGCAGCAGCCTCGATTGGACAATCCTCACTTCCCGGCGCTCCGCCACAGGATCTGAATGGGGAGACCGCGGGCGAGGGCGGTTTCAGCGCGGCACTGGTGGCCGCGTCCGCTACGGAACCGGACAGCCTGCCCGACGGCACGGACTCGGCGGCAGCACTGGCCCTGCTTGCGGGCTTGCTCAACACGGGCTTCAAGGCCGCCGCCACGACGGATCCCGGAATCGCCCAGGAAGGCATCGGCGATGGTCTGTTGCCAGCCAGTTCACAGCCCGCTGGGCAGGTCGCTGCCAATGCGATGATGCCTGCGGCCCTGTTGAAGGCCATGGGCATCGGCACGCAGCGCGATGCGGCGGTTGCCACCCAGACAGATGCCGCAGCTTTGGCCGTGCAAGCGGATGCTGCAGTGGGCGTTGAACCTGCAGCAGAAGGTGGCGCATCGGGTGAGCGCCTGATCGGTGCGATGCTCGAACAAGTATCGGCGCAGTTGGGTGCCACGGAAGGAGAACAGCCATCCTCCGCCGGGCCCTCGCTCTATGCCAATGTGCGTGAGGCGGTAGCCAGTGCAGCCGGGCAGGTCTCGAATCTTCCCGAAGCAGTCCGCTCGGCTGTGGGATCACCACGCTGGGCCAATGAGCTTGGCTCACGGCTGGTGATGATGTCCGTGCGTGGCCAGCAGGAAGGCTCCCTGAGCCTCACACCGGAACACCTGGGGCCCCTCGAAGTGCGGATCAGCGTCTCGCAGGACACGACCAACATCTGGTTCGGTGCACAGCATGCGGACACCCGCGCGGCTTTGACCGATGCGCTGCCCCGGCTGCGCGAAATGCTGGCGGCCTCCGGCCTTTCCCTGGGTCATGCCGGTGTGTCGCATGAGATGCCGCGTCAGGACGCCCGTCGCGCCGACGTGCCGTTTGCCAGCGGTGGAACCGATAGCGGGCCGGTCGAAGCGGCCCCCATTGCGGCAACCACGCGTAGCGTCCGTTCAGCGTTGCTCGACACCTGGGCCTGACGACGGAATTCCGTCGCGGGCCAGCTACTGTGCGCCGTGTCACAGTGCGGTTTGGCATGAAAAGCACGCAAAATCAATCGTTTAAGGCCATCGGCAAGCGGGTGGCATAAGCCTTGCTCCTAGTCAGGCTGTCAGTAACGATTGAGGCCTGATCAGATGTCCGACGCCAAGCCCGCCGCAGAAAACGCACCTGCAAAGTCCAGCAAGAAACTGCTGATCATCATCATCGCGGCCGTCGTCGTCCTGGGTGGCGGCGGTGCCGGCGCCTGGTTCGCATTTGGCGGCAAGGGAGAAGAGGCCAAGGATGCCGAGGCCGAGCATGCGGAGCCGGAAGCAAAACTCCCGGCACAGTTCGTGGCGCTGGATCCGCCCTTCGTCGTGAATTTCGGCCCGGGCAGTTCCGCGCGCTTCCTGCAGATCGCCGTGCAGCTGATGACCCGCGATCCGCACCTCGTGGAATTCCTCCACAGCAACAACCCGATCATTCGCAATGACCTGCTGCTGCTGTTCGGCAACAAGCAGGTGGAAGAAGTCTCGACCAATGAAGGCAAGGAAGCGCTGCGTGAATGCCGCACTGGCCGCAGTCCGCAAGATCATTGCCGCCGAGGGCCAGAAACCCGAGGCCCTTGAAGCCGTGTACTTCACCAGCTTCGTGATGCAGTAGAGGCAGGCATGAGCACTGAAAGCGGCGCAGCCGAATCCGAGCC
The DNA here is from genome assembly GCA_963777735.1 of uncultured Gammaproteobacteria bacterium. Lineage (GTDB taxonomy): Bacteria > Pseudomonadota > Gammaproteobacteria > Steroidobacterales > Steroidobacteraceae > ZC4RG30. The sequence goes on along the minus strand of CAVZRQ010000008.1, from coordinate 871,427 downwards.
CGATGCCGAATCTCCCGTTTCCGCCGTGGCCGAAATCGCGCCGATCGCGGGACGTCAATCTGGACGTCATCCTGGACGTACCCGTCACGCTGTCACTGGAAGTGGGTCGCACACGGCTGCCGATCCGCAGCCTGCTGCAGCTGAACCAGGGATCCGTGGTGGAACTCGAACGTGCAGCCGGCGAACCGCTGGACGTATTCGTGAACGGCACGCTGGTGGCACATGGCGAGGTGGTGGTGGTGAACGAGAAGTTCGGCATCCGTCTCGTCGATGTCATCAGTCCCGCGGAACGCATCCGCAAGCTGCGCTAGGCGGGGATATTACCTTGAAGATGATTGCCCAGCTGTCGGTCATCGCCAGCCTGTTTTTCCTGCGCTGCGTACAGGCTGCGGAAACCGCCGCACCGCCGCGATTCGCGGCACCCGATGTGGCCAGCAGCCTGCCTGCGAGCAGCGCCAGCGGCATCGGGCAGGTGACCTTCGCCTTGCTGCTGGTGCTCGCCGCGGTTTTCGCCGTGGCACTGATGGTGAAGCGGCTGCGCGCCGTCACCGGTGCTGGAATCAACGGAATTGAAGTGCTGGCGCAGACTTCGCTCGGCGCCAAGGAACGTGCGGTGATTGTCCGTGTAGGAGGCGAGCGCCTGCTGCTCGGTGTTGCCAGTGGTCAGGTCAGTCTGTTGCAGACCCTGCCGCCCGAGCCCGCCGCGCCGATGGCGCCGGTCGATGGCACGGCGATGCAACGCCCGAACTTTGCGGCCATGCTCAAGAAGAGCCTCGGTCGATGAAATTGAATGGAATGAATCGCATCGCCACGCTGCTGATCTGCATGGCTGGCGCGACGTTGTTGCCGGCGATCGCCATGGCTGCCGCACCCGGTATTCCTGCGGTGGTCGTGCAGGGCACTCCTGGCGGGCAGAGTTATTCCGCTGACGCTGCAGCTGCTGATCCTGATGACGGCGGTCACGCTGCTGCCGTCGATCTTCCTGATGATGACCGCCTTCACGCGCATCGTGATCGTGCTCGCCATCCTGCGGCAGGCGATCGGTGCCGGCCAGGCGCCGCCCAACCAGGTGCTGATCGGCCTGTCGTCTGTTCCTGACCTTCTTCGTGATGGCGCCGGTGATCGACCGCATCAACGTCGAGGCCGTGCAGCCCTACATGGCCGGCACCATCGAGACCACCGATGCCCTGCAGCGCGGCTCCGTGCCGCTCAAGCAGTTCATGCTGGAGCAGACGCGCGAGAGCGATATCGCCACGTTCGTGCGCATCTCCGGCGGGCAGGGCTTCGAGAAGCCCGAGGACGTGCCGCTGTCCATCCTCGTGCCGGCGTTCGCCACCAGCGAGCTGAAGACGGCCTTCCAGATCGGCTTCCTGATCTTCATCCCGTTCGTGATCATCGATCTGGTGGTCGCGAGCGTGCTGATGTCGATGGGCATGATGATGCTGTCGCCGGTGCTCATCTCGCTGCCGTTCAAGATCATGCTGTTCGTGCTGGTGGACGGCTGGTCGCTGGTCATGGGCACGCTGGCCGCGAGCTTCTACAAGTAGGATCGCGATGACTCCCGAAACCGTCATGACCATCGGCAGCCGTGCGCTGGAGAGTCACGCTGCTGCTGTCGGCGCCGATGCTGCTGGTGGCGCTGGTCATCGGCCTGCTGATCGGCGTCTTCCAGGCCGCCACGCAGATCAACGAGATGACGCTGTCGTTCATTCCGAAGCTGGTGGCGATGGCCGCCACGCTGACGCTGGCCGGGCCGTGGATGCTGAAGCTCATCGTGGGCTACACGCGCGAGCTGTTCGAGAGCATTCCGGGTCTGGTGGGCTGAAGAAGCCCGATGGAAATCACCACCGGACAGATCGAAGCCTGGGTGGCCGCCTAGCTCTGGCCGTTCCTGCGCATCGGCGCCTGTCTGATGGTGGCGCCGATCTTTGGCGCGCGTTTCGTGCCGGCCCGCTTCCGGCTCATTCTGGCGGGTGCCATCACGCTGCTGGTGGCGCCGTTGCTGCCGCCACTGCCGGATGTCTCGCCGTTCTCCGGCGCCGGCGTCGTGATCACGGTGCAGCAGCTGCATCATCGGCGTCGCCGTCGGCTTCGTGCTGCAGATCGTCTTCGATGCGCTCGGCCATGGGCGGGCAGCTGCTGGCCAACACCATGGGCCTGTCGTTCGCATTCAACGTCGATCCGCTGCGCGGCACCGGCACGCCGGTGCTCGGCCAGTTCTACACGCTGATCGCCACGCTGACCTTCCTGGCCCTGAACGGTCATATCGCCATCATCGAGGCCATGGTGGATGGCTTCAGCACACTGCCCATCGGCACCGCCGGCCTGGGCACCGACGGCATGTGGCAGATCGCGCTGTGGGGCGGCCAGCTGTTCCGCGGCGCCTTGATGGTGGCGCTGCCGGGCCTGACGGCGCTGCTCATCGTGAACCTCGCCTTCGGTGTGGTCAGCCGTGCCGCGCCGTCGCTGAACCTGTTCGCCATCGGCTTCCCGGTGACGCTGATCGGCGGCCTGCTGATCGTGCTGGCGGGCCTGCCGGCGGTGCAGTCCGGTTTCGTCACGCTGATGCGCGAAACCATGGATTTCGCGCTGATGTTGATGACGGTCGGGTAGGGCGATGGCCGAGACCGAACGCCAAGACCGTACAGAGGACGCAACTCCCAAGAAGCTGGAGGATGCGCGCCGTGACGGCCAGATTCCGCGCTCGCGCGATCTCACCGCCGCAGCCGTGATGCTGATCGGCGGCATCGCGCTCAAGATCGTGGGTGATTCGGTGGCGCGCCAGCTGGGCGACATGATGCGCGGTGGCCTCACCATTACCCGCGAGCGGATCTTCGACGAAAGCGCGATGGCCGCGCGCTTTCGGCGACTTGTCCTCCATGGCGCTGCAGGCGGTGGCGCCGGTGCTGGTGCTGACGCTGGTCGCCGCCATCGGGGCGCCGCTGGCGCTCGGTGGCTGGTCCTTCAGCGGCAAGGCCGCTGACGCCGGATTTCTCCCGCCTGAATCCCATGCCGGGCATGCAGCGCATGTTCTCGCTGCGCGCCTGGGTGGAACTGGGCAAGGCGCTGGGCAAGTTCGCCATCGTCGGCATCGCCGGTGCCCTGGTGCTGTGGTACAACCTGGATCAGCTGCATGGGCCTGGGCGGCGAGCCGATCCATGCCGCCATCGGGCATGCCATGTCGATAGCCGGGCAGGCCCTGATTGCGCTGACGGCGGCGCTGGTGCTGATTGCGGCCATCGACGTGCCTTTCCAGCTCTGGCAGTACAACCAGGAAATGCGGATGACCCGCGACGGAGATCCAGCAGGAGAACAAGGAATCCGAGGGCTCGCCGGAGCTCAAGGGCCGCATCCGGGCCCTGCAGCGGGAGATGGCCGAGCGCCGCATGATGGACGACGTGCCCACGGCGGACGTGATCGTCGTAAACCCGACGCACTACGCCGTCGCCCTGCGTTATGACGACAAGACCATGCGCGCCCCGACCGTCGTGGCGAAGGGTGTGGACCTCATGGCCGCCCGAATCCGTGAAGTGGCTTCCGAACACAAGGTGCCGATCTTCGAGGCGCCGCCGCTGGCCCGCGCCTTGCATCGCACTGCAGAGATTGGTGACGAAATTCCGGCAGGGCTGTATGTGGCCGTGGCGCAGGTGCTGACCTACATCTTCCAGCTCCGTGCCGCGGTCCGCGACCGGCTCAGTCCGCCACCCCTGCCCAAGATCGAGATGCCGGACGCCTGAGAATATGGAACCAGGTTCACACTTTCACCCTGCGGGACATCCTGAAGAGCGGCATCGGCGTGCCGATCGGCGTGCTGGCCGATGCTCGCGATGGTGATCCTGCCGCTGCCGCCGCTGGCGCTGGACGTGCTGTTCACCTTCAACATCGCGCTGTCGCTGGTGGTGATGATGGCGGTGTTCTACGTGGCCCGCCCGCTGGACTTCGGCGTGTTCCCGAGCGTGCTGCTGCTGGCCACCCTGCTGCGGCTGGCGCTGAACGTGGCCTCCACCCGCGTCGTGCTGATGCACGGCCACACCGGCACCGGCGCGGCCGGCAAGGTCATCGAATCCTTCGGCGAGTTCGTCGTCGGCGGCAACTACGCCGTCGGCGTCGTGGTGTTCATCATCCTGACCATCATCAACTTCGTGGTGGTGACCAAGGGCGCCGGCCGCATCTCGGAAGTGACCGCGCGTTTCACCCTCGATGCCATGCCCGGCAAGCAGATGGCGATCGACGCCGATCTGAATGCCGGCCTGATCACGCAGGAAGAGGCGCGCACGCGCCGCTACGAAGTGCGCGCCGAAGCCGACTTCTACGGTTCGATGGATGGTGCCAGCAAGTTCGCCCGCGGCGACGCCACCGCCGGCATCATGATCCTGGTGCTCAACATGCTCGGTGGCCTGGTCATCGGCGTGACGGCGCACGACATGTCGATGGGCGATGCCGCCCGCACCTACACACTGCTGACCATCGGCGATGGCCTGGTCGCGCAGATTCCGGCGCTGCTGCTGTCGACCGCGGTGGCCATCATCGTCACCCGCATGTCGCGCTCGCAGGACATGGGTGGTGAAATCAGCCGCCAGCTGTTTGCGCAGCCGAAGGCGCTGTACGTGGCCGCCGCGCGTGATCGGCATCATGGGCATGATTCCCGGCATGCCGAACCTCGCCTTCCTCGGCATTGCCGGGCTGTGCGCAGGCGCCGCCCGCATGTTGCAGAACAAGGCGGCCGTCGAGGCTGCGCGCGTCGCCGCCGCCGCACTGGTCAAGACCGATGCCGTGCCGGTAGTGCCGCCCGAATCCCGCGAGCTGAGCTGGGAAGACGTGCGTCCGGTGGATCTGCTCGGTCTGGAAGTCGGCTACCGGCTGGTGCCGCTGGTGGATGCCAAGCAGGGCGGCGACCTGCTGGCGCGCATTCGCGGCGTGCGCCGCAAGCTCACCAGCGAACTCGGCTTCCTGATTCCCGCCGTGCACATCCGCGACAACCTCGAATTCGCGCCCGACCGTCTATCGCATCAACATTGCCGGCGTGCCCATCGGCGAGGGCGTGATCTACCCGGATCGCGATCTCGCCATCAACCCGGGTCGCGTCTTCGGCAAGGTCAACGGCATCGAGACCACCGATCCGGCCTTCGGCATGGAAGCGGTGTGGATCGAACCGGGCGCGCGCGATCATGCGCAGACGCTCGGCTACACCGTGGTGGATCCCAGCACGGTGATCGCCACCCACCTCAGCCATCTGATCCAGACGCATGCGCACGAACTGCTGGGACACGAGGAAGTGCAGCAGCTGCTGAACAACCTCGCGAAGACCGCGCCGAAGCTGATCGAAGACCTGGTGCCGCGTGTCATGCCGATGAGCACGGTGGTGCGCGTGCTGCAGGGCCTGCTGGCCGAGCGCGTGCCGGTCCGCAACATGCGCACCATCATCGAGACGCTGGCCGAGCACGCCCCGCGCAACCAGGATCCCGCGCAGCTGCAGGCGCAGGTGCGCGTGGCGCTGGGACGGCAGATCGTGCAGGACCTCGCCGGCCTGAAGGACGAACTGCCGGTCATCACGCTGGAGAGCGATCTCGAGCAGCTGCTGCAGGGGTCGCTGAACGCGGCCGGTGGTCGGCGGCCCGGGCATGGAGCCCGGTCTCGCCGAGCGGCTGCAGCAGCGTCTTGCCGAGACCACCAACCGCCAGGAGATGCTCGGCGAGCCCGCCGTGCTGCTGGTGCCGCCGTCACTGCGAACCGACGCTCGCGCGCTTCGTGCGTGTCAGCGGTTCCCGGGCTGCAGGTGCTGGCGTGGAACGAAATTCCCGATAACCGACGAGTACGGCTGGTTTCGGCTGTAGGTAGATAGCGAATGAAAATCAAGACATACAACGCCCCCGACATGCGTCAAGCCCTGCGCCTCGTGCGCGACGATCAGGGGCCGGACGCCATCATCCTTTCCTCGCGGCAACTGCCGGAGGGAGTTGAGGTGACGGTTGCCATGGATCCGGAGGCAGTGATTGCAGCGGAGGCCGAACTGATTCCGGCAACCGTGACTGCAGCCGCAGCCTCAACGGCCGGTTCTGGAGAATTCGCTGAATTGCTTGCGAAAGCGGCTGCCGCCGTGTCGCCGCCGCCCGCGCTGCAACCCACGGCAGCAGATACCAGGATAGGCGAGGAACTGCGCTCCATGCGCCACCTGCTCGAATGGCAGCTGTCGCAGCTCGCCTGGAACGATCTGACGCGACGCGCACCGGCACTCGCCGAATTGCTGAAGGAACTGACAGAGATGGGCGTGTCCAGCACGCTGGCCACCACGCTGCTGCGAGAACTGCCCGCAGGCCTTTCACCGGAAGATGCGCAGCGTCGCGCGCTGGCGCACCTGGCGCGTCACCTCTCTGTGACCGGCGACGATCTGCTGGATCAAGGCGGCCGCGTGGCATTCGTTGGTCCCACCGGTGTCGGCAAGACCACCGGCATCGCCAAGCTCGCGGCCCGCTGGGTCATGCGGCACGGCACGCGCGACATCGCACTGATTTCCATGGACGACCAGCGCTTCGGAGCACATGAACAGCTGCGAGTGCTGGGTCGGCTGCTCGGCGTCGAGAGTTACACGCTCAGCGATCCGGCCGAACTGCCTGCACTGCTGCAGCGTCTGCCGCTGCATCGCATGGTGCTCATCGACACGGCGGGCATCAGCCCGCGGGACTCCGAATCTTGAGGCACGCGCGAAGTCGCTGGCAGACGTGGCGCAGGTCGCCGACATCGACATCTGGCTGACGCTCTCGGCTGGCGCCCAGGCCGGCGTGCTGGAAGAGGCCTTGCAGAATTTCGCGGTCTTCGGTCCGCGCGCGGTCATGCTGACCAAGGTCGACGAAGCAGCAAGCCTCGGCGGAGCGTTGTCGGCACTGGTCGAATGCCGGGCTGCCACTGAGCTACGTGGCAGAAGGTCCGCGTATTCCGGAAGATCTCGCCCCGGCGAGGGCGCATCAGCTGGTTGCCCGAGCCGTGCTGCTTTCACGTACCCATGATGCATCGGCCAGGCGACGAGCTGCTGGCGCGCAAGTTCGGCGGGGTGGCGCATGCCATCCGCTAGTTTCGACACTGTGCAGACAGCCGGCCTGCGGGCCGCCACACGTCCGGATCCCGTGCAGGTGATCGCGGTGACCGGCGGCAAGGGTGGCGTTGGCAAGACCAGTGTCGCCGTCAACCTCGCAGCCGCCCTGGCTGCCCAGGGCGAGCGCGTGCTGTTGTTCGACGGTGACCTCGGGCTTGCCAATGTCGACGTGATGATGGGCCTGACGCCGCGTCACACGCTCGAGCATGTGCTGGATGGTCGCTGCACCCTGGAAGAAGCCATCGTGCAATCACCCGCGGGATTCGGGGTGATTCCAGGTGCCTCGGGCGTCGCGCGCATGGCGGCCCTTTCCACCGCCGAACACCTCGGTCTGGTGCAGGCATTCAGTCATCTCACGGCCGGGCTCGACGTGCTGATCGTGGACACCGCTGCCGGCATTGCCGACAGCGTGCGCCAGTTCTGCCAGGCTGCCCAGAATGTGCTGGTGGTGCTGCGCGATGAACCCGCTTCACTGACCGACGCCTACGCCTTGATCAAGGTGCTGCATCGCACCCACGGCGTGCGGCGCTTTCGCATCCTGGCCAACATGTCGACCACGCCCGGTGCGCGGCGAGGCGCTGTTCCGCAAGCTCGAGCGCGTTACCAGCCGCTTCCTGGATGTGGTGCTCGAATACGCGGGCGAGATTCCCGAAGACTCCTTCGTCCGCGGCTGCCATCCGCGAGCAGCGCTGCGTGGTGCAGGCCTATCCATCCTCGCCAGGCTGCCCGCGCCTTTGCGCGCCTCGCGAAGCAGGCGCTCCGCTGGCCGACACAGCAGGGCCCGCGCGGCAATATCGAATTCTTCATTGAACGTCTGCTGCCGCAGGCTGCGCCGCGCCTGGAGGCCGTCAGGTGAATCAAGTCAGCGCCTACAGCTCCGTTGCCGGAGGAGGGTCAGCGACTGCGCTGGTTACCCGGCATGCCGAGCTCGTCAAGCGCATTGCCTACCATCTGGCAGGGCGACTGCCACCCAGTGTGGAAGTCGACGACCTGATCCAGGCCGGCATGATCGGCCTGCTGGAGGCTGCGACGCACTACGCCTCCGACCGTGGCGCCAGCTTCGAAACCTACGCCGGCATCCGCATCCGCGGTGCCATGATCGACGCGCTGCGCAAGCAGGACTGGGCGCCGCGTTCCGTGCACCGCAAGGCGCGTGCTGCCGCCACTGCGATCCGCGAGATCGAAGGGCGCGAGGGCCGTGAGGCCCGTGATACCGAGATTGCCGCGGCGATGGGCATTCCACTGGATGAATACCACCGCATCGTGCAGGACTCCTCCGCTTGCCAGCTTTCCAGCATGGATGAAGTCACCGATGCCACGGCCGTGGCCGATCGTGATGCCAATCCGCTACTGGAAGCCGAAAGCGGCGCACTGCGCAATGCCGTTGCCGAGGCCATCGCCGGCCTGCCCGAACGCGAGCGACTGGTCATGTCGATGTACTACGACGACGAACTCAACCTGAAGGAGATCGGTGCGGTGCTCGGCATCAGCGAGTCACGCGTCTGCCAGTTGCATGGTCAGGCGCTGGTGCGCCTGCGCGCGCGGCTGCGCTCCTGGAACAGCGAGAGGCCCGAATAAGCCGTGGACATGCTGAGCATCATCGGCATTGTGCTGGCCTTCGTCGCGCTGATCGTCGGTTCGATCCTGAAGGGTGCCGGTCTGCATGCGCTGGTTTCCGCGGCGGCACTGATGATTGTCGTGGTGGGCACCTTCGCCGCCATCCTCATCCAGACTCCGGGCGGCGTGATGAAGCGCGCGTTCCGCATTCTGCCCTGGGTATTCCGTTCGCCGGTTCCGCATGCTCCAGGCATCGTTGCCCGCATGGTGGAATGGAGCCAGATCTCCCGCAAGCAGGGCCTGCTCGGGCTGGAATCGATGCTGGGCGATGAAAAAGACGATTTCATGCGCAAGGGGTTGCAGCTGGTCATCGACGGTGGAGAGCCGGATGCGATCCGCGGCATCCTGGAAGTGGACCTGCAGGCGCGTGAAGGCGCCGACATCCGCGCCGCAAAGGTATTCGAAGGTATGGGCGTCTATGCGCCCACGCTCGGCATCATCGGCGCGGTGCTGGGCCTCATGGCAGTCATGCAGAATCTGGCCGATCCGGCCAAGCTGGGTGCCGGGATCGCCGCCGCCTTCACGGCCACGGTCTACGGCATCGGCCTGGCCAATCTGTTTCTGCTGCCGATTGCCAGCAAGCTCAAGACCACCGCACTCGCGCTGAGCCACGTCCGGGAGATGATCATCGAAGGCATGATCGCAATCGCCCAGGGCGACAATCCCCGCATCATCGAATCGCGCCTGCAGGGCTATCTGCATTAGTCACGCATGGCACGCCGCAGATACAAAGAGGAGCATGCGAACCACGAGGCCTGGGCCATTCCCTATGGCGACCTCGTGACCTTGCTGCTGGCGTTCTTCGTGGTGATGTATTCCATTTCATCGGTCAACGATGGCAAGTACCGCGTGGTCGCAGATTCCCTCAACGCCGCTTTCCACGGTGAACCGACCACTACTCTGCCGATTGCAATCGGTGACCCGGCGGCAACGACCGTTGCGGCACCGGTTGTGCAGCTGCCGCCGGATGTGAAGACCATGGCGCTGCGGCAACTGGCTGATCAGGCGACCGAAGCCCTGAGCCCTTTGATCATGCAGGGGCTGGTCGATGTGCAGATGGGGGAGGGCTTCGTGGAGATCGCCATCCGTTCCGACATCCTGTTCACGTCTGGTGCGGCGCGCCTGGCTGCCGAGGCGCAGGGCGCCATCAGGATGCTCGGCGAGGCCCTGCGCGCCTTTCCCAACAGCATTCAGGTGGAAGGGCATACGGACAACGTGCCCGTGAGCGGTGGTGCGTTCATCAGCAACTGGGAGCTTTCCGCGGCACGCGCCGCCAGCGTGGTGCACATGCTGATCGACAGCGGTGTGGACGCGCGGCGCTTGTCGGTGGTCGCCTTTGGCGAGTTCCGGCCCGTGCTGCCGAACGTGACGGCCGATGGGCGCAATGCCAATCGGCGGGTCGTCCTGATCATCGAGGGCAGCGAACCGGCGGCAGAGTCTGCGCCCGCATCAGCCGCCCCTGCGCCTCCGACGGCAACGGCGCCTGTCGCTACGCCCTGACTCGGTCGGGCGCAAGTGACGCACTTCTCAAAACGTCCTCAACACCCGCTGTAATCAGCAACTGGTTGATGCCGGACCGGCCATCTGGCACGAATACTGCTCCGGAAGCACAGGCGTCGACTTGTTGTCGGCCTCTACGAAATGGTGGCAGTACATGGATTGGAACACACTCTTTCAGCAGAACGAGCTGGCCTTCTTCAGTGTGCGAGCCGTGGTGCTGGCGCTGGCACTGTTCGCCTTTGCCTTTGCGCTCGGTCGCTGGCGCAGAACGGGCCGGCAGGACATGCAGCGGCTGTTTTCGCAACTCGACGAATCACTGGGCGAGACCCGGGTGCTGGCAGACCATGCCTTGCAGCTGACCATGCAGGTGCGGGCGTTGCAGGCGCGATTCGAGGATCGACAGCAGCTTGCGTCTGCAACTGCCGGTGCCAACCAACGTGGCTATGACCTCGCGCTGCAGATGGCCCGCAATGGATCCTCTGCTGAGGAGATAGTTTCTGCCAGTGGTGTGACGCGGCACGAGGCAGCGCTGTTGACTCGATTGCACAATCCCTCGAAATGATTGCCAAGACCGCTGTGGAGACTTATGTCAGCTAAGGAACAGGGGAATATTGCCGGCCCATCCGACAAGGAGGCGTTTGCCTTCGTACAGGATCTGGCACTGGAGATGTCTGCGGGCAAGATCGAGATTCCCTCGTTCCCGGATGTTGCCGTGCGGATCCGCAAGGTGCTCGCCGACGAAAACTGCGATACCGCGCAGATTGCGAGAGTGGTCAGTGCAGAGCCTGCCATGGCGGCCAGGTTGCTGCAGATGGCGAACTCCGCAGCCCTCAACCCAAATGGCATCCCGGATCACCGAGCTGAAGAGCGCCATTGCGCGCATTGGCTTCTCCAACGTGCGTACGGCATCGCTGACGTACGCGATGGACCAGCTCAAGAACGTGCCGGCGCTGCAGCCGATTCGCAGACCGCTCAATGAACTGTGGGAGCGCAGTGTCAAGGTGGCTGCCATGGCCTTCGTGGTCGCGCGCCGCTGGACCAAGATCAATGCCGACCAGGCGCTGCTCACCGGGCTCATGCATGGCATGGGTCGTGTCTACATCCTCACCCGTGCGATCAAGTATCCGGCGCTGTTCGCCGATGCGGGTTCCTACCAGCAGATCGTGCGTGACTGGAACACGCCGATTGCCAAGGCCGTGCTGGAGAGCTGGGAGATCGCCCCGGCCATCATCGATGCGGTTGAAAATTACGAGGACATCGATCGAAAGGGATCCGGTGCCGCAGACCTGACCGACGTGCTGACCATCGCCAACCTGCTCGTGTCCTTCCACAACGATCCGGATGGCCTGGAACTGCACCTGCAGCAGACCTCGGCTTCCGCGCATCTCGGCATCACCCGGGACTCCTGCCAGAAGGTGCTGCAGGAAACGGCCGGTGAGCTGGTCAGCCTGCGTCAGGCGCTGGGCGGCTGAACGACTCATAACCGTCTGTAAATCACGCCCAGGTAGTTGTTTAACTGCAACAGCAGTTGCCAGTTGCTGACACTTGTGCGCGCAAGCGCTAAAGTCGCCCCCAAAATCCGCACCTGTCGTGCGGATGAAACCTGGATTGGGGGTTTTCGATGTCGAAACATTCACATGTGTCTTTTGCGGTACGGGTTGCGTTGGGCTTTGGCATGTCGGCGTTGGCAGCAACCGCTGTCTCCGCAGCCGACGATGAATCTTCCGATCTGGAAGAGGTTGTCGTTACCGCGCAGTTCCGCGAACAGAACGTGCAGGACACGCCGCTGGCGATCACCGCCGTCTCGGCTGAAATGCTGGAGGCCCGCAGCCAGACCAACATCACCGAGATCGCAAGCCAGGCGCCCAGCGTAACTCTGAAGCAGCAGGGCGCCGGTTGGGGACCTTCGATTGCCGCCTACATTCGCGGCATCGGCACCTATGACTTCAACCCGGCGCTGGAACCCGGCGTGGGCATCTATGTAGATGATGTCTACATCTCCTCGTTGACGGGTTCGATGCTGGACTTGCTCGACCTCGAGCGCGTGGAAATCCTGCGCGGCCCTCAGGGCACGCTGGCCGGCCGCAACTCGATCGGCGGCTCCGTCAAGCTGTATTCGAAGCGGCCCACCGGGGAAAGCAGCGGCTCGTTCCAGGCCACCTATGGTTCGCGCGACCGCGTGGACCTGCGCGGCACGGCCAACTTCGCCCTGACCGACAACCTCTTCATGCGCATCTCGGGCGTGGACAAGAAGCAGGATGGCTATGTATCCCGCATCGACTACGGCTGCGCCAATCCCGGCAATCCGTACGGCATTGCCTCGCAGGTAGCCACCACCGCCGGCTGCGTGATCGCGAAGGACAGCAACGTGAACTTCAGCGCGGTGCGCGCTGCATTGCGCTGGTTGCCGAGCGACCGCGTCGAGTTCAACTTGTCGGCCGACTACACCAATGACCGCCGCAACCCGACCGGCGTCGTGCTGGTTGGCTACCGCGACGACCTGCTCTCGGCAGCAGCGCGGGCACGCATCCAGCCGATCCTGGACGGCAATGCTGCCAACGACGCCCCGGGATCCGCTTTCGTCGTGCCTCGCGGTTCGTATTACAACTACGCGAGCTACTACAACCCTTCGTATAACGGCAGTGGCCTGGCCACAGCTGGCGCGACTCCCACGCCGTGGCTCGAGTCTCGTCCCACGGTGGGCCAGTTCTTCGAGGGTTGGGGCACCGCGCTCGAGGCGGATTTCGATCTGTCCGACTCCTTGCAGCTCAAGTCGATCACCGCTTATCGTGCCTATGAGAGCGGCTTTTCAAACGACAACGACCTTTCGCCCCTGGCGAGCTCGATCGGTGAGGGGACCTTGCCGTTCCATGCGTTCACCCAGGAAATTCGCCTGAATGGCACCCACGGAGCCGTCGACTGGACGCTCGGTGGATACTTCCTGGATCAGCAGTCGCGCTACCAGTCCTGGCAGGACCTGCGCTATTCGTCACCGCTGATGTTCCAGCAGAACGACGTGGTCAATGTCGACACGAAGGCGGCCTTTGGTCAGGTCATTTACAACATGAGCGAGCAGGTGGTGCTGACTGCGGGTGTTCGCCATACGGACGAGCACAAGGACTACACCTATGTGCGACTCAACCGTGACGGATCAACAGGCGCCCCTGTTGTGGGTCAGCTCAATGGCACGCGGAGCCCTTTCGATGGCACCAATACGGACTATCGGGCCGCAGTTCAGTACAAGTTCAACGATGATGTGATGACTTACCTGCAGTACTCGACCGGCTTCAAGGGCGGCGGTATCACGCCGCGCCCATTCGTTCCGGATCAGGCCACTGATTTTGGTCCGGAGACCCTGAAGACTTGGGAAGTTGGCATGAAGGCAGATCTGTTCGACAGGCACCTGCGTGTGAACAGCGCCGTGTTCTTCGGCAATTACGATGACCTGCAGCTGGGGTTGCAGACCTGCACAGGCTCGGTACTGCCCACTCCATGTGGTCGAGTTGCCAATGTGGGTTCGGCGGAGATCAAGGGCTTCGAAATGGAGGCGGTGATTCGCCCTGTTGCCGGTGTCAGCATCGACGCGTCGTACAGCTACACGGACTTCAAGTACACGGATCTGACCGGTGCCGGTGGCATCCAGTTGAGTTTCGTGGCGCCGTTCATGCCGAAGCACAAGGCCAGCGTGGGTGCCCAGTACCAGTTCGCGCTCGCCAGTGGTGCCACGCTTTCGCCGCGTGCGGACTGGAGCTACCAGTCCTACATCTTCACCAACGGCAACAACCAGCTGACCAACCGCATCGGCAGCTATGGTGTGGCCAATCTGCGCCTGGTCTGGGGCAATTCCGATGGTGATCTGGACGTATCGCTGGAAGCCACCAACATCACCGACAAGTACTACTTCAATTCGCGCTTCGACCAGGTGACCGGTGGTGGTCGCCACACGGACGGCTCACCCGGCCGCCCGCGGGAGTTCGCGGTGACGATCAAGAAGAAGTTCTGACCTGGGGAGGTTTCCGGCAGGCGCAACATGCCTGCCGGAGATCCTTGAATCGGGGCCTGCCGGCACTGCCAGCAGGCCCTTTTTGCTGCCTGCGGCGGGGCGGGCGGGTGGCGCTTGACACTTTCGGGCCCCGGCTCCGACAATCCGCGCCCCCCAGTCGGTTCCGGGTGGGGGCATTGGGGAAAGGTAGCTCAGCTGGTTAGAGCACGGCACTCATAATGCCGGGGTCGAGGGTTCGATTCCCTCCCTTTCCACCAATCCATTCGATGCCAGGCACTCTTTAATGTGTCCATCCTGCGCCTTGGCCACCGTAAGCACGGCCCCCAGAAATCGCCAGCAAAGCCTCGAAAGACACCGGTTCGCAGGCAACCAACCCTGGTCTTTTCGGCACCCATGGCAAAAGGTACAGTCCTGACCTCCGGGTCAACTTCTAGCCGCGCGCACAAACTGGAGATCAATCATGCTTTCCCGATCGTTGAAATGGCTTGTTTCGGCGATGCTCCTGTCGCTCGCGGCGGGTGCCAGCGCGCAGTCACCGCTGCAGCTGACCGTGTATACCGGGCGTGGCGCCACGGGCTACGACGTCAACTCCACCCTGGTGTCCGGCGAGAAGGACATGCTGGTGATCGACGCGCAGTTCTCGCTGAGCGAGGCGCACAAGCTCGCAGCCGTCATTCTGGAGTCGAAGAAGAACCTGACGGCGATCTACATCACGCATCCGCATCCGGACCACATGTTTGGTCTCGCGGTATTGAAGCAGGCGTTCCCGGCGGCGCGGGTGCTGGCGCTGCCGCAGACCGCTACAGCGGCGAAGACCGGCTGGCCAGCGCGGCAGAAAGTCTGGGTGGCGACTTATGGCAACAACATCCCCGGGCCAGAGCCGGTGTTGCTCGAGGAACTCACCGAGCCGTTCCTGACGCTCGAAGGCCATCGGTTTCCCATCACTGGCCCGGTGGGGGGCAGCGATGGTCCCGGCAACAGCTTCGTGCACATTCCTTCGCTGAAGGCCGTGGTGACCGGTGACATTGTGTTCGACCGTGCCTACTTCGGCGTGCAGCGTGACAAGAGTCGCGAGGAGTGGCTCAAGACGATCGACCAGATCCTGGCCCTGAAGCCGGAAATCATCGTGCCCGGGCACGAAGGGCCTGGTGCCACTCGCAATGTGGCCTCCATTACTTTCATGAAGAAGTACGTGGCCGACTGGGATGCCAATGTGAAGAAGTCGAAGGACGCGGCAGAGATGCGCAGGCGCGTGCTCAAGCAGTACCCCCGCCTCGGCATGGATTTCACGCTCGACCAGCGTGTCGCGGCGTACTTCCCGGCACCGGCGCCTGCGGCGCCGAAGTGATGACTCCCTCCCGGAGCAGTTCCAGGCGGTAGGGTTCGGTGATTTCCCCGGAGCCACGGGTGCAGGCGGCATCTTCGATGATCCGGACGGCATCGAGATCCAGTTCCTGCCATCACCCGACACGCTGGTGACAGCGACCGTGCCCTCGCGTACTACCGCATCCTCTATGGCAAGGAGAGTGCGCGCAAACCGAACCAGGCCACTTTCACGTTCCGCAATGGCACGCGACTGGTGCTGGATGGCGCGGCGTACGTGTACGGCAGCGCGCAGCCGCGCATCACGCGCTACGGAATCCGCGTCCAGGCATTTGATCGGGCGGCAGTCGCGGCGGGTATCACCGCGCTGGGCGGCAAGCTGGTCGCCAGTGAAGAGGAAGGACTGCGCCTGCGCGATATCGACGGGATCGAACTCGATCTGGTTCCTGGACTTTCTCCGGGCAGGTAGTGATGCAGGCGTGGCTGTTCCGGGACGCATTCCCGGCACAGCGTTTTCTTCACTTGGGTCTCGCCAGATTCCATACAGGGCTGCAACTGCTAATGGAAATGGCGGGATTGCGTCTCCGGGAAGACATAACGTCTGAACGTTGGTCGAGGGGACCGCGTTGCGGGTCAGGCAAAACCGGATATGCATCTGAATCTGCCAAAACCGCGGGTACACATGACAACATGGCTGCCATGACAGATTCTTTCTGCAGTGCCTGTGAGCCGGCGTTCGCTCCCCTCGTGGAGAGATTCGGCAGATCCGATCTGGATGAGAGCGCCGCCACAATCTACGGTCTTTCGCCGTCGTTGACCCTGGCCTACATGAATCCCGCCTGGTACCGCTTCGCTGGCCTGAATGGTGGTGAATCGCTGCTTGCAGATCGCTGGCAACTCGGTGCATCGGTCATGGACGCGATACCGGATTGCCTGCGGAGGTTCTACGCGGATTTCTTTGCGTCGGTCCAGAAGGCGGATGACGTGCATCCGCTCGGCCATGAGTACGAATGCTCGAGTGCAGACATCAGGAGACTGTACCGGATGACGGCCTATCCGATCACCAGCTCCGGTGGAGTCGGGCTGATAGTGGTCAATTCACTGGTGTTCGAGTCGCCGATTGAACTGCCTGGCGAGTCTGCAGGCCGGGAAACCGGGAGCAGCTATGTGGATGCAAGTGGCCTGATTAGACAATGCTCTCACTGTCGAAAGGTCCGGACCGTGCTTGTGCCGGCAGTGTGGCATTGGGTTCCGGATCTGGTGCGCAACCCGCGCAGGAACGTAAGCCACACCTTGTGCCCCCCGTGCCTTCGGCACTATTACCCGGCATTCACAAGACACGGCTGAGTGGCGTGGGGTGCCTCAGCGCCGGGCACCAATAGATCCGCACCTACAGGGCGGCTGAAGTAAAACCCCTGCGCATAGCGGCAACCCAGTGACTGCAGCACCGCGACCTGCGCGGCAGTCTCCACGCCCTCGGCGACACTGCTCTTGCCGAGGTTGACCGCCAGCGTGACGGTCGCATGGATCAGTGCGAGCATGTCCGGGTTCGCGGCAACATCATGCACGAACGATCGATCGATCTTGATCACGTCGAAAGGATAGTCTCGCAGGCAGCCCAGCGATGAAGTACCGGTGCCGAAGTCGTCCATCGCAAGGCTTACACCCAGGCCCCGCAGCTCGCGCATCAGCGCGAGCGAGGCTTCCGGATCGCGCATGACCTCGCGCTCCGTGACTTCCAACTGCAGGCAGCTGGCAGGCAAACCGGTCGAGGCGAGGATTTCGCGCAGGCGGGCCAGCAGTCGCTGGCCGAGCGCGAGTTCTGTCCGCGAGATGTTCACACTGACGGAGGCCGGTGCGCCGCCAGGATCGCGGATGCGCCAGGCCGCAAGCATTCGACAGCTTTCGAGCAGCACCCACTGGCCCAGGGCAACAATGAGCCCCGATTCCTCGGCAATCGGAATGAACTCGGATGGCGAGATATCACCCAGGTCCGGGTGGCACCAGCGCAGCAGGGCCTCGACCGATACAGTGCGGCCGGACTCCAGATCGACGATCGGCTGGTAAACCAGGGTCAGCTGGCCCGTGCCCAGCGCCTTTCGCAGATCACCTTCGATGGTCACGTGGCGGGTCAGGCGAACGTGCATGGAGTCGTTGAACACCACATAACAGGCGCGCCCGGCTCGCTTGGCTTCGTACATCGCGACGTCCGCGTTGCGCACGATCGCATCGGCGCTTTCCAGGCACTGATCACTGGTCACGATGCCGATGCTGGCCGTGGAGTGCACATCGCGACCGAGGATGCTGTAGGACTGCGCCAGAGAATCCAGCAGCCGCGCGGCGATGCTCTCTGCGGCAGTGCTATCGGCAAGATCGCCGGCCAACACCAGGAATTCATCGCCACCAAAACGCGCGATGAGCGTGCTTCTGCCCGGGCCGGTGGCGCCGTCCCGCAGGGATGTGTGCAGGCGCTTCGCGATCTCTCGCAGCAGGGTGTCGCCGGCGTCGTGGCCGAGTGTGTCGTTGACCATCTTGAAGTGGTCGAAATCGAGAAACAGCACGGCGAACAGTTGGGGGTCGCCGGCCTTGCGTCCACGCACGAGCTTCTGCAGGCGCTCCATGAACTGCGTGCGGTTCGCGAGCCCGGTGAGCTTGTCGTGCCGCGCGGCATCGGCCAGTTCCCGTTCCACCGCCTTGCGCTGGGAGATGTCCTGAACGATGGACCAGACGACCTTGCGCCCGTGCGCATCCGTCAGGCTGATGCCCGACAACAGCACCGGGTAGCGGCTGCCATCCTTGCGCATGTATTCCTTCTCATACGGACCGTAATGTTTCGACTGTTCCATGCTGTCGAGCTGCCTGTCCTCGGCGGCGGTGTAGTCGCTTGGCGTGATGTCCCAATACGTCTTCTGAAGCAACTCCTCTTGCGTGTAGCCGGAGGAGCGCACGAGCGCGTCGTTGGCTTGCAGAAACTGTCCGCTGGCGAGATCGTTCAGCGCAATGCCGACAGGCGCCAGCTCGAACAACGAGCGGAAGCTGCTTTCACTTTCGCTCAGGCGCTCCTGTTCAATGGCGAGCTGGCGATCGGCTTCCAGGCCGCGCACGCGTTGGCGGTAGTACACAAGCGCGAAGGCGGAAACCAGCAGCAGTGAAGGCAGCAGGCCGAACAGCGCCCAGTTGCGGGCTGCATCGATACGGGCCAGATAGACGCCGGCTTCGACATCCACGCCGACGATGCCAATCTGCCTGCCACCCGCATCGAGGATGGGGGCGTAGCCCGTCATGAAGCTGCCCCATTTGTCTTCGTAGGGCCGGGCCGTCGAAGCTTCGTCGCCCTGCACCTTTCCGAGCAGGGCGTCCATCATCACGGGGTCGGGGTTCTCGTAGAGTTCCCATACGCCGGCCTGATCGTCCACGCCATCGCCATCATGGTCTCCCGGTTCCGCGGCGTCGAGCACGAAGCGGATCTGGTCGCCCACCAGCACGGCGGTATAGATGTAGTGGATGTCATCGCTCGCCAGGAGCATCCTGCGCAGCGGTGCAACCACATGGTTGTAATCGGCCCCATTGCGTTGCGCGGGATCGCGGATGGCCTCGTGCAGTGCCGGGTCGAGCTGGAGTGTCGCGGCACGCGCCATGGTCACGAGGTAGTGACGGAAGTTTTCGCCTATCGAGTTGGTCGCGAAGATCCACAACCCGAGAACCCCCGCGCCCACTGCAAGCAGGCCGGCGAGTCCGATAAGCAGCGATTCGCGCCTTGCGCGTCTTCGATTCAATCCCGTATCGGCGTGCTCGCACCAGCGAGCATCGGTCCGCGGCGCTCCTTCGCGCGGACCGGTCAAGTCCTTCACATGCACGTCTGGTCTACCCCGCTCGCCTGACCTCCGGGTTATCGGTCGCGGAGGGGTGTTACTTGAGCGGCGTGACGCGCGGCGCACTCTCACTGTGACCCGGGTCACGCTCAGCCGTGGCCGCAAGCGCCTCCGGCGTCCACATGAAATTGTCCCGGTTCGGCATCCTCACCTTCGGAAGCGTGGCCGCGTTCATGGAATCCTGCTGACCGACGATGCCGTTGAGATAAAGAAGATACGCCGTCAGTGCGTAAACCTCGCCGTCCTGGAGGGATCGCGGCTCCTGATACGGCATTGCCCGGCGGATGTAGTCGAACAGCGTCGTGGCATATGGCCAGTAACTGCCCACGGTCTTCACCGGGGCTTGCGTGGTGAGGCTGCCGTGGCCACCGACCAGGCGATCATGCAATCCATCTTGTCCCTTCTCGCCATGGCAGGCCAGGCAGCGCGCAAGATAGATCTTCTCACCTCCCATGGCCGTGCCGCTGCCGGCGGGAAGGCCTGCTCCGTCGGGCGCAATGCTGATGTCACGGGCAGCGACTGTTGCAGGCGCGGGCGGCACACCAAGACCCGGACCTTCCGCAGCAACAGTTACGGTTGCCATGCCTAGCAGCGCCAGGATTGCGCCAAGGCCCAGACGTTCAGGCGTAGACATGGGTGATCGCTCCTGTCTCCGACACGGACCAGCAGGTGATCGCGCTGTTGTGATAACTGAAGTTGCTGCCCATGCTTTCCAGCAGCTGCGCACGATTGATCTGGATATTCCCCTTGTCGTCGATCGCGCGACTCATCACCACGGCTGGCCCGCCGTTCCAGCGCCAGGGCATGCGGAAGCGGGTGATCGCCTTGTCGGCGACCAGATCCGCCAGGGCGGCTTCGGCCCAGCTGCGGCCCGCATCGGCCGAGACTTCGACACGACGAATACGACCATGTCCCGACCAGGCCATCCCCGATATCTGGTAGAGACCCGGGCCTTGCATGGTTTGACCGAAAGAAGGATTGGTGATGACGGACTTGGGCGCCATCGTCAGCGAGAACATGCGCGAACGCCCGTCGGCCATCAGGTCGGTGTATTTGGATGTTTCGTCCTTGGTCATGGTCGGGTCGGCAGTGAGCTTGATGCGTCGCAGCCATTTGACGCTGGTGTTGCCTTCGTATCCCGGCAGCAGCAGCCGCACGGGGTAACCGTTGGCAGGGCGGATGGCCTCGCCATTCTGGTAGAGCGCCACCATGGCGTCGTCCATGGCCTTGGCCAGCGGCACGCTGCGGCTCATCGCGGCCGCGTCGGCACCTTCGGCCAGCAGCCACTTTGCAGTGGGATCGACCCCGGCTTCGTCGAGCAGCACCGACAGTGGCACACCCGTCCATTCGCTGCAGGAAAGCAGGCCGTGCAGCTGACCGGCCGTAGCCTGCGTGGGTGCCGCAGCGTTCAGCGATCCGCTGTTTCCGGAGCACTCGACAAAGTGCACCCGCGACACCAGCGGGTAGCGGTGCAGGGCATCGATGCTGAACTCCAGTGGTCGGCGAACAAGGCCGTGGATGAGCAGGCGGTGCTGCTGCGGATCGATGTCGGGAATGCCCGAGTGATGACGCTCGAAATGCAGCGCATTCGGGGTGATCGTGCCTTCCAGTCGTTCGAGCGGGGTCAGTGAGACCGCGGCGTTGGGTACTGCGCCACGTCCGGGTCTCGGTGTGCGCGCCACGCCCGCTTCGAAGCGCGAGCGATCGCCATAGGCGGAAGCGCCTGGACCGGGTGTGCGTTCCCAGGCCTGAAGTCCAGCGGGCTGCATCGCCCCGGCATTCCTCGCCGACAGTAACCCCGTGCCCAGCAGCAGTGCGCCCTGGGTCAACAGCGCGCGCCTGTGCAGCAGTCCATTCCCGGCCACGGGCACCAGAACGTCCGAATCCACAGGATTGTTCATCTCGTTGCTCCTGATCCTCTTCAACCTGCGACAACACTGCGCGCCCAATGGCAGGCTCAGTGTGGCACGCAGGAGATCATGCGGGTAGGGGTGAGAAGCAGCAGCCTCGCCAGAGCGCGTACGCCTGAGACAGGGTAGTCTGTCAACCGGACACCGGTCTTCAGCCAGGAGATGACCAGATGGCAAAGAAGCGCAATGTCGTTGCAGAGATCGGAATCGGCATCACGCGCGGCGATCGCGGCCGCACGCTGTGTCTGAAGAGGCTTCTTGCAGCTGCCATTCTTGCCATGCTTCCGGCGTTCGCACTCGCCATGGAACAACCTGACTCCGAACAACAGGCGCAGGCGCAAACCCTTGCCCTGCGATTTCAGTCCCTGTTGCAGGCGCGGTTGCTGGCTGCCTTGAAAGCCGGCGATCCTGCGGATGCGATCAGGATCTGTCGGGACGAGGCACCGGCAATAGCCAGCCAGCTGTCGCGGGAATCGGGTTGGCAAGTGCGTCGCGTCGGTACGCGCGTCCGCAACCCGCTGACCGGCAGGCCCGACGTCTGGGAGCGGGAGCAACTGGCCCTGTTTGCCCGCCGCATTGAATCCGGTGAGCCGCCAGAGTCTCTCGCGGTGTGGGTTGTCATGGACGAGCCGGCAGGCAGATCCATGCGCTACATGAAACCCATCACGGCAGGTCCCTTGTGTCTGACCTGCCACGGAGACGTTGCCAGCCAGCCTGCGGCACTGCGTGCCGCGCTGCTGCGCGAATACCCGCATGATAGGGCAACGGGGTATGTACTCGGAGAGTTGCGAGGAGCGTTCTCGCTTCAAAGATGAACGAAGTCCGAGGATTGCAGGATGTTTGATTTGCCCGACCCATTGATGTTGGCGCGTATCCAGTTCGCGTTTACCGTCAGTTTCCATTTTATTTTCCCGGCCATCACCATTGGCCTCGCCAGTTACCTGGCTGTGCTCGAGGGCCTGTGGCTCCTGACGGGCCGTGATGACTACATGAACCTGTTCCGCTACTGGCTCAAGATCTTTGCGCTGGTGTTTGCGATGGGCGTGGTGTCTGGCATCGTCATGTCGTACCAGTTCGGCACCAACTGGGCAGTATTTTCCGACAAGGCCGGTCCGATCATTGGCCCGCTGATGGCCTACGAAGTGCTCACGGCCTTCTTTCTGGAAGCCGGATTCCTGGGTGTGATGCTGTTTGGCATGAATCGGGTGGGCAAGGGCCTGCACTTCGTGGCCACGCTGATGGTGGCACTGGGCACCTTTGTATCCGCATTCTGGATACTGGCGGTCAACAGCTGGATGCAGACCCCCGCAGGTTATGCGATGAATGCCGATGGTCAGTTCATTTCAGCCGGCAGCTGGCTGGCCATCATTTTCAATCCCAGCTTCCCGTTTCGACTGGCGCACACGGTGTCGGCGGCCTACCTGACCACAGCGTTCCTGGTGGGTGGGGTAGGTGCATGGCACCTGCTGAAAGACCGCGCCAATCCGCGGTCCCGACTCATGTTCTCCATGGCGATGTGGATGGCAACCATCGTTGCGCCGCTGCAGATATTGCTGGGCGACATGCATGGCCTGAATACCCTGGAACATCAGCCGGTCAAGGTGATGGCCATGGAGGGGCACTATCAGAGCCATCCGGAAGGTGCCCCGTTGATCCTGTTCGGCATCCCGAACAGCGCCGAAAACCGCATGGACTACGCCATCCAGATTCCGAAGGTGTCGTCGCTCATACTGAAACATGACCTGGACGCACCGATGGCCGGTCTCGACACCGTGCCCGAGGCAGATCACCCTCCAGTGGGCGTCGTGTTCTGGGCATTCCGCATCATGATTGTTCTCGGGTTCCTGATGGCCGGACTGGGAGTTCTGAGCCTGCTGGCCCGCGCCCGCGGCAAACTCTACGATTGGAAGTCGTTACACCGTTTTGCGTTGGCGATGGGGCCCTCCGGGCTGATCGCAGTGCTCGCAGGCTGGGTTACCACAGAGGTGGGCCGACAGCCGTGGACCATCCAGGGCCTGCTGCGCACCGCAGAATCCGCTTCGCCATTGGCGGCTCCCGCAGTAGCAGCGTCTCTGGTGATGTTCGTGCTCGTTTACTTCTCGGTATTCGGTGCGGGAGTGGTCTATATCCTCAAACTGATGTCCAAGCCCCCGGTGCCGCACGAATCCGCGCCGCCGAACATTCCCGTGCGAACTGCCGGAACCACACCTGCAGTTGCGCTGCAGCCCGAAAAACCGAAAGTCGAATGAGTGATGTGATGAACTTCGACCTCACCGTTGTCTGGGCACTCATCATCTTCCTGAGCGTATTCATCTATGTGGTGCTCGATGGCTTCGATCTGGGAATCGGCATCCTGTTCGGCACCTTCGAAGTCGGCGACCAGCGGGATACCGCGATGAACAGCATCGCGCCGGTTTGGGACGGCAACGAAACCTGGCTGGTTCTGGGCGGAGGCGGGTTGCTGGCGGCCTTTCCGCTGGCCTACGGGCTCATCTTCTCCGCCCTGTATGCGCCGATCATCGCGATGTTGCTGGCTTTGGTTTTTCGCGGCGTCGCGTTCGAGTTCCGTTGGCGCGACCCTGCGCATCGTGGCTTCTGGGATCTGGCATTCACAGTCGGGTCACTCGTCGCCGCCGTGTCTCAGGGTGTGGTGCTGGGCGCGCTGTTGCAGGGCGTGGTGATCAGCGATCGCGCCTACGCCGGTGGATGGTGGGATTGGCTGACCCCGTTCTCGCTGGTCACAGGCGTCAGTGTTGCCATCGCCTACGCGCTTCTGGGCGCCACCTGGCTGGTGTTGAAAGCCGAAGGCAAGCTGCAACAGCAGGCACGGGCCATGGCCTGGTGGCTCGGGGGCGCAACCCTTGGCGCAATTGCCGTGGTGAGCTTTGCCACCCTGTTTCTGAGTGCGGACTACTTCGCGAACTGGCTGACCTGGCCCCGTTTGCTCTGGGTTGCACCAGTGCCCATCCTGGTGGCTCTGGTCAGTGTGGCCTTCGTGCGAAGCCTGAAGTCTGGCCACGAACTCGCGCCTTTCCTGCTGACGCTGATCGTGTTCCTGCTGTGCTTCGTGGGGCTCGGCATCAGCGTGTTTCCTTACGTCATCCCAGGTGCCGTGACCATCTGGGCGGCAGCCACCGACCGCAGCAGCCAGGTATTCATGTTGTGGGGTACAGTGCTGGTGTTGCCAATGATCCTGGTCTACACGGGCTGGTCGTACTGGGTCTTTCGCGGCAAGGTAAGCGCCCACGGGTACCATACGTGAAACGGCAACTGCTGCGCTGGCCTGACATGACACCGCCGCGGCAGGATGCCCCGCAACAACCGCTGTGGATCCGCCTGCTCTGGATGTTCGGCATCTGGGCAGCCAGCACCACAGCGCTGCTGCTGGTAGCGATGGCGCTGCGTCTGGTGTTGCGGCCGTAGAGCAGCGTCCATCACCATCCCTTGCGCCGCCGAAGCAAGCGGCATGACAATGAAGCCCAACAGTGCGGGCTGGCACCAGGAATCACGACATGAAAGCAGGGATTATCGCGTTCGCCCTTTGTGGAGTTGCCTCCGGCGCGATGGCGCAGGTTGCGAATGACGGTGCACCGCCGACGCGGGAAGAGTTCGCGGCCCTCAAGGCCGAAGTGGAGCTACTCAAGACGCTTCTGCCTACGCAGGCGCACACGATGGTCGATGTGGAGCATCAGTTCGCGAACCTGTGGTTTGCCGGGCACGAGAAGAACTGGCCACTGGCGACGTTCTACCTCAATGAAACGCGTGGCCGGGTTGCCTGGACCATGCGCATCCGCCCGGTTCGCAAACTCGCCAATGGTGCCGATCTCGTGCTCGCGCCGTTCTCGAAGGCGCTTGATGACATGGGGTTCGTGCCCCTGCGTGCCGCGATCGAGAAGCAGGATGCCAAGGCCTTTGAAGTTGCGTATCGGGTGGCGATGGGTGCCTGCTATGGATGTCACGTCGCCGTCGAGAAGCCGGCTTTGAAGCCGGAGATTCCTCGAATCCCCGGCGCATTGTTGATCCGCATGAAGCCCGCCAGCGACAAATAGGCCTGTTTGCCGGGACCCTGGGGTCGCTCGCGGTGCTTCCTGCTCCGTGCTACAGGGTTGGCCGGTGCAGGATGTTCATCGTCGGAATCTCCGGTTTGAACTCCTTGTGGCATCCCTCGCAGGCAGCGACGAGCCGATTGCCGGCATCGACAAATCCCTTGGTGTCCTTCTTCTCGACCAGCTGCAGCATGTCCATCCCGATTCCAGAGATCTGCTCGGACCAGGTCTTCCATGTGGGCGCGGAAGTCCACTCGACGTCCTTGGGTCCGGTGCCGGGAATCTGCATTGCCGTTCCCAGCGCTACCATCTGGTAGGCGTGGTACTGCACATTGAGCCAGTCGTCGTCCGTCGTGGGCAATTTGCCGCTCCCCATCTCGGCATTGCCGACATCGAACAGTGGATCAGAGGCGTGATCGACCGCGCCGACCATGATTGCGTTCAGGCTGGTAGGGTGCCGCAGTGTCGGTGCTGCTGCTGCTGGTGCGGGAGTCGCATCAGCCTGTGGAGCGGGCGACTGATTGGAGCAAGCCGCAAGGGCGAGCGCCCCGCTGATCATCAGCGCGAAGGAATGACGATTCATGTGATCCCCCTGAATGTGAATGGATGTATGCAGAGCCCTGCCTTGGAAGTCTAGTACTCCCAAGCGGGGGCGAGTCAGCGGCGACTGCCAAGCAGAATCATTCGCAGTCAGGAATCAGCGCAGTGCCGCGTCGAAGCTGCGTACGATCTGCGCGACGGGCAACACGCCATGTATCCCCTCGACGGACATCCCGGCCTGCCAGTAGACGGCATCGGCCTGTTCCGCTCGCAATGATCTGCGCAGGCGCCACACAGACTGGAGTGTGTAAAGTGTTCGCATCCAGTGTTTTCGTCGGCGGCCTGCGAGCATCCAGCGGGCCAGAGGTCCGGCGCGGGTACCCAGCCGATCCACGTACGCATTGCGGATAACCGCCACTGGCACGCCAGTGAGCCGCTCCGTGTGAACGATATCTTCAGCCGTTGCCGACACGATGGCCTGCTTGTAGGCATCGCTCGCCCGACACTCCGGCGTTGCGATGAAGCGGGTGCCGAGTTGCGCACCGGCATAACCCAAGCGTAGATGCTGCGCGAACTCTTCTGCCGTGCCGATACCGCCAGCCGCAATCAGCGGTAATCCGAAGGGGCGCAGTTCGTCCAGCAGCGCCTCAGCGCTGCGACTGCCTGCGTGGCCGCCCGCCCGCGCATTCACGGCAATCAAGCCGTCGGCACCGCCATCGGCCCCCTTGCGCGCCCACCGGGCCTCGGTGACATCGTGATAGACGATACCGCCCGACGCATGCACGCGCCGACAGACCCACTGCGGGTCGCCGAGCGAGGTGATGAAGAAGCGCACACCTTCCTCGAGTGCGATGTCGATCCACTCATGCATGCGCGCGAGGTACGTCTTGTTGCTGGCTTCGATCAATGCGTTGAAGCCGATGGGTCGGGAAGTCAGCGACCGGATTCGCCGCAGTCCGGCGCGTAGTTCATGGCCGTGTACGTAAGTGAGGGCGATCGGCTGGACGACACCCAGGCCACCTGCCTCGCTGACCGCCGCGACGAGCTCCGGATTCGAACAAGGGTACATCGGGCCGCAGATCAGCGGCACTGCAACGCCTGCATGCCGAGTGAATGGCGTTTCCATCAGCGTGCCGGACCAAGTCGCCAGCGGACTGTGGCTTTGGCGACCACATTGCCGTCGAGATCGAGGCAATCGGCCTCGACGTCGAGCTCCATGTCGTCGGTCACGGCAGGGACGATCACATGGCTCACCGCCCGGATCGTGCCCCGCGCCTTCTTGAGGTACTGCATGGAGATCTGCGTGACGATGCCGCGAATCCCCTCCGGCAATGCGGACAACGTGGCAAGTCCGCTGGCTTGCTCCGCGACATTGAGCAATGCGATGGCATGTACCGAGCCCAGATGCTGGCGGTTTCCGCGACGATCCGGAATCTCGACTTCGGCATGCCCGGGCTCCAGTACCCGGATGCGCGGGCCAACCGTCCCCGAGTAGGGAACCAGCCGGCTGTAGATCTGCGCGAACAACCACTGTCCACCGGGCAGGGGGCTCAATCTCCGCCAGAGTCGCAGCAGTGCGGGGCCCGGTGAGCGCTTCGACCCCGTTCTCAGTTGCGTGAGCATGGCCGCATCACCCCTGCACACTCTCAGCCATCTGCGGACAATAGCCGCGCAGCGCCTCAGGAAGATGGGGCGGGCAGACCCCGCACTGCAAATTCCCAGGCACCGCGTATTCGATGAACTTCGGATACGGCAGGTTGAGGTTCGCCATCAGTTCGACAAACGCTTCCAGCGTGCTCTCCGCCCCCAATCGCGGATTCCGTTGCTTCTCCTGCGCGATCGAAGACACCCAGCGGCCCGAGTAGTCATGCGCCGGGTACACGAGCGTTTCAGGAGGGAGGTTGAAGAGCTTGCCGCGCACGCTTGCGTAGAGCGCGCGTGCGTCGCCACTCTGGAAGTCCGTGCGCCCGCAGCCATCGATCAGCAGGGCGTCGCCAGTGAATACACGATCACCCGCGAGCACCGCGAAATGGTTGCTGGTATGCCCCGGGGTATGCATGGGATCAAGTGTGAGGCCGCCCACCCGCAGGGGGACGCTGTCTTCCATGCCAACATCGGTGCAGGGCAGGGCATCGAGTGCCGGGATCGCGATGCGGCTTCCGACCTCGCGCCGCAGCTGCAGGGCAGAGGTGATGTGATCGGCATGGATGTGCGTGTCGATAGTCATGACCAGGCGCAGTCCGAGTTCAGCGACAACCTGAAGGTCGCGCTGCCACGCGGGCATTACCGGGTCGATGAGCACGGCCTCGCCCGTCTCGGCACAGCCGAGCAGGTAGGTGTAAGTGGAAGACACCGGTTCGAAGAGTTGCCGGAAGATCGGAACGCTCATGTATGGCTCCTCTGCAGACGGAAGATCACAACCAGCCTGACACAGTGGCAATGCGCAACAGCATGTAGAGCGCGACCACGACGATCAGGCTTGCGAGCACGAGATTGAGCACGCCCCTGCGTTCAGCGAGTCGACGCGACATCCGCGTGCCGAGCAGGCTGCCGACAGCACCGCCGCCGATAAAGACCGCCGCCACAGGCCAGTTGATCAGCCCCGAGGTCGCGTAGCTGAGCGCGGTAGTGAGGCCGAATGCGGTGACGGCCACCAGGGATGATCCCACTGCGAACAGAATGGGCATGCCCGTCGAGGCGATCAGACCGGGCACCACGAGGAAACCACCACCGACACCGAAGAAGCCTGAAAGCAGCCCGGTTGCCGTGCCGGATGCCAGCAGTTTCGGCGCGTTGCCGCGATTCAGAACGACGGCGGAATCCCCTTCCAGCCCCCGCGAGCGAAACATCAACCCGGCCACGAAAAGCATCAGCAGCGAAAACAGAGCCAGCAGCTTCTGTCCGTCCATCGCCTTGCCGAGCTTCGCGCCGAACCAGGCACCCAACACACCGGCGGCCGCGAAGGTCAGCGCGCAGCGCCACTTCACATTGCCTTTGCGGGCGTGGTTGGTGAGGCCGAGCAACGCATTCGCCGCGACGGCCAGTGCGCTCGTGCCGATCGCGACATGAGGATCCTGCACGCCGACGACATAGAGGATCAGCGGCACCGCGAGAATCGATCCGCCACCGCCCACGAGGCCCAGTGTGAAGCCGACCGCGCAGCCGGACATCGCACCGAGGAAGACCTGCAGCATTGTCATTGGTCGTGCCTCATTGAGGAGGAGTGTCCGGGATCTACCCGGCTGCGGCAATGAGAACAGCGTTCGTGCCGCCAAATGCGAATGAGTTCGACATCACTGTGCGCAGCGCGATCCCGCTTCTTGCCTTGCCGGTGACGTAATCGAGGTCGCAGGCGGGGTCGGGGACGTCGAGATGCATCGTTGGTGGGATGGTGCCGCGGTCAAGGGCGGTAACTGCAATCACGAACTCCAGTGCTCCGGCTGCACCCAGCAGGTGGGCGTGCATGGATTTCGTGGAGCTCACGGGCAGGACCTGCGCATGCGCGCCGAACACTTCCTTGATTGCTGCGGTTTCCACCGCATCGTTCTGCTGCGTGGCTGTGCCGTGAGCATTGATGTAATCGATGGCCTGTGGTCCGAGGTTCGCGGAGCGCAGCGCCGCGCGCATGGCGCTGGCCTGGCCGGCGATGGAGGGGCGGGTGATGTGCCCGGGATCGTTCGTCAGTCCATAGCCGGTGAGTTCGGCATGAATAACCGCGCCCCGACGACGCGCATGTTCCCACTCCTCAAGTACCACAAAGGCAGAGCCCTCGCCGATCACAAGGCCGGTTCGGCTGAATGAGAACGGACGACACGACGCAGAAGGGTCCACTGGATCCGGTACGGCGAGCGTGCGCATCGCATCCCAGGCACGCAGCACACCCGCCGCCAGCGGCGCCTCGGTTCCACCGGCCACCATCAGGTCCACGTCGCCGAACTGGATGCGGCGCGCCGCCTCGCCAATGGCAACCGCCGAGGAGGAACAGGCCGTGGAGTAGGTGAGGCCGGGACCAGCGAGGCCGTATTCGATCGCGATCCATGCGGCGGGCGCGTTGCACATGGCGGCCACAACGCTCAGCGGCTGAACCCGCTCCGATCTTTCTCCGTACAGACTGAAGTAGGCGTCGTCCGTGGTCTGGGCGCCGCCGAGGCTGCTGCCTGCAGCCACGCCGCAGCGCTCCGGATCCTCCCGCGAGAAATCCAGCCCTGCATCGGCAACCGCCTGACCCGCCGCCACCAGCGCCATCTGGCTCACGCGGTCCAGCATGCGCAGCCTTGCGCCCTCGAAGTACGCCATGCCGTTGAAGCTGGCCGGTGCTCCGATGGAGCAGCGCAGGCCCTCGCAACGCCGGATGTCCAGTCGACGGATTGCGGATTCGCCGGCAGTCAGGCGAGTCCACATCGTGTCCACATCATTGCCCAGCGGCGAGACGACACCCATGCCGGTGATGGCGACACGCCGCATGTTCAGGATCCGGGCTGCGCCGGCGTAGCGTTCCTGGCAGCCATCAGGCCGTCGATATAACCAACGACATCGCTGATCGTCACCAGGTCCGTCGGGGTGTCCTCGGTAATCGCAAGTCCGAAGGCATCCTCGATCTTGAACATCAGCTCGATGATGCTGAGGGAGTCCAGCCCAAGGGTTGTCAGCGATGCTTCCGGCTGCGCCAGATCAGGTGCCACGTGATACTCCCTGACGAGTATGTCCTGAAGGATCTGCAGAGTCGTCATGGGAGTTCCTCGGCAGGATCGAATAAGGTTGCGGGCATCCGCGCTTTGCCGGCAAGCACGGCCGCTGTTGTCAGCAGCGATGGCCATCGCTGCAGCAGACGGCCAGCCGGTGCGGCAAGCAGTGGCCGCATCGCAACGTGCGCACAGCAGGCAGCGAAGCGCAAACGGAAGTTGAATGCAGGTTGCTGGGGATGACCCAGAAGACTGTGCACCAGGGAGCGAGATGACTGCAACGCCATGCGCATGCCTTCGCCCACCAGCGGGTGTGCCTCGGCGCCAGCATTGCCGACGCGATGGATGCCAGGAATCCGCGCAGGGCGGAGGCCCGGACGCAGAGGGCCCGCTGCCAGCCAGCCGCCCTGACGTTCGGCAAAACGCAACGCGGTTGCCACTCCGGGGCAGCATTCACGCAGATGCATTTCAACGGCAATTCCAGCCGGCATGCCCGGGTGGCGCAAGCGCACCGCGCGCAAGGCATCACGCCGCAGGCACAGCGCCACGGTGGTGCGCCCGTCGTTGGCCACAACCATGCCGCCGTAGCCACCAGGCAGGGCGATCACCGGCAGCAACCCGGAAGCGAGCGCGGTACGAGCAAAGGTTGCCTTGAATCCAAGCAGGTCGGATGCACGCGCGGGCTGCACGGCTGGATCCGGCGCGGCACCGGGAGAATCAAACTGCGGGCCCCGCTCCCAGGAACCGTGTGCGTCGATGATGACTGCAGCCTCGATGTGGTCCATCGCCCTGGCCTTGCCTCTCAGTCGCATGCCGTCACCAGACTCGGCGATCTCGCAGCGGAAGTTGCCCGGCATGCCACGCACCGCAGTGACCCGCGCCGGCTGACGCACGTCCACACCGGCAGCGCGCGCGCGTGTCATCAGCAGCGCATCCAGCACATCCCGTCCCAGAGCGCGACCGAAAGGCTCGGCGGTACCCGCGCACGGCGGCATGTCGGTCAGCAGCATCCTGTGTGAATCCACCCATCCCACGCGCCGGAGCTCGGGGCCTGCAAGCTCGCGAACCTGGTCGCCCACTCCCAGTTCATCCAGCAACGGAAATGCACCGGCCGGAAGGCACTCGCCGCAGACCTTCTGCCTTGGAAAAGCGTGCTGTTCCACGAGCACTACTTTCCAGCCCGCATCGGCCAGCCACACTGCGGCCGAGGTGCCGGCGGGGCCGCCGCCAATGACTAGCGCATCTGCCGTTGTCACGGCGACACCGCGGTGAAACAGTGCGCAAACGGAAACGCGGCATACTCCTCGCAGGACCAGCCACGCAGTTCAGCGGGCCACAACGCCGAGAGCTCGCTGCCGGCAAACCCGGCACAGACACTGGTCACGGCGTCCTGACGGGTGATGTAGTTGGTCCCCAGCAGGCCGATCAACCTGCTGCCGAGCAGCGAGATGCCGTTGCGGCGCGGCTCGCAGGCAACCAGTGCATCGCAGTGGCGCCCGATCGCGCGCATCAGGCTGGAGACCGCAGGTCCGTCGAAGTGGTGCAGGAAGAGGTTTGTCAGGCACAGGTCATGGTGCGCCGCGCCTGGTTCACTGGCCCACAGCGCAACGTCCTGCCGTATGACCTGCAACTCCCAGCCCAGGGCGTGGTATCCCGCACGGGTCTCCGCACTGATCACATCCTGGTTGTCGAGCACAGTGAGGGAAACATGGTGCCAGTGCGGCAACATGCGCGCGAGCCTCAACAGCAGCGTGGCATCACCGCCGCCCAGTTCCAGAATGCGGCGTGGTGGTTGTGCAAGCCGCAGCCTGCCGATGGCGTGCTTCAGGATGGAGACCGTCCGCATTGCGCGATGCACGCGCCGCAGATCCCGTCGCGAACGCATGGCCCGCGGATCTTCAGGGTTCATGGAATCCAGCATCTCGGGCAGTACGCAGCGAACAGAGATATCCATCGTCGCTACTCGACCGCCAGCAGGCCACCATGACAGGTGAAGCCTGCGCCAAAGGACGACATCCACCACCAGCCTCCAGGCGCGCCATCGGCCAGTGCCGCTTCGAGCACGAAGTACACAAACGCACTGCTGAGATTCCCGTAGCTGCGCAGCGTCTCGCGGCTGTAGCGCAACTCGTCTTCCCGCAGAGCGAAGCGATCCTTCATCGCCAGCAGCACGTCACGCCCACCGGCGTGCAGGATCCAGCCGGTGATCTGTTCCCGGGTCACGCCCGCACGCCGCAAGGCATCGTCCAGAACCTGCTCCGCGTGATTTGCCGCCAGTGCCGGCACCTGTCGCGTCAGGATGTTGCGCAGCAGCCCCCCGCGGTGTTCAAAGCGCAGTGCTTCACGTTCACCCGGATTGGTCAACGATGAGCTTGTCCGCCACTCGATGCGACGCTGGTTGGGCGGAGCGTGTCGCGACAATACCGCGGCTCCCGCGCCATCACCGAACAGGCAGGCGCTGATCAACACCCCGGGATCATCATCCAGGTACATCGCGGCGCTGCTGACTTCCACGCAGATGGAAAGCACATGCGCGCATTGCCCGGATTCCAGCAGCGCGTTGGCCACCTGCCAGTTCGGAATGGCGCCTGCACAACCCTGTCCGGCCAGGTCGAAAGCCAGCACTGAGCCGCGCAGGCCCGTGCCTTCGATGACGTATCCGCTGAGTCCGGGGCAGAGATAGCCGGTGCAGGTCGAAACGATCACGGCATCGATGTCGCCGGGGGTCAGTCCGGCGCGCTCCAGCGCCTGTGCTGCGGCCTCATTGGCGAGGCGAGGTGCGTGCAGGGAGAAGCGCCGATGCAGCGTGTCGGGATCTATCGCGAAGACTTCGTCCAGCGTGTCGACCGACAAGCCACGTGCATCGATGCCGTTGTCGCGCTGCAGTACGGATCTGGTGATCAGATGCGAACGAGGGCTGAGACGATTGAACCAGTCCGATTGAGCGAAAGCAGCCCAGCACTGCGCCTTCGTATATCGATGGGGGGGGAGGGCAGTGCCAATGGCGTTGAGAAACACTGCATCGATGGTATTCGACCATCACGGTCGTGACCACACGACGTCGCACCGCATCATGTCGTAGGCCTGCGCCTACGCAACCGATTACCCTGCGCGCAAAGCCGCGAGTTTGCTGGACGTTTCGTCCGGATCCTGAGCCGATCCTGCGAGTCGGCGGGTTCCGGACTGTGCGCGGATCAACTGCTCGAACTCTGGCGCTGGCAGTGCAGGGCTGCAATAGAACCCCTGGTACTGGTCGCAGCCCATGCCCTGCAGTGCCTCCAGCTGTGCCTCGGTCTCCACGCCTTCTGCCACCACTTTCAGGTGCAGGCCGTGCGCCAGCGACACGATGGCCTGCACGATTGATGCATCAGCCGGGCGTGTATCCATCTCCGCCACGAAGGTCTTGTCGATCTTGAGCTTGTCGATCGGGAAGCGGCGCAGGTAACTCATGCTGGAATAGCCAGTGCCGAAATCGTCCACGGAGACGAGCACGCCCATGCGGCTCAGCGCCTCCAGAACGGCGATGGATTCTTCCGGGTTGCTCATCACGCAGCTTTCGGTGAGCTCGATCTCCAGATGGCGCGGATCCAGCCCCGCAGCCTCCAGAGCCGTACTCACTGTATCGACCAGTCCCGGCTGGTGAAACTGCACGGCCGAGATGTTCACGCCGACGCGCAGCGGTGGCAGGCCCATGTCGCGCCAGGCGCTGGCCTGCAGGCAGGCCTGTTGCAGCACCCAGTCGCCGATCAGGCCGATCTGGCCGGTTTCCTCGGCCACCGGGATGAACTCGGCAGGAGACACGAGGCCCCGTTCCGGATGATGCCAGCGCAGCAGCGCCTCGGCGCTGCGCACGGCGCCGGTGGCGGTGTCGACCTTGGGCTGGTAATACACTTCGAATTGTCCGGCTTTCAGCGCCTGGTGCAGGTCGCTCTCGAGGCGCAGCCGGTATTGCGCCGTGCCGCCCAGATCGGCTGAGAACTGCTGCAGGCAGTTGCCGCGTTGTTTCGCGCAGTACATGGCCGCATCCGCGTTGGCGAGCAGTGCCTCGACCCGTTCCCCATCGCGCGGATAGACCGCGACGCCGAAGCTTGCGGATATGTGGATGTCCACGCCATCGATCTGCATCGGCCTCGACAGCGCATCCAGCGCGCGGCGGCACACAGCTTCCGCGTCGGTCTCGCTGGCGGGCGGACTGAGCACGAACACGAATTCATCTCCACCTTGACGCGCCAGTGTGTCGCCCTCGCGCACCACGCTGGCCAGCCGCCGGGCAACCTCCTGCAGGAAGAGATCCCCCGAGTGATGCCCCATGGAGTCATTGATGAGCTTGAAGCGGTCCAGGTCACACACCAGCACGGCAAAGCGCTGTTTGGCACGCTGGGCATGGGCCAGTGACTGTCGCAGCCGGTCATCGAGCAGCGTGCGATTGGGCAGCCCGGTCAGCGAATCATGGGTGGCCATGTGGCGCAGCTGCCGGTTGGCCGCTTCCAGCCCGCGGGTGCGCGCGGCCACTACCTTCTCGAGCGAAGCAACCTGGCTGCGGATCAGCCGTTCGTTGTGCCACTTCTGGCACAGCGCGCTGGCACACTGCTGCACCTCGATCGGCTCGAACGGCTTGCGCAGCACGAGCAGCTTGTCCGAATGGTGCAGGCGCTCCATCACCTCGTTCCATTCATAATCAGTATGCGCGGAGCAGATGACAACCTGGATCTCCGGATCGACCAGCCACAGCTGCTCGATGGTTTTCAGGCCATCCCAGCCAGGCGGCATGCGCATGTCGACAAAGGCAAGCGCGTACGGGCTGCCGTCACGCAGCGCAGCTTCGGCCTGTTTTACGCCTGCTTCGCCCTGCAGGGCAAAGTGCAGGTCGAATTGCGGTGAGCCCGTGGCGGTCGTGCTGCCCAGCAGTTCGGCTTCGAGCAGGTCCAGCGCCTCCTGGCCCACGAGGTCGGCACGCCCCAGCACTTTGCGGAAATCCGCGTGGATTGCCTCATTGTCGTCAATCACCAGGATCCGGCGGTTAACGGCCGGGAGTGAGGGGAAGGTGCCCGTGCGATTCGGATCAGCCATCGGAACGCTCCGGCGGCTTGGTCGGAAGAGTCAGCTGGAAACTGGCGCCGCGGCCAGGACCCTCGCTGCTGGCATGCAGCTTGCCGCCAAGCTCCGCTGCCGCCAGCGCCGCACTGTGCAGACCGAAGCCGTGGCCGGATTTGCGGGTGGTGAAGCCATGGCTGAACAGCCGGTCCATGACTTCCGGTGCGATCCCAACTCCATTGTCGATCACCGAGATGCACGCACCTTCCGGCACGGCCTCGATGCGCACGAGGACGCGTTTGTCGCTGTTCCCGGATTCGTCGCAGGCGTATTTGGCATTGCGGATCAGGTTCACCAGAATCTGCAGCACCTTGTGCTTGTCGACGGTGATTCCGGGTTTGTCGCGATAGTCGCGCTCCAGCGCAACATGATGGCGCGTCAGGGCGCCGGTGTTCATGCGCAGGCTGTCCTCGACCAGCTCCTCGACCGTCACATTCTCCAGCACGCCGCAGCGGCGGGCATACGCCTGCTGCATGTTGACGGCATCCTTGATGTGGTCCAGGTTGGCGCGCAGGTCGGCGAGTTCCTTCAGCAGCAGATCCCGTTCGCCCTGCAACTGGGAGGCGAGCGCCGCGAGATAGTCGGGAATCTTCTGCCCACGCGGGTCCTGCGCCATGAATTGCGCGATATCGCCCTTGTGCCGGGTCAGCAGTGCGGCCACGTCGCCGAGGCGCGCGCCTTTGCTGCTCTTCAGGCGCTCGGTGGCAAGGCTCGCCGAGACATTGATGCTGTTGAGCACGTTGCCCACATTGTGCAGCACATTGGTTGCCACCTCGGCCATGCCCGCCTGGCGTGACGCATCGACCAGATCCTTCTGCACGCGCTCGATCCGCTCTGCCATTTCCTTGTGGGCGGAGATGTCTTCCAGGAAACCCACCGAGCAAACCGGCTCGCCGTCGGGCATCCGCACCATTGCAGCAGTGACCCTGACCCACAGCTCGACTCCGTCGCGCTTCACATAGCGCTTCTCGAGCGTGTAGGACCCGATGCGGCCCTCCCACAGATCCTGCAACAGGAGGTCGTTGGAATGAAAATCGGAAGCATGGGTCAGCTCGCGGATGGAACGTTGGCGATGTTCGCCCGGGGCCAGGCCGAGCATTTGGTCGAAGGCCTCGTTGCACCAGATGAATGTGCCATCTCGGGTTGCGTAACCTACACCCATCGGCAGCTGCAGGAAGGTCGCATGATGCAGCGCTTCCACGCCGGCCTCTTCCGGCCCCGCGGCTTCAGCCGGCAGGGCAAGCAGCCGGCTGGTTTGCTCCTGGCTCAGTACACCGGTGATTTCCGGCGTGAAAGGGGCTGCTGGTGCAGCCTCTGCTCTGTTGATTCTCTTCCCGTGCATGACTGTGCTTCCCGCAGGTTCCAGCAAGCTATCCAGGCGCAAGGCCTCCCGTATGCGCTGCCATTGCCGTTTGCGGGCATATGTCAGTACGGGACGTGTAACAGCGTGTTCCCAGTACGAATGTGATCCATTTCGCGTTGCGATGGATCTGGTTGGCACGCCCACCTGCTCACGTGAGTTAAGTCATGCTTCGCTGGAAGAAAGTGCTGCTGCGGCAGCATTCGATTGCGCCGAAAGCGTTGTGATGAGAATGCCGTGTTCAGGTGCAGGTAAGGAGGTGCGCGAGACGTGAGTCAGTCGTTGCGTTGCAGGTCTGCGGGAGGTTCGCGAAGGATCTTCTTGCCCGTGAACATGGCTGATATCAGCCCGCCGCCATCACGTACTTCGGTAACCACGACCGCAATGACATGAATCACTACCAGTCCAAGCAGCGCGTAGAAGCCGAAGTAGTGTATGCGAACGACAGGAGAGCGAAACTCCTCGCGCATGGCTGCATAGGTAGTTTCGTCGTACATGTCGGGCGCGTAGGGCACCAGGGTGCCTGGGTCGACTCCCGGTGCGGCGACCCAGCCGGCGATCCAGTGGCCCAGTGGAGGGTAGAAGAGATCCGTGCCGGCGAGGATCAGGCCAGTGATAGCCATCACGGAGAGCAGCAACAACAAAAGGCTGACGGCCGCGCGTCCCAGCGGATTGTGGGCGAGATACTGCATCGGCTGCCCGGCACGTGCAGCGCTGATGTAACGAATCGTTTCAGCGATGTAGCCGCGGCCGCCCGGGAGCAGGGTGCGCCAGCGGGCGTAGGGGCCGCCAATGAAGGCCCAGAAGAGGCGCCACAGCAGGTTCAGTGCAAACACGTATCCGATCCAGACATGCACCGTCTTCAGCAGGATCTTTCCGTCATTGCTGACGCCGAGGGCCTTGTCGTTGAGGATGGCGACGCCGATCGCCATCAAACCGAGCACGCAGAGCACATTGATCCAGTGAAACCAGCGAACCCCGGCATCCCAGACTGGGTAGATCTTGAGAGTGCCCATGATTCATCCTCTTTACGTTCCGGGAATGATGAATGTGGGCGCATAATCTTAAGTGACCCTTAAGCACTCGCGGCGTATCGGCAATCCAGGAGAAACAGAAGAATGAACCGCAGAACGATGGCATTTCTGATGACAGCCATGATGGCGGGCTTGAGTTGGCAGTTGCAGGCCGCTGAGCCTGCGATCAAGGAGGACTTCAAGCCTTCCACCTTCAACCAGCCGGGTCAGCAATACCCCCAGGTCAATTCCCAGGGCTATGCCCGGTTCCGGGTTGTCGCGCCGGAGGCCAGAAATGTCTCCGTGAGCCTCGGTCTCGGCGGCAGTGGCGGCACCACACTTGCCAGGGCGCTCGACGGTTCATGGATGGGCACCACCGCCGGTCCGCTCGACGAGGGTTTCCACTACTACCACCTGACTGTCGATGGCGGCACCTTCAACGATCCGGGCACACTGAACTTCTACGGCTCGGTGCGTTGGGAAAGCGGTATCGAGATTCCGGCCCACGACCGGGATTTCTATGCCCTCAAGGATGTTCCCCACGGCAAGGTGCAGCAGGTGCTGTTTCCCTCGAAGAGCACCAGCAGCGTGCGCCGGGCATTCGTTTACACACCGCCCGACTATGAAAAGAACCGCAACCAGCGCTATCCGGTGCTGTATCTGCAGCACGGCTGGGGCGAGGACGAAACCGCCTGGAGCAATCAGGGCCATGCCAACCTGATCATGGACAACCTGCTGGCAGAGGGTAAGTCGAAACCCTTCCTCATCGTGATGACCTACGGCATGACCAACGATGTGCGCATCGGCGGCCTGGCGGGGTTCGATGTCTCGAAGTTCCAGACGGTGCTGGTCGATGAACTGGTTCCCTATGTCGATGCCAACTTCCGCACGCTCGCCAATCAGCAGAATCGCGCCATGGCAGGACTGTCAATGGGCGCGATGGAAACACGTTCCATCACCCTGAAGAAGTTCGATACGTTCTCGCATATCGGACTGTTCAGTGGCGGCACCATCTCGCAGGAAGATGTGCAGAAGGCACCTGGATTCAAAGAGAAGGTGAGTCTGGTATTCGTCGGCTACGGCAGCCGCGAGCTGGGCGGCGCGCGCGCTGGCAATCCCAAGCAGGTCACCGAAGACCTGAACAAGATTGGCATCAAGGGGGTTTTCTACTCATCCCCTGATACGGCGCACGAGTTCCTTTCCTGGCGCCGCAGCCTGAGGGAGTTCGCACCGCTGCTGTTCCGCAACTGATCGATAGGCGCGGAATCGCCGGAAGCTCCGGCGCCCGGTCAGGCGCCGGGCGTCGGATGCACCTTGTAGCGCGGCAGTAGCAGGAAGATCACGCAGGCCGCCAGCAGGCCGGCCACGCTGATGGTCAATGGCAACCTGTAATCGCCAGTCGCATCGCGCAGGGCGCCAACCCACAATGGGCCAATGCCCGACGAAGCCACGAATACCGCGTACTGCCAGCCATAGACCCGCCCGAACTGTGCCATGCCGAAGTAGCGGGCGACGAGATAGCCCATCAGATCGAGTTCTGCTCCCACGGCGAAGCCCAGTGCAATCGCGGTAAAGGTTGCCGCGGCCGCGCCCTGCGCGACGAACAATGCGCAACCGGCCGCGGCAATCAGGCAGACGGCGATCGCAACGCGTGGCGCGAACATCCGGTCGAGCAGATGACCGATGAACAGGCGGCTCCCGATCACCGCGAGACCGATGGTGCCGGCAATGCCGCCCGCCGCTACGGGGGAGATGCCGCCATCCATGAGCATGGGCACGAAATGCGGCAGCAGGCCCATGAAGGCCAGCGACATGGTTGCGGAGGCAGCCGCGAGAATCCAGAACGCCCGGGTGCGGAGCCAGTCCTCACCGCCGACAGGCGTGATGTCTCGCGCCTGTGCGGGTATCGCAGGCTCGTGACCTCGCCGCGGGATCAGCAGCGCCACTGCAATGGCGCCTGCCAGCGGCACCAACGCGAGTGCGAAATACCCTGCGCGCCAGCCACGCTCCGCGATCAGTGCGGAGAGTTGTGGTGGAACGATGGCAGCAGCCAGGCCAATGCCTGCCATCGTGATGCCCAGTGCCAGACCTCGATGCCGGGTGAATGCACCGCCGACAAGTTTGGCGAAGGCGACAGGTCCGGATGCGACAGCAGCAAAAGCCACCAGTGCCTGCAGCAGCAGGTAGCTTTCGGTCGAGTGGACGAACTGGCCCAGCGAGGCAAAGCCCAGCGCAAGCAGCAGTAACCCGAGCACCGCGGGGATCCTCGCACCGAATCGATCGATGGCCCATCCGGAAACCGGATTCGCCAGCGCCAAGGCAAGCGTCACCAGCGACACCCCCAGGCCGAATTGCGTGCGGGTAAGCCCGAACTCGCGGTTCAGCCCATCGACGAACAGGCCGTTGGTGTAGAGCATGAGAGCGGAGACGCCAGTTGTGCAGCCCGCCACCGCGCCGCACAAGATGCGGGCCTGATACGTTGCGTCCGCAGGCGCAGTTGTGCGGCCAGGATTCTCGTGCTCCACGTTGCCTCCCCTCAAGCCCGCCGGTTGCCGGCACCGACAGTCTATTCCCGCTGGCAAGAATATGAGCCGAAA
Source organism: uncultured Gammaproteobacteria bacterium (assembly GCA_963777735.1). Lineage (GTDB taxonomy): Bacteria > Pseudomonadota > Gammaproteobacteria > Steroidobacterales > Steroidobacteraceae > ZC4RG30. The sequence continues at coordinate 830,780 of CAVZRQ010000008.1, read as the reverse complement.
GTTGCGTAAGCAGCAGTCTGCGGCCAGTCGGTGACCGATATTCCCATGTGCGAGAATTTCTGGTATGAATGGCGCCTGACAAGAAAGTCGGGTCGTGCGTCGCCACAGGTGAACTCGCGGCATTCAACAAGAAACTTGTGCACATGCGCGCGGGGGTGGGTCTTGGGTTCCCTTCAAAGAGCGGCGTCGGCTTCTGGCGCGCCATCACGTTGAAACCGTTCACACACCAGGCGTTCAAGCCATGACAGCTTCGCGTCCGAAGCTGGTGCAGGTCGTTGCCGCGTCTTCGGCAGGCACCGCCTTCGAGTGGTACGACTTCTTCATCTTCGGAACGCTGGCCTCGACGATCACGCGGGAATTCACCGGCGGCAATGAAAGTGCCGGCTTCATATTCACCCTGGGTGCGTTTGCGGCGGGCTTCTTCGTGCGTCCCTTCGGTGCGATCTATTTCGGTCACATTGGTGATCGTTACGGGCGCAAGCGCGCATTCCTGCAGACCATCATCCTGATGGGAGTCGCGACTACGGCAATCGGGCTGTTGCCAGGTATCGCTTCAATTGGTGTAGCGGCACCCATTCTCCTCGTGGCGATCCGGGTTCTGCAGGGATTCGCGATGGGCGGAGAATATGGCGGCGCGGCGGTGTATGTGGCGGAGCACGCAGATCCATCCCGCCGAGGGTTATTGACCAGCTGGATCCAGACCACGGCATCGGTCGGGCTGCTGCTCGCGCTCGGTGTAGTACTCGGGGTTCGCCTGCTGATCGGCGAAGAGGCCTTCCAGCAATGGGGCTGGCGCGTTCCATTCCTGTTCTCTTCTGCGCTGCTCGGTCTGTCGCTGTGGATTCGGCTGCGTCTGGGAGAGAGCCCCGAGTTCCAGCGGCTGCAGCAGCACAAGAGCGTGTCGCGCGCACCACTCAGCGAAGCGATGCGGGGCAAGAACCTGCGGCTGATCGGACTCGCCCTGGTATGCATTCTCCTGGCACAGGGCGCGGTCTGGTACACGGGCCATTTCTATGTGCAGTATTTCCTGGAGCGGGTGCTGAAGGTCGACGCGCGGCTGGTCAACTTCATCGTGATGGGGGCCGTCGTGCTCTCATCTGCCGGCTACGTGTTTTTCGGGTGGCTATCGGACCGCATTGGCCGCAAGCCGGTGATGCTTCTGGGCATGGGCCTCGCCATGTTGGCCTACTTCCCGGGCTTTCATGCGCTGACGGAAAGCGCCAACCCGGCGTTGGCGCATGCGGCCAGTGCGTCACCCGTCGTGGTCGCAGCTGATCCGGCAAGTTGCCGCCTGCAGTTCGACCTCCTCGGTCGCCGACCGCCGGGCTCCGCGTGTGACGTGGTTCGGGCCACGCTTTCGGATGCGGGTGTGCCTTACGAAATGAGCAGCCTTGTCGGAGAGTCCCGCGTAGAGGTTTCCATCGCGGGCGCCGTAATCGCCTCTGGGACATTCCAGGGGCTCACCGAAGCGGCGCGCAATGCGGAAGGCCGAAGACTCGCGGACGATCTCCGGTCGGCCCTGTCAGCCGCGGGATATCCCGCCAGCGCTGCGCGGGATTCCATGAACATGGTGGGCATCGTCGGCATCCTGTTGCTGTTCATGCTCGCCTCCACGGCGCTGTACGGACCGCAGGCTGCGACGCTGGTGGAGTTGTTCCCGACCTCCATCCGTTACACCGCGTTGTCCGTGCCATACAACATCGGCACCGGATGGGTGGGTGGCCTGCTGCCGGTCTCGGCCTTTGCGCTGGTTGCGGCGACCGGCGACATCTACTCCGGCCTCTACTACCCGCTCTTTTTCACGGCGATCAGCTTCGTCTGCTGCTGGCTGTGGCTGCCGGAGACGCGAGGCCGTTCGCTGCAGACGATTGGAACAAGCGAAGCCGAACCTCCTGGAGTTGTGTATGTCGGAAACTGAGAGTTCATTGTCTCGCCGTCAGATGATCGGCGGCCTGGCGGCTGCCTCGCTGGTGGCGTTGTCCTCCCGAGGGGTTCGTGCTGCTGCGCCACCCCCGAAGCGCGGCATCATCGATGTGCACGCTCATTTCCAGCCGCCAGCCATACGCAGCCTCAACCTGCCAGGCCCCATGAATGCCTGGAGTCTCGAGAAGCAGATGGAGGACATGGATATCGCGGGTGTGGCTCGCGCGCTGCTTTCCGTCACGACGCCGGGGGTGCCGTCCACGGGAGATGCGGGGCGGCGCATTGCCCGCGAAACCAACGAATACGCCGCGAAGCTGGCCGCGGATCACGGCAAGCGCTTCGGATTCTTCCTGTGTTTGCCGATGGACAATCCCGATGCAGCGCTCGCCGAAATGGCGCATGGCTTCGACGTGCTGAAGGCACACGGGGTGGGCCTGCTCACGAGCTACTCCGGAAGCTACCTCGGCGACCCGCGCTTCGATCCGCTGTTCGCGGAGTTGAACCGCCGCAAGGCCGTCGTTTATGTGCATCCCACAAACGCCGCCTGCTGCACGCAGCTGCTGCCCGGGATTCCCGACACGGTGGTCGAGTACGGCACGGACACCACCCGCGCCATCGCGAGCTACGTTTATCGCGGAGCGGCGCGTCGCTACCCGGATGTGAAGATGATCTGGAGCCATTCGGGCGGCACGATGCCGCACCTGATCGAGCGCTTCGACTTCATCGACCGCAGCGGGCAGTCGCGCCAGCAGGCGCCCGATGGCTTCAGGGCCAGCGCGGCCCGCTTCTGGTACGACATCGCCCAGGCTTCGAATCCGGTATCGACTCGCGCCCTGCGAACCGTGGTGCCGATGGAGCGCATCGTGTTCGGAACCGACTATCCGTTCCGCACCTCACTCGAGCATGTGAAGGGCCTGGAAGAGGGCAAGGTGTTCAGTCGTCGTGAGCTCACGTCGGTGTATCACGCCAACGTCGAGGCGCGTCTGCCCGAGCTTGTCTGACGATGGCGTGTTGGTGGTTGGGGCCTATCTGGAGTTTCCGGGAGAATGAAAATGGCTGTTGAAATGCGCAAGGCGATGGTTCGTGTCAGCGTGGCGGTGTCGATGGTGGCGTGCGCCATCTCTGCGCCTGTCGTGGCACGTGAAGTGATGCTGATGAACCGCATCGGGCCTGCAAAGATCAGTCTGCACATCGCCAATGCCGATGGCACGGGTGAGCGCCGGCTCCTGCCGGATTCAACCGGGCTCGACTACGACGCGAGCTTCACACCAGACGGCAAGTGGATCGTGTTCACTTCGGAGCGCGATGCCGCAGGCAGCGGGCAGGCCGATCTGTGGCGAGTGCGTCCGGATGGCACGGGGCTCGAGCGCCTGACGAAAGATCCTGCCGTCGACGACGCCGCAGCGGTGTCTCCGGATGGCAAGAGCATGGCCTATGTCTCCACCAAGGGCGGTGCCCGTACGGCGAACATCTGGGTGATGGACCTCGCGACGCGGCGCGCGCGCAATCTCACTGGCGACGGCAAGACCGAACCGTCAGCCACGATGAACGGCTTTTTCCGTCCGTCCTGGTCGGCTGACGGCAAGTGGATTGCATTCAGCTCGGATCGTGGCGAACGCTGGATCGGCGCGGAAACCGGCGCCGGCGCGGGTCACTCGCATCCGACGAGCATCTATGTCGTCCGCGCGGATGGCACCGGCATGCGTCGCCTCACCACGACGACGCCGCAGACGTCTTTCGGCACTCCGAAATGGTCTGCCGATGGCCGCAAGCTGGTTACCTATGAGGTACCTACCCGCGAAACCTTCGGTGCCCGCATGCACGGGTTTGGCATCGCGGCGCTGGGTGCAACTTCGCAGATCGTGGAAATCGACGTGGAGTCGGGCGAGCGCAAGGTGCTGACCAGTGGCGCTGGACTGAAGACGAATCCGGAATACCTCGCGGGCAACCGGATCGGCTATCTCGTCAAGAATTCAGGAACCGATGGCAAGCCGGAAAAAGGCGTTGTCTATTCAGACGGTGCCACGGGCCCGCGCGGGGATGTGCGCACGCCTTCCTGGTCTCCGGATGGCAAGTCGGTTGTCTACTCCCGCTTCGACACCAAGAATCGTGCTCACTGGACTCCGCTCTACAGCTGGGACAAATCACGCGAGTACCGCTATACGGACGTCTTTCCGACGGTCTGCCCGAAGAGCCAGAAGCTTGCACAGACGGATCTGGATTTCCCCTACGGCAACCCGACGGCCGCGGTCACTGTCATGAACATTGACGGTTCAAACCGGAAGAAGATCTTCCAGCGCACCGATGCGGCATCCCTCATGCCGACCTGGTCACCGGACTGCGAGTGGATCGCCGTTGGCGTTGGCACCTTCTTCGGTGGTCGCGGCTTTGCCCCGGCCAATGTGTTCGTGATCAAGGCCGATGGGTCGGAGAGTCGCCAGCTTACCCAGAGCAAGGTCAATGCCGGCTACCCGGCCTGGCACCCCGATGGCAACACGTTGATCTACCGGGTCTGGGGCACCGAAGACGTTCCGGAAAAGCGCGGACTGCGTGCGATGGACATGAAAGAGGGCACCCACAAGGTGCTCACGACCGGCTGGGACAATTTCCCTTTCATCTCGCCCTCGGGTGACCGGGTGGTGTTCACGCGGCGGATGGCCAACTTCGATTTTGAAGTCTTCACCATGAAGCCGGATGGCACGGACGTGAAACAGCTGACGACCACGGCCGGCGCCGATGCACACGCCACCTGGTCGAACGACGGAAAAGAAATCTGGTTCTCCAGTTCGCGGTCGGGCTTCAAGGATGAAGCGGCGATGTTCGACATTTCTCCGCAGCCCTATGCGCAGGTTTACCTGATGAAACGCGACGGCACCAAGGTCCGCCAGATGACTGACAGCAAGTGGGAAGACTCGATGGGGACGTATGTCCGCGCCCCGTAATGCAGGGCCCATGAGCCGCAGGCACGTACTGGCCGCGATGACGGGTGCACTGGCCGCTGTCGCCGCTCGTGGCGCAGTTGCGGCCCAGGCGTCACCGGCAGGTGCCGGCGCGCCGACTCCTGCGGCTGCCGGCGCGGCAATTCCAGGGTTCGACGCGCTGGCCACGGACATTCGCACCGAGTTGAAGGAGCTCGCGCCGAATGTGTACGCCTTCCTGCAGCGGGAGGCGCCGGGCCAAACCAATCTGTCGGTGTCGAACTTCGGGTTCGTCGTCGGGCCGAAGTCCATGCTCGCGATCGATGCTGGCGGTGGCCCGCAGCACGCGCGCAACTTCATCGCCGCGGCCAAACCCTTCAACAAGCCTTTCGACCGCGTAGTCATCACACACGAGCATCCCGATCACATCGTCGGCCTGACCCAGTTCCCCGAGGGAATCGAGGTGGTTGCCCAGGAAGAGACCAGGGCGCAGATGGTGAAAATGCGCCAGCCCACGACACCTGCCTACTGGAAGACCAATCCGGCGTGGGGTCGTGCCGACGACGTCAACCGGATCATCCTGCCGACGGTGACGTATCGCGACCGCATGTCGGTCCACTACGGCGATATCCAGGTGGATTTCGTGTGGCCAGGCCCTGCCCATACTTCCGGCGACACCCTGGTGCGGCTACCCCGGGAGAAGGTCCTGTTCATGAGTGACATCGCCTTCTTCGACATCACGCCACTGAATGGTTCGGGTTACCTCGCAGACTGGATCAAGGTCTGCGAGAACATCCTGCGGGATCCGGGCGTGGAAATCATCGTCCCGGGTCATGGCCCGGTGGGCGGGAAGGCGCAGCTCGATGACATGCTCAACTACCTGAAGCTGCTGGTACGTGAAGGTCGCCGCTTTTACGACAAGGGCGTCAGCGCAGGTCGCGCAGCGGCAGAGATCGATCTGGGGCACTACGCGAAGTGGACCGATGTCGATCGCATCGCGCCCAACATGGCGCGGCTCTACACGGAGTTCGCGGGGACGATCGGCACGAACATGGACCGTACGGCGATGTCGCAGGCCATGACCGAATACAACCAGCTGAAGCGTCGACCCTAGTGTTTGCCGTCGGCGGATTTCAGGCGTTTCCGGACTCCGTCCAGCACGAGATCGAGGATGAATTTCTCGTACCGGCTGGCCAGCTCGGTGGCGCTCATCCCCTTCGGCGCAAGCGGAAGGATCACGGCCTGCGAGGCTGCAAAGAATTCGCACAGCCCGATCATGGCGACATGCAGGAACAGCGCGTCGGGGGATCGCTCGGCCGTTTTGCCGTCGGCGCGAAGCAGGCCGGCGAGTTGCTGCACGACGAGGCCGGTGAGCTCCTGCACTCGAGCGCGCACGGAGGGCGATTTCGCCTCGGCGCATTCCTCGACCATCAGGCGCTGCATCGAGCGGACGCTGCGCGAGAACTCGAGCATGTTGGCGAGGTGCTTGCCGAGCTGCGCGGCCGGTGCTGCGTCCGAAGCGGGGTGCGCGGCCCAGTCGGCGAGGATGCTCTCGACGACGGCGAGCAGCAGCTGTTCCCTGTCCTTGAAGTAGTAGCGGACCAGTGCCGGATCGACACCGGCTTCGCGGGCGATGAGTGCGATGGTGACCTGGTGCGGACGCAGTTTCTCGATCAGCTGGCGGGCGGCGGCAACGATGGTGTCCTGCCCGACCTTGGCATGCCCGGATTGCGGTCGACCCCGTTTGCGTTTGCGCACAGTGGCCGGGGCGGCAGCAGCCTTCCGGCTGGAGCCAGTCGAGGATTTCTTCTTCATGTGTTCGCTGAACGTAAAAGCCTGAATTCTAACATTTATTCCCCGTTTTTGCCCTTTGCTGGGCCTGGTGCGCCAACCGGGGCTAGGTTTGCGGCCAAAAATTGGATAAATTCCTACCACAAAGAATTAAATTTCAACTGAGTACACAATGAGCAGGTCGATGTTGTTCAGTCTGATCGCCGTCATTGCCGGGCATGTTCCGGCGTTTGCGGCTGCAGAACCCATGAAGGATCCGCTCTATGGCGATCCTGCTCATCCGAATGTTGCGGGGATGTGGAACCCCGAATTCGCCTATTTTGGTCCTCCTGTGGGCGGGGCAGCCAGCCCGGTTCCCCCCGTAGGCAGCGCTCCGCCCGCGGGAGGACCGCCAAGGGGTGGTGCGCCGTATGCGCCATCCATGCCGAAGCTCAAACCGGCCTATGCCGCTCGTTACGCAGAATGGCGCAGGAAGTTCGACCTGGATGGCAGCCAGGAGCCGGACACGGTCACGCGCTGCCTCGCGTTTGGCGTGGCGCGGTTCGGCACGATGCCGATGGAAATCATCCAGACACCCGGGCAGGTCACGATGAATCTCGGCGTGTTGCGTGACATCCGGCGCATCTACCTCGATGGCATCGGGCATACGGTGGGCGCGGATCCGAGCTTCAGCGGGGATTCCGTCGGCCGCTGGGAAGGAGACACGCTGGTCGTCGAAACCAACAACGTTCGTCCAGGGCAACTCGATCGCAACGGTGTTCCCTACTCCGACAAGCTTACCGCCGTCGAGCGTATCCGTCGGGTGAGCCCCGTGCGGCTCGAGATCGAGATGACCTTGACCGATCCGGAAGCGTTCGAAGAACCCTTCACCATTCGCCGCGCCTATGTGCCAATGCCGCCGGGAAGCCGTTTTGAGGAATACGTCTGTGAATACAACGCGGAGGGCTGACATGAGCAACCGGGCATTTTTCCAGCGCCTGCTGCCAGCCTTGCTGCTGGTCGGGTTCGCCGTCGAGTCTGTTGCGCACCACTCTTTCGCGATGTTCAACCAGACGAAGTCGATCACCCAGAAGGGCGTGGTCAAGGAAGTCCAGTGGACCAACCCCCATGTCTGGCTCCACCTGACTGTCCAGGTAGACGGAAAGGAAGTGGTCTACAGCTATGAGGGCGCTGCCATCGCAGTGCTCAAGCGCGTGGGTTGGCTGCGCGATTCAGTCAAGCCGGGTGATGTCGTGACAGTCGTCGGCAACCCCTACAAGGACAGCAGCCGGACAGGCGGCTCCTTCAATTACGTCATTCTTCCTGACGGCAAGCATCTGGGAACGGGCGATGCCATTCCCGGAGCGCTCGTGCCAACTGCCAGATAACAAATGATTGCGGAGGGGTTCATGGATATTCAGAAAGCATTCCTGGTTCGCTGCACTGTGGCGGTTCTCATCAGTGGAGCCAGCATTGCGACCCACGCAGCCGCTCCGGCGGTGCCATTCAAACTGGGCACCTTTGACGTCAAGGGCCAGGAGAAGGTTGGTCTGGTGCTGCGCGATGCGGTTGTCGTGGACATCGCGGCGGCCAATCTGGAATACGAGCGCCGCAACGGCAGCGCTGCGAAGGTGCGGGCGCCCGCCGACATGAAGGATCTGATCACCCGCTATGACGCGGAGGTCGGTCCGCGGCTGCGCGAACTCGCGCGATTCGCCACGGATGCCGGGACGGGGAATTTCATCCACCAGATGAGCGAGGTCAAGACGCTGCCACCCGTGCGTCCAGCGGTCATCCTGAATGCCGGTTCCAACTACCCGGAACACGCGGCGGGCATCATTGCCCAGGGGGCGCGCGGGGCTGCTGCCGCCGGCGCGCCGAGTGCCGGTGGGCCGCCGGCTGCGGGCGGACCTCCAGGTGCCGGTGGAGCAGCTGGTGCGGGCGGACCGCCCGCTGGGGCGCGACAGGCATCGCAATCCATGCCGGGTTACTGGGAACGTCCCGCGGGTGAAACCCGTCCGGAAAACCCGTACCTGTTCCTGAAGTCCCCGACCACCGTCGTGGGCGCCTTCGACGACATCGTCATTCCGAAGGGTCGCGTCCAGGTGGACTGGGAATGCGAGTTCACCGTCGTGATCGGCAACGAGGCGAAGAATGTCTCGATCGCCAATGCGCCGAAACACATCTTTGGCTATACAGCCCAGATCGACGTCTCTGATCGCGGCGGACGCGGCGACCGGAAGATGGGTGGCAGCGTGGACTGGCTGGTCCAGAAGAATCACGACACATTCGGCCCCATCGGCCCGTACATCGTGCCGAAAGAGTTCATGCCCAACCCGATGAATGTCCGCCACTACTTCACGCTGAACGGGGAGATCAAGCAGGATTCCAACACCAGTCGCAGCGAATACGGCATCCATGACATGGTCTCCTTTGGCTCGAACAATCTGACATTGCGGCCGGGGGACCTCATCGCCATGGGAAGTCCCGCCGGTGCGAATATCGACACGGGCGCCCAGCGCTGGATGAAGGCCGGCGATATGGCGGTGTGCACCATCGAGGGCATCGGCGAGCAGAAACACCGGGTGGTCGATCAGAAGTAGCGGCGAATCGGCATCCCGCTGCCCGGATCAGCCAAACAATTGCTTGCCCGCCGGCAGAAGGCACTTCTATGCTTCTCCGCCTTTAATGATGGCGCGGCATTGGAGTCCTTCCACCGCGCGCCAGGGGAGAAAGTTTGAGGAATCTGTCCGTTCTCGTGATTGGCGCCGGCATCGGCGGCCTCACCGCAGCCATCGCGCTGCGTCAGCGTGGCTTCAAAGTGGAAATGATCGAAAAGGATCCAGCCTGGTCCGTGTATGGCGTAGGCATCATCCAGCAGGGCAACGTGCTGCGCGCCGTGCATGCGCTGGGCATCCTCGACCGCTACATCGATGCGGGCGTGGGCTTCGACGCCGTGGAGGTCTACGCTCCCAACGGCATGAAGGTGGCGCGCGTTCCATCCCATCGCCTGCTCCCGGATCACCCCGCCAATGTGGGCGTGAGCCGCCGCGCGCTGCAGAAGGTGCTGGGCGATGCGGCTCGTGAATCCGGCGCCACACTGCGGCTGGGTGTCACCGCCACCGCCATGGATGACGATGGCACACGCGTCGTGGTGCAGTTCTCCGACGGCACACAAGGAACCTATGATCTCGTCGTGGGCGCAGACGGCACCTATTCCGCCACACGCAAGATGGTGTTGCCCGAAGCGCCCGATCCGGCATTCACAGGCCAGGCCGTCTGGCGATACAACCTGCCGCGCCCGGCCGGGTTCGATGCGCTGCACGCCTACAACGGCCCGATTGGCGCGGGCCTCGTGCCCATGGGCCCCGACCTGATTTACATGTTTCTCACGACGCCCGAGCCGGGCAATCCGCGTTACCCCCGTGAAGGACTGGCAGCAGCGATGCGTGGCAAGACGGCGCAGTGCGCCCCCGCCATCCGGCAGCTGGCCGAGCAGATCACCGACGACGATGGAGTGGTGTATCGCCCGCTGGAAGGCATGCTGGTGGAGGGCGCCTGGCATCGCGGCCGTGTGGTGCTGATTGGCGATGCCGTGCATGCCACCACGCCGCACCTCGGCCAGGGCGCAGGCATGGCGATCGAAGACAGCCTCGTTCTGGCCGAAGAGCTGGCGCGCCATGAAGATGTGGAGGGCGCCTTCAATGCCTATCGGGCGCGGCGGTTCGAGCGCTGCGCCTACATCGTGCGCGCCAGCCTCGCGATCTGCATGGGTCAGCTGGGGAAGGGGCCGCCGGTAGACAATGCCAAGGCGACGGCCGAAATGTTCGCCGTCACCAACCAACCGATCTGATTCCAGGAGAAGCCATGAGCCGGGTGACAGAAATTCGCTACGTCGGTTACGGCGTCACCGAGTTCGATGTGGAGCGCAGCTTCTATGTGGAGAAGTGGGGCCTGGTCGAAGCGGCCGCAGAGGCCGATCAGGTGTGGCTGCGCGCCCAGGGTCACGATGAGCCCAGTGTGGTTCGCCTGCGCCGCTCGGACGCAAATCATGTGGATGTGATCGCCTTCGCCGCTGACAGTCGCGCAGACGTCGACTCGCTGCACTCGAAGGTTGTCGCGGCGGCATGCCGCATCATTCATCCGCCGCGCGCACTCACCGCGCCCGGTGGCGGCTACGGCTTCCGCTTCTTCAGCCCCGATGGGTTGCCGTTCGAGATCTCGAGCGACGTGGCGCGCGGCCCGAGTCGCGACGATCGAGCGCTGGGAAGGCATTCCGGTGCGCATCAGCCACATCGTGCTGCATTCGCCGAAGCATGTTGAGCTCGTGAAATTCTTCACCGACGTGCTCGGCTTTCGGGTCAGCGACTGGCTGGGCGATTTCATGTGCTTCCTGCGTTGTAATGGCGCACACCATCGCGTGGCCATCCTGCCGGGTCCCCCTTGTCTCAATCATGTGGCCTACGACATGTGCGGTGTCGATGGCATGATGCGCGGCATCAGCCGGCTGAAGCAGGCGGAGGTGGTGATCCGCTGGGGCCCCGGCCGCCACACTGCCGGCGACAACACCTTCAGCTATTTCGTCAGCCCCGGTGGTTTTACCGTGGAATACACGGCCGAACTGGAAGAAGTGGATTTCGAGAAGCACGTGGCACAGGTGTATGCACCCGCGCCGCGAGTGATGGACCAGTGGGGCGTTGGTGTGGGTGGCCCGCAGACCATGCCGCATGCGGCGCCCGACCTGCGGCTGTTCCAGCCGGCGCCGGTCTGACGCCATGGCATTGTTTTCGTACTTCCCCAACTACATCTGGAATCTCTCCGTCGCCATGGCGCTGGAGAGTGGCGGCAAGATCGGCGAGATCATCGACATGTGCCAGCCCATCCGCGATGCCGCGGCCAGCGGCGCGGATGCGGGCACGCCGCAGTTCATGGAAAAATGGGTGGCGATGGCCGAGCAGCTGATCGGTCTGGCCGACGAAGATGCCGCGCGCGGCCGTGGCTACTCGGCTTCCGACAAACTCGAGCGTGCCGCGCTGTACCTGCTGGTGGCCGAGCGCATGCAGGCGCAGGGCTCGTCCGGGCGCGAAGCCACCTATGCGCGTGCGCTGGCGAGCTTCGGCCGCTCCACGGCGCTGGGCAAGATCAGTCGCGAGCGCGTGGAGATTCCACTCGGCAACGGGTCGCGTGTCGCAGGAACCATGCCGGCGCTGTATACACGCGCGCAGGGCAGCGGCCGCCGGCCGGTCGTCGTCTATTGCAACGGCCTCGACAGCTGCAAAGAGCTGCTTTACTGGTCGCGGCTTCCAGAAGCGCTGGCGAAGCGCGGTGTGTCCACTTTGTGTGTCGATCAGCCCGGCAGTGGCGAGGCGCTGCGACTGCAGGGTCTGCCCGCAGATCCCCACAGCGAGAACTGGGCATCGAAGGCCGTCGACTGGCTGTTGCAGCAGCCGGATGTGGATGCTGCACGGATCGGCATGACCGGCATCTCGCTGGGCGGCCACTTTGCACCGCGTGCGGTGGCCTACGAGCCACGCTTCGCCGCCGGCGCCGTCTGGGGCGCCAACCATGACTGGGCCGAGGTGCAGCAGCGCCGCATGCAGCGCGAGGGCGAGAACCCCGTGCCACATTACTGGGCGCATGTGTTCTGGGCCTTCGGCGCGAAAGACATGCCGGATTTCCTCGAGAAGACCGCGGCAATGAATCTCAACGGACATCTCGACCGCATCCGCGTGCCGTTCCTCGTCACGCATGGCGCCAGTGACCGGCAGATTCCGCTCGCATACGCGCACCAGACCTACGAACAACTCGTCAACTCACCACACCGCGAGCTGAAGATCTTCACAGCGCGAGAGGGTGGCGTGGAACACGTGGGTGCGGACAACATGTCGTTCGGGCGCGAATACATCGCCGACTGGTTTGCAGAACAGCTGGGAGGGCATGCAGGATGAAAGAACTTCCCGTCCGTCGCGTGGTGACCGGGCATGATGCCGAGGGCAGGGCCGTGTTCCTGGAAGATGGCCCCGCGCCACGCGTGCAGCGTATCGGTGGCCCGCAAGGTCCGCTCTTCCACGAAGTGTGGAACACATGTGCCACGCCGGCACCCATCGATCGCGCCTCCGGCGAACCGCCTGAGTCCGGTATCCAGCTCGCGCCACCGAAGGGTGGCACACGCATCCGCATCCTGGACATCCCGCCGGAAGATGGCAGTGTCGGAACGTTGACTCCCGAGCAGGCCAAGGCACACTTCGCTGAAGTTGGCGCAGCCGATGCCTCTTCGCACTCAGACAGCGGTTCGCGTCATGCGTACATGCACCGGACCGAAACCGTCGATTACGGCATCGTGCTCGAAGGCGAAGTCACGCTGATCCTCGATGTGGGTGAGACCATCGTGCGCGCTGGCGACATCGTGATCCAGCGCGGCACCAACCATGGCTGGGCCAACCGCTCGGGCCGCAACTGTCGCATCGCATTCATCCTGATCGACGGGAAATTCCAGGACGGACTGCGGTGAGACTCGCCACCCGCGCGCAAGGCGCGCCCGATGGCGAGCTGGTCGTCGTCTCGCGCGACAACAGGCGTTGCCTGCCTGCCGGTCCGGACTGGCCCAACCTGCTCGCAGCCATCACGCGCTGGGATCTCGCGGAAGCGCCGCTTCGCGCAATCGATGCGCGACTCGCGGGCGGCGAGGGTGAGGCGCTCAACGAGCGCGAACTGCGTGCGCCGCTGCCGCGCAGCTGGCAGTGGCTGGATGGTTCCGCATTCGCCACACATGCCGAGCTCATGAAGGTGGCATTCAACACCAAGCCCATCGAGACCGACAAGCCGCTGATGTACCAGGGCATGTCCGACTGTTTCTACGGGCCCACCGATGCCGTGCCATTTCCCGATGTTTCGCAGGGCATCGATTTCGAAGGCGAGTTCGGCGTGGTGGTCGACGCTGTTCCCATGGGGACCACCGCCAGTGCTGCGCTCCCGCATATCAAGCTCATCGTCCAGATCAACGACTGGTCGCTGCGCGCGCTGGCCGTACCGGAAATGAAGACCGGATTCGGCTGGATTCAGGCCAAGCCCGCCTGTGCGATGGCGCCGTTCGCCGTGACCCCCGAAGAACTCGGCGAGTTGTGGCGGGATGGGCGAGTGGGCCTCGATCTCTCCATAGACTGGAACGGCAAGCGCTTCGGGAATGCCAATGGTCGCGAAATGGCCTACGGCTTCCATGAACTCGTCGCGCATGCTGCTGCCACCCGCAATCTGGTTGCGGGCACGATCATCGGCTCCGGCACCATAGCCAATGCCGCTTATGCGGAAGTGGGCTCGAGCTGCATCTCGGAGCGTCGGGCCATCGAGATCATCGCCGGCGGCAAGGCCGTCACGCCGTTCATGGCCTTCGGCGATCGCGTGCGCATGGAGGCACGGATGCCCGATGGATATGCGCCGTTTGGCCTGATGGATCAAGTCGTGGTGGCGGCCGGCTGAAGCCGCCTCTCGCTGTCTGATGACAGCGAGTCCTGCCTGTTCCGCGCAACCTCGTTGCGTGCTCAACCTCGAGCTCCCGCCCGGATCGCCACCGGCGAATCCGTCCTGTGCTGCCTCGGCAACTAAATCCTGTTGCAAGGAATTCTTATTCCGCTCGTAGGGAATTATGATATATCTGTCCCGCAGAGGACTGGCGGGGGCCATGTGCCTGACCGCCCGGTCACAACAAAGAAAATCAATTCGGGGAGGGGCTGTGAATACAATTCGCCGTGCTGTGTCGGTCATCATTGGTGCTTCTGCTGTCTTCGCTGTGCAGGCGCCATTCGCGCTGGCCCAGGAATCCGCCGACGATGGCGATGACGTGCTGGAAGAAGTTGTCGTCACCGCCACGCGGCAGACTGACACCGTGAACCGCGCGCCGCTGGCCGTGAGTGCGCAGACGCAGGCCTCGATGGATCAGAAGGGCATCCGGGATATTTCCGACCTGGTGGCGACCGTCCCCAGCCTCCGTCTGAACGGCAGGGAAGCTTCCGGCAACGTCACCATCGCGATCCGCAGTGTGCGTCAGCAGAGTGGCACCGCCGCGACCACCGGCTTCTATCTCGACGAGACGCCGCTGCAGAAGCGCGCCGCGGGTGGCTTCGGTTCGCAGAATGGCACGCCGGTGCCGCCGCTGTTCGACCTCGAGCGCGTCGAAGTGCTGCGGGGGCCGCAGGGCACATTGTTCGGCGGTGGTTCGGAGGGCGGCACGATCCGCTACATCACGCCGGCACCCAGCCTCACGGACTATTCCTCCTACGGGCGCGCGCAGGTTCTTTCCACCGAGGGCGGGGATCCGAGCTACGAAGCGGGTCTCGCAGTCGGCGGGCCGATCGTGGACGACAAGCTGGGGTTCCGCGCCAGCTATTTCTTCCGGGAAACCGGCGGTTACATCGATCTCACGGACTATCGCAACGGCCAGATCTACGACGAAAACGCCAACAACGGCTCGCTGCGCTTGGGGCGCGTCGCACTGGCGTGGAAGCCCACCGAAAACACCCTGCTGACGCTGTCGGCGTTGAAATCCACCGACGAAACAGACCACCTGAACAGCTCCTATCACCTGTCGGAGCCGGGCCAGGGTGGTAGTTCAGCCGCTGTGTTTCAACGTTCCATACATTCTCTCCCGGCCGGTGTCGTCGCGCGCGTTCCTTGTGCCTCCCATGGTTCTGCCGGTCAATCCAACCTGTAATGGCGCCAACGGCACCTATGTCGCTCCGGGCTACACGGTGGGGCCCTTCGACCTGGAACGTTTTCAGTCGCTGGCTCTTGGCCCGACTCCAACGCGCTCGGATCTTGAGATCGGCAGCGTGGATTTTCAGTGGGACATCCGGCAAGGTCTGGAGCTGAAGTCCATCACGTCGTTCACCTCGGATCTGAGCCGCGGCCAGAGTCCACAGAATTTCCCGCTTGGCCAGCTGGCCTACCCGGGTACGGCCACGCTCATCACACCGGGACTGCCCAATCGCGCCGTGACCACGGGCACCGCGTTCAACCCGAACGTCACGGACGTGCCCAACGGGCTGGGCCTGGGCGCCCTGTTCGAGACCAACACCCACAACAAGCGCACTGCGCTGTCGCAGGAAGTGCGTCTTTCGTCTTCGGAGCATGAGCGCTTCAGTTACATCCTTGGCGCGTTCTACTCCAACACCCGCACCGGCGTCAGTCAGATTGCCAGGGCCAATGATGGGGGCTTCAGGCAGTTCTTCGGCATGTCCATCGAGCAGCGTTACGGTGTGCCATTCGCGGGATTCTTCTCCAACATCTTCGAGAATACGCGCGACATGGAAAACGCCGTATTCGTCGATGGCACGTACCGCATAACGGACAAGCTGCGCGCCAACGCCGGCCTCCGCGTTTCCTACGTCACGCAGACGTTCCTGCAGTCCAACTACGGTCCGAATGTCGGAACGTCATCGGCGGCGCAGTCGACGGTGACCGGGCAGATCTCCGACACGCCGATCACGCCAAAGCTGTCGCTGCAGTATTTCATGACACCAGACAACCTGGTGTATGCCACTGCAGCCAAGGGATTCCGCGCGGGCGGTGTGAACCAGGTGCTCACCTCAGCGACCAGCGGCTTCCTCTACGGACTGTTCGGCCTGACATCCGCACCGTTCCCGAGGACCTATGAGTCGGACAACGTCTGGAACTACGAGCTGGGATCGAAGTTCCGCCTGCTGGGATGGCAAGGCGCAGATCAACACTGCCGTGTACCAGATCGATTGGAACAACCCGCAGGTCTTCGCGTTCACCGGTGATGGTGCCGTGCTCAACGCGGATTCGGCGCGTATCCGCGGTGCAGAGCTCGAGGGCCAGGTGCGCCCATTCCGCGCCCTGACCCTGAATGCCGCGGTGGCCTGGACCAATGCGAAGTACACGTCCGGGATCAATTTCGGCCGCGGGCCAACCGGAGCCAACGACTACGTACTGGTGAGAGACGGGCAGAAGTTTGCCCAGCCAGACTGGACTGCCGATGTAGGCGCCCGGTATGACGTCCGCTTCAGCGATGCCGTGAACGGGTATGCCCGCGTCGACTACCGCTGGCAGGAAGGCTTCCTGACGGCGGCGCCGGGTACAGCGCAGTATTCGCCGGACTCGAGCCAGGTGCCCGCGCAGAAGAACATCAATCTGCGTCTCGGTGTCGAACTTCAATGAGTTCGACGTGAGCCTGTTCGCGCTGAACGTCACGGATGAGCAGAGGGCGAGTGCTACCGGCGGCCGCTCAGGGTGCACCAATGCAGACTGCAGCACATACACCACCTACACGTTATGGCAGGACGGTGAATGCGCCAACGCCACGCCAGATCGGTCTCCAGGTTTCGTACC
Organism: uncultured Gammaproteobacteria bacterium; assembly: GCA_963777735.1. GTDB lineage: Bacteria > Pseudomonadota > Gammaproteobacteria > Steroidobacterales > Steroidobacteraceae > ZC4RG30. Next base: position 813,825 of record CAVZRQ010000008.1, on the reverse strand, counting down.
GGCGTTGAGGTGAACGTGAAGGCATCCGTAGTTTGTTCGATGGTCTGCGCGCTGGCGGCAATGCCGCTGGCGCTGCAGTCCCAGACCGTGGGCGTGGCGGCGGTCGACAACAGCGCCGCGCCGCAGATGCGATTCGAAGCGCAGGACTTCATCAAGCTCAAGCCGGGCGAAAACCTGGGCGAAGTGCTGGGCGTCGCGGTCAACTCGAAGGGACAGGTGGCGGTGCTGAACCACCCGGGTTCGGCAACCGTCGGGCCGCTGTTCGGCAACGCGACCACCGAGATCCTGCTGTTCGATCGCAACGGCCGGTTCATCCGTGAAATTGGCCGCAAGGTCTACGCACTGGGCTATGGTCATTCCATCCGGTACGACCGTTACGACAATCTGTGGATAGTCGACAAAGGCACGGACTCGGTCATCAAGTTCGATCCGAACGGCAAGGTGCTGATGAATCTCGGGCGCCGAGCCGAGGGCTACGATTCCGCCCACATCGAACATGCCAAGCAGTCCGAGGCGCGTACGGTCGATGGATGGCTCGGCGGGCCGACCGACGTAACCTGGGACCAGGACGACAACATCTACGTCAGCGATGGCTACGTGAACTCGCGCGTGGCGAAGTACGACAAGCACGGGGACTGGATCACATCCTGGGGCAAGTACGGCAAGGGCGGCAAGAACGCCGACGAGAACCCGTTCAGCATCGACAACCCCCACAACCTGCAGGCAGACAGGGAAGGCAACATCTATGTCGCCGATCGCGGCAACCGCCGGGTGCAGGTGTTCGATCGGGATGGCAACTTCAAGCGATTCCTGTTCCTGAACGCACCGTATGACAAGACCCACCATCCGGTGTTCGGCAACCTCGCCAGGGATCCGTCCACCCGGCCGGACCAGACCGAACCCTGGACGATGTGCATCTCACCGACTACTCCGCAGTACCTGTGGGTCATGGATGCCGAGCCCGGTCGGCTCTACAAGATGACGCTCGATGGCAGGATTCTCGGCGTTCTCGGATCTTCGGGCCGGAGGATGGGGCAGTTCAACTGGGCGCATGCCATCGCCTGCCCGTCGGAAGACACGCTCTTCATTGCCGACATGAACAACTGGCGCGTGATCAAGCTGAAGCTGTTCCCGAACGACAAGCCGAACCAGTAACCACCAATCTTCAGCGGTGAAGATGGGTGGCATCGGTTCGCTTCAGGGCGACACTTCGTGTCGCCGCAGCTTCAGGCGCCAGCCTTTCGCAGTACGCACATACACATCGTGATTCAGGCCAACCTGCCCGGCGACGTCGTCCTGGAAATGTTTGCCCTTGCGGCCCGGGTAGAGGGAATAGGACTTGCCCCGCGCACCCTTGCCGTCCGGTTCAATCACCAGATTTCCGGAGTCGTGTGAGAGATGCATCCGCGGCGGGCTGCGTAGGGCCGCACAGTCCGGGCCGCCGGCCAGCGCGGCCAGTTGCTGAGGCCCGCTGATCGTGCGCGGCTTGCCATCGCCTTCATCGATCACGTACTGGCCGTCGTCCGTGAACAACTCGGCAAAGTCACGACCGCCATTGCTGCAGTAGTCCAGCGCGAAGTTCAGGCGGTTCACGAGTTGCTGGATCTCGATGTAGTCCATGGCCGAGAGCTTGCCCGCGGCGTGCACAGGGCTTTGCAGCCCCAGGCTTAGCCAGAGAGTGGCTGCTGCGATGACGTTTCGGGCTGTGGTAGTGAGAACCGGCATGTAATCCCCCTTCGCTGTGCGTCCACTGGAGTATTCCATTAGACGCGGCGCAGGGTAAGATCCATCCATCATGGGGGGCACCAAGCATTCGCCGCCGCTCATCGCCTTCGCCGCACTCGCTGCGGCAGCGATGCTCACCGCCTGCGCCCCGAAGCCCCTGCCACCCAGCGCTGGACGTGGCGCACCCGACCCCTTCCAGCCTGCCTCCATCGTCGGCTCGGAAGGCAAGGGCATGTGGGCCGGCGCAGGGGTGCCGCCAGGGAATCCGCCCATCTTCGCGGCGCGCGATGGCGACATACCCGCCGGCGTGCAGCCCTTGCCGAAGGACATCTTCAGCAGCAAGGACTTCTACCAGGATCGTGAGCTGTGGACCGACCCACGCTATTACCGCTGCAACTCGCCGGTGGGCATCGAGCAGATCTGGGGAGCCTACGAGGTGGCGCTGATCGGCGATGACCCGCCGCGCACGGCCGCCTGGGGTTACTGCGACCGCGACTACCCGCGCGAGCAGATCGTCAGCCCGTATGCCTTCCGGACGGCCGGTGCGCACTATGAGGCGTTGCTGGCCGAAGCAGAGCAGCGCGGCGCGACGCTGAGCCCGCAGGCGGGCGCGTTGCCCGACTGGGGCGGCCAGTACGAGCGCGACAAGACCAAGACCGCCACCTGGTATTACGGTGCCGTGCTGCAGATCCCCACCTATCTCTCGCTGCTGACGCCGGAGTATCAGCAGCGTTTCGTGCAGCAGATGTACCACCAGTCCGGCTATTCCTCGCCCCAGTGGCCCGGACAGTACTGCTGGCCCGAAGGCTTCATGCGGCGTTTCGCGCAGTACGGCGGAAGTCGCATCAACCTCGTGGTCAGCCCCGACCTCGTGCTCGACATGCGCAATTCAGCCAAGACACTCGTCACCCAGATCCACATCGGCGGGCGTTTCGACGTTTCCGACGGTACGCCGCGGCTGGGGCCCGCCGTGCCGCAGTGGTTTGGCGAGACCATCGGCTTCTGGGACGGCGAAGCGCTGATCACCTGGACCTCGAACATCCAGGGCTGGATCAACCACGGCGGCGCGGAGTTCAGCAACCAGCTGCAGAGCATCGAGATCTACACGCCCATCAAGGATGATGCGGGCAAGCTCACCGGCATCCATCACGAGACCGTGCTCTACGACGCAGAGTCACTGGTCGACCCCGTGCGCATCGTGCAGACCTGGAAGCGCACCGGCCGTCTCAATGAAAACGCACCGCTGACGATCCTGGAATGCGTGCCGCACATGTTCCCGGTGAAAGGTGTCGCCACGTCGGCAACGCCCGGCACGCGGATCGAGTTCGATATGCCGGACATCTATGGCCGGCCATGGGCAAAGATCTGGGAGCAGTACCGGGAGCAGGGCATGCAGCGGCCGGCCGAGGAAGATATCTTTTCCTTCCCTCAGCCCTGACTCACGCCGGCTTCAGGGCAAAGACATTCCAGGACAATGGCTTGAGCTCAGCGCTCAGGCCAGTAGCCGAGATTTCGCAGGCTGGATGAGCCACGGGCGAAACCGCATCGGGTGCCTGCCGGGTATTGGTGGCCTTCAGGTCATCGTGTTTGAGTTCATGGCTCTCAGCGATCGCCAGTTTTCCGAACCCGCGCAGATCAGCGGCCAGAGACATCGGCTCACTCGAACGGTTCAGCGCGAAGATCGAGACTGCGCCACTCGCAGTGATCGTGGACAGCAGTGGCCAGCAGCAGCGGCGCCTTGTCGTAATCGCCTGCAGCGAACGTGCCGCAATCGGTGACCAGCCGCAGCACATTGCCGCGCGCCAGTCGCGATGCCTGGGCGAAGGGGTGGAAGATGGTCTGCCGCCAGGCAGGGCCGCCGGTCTCCGTCATGATCGCGCCGATCACATTGACCAGCTGGGCGAGACAGGCGGATTTCACGCGGTCCGCGTGGTTGATCAGCGTGATCAGGGCGCCGCCCACGACCAGCGCATCCTCGAAGTTGTAGACCTCTTCCAGCAGCTTCGGTGCCTGTGGCCAGCCGGGTTTGGCGAGGTCCGAAGGCGTGCGCGCCTTGTACCAGACATTCCACTCATCCATCGAAAGCATGATCCGCTTGCGGCTGCGCCTTCGCGCCGCCACGCCATCGGCAACGGCAGCCACTTCGGTGATGAAGCTGTCGAGCTTGTCGACATGCGTGAAGAACTCGCGCGATGTCGTTGTCGCGATTGTGGAAGTACTGGTGCAGCGAGATGAATTCCACGGCGTCGAAGCAATGCTCGAGCACCTCGTGTTCCCATGCGCCGTAGGTGGCCATCTCCCGGTATGACGACCCGCAGGCCGCAAGAGTCAGCCCCTGCGAAGTCCAGCGCATGACCTTGGCGGCCTCCAGCGCAGCGCGGCGCGTATTCCTGCGCGTTCTTGTGGCAGATCTGCCAGGGGCCATCCATCTCGTTGCCGAGACACCAGAACCTGATGTCATGCGGCTCGGGATAGCCGTGGGCGATGCGCAGATCCGAATGCTCGGTTCCGCCGGGGTGGTTGCAGTACTCGACCAGCTGGCGCGCCTCTTCGGGCCCGGCCGTGCCGAGATTCACGGCCATCATCGGCTCCACGCCGGCCTTGCGGCACCAGGTGATGAATTCGTTGGTGCCGAACTGGTTGGTCTCGGTCGAGAACCACGCGAGGTCGAGTCTGGCGGGCCGCTTGTCTTTGGGGCCCACGCCGTCCCGCCAGTTGTAGCCGGAGACAAAATTGCCACCGGGCCAACGCATGACGGTAACGCCCAGTTCCCTGGTGAGCGCCAGCACATCCTGGCGAAATCCGTTCTCGTCGGCGGTTGCATGCCCGGGTTCGTAGATGCCGCCGTAGATGCAACGACCCAGATGCTCCACGAAGGCGCCGAAGACGCGACGGTCCAGCGCGTCGATGATGAATTCGCGGTCGGCGATGATGCGGGCCTGTTGCACGGATGTTCCTCTTCAGTAACTCTGCAGAATCTCGTTGGCGCGGCGCTGCATGTCGGTCAGCGCGCGGTCCACCGGCTTGGCGCCGGTATAGGCGGCCGCGACCTCCTCACCCACGATGAACTCGATGGGGGATTGTCGCCGCACATATTTGGGCAGTGGCTCGCCCACCTGGGTGATCTCGGCGATATCGCCGCGATGCGGCAGCTGCTGCCACTGCGCACTGTCGATGATGGCCTTGTAGGCCGGAAAATGGCCGGTACGCGCCCACTGGAAATCGTTGGCGGCGAAATACTGCAGGAACCGTCGTGCGGCCTCGCGCTCGCGGGCAGTTCGTTTTGAATTGCGCGGCATCACCCAGTTGTGGCCGTCTACCAGCGCGACGCGCCGACCGTGAAACAGGAAGGGGAAGGGGCGCACGGCGTAGCCGCGATACAACGGACTCTTTTCGTCGCTGGCTGCGGCATCGAACTGCCCGACCATCCACGTGCCGTCGACCAGAACGCCGCCTTCACCCTTGAGGAAGGTCGATACGGCGCCGGCATAATCCAGGTTCCGGGTGCTGCCGCCACGCTGATAAAGCGCCTTCATGAACTCGAGCGCGCGCCGGCCCTCGGGGCTGTCGAAATTCGAGTGGCGCGCGTCCCGGAACAGCGGTGCACCTTGCTGCAGCATCCACGCATAGAAGATCCGCATCGGTCCCGCAAAGTCCTTGCTGGTGACCTGTACGAGATAGGGTTTGCCCGTGCGCTGCCTGAACTGTTCCGCATGGGCGTGGAACTCCTCCGGATTCGATGGCAGCACGGGCTTGCCATCTGCCACCAGCCCCGCCTCCCGGAACAGATTCATGTTCACGTGCCACAGCGGAGCCCACACATCGATCGGCAGGCCCATGGTCTTGTCGTCGACCGTCACGCCGGCACGCGCCGCGGTGGTGAACTGCTCCGGGCTGATACCCACAGCGGCCAGATCCTCGTCGAGCTGTTCCAGCAGGCCACGTGCGTTGTAATCCGGGATCGCGGAGCTGTGCATCGTGACGAGGTCGGGCGGTCCATTGGCTGCGAGCTGGGCGGTGAGCTGGTCGTAACCCGGCCAGAACACCGTATTCTCGATGACCTGGATGTCGGGATTTGCGGCCTCGAACTGGTTGATCATTGCGGTGATGATTCCGCATTCGCCCTGCGCTTTGCCTGGGTCCGCGAGCGTGCCGTAATCGGCCTGGCAGGCACCGAAGAAGCGCTGGATGACCAGCTCCGTCCGGCCGTCCGGTTTGCCACAGGCAGACAGCAAGACAAGCGGCAACAGTGCGAGCAGGCGCCTCATTGCCCGGCTGCTCCCGCCACGGCGCGCACGATGTATTTCTGGAAAACCAGATACACCAGCAAGGTCGGGATGCCGGCGAACACGGCCTGCGCCATCAGGAAGCCGAGTCCCTCGGTCTGGGCGAAGTTCATCTGGGTCGCGGCGATGCCGACGGTCAGGGTCAGCATGTCCTTGTCGGTTGCGCTGATCAGCGGCCACCAGTAGTCGTTCCAGGCATGGAAGAACGTGAAGATGCCCAGTGTCGCCTGCGCCGGAATCGTGAGCGGCAGCAGGATGCGCCAGAAGATCCGCAGCCGCGAAGCGCCATCGAGCAGTGCGGCCTCATCGATCTCCTTCGGGATGGCGCGGAAATACTGCGTCATCAGGAACACGCCGAACGGCATGGAAAGCCCCGGCAGCACCAGCGCCGCATAGGTGTTGTGCAGTTCAGCCGCGCTGAACATCTGATGCCGGCCGATGATCACGGCCTGTTCCGGAATGGCGAGTCCGAAGAGCACGATCACGAACAGCAGCTTTCGTCCGGGGAATTCCAGGCGCGCGAAGCCATAACCCGCCAGCGACGACAGCAGCAGCACGCCCGCCGTCATGGCGAGCGAGACGATCACGCTGTTCATCAGCCAGGTGAAGACCTGGCTCTCGCCGATGATGCTGGTGTAGTTGGCGAGCGTCCAGGGGGGCAGGAAGGCGGAGCTGGTATCGGCCATCAGCGCCGTGTTGTCCTTGAAGCTCAGGATCACGACCCACAGCATCGGCGTCATCATGACGATGGCGGCGATGGCCACCAGTGCAAAGGCGATGCGCGGGGGGCTGCTGTGGGAGTGCAGGCTCACGCCGCTTCCTTGCGGGAAGAGAAGTAGTACTGGGCCATGGCCGCGATGGCGATCATCACGAAGAGAATCTGCGCGGCCGCCGCGGCATAGCCCAGCTGCCACTGCTTCCATCCCGTCTCATAGATGAACAGCACGATGGGGCGCGTCGAGTTGTTGGGTCCGCCGCCGGTCATCAGGTGCGGCTGACCAAACAGCTGAAACTGCAGGATGATCTCCACGATGACCACCAGCGCGATCGTGCGGCGGATGGAAGGCAGCGTGATGGAAAACAGCATGCGCGCCCGGGATGCCTGGTCGAGTGCGGCCGCTTCATAGAGATCGCGGGGAATCTGCTGCAACGCTGCCAGGAACAGCACCATCGGCAGTCCGATGCCCCACCAGATTGTTGTCACCGCAACGGCGGGCATCGCGAAAGCCTGTTCGTTCAGGAAAGCCACCGGCTTCTGGCCAATGGCTTCGGCAATCACGGCAGCCAGACCGCCTTCGGGAATCAGCACCAGCCGCCAGATCAGGGTGACCACGGTCACCGACAGCACCGTGGAGGCGAAGAAGATGGCGCGCAGTACAGCCGCCCGTCGACCCTGCTGATTGAGAACGAGGGCCAGTGCCAGCCCGATCACGGTCATGGCCGGAACGGTCAGCAGCACGAAATAGAAGGTATTCCAGGCCGCCTGCCGGAACACCGGATCGGTGAGCAGCCTTGCGAAGTTGTCGAAACCGACGAACTCCTGGATACCGAACAGATCGCCGCGGGTCATGGAAAGCCGGATTCCCACGACCAGCGGAACCAGCAGCATCAGCACGAAAAACAGGGCATAGGGTGCGACGAACAGGGCGCCGGACCAGCGAGTCCAGGCTGCGGAGTGGCGCTGATCCTGCTCAACGGCCATCAGTGCGCCGCACCGTGGTAGCCCGTGCCGTCAGCGGCAAAGAAATGGGCGGCACTGCCGTCTATCTGCAGGTTCACCGCCTGACCCGCCTGTACAGTGGAGTCGCCCCGATCCTCGGCGGTGAGCAGGGTTCCATCCGGCAAGGCGACATGGACCAGGGTTCGATCACCCAGCCGCTCCACGACGCGCGCAATGCCGCCAGCATTGCCTGCAGCAGAATCGGCGATCCGCACGGCTTCAGCCCTCAGACCCAGAGTCATTTCCGACTCGGAGGGTAGTACGGAGAACGGCACGCCCGTGCTGATCGTGGCGCCACCCGGAAGCTTCGCGAGCGCCACGCCCTGGGCTTCGATGACCTGCGCCTGAATCAGGTTGATGCGTGGTGTGCCGACGAAACCCGCGACAAAGCGGGTTGCCGGGCGTCGGTAGATCTCCATCGGCGTGCCGATCTGCTCGATGCGTCGATCGTTGATCACCACGATCCGGGTGGCCAGCGTCATGGCTTCGACCTGATCATGCGTCACGAAGATCATGGTCGTGCCGAGCTGCTGATGCAGTTGCGCGAGTTCGATCCGGGTGCGGGCGCGCAATGCGGCGTCGAGGTTGGAAAGCGGCTCATCGAACAGGAACAGCGCAGGCTTCTTCACGATTGCCCGCGCGATTGCTGCGCGCTGGCGTTGACCGCCGGAAAGCTGGCCGGGCCTGCGCTCCAGCAATGCGGTGATCTCCAGGCGCTGTGCGGCAGCGGCAATCCGGCTCTCTATTTCATCTGCCGGCACTCGCGCGTTGCGGAGCCCGAACTGCAGGTTTTCGCGAACCGTCATGTGCGGATAGAGCGCGTATTGCTGAAACACCATCGCGACATTCCGCGCGCCTGGTGGCAATTGATCGACCCGCCTGCCGTCTACTTCGATTTCGCCATCATCGAGGGCCTCCAGGCCGGCGATCATGCGCAGCAGGGTGGACTTCCCGCAGCCCGAAGGACCAAGGAAAACCACGAATTCTCCCGGCTCGATGTCGAGCGAGAGCTGGTCGATTACCGGGACATCGCCAAAGCGCTTGCTGACCCCAGACAGCTTTACCCCGTGCACGGGTTTGCTCCCCCTTTTTTTGATTGTCGACTATATTGCCGACAATACGGGGATTGGAGAAGACAAATGCGAAACGAAAGACGCGGACTCAGCAGCGCAATGGGTTATCTGTTGCTGGGTTGGCTGTTCCTCGGCAACCTCGCGCTGGCGGCCAATCCCACCGGTTCGGGGCCAGAGCCCGCAACCATCCTGTCCGAGCCATCCCTGCCAACTCATACCATCTACCGTCCTGCGAACCTCAAGGGTCGCTATCCGGTGGTGCTCTGGGGCAATGGCTCCTGCGTCAACAGCAGTTTCGGCTACCGGGAATTTCTGGCAGAAGTGGCCTCGCAGGGTTTCATCGTCCTGGCGATTGGTCCCTATCGGGACTCCGCGCCGCCGCGCCAGCAAAGGCCGGAGAATCCCGCCGAATGGCCGCCGTTCGAAACGAGCCATACGCAGATGCTCGACGCGCTCGACTGGATCACGGCTGAAAGCCGTCGGCAGGGGAGCCCCTATTACGAACATGTCGTCGTGAACAAGGTTGCCGCGATGGGCCACTCCTGCGGTGGACTGCAGACGGTGAAGGTCTCCACCGATCCCCGCATCACGACCGCGCTGGTGCTCAACAGCGGCATGATCACCGACGAAGACCAGTACATGATCCGGCACGGCGTGAAGCGTTCGATCCTCAAGCAGATGCATGCCCCCATCGCCTATTTCATCGGCGGCGAGAAAGACATCGCGTACGCCAACGCAGAGGTGGACTGGAAAGAGCTGCAGGCGCTGCGCATCCCTGCCATCAACGCCAACATGGATGTCGGGACACGGTGCCACGTACAGCCAGCCGAACGGAGGGCCTTTTGCAAGCGGCCCCCTGGCCTGGCTCAAGTGGCAGCTCAAGGGCGATGCCGTGGCAAAAGCCATGTTCGTGGGCGATCGCTGCGGCTTCTGCAGCAGTGAAACCTGGAAATTGCGGCGTCATCTGCTGAACTGAAACGCTGCGCGTCGCCAGCAACAACAAGAATCGGGAAACGGGGGAAGTCGTGAACGAAGAGCGTGTCTACGCCAAGGTAACGCTGCGCCTGCTGCCGTTCCTCGGTCTCTGCTACCTGATCGCCTACCTCGACCGCGTCAATGTCGGCTTCGCGAAGCTGCACATGCTGGCGGACCTCGGCATGTCCGAGGCGGCCTACGGTTTCGGCGCCGGCATCTTCTTCATCGGCTACTTCCTGTTTGAAGTCCCGAGCAACCTGGCCTTGCACAGGCTGGGCGCCCGGATGTGGATCGCCCGCATCATGGTGACCTGGGGCATCATCTCCGGCGCCATGGCCTTCGTCGAGCCGATGGCCAAGGGCATGGGCCTGGAAGCAACGACCGTCTTCTATGGCCTGCGCTTCCTGCTTGGCGCGGCCGAGGCCGGATTCTTTCCCGGCGTGCTGCTGTATCTGAACTACTGGTATCCCTCGCATCGCCAGAGCCGGGTGATCGCATTGCTGCTGATGGCCCAGCCGTTCGCCTTCGTCTTCGGCGCGCCGCTTTCCGGCGCCATCATGGACAGCTTCGGGGGCGTGCAGGGCCTGTACGACTGGCAATGGATGTTCATCCTCGAGGCCATCCCGGCCGTGGTGCTCGGCATCGCGGTGCTGTTCTACCTCGACAACCGCATCGACGAGGCGGCGTGGCTCGCGCCCGACGAAAAACGCCTGCTCAAGGATCGGCTCGCCCACGAGGCCAGCACCAAGAGCGATGCCCCGCTGCGCAGACTGTTCGCGATTCCGGCGATGTGGCTGTTCACCGTGATCCTGTTCTGCATCGTGACGGGGGTGTACGGCATCAACTTCTGGCTGCCAACCATCATCCGCGAGACGGGCATCGAATCCGTGTTCACCATCGGGGCCATCACGGCGGCCTGTTATTTCAGCAGTGCGGTGATTTCCGTGCTGGTGACGCGACGCGCGGAGCGGCTCAACGAGAAGCGCTGGCACGCCACCGCCGCGGCGATCCTGGGCGGCGCGTGTCTGGCGCTGAGCGCCGTGTGGACCGACAACACGCTGGTCACCGCGGTGCTGCTGTCACTGGCGACGAGCGGCGCGCTGGTGGCCACTGCTCTGTTCTGGAGTTTCCCGGGTTCATTGCTGACCGGCGTGGGCGTCGCGGCGGGCCTTGCCGCCATCAATTCCTTCGGCAATCTCGGCGGTTTCGTCGGGCCGTACCTGCTGGGACTGATGACGGAGTGGCTGGGCAGCCGCACCGCCGGCGTCGGTGTGCTCGGCGGATTCATGGCGATTGCCGGTGTGCTGATTGCGCTGGGCTGCCGCGGCTACGGACTGCGCAATCAGCAGGGATCAACAGCAGGGCCTTGAGGCGAAAGTCTCAGCCCGGCGCTGCGCCCTGTGTGTTGACGTAGACGGCATACAGCGACTGGCTGGCCGTCATGAACAACCGGTTACGCTTGGGCCCACCGAAGGCGAGGTTGGCGCAGGCTTCGGGCAGACGAATGCGGCCGATCACTGTTCCGGCCGGGTTCAGCACGCTGACGCCGCTGTAGCCCAGCGCACCGCCGGCATTGCTCGAGCACCACAGGTTGCCGGCCACATCCACGCGCACACCATCCATGCCGCAGTTCACGCCGTCGATCACCACGCGGGCCAGCTGCTTCATGTTCGACACGCGGCCGTCCGAGGCCACATCGCCGACGAACAGCCCGCCTCCAACCACGACGTAGAGCTTCTTGTGGTCAGGTGAGAACGCGAGTCCGTTGGGTGGCCCAGGCAGCGACCCACCGTCGATTGCGATAGCGAGCTTGCCCTGCGGATCAACACGATAGACATGTGTCGGCAGCTCCTGCTTCGCGGTGCCGATGTCGGCGGGCTGACCCACGCGCTGCCGGAACAACCCTTCGCGATTGCTGCGCCCGCCGGCGGCATCCGGTGAGCCTTCATAAAGCTGGCCGCCATAGGGTGGATCGGTGAACCAGTAGCTGCCATCGGGATGTGGCACCACGTCGTTGGGAGAGTTCAGCTGCTTGCCATCATGCGCGGCGGCGATCACCGTCACGCTGCCATCGTGTTCGTATCGCACCACGCGCCGGCGCAGATGCTCGCAGGCGAGCTGCCGGCCCTGGAAGTCGAAGGTGTTGCCGTTGCTGTTGTGGGAGGGCTGCCGCATGACGCTGACACGGCCCTCATCTTCGATCCAGCGCAGTTGCCGATCGTTCGGGATGTCGCTCCACACGAGGTAGCGACCCTGGCTGGACCAGGCGGGCCCTTCGCACCACAGCCCGCCCGTCCACAGCCGCTGCACAGGCGCATTGAAGACGCGCAACGCATTGAAGGAGGGGTGCATGACCAGCACATCGGGATCCGGATACGGCAGGGGCGAAGCGCCGGGCGAGAAATCGCGTGGCACGAAGGGAGGTGCGGGCGCAGGCTCTGCAGCGAGCGTGCCGCGCGATGCCACCAGCATTGCCGGTGCTGCGAGCAGCGTGCCGAGCACATCCCGTCGTGAAAGGACGCCCGAAGAATCGACAGTCTTGCCACTCATTTCTTTCCCCCTGTTTCCATTCTGCCTTCACTGCGCACCACCAGCAGCCGCTGCAGCAGGCAGAACAGCAGCAGCAGTGCGCCGATGCAGATGCGTGTCCACCATGAACTCAAAGTGCCGTCGAAGGCGATCAGTGTCTGGATCAGGCCCAGCACCAGCACGCCGAACAGCGTGCCCAGCACATGGCCACTGCCGCCGGTGAGCAGGGTGCCGCCGATCACCACGGCGGCGATGGCATCGAGCTCCAGCCCCGTGGCATGCAGACTGTACCCGCTGAGCGTGTAGACGGAATAGATCACGCCCGCCAGCGCGGCGCAGAATCCGCTGAGCGCATACACGCCCACCAGCGTCCCGGGCACCGGCAGGCCCATCAGCGCAGCCGAATGCTCGCTGCCGCCAATGGCATACACCGTGCGGCCGAACTGCGTGCTGCGCGCCACCAGCGCACCCGCCGCCACCACCACCAAGGCCGCCACGGCTCCGACCGAAAGTGAAGCGCCGCCGCCCAGTGGCAGGCGCAGGCCGGCGATGGCGGTCTGGAAGTCATGGTCGATGCCGATCGATTCGACGCTGATCAGCGTGGCGGCGCCGCGGGCCAGGAACATGCCGGCCAGCGTGACCACGAAGGGTTGCAGGCGATAGCGCTGGATCATCAACCCCATGACCGCGCCGAACCCCGTGCCCGCTGCCAGAGCGAACAGCATCGCGGCAAGCGGATGCCAGCCCTGCTGCTCGACCAGGCTCGCCAGCAGCACCGTGGTGAAGGCCACCACCGCACCGACCGAAAGATCGATGCCGCCGGTGAGGATCACGAAGGTCATGCCCACCGCCACCACCAGCAGGAAGGCATTGTCGATCAGCAGGTTCAGGAACACCTGCGGCGCGAGGAAGCCGTCGTAGAGCAGCCCACCAGCCAGCGACATCGCCACGAACAGCAACACCGTCGCCGACAGTGACAATGCGGCGGGATCGCGTGCAAGTTGCGCCATCCGCATCCGCAGCGCGCCGGTGGTCGGTGTGGTGCTCATGACTGCTTCCCCGACGCCCGCAGCAGCGCGTGCATCTGCAGGTGGAATCGCGGCGATTGCAGCAGCAGCACGATGGCCACCAGACAGGCCTTCACCACCAGATTCACCTGTGAAGGCACGCCGATGCTGTAGATGGTGGTGGTCAGTGTCTGGATGATGAGCGCGCCAACCAGGCTGCCGGCGAGGCTGAAGCGCCCGCCGGTCAGCGCGCTGCCGCCCAGGCTCACGGCGAGGATGGCGTCGAGTTCGAGCATCTGCCCGGCATTGTTGGCATCCGCGCTGGCCACATTGGAACTCACCAGCAACCCGGCAAGGCCAGCGGTGAAACCGCAGAACACATACAGCGCTGGCGTGATGGCGCGGGCCCGCACACCGGCCAGATGCGCCGCCAGCGGGTTGTGGCCGATGGCCCGCACGAACAGTCCGAGCGCGGTGCGCGTCAGCAGCAGTTGCAGGCCGATGAACACCGCCGCCACGACGAACAGCGAGAAGGGCAGGCCGAAGCAGGAAGCCGTTGCCGAGGAACGCGTAGGGTGCGTAGTAGATGGTGAGGATCTGGCCGTCGCTGATGAGCTGCGCAAGCCCGCGGCCGGCCACCATCAGGATCAATGTCGCGACGATGGGCTGCATGCCGGCCTTCACCACCAGCAATCCGTTCCACAGCCCGCACAGCGCGGCGGCACCCAGCGCTGCGCCGATGGCCGCGAACAATGGCAGCAGACTGTCGCTCGCCCCGCCAACCTGCATGCGCGTGATGGTCCACGCGGCGACGGTAGCGGCAATCGCCAGCACCGCGCCGACGGAGATGTCGAGGCCGCGCACCGCGATCACCATCGTCATGCCCAGTGACACCAGCGCCAGCGGTGCCGCACGATTGGCGATGTCGACGAGGTTGCCGAACAGGTGTCCGTCGCGCCATTGCAGGGCGAGAAAGCCCGGATTGAACAGTCCGTTGCCTGCCAGCAGCAGCGCCAGTGCCGCCAGCGGCCAGAACAGCGGATGGGAAACCAGGCGGCGCATCAGGCACTGCCCGCGATCAGTTCGAGCACCTGCTGGCCATCGCTGCCGGCCGGCAGTTCACCGGCCTTGCGCCGGTCGCGCAGCACGACGATGCGATCGCTCAGGCGCGTCAGTTCGTCGAGCTCCGCGCAGATCAGCAGCACCGCCATGCCTTGCCGCGCGAGCCGCAGGATCTCCTGCATGATTTCCTGGCGGGCGGCGATGTCGATGCCCCGTGTGGGTTCGTCGAGAATCAGCAGTCGCGGTGTCGTGGCGATCCAGCGAGCCAGCACCACCTTCTGCTGGTTGCCGCCCGATAGCGCGCCCACAGGCGTTTCGATGTCGGCTGTCTTGATGCCAAGCAAGGTGACGAACTCCCGCGCCAGCGACTGCTGCCTCGCCGGCGACAACGCCTGCCGCCAGCCGCTGCGTGCCTGCAGCGCGAGCACGATGTTCTCGCGCACCGACAACCCGGCGACGATGCCTTCGGTCTTGCGCTCTTCGGGGCACAGCGCCAGCCCCTGCGCGATGGCATCAGCGGGGTTGTGAATTTCCACCGCTTTGCCGGCAATGCGCAGCGATCCCGCATCGGCGCGGTCCAGTCCGAACAGCAGCCGCGCAAACTCAGTGCGGCCCGAGCCGAGCAGTCCACCAAGACCCAGCACCTCGCCCGCGCGAATAGTCATATCCATCGGCTCCAGTGCACCGCGCCGCGCGAGTCCCTGCGCTTCCAGCACGAGCGGCGCATCTTCCGGCACGGTATCCACCGTTGCACCCGCAGTAGCCGCTGCCACTTCACGTCCGACCATCGCCGTTACCAGCGCGGCCTGTGAAAGTTCGGCCGTCAGGTACTCGCCCACCGGCAGGCCATTGCGCAGCACGGTGATGCGGTCGGACACCGCATACACCTGATCCAGGAAGTGCGTGACGAAGAGAATGGCCATGCCGCGCTCGCGCAGGCGGCGCATCACGGCGAACAGCTCGCGCACCTCGTGCTGGTCGAGGCTGGAGGTGGGCTCGTCCAGGATCAGCACCCGCGCCGATACGCCCAGTGCACGTGCGATCGCCACCATCTGCTGCACGGCCACCGGATAGCTGCCCAGCAACCGGTCCACATCGATCTGCAGATGCAGTTCCGCGAGCAGCGCCTGCGCATCCCCGCGCATCTTTCTGCGGTCGATCAGTCTGGTCCAGTGGTGGCGCGGATAACGACCGGCGAAAAGATTCTCGGCCACCGACAGGTTGGGGCACAGGTTCACTTCCTGGTAGACCGTGCTGATGCCCTCGTGCTGCGCCTGTAGCGGTGTGGCCGGTGCGATAGTGCGGCCATCCAGCACGATGTGGCCCGAGTCGGGTGATTCGACCCCGGTCAGCAGCTTGATCAGCGTGGATTTGCCCGCGCCGTTCTGCCCCATCAGCGCGTGGATCTCGCCGGCGCGCAGCACGAGGCCTGCGCCCTGCAGCGCCACGGTGGCACCGAAGCGCTTGCTCAGGGCCTCGGCGCGCAGCACCACCGCGCTCATCGTCGCACGCCGTTTCAGTACTTGCGATTGGGCAGCTCGGCGGCCGCCTGCTCACGCGTGAACACGCCTTCCTCGACCACCACGCGCTTTTCACCGGCTTGCCGGCGTGCACATCGCGGATCAGCTGCGCGAGCTGCGGACCGAGCAGCGGATTGCACTCCACCGTGGCGTTCAGCTTGCCGGCCTTCATGGCTTCGAAGGCACCGCGCACGCCGTCGATGGAAACGATGCGGATGTCCTCGCCGGGCTTCAATCCAGCCTCTTCGATGGCCTGGATGGCGCCGATGGCCATGTCATCGTTGTGCGCGTACAGCACGTCGATCTTCTTCTGGCCCTCGGCCTTGATGAAGGCCTCCATCACTTCCTTGCCCTTGGCGCGCGTGAAATCGCCGCTCTGCGTGCGCACGATCTCGAAGCGTGCGTCCTGGCCGATCACTTCGCGGAAACCCGCTGCGCGGTCATTGGCGGGCGCCGAACCCACGGTGCCCTGCAGTTCGACCACGCGGATGGGGCCGGTGCGGCCGGCGCTGTCCTCGATCAGCCAGCGCGCCGCGCGACGACCTTCCTCGACGAAGTCCGATCCGATCAGCGTCAGATACAGCGAGGGGTCGGAGACTTCCACCGTGCGGTCGGTGAGCACCACCGGGATGCCGGCCGCCTTGGCCTCCTGCAGCACGGTGTCCCAGCCGGTTTCCACCACGGGCGAGAAGGCGATCACATCCACCTTCTGCGCGATGAACGAGCGCAATGCCTTGATCTGGTTTTCCTGCTTCTGCTGACCGTCGGAGAACTTGAGCTGGAATTCGGGTTCCACCAGCGCATCCTGGATGGAGCGGGTGTTGGCCGTGCGCCATTCACTCTCGGCGCCCACCTGGCTGAAGCCCACGGTGATCGCGTCATTCGCGCCCTTGTCGGCGCCGCCTGAGCAACCCGCCAGCGCCGCAGCGCACAGCATTGCCATCCATGCCGGAAGTCTTTTCATCTGCGTTCTCCCCGTCTCAAGCCGTTTGTTTTCGTCAATTCCTGCGTCACAGCGCGCTCACGCCACCGGGCGCGAAATCCGCTCGTGCCACCTGCAGTGCATTGCGCAGCGGCGCGCCAAGCGCCGGCAGGTCGATCTCGAATACATCACCGGGTTGCGTGCGGAAGCCGTCTGCAAAACTCAGCGTGGCGGTGCCGAAGAAGTGCAGGTGCACATCACCCGGTCGGCGGTGCGCGGCATATTTGAAGTGGTGATATTCCAGGTTTTCCAGCGAATGGCACATATTGGCCTCGCCGGTCAGAAAGGGTTTTTCCCACAACACCGCGTCATCGCGCAGGATGCGGCTGCTGCCACGCAGATCGCGCGGCAACGGGCCGGTACGCAGTTCCGGCCCCACCGCACAGGCGCGCATCTTGGAATGTGCGAGATACAGATAGTTGCTGCGCTCGGTGACATGGTCGGAGAACTCGTTGCCGATCGAATAGCCGAGCCGATGCGGCGTGCCGTCGGCGCCGATCAGGTACAGGCCGACCAGTTCCGGCTCTTCGCCACCATCCAGCGCGAAGGCCGGGGAGGCGAGCGCTGCGCCCGGATTCGCCACGATGCCGCCATCGCCCTTGTAGAACCATTCCGGCTGCGCACCGGCCTGACCTGGCGCGGGATTGCCGCCTTCGACTCCCCACTGGAACATGCGCATGGAATCGGTGAGCGTGCCTTCCTCGGCCTGCTGCTTGAGCTTCTGATGCATGGCATCGCGCGCCGCGGCACTGCCGAGATGGGTGAGGCCCGTTCCCGACACCAGGCAATGTGCCGGATCCGGATGATGCAGGGGAGTCCGCACGCGCCCATCGCGCAGCAAGGAGGCGTAGTCGAGCCATTGCGCGCCCGCAGTGGCCGTGGCCTGCTGCTCCAGCGACACCTTCGCAGCGATGGCGCGCGCGGCCAGTTCGAAGGTGCCGGCTACGCCGTCGAGCACCCGCACACGCGCTCCGGCTTCGTCGATCACGCCAACGCGGATCAGCCCCGTTTCCTGTTCCAGCTGGATCAGTCGCAACTTGCGTCCCTTTGCATCGCCCCGGCTTTCTGGCCGGATGTAACCGCTACCATAGCCGAACACTCCGCGCGAAGCATGTCCGCTTCAGCGCCATCCCGCATCGACGACAAATTCCTGCGCGGTGATCGCGCGCGCCTGATCCGAGGCGAGGAACAGCACCATGGCGGCAATGTCGGCCGGCAGGACCTTGTCCGGCAGGCACTGGTTGCGCGCCAGCTCCGCTTCCCCGGCAGCGTCGAGCCACAGCGCAATCTGCCGCTCGGTCATCACCCAGCCTGGCGACACCACATTGACGCGGATATGCCGCGCGCCGAGCTCCCGTGCCAGGCCACGGGTGAGGCCATTCACGGAGGATTTGGCGGTTGCGTAGGCCGGGTAGCCGCCGGCTTTCGTCTGCCAGCCGGTCGAGCCGAGATTGATGATGGAACCCGCCCCCAGCCGGTGCATGCCCGGGACCACCGCCTGGATCGCGAAGAAGGCCGGCCGCTGGTTGATGGCCATGCGCTGGTCCCAGTATTCGGGCGTTACCTCGAGCAGCGCATGGCGATCGTCGCTGGCCACATTGTTCACCAGCACGTGGAAGTCGCCGAGCTCCTGCGCCGCGTCGGCGATGGCCTGCTGCAGCGCCGGGACATCGGACACATCGCAGCGGCGATGCCAGGGACGGGCAAGGCCTTCGGCCGCGAGGCGATCTGCCAGGGCGAGGCTCGACTCTGCAGCGATGTCCACGAACGCCACGCGCGCCCCCTGGCGCACGAAGGCGGCGACGATGTCGGCACCGATCCCGCTGCCACCACCGGTAACGAACACGGACCGGCCCTTCAGGGAGGGATAGACCACCTGCTCATGCGAGTGCATATATTGATCGCGGCTTTTTGTTACTTTTGCGGGATGACTATGCCCGCTGCCACCCATCCGGTAAAGACGTGACCCATGAGTGATTCTTCCAAGCCGCCCCGTCGCAGCCGCCAGTGGTTTGGCCGTGAAGGCAAACAGGGCTTCTATTACCGCAGCTGGCTCAAGGGCCTGGGCCTGCCGCATGACATGTTCGATGGCCGGCCCGTGATCGGCATCTGCAATACCTGGTCCGAGCTCACGCCCTGCAACAGCTCTTTCCGCGAACTTGCCGAGCATGTGAAGCGCGGCGTGTATGAAGCCGGCGGCCTGCCGCTGGAATTCCCGGTGATGTCGCTGGGCGAGACGCAGATGCGGCCGACGGCGATGCTGTTCCGCAATCTGGCCAGCATGGATGTCGAGGAATCCATCCGCGCCAATCCCGTCGACGGCGTGGTGCTGCTGATGGGCTGCGACAAAACCACCCCCTCGCTGCTGATGGGTGCGGCCAGTGTCGATCTGCCCACCATCGGGGTATCCGGCGGGCCATCGCTGTCGGGCAACTGGCGCGGCAAGCCCGTGGGCTCGGGCACCGGCGTGATCGAGATGTCCGAGATGGTTCGTGCCGGCACCCTGAGCCAGACCGAATTCACCGAGGCTGAAGCCTGCATGCAGCGCTCGCGCGGCAGCTGCATGACGATGGGCACGGCCTCGACGATGGCGAGCCTGGTGGAAGCGCTGGGCATGTCGCTGCCGGAGAACGCCGCGATTCCCGCCGTGGATTCGCGCCGCCTGCGCCTCGCGCATCTCTCCGGTCGCCGCATCGTCGAGATGGTGCGCGAAGACCTGCGCATGTCGAAGGTGCTCACCCGTGATGCCTTCGCGAATGCGATCCGCGCCAACGCGGCCATCGGCGGCTCGACCAATGCCGTGATCCACCTGCTGGCGCTGGCCGGACGCCTCGGCGTGCCGCTGACGCTCAAGGACTGGGACGAGCTCGGCTCACACCTGCCTTGCCTTGTGAACCTGAAGCCCTCCGGCCAGTACCTGATGGAGGATTTCTACTACGCCGGTGGACTGCCCGCGGTGCTGCGCGAAATTGCGCCGCACCTGGCGCTCGATGCCATGACCGTCAATGGACGCACGGTAGGGCAGAACATCGCCGAGGCCCCGTGCTGGAACCGCGACGTGATCCGCACGCTGGCCGAGCCGTTCAAGGCCGGCGCCGGCATCGCGGTGCTGAGCGGCAATCTCGCGCCAGATGGCGCAGTGATCAAGCCTTCGGCGGCTTCTCCCCAGCTGCTGCAGCATCGTGGTCGCGCCGTGGTGTTCGAGAGCATCGAGGATTTCAAAGCGCGCATCGACGATGAAGCACTGGATATCGATGAATCCTGCGTGATGGTGCTGAAGAACTGCGGGCCGCGCGGTTATCCGGGCATGGCGGAAGTGGGCAACATGCCCTTGCCGCCGAAGCTGCTGCGCAAGGGAATCACCGACCTGGTGCGCATCTCGGACGCGCGCATGAGTGGCACGGCCTATGGCACCGTGGTGCTGCATGTCTCGCCAGAAGCGGCCGCCGGCGGGCCACTCGCGCTGGTGCGCGAGGGCGATTTCATCGAGCTGGATGTGCCGGCCCGGCGCCTGCACCTCGATGTGCCCGAAGCAGAGCTGGCGCAGCGCCGCGCTGCCTGGCAGCCGCTGCCAGCGCCGGCCCGCGGCTGGGCGAAGCTGTATGTGGACCACGTGCAGCAGGCGCACCTCGGGGCAGACCTCGACTTCCTCGTCGGTGGCAGTGGCGACAGCGTCACGCGCGATTCGCACTAGGCTGCTGGTGCCCGGCAACCCATCATCCCCGGCAACCGCAGTGATCCGGCATTTCGGCCTGCTGGAGGATGGTCGCAGTGTCGAAGCCATCAGGCTCGGTGAGCCTGACGGTCTGCAGGTGGAGCTGCTGACCTATGGCGCGATCCTGCGCCAGCTCAGCTTTCCAGTCGGTGGCCGGCGGCGCAATCTCATCCTTTCTTTGGAGCGTCTCCAGGACTATGTGAGCGATCGCGCCTACGTCGGCCCTGTTGTCGGCCGCTTCGGAAACCGCATTGCGCAGGGGCGCTTCTCGATCGACGGCAGCGCGCACCAGCTCACGCAGAACGAGAACGGCAACCACCTGCACGGTGGTGCGCTGGGCGTGAGCAAGCGGCTCTGGCGCCTGCTCGAAGCGCCTTCGAAGCGCAGCGTTACACTGGGCTATCGCTCGCCGGCAGGCGAAGAAGGCTACCCGGGGAATCTCGACATACAGCTCGCGATTTCAGTGCAGCCGCACGCACTGCGGATGCAGTTCACCGCGCATTGCGATGCGCCAACGCCCGTGAATCTGACGTATCACCCGTACTTCAATCTCGGCGGAGAAGCCACCGCGCACTGGCTGCGCATCCCCGCGTCGCGCTATCTGCCCGTTGGTGCCGGGCTGATCCCTACGGGTGAGATGGCGTCAGTCGAGGGCACACCCTTTGATTTCCGCGCCAGTCGCAAGCTCGCGCCGCCGCCGCCGGACACCCATCCGCAATTGCAGCGCGGCGGCGGCTACGATCATTGCTGGGTGCTCGACGACGATGCCAACTGCCATTGCGAACTGCGCTCGCCGACGGGTGATGTGGCGCTCCGGATGCTGGGCAGTGGAGCAGGTCTGCAGTTCTACAACGGCCAGTTCCTCTCGCAGGCTCATGCCGCGATCGGCAGTGGCCTGATCCTGGAACCACAGGGTCTGCCCGACGCACCGAATCACCCCGAATTCCCGAACTCGATCCTTCGTCCGGGCGAGACCTATCGGGCCAGCATCGAATACCAGGTGGGTTGACCCCAAGCGCTCAGATCGTGAGTGCAGAGGTGCTGTCGCCAAACTGGCCTTCCGGGCAGCCGAGTTTCACCAGCACCGACAGCAGCAGGTTGGACATGGGTGTGTGTTCCGCCTGCACCAGATGTCGATTGCCTTCCAGCCTGCCACCCGCGCGTCCCGCCAGGATCAACGGCAGTGGATCGTGATTGTGCGAGTTGCCGTCGCTCATGCCGCTGCCGTAGAGAATCAGTGAGTTATCGAGCAGCGTGCCATCGCCATCGGGCAGCTGCTGCAGTTTCCCGAGGAAATACGCGAGCAGGGTGGAGTGATAGCGGTTCAACACGGCAAATCGCGCCTTGTTGTCTTCGTTGTTCGAGTGGTGCGAGAGGATGTGGAAGGATTCGCGGATGTTGCTCTTCGGATAAACAGCATTGCTGAGTTCCTTCGCGATCATGAAGGTGCTGATCCGCGTGATCTCGGTCTGCCAGGCCAGTGTCAGCAGGTCATACATCAGCTTGATGTGCTGCTCCACATCTTCGGGGATGCCATTGGGCTTGCCCGGCAGTGTCACATGGCCTGCCACGCGTTCGCCGGATTGCGCGATGCGCCGTTCGACTTCGCGCACGTCGGTGACAAATCGATCCAGTCGTGCGCGATCCACGGCGGGCAGCCGGCGGTTCAAGCCGCTGATCTGATCGGTGACGGAGTCCAGCAGGCTGATGGCCTGTTCGCGCCGGGCCTGGCGCTGTGCGTCGGTTGCGCCATCGCCGAACAGCTGCTCGAACAGCACCTGTGGATTGTTCTGCATCGGCAGCGGCGAGAGCTCACTCTGCCAGGCCAGCGTGTTGCGGTAGGCGCAGCTGAGTCCGCTGCCGCAGCTCATGCTCGAATCCTCGATCATGAGTTCCAGCGAGGGCAGGGGTGTGTCCTGGCCTATGTGCCGGACGGCGATCTGGTCGACGGTGATGCCAAGCTTCGGCTGCGCGCCGGAAGCCGCATGGGCACCGCTGAGGAAAGTTGCCGACGAACGGTTGTGATTGCCGGTGGCGCCGCCTGGCCCGTTGGCAAGGGGATGGCACAGATTGGTAATCACATTGAGCTGCGCGCGATACGGCTCCAGCGGTTTGAGAATTTCGCTGAAGGCAAAATCACGGCCTTCGGTCTTTGGCGTCCACTGCGACATGGTCGCGCCATGCGGGAAGTAGATGGCCGCGAAGCGCGTGCGCGGCGTCGGCGTGGCCGCCATGGCAGGCACCATGGATTCCAGCAGCGGCAGCGCCAGCGCCGCCCCGGCACCTTGCAGCAGCGTCCGGCGTGAAAGATGCCGACGGGTAATGAAGTGGCTCATGGTGCCGCTCCCTGATTCCGGAATGCGGGGCTCTGCACGATCCCCAGGATGAGTGCGTTGGCACTGAAATTCCCGCGCTCGGCCTGCCGCACGATGGCGCGCACGGTCGGCATGTCGCGATGATCGAGGGTGCGGCCCAGCGCGTAGGTGAGCAGCTTCTCGGTGAGATTGGTCACGAACATGTTCGAGCGGGCAAGCAGTGCTTTGGTGAGATCTTCGGGGCCAGCCAGCAGCGTGCCATCCACCAGCGTGCCCCTGGCATCGACCAGCGATTCCCCATCACGCTCCCGCCAGGCGCCGATGGCATTGAAGTTCTCCAATGCGAAACCCACCGGATCAATCACGCCATGGCAGGAGGCGCAGGAGGGGTTGTCACGGTGCGCTTCCAGCCGCGCCCGAACCGAGGTGGTGAGCACCTGCGTGCCGTCACCGTCGATGTTGGTCTCCACGCCTGGCGGTGGTGCCGGGGGCGGCGCGCCCAGGATGTTCTCGAGAATCCATGCACCGCGGATCACCGGTGAAGTGCGACTGGCCGTGGAAGTGATGGTCAGGATGCTGCCATGGCCCAGCAGGCCGCGACGGCGCGTGCCAGCTGGCAGCTGCACCTTGCGCATGCGGGAGCCGCGGACATCCGGGATGCCGTAATGCCGCGCGAGGCGCTCATTGAGGAAACTGTAGTCAGCCGTCAGCAACTCGGTAACAGGGCGATCCTGTCTGAGCACCGAATCCACCAGCAAACGCGTTTCTTCGAGAAAGCCCGCACGCAGATTTTCGTCGAAGCCCTCGGTCTCCGGTGTGACAGTGGCGAGTTCGCGCAGGAACAGCCATTGGCTGGCGAAGTTCTCCACCAGTGCCGCCGCGCGGCGATCAGCGAGCATGCGCTTCACCTGCGCGGCCAGCACAGCGGGCTGCTGCAGCTGGCGCGCTGCGGCGAGGTCTGTCAGTTCCTTGTCCGGGATGGTGCTCCACAGGAAGAAAGACAGTCGTGATGCGAGCGCGAGATCACTGCCAGCGTCTTCTCCGATGCGGAACAGGAATCGCGGATCGATCAGGATGCGCGCCAGCGCCTGCTGTATGCCGGCTTCGAATCCTCCCTCGGCATGACCTCGCTCGTAAAACTGCATGGCTACCGACACATCCTGCAGGCGCTGTGGTGAGCGGAAGGCCTTGCTTGCGATATCCATGAGGATGCGTCTCGCACAGGGTGTCTCTTCCGAGCTGGATTTCGGCTGGCAGGTGAATACCCGTCGTCGGCTTTCCGTGTTGCCGGTGCCCGTGGCATGGAGTGGCCCCGTGATGGCCACGCTGTCGATGCCGCCCTCCAGCCGATAAGTCGAATAGATGTTGTTCACGCCTGCTGGCCGGCGCAGATCGAAGAGGCTGGCTGTGAGCACGTGCTCGCCCGCCGGCACCTTCATGCGGAAATCACGAATGCTGGCGGGTTCCAGGCTCTTCCCGTCGAACGCCACATCCACGCGGACGTTCTGATTGCGCTCCAGTGAAAATCCGCCCCGCACGCTGAATTGATACTCCGCATCCAGCGGAAAATAATGCACGACGCGCAGTCCGCCGCGTGAACCCAGCGGCATTCCTTCCAGATGCCGATCCTGCAGCAATCCCGCCGGCGTCTCGTAGATCGCGATGCTCTCGGTGGCCGTCATGTCACCCACAGCCAGACGGCTCAGCTTCATGGCGGCCGTTGTATAGCCCTGTATCAATGCAGGCGAGATGCCAAGGCCCGCGGCGACATTGTCGAAGCCATTGCTGGAATCATCCGGTGGCAGCAAAGCGCTGACATCAGCCTGCAGACCGAGGATGTCGCGGATGGCATTGGCGTACTCGGCGCGATTCAGGCGATGCAGCGCAGGCAGGGAAGCCTGCGGGGTGCTGGCGGCATCGAGGCGCGATTCCAGTGCCCGGACGATGGCATCGGTCTGCTGCGGAGAAGGACGCTCCTTGCCAGGTGGCGGCATCATGCCTGCGCGCAGCTTCAGCGCCACCTTCTCCCAGGCTTCGGCCTGCGAGCCGACCTGCGCATGATCCAGCGCGCCAAGGTCGAGTCCGCCCGCCCAGTCTTCGGCATTGTGGCAGGACGTGCAGTAGCGTTCGGTGACCACCTGAAGGCTCTCTGCAGCGTTCGCGCCGGCAGTCAGCATCAGCGCAAGCGCGGTGATGTACTTCATCGCACCACCTTGCCCTGCGACCGCAGCAGCTGCGTGATCAGGGCAATGGATCCGGGCTTGGGTTCCGGCGGGTGCGTGGCCAGGAAGACTCCCTTCGACCAGTCCAGCGCACTGCGATGCTCGTTGTCCTGCGCAGTGAGGTCTGCGCCTTTCTCGACGAGGAAGCGGATGATGTCCTCCGAACCCCGATTCGCGGCGCCATGCAATGCGGTGACGCCCATCGAGTTGGCCTGATTCACATCCATGCCCAGCTCATGGCAGAGCTTCACGGCTTCCAGCAGCTGGGACGGTCCTTCCGTCCAGGTCTGGGCCAGAACCCAGTTCACGCCCGCAGCGGCCATCAGTGGCGAAGTGCCCTGGAAAGTATCGATGCGCGGATCGGCGCCATGGCGCAACAGCAGGCGCATCACGGTCGTATCTCCTGCCAGGGCAGCCGTCAGGAACGGTGTCTGGCCGGTGAAATCGACCCATTCCAGCGATCCGGTGGTTTCCAGCAGATGATGCCGGAACGGCGGTGTCTCCCGGGTCCGGGCATTGACGGCTGCGCCAGCCGCCAGCAGCGACTGAATCATTTCCAGAACAGGAGCGCGATCGATCCCGTTGCGGAAAGTCGTGTTGTGTACATAGAGATTGCGCACATTCACCGCTTCCCAAAGCGGGGTGCGCCCGTACCAGTCCGCTGCGTTCACGTCGCCACCCCGCGCCAGCAGTGTGCGCGCGACGGACATGTTGTTGTTGGAGATGGCCATCAGCAGCGGTGTGATGTCGTTGGCTTCCTTTGCGTTGACCACGGCACCGGCACGGATCAGCAGTTCGGCGACAGCGGCATGGTCATGGCGCGCGGCGTAGTGGAGCGGTGTCATGCCACCTGGCGCGGGTTCACGCCGGCCCCGATCTGCCGGCACGCCACCTCGCAGGATGCCAACGCCGAAGCCGTAGCCCGGCACCGAGTTCGGAGCGATGAATGCGGGTGCTGTGCCAAGCCGGGTCGCCGCGTTCGGCTGTGCGCCGCGTGCGAGCAGAGTTGCAGCGACATCAGCGTGCCCGGCCCGCGCAGCGAACATCAGGGCGGTTTGCCCGAAGGCGGAATCGCGCATTTCCACCTGTGCGCCATGACGCAGCAGCGCTTCCACCACGGGCAGGACGCCGGTCTGCGCCGCCATCATCAACATGGATTCACCCGCAGGCTCGAGCTGATTGGCGTTGGCGCCAGACTGCAACAGCAGGTCGACCATCGCGGCGTTGCCATTGGCAATGGCAAGGCTCAGCGCGCTCACCCCGCGCGGAGTAGTGCTGTTGGCATTGGCGCCTGCGCGCAGCAGCTCGCCAGTCCCTGCAAGATCATCGGCATCCACGCGCCAGTGCAGGGCAGGGGTGCCGAAGTCTCCGCGTTCGTCCGGATCCGCGCTGCTGGTGAGCCACGGCTGCAAGGCAAACAACAGCACCACGGGCGGCCATGCGGCATGCCGCGCCGTTCTGCCGGAGTGACCCGCTGAGCTCATTGTTGCCCGCCCGTGACTTTGCATTGCCCCATTACAGGTTTAGCATGGGTTGCAGTCGGTCGCTATCTTCACGGGGAATACAATCGTGCGCAATCCAGAAATTCAGGCGATGTCCGCCGCGTCCCTATCGACCGACAGGCGCAGCCTGCTCGGAGCAGGCGTGGCCCTGGCGGCAGGCGCTCTGCTCGGCAATCCGCGGAGCGCCCAGGGGGCAGCCCCCGGTGCCGACGCCAGTGCTGCCGACGCGAAGTTGTTGCCGGGCTTCAGGGTGGAGCGGGTCAAGACCACCGGTGCCGAGCTGCACACCGTCATCGGTGGCAGTGGTCCGCCGCTGCTGCTCATCCACGGCGCGCCCCTAACCCACCTTTCCTGGCACCTGGTGGCCCCGGAACTCGCCAAGCACTACACGGTTATCGCGCCCGATCTGCGCGGCTATGGGGACAGCAGCAAACCGGAGGATGGCGAGAACCACATCAACTACTCCAAGCGCACCATGGCGCGCGACAAAATCGAGCTGATGAAGCACTTCGGCTTCGATCGTTTTGCGGTGGTGGGGCACGATCGCGGGGGGCGTGTTGCGCACCGGCTGGTGCTCGACCATCCGCAGGCTGTGACGCGCTTGGCCGTGCTCGACATCGTGCCCACGCACTACCTGTACACGCATCTCACCAAGGCCTTCGTGGAAGCCTATTTCCACTGGTTCCTGTACATCCGTCCCGCGCCGTTTCCCGAGAACATCCTCAATGCCGATGTGCAAGGCAACTTCGGCCGCGGTGGCTCGCCCGACCTGCGGGCCGAGTACCTGCGCGTCTATCGCGATCCGGCTGCAGTGCATGGCATGTGCGAGGACTACCGCGCGTCAGCCGGAATAGACATGAAATTCGATGAAGAAGACCTCAACAAGAAAATCACCTGCCCTTTGTTCACGTTGTGGGCCAGTGATGCGGCGATGGGGCGCATGTTCGACGTGCTCGGCATCTGGAAGGAGCGCGGCACCCAGGTTACCGGCGCGGGCATAACCGGCGGTCACAACCTCCAGGAAGCGAACCCCTCCGGAGTACTGGCGCAGCTGCTGCCATTCCTGGCCGGCTGACCATGAAATCCTGCCTGCGCAACAGGGCGCAACCGCAATGAACGCGCCCACCCGACGTGAAGTGTTGACCCTGCTGGCGCTGGCGGGCGTGTCGTTGCCGCAATGGGCGGGCGAACCGCAGCGCCTCCTGCCGCTGGATACGCCGGGTCTCGATCACCTGGACGTGATCGTGCCCGATGTGGAGAAGAGCGCGCGTTTCTACATGGGCCTGTTCCGCACAGCGCTGCATGCGCAGCCGTTCCAGGACGGTTTCCGTTACTTCGTGCTGCTCAGTCCATTGCCCGCGAATCGCGAGGTGGGCTACCTCGCCGTGGGTGCATCGCGCGGTCGTGGCACCTACATCGGGCATTTCTGCACCTCGGTGGCCAACTGGCGGCGCGACAGCGCGGCGGTGTTTGCCCAGATGAAGGAGCAGTTCCGCGCCGCCGGGTTCGGCGATTTCCCGGGCACTTCCGGTCCTGGTGGAATTTTCGACGACCCGGATGGCATCGAGATCCAGTTCCTGCCATCACCCGATACATTGGTGACTGCGGCGGTACCTTCCGATCTCGTGCCCCGGGAACAGGGACTGGTCACGCCGCAGCGTGTCGAGTACGTGCAGTTGCAGGTCAGCGATCTGGAGCGCGCATTGGCGTATTACCGCATCCTCTATGGCAAGGAAAGCGCGCGGCAGAAGGATCGGGCCACCTTCACGTTCCGCAATGGCACACGCCTGGAGCTGCAGGGCGCTTCCTATCAATACGGCAATGCCGAGCCACGCATCACGCGATTCGGCATCCGGGTCGGGGCCTTCGACAAGGCGGCAACCGCCGCCGCAATCGCCGGGCTGGGTGGAACGGTGGTTGGCGGCGATGGGCCGGTCTTGCGTCTGCGGGATGTGGATGGCATCGAGCTCGATCTCGTTCCCGGCTAAAGTGTGTCTCCGGTATCGAGGGGGCACGGAAACATGCGTTGCAAAATTGCGCTGGGGTTGCTGGTCGCGCTGACTGCCTGTGGAGGCAAGCCTCCGGGCAACGTGGATGCTGCACGCCTGCTGGCAGCGCAGGACGAACCTGGCCAATGGCTGTCACTCGGGCGCAACTGGCAGGCCGATCGTTTCTCGCCCCTGACGAAAATCAGCGTCGATAGCGCGGACAAGCTCGGCCTTGCCTGGGAGTACGAGTTCCGATCCCACCGCGGCAGGGTCGAGCATGGTCAGGAGGCCACGCCATTGGTGGTCGATGGCGTGATCTATGCCTCGGGCCCCTGGGGCTCGGCGATCGCCGTGGATGCGCGAACCGGCAAGGAACGCTGGCGCTACGATCCGGAGGTGGACGGCAGCTACAACCGCCGCGCCTGCTGCGATGTCGTGAGCCGCGGCCTGCAGGTGTGGAAGGGCAAGGTCTATGTGGCCACGCTCGATGGACACCTCGTGGCGCTGGACGCAAAAAGTGGCAAGGAGCTGTGGAAGTCCGACACCCTCATCGATCGTGACACACGTTCCTACAGCATCACCGGGCCACCGCAGGTTGCCGGCAAGGTGGTCGTCATCGGCAACAGCGGCGCCGAGTTCGGTGTGCGCGGCTATGTCACGGCCTACGATCTGGACAGCGGCGAACAGCGATGGCGTTTCTACACGGTTCCGGGCGATCCGAAGAAAGGCCCTCCTGAACATCCCGAAATGAACTGGGCGCTGGAAACCTGGGATCCGGATTCAGACTGGGAATCCGGTCTCGGCGGTACGGTCTGGGGCGAAATGAATTACGACCCGGAGCTCGACCTGCTCTATGTCGGGCACGGGCAACGCCTCGCCACTGGCCCCGTGGCTGCGCAGCCCAAGAGGCGGCGACAACCTGTATCTCGCCACCATTCTCGCCATCCGGCCGGGCACCGGCGAACTGGTCTGGCACTTCCAGACCACGCCCGGTGAGATGTGGGACTACACCGCCACGCAGAACATGATCCTCGCCGACCTCTCGATCGAAGGGCGTGAGCGCAAGGTGCTGATGCAGGCGCCCAAGAACGGTTATTTCTACGTTCTGGATCGCGAGACCGGTGAGTTCATCTCTGCGAAGCCTTACGTGTTCACCAACTGGGCGAGCAGCCTCGATGCCAAGGGTCGCCCCACCATCAATCCGGCAGCAACCTACAAGGACAAGCCAGCGCTGATATTTCCCACTGGCGCCGGTGGGCACAACTGGCCACCGATGGCGTTCAATCCACAGACCGGGCTGGTCTACATCCCGGCGCGCGAGTCAGGCATGGTGATGACGCCCCTGCCTGGTGATTACCAATGGAAGGCCGGGCAGACGAACGTGGGGCATCGCGTCGCCTTCAGTTTCTTCGTGGATCTGATGTCGCCGGAAGAGCGGAAGGAATACGACGCCGTGGTCGCCTCCTACCCGGGTTTGCCGGACCCTGCCACGCGCGAGTTCCTCATCGCCTGGGATCCGGTGAAACAGCAGGAGAGCTGGCGACTGCCACTGGGACGCGCGGAACTGGCAGGCGGTGGGGTGCTCACCACGGCTGGCAACCTGGTGGTGCAGGGAACCTCTGCCGGAAAACTGGTGGTGTATCGCGCTGATACCGGCGCCGTCGTCAAGGAGATCGATGTCGGTACCGGCATCATGGCCGCGCCGGTGAGTTATGAAATCGACTCCGAGCAATACATCGCGGTGCTGGCGGGATTCGGCGGTGCGATGGCGCCACTCTATCCGGCCGAGAGCGCGGCCCATCGCTACCAGAACTATGGCCGCCTGCTGGCCTTCAAGCTGGGTGGCACGGCTACTCCGCTGCCACCGAAGCGCGAGCCGATGCAGACCCCGCCACCACCGGAGCTGCCGCCCGTTGCGCCGGCCGTGGCGCAGCGTGGCGCGGCCCTGTTTTTCACTTACTGCGTGTTCTGCCATGGCGGGCAGGGAGAGGCGCGCCTGTCTGCCTACCCGGATCTGTTCCGCATGAATGCAGCGGTGCATGGCACGTTCGAGCAGATCGTGCATGGTGGCCTGCTTGCGAACAATGGCATGGCGAGTTTCGCCGATGTGATGAGCACCGAGGATGTGGCAGCGATCCAGGCCTTTCTGGTGCAGGGGCAAACCGCACTCCGGAAGCAGGAGCTGGATGCTGCGCGTTGACGGTATGATTCTTTTACCGGCATAAATTCAGGGGGCGGGATGGAAACTGGCATCAGGGGGCGTTGCGCTCTGGTCAATGGCGCGAGCGCCGGGATGGGGCGGGCGGCTGCCGAGTCACTCGCCGCAGAAGGTGTGGATCTGGTGCTGTCGGCGCGCGGGGCAGCGCGTCTGGAAGAAACGGCGCGTGACCTGCGCGCACGATTCGGAGTTCGCGTCACGGCAGTTGCGGCTGATCACAGCACTGCTGAAGGTCGCAAGCTGATACTCGACGCCTGCCCCAGTCCCGACATCCTGGTGGCCACCTGCTCGCCGCCACCGATGACTCCGGATCATCGCCAGATCACACCCGAACAATGGCAGGCCAGTCTTGAAACCGGCCTGATGAGCCCCGTGTTTTTCATGGAGGCGGTTCTGCCCGGCATGGTGCAGCGACGCTGGGGGCGGATCGTCAACATCGCGACCATCGCGGCGAAGTACCCCCTGGAGCTGCGCATCCTCAGCGGTGCACCGCGGGCGGCACTCGTCAACTACACCGGTGCGGTAGCGCGCCGTGTCGCGCCAGACAACGTGACCCTCAACAACGTGTTGCCGGGCATGTTCCACACGGCGGCGGTGCACGACCAGTTCACCGCCACGGCCAGCCGCAACGGCACCACTTACGATGTCGAAGTCGCGAAGTTCGTGGAGGCTTACCAGATTCCGGCGCGGCGCTTCGGCGATCCCGCTGACATCGGTGCTCTGGTGACTTTGCTCTGCAGTGAGCATGCCGGTTACATCACCGGACAGAGCATCGTGGTCGATGGCGGCGCGACCCGCTCCACGTTCTGAGGCCCCGGTGACAGACACTCTCTACCGCAGGACGGTGTGGCGACTGCTGGTGCCCATTGCGGTACTGACGTTCATCAATTCCATCGACCGGATGAACGTGAGTTTCGCGGCACAGCAGATGTCGCGGGATATCGGCCTTTCGCCCACCGGATTTGGTCTGGGCGTCAGCACATTCTTCATCGCGTACCTGCTGTTCCAGTATCCGCACGCCATGCTGCTGCGGCGGCTGGGCATTCGCGTCTGGCTGCTGCTGTCGATGACGATCTGGGGTATTGCCGGCCTCATGATGTCGCGGGTCCAGGATCCCGAGGATTTCGTGGTGGCGCGGTTTGTTCTCGGTGCAGC
The DNA here is from genome assembly GCA_963777735.1 of uncultured Gammaproteobacteria bacterium. Lineage (GTDB taxonomy): Bacteria > Pseudomonadota > Gammaproteobacteria > Steroidobacterales > Steroidobacteraceae > ZC4RG30. Next base: position 781,831 of record CAVZRQ010000008.1, on the reverse strand, counting down.
CGAAGCGGGATTTGCGCCCGGCATGACCTGGTACATCAGTCAGTGGACGCCTCGCGCCACCCGCGCCCGCGCCATGGCCATCGCGCTCTCCGCAGTGCCATTCTCGCTGGTTGTCGGTGGGCCGCTCTGCGGCTGGTTGCTGGGCATGTCCAACCCGCTCGGGCTGCAGGAGTGGCGCTGGATGTTCCTCGTGGCGGCAGTGCCGAACTTCGTGTTCGCGCTCGTGGCTGCCGCCTATTTCGTCGATCGACCACGACAGGCACGCTGGCTGGATCCGGGCGAGGGTGAACGCCTGGAGGCGCAGATCGCATCCGAGGCCGCAAGCACAGCTACCGGTTTCTCGTTCCTGATGGCCTTGCGCGATGGCCGCATCTGGCTTTGTGCCTCGATCTGGTTCCTGGTGATGACCGGTTCCTATGCGCTGGTCTACTGGCTGCCGCAGATTGTCCGACAGCTCGCGATAGCCGACAGCGAGTTGCTGATCGGCACACTGAGCGCACTGCCACAGGCTGGTCTTGTGACCGGGTTGTTTCTCAATGCCCGGCATTCCGATCGCCACGGCGATCGGCTCTGGCACACGGCAGCCGGTGCAATGCTGGCAGGCATCGCGCTGATCATTGCTGTCGCATTGCCAGTGGGGCCCGCGGTACTGGGCATGCTCGTGATTGCAGGATTCGGGATCGGTGCCTCGCAGGGCGTGTTCTGGACGGTGCCTGCAGCACTCGGAATCGGTGGTGGTCAGGTGCCCATCGGGGTCATCGCTGCCGTCAGCATGGCAGGCACGGCGGGTGGCGTTGTGGGGCCAACCATGATGGGCTGGCTGGTGGAACGCGCCGGCAATCATTCGCCGGCCATCCTGATACTGGCTTGCTTCCTGCTGCTGGCGGCCCTGCTGCTGGCCATCGCGGCAAAGGCACGGCGAAGGGGCATGCCTTCATGACGATGGCACAGACAGACCTCGACATGACTCCTCCGGGATTGAGTTTTGCCTTCCGCATCCTGCTCGAGTTTGACGCCGGGCCGCGCCTGCGTTTCGAGCCCGCATTCCAATCCGGACGCCGTGGATTCGTCGCGGTGCAGGGCGGCAGTATCGAAGGTCCGCGTCTGACTGGCCGGGTGCTGTCGCAATCGGGCGGAGACTGGCCTCGGCTCTGGCACAGCGGCCTCGTGGAATTCGAGGCGCATTATCTGCTGGAAGCATCGGACGGCACGCCCATCTATATCCAGAATCGCGGGCTTGCTTACGCATCGCCCGAGGTGCAGGCCAGGATCGAATCCGGATTGCCGGTTGCTGCAGAAGAAACCTATTGTCGTGTCACGCCGCGCTTCGAGGTGCCGGCTGGTCCGCACGAGTGGCTGGCCCGTACGCTGTTTGTCGGCAAGGGCGAGCGCCGGGGCGCGAAGTCGGTGTTCGACTATTACGCGGTTACGTGAAGCCGCATCGAAGGCCCCCATGACATCCACTTTCAGCAGCAGCGATCGGCTGGAGATCCACGAACTGGTGGCGCGTTACGCCTGGAGTCTGGATACCGGCGACGAAGACGAATTCGTCGACTGCTTCTGTCGCGAAGGCGAGCTCGTCTGGGATGTATTCGAGACCGAGGGTCGATGGCGGGGCGCGCAGGCATTGCGGGGTTTCATCGGCTACTTCCGGCAGCGGCCTGAGTCCGCCGGACGTCAGCACCATGTCAGCAATCTCGTCGTCACACCGACGGCCACGGGTGCGAACGCCCGCAGCTACGTGCTGGTTGCCCTGCGTGGTGCAGAAGGGCCGCACCTGCTCCATGTCATGGGACATTACGCAGACGAACTGCAGCGCGAGAATGGACGCTGGCTGTTTTCGCGCCGGATCATCCGCGACTGGAGCGGACCGGTGCTCGCAAGATTCGCGGGGCAGGATGGCGCACGTTCCAGGCGCCAGCGACCTGACGCACTGGCCGGGCTGTGGGCAACCCAAGGCTGAAGGCGCATTTTGCACATTACCGTGGATTTCTTGGATCAAAATGACACCATTCATTTTTGGTGCGTGATCTCGCGGTAATTTTCCAGCTTCGAGTCGCTGATAACAAACATCTGCTGAAGGCCGGGGGGCATCATGAATTCCATTCGTCGATCCACGCTGGGTGTTGCGCTCATTGGCGCAGCGGCGTGTCTGACTCTGAACATGTGGTCTGGTGTTGCGCTCGCGCAGGCACAGCCTGCACCGGGCCCCGCGCCGGGGCCTGGCCAGGGAGCGCCCCGCGGCGGCGGAATGGCTGCAGACCCGCGCGTTGAAAATCGCACCTACCGTCTGGAAGGCGCAAACATCGATGTGCCGTATTGCCTGTACAAATCGACCAAGGTGAGCGCGGGCAAGTCGGCACCGCTGATCGTGGCGTTGCACGGCATGGGCGCGCCGCCTTCGATCATGTGCAACAAGACAACGGTCGATCTGGCTGAGGAGGGTGGATACATCCTCGTGGCCCCGATGGGTTACAGCACCACTGGCTGGTACGGCTCACCCGTGATCAACATGGGGGCGGGCCGTGGTCCGGGTCCAGGGCCTGGCGCACGTCCACCTGGTGCAGGTCCGGGTGCGGGACCGGGCGCAGGGCCCGGCCCGGGAGCCGCAACAGGCGCGCGTCCTGGCCCGCCACCCGGCGCCGGTCCTGGTCCAGGCGCCGCACCGGCGGGCGGCCCGAGCAATGCCGACATCGAGAAGTGGAGCGAAGCCGACGTCATGAACGTGCTCGCCACGATGCGCAAGGAGTTCAACGTCGATCCGAAGCGCATCTACCTCACCGGTCACTCGATGGGTGGTGCAGGCACGCTGTTCCTCGCTGCCAAACATGCCGACCTGTGGGCGGCTGCGGCGCCCGTGGCGCCAGCCTCGTTCATGATGACCAATACCCGCGCCGACATACTCAAGACGATCCAGAAGGCCAACCTGCCGCTGATGATCGTGCAGGGTGATGCCGACGTGGTGGTTCCGGTCACCAACGCGCGCCTCTGGGTCGACACTGCCAAGGAAATCGGCCTCAAGGACTTCCAGTACGTCGAACAGCCCGGTATCGACCACGGCCCCGTCATCACGACGAGCCAGAAAGACATCTTCGAGTTCTTCGCGGCACATTCGAAGAAGTAGACAACAGCCTTGTTGAAGCCCGCATCCGGCAATCCTGCCGGGTGCGGGCCCTTCACCAGGCCGGGTTCACGTCCGTCGCGGCCATGCTCTCGCGCTGCTCATTGAAGATCTGTTTGTGGCTGAACAGCCAGCGACCATCCACGCGGCGCAGTTCGTCCTGATAGTGCCCATAAGCACCGAGATACGGCTTGCGGTCGCCGTTGTCGTTGTTGAATTCGAACCAGAAAGCCCGTGCGGTGGCCCGATTGCCGTCGATGCGCACCACCAGATTGGAAACAAAATGCCGGCGTCGCGCAGGGCGTAAAGGCGCGTCGTTTGCCGCGACCTTCGCATCGGCTTCTTTCGCGCCGTACATCTCTTTCACGATGGCCTCGCGACCCTTCACGGTGCCACCTGCCCAGACCAGCACGCCGTCTTCGGTGAAGGTGCTGGCATAGACTTCGGGCTTCTGCCAGTCGAGCGCGAACAGGTATCGGGACTGCAGATCTTCGATCTCGGCGCGGTCGGCCGCATAGTTGCGATCATAGGCAACGGTGGCGGCGCCCCACACGACGCCGGCAATCAGGATGCCACCGATGAATCCGTAGAGCGCTTTTCGCATGATTGTTCTCCGATGTCTCTTCGTCGGAGAGTAACACCCAATCCGGCACCTATATCCAGAACGGTGATAGTCGGGGTATCAGCATTGCAGCGGCGTTGCCGCACACCGTATGCTCGCCGAAGTTTCCAGGGCAGGGGTGCCGCTGTGGCCCGGAACAGAATAATGATTCAGGGAAGCAGCATGTCACCAGGCCAGTACGGGTCCCCCGAACTTCCGGTCACGTTGACCCGCCGGGAAATCATCCGCAGTGGTCTCGCCATTGGCGGCCTCGGATTATCCGGAATGGGCAGCGCCGCACAAACGGTGCAACCCTCTGGGCTTGCGGCGGCCTGGCGTAATGCCTTCCGCATCGGCGTCGCGGTCAGCAACCAGACTCTCGACAATCAGATTCCCGCAGATCTGGATCTGATCGCGCGCGAGTTCAGTTCCGTGACGGCCGAGAACGCCATGAAGTGGGGTGTGATCCGGCCGGATGGCGTCAACTGGCGCTGGGAACGTGCAGACCGGCTGGTTGATTTCGCGAGGAAGCACGACATGTACGTGCTGGGTCACACGCTGGTCTGGCATTCACAGGTCCCTGCCAGCGTGTTCAACGGAGCCGATGGCAGCAGGCTTTCCCGCGAGGCACTGCTCGCCAGGATGCAGGAGCATATCGCCACGCTCGCTGGACGATACAAAGGGCGAGTGCAGGCCTGGGATGTCGTCAACGAAGCGGTCGACGAAGGCAACGGCTGGCGTCGTTCGCAGTGGCTGCAGATCATCGGCGAAGATTTCATGGAGCGGGCCTTCCGTTTCGCGCGCGCGGCCGATCCGGCAGCGAAGCTGCTCTACAACGATTACAACATGCACAACCCGCAGAAGCGGGCCTTCCTGGTGAAGGTGCTGCGGGATTACCTCGATCGCGGTGTCCCCATCGATGGGGTGGGGTTGCAGGGCCATCTTGGTCTCGATTACCCGGATCTCGAGGAATGGGAACGCAGCATTGCGGCCTACGCTGCCATGGGGCTGGAAGTGCATGTCACGGAACTGGACATCGATGTATTGCCGAATCCCAACCAGCAGAGCGCCGAGATCTCCAACCGCTTTGCCTATTCGCGCGAGAACGACCCCTGGCCGCAGGGATTGCCCGACGCAGTGCAGGAGAAGCTCGCAGCTCGCTATGAGCAGGTGTTCAGGATCCTGCTGCGCCATCGCAGCAACGTGAAGCGCGTGACTCTCTGGGGCCTGCACGATGGGGTCTCGTGGAAGAACGATTTTCCCATCCGGGGTCGCACCAATTACCCGCTGCTCTTTGACCGCAACATGAAACCCAAACCGGCACATCGCCGGTTGATGACACTCGGACGGAATGAAGCATGACCAAACAGAACCTGACGATTCGCGAGAAGCTGGGCTTCGGCCTTGGCGATACTGCCAGCAACATCGTCTACCAGGCGGTCATCAATATCCTGCTGTACTTCTACACGGATGTGTATGGCATTGAAGTGGCCGCGGCCAGTTTTCTGATCCTGATAGTGCGGGCCGCCGACGCGATCATCGATCCCGTGATTGGTGGACTGGCAGATCGCACGCGGACCAGATGGGGGCGCTACCGTCCATGGATGCTGTGGGCTGCCATACCTTACGGCGCACTGGCCGTGGCAGCCTTCTACACGCCAGATGCGAGCGTAGGCACCAAGCTGGTTTACGCGTACATCAGCTTCGCGCTGCTCATGGTCGCCTACAGCGTCGTCAACGTGCCTTATTCGGCCCTGGGTGGCGTGATGACGGGCGACAGCGAGGAGCGCGGCAACCTGCAGACGTGGCGATTTGCCATGGCGATGGTGGGCGGGTTCCTGGTGACCGCTTCCATCTTCCCGCTGGCCAAGCTCCTGGGTGGCGGCGATACGCCGCAGGACTATCAGCTCGGATTTCCCTTTGCAGTGGCGATTCTCGCGATGGTTGCTGTGGCCTGTTTCTTCCTGTGTTTCCTCCTCACTCGCGAGCATGTGTATCCCGATGCGCAAGGACCCAAACGCAGCGCATGGGCGGATGCGGGTGCCATGTTCACCAATTCGCAGTGGATCATCATCGCGATCGCGACGCTGTTCATCATGACGCGCGGCGCGATGCAAGGGTCCGCCAAGCCCTATTTCGTCAACTACTACCTGATTACGGATCACCTTCCGTCCTGGCTGGCCTGGTTCATGGGCAGCACGTCTTCCAAGTTGTCCGCCTTCCTGAGCCTGACCATGCTCGCGGGCGTGGGCGGGGCCATCACCGCCAACTATCTGGTCCGCTCGATATGCAAGGTCAGGTTGATGCGGATGGCATTGGTGGGCACCATCACGATCAACGTGGTGTTGCTGCTGATTCCGCGCGATGCGGTGCTCGCGGCGCTGATCATCCTCATGTGCGCCAATTTCATCCACATGATGTTCATCCCGATGCTGTTCTCCACCGTGCCGGATACCGTCGACTACGGAGTGAAGAGAATGGGCAAGGGCGCCATGGCCATGTTCTGCGCAGGTCATCTGTTCGTTCTCAAGCTCGGCAATGCCTTCGGCACGTTCGTGACCGGCATCATGCTGGCGTGGTTTGGTTACCAGCCCAATGTCGAACAGACTGACCGTGCCCTCACCGGCATCATGGTGGCCTTTGCCGGCAGTTCCATCGTTGCCGCAACGGTGGTGCTGATTTGCCTGCATTTCTACCGTCTTACTCGCGGCTGGCAGGGCCGGATTGCAGCAGGAGTCTCGCCGTGAGCCGCACGATCACCAATCCCATCCTGCCCGGATTCAATCCGGATCCATCGATCGTGCGCGTGGGTGATGACTACTACATCGCCACCTCGACCTTCGAGTGGTATCCGGGCGTGCAGATCCACCACTCGCGCGATCTGGTCAACTGGCGTCTCATCTCGCATCCGCTGGACCGTGCCGAGCTGCTGGACATGCGTGGCAATCCGGACTCATGCGGTATCTGGGCGCCGTGCCTTACTTACGCCGACGGGCTGTTCTGGCTGATCTACACCGACGTGAAGCGCCACGAAGGCAGCTTCAAGGACACGCACAACTATTTGACCACCTGCGCCACCATCGATGGACACTGGTCGGATCCGGTGTACCTGAACAGCAGCGGTTTTGATGCCTCGCTCTTCCACGACGATGACGGGCGCAAGTGGCTCGTCAACATGGAGTGGGAGTTTCATCCGGGCCGGCACCCGTTCAATGGCATCCCGCTGCAGGAATACGACCATGCAGCGCGGCGCCTGGTCGGGCCGATCCGCAACATATTCCGGGGCACGGAGCTGCGCGTCACCGAGGGGCCGCATATCTACAAGCGCAACGGGTACTACTACCTGATGACGGCGGAAGGAGGTACGGGCTACACCCACGCAGTGACCATGGCCCGCTCGCGGCAACTCGCGGGACCCTACGAAGTGGATCCCATCAAGCACATCATCACCTCCAAGGATGCTCCGCAGCAGCCGTTGCAGCGCGCGGGCCATGGCGACTGGGTGGAGACGCAGAACGGCGAGCACTACATCGTCCATCTCTGCGGTCGCCCGCTCTCGCTGCATTCGAAATCGGACCAACAGCGTTGCCCGCTGGGGCGCGAGACCGCGATCCAGAAAGCATTCTGGACCGAAGACGGGTGGCTGCGGCTGGCCAATGGCAGCAACACGCCGGATCTACAGACGCCGGCGCCGGATCTTCCACTGCATCCCTGGCCGAAGGTCCCGGCGATGACGCGGTTCGACTCCGATCGCCTGCCGATTGATTTCAGCTGGCTGCGTTATCCCTGGGATGAAAAACTCTATTCCCTGCGGGCTCGGCCGGGAAGGTTGCGCCTCTTCGGCGCCGAATCATTCGGCTCATGGTTTCGCCAGTCGTTGATTGCAAGGCGCCAACAGGCGTTCTGCTTCACCGCGACCACCAAGGTGGAGTTCGAACCCGATTCGCTGCAGCAGGCTGCCGGGCTGATCTGCTACTACAGCGCGCAGAAGTTCCACTACCTGAACATCAGCAACACCGACGATGGAGAAAAGTACCTGTCCATCATCAGCTGCCTGGGTGAAGAGCGGTTCAACATGGTGTACCCCATCGAGTCCGCGAAGCACATTGCGTTACCTCGGGGGCAGGCGATCTGGTTGCGTGCCGAAGTGGACTTCGCTTCGCTGCGTTTCTCATGGTCGCTGGATGGCGAGCGGTGGACCACCCATGAAGGTTTGCTCGACTATTCGGTCATCTCGGACGAGGCGGGCAGGGGCTACTCCAAGAGCTTCACCGGCGCATTCGTCGGCATGGCCTGTCACGACATCAGCGGCCGGCGGCAACCTGCGGACTTCGAGTTCTTCGAATACCTGGAACACGACCAGGCCCGGTCATGAAGCTGGTGCTTCCCTGACCGGGATCAGTATCAGCGGCTGCGCTCCGGTTTCCTGAACAGCAAGGCAACGCGATCCGTGCGGTCATTCACCGCCGGGTTGCCTACTTCAAGCGCCAGCGCATCGGTCGGCTTGAAGTAAAGATTGCTGAAATCCACCAGCTCGAATCCGGCCTCCTGGACTTCCTTGATCACCATCACCGGGTCAACGCGGCGGCCGTTCTCGCGCGTGGTGGGCTCGTTGTGCCGACGGGTGTGGTCGACAATGCCGTAGTAGCCGCCTGGCTTGAGCGCATCAAACGTTGAGCGGTTCACCGTCGCGCGATCTGCGGGTGAAAAGTTGTGGTAGTTGCGGAAGGTCAGCACGAGATCGACAGGCTCCACCTCCCATTTTCCCGAGGGCCCAAACGCGCCGCCGCTGGCCACGCCCGTGGCGCCCCAGCCGATCTGCTGCACTTTCTCCATGCCGGGCAGTTTTGCGGTGGCCTGAAACATGTCTGCATAGCGGCCTGCAGGATGGGTGACGTAGAGCTTGCCCTTGTCCTTGAGAACGGGCCCCAGGATCTTCGTGAACCAGCCGCCGGAGGGCAGCACCTCGATGACCTTCATGTCCTCGCGCATCCGGAAGAACGAAAGAATCTCCACCGGCAGGCGGTTCACATCGCGAGCGCGTTCTTCGGGCGTGCGGATTTCGCCCTGCATTGCTTTCGCAACGCTCTGCTGGAAGGGCGTGGGGCTTGCCTGCTGCGCATGCAGCGCGGGAGCGGTCACCGTCAATGCCATGAAAAGGGCCAGCAACCTGTTTCTGGACATGTGCATGTCGGATCTCCTGGAATTCGGGGCAAACATTGCCGGCGTCAGAGTCTATCGGACTTCGCCGCCAGTGGGCCCGTGGGTGAAAGACTGCGCACCGCTGTTGCGGCAGCCACCTCCCGGTACCTCCGATCAGCGAAAATGCGCGCGATTGCTTTACCATCAAGGGCGTCTTCCGGATGCACAGGAGCTGGCGCCCGCGTATCCTTGGGCAAGGGTCGGCGCGCTGTTCCGTCCCAGACTTCTACAGAAATAAAGGGGTTCCCGATGATCAGGTTCACGCAGCGGCAAATGGCCGCCACCATGGTTCTCGCCGCGTCAGCCTGGCTGATGCCATCGATCGCCGGTGAAGCAACTCCTGCCGCGCCTGCCAAGCCCTATGTCATGCAGAAGAAAGTTCCGGCCGTGGTCCGCAAGGCTGTGGAATCGCCGAATCGCTCGGATGCGATGAAAGCGCGCGACGCCGATCGCAAGCCGGGCGAATTGCTGTGGCTGGCGAACGTCAAGGCAGGCAGCCGGGTTGTGGAGCTCGGCTCCGTAGGCCAGTACTTCAGCACCATCCTTTCTGAAATCGTCGGCCCGAAGGGCATGGTCTACATGTATGACATGCCGGATACCGAACCGGATGGCGGAGCGGCCAGCAAGGCCTTCGCCGCTGCCCATCCGAACACGCAGCACGAGACGGTTGATTTCAACAAGATCGAATTCCCGAAGAACATCGATGTAGTGATCAGCGTCCGGTACATCCACGAGATGCTGATTCGTGGCACCCAGACCACGGTGTTCCACACGAAGCTCTTCAAGGCGATGCGGCCGGGCGCCACGTATCTCGTCGTCGATCACAACGGCAAGCTCGGTGTGGACCTGCGCGACACCTTGCCACTGCACCGCATCGATCCGACGATCGTCCGCCAGTACGTGAGTGGCGACGGCTTCGAACTGGTCGAAGACAGCCGGCTGCTCGAGAACCTCTCTGACGACAAGACCTGGTCGGTCTACGCGCCAGGCAAGCGTGACCAGACGGACCAGTCCGTTTACCTGTTCCGCAAGCCCATCGTTTATTGAGCGGGAGTTTGTGGAGCTTCGGGCGCCGCCTTGAGGCGCCCGGTCTTCAGGGGCCTTTGAGCGCAGCGTGGATCGCTTCCAGATTGCTGCGCAGTATCTGCTGCAGACCATCCGCAGCCAGTGACCCCTCCACTGCCAGGCCAGGGTCTCCCGCATCGAGCACCACCAGCCTGGCGCCTGCAGCGCGCACGGCGTTCTGGATGGCCTCGCTCGGCAGCCACTCGTGCAGCACCACCTTGATCTGGCTGTCGCGCAGGTGCTTCGTCAGCCCCTCCAGATCGGCCTTCGTCCAGCGCACATCCTGTTTGATGAAATAACCATCCACCAGCAGCCCCATGTCGTTGGTCAGGTAGACGAAATCCCCGGTCAACGCGAAGACATCTGCGCTGCCGACTTCCATCAGCCGATCCTGGTATTCGCCACGCAGCTGCAGCAATGAGCGCTTGAGTCCGTCCAGATTCCTGTTGATGGCGGCTGCTGAGTCCGGGAACAGTGCGATCAGGTCACTGGCGATGAGGTCGCCCATGCGGATGGCATTCGACACGCTGAGCCAGAAATAGGGAGCCGTGGCAGTTTCCGGTGGTTCCGCATCCTTGCTCCATGCGGCATTGGAAACCGGCGAATCGGCGAGCGCAACGCCCGGCTTGTCCAGCGACCAGGGAATGGCAGCATCGATGTTCACGATCCGGATGTTCGCATCGCGGGCAAAACGAAACAGCGGATCTTCCGGCAGCGCATTGGTCAGGGATACAACGGCCGTTGCACCGGCAAATCGCGGCGCGAGCGCCTCCATGCGCCGTGCGATGTAGTCCTTCTGCAGCAACAACTGCCTGCCATCGGCCGGAATGTTCTGCACCTGGATGGGTGTGCCAGTGGTGAGCGCCACCGTCAGTGAGTAGGTGGCCTGGATGCCCGTGAGGACGACAGGCTTTGCGGAGTCCGCTGTAAGGGCATGCTCCGGGAAAGCGCAGCAGAGCAAGGCGACGGCCGCGAGCGATTTCCGGAAGTCGCGGAAAGCAGTGTTCAATGCCGACATGAGTTTCTCCGCAGGCCCGCTGTTCAGATGCTGGCTTCGCGATAACGGGGCATCATCATGCGCAGGAGCATCGTCACCAGGAAGATCGCCGCAGCCGTCAGGATGATCGCGCCGCCCGATGGCACCGGCAGGTCGAAGCGCATCGGCGCATAGATGCCGACCAGGCAGCTCACGGTGGAAAACGCGATGCTCCACAGCACGAAACCCCGGATCGAACGGTTGAGATTGCGCGCGGCTGCCGCGGGAATCAGCAGCAGTGCCTCGACCAGCACCGCACCGATGATCTTCACGCAGGCCACGGTCAGGATGGTGATGAGCAGCACGAACACGTATTCCAGCAGATGCACCTTGATGCCCCGGACATGCGCGAGGCTCGGGTTGAAGCTCGCGAGCAGCATCTGGTTGTAGAGTGGCAGTGCCGTTCCCGCGGTGAGCAGCGCCGTGACCAGCAGCACGCTGATGTCCGTATCGTTCACCGTCAGGATCGAGCCGAACATCACGGTGTCGAGGATGTGCGTGTTCACCTTGGCCGACACCCACAGCAGCGCGGTGGCGCCGATCGCCAGCGATATCGAAAGGAACACGCCGATCAGGGTGTCGGACGACATCTTCGTGCGGTTCCTGGCGAAGTTCAGCAGCAGGCCGAACAACAGGCAGAAACTGAACATCGAGACATAGGGCGCTGTGTAGGATTCGCCGATGATCACGCCGATCGCGACGCCCGTCAGCGCGGCATTGCCCACGGCCTGCGAGAAGAATGCCATGCGCTTCGCCACCACCATCGTGCCGATGCCGCCGAGCAGCGGCCCCACGACCAGCGCACACAGGAAGCCGTTGACCACGAACGCATAGGTGAAGGTGTAGTGGATCGTCCCCTGGTTGGCGAGTTCGATGATGAATTGCCGGGGAATGTCGTAGAGCTCGTTCATGCGCCTGCAACCTCACGAGCGGGGAGGTTCAGTGTGGGGAACAGATGGCTGGCGGCGCCGGAGGCGAGGACCTCGCGGGGAGCGCCATCCAGCAGGACCTTCCGGTTGATATAGGTCAGCGCATCGGCCATTTCGTCTACCTGCACAATGTCGTGATTGATCCAGACCACGGTGCCGCCGGCGCGGGCAAACTCGCGGATGGCGCCTTCCAGGATTTCCTTGCCGGAAAGGTCGAGGCCGGTCATCGGTTCGTCCAGCACCAGCAGGGCGGGCTCCGGAATCATCGCCTGCGCGAACAGCACGCGCTGGCGCTCGCCGCCCGAAAGGCTGCCGAGTTTTGCAGTGAGCTTTCCGTTCAGGCCAAGGCCATTCAGCACCGTTTCGATGAGTTGGCGGCGCGCGCGCGACACACCGAGAAACACCGGCCGTCGCTGGCTGGTCATCGCCATGAAGTCGAGCACGGTGATCGGCAGGCTCCGGTCGAAGTCCAGCGTCTGCGGCACGTAGCCGATGATCCGGCCCTCGTGCCAGTGGATGCTGATGCGACCGGAGTGCGGCATCTGGCCAACCAGCGAGCGGATGAGTGAGGTCTTGCCACCGCCATTGGCGCCGACGATGCAGTGGATCGTGCCGGCGCGGACGGTGAAGTTCACGTCTTCCAGGATCCGGGTATTGCCCAGTTCCAGATTGACGCTGGCGAATTCGATCGACGGTCCTTGCATGGGTCTGGCCTAAGCGCCGCCCGCGGCGGCGTCCTGGATGGCTGTTGCCAGGGTGGTGAGGTTCTCGCGCATCTCGTCGATGAACTTTCCTGGTGTATACGGGCCACTGCTGATGTGGGAGATGGAATACATCCTGACGCCGGTTGCCTGCCGGATGGTGTCGGACAGCTTGCTGGCGAAGTATTTCTCCGCGAACAGCACATTCACCTTGGCCGCCTTGATGCGGTCGATGGTATCGGCCATCTGGCGCGCGGTGGGTTCCACGCCGTGGCGCGGCTCGATCACGGCGGTGACCTGCAGGCCAAGCTCCTGCAGGATGTAATCGTAGCCACTGTGCATGGTGGCGCAGCGGAACTTCGACAGGTTGGTCGTGGCGATCCTCGCGTCGAACTCCGCCCGCAGCTTGCGGATGTCGAGTGCATAGCGACGGGCATTGTCGCGGTAGAAGCCGGCATTGGCGGTGTCGAGCTCGCCGAGACGGCGGGCAATGGTGTAGACCTGCTGGATTGCCGCAGTCGTCGAGATGAAGGTGTGGGGATTCACCACCTTCTCGCCGCTCGGGGCGCCGGCCACGGGAATCAGCGATACGCCATCGTTGGCGTAGATCAGCGCGAGCTTCTTGCGCATGCCGGCGGCATCGAGGATCTCGAAGGCCCAGGCGTCGTGGCCGATGCCGTTCACGACCAGCACGTCCATCGACCGGATGCGCACCATGTCGGCCGGCTGCGGGCTGTAGCCATGCGGATTGGCATCGGCGCCGATCAGCGGCACGACATCGGCGCGATCGCCGACGATGTGGGCAACGAAGCTGTAGTAGGGGTGCAGCGTGATGCCCACCTTCAGTCTGGCTGCTTCGGCGGAGCGGCTGCCGAACGCGAGTGTTGCCAGCAGGGCCAGCGCAACGGCTTTCAGCACGAGGGATGTTCGCGGCATGGAAATCATTGGCTACTCACTGAAAAGTCCCTCGATGGCCTCATCGGCCGTGTTCTGGTCATCTTCCTGGCTGCTGGCTTCGTCCTCGTCGCCGAAGATCCGTTTGACCTCCTGTGCGCCGCTGTATGGCACGACTTCCCGCCAGCCCTGCAGGATCAGTCCATCGCGAAACCCGCTCTTCGGCATCGCGACGTGATTCTTCGGATTCCACCAGATGACGATGGAATTGTTGTTCTGGATGCCCGCGTGCACATGGCCGATCACGAGCAGGAACGAGCCCTGCTGCGGCAGCTGCCCATCAGTCCCGAGGTAAAGGGTGGTGCCCTGCATCTCGCCTTCCGGCAGGGGTTCATGCAGCGTCCATTGCAGGGAGCCGTTCTGCTCCCAGCTCTTGTCCCGGTAGAAGGGTGGCAGCAGCGCATCCTGGAAATCCTGCAGACCGGGCCAGCGGAACTTCACCCCTGGTGCGTTGAACAGGTTGATGTCGTCGTAGATATACGGCACATCATCCTTGGCCGTGTAGAGCGCGTTATAGATGGCCTGGTCGGCACCCGTGAGGGCATTGAATGCGCTGACCTGCCAGTCATGCAACGGTTCGCGGGTGTCGGCGCGGCCGCGCGTGAGCACGTAAAGTGCGAGAACACCAACAACCAGAGCTGTTGCCACAGCCAGTGCCAGCGTCTCGTGGCGAGCGCCCGCCGGCCGCACCTGCTGGATGGCGTTCGCGGTCATCCGTTGCTACCGGGACATGTCCGTGGCTTTGACCCACAGCACGGCATCCACCGAGAGTTCCTTGCCCTTGTGCTTGCAGGTTGTCGTCCAGGTCGAGGGCGCAGATTCCCCACCAGCCAGCCTTGGGCAGTCCGATGATGATCTGGCCCATGGCGTCGGCGCGAATGCTCAGCGTCACGAAGGAAGCCTGCGGCGCCTTGACCTTGCCCTGCGGGTCGAAGCGGCGCGCATCGATCTGCGGCTCATGGTTCAGGTATTCCACTTCGACCTCGGCATGGGGCACCGGCTTGCCGCCGGACATCACCACCGCACGGAACACGCCGCCAACCCAGTTTGCGTAGGGCTTGTCGAGCGGCACGATCTCCACGGGCAGACCGAGGGGCTCATCCCAGCTGCCCGGCAGACCACCGATGTTGACCACGGTCTTGGTGATCTGCTGGATGTATTTGTCTTCCTGCGATTCGTAATAGGGGGCCGGCCGCAGCACATAGGTGTAGTCGCCGAGCGAGCGCGTCACACTGCGTGGCGGTTGCGCGAGCCAGGCTGCCGCCTTGGTTTCCACGCCCGACCACTGGATCGGCTCCAGGTACTGCATCAGGTCGGTAGTCTTCGGTTCGCCTTCGCCGCGCTGACTGACGACATAGAAGGCCTCGGGCTTGCCCATGTCCATGGTGAAGCCGTTGTCGAACGGATGCGAGAACACCAGCGCGAGCGGTATGGCGGCCGATTCCATCAGTGCCGCCTCGGGCGTGTACAGCAGCTGGAAGTGGGCGTGGGCAGCGGTGCAGGCAAGGCTCGCGAGCAGCGCGCCAGGCAGGAGTCTATTTTTCAATGTCCCGTCCATCGATGGTGATGACATGACCTTCGCCGGCATTGAACCGGACGAGGAAGGCCACCTTGGGCCGCGCGAAAGTGAAGTCGCTGTCCTTCCCCATGACACCTTCCACCAGGACCTTGCCCGCCTGGTCGACCACCAGCAAAGGCACGCCAACGGCCTTGCCGCCATCGCTGAAACCGCCTTCACAGGTGATCGTGCTGTCTTCATTCTCGAAGCAGCTGCAGAGAGGATTGTGGGCATGGGCAACCAGTGCTGCTGTCGCGCCCAGCGGCAACAGCATCCATGCCAGCGTTCGTCGCTTCATTTGTCAGGCCCCCGGCAGAACTGGGTGTGTCAGTGTCTTCTCTTTCGCCATTGTCGCGTCTTTCTACGCGCAACGGAAAGCCCGCCTTCTCCCGCCTTGCTCATCTCTGCTTCGTTCAGGGGGCGTACAGGGGGCTTGCGGTTGTTCCTGCAGGCGTTCAACCGTTAACGAACGGTTTCCCGGCAATAGATCGGCATCGGGCGCCATGCCGGGAAGGGTGGTGTGGCGAACAGACGCGTTTTCTTCAAAGCCGCTTAATTGATCCATGGACAAGAAGGTTTCCGACGCAGGAAAGCGCGCTTTACGAAAAATACTGTTGATCGAGCTCGATCCGTTCGCTGCCGGCGTGGTTCAGGAGGTCCTTGGCAAGGTTGCGGATGTCCACTACAGCATTGAATGGGTCAAGAGCTGCGCCGCAGGCGTGGAGCGCATTGCCCGGAAGGGAATGGGAAGCGTTCCGGTCATCGACGCCGTGCTGACCGACCTGAACCTTCCGGACAGCCATGGCCTGGCGACAGTCGACCAGTTGCTGCGGACCGCCCCGCAGGTGCCAATCCTCGTGATCAGCAGTCCTGCGGATGAATCGATCGCGAGAATGGCCATACAGCGCGGTGCCCAGGATTACCTGCTGAAGAGTCACCTCGACAGCTACCTGTTGCCGAAGGCGATAGACAGCATGCTGGAACGCGCCAGCATCACCGAAGCCTTGTATCAGGAAAAAGAGAGGGCTCAGGTGACGCTCAATTCAATGGGCGACGCCGTACTCAGTACCGACAAATCGGGCAGCGTGACCTATCTCAATGCCGTGGCGGAACGCCTCACGGGCTGGACCTGCGCCGAGGCATCCGGAAGGCCGCTGCACGAGGTATTCCGGATCCTGGACGCCAATACCCGCGAAGTCACTCCAGACCCGATGGCGCGGGCCATGCAGGAGAACAGGACCGTGGCACTCACGCCAAACTGCGTGCTGGTCCGGCGCGATGGCGTCGAGGCTGCCATCGAAGACTCCGCCGCGCCCATGCATGACCGCCGTGGCAATGTCATAGGCGCCGTGATGGTGTTCCACGATGTGAGCGAAGCCAGGGCCATGTCGCTGCGCATGGCCTACCTCGCCCAGCACGACAGTCTCACCAACCTGCCGAACCGTGTGATGTTCAGCGATCGCCTGAACCAGGCGGTGGCGCTGGCCGATCGCCAGCAAGACCGGGTTGCCGTGCTCTACCTTGACCTGGACCGCTTCAAGCACACCAACGACACCCTGGGTCACAGTACCGGCGATGGCCTGCTGCGCGCGGTGGCCGATCGCCTGCGTGATTGCGTGCGTACTGCGGACACGGTCAGCCGGCAGGGTGGCGATGAATTCGTGGTGCTGCTGCCGCAGATTGCCGAACCGCACAATGCAGAAATGATCGCGAGGAAGATCCTGGTCGCCATGCGCGCGCCCTACGTCATCGAGGGGCACACGCTGTATTTCACGGCCAGCATCGGCATCTCCATCTATCCGGACGACGGCATGGACGTCGACACCCTGTTGAAGAATGCGGATTTCGCGATGTACCAGGCCAAGGATGGAGGGCGGGACAACTTCCAGTTCTACAAATCGGAATTGAACCTGCGTGCGGTGAAGCGCCACGCGATCGAAAGCGGCCTGCGCAGCGCAATCGAGCAGCAGGAGTTCGTGCTGCACTACCAGCCAAAGGTTTGCCTGGGCACTGGCGCGATCAGGGGAGTCGAGGCGCTGGTCCGTTGGCAGCGACCCCATCACGGGCTGGTAATGCCGGAAGATTTCATCTCTGTTGCAGAGGAAACCGGACTCATCGTCCCGATCGGGCGGTGGGTGCTGTTGGAGGCCTGTCGCCAGGCGCGTGCGTGGGATGCCGCAGGCTTGCCGCAGGTGCGCATGGCCGTGAACATTTCGGCGGTGGAACTGCGGGCTTTCGACTTCGTCGCATCGGTGCGAAATACCCTGGAGAAGACCGGGCTCAAGCCGGATCGTCTGGAGCTGGAACTGACGGAGACCTTCCTGATGCAGGATGAAAGGATCACCGACGCTACCCTGCGGGCACTGCGGGATATGGGAGTGCGGATGACGCTGGATGACTTTGGCACAGGCTATTCCAGCCTCAGCTATGTGAAGCGCCTGCCGATCACCTGCCTCAAGATCGATCAATCATTCGTGCGCAGCCTCGGTAGTGAGAACGGCAAGGATGATGTCAGCATTGTCGGCGCAGTCCTCAGCATGGGGAGGAGCCTGCACATGGGTGTGGTGGCCGAGGGCGTGGAAACGGCAGACCAGCTCGCCTGCTTGAGGGAACAGGGTTGTCCGGAAGCGCAGGGATTCTACTTCAGCCCGCCAGTCGCCCCAGAAGGGATGGTTGTGCTGCTGGCCGGCGATGTCTCCGAAGCCGCGCGTCGCATCGCGACGAGATAGGCTACGCAGCGCCATTGCGGGCAAGGAGCCGGTCGCATTCCTTCTTGACGACGCCATAACACTCGCAGGAACGGCGCTCGACGCCTGCGCGGTCCAGCACGGTGATTTCGCCGTCGTCGTAACGGATCAACCCCGCGCTGCTCAACGCGCCGGTTGCGGATGCCACCTGTTCAGTCCTGAGGCCGAGCATGTTCCCGATCAGCTTCTCCGTCATCCTGATCTGCCCCGTAGGTAACCTGTCGAGGCTCAGCAGCATCCAGCGGCACAGCTGCTGATCCACTGAGTGGTGGCGATTGCAGGCTGCCGTCTGCACCATCTGCGTGATCAATGCCGAGCTGAACATGAGCAGCGACCGGCTCAGCGCATTGCCCCGCTGGAATTCGTCTTTCAGCAACTGCGCCTTCATGCGGTATGCATGGCCTGCGTTCTGCAGGATGGCCCGGCTCATCGTTGAATCCCCACCCATGAAGAGGGCGATGCCGATCATTCCTTCGTTGCCGACGATGGCGATTTCCGCCGAGGCGCCGTTCTGCATGACGTAGAGCAGGGAGATGACGCAGTCCGTGGGGAAATAGGCGTGGGACATCGTTTCGCCGGATTCGTAGAGAACCTGGCCCAGTGCCAGCGGCACGCGTTCCAGATCGCCGGTCAGCCGGGCGAGCTCCGTGGGTGGCAGGCCGGCGAGCAGGTGATTCTGCTGCAAAGAGGGAATTGTGATGGCAGGAAAGTCGTTGATGGAGATCTCCGGATTGCGGAACGGCCAGACGATATCGATCATGGCGGGCGCATCTGTTCGCTACCGAACAGATGCGCCCGAAAGACCCCGGTAAGCTCGCAGAAGTCAAAATTGCCCCCCCCCAAGCTGCGATGTTGCGAAGCGCGGAATTGTGTTCGCGTAAGCTTGCGGCAAGCCATTGCCGCCTGGTGATCACTCCAAAGGGCCCTTGAACGATGCCAGAGAACCAGACACCGCAGCTCAATCACCTCCTTGCAGCCCTGTCACAGCAGGAATGCGATCGCATCTTCCCGCATCTCAAGCTGGTTCCCATGCCGCTGGGCAAGGTGCTCTACGAGTCCGGCGATCAGTTGCAGCATGTTTTCTTTCCGACGAACTGCATCGTTTCGCTGTTGTATGTGCTGGAGAATGGCGCCTCGGCTGAAATCTCCGTTGTGGGCAATGAAGGCCTGATCGGCATCGCCCTTTTCATGGGCGGCGAAACCACGCCGAACCGGGCGGTCGTGCAGAGCGCGGGCTTTGCGTGGCGTCTGGCAGGGCCACTGCTCAAGGAAGAATTCCATCGCAGCGGCGAGATGCAGCTGCTGCTGCTGCGTTACACGCAGGCTCTGATTACGCAGATGGCGCAGACGGCAGTCTGCAACCGCCACCATTCGGTGGATCAGCAGCTGTGCCGCTGGCTGCTGCTGTCGCTGGATCGCCTGGACAGCAACGTGCTGACGATGACGCAGGAGCTGATTGCCAACATGCTGGGAGTGCGTCGGGAGGGCGTTACGGAAGCCGCCGGCAAGCTGCAGAAGCTGGGCGTCATCGACTATTCGCGCGGCAGGATCACGGTGCTGGATCGCCCGCAACTCGAAGGGCTGTGCTGTGAATGCTATGCGGTGGTGAGGAAGGAGACGGATCGCCTGCGCGCCGTCCCCCGCCTGCAGAGCACAGCCGCCGGTTAGGGCGGGCGCTGACGGCTACGGCGTGTTGCCGATGATGACTTCCACTCGTCGGTTCTGCTGCCGACCACCGCCGGATTCATTGCCGGCTATCGGATAGCTTTCGCCCTTGCCGAGGCTGGTCAGGCGTGCAGCGGCCACGCCCTTGCCCGTGAGATAGGATCTCACCGAATCGGCACGCCGCTGTGACAGCGCCTGGTTGTAGGCTTCCTCGCCCACGCTGTCGGTGTGCCCTTCGATGGTCGCGTTGCGATCGCCATACATTCCCATGAATGCAACCAGGCGGTCGAGATTGCCGGTTGCGCCAGGCTTCAGCTGTTCGCTGCCGGTGGCGAAGAGCACATCACCCAGCGTCAGCACGATGCCGCGCTCGGTGGTCTTGGCTTCCATCAGGGCGATCTGTCGTTCCAGTTCCTGCTTCTGCGCGGCGGCGAGTGCCGCAGCTGCGGCGGTTGCCTCGGCGGCAACACGCGCTGTTTCACGGGCAGCCTCCGTGGCGGCGCGGGCCGCATCGGCCTCGTTGCGCGCGCCTTCTGCTGCGATGCGGGAATTGTCGGCCAGCACGCGCGATGCCGCGGCATCACTGCGCGCAGCGGTGGCCGCACGTTGCGCAGCATCTGCTTCGCGGGTGCGGGCAGCGAGGCGATTGTCGTCATTCTGCTGCTTGAGTGCCGGCCCGCTGTTCCTCGGCCAGGCGTGTCTCGGCAGTGGCGCGTGTCGTATCGACGAGGCGATCGGCCAGGTACACGCGATGGGCTGTGACCTCTGCGTCGCCCTGTGGGGTTTCGGCCAGCACCACCGCGGTTTCCGCCTGTTCCAGCATCACGGGAACGCGGCCGGCGAGCTGCTGATCGGACTTCAGCATCATGAGTTTGCTGCGCACGGCTTCGCTGCCCGGCGGCGACTTGGGAGTGGTTGCGCAACCGGCGAGAATGGCGGCCACGGCGGCCGCGACAGCGATGATGCCGGCCTTGTTGCGCCTGCTGTAAGTGTTCATCGTGCGGCTCCGGTGTTGCGATTCAGTTCATTCAGCATGGCGGCATTGCTCGCTTTCATCTCGGCATTGACGGCGAGTGCCTTCACGGCTGCGGTCTTGGCGGATGCCAGTTCTGCTGCAGCGCGTGACTGCAGTGCGAGGCGCTCTGCGGATGCCATGCGGCCTGCCTCCACGGCGACCTTGGCCTCGGCCAGCTTGCTGCGAGCTTCACCGAGTTCGCCCGGTGCAGTCTGGCCAGCGGAATCCCGCTCGGCTGCCGTGACGGACTGCTGGGCAGCCTGCAGCGCAGCGTCCGGAGCGGGCGGGGTAGAGGCGCAGGCAGTGCCCAGCGCGATGGCTGCTACAGCGCAGAGGCGCAGTGCGCCGCCAAAGTAGCGACGTGTATTCTGTTTCATGATCTGTACTGCCGTATGTTTGAAGGTTGCGATGCTGCGCCGTGAGCACCGAAAAGTCGGTGCGTCAACGAACATACGGGGAGAACCTGCCACGACGCTCGATGGTTGCGGTTCGCGCGCATCGATGCGATAAATCCTCGCCATGAAGAAGCTCAAACACGAAGCAGAGCTGTTCAAGGCCGCGCTGCTGGCCGGCGTGGCCTACGCCGAGGGTCGCAAGGTGGTGCAGTTCGAGGCCACCGATTCAGCGGCCAACAAGGCGCTGTACGTCTACCGGCTGCTGGTGCACGACAAGCTCATTGCGCCCATGCCGGAAGAGCAGGTCAGCGAGAAGACCATCCGCCACCGGCTCGCCACCTGGCATGCGGGCAAACTGCCCAAAGGGCATCCGTTGCTGGGCTGAATTCCGACCTGCTATTGTCAGCGGTACAACCAAGGGGGTCCCCATGTCCGGTTTCCAGAGACTGCGCGACGCTGTCGCTCCAATGCTGCTTGCATCCCTGCTGCTTGCCGGAGCAGGTGCCGCACTGGCACAGGCACCAGCCGCTGCCCCAAGCCCGTCCGCAATGGGACCAGGCCCGGGCGTTGCGCCTGGCGCGCCCCGTGCTGGCGGCCCCGGTGGTCCACCCAGGGGTTTTGGCGGTCCGGTAGAAGCCCCCGTGCCCGCCGCTGTTGCCATGCCACGTCCGACTCCGGCCGACATGACCGCCGCGCGCGACGGCCTTGCAAAGATGATTGCGTCGGCCGATCCCGCCACGCGCGACCTGCTGAAGAAGTTCCCGACGCTGGTCGAAGTGCGCCCGGTGCAGAACACGGCCATCGTCCCGAACCTGGCCCAGATGTTCATGGCCAAGCACCAGGCCAATGTGGAGGTCGCGAAGCAGGGTACCGCCGAGATCCTGTTCATGGGCGATTCCATCACCGACTTCTGGCGCAATGAAACCGGCGCTTTCGCCGGCAAGGCAGTGCAGGACAAGTACTTCGGCCAGTGGAAGGTGGCGAACTTCGGCATCGCCGGTGACACCACCCAGGGCGTGCTCTATCGCCTGAACAATGGAGAAGGCACGGGGTTCAGCCCGCGCGCCATCATGCTGATGATCGGCACCAACAACACCGGCCGCAACTCGGCTGGCGAGATCGCCGAGGGCGTGGGCGCCGTGGTGCAATCGCTGCAGACGAAGTTTCCGCAGGCGAAGATCCTGCTGCTGGCCATCTTTCCGCGCGGCAATCCGGGTGATGCCGTGCGCGCAACCATCGCCGACATCAACCGGATGATCTCGAAGCTGGACGACGGCAGTCGCGTGAAGTACCTGGATATCGGCGCCGGCTTCCTCGATGCCAGCGGCAATATCCCCGCCGATGTCATGAGCGACAAGCTGCATCCCGGCGCCAAGGGCTACGAGATCTGGGCCAAGGCCGTGATCGATCCCCTCACGCAGATGATGGCGAAGTAACGACCGGTCTGTTCCGGATCACAGGGCGTTCAGCGCTGCTGGACGCCCTGTTCCGTCACGATCATCTGCATGGGAATGTCATGCGGCTGCGGGAAGATGCTCGGCAGCGCGGCCATCGAGAATCCCAGCCCGACGCATAACGGGCGCGGCACAGCGGCAGCAATCGTCCGATCGTAGTACCCGCCGCCGTATCCCAGGCGGTAGCAGCCAGCATCGAAGCCGACCAGCGGAACAATCAGCATGTCCGGGTGCACCAGTTCCCGTTCGGCGGGAATCGGGATATCCCAGATGCCCTTGCTCATCTTCATGCCGGGCTCCCAGCGCCAGAATTCCACCGCGGCATTGCGTTCCACCACCACCGGGAGTCCGACGATGCCGCCGGCTTCCTGGTGTGCGCGTCCGATGTCGCGCACGTCCATCTCGGCACGCAGCGGCCAATAGATGCCGATGGTGCGGTGCGCGCCGATGGCCACGGCATCACGCAGGTGCTGCTTTGCCATTTCGCCCTGCGAGAGCCTCTGCGCCAGGGGTGCGGCCATGCGCTGTTCCAGCAGTGATTGTCGTTGCTGCTTGCGCCACTGCCGGATTTCCTCCCAGCCCGATGGCGCATCCAGCCCGCTCATTGTCAGTTTGCTCCGTTCATGGCGCCTTCGCGGGCGGCGCGAAGGCCTCATCTTTCCAGTCCTCGTTCGCGCGCGCGATGAGGTAGGCGTGGATCGCGTCCGCATCCGCGGGCTTCAGGATGTCGGCAAAGCCGACCATGCCTTTGTCCTTGCGGATGCCATCGATCACGATGGCGGTGAACTCGGCGCGCACCTGTGGCGTGAGGAAGCGGATGTCCTTCACGCCGCCGCGTGCCCGTTCGCCATGGCAACGCGAGCAGGTCTCGCCAAACAGTTTCTCGCCCTTGCGGATCACGTCTTCCGTGGCGGTGAGGCGCGGCGGTGGGGGCAGCGGGGAGGGTGGTGGCATCGGCGGGAGCGTCAAGCCCTTTGCGCCCAGCTTGAACACCATGAGTCGGCCGGGGCCGAACTGGATGCGCGGCGAGGCCGAATCAATGCCGTATACGGGTGATCCGCCCCAGCCGAAATTGACGGCGATGTACTGCTCGCCGCCGATTTCATAGGTCATCGGGCCGGCAATGGCCACGGTCTGGGTATCCATCTCCCACAACTTCGCGGCCATTGTCAGCGCGATACACGGCCAGGGTGCGATTCACCGTGCCCTGCACGAGGAGATTGCCGGCCGTGGAGAGAATGCCGCCCGAGCCCGGGTAGGGATAATCCACGCGGAAGGCTTCCTGTTGTTTCACCGGATCCCAGGCGAGCAGGTAACCCTTCTCGCGGCTATCGGCGATGCGCTGCAATTCGCGCCGCTCGGGAGTGCTGGCATACGAGATGCCGCTGTTGGATCGATGGAATACCCAGTTGAAGTCCTCGTCCTTCACCCGCGACATCACCATCCACTGTTCCTGCGCCGACAGGTACACAAGGCCCGTGTTCGGGTTGTAGGACATCGGATGCCAGGTATGCGCGGCATACGGCGTTGGCGTCATCAACTTGGGCGTGAGCGTGAGATAGGACTCCGGATTCACGTTCGGCCGCCCCGTGACAAGGTCGACGCTCGACGCCCAGAGATTCGGCACGTAGCTCTTCGCCGAGATCACCTTGCCGGTCTTGCGATCCAGCACATAGAAGAAGCCGTTCTTCGGTGCCTGCATCAGCACCTGCCGTTCGACGCCATCGATCTTGAGATCTGCCAGGACGATGGGTTGGGTGCAGGTGAAGTCCCATTGCTCGTTCGGCACCATCTGGTAATGCCAGACGTACTTGCCGGTATCGACGTCCACCGCCACGATGGAACAGAGGAAGAGGTTGTCGCCGCCTCCCGGACTGCGGAAATGCTGCACATGGGGTGAGCCATTGCCGGTGCCGAGATACACCAGCCGCAGCTTCGGGTCGTACACGAACGAATCCCACACGGTGCCGCCACCGCCGAATTTCCACCACTCGCCGTTCCAGGTCTTGGTGATCATGGCCATGACATTGTCCGAGGCTTCACCATCCGGTCCGTTCGCCGGGTTGCCGGGAACGGTGTAGAAGCGCCAGCGCTTCTTGCCGGTGGCCGCGTCGTAGCCGGTGACAAAGCCGCGCACACCGTAATCCGCGCCGCCGTTGCCGATCACCACCACGCCATCGAACACACGCGGCGGGCCGGTGATGGAATAGGCATCCTTGCGATCGAAGGTCTGCACCGACCACACCCGCTTGCCGGTGCGCGCATTCACGGCGATGAGCCGGCCGTCGAGGGCGGCGATGTAGATGCGGCCCTTCCAGGCTGCGATGCCGCGCGCGGAGGGGCCGCAGCAGGCGAGGCGCGTCCATTCCGGCGCCACCTTTGGGTCGTAGGTCCACAGCACCTTGCCGTTGCGCCCGTCATAGGCCGTCACGACATTCCACACGGACACGTTGTAAAGCACGCCATCGATGAACAGTGGCGTTGCCTGAACACCGCGATAGGTGTTGAGGTCCGCATACCAGGCCAGACCCAGTTCCTGGGCATTGCTGTCGTTGATGCGGGTGAGCGGGCTGAAGCGCTGCTCGTCCCAGGTGCGGCTATAGGACATCCACTGGCCGGGCTCGGCATCGGCATTCAGCAGGCGTTTGCTGGTGACATTGGCTGGTGTGGCCGCGCCCGCGAAGGCCGGGCAGGGCTATCGCAAACCACAGCAGTGCGCGCACAAGAATTCGTTTATCGGTCATGGTGGTCCCCACCCCACTGGAACGGATGGCCATTGTATGCGTTACCATGCGGCAGTACCGGTCGTCGAACCGAAGGGGTCGAAATGAAGCGAATTGCCACCACCGTCCTGCTGCTGCTTGCTGCGGGTGCCTCCTCCCGGGCTGCGGAGTATCCCGCCGCCACCCGTTTGCTGCCTCCTGACTGCGATCGCGCCTGCCTGTACGGCATCATCGACCAGTACCTGGATGCGCTGGGCCGCAAGGACGCCTCGCGCCTCGCCTGGGCCCGCAATCATCGTTACACCGAGAACAATGTGGTGCTGCAGCCGGGCGACGGCGTCTGGGGCACGATCGTCAAGGTGGGCAGCTACAAGGTTCAGTTTGCCGACACCCAGACCGGGCAGGTCGCCGTGTTTGGCGCGCTGGAAGAACCCGACAACACTTCGGTCTATTCACTCCGACTGAAAGTGGTGGACCGCAGGATTTCCGAAGCCGAGATGCTGATCGTGCGCACCAGGGATTTCGGCGCGCTGGGCGATGGCCCGAACCCCTTTGCCAATCCCCGTTTCGACATCAAGCCGATCCTGAACGAGAATCTGAAGCCCGGTGAAGGCAGGCCGCGCGACCGCCTGATCTCGATCGCCGATGGATACTTCGACACCCTGCAGCTCAACGACGGGCAGATGTTCACGGAGTTCGATCCGGCCTGCAATCGCGTCGAGAACGGCCTGCTCACCACCAACAACCCGGCGAAGCCCCTGGGGCCCACTTCGGCGCTGGGCTGCGCCGAGCAGTTCAAACTGGGTGTATACCGCTATGACGATCGTGTGCGTCGTCGCCACATCATGGTGGACGAGGAGCGCGGCATCGTGCTGTCGGCGGGATTCATCGACCATGCCGGCCGCCTGGGCGAGTTCAAGCTCACCGACGGCACCTCGGTCACCTCGGTGATCCGCCATCCGCATTCGTTTTATCTGATGGAGCTGTTCAAGATCGTGAACGGCAAGATCAGGCAGGTGGAGGCCGCGTTCATCACCGTGCCATACGGCATGACTTCACCCTGGGATGCACCAGCGCCATAAGGCGCCAGCTGAACGCCGGACTATTGCGTCCGGCGTTGCATTACCCGCAATCCCTCGGCAACAGAGTCGCCGGGGAACAGGATCACCTGATCACCGGCAGCCAGCCCGCCGTTGATCTGCCGGTAGTTGGAATCGGCGATACCGGTGGTCACTTCCACCAGGCGGGCGCGTCCGTCGCTCACCTTGTAGGCCGCCCAGCCATCGCCGCTGCGGAACAGCGCGCCCAATGGTGCGCGCAACACATTGCCGGCATCCTCGACGGCAACGCGCACATCCACCCGAAACTCATGCCCCAGCGCGCTGGCGGCATCCTGGTCGACGAACTGCAGCACGACGTTGGTGCGTTGTTCCTCCACGCCCAGTGCAGAGATCTTCATGCGCGCCACCGGCTCGATGCGGTCGACTTTCGCGGCCAGCGATGGTCCGCCCCAGTTCTCGATGGTGGCGTTCTGGCCGGGGCGCATGCGCACGGCATCCTGCGAGAGGAACTCCGCCACCACCTCGACATGGCCGCGATCACCGATCTCGATCAGCGGGCTGCCCACGGGCACCACGTTCTCGCTCTTCTGTGGAACGCGCAGCACGCTGCCGGCCACCGGTGCGCGGATCACGATGTTGCCGCCGGCCATGCGCTCTGCCGGCTGCAATGCACTTTGCGCGCGGGCGAGGCCTGCCTGTGCGGCATCCCGAGCGGCCTGCGCAGAATCGAGGCGTGCCTGGCTGAATTCCAGCGCGGCTTCTGCCACCAGTTTCTGCGCAGCGAGTGTGCGGTTGCGTTCGTGTTCCCGCCGCGCAAGAGCCAGGTCGGTATCAGCCGCGCGCAGCGAGGCGGCCGCCGCATCCACTGCAGCCCGCGCGGAAAGATCGGCACGGGTGTCCAGAAAGCCGGCGGCTGCCTGGGTCATGCGGGCGATTACCGCGCCCTTTGCCACGACATCGCCAGGCTCCACCTCGACGCGCAACACGCGCCCGGACACGGGCGCAGACACCACATAGACATCGTGCAGGCGAGTGCGGCCTTCATCCACCAGTTCCACCCGGATGTCGCCGCTGTCGATCGTGGCGAAATCCATTTCGGTGGGTCGAGGCCACATGCCCCACGTGATGGCACCGACGGCGAGCACGATCACCACGATCCAGATATTGCGGACGCGCCGCGAGCGCGCCTTGAAATTTGCATTGCTCATCAGTCTCTCGATTTCAACACGCCCACCAGATCAAGTCGATCAACACCGCGACGCACCAGCAGGGTGGCTGTCACCACCGCGGTTGTCACGAACAGCGCCGGTTTGGCGTAGGCCAGCGCGCTGGTGACATAGGGAAAGGTGAAGAGGTCAGTGGCGAACTGCGACATCAGCCAGCGCGACATCAGCGCGCCGATCACGACGCCAATCGGCAGCGCCACCAGCAGCAGCGCCCCGATCTCGGCCAGCAGCACGTACGAGGCTTCATGGCGGCCAAAACCCAGCACGCGCAGCGTGGCAAGGTCGCGCTCCTGCTCGGCGAGGGTAACGCGCGCAGCCGAGAAGGCGACGCCTGCGGCCATCAGCGAAGAGAACAGGATGAACATGCCTGAGAAGAAGCCACTGCCTTCATTCAGCAGCTTGCTCATCGATGCCTTCGCATTGTCGAGGAAACTCACGGATACGATGCGCGGCAGTTCCTTGACCTTCGCGCTGAAAGCCGCGCGCTGGCGGCTGTCGATCAGCACATGCGCGGCCGTCACCCGTCCCGGCTCACGCAACAGGCGGTTGAGCGCTTCGAGCTCGATGTAGGCCGAGGCCGCCAGGTACGGCCTGACGATGGCGATCACCGGCAATTCCGCGCTGGCGCGATGACCATCGGTGGCCTGGAGTCGCACCTTGTCGCCGAGTTTCACATCGAGTTTTCCCGCGAGGTTCTCCGACAGCGTCAGGCCTTCCGGTCGCGCCACGACGGGGATCAGATCGGCATCGAGCAGCCGGTTCAGCGAGGCTCCGACCGGCACGCCTGAAATCGAGCTGCGGCGGCGGTGGCTGCCGGCTTCGAAGATGATCTCGCTGCTGCGCAGCGCTTCCACTTTGAGCACGCCGGGCAGCCGGCGTACATCGAGCAGGATGGCGTCGTCCGCCACATCCGAGAAGGCCACCAGAACATCCATGCGCTGTGCCACGCCGAAGGTCACGGCCACGATGCGATCGATGGCCAGCGGAAAATGCTGCGTGGTGACCAGCAGTCCCATGGCGAGCGCGATGCCCACCACCGTAGTCAGGGAGCGGCGCGGGAAGCGCAGGATGCGTCGTGCCACCATGCGCGATTTGCCATCCAGCCCGGTAGCAAACCGCTCCAGCGCCTGACCCAGGCGGCTGAAGCCTGCCGGTGCCGGAGGCGCGAGTGCGGCGGCCGGTGGGAGTCGCACGGCCTTGAGCACGGCCTGTACCGCACCGGCAAGCGCCGCGAGCAGTGTAATGAGCAGGGCATTGAGGTACACCCCCGGTCCCGCATCAAAGCCAAGGCCCGGTATGCGATAGACATTGGCATAGATGCCGGCGACATAGCCGCCCACGATGCGGCCACCGATGATGCCGATCAACCCGCCGGCCACGCCGAAGACCAGCGCGAACTTGGTGTAGTGCAGGGCGATCGACGCGTTGCTGTAACCGAAGGATTTCAGCAATCCGATGTTCGAGCGTTCGGTGGCCACCAGCCGCGACAGCGATACATTCAGCAGGAACGCCGCCACCAGCAGGAAGAACGGCGGCAGGATGTTGGCCATGGTCTTGAGCGAGGTGAGTTCATCGGCCATGAACTGCGCCGACAACATGCGATCCCGGCCATAGGCGCCCCGACCACCATGCCGTTCCAGCAACCGGTCGATATCGGTGGTCACCAGCCGCGCATTGGCCCCCGGGTCGAGCGTAAGCACCAGATCATTGAATGCGCCATCCAGATCGAAGGCACGTGCCAGAGCCTCGCGCCCCATCCACAACACGCCGAAACGTTCGGGTTCCGGCAGCATCGCTCCCGGCGCCACGGCAAACACGAACTCGGGACCACTGGCGATGCCGACGATGGTCACCTCGCGCTTGCGGCCATAGATCAGTGCGCCGAGTGTGCTGCCGGGCGCGAGATTGTTGGCTTCCGCGAAAGCTTCGTTCACCAGTACTTCGCCGCTGCGCGCGGGGCTTGGCATGCGGCCCGAGCGCAGTACGATGTCATTCACCCGCGGTGCGCGATCCGGTGGCAGTGACACCAGCCGCGCCGAAACCGGATCACTGCGGCCGGGCATGTCCAGCAGCCCGACACCGGCCACCCGTGCCTCGAGTGCGCGCACGCCACGCACGGCCTCCAGTTGCGGCACCAGGCTCAATGGCGCGCGCACCACGGCGGCGGCGAGGTCTGCCATGCGGTATTGCGCGTAATAGCGGTCGCGCGCGCGTTCGAGCGAGTCGTACATGCCATTGGCCATGACGGCCAGCACCACGCCGCAGGCCAGCACGGCGCTTACCGCTGCCATCTGCATCTTCATGCGCAGCAGATCGCGGATGAGTTTGCGGTCGAGCTTGGCCAGATATCGCATCACCAGTGGAGATCTCCGGGCGCGCGCCGCTCGCTGTTGGTCTCGACGCTGCGGATCGCACCATCGGCAAAACGCACCACGCGATCGCCGATCTGCGCGATGTCCGCGTTGTGGGTGATCAGCAGCGTCGTGGTGCCGAGTTCGCGGTTGGCAGTGACCAGCGTCTCCAGCACCTTGATGCCCGTGGCCACATCGAGCGCGCCCGTGGGTTCATCACACAGCAGCACATGCGGGCGTTTGGCGATGGCGCGCGCAATGGCCACCCGTTGCTGTTCGCCACCGGAAAGCTGAGCCGGGAAGTGCGTGCGCCGGGAAGCAAGGCCCACCAGCGCCAGCGCATCGGCAGCCGACATGGGGTCGTCTGCCACCTCTGTGACCAGTTCCACATTTTCTTCGGCAGTGAGGCTCGCGATGAGGTTGTAGAACTGGAACACGAAGCCGACATGATGCCGCCGGAACTGGGTGATCTCGGTATCGCCGGCAGTGGCCAGATCGAGCTTTCCAAACCAGGCATGTCCGGCAGTTGGCCGGTCCAACCCGCCCAGAATATTGAGCAGTGTGGATTTGCCGGATCCGGAGGGGCCCAGCAGCACAATCAGTTCGCCGCGCGAGACGGTGAGGTCGACGCCGCGCAGTGCCATGACCGCTGCTTCGCCCTCGCCGTAGCGCTTCTGTACGCCTTCCAGCCGGAACACGGGATCTGCAGCATCTGCGGGCGGGTTCATGGGATTCATGATGCGCGATAACTTATAGTCGCGGCAATTATCCCCCGAACCTGGTCATGGAGTTTGATGATGCGACTGGAAGCCCTGCCGATCGGCGCCAACCCCCCACATGAAGTCAATGTCGTCGTGGAGGTTCCCGTTGGCGGTGAGCCGATCAAGTACGAAATGCACAAGCCATCGGGCGCGCTGGTGGTCGATCGCTTTCTCTACACGGCAATGCGATATCCCGGCAACTATGGGTTCATTCCGCATACGCTGTCCGAGGATGGCGATCCCTGCGATGTGATCATTGCCAATCAGCGTGGGCTGATGCCGGGTTCGGTCATTGCCGTGCGGCCGGTGGGCGTGCTGAAGATGCTCGACGAGGCCGGTGGCGATGAAAAGATCGTGGCGGTGCCCGTGCCGAAACTCACCCGCCGCTATGAACATGTGCACAACTACACGGACCTGCCGCTGATCACCATCCAGCAGATCCAGCATTTCTTCGAGCACTACAAGGATCTGGAATCCAGCAAGTGGGTCAAGGTCACTGGCTGGGGCGATGCCGAGGAAGCGCGCGGCTTCATCACCGCTGGTATCGAGCGACTCGCTGCGCATCAAGCGAAATGAGGTGATCGGCTCGTAGCGGCATTTCCTGCAGGATCTGCCGCGTCACGCGCTCATAGTGGGCGATGAAGCGCGCGATGGCCACGTCGTCCATCACGCGGGTCGCATCACCGCCTTCGCGCTGCAGTTTCTCGCGCAGCCGCTGTTCCTGCTCGCCGCGCCAGCGCTGCACCACTTCAAACGAGGGCGCAGCCAGCAGCACCAGCAATGACAGCCGATTGAACAGGGCGGGATAGCGGGTGGCGAGGGCGTCATTCACGTAGCGGCGCCAGCGGCACTCCGGATCTTCTTCCCGTTCCAGCGCATTGACCGGTTTCGCGAGCTGGGCCGTCGACTGTGGCAAGGCGCCGACGCACCAGCCTTCCAGGATCACCACACGCATCGGGCCCTGGCAGCTTCGCCACAGGCTGCGCGGGCGGCGGTCATCAGTGGCCTTGTCGAAGGAGGGCAGCAGCACCGGATCGTCCTCTGCCAGCGATTCGATGGTGGCCTGGGCCAGTTCCACGTCATGTGTGCCCGGAACACCGCGCGTGATCAGCAGCGGGTGAACACTGCGCGCCAATGCGCTGCGCTCGGCCCGTGGCAGGTAGAAATCATCGATGGAAAGTGCCACTGCAGGGAGAGCTTCCCGCTGCAGGATCTGCACCAGAGCCGCAGCAGCCGTGGATTTGCCGCTGCCCTGTGCGCCGCAGAGTCCGACCACGAGCATGTGGTCGCTGAGCTTCGCGCGGGCCGAAATGGCAGCGGCCAGCGGCAGCAGCGCGTGCTGGATGGTGTGTCGGTAGGTATCCGGCAGCCGCTCCTGCTGCAGGAATTGCCCGATCCAGTCCTGCATCGGGGAGCGGTTCACACCACCGTATCGCGCAGCGGCACGCCTGCGAAGAAGGCTTCCAGGTTCTGCGCCACGCGCATGCCCATGGCGGTGCGCGTTTCCACGGTGGCGCTGCCGAGGTGTGGCAGCAGCACCGCGTTCTCCAGCGCAAGCAATCCCGGATGCACTCGGGGTTCTTCTTCGTAGACATCGAGCCCGGCGGCAGCTATGCGCTTTTCGGTCAGCGCCTCGACCAGCGCCGCTTCATCGACCACCGGCCCACGTGCGGTATTGATGAGTACCGCACTGCGCTTCATCAGGCGCAGCCGTTCGGCATTGATCAGGTGAAAGGTGCTGGCTCCGCCCGGGCAATGCAGCGACACCACATCACTGCCCGCCACCAGCGCATCGACGGTATCCACGAATCGCGCGCCGGTCTCCTGTTCGATTTCCGTGGCGGCACGCCGGCGGCCGTTGTAGGCGATGCGCATGCCAAAGGCATGGTGCGCCTTGCGCGCCGTAGCCTGCGCGATGCGCCCGAAGCCGATGAGGCCGAGTACCTTGCCTTCCAGGCTCTGGCCCATCATGTGCGTGGGGCGCCAGCCGATCCATCTTCCGGCACGCAGTTCGCGCTCGCCTTCACCCGCGCGACGCGTTGCCATCAGCAGCAGCAGGATGGCGAGCTCGGCGGCGGTATCGGTCAGCACATCCGGTGTGTTGGAGACGCGGATGCCCAGCCGCTTCGCGGCTTCCACGTCGATGTGGTTGTAGCCCACGCCGAAGTTGCCGATCAGCCGCACGCGGCGATCCGCGACAGAGAGCACGCCCTCATCCAGGCGGTCGGTCACCGTGGGGCAGAGGGCGTCGTAGTCGCGCATGGCAGCGCGCAACTGCTCTGCGCTCATCGGGACATCGTCTGCATTGCGCGTGACGTCGAAGCGTTCTTCCAGATGGCGCTCGACCTCTTCGGTCCAGCGACGGGTGAGGAGGATCCGGGGACGGGCGCTCATCGCAGCCGCTCGGCATGCCAGGCCACGTGGTCCGCGATGAAGCTGCTGACGAAGTAGTACGAGTGGTCGTAGCCTTCCTGCCGGCGCAGCGTCAGCGCCTGCCCTGCCTTGGCACAGGCGGCTTCCAGCAGTTCCGGCTTGAGCTGCTCTGCCAGGAAGCTGTCGGCGGTGCCCTGGTCCACGAGGATGGAATCAAACCGGCCACGTCCCGCGCCGCTTTCCAGCAGCCGCGAAGCATCATGTTGTTCCCACTGCGCGGTATCGGGCCCGAGGTATGTGCCCAGCGCCTTGATGCCCCAGGGGCAGCGGCTGGGTGAGGCAATCGGCGAGAAAGCCGACACACTGCGATATTGCTGCGGATGGCGCAGTGCCAGCGTCAGCGCACCATGTCCGCCCATGGAATGCCCGCTGATGCCGCACCGGCTGAAGTCCACGTCGAAGTGCTTGCCCACCACTGCGGGCAGCTCCTGGGTGATGTATTGCTCCATCCTGAAATGCCGGGCCCAGGGTTCAGCCGTGGCGTCCACATAGAAGGAGGCGCCCTGACCCAGGTCATACGCGGCGTCGTCGGCAACGCCTTCGCCCCGCGGGCTGGTATCCGGCGCCAGCACGGCCATGCCATGTCGTGCAGCGGGGAGGTAGGCGCCGGCCTTCGTCGAGAAGTTCTCTTCGGTACAGGTCAGGCCCGACAACCACAGCAACAGCGGATGGGGCCCCGAAGCCTGGGGCAGAAACAAGGAGAAGCGCATGCTGGTGCCGGTGGCGCTGCTGGCATGCCTGCAGAAGTGCAGGCTGCCGCCTGCAACGCGATGTGTGCTGGTAGTTTCGATGCTCATCCTGGTCCCAAGGAACGTTGGTTCACGCAGTCGCGGCACTATATAGTGGCTGCCCATGCATAGGTACCGGTCCCCCATTCGCTGCATGCTGGTTTGCGCGCTGGCACTTGCTGTCACCGCCTGCGCCGTGCCATCGGCACGGGACAATGTCGAGGCTACGGCAGAGCTCGTGCGCTCACAGTCCCGCGCCAGCCTGGAATGGCGCAGCAATCCTGAAGCGGACCAGGCCGCCCGTCTGCGCGCCGCCGCGTTGCTGGAGGGTGGCGTCACCCTGGAAGAGGCCGTCGGCATCGCGTTTCTCGCCAATCCCGGCCTGCAGGTTTCGCTGGAACAGCTGCAGATCTCCCGTGCGCAGCTCATCGCCGCGCTGACGCCTCCCAACCCGGTGGCCATCATCGGTACGCGCAAACCCGGCGGTGATCTCGCGGCCTTCTATCCCGACCGCAGTCTCAGCATTGGCGTGCTGCAGAACGTGATCGGTTTGCTGAGCATCCCGGATCGTTCTGCCGTCGCCCGCCATGAGCTCGATCGCGTCCGCTTCGAGGTGGCGCAGCAGGCGATTTCCCATGCCGCGCTGGTCGTGCAGGCCTGGCTGGAATACAGCGCCGCGCTGCAGGTGCATGAGCTCAATGAACGCAGCCTGGCAGCGGCCCGTGCTGCCTACGATTCGGTCGTTGTGGCGGCGGCCAATGGAGGCGGGGGCACGCCTCCCTCCCTGGCGGTGGTCGCCGGCGATCTGTCGCGCGAGCAGGGCGATGTGATCCGGTCGGAACTGGCGGCTGCCACCGCGCGCGGCAAACTCGGCGAGCTCATGGGCGTTACCGGCTGGCGCGATGACTGGCAGGTCACCGTGCGCCTCCCCGCAGTGCCGGACACCGACCCCGATGCGGCGACCGTGGAAGCGGCTGCCATGCAGCAGCGGCTGGATCTGCTCGCTGCTGCCAAGGCCGTCGACGCGCGTCTGCGGGTGCTCGCCACCAAGCGCCGCTTCCGTTGGTTGAACCAGCTTGAGCTGGGTTTGTTCCGGGACAAGGCCATCGGCGGTACCTCGTTCACGGGTCCCAATGCCGTGGTGGAAATCCCCTTGTTCGACCAGCGTCAGTCGCAGCTGTTGCAGACCGATGCCGAGCTGCGTATTGCCATGCGGCAGCTCGAAGCAGCGCGGATAACGGCGCGTACACGGATCCGCCTGCATGTGGCCGAGCTGCGTGCTTTCCGGCAGCAACTGCAGCTGCTCGACCGGGAAGTGTTTCTCCCTGCGCGGCGGCAGGCGGCATCGCAAGCTGGCGCTGGCGCGGATCCTGCGGCGCCAGAACGGCTGCGTCGCCGTCAGGCCACGCTGGCCGACGAGGCCACCTGGGTAAGAGTGGTGCTGGAATACTGGCGGACGCGCTCGGCGCTCGCCCTGGCCGCCGGCGACTGGAACGCAATCAGCGGTCTGTAACCCTGCCGCGCTCGGAAATGGTGCGTTTTCTCCCGCATCTGCCCCAACTCGCCATTTTACAGTGCAACTTCTCTGTTGCGCCTTGGCAACTATGCTGTTGCTTGCTTGCGGCAATGGGTGCTTTATGCATTCACCGGTGCGTATTGGACCGCTTTGGAAGGAGAATTAGATGTGGCGGCAAATGAATATTTTGCAAATACAAAACAAATAGTTAGGGTGTATTTCTACTGCTTTTCTCATGGTAATTGACCCTGAAATCGTCCCGGTGGGAACTTTTGCTTTTACACAACAGTCCCATGCTGGTACGCTAGTTGCTGCGCAATAGCGTAGGGCGCTTACAACAAGTGCCGGTTTTTCGTCCCATCTATGGAGAGTTATTACATGATCAAGTCTCGAATTGCTGTTGCCGGGGCCCTGTTCGCCGTGGCCGCCGCCGCGAATGCTGGCAGCCTCACGATCACCCCGACTATTGCTACGGACTATGACTTCCGCGGTATCTCGCAGACCAACCCGGACCAGGACGGCATGGACCCTGCCTTCCAGCTCGGCGGCACCTATGCCTTCGACAACGGCTTCTACGCCGGCATCTGGGGCAGCAACGTCGACTTCGGACCTGGCGACCCCAGCATGGAAATCGACTACTTCGCTGGCTACGCTGGCGGTGACGCTGAAGAGACCTTCGGCTACGACGTTGGTGTGACTTACTACACCTACCCGAGCGCCGGAAGCGGCAACACCTGGGAAGCCTATGCTGGCATCAGCAAGGGCTACTTCTCGGGCAAGCTGTGGTACTCGAATGACTACTTTAGCTCGGATGACTCCGGCTACTACCTCGAAGCAAACGCAGCGATCCCGCTGCCGCAGGACTTCACGCTGCTGGCCCATGCAGGCATCAGCGACGGTGACTACTACAGCGACTCGATCACCGATGTTTCGATCGGCGTTGGCAAGAGCTTCGGCAACTTCGACACGAACCTGAAGTACGTGGACGGTTCCGACGGTCTCGACAACCGCTTCGTGTTCTCGGTCTCGACGACCCTGCCTTGGGCTGAATAAGCCATAGGCCTGTCTCTGCTGCAGCGATGTGGCGGGGCAGGTTGGTTGACGAGACTGGTTTGAACTGTCTCGTTGATCCAGAAAAGCCCGGTGCGCAAGCACTGGGCTTTTTTGTTGCCTGACGCAAAACGGATCAGCGCATGAATGCGTGTTGGTCTGGCACAACAAAAAATGTCAGTGACCGGGCGTTTGGCGCTTCAGCTTTTGCGCGACCCGGGATACTGATAGGCTTGGGGCTTGCCTGTGGCGTAGGTTGTTTACAACACGTGCCAGAGTCTTGTGTCTGATTTGAGGAGAAAAATTAAATGATAAAGTCTCGAATTGCAGTTGCCGGGGCCCTGCTTGCTGTTGCTGGTGCGGCCAATGCCGGGCTCACAGCCACCCCAGCCATTACTTCCGACTATGACTTCCGCGGCCTGACGCAGTCCGACGAGAATGTGGCCGCCCAGCTCGGCCTGACCTTCAACACGGAAGGCGGCCTGTACTTTGGCACCTGGGCGAGCAATGTGGATTTCCCCGGAGCCGATCCCGTCTGGGAGATCGACTTCTACGCAGGGTTTGCCGGTGGTGACGCCGAAGAGAGCTTCGCCTATGACGTGGGGGCGGTGGCCTATGCCTACCCCAGCTCGAGCGACTTCAAGGAAGTCGTCGAAGTGTATGGCGGCATCACCAAGGGTTGGGTCAACGGCAAGGTGTGGTTCTCGCCAGACAATTACGGCGACACCTCCATCTATGTGGAAGGCAATCTCAACGTTCCCCTGCCGCATGGCTTCTCGATCGGCGCACACATGGGTTACAGCTTCGGTGATTACTGGAAGAACATCGACGGCGAATACACCGACTACTCGCTGGGCATCACCAAGAATCTGGGCAATTTCGCCCTGAACATGAAGTACGTCGATACGGACATCGACAATGCCGAGACCGACCGCGTGATTTTCACGGTCTCGACGACACTGCCCTGGGCTGAATAAGGCCGGGCACGTGGTTCTGCCGCAGAAATGCGGCAGAACATCCCGGCTTGAAATGCAAAGGCCCGGCGCAACAGCGCCGGGCCTTCTTCTTTGGCTGAACCAGCTGCCCGGCGCGGCTGACTACATCGACTTGATCACTTTGCCCAGGGTTTCGACCAGCTGGTCGATCTGCGGTTTCTCGATGATGAGCGGCGGCGACATCGCGGTGATGTCCCCCGCTGCGCGCACCAGGATGCCGGCGTCGAAGGCCTTCAGGAAGGTCTCGAAGCCGCGCTTGCCCGGTGATCCGGCAATCGGCTCGTATTCAACCGCCGCCACCAGTCCATAGGTGCGGATATCGGTGATGCCCGGCAGGCCCTTCAGGCTGTGCACGGCATCGGCCCAATACGGCGCAATCGCCTTGACCCGTTCGAAGATGCCTTCCCGCTCATAGATATCCAGCGTGGCAATGCCGGCAGCGCAGGCGGTCGGATGGCTGCTGTAGGTGTAGCCATGGAACAGTTCCACCGCGGCTTCCGGCCCCACCATGAAGGCATCGTGGATTTCCTTCTTGACGATGACCGCGCCCATCGGTACCGAGCCATTGGTGAGGCCCTTGGCGCAGGTGATGATGTCCGGCGTCACGTCGAATTCCTGGGCACCGAAGGCCGATCCGGTACGGCCGAAGCCGGTGATGACCTCGTCGAATATCAGCACGATGCCGTGCTTGGTGCACAGCTCGCGCAGCTTCTGCAGATAGCCCTTCGGTGGGATCAGCACGCCCGTGGAGCCGGCGATGGGCTCGACGATGACTGCAGCAATGCTCGAGGCATCATGCAGCCCCACCAGCCGCTCGAGCTCGTTGGCGAGTTCGGCGCCGTGCTCCGGCTGGCCCTTCGAAAACGCATTCTTTGCCGGCAGATGCGTATGGGGGAGGTGGTCGACGCCGGGCACCATGACAGCGCCCCAGGCCTTGCGGTTGGGCACCATGCCGCCCAGCGAGGTGCCGCCGATATTCACGCCGTGATAGCCGCGTTCGCGGCCGATCAGACGTGTGCGGGTGGCTTCACCCTTCAGGCGCTGGTACTGCAGGGCAATCTTCAGCGCCGTGTCGACGGCTTCGGAGCCGGAATTGACGAAGAACACGTGATCGAGGCCCGCTGGGGCAATCTTCGCCACTTTGTTGGCGAGATCGAAAGCCTGCGGATGACCCATGTTGAAGGGCGGCGCAAAGTCCATCTGCTCCAGCGATTTCGCCACCGCCTGGCTGATCTCCTTGCGGCCGTGGCCCGCATTCACGCACCACAGGCCGGCCACGCCGTCGAGGATCTCGCGGCCGTCGGCGGTCCAGTAGTGCACGCCTTTGGCATGGCTGAGGATGCGGGGGTTGGCCTTGAAATGCCGGTTGGCGGTAAAGGGCATCCAGTGGGCTTCGAGTTCCGCGCGGGTCAGCGAGCGGGCGGCAAAATCTTCGGGGCGGGCATTCATGAGGACTCCTGACGGGATCAAGGCGCGATGATAAGAAAAGTTGACACTAAGGGCGATACATACCCAAATAACGGGGGTTTGTCGATAATACTAGACACTATGAATATAGATGTAGGCGCGCGCCTGCGTGCCATCCGCCAGATGCATGCCCTCTCGCAACGCGAACTGGCACGCCGTGCCGGGGTGACCAACGGGCTGATCTCCCTGGTGGAGATGAACCGGGTCAGCCCCTCGGTGAGTTCGCTGAAAAAGCTGCTGGATGGCATTCCCATGTCGCTGGCCGAGTTCTTTACCGGCGATTTCAACCAGCGCACGCCGGTGTTCTACACCGCCGACGAGCTGCTGGAAATCGGCAATGAAGAAGTTTCGTTGCGACTGGTGGCCGCCACGCGCACCGGCCGGCAGATGACGCTGCTGCATGAGCGCTACGGGCCGGGCGCGGCGACGGGTGAAGAGATGCTGGTGCACAAGGGCGAGGAGGGCGGAGTGGTGGTGCGCGGCCGCATCGAACTCACCGTGGGCACCGAGACTCGCGTGCTGGGCCCGGGAGAGGCCTATTACTTTGCCAGCAACCTGCCGCACCGCTTCCGCAATCCCGGGCGCGAAGAATGCGAGATTGTCAGTTGCAGCACGCCGCCGACGTTCTAGGTTCGGCGACTGTCCGCAACTGCTTCGACTGTAGCGGTTGTGCGCGCCTACTGTTGTAAAATCCAAGCTGGATTCAACAGGAGAGTTTTAGTGCAGGGCAAACTGGTTTATTCGATCTCGCGTGCCGCGACATCACTGGTACTGGCAATACTTGCGGTACCCGCGCAGGCGCAATGGACAGGCAAGGGAGAGGCTGGCGTTGCCATTGCCAGCGGCAATTCCGAGAGCAAGACCGCCAATGCGAAAGTAGCGATAGGCCTCAAGGCGGATGCCTGGGAGCACGCAGCTTCGCTGGCTGGTCTTTATGTCCGCAGCGCGGGTGATACCAGCGCAAAGCGCTGGGAACTCGGTGCGCAGACCCGTTACAGCTTCAGTGGCAACACGTTCTGGTTCGGTGGCCTGCGTTATGAAGAAGACCGGTTCAGCGGCTTCGATCACCAGGGTACGGTCACCACCGGCCTCGGACGCAAATTCATCGACAACGACACCACGAAGTTCTCCGGCCAGGCGGGCCTCGGCTACAAGTTCACTGCCACGACTGGCACCTTGGCATTGCCTTCGGTGAAGGACAGCAACCTTGTAGGTGTTGCGGGCCTCAGTTTCGAGCACAAGCTGAATTCCTCCACAGCGGTATTCAACCGCCTGAGCGCGGAGTTGACCTCCGACAACAACTTCCTGCAGAACGACATCGGCATCGCCGTGAAGATGTCAGACCGCATGGCCCTGGCTGTGGCCTATGGCCTGCGCCACAACACGGATCCGCCTGCGGGGTTCAAGAAGACCGACAGCCTTTCGACCATCAATCTGGTCTACGAGGTCAAGTAACAAGGCGCGCCGCGGTCCCCTGACCGCGGCGCGTGTCGCTTCAGAAGTGGTGCTGCAGCGAGATGCCGATCTCGCGCGGACGCCCCATCACCCACTGCATGGCCGAGCGTTGCGGAGCCGCGCGACCCGCGGGTGGACCGCTGTCCCAGAACCCGCCACCGAAGCGTGTTGCGTAGTTGCCGTAGACCTTGTCGAGCAGGTTGTTCGCGTACAGCGCCACCACGTTCTTGTTATTGGACGATGTCCACTGCAGTCGCGTGTTCCACAAGCCGTAACTGGGCAACTCGGATGCGGAGTCGCCCACTATGGTCGGGTGCGTCTGCTGCGGACCGCGATAGGCGTAGTTGAGCGAGTATGAAAATTCGCCGCGTTCCGTGGCCAGGCCTCGATAGTTGAGTCCCAGGTTGTACTGGGGCATGGCCTGGTCGGGAAACAGGGCGGGCCCGGCGTTCTTGATGGCATCGAGTCTGTACTTCGTGGTGCCCACAGCGCCTTGGAGGGTCAGACGACGGGTCAGCGCGAACTGTGCGTCCACCTCCACACCCCACACATCCACGTTGCCGCTGTTCACGGTGACAATGC
Source organism: uncultured Gammaproteobacteria bacterium (assembly GCA_963777735.1). GTDB lineage: Bacteria > Pseudomonadota > Gammaproteobacteria > Steroidobacterales > Steroidobacteraceae > ZC4RG30. Next base: position 741,040 of record CAVZRQ010000008.1, on the reverse strand, counting down.
GGAAGCCGGTGGGGCAGGACGGATCCCCAGGGCATGCCTGCTGCTGCGCGGACTGCCGGTTGGACCAGGACATGTAGTAGCCCGTGGGGTTGAAACGCAGCCTGCCGCCGAGCCAGCTGGTACGCAGACCAGCCTCGTAATTGATGACTCTCTCAGGCTCGAGGGCCTTGATGATGCTGCTCTGGTTGGGGCCGGAAATATTGGCTACCACCGTGTGGGAGAACTGCCCACCCTTGAAGGCCTTCGATACCGTGGCATAGGCCATGAAGTCGTCCGAGAGGTGGTAATCCAGCGTGGCGCGCCAGTCCAGCTCGGTCCAGGAATCATCGCCATTCACGGTGATGGAGGTCGCGCCGTTGGCTCCCGTGTAACTCGGCACGAAATCGTTGGCGGGTGACATGCCGGTGAATGTCGGGGCCGGGCCCGATCCTGGCAGGCGCAGGTACTCGATGTCCTTGGTGTCATGTGACACACGCAGGCCACCGGTGAAGTTGAACTTGTCCGTGACATGCCAGGTGGCATTGGCGAACAAGCCAGCCGCCTGGACTTTCTGCGCGACACTCAGGTTGGCGACGAGGTACTGGCCTGCATAACCGTTGCTGTTGGCTGAACCTCCTGCCGCGCTGAACACGCTGGTGCCGCGCACTGTGAGGTTGCCGCCGGAACTGCTGGATTTTTCCTGGAATGCGTTGATGCCCGTTACCAGATCTACCTTGCCCGACCAGAGGCTGCTGTTCAGCAGGACTTCGGCATTGAACACATCCGAATGCACGTCAGTAGGCCGGTTTTCGGTACCCAGGTACTGCCAGTCGGTCACGCCGATGTGATCCAGGGTGGCGTAACCGGCAGAGGCCGACAAGCGGGTGTTCTGCGTCAGGTCCATACCCAGTCGCGCATCGACCTGGCGGTAGCGGTTGTCGTTGCGCTGCGCGCAGGCCTCGTCCCAGTCCGGATTGGAATCGTCGAGGAAGCAGAAATCCGGCGCCTCGTAGTCGCCTTTCACTATGCGCGGATCGTCAATGATCGCCAGGCGTGCCTGACCGGAGCTCTGCAGCCAGTCTGAAATCCAGTCGGCGTAGTTGCCCTGGATCGCCTGGCTTGCAGGGACACCGTCCCCGTTGATGCCCGGAGACATGTTCCATTCCCGCATGACATTGGGCGAGCCCTGCGACTTCGAGTAGGAGTAGAGGCCAGACAGGGTGAGCTTCGTGGCCTCTGACAATTGGATGGCCGCCTGGACGCGCGCAACCCAATCCTTGCTGCCACCGAGCTTTTCGGGCCCGCGGGTTACATGACCATCCTCTTCCAGGCGGGCAACCTGGAAGCGCAGCGCGAGGTTGTCGGTAGCCGGAAGGTTCAGCATGCCGATGAAGTCACGGTGGCCCATGTTGCCGAGATCGGTGCGCAGGTAGCCTTCCTGTTCATTGGTGGGTTGCTTGGTGATGAGCCTCACCGCGCCGCCCTCACTGTTTCGCCCGAACAGCGTGCCCTGTGGTCCGCGCAGCACTTCGACCCGCTCCAGGTCAAAGACCCTGAATACCGAACCGCTGGTTCGCGGCACGTAGATATCGTCGATATACAAGGCGACGCCGCGCTCGCTGGTGGCACCACCACCACCGGAGATGCCGCGAATGGAAAATATCGGCGCATTGTTGCCTGAACCGCGGCCACCCGTGACACCGAGATTCGGCGTGTACAGCGCGACATCTGCAACGTCTGCCAGGCCTTTTTGTTCGAGCGCTTCGCCGCTCAGCACCTGGATCGACAGCGGCGTGTCCTGCAGATTGGTACTGCGGCGCTCTGCCGTGACCGTGACTTCTTCCAGTTCGGCGTCCTCGCTCTCTGCGGCGCCGGCCGAAGCCGTGCACACCATTGCAGCGACGAATGCTGCCACTGCACTCTTTTCAAGGTATCGAGTGGAGTTCCGGTTCTTCCGCCCGCCAGCCTGCGCGTGATTCATGTTTCCCCCAGCGTTTTTGTAGTGATTGTGCAAAGCCCAGGTGATTCCTTCACCAAGGCTGCAGTTAACTGGAAGCCTATTGACAGCGGTACACCACGTCTCCACTGTGGCGGAAGCTGGGCTGCAGGCTCGCGGCAAACATGTTCATGAGGCCGGCCGCGAAGGTCAGTCAGCGGGGGGCTGGGCAATGCATGCAATCCAGGTGTTTTCCACGCAGGGCGTTCCCGCTCCGCGCAAGGTCGAGATGTGGAACTCGATGCTGGGCGGGTTGGCTGATGCCGTGCAGGTGCAGCCGCGCGACCCCTGGCATTTCGATGGCACACTGATCCGGCAGCGAGTGGGTTCACTGACCCTGTTCGAAGTGCGATGCACGAGCGTGAGCGTGCGCCATCAGCGCACACATGCCGCGCGCAACAGCCATCCCACTTTCCAGGTGCTGATGCCGCTGGAGTCCGAATTCACGCTTGCCCACAGTGGCAGACCACCCGTGACAGTGGGCGACGGATCCGCCTGCCTCATCGATCGCACGGCACCCTACGAGATGGTGCATGGCCATGGGCTGCGAACCATCGGCGTGGAGTTCCCGCACACCATGCTGGAGGGATTTCTGCCGCAAGCGGCGGAGCACGGCGGCACGGTGGTTGATCGCCAGTCTCCAGCGGCACGTGTGCTGGCCGGGCTGCTGCGCACACTGGGATCGGAGCTCACCAGCGGCGGCGCAACCAATTCATTGCCGCCGATGATCGCAAGTTGTATTGCCGGCTTTGTCGCCGCAGCGTTCCGGAATCCTGCAGAGCCCCAGCCAGGCAGGGGCTCGAGTAGCCGCCTCGCGGCATACAGGGAGTATCTGGAATCGCGGCTGGGCGACGGCGATCTGCGCCCCATCGACGTGGCCCGGCACTTCGGTGTCAGCGAGCGTTATGTACGCCTGATCTTCCAGTCGGCGGGTGAGCCGCTTTCCGCTTACTTGCTGCGCATCCGCCTGGCGCGTGCTGCGCAGCTGCTGCGCAATGACTACTACGCGCAGCACACCATCACCGGCATCGCGCACGAATGCGGCTTCAACAATGCCTCGCATTTCGGGCAGTGTTTTCGCGAACGCTACGGCAGGGCTCCCCGCGATTTCCGCAGTGAACAAGGATTGCAGAACCGGCAGGCCTGAGACGCCGCGGCGCCCGCAACGGCCAGGTTGTATTTCAGCCGCGAACGCCGCTGCTGAACTGTGAATGGCCCGTCACTGCCGCGCGCCAGGAATCATCGGCATCCACCACTCCCATCGGCGCCTGCGCTTCGCTGCGCTGCCATTTACCGAGCCAGTCTGCGCCCAGCAGCTCGCGACCATGCGGCATGGCACCCGCCAAGGGCGACAGGGCAATCGTGGTTTCCAGTTTTGGCCCGGTGGGGCGCCCTTTGGCCACGAAGAAGCCGGCGGCCAGAAGGGCGGCGCGCACTCTGGTTGAGTAGGTGTAGGTAAACAGTTCCGTGGCCTTGTGCCGGCAAACCGCCGCGAGTTCCCGGAATGCAGCCAGTGTCCACAGGGCGCTATCGGTCTTGAAGGAGAACGGATCGAAGAACACGCAGTCCGGCGCGGGCGCGTCGTGCAGGCGTTGCAGGAAATCGCCGGGCAGCAGCAGCCATTCGATGGTGCCCGTTGCATTCTCCCATCGGTTGGTTGCCAGCAAGTGGTTTGGCGCGGCATGGCGCAGGTGCGGGAACCAGTGTGTATGACGCAGCGCCAGTTGCAGTGAATCCAGATCGTTCTCGAAGCTCACCAATTGCAGGCGACGCTGCAGCTGCGGGGCAGGCAGGGATTCCACCGCCTGAATGGTGGCCATGGCGTTGGTGGCGGCGCCGAGCCCCACATCCCAGATGACCAGCGGTGCGGAATCAGCGCCTTGCAGGCGCTCGATGAGCCGCGATTGCTCCACATACAACGAACGCGCTTCTTCAGCGGGGTCATTGACCGAGTGCATCACTTCGCCGGAAACCGTGTCGCGAATGCGGCCGACATCATCGCGCACCACGATCTCATAACGGCCACGCTTGAGCTTCGAGAGGCGGCGTGCTTCCTGGCTGCGTCCCTGGGTCCGGGGGCCGTAACTGTCGCGCGCGTCCAGCACATCGCGCTGCGAGTGATAGAAATCGAGCCAGGTGCCCGCGAGAATGTGCTGGCGCATGGTGCGCATCAACTGCATGTAGAAGTGGATGTTGTGCAGGCCCACCAACTGGGTGGCGATTGAATCGTGGGTTTCACGCAGGTGGCGCAGGTAGGCGATCGAGTGCGTCTTGCAGGTGTAGCAGTGGCAGTTCGGGTCCAGCGGGCCTTCCATGCCTCGATACGCGGCGCGACGCAGATCGCGTCGGCCCTGGCTCGTAAAGGCCACACCCTGCGTGGCAAGGGAAGTGGGCAGTATGCAGTCGAACATGTCGACGCCGCGATGCACGGCTTCGAGCAGGTCGCGCGTAGTGCCGACTCCCATCAGATAGCGGGGCCGATCGGCAGGCAGGCAGTCCGTCACGATGGCCGTGCAGTCTTCGCGCTGTGACGCAGTCTCGCCTACGGCCAGGCCGCCGATGGCAAAGCCGTCGAATGGCATCTGGGTGATGGCGTCGACACTCTCCATGCGCAGATCGGTGAAGCACGCGCCCTGCACGATGCCGAACAGGGCCTGCGGGGAATCGCCGCGCGCGTCCAGGCTGCGCTGCGCCCAGCGGTGCGTCAGCTCCATGGCGTGGCGTGCGGTGCCGTGATCGACCGTCGAGGGCACGCATTGATCCAGCACCATCATGATGTCCGAGCCAATCGCCTTCTGCATGGCGATGCTGCGTTCCGGACTCAGACAGATGATGCTGTTGTCGACATAGCTTTTGAAGCTGGCGCCGTCTTCACCCATGTTGCGGCTGTTGGGCAGCGAGAAGATCTGGAACCCACCCGAGTCGGTGAGCACGGAGCGTGGCCAGTTCATGAAGGCATGGATGCCGCCCAGTTTCTCGAACAGCTCGGGGCCGGGGCGCAGCAGCAGATGGTAGGTATTGGCAAGCAGCACCTGCGCACCGCTCTCGAGGAGGTCATCGCGACGCTGGCCACGCACGGATGCGTGCGTGCCCACCGGCATGAAAGTCGGTGTGAGAACCTCGTTGTGCCGGGTGCGAAATCGGGCTGCGCGGGCGCGCGAGCCGGCAGCAGTCGCTTCGAGTTGAAAGTGCAGGCGGGTCACGAGCGCTCTGGGTCGGGAAGAGGGGGCGCATGATAGTCGCATGTTCGCAAATGTGGCTGTTTGAAAGTACTATCCGCACCGCACCGCCGCTTTGGAGATGACATGAGTTCCACCCCGCAGGCGGTCGACTGGCAGGCCCGCGCAAAGGCGCTGCAGCCCCGCAACCAGCTGTTCATCGACGGCCGGTCTGTGCCGGCGCTTTCCGGTGCCACGTTCGACTGCATCAGCCCCATCGATGGCAGGGTCATCGCGCAGGTCGCCGCGGGCGACGCGCCCGATATCGACCTGGCCGTGGTCAGTGCCCGCGCCGCTTTCAACCGTGGCGACTGGTCGCGCGCGGCGCCGAAAAATCGCAAGCAGGTGCTGCTGCGTTTCGCCGAACTGCTGCGCGCGAACCGCGACGAACTCGCGCTGACCGAAACGCTCGACATGGGCAAGCCCATCGCCGACAGCCTCGCTGTCGATGTGCCTTCCAGTGCCAACTGCATCCAGTGGTATGCGGAGGCCGTCGACAAGATCTATGACGAAGTCGCTCCCACCGGCCACGGCTCCCTGGCCCTGATCACCCGCGAACCGCTGGGCGTGGTCGGCGCCATCGTGCCGTGGAATTTCCCGATGATCATGGCGGCGTGGAAACTCGGGCCCATCCTCGCGGCCGGCAATTCCATCGTGCTGAAGCCCTCGGAGAAATCTCCGCTCACGGCGCTGCGCATGGCAGAGCTCGCGCTCGAGGCAGGCTTGCCGGCCGGCGTGTTCAATGTGGTCACCGGGTTCGGCCACACCGCGGGCAAGGCGCTGGCCCTGCATGGGGATGTGGACGGCATCGCCTTCACCGGCTCCACGCCCACCGGCAAGCTCATCATGGGTTATGCCGCGCAGTCGAACCTGAAACGCGTGTCGCTGGAATGCGGCGGCAAATCACCCAATATCGTGATGGCCGATTGCCACGATGTGGAACGCGCGGCGCGCGCCGCGGCCTACGCCATCTTTTTCAATCAGGGAGAGATGTGCTCGGCCGGTTCGCGCCTGGTGGTGCATGAAAGCCTGAAGGACCAGATGCTGGCGGAGATTGCGAAGGTCGGGCGAGAGCTCGCGCCGGGCGATCCGCTGGATCCCGCCACGAAGCTCGGTGCCATCGTGGATGTGCAGCAGATGCAGCGTGTGCTCGGCTATATCGAAGCGGGGCGCAAGGATGGCGCACGGCTCGCCTTTGGCGGCGCGCAGACGCGCGTGGCCAGTGGTGGCTGTTACATCGAACCCACTGCTTTCGACGGCGTGCGCCCCGACATGCGCATCGCGCGTGAGGAAATCTTCGGGCCGGTGCTCGCCACCATCACCTTTCGCGACGAAGCCGAGGCCATTGCCATCGCCAACGACACGCCCTACGGCCTCGCTGCCGCGGTGTGGACGCAGGATCTCAACACCGCACACCGCATGGCACGCGCCATCCGTTCCGGCATGGTGTACGTGAACTGCTACGACGCCGACGACATCACCGTGCCCTTCGGTGGCTTCCGGCAATCCGGCATGGGGCGCGACAAATCGCTGCATGCCTTCGACAAGTTCACCGAACTCAAGACCACCTGGATCGAATTGCAGTGACCGCACCCCTTCGTTTCGTAGCCACGGTTCCCCGTGGCTTCTCCGACCTGCTGGCCACGGAAATCGCGGCGCTCGGTGGGCTGGCGCTGAAGGAGACTGCCGGTGGCGTCAGCTTCGATGGCTCACTGGCCGTGGGTTATCGCGCCTGTCTGGAATCGCGCCTCGCCAGCCGCGTGCTGCTGGAAGTAGGGCGTGCTCCCATCGGCAGCACCGAAGATCTCTATGCGCTCGCCCACGGCATCGACTGGCGCGAGCATCTGGATCCGAAGGGCACGCTGGCCTGCGAGTTCACCGGCAAGCATCCGGCCATCAACAACACGCATTTCGGCGCGCTGAAGCTCAAGGATGGCATCTGCGACCAGCTGCGCGAGATCCACGGGCGATCGGCCAACGATCGAAACCACGCGGCCGGATCTGCGCGTGCATGCGCATTCGCAGCGCAACGAGGTGACCCTGCTGATCGATCTGGCGGGCGATTCACTGAGTCGTCGCGGCTACCGGCTCGCCGGTGGCGAGGCGCCGCTGCGCGAGAACATCGCCGCCGGCATCCTGATGCGTGCCGGCTGGCCGCGCATTGCCGCTGCGGGTGGCGAGTTTCTCGACCCCATGTGTGGATCGGGCACTTTCGTCATCGAAGCAGCATGGATGGCCACGAACACCGCGCCCGGATTGCTGCGCGATTTCTGGGGTTTCCAGGCATGGCGCGGCCATGATTCCGGGTTGTGGAAAGACGTCATGGATGCCGCGAAGGCGCGCATGCAGGAGCAGTTGCCGGTGGTGATGCGTGGTTCGGATCGCAACCGCGGCGCCATCGCCACCTCGCAACAGAATGCGCGGCGCGCGGGTGTCGGGCGCGACCTCATCTTCGAGCACTGCGAAATCGCGCAGCAGCGGCCGCAGAACGATGATCCGGAAGCACCGCCGGGCCTGCTTTGTGTGAATCCACCCTATGGTCAGCGCATTCCCGGCAGTGATGAAGCAGCCGAAGCGCACCGCGCCATCGGCGTCGCGCTGCGCGAGCATTTCGCGAGCTGGAACGCGGTGGTGCTCACCGGGGAGCCTGCGCTGGGCCAGCTCATCGGCTGTGAAGCCTCGCGTGTGCACACGGTCTGGAATGGCGCCATCGAATGCCGCCTGCTGCGCTTCGCCCCTGGCGAGCGCAAGACGCGGCGTGAAGCCGTGCGCGGCATCGTCATCGATGACCAGGCCATCGCGCAGGGCAGTGGCGCGCAGATGTTCGCCAATCGCCTGCGCAAGAACCTGCAGCGCCTCGGCAAGATCGCCAAGCGCGAGAATGTGGGCTGCTGGCGCCTGTACGACGCCGATATGCCCGAATATTCACTGGCCGTCGACCTCTATACCGGCGCCGGCCCCGATGCGGGCAAGCGCTGGCTGTACGTGCAGGAATACGCCGCTCCGGTCACGGTCGACCCAGAGGCTGCCCGCCGGCGCCGGGAGGAGGCGCTGGCCGTGCTGCCGGAAGTGACCGGCGTGCCGCTCACCGACATCCGTCTGCGCACCCGCCGCAAACAGAAGGATGGCGGGCAATACGCCAAACTCAATCGCCGCGAGGAATTCCACATTGTGGAAGAGGGCGGCCTGCAGCTGCGCGTGAACCTGGATGACTACCTCGACACCGGCCTGTTCCTGGACCATCGACTGACGCGGCAGCTAATTGGCAAGCGGGCCAGCGGCAAACGCTTCCTCAATCTCTTCTGTTATACGGGTGTCGCCACCGTTCATGCCGCTGCGGGTGGCGCGGTCTCGTCGCTCAGCGTGGACATGTCCAACACCTATCTGGAGTGGGCCGCCGCCAACCTGGAGCAGAACGGTTTGCGCGGGCCACAGCATCTGCTGCTGCAGGTGGATGCGGTGAAATGGCTGTCTGAGCAGCCAACTGGCCCGGCTTTTGACCTGATCTTTCTCGATCCGCCGACGTTCTCGAACTCGGCCCGCATGCAGGACATCCTCGATACGCAGCGTGATCACGCCATGCTCATCCAGCACTGCATGCGCATGCTGGCGCCGGGCGGAATGCTTCTCTTTTCGACCAACGCGCAGCGCTTCGAACTCGACAGCGTTATATCCGAAGAATTTCGCGTTGCGGACATCTCTGCACCCACGCTGCCCTTCGACTTCCAGGGCAATCCGCGCATCCATCGCTGCTTCGAACTTCAACGGCGTTGAAGCTGTCATACCACCCGGTTATGCTCGGCGGCTTGCGGGGTCATAACATTTCTTAATCAATTCCGGAAACGGACGGGCACCATGGCCAAAGTAAAATTGAATGTGAATGGCGCGGATCACGACGTCGAGGTAGCGGACGATCAGCCGCTGCTCTGGGTACTGCGTGACGAGCTCAAGCTGGTTGGCACCAAGTTCGGTTGCGGCATGGCCCAGTGTGGCGCCTGCACCGTGCACCTGAACGGTTCGCCCGTACGTTCCTGCTCCGTGCCCGCAGTGGCTGCGGTCGGGCAGAAGATCACCACCATCGAAGGGCTCGCGCAGAACGGCGCGCTCACCGCCGTGCAGAAGGCGTGGATCGACCACGACGTGCCGCAGTGCGGCTACTGCCAGGCCGGCCAGATCATGAGCGCCACCGCGCTGCTGCGCGACAAGCCGAACCCCACCGATGCCGACATCGACAGCTTCATGCAGGGCAACATCTGCCGCTGCGGAACCTATGTCCGCATCCGCATGGCCATCAAGTCTGCAGCCAAGGCACTGAACGGGAGCGCCTCATGAACTCCGTAGTGAACAACGATCACGTTTATTACCCGAAGGAAATCCTCGAGCAGATCGCGCTGATGGAGCGCGAGAACCAGGCTTCCTCGTCTGTCGCAGGGCCCGTATCACGCCGCAACTTCATGAAGGTGTCGGCTGGTGTGGGCGGCGGTCTGGTGCTGGCCTTCGGGTTCGGCATGGACCAGGCCGATGCACAGCAGGCGCCGCCTCCAGGTGCCGGTGGTGCTGGTGGCCCGCCGCGTGCCGGTGGTCCGGGCGGTGCGCCCGCAGCCCTGAACCCCGCTGCCTATGTGCGCATCGCGCCAGATGGCAAGATCACGCTGGTTTCCAAGAACCCGGAAATCGGCCAGGGCATCAAGACGGCCTTCGGCATCATCCTGGCGGAAGACCTCGACGCCAAGTGGTCCGATGTGACCATCGAACAGGCACCGATCAACTCGGCCATCTATGGCAGCCAGTTCGCCGGCGGATCGATGTCGATTCCTTCGGCCTACAATTCGCTGCGTCAGGCCTCTGCCGCCGCGCGCGCCATGCTGGTGGCCGCTGCCGCCCAGCAGTGGGGTGTTCCTGAATCAGAAATCACCACGTCGGAAAGCGTCGCCACGCACGCTGCCAGCCGTCGCAGCCTGAGCTATGGCCAGCTGGCCACTGCCGCCGCTGCCATGCCGGTGCCGACCGCCGCTTCGCTCAAGCTGAAGGACCGCAAGGACTGGAAGCTCATGGGCAAGCGCATCACGGGTGTCGACAACCCGGGGCTGGTCACGGGCAAGGCGCTGTTCGGCGTCGACGTGCAGCTGCCGAACATGAAGGTCGCGGTGTACGAGAAGTGCCCGGCCGTCGGTGGCAAGGTGGTTTCGGCCAACCTCGATGAAATCCGCAAGCTGCCCGGCGTGGTGGATGCGTTCATCCTGGAAGGCAATGGCCGCGTGGCCGAAGTGATGCCTGGTGTCGCCATCGTGGCGAACAACACCTGGTCGGCGCTCTCCGCCAAGAAGAAGCTGAAGGTTGTCTGGGACGAAACCGACGCATCGAAGGACAGCTGGAAGGCGCTCACCGCTTTCGCCAAGGCAGAAGCTGCCAAGGGTGCTGGCCCGCAGGAGCTGAAGAAGGTCGGCGACGTCGATGCCGCTTTCGCGGGCAAGAAGCCGATCGAGGCTTTCTACACCTACGGCTTCGTCTCGCATGCGACGCTCGAGCCGCAGAACACCACCGCCTGGTTCCAGAAGAACCCGGCTGGCGATGCCGCTGCCGACAAGCTCGAAATCTGGGGTTCGGTGCAGATTCCTGACAGTGCCCGCACTGCAGCCGCCCGTGTTGTGGGTGTAGCGGGCCCCAATGCCACGTTGCACCAGATGCGCATCGGTGGTGGTTTTGGCCGTCGCATCAACCAGGAGTACGCCTGTGAAGCCGCTGCGATTTCCAAGCAGGCCGGTGGCGTACCCGTGAAGCTCATGTACACGCGTGAAGACGACCTGACGCACGACTTCTATCGTGCTGGCGGCTTCCATTCGTTCAAGGGCGCTGTGGACGAGAAGGGCAAGCTCGCTGCCTGGGCTGGCCACTTCATCACCTTCAACGACGGCTTCGCGGCAGCGCCAACCAACGGCCGTCCGCCTGGCGGCGTGCAGGGTGGCACCTGGTCGGCCAACGAGTTCCCGGCGGAATACACTCCGAACTACCGGCAGACGCAGTCCATCACCCCGATCAAGACGCCGTGTGGCCCCTGGCGCGCGCCGGGCTCGAACGTGGCGGGTTGGGTGGTGCAGTCGTTCCTGCACGAGCTCTCGACTGCGGCCAAGCGCGATCACGCCGAGTTCCTGATCGAAGTGTTCGGCCAGAAGCAGGCTGCTCCGGCGCCTGCGGGCGGCGGATTCGGTGGCGGTGGGTTCGGCGGCGGCGGTCTGAATGCCGACCGCGCCATTGCCACGATCAAGGCTGTGGTGGAGAAGTCGGGCTACGGCAAGCCGCTGCCCAAGGGCCGCTTCCATGGCCTGGCCTTCCACTTCTCGCACCAGGGGCACTTTGCCGAAGTGGCCGAGGTCAGCGTCGACAGCAAGAAGAAGGTCACGCTGCACAAGATGACGGTGGTGGGCGATATCGGCCCGATCGTGAACATGTCCAGTGCCGAGAACCAGGTTCAGGGTTGCATCGTCGATGCGCTCTCCACCATGGCGCTCGAAGTGAACATCGAGAACGGTCGCATCAAGGAACAGAACTTCGACACCTACAAGCTGGCACGCATTCCGGTTTCGCCAGTGGTCGACGTGCACTTCCTCGAGACCAACTATCCGCCCACGGGTCTCGGTGAACCGGCCTTCCCGCCGGCCGCACCGGCGATCTGCAATGCGATCTACGCTGCCACCAAGGAGCGTATCCGCACACTGCCGATCACTCGTCAGGGGTTCTCGATCGCGTAAGCGAGTCGGGATGTTGAGATGAGAACGGCCCGCACGGGAAACTGTGCGGGCCGTTTTGTTTTGTGGCGTGAAGGGCCTTGCCCGGGTCTGCTAGGGCAGCAGATCGCGGAGCCGGTAATACAGCATTGCCAGCACCAGAGCAGGGCGACGCAGCAATGCACCGCCCGGGAACTCCCGATGCGGTATGCGCGTGAACACATCGAAGCGCTCTGCGCTGCCGGCAATCGCCTCGGCTACCAGCTTGCCGGCAAGGCCGGTGAGCGCGATGCCATGGCCGGAAAAACCCTGCAGGTAGTACACCTCGGGTTCCAGCCGCCCGAAGTCCGGCGCCCGGTTCATGGTGATGTCCACGTAGCCGCCCCAGGCATGTTCGATGCGCGCGTTCCGCAGCTGCGGGAACACGTTCAGCATGCGCTGCCGCGTGGCCTCGGCGGTGTTGAAGGGATCGAGCCCTGAATAACTGACGCGCCCGCCGAACAGCAGCCGGTGGTCGCTGCTGCGTCGGAAGTAGTCCAGCACCCAGTTGATGTCGGTGATGGCGGTGTTCTGCGGCAGCAGGGAGCGTGCGGTGGATTCACCCAATGGTTCGGTTGCAATGATGTACGTGCCCACTGGCATGATGCGACGGGCCAGGGTTGGCGCGGTTTCGCCCAGCCAGGCATTGCCGGCGAGCACGATGTGACGGCATTGCAGTTCACCGGTTGCCGTTACCAGCCGCAGGGTGCCATCTCGACGCTCGTGCCGCAGCACGCGGCTGCCTTCATGCAGCGTGCAACCCAGCTGTTCCGCAGCGGCGGCAAGCCCGCGCACGTACTTCAATGGATGCAGATGACCGCTGTTGGTGTCGAGCATGCCTCCCAGATAGCGTTCGCTCGACACCAGCTGTCGAGTCGAATGGCCATCCAGCAACTGCACGCTGCGATAGTCATAGACCTCGCGCAGCTCCTGTTCCCATTGTGCGAGTTCGGCGAGCTGCCGCGGCTTGATGGCCACATGCATCTGCCCACCGACATAGTCACAGTCGATGTGATGCTGCGTGATCAGGCCGCGCAGCAGCGCCAGGGCCTCCACCGACATGTCCCAGATCTTCCGGGCATCGTCCGCGCCCAGCAGCGCGGTGAGTTTGTCCTGCCCGGCCGCGACGCCAAAGAGGGCCTGCGCGCCGCTGCGACCGGAGGCGCCCCAGCCAATGCGCTCCGCTTCCAGCAGCGTGACGCGATAGCCGCGTTGCGCGAGATGCAATGCGGCGGAGAGCCCCGCAATGCCGCCACCCACCACGCCGACGTCGCAGCTCGCCGTGCCTGCAAGAGGGAGGCGCAATGGCGCCTCGGGCAATGAAGCCCAGTACCAGGGGCGGGGATCGATCGCGGAGCTCATGCGCGCAAGTATCGACGCTTACAACGCTGGCAGGTAGATGGCGCATTCCTGCGGCGTGACATGCGAGTTGAACTCATCCAGCTCGTGACGTTTCACGGTGGCATACAACCGGTGCAGCTCCGCACCGAGCAGCTCCTGCGCAAAGTGGCTCTGGTCAAAGCGATCCAGGGCAGTGGGCCAGTAGCGGGGCAGTGCTTCGCCCAGTTGCTGCAAGCCCGTGTAGGCATTGCCTTCCAGGGGCGCCAGCGGCAGACGCTTGTCTGTCAGCCCCTTCAGCAAGCCGCCCAGGATCCAGCTCAGCACGAGATAGGGGTTGGCGTCGGCACCAGCAACCCGATGCTCCAGGCGTCTGTTGGCGGCATCGCTCACCGGCACACGCAGCGCCGTGCCCCGGTTGTTTACCGACCAGTCGGCGGTCAGTGGCACATAGGCTTCGGGGCGAAAGCGCCGCCAGGAATTGGCCAGTGGCGCGAAGATCGCCATGCCATCAGCCATGGTCGACAACATGCCGGCCGCGGCGTGCTGCATGAGCTCGGTACCCAGCGGGTTCTCCGACGCGAACACGTTGTGGCCCTGCGCATCATTCAGGCTCACATGGATATGCAGGCCGCTGCCGGCCATGTCGGCATAGGGCTTGGGCAGGAAGGTGGCATCCATCCCGTGGTGCCGGGAAATGCATTTCACGATGCGTTTGAAACGCACGGCCTGGTCGCAGGCGGTGAGGGCGTCATCCGAGTGCATGAGGTTCACTTCGAACTGGCCGGGGCCGTATTCAGCCAGCACGCTGGTCGAAGGCACCGCCTGCGCGTGGCAGGTGCGATCAATGGCAGCCAGCACACTCGAGTACTCATCCAGATCAATCATGGAGTTGATCTGAGTCCGGTACTCGCGCCGTCCGGTCAGCGGGGAAAGGGGCGGCTGTGGCATGCCCATCGCATTGCGCTTGCAGTCGATGAGGTAGAACTCCAGTTCCACCGCGACCACCGGCGTCAGGCCCAGCGCAGCAAACTGCGCCAGCACCCGTTGCAGCAGATGCCGGGGATCGCCGACAAAGGGTCGGCCATCACGCTCGTGCATGGTGACCTGCGCCTGCGCCACGCCATGATTGAGCCAGGGCACATCGAACAGCGTGCCTGCGACGGGCAGGCAGGGGCGGTCGGCGTCGCCTTCATCGAAACCCATGCCGGTTGCCTGCACCGTGCCGCCCGGTACATCGAGCGCAAACATGGAGCCGGGCAGCAGCAGGCCATTGGCGAAGGTGCTGCGCGCGCTGGCCAAATCCACCCGCTTGCCGCGATCCACTCCGTGGATGTCGTGCAGCAGCAGATCGATGAAGCGCAGTTCAGGTCGAGTCGCCAGAAAGGCGTCCAATGCTTGCAGCATGCCCTTGTCCCTTGCTGCCGCTGTCCAGAGCGGCATGCCTGTTTAGAATTTGGTTACACCAGCCTACTTTGCGCCGGTCCCCGCATCAATTTCCCCAAGCCTTTCACGTACTTGCGCAGCTTCTGGAAGGATTGGCGGGCGCGTGGCGGGTGCCTTGTGGTGTAATGCCTGCGGATGGTACTGCCGGTTTTGGCGGTGCCGCCGTAGAACATATTAAACACCCAAGCAGCCATGTCTGCCCGTAGACCCGTCATCGGAATCCCCGCCGACCGGCGCATGCTGGGGCAGCATCCATTTCACGCCGTCGGCGAGAAATACATCGCGGCCGTGTTGCGGCAGTCCAATGCCCTGCCGTTGCTGATCCCCTCTCTGGGCGATGAGCTGGGCCTTGCCGGGCTGATCGACGAACTGGATGGTCTGTTGTTCACGGGCAGTCCGTCGAATGTGGAGCCCAGGCATTACGGTGGCGACGCCAGCCGTCCGGGCACATTGCACGACCCGGAACGCGATGCCACGACGCTGGCGCTGATCCCGCGCGCGATCGCGGCGGGGGTGCCAGTGCTGGGACTGTGTCGGGGTTTTCAGGAGATGAATGTCGCCTATGGCGGCACGCTCTGGCAGCACGTGCATGAAGTGCCCGGACAGACCGTACATCACGAGGACAGCAGCGCGCCGCTAGATGTGCAGTACGGCCCGGCGCATGCCGTCACGCTCACCGCCGGAGGCCTGCTTTCGGGCATCGCGGGCAGAGGGCGCATCATCGTGAATTCGCTGCATCACCAGGGTGTGCGCACGCTGGGTGCGGGGCTGGTCGAGGAAGCGCGCGCCGATGATGGTCTCATCGAAGGTTTTCGCGTGCGGGAAGCGCGGCGCTTCGCGCTGGCAGTGCAATGGCATCCGGAATGGAAGGCGCAGGAGAACCCGTTCTCCAGCGCCTTGTTCAAGGCATTTGGTGATGCGGCGCGCGAGCGCGCTGCACAGGACAGAAACAGGTGATTTATGACGAACGATATCCATCAGTTTTTTCGTGAACGCGGCATTTCCGAGGTCGAGGGCATCATTCCCGACATGGCCGGCGTTGCGCGCGGCAAGATCATGCCCGCACAGAAATTTGCAGCGGATGAAGGCATGCGCCTGCCGGAGAGTATCTTCCTGCAGACTGTGACCGGGGATTATCCGGTTGATACGACGGGAGCCATGAGCCCCGCAGAGATCGACATCGTGCTGAAGGCCGACACCAGCACCGTGCGTGTGGTGCCCTGGGCGGCTGAGCCCACTGCACAGGTCATTCATGACTGCTTCTATTCTGATGGACGCCGCGTGACGATGGCGCCGCGGCATGTGCTGCGGCATGTGCTCGAACTCTATGCCGAGCGCGGCTGGGAGCCGGTGGTCGCGCCGGAACTCGAGTTTTACCTCATCGAGCCGAACATCGATGCGGACTATCCGTTGAAGCCGCCAGTGGGCCGTTCCGGCCGCGCCGAACCGGGCCGCCAGAGCTACAGCATCGCGGCCGTCAACGAATTCGACCCGTTGTTCGATGACATGTACGCCTTCTGCGAGGCGCAGGATATCGAGATCGACACGCTGATCCATGAAGATGGTCCGGCTCAGATGGAAATCAACCTGCTGCATGGTGATCCGCTGGACCTTGCCGACCAGGCATTCCTGTTCAAGCGCACTGCGCGTGAAGCCGCATTGCGCCACAAGATGTACACCACGTTCATGGCCAAGCCGCATGCCAAGGAGCCCGGCAGCGCCATGCACATCCACCAGAGCATCATCGACAAAAAGACTCGCCAGAATATCTTCAGCAATGCGGACGGCACGCCTTCGCAGCTGTTCTTCGCCCATATTGCCGGGCTGCAGAAGTACCTGCCGGCGGCGATGTCGCTGTTTGCACCGAATGTGAATTCGTATCGCCGCATCACGCGTGCGGCAATGGCGCCGATCAACGTGCAGTGGGGTTACGACAATCGCACGGCGGGGCTGCGGGTGCCGGTTTCGGGACCGGAGAATCGCCGCGTCGAGAACCGCGTCGGTGGCGCTGATGCGAATCCGTACCTGGCCATTGCGGCCTCACTGGCCTGTGGTTACCTCGGAATGGTGGAGAACCTGAAGCCCACAGCGCCCATCGCGGGCTCGGCGCATGACCTGCCGTTTGCCCTGCCACGGGCGCTGGACAGCGCGCTGCGGCGGCTGGCCGAGTGCGAGCCGTTGATTGAACTGCTGGGCGAACCATTCGTCGCCGCGTTCTCCATCGTCAAGACAGCGGAATACGAAGTGTTCCTGCAGGTGATCAGCTCCTGGGAGCGAGAGCATCTGCTGCTGAACGTCTGACGCAGCAGGCAACAAGGGGCGCGACATGAACAACCCGGAACAATTCCGACACTGGCAGCAGCTCGACGCCGCCCATTTCCTGCATCCGTTCTCCGATTCAAAGCAGATCGGGGAACGGGGCACGCGCATCATCACGCGCGCGGAAGGCATCTATCTCTACGACGGTGAAGGTCGCAAGCTGCTCGATGGCATGTCGGGCCTGTGGTGCGTAGCCGTCGGCTATGGCCGCAAGGAGCTGGCCGAAGTGGCCGCCCGGCAGATGAACGAGCTGCCGTACTACAACAGCTTCTTCCAGTGCACTTCGCCGCCGGGCATCGAGCTGGCCGCGAAGCTGGCCGAGGTCACGCCGCCGCAGTTCCAGCATGTGTTCTTCACCGGCTCGGGCAGCGAATCCATAGACACCATCATCCGCATGGTGCGGCGCTACTGGCAGCTGGAAGGGCAGCCGGAGCGCAATGTGATCATCGGCCGCTGGAATGGTTACCACGGCAGCACCATCGCTGGCGCGAGCCTCGGGGGCATGAAGTTCATGCACGAGCAGGGGTTGCTGCCCATGCCGGGCGTCGACCACATCAACCAGCCCTACTGGTTCGAGCGTGGCGGCGATCTCTCGCCGGCCGAATTCGGTCGGCGTGCCGCAGCCGAACTCGAGGCGGCCATCCTGCGGCACGGCGCCGAGCGCGTGGCCGCGTTCATCGGTGAGCCCATCCAGGGGGCTGGTGGCGTCATCATCCCACCCGAGACCTATTGGCCCGAGGTGCAGCGCATCTGCGACCGCTACGGCATCCTGCTGGTCTCTGACGAGGTGATCTGCGGCTTCGGCCGCACCGGCAAGTGGTTCGGCTGCGAGTACTACGGCACCCGTCCTGACCTGATGTCGATGGCCAAGGCGCTGTCGTCCGGTTACCTGCCCATCGGCGGGGTCATGGTCGGTGACCGCGTAGCGAATACCCTGATCGCCAAGGGGGGCGAGTTCGCCCATGGGTTCACGTATTCGGCTCACCCGGTGTGCGCGGCAGTGGCCTTGGCCAATCTGGAGATCATCCAGCGCGAAAAGCTGGTGGAACACGTCCGGGACACCGCCGGACCCTATCTGCAGCGTCGATGGGCGGAGCTGGCGGCGCATCCGCTGGTGGGCGAGACCCGCTGTGTGGGGTTGATCGGCGCGCTGGAGCTGGTGAAGGTGAAAGAGCCCAGAACCTGGTTCGAGCCCCGCGGCAAAGTGGGCGAACGCTGCCGCGACAATGCCATCGCCAATGGTCTGGTCATGCGCGCCACGCGCGACACCATGATCATCGCGCCGCCACTCTGCATCACCCCGGGCGAGATCGACGAACTGGTCGAGAAGGCCGGGCGCACGCTCGACCAGACATTGATTGGTTTGCAAAAGGATGGTTGGCTATAGTTATATCGGTCATGTCGCCGGCGCGCCGCGCGGCTTGGTTGTAGTGCTCAACATTTTTGGTCCAGAGGGAGTCCGCGATGTCACTTCAAATGCGACAGATCACAGCCCTGGCGGCACTTGGCGTGCTGCTGGCAGCCTGCGGCGGCAAGCCCGCTGAACCCACCACGGAAGGCGCTGCCGCCGCAACCGCCTTCGACACAGACGAAGAGAAGGTCGTCAACGTCTACAACTGGTCGGACTACATCGAACCGACGGTGATCGAAGCCTTCGAGAAGGAGACCGGTGTCAAGGTCAACTACGAAGTGATGGATTCCAACGAGCTGCTCGAGACCAAGCTGCTCGCGGGCCGCACTGGCTACGACGTCGTGGTGCCATCGGCCTCGTTCCTGGCGCGGCAGATCACTGCGGGCATCTACCAGAAGCTCGACAAGGCCAAGTTGCCGAACTACAAGAACCTCGACGCCGATATCTCCAAGCGCCTCGAAGCCTTCGACCCGGGCAACGAACATGCCGTGAATTACATGTGGGGCACGTCGGGCGTCGGCTACAACGAAGCCATGATCAACGCAGCGATGCCGAACGCACCCGTAGACAGTTTTGCGATGTTCTGGGATCCGGCAGTGGCCAAGAACTTCGCCAAGTGCGGCATCTCGGTGCTCGACGCCCCAAGTGAAGTGGTGGGCACTGTGCTGATGTACCTGGGCAAGGATGCCAACAGCGAAAGCCTGGAAGACCTCAAGGCCGCCGAGAAGGTGCTGATGGCGGTGCGTCCCCACATCCGCCTGATCAATTCCTCGAAGTACATCGAGGACCTGGCCAATGGCGAAATCTGCCTCGCGATGGGCTGGTCCGGCGACGTATTCCTGGCACGCGACCGGTCCGAGGAAGCCGGCAAGGGCTTCACCATCAAGTACAACATCCCGAAGGAGGGCGCGGTGATGTTCTTCGACAGCATGGCCATCCCGGCGGATGCCTCGCATGTGAAGAACGCGCATGTCTTCATCGACTACATGCTGCGCGCGGATGTTGCCGCGAAGAACAGCAACTTCCTCAGCTACGCCAACAGCAATGCGGCTTCATGGCCCGCCGTCGACGAAGAAGTGAAGAGCAATCCGAATATCTTCCCGCCGCCGGAACTCATGGCGAAGCTGGTGCCCGACATGCCCGAGAGCGCGGACTTCACCAAGGAACTGACGCGCACCTGGACGCGGTTCCGTACCGGAAAGTAGCCCCACCTGAATCACGCGCCGCCTTCACTGGCGGCGTGTTCGTTTGCACCCACGCGGGGTAGTCATGTCGGATCGTCGTAGCGAGAAGGTCAAGTTCGAACCCTGGCGTGATCCCAACGCCGAGGCTTACATCCGGATCGAGAACGTCACCAAGAAATTCGGTGATTTCATCGCCGTCAACAATGTCTCCCTGAAGATCTACCAGCGGGAGATCTTCTGTCTGCTGGGTGGGTCGGGCTGTGGCAAGTCCACGCTGCTGCGCATGCTGGCCGGGTTCGAAGCGCCTACGTCCGGGAATATCTTTCTCGACGGGCAGGATATGGCCGGCATTCCACCCTACGAGCGACCGGTGAACATGATGTTCCAGTCGTACGCGCTGTTCCCGCACATGTCCGTGGAAAAAAACATCTCCTTTGGCCTGGAGCAGGAAAAGCTCTCCCGCAGCGAAATCGCCACGCGGGTCACTGAGATCCTGGACATCGTGAAGCTGAGCGAATTCGCAGCCCGCAAGCCGCACCAGCTTTCTGGCGGGCAACGCCAGCGCGTGGCGCTGGCCCGCGCGCTGGTGAAGCGGCCCAAGCTGCTGCTGCTCGACGAGCCGCTTGGCGCGCTCGACAAGAAGCTGCGCGAACACACCCAGTTCGAGCTCATCAACATCCAGGAGCAGCTGGGCGTCACCTTCATGGTGGTGACCCATGACCAGGAAGAAGCAATGACCCTGGCCTCCCGGATCGGCGTGATGAACCGCGGCGAAATCGCGCAGATCGGCACGCCCACCGAGATCTACGAATTCCCCTCGTCCAAGTTCGTGGCGGACTTCGTCGGTTCAGTGAACATGTTCGAGGGCCGTCTGGTAGAAGACCTGCCGGATCGCGTTCGCATCCAGTCAGATGAACTCGGCGGCGTGGTCTACGTGGATCACGGCATCAGTGCCGCTCCCAGCGCCACCGTGTGGGTAGCCATCCGGCCAGAGAAGATCGACATCCAGCGCAATCCGCCCTCCGATTCGAAGGAGAACTGCGTGCGCGGGGTGGTCAAGGAAATCGCCTACATGGGCGATGTGTCGGTGTTCCTGGTGAAGATCGACACCGGCAAGATCGTGCGGGTCACGCTGCCCAACATCGAGCGGCTTTCCGATGACGACCGCATCCTGTGGGATGAAACCGTGTATCTCACCTGGTATCCGGGCAGCCCCGTGGTGGTCACGCACTAGTGCGCGGCAACCACCTACAAGTGCGGTCAGGCTGGAGCAGTGGCCGGGCAGGGCCATTGTGGCAGCTGTTCTTCCGCTTCGGGCCGCCGCGCTGGTCCGACTACATCAAGAGCAACTGGGCCGGCCAGCGTCTGGTCGTCGGCGTGCCCTACCTGTGGCTGGTGTTGTTCTTCCTGATCCCGTTCCTGATCGTGCTGAAGATCTCGTTTGCGGAGTTTTCGCCGCTGGGCCGCCCGCCTTACGAACCGGTGGTGCGCTGGCTCGAAGACGGTGCCCTGCAGGTGAAGCTCATGTTCTCGAGCTACACCTATCTGCTGCACGAGCCGCTCTACGTCAGCGCCTGGCTTTATTCCATCAAGGTGGCGGCGGTTTCGACGGTGCTGTGCCTGCTGGTGGCGTATCCGATGGCCTATGCCATTGCGCGATCCTCGCCCAGCACGCGCAATGTGCTGCTGATGCTGGTGATCCTGCCTTTCTGGACTTCATTCCTGTTGCGTGTGTACGCCTGGATCGGGCTGCTGAAGACCGACGGCGTGATCAACCAGTTCCTGATGGCAATCGGCATCATCAACGAGCCGCTGGCCATGATGAACACCAGCTTCGCGGTGTATGTCGGCATCGTCTATTCCTATCTGCCGTTCATGATCCTGCCCCTGTACACCAATCTCGAGAAGCACGACCAGACGCTGCTCGAAGCCGCGCAGGACCTCGGCTCGGGGCCCATTCGATCGTTCTTCCGCATCACGTTCCCGTTGTCCGTTCCGGGAATCGTCGCCGGATCGTTGCTGGTGTTCATTCCCGCTGTGGGTGAATACGTGATCCCGACCCTGCTCGGCCGCACCGATCAGCTGATGATTGCCGGCCTGCTGTCCGACGAATTCTTCCGCAACCGTGACTGGCCGCGTGCGAGCGCTGTGGCCATTGCAATGCTGCTGCTGCTGCTCGTGCCGATGATGGTGTTCCAGTACTTCCAGAATCGGGAACTGCGGGCGGCCAGGAGATGAAGAAAGGGTTGTCGTTCTCGAAGATCGCGCTGGCAGTGGGGCTGCTGTTCCTGTACGCGCCGATCATCTCGATGATGATCTATTCCTTCAACAATTCGCGGCTGGTCACCGTCTGGGATGCCGCCAATTCACCGACCATCAAGTGGTATGTGGCGCTGTTGAATGATCGCGCAGTGCTGCAGGCGGCCTGGCTGTCGATTCGAGTGGCCGCGATGGCGGCCACTGGCGCGGTGGTGCTCGGCACCCTGGCCGGTCTGGTGCTGGCGAGATTCGGGCCATTCCGCGGCCGCGCCCTGTTGCAGGGGCTGACCACGGCGCCGCTGGTCATGCCGGAAGTCATCACCGGCCTTTCCATGTTGCTGCTGTTCGTGTCGCTGGAGCAGATGTTCCGGGTGCTATTCGGTTGGCAGTTCGATCGCGGCATCATGACCATCACCCTTGCCCACATCACCTTCACGATGGCCTATGTCACCGTGGTGGTGCAGTCGCGATTGGCGTCGTTCGACGATTCCCTGGAAGAAGCAGCGCTCGATCTGGGGGCGAAGCCGGCAAAGGTGTTCTTCCGCGTCACGCTGCCGCTGATCATGCCGGCCATTCTTTCCGGCTGGCTGCTGGCCTTCACGTTGTCCTGGGACGATGTGGTGGTGTCGCAGTTCGTGTCCGGCCCCGGCTCCAACACCCTGCCGATGTTGATCTACTCCAAGGTACGGCTCGGCGTGAACCCCAGCGTCAATGCATTGGCCACCATCATGGTGCTGATCGTTGCCACTGGCGTGGTGGTTTCGGCAATCCTGATGAAGCGCGCTGAAAAACGCCGCGAGCGCGAGATGCGCATGGCCGAGGCCGGCCCGAGGTGACGAGCGTCGCGTTGGGGGTGGATGTCGGCGGTTCGTCGATCAAATACGCGCCCGTGAACCTCAGGCTTGGCAAGGTACTGACGGAACTCAGCAGCGTGCCCACGGCAGGGCAGGCCGAGGCCCTGCTCGACAGCATTGCATCTCTGGCCAATGGCCTGCAGCCGGATGCACCCGTCGGAATCGCTCTGCCTTCCGTGGTGCGGGGCGGTGTGGTGCATACCGCTGCCAATCTCGATCCTGCACTGATCGGCATGAACGTGGAGGATCTGCTGCGCAAGCGCCTGGGCAGAGCGGTCGCAGTCCTGAATGATGCCGATGCTGCGGGGCTTGCGGAAGTGCGCTGGGGCGCTGCGCGCGGCGTGCGCGGCACGGTCATGGTGCTGACCTTCGGCACTGGCATCGGCTCGGCACTGTTCACCGATGGTCGGCTGGTGCCCAATACCGAACTGGGGCACATGGAAGTGGATGGATTCGAAGCGGAACAACGCGCTTCTGCAAGAGCCCGAACCGAAGAAGCGCTGGACTGGCCGCAATGGGCCGAACGGGTGAATCGATACCTCGACGCCATCAACCGACTGTTCTGGCCGGAAGTGATTGTCATGGGTGGCGGGGTCATCGAGAACTTCAACCAGTTTGCGTCGCTGCTGCGTTCCCGCGCGCCGCTTCGCGCGGCCACACTGGGCGCTTCTGCGGGTGTTGTCGGGGCCGCCATGGCCGTCGCTGGCCAGGAAGCCTGAAGCCTTGCGCAGCAAACTGCCGGACGTCGGCACGACGATCTTCACCGTCATTTCGCGGCGCGCGCATGAACTTGGCGCCGTAAATCTCGGGCAGGGCTTCCCGGATTACCCCATCGATCCCTTGCTCACGGATCTTGTGGGCGAGGCCATGCGTGCCGGCCACAACCAGTACGCGCCCATGGCAGGTGTGCCGGCGCTCATGGAGCAGATTGCAGCTGATCTGCATCGTCGCCACGGCATCGCAGTGGATGCGCAACAGCAGATCACCATCACGCTCGGGGCTACCGAGGCGATCTTCTCGGCAATCGCCGCGCTGGTGGGTCCGGGTGACGAAGTGCTGGTATTTGATCCGGCCTACGATTCCTACGACCCCGCTGTGCGCGTTGCCGGCGCGCGCTGCGTGCATGTGCCGCTGCTGCCACCGCTGTTCCGCTACGACTGGGAGCGGGTGCGCGCCGCTGTGACCCCGCAAACCCGGCTGGTGATCATCAACAGCCCGCACAATCCCGCCTGTACGGTGATGTCTGCCGACGATATGGCCCAGCTCGCCCTGCTTGCGGAAAAGCATGACCTGACAGTGCTCAGCGACGAAGTCTACGAGCACATCGTCTATCCGGATTCGCGACACCACAGCGTGCTGGCCGATCCCGCCCTGCGCGACCGATCAATGGCGGTGTATTCCTACGGGAAATCCCTGCACGCCACTGGCCTGCGTGTCGGCTACTGTGTTGCCCCGCAGGTGCTTACGGCCGAACTGCGCAAGGTGCATCAGTTCAACACCTTCTCCATCTCCACGGCTTTCCAGCATGCGCTGGCCGCCTACCTCGCCGCGAAACCAGCGGTGTTCAACGACTTGCCTCAGTTCTTTGCACGCAAGCGGCAGTTGCTGACTGAGGGTCTGGCCGGATCCGCGTTCCGTGTGTTGCCGGCCCAGGGGACCTATTTCACCCTCATCGACTACGCCGATTGTGGTCTGCTTGCCGGTCTCGACGATGCTGCCGCCGCCGAGCGATTGCTGGAGCAGGGCGGGGTGGCTTCCATTCCGCTGGCGCCGTTCTATCGTGAGCCTGTCAAGCACACCCTGCTCAGATTGTGCTTTGCCAAGCAGGATGCCACCCTCGCCGAAGCCATCATCCGGCTTCGCGCTGTGCAGTGATACCCTAGCGATATGAAGGACAAGACGCGACTGGTGCATCCGCCGCAGGTCCAGGTCGCCGGAAGACAACCGGGCGCTGGTGGCTCCCCTTTACCAGAGTGTCAAATTCGAGCACGACACGGTAGCCGACACCCTGCGCAGTCTGCGCGGCGAGACGGATGGTTTCTTCTATTCCCGTTCTGCAAACCCCACTACCCGCCAGCTCGAACAGACCCTTGCCGGTCTGCAGGGGCGGGAAGACGCCATCGTCTGCAGCTCCGGTGTAGGCGCCATTGCGCAGACCCTGATCGGGCTGCTGAAGTCCGACGATCATGTGCTGTGTTTTGTGGAAACCTATGCCCCGACGCGCACGCTGCTGCGGCGTACCCTGCAGCGCTATGGCGTGCGTCACACCATGCTGTCGATTGAAGACGATGCCGGTATCGAACGTGTTCTCCAGGGAACTCCGACCCGGCTGGTGATCTTCGAGAGCCCGACCAACCCCGTCACCCGCATCGCGGATGTCGGCCACATCACACGGCTGGCCCGAGCTGCCGGCGCGCTCACGGTCCTCGACAATACGCTGGCGGGCCTGCATCAGCATGGCGATACGGATGTCGACCTGTTCATCCACAGCCTGACCAAGTACGCCTCCGGTCATGGCGACGTGATGGGCGGTGCGGTCATCGGCTCCGCCGAGCTGATCCGCAAGCTGCGTCCGGATTTCGTGCTGCTGGGTGGAGTGCTGGATCCGCATGCAGCGTGGCTGATCCAGCGTGGCCTCAAGACCTACCTGCTGCGCTATGAAGCGCAGAGCGATTCTGCAATGCGGATCGCGCAGTACCTCGAAGCCCATGACCGGATAGCGCGTGTGCACTACCCCGGCCTTGCGCGCCACCCGCGCCACGAAATGGCCGCACAGCAGATGCGCCACTTCGGCACCGTGGTGAGCTTCGATCTGCGCGCCGGTGCCGCGGCGGGTGACCGCTTTGCCGATGCACTCAAGCTGTTTGCAATCGCAGCCAGCATGGGTTCGCCTGAATCGCTGATCATTCCGCCCGGGCTCATGGGTCCGCACGACCTGCCGGCAGAACTGACCGCTCTGGCTGGCATCGATCCCGGCACGGTTCGCCTGTCCATTGGCCTGGAAGACCCGGACGACCTCATCGCTGACCTCGAGCAGGCGCTCGCCTCCATTTAACCTAAAACGACCGGCGACCGACGCGGTTGGCGGTTCCGGCGTCCCGACCGGACAAAGTTAACCAGCGCGGCCAATAATTGCCGCCATGCCCGCCTCCAGTGTTGTCTACCTGCAGCCACGTCGTGCCGAAGTCATGGCGCCGGAAGCACCGCGTGTGATCACCGCGTTCAGTGCTGCGCTGCTGCGTTCGCCCCCCAGACCACCTGGACTTGCCGCCTGCGTGGCCTACCTCCAGGAACCGGCCGAACAGCTCCCGTCGCGACAGATGGGGATCAGGGCGCTGCAGAACCTGCGTTCGGCACTGTTCTCCGCCCCGGGCCGGGATGCCGAGATGGCACTGATGTGGCGTGAGGCCGTAGCGACTGCCTGTTACGCCAGAGTGGTGGCCGTACACACCCGTTTCGATTCGCCTTTGCTGACCGGTGCGGGCCTGCTGCATCGTTCCGGCGAAATTGCCGCGCTGCGTGCGCTGGCGCAGGCCGAGCATGATGCCGGCCAGCGTCTGCTGGGTCCGGTCATGCAGCAGATCCTGGAAGCGCGTGACGATGAACTGGTGGCGCGTGTCACCCGCAGCTGGGCGCTGCCCGGTGAACTGCGCCTGCTGATACTGCGCTGGCGCGAGGAACAGAACCATATCCAGCGTCCCGAGGCCGTGAGCCTGCTGACGATGGCGCAGGCCTTTGCCACTGAACTCGTGCATGCCACCACTTGCACGCCTGGCCTTGTGGAAGCAGCACGTGAAGCGCTGCGATTGCCGCAACTGCTGGTCGAGCAGGCGCGGAAAGCCACGGCCGGGATTGAAGCATTGCTTGAACAGATAGCGCCTGCACAGGCACAGCAGAGCTGATCGAGGCCGGTCAGCGCTGCTAGACTGGCGCGCATGACACGTACCCTGCTGCGCACCCCACGGTCCGATGGTTACTGGATGCCTGGCGAGTTCGAGCGCCATGCCGGCACCTGGATGCTCTGGCCCGAGCGGCTCGACAACTGGCGCGATGGGGCCATCCCCGGACAACGGGCCTTTGCCGCAGTGGCTGCTGCCATTTCCCGCTTCGAGCCCGTCAGTGTCGGCGTGTCTGCTGCGCAGTATGAATTCGCCCACGCCCGCCTGGATGATCGCGTGCGCGTCATCGAGATCAGCAGCAACGATGCGTGGATGCGCGATGTGGGTCCCACCTTCGTGGTCAATGCCGCTGGCAGGCGCCGTGCGGTGGACTGGCAGTTCAATGCCTGGGGCGGGCTGAACGGCGGTCTGTATTTCCCATGGGACCAGGACGATCTGGTTGCTCAGAAAGTGGCAACCGTGGAAGGTGTGGATCGTTATCGCGCGCCGCTCATCATGGAGGGTGGTGCCATCCATGCCGACGGGCAGGGCACGCTGCTGGTCACCGAAGAATGCCTGCTGAACCCGAACCGCAACCCGCAGCTTTCGAAGTTGCAGATCGAAGCGCTGCTCAAGGCCTATACCGGCGCCAGTGTGATCATCTGGCTCGGCGAAGGCGTGATCAACGACGAGACCGACGGCCACGTGGACAATCTCGCGTGTTTCGCCCGGCCGGGAGAAATCTGCCTGACATTCCCTGCCAACCGTCGCGATCCGCAATGGCGAGTTTCAAACGATGCGCTGGAACGATTGCATGCGGCGCGTGATGCGCGGGACAGGCGCTTCAAGATCCACAAACTGCCGTCGCCTGGGCCGCTGAAGATCACGGCGGCAGAAGCAGCTGGCGTGCAGTTCCGCGCGGGCGCCAGGCCCCGTCTTGCTGGCGAGCGGCTGGCCGGTTCGTATGCGAATTTCTACATCGCCAACGGTGGAGTGGTGGTGCCGCTGCTGGATGCACGCACCGATGCTTCGGCCATCGCCCGCCTCAAGCGCATTTTTCCCGATCGCCAAGTGGTGGGCGTTCCTGGGCGCGAGATCCTGCTGGGCGGTGGCAACATCCACTGCATCACCCAGCAGGTGCCTGCGGTCAAAGTGCGTCGATCACTTTATTGAAGATCGCGCTCGGCCGCATGTAGGCAGTGCACAGGCGCGCGTCGGGATGGTAATAGCCACCGATATCCACCGGCTTGCCCCTGTGCCGCAGCCAGTTCGCCCACGATGGCAGCCTCATTTGCCGTCAGCGCCGCAGCAACGGGCGTGAACGTGGCGCGCAGTTCCGGATTCTCCGACTGCGCGGCCAGCGCCTGTGCCCAGTACAGCGTCAGGTAGAAGTGGCTGCCACGCACGTCGAGTTCGCCGACCTTGCGCGACGGTGATTTGTCCTCGTCGAGGAATTTGCCATTCGCGGCATCCAGCGCTTCAGCCAGCACCTTGCCGCGGGCATTGCCGGTTTTCTGTGCCAGATCCTCGATCGAAACCTGCAAGGCCAGGAACTCGCCGAGCGAATCCCAGCGCAGGTGATTCTCTTCGAGGAACTGCTGCACATGCTTGGGCGCCGAACCGCCGGCGCCGGTCTCATAGAGGCCACCGCCTTCCAGCAGCGGCACGATCGACAGCATCTTGGCGCTGGTGCCCAGTTCCAGGATGGGAAAGAGATCGGTGAGGTAATCCCGCAAGCACGTTGCCGGTGACCGAGATGGTGTCCTGGCCTGCGCGCAGTCGCAGCAGCGTGGCGCGAATGGCCTCGATCGGCGATGCAATGCGGATATCCAGGCCGCTGGTATCGTGATCCTTGAGGTAAAGACGGACGCGTTCGATCAGCGCGCGGTCATAGGCACGGCCTTCATCGAGCCAGAAAATCGCGGGCAGGCCGGTGATGCGGGCACGGCCCACCGTGAGTTTCACCCAGTCGCGTACGGCGGCATCCTTGGTCAGGCACATACGCCAGATATCGCCTTTCTCCACCTTGTGCTCGGAGAGAGTGGCGCCGTCGGCGGCACACCACCCGCACTGTCCCCGCGGCGGCAAGCTCGAAGGTCTTGTCGTGCGAGCCGTATTCTTCTGCGGCCTGCGCCATCAGGCCGATGTTGCTGACATTGCCCATGGTCGGTACATCATAGGCACCGTTGGCGCGGCAGTCGTCGATCACCACCTGGTAGATGCCCGCGTAGCAGCGGTCTGGAATCAACGCCGACATGTCGTGCAGCTTGCCGTCTGGTCCCCACATCCGGCCCGAGGCCCGGATGGCAGCGGGCATCGAGGCATCGATGATGACGTCGCTGGGCACATGCAGGTTGGTGATTCCCTTGTCCGAATCCACCATGGCGAGCGGCGCGTGCGCGGCGATGGCAGCAGCGATATCGGCCTGCACCGTGGCACGCTGCGTTTCAGGCAGTGTGCCGAGCTTCGCCTGCAAGGCCTCGAGCCCGTTGTTCGGATTCACGCCCGCCGCAGTCAGCAGCGCGCCGTGTTTCGCGAATACATCAGCGAGATACACGCTCACCGCATGTCCGAACAGGATCGGGTCGGACACCTTCATCATGGTGGCCTTGAGGTGCAGCGAGATCAGCAGGCCGTCGCGCTTGGCTGCAATCCATCTCGCGCGCATAGAACTCACGCAGTGCCCGGGCGCTGAGGAAGGTGGTGCTGATGAGTTCGGCATCCTTCACCTTCACGCCGTCTTTCAGCACGCTCACCTTGCCGGCGCCATCCACATGCTCGATGCGCAGCTGGCCGGCCCTGGAAACAAGCGCGGCCTGCTCGTTGCCGTAGAAGTCGCCAGTGGCCATATGCGCCACGCGGGTCTTCGAAGTGGGAGACCAGGCGCCCATCGAATGGGGATGCTTCTTCGCGTATTGCTTCACGGCCTTGGCCACGCGCCGGTCCGAATTGCCTTCGCGCAGCACCGGGTTCACCGCGCTGCCTGAGACCTTTGCGTAACGCTGGCGGATCTTCTGCTCTGCGTCGCTGGCCGCGCTCTCTGGGAAGTCCGGCACCTTGTATCCCTGCGACTGCAGTTCCCGGATGGCCTCCTGCAGTTGCGGCACCGAGGCGCTGATGTTCGGCAGCTTGATGATGTTCGCATCCGGCGTCTTGGCCAGTTCGCCCAGTTCCGCCAGATCGTCTTTCTGGCGCTGCGCAGGGCGTCAGCTCGTCTGGAAAGTTGGCCAGCACCCGACCAGCCAGCGAGATGTCGCGGGTTTCCACCGCGATGCCTGCCGTGCGCGTGAACGCCTGCACCACCGGCAGCAGTGAATACGTGGCAAGCGCGGGCGCTTCGTCGGTGAGGGTGTAGATGATGTTTGCGTTCATGATGATCCTTCAGAGAGCGGCGAAATCCCGTTCCGCCTGCTTGAGCCATTCTTCCTGGGTGCGACGGTAATGAGGTGGGGCGACAGCGGCCTGATTCAGCAGCTCGCGCAACTGTTGTCTGGCCTGATCAGGCTGGTTCTGGGCGCGCAACAGCTGAGCGTAGCGCACCCTGGCTTCGGCGCCCGGGTAGTAGCCCGCCAGTACCTTGTATTCCTCCAGCGCCCGCTGCGGCTGTGCTTCCAGTTCCAGCGCGCGGGCATAGAGCAGGTGACCTTCCGCGGAGCGGAAATCGGGATTGTGGCGGATCAGCACATCGAGGGTGCCGCGGGCGTCGGACCAGAGGCCGGCCGCGAACTGGGCACGCGCAAGCCCAAGCAGCAGATTCGGGTCGTGCTCATACAATCCGCTCAGCGTGCGCCGGAACACGGTGATGGCCTCGGCAGGGCGGCCCAGGCGCAGCAGTTCCTCGGCATAACGCTGGTTTCCGTCCACCCCGCCGCTGATCTCGGCCCGCTGGGCCAGACGGCGCAGATCGGCTTCGGGGTCGAGGGCCTTCTTCACGCCTTGTACCGTGCGTCGGGTGGCGCGGCTGCGCAGCAGGTCAGGCAACAGTTCCGCCGCGATATACGCGATGATGCCCGCGACAGACAGCAGCGCCAGCACCCAGATCCAGAGCTGGTTGCGGCCGGTCTTGATGCAATGGACGATCAGCAGCGCCTGAATGACAAGCGAAACAATAAAGTAGGACATGGCTGCCAAGCTTACCGTGCATGGCCAAGCGGCGGCGAGGCCGATTATCCTTGCGCCCCTGATGCGCTCCTTTTTCCTTGCATTGCTGGCCGGTTTGACCTGCCTGGTCGCCGCTCTGCCGGTGGCCGCGGCGGAGCCGCCGCGCGCGGAACCTGGGCGCCAGCGTATCGGTCTGGTCCTGTCCGGCGGCGGCGCGCGCGGTGCGGCGCATGTGGGTGTGCTGAAGAAACTGGAAGAAATGCGCATCCCCATCGACGCCATCGCGGGCACCAGCATGGGTGCAGTAGTTGGTGGTCTCTACGCCAGTGGCATGTCCGCCGCACAGATCGAGCGCGAGCTGGCGGGTGTGGACTGGCAGGATGCATTGCGGGATCGGCCGCAACGCAATGGCCTGAGTTTTCGCCGCAAGTCCGAAGACCGGGAGTTCCTGGTACAGCTGCCACTGGGTTTCCGTGACGGCCGCTTCCATACGCCGAGTGGCCTGATCCAGGGGCAGAAACTCAGCCAGCTGCTGCGCACGTTGTGCCTGCCAGTGGCAACGGCAACCAGACTTCGACGAGTTGCCAACGCCATTCCGGGCAGTGGCCACCGATCTTGAAACCGGCGCATCCGTGATCATGAGCGACGGCGATCTCGCCACCGCGCTTGCGGGCCAGCCTGTCGGCGCCCGGTATTTTCGCCCCGGTGGAGCGGCAGGGTCGCCTGCTGGTGGATGGCGGCGTCACCAACAATCTGCCGGTCGATGTGGCCCGCGCCATGAATGTGGATCGGCTGATCGTCGTGGATGTGGGCAATCCGCTGTCGTCGCGCGAGGATCTGGATTCGGTGACCAATGTCGCCAACCAGATGCTCACGATCCTGATCCGGCGTGAAAGCGAGCAGCAGCTTGCGTCGCTGACCAGTCAGGACGTGCTGGTCAGTCCCGCACTGCCGAGCGTGTCCTCCTACAGTTTCACCAGCATGCGCAAGATCATGACCGCCGGCTCCGTGGCGGCGGCGGCTGTGCGCGAGAAACTGCTGCCACTGGCGTTGCCTGCCGATCAATACGAGCAGTACCTCGCAGCGCGCCGGCAGCCGCATGAGATGCCGGTGATCCGTGCAGTGCGAGCCGATACGAATTCCGCTCCTTACGCGCAGCCGGTGGATGTCCAGTTTGGAAGTCTCGTGGGTGCGCCGCTGGATGTGGCGGTGCTCACGCGCCGTGTCAGTCGTTATTACGGACAGGGGCTGCTCGAATCGGTGGACTACCACCTGGAGCGGCCCAACGGCGAACCTGCGGACACTTCGGGGAAGTCAGATACTGCGGACCTCGTGTTCAGCGTGCGTCCGAATTCCTGGGGACCGAACTATCTGCGCATTGGCCTGCGGTTGCAGGACGATTTCTACGGCAATTCGACCTTCGATGCCGCCGCGCGCCTGGTGTTCACGGATCTCAATGCTGTGGGCGCGGAATGGAGCTGGGATGGGCAGCTCGGCGGCAACCCGCGACTGGGCACGGAGCTCTACCTCCCGTTCTCGCTCAAACGACGCTGGTTCGTCGAGCCTTCCGCGCTGTTCCAGATCCGCGCCGTGCCGCAGTTCGCGGATGACACGCAGGTCGGCGAGTTGCGCGTGCGCTCCCTGCGTTTCGGTGGCAGCCTTGGGCGCGAGATCGGTCTTTCCGGCGAAGTGCGTGTCGGCGCCGAACGGGAGATCGGCCGGTCGCGCGTGCGTCTTGGTGATGTCACCGAGCCGTCGCTTTCCTTCCAGAACAACGAGCTGTTTGCCCGTTACAGCTTCGACAGTCTGGACAGTGCTGCATTTCCACGGCGTGGCGAGTCTGCCCGGGTGGAATGGCGCGGCCAGGTTTCCGGCCGCACGCTGGATCGGGTTTCCGATTCGGTCACCGTCGACTGGCGTCGTGCGCACTCCTGGGGCAAGAACACGGTCATGGCCTGGGCTTCTGCCGGAACCTTGCTGAATGCGGAGCTCGCCGATGAGCGCAGCTACTTCCCTTTGGGGGGATTCCTGAATCTGTCAGGCAGGTCGGCAGATTCCCTCATCGGCCCGCACTACAGCATCGCGAGGCTGATCTACTTCCGCAAGGTGGGCAGTGGCGGCGAGGGGTTCCTGAATGTGCCGCTGTATGCGGGTATGTCGCTGGAAGCGGGCAATGTCTGGGAGGAGCGCACCGACATGAGTCTGGGAGGCGCTCGCAAGAACATGAGCCTGTTCTTCGGCCTGGATACATTCCTGGGTCCGGCGTGGCTTGCGGCCGGTTACGACACGGCCGGCCGACAGGCGTTCTATCTCTCGCTCGGCCGGAGCTTCTGATCCAGCCAGCGCGGGCTGCTAGGCCAGGCCGCGGCTCGCAGCGAGATTCTCGACCTTGGTGTAGGTCAGTGTTGGCGCATCCTTCGGCCGCGAATAGTCGTGCCGCCGGCTCATTTCCGCCAGCGCGGCATCCCGCTCCGGAGCGCTGCGAAACCAGTGCAGGCGATGCCAGTCCGGGCCTACCAGCTTGCGGAACGGATCGTTGGTCTGCAGGCTGACGCGAATGCCATAGGGCGCTGGCTCTTCGCTGTGTGGTTTGCGCAGGTTGTGCGCGGATTGAATGATCGGCATGGCGTGGCATGATACCAGCCGTTGCCGCCAGAAGTATTCTCCAGCATGTCCGTTGAAATCCGCATTGCCTTGCTGATCGCGTTGTTTGCCGCCGGCTATCTGGCCCGGCGGCGCGGCTGGCTCCAGCCACCCCATGCCGGGCAAGATGCTGCAGCTGGTGATCACCGTCGGCCTGCCGGCGCTGTTCCTGGCCGATGTCGTCGCGCATACCCCTGCAGCGCGAACTGATCGCGCTGCCTGTCAGCGCGGTGCTGATCATCCTGGTCACGCTGGGTCTGTCGCTGCTGGTCGGCCGGATCATGAAACTGCCACGCCCAGAGCAGGGCGCGCTCACCCTCTGCGGCATGTCGATCAACAACGGTTTCCTGTTTCCGTTTGTCATCGCGGTATGGGGGCAGGTGGGGTTTGCGCACCTGGCCCTGTTCGACCTCGGCAACGCGCTTTGCGCGGGCAGCCTGGTGTATGTCATCGCGGCCTGGTACGGCGGGCATGGCACGGGGTTCGTGGCCATCCTGCGGCGAGTGGCCAGCTTTCCGCCGCTGTGGGCTTTGCTCGCGGCCCTGGTGCT
Source organism: uncultured Gammaproteobacteria bacterium (assembly GCA_963777735.1). Lineage (GTDB taxonomy): Bacteria > Pseudomonadota > Gammaproteobacteria > Steroidobacterales > Steroidobacteraceae > ZC4RG30. Next base: position 707,100 of record CAVZRQ010000008.1, on the reverse strand, counting down.
GAATGGCACAGGCGTCGCGCTGCCGGACGTGGTTGGTGGCGGTACTGGGCACGGTCGGTCGCCTGATCCTGCTGCTGGTGATCGTGGCACTCGGTGTGCTGTTTGATGCCCGGTTGCTGCGTGATGGCCGGGTGCTGGCGGCGCTGGCACTGCGCATCGGGGCCGGCCTGCTGCTGGGGTTCTGCTGCGTGTGGTTGTTCGATCTCGAAGGATTGCTGCGTTCGGTGGTGCTGCTGGGCTCTGCAGCGCCTATCGGTTTCAGCGCGGTGGTCATCGCCAATCGCGAGCACCTGCACCGCGAGCTCGCAGCAAGCGCAGCCTCGATCTCGGTGCTGCTGGCGCTCGCCTACGTGCCGCTTGCCCTGTGGCTGCTTCCCCGCTGAAGGTAACTCTAGCGGGGCGGTTCCTGGCCTGGCGTCGGGTCTTCCATCGGGAAGGTCTTCACCTCTCCGGAAGGGGGCGCGGAGTTCTGGGCTGGTGCCACTGCCGTGCTGCTTACGGTCCCTGCGGGTGGCGTGCTGCTGGAAGCGGCTGCTGCCGCTGACTCACCTGTGCTCTGCGCCAGCGCTGCCAGGAAACGGCGCGCGTTCTCCGAATTCGACGTGGCCGCGCCGCTCATGATTTCAGATGGCAGCACATCGCGTTTGTCGTAGAACGCGCGATTGCCCTTGGTATCGATGGTGATGGCGGTGCCATCCAGGGCCACACCCAGGAACAGGCCGCGTGAGCGGGAGTAGGCATAAACCTCGGCATTGGTGCTGGCCGCGACTTCGGCCTGGCGGCCCACCGGCCCCGCGGCTACCGAAGCGCCTGCGCCCAGTGTGAGCCGGCCATCGGCGATGCCTTCGACGCCGCGCTTGGTGGTGAACACCAGCACGATGTCGGTTTCCTGCGCACCGAACTGCCAGCCGACGCTGCCACCCGTGAGATTGACGAACACCGGATTGGTGAACCGGCCGCTGCTGTCGCGCACCACCAGCACGCCGCTGCCGCGACGCCCACCCAGAAAGAGGGCAACCTTGGTAACCGAGGGAATCACGGCCACGCCATAGGCGCGCTGCAGCAGGTGCTCGGGGATCCGCTGGTCGCGCTGCCCGCGCAGCTCTTCCAGTACCTCGGTCGCGACCAGCAGTTTGGCTTCCTCGCGAGCCTGTGCATGGGCAGTGCCTTGCGCGGCGATGGCCAACAACGCCACCAGCGCGACGGAGAAATGTCGGATCGATCGGGTCATGCTGCAGAACCTCCGTGAACGGGTTCAATGTGTGTCGCCAGAGCTTACTCCAGCCACCGCAGCTGCGGTATCGTGCGCGAATGAAGAATGCTCCTGCTGTTACTCAATGGCGACAGTTCACTGCAATGGTGGTGCTGATCTGCGCGGCATTTCATTCAGCCGCCGTTCAGGCTGAATGGCTCTATCGCGAAGAAGCGATCATGGGAACGCGCTGCGCCGTGGAGCTGTGGGCTGTGGATCGCAAGCAGGGGGATGCGGCGATGGAAGCCGTACTGGCGGACATGCGGCGCATCGATGCGCTGATGAGCACCTACAAGCCGGATTCCGAAGTCTCGCGCGTCAATGCCAATGCGGCGAAGGCACCGGTGCCGATTTCGGCTGAGCTGTTCCTGCTGCTGGAGACTGCGCAGCAATATTCGCGGCTCTCCTCGGGCGCCTTCGACATCACCTATGCCAGTGTCGGCTACCTCTACGACTACCGAGCACATCAGCGGCCCGACAACAAGGCCATCGCCACTGCGCTGCAGAGTGTCGACTACCGCCAGCTCATCCTCGATCCTGCAAAACGCACGGTGGCATTCGGCAAGCCCGGCATGCGCATCGATCTCGGCGGCATCGCCAAAGGTCATGCTGTGGATCGCGGCATCGAGATCCTGAAGTCCCTCGGCGTGACGCATGCGATGGTCAATGCCGGCGGCGACACACGGGTCAGTGGCGATCGTTTCGGCAAGCCATGGGTGGTCGGCATTCGCCACCCCGACCGCAAGGATGAAGTCGTGCTGCGTGTGCCGCTGGTAGACGCGGCGTTCTCAACCTCCGGTGACTACGAGCGGTTCTTCGACGAGGGCGGGGTGCGCTACCACCACATACTCAATCCGAAAACCGGGCTGTCGCCGCATGAGGTGCGCAGTGTCACCATCATCGCCTCGAATGCGACCCGCACCGACGGGCTGACCAAGACCGTGTTCATCCTGGGCCCGAAGGCCGGGCTCGAGTTCATCAATACCCTGCCCGACGCCGACGCCATCGTCATTGCCGCGGATGGCAAGGTGAGCTACTCGAAGGGGTTGCAGCCGCCCTGAGGCCACCACTTTCGCAATTCGACAGCGGCCGGGTGCAGACTTTTTTGGAGTGCGGCCCGGAATCGGGCTACTCTGGTCAGATGCAGTTGTTCCGACAAGTCCTGGGGGCCTCATGAAAATCCGTATGACCTTTGCTGCGATGGCAGTGCTCGGTGCTGCCTCAGCGCCTGTGTTTTCCGCTGACGCCAATGCAGGAAAGCGGTTTTTTGCCGCACAGTGCGCGCTGTGCCACAGCGCCGAACCCAATGACAACGGGGGTGCGCAGGGCCCTGACCTGAAGGGCATCGTGGGTCGCAAGGCGGCAGCCACCCCATTCGGCTACACCGCCGCCATGAAGGGCTCGGGCCTGACCTGGGATGGTGCCACGCTGTCCCGGTTCCTGGCGGCGCCCACCAACGTGGTGCCCGGCTCCTCGATGGTCATCCCCGTGGCAGAGCAGAAAGACCGCGACGATCTGGTCGCCTATTTCACGGCAGTGCGCGATGGCACGCTGGCAGCCCCGGCCCGTGCCGGAGGCCCCCCGGGCGGCGGCGCTGGCGGTTTCCGTCCCCCGCGCCTCCGGCTGCGGCAGCCCCCAAGGGCGATCCCGAGTGGAAGAAGGACGCGCCGGGTGTTGTGCACAAGGTGGACATCACCAAGCTGCCTGCGCCCTTTGCCTCGCCGTCGGCCAACGAACTTCCCGCGCGTGGTGCGAGAAGCCCGCCGGTGCAGCGCTCAAGCTGCCGCCGGGCTTCCAGGTCGAGACTTTCCTCACAGGGCTCACCGGCCCACGCTCGATGCTGGTCGCGCCCAATGGCGACATCTTCCTGGCCGAAACCAACTCCGGCCGCATCAAGCTGCTGCGCCCGTCGGCAGACGGCAAGACCGCAACCCCGACGGTATTCGCGCAGGGTCTGCAGCAGCCGTATGGCATGGCGTTCCACCCCTCCGCATCCAACCCCAAGTGGGTGTATGTGGCCGAGGTGAATCGTGTGGTGCGTTATGCCTACAAGAAGGGCATCACGACGGCCATGAGCGTGCCCGAGGTGGTGATTCCGCAGCTCTCGCCTGCCGGCGGTGGCCATTTCACCCGTGACATCGCGTTCTCCGCCAATGGCAAGCGCATGTATGTGTCGGTGGGTTCGCTGTCGAACGTGGCAGAAGACATCGCGAAGAAGACCCCTGCCGAAGTGCAGGCCTGGGAGGCAGCGCATGGCTTCGGTGCGGCCTGGGGCACGGAAGAAAACCGTGCCGCCGTGCGGGTGTTCGATGTGGGCGGTGACACGAAGGGCCGCACCTTCGCCACCGGTCTGCGCAACTGCGTCGGCATGACCATCCAGCCTGCCACCGGCGATATCTGGTGCGCCGTGAACGAGCGGGACCAGCTGGGCGACGACCTCGTGCCGGACTACGTGACGCGCGTGAAGGAAGGCGCATTCTACGGCTGGCCCTGGTACTACATGGGCAACAACGTGGACCCGCGCCTGAAAGACCATCGCCCGGATCTCGCCGGCAAGATCACGAACCCGGACGTGCCCTTCACCGCGCACTCGGCGGCAACGAACATCAAGTTCTACACCGCGAAAAGTGGCAAGTCCGCATTCCCGAAGGAGTATCGCGGCGTGGGCTTCGCCGTGCTGCATGGCTCGTGGAACCGCGGCTTACCGCACCGGCCACAAGATCGTGACGGTGCCGCTGCGCAATAACGTGCCGACAGGTGAATACGTCGACTTCATGACCGGGTTCATCACCGAAGACGGCGGTGCCTGGGGTCGGCCTGTGGCCATTGCGGTTGCGAAGGACGGCTCATTGTTGCTCAGTGATGACGGCTCGAACCTGATCTACCGTATCTCCTACGCAGGGAAGTAGTCAGGGCTGGTCCATGCCGGCGCGTTTATCGCCAACATGATCAAGCCCCAGGCGCATATCCGCATCGACTTCTCCGGCACCTGTTCACTGGGTCCGGGGAAGATCGGCCTGCTGGAGGGAATCGAACGCTCCGGCTCGCTCTCGGCGGCGGCGCGCGCGCTGGGCATGAGTTACCGGCGAGGCTGGCTGCTGTTGCACAGCACGAACGAAGGGTTCAGTCAGCCTGTTGCAGAACTGAGCGTCGGCGGGAAGGATGGGGGCGGCGCTCGACTGACCGAATTCGGCCGCCAGCTGGTGGCCGACTACCGCAGTTTCGAGGCAGCAGTGGATGCCCTTGCCCTGAAGACATTCGCAGGCGTCCATGCGGGTGGCAAACCGGCCGAACCAGTGGCCTCACGGCGACCGATCAAACGCTCCGTGACTGGCGCCGGTGCGGAACCGCCTAGAACCAGAAAGACACGAAAAACTGGATGATGTCGGCGTCGAGTGAATACAGCGGCTCGGTGCCCGGGTTCGCGCTGCCCTGCGGGAAGTCTGTGAGGTCACGGAACTTCCGGTAGTCCACCATCATGTGGTTGACCTGCAGGTTCGCAGTGCCTTTCTTCAGCCACGACGCCCAGGTCACCGGGAACTCATACGATGCTCCCAGCCCGACCGTATGGCTGCTCAGAGCCGAAGTTTCCTTGTCGCGCGCCATGAAGTTCTGCGCATCGGCATAGGGAAAGAGATCGCTGAAGAAAGTGGCGCTGTTCTGCGTGTAATAGCGGTAAGTACCAGACAGCACCCAGCGACCGCCCGGCAGCGGGTGGGTGTACCCGAGGCTGCCGGTGTGGGCGTTGATGCCCCAGGTGTCGGAGTAGAAGCGATACTGACCCTCGAGCGCGGCGCGCCAGGGCAGGTAGTACTTCAGGCGCCCCGAGCCGGCGTTGCCGGTGCGGGTTGCCGGAAACTCTTCAGGGGCGCGGATATAGCCGCCCAGCGGGTTCACGTAGCGCATGAACCGGTAGGGATTCTGCAGGTAGCCCTGTTCGGTCACCGTTTCGAAGTTCAGCACCAGCAGCATGTTGCGGGTGAGCACCTGCGTCACGCCCACGCGGTAGTTGCGGCGCTCGATCTCCTGCGCGAAGGCGGGGTCGACGGAGCTTGCCGACCTTGTCGAGGCCCTGCGAATAGCCGAGGCTCACGGTGGTCAGGTCGCCGAACATGTCCTGGCTGATGCCGAGTGAGAATGTGCTGGCCTTGTAGTCGTTCTCGGCGCTTTTCACGTAGCTGAGCGAGTAGGTCGACTTGCCGCGCAGGTAATCCAGGGCGAGGCTCTTCTGCTCGCGACGCTCCGTGTACTGGCTGGCGCCGGACACCACCACATCGATGGAGGCGCTGGTGATGGCATCCACGTAGTAGTTGGCGGTGGCGGAAAAGGAATCCCCGAAACTCTTGCGCACGAGCACCGAAGGCCCTTCCACCGTGACGCCACCGCCGGAGTAGCGGTGATACAGGATGTCTGCGCGATCTTCAGGCAGCACGGCAGACTGGGCGGTACGGCAGCCAGCAGCAGCGCCGCCAGGGCAGGGATGCGCGGGAAACGCCGCATCACGAGCAGCCGCAGCCGCCGCCGCCGGCGCCGGTGGCGCCCTTGGCGCCTTCGCGAACCTCGAAGACGTGGTCCATGTACGAAGACGAGACCGGGTTGGGATCGATCGCCATGACCGGATCGGCCAGGCGCTCGCGCTCGTAGGGTTTGACCCAGGGTTCAAGCGGCGCGCAGGCCGAGGCGCCCAGCAGGGCGCAAAGGCCAATGAACATCAACCGCTTGCGCATCGATCAGGTCCTATTCGCGCACCAGGGCGCGGATCTGGTTCAGGTATTCGTTTTCGTCGCCGGGCTTGTAGCCGCGATGCAGCCACCGCTGGTTGCCCTTGCGGTCGATGATGACCGTGCTGGGCATGCCCGGCAACCGAATAGAGCTTACTGACTTCACTCTTGGTGTCGAACAGTATCGGAAAGGTGACAGGGGTGGTCTGCAGCCACTTGGCGGCGAGGCTCGAATCCGGTTCCACGTTCACGCCGATCATGGTGAAACCCATGGGCTTGTACTTGGCATGCAGCTTTTCGAGGATGGGCATCTCGGTGCGGCAGGGGCCGCACCAGGTGGCCCAGAAATTGATCATGACCACCTGACCCTTGAACTGGTCGAGGCTGACCGGCTTGCCGGCCATGCTGTCGAGCTTGAACGCAGGCGCAGGGCCCGATGGCGCCACCGCCATCGCGGGCACCGACACCAGCGCCGCCAGCAGCAATGCACGCAGTGAATTCATCTTGTTCATAACCAGCCTTCCTGGATGTCAGAAGAAAGCGGTCGCACCGATATAGGCGCTGATGTTGTTGGTGAGCTTGTCCACACCGAGCAGATCCGACTGGAAGACGTGATCCTGCACGTCGATATGAATCGCCAGCCAGTCCGTCGGCAACACCCTGTAGCCGGCACCGAAGTTCGCGGTGAAACGTTGATCACCCGCAAACTTCGTGCTGCCGATACCACCCAACAGGTACAGCGCGCTGTTCATGGCGAGATTGCGACCGATATACACCTCGCCCGGGAGCAAGTTGTAGCCGAGCGAGAGGCTGTAATACGTGAAGCGTCTCTCACTGGGAGTAAGCAGCTGCACGTTGCCTCCCAGAGTCTCGAAACTGGTGCGCCCGGCCTTCGAACGACCGTAATTGGCTTCGAAAAATATATCTTCTGTCACATGGAATGCAGCCCGGACGCCGGTCACCGGATTGGTGCCGAAGTCCTCGATCGACAGGGCGCCGTAGTAGCCACCGACCTCGATGTTCTCCGCATCGATGCGGTTGACCTTCACCTTGCGCCGTTCGACCTCGGGCTCGATGACCCGCGGCGGTACCTGGCTGGTGTTTTCCTCTTCTTCTGCCGCCACCGGCTCTTCTGCGGCCGCGCGATCGCGATCGCGGGACCAGGGCCACTGCAGCGAAGCACAGCCCCCGAGGGGCAGCAGCAGCGCTGTCAGAAGAAGAATGCGAGCCCGAGTTTCCATTCGTTGATCTCCTCATTCTCGTTGCGGCTGGTGAACACCATGTGGTGCCGATACTCAGCGCGCACGAAGAACCGTCGTTTCACGTAAAAGCGCAGGCCTGCCCCGGCATAGGCCGTCTGGTCGGCGCGGTCGTCAGGCAGTACCAGCGTGGATTTGGGCACGATCCAGATCATGCCCGTGCCCAGCGTCAGCAAAGGCGAAAGCCGCCAGTCGGGGCGGAATACATGTGCCAGACCGAGCTCGGCGGCGTAACCGTTGGAAGCGTTGCCGAGGAACTGCGAACCGGTGAGTTCGAGCGCCAGTTGTTCGTTGAACGAGCGCGACAGGAAGCCCGACACCAGCGTGGCGCCGCCGTAGTCGCCGGCCATGAAGCCCATTTCCCAGCGATGCGAGGTGAAACCGGCGCGATCGCCCATGTCGAAGGTGAAGGCGGAGCCATCGGCCAGCAGCGTCTTCAGCATCTCGCGCTGGTGCGCCCAGCCTTCGATGCCGCGCTTCGTGCGCACCCGGAACCATTCGGTGCGGCGATACAGCACGTCGATGGCATCGCCGCGCGGCACCACCTGCGTGACTGCGTAGCCACGCCCCGGGCCCTCGTGAAGTTCGAGATAGGCATCTTCGATGAACAGCTGCTGCAGCTTGTCGGCCTTGTCGGCAGCCGCGCCCGCACCGGCGAACAGCGTTGCCAGTGTCAGCAGGGCGGCTGAGAACAGGGACTTAATCGAGGAAGCCCGGCGGCAGGCCAATCGGATTGTTGAAGTACTGAGCACCAATATCGACCCACTCGGAAATAAGACGTAACTCGGAATCTTCCAGGAAGTTCGTATGATCGACTCCGGCGCCCGCAACCGCAAATTTGTTGAAGAATGTGGACCCGAGAGCACTTGTGGGCGCGAGTGATCGGGGCACTGCCACGGGTACCTGGGTCGGCAACCCTGTATCCGGGTCAATCGGGCCAGGCACCAGTTCGTCCTGCAATGCGCCTCCGACAAGAATCTGCCTGTTGTCGCCGAACAGGAGTTCACGATAGGCCGTCATGTGCAGCTGCTGCTCGGTCGAAGGTGTGCCGGAAAGATCCAGCTGCCCGGCTGGTACCCGCACAACGGCCATCGCGTCGGCCGGTGTGTGACAGTTGGTGCAGGTGTCGGCGCCAGCAGCGCCGCGGGGCAGCGACCAGAGCGGATGGATGTGCTGCTCGTAGTTGACGATGATGCGGCAGGTGCTGCTCCAGGTGCCCATGCAGCTGGTGCGCACCGGTGGCGGCGTATTGAAGCCGCCGGCCGTGCCGTAGGTGTAGCTGAAAGAGGCATCGGCTGCGCGATTTGCACCAGTCGGTGAAGGATCGGTCCACACGTCGTCGTAGACCAGGTTCACGCTGGGCTGTTGCGAGCACACGCTGCCGCTGGTGCAGCTCGTGCGCCCACGCGCCTGGGCCATGGTGTCGCCCACCTGGGCACTGGCGGCAGTTGCGGCGAGGGTATTGGTGAAAGGTGTGCCGGTTGCTGCTGCACCGGTCCAGGCCACCGGCGCATTCGCGCCATCCCTGCCATGCGAGCGATCCGGCGCACCACCCGTGGCATTCTGATGACAGCCATTGCAACGGCGAATTTCGCCCGGCCGGATCTGCAGCCAGCTGCGATGCGACTGCTGAGGCAGGCGACGGCCATTCTGGTCGAGGATGGAGATGACAAAGGCGACATCCGCCGGCACACGCACCGACACAGATCCATCCGGCTCGATCGGCGCATAGCCCAGGATCTCGCGCATGTAGCCCACGCCACTGCCGACGGCGAGATTGAAGTCGATGTCGGGGAAGCCGAGATCGTCGTCACCGATAGACACCGCCTTCTCGATGCGCAGAAAGCGCGCTGGCCGCTGCAAGGCAGTTCGCAGCGCAGGGTTGGCAATCGTTGCGATATCGGGAGTTCCTGTTCCCGAATTTCGCACGACCCCATCAAAGTCGTAAACGCTGCGGATCTCGAGCAGACCGACTCCTTCTCCGACGAGGGCAGGGTCGAAGTCTGAACCGGCCAGCGTATGGTCCAGACGCACGGTAGGCGGCGTCCGTGGCTGTGCGGCCACCAGATCCGTGATCATTACGCCTTCGACCGGCTGGAACAGCGGCTTGAAGGTGTTGTCCGCCGGATCGAACACGAAAGCGCTGTACAGCGACGGTGCGGTCTGCACGTTCGGATCCGCCAGCCGTTGCGGAGTGCACGGCACTATGGCGGCAGGCGTGACGGTGTTGTCGAGCAGCCGGCACTGTGACCAGCTGACGAGCAGGCGATTGCTGCTGTCCCACAGCGGGAAGGCAGACCGGAAGCGGCCACCAATGGAGGGGCCGGCGACAGTCGAGACTTCATTCGGGGTGGCCCTGGTCTGGGCCGGACCTGTCATGCCGGCACTGGCCGCCATCGGCTGCGTGTTCTCGACATAGGTGCGGGTGTCGATCATCGTCAGGTCGCCGCCGAAATCCGAGTCCTGGAAGGGGCGTACCAGCGTCAGGATGCGGCCGTTCTGCATCTCGCGCGGCCGGGTGAACTGGATGGTGGTCGGCCCGTTGGTGTCGGGCGTGCCGGTCTGGTGGCTGCGTGCGCCATACAGCAACTGCAGGTCGGTGCCATCGGGATTGGCGGTGTACAGGTGCATGCCACGCCCACCATTGGCGCCATCCCAGCGCGTGAACAGCACGCGACCATCGGCCATGACCGAGGGCCACAGGTCATGGCTCTGGTTGAAGGTGATCTGGTGGATGTTCGTGCCGTCGGCGTCCATCACGTGCAGCACGAACGCGCTCTCGCTGCGATTGTCGGTCTGCGCTTCGAATCCGGGTTTGCTCTCATCGAGCAGGATCGCCTTCGACTGCCGCTGGCGCGTGGACGTGAACAGAATGCGGCCATCCGGCAGGTACTGTGGCCCGATATCGTTGCCTTCGGTCGACACGGTGTTCGAAACGATCACGCGATGCAGGTCGTCGGCGACGATGTCGTATTCCCAGATCTGCCAGTTGGGCTGTTCTTCCTCATCCTGGTTGTCATCGAGCGGGCCTCGCATCGCAAACACGATCTTGCGGCCGTCCGGCGAGACATCGACGTCCTTGATGTCATACGGATCCGTGCCGGTCACGCGATCGGTGATGTTGCGTTCGATCGAGGTGGGCGAGGCGCGATCGCGGAAGAAGAGGTCCGCATCCGCCTCGGTGTCGCGCTGCTGGCGCAGATCGTCGGCGTCCATGGGGATGGTGCGCTTCACATAGGCGATCGGGAAATCGATCGTGCCCGGGTCGGCGCCCTGGCCACCGCCGATATTCACACTTCCGCCGCTGCTGCAGGCGGCCAGCAGCATGCAGGCGGCGGCGACTGGTGCGCAGCACAACTTCGAGATCCTGTTCACATTCACTTCCCAATGCCCACCCGACGGGCGCGTATTACGTAATTAGTGCCTGAAGGCAGGATGTGGCTGTGATCCGGTTCCCACATCGCGTAGCAAATCATAGCTCTGCGACGCAAAACCGTGCGCTGTCTGCACCCGGCGACGTCTGTCGTTTGAGACATTACTGGGGCCTTCAAATGGCAGATACATTCGTCGCCCATGGAACAGGGCGCGGCACTCCGCGACAAGTAAGGACGAGGTCTCATGAAACGCATTCACAGGGGTCCGAGTGTCATCGCCGCAGCAGTGGCTGTCACGCTGTCGGTGTGTACCGCCACAATGGCAGTTGCCGGGCCTGCGCAACGTGCGCAGGCCAAGCGCATCCATGACCGCATCGCGGGCGTTCCGCCCAGCGCAGCGGTGCTGGATCAGATGGAGGCGCTCATTGTCGCCAATCCATCTGCCGGCGCCGTGGAGGCAGCGCGGGTCGCCATGCAGGCGCCCAGCTTCTACACCACGGTCCTGAAGAACTGGGTCACGCCCTGGACCAACCGCGACCAGACGGCGTTTGCGCCGCTGAACGACTACACCGCGACGGTCATCGGCATGGTGCGCGACGATGTCGATTTCCGCGAAGTCCTGAGCGGCGACATCCTCTATGTGGGCGGCTCCGGCCTGCCTGCCTATTCGCCGGCCAACAACAACCTCTATCAGCAGATGGAAGACGATGACGCGGACCTCAGCCGCAACACCGTGCTGGTGCGTGACACGCAGTCTGCCCACACCGGCGTGCCGGCGGCTGCCACGGCTGGAGTGATGACCTCCCGCGCCGCAGCCCAGGCCTTCTTCGTGGCCGGCACGAACCGCGCCATGTTCCGCTTCACCCTGATGAACCACATGTGCAAGGACCTGGAGCAGGTGCACGATGTGCACCTGCCGCCGGATCGCATCCGGCAGGATGTCAGCCGCTCACCGGGTGGCGACAGCCGGCAGTTCCTCAACGGCTGCATCGGCTGCCACAACGGCATGGATCCGCTCGCGCAGGCCTTTGCCTACTACAACTTCAACGAAACCACCGGCCGCATCGAGTACACCGACGGTACGGTGCAGCCGAAGTACCTCATCAACATGGACAACTTCAAGCCCGGCTACGTGACCCGCAGCGACGGCTGGACCAACTACTGGCGGCAGGGCGCGAACACGGTGCTCGGCTGGAGCAACCAGTTGCAGGGCAGCGGCAGCGGCGCGAAGACGATGGGCCAGGAACTGGCCAACAGCGACCAGTTTGCGCGTTGCCAGGTCGAGAAGGTGTTCCGCACGGTGTGCCTGCGCCCGCCGGTCAATGGTGCCGACCGCGCTGAAGTCAGCCGCATCATCGGTGTGTTCCGCAACGGCGGCTACAAGGTCAAGGACGTATTCGCCGAGACCGCCGCCGTCTGCAAAGGCAATTAAGGGAGCCGCCACGTGAAAATCCTGCGTCCATTCCTGATTGCCACCGCGTTCGCCGCACTGGCCGCCTGCAGCGGCGGTGCAACGACCACCAGCAATCCCAATACAGCTCCGCCCACGGTCTCCAGCTACTCAGGCCCTGCGCCGACGTCACCGGAGATCCAGTCGTTCCGCATCAGCTTCTGGGAGAACGTCAAGGCCAACAACCGTTGCGGTGGTTGCCACAATGCCACCGGCCAGACGCCGCGTTTTGCGCGCAACGATGATGTGAACCTTGCCTATGCCGAGGCAACCAGCCTCGTGAACCTGACCCAGCCCGACCAGTCGCAGATCGTGCTCAAGGTGCTGGGTGGTCACAATTGCTGGCTGTCGAGCAATTCGGCCTGCGCCGACATCCTCACCACCTGGATCCGCAACTGGGCGGGTTCGGCGGCAGGTGGCGGTGGCACGCAGATCCAGCTGCAGGCACCGGTGGATACGGTCGTCGGCCAGAGCAAGACCTTCCCGGATTCGGCGGCTGGTTTCCAGTCGACGATCTGGCAGCTGGTGCGAGATCCGGCCCGTGGCAACTGCGTGCGCTGTCATTCGCCCAATGCCGCGACTCCGCAGTCGCCGTTCTTTGCCAGCGCCGATGTCAACGAGGCCTATGCCGCAGCGCGCGCCAAGATCGATCTGGACAATCCGGCCCGTTCGCGTCTCGTGGTGCGCCTGCGCGAGGAATCGCACAACTGCTGGACGAGCAGCTGCGCGGCCGATGCCAATACGATGCAGGCCGAGGTCGAAGCCTTCGCCAATGGCATCAGCCTCACGCCCATCGATGCAGCCCTGCAGATCAGCCGTGCGCTGACGCTGTATGACGGCACGATCGCGGCGGGTGGCAATCGCTACGAAGCGAACACCATCGCCAAGTACGAGTTCAAGACCGGCACCGGCAGCACCATTTTCGACACCAGCGGTGTCGAGCCGGCGCTGAACCTGAACATGTCCGGCGACATCACCTGGATGGGCGGCTGGGGCGTCAACATCAAGGCAGGTGGCAAGGCCCAGGGCACCACCACGGGCAGCCGCAAGCTGGCCGACCAGCTCAAGGTCACGGGTGAATACTCCATCGAACTGTGGGCCGCACCGGCCAATGTCACGCAGGAAGATGCGTACCTCTTCAGCTACTCCGGTGGCGTGATGTCCCGCAACGTGACGCTGGCGCAGCGTGCCTACCAGTACGAAGCGCTGGCCCGCTCCAGCACCACCGGCGCCAATGGCGCACCGGCGCTGCTGACCCGCGATGCGGATCGCGACGCGCAGGCCTCGCTGCAGCACATCGTGCTGAGTTACGACCCGGTCAACGGTCGCCGTCTCTACGTGAACGGCAATTTCACCGGTGATCAGGATCCGCGCGCTGGTGGCACCCTGGGCGACTGGGACGACACCTTCGCCCTGGTGCTCGGCAACGAGACGTCGAACAACCGCCAGTGGCAGGGCGTGATCCGCTTCGCGGCTGTCCATAGCCGCACGTTGACCCTGGAGCAGATCCAGCAGAACTTCGCCGCGGGTGTGGGTGAGCGCTACTTCCTGCTGTTCAATGTCACGGCGCTTACCGGCATGCCGCAGAGCTACATCATGCTCGAGGCCAGCCAGTACGACAGCTACGGCTACCTGTTCATGAAACCGACCTTCATCAGCCTTGACCCCGCGGCTCGTCCCGGCACGATTCCGATCGAGGGCATCCGCATCGGCATCAACGGTGGCGAAGCGCAGGCAGGCCAGGCCTATGCCAACGTCAACCTCAGCGTGACCGACGCGAACTACGCGCCTGCCACCGGACAGCTGCTGTCGGAGGTCGGGACCATCATCGGGCTGCAGAAAGGGCCGGTTTCCGACCAGTTCTTCCTGAGCTTCGACCGCATCGGCAGCAATACCTACGCCCGCACGCCGGTTACCGGCATCACGCAGGCTCCGGTGGATCTGCCTGCGCAGTCGGATATCGGTGTGCGTACCTTCGAACAGCTCAACCAGAGCATGTCGCGCATCACCGGCGTGCCCACGACCAACAGCGGCGTGCGCAGCACCTATCTGCAGGTGCAGCAGCAGTTGCCACCGGTACCGAGCATCGAAGCCTTCCTGGCTTCCCATCAGACCGGTGTGGCGCAGCTGGCCATCAAGTACTGCTCGGTAATGGTGGACAACGCCTCGATGCGGGCTGCGTTCTTCCCGGGCCTCAACGTCGGTACATCGCCGGCGGCGCAGTTTGCCGATGCGGCTGGCAAGGACCTCCTGATCGTGCCGCTGCTGCAGAAGGCCGTGGGCGCGAATGTGGCCAGCCAGCCAGCCGATGGCGAGATACGCACCGAGCTGGGTCTGCTGATCGACCGTCTGGCCAACAAGCCGGGTGCGAGCAGCGCGAACGTTGCGAAGGCGGCCTGCGCCGCGGCTCTGGGCAGCGGCGTGCTGTCGATCCTGTAAGGCTGACGGAATCCAAAGGAAAGGACTGAAAACATGCGTTACCTCCGCAAAATTCCCAAGGGCCGTGGCCTCAACGAGCCAATCCTGCACGGAGACCACAGCAGGCCGGTGACCCGCCGTGACTTCCTCTCGGCGGGCCTGGTCGCGGGTTCCGCTACCGTGATGCTGTCGCAGGGCGCCCACGCCGACGTGCTGGCCGACCTCGCCGGCATCGGTGCCGGCAGCTGCGGCATCACGGGCGGCTCCGGCAACATTCCCTTCATCTGCTTCGATCTCTCCGGTGGCGCCAACATTGCGGGTTCCAACGTGCTGATCGGCCGGCAGGGCGGGCAGCTGGATTTCCTGACCACCGCGGGTTATTCGAAGCTGGGCCTCCCGGGCGACATGACGCCCAACCTGCCCAACCAGATCGACCAGAACTACGGCGTGGCTTTCCACATCGACAGTGCCTTCCTGCGCGGCATGGACATGCGCACCTCGGTGGCCGCCCGTGCGGGCACCAACGGCACCATCATTGCGGCCCGTTCCGAGAACGACACCGGCAACAATCCGCACAATCCGATGTATGGCATTGCGCGCACTGGCTCGCGCGGTGAATTGCTGACGCTGATCGGTTCGGTCAGCTCCGACTCCGGCGGCAACTCGATGGCCCCATTTGGCATGATCGATCCCAAGGTACGCCCCACCAAGGTGGATCGCGCCAGCGACGTGACTGGTCTCGTCGATACTGGAGAACTGGGCACGTTGTTCCCCGATCCGGCCGATGCAGTGGCCGTGATGGAATCCATGGCGGTGCTGACGCATCGCAAGCATGGCGCCGTATCGACGCAGCTTGGCACTGACGCCGAGCTCAAGCAGTTCAACAAGTGCGGCTACGTGAAATCGGCTTATCTTGCCGAGGAATTCAATGATCCGGCGTCACTGGATCCGGGCCTCGATCCGCTGGTTGTCGGGCCTACCGGCATCTTCACCCAGGCCGAGTACAACGGCGATCGCGAATTCCAGAAGACGGCCGCCGTGATGAAGATGGTCATCGACGGCAACGCGGGTGCGGGCACCATCCAGATGGGTGGCTTCGATTACCACACGGGCGAGCGCGCTACCGGTGAGATGCGCGACCTGCGCGCCGGCCAGTGCATCGGCGCCTGCCTGGAGTACGCCAACCGCACCAACAAGCCGCTGATGCTGTATGTGTTCAGCGACGGTTCGCTGTCATCGAACGGCATGCTCGACAATTCAGCCAATGGTCGTGGCAAGGGTGTGTGGACCGGTGACAACCAGGCGACGGCAGCCTCGTTCTTCCTGGTGTTCCGTCCGGGCCAGCGGCCGGTGCTGCGTGCTCCGACCCTGAACCAGATTGGCTGGTACAGCGGTGATGGTTCGGTGGTGACTTCCTCACACCCCGGCGCCAATGCCGTCAACCTGCTGGTGGAGCTGGTGTTGCTGAACTACATGGGCCTGCACGGGCGGGAAAACCAGTTCGCTTCTGCCGGCTTCTTCCCGGGACAGGGTCTGGGTGGTGTCGCGCAGCGCGATTCACTCACGGCCTTTGCGCCGATCGTGTGAACGGAGTCATTGTCACGCGGCACCAGCGCGTTATCCTTGGCGCATACTGTTAAATTGTCGCGTGGTGCCTGCTGTTGTGCTGAATCGACGGAAATCCTTGTTCCTGCTGGCAGCGGCGTTGCTGGGTGCGGGCTTGTGCACTGCAGCCGAGCAACGCTACCGGCTGCAGGGTGCGGGTGCACCGGACTTCGCGCTGCGCGCCACCTCGGGTTCCAATTTCAGGCTTTCCGAACACCGCGGTGACGTGGTGCTGCTGGTCTTCTGGGGCAGCCGCTGCAGCCAGTGCGCCGCGCAACTTGCGTCGCTGAGCCGCATCGTCGACACCTATCGCTCGGCGGGCCTCGCTGCCCTTGCTGTCAATGTCGATGACGATCAGGTAGCAGCAGCTGAATACGCCGTGGCGCACCCGGTGAGTTTCCCGGTGCTGCTGGATCCCGCCAAGGCAGTTGCCCGGCAGTACCAGGTGGACAACCTGCCCATGCTGCTGCTGGTGGATCGCGCCGGCCGCATCCGGCATGTGCATCGCGACTACCGCAGTGGCAGCGACGCCCAGTACCTGGACCAGATCAAAGTTCTTCTCGACGAGTAGCGCGAGACAAGAAGAGGCCTCATGAAGTCTTTCCATCAGACATCCCTCCTGCTGGCGCTGCTCGCCACGAGCTTTGCCTCGTTGGCGGCGGCGCCTACCTTCGGTCCGGCGCCCACATTCGGGCCGCCGCCAGAATCTGCGCCTGCCACTGCTCCTGCACCGACATTCGGACCACCGCCAGCTGCGGCAGTCTCCGAAACGCCCGTAACGTCGGAGGCACCCGCAGCGGCGCCTGACACCCGCGCGCTGGACGAGGAGATCCAGTCGATCAAGAAAGACGTGGTCGATCTGAACCGCGATCTGTTCGTGCTCGAGGAAGAACTGCTGTTTCCGGCCAATACCCAGGTTGCCGTGTTCCTGTCCATGGATGTGGGCGAGTTCTTCGCGCTCGACACCGTCGAGCTGCGGGTCGACAACAAGCAGGTGGCAAAGTACCTGTACACACCGCGTGAGGCCGAAGCGCTGCTGAAGGGTGGCGTACAACGGCTGTATCTCGGCAACCTGCGCGTGGGCAACCATGAGCTGGTTGCGCTATTCAGCGGCAAAGGCCCGAACGGCCAGGATTACTCTCGCGGCGCGCAGCTGAAGTTCGAGAAGTCCGTAGGTGCGAAATACCTCGAACTGAAGATTGCCGACCGGCAGCGCAAGCGGCAGCCAGAATTTGAAATCAAGGACTGGGAATAAGGCGCGCATGCTGCGCAATGCCTTCATCGCCCTGACTTGTGCCGCAGCGTTGGGCATGGCGCCGCTGCCGGCAGCGGCTGCCGGCAAGAAGGCAGACAAGATTCCCGCCACCCGCGTGCAGGACCTGCACTACGGGGATGTGCTGTTCCAGACTTTCATTGGTGAAGATTTCGAAGCGCTCACGCGCCTCGAGGCGTATTCGCAATGGCAGCAGATGCCCCACCACCTGGGCGAGGCAGATCTGCTCGCCGGTGGCCTGTACCTGCAGCTGGGCATGCACAACGAGGCGGGTCGACGTTTCGAGACGCTGCTGGGTCCGGAGATACCGGCCAGCGTCAAGGCGCGGGCCTGGTTCTACCTCGCCAAGGTCTGGTACACCCGCGGTTATTACGATCGCACCATCGACTCACTGGGCAGGATCGAAGGCAAGTTGCCGCCCGCACAGGAAGCCGAGCGTGTGCATCTGGCAGCCAATGCGCTGATGCATCTCGAGCGCTACGATGATGCCATCACCTTGCTCACCGGCTGGAACAGCAGCAGTACCTGGATGCAGTTCGCGCGCTTCAATCTTGGCGTGGCGCTGTTGCGCAGCAATCGCCTGGCCGACGGCGCAAAGTTCCTGACCACCGTTGGCACGCTGGCCAGCAGCGAAGAAGAAATGCTGGCGCTGCGCGACAAAGCCAACCTCGCGCTGGGTTTTGCCTACATGCAGGCCAATGACGCGCCCAATGCCATGACCAGCCTCGAGCGTGTGCGTCTGGATGGTCCGCAGTCCAGTCGTGCGTTGCTCGGGCTGGGCTGGGCCAATGCGGCACTGGAGAAGTATGAAGACGCGCTGACTCCGTGGCTGGTGCTGCGCGATCGCAACCTGCTGGATGCGGCCGTGCAGGAAGCCTATCTCGCCGTGCCCTATGCCTTTGCGAAGCTCGGTGCCAATGGCCAGGCCGCGGAATACTACGAGCAGGCGCTGACCTCATTCGACAGCGAGCAGGAACGTATCGATGCCGCCATGGGCCGCATCCGCGAGGGCGGGCTGCTGAACAACCTGCTGGGCGTCGATGATGCCGATTCTCCGCAGCGCGGCTGGTTCTGGCAGTTGCAGGAATTGCCGGATGCGCCGGAGTCGCGCTACCTGTTTCCCGTGCTGGCCAGCAATGATTTCCAGGAAGGTCTGAAGAATTTCCGTGACCTGGCTTACCTCGGTTCCACGCTGGCGCGCTGGGACGAGAACATGGTGGTCTACGCGGACATGATCGGCACGCGGGAAAAAGCCTATGCGGAGCGCGTTCCCAAGGTGGACGCATTGCTTGCCGGCGGCTCGCTGGAAGCTCTTTCGGCCCGGCGCGAACAGGTGGAAGGTCGCTTCAACGACGTGGTCATCATGGAAGACGTGGCCGCTCTGGGCACGCCGGAGCAGCGGTCCCAATGGCAACGCATCCTCGAGATTGAAGCCGGCCTTGCCGCCGAGCCTGACAGCGACGAAATCGCCGAAAGGCGCGAGCGTCTGCGCCTGGTCAAAGGCGTGCTCAATTGGGATCTGCGCCAGAACTATCGCGACCGTCTGTACCAGCAGCGCGGCGAGCTGAAGGCGCTGGACGTGGCGCTGGCCGAGGCCAACCGGCGCTGGCTGCGGGTGGAACAGGCGCGCAAGACAGCGCCCACCACAACTGGTGATTTTGCCAACCGGATCGACGCGCTGCAGGCACGCATGCAGGCGCTGCGTGGCGAGTTGGGCGACGCAGCCAAGGCCCAGGGAGATCTGCTGGCCGCCATCGCGTTGGCTGAACTCGATGCGCAGAAGCAGCGGATCGGGGACTACGAGATCCAGGCCCGCTTTGCGCTGGCCACCATTTACGACCGTGCCAGCGAAGCACCGCGCCCTGCGCCGGCGGCGGGCGGGGTGGCACCATGAAGCTGCGCACCATCTGGCTTGCGGCGGTGGGTTTGGTGTTCGCCAGTCCAGCGCTCGTTGCGGAACGTGGGTCGGCTGCACAGACCCTCAAGGATCTGCCGAAACGCCAGGTGGAGATCCGCAAGGATCCTCCGTCGGACAGCAATTCCGGCAAGGCCATGGACAGCTACCGCAAATTCCTCGAGCTGCAGAACACCGATGCGGCCCTGCGCGCCGAAGCGCTGCGTCGGCTGGGCGATCTTTCGCTGGAAAGCGGTGAACTCGAGCGCATGGAAACCGAAGTCACCCGGGTCGACCTGGGTGGTGCGGAAGCAATCCGGCTTTACTCGCTGCTGCTGCAGGCGCATCCGGACTATCCGCGCAACGACCAGGTGCTCTACCAGCTGGCGCGTGCCTACGAAACCACGGGTCAGACCGACAAGGCTCTGGCGACGCTCGACGACATCGTGCGCCGGTATCCCGCGTCGCGCGAAATCGTGGAAGTGCATTTCCGCCGCGGCGAGCTGCTGTTCTCGACGCAGAAGTACCGCGATGCAGAGCGCGCCTATGCGGAAGTGACCCGTCGCGAGACCGGTTCCTTCTACCAGCAGGGTCTGTACAAGCAGGGCTGGGCGCTCTTCAAGCAGAACCTGAACGAAGAGAGCCTGCCGGTTTTTGCGCGCCTGCTCGACGTCAAGCTGCGCGAGCCTTCTGCGGCGCGGGGTTTCCGGCAGCTCGAAACCCTGCCGCGTGCCGATCGGGAGATCATCGACGACACCCTGCGTGTCATGAGCCTGACGTTCTCGAATGAAGACGGCATCGAACCTCTGAACCGATTCGTCGACCGCATCGGCAAACCGCCGTACGCTGCGCTGCTGTATTCGCGGCTGGGGGATCTCTACGTCGAGAAGCAGCGCTTCCAGGACGGCGCCGCGGCCTACCGGGCCTTCGTCGCGCGAGAACCCAACAATGAATTTTCGCCCGGCCTTTCCACTCAGGCCATCGAGGCCTATCGCAAGGGCGGGTTCGCGCAGCTCGTGCTCGAGGGCAAGCGTGAATACGTCGAGAACTATAATCTCGGCACCAGCTTCTGGCAGGGACGCAATCGCGCCAGCTATCCGCAGGTGATCGCCGAGACCAAGGCGCATCTGACCGATCTCGCTGCCTATCACCACGCCGAGGCTCAGAAGCACAAGCGTGCCGACGACTACGCCCAGGCCGCGCGCTGGTACCGGTTGCAGCTGCAGTCATTTCCGCAGGATCCGGAATCCGCGCAGGTCAACTTCCGTCTCGCCGATGTGCTCTACGAGGGCGGCCAGTTTGCCGATGCCGTCGAGGAATACGAGCGCTCTGCCTACGGCTATCCGCCTGGGCCAGATTCAGCCAAGGCCGGTTATGCCGCACTGAGCGCCTACCAGAAGCAGGAGCCGCTGGTGCCGGAAGGCGCCCGCGCGGCCTGGAAATTGCGTTCCATCGAATCGGGCGTGAAATTTGCGCAGACTTTTCCGGAGCATCCGGACGGTACGGGCGTGCTGACCCGTGCAACACAGGATCTCTATGCGGCAAAGAACCTGCCGCGCGCGATCGAAGTTTCGAACCTGCTGCTCGGTCGCAATCCGCCAGCCAGCATCGCGCAGCGTCGCATCGCCCACGGCATCGCCGGGCAGTCGCGCTTTGATCAGGGCGAATTCCAGCTGGCGGAGCAGTCCTGGTTGCAGGCGCGCTCCCTGGCTGCGGATGACGCCGCGCTGCAGAAGAGTCTCACCGAACAGTTGTCCGTGGCGGTCTACCGGCAGGCGGAAGCCAAGCGGGCAGCAGGCGATGCAAGTGGCGCGGTCAATGATTTCCTGCGCGTGGCCAGCGTGGCGCCAGGCACAGCGGCAGTGGAAACCTCCCAGTACGACGCTGCCGCCGAACTGATCAAGCTGAAAGACTGGCCTCGTGCCATTGGTGTGCTGGAAGCCTTCCGTCGCGATTATCCCAAGAGCGCCCAGCAGCCCGACATCACGCAGAAGCTGGCTGTTGCCTACATGGAAGGCGGCCGTGCTGATGCGGCTGCTGCAGAATTCGAACGCATTGCAGGCGCCAAGGACCAGACACCGGCACTGCGGCTGGAAGCGCTGGCCATTGCGGCTGATCAATACGAGAAGAGCGGCAACAGCGTGAAGACGATTGCGCTGCTGGAACGCATGGTGACCGAGTTTCCGACGCCGGTGGCAGAGCGCATCGAAACCCGCCAGCGCCTGGCGGACTTTGCAGCCAAGGCCGGCAACAAGGAAAGGGTGGCCCACTGGCAGCGTGAAATCGTGAAGGCAGATGCCGCGGCCGGTGCGGCACGCAGTGATCGCACGCGTTACCTTGCCTCCCGGGCCAGCCTTGCGCTCGCAGCTCCAGCACGCGACAGCTTCCGTGCGCTGAAGCTGGGTTCACCCCTTGCCCGCACACTCACGGCCAAGCGTCGCGCTCTCGAAAGCGCATTGGGCGGCTACAAGGCCGCGGCTGCCTACAACGTTGCCGAAGTGACTACCCAGGCAAACTTCGAGATCGCCGAGCTCTATGGCCAGCTGGGCGCCGACCTGATGGCTTCGGAGCGGCCCCGCAACATGTCGGCCGATGAACTCGAACAATACGACCTGTTGCTGGAAGAACAGGCCACGCCGTTCGAGGAACAGGCCATCACCCTGCACGAAGCGAACGCAGCGCTCGCGCGGGAAGGCGTATTCGATGATGGCGTGAAGGCCAGTTACGCGGCGCTCGCCAAGCTGCTGCCTGCCCGGTTCGGCAAGACCGAACTGGCTGCCAGCTACCACGGTTCACTTGTGCTGCCAGTGGTCGAACAGCCAATCGCTGCACCAGCAGTGGAGGGCGCTGTCGTTCCTGCGCCTGTTGAACCCGCAGTTGCAGCGCCACAGCCTGCAGCACGACTTGTTTCCCAGCATGAGCGCGCCGTGGCCCAGGCCAATGCGGGCCAGGCAGTGGATGCGGAGCTCGAGTTCAAGCAGCTCATGGAAGCCACGCCGCAGTTTGGTGGAGCCGCCTACAACCTGGGTGTATTGCTGTTCGGCCAGGGGCGCCTGGACGAAGCTGAAGTGGCGTTGCTGGAAGCCGTTCGCCGCACACCACGCAGTGCACTGGCTCTGACCGCGCTTGGACATGTGCAACGGCACCGCGGTAAGTTCCCGGCAGCGGCTGAATCCTACGAACAGGCATTGCTCGCCAATCCGGAGCATGCTCCTGCCTTGCGTAACCTGGGTGTCGTACGTGATCTCTATCTTGGAAATCCGGCTGCCGCGATTGATCCTTTCGAGCGCTACAAAGCGCTCACAGGCGAGGATCGCCCGGTGACCAGCTGGATCGCCGATGTGAAACAAAGGGCCGGCAGGCGTGATGCACCAGCGTCCGCACCTGCAGCCCCGGAGGCCCAATGAAGCATTCCGCCCTTAAACTGGCTTTGTTGATGCTGTGTGCACCGGCATGGGCGCTGGAGCCTGCGCCCACCGCCACGCCTGCAGCTGCTGCACCGGCAGCACCCGCGAGGGAAGCTACGATTCCAGCTGTGAATCCGGCTTCGCTGGAGCCTGCGGTACAGACATCACCGTCGGCCGCAGCGCGCCGCGCGGAAGATCGCCTGGAACTCGATGCGACGCAGATCACCGGCAACCGGGAGTTGCCTAAAGTGCTCTACGTGGTGCCATGGAAACGGCCGGACCTGGGAGACCTGGGTGGCAAGCCTGCCAACAGCCTGCTGGATGAAGTGCTGGCACCGGTCGATCGTGACGTCTTTCGGCGACAGAACCGCTATTACCAGGCCCTGAAGCCGGATGCGGCCGGGGCGGGAAGCGCCAATGGCACAGAGGTTGAGAAATAGGTCGCAGCAATTTAGCTGCGTGGGATTCAAGGTGCGCAGGAGGTCTTGCACACCAGCAAGGGAGTTTTCAGATGGACTTTTTTTCAACGATTGCCCGGTTCTTCGAGAACGGCGGGCATTTCATGTTTCCCATCGCAGTGGTGATGGTCATCGGTATCGCCATCGCTGTGGAGCGGTATCTTTACCTGACGGTTGCGCGCAGCCGGAACCGCGAACTGTGGCAGCAGCTCGAGCCATTGCTTGGCCAGGGCAACTTCCGCCAGGCGTCGCAAATCGCATCGCAGTCAGAATCAGCCGTGGGGCAGATCCTGACCTACGGCCTGGCCCGGGTCCAGGGAGCCAAGCGTCGCGATGACATCGAGAAGGCCATGGAAGAAAGCCTGATGGGCATCACGCCCAAACTCGAGAAACGAACTCATTACCTGGCCACCTTCGCCAACCTGGCGACGCTGCTGGGGCTGCTGGGCACCGTGATGGGTCTGATCGGCGCCTTCAGCGCGGTGGCGACCGTGAACCCGGCCGAGAAAGCCAACCTGCTGTCGGCCAGTATCTCCGAAGCGATGAACTGCACGGCCTTCGGCCTGATGGTCGCGGTGCCGCTGCTCATCATCCACGCGGTGCTGCAGACCAAGACCACGGAATTGATCGACAGCCTGGAAATGGCCTCGGTGAAGTTCCTGAACTCGATCGTGGAGCGTCGTTCGGAAGCTGCCCAGGCCGCTGGCGCCTGATCCAGGAAGGGATTCGATGCGTCGCAATTACGCCATGCGCAAGCTCGAACGACGGCACAAAAGGCCGTCGGAGCTGCTGCTCGTGCCGATGATCGACATCTTCACGGTGCTGGTCACGTTCCTGCTGATGACTGCCGTGTTTTCGCGAACCGTGATTCTGGAGCTGAAACTCCCCAGCAACAGCGCCACGTTTGTCGAACCACCGCCTGGTCTCGAGCTAGAGGTATTGTTGCGCAAGGACATGATCCAGGTGGCCGATCGCAAGACGGGCCCCCTGGAAACACTCAAGCGTGCCAGCAGCGATGAACCGTACAACCTGACGGGTCTCTCCGAGTACCTGCAGGTGGTCAAGGCGAAGTACCCGGACATGACCGATGCCACGCTGCTGCTGGAAAAGGACATTCCCTACGATGCGCTGGTGCAGGTGATGGATACCATGCGCATCCTCGAGCAGCGACAGGGCGGCGTGCTGGTGCAGGCAGAATTGTTTCCGAATGTCTCGCTGGGTGATGCACCGGAAACCGATGCGCCTGCGGGGGCACGCCCATGATGTCCAATCGCGCGCGTCGCATGATGACGCACCATCTGCGCAATCGCGCCGAAGGCGAACTGAACCTGATCCCGATGATCGACATCCTCTCGGTGCTGGTTTCATTCCTGCTGATCTACTCGACCGAGGTCGAGCTGGTGCAGAACAGCAAGGGCATCGAGATTCCCGAATCGATCGTTACTGCCCGGCCACGTGAAACCGTGGTGGTGATGCTGACCAAGGACGAGCTGTTCGTGCAGGGCGACCGCGTGGCGCCGATTGCCGAGCTGCGTGCCAGTGAAGAAGCCGTGTTTGCGCCGCTGCGCGATGTGTTGCAGCGCCCGCGCATCATCGGCAAGGAAATGGCCGAGAAGGATCTGGCCGAGCGCGAAGTAACCGTGATGGCCGACAAGACGCTGCCTTACGAGGTGCTGAAGAAGGTGATGCAGACCGCGACGGAAGCAGGTTTCGGGAAGATTTCCTTTGCCACCATCGAAAAGGACAAGGCGGTCGATCCGGCTGCCTTGCCGCAGTAGCGGTACAACCCGATGAACGCAATGGTACTGGCACCGTATTACCGCAGCTTCGAGTTGCCCTGGGAGGGCGACCCTGAGGCCAATCGCCGTTTCCGCCGACTGGCGACCATCGGGCTTGCATTGCTGCTGGTGTTCCTCGTGATCGTGGCGGTCGTGAAGTTTCCAGAGCCGGTCCGCACGGCCGAAGAAGCCGTACCCGAGCGTTTGGCGCGACTGATGGTTCAGGAGCGGCCGAAGCCGCCACCACCGCCTGTGCCGCCGCCGCCCAAGCCCATCGATCTGCCCAAGCCGCAGGATCGGCCAATACCTCAACCTGTCGACCGTGTCGTGGAGGCTCGCAAGAAGGCGGAGCAGTCACTCAGCAGGGTACGCGACGAACTCGCTGACCTGCGTCGCGACCTTGCGCAGGAAATGCCAACGCAGACCCGCAATCTCACCGGCGCCGTGGGTGCCGAGAGCAAGGCCGAGCGTTCATTGATCACCTCCAAGGCCGGCACCGGCAGCGCAGGCGTGCAGTCGACCAACAGCAGCCGCGGCTACGGATCAGGAGCCGGATCCCTGACCGGCCATGCCACGACATCCGTCAGTTCACGTGTGGCAGCCATTGGTGCCGACAACAATGCGACGCGCACCGGCAACAGCGGCAAGGCTGCGCGCAGCCAGGAAGAGATCGAACTCGAATTCGATCGCAACAAGGGTGCGATCTACGCGCTGTACAGCCGTGCGCTGCGTGAGCGGCCGGAGCTGCAGGGCAAGATGGTGCTCGAGTTCACCATTGCGCCATCGGGGGAAGTCACCGCCTGTCGCGTGGTTTCCAGCGAACTGAACGATCCGGAACTCGAGCGCAGGATCGTTGCGCGCGTGCGCCTGATCCGTTTCCAGGCGCGTGATGTGGCGACCATCACCACCACCAAGCCGATCGAGTTCTTCCCGGCCTGATACGGTCTGCCGGCCAGAGAGGGCTTCGGCTATTCTCTGGTGAATGCTGCATGACCCGCTGACACAGGTTCTCGCGCTGCTGCTGGTATCCGTGCTGGTGGTGACGCTCGCGCGCCGCATCGGCATGCCGCCCGTGCTCGGATACCTCGTGGTCGGGCTGCTGGTCGGTCCCTTCACCTTCGGCATCGTGCCGGAGACTGAACAGACTCATCTGCTTGCCGAGATCGGCGTCGTGTTCCTGCTGTTCACGCTGGGCCTGGAGTTTTCCTGGCCGCGCATGGTCGCCATGCGTCGTGAGGTGTTCGGACTCGGCCTGCTGCAGGTGGTGTGCACCACGGCGGTTTTCGTGGCAATTGGCAGGATGCTGGGGCTGTCCTGGCTGACGGCTGTGGTCGTGGGTGGTGCGCTTTCCATGTCGTCCACTGCCATCGTGATCCGCCAGCTCACCGAGCAGGTCGAGATCAACCGCACACACGGGCGGCTGACCCTCGCCATCCTGCTGTTCCAGGATCTGGCCTTTGTGCCACTGCTGGCCCTGGCAACGGCCATCGCCGAAGGCGAACCGGAACGGTTCAGTTACTCCGGCATCGCGCAGACCCTTGCCAGTGGTGTGGCGGCGCTGCTGGTTGTGATGCTGGTCGGACGCTGGTTGTTGCGGCCGCTGTTCGTCGAAATCGCGCACAGCCGACTTAAAGAGCTGTTTACCCTGACGGTGCTGTTCGTGGTGCTGGGGGCAGCGTGGCTGACCGAGCAGGCAGGACTGTCACTGGCACTGGGCGGATTTCTGGCGGGAATGATGCTGGCCGAAACCGAGTATCGGCATCAGGTTGAATCGGTGATACGGCCGTTCCGTGAGCTGCTGCTAGGTCTGTTCTTCATCTCCGTCGGCATGTTGCTCGACCTGCGACTGATCTACGACCAGTTCCTGCTGGTTTCACTGATGGTGTTCACGATCGTGGCCGTCAAGGTCTGCGTCGGAACGATTGCAGTGCGGAGTTTTGTCGCTACCCACTTCAAGGCGCTGCGCACCGGCATACTGCTCGGTGGCGGCGGTGAATTCGGTGTGGCACTGCTGACGCTGCTGCTGCAGTCACCGGCAACGCCGGCCGTGGTCGTGCAACCGCTGCTGCTGGCACTGGTGGTCACGATGCTGGCAGCGCCCTTCGGCATCCGCTTCAACAAGACCTTCGCCCGTACGGTGCTGCGCGAGCAGGGGCCCCCACAGCGGTCCATCGAGCGCGAGGAGGCGTCCACCAGCGAAGTGGCCAAACGCGAGCATGTCGTGCTGTGCGGATTCGGACGGGTGGGGCAGAACATCGCCCGCGTCCTGGAATCACAGGGTTTCGAATATGTCGCGGTCGATCTCGATCCGGCGCGCGTGCGGCCGGCGCGGCAGGCCGGTTATCCGGTCATCTTCGGCGATTCCACCGATGAAGACGTGCTGATGGCATGCGGGCTTGCCAATGCCAGCGCCGTGGTGGTGAGTTTCGCGAATCCCGCAGTTTCGGTTGGCATCGTGCGAGCGGTGCGTGCGCAGCGCCGCGATGTGCCGGTGCTGGTGCGCACCGCAGACGACATGGGTATCGCCGAACTGACAGCGGCGGGTGCTACCGAAGTGGTGCCGGAAACTTTCGAGGCCAGCCTCATGCTGGTGTCACAGGTACTGATGCTGCTCAACGTGCCCATGACCCGCGTGGTGCGCACGATCGGCGAGATCCGTCGCGCCCGGTACGTGACCTTGCGTGACGTGGTGCCTGCCGATTCCAGTGCCGGCGACGTGCTGGACGAGCGCGGAGAAGGCATCGCAACCGTGGTCATTCCACCCCGCGCCTGGGCGGTCGGCAGGTCGCTGGCCGAGGTGCGTGCGCATGGCGCCGCAGTCGTGTTCACGGCCTTGCGCCGGCGGGGCATTACCGGCCGAGAGCCGGCCGAGACCACGACGCTGCGTGGCGGCGACGTGTTGCTGGTCTATGGCATGCCGGAGGCCATCGAGCATGCGGAGGCCATCCTGCTGACTGGCTAGGCCAGCGCGGGAACTTGTGATTTCGCGTGCCGGTCCAAATCGCATGAAACACCTTTCCGTACTACTGCTGATTGTCGCTGCAGCACTGACCGCTGTCGTGAAAGGCGCCGAGAGCGAGCAGCTGCGGGCCGGTGTGGCGCGCTACGATCAGGACTACCCGGCCATCGGGTATTCCGGTGTCCCCACGCAGAATCGCCTTTCGCGCCTGAAACAACAGCTGGAGAGTGGCCAGCTGTCGCTGGAGTGGGAACCGAAATGGGGTTATCTGCGCGCGCTGCTTCAGGCGCTGGACATCCACGTCGATTCGCAGCTGCTGGTGCATTCAAAAACCAGCCTGCAATCCGAAAGCATCAATGCGGCCATGCCGCGCGCCATCTATTTCAACGACGATACCCATGTAGCCTGGGTGCAGGGCAGTCCGTTGCTCGAGCTGACTTCAATGGATGCGGCAATGGGTCCGGTCTTCTTCGTGATGGACAATCGCCGCGAGTCAGTCGTCAAGCTGGCACGCGAAGGAGGCGGCTGCCTGAGCTGCCACGACAATTTTTCGATGACCGGGGGTGGTGTGCCTCGCATCCTCGCGATGTCGGCGCCTGTCGATGATCCGCGCGATACCCGGACTTTCAGCAGTGCGACGGATGTGGACGATCGGACGCCACTCGCGCAGCGCTGGGGAGGCTGGTATGTCACTGGCCGGCATGGCAAGCAGGCCCATTTTGGCAACATGCCGCTGCGTGAATCTCTCGGCGGCGAGCAGTTGCGCAAGCTGCTGCCAGAGCGCGGCGATCTGCAGTCGCTGGCCGGGTATTTCGATACCAGTGCCTATCTCACAGACAAAAGCGACATCGTCGCCCTGCTGGTGCTGGAGCATCAGTCCTGGGTCCAGAACCTGATCACGCGTGCCAACTACAAGGTGCGCTCGCTCATCGCCCGCAACGGACGTGATACGGTGGGCGAACCACAGATCTGGGCAGATGTCGGCGAACGTGACCAGAAGGCATTGCGGACCATTGTTGAGGGTGTAGTGCGCGGCTTGTTCTTCGCCGATGCCGCGCCGCTGGAAGACAGGATCGCAGGGAGCAACGGCTTTGCCGAGCGGTTCTCGAAGCTGGCGCCGCAGGATTCGAAGGGCCGGAGCCTGCGGCAGCTGGCGCTCTACCAGCGCGTATTCCGTTACCCCCTGAGTTACCTCGTGTACTCACCACAACTCGATTCCCTGCCTCCCTATGTGAGGGACTACATCGATTCCCGTGTTGTCGAGGTGCTGCAGGGTCGGGATACCACCGGTATTTCGGCACGCCTGGATCCGGCGGACCGGACCGCCATTACCCAGATATTGCTCGAAACCCACCCGCGGCTGGCGAGCCGGTTGCAGGGCAGGCCCCGCTGACCGCGCACCGGTAACGGCGGATGGGTAGAATCCCAGCCCCGTGGACCGCCATCAGATCCAGTTTCCGCCCAAGCACCTGGCCCTGCGCGAGGACGTGCACCAGTTGGGCGTGCTGGTGGGCGAAATGCTGCGCGAGCAGGGCGGCGACGAGCTGTACTCCCTGGTCGAAGCGGATCGTTGTGCGGCCATCGAGCGCCGCGATGACATCGAGGCCCCGGTTGCCCGGCTGGAGCAGCGCGTGGCAGGGCGTCCGCCTGCCATCGCCCGGGATCTGGTGCGGGCCTTTTCGACCTGGTTCCAGGCAGTCAATCTCGCCGAGAAGGTGCACCGGATCCGGCGCCGTCGCGAGTACTTCGTCGCGGATGGTGGTCGGCCGCAGCCTGGTGGCATCGAGGACTCCCTGGCGCAGATCAAGGCGCAGGGGCTTTCTCTGGACGACATGCTGCAGCTGCTGGCCAGCCTGCGTATCCAGCCGATCCTGATCGCACATCCCACTGAGTCTCCGCGCCGCACGCAACTGCGTCGCTGGCAGCGCATGGCCGGCGCGCTGCTCGACCGCCTGAACCCGAAGCTGGATCCACAGGAGCAGCGCCATGTCTGGGCACGGCTGCGCACCGAGATCACCACGGGCTGGCAGACCGAAGAGCATCCGCGGCAGCGACTCACGATCGCCGATGAGCGCGAGTTCGCGATGTTTCACTTTGCCGAAGTGCTGTATCGCATCGTGCCTACCTTCTACGAAGAGATTGGCGCTGCGCTGGAGAATCTCTACGGCGTGAGCGTGGCTGGAATCGATCCACCGGTGGTGCTGGGGTTCGGCACCTGGGTCGGCGGCGACATGGAAGGCACCCCGGATGTGCATGCCAAGACCATCCGCGAAACACTCGCCCGCCAGCAGCAGGTGGTGGTGCAGGAATATTTCAAGGAATGCCAGCAGCTTTCGCAGCTGCTGTCGCAGAGCGCCAGCCGCGTCGCGATTTCTCCGGACCTGCAGCGTCGCATTGACGAATACGCCATGCTGCTGCCTGGCGCGCGCTCGGGTGCACCGGCGCGTCACGACCAGATGCCTTACCGGGTGTTCTTCGCGCAGGTCGGTGAGCGGCTGCGGCAGACCTACGAGGGATTGGCGAACCGCTACGAGCGCTGCGAGCAGTTCCGCGCCGACCTCATGCTGGCTGCACGCAGCCTGCAGGAAAACCGGGGCAACAGTGCGGGCTACCAGCTGGTGCGCAGGCTGCTGTTGCGGGTGGACACCTTCGGCTTTCACCTGGCCGCGCTCGACCTGAAGCAGCGCGCGGACGTGCATCACCGCGTGATCGGGCAGGGCATGGACGATCCGGAATGGCTGCAGCGCAGCCGCGCCGACCGGATGGCGCGCCTGGCGGACATGCTGCGGCGGGATGTGGGTCCGATCGCACCGCTGGATGCATTGAGTCGCCGCACACTGGCGGTTTTCGAAGCCGCCATGCAGTGCCGCGCCCGGTTCGGTGAACGGGCGATCGGCAGTTATGTTGTGGCCGCAACCGAAGGACCAGACGACATCCTGGCGCCGCTGGTGCTCGCCCGCTGGGCGGGCGTGGATGACCGGCGATCGGGAGTGGTCGGAATGGATTTTGCGCCGCTGTTCGAATCCGGCGACAGCCTGCGCGCCGCGGGCCGGATCATGCGCGAAGTGCTCGACAATGCCGACTATCGTGAACATCTGGCCGCGCGCGCCGCGCCACAACCGCTGCTGGTCGGATATTCCGAAGCGGGACGCGACAGCGGCTATCTCGGCATGCGCATGGCGGTATTCGACGCGCAGCGCAATCTGGTGGAGACATTCGCTGAAGCGAAGCAGGCGGCGTTCATCCAGCATGCACGCGGTGGCAGCACCGCGCGGGGTGGCTCGCGACTGGATGCGATGATCCGTGCCGCGCCACCGGAAACCATCGACGGATCCCTGCACATCACCGAACAGGGCGAGATCATCAGCCAGAACTACGGGCTGCATGCCAATGCCCTGCGTTCCCTGGAACGGGCATTCGGTGTGCTGGGCATGGCGACTCTGGCCCGCCGCCGCGGTACCGCCCGCGTCGAACTGCCGCAACAACATGCGCTGCTCGGCAAGCTGGCCGACCACAGTCGCGGTGTCTGGCGCGCGCTGTTCGTCGACGATCCCGGATTCAACGACTTCTTTCGCGCAGCGACACCGATCGATGTCATCGAGAAGATGCAGATCGGTTCCCGCTCCATCTGGGAGTGCGCGAATTCAGGTTCCGGCGTGCTGTCCATCCGCTCGACACCGTGGGTGTTCGCCTGGTCGCAGGCGCGTTACTTTCTGCCCGGCTGGTATGGTGCGGGCTCTGCGCTGCATGGCGGCATGGCCAACGATGGACTCGCGCAGCTGCGTGCGCTGTATGCGGAATGGCCATTTTTCGCCCTGGTGATCGATGACATCGAGGGGCAGCTGGCACGTACCGATCTTGCGATAGCCGAACGGTATGGAGAGCTCGCCTCTCCAGGGCTGCGCCCCTACATGGCCGTGCTGCGCGACGAATTCCAGCGCACGCGGGATGCCGTGCTGGCCATCAAGGACGAATCCGAGCTCCTGGACGGCGACCGGACCCAGCAGCGTGCCATCCAGCTGCGCAACCCCTACGTGGACCCGATGAACCTGATGCAGGTGGACCTCCTGCGTCGCTGGCGGGCTACGGCGCGAGAGGACGAGGACCTGTTGCAGGCGTTGCTTGCCAGCGTCAGCGGTATTGCCCAAGGGCTCCAGACCACCGGCTGACACATAACGCCGGCGCAGATCAAAATGCACCGTTCAGCGGCCTTTCTTGCGGAAATCTGGACTAAAATCCGCGCGTGTACCGCTATGACGAAATCGACGCGACACTCGTAGCCGAGCGGGTCGCCCAGTTCCGCGACCAGACGCGGCGTTTCCTCGACGGCAAGCTGCCGGAAGACGAGTTCCGGCCGCTGCGCCTGCGCAACGGGTTGTACATCCAGAAGCATGCTCCCATGCTGCGGGTGGCCATTCCCTACGGGCTGCTCTCCAGCCGGCAGCTGCGCATGCTGGGCCATCTGGCGCGCAAGTACGACCGCGACTACGCGCACTTCACCACGCGCCAGAACATCCAGTACAACTGGCCGAAGCTCGAAGACGTGCCCGACATGCTGGCCGATCTCGCCTCCGTCGAGATGCACGCCATCCAGACCAGTGGCAACTGCATCCGCAACACCACGGCCGACCACTTTGCCGGCATCGCCCCCGACGAAATCGACGATCCGCGGCCGTACTGCGAAATCATCCGGCAGTGGTCGACGCTGCATCCGGAATTCACCTACCTGCCGCGCAAGTTCAAGATTGCGGTTACCGGTTCACCGGCAGATCGCGCAGCCTCCGAGGTGCACGACATCGGGCTGCACATGCGGCGCGATGCGAACGGGCAGGTGGGGTTCGAGGTGCTCGTGGGTGGCGGCCTCGGGCGCACGCCCATCCTCGGCAAGGTCATCTGCGATTTCCTGCCCCGCGAACATCTGCTTTCGTACCTGGAAGCCATCCTGCGTGTCTACAACCAGGAAGGGCGCCGCGACAACATGTACAAGGCGCGCATCAAGATCCTGGTCAAGGCCAAAGGCATCGATGCATTTCGCGCTGCCGTCGAGGCCGAGTGGATGCAGATCCGCGAGTCTGCGCTCAAGCTCGATGTCGCCGAGATCGATCGCGTGCGCGCATTTCTTCAAGCCGTTGCCCTACGAAACGCTCACCGACATCAACGTGACCCAGGGTCAGTCGGCCGATTTCCAGGCCTGGTATCGCTATAACACCCGGCCCCACAAGGTTCCGGGCTATCGCGCTGTCATCGTGTCATTGAAGGCGCACGGCGAAGCACCGGGTGACATCACTGCCGATGGAATGGACCGCGTGGCTGATCTCGCCGATCGGGTTTCCAGTGGCGAGTTGCGCGCGACGCATGACCAGAATCTGGTGCTGGGCGAAGTGCGGCAGATCGATCTGCTCGAAACCTGGCAGACCCTGAAGGCACTGAATCTCGCGACGCCGAACATCGGCACGCTCACCGACATGATCTGCTGCCCCGGCCTCGACTTCTGCAGCCTCGCCAATGCCGGCTCCATCGGCATCGCGAAGCAGATCCACGAGCGCTTCAACGATTTCGACTACCTCTACGATCTCGGTCATATCGAGATCAAGATGTCCGGCTGCATGAATGCCTGCGGGCATCATCACGTGGGCAACATCGGCATCCTGGGTGTCGATAAACACGGCGAGGAGTGGTACCAGATCACCCTCGGTGGCTCTGCCAGTGGCAAGAGCTCGCTGGGTGAGGTCATCGGTCCTTCTGTCGCGAAGGACGCAGTCGCCGAAACCATCGCGCGCATCCTGGATGTCTATGTGGCAAAGC
This sequence comes from uncultured Gammaproteobacteria bacterium, assembly GCA_963777735.1. GTDB lineage: Bacteria > Pseudomonadota > Gammaproteobacteria > Steroidobacterales > Steroidobacteraceae > ZC4RG30. Next base: position 673,447 of record CAVZRQ010000008.1, on the reverse strand, counting down.
GCGAAGAGGGCGAGGAGTTCCTCGATACCGTGCGTCGCATCGGCGTCGATCCCTTCAGCGAGAAGGTGTATGCCGCAGCTCATTAAGAACCGCGCGCTCTGTGCCAATGAGTGGGTGCTCGCCGGCAGCGAAGCGGCCGCCAACGCGCAGCACCTGCTGTTGCCGCTGGCTGACTACCTGAAGGCCATTGCGGCGGGCGAGCCCGCAGCAGCCCGTGCCGTGCTGTTGAAACCAGAAGACCAGGACCTCACGTCACTGCTGCCGCACCTGCCACAGCTGCCGCTGATCGCCGTCCATTTCACCACCACCGGTGAGGGGCGGGGTTACACACAGGCCCGCCTGTTGCGCGAGCGGCACGGCTACAAGGGCGAATTGCGTGCGGTGGGTGCCGTGCGCACGGACCAGGTCTATTTCCTGGCCCGCTGTGGGTTCGATGCCTTCGATCTGGTGGATGGCGATGACGCCAACGTGGCCATCGCCCAGCTCGACCGGTTCAGCGTCGCCTACCAGACCAGCGTGGGCCAACTCACCCATGCGCGCATGCGCTACGGGCAAGCCGCCCGCTGACGATTACCCCTGCAGCGCGGCGCGTAGTCCTTGCGCCAGCTGTTCCACATGTGCCGGGGTGTGCGCGGCAGAGAGGAAACCCACCTCGAAAGCGCTGGGCGCAAGATAGATGCCCGCATCCAGCAGCCGGTGAAACACCGGACCAAACGGTGTCGCGGGTTTCCGTTTCATGTCTGCCAGGCTGCGCAGGGGAGCTGCGTTCGCGGCGAGGTATGGCCAGAACACGGATCCCAGGCGCTGCACGGTAACTCCGGGAATCGCGGTGAGTTGCTGCTCGAGCGATGCACCCAGCGATTCCAGCTGCGCGTAAAGTCGGCCATCCGCCAGCTGCTCGAGTGTGGCAAGCCCCGCGCACATGGCCACCGGATTCGCGCTCAGTGTGCCAGCCTGGTAAACCGGTCCCGGCCGGCGCTACCAGTTCCATGTACTGACGCTTGCCGCCGTACGCACCCACCGGGAAGCCGCCGCCAATCACCTTGCCGTAGGTCACGAGATCCGGCTCGATGCCGAACAAACCTGCGCAGCCCTGGAAGCCCACACGGAAGCCGCTGATCACTTCATCCAGCAGCAGCAGCGCGCCGTGCTTGCGGCAGAGCTTCTGCAGCAGCTGCAGATACTCCAGCCGTTGCGGCAGCAGGCCGTAATTGGCGGGCAGCGGCTCGATGATGGCGCAGGCGATCTCGTCGCCATGCGCGGCAAAAACCGCTTCCAGCGCGGCCTCGTCGTTCAACGGCACCACCAGCGTTCCACCCACGGTGGCCTTGTTCAGGCCTGCACTGTCTGGCTCCGCTGCTTCGGCAAGTCCGGAACCCGAACGGATCAGCATGGCGTCGGTATGGCCGTGGTAGCAGCCATCGAACTTCAGGACGCGGTCGCGGCCGGTGGCGCCGCGCGCCACGCGCAGCGCCGACATCACGGCCTCGGTACCGGAATTCACGAAGCGGATGCTCTCCACCCACGGAATGCGGCTGGTGATGAACTCGGCCAGCGCCAGCGAGTAGGGTTCGCAGGTGCCGAGGCTCCAGCCCTTGTCGATGGCGCCGACGGCTGCATCGCGCACCTTCTGGTTGCCATGCCCCAGAATCAACGGGCCAAAGGCCATGCAGAAATCCAGGATCTCGCGGCCGTCCACGTCACGAATGAACGCGCCGGCACCGCCAGTCATGAAGCGGGGTGTGCCACCCACGCCCTTGAACGCGCGCACGGGTGAATGCACGCCACCCGGTGAAACGAGTTTCGACCGTGCAAACAGGGAATCGGAAGTCGTCATGTAGCCAGCCATTCCTTCGCATGGCGGGCGCCATAGCTGATGATCATGGAAGCACCCGCGCGCACGAAGCCGGTCCAGGCTTCGCGGTGGGCATTGATGCGGTTTGCCAGGCCCTGGTCGGCCAGCAGTTCGATGCCCGCGTATTCGCCGCTGACTTCATACACCGCCCAGGGGTGCGCGAACTGGCGCGACAGGTCGGCGAGGATGTCGAGATAGGGCATGCCGGGCTTCACCATCAGGATGTCGGCGCCTTCGGCCACATCCCGTTCCACCGACAGCAGCGCGTCGCCCGCGCGCGAGGGATCGATCTGGTACGAAGAACGATCGGTGAGGCCACTGGCTGTCTTCGGCGCCGAGTCGGCCGCAACGCGGAAGGGGCCATAAAAACTGGAATGGAACTTGGCGGCGTAGCTCATCAGCACCGTGCGCTCGAGTCCGTTGTCGTCGAGCGTGGCGCGGATGGCGCCGATGCGGCCATCCATCATGTCGCTGGGAGCCACGCAGTCTGCGCCGGCCTTCGCGTAGGCGAGGGCGGCCGCGGCCAGTTCCTGCACGCTGGCCGCATTGTCGAGGTGATCGGCAGAATCGTTCAGCACACCGCAATGGCCATGCGGCGTGGCCGAGCACAGGCACACGTCGACCGCGAGCCAGACGTCCTTGCCGAATTTCTTCTTCACGGCCGCTATCTGCCCGGCAGTGAAGGACCAGTCGATGTCATGCGTGGCATGGCTCGCCGGCACGCCAAACAGCAGGAACTTGCTGACGCCGTGCGCGAGGTCGGACTCGATCTGCGTCAGCAGCGAAGCCGGGGTTTCGCGGTACACGCCGGTCAGACCGGGAATGGTTTCCCGCTCCGCGATGCCTTCCACCACGAACAGCGGCTGGATGAACTGCTCGGGGTGCGGGCGGGCGCCGCGCGTCAGGGCGCGGACATGCGGATCCTGGCGCAGGCGCCGGAGGCTGATACGGGTCATGGGCAGTACTCTAGGATGCTGCGGCGCGACAATGTGTCACGCGAAGATCATATTCTTCCATAAATAACGGTTCTTATGCGACGCCTCGAGTCGTGATGTTCCAATGTTATGAGCCGCCTGCCCAGAATACCCGCATGTCAGATGCCACCAAGATCAATGCCACCCTGGAAGTGCTGCGCGCCGCCGTGCGCGACTACGGGAAAGTGGTGTATTCCAACAGCCTCGGCGCCGAGTCGATGGTGCTCACCGACCTGATCTGGACGCAGGTGCCCGAGATCGAGATTTTCACGCTCGATACCGGACGGTTGCCCGAGGAGACCATCAACCTCATCGAACGGCTGGAGCGGCGCTACAACCGCCGCATGCGCATCTACTACCCCGACCCGGCCACCCTGGAACCCCTGGTCGCGAAGAACGGCATCAACGGCTTTTACAACGGCGTGCCAGAGCGCATCGCCTGCTGCCATGTGCGCAAGGTCGAACCATTCCGTCGTGCCGTGCAGGGCGCAGGCGCCTGGGTCACCGGGGTGCGGCACGAGCAGTCCGCAACACGGGCGCTCGCCAAGGCCGTGGACTTCGATGCCGCCAATGGCCTGGCGAAGATCAGTCCGATACTCGACTGGACCCACGATGACGTGTGGGCCTACATCCGCGCGAAGAAACTGCCCTACAACCCGCTGCACGACAAGGGTTATCCCAGCATCGGCTGCGCGCCCTGCACCCGCGCCGTGGAGCCCGGTGCCGATAGCCGTTCCGGCCGCTGGTGGTGGGAAAACAGTGATTCCAAGGAATGCGGCCTGCAGCCACGTGGCGGCGTGGCTTCCAGCAGCTAACTCCCGGCCATGGATTACCTGCCGCTGTTTGTCGATGTGCGCGAGCGGCTGGTGGTGGTCGTCGGCGGCGGCATCGTGGCCTACCGCAAGATCGAGCACCTGCTGAAGGCGCACGCACGCGTGCGTGTGGTGTCGCCAGAGTTGTGCGCGGACCTGGATGCGTATCGCACGCTCGGGCGCATTGAACACCGGCCAGTGCTGTTCAGCGCGCCACAGCTCGAGGGCGCGCTGCTGGTCATCGCTGCCACGGACGATGAAGCAGTCAACGATGCCGTAGCCCGCGCGGCGCGCGAGCGGGGCGTGCTGGTGAACGTGGTGGACGACGCCGCGCGTTCCGCTTTCATCTTTCCGGCCATCATCGATCGCTCACCGCTGATCGTGGCCGTCGGCACGGCGGGCAGTTCGCCGACACTGGCACGGCGCGTGCGCACGCAGATCGAAGCGCTGCTCCCCGAACGCCTCGGATCACTGGCCGGTTACGCAGGTCGCTGGCGCAGCGCCGTGAAACAGGCGTTTCCGGAGTTGCCCGCGCGCTTGCGGTTCTGGGACGGATTCTTCAATGGCCCCGTCGCCGCGAGCCTGCTGTCGGGCAACGAGGCAGGCGCTGACGCGGCCATGCAGCGCAGCCTCGAGCAGGCGCGCGCCGCTGCCGGGGCGCAACTCGGTGAGGTGTACCTGATCGGTGTCGGGCCAGGCGATCCCGATCTGCTTACCCTGCGTGCACAGCAGCTGCTGCAGCAGGCCGATGTGCTGCTCTACGATCGGCTCGTGCCGGAGGTCATCCTCGGTCGCGCGCGGCGCGATGCCGAGAAGATCAACGTGGGCAAGACGCCCGGCAGTCACGAGCACACTCAGGACTACATCAACCAGCTGCTGGTTGAACATGCCCGCCGTGGTCTCCGGGTGGCCCGTGTGAAGGGCGGCGATCCTTTCATCTTCGGCCGGGGTGGGGAGGAACTGCAGGTGCTGCGCGCGGCCGGCATTCCGGTGGTAGTGGTGCCTGGCATCACCGCGGGCCTGGGCGCGGCGGCCAGTGCCGGCATTCCACTGACGCATCGTGGTGTCTCGCAGGCGGTGACGCTGGTCACGGCCACTGGCTCCAACAGCGCCAGCCTCAACTGGCAGGCGCTGGCGCAGGAAAAACATACCGTGGTGTTCTACATGGGCGCCGCGCAGATCGGCCATATCGTGGCGAAGCTGATCGAGCATGGGCTTCCAGGTACACAACCCGTGGCATTGCTGGAGCGCGCCACCTGGCCCGATGAGCGTGTCCTGAAATCCACGCTGCAGCATTTGCCGGCCATGGCTGCAGCCGCGCAGCTAAAATCGCCCACCTTGCTGGTGGTCGGTGAAGTCGCCGCACTGGCGCAGGCCAAAGACTGGATGACAGGCGCTGCGGCCCTGGCTGCAGGCGAGGGGGATTGAAATGAATGTACGACAGGGTTTTGTGGATGCAGTCGGGAATACCCCACTGATCCGGCTGGGTGGCCTGAGCCGCGAGACCGGCTGCGAGATTCTGGCCAAGGCCGAGTTCATGAATCCCGGCGGTTCGGTGAAGGATCGCGCCGCGAAGTTCATCGTGCTCGATGCGGAAGCACGTGGGGCATTGAAGCCGGGCGGAACCGTGGTGGAAGGCACAGCTGGCAATACGGGCATCGGCCTTGCCCATGTCTGCCACGCGCGCGGCTACCGCCTGATCCTGCTGATGCCCGACAATCAATCGCCGGAGAAATACCAGTTGCTGGAAGCGCTGGGTGCCGAGGTGCGCAAGGTGCCGGTGGTGCCCTACAGCAACCCGGCGCAGTATCAGCATCAGGCCGGGCGCCTGGCTGCTGAATTGCCCAACGCCGTGTGGGCCAACCAGTTCGACAACACGGCCAACCGTCGCGCGCATGTCGAATCGACCGGTCCCGAGATCTGGGCGCAGACCGCAGGACGTGTCGACGCCTTCGTGGCGTCCAGTGGTACCGGCGGAACGCTGGCCGGCACTTCAGAGTTCCTGAAGTCGAAACGCGCCGCGATCCGCACCGTGCTGGCAGATCCGCCTGGCAGTGCCCTGTATGAATTCGTGCGCAATGGTGAAGTGAAGGCCACGGGCAAGGGTTCCATCACCGAGGGCATCGGCATCGCCCGCATCACGGACAACTTCAAGGATGCGCCGGTCGATGCCGCCGTGCATGTCGAAGACACGGAGACTGTCTCCATGGTCTATCGGTTGCTGGGGGAGGAAGGGCTTTTCCTTGGCAGCACCAGCGGGATCAACGTGGCAGCTGCCGTACGCGTGGCCCGTGATCTTGGGCCGGGACACACCGTAGTCACCATCCTCTGCGACGGTGGCAGCAAGTACACCTCACGCCTCTACAACCGGGCGTGGCTGCAGGAGAAGAACCTGCTCGACTCGGCAGACCAGGGGGGGCGTTCGTTCAGTCGTCAGGCTGGGTGATCGCGTGCCAGGCGCGCGTCTTTTCCAGCAGTGAAAGACGGGCGTTGGCAGGGCTGGTGGATGGCAGCGTGTAACGCGCGATCAACTGCAGATTCTCCGGCAGTGTTGCCAGCACATGGCGGTCATACAGGTCGCGCGCCGTGTTGCCATTGAAGTAGACGCGCGTGATTCCCGGATGGTGCTGCAGGAACTCGCGAAAATCATTCGCGACGGCACTCTCGCGCTCTATGCCCGAGTCCAGGCTGCCACTGCGCCTGCAGGTCCTGAGCACATCCCAGACTGCAACGCCTGCGGCCTGCAGTGCGCGAACCCGTTCGTCGTAGGCCGCATGCTGGTCAACTCGCCACAGGGATTCGGCGATCTTCCAGAACGCATTGCGCGGGTGCGCGTAGTACTCAGCCGCACGCAGCGATGCAGCGCCGGGCATCGAGCCCAGCACAAGCCGCGATGCGCCTGGTCCGCATATGGGGGGGAAACCCTGGAGACCCGCATTCAGCTTCAATCAGCCGCCGCTGCCGCTCAGGACTGGCGCAATGGCGGCGGCGGTTGACCAGCAAACTGCGGCAGGGCGGCATCGATATGCGCCCAGGCCGGCGCCTCGGATACCCAGATGTTGGCCTGCGGTGTGAAGCGCCGCGGATCATCCAGTGTGCCGGCACGCAGGATGATCAGATGCGGTCGTTCTGCAGCCTCGCTGGTCACATGCACACCGCATTGCGGACAGAAGCGTCGATGCATGTGATTGCCGCTGGCGGCAATCAACGGAAAATCGCGCAACTCTCCGGTGAGGGACACAGCGTCGCGCTCGAAAGCCAGGTTGATGGCGCCATTGCCGGACGCAAAATACTGGCACACCCTGCACCAGCAGGTGCGGACCGCGAGTGGTTCGGCAGTTGCCGTGTAACGTACGGCACCACAAATGCATCCGCCCTGGATGGTTGTCATCGTCCTTCCCTCGCTGCGTTCAAGCCGGCCTGTTGCGGGTGCCTTCGCCCGCCGTGATGAAGAGCATCGCAGATTCCTGCGCGAACTTCGCAGTGTGCCAGGTGCCGCGGGGAATGAATGCGAAGCTGCCGGGCTGGGTGAGCTCGAGGGTGGAGAGTTCGCCGTCCTGTGCCTCCAGCACCAGAGTGGCGCAACCCGAGATCAGGCAGACGATCTCATCGCCGTTGGGATGGATCTCCCAGGATGGCCAGTCGCTGCTGAAGTTGTAACTGGTGACCAGATACTCGTGGTGAAATGAACCGAGCTGGCCCGACATCAGCCTGGGCCAGAAGGTGGCATCAACGGCAAGTTTCTCGATCGAGCAATCCGGCCGCAGGCGAAGGTACGTCGACTGAAGATGATCCGGCACGGCAATCCTCCCGACGACCCGAATGGGCCGTCGGAAAGCTTAAGCCTTAAAACGGGACAGTGGCCATCTGTGTGCTGCGGTAGGCGTATTCAATGAATTGCGTCGGGTCGCCCATCTTTTCCCGGTAGCGCTGGCCAGGATCCCGCATGAAGGGGCGATCGGCCACGACCTTGCCCACACCCATGAACTCCTTGCCCAGGTTGAATTCCGCCACGTCCGTGGGGCCGAAACCCTTGTTGAACAGGACGAAAAACTGCTTGAAGACATCCCAGTAGAAGTCCTTCTGCTGCACCAGTTCTGCGCCGGTCAGCGTCGGGCCATTGGTCGGGATCACGATGGTGTCCGGCTTCACGATCTCGCAGAGGATCTCCTGCGAGCGCAGAAAGCCATGCATGAATCCGCCATTGCGATAATCGATCACCGGCCAGCGGTCCGAACCCACGGGCCCGCCGACGACAATCACGTTGCGCTTCGGGAAATGCACGAACAGATCGCCATTCGTATGCGCGGCCGGCAGGTAGCGATAATCCACCTGTTCGCCGGCAAACTGCAGGGTGCCCTTGTTGTAGGTGGTGACGGTAGGCAGGCCTGACTTCGGGCAGTGGGCCGTAGGTGCCTTCAAAAAGTGGCGAAATATTGCCCAGAGCCGCACCGAGCGCGAGCTTCGTGACTTCATGGGCAATGATGGTGCCGCCAGCGCTGCCCACCGCGACATTGCTGCCGGTCTGTTCGGGATGCCAGTGCGTGTTGATCAGCGTGTTGACGCGGCTGGTGTTCACCGCGCCATGCAGGGCCTTCAGCAGCACGGCCGAATTGGCGGCCAGACCGCCATCGATCATCAGGGCGCCTTCCGGGCCACCCAGTGCGATGACATTGCAGCCGGCACCCTGGATCACCTTCAGGCCCGCAACGTCCACCACCTTGATGCTGCTGGCTGTAATGCTGCGAACAGCGCGAGTGACCTGGTCCTTGGCAGCTACCGGGTCCTTGTCCGCAACAGCGGTGCTGGCACAGCCGGACAGGGCGGCAGAGCCCAGCAAAGACAAAGCAGCGGCAGCCTGCGCGCTGTCACGCAGGAAAAAACGACGGGAAATGGGCATTACGGTCCTACCGGGTCTACTGGCCAAATGACGGAGTCGTACACGACCGTGGAAATCGGCGCGCCCTGCGGTGGCCAGTCTGGAATCTTCTCCAGTTCCACGTTTGCACCCTTGCTGCGCAGGAAGTCTGCCAGTGGTTTGTCGGGTGGCTCTGGCATCGCCAGGAAGGGCACATAGCCGCGACCCATGGCGTAGTCGAGGGCAGTCAGGCCGTCCTCATCCTTCGCGTTGATGTCCAGGCCCAGATCCAGGAGAGCTTCAATGACCTGCCGGTTGCCGCTGCCACGCACGAGGTAGTGCAGGGGGGATCCGCCGCGGCTGCGCTGCAGGAAGTGGCGACGCGCCATCAGGTTCACATCGGCACCTTCGGCAGCCAGCAACTTGATGAGTTCGACCTGTGGGTTGGGGCGTGCAGCGCCAGGAGCGCCACCACGGGCACCGGGTGCTGCGCCGGGGGGCGCACCGCCGCCGGGAGGCACAGCGCCGGGAGGCGCGCCACCAGGAGGCGCACCGCCAGGAGGGCCGCCACCGCCACCGCGCGCACCGCCACCACCGCCAAACCCACCGCCCGGTGGACCACCGCCACCGCCGCCGCGCGACTGCACGGCCGCGTGGATGGCGCCCGTGCCTTCAGCCAGCGCGAGCTTCACGTTGGCGCCCTTGGCGATCAGTTGCTTCACCAGATCCATGTCGCCCGTGCCCACAGCCACGAGGAACGGCGTGGAGCCGCGGCCACCGCCGCCTCGAACCGCCGGCCGGAAGTAGGTCTGCTGATTGGGATTGGCGCCCCGTTCGATCAGCATCTGCGTGAGTTCGGCGCTCGTTGCCTTCTGCGGCTCGCCCGCATCCAGCGGGTTGGCGCCACCGGCACCGCCGGAGATCGACACGTGCAGAGGAGACTGGCCAAACATGTCCCACTGATTGACATCGGCACCCGCCTCGACAAGGCGCTTGGCGATGTCCCAGTTGCCATTGGTCATGGCGATGACCATTGGCACGACTCCCGAAGGGTCGGGCAGGTTCACGTCCGCCTTGTGCTTGAGGAGGATCTCCACGCATTCGCGGCAGTTCTCGCGGGCGGCATACATCAGCGGCGTAAAGCCGCCACGATCCAGGGACTTGGAGCGGTTTTCAGCCGTCCCTACGCGCTGATAGTCGCGGATGGCGCTGCGCGCGTTCACGTTCGCGCCCTTGCCGAGCAGGAATTCAACCATTGCCGGATGGCGGCGCGCCACCGCCCACATCAGCGGGGTCTGATCACCGAGCTTGTCGCGCGGATCGATCTTCGCGCCAGCCTTCAGCAGCAGCATTGCGGCATCGATGTTCCCGGACCGGGACACCAGGTGCAGGGCGGTCTCGCCGTCGGGATTCGCTGAATTGGCGTCGGCGCCGTTCTTCAACAGCAGTTCGATCAACTTTGTGCTGGAGATATCGGCGGCCAGCAACATGGCATTGATGCCGTAGTTGTTGGTTGCCTTGACGTCGGCGCCAGCCGCGATCAGCCGGCGGGCTTCGTCGACATTGTCTTCGAAAGCGGCCCATTGCAGCGGCGTGCTGCCATCGGCGCGACGGGCGTTGACTTCAGCGCCCGTTTCCGCGACCGCAGACATGGATCCCATGAGAAGCGCAGCCGCAATCGCGGCCGCGACACCGTTCTTGTGCCCCCCCCGCATTGTCATACCTCGCTGAATGCGCCGGTGGAGTCGCCAAACTTCTCGATATTGACACCGGCGCGCTGCGCCATTGTCAGCAGGATGTTGGCGTGCGGAGTGTCCTTCGGCATGGCCAGATGCTGGTTGCCCTTGATGCCGCCGCCGTGGCCCGCGATCAGCTGCGGCAACGGGTTGTTGTTGTGCAGGTCGCTGTTGGCCATGTTCGATCCGAACAGCAGGATCGAGTTGTCCAGCATGTTGCCGTTGCCTTCCTTGATTTCGGACAGGCGCTTGATGAACTTGGCGAACCGCTCGGTCTGGTAAGCCTGCACTTTCACCAGGCTTTCGTGCTTGACCGCATCCTCGCCATGGTGGGAAAGGGGATGGAAGGCTTCCGCCACGTTGATCGACGGGAAGGTGCGCATCGTGGCTTCACGCATCAGGCGCATCGAAGCGATGCGCGTCTGGCCGGTCTGGAAGGCCAGCGTCATCATCTCGAACTGCAGATCCAGCAGTTCGCCGAAGTCGTCGGGCGCGCCGAGCGGCGCATCCGGCAGATTGCCGAGGCTGTCGGCCTTGGCCATCAGCTTCTGCACGCGGCCCTCGACCTCACGCACGGATTCCAGATAATCACTGACCAGCACGCGATCCGACGCGCCCAGCTGGCGGTTGAGGCTCTTGCTCGCTTCCTGCACGTAATCGAGGATGCTGCGATTGAATTCCAGTCGGGCCATGCGGTCGGCGTTCGAATCGCCGGCGCCGAACATCCCGAAGAATACCTTGCGCGGGTTGTTCTCGAGCGGCAGGCCCTGATTGGCGCCGCGGAAGTTCACCGAGCCGCCGGGTTCACCGCAGATTTCCAGCGAAGACAGCGGGGTGTCCTGGCCGATCTGCTTGGCCGCGACCTGGTCGATCGACATGCCCACGTTCGGGCCGGTGCTGCGGTCATCGGGGTTCTTGCAGGTGAGCCAGGTGGATTCGATGATGCCGTGCGGGTTCGAGCTCTCACCCGGCTTGTTGCGCAGGCCGGAGATCACCGTCACGTAATCGCGCATGCTCTCCAGAGGCTTCAGGATGGGCGAGAACTCGAAGTTCTTGCCGGCTGTCTTCGGCGTCCAGAACTGCTGCACGGCGCCATGCGGGAAATACACGTAGCCGAGCCGGGGCTTGATGGCCGCGGCCGTCTGCGCGTGCGCAGTGTGTGCCGGGATCATGGCATCCAGCAGCGGCAGGGCTATCGAGGCGCCAGCGCCCTGCAGGACCGTGCGACGGGACAGGTGTTTCTTGGTGAGGAACATGGCGATGTCTCCAGGCCTTCAGGGAGCAGATGAAGCGTTGATGGAAATGACGTTGGAAGTCTGCGCGGTGGTCGCTGCGGGCAGGGGCGGTGCTTCCCGCCGGCGGAACGCGGCGCTGTTCACGACGCCCAGCACGATGTCCTCGAACCGGTAGTTGTTGGCTGCGGCGGTGCGCACGATGCTGCGCACGCTCGGCATGTCGCGATGGTCCACGTGACGGCCTACGCCGTAGGTCATCAGTTTTTCCGTCATGACGGCCGCGAGCTGGTCACCGCGCGCTGCGAGCGCCTTGTGCAGATCTTCCGGGCCGGCGATCTGAGTGCCGTCAGGCAGCTTGGCTGCGGTGTCGATCGGCTGACGCGACTGTGCATCGATGGTGTGGTACGCGCCGACCGTGTCGAAGCCTTCCAGCGCGAAACCGAGCGGGTCCATCGCGGCGTGGCAGCTCGCGCAGGCCGGGTTCTTGCGATGGATTTCTGTGCGCTCACGAACCGTGGCGGCGCGGCCCTGCAGATTGGCGGGCAGCTGTTCCACGTTTGGCGGCGGAATGGCGGGAGGCGTGCCGAGGATACGCTCCATGATCCAGGCGCCGCGCAGCACTGGCGCGGTGCGGTTCGGGTTGGCGGTCAGGGTGAGCACGGCGCCTTTGCCCAGCAGTCCGAAGCGCTTCGGATCGGAGAGCGTGACGCGGCGGAAACCGTTGCCCCGGACTTCCGTCAGACCGTAGACCTGTGCCACCTGTTCGTTCAGGAAGGTGTGATCGGCGGTGAGCAGATCCACCACGCTGCGATCCGAGCGCAGGATGCTGTCGATGAACAACTCCAGCTCCTTCTTGAACGCCTGGCGCACATCGTAGACGCCGGCGGCGTGGCCGAACTGGCCGCGCGCCGGCACGATCTGGTCGAGCTTGGCGACGTTGAGCCACTGGAAGGCGAAGTCGCGGGTCAGCGAGATCGCACGTTCATCGCGGAGCATGCGCTGCACCTGGGCTTTCAGCACCGCAGGCTTCGACAGCTCGTTCTTCTCTGCAAGAGCCAGCAGTTCGTCGTCCGGCAGGCTGCTCCAGATGAAGTAGGACATGCGCGAGGCGAGTTCGATATCCGTGAGTTGCCGACTGCCTTGCTCGGCTGCCTCTTCCGCACGGTAGAGGAACAGCGGACTGGCCAGGATGGCAGAAAGCGATTCGCGGATGCCAACGTCGAAGGTTTCGCCGTTCTTGCGGGTGACTTCGTAGAAGCGCATCAGCGGCGCGAGGTCTTCGTTCGTCACCGGGCGGCGGAATGCCTTGCGGGCAAGATTCGCGACAATGCGCTGCGCGCAGGCGGGTTCTTCGGCAGCGTTCGCAGGCTTGCAGATGAAGATCTTCTGCCGGCTGGCCGAATCGCTCATGCCCGTGGTCTTGACCGGGCCCTTGATGTAGACGGCGTGCACGGCGGGCAAGCGCTGCTGGCCACCTTCCAGCACGTTGTAGCCGCGCCCATCGTCGGAGTGCCGGGGCGAGGCGGAGCGATCGTCATGCTCGGCGTAGCTGCGGCGCAGGAAGGTGACAGCCACCTTGTGCTGGCCGGCCGTGGCACGGAAGGGGATGTCCTTCAGGCGCCCGTTGATCTTCGACACCGCGTCATCCAGCTGCTGGTCGATGGACTTGTGGTCCTGTTCGCCGCCGATGGTGGTTCGGTAGAACTCCTTGCCATCGAGCAGGGCAATGAGGGTGTTCTCGAACTCCATGTTCGGCACGGTGCGGGCCAGTGCCATGTCGCCGATGCTGAGCAGGTATTCACCGTCAGCCAGGAACATGTGTTCGACCTGCATGCCGCCGCGCGTGCCGAAGGGCATTCCGTCCTGGTACTTGCGCTGGCTGCCGGAGCCCTCGGCCGGACGCGCAGCCAGCGACAGGATCATGTTGGGAACCGGGCCGTAGGTGTTGTCGAGCGGCACCGTTTTGATGTCGCCGACGGCATGCAGCGCAAGCGTGCGGGCTGCAGACACGGCCTGATCCAGGAAGGAGGGCGTGAAGCGCAGGGAAGCAGCGTCCGTATCGAAGCCTTCCTTGAGATCGTCCTGCGGCAGGTAGACGGCCGGATCGATGTTCAGGCCGATCAGGTCCTTGATGGAGTTCCGGTATTCACGGCGATTGAGTCGGCGCAGCGGAATCTCGCCGACATAGGGGGTTGCCTGGGAGGTATCGAGCGTCGTTTCGAGCCAGCCGATCAGCTCCGTGACCTGCTTGTTGTCCGGGTGCTTCTTCGCGCTGATGGGAGGCATCATGCCGCCCTTGAGCTTCTTGATCGTGGTTTCCCAGATCTTGCTTTCCTGGCTGACGCCGCTTGCGTCCATGGCATCGAAGGCGACACCGCCGGCCCAGTCTTCGGTGTTGTGACACTCGAAGCAGTAAGTTTCGACCATCTTCCATTTGGCGTGTGCGTCGTCAGCAGACGTGGCAGCAGCTGCCGCGGCAGCCGGTCCGGAGGAGAGGCTCAGGGCCCCAAGGCCCGCGAGGATGGTCAGAAATTGCCCAGCACGCATCGAACTCACCGTAGTGATCCCCCCGAAGTTGAACTGTCCCACCGCGATCAGGGACCGCTAAAGGATTATAGCCATACAGTATATGAGTCTTGAATTCCCTGGGGGTTCCCTTTAAAGGGGAGGTTCGAAATGCGAACCATTGCGAATGATCATTCCGAATCAACAAGATCCGGATACATCACTCTCAGGACCTGCGTAGCAGCATGGGGCAGGCCACCCAATTTCACATCTTCACCCGCGGCGAGTATGCCGGTCAGAACGTCCTTGGAAATCGCCACCCATCCACCCGGTGTCTGGTAACTGACGAGATACATGCCTTCCAGTCGATTGCCGAGCAGGCGCCCGGTCTCGCAGGTTTGCGCCTTGCCCGTCGCAATGACTTGCGGGTCCGTCGACAGCAGGTACTCCGGGGACAGTTCTATCGACCCAGGGGCGTCGAGACGGAGCCGCCCTGAGCGATCCCCAGCATCCGCCTCGCCACGGGCGCAATTGCGGAATGCCTGCTCGAGGCGGTCGAAGATTTCCGCTGCGAACTGCTGCGGGTATTCGTACAGCTTCTGCACGGCCTGCGGCACATGCGGCAATTTGCGCCAGCCGCTGACCCACGCCAGTCTCTCTGCGCCAAGGCCTTCGTCCGTGAACACGTCTTCGAGGCTGAAGCGGGTCGCGGCGTCGGGTTGCAACGCCTTCAGCGTCATGTGCTCCAGGATGTTGGAGGAGAAGCCGAACATGACGCCGTAGGGGGAGTAGGTGCCGGCCATCGGCCTGAATTGCGAACAATCCTCGTGCAGCGACTCGGCCAGGCGCTGGATCAGTGCCACGTATTGCCGCGACAGATGGAAATGGCGCTGCCCCATGGGCGTCAGCACGACCTGACCGCCTGCATCCGTCACGAACAGATGCTCGATCATGCTGTAGGCACAGAGCAGATCAAGGTGATTCAGGAACAGTTCCGGATCCCCGGACAGGCCCTGGCAGATCGCCCCCGCCAATTCTCGACGCTTCCCGGCTTCGGAGCCGCGAATCGCCTGCTCGTAAGCTGCCAGCAGCGGCACCAGATGCTGGATCGTCATGGCGCAATCGAGGGCATTGGATCCGCGCGTGCTGGAGGTCAGGGCTTTGTCCTCCAGAGACCTGCCTTGCATGACGAAATGCCGCAGCTGCGATCGCAAGTGTCCCCCGGCCATGAGCAGGCTGGCCTTGTGGATCTCGAAGCGATCGGTTTCGGGCAGGCATTCCTCGAACTTCCGGGCGGCTTCGAAATAGGGGCCCAGATCATCGGTGGTCGGGCTCTGTGCAACCGGCACCAGCCATCGTACGTCCCGCACCAGCACGGGCTGGTCGAGCGGAGAGGATTTCCAGAGTGCGTCCAGCACCGCCTGCAACCGTTTGACGCGCTCACCGGCACCTGCCGGACCTGCATCGCACAGGCGCATGTCGAGCAGTGTCAGGCAGCGCACCACGTGCAGGTTGAACAAGGTCTGCGCATAGCGTATGCGGCCATTGCGCCCAGGCCAGCGCGTGTTGCGCCATACGGTGAACGCACGCTCCATCATGTCGGCCGGGTCGAACATCTCGTTGGGGATGCCAGGCATGTCCCGGGGCTTGAAGCCATCCGCCCAATGAGCGCGTTGCAGCTGCCCCCTCAGCCCGGAGAGTTCACGCGGGACACCTGGCGGTGCAAAAAAACAATCCTCGAACTGGCGCGCGAGCAGAGCGCGGTCCTGCTGGTGGGGCGGCAGTTTCTGCGGGGCGTTCAGAATCCCCTGGATGCGCTCGACAATCGCGTCACGATGGGTGATGAACACCAGCAGAAGTTCCACGTGCGCCTCGAAGGGCACCTGATTGTCATGTGCTGGCATCGCGCGACCGTCAGACCAGTTTCTTCACGAATTCCGATTTCAAGCCCATGGCGCCGATGCCCTCGATGCGGCAGTCGATGTCGTGGTCGCCGTCCACCAGGCGGATTCCCTTGACCTTGGTGCCGACCTTCACCACCGTCGATGAGCCCTTGACCTTCAGGTCCTTGATGACGGTGACGGTGTCGCCGTCCTTGAGTTCATTGCCGTTGGCATCGCGGACCACGCGTGGGCCGGTAGCGGCTTCAGCCACGGCCAGCTGCGGCCATTCATGCCCGCATTCGGGGCAGACGAAATTGCTGCCGTCTTCGTAGGTAAGGCCGGATTTGCACTGCGGGCAGGGGGGAGGTGTGTTCATGGGCGGGCATTGTAGGATATGCAGATGCCCTTGAACCTGCCTCCTGCTGCCGTTGCGATCGGTTTGTTGGCCCTGTCGAATGTTTTCATGACGTTCGCCTGGTATGCGCACCTGAAGAATCTTTCGGGGCGTCCCTGGTTCATCGCGGCGATGATCAGCTGGGGCATTGCGCTGTTCGAATACCTGCTGCAGGTGCCGGCAAACCGCATCGGTTACACCACGCTGAGCCTGCCGCAGCTGAAGATATTGCAGGAGATCATTACTCTGGCGGTGTTCGTGCCTTTCGCGATCTTCTACATGCGAACGCCGATCAAGCTGGATTACCTCTGGGCCGCGCTATGCATGGTAGCGGCAGCCTGGTTCATGTTTCGGGGAGCAGCAACAGCATGAAGGCACAAATCGTCAGCCACTACACCCGCACAGCGGTTTCGCTGCACTGGCTGGTTGCCGGATTCATCCTGGCGGCGCTGTTCATGGGCTGGACGATGACCAGCATGGAGTTCAGCCCCGGCAAGCTGAAGCTGGTGAACTATCACAAATGGGTGGGCGTGACCGTCCTGGCGCTGGTGCTGTTGCGCATCAGCTGGCGGCTTACGCACCGGCCGCCGCCGCTGGAAGCCATGCCGCGCTGGCAGCAGTTTGCCGCCCATGCCGGGCACGGCCTGCTGTATCTGCTGATGGTTGCCGTGCCCCTGAGTGGCTGGGCCTACAGCAATGCTTCGGGCTATCCGATCGTGTACCTGGGTAAACTTCCGTTGCCGGATCTGGTCACAAAGGACAAAGAGCTTGCCGCGCAGTTGGTGGAGGTGCATGGGGCACTGGCCATCGCCATGGCGGCCACCGTGGGGCTGCATGTGCTTGCGGCCTTGCAACATCACTTCCTGCATAAGGATCGCACGTTGCGCCGTATGCTCTCGTGGCATGGTTAGAGGCTAAAGGGGAATCGGAATGACAGTCAGACGATGGCTCATGGCGGCGGCATTGGGCACGGCTTCAGGATTGCTGATGGCGGCGCCCCTGAACGTGGGCCCTGCCACGAAGAGCACGATGGTTGCGACCTTCAAGCAGGCCGGCGTGGCGGTGGAAAGCCCGTTCACGGCATTCAAGGGCGTGATCGAGTTCGATCCAAAGAACGTCGCAGCCGCGACGGCGCTGATCGAGGTGGACATGGCGAGCCTCGACCTGGGTGATCCGGCATACAACGCCGAGCTGCACAAGAAGTCATGGTTCGACAGCGCGACCTACCCCAAAGCCGTCTTCAAATCCACGGCCATCAAGGCAGCCAGTGCCGGCCGATTCGAAGCCACAGGCACGCTGACGGTGAAGGGCAGAGTTATGACGATCACTGTGCCGGTGACGACCAGCACCACTGCGGCGGGCACGACTTTCGATGGCACCTTCGTCATGTCGCGCAAGGCTTTCGGGATCGGCGATCCGATCTGGGAAGATGCAGTGGAAGACAAGGTCTCGGTCAAATTTCATCTGGTGGGCGGCAAGTAACGCCGCAATTCAGTTCTTTCATTCAGGAGCAACAGCATGATTCGCACAGCAGCATTTGTCGCAATGGCCGCAGTGGCCGCCTCGGCCACCGCAGCGCCGGAGCTTTACAACATCGATCCGGGCCACACCTATCCGTCGTTCGAGGCCGATCACAATGGTGGCGTGTCCCTTTGGCGTGGCAAGTTCAACAAGACTTCCGGCACCGTCACGCTGGACGTGGCAGCCAAGACCGGTACGGTGGACATCACCGTCGACGTGGCGTCGATTGATTTCGGCCATGACCGGATGAATGCGCATTCCACCGGTGCGGACATGTTCGACGTGGCGAAATTTCCCACAGCGACCTACAAGGGCACGCTCAGCAAGTGGAATGGCAACGTCCCGACGGAAGTGGACGGTCAGCTCACCATGAAAGGCGTGACCAAGCCCGTGAAGCTCACGCTCAATTCCTTCCTGTGCAAGGTCAATGCGATGAACAAGAAGATGACCTGCGGAGCGGACGCCGTAGGCACGCTGAACCGTGATGAATTCAATCTGGATTACGGCAAGGCGATGGGCTTCAAGATGGCCACCAAGCTGCTGATCTCGATCGAGGCCGCCAAGGCCGATTGATCCGCCGCGCCGTGGACACCGCAATCCATCGGCGCGTGCAAAGGCTGCGCGCGAACGAAGACTTGGGGCTCATCGCGCGCCTGCCCTCGGGCTGGGCCGTGCTGGGTGAACAACAGTTCCTGCGCGGCTACTCCCTGTTGTTGCCTGATCCGGTGGTCGGGCATTTCAATGAACTTTCCATTGCGGCGCGGGCACAGGCCATGACGGATGCCGCCACGCTGGGCGATGCGCTGCTTGCCGCAACCGGAGCACTGCGCATCAATTACGCCATCTTCGGCAACCTGGAACCGGCGCTGCATATCCATCTGGTGCCGCGATTTGCCGATGAGCCCGAAGAGTTGCGCACGGCGCACCCCTGGACCTACGACTGGAGTGCGGCGCCACGCCTGGATGCCAGGCGTGATCTTCCGCTGATCCACTCGATCCGCAACGCGCTGGGCCGCTAGGTCCTGTTGGAAACGGCCTGCAGCAATGCTGGCAGGCTTTGCAGCGGCGCCTCGCACACGCTTCCCCGGCACAGGTAGGCCACGACTTCTCCCTGTGGCACCTTGCCGGCGAGCGCTGACGGCAGGCTGGTGGCATCGGCAGTGATGGCCATGACGCTCGTGCCGGGTTGCCAGATACGCTGCAGTTCCTGCTGCCAGGGTGCGGTGTGTTCCGGTGCACCCCGCAAGATCACGAAGCTGTGCGGGTGCAGGTACTCCTCGAGGGCGGTTGCCATGTGCACCTGTGACAGTGGCGTCTCGACAAGCGATGGCCATGCGGCGCGCAAGGTGCGTTCGGCTGCCGTGAGGTAAGCGCCATTGCCGAGCAGCCAACCCAGTTTCAGGAGACTGCCTGCGGCAATGGCATTGCCCGAAGGGGTGGCGTCGTCGCTGAATGAGCGGCTGCGATGAATGAGTGTTTCGTGGTCATGTGCGGTGAAGAAGAAACCGCCGTGCGCAGCATCTTCGAAGTGCTGCAGCAGCGCATCGGCGAGGTCAGTGGCGAACTGCAGGGCTTCGGAACTGAACCGCACCGTCAGCAACGCAAGGATGCCATCCAGCAGCAGCGCGTGGTCATCCAGGTAGGCGGGGAGTCGTGCCTCGCCATCTTTCGAGGTCGCAAATAGCCGACCATTCTGCCAGTGATGCTGGCGCAGCCAGGTGAGCGCGGCTTCTGCCGCCTGCGCGAGATCAGGACGGCGCAATGCGCGCGCGGCGTCGGCCATGCCTTTGATGACCAGCGCGTTCCAGCTGGTCAGTATCTTGTCGTCGCGGCCTGGGGCAAGGCGTTGACTGCGCACCTGCAGCAGCTGCAATCGCGCCGCTTCGAGCTGCTGCAAGAGCGATTCAGGATGCGTGTCGAATTCGCCACTTTCCGCCAGGTCGCTGACTTCGCGTGCCACGATCAGATGCCAGGCGCCCTCGAAATTGGGTGGTCGGTCGAGGCCGTAGCGGGCGAAGAACAGGCGTGACGCATCGCTGCCGATTGCTGCGGTGACCTGTTCCGGCGTCCACAGGTAGTAAGTGCCTTCATGGCCTCCGGAATCGGCATCGAATGAAGAGAAGAAACCTCCACCGGGAGCGCGCAGCTCGCGCAACAGGAAGTCTGCGGTATCTGCCGCTACTTGGGAAAATGCGGTATCACCAGTCGCTGTCGCCGCTTCCGAATACACCGACAGCAACGCTCCGTTGTCGTAAAGCATCTTCTCGAAATGCGGAATCTCCCAGCGGTCGTCCACGCTGTAGCGGCAGAAACCACCGCCGAGATGATCCTGCAGGCCGCCGTCGGCCATCCGCTTCAGCGTCAAGGTCGCCATGAACAACGCCTGCAGGTCGGGGGCGGTGCTTGCGGCGCTGGCATGCCAGTCGCGCAGCAGGCGTCCGATCATGCCGGCGTGTGGGAATTTCGGGGCAGCACCGAAGCCGCCATGCTGGCGGTCAAAGCGTTGCTCGAGTTGCCGGCGCAGCAGCCGCAGTGGCGCATCGGTGAGTGGAGCGTCGAAGGTGGGGGCGGGCGCATCAATGGCAGACAGCGCGTTGACCAGTGCCTGAGTCTGGGCATGCAGTTCGCTGCCCTGATCGCGGCAGTACTGCGCCACCCGTTGCAGCACCGTGCGGAAATCCGGCATGCCCTGGCGAGGCGCCGGCGGAAAATAGGTGCCACCAAAGAATGGTCGCTGGTCGGGGCTCAGGAACATGGTCAAGGGCCAGCCCCCGCCCCGTCGTGCCAGCAGTTGATGGGCGAGCTGGTAGATGCGGTCCACATCCGGCCGCTCTTCGCGATCGACCTTGATGTTGATGAACAGCTCGTTCATCAGGGCCGCGGTCTCGGGATCCTCGAAGGATTCATGGGCCATCACATGGCACCAGTGGCAGGCTGAATAGCCGATCGAGAGCAGCACCGGCTTGCCTGTGGCGCGTGCTGCCGCAAACGCGGCATCGCCCCATGGGTACCAGTCCACCGGGTTGTCGGCGTGCTGCAGCAGGTAGGGACTGGTTTCACCCGCCAGGTGGTTGCGACGGGAGTGCGGGCTGGCGCTGGGTTCGGTCATTGACGCAGTCGGTCATGCAGTAGACTTGCGCGCACTATGACAGATTCGCCGGGCACAGAGCTGCCGCAACTGGTGCTCAGGCGCCATGAAGACAAACGCATCCGTGGCGGCCACGCCTGGGTATTTTCCAACGAGATCGACACCGGCGTGACGCCGTTGTCTGGCATTGCACCGGGCGCCGCCGTGCGTCTGCTGGATCACCGTCGCCAGTTTCTCGCGCATGTGTTGGTCAACCCGCATGCGCTGATCTGCGGGCGCGTGGTCAGCTCGGAAGAAGCGCAGCCTTTCAGTGCGGAACTGCTGCAACGCCGCTTGTTGCGGGCGCTGGCGCTGCGCGAGCGCTACATCGGCGGTGCGCACTACCGGCTGGTGTATGGCGAGTCCGACGGGCTGCCGGGGCTGGTGATCGACCGTTACGGTGACCTGCTGGTCGGACAGATCGCGACGCTCGCCATGGAGCAGCGGCTCGGCATGCTTGAGCCTGCGCTGCAGGCTCTGCCCGGCATCCAGGCGCTGGTCTGGAAGAACGATGGTGGTGCGCGGGATCTGGAATCCCTGCCACATGGCGTGCATGCCGTTGGCTGCGAAATGCCGGCTTCCGTCCAGGTGGTGGAAGCCGGGTTGAAGTTCGAGGCACCTCTGGCAGAAGGACAGAAAACCGGCTGGTTCTATGACCAGACCGCCAATCGCGCACAACTGCGGCGGTTCATGAAACCGGGTTTGCGGGTGCTGGATGTCTGCAGCTATGTCGGTGGCTGGGCTGTGTCGGCCATGGCGGCCGGCGCATCGACGGCGCTGTGCGTGGATTCCTCCCAGCCCGCCCTCGATGCCGCGCAGGCCAATGCCGCGCGCAATGGGGTCACCATCGAAACCAGGCGTGGTGACGCCTTCGACGTGCTCGAAGCCCTGCGCGCCGAAGGGCGCGAGTTTGATGTGCTCATCGTCGATCCGCCCGCATTCATCAAGCGGCGCAAGGATCTGCCGAAGGGTGAAGCCGCCTATCGCAAGCTGAACCAGCTGGCGCTGAAACTGGCGGCAGACGAGGCGCTGCTGGTCAGCTGTTCCTGCTCCTGGCACCTGCCTGCCGAATCACTGCCGGAACTGCTGCAGTCGGCGGCCAACCAGGCGGGCTGCGAGTTGCGTCTGATTGCACAGGGTGGGCAGTCGCCGGATCATCCGGTGCATCCCGCGATGCCCGAGACGCGCTATCTCAAGGCCTTGTTTGCCCGCGTTTGCCGGTAGAATCGCCGGATGCTGACCTATCCGAACATAGATCCGGTTGCCCTGAGTCTTGGCCCCGTGCAGATCCACTGGTACGGGATCATGTACGTGATCGGCTTTGCCACAGCGTGGTGGCTGGGCCGGCGCCAGGCCGCACGCGCGGGCAGCACCTGGAATGCCGAGCAGGTGGACGACCTCATCTTCTGGGCGATGGTTGGCGTCATCATCGGCGGCCGCGTCGGTTATGTGCTGCTTTATGTGCTGCCTTATCAGCTCGAATTGCTGCAGGCCGACTGGCTGTATCCGGTGAAGATCTGGAAGGGCGGAATGTCTTTCCATGGCGCCCTGGTCGGCGTCATCGGCGCGTTGTTCTGGTACGCGCACCGGCACGGGCGCCGCGCTCTGGATGTTCTCGATTTCTGTGCGCCGCTGCCCGGCATCGGAATTGCAGCCGGCCGCATCGGCAATTTCATCAATGGCGAGTTGTGGGGAGCACCCACGGACTGGCGCTGGGCGTTCCTCGTACCGGATGCCGAAACTGGCGAACTGGTGGGTCGTCATGCCTCGCAGCTGTACGAGGCTGCATTCGAAGGCCTTGCCCTGTTCCTGCTGCTCGCCTGGTATGCACGCCGGCCGCGTCCCATGGGCGCCATCGTGGGGCTGGGTCTGGTCTGGTATGCACTCGTCCGTATTCTGGTCGAGCTGGTGCGGGTTCCGGATGCGCAGATCGGCTATATGGCCGGTGACTGGATGACGATGGGCCAGTTGTTGTCCCTGCCGATGCTGCTGGCTGGCCTGGTCTTGCTGCTGCGCGCCAGGATGCAGCCGCAGGCAAGTGGAAATCTGTCCCGGACAGCGTGAAGACCTATCTCGATCTGCTGCGCGCGGTCCGGGAGCAGGGCCATCCCAAGGGTGACCGGACCGGAACCGGTACGCTGTCCCTGTTCGGCTGGCAGATGCGCTTTGATCTGGCTGCCGGCTTCCCGCTGGTAACCACCAAACGCGTGCATCTGCCATCGGTGGTGCACGAATTGCTGTGGTTCCTGCGCGGCGACACCAACGTCCGCTATCTGCACGAACATGGCGTGAGCATCTGGGATGAATGGGCGGATGAAAATGGCGATCTCGGCCCGGTATACGGCCGCCAGTGGCGAGCATGGGGCGCTGCAGGTGGAGAAACCATCGATCAGCTTTCTGTGGTGGTAGATACCCTGAAGCAGAATCCCGACTCACGCCGCATGCTGGTCAGCGCCTGGAACGTGGGCGAGCTGGATAAAATGGCCTTGCTGCCCTGCCATGCGCTGTTCCAGTTCCACGTTGCCGGCGGGCGACTGTCCTGCCAGCTGTATCAGCGCAGTGCCGATGTGTTCCTGGGAGTGCCTTTCAATATTGCGTCGTATGCACTGCTCACGCATCTGGTCGCGCAACAATGCGATCTCGCCGTGGGAGATTTTGTGTGGACAGGTGGCGACTGCCATCTTTACGTGAATCATCTGGCGCAGGCCGACCTGCAACTGTCGCGTGAGCCGTTGCCGGCGCCACGGCTGCAGTTGCGGCGCCGGCCGGCCAGCCTGTTCGAGTATCAAGCGGAGGATATAGAGTTCGTGAATTACCAGCATCTCGCGCCCATCAAAGCGCCCGTGGCAGTCTGATCATGGCAACAACCAAGCAGAAGCAGGTGGCGCACGCGCCGAACAAGTGGATCGTCGTGCGCCGTTCGAAGGTGCATGGCAATGGGTGTTTCGCGCGCCGGTTCATTCCGAAGGGCACCCGCATCATCGAGTATCTCGGTGAACGCATCTCGCACAAGGAAGCCGACAAGCGCTATGAAGGCTCCGACGTCAACGACAACCACACGTTCCTGTTCATCGCTGATCGCAAGACGGTCATCGATGCCACCCGCGGCGGCAATGAATCGCGCTGGGTGAACCACCACTGCGACGGCAACTGCGAGTCCGAGACCGAGAAGGGTCGCGTGTTCGTCGATGCCATCAAGGACATCGAGAAGGGCGAAGAGCTCGGCTACGACTACCAGATCGGTCGCGACAAGAACGATCCGCCGAATGTCGACGAAATCTATGCCTGCCGCTGCGGTTCGAAGAAGTGCCGCGGCACGATGCTTTGGCCAGCCAAGCGTCCCAAGACTGCCAAGCGCAAGTCGGCTGCCAAGGGAAAGAAGGCCAAGAAGGCCAGCAAAGGCAAGAAAGCCACCAAGGGCAAGAAGCAGAAAACCGTGGCAAAGGCCAAACGTGGCAACTCCACTGCAGTAAAGCGAAGCAAGGCCAAGAAGCGCGCATGAAGCTGGTTGCCGTGGTGGCCGCGTCCGACAACGACGTGATCGGGCGCGACAATGCGCTGCCATGGCACCTGCCCGCGGATCTGGCGTATTTCAAGCGCGTCACCATGGGCAAGCCGATCCTGATGGGTCGGCTGACCTTCGAGTCGATTGGCAAGCCACTGCCGGGGCGGCGCAACATCGTGTTGAGCCGCTCCGGATTCACGGCTCCCGGTGTGGATGTGGTGCAGACGCTGGATGAAGCCTGCGACCTTGTCGCTCGTGAGCCGGCGCTGATGGTGATCGGCGGCGCCAAGATCTTTGACCTGGCGCTGCCAAGAACGGACTACATGCATCTGACGCGAGTCCACTGCGTCGTGGAGGGCGATGTGTTCCTGCCAAAGCTGGATCCCGGCGAGTGGCGGGAGGTGGCGCGCGAAGAGCGGCCAGCCGACGAACGCAATGCCTATGCGTTGAGTTTCACCGAGCTGGCGCGGACAAAGGCTGCAGACGCGCATTGATCAGCTCGCCCGCAAGGTGCCGCGGAGCATCTTCAGCGGTGGCAGTCAGCTCCTCGAGGATCTGCTGCTGAATGCGGCCGCGCTGCAAGGCAATCCAGTACGGAATGTCATCCCTGAACATCACCATGGAGTAACGCGGTATGAAGCGGTCGGGGTACTCGCGTTCCAGTGCCAATGCCAGTGCCTTCTGGCGCTGAAAGCGCGGCTCGCGAACCGCGTCGCGCATCTCGCCATAGTTCTCCAGCGCCATCTGCGCGATGGCCAGACAATCCTCACGGCGCGAGTTGGCGAACTGCGTGAACGCAGTGGCCGGTTCTGCGGCGAGCAGCTCATCCAGGATCCGGCAGTCTTCGAA
This sequence comes from uncultured Gammaproteobacteria bacterium, assembly GCA_963777735.1. GTDB lineage: Bacteria > Pseudomonadota > Gammaproteobacteria > Steroidobacterales > Steroidobacteraceae > ZC4RG30. The sequence goes on along the minus strand of CAVZRQ010000008.1, from coordinate 648,193 downwards.
CGCGCAGTTCATGCCCTGCCCGTGAAAAGGCACGATGGCGTGGGCCGCATCGCCGATCAGCAACAGCCGCTCGGCATCGTGCCACTGCGGGCAGTAAACCGTGCCGAGAAATCCTTGCGGGTGGGCGGTGAACTGTTTCGCAAGGTCAGGCACCAGTGGCAAGACGTCCGGAAAATGCTCCGCGAAGAAAGCGACGACCTGTGCGCCATTGGTCAGCTTGTCGAAGCCCGGCCCTTGGCCGCCTTCACGTGCCAGGAACAGCGTGGCGGTAAAGCTGCCATCGGCGTTCGGCAGGGCGATCAGCATGAATCCGCCCCGCGGCCAGATGTGCAGGGCGTTCATGTCCAAAGGTGGCTGACCATCGCGTTGCGCAATGACCAGCTCCTTGTAATCGTGCGGCAACCGCGCTTCGGTGACGTGGAATCCAGCCTGAGCACTGAGTGCGTGTCGCAGGGCTGAGCCCCCACCGTCAGCGCCGATGACGCGGGCAGCCGGCAGGTCGTATTCCCTGCTGTTGCCGAGGTCGCGCATCCGCAGTTGGCCAGAGCGGTAGTCCAGGCACTGCTGTTCAAAATGCAGCTTCAGGTTGGGGAGCGCGGCCGCGGCATCTGTCAGAAGCCTGGTGAGTGTGGCGCGCGACACGGACCAGATCACTTCCTCCGGGCGCTGACCGTACGCGTTGAACTGGTCTGCCTTGCCTGGTTCGTGCAGCATCCGGCCGCGCATCATGACCAGTTCGGGCTCCAGCTCGCGCATCACGCCGGCGGCCTGCAGGGCACGGATGCCTCGCGCCGCAAGCGCCAGGTTGATGGAACGACCCGCCTCGGGCGCCTGGAGCCGCGGATCAGGGCGCCGCTCGTAAATATGGACAGTCTGTCCACGCCGGGCGAGGAGGATGCCCAGCAGGCAACCGGCGGGGCCGGCGCCGATGATGGTGATCACGCGTGCCGCCTGAGCGCAGCTTCCAGTACGTCACAGAAGACGGCGAGTTCCGCAAAGTTGTTGTAGAGCGGCACGGGTGCGATGCGCAGGATGTCCGGTTCACGCCAATCTGCCATGACTCCACTGGCGCCGAGGTCTTCGAATACGAGTCGACCAGCCTCGCGCCCGGCACGCAGCCGCACCGACAGCTGGCAGCCGTGTCGCGCGGATTCGCGTGGGGTAATGCATTGCAGCTGCTGTGCGAATCGAGTGTCGAACTGTTCGCGCAGCAGGCCGGTGAGCTGCAGGGACTTGGCGCGCAGCGCAGGCATGCCTGCAGCATCGAACTGCTGCAGCGATGCGAGCACCGGTGCAGTGGAAAGAATGGGTGGATTGCTGACCTGCCAGGCTGCAGCGCCGGGGGCGGGTACGAATCCGGCTTCCATCCGGAAGCGCGATCCGGTGTCATGTCCCCACCAGCCTGCGAGGCCAGGAAGATCCGCGCGGCGGTGGCGTTCGTGCACGAACGCGCCGCCGATCGCGCCTGGTCCGCCGTTGAGATACTTGTAACCGCACCACGCGGCGAAATCCACGCCATCCGCATGCAGTTGCAGTGGCATGTTGCCTACCGCGTGGGCAAGGTCGAATCCGCAAGCTGCGCCCGCGGTTCGCGCTGCGCGCGCAATGCGTTCAAGGTCGAAGGCCTGGCCAGTCCGATACTGCACGCCGGGCCACAGCACCAGCGCAATTTCGTTGCCGCGTTCTGTCAGAAGTTGTTCCACGGCCGATTCATCAACCAGATCCGAACCGGCGGCAGGTGCTACTTCGATGAGTGCATCGGCCGGTGTCAGCCCATGCCACTCGAGCTGGCTGACGACGGCATGGCGATCGGAAGAAAACGCACCCTGTTCCACGACGATATAGCGACGATCACCCTGGGGCCGGAAGAAACTGGCCATCAGCAGGTGCAGGTTCACGGTCAGGGAGTTCATGGCGACAACTTCGTCGGTCTGCGCACCCACCAGATTGGCAAGGGCAGGTCGCAGCAGTTCAGCGTAATCGATCCAGGGCCGGCGGCCGACGTGGTGCCCCAGAACGGCGAGCTGATTCCAGTCGTCCAGTTCTTCCATGACGAGTGAGCGCGCGGCCAGGGGCGCGAGGCCCAACGAGTGACCGCAGAGGTAGATCGCAGGACGTCCGTCGATATGCGGCGGCAAGGCGAACTGATCGCGGAACCGGGCCAGCGGATCAGTGAGGTCCAGGGCGCGTGCGCGCGCATGCAAGGTGTCGGAAGTCATGTGTCCATCAGTGGCAGGTGCAGCGGCCGGCTGGGCACGGCGTCGCCGCTGAAATCGGGAATCTGCAGCTGCAGTGCGCAGACGCCATCCTGCAGGCTGGCTGGAAACTGCGCCAGCTCGGTGATGGTGCAGTGGGCGCGCTGTGCGTCGGGCAGGCTGGTGCTGTCTGCGGGCAGGCCAAAGAAAATGCGATGCGCTGCAAGACGGCCGTCATCCTCTATTCGATCCACCGAAGGGAGGTCCGTGACCAGATGCTCCACGCCACGCGCCACGACCTCCTGCATCAGTTGCCGCGAAAGATAAGGGGGTGCGCCGTCGTTCCAGGCAGTTCCGGTGCGCAGCAGCAGGGCCAGGGGAGCTTGGACAGCGCTGGGCCATGCATCCAGCAGGGCAGAGCGGGTGATCAGGCGATCGGCAGCGTGAGGAGCTGGCAGGGAATCCTCGGTGGTGTCGCTGCAATCCACTGGACGAACGGTCAGCAACAGCGCGCGCACCGGTCCGAAGGGCACGATCTGCTGCAGAGGTATTTGCTGGAGGGTCAGGTGGCAGGCGCTTTCTGTGTGAGTGCCATGGCAATGCGGTATCAGGGTTATGCGCTGACAGTTGCAGCTGGCGCCGCGTGCTACCGCGCCTTCGAAGCTGCCGGCCTGGAAGGGCTCACTGGTTGCTGTTGGTGCGCCGAAATGCCGGGGATGAACTGAACTGAAATCCAGGTGCAGCGCAAGCGAAGTCGCGGCCCCGAAATCCACGGCGAGTGGCACGGCAATGCACGCAGACTGCGGCACGTCAGGCGGGTTTCCGGCGTGCGGCGGGAATCGGAGCCACGTGCCCGCATTGCCGGCACGTGCGGTGTTCCAGGCTGTCGTAGTAGCGCTGGAATACCGGCGGGAACTGCGTCTCGATGCTGGTGAGCTCGAAGAATTCCTCGTAGAGCTTGTGATTGCACTGTTCGCAGTACCACTGCAGGCCATCCTTCTCGCCGGCCACCCGGCGCCGTTCGATCACGAGACCTACCGTATCGGGCAGTCGCTGCGGCGAGTGCGGCATGTTGGGGGGCAGCAGGAAGAACTGCCCGGAGCGGATGGGGATGTCGACGATGCGGCCGGCCTGCACGGTCTTCAGGGTCATGTCGCCTTCGACCTGATAGAAGAATTCCTCACCCGGGTCGACGTGAAAATCGCTGCGGGCATTGGGCCCGCCCACCACCATGATGATGAAGTCGCCAACTGGATACAGCAGCTTGTTGCCGACCGGGGGTTTGAGCAGGTGGCGGTGTGATTCGATCCACTCTTTGAAGTCAAACGGCTGGAGCATGGGGTTCGCTTTGCGTCATGCTGTGGTTTCTGTAAAGCCCATTGTAGAGTGAAGCCCATGCACCGCAATCGCGTATCCGGAAGCTGGCTGCTGGCAGGCGTGCTGCTGCTCTCAGGCTGCACCACCGTCAAATCCTACTGGCCCTTCGGCAAAGCGGCTGCGCCCGCGCCACAGCCGGTCGGCGAGCTGGAAGTGAGATTGCCTCCCAATGGCGCTGCGCCGGTGGTGCTGCAGTTCTGGGAGCGCAATACGCTGGTCATTGATCTGCAGAACGTAGCCAGCACCGGGCAGGTGGTGTTGGTACGGCGGGCGGGCAATGGCTGGCCGGCGCGCATGGCGGTGCGCATGGCTCCGCAGCGATTCGAAACACTGGAAGTACGCGGGGCACAGCGGCTCATCCTGCCGGTGGCCGCTGCGGCAACCGGCGCCGTCACGGCCGAATTGCCGCCCGGTACCTACGAGCAGGCTACGACCGAACTCACCCTCAGCTGGGGCGCCAGCAGCGCGTTCTAGGATCTGGCCGGGGTCAGTGCCAGCGCCACTGCAGGCCCACTGTAGCCGTGCGGTCGGTGGCCGCCTCGAAGAAGCGGCTGTTGCCCTCGTTGACGATCACCGAGCCCACATAAGTCTTGTCCAGCAGGTTGTCTATGCGTGCGAAGCCGCGCACATTACTGGCGCCCAGCTCCCAGCTGCGGCCAATCTCCGCATTCCAGACGCCGTAGCCGGGGGCTTGCACCGTGCCGATATCGTTCGCCACCACGTTGCTGCTGGCGTTGATCTCCATGGCCGTGCTCCATGCGCCGGGCGTCCACTGCAGGCGGACCTGTCCCTGGTGACGCGGCACGCCCGGAATGCGGGAACCTGCAGGAACGGTGACGTTCGGAGTGATGCAGGGGGGAGGGCCCGAGCAGATCTGGTAGCTGCTGCGGAACGTTGCATCAAGCAGCGTATAGGCGCCCTGCAACTCCAGATCGGTGGTGAGCGGCAGGAGCAGGCTCGCTTCCATTCCCTGACGCCGCGAATTGTCAATGTTCCGGTAGCTGCTGCGGCCGCCGGCATTGCGCACGACCACGAGATCATCGTCACTGTTGGCGCGAAACGCCGCGACGTCGAGCTCGGCTCCGCCGGCTGGTCGCCATTTGGCGCCCAGTTCGTATTCATCGCTGACCGTTGATCGCAGGTCGAGGGCGAGTCCGGCACCACCGTCTGCGCGATAACTGAGCTCATTGAAGGTGGGGGTTTCGAAGCCGTCACCCACCGATGCATACAGGCGCAGCGAATCGACGGGCCGGAACATCAGGCCACCGACCACCGTGGTGTCGCCATAACTCTTCGCGCCGCCGTCGTTGCCATTGATGCCGACGATGTAGCGATCCGTGGACTTGAATTTGACATCACTGTGCCGCAGGCCAGCCAGCACGGACCAGCGATCGGCGAACTGCCAGTTGGCCTGCACGAACTCGTCGAAGTTTTCGATGCGGTTGGTCTCGTCCCGGCGTATGAGGCCGAGGACGCCAAGTGCCGTCGGAGCAGTGGGCAGCCCGGTGAAATTCTCGTAGCCACGCCGCAGCTGTTGCTGCAGGTCGTAGTTGCCTCCCAGCGTGAATTCCAGTGGGCGGCTGGCCAGTTCGCCTTCCCACGACCAGCGCAGGTCTGCGCCTCGATAGTCCGTATCCAGGTCGACAACGCCGCCGGAATTCAGCTGGCTGCTCGCGACGTTCGGGTTTCGCTGGGTCAGCGTCGGAATGGCGAGGTACTGCACCACCTGTCGGTTGCCCGTATAGCCCATGGTGCGCAGGGTGTTGCCCGCACCGAACTTCTGTTCGAACACCACGCCACCCTGCAGCTGTTCCACCGACTTGCGGGTGTTGAACTGCGTGGCGACGCTGGCGGTCTGACGCGGATCGGCCCGCCAGTCGGTCGGCGTCACGCCCAGCGGATCCTGAGCTTCAGGAATGTCGACGTAATTGAAGACCAGCGTCAGTTCGCGTGTCGCGCCGGTGTCGAAGCCCAGCCTGAGGTTGACTGAATCGCGGCGCGCAGCCGAATGGTCGCGATAGCCGTCGGTTTCGAAGCGTGATGCAGCGATGTTGTAGTCCATCAGGCCGGCAGTACCCAGCGCCTGCGCACCGTAACTGCGGGCACCGTAGCTGCCAGTCGTTGCGCGAAGCCTGGCCGAGGATTCCTCGGTGCCAGGGCGGCTCCAGAGTTGCACCACTCCACCGGATGAATTGCCATAGAGCGATGAGAACGGACCACGCATGATCTGGATGCGATCGGCACCCATCAGGTTGAAATGGGAAAGCTGACCCTGCCCGTCGGGCATCGAAGCCGGAATACCATCTGCATACAGGCGCAGTCCGCGCACACCGAAGGTCGCGCGTGCACCGAAGCCGCGGATCGACATTTGGGTGTCCTGGGCATAGTTCTGGCGATCCAGCGCGGTGACCCCGGGAATACCGCCTATCACTTCGCTGACATTCGTCTGTGCGGTATTGCTGTCCTGTTCCATCAGTACCGTGGTGATCGATGCCGGCACATCCAGGTCACTCACGCTGCGCAGACGGGTGGCACTGACTACGACGGCCTCCAGTTGCTGGACATCAAGGGCCGGTTCTGCCGCCCAGGCGGATGCAGAAAGCAGCAGGGATGCTGCGGAAGCCGTCGCGGGAATTCTTGCCATTGGATGCTCGGTTTCTGGTTAGGGGCCAGGCTTTGATCCCGGCCAGTGGCCGTGGTTCCGCCGGGCGGGAGGGATTCTACTCAGGTCCCGCAGCCGGCGCGGCCACGATGCGGCCCACGCCATTGATGCTGGATTCCACCTGCTGCGGCTTGCCGGCATAGGAGATGGATCCGACACCGTTCACTTCGGCCTGCAGCGAGCCGGTTACATGGGCCGTGAGATTGCCGGCGCCATTTACTGCGAGCGTGGCATCGCCGGCGACGAGTCGGGCTAGATCCAGGTTGCCGGCGCCATTCAAGCGGGCATTCAGAGCGGCAGTCTCGCCTGAGGCCACGAGATTGCCGGCGCCCTGCAAGGCGATCGACAAAGCCGGACCGTGCACGCCGCTTATTTCGATATTCCCGGCACCATTCATCGCCAGTGAGTTGAGCGCCGGCAGGGTGATGCGCATCTCCAGTCTGGACGACCTCCCCAACCAGGCCCAGCCAGGCCGATTCTCGATGATGAGCATGCCGTTGTGCACCGAAGTGCTGGTCGACTTCAGGGTCCTCGCATCGGCTACCAGCGTGACCGATGCGGCCTGTCCCACCGTCACGCTCGCATCGCCTGCGCCGCGCAGGTCGATGGAGTGAAACGCATCCACGCCACGTTGCTCGGTAACGGGCGTGCCCGCGGGGCCACCGGAGCATGCCGACAGCACCAACAGCGAAATAGCCAACGCCGTCGTTGCTGTATGGCTAGGCAAGCGTGTGATAGACGTTCTGCACATCGTCGTCCTGCTCCAGCTTGTCCAGCAGCGTCATGACTTCCGTCGCCTGATCTTCCGGCAACGTGGTGGGTGCGTTGCAGAGATACTCGTGCTCGGCAGAGATGGGGGCGATGCCACGTTCTTCCAGCGCCTTCTGCAACTGACCGAAATCCTCGAATGCACAGCGGATCACGATCTGCGGCTCTCCCTTTTCGCTGGTGCCTTCACCCATTTCGTCGAGGCCGTGATCCATCAAGTAGAGCTCGAGGTCGTCCTGGTCGATGCCTTCCGGCGCAAGCCGGAAAACGCCGAGTTTGCGGAACATGAAGCTCACGCTGCCGCTGCTGGCCAGGTTGCCTTCATGTTTCGTCAGGATGCTGCGCACGTTCGCCACCGTGCGGGTGGGGTTGTCCGTTGCCGTTTCGATCAGCAGGGCGACGCCATGAGGTGCATAGCCCTCGTAGATGGTTTCGGTGTAGTTCGTGGCGTCGCGGCCCGTGGCGCGCTTGATGGCGCCGTCGACCTTGTCCTTGGGCATGTTCACGGCGCGCGCGTTCTGGATGACGCGCCGCAGCGTCGGGTTGCTGCCTGGATCGGGGCCGCCGGATTTCACGGCGATGGTGATTTCCTTGCCGATCTTGGCGAACTGCTTCGCCATGCGGTTCCAGCGGGCAAACATCGTGTGTTTGCGTACTTCGAACATGCGACCCATGAGTGCTTTGAATCCTGTCTGCGGAAGGCTGAGATGATAAGTGAAAAGCTGCCGCCGGCATGTTTTGCCTGCGGCATGCATTCCCCGGCGCGATTTTGCCGGATAACTGGCGTCGGTGGGGGCTTTGCTACATGATTGCGGCCCCGCCCGCCAGAGCTGCGGGCAAGCCCAAGAACGAAGAAGGATTACCCATGCCTCTGAGTGATATCGAGATTGCGCGCCAGGCCAAGATGCAGCCCATTGAAGCAGTGGCTGCCAAGATCGGGATCAGCCGCGACCAGCTGCTGCAATACGGTCCTTACAAAGCCAAGCTCTCTCTCGAGGCCGTGCGCGACATTTCCAAGCGCAAGCCGGGCAAGCTCATCCTCGTGACGGCGATCAACCCGACGCCTGCCGGCGAGGGCAAGACCACCACCACCGTGGGTCTCGGCGATGGGCTCAATGCCATCGGCAAGAAGGCCATCATCTGCCTGCGCGAGCCCTCGCTCGGACCCTGCTTCGGCGTGAAGGGTGGCGCGGCCGGCGGCGGCTATGCACAGATCGTCCCGATGGAAGACATCAACCTGCATTTCACGGGCGACTTCCACGCCATTGCCGCGGCCAACAACCTGCTGGCCGCGCTGGTCGACAACCACGTGTACTGGGGCAACGAACTCGGCATCGACGTGCGCCGCGTGACCTGGAAGCGCGTGGTCGACATGAATGACCGCGCCCTGCGCCAGATCACCAACTCGCTGGGTGGTCCGGGCAATGGCTATCCGCGTGAAGACGGCTTCGACATCGTCGTGGCTTCCGAAGTGATGGCGATCTTCTGCCTCGCGACCGACCTCGACGATCTCTCGCGCCGCCTCGGCAACATCATCGTGGCCCGCACGCGCGACAAGAAGCCCATCCTCGCCAAGGATCTCGCTGCCGACGGCGCGATGACCGTGCTGCTGAAGGATGCGCTGATGCCGAACCTCGTGCAGACGCTGGAAGGCAATCCGGCCTTCGTGCACGGTGGTCCGTTCGCGAACATCGCGCACGGCTGCAACACCGTGATGGCCACCCAGACCGGCCTGCGCCTCGGCGATTACGTGGTGACGGAAGCCGGCTTCGGTGCCGACCTCGGCGCCGAGAAGTTCCTCGACATCAAGTGCCGCAAGGCCGGCCTCGCGCCGGATGCCATCGTCATCGTCGCCACCGTGCGTGCGCTCAAGATGCACGGCGGCGTCGCGAAGGGTGAGCTCGGCAAGGAAGATCTCGCCGCGCTGAAGAAGGGCTTCTCGAACCTCGAGCGCCATCTGCAGAACCTCGCCAAGTTCGGCGTGCCGGCCGTGGTCGCCATCAACAAGTTCATCGCCGACACCGACGCCGAGCACAACCTGATCAAGGAACTGTGCGTAGGCGTGGGCGCGAAGGCCATCCTGTGCTCGCACTGGGCCGATGGTTCCAAGGGCACGATCGAACTCGCCCACGAAGTGGTGAAGATGGCCGAGAGCGGCAAGGCGAAGTACAAGCCGCTGTACGCCGACGAGCTGCCGCTGGTCGAGAAGGTGCGCACGATCGCCAAGGAGATCTACCGCGCCGAAGACATCAGCATGGACCAGAAGGTGAAGGACCTGTTCAAGGACTTCCAGGACGCCGGCTTCGGCCACTACCCGGTCTGCATCGCCAAGACGCAGTACAGCTTCTCGACCGATCCGAACGCCAAGGGCGCGCCCACCGGCCACACGCTGAACGTGCGCGATGTGCGCCTGTCGGCGGGTGCCGAGTTCATCGTGGTGGTCTGCGGCGAGATCATGACGATGCCCGGCCTGCCGAAGGTGCCTTCGGCCAACTCGATCAAACTCAATGCACAGGGGCAGATCGAAGGTCTGTTCTAAGCGACTGTTGATCAAGGGTCGGACGAAGAGGGCCGGGTAACCGGCCCTTTTCTTTTTTGCGCCCTGATACTGGGTCAGCTGGTGTGTTGAACTTCCTGTCTGCTAGACACGCCCCCGAAATTTCCGTTCCAGAAGAGGTTTGATTCATGCTGCTACAAACAAGGCGTGCGGTGGCCAGGCGGCCAGCCGAAGCAGCAAGCGTACTACCCCCTGATCTGCGCACCCTGGGAGAACAGCCATTCAACCCGCCGGAGCAGGCAGCCCTGCGGGAGTGGCTTGACGAAGGAGGTTGGCCGCGCGGCACCATGGATTTCCACACTCTCGAGGGCTATCTCGTGGGGCTGCTCGTGTGGCCCGTGGAGCTACCTCCCGGCGCATGGTTACCGCCTGTCTGGGGAGAACGCGGCTGGAAGGTGCCGGCAAAGCTTGCCGGGCCGCAACAGCTGGAAAAGCTGGTGGCGCTGGTCAGCGGGTTCCTGCAGGAACTTGATCGCCGGCTGAGTATCTATCCACATCCCTATGAGCCCGCGATTGCCGCACCCGTGGCAAAGCGTCGGGGCGAGCGCCCGGACAGTTGCACCTGGGCAGCCGGATTCCTCGAAGCACTCGAGCAACACACCAACGCGCAAGGTCTCAAATATCGTTCGGCATCTGTCAAGGCGGCGGCCATGAACATCGCGCGCTGCGCGTCCCTGCCGCCAGCTTCAGGAACCAGCGCCGAACTGGCCAGGGCGATTGCGGTGTTTGCGATGGAGCGGACGTCCCGTGGCCCCCTGGAAACACTGGATTCGCAGCCGGCCAGGACATCCACTCCCCGCAGGGTCGTTCGTTGAGGGCAAAGGTGCTGGGCGCGCCTGGCGGGCGAACTCCCGGCACCCGCCGACGCCAGCTGTTGGCCATCGAGAGCCCGCTGCCGCGGTCGCATTTCATGCTGCGACTTCTGGAACCCCGAGGCAGCTGTCCGGATGAGCTCTGGGTGCGCCTGCGCGCCGGCACCTATGACAAGCCCTTTGTGCTCGACAAGGGGCTGCGGCGAATGCTGCATTTCGACTTCGGAGCCACCCAGAGCGCGATGCTGCTGAGTGCACCGCATCGTCTGCTCCTCGCTTACACCCGCGAGATGATGACATTCCTGCTGTTCAATCCTGATCCGAAGCGCATCCTGCTGCTGGGGCTGGGTGGTGGATCGATCGCCAAGTATTGCTACCGGCACCTTCCCTGCGCAGAAATCACGGCAGTGGAGATCAGCGCCGACGTCATAGCGCTGCGCGAAATGTTCTCCATTCCCGCGGACGATCAACGTTTCCGCGTCGTCCGCGACGACGGGGTTGCGTTTGTCGCTGCGCCAGGGGTTCGCATGGACGTGATTCTGGCGGATGCCTGCGACCGATCAGGGATCGCAGCACAATTCGATTCCACGGAGTTCTACCGCAACGTGCGCAACGCTCTGGCGCCCGGGGGAATATTCATCACCAACGTCTGTGGTGAAGAGGATACCTGTACCGATCACCTGCTGAAGTTGCGCGATGCATTCGACTCCAACGTGCTGACACTTGCGATGGGCCGGAACATCATTGCCTTCGCCTTCAAGGATCAGCAGCCCGACTGGTCAGGTACCGAAATGGCGGCTCAAGCAGTCGATCTCAAACGCCGCTATGGCATCAACTTTCCCAAGTATTCCAAGCGCCTGTTGCAGATCTCGGACCACGAATTGCTCGGGGTCGATTAGCCCTTCGATTCCCCGGCCCTCTTCAACTGGAGCGCAGACAGCCCGATGAGTCCCTCAAAGCTGTTCCTGTTGCGCCTGCTGGATGCCCTCATCGAGGGAAAAGGATGAATCCTCGCTGCGGGCTTCTGAATAGTGCGAAAGCACTGCATCCGGGAGTGACAAGAGGAGTGAATTGGGCTCCCCTCTCATTGTCTCGGGAAGGAAGTCGGGTTCTTGGTATGAATGAGAGGCAGGCGGAGGGTGAGCCTGCAGGCGCCCGGTGTGCCGGTCAGGGTAAGCGTGCCGCCATTGAGTCCTACAAGCTGCCGAGACAGGCTGAGTCCGATGCCGGTCCCTCCGGCATGGGTCGTAAAGAACGGAACAAATACCTTTTCCTGCAGCGAAGCAGGAATTCCGGGGCCGTTGTCGGTGACGTGGATCAATGCGCGGCCGCGCAGGTCGCGTGCCAGTCGCAATTCGATGCACGGGTGGGTGGTTGTTGTAAGAGCATCCTGCGCATTGCGGATCAAATTGATCAGCACCTGTTCGATCTGGTGTGCGTCGACATCTATCCTCACATCGTTCTCTTCGACCTGCACCGCAAGCTGGATGCCAGCCTGATCGAGTTCTACGCGCTTGAGCACAGCGACGCGCTCCAGCAGCGATCCTGCCGCTACTGATGTGGGCATGGGCACGGGCGGATTCGAGAACTGCCGGTAGGCCTGGATGAAGCGGGCGAGGCCGGTGCTGCGTTCGTGAATCACGTCAATACTTTCGGTTACGTCGCCATCGACAGGTGTCCCGCTTCGTTTGGCCTGGGAGTCAAGCAGCAACCCGCTCAGCGAGATGATCGGTGTCAACGAATTCATCATCTCGTGTGTCAGCACACTTGTAAGCGCCTGCCACGCCTCGACGTCGCGAGACTCCAGTACGTCGCGGATGTCCTGGCAGGCCACAACCGAGAACTGCCGGTCCAGCAACATGAATCGCCGCGCGTGCAGCAACAGCTGGGCGGGTTGGTTGTGCAGGACAATGTCGAGTTGTGCGCGCTCACCGTCCGTGAGGCCCTGCAGTGCGGGCGGCAGCCGTGGGTCCACGGCTGCAAGGGACCCAATCTGGGTGATTGATGACGTGCCCAGCAGTTCCCGGGCGCTTCGGTTGGCAAACGCCACGTTGCCATCGATGCTGAAGCAAAGTACGGCTGGACCAATGTGATCGATGGCGATACGCAGCAGTTCGTCACTGGCAGCGCGCTGCAGGTCCAGGCGCTGATACGTGTCAATCAGCGTCCGCGACGCTTGTTCATAGTCGGCGAATGGCGGTCGCCCGCTGCGGGCCGGCAGTGCCGTTGTAAAGTCGCCATGCGCCACTGCGCGCAGCAGATGTCCCAGCTCGCGGGTTCCCCGTTCGACGTAACGGACCAATTCGGTGGCCACCACAATCAACAGCACCACGGCAACTACCGGCACGGCATCCCAAGTGGTCCACATCAGACTCCACAGCGCGATGAAGATCAGCGCGGCGAGGCAGGCCACTCGGGTTACGACGTTCGCGCGAAAGCTGCTAATGAACATCGTGCCGCGCCATCTTGCGGTAGAGGGTGCTGCGACTGACCCCCAGTGTTTGTGCCACACGGCTGAGATTTCTGGCATGCAACACAAGTGCACGCTCGATGGCCAGTTTCTCGAGCTGATCCAGGTTCAGGGGGAGGTCCGTGGTTGCAGCCAGATGATCGGCTTGTGCCTGCTCCGGCAGCACCCCATCGAGCTGCAGTGTGGGATGTTCGCTCATGATTACGACACGCTCGATGAGGTGCCGCAGTTCGCGCACATTGCCGGGCCAGGTCCAGGCGCGCAGGCGGTCGATGGATGCCGCGTCGATTCGCAGCTGCGGCTTCCCGTATTTACGGGAATAGATCTCCGCAAAATGTTCGGCAAGCATCGCGATGTCCTCGCGACGGTCGCGCAGAGGCGGCAGCCGCAGTTCGACGGTGTTGATGCGATAGAGGAGGTCCTGGCGAAAGCGTGCGGGGTCGCGCATCTCGCGTTCGGAGAGGTTCGTGGCGCAGATCACGCGCACGTCAACAGGAACAGGTCGGTCGGAACCTACTCGTGTGATGGTGCGCGTCTCCAGCGCGCCGAGCAGCTTGGCCTGCATCTGCAGATTCAGGTTGCCGATCTCGTCGAGAAACAGTGTTCCGCCCGAGGCCACCTCGAAGCGCCCGGCGCGATCCTCGCGAGCATCCGTGAAGGCGCCTTTGCGATGACCGAACATTTCGGATTCGAACAACGACTCCGACAGCGCGCCGACATCGACACTGACGAAGCCACGGTCACGACGTGCCGACTGCCGGTGGATGGCGCGTGCGACCAGTTCCTTGCCGGTGCCGTTCTCACCAAGAATCAGCACGCTGGCCGACGTGGCAGCGACCTTGCCGATCTGCGCAAGCATTGTCTGCAGGGACTTTGAAATCCCCACGATGCGGTGCTGGTCCGCCTCCGAGTCGAGCAACTGCTGACGGCTCTGAAGGCGGTTCACTTCGCGATCGGCCTGCGCAAGCCGCGCGGCGGCAATCATGGAGGCGATCAGCCGTGGGTTGTCCCAGGGCTTCACGACGAAATCGGCGGCACCGTGACGCATCGCGTCTACGGCCTTGTCCACCCCGCCGAATGCGGTCATCAGAATGACCTTGGTGTCCGGGGCCAGTCGCCGGGTGATGCCGAGCCAGTAAAGACCTTCTTCACCGCTGGTTGCCCCGGGTGAGAAATTCATGTCGAGCAGGATCACATCGAAGTCCTGCTGGGCCAGGCGGTGTTCGAGGCCGGTCGGTCGATCGAGAGTGTCGATCTGGCTGAACTGCTGCTTAAGCACCAGCCGTGCGGCTTTCAGGACGTGACGATCGTCGTCAACAATCAGGATACGGGCATCATGCAAGGCGGGCTGCATGACGGCACTCTACCGCCAGATATGTAGCGAATCGATACATATCTGTATTGTTTCGAGACTACCGTCCGAGCTTCCGACACGAAATCTGGCGGTGGCCTGAGGGCAAGTCGCTGATTTCCAAAGACACACTGCTGGAACCGCATTTGGCACGACACTTGATAGGCACTGCCTCATGAAGGAATTCCTGATCGCCACCTGGCGCAGCGCGGTGCGTGAGCGCAGTTTTGCCCTGATCAATGTGCTGGGTCTGGCCCTGGGCTTCGCTTGTTGCCTGCTGCTGGGGCTGTTTCTCTACAGCGAACTCACTTTCGACAGGCATTTCGACAAGCACTCGCGCATCTATCGGCTGGCCGCCGAGATCAACATGGGCGGTGCTTCGCGCCAGGTGGCGATGGTGCCTCGCGCAGGGGCGCCCCTGGCTGCCGCGGACAATCCCGACATCGAGGCCTATGTGCGCTTCACCGGCGCAAGCCTGCAGGATGGTTTGCGGCTGCATCATGGCGACAAGGTACTGAACTGGCGCCGCACCTACTTCGCCGGTGACGCAGTGTTCCGGGTTTTCAGTCACCAGGTGCTGGCAGGCAACCCGGACACGGCGCTGAAGGAACCCAACACCGTCGCAATCAGCCAGACACTCGCCAGGGCCTACTTCGGCGATGAGAATGCGATTGGCAAGTTGCTGCGCACCGACACCGGGGAATCATGGAGCGTTGCGCTGGTATTTGCGGATCTGCCTGCCAATACCCACCTGCGTTACGACGCATTGTTTTCGGACAAAATTCCGCTGCTGCGCGATGCGGCCGATCAAGCCAGCCTCCAGCGGCAGCTCACAACCGGCTTTCCTGCCTATACCTATCTCCTGATGAATCCCGGCTTTCAGCCTGCGCAATGGGATCAGTTCGGCAGGGCGTTCGTCGATCGCTATATCGCCGAGGACGCGCGTCGCGTCGGACAGTCGCTGCGAATTCTGCTGCAACCATTGACGGGGCTGCACTATGGCGAACCAATGGAAGACGAGCCATCGAGCGGAAATCGCGCCTATCTCTACGGCTGCCTCACGGTTGCGGTATTCATCCTGCTGGTCGCGTGCATCAACTACACCAATCTCGCCACAGCGCGGGCTTTGCGACGTTCGCGTGCGGTGGCCATCCGCAAGATCCTCGGCGCCAGCCGCAGCAGGCTGCTGCTGGAATGTCTGGGAGAAGCGATGCTCTATGCGCTGGTGGCTGCGGTGCTCGGGCTCGCAATTGCCGAAGTTGCGGTTACCCTGACACCCATCGGCGAATTGCTGGGGTCACAGGTGCAGTTCGACCTGTCAGCGAACCCGGCTTTGCTGTTCGCCGTTCTCGGAATGGCGCTGGTCATTGGATTGATCGCGGGCGTTTATCCCGCGATCTACCTCTCTGCCTGGATGCCGATCGCCGCGTTCAGCACCCGTGGTGGCGGCGCTGCAGAGGGTGCGCGCATGCGGGAAATCCTGGTCCTGGCGCAGTTCGTGATGGCGGTGGGTGTGGTTGCAGTCACTCTGGTGATGGCGACGCAGATGAACTTCGTTGCGAACACCCCGCTGGGCTTTGATCGCGACCACCAGGTAATGGTCACCATACGCGGCACGCACAATTTCGCGCGTGTCCCGGCGCTTTCCCAGGAACTACGACGGCACCCGGATGTGCTGGCGGTTGCCCAGACCACCCGGCCGCCAGGTCGCTGGAGCGGCGCAGGGCTGGCAAGGGCAGAAGATGGCAAGGGCGCAATGCAGAATTTCCAGGCCGCCTACGCCGAGGTGGATGCCGACTTCATCGAGGCACTGGGGCTGGAGCTGGTCGCGGGACGAGGCTTCCGCGCGGGCGCGCGGGTTGCGGGAGAGCTCGTCGTGAACGAATCCATGGTTCGGCGACTTGGCTGGCCCGAGCCAGTAGGACGAAGAATCCAGGATGGTCGTGTGATCGGTGTAGTGCGTGACTTTCATTTCCGGTCATTGCGCGAGCCGGTCAACCCGCTGTTGATGACATTGCTTGACGACGATCCAGGCCGGGTACCCGAAGCGCAGCGGCCGTTTGTGCAGCGGATGCTGATCATCCGGACCTCGGGCCAGGACATGCAGGCCACGCTGAAGCACATCGAAGACGTCATGACGCGCTTCGATCCGGGCTACCCGTTCGAGTTCACCCTGCTTGACGATGCACTGCAGGATCTCTATGGCACCGAGCGGCGCATGCTGGCGCTGATCGCCATCTTCGCGGCGCTGTGCATCCTGATCGCCTGTCTGGGTCTTTTCGGGCTCACCGCTTTCGACATGGAGCGTCGTACGCGGGAAATTGCGATCCGCAGGGTGCTGGGGGCGTCATCGTGGCAGGTGATCAAGCTTCTCGCGCGTCGCATCCTGCTGTTGATCGCCATAGGTGGTGTCATTGCCGCCTTGGCAGCCTGGATCGTGATGGACGAATGGCTCGCCGGCTTCGCGTATCGCGTCGCTGTCAATCCCGCGTTGCTGGTGCTGGCTGTGTTGCTGGCGGGAAGCGTGGCCCTTGGGACAATTGCGTTGCAGTTGACGCGTGTCTTGCGAACTGACCCGAGCATTGCACTTCGGAATGAATAGAACACCATGCGTGGTCGATTGACAGGGGGAGGAGGGCTCGCTGCCGGTGCTCTCAGGCTGCTCCGACTATCCGCCGCAGCAGGATTTCGCGCATCAGGGCAGGGCGACTTACAGATGTCCCGCCCGTGTTCCATCTCCCGCAGCGCTCGCATCGCGTTCTGCCTGGCCTTGCTGGGCCGCATAGGCATCGCGTGCAATGGCAACCAGCCAGGCGCGGATCCGGTGAACTTCAGATTCAGACAGAAGATCATCCCAGCGCGGCATGCCGCGTGGCTCCATGGCTCCGCCCCGTACCACCGACTGGAACGCCGCCTCGTCCCTGAGCAGGGGAGAACGGCGCAGGTCTGGCACCGGAGCGCGAGCCGCATTCGAGTGGCAGTGGGCGCAGTTGGCTGAGAACGTGATTGCCCCGGCGGCAACGTCCGCCGCAGATCCGACCGATGCGGGCGGCTCCGGAAGCGGAGGCACAGGCGGAAGCGGCTGCGGCTTCGGTGTTGCGCCGCCATCCAGCCGGAATGCCAGCACACGATTGGCGTTTCCATAAATGTACGCTGCGTTGCCGGGATGCCAGGTGCTCCAGCCGCCGCCACCTGCGCCCGCAGTGATCGCGATGAACTGCACACCGTCCACGCGGTAGGTCATCGGCGCCGCAATCATTGCAGTGCCGACGTCGATTTCCTTCAGTACTTCGCCCGACTCGTCGTTCAGCACGCGCAGCACGCCGTCGAGCCCGCCTTGGACCACGAGCCCGCCGCCGGTCGACAGCACACCGCCATGATCTCCGAAGGAGGTATTGCGGAATTCCCATACCACTTTCCGCGCCACGGGATCCCAGGCCTTCAGCGAGGCGTACATGGCGACATCCGGCATGCCCTTGCGCGCTGCCGGATCGGCGAGACTGCGCATGGATTCCGGCAGGGATTCTGGCGCGAGCAACTGCTGGGAAAGCGCCATGCGCACGCCGGTCTCGAAGCGGGCAGGTAGCCGGGGACCCAGTGCGGGTGCTTCGATCAGCACAGTTCCGGCGTGGATGGAAGGCACATACACCAGCCCGGTGCGCGCGCTCAGGGACATGGGGTTGAAGTTGTGCGCGCCCATCACCGAGGGGAAGACCAATCGCGCCTGACCATCACCATAGTTCGCGCTGGATTCTTCGATCGGTCGACCCGTCTTGAGGTCGACGGACTTTGCCCAGCTTGTCGCGACGAAGGGATCGGCGGCTAGAAGTTCTCCGGTGCGGCGGTCGTGCACGTAGAAGAAGCCGTTCTTGGATGCCTGCATCAGCACTTTGCGGGATTCAGTGCCCAGTTGCAGCGTGGAGAGCACGAGGTGGGGTGTCGCGTCATAGTCCCAGCGATCGCCGGGCGTCTGCTGGTAGTGCCACACGTATTCGCCCGTGTCGGCGCGCAGGGCGATGATTGACGCGACGTAGAGATTGTCGCCGCCGCCGGGGCTGCGTTTGCCGCGGCTGGTCGGCGCGCCGTTGGCAGTGCCGAAGAATACGAGGCCGGTTTCCGGATCGAAGGTGATGGCATCCCATGCATTGCCACCGCCACCGCGTTCCCACCAGTTCTCGCTCTTCCACGTGGGTATGGCCCGTTCCAGCGCGGCATTCTCCTGCGGCCGGGAAGGATCCCCGGGAACGGTGTGGAAGCGCCATGCCAGTGCACCATCACGCAACCGGTAGGCACTGACGTAGCCCCGGGAGTCGTACTCCGCGCCGCCATTGCCGATGATGACGACGTCTCCTGCAACCTGCGGCGCACCCGTGACAGAGTAGGCGCGGGTCCGGTCTACGATCGTGTCGGTCTTCCAGATCACCGAGCCATCGCGGGCATCGAGCGCATAGAGGATCCCGTCGATGGTGCCGACGTAGACGCGCCCTTGCCAGACAGCAACGCCACGGTTGACGATGTCGCAGCAGGCGCTGCGTGCGTACTTGAGGTTCACCGGCGGGTCGAACTGCCACAGTGGGTGTCCGTTGCGTGCGTCGAGTGCATAGACACGCCCGGCAACGCCGGAGAAATACAGCACGCCGTCGATCATCAGCGGCGTGGCTTGCATGCCACGCGTCGTACCGGTCTGGAATTCCCAGGCGAAACCCAGGCGGCCGACAGTTTCGCGGTTGATCGCATCCAGCGGCGAGTAGAAGGTCTTGCCGACATCGCGCCCGTTGGCGAGCCACGCGTCAGGCTCCGCCTCGATTGCCGCGAGGCGTTCCGGCCCCACATCGCCTGCAGGAGGTTTTCCACATCCTGCCAGCACAAGTCCTGCGGCAAACGCCGCGAACCCGATCCGCCTCACTGGCCGGTCACGGGATTGGGGTAGTGATAGGGCGGCAGGAACACTTCCGGGAAGGCTCCATAGCGGACAGTTGTTTCACCATCTGGTGCGAGGCCGTTGAGACGCTGGGGCAGGGGCACGCCTGCCTTGTTCCAGCCTTTGTCGAATTCCACGTAGAACGTGATGTAGGAGTGAAGCTTGTTGATCTTCCAGACGCCATCCTGTTTCACGTACTCGTTCTCGTAGATGGCGTCTCCCCAGCGGGCTTCGCCGCCTAGTCGACCCACCTGCATGAAGGAACGCCAGCGACCCTTCGCGGACATGCCGTCGGCGGCGATGTGGATCACCGGCTGCAGCTGCATGTGGTTGTAGAGCCGGCCATAAGTCATCTCGCCCAGTTGATTCAGATACTCCCGGATCCGTTGCTGGCCAGTGAAAAGGCCGCGCCCGGCGATCTCCAGCGTGGCGTCCGTGGCGAACAGGTTTGCCGCATCATCCCAACGGGATTTGTCGACGTAGTAGCCATAAGCGGCCTGCAGGTTGACCACTGCCACGTAGTCCACCGTGGCGCTGGCTTGCCCGCGCAGCGTGGCGACTTCCTGCTCCAGAGCGGTGAGGCGCGCGGTCAAGGCGTTCTCGTCTCTGGAAGAACAGGCGGAGAGAGAAGCCAGCAGCAATGCCGCCATCGGCAGTGAGCGAAGCTGGAGCAGGTTGTTCCTGAAATGCATTGTGATCCCTATGTCTTGATCAGCGCGCGGGCGCCTGTGCTGTGCGTGCCGCTTCGGCCACCGAGATCAGATAGGCGCGCAGGGCAACCGTTTCGCCGTCCTTCAGGTACTCGCGAAACGACCCCATGCCCTTCTCGGTCAAGGTGCCCTGCAGCACGATGGCATCCAGCAGGGCCTGGCTATGCAGCGCCGGAGAGCGGCGCAGGTCCGGGAAGGACGAGCGCGCAGCGCCATTGCGGCCATGGCACAGCTGGCACTGCGCCTCGAACACCTCGGCACCGCGACGGATGGTTGCGGCATCGGCAAACTGGGGTGGCGGCGCTATCGGCTGCTCGGTGAACTTCGGCAGGTCCGGCAATACGGTCTTGCCTCCCAGTTTGAACACCAGCAGGCGGGCGCCGTTCGGCGCGTAGTAGCCGCCTTGCACCGGACCGCCCACCGCGATGGCGACATACTGCTCGCGCCCGATTTCATAACTGATGGCGCCGGCCAGCACCGCGGTCTTGGTGCCGAAGCTCCACAGGCGTTTGCCGTCGGTGGCGCGGTAGGCGACGAACTCCTGTTTCGGCAGATTGCCGTGAAACACCAGGTTGCCGGCAGTGGCGAGCGCACCGCCGGTAACCTGCACGCCGCCAGTGGGATTGATGAACTCCTCGCTGCGCCAGACTTCGCGCTGCGCCACCGGATCCCAAGCTGTCAGGCGGCCACTGAAGCTGGTCTTGGTGCCGGGATTGTCGGCGAGATACTTCGGCCGGGCATCCGTGGGGCCCATCAATTGCCAGTGCGTCGTGGCCGGAATATAGACGAGCTTGGTGAGCGGGCTGTAGGACATCGATTGCCAGGCGTGACCACCGGCAGGCCCCGGCGCGATATTGAAGACCTTGTTGGTCAGGTTGGTGCGGGCCTCCGGTACCACGATGGGGCGGCCGGTCTTCATGTCCACGCCCGTGGCCCAGTTCACATCGGTGAAGGGTTTGGCCGAAAGCAGTTCGCCGGTGGCCGCATCGAGGTTGTAGAAGAAGCCGTTCTTGGAAGCCTGCGACACGACATGCCGCAGTTTCCCGTTGATCTCGATATCCAGCAGCATCAACTGCTGGCCGGTGTCGTAATCCCAGGTTTCCCACGGGGACATCTGGTAGTGCCAGGCGTAGCTGCCATCCTTCGCATGCACGGCGACGACGGAGGTGGTGTAGAGGTTGTCGCCAGCACCGGGGTCACGCAAAACCGCATCCCACGGCGTTCCATTGCCGGTACCGAAGAGCACGAGGTCGGTGGCCGGATCGTAGGTGATCGCATCCCAGACGGTGCCGCCGCCACCGGTCTTCCACCAGCCAGGAGATTTCCAGGTGGCCGCCGCCATTTCCATGGCCTTGTTCTCGAAGCCCTTCGCGGGGTCGCCGGGAATGGTCCAGAAACGCCACAGGAACTTGCCGGTTTCGGCGTCGTAGGCATCCAGGTATCCGCGCGCGTCGAATTCGCCGCCCGCCGAGCCGATGAAGACCTTGCCGTTGGCAATGCGCGGCGCGCCAGTGATCGAATAACGCCGTTCGTCCGGGGTGGCTTTCGTGGACCACACCTGTTTGCCGGTTCGCGCATTCAGCGCGATCAGCCGGCCGTCGAGCGTGCCGAAGATGATCTTGCCGTTCCACGCCGCCGCGCCACGATTGTCGAGCCCGCAGCAGATGTTGATGTTCCAGGATCCCGGCACCTTCGGATCGTGGAGCCAGATTTGCTTGCCTGTCTTTGCATCGAGCGCCATCACCTTGCTCCAGGGCAGGGTGAGATAGATGACGCCGTCGATCATCAGCGGCGTGGTTTCGATGTTCTGGTTGGTGGGGAAATCGACAAACCAGGCGAGACCCAGGTTGCCGATGTTCTTCTCGTTGATTCTGTCCAGTGGACTGAAATACTGCTCGTTGTAGGTTCGGCTGTGGGTCATCCACTGGCCGCGTTCGGCGTCGGCGTTGAGCAGGCGCTTCATGTCCACCTTTGCGGCCGACTGCGCCGCCTGTGCCTGGGCTCCAAGGGCCAGGGCTGCGCCCGCCATGATGATCTGAATCAAGCGCGGCATGGCCATGATGCTTTCCCCTGATGAATTGTTGTTTCAGGGAAGGATAGCGGGGGGAGGGGTGGGCGGTCCACGCCACTTCAGCAAGCGGTCTACGGAAACTGTTCCGCCGCCCCAGCACACCAGAGCCAGCGCCATGGCCGCCCAGGGCAGGTGGAAGTTGGCCCAGCCGTCCGGAATGGTCAGCTGGATGATGGCGGTCATGCCGAGAAGGCCCAGTGCCGCGTAGCGGGTACCAAGGCCCAGTACCAGCAGGATGGGCAGTGCGATTTCACCGATACCCGATAGCCACGCCATCACGCCTGGAAGCGGATAGGCGACCACATTGCCGAACAGATGCAGGCGGAACTCCTCGCGGAACAGGTATTCCGTGGTGTCGGAGAGTTTGCCGAGGCCGTCCCACTTCGTCAGTCCCGAACGAAAGAACGGCACGGCCAGGGCAAAGCGCAATGCGAGTTGGGCAACTGGCTCGAGGATCTGCCAAGGCAGGCGGGTGAACGGGATCATGGATCTCATGCTGTGAATATCTCCGTGATGGTGCCCCAGTCGAGCAGTGCGCCGAGCGCGCCGCCCACATCGAAATCGGGGAAGGCGGTGAGTGCGGTAGTGGCGGCATGCTCCACGTCCATGTGTTGCATCAGCAGAGCATCGGCAAAAGCCGCCATCTCCATCGGTAACCGATGCAGCTTGATATCGGCGTCGGGCCGAGTCACCAGTACGCATTCAGGCTGCCATTCCAAGCCTGAAAGATCAGGGTTCGGAGTCTGGTGCGCCTGCCAGATGCTGCCAACTGGCCACGGGGAGCGCAGCAATCGTGTTGCAGGATGTGTGGCGACCTTTGCCCGCAGCAAGCTGGTTGCCGGGTAAGCGGTGGTCGCCGCCAGCGGCAGGGCGGAAGCCTCGGCTGCGGCCCAGCACTGGCGCCACGCGATCTCGAGGCGAGCTACGTCTGCCAGATAGGGGAGGTCCCGCGCCGGCGAAAACGCGCTGATGAATTCCGGCAGGGTCAAACCGTATTCGTGTAGTTGCGCATGTGCTGGTTTGTGATCCTGAACATAGGATCGCGCCATTGCGTGAAAGAACTCGCTGCCCACGAGGGCCTGTGTCACAGGGAAGTTGTCGGCCAGGGCTTCAGCCAGGCTCACGTGCACATTGTTGCGATGGATTGCGAAGCGGTCCTGCAGCAACGCTTCGGTAGCAGCAGACACCCCAGCCGGAATGGCAGCGCCAGAATCGATCAGCGCGCGCGCAAACGCATGGAATTCAGCCTGCTGCATATTGCTTCCCGATGCAGGCACTCATTTGGCTCGCAGCCAGATCCGCTTGCTGCAGGAGTTCGTGCCAGGAGGGCAGGTTGTTGTCCCATTCGACAAGCGTTGGTCTGGGTCCGGCAAGTTGCAGAACCTCCCGGAAGAGGTCCCAGGTCGGCTGCTGCACGGGACCGTCGTGGCTGTCGATGAGCAGGCGGCGTCCCAGGGAGTCATGGCACTCGCGGTGTCCGGCGAGGTGAATCTCGCCGACTGCGCCCAGCGGCAGGTCGCGCAGGTACTGGTGCGCAGCAAGGCCATGATTCGCGGCACTGACAACAATGTTGTTCACATCCAGCAGCAGACCGCAGCCACTGCGGCGTACCAGTTCGGCAAGGAATTGAGGTTCGCTGTACGTGCTTCGGGAAAACTGCAGATACGTGGAAGGGTTCTCTATCAGTATCCGAACGCCGAGCGCGTTCTGCGTGGCGTCTATGTGTTCCACCACCCGCGACAGGGTGTCGGTTGAATAGGCTACTGGCAGTAGATCATTGAAGTAGGCACCTTCGATGCCCGTCCAGGCGAGGTGCTCGGAGAACTGGTCTGGCTGATAGCGCTGTATCAATGCCCGCCGTGCTGCCAGTTGTGCGGGCTCTGGTGGTGTCGGGCCTCCCAGCGACAGTCCAACACCATGCAGGGAAAGGCGGTACTTGCTGCGGATCGCGGTCAGGTAGCGATGGGCCGGGCCGCCGGCGTGCAGGTAATTTTCGGCGTGCACTTCCACGAAGTCAGGACCGCAGTTGTCCGACAACGCGTCGTGGTAGTGGGTTGCCTTGAGGCCAACCCCGACGCTGCAGGGCAGCGCCGGGATGGCGGTGGAGCGCGACGAACCCGTCGGGAAATTCGAGTAGGCCGCGTGCATTGTCATCGCCTGCGCTGCAATTACATCTTCGGGAGGTCGCGCTGCAGGGCGGTGAGTGATCCCATGCGGTTTCCAGTCAGCTTGGTCGTCACGCAGGTTCCTTTCGGGACAAACGTCCATGAATTTCCCTGAAAGTCGACCTTGGAGGTGCCCGCGCAGGTGGTGCCCGCGCCAGCAGCGCAGTCGTTCTTGCCCTTCATGGCAATGCCGTAGCATTTTTCCTTGTCGGCGGCAGGAGCAGAGTCTGCAGCTGAAACGCTGGATGCAGCAGCGACGAGCAGCCCGGCGAGTGAGCCAAGAACAGCGAGACGAGTGGATTGGGACATGTCAGATTCTCCGTTGGGTGGGTGTTCGAGCCGCTTCCGGCCTACAGTGCTGATTACGCTGGCAGAGGCGATTTCGTTACAGGATGGGCGCCATGGCACTATTGGCGCACAACTGGCGGTGATGTAACGAATGCCGGTCTTCAAGCGTACGACCCTGATGAAGAGGTCCTGTGAATCTGGAGCTGAGGGAAGCGCAGTGGTGCGCCTGGATGCGGACGGCACTGTCTGGCGATGAAGCAGCCTACCGGCAGTTGCTGGAGGCGCTTGCAGCACATTTGCGCACGACCACCCGCATGCGCCTGGCGCGGGCAGGCTGTGGCGACCTCGAAGTGGAGGATGTCGTGCAGGAGACCTTGCTTGCGATCCACCTGAAGCGGCACACCTGGCGTGTCTCGGATCCCATTGGCCCATGGATTTCCGCGATCGGGCGCAACAAGCTGATCGATGTGCTGCGCCGGCGCGGTCGCCGGGCCGAACAGCCGATCGACGACATACTGGAGGCTACTCTCGAAGCCGAGTGCGAAGAGCCCGGCGACAGTGTGGATGTGGCGCGTGTGTTGTCGGGTCTTCCTGAACGCCAGCGCGATATCGTCCGGCTGGTTTCCATCGAAGGACATTCGGCGCGCGAAGCGGCACAGCAGCTCGGGATGACGGAGGGCGCATTGCGCGTTGCGCTGCACCGCAGCCTGCGCGCGCTGGCACTGATGCTCAAGGAGCAGGATTCATGAAGACCAACGAACTGGTGGAGTTGCTGGCTGCAGACAAGACCGTCGCCCCCGCGCCGGGCCGCACGCTGATTCTTGCCCTGCTGCCGGCGCTGCTGATCGCCTTCCTGTTGTTCCTGGGGTTCGCCGGATTCCGCGCCGATCTCCTGGAATCCCTGGGCAGCGCAAGGTTTGATTTCAAGGTTCTGCTCAACCTGGCGCTGGTTGCCGTTTCGGCCGGACTGCTGCTGCGGCTTGGCCGGCCTGGCAGTCGCAGTGGCGCATGGCGTCCGCTCGGCTGGGCGGTTCCCTTCGCGCTCGGACTCGCTGTGCTGGTTGAACTTGCGGTGCAACCCGCGTCGCTTTGGTGGACTGTCGCCCGCGGCCAGAATTCAACCTGGTGTCTGCGAATCATTCCATTGCTGGCATTCGCGCCGTTGCTGGCAACCCTGTGGAGCCTGCGACAGGCGGCGCCATCCCGGCCAGCTCTGACCGGCGCAGTGGCCGGGTTGATGTCCGCCGGAATTGGCGGTGCGTTGTATGCGTTGCACTGTCCGGATGACAGCCCGCTGTTCGTGGCGATCTGGTATGTGATCGCCACGGCGGGTGTTGCCGTGCTGGGTGCGTTGCTGGGTTCCAGGTGGCTACGCTGGTAACCACCTGGCAATTCCCCTGATCAGCCTGTGTAGTCGCGTTTGCCGATTTCCAGGCCATTGTGGCGCAGCAGCGCATAGACCATCGAATAGTGGAAATAGAAATTTGGCGTGCCGAATCCCAGCACGTAGTTGAGCCCCTCGAATTCGTACTCGGTCTGTTTTCCGGGAGGGCCCAGCTTCAGCGTGATCTTGCGGGTATCTGAACCCTCGAATGCGGCAGGCGGCAGGCCCTCGAGGAAGGCGATGGTCTTCGCGACGCGCGCCTTGAGTTCCGCAAAGCTGGTTTCGTTGTCTTCATAGCGCGGCGGCTCCTGGCCCGCAAGACGGGCGGCCGTGCCTTTTGCCATGTCCGTGGCGATCTGGATCTGGCGCGTGAAGTGGAACATGTCGGGCGCCAGTCGTGACTGCAGAATGGCGTTCGGCTCCAGCTTGCGGTCTGCGACCCATTTCTCGGCCTTGTCGAGAATGGTGCCCAGATTCGTCAGCAGCTTCGTGAATACGCCAACGGATGCGTTGTGCATCGAGATAGTCATTTGTCACCTCAACTTTGCGGGGTGCGCATGATAGCGCTAGTCGCCGCCGGGCTGTTGGCAGGCCTTGCATTGCACCTGCACCACCCGGGCATCGGGATCATCCATGTTCACCGCCGTCAGCGCTCCTCCCCAGACGCAGCCGGTGTCCAGCGCCAGCAGGTTGCGTCGCTGCAGCAATCCGAGGGTGGACCAATGGCCGAAGATCACACGCAGGCTCGGATCGCGGCGTGCGGCCAGCTCGTACCACGGCTGCCACTCTCCTTGCTGGTCCCTGGGCGAGTTCTTGCGCTTCAGATCAATGCGGCCATCGGCGCGACAGTAACGCAGGCGCGTCAGTACATTGATGGTGAAGCGGTGACGCTCGCTGTCGGTCCGGGCTTCGTCCCAGCGATCCGGCTTGTTGCCGTACATCTTTGCCAGGAACTCTCGCGGCTTGGCGCGCAGGGCAGCGGAGGCAGCTTCGGCATGGCGCAGGGCATCGGGCGCTGTCCACTCCGGTACGAGCCCGGCATGGAGGATCAGATTGCCGTGCGCCAGGTCATCGATGATCAGCGGCTGCTGGATCAGCCAGTCGAGCAGCTGTTCGCAATCCGGAGCATCGAGGACGTCGTTCAGTGTGTCGCCGGATCGAAGTTCGCGCTCGGGATCATGGTAAGCGGCCAGCAGGTGAAGGTCATGATTGCCGAGCACCGTGCTGGCCGCGGCGCCAAGCGTGCGCACGAAGCGCAGAACTTCCAGCGACTGCGGGCCTCGATTGACCAGATCACCAACCAGAAACAGCTGGTCACGGTCTGCCGAGAATCCGATCTTGCGCAGCAGTTCGCGCAGTGGCTCGTAGCAACCCTGGATATCGCCGATGGCGTAGCGCGGCAAGGTACTGCAAGCCTCGGGCTGATGTCAGTGCAGGATGCCGGGTATGGCCAGCCGGAAAGGCGCGATGGGTGCATCGAAATGCGCGCCCTGATCCGTTTCCATGGAGTAGCTGCCTTGCATGGTTCCCACCGGGGTCTCCAGTATTGCGCCGCTGGAATAGCGGAAGCCCTGGCCCGGCTGCAGGTGCGGCTGCTCGCCAACCACGCCGTCGCCACGAACTTCCTGAACCTTGCCGTTGGCATCCGTGATCAGCCAGTGTCTGCGCAGTAACCGTGCCGGCTCGTCGCCTTCGTTGAGAATGGTGATGGTGTACGAGAACACATAACGCTGGCTGCCTGGGTCCGACTGATCGGGCACATAATTGGTTTCGACGTCGACGCGAATGGGCTGCATCATGCCGACCTCTCGGTTGGCGTCAGACGCACTGCCAGTACGTCGCAGGGCGCAGCGTGCAGTACGGTGTCTTCCGTCAGGTTCACCAGAATCGAAAGACCATGCCGCTCGTGACTGCCGACCACAATCAAGTCGTAGCTGCCCGTGCGTGCAAAACGCACGACTTCCGCCTTCACATTCCCCGAACACACTTCCCAGTGAGGGGAAGGTGAGCCCAGGCTGGAGGCCAGTGAGCTCATGCGCTGGCGAGCCGCCTGCAGCAGGTCGACTTCAATCTGCACGGCCGGCAGCAGGGAGTCACTGAGGGGTTCCACCGGCATGAACTCCACCACATGCAGCAGCGTCAGCTTGGCTCCCGGATTGGCTTCGGCCAGTTGGAGGGCCTTTGCAGCAACTTGCGCGCAGTCTGCCGAAAGGTCGACGATCGCCAGGATCCGTTTATAGATGCTCATGCTCCAAAGGAATCACAGCTGGCCGGGCTCTGCAAGCTTTGCCAGCGCCGCGAACTGTTCCGGGCTCAGGGTTTCTGGCCTTGCTGTCGGATCGACCCCTGCGGATTGCCAGTCGCCGTCGGCGATGCGCCCCCGGAGGCTGTTGCGCAATGTCTTGCGCCGTTGCGAGAAGGCCTGCGCAACAAGTGCAGCATACTGTTCCGGCACTGTGAAGCGAGGTGTGGAGAGTACGGTCAGCCGCGCTACGGCAGACCATACCCGGGGCGGAGGAGTGAAAGCACCAGGCCCCACATCAAACAACTTGTCTACCTGCAGCCAGGGCGCCAGCATCACTGTAAGCCGGCCATAGTCGTCTGCGCCGGGAGCCGCGGCCATTCGATCGATCACTTCCTTCTGCAGCATGATGTGCATGTCGGTGATGCACTGCCGATGCTGCAGGAAGTGGAACAGCAACGGCGTGGAGATGTTGTAGGGCAGGTTGCCCACCAGCCGCAGCGGCCCTCCCAGCTGCGCTGCCAGCGCGGTGAAATCGAATTCGAGCGCATCGCCACCGTGCAGCCGCAGTTGCGTTGGCCAGCGGCTGCGCAGCGCCGCACTCAGGTCGCGATCGATTTCGATGGCATCGAGTACGTCGATGCGTTCCAGCAGCTGCGCGGTGAGGGCGCCCGCGCCGGGTCCGATCTCCACCAGGTGTTGTCCTGTCCTGGGTGCAACGGCATCGGCAATACGTCGCAGCACACCCTGGTCGTGCAGGAAATGCTGCCCGAATCGTTTGCGGACGCGGATCACGTGCGCCGGCTTCGGACCAGCTGCGCGGCGAGCCGCACGGCGGCCAGCAGGCTGCCGTGCTCTGCCTTGCCGGTGCCGGCGAGATCCAGTGCGGTGCCATGATCCACCGAGGTGCGGATCAGCGGCAGGCCGAGCGTGATGTTCACGGCATTGCCAAAGCCCGCATATTTCAGCACCGGCAGGCCCTGGTCGTGGAACATGGCCAGCACGACGTCGAAACCGGCGAGCTGCCGCGGCGTGAAGATGGTGTCGGCGGGCCACGGGCCGCTGGCCGCAATGCCACGAGCACGCGCACGTTCTATGGCCGGGGCGATGGTGTCGATCTCCTCGCGCCCGAGATGGCCGGATTCGCCGGCATGCGGGTTCAGGCCGCAAACACCGATGCGCGGCGCGGCAATCCCCCATTTGCTGCGCAGGTCCTGCTGCAGGATGTCCAGGATCTCGTCCAGGCTGTCGCCGGTGATGGCGCTACTGACTTCCTGCAGGGGCAGGTGGGTGGTTGCCAGCGCGACGCGCAGCGAATCTGCCGCCAGCATCATCACCGGCCTTGGAACCTTGCAGCGTTGCGCCAGGTATTCGGTGTGGCCAGTAAACGCCACGCCGGCATCGTTGATCACGCTCTTCTGCACGGGTGCGGTGACGATGGCATCGAAATCGCCGGCGAAGCAGCCATCCACGGCCTTATCCAGCAGCTGCAACACCCAGCGTGCATTCCGGGGGTCGAGGTGACCAGCCGTGGCCGGCACTGCCAGCGGCAGATGCAGCAGGCTGAACTGCGGGCCGATGAACTGATGCAGACCCAGTTGCGTGGCACGCGCAGCGATGAGTTGCGTATCGGCAAGACAGACCACATCGAAGTCTGCATGCTCGCGTAACAGCTGCGCACCCACCTGCGCGCAGATATCCGGGCCGATTCCGGCCGGTTCTCCGCAGGTCAGGGCGAGGCGCGGCCGGGCGCGCAAAGCGGTGCTCACATCTTTGTGTCGACGAAAGCCTCGTCACGCAGACGCCGCAGCCACAGCTCGGTTTCTTCCTCGGCCCGGCTGTCGATCAGCTGGCGATAGGCGCGATCCTGCAGTGACTCCTCGGTGGTATCGAACTCCCGCTTGCCCAGCAACTGCACGATGTGCCAGCCAAACTGGGATTCGAAAGGTTCGCTGATCTCATTCTCCGACAGCGAGCCCAATACGGCCTCGAACTCCGGAACATAGGTGCCGGGGCCTTTCCAGCCCAGGTCGCCGCCTTCCACCGCCGAACCAGGGTCTTCCGACATGCTGGAAGCGAAGACACTGAAGTCTTCGCCCTTCAGGATACGTTCGCGGATGTTGGCCAGCCGGAGTTTCACGGTGGCGCCGTCCTGCAGTTCATTGGGCTTCATCAGGATATGGCGCGCGTGCACCTGTTTCTCGATCGGGCTGCCCTGGGAGCTGCGCTGCTCATTGAGCTTGACCAGATGCACGCCGGTGGGCGTGACAATCGGTTTGCTGACTTCACCGGTTTTGAGGCCGACAACCACCTCCGCGAATATCGTCGGCAACTCCGGCCCCGGGCGCCAACCCAGGGATCCACCTTCCAATGCCGACTGGGCATTGGAATAGGCGACGGCAAGCCGCGCGAAATCCTCTGTCTTCGATCGTTCCACGATCTCGTCCGCACGCTTGGTGATTTCATCCACCTGCGCCTGGGTGGCTTCCGGCGGAATGGCCAGCAGGATGTGCGAAGTGTTGTATTCGACGTCCTCGGCAGGCAGGCGTTTGATCCGCTCCTTGAACTGTTCCAGTTCGCGCGGCGTCACGCTGATGCGGCTGAGGACATCGCGGCGCCGCAACTGCTGCAGCGTCATTTCCTTGCGGAAGTTGTCGCGGTAGGACGCATATTCGATGCCTTGCTGCGCCAGCGCGGTGGGTAATTGCGCAAGCGTGATGTTGTTGGTCTTGGCCATTTCGGCCAGGGCGCTGTTCAGCATTTCATCGGTGACCTTCAGCTCGATGCGTTCGGCCCGCTGCAGCTGGATCTCCTGGAGCACCAGTCGGTCCAGGATCTGCGCGCGCAGTACATCCTGGGGTGGCAGAGCGGTCTGCTGTTCGCGCAGTCGCTCGGTGATCTGACCGATTTGCTCGTTCAGCTCGCTTTCCGTGACCATGCCGTCGTTGACGACCGCGACGATGCGATCGAGCAGCACGCCAGTCTTGGGAACCGCAGGCTCTTCTGCCGGCGCGGGCGCGGCGGCCGGGTTGACGAGTTCGGCGGCAAGGCCAGTGCCTGCCCATGACAGCGCGAGGCAGGCCAGAATCGGGCGGAGCATGAGGAATTCCTTGGTTATCACGTGTGAGCCACCTCAGTGGTGCTGGCGGCGGTTGGAGTATCCGCGAATGGCCTTTTCCAGAAAAGCGTCTGCCGCCAATCCGACATTCGAGAGACCCTTGAGTTCCAACTGCAGGTAAAAGCTCTGGTCGCGCTCTCCCGAGCGGCGGCTGACGTAGTCCCGGGCCACGAACCGCAGGTTCCAGCAGCAGCTGCTGTACTCGAACCCGGCAAAGTGCTCGATCGACTTGTTGTCCTGCAGCGAATACAGGGCGCGGCCGTAAAGGCGCCAGTTGCGGAATACAGGCCAGGCAGCGGATACATCGGCCTGTTCCAGGCGGTCATGCTGGAAACGGTAGCCGAGATTCACGACGCTGCGCGCCTCCGGTTGATAGCGCAGCTGAACCTCGGCCTTCGCGGTTCGCGATTCCTGCCTGTCCCATTGCAGGCCACTGCTGACACTCCAGTTCTTGAAAGCCTGGAGTTCGACCTGCGCAATCAGGTCAGAGGTATGGCCCGTCACCGGTGGTTCGTCTGGCAGGCTGACGCGTGGAGTGCTGAAGTAGAAAGTCTGGCCGACGGTTGTGGAAAGGAAGCGCGTGCCATTGGTGCTGCTGTAGAGCCGTGTGGTGAAGCCGGCGCTGAGCTGGTTGGCATCGCTGATCCGGTCGATTCCCGAATAGCGGTTGTTGCGAAACAGCTCGATCCAGTTGAGGTCGGGCTCTGCAGTATCGAATACCGGCAGTTGTGACTGGTCCTGGTAAGGCACGTACAGATAGAGCAGGCGGGGTTCGAATGTCATGCGCCGCTGTCCGCGCCGCCCGCTGTCGCGTTCGAACTGCAGACCACCGTCCAGGCTCAGGATCGGCAGCGTGCGCCCGGGAGATCGGCTGCTGCCCGGCGCGACGTCGTGCAGCCTGTACTGGGTGGCATCGAGGGCGGCTGTGGGCCTCACGAAATACCCTGCACCCTCATAGTTGATGCCAACCTGTGGCATGGCGTTGAATCGCCAGCCCTGCACATCCTCACCGTGCCGGAAATAAGAGGTCTCGGTATCGAAGCCATAGTTGAGTGGCAGTGAGCCGGGCAGCTGCCAGTTGCCGCGCGCATACAGGCGGGGCATCTCCGTGTGGGGTCGGTCGAGTTGCGGCAGTTCCTGGTCCAGCGTCTGGAAGTTGCGCAGCAGGATGCCGGTATCAAACTGGTCGCTGCGATAGGAGAGCTGCATCAGCCGCGGCAGGAAGGCGATGCTCGCGCCATCCGCGCCTTGTGCGAAATCCTCGAAGTAACGGGCATCGCTGACATTCTCGGCGTCGACCGTGAGGCGCCAGCCACGCGTGAGCTCCGTGATGCTGCCCACTTTCAGGCGGCTGCGGGTGCGGTCGGCCTTGCGATCCTCGGGCAGCAGATTGGCGCGGACCTGCCCGCGGGTGCGACGCGTGAGAAGGCGATATTCGCTTTCCAGATCCACCCCGCGCTGCGTGTAGTAGGTCGGGGTAAGTGTCAGGTCCTGTTCCGGCGCGATGTTGAAGTAGTACGGAACGGAAAGTTGCACGCCGCTGTTGGAAGAAGTGCCGAGGCTCGGGAACAAGAGACCGCTCTTGCGCGCATTGCCCACCGGAAACGAGATCCTGGGCAGGCGGATGATCGGCACTCCAAAGAACTCGACGCGGGCGTCCCGCGCCGTGCCGATGCTGGTGTTGGTGTCGATGGATACCGAATCGGCCCGGATCTGCCAGTCCGCGCTGCCTTCCGGGCAGGTGGTGTATTGCACGTTCTTCAGTTGCAGCACGCCGGTTCTGCTGAGCGACAGCGAGCTGGCCGCGCCGCGCGCCGGCTGCAAAGGCAGCTCGAAGGTTGCTCCTTCGAATTCGGCGTTACCTCCGACGAAGTTTCCGGTTTCGCCTTTGAGGATGATCTGCGGGTCGCTGTATTTCACTTCGCCGCTGACTTCGATCCGGTCTTTGGTCTCATCCAGCCGGAAATTTTCGGCACTGAGTTTGCGATCACCCGAACTCACTTCCACGCCGTCGGAAATTTCGAGGATGCCGCTGTTCGAGTCGGAGAACAGCGTGCCCAATGCGAAGTCCAGCCGGTCGCGAGAAGACAGGGCAGGGCCCACCTGCGACTGTTCACCGGCGCCAGGATCATCCGGGCAGCGCGGCAGGTTGTAGGGGTTGGAATAATCCGCTGCGCGCAGGGCGGAACCTGGCCATGCCATTGTGAGAACGGCTGCATAGGTCAGGAGATGGTGGGGCATGCGCATTGAGCGGCAGATTATAATGTCTGCCGGCCTGCCCGACTGGGCGAAACTCCTTTCCCTCTACATTCCTGCGGAATCATGTCCGACGACCTCCGACTCGACCAAATGCGCCACTGGCTCGGCACTCAGGGTGGTTACGACCCGCGGGGCATTGTTCCTGCCTCTGCGGATGCCAGTTTCCGGCGCTATTTCCGCATCAACAGGTCGGATGGCTCGACCTGCATCGGCATGGACTCCCCGCCGGATCACGAAGATCTGGCTGGCTACCTGCGCGTCTCGGCGCTGCTCGAGCGATGTGGCATGCATGTGCCACATGTGTTTGCAGCGGATGTGAAGCTGGGCTTCGCCGTACTGGAAGACCTCGGCGCAACGCACATGCTCACCGCCCTTCAATCCGGTGTGGATGCCGGCCGGCTGTATGGGGATGCCCTGGACACCCTGGCGCGGCTGCAATTGGGTGGAGAGAGCGCCGCGCTGCAGCTCCCCCCCTATGACCACGCGACGCTGCTGCGTGAAATGCAGCTGCTACCCGACTGGTATTGCCGTCATCACCTGCTGTTCGAGCCCGATGCGGCCGGGCTTCAGACCCTGCACGAAACATTTGAATTGCTGGCTGCCGAGGCGCTGGCCCAGCCACGGGTATTCGTGCATCGCGACTACCACTCGCGCAACCTGATGTTCACCACCGAGAGATCGCCCGGAGTCATCGACTTCCAGGACGCCTTGCACGGACCGGTGGGGTATGACCTCGCTTCCATCCTCAAGGATTGCTATGTCGACTGGCCGCGTGCGCGCGTGGAAGCCTGGGTTGCCGGGTATCGCGAGCGCCTGCTGGCCGGTGGTTCGCAGGGGCGGGCGCTGGCGGGTGAATCCGCAGCGCAGTTCCTGCGCTGGTTCGACCTGATCGGACTTCAGCGGCACATCAAGGTACTGGGCATTTTTGCGCGCCTCTCCTGGCGCGACGGCAAGACAGGTTACCTCGCGGATCTGCCCCGCACTCTGCGCTATGTGCAGGACGTGGCGCACGCCTACCCGGAGCTGGCCCGGTTCGCCCGGTTCGTGGATGAACAACTGGCGCCTGGTCTGACTGCAGCGAACGCGCGGGCGCTGGGTGCAGGCAAGTGAAAGTGATGCTGATGGCAGCCGGTCGCGGCGAGCGCATGCGGCCACTGACCGACACCTGTCCGAAACCGCTGCTGATGGTGGCGGGCAAGCCATTGATCGTCTGGCATCTGGAACGCCTGGCACAAGCCGGCTTTCACGATGTGGTCATCAACCTTTCGTGGCTGGGGGAGATGATCGCCGCGACGCTCGGTGACGGCAGTCGTCATGGGGTGCGGATCGTTTACAGCCGCGAACCCTGGCCAGCATTGGAAGTTGGCGGAGGCGTATTGCAGGCTTTGCCCCTGCTGGGGAACGGTCCGTTTCTGCTGGTCAACGGCGACGTCTTCACCGACATCGATTTCGCCTCCCTGCGCATCGCGGAGCACGACCTGGCGCAGCTGGTACTGGTGCCCAATCCTGAACAGCATCCGAAAGGCGACTTCTTTCTCGACGCACAGGGGCGCATCCAGCAAGAAGCTGGAGACCGGTTGACCTATTCCGGGGTGGCTTTGCTGCGGCCGGAGTTTTTTGCCGGTGCAGAACACGGGCGCTTCCCTTTGCTTCCCTGGCTGCTGCGGGCCCGGGATGCCGGGCCGGCTGGGCGGCCAGCGCCACGCCGGCGAGTGGCTGGACATCGGCACGCCGCAGCGCTTGCAGCAACTCGACGACCGCCTGCAGCGCGTGCGAGGATGAGCCGGCAATGACCGAACTCAAAGGCATTCGTGTGGTGGTGGAGCCTGCGGCGCCGTTCGGCACTCCGGCCCGCAGCGGCGAGAAATACACCACCCCGCAAGGCTTCACTGCGATCCGCGATGGCCAGAAGCCGCGCGGCGCTGACTCGGAACCTGTTCCCTCCACTGGCAAGCCGCGATGGCTCAAGGCCATGCCCGCCAGCGGCGAGCGCTATGCAGAAATTCGCCGCAACGTGCACACGCACAAGCTGGCCACGGTCTGCGAAGAAGCCAAATGCCCCAATATCGGCGAGTGCTGGAATGCCGGCACTGCCACCATCATGCTGATGGGTGCGGTGTGCACGCGCGCCTGCCGTTTCTGTTCCGTGGACACCGGCAATCCACGCGGCTGGCTGGATGCCGAAGAACCGGCAAACGTGGCACAGAGCGTCACGCTGATGGGGCTTTCCTACATCGTGCTGACCAGCGTCAACCGCGACGATCTGGAAGATGGGGGCGCAGCGCATTTCGCCGCATGTGTACGCGCCATCCGCAAACAATCACCACAAACCGCTGTCGAAGCGCTCACCCCGGATTTCCAGGGTGTGTTGCGCGATGTCGAAACGGTGGTCGATTCCGGGCTGCAGGTGTTTGCGCAGAATCTGGAAACCGTGCGCCGGCTGACACATCCGGTGCGGGATGCCCGGGCCGGCTACGACCAGACACTGGCGGTGCTGGCGCATGCGAAGCAGCATCGTCCCGATGTATTCACCAAATCCAGCTTGATGCTGGGTCTGGGTGAATCGGATGAAGAAGTGCTGGAGGCGATGGACGACCTGCGCCGCGCGCAGGTGGACATCCTCACTCTTGGTCAATACCTGCGTCCGACACCCAATCATCTGCCGGTGGCACGATTTGTCACGCCTGCCCAGTTCGAGCATTTCCGCGCAGCCGGTCTCGAGCGTGGTTTCCGGGAATGCGTATCCGGCCCGATGGTGCGCTCGAGTTATCGCGCCGAACAGGCACTGGCCGGCAACAACGTCGGGCTGACGGTTTCGCCGTGATCCTGCGCTGGCTGGGGCGGGTCGACTACGAGCCCACCGTCAGCGCCATGCAGCAGTTTGTCGATGCCCGCGAGGCCTCGACGCCAGATGAAATCTGGCTGCTGGAACACCCGCCCGTTTACACCCTCGGCATGGCCGCGGATCGAGGGCATGTTCTGGCCGCAGGCAGCATCCCGGTGGTGTCTACCGACCGTGGCGGGCAGGTGACCTACCATGGACCTGGGCAGCTGGTGGCGTATCCGCTGCTGGATGTGCGCCGTCAGGGCCTGAACGTTCGCACCTTGGTGATGAAGCTGGAACAGGCGGTCATCGACCTGGTGGGTGCACATGGAGTCACTGCCATGGGCAGGCGTGACGCGCCCGGTGTCTATGTCGAGGGCCGGAAACTGGCGAGTCTGGGTCTGCGCATCCGCCGCGGCACCAGTTACCACGGCCTCGCGCTGAATGTGGACATGGATCTGGCGCCATTCCAGCACATCAATCCTTGCGGCATGGCCGGCATGCAGGTCACGCAGCTTGCCGACCTTGGTATTCATATCAGCGTGGAGGAGGTCGGGCGCGATTTCGCGCGGCGGCTGGCGGATGGGTTGAATGTGGTGCTTACAGCACCATGACCACGCCATCCACCTGTTTCAGATCCTGATGCAGCGCCTGCAGCTGCGCTTCGTCCTGGACCACCAGTGAGTAGGTCAGGGCCACGAAATTGCTCTGTGCAGAGTCGCGCTGTGCCACTTTTTCAGGCGGGATGGCGCCCAAATGCCTCGAAAACACCGCATCAACCTGCGCCCGCAGGTCCGGGGCGGCTCGGGCCACCACCTTGATGGGATATTCGACCGGGAAGCTGATGCGTTCTGGTTCCATGTTTCGTCTAGAATAGCGCGCCTTCGAACGACCGAAGTACCGCGGAGAGGTGGCAGAGTGGTCGAATGTACCTGACTCGAAATCAGGCGTAGGTGCAAGCCTACCGTGGGTTCGAATCCCACCCTCTCCGCCACCTTCAAGGGTAGCGATCCGCATGTCCCGCCCCGATTCGGCCATATTCCGGGATGCCGCCAGCATCCGCAGGCTCGAGGCCATTCATGCACTGACCCGCCTGCTGGGCAGGTTGCCGGTCAAGGCCTTGCGCGAACTCGAGTTCGAGTATCGCTACCAGCTCTACACGGCCCGGTTCGGTCACGCCGATTCCGATATCCATGTGTCCACGTTTTCCAAGTCGGGCACCACCTGGGCCCAGATCATCCTCTACCAGCTGACGACCGCTGGCGACATGAACTTCGACCATCTGTTCGATATTTCGCCCTGGGTCTGGTACGCGGCGCTGCGGGAAGTCGAGCTGGCAGTCACCCCGGCGCCGCGCCTGCTGAAATCGCACGATGATTACCGGCGCTTCCGGAAGGGGCAGCGGGGCCGTTTCGTCTTCGTGTTGCGCGATGGGCGAGACGTTTGCGTTTCGCTCTACCACCATCGGCGCAACTTCAAACGGTATGCAGGAACCTTCGAAGAACATTTCGAGCATTTCCTGCACAACACGGAATACAACTGGTTCGACCACCTGCGGCCGTGGCTTGCGAATCGGCATGGATTACCGGTGCACTACGTTCACTATGAAGACCTGAAGACCGATTTCGATCGCACGGTACTTTCGATGGCGAGTTTCTGCGGCATCGAAGTCGATGCCGCCACGCTCGAGCGCACGAGGAAATACTCCAGCTTCCGCAGCATGAAGGAGCACGAACTGCAGCTCGGTCCGCGCAACGCGCATTTTGCCGGCAAGGAAAAGTCGGTGCCTTATCTGGTCAAGAATCCCGACCAGTTCATTCGCCGGGGCGAGGTCGGCGACGGACGGCGCACGCTCAGTCCGGCACAGCTTGCCGCTTTCCAGCAGCGCTTCGATCGGAGCCTGGCGGATTTCGAGCAGGTTGCGCGCTACCGATGAACGCACGCAGCAGTCACTGGCCGCGCATCGCCCGGACGTGGAGCCTCGTGGGGTCGCCGCTGCGCCCCATCGCGGCCGATCTGAAATTCTTCGATCAGGCCATTGCTGCCCGGCAGGCAGGCCGCTCGAGCCCCCCAAAGGATTGATCCTGGGCGTTACACCGGAACTCTGTTGTGATCTGCATTGGCCACCCGGCACCCGGCTCGCCGCACTCGACGGTTCAAAGGACATGATCGAGGCTGTCTGGCCGGGAGATCGGAAATCGGCCCATCTGGGTTCCTGGACCGACATTCCCTTTCCGCAACAGTCGCTCGACATCGTCCTGTGTGATGGCGGATTTGGATTGCTGACGCTGGAAGACCAGCGCCGCCTGCTGGAGGAAGTCGCACGCGTACTGGCACCGGGTGGAGTTTTCGCGGTACGTCTGTTTGCGCCCATGGGTCGGACCGGCACTCTGGAGGGCATCGCCACCGACCTGATCAATCGACGCATCGCATCGCTGGATCTGCTCAAGCTGCGATTGTGGGGGGCGATGCAGGAGAGTGCATCGACCGGCGTCCGGCCACGGGATGTGGTGGCGCAGATCCACGCCATGAGTGACAACGGCCGATTCCTGGTCGAACAGCTGGGTTGGAATCCAGAGCACGTGGAAAGGCTGCAGGTACATCGCGACAGCCAAGCCGTCTACCACCTGACCGATGAAACCGGTCTGACCGCCATGGTTGCGATGATCCCGGGCCTCTCCCTGCTCGGCATCGGGCGTCCCGACTTTCCCTGCGGAGACAGTTGTCCCATCGTGACGTTGCAGCGCGACTGAATCTCGCTGCTACGCGCCTTCGTGAATGGAAGGGAAGAAATCCGAAGTGAAATCCTGCGCCTTGCCGCCCGCGGCAGCTGGAATGGCATTCACGCGGAGAATCTCCAGGGCAACGGCTCCTGCGTTGGCATCCCAGGCCGCACGCAAGGCAGAGACAAGGCGGTAATCCGGTTCGTTGCGGGTGTTGAGTCGCATTTCGAAGCGACCATCGCAATACTGATGCAACTGGTACTCGCGAAGTTCCGCCAGCAGTTCCAGTGGCAGGGCCTGCAGAGTGTCGAACATCAGGTTGACGCGACGCGAAGTGCCCGCGGGCGCGTGGCGCATGGCGCGATACCGTCCGAGGATGCGGCCGAATCCCGGCAGCGTCCTGCCGCACGGGCAATCGCCAGTAACGGCTTCCGCCGAGTCTCCCGTGTCGTAACGGATCAGCGGCATGACCACGTTGGTCAAGGCTGTCACCAGCACGCGCCCGAACTCACCGGGCTGGCAAGGCTTGTTGTCCTCGTCGACGATCTCCACGATGCAGTGTTCCGCGTTCACGTGGTACCGCCCCGCAGAGCAGCGACTGGCCACGGCGCCGATCTCGTTGAGGCCATAAGGCTGCTGCACAGTCAGTTGCGTGGCTGATTCGATCTGCTGGCGCATGGCCTCGGTCAAGGTCGCGCTGATGGTACGCAGGCCCTTCAGGTTCGCAGCGGGTTTCCCCTGTGCGGCAAACACCAGGGTTTCCAACGTGCCAGGAAAGGTCATCAGGTAACCGGGCTGTTCCTTGCGCAGCCATTCCAGCTGGAATTCAACGGAATTGCTGCGCGCAATGGCGATCTGGGGTCCGGTGTGAAAGAAATTGCGGACATACATCCAGCCATCACTGCGCTGCACCTGATTGTCCGGCAGCAGGGTGCCATCCTTGTCCCTCTTCAGGTCGCGCGGCAGCCGGATGACCGCTTGCATCAGCCGCGCGTCGAAACGCGCCCAGCGATGCAATCGTTGCGCCAGAAGTCCAAAGGACATGGCGGCCTGCTGGCCGAATGCCACGCGGACTGGCGTGCCGGTAGTGCCCGACGACTTCGTTTCGTAGCAGAAGCGTTCGCCTTTGGGCAATCTCACGGCCTTGAACGACACGAAGTCCTCGCGCAACCGGGCCTTGTCGAGCACGGGCAATGTGGCCAGTGTCTCGCGGGTGACAGGGCCTTCGATGCGGGGAGCGCGCCATGCCTCGCTGTCTCGATACCAGGGTACTTCGGATCTGGCGAATTCGATGATGCGCTGGAGTTCCAGCGCTTCGGAATCCAAGGCAGCTTGCGGCGCCAGGAATTCCCGGCGGAGGAGGGCGTCGATGACGGGCGCGTTGGACGGCTGTTTGAGCACCCAGGACTGCTGGGCAATCCGTTCTTCTTCCAGTCGCTCGGAACTTGCGGCGCTGATCCTGAATTCCACGACAGGACTATAGCCCACGCCCCGGGGGCGTGGTTTCGGATCCCGGGGTTTCTGCTCTTGTTAGGTCTGGCACCCACCAGTATCCTTGGGATGCCGTGACCAACGATTCCCTCATTGCCGCACCGCCCGAGGCGGATGCGAGTCCCGCCGCCGGTGATTCCGGCCCCCACTGGACCCGCCAGGCTCGCGATATCATCGATGACCTGCAGCAGCGTTCGGCCGTCATCTACTGGACCGACTTCCTGCTCAGCGTCAGTGCAGCCTGGGCGCTGGCCCTCTATTTTCTGCTCACCCCGGGCTGGGGCGGCATCGCGATGCTCGCATTGCTGGCTTCGTCGATCCTGTTCTTCCGCGCCGGAACCTTCATCCACGAGATCATCCACTTCCGTTCCGGCGAACTGAAGTGGTTCGCGCGGGTATGGAACCTGCTGATGGGCATTCCTTTCCTGATGCCGTGGATCTTCTACAAGAACCATGTCGAACATCACAGCGTGCGCTACTTCGGTACCCCCGATGACGGCGAGTATCTGCCGCTTGCTGCGGCCCCGCTGCGCGAGACCGTCAAGTACCTGCTGCAGGCGCCGTTGCTGCCGCTGTTCACCGTGCTGCGGTTTGGCATCGTCGGGCCGGTGTCTTATCTGCACCATGGCCTGCGTGAATGGGTGCTGACGGCAGCATCGGCCGGCGTAAGCAATCCGTATTACCGCAAGCGTTTCCCTGCTGCGGACGAAGGGCACCTGCGCGTGGTGGAAGCATTGTGCTTCCTGTGGTTGCTCGCCCTTGCCGGGCTGCTGGCGAAAGGCATGATCGAGTGGGTGCTGTTGCTGAAGGGGTACGTGCTGATCGGGCTGACTTTGACCTTGAACTGGGTGCGCAACCTGGCAGCACACAGCTACTCCAATCGCGGCGAGCGCATGACGCTGGCCGAGCAGTTTTCCGACTCCATCAACATCACCGGCCAGACCTGGCTGACGGTGCTGATGTTTCCGGTGGGATTGCGGTACCACGCGCTGCATCATCTGTTTCCGTTCCTGCCTTACCACAATCTCGGCAAGGCGCATGCGCGACTGATCGCGCAGCTGCCGGCGGGCTCGCCCTATCACGCCGCCAGCTGCGACAGCTACTTCAAGGCATTGGCCAACCTCTGGCGTGGCGCCCTCCATACGGCGCCGCAGGACTCGGCAATCAATCTCTGGCGTTTCCGGAACGCGCGCACTTGATTCCGGATGCAGCCGGGGGGGCGTCGGCTGCGCCTGGTGCCGCCGCAGCGCGGCCCTGGCTGATTGTCAATCCACTCAGCTTCCGTGCATCGCGAAACGGCCTGGCGGGGCGGGTCTCCGACCTTGCCCGCAGCCACGGTTTGCGCGTGGAACATGCTTCCGACCTGACTGAATTCCATGCAGTACTGGATCGGTTGCGCGCCCTGCATGCCGAACAGATCTGGGTGCTGGCGGGCGACGGCACCTTGCATGCGATGGCGCAGCACCTCGCGCGACCAGACAATACCGGCTGGTCGCCAGCGCTGCTATTGCTCGCGGGTGGCCGCGCGAATGTGATCCCGCGTGATTGTGGTGGATATCCACCCTGGGAACGTTTCCGTGCCGCGCTGAAGGCGCTGCATGAGGGGCGTCCGCTGGTTGAAGAGACCATGGTGACTTTGCGGGTCGAGCAGGAAGGTTCCGAGCCACAACACGGATTCTTCATGGTGGGTGCCGTGCTCTACGATGGCGTCAGGCTGTGTCGTGAGCATCGTGCCCGGGGCACCAGCTGGCTGCATCGAAGCTGGTTCGCAGATCCCTGGTGCCTGCTGAAGATGATGGTTCAGGTCTGGATGGGTAGCAGCCCGTTGCCGCCTTACAGCCGGATGCAGGTCACTACCAATCCTGTGGAGGTACTGCGTGCGCCGATGCGTATCCTGCTGGCCTCGACCCTGCA
Source organism: uncultured Gammaproteobacteria bacterium (assembly GCA_963777735.1). Taxonomy (GTDB): domain Bacteria; phylum Pseudomonadota; class Gammaproteobacteria; order Steroidobacterales; family Steroidobacteraceae; genus ZC4RG30. The sequence continues at coordinate 605,891 of CAVZRQ010000008.1, read as the reverse complement.
GTTGCGCGAGGCGCTCTACAATCCGTTTGCTTCACGCGGCGCTGGCGAGCTGCGACTGACCGCTGTAGCGGCGACGGCAAGGCATTTCTGGCGGCACCTGCCTGCAATGCTCAGGGGGCGGTTCGACAACCACATGACACTGCAGAACGGACATCTCAGCGGGCGATTCGAGCGGGCGGATGTGTTGGGCCTTGAAGGCTACGCACTGGATGGCGAATTGTTCGCGACCGACCCGACGCGACCGGTGAGGTTGAGCGCCGGCATCCGTTTGCGCGTGCTGCGACCATGAGCATCGGACAGGGTCGCAAGCTGCGGGTTCCGCAGCGTCACGGGGCGATGCGGATGCTGGGCGTGTTCGTGCGCACTTACCCGCTGCGCAGTTCACTGGCCCTTATCGCGGTGTTTGTCGCCAGCCTGTTCGAAGGTCTGGGCATGTCGATGCTGCTGTCGATGCTGTCACTGACCACCGGTGATGCAGCAGCCAAGCCTTCAGGTCCGCAGCAGTTCGCCATGGAGGCTGTGCGCAGGATTGGCATAGATCCATTGCCCATGAACCTGTTGCTGGTGGCCATCGTGCTGATTGCCATGCGCGGCGTGATGTCGCTGGTGGCGAACCGCCAGGTGGGCTACACGGTGGCGCGCATCGCCACCGACATGCGTCTGACATTGATCCGCGCCACGATGGGGGCGCGCTGGAAACACTACCTCGAACAGTCCGTGGGCGGTCTTTCGAATTCCGTTGCGACCGAAGCGCAGCGCGCGTCAGAGGCCTTCCAGCAAGGGGCCGTGATGGCGGCCATGGTACTCAGTTCGATGGTGTACCTGTTTGTGGCTTTCTCCATCTCGCCGGTCGCAGGTGTGGCGGCCGCAATAGCCGGCAGCGTGATGCTGCTGGCTATGCGTGCATTGATCGGCGCCTCGCGCCGCGCCGGGCAGCACCAGACCGAGCTGCAGAAATCCCTGATGACACTGATCGGTGCGCAGTTCTCGGCCGCGAAGCCCCTCAAGGCAATGGCGCGGGAAGATCATGTGGATGCGCTCCTGACCGACCAGACCAAGCAGCTGGAACGCGCGTTGCGTCGTCAGGTGATCAGCAAGGAAGCATTGACGGCGCTGCAGGAGCCGATGCTTGCGATCATGGTGGGTATCGGATTCTTCCTTGGCGTAACGATCCTGAAGATGCCGATGGCCGAGCTCGTGGTGATGCTGTTCATGCTGGCACGAGTGGTGAGCTACCTGTCAAAGGGCCAGAAGGCCTATCAGCTGGTGGTGGTGCAGGAGAGCGCCTACTGGTCGCTGGTGAAATCCATTGATTCCGCGAATGAGCAGCGTGAGCCGACGGGTGGAACCGGGAACGCGCAGCTGACCCGCCAGTTCGCGCTGGAAGACGTTCGTTATTCCCACGATGGTTCGCGATGGATCCTCGATGGTGTGTCGCTGGTGGTTCCTGCGCGCGGGCTTACCCTCATCATTGGTCCTTCCGGTTCCGGCAAGACCACCTTGCTGGATCTGATCGTGGGACTGCGGCAGCCGGATGCCGGACGGATACTGATTGACGGTGTGGCACTTCCCGAGCTTGATCTGCGATCGTGGCGCCGGCAGATCGGCTATGTGCCGCAGGAATCGGTGATGGTCGACGAGTCCGTAGCCCACAATCTGACGCTGGGAGAAGACATCCCCGAAGAACGCATCCGGGAGGCTCTGCGCGCAGCCGATGCCCTGCAGTTTGTCGAAGACATGCCGCAAGGACTGCAGACACATGTGGGGCAGGGCGGATCCCGCCTCTCGGGCGGGCAGCGACAGCGCCTTGCCATTGCACGTGCGCTGATCCACGAACCCCGGTTGCTGATTCTCGATGAAGCCACCAGCAATCTGGATCCCGAAGCCCAGGACGCCATCGTCGAGACCGTGGCGCACCTCAAGACCAGAATGGCAGTGCTGGCGGTGGCGCATCAGGAGAAGCTGGTGCGCGTGGCTGATCAGGTATTGCGTGTGGCCGATGGGCAATTGACGCAGGTCAGCGTGGCGGATGGACGCGCCGCACTCGGTGGCTGATTTGCTGCTCAGCCTGCGACGCGCTCGCCGCCGCGGCCTGTTCCTGTTCGCGCGCGTATTGATGCGGCGGCTCGGGTTTGACTCTGCGCGGCGAGTTGGCGCGTTGCTGGGTGCCTTGCACTACAAGCTGGACGGCCGCACGCGAAGACGCTGCCTGCAGGACCTGGCCACTCTCACTGGGCGGGAGGCGCAGCCAGCGGAAGTCGAACGCATGCTGCGCAATGCCTATCGCGTGAACACGGTGGCGGTGCTGGAAGTTCTGAACATGGTCGACCGCAAACTAGATGCATCGCTGCTGCGGGATCGCTGCCGGGTGGACGGGCTGCCGGTTCTCGAGTCGGCACTGGCCGGCCGTGGCGCCATCCTGCTGGCGACTCATTCCGGCAACAGCCTGTTGCTGGCTGCGCAGCTGGCCGATGCCGGCTGGCCGGTGACGGTGGTCTACAGGCATGCGCGCATGATGTCGGTCGAGTTCTTCGCAGAGGGTCTGCCTCGATATGGCATCCAGGGGATCCTTGCCAATGAAGGATTCAAAGCCTATGCGCGCATGGTGGATGCGCTTCGCCACAACCGCATCCTGTTCGCGATGATGGACCAGGGTGTGAAGCAGGCCGAGACGGGCGTGCCGCTGCGTTTCCTCGGCAAGGACATGCCCATGCCCGGTGGTGTGATGCAACTGGCCAGGCAGACTCGCGCACCCATCCTGCCAGTGGTTTCTTTGGCTGCCGATCCGGTTTGGCATTTCGCCATCGAGCCACGCATCGTCTTCCAGCCGGGCGGCACGGTCGAAGAAGACACAGCCGTGGTGCTGCGACACGTGGAGCAGCAGATACTGGCCCATCCAGATCTGTGGAGCTGGCACCAGCGACGTTGGCGCAAGTTCCCGATGGCATCTGCATGACACAGAACGGTGCAACCCGGCCGGTTGTCGCCCTGACGGGTGGCAGTGGATTCGTTGGCCGGCGCCTCGCGCCATTGCTGGCAGCGGCTGGATGGCGTGTGCGCCTGCTGTTGCGCCGTGATCCGGTGTGCGCGGAATGGCGCGACCTGAATGCGCAGATTGTCGCCGGCGAGCTGGGTGATCCCGCTGCAATGACGCAACTGACCAGTGGTGTCGATGCAGTTGTACATGTCGCGGGTTTGATCAAGGCCGCGCGCACGCGGCAGTACTTTGCCGTGAATCATGCCGGTTCCGTCGCGCTGGCCGAGGCCACGCAGCGGCATGCACCGCAGGCCCACTTTCTGCATGTGTCGACGATCGCGGCCCGTGAACCGAAGCTTTCGGACTATGCGGCCAGCAAGCGTGCCGGTGAAGACGCCGTGCTCGGCATACTGGGTGAGCGGGTTACGGTTGTGCGGCCGCCCGCCGTGTACGGTCCGGGAGATCGCGAGACGCTGGTCTTCTTCCAGATCGCGCAGGGCAGGCTGGTGCCCTTGCTGGGCTCTCCCGCTGCAGTCGCGGCGATGATCCATGTAGAGGATCTGGCGCAGTTGCTGGTCGCGCAGTTGCGCGAATTGCCGCGGGGAGCAGTGCTGACTGCTGCCGATGAACGGCCCGGTGGTTACCCTTGGCGCGAAGTGTTCGCCACAGCCGCCCATGCAGTAGGCAATGGGCAGCCCCTCATGTTTCATGCGCCTTCCGGCCTGTTGCGCGCCGTTGCCTTGCTGGGGGATGCCGGCAAGTTGCTCGGGTCGGCAAACATGCTCAATTCCCAGAAGCTGCGAGAGCTGCGCCATGTGGACTGGTCGGTGCCTGTCGCCGATTGGGCCCGGCCTTCAGGCTGGGAGCCGCGTTACTCGCTGGCTGAAGGATTCGGACAGACGGTGGCCTGGTACCGCCGCGCAGGTTGGCTGTAACGGCCCTTCAGCGCAGGATGCCTCGACGGCGCAGTTGCCAGTAAAGACCCGGTGCCGCCAGCAACGGGAATCGCCGTTGCCACGGCGATACCTCGATGCGCACGCCGCGATGCCGTTCGATCTTCCAGATCACGTAGTCCATCGCGCCATCGAAAGTGAAAGCGGCCTTGAGCAGACGCAGGATGTTCAGTGGGCGCCCGAGCCGGCTGCGCAAGCGCCAGCTGCGGTGTGCGCGGCTGCGTTGGTCCATGGGCAACGCAGGAATCAGTTCGCCTTGAATGCCGGTTTCAAAATCCAGCCCGGCCGCGCGCAATGCCAACGGCAGCATTGCCGCATAACGTTCCGGATTCTTGCCAATGATGTCCTGGGGGCGGCCGGCTTTTTCCACTCGCAGCTCCGCGGCATAGGTGCGCGCAAACAGCGCCCGCCAGAAATCCGGTGCGGAAGCCGCTTCAGGGCCAAGCTTCACTGCCCAGCAGGCCGCTGTCATTACGGCAGCGCAGATCGAATCCGTCACTGCGGCGCGATCCACTGGTGAGCGCGCCCAGACGCACAGCGCAGGCTGGCAGAACCGGGCCCAGATCGTGGTATCCAGAGACTGTTCTTTCAGCTTCTGGTTGAACTGGTTGCAGCTGAGAACGGCGTATTTCGCGCGCAGCACCTGGCCATCCAGCGAGGTCTCCAGGTAGCCGACATTCGGCGGCAGCACACGATTCGCGAGCCGTGCCAGGAGCGAGCCGGGCCATGCGCCCACATCGTCCAGCAGCACATAGAAATCCAGCACGCCTTCCAGCGATTCGGCACGCAGCGCCGAGCCGTAATACAGCACAGCAGCAGTGGCCGTGCCGCCGCGCTGCGCCAGCTGCTGCGCCAGCTGCTGCACGGCGGGGGGCGTTGCGCCACCCAGCTCGATTCCAACCAGTTGCTGAAGTGCTGCGCGCGTCACGCCAGCCAGGAGCGCAGCGGACCGCGACGACGCGCTATTGCCGCCTGCAACAAACGCACCGCGTGGATGACGAGGCAGATCGCAACCCAGGCAGCCACGATATTGATGCCGATGTCAGGGCGGCCGAACAGCACGGCAACAGTCAGGATGGCGAGATTCGGATTGCGTCGGGCGGTGATCAGCCGCAACTTGCTGTCGAATCGCTGCCAGACATGCATGTCCATCTTGAAGAACGCGATGAACAGGCCTTCTTCGAGGCGCTGCAGGACATAGCCGGCGATGATGACTGTCAGTGCGATGGAACTGGAATCCAAAGCGAGCCCCACCGAAGCCAGACCCACGACCCAGGCCCACCACCAGAAGGGTGGATGCAGCAGGTCGATGGAGTGGTCGTAGTAATCGCCTATCGGCGAGGATTGCAGCGTGACGCGGGCCAGCTTGCCATCCACGGTGTCAAGGAAGGTCATGCCCCAGGCGGCCACCAGGCCCCAGCCATACTGTCCGTGCCAGAAGGCCCACATGGCGAGCAGCACCAGCACCAGACTGGCGGTCGTTACCGTGTTTGGCGTGATGCCAAGTTGCGCGCAGATCCGGGTGCAGGCGCGGGCCGGGCGCGGCCAGAGATACAGCGTGACGAAATCCGTTACGCCCTTGTAGGAACCCGCGAACACGCGGGCCTCGATGGCGGCCACGCGGTCGGCGGTGAGTGGCAGCAGATAAGGCGGCTCGCGCTTGCGCAAGGTGTCGTTGTAGCTGCCGGCAACCTCAGCAGGGGTCTTGCGCGGCAGGTCGGCAGGTGCCAGCCCGTTCTGCAGCAGCGCGGATGCTTCCTCGCGGCGTGAAGCGGGCAGAAGCAGTGCTACACAGCTGCCATCCTCCGCCCACATGCCGCAGGGTGAGTCCTGGCGCACAAGGCCGCGCAGCAGTGGTTCGTCAAATACCCAGTCGGCGCGCAGCAGCACGACCAGGCGCGCCGACTCGATGGCCGCCGTAGCGCCAACGCGCCGCAGCTGGCGCCGCAGGCGTTCTGCCGCCGGCAGGCTCCAGATGCGCAAGGGCGAATCGCCGACAATCTGGCCGGCAATGTCAGGCTGTGCAGCGGGTCGCTGTGGCATGATCGGAACCCTATGGAGTCAGTATCTGGCCGGGCATTATCTGCGAACGCATTCGCGTTTGCGCATGTCTCGGATCTGCATCTGCCGTACGAAGCAGACCTGACCTGGGCGCAGCGCTTCTCGAAACGGCAGCTCAGCGTATGGTCATGGCGGCGGAGACGTGCCGTGCAGCGGCCGGAAATCCTCGCGGCTCTGCAGAGCGATGTGCAGGCACGGCAACCGCCGCATATCGTCGTGACCGGTGACATCACCAATTTTTCACTGCCGGGTGAATATCGCAGCGCTGCCGAGTGGTTGCGGTCGTTTGCCGGCAGCAGCCAACTCAGTGTGGTGCCAGGCAATCACGATGCACTGGTGGCAGTGCCCGGGCCGGAGGGCCTCGCGCAATGGTCGGCCTGGATGGAAGGGGCCCAGGACTGGCCCTATGTCACGCGGCATGCAACGGCTGCCTTCATTGGAATTTCCACTGCGCTGCCAACCGCGCCGCTGCTGGCGTCCGGCCGGGTGGGGCAGGAGCAGCTGCAGCGGCTGGAGTCCGTGTTGCAGGCAGAGGGCAAGGCCGGCCGGATTCGCGTGCTCCTGATGCATCATCCCATTGCCGATGGCGCCGTGCGCCGACGCAAGGCGCTTGCTGACCGCGTCGCGCTGCGCGCAGTGCTGCAGAGGGCGGGAGCGGAGCTTGTGCTGCACGGTCATGCGCGCAACGCCCGCCTTGAATCGGTGCCCGGTCCCCGCGGCCCCATTCCTGTGCTGTGTGTGCCGTCCTCGTCGGCCCTGCCCAATCCGCGGGATGAAGCCGCGCGCTGGCAGCATGTCACGCTGCCGGCACCGGGCGACCCGCGATGGGCGCAGGTGCGGGTGCGCCAGTGGTCGCTGTCGGCCGGGAACTTCGTCGACGCGGCCAGCTATGAGCTGCGCCTGCCAGACATGGAATAATGTACGCATGGCAAACGCAACCGAACTGAAGTTTGGCGATCCGGCGACGCGGATCGCGCAGTCCGCCTACTGGACTGTTCTGTTGCGGCCGCGCCAGCCCACGCTCGGTTCACTGGTGCTGGTCTGTCGTGAGGATGTGCGGGCATTTTCCGCGGTCAGCGCGGCCGCCTTCGCCGACCTGCAGCTGGTAGTGAAGAAGATCGAAGCCTGTCTGCACGAGGTCGTGGACTACGAGCGCATCAATTACCTGATGTTGATGATGGTCGACCCGGATGTGCATTTCCACGTGATCCCCCGTTACGCAACGCCGCGCGAATTCGCCGGCCAGCAATTTGCCGATTCAGGCTGGCCTGGACAGCCCGCCCTCGAGCCTGCGGTGGTGCCCGATGAGTCCGCGCGAGAGGCATTGCTCGAACGATTGATCGGCAGCTGGAACCATGCCGCAAACTGAAGCCGCAGTGCTGCCTGCACCCATGCCGGCATTGCGCCATCGCCTGCCAGACCGGCTTGACTGGTACACACTCCGATCCCTGTTCGGACCGCTGGTGCTGTGCCTGTGTGTGTTGCTGCTCGCGCAGCTGCTGGAACGCCTGCTGCGCCTGTTCGACATGGCCGCTGCCACAGGGGCCAGTACGCTGCTGGTGCTGAAGATGGCGGCAGCGCTGGTGCCGCATTACCTCGGCATGGCGGTCCCGGCGGCGTTTTTCGCAGCCATTTTCATGGCTGTGGCCCGTACTGGCGATGACAACGAGCTGGACGCCATGCTGGCTACTGGCCGTTCCATCACCCGGATGGCCGCGCCGTATTTCCTGGTGGCCGTCGCGCTGTGCGGGTTCAATCTCTACCTGTTCGGCTATCTGCAACCGTTGACCCGCTATGGCTACAAGCAGAATGTGCATCAGGCACGTCAGACCGGCTGGAATGCGCGGATGGAAGACAACCGCTTTGTCACCGTGAAGCAGGGATTCACGCTGGGAGCGGATACGGTCGGCGTCGACGGCAGGCAGCTATCCCGGGTTTTCGTGGAGCGGCGCGATGCCGGTGGGGAAGAGATCATCACTGCGGAGCGCGGTCGACTGGTGCCTTCGGCCGATGGCACCCGACTGCTCCTGGAGCTCGAGAACGGCATGATTACCCGCGACTATCTGGATGGCACCGTGCGGGTTGTGAATTTCAAACAGGGTCGGATCAACGAAGACTTCACCGCCGTGCCACCGCCGTTCCGTGAACGTGGTGGTGGTGCCGTGCGCGAGCCTGATGCCGTGCGCGAGCTGACGCTTCCGGAGCTGCGTGCGGACGCCGCTGCGGGAATGCGCGCGTCCATCACGGCAGCTGAGATCAATGGTGAGTTTCACGGTCGGCTGGCGCGCACGGTGCTGCCGTTGCTGCTGCCGCTGCTGGCATTGCCGCTGGGCATGGCAGCAAAACGCGGACGCCGGGCGCCAGGCACCGTGTTTGCCACGCTGGCCTTGCTTGCACTGAATCAATCGCTGCAGTTCGGCGAAAGCCTGGCAGAAACCGGCAGGGCGGCAGCGTGGCTTTCTGTCTGGTCGCCAGTGGTGGTATTTGCCCTGTTTGGTCTCTGGCTGTTTCGCAGCAGTCTGCAGTGGCCCGGCGACAATCCCGTGATGCGTTCGGTCAGTGCCATCGAGGCAGCATTTGAAGGGCTGCAGCGCAAGAAGAAGGCCGCCGCGAAATGAGACGTGTGCTGGGGCCTTACCTGCGTCGTCGCGTGGCCGGACAGATATTCGGGTTGCTGCTGGCGCTGACCGGGTTGATGCAATTGCTGGAGCTGCTGGATGTGACCACCGAGGTGCTGGATCGCGACCTGGGGATTTCGGGGTTGCTGCACTACGCTTTCCTGCGCTTGCCCAGCCAGTTGCTGCTGGCATTGCCGCTGGCTGGTTTGCTGGGTTCCATGTCTGCGTTTTATGCGATGGCGCGCAGCCGGGAGATCACGGCACTGCGCACGGCGGGGGTAGGTCTGACCCGCGTATTGCTTTACCTGTTGCCTGTGCCAGTCCTGTTCGCATTGGTGCAGTTCGGACTTTCGCAGCAGCTCGTGCCCAGGGCGGAATCGAGTCTCAAGGCCTGGTGGGATTCCACCGTGCCACTGGAGAGCAAGCCGCCGGATCCCCAATGGGTACGCACCAGCAATGGGGTCGTGCTGTTCGAACGCAACAGCGCCGATGGCAGGCTGCTGCTCGACATGCGGATCTACACCCGGGATGAGCAGGGACTGCTGGCGTTGCGCACGCGCGCCGAGCGCGCTCAATGGGAAGGCAACAGCTGGCAGCTTTCCGGTGTGCGCGACATGCGCGTCGAACCGGGTGTCGCGCCAGTGCAGGAGCCATTGCGGCAGTGGCAATCCAACCTGCGTCCGGAAGATGTGGTGCAGCTGGATTCCGCCGAGCCGCATCTGTCGAGCATGGCGCTGGCAGATGTCATCGGCGGTGAAAGGGTGGGCACAAGGCCCCGCAGTTTCTACGAGACCGTGCTGCTGCAGTCGTATACCGCACCCTTTGCAGTGTTCATCATGATGCTGTTGGCAATGCCTGCAGCGATCGTATCGGAACGGGGTGGTGGAGGGGGGCGGGTGCTGCTCGCGCTGGCGCTGGGCCTCGGTTTTCTGCTGGTGGATGGCATCTTCTCCGCATTTGGCACCAGTGGCAGGATCTCGCCGGCCGTTGCGGCGACGTCTGCGACCCTTTTCTTTGCGGTGCTCGGACTCTGGCAATTGCGCAGCTGCGAGCGAGCCTGAGGATTCAGAATGGACAAGATCGAGATTGTGCCGGTAGGCACTCCGGCCGAGCTGAAGCGCTTCATCCGGCTTCCCTCACGGCTGTATGCGGCAGACCCCTGCTTTGTTCCTCCGCTGGAGATGGAGCGACTGGATGCGCTGCGTCCCGGAAAGAACCCCTACTTCGAACACGCGGAGGCGCAGTTCTTTCTGGCGGTGCGCAATGGTCGTGATGTCGGGCGCATCAGTGCCCAGGTCGACCGGCTGGTGCAGGATCCGGCCATCGGCCATTTCGGGCTGATCGCCGCGGAAGATGATCCCGCGATTTTCCAGGCGTTGCTGGGTGCTGCCGAATCCTGGTTGCGGGAGCGGGGCAAATCGAGGGTGGTGGGCCCGTTCAACCTGTCCATCAACGAGGAAATGGGCCTGCTGATCGAAGGCTTCGACACACCACCCATGATTTTCATGTCGCATGATCCGCGCTACGCAGCGGCCCGCATCGAAGCGCAGGGATACGCCAAGGCCAAGGATGTGGTTGCCTACATGTTCAACATGGAAGTCGACTTCCCGCCGCGCATCCGCAAACTGGCGGAGCGCTTCGGAACTACCGGCGTGACATTGCGGCCGATCGACATGGCGAACTTCGATCAGGAGTTCACGATGGTCATGGAGATCTTCAATGACGCGTGGAGCCAGAACTGGAGTTTCGTGCCGTTCACCGACGCGGAACTCAAACACATGGCGAAAGGCTTGAAACCGCTGCTGGATCCGCGCCTGACTGCTGTCGCCGAACATGATGGCAAGGCGGTGGGTTTTGGCATCATGCTGCCGAACCTCAACGAGGCAATTCGTGATTTCAACGGGCGGTTGCTGCCGTTCAACTGGATCAAGCTGCTCCTGCGCCTGAAGAAGGGCACTCGCACCGGGCGCGTACCGCTGATGGGTGTGCGCCGCAGCTTCAGCGCCGGGCTGGCTGGTGGCCTCGCTCCGTTCCTGATCATCGACAGATTGCACAAGGGTGCCGCGCAGAAAGGGGTCAAGGGCGTGGAGCTCTCCTGGATCCTCGAGGACAATCGACCGATGCGCCGCATCATCGAGGAGCTCGGTGGCGTGGCCTACAAGACATACCGCGTCTTCGCGAAAAGCCTGACGTGATGCCGGGGCAGGGGCTGACAGCGCTCGTGCTGGCCGGCACGAGGCCCGGTGGCGACCCGCTGGCGGAATATGCCGGGGTTTCCCACAAGGCGTTGATCCGGTTTGGTGGCGTGGCGATGTTGCAGCGGGTGCTGCTGGCCCTTGCAGGTGTACCGTCCATCGCGCGAATCGTGGTGGCGATCGATCGAGCGGAACTTGTTACGGCTTTGCCTGACTGCGGCAAGCCGGTGAGTGTGCTGTCTGCGCAGAGCGGGCCCAGCGCCAGTGTCGCCCATGCCCTGGGCATCGAAGGCACGCCATTGCTGGTGACCACAGCCGACCACGCGCTGCTCCAGTCTGCCTGGATCGAAGAGTTCCTTGCTGCCGATGACGGACACGCTGACGCGCTGGTTGCGCTGGCAAGACGGGAATCGGTGCAGGCCGTCGTGCCTGCCACGCAGCGCACCTGGCTGCGCTTTTCCGATGGCGACTACTCGGGCTGCAATCTGTTCCTGCTGCGGACACCCGCTGCGCGAGGAATTGTCGCGCTCTGGCAGCAGATCGAGGCAGATCGCAAACGGCCCATCGCTCTGCTGCGGCGTCTTGGCTTCACCTACGCGCTGCGCTACCGCTTCGGCTGGCTGCGTCTGGAACAGGCCCTGAACAGATTGGGTGCGATGTCCGGCGCCAGTGTCAGGGCTGTCATTCTTCGTGATGGACGTGCCGCCATCGATGTCGACAAGGTGGCGGACCTGGAACTGGTCCGCAGCATGGTAGGCGAATGAAATCAGCAACTGACCGGCGTGATCTGGCCGAGATCGACAGGCTGCTCGCATCCCAGGCGCAGGTGGTCAGTCCTGCGCGGCGCCAGACCATGTGGGTTGCGTTCTGGTTGATCTGGCCGGTCACGCTGCTGGAAGGCGCGTTGATGGCCGTCATTTCGGTGCTTCTGTACTGGTGCTGGCGCATCACCTATTCGAGGCGCTGGTATCCCGACCAGGCCAGGCAGCGCCCGAGCAGCCTCGTCAAGCAGACGATCGATTCGGAGAACGCGCTGGGGGTGATGCAGACTGTGGAGCGCATTGCCCGCGAAAGCGGCGCTCGCATGTACTGGATCTCCGGCACGCTGCTGGGACTCGAGCGGCTGGGGCAGCCGCTGCCCCACGACAACGACATGGACGCGGGCATCGATATTGCCGATCCGCACTTTCCGGTCTTCCTGCGCGCCATGTGGGCTTCCAGTGAAGTCGTCGCCATCGCGCCACAGTTCATCTCGCTGAAAGCCCGGATCCAGAACCCCGACTTGCACGTGGTTCCCGGTGGAATCATCCGTTACAAGGCCGCGGTGCGGAACGAGAGCGCTCCCGGGAAGCCGCCTGTCAAGACAGATATCTTTCTGCACTTCGACTACTGCGGCGGTTCGATGCACGGAACGCGCAATTCACTGTGGTGGAACACGGCCTTCAGGGTCGTGCAGAAAACCTTCGCCAAAGGGAATTTCTCGGTTCCGGAAGACGCGCATCTTCACCTGACCGAGAACTACGGCGACTACCGGAGTGAAGTGAAGGACTTCGAGAACTCCATTGATTGCCCGAATGCCATGAACATCTTCTCCTGGAATTCCCTGGCCTATCTGGTGATCCGGCAGAAGATGATGCTGAAGCTCGGACGGATTGGCCGCGCCGGCCAGATTGCCGCGCGTATCAGGGCCACCATTCTGAAAGGGGTTTTCCCGCCCAGCCAGCGGGATCCGAAAACCTACCTGGGGTCGTAGCTCTTCAGGCCTTCGCGCAGCAGGGTGGAAGAGATCAGAGGGGTGCGTTCCAGGTAGGCGATCCGGCAATGGCCGCCGAAATGGTCGAACTTGCCTTTCCAGTCGTCCCCCATCACCAGCACATCTGCCTTGTGGGCAATGATGTCATCGGCCTTCTGCTCCCAGCTCTTTTCCGGGAAGACAAAATCCACGAAACGGCAGGTCATCAGCAGTTCTTCACGCTCTCCATAGGACATGAATGCCTTCTTGTTCTTGAGGGCATTGAACTCATCGGTGGAGAGGCCAACGCCCAGGCGGCTGCCGAAAGACCGGGCTCTCTGCAGCAGCCGGATGTGGCCATAGTGAAACAGGTCGAAGGTGCCATAGGTCAGGACGAGCATTCAGGCGATTCCCGTCTGCGTGGCAAGGTAACGGCCGGCAATGTCGCGGCAATCGACCAGATCTGCGGGAAAATCCAGTTCGCCCCAGTGCAGGCCCTCGATCGATGCAACCTTCACGTCCACACCGGCATTGGCCAGGCGATGGATGGCAGACAGGTACCAGAGGCTCACGCCTTCCAGGGTGTGCATGGTGCGCGTGATTTCTGCAACAAAGGTTGCCGCACCTGTGGCACTGAAGCGCAGGAAGCCGATCGATTCGCCGGTGACATCCGCGACGGGGAGTTTCTTGCCAATGGCTGTGAGCCGGTCGCCCACAGTGATTACCTTCATGTCGTCATCGTCGTAATCGGCCTTGCGGTCGATGGTGACCGTGATGGCCGCTTCGGGGGCTGCGAGCAGGCGCCGGGCGACTTCCGGCTCGAACAGGGTGTCGCCGTTGAGGATCAGCGACGGGCCTGTCAGTTCATGACGTACCATCCAGCAACTGGCGAGGTTATCAGCCACTTTGTAGAACGGATTGAACAAGGTCCGGACCTGCATGCCGGGAGGCGTAATGCCGGGGAGGGCGTTCTCGACCAGGTCGGAGCGAAAACCCGTGACCACGACGACTTCGCTGACCCCGGCTGCGGCGAGGCCCTGGAGTTGCCAGCCGAGCATGGAGCGGCCTGCGAGATCCAGCAGGCATTTCGGCAGATCCTGGGTATGCGGAAGCAGGCGACTTCCCTGTCCAGCACTGAGGATAATGGCCTTGTGTGGTTTTTTTGCGACGTTCACTGGTCAACCTGTCAAATGGATTGCGGAGTGTACACAGAGTTGGCAGAAGGGCGCCTCAGGACCGGGCAGAGGCACCCAAAAACCCTTAACCCCCTCTTTTTTGGGGTCAGGAACGGGTATGATCCACGGTCATAAGCGGGCAGACCGGTCGTCCATCACATTCATGTTGCAAAGAAATTGCGTTGGCGCGTCCGCCACACTAAATTCAACAACTGCAAGTGGTTGGAGAGCCGCCCGGCGCCTAAGAATTGGACGGTAACTTGGTTTTACAGAACGTGCCGACACCGACGGCCAGCGGGATCGACCTGCGACGCGCGGAATTTTCCACGCTGACCGAGGCTCTCGATTTTGCTGCAGCCGGGCGTACAGGCTTCAATTACTACAATGGTCGTGGCGAACTGACCACAGTCCTGTCGTATTGCGAACTGCGCGACCGGGCGCGTGCCCTTGCGCGTCGCCTGCAGGGTCTGGGTCGCGGCGCCCGTGTGGCATTGGTTGCCCATACCCACCCTGATTTCGCCGTGATGTTCTACGCCTGCCAGTACGCAGCCGTGGTTCCTGTGCCTTTGCCTGCGGCCATTCACCTGGGTGGTCATGAGGCCTATGTCAGGCACCTGCGGCAAATGGTGCTCGACTGCCGCGCTTCGGCAGCGTTTGCTCCGGCCGAATTCATCGAACTGCTGCGCGAAGCTGCCAAGGATCTGCCAGTGCAGATCGCCGGCACGCTCGACGATTTCATGGCGATGGACGACAAGGGTGATCTGCCGGCACCGCCGGCGGTGCATGAACTGGCGTACATGCAGTACACCTCTGGCAGCACGCGCTTCCCGCGCGGCACCATGATCACCCAGGCATCGGCACTGCATAACCTGGAAGCGATCTTCAATCATGGCTTCCGCCTGACTCAGGAAGACCGCTTCTGCTCCTGGCTGCCCTACTACCACGACATGGGCCTCGTGGGCATCGTGCTGGGTTGCATGGCCACGCAGCGTTCCTGCGATTTCATGGGCTCGCGCGAATTCGCGATGCGTCCGCGGCTGTGGCTGAAGCTGATGTCGCAGAACCGGGCCACGATTTCCTTCAGTCCGCCATTCGGTTATGCGCTGGCTGCACGCCGCATCACCGCCAAGGACACCGAGACGCTGGATCTCTCTGCCTGGCGCGTGGCGGGCGTTGGTGCCGAGATGATCCATCCCGAGTGGCTGAATGCCTTTGCCGAGGCATTGGCGCCTGCAGGCTTCAAGCCCAATGCTTTCCTGCCTTGCTACGGCATGGCCGAGTGCGCACTGGCCGTGAGCTTCGCGCCGGTCGGCAGTGGCATGAAGATCGACTACATCGACGGCGAGCTGCTGTCGGAAACCGGCGAGGCTTTGCCGCTGGAAGAGGGCGCGCCGACCCGCCGCAAGGGTTTCATCAACTGCGGCGCGCCACTGCCGGGCTTTGAAGTCGAAGTGCGCGATGAAGATGGTCAGGTGATGCCGGAGCGGCATGTGGGTCGCGTGTTCCTGAGAAGCCCGAGCGTCATGGTGGGTTACTACAACTCGCCAGATACCACGGCAGAGGTGTTGTCGGCCGATGGCTGGCTCAACACGGGAGATCTCGGCTACCGCGTCGCTGGTTCGCTGTATCTCACCGGCCGCGCGAAGGATCTGCTGATCATCAACGGCCGCAACATCTGGCCGCAGGATCTCGAGAATCTGGCCGAGCAGCAGCCGGAAGTCCGTCCCACCGACGCCTCCGCCTTTTCGGTGCCTGGCGTCGACGGCACGGAAGTGGCCGTGCTGGTGGTCCAGTGCAGGGAGCAGGATCCGAAATCACAGGCTGAACTCGCTGACCGCCTGCATGAGGCCATCTCGGTGGAGTTCGGCATCCGCTGCCTGATCGAGCTGGTGCCGCCGCATACGCTGCCGCGCACTTCCTCCGGCAAGCTGTCGCGCAGTGTCACGCGCAAGGAATTCCTGGAGCGTCACGACGAAGAGCGGCTGCGCGAAGCGCTGCATATCCGCTTTCTGGTCAGCAACGGCGGCCGTCGCCCGGTTGCGGCCTGAACATGCCTGAAACCATCGACAGAGTCGAACAGGTGGTGCGCGACGCACTGAAGATCGCAGTACCGGATATCGGCATTGTCGATGGTGGCACGCATCTGGCCAGCGAACTCGGTCTCGACTCTTCACAGGTCATGGACCTGATCATGGAAATCGAGGATCACCTCGATATCTCGATTCCCGTCGCAACGATTGCCGAAGCACGCACGCTGGACCAGCTCTGCGACAGCGTGCGGCGCGTGGTAGCAGGCAACGCATGAGTCTGCTGGCGAAGTTTGCTCCGCTCGCAGAATTGCGGGCAGCGCTGGTTGGCCGTGGCCGCGTGCCTTCGATTGCCACGCCGATGGACGCCGTGCATTCCGCCACCGAGGCCACCATTGATGGTCGTCGCGTGCTGCTCGCCGGCACCAACAACTACCTGGGCCTCACTTTTGATGCGGATTGCCGCGCGGCAGCCATCAAGGCCGTCGAAACGCTGGGTACGGGCACCACCGGTTCGCGCATGGCCAGCGGCAATTATTCCGGGCACCGCGCGCTCGAGCGTGAGTTTGCCGATGCCTTCGGCTGGCCGTCGTGCATCGTGTTCTCCACGGGCTACCAGGCCAATCTGGGCGCCATTTCCGCGCTGGCCGGGCAGGGCGATTTTCTGCTCGTCGACGCCGATGGGCATGCCAGCATTCACGATGCCTGCCGCCTGAGTGCGGCCACCACCATCCGCTTCCGGCACAACGATCCGGAGAATCTCGCCCGCCGGCTGGAACGACTGGGTGAAGACGCAAAGCGCACGCTGGTGGTCGTGGAGAGTCTGTACAGCGTGCTGGGCGATCGCGCGCCGCTGACTGAATTCACCGAGGTCACGGAACGCTACGGCGCCATGTTGATCGTCGACGAGGCCCATTCATTCGGCATGTTCGGTCCGAAGGGCCTGGGCATCTGCGCCGAACTCGGGTTGCTCGACCGGGTGGATTTCGTGCTCGGCACTTTCTCGAAGAGCCTGGGTGGAGTCGGCGGTTTCTGCGTCAGTCGGCATCCGGATTTCGAGTTGCTGCGCCTGGCGAGCCGTCCGTATCTGTTCACGGCCTCGCCGCCGCCGCCAGTGATCGCAGCAACCCATGCCGCGCTCAAGCGGCTGCTCGCTGGCGATGATCTGCGGGCCACGCTGTGGCGCCACATCCATCGCTTCTATGAGGCGGTGAACCAGCTCGGGTATCGCGTGGGCTCGAAGGATCCGGGGCCCGTGACGGCATTGGTGTTCAACGAGCGTGAAGCAGCCATTGCTCTCTGGCAGGGCCTGCTCGACTCGGGTATCTACACCAACCTGATGGTGCCGCCGTCGACGCCGGCCGGCCTGAACATCGTGCGAATCAGTCTTTCGGCGGCGCACAGCGACGCCGATATCTCACGCATGATCGAAGTGCTCGGCAATCTTGCCGGGC
Organism: uncultured Gammaproteobacteria bacterium; assembly: GCA_963777735.1. Lineage (GTDB taxonomy): Bacteria > Pseudomonadota > Gammaproteobacteria > Steroidobacterales > Steroidobacteraceae > ZC4RG30. Next base: position 588,699 of record CAVZRQ010000008.1, on the reverse strand, counting down.
AGCTGAAGCCCGCGGCAGCCTGAAGCCCCGCATCGTCTGCCATCCCGGTCAGGCGATGGCGTTGGGCGTGCCAGAGCGTGCCGCCAGCGGCTTGTTGTCTTCCCCGACCAGCACCACCACGGGGCTGTAGGCCGCGAGTTCGGCATCACTGTACTGGCTGTAGGCGCAGATGATCAGCAGATCTCCCACCACGGCCTTGCGTGCAGCCGCACCGTTCAATGAAATCACGCCCGAGCCTCGCGCCGCTTCGATGACATAGGTGCTGAAGCGCTCGCCGTTGCTGATGTTGTACAGCTCGATGTACTGATTGGGCTTGATGCCGGAAGCATCCAGCAACACGCGATCGATGCCGCATGAGCCTTCGTAGTCCAGATCCGCTTCGGTGACCCGCACACGGTGCAGCTTGGCCTGCAGCATCGTCCTCAGCATGTTCATTGCTTCCGTCTGCCGGGCCAGTGTGCCGGGCGCGCATTATTGCGCGGCCCCTTCAATGCTGCGCGATGTATTTGCGCCAGCTGCCCAGATAGCTGATGTCGGTGGCTGCCGTGACGGCGACTGCCTCGCAGAGAAAACCGCAGGTCTGCGTTCCCTCCGCGTTATCCACAAGGCCAATGCCCAGTGGCGCACGCACGCAGCGCATGAAGGCCGCGAAGTTTTCTTCCGGCATGCGCCAGATTTCCATTTCAATGGAGACGCCGTCTGTCGCTACCCGGACGAGGCCGGGCCGCGCTGGTGGTCCGCCAGGCAAAGCGTACAGGCGATAATCCGGAGTTGTCCTGGTGGTGGCAACTTTCCAGGCGCCGCGTTCGAGCAACTGATGGTTCAGCGGCAGGCCGCTCATGTGGGCGCCGCAGACGGCCACATCCATGGTGGCTGCGGATTGCGGAGGGTTGCCGGTGTTCGTCGGCCATGTTGTCCCGTCAGCGCCGAGACTGCTTGCGCCGGCCGGGTGCAGTCGGGTTGCCAGGTTCAGCAGTTCGTCGTCCTGCCATGCCGTACCGATCAGCGTGACGCCGAATGGCAGGCCGGCGCTGGTGAAGCCGGCGGGCACTGCCACTGCCGACATGTCCAGCAGGTTCACGAAATTGGTGTAGCGACCGAGATTGCTGTTCAGCTGCAACGGGGAAGCCTCGACTTCCTCGATGCGGTAGTGGTTGCCCGCAGTAGGCAGCAGCAGCACATCGAAGGCCTGCCAGATCCTGCGGGCAGCTGCCGCCAGTTCACGCAGTCTGTACTGCGCGCGGAATGCGTCCAGCGCACTGGCATCTCGACCCGGTTCGATGATCTGCCGGGTGACTGGAAGCATGGCCGCCGGATCCGACTCGATCAGGGCGCGGGTGGCGAGATAGCGCTCGGCAACCCATGGTCCTTCATACAGCAGGCGCGCAACCTCCAGCAGGGGTTCGATATCCACCTCTACCGGATTGCCACCCATGGCGCTGCAGCGGTGAATGCTGGCTTCATACAGCCGCGCGTATTCGGCATTGCCGAAGAATTCGCGTTGTGCGGGAAGGGGCACGCCGAACCGGAATTGATCCTGTCTTGACCAGCCGCGCTTGCCTGCCTGCTGCAGGGGACGCGACCACGGGTCTTCCGGATCGAATCCCGCGGCAACCTGCGCCACTGCAGCGGCGTCATTCGCGGTCAAGGTGAGGATCGAGATGGCATCCAGCGAGCGGCAGGCTGGCAACATGCCGCGAGTACTCAGCAATCCCAGCGTGGGCTTGTAGCCGATGAGGTTGTTGAATGCGGCGGGAATGCGGCCCGAGCCCGCGGTGTCCGTGCCCAGTGCAAAGCTCACCTGGCCCAGCGCCACCGCCACGGCCGAGCCACTCGACGAGCCACCGGATATATACCCATCATCAAAACTGTTGCGGCAGGCGCCATAAGGCGAGCGGGTGCCCACCAGACCCGTTGCAAACTGGTCGAGGTTGGTCTTGCCGATGGCAATGGCGCCGGCGTCGAGCAGCTTCTGCACGACCGCGGCAGAGCGGACTGGATCGAATGCAAACGCAGGGCAGGCGGCTGTGGTGGGCAATCCGGCAAGATCGATGTTGTCCTTGATCGCGAATGGCACGCCATACAGGGGAAGTGTCTGCGGATCGACGGCGGCGAGTTCGTCGGCGCGCGCGAACAGGGCGGCTTCGCTCACCCTCGAAATCCAGATTGGATTGCTCGCGCTCCGCGCCACCTGTTGCAGTACATGCTCCACAGTCTGATGGACGGTCTGCAGCTGCGAGCGGTAGGCATGGGCCAGGCTTGCCAGGTCGAGTCGCATCCATTCTCTCCTCAAGGCCGAATCGTGAGCAGCACATCGCCCGCATTCACGGGCTTGCCCTGTGCGCAGGCAACAGCGGTTACTGTGCCAGCTTCCTCGGCGCGCACACTGATTTCCATCTTCATGGCTTCCAGCACGAGCAGCTCATCACCAGCCGCTACCAGTTGGCCGGGTGAAGTGCGCAGTTGCCAGACATTGCCCGCCACCGGTGCGTGCACGGCATGGCTGCCTGCAGGCACGATGGCCGCCGCCACAGCCGACTGTGGTTCAACCGCCGGGACTTCGGAAAGTCCCGCATCGCGCCAGCGCTGCCGTTCAGCTTCGAAAGCACTGCGCTGGCGGGTGCGGAATTCATCGATCGATGCGTGGTTGTCGCGCAAGAACCGGCGATAGTCGGTGAGACGCAGTGTGGTTTCTTCGATCCGCAAGCCGCAACGACCCATCGGGAAATCCGCGCGCATCTGCAGCAACTCCTCCGCGCTTACCGGGTAGAAGCGCAGCTGGTCAAAGAAACGCAGCAGCCATTGCCGTCCATCGCGGAAATCCGCCGTCTGCCGGAAGCGGTTCCACATCTGCACGGTTCGACCCACGAACTGGTAACCCCCGGGGCCTTCCATGCCATACACGCACAGATAGGCGCCGCCAATGCCCACTGCATTCTCCGGAGTCCAGGTTCGGGCCGGGTTGTACTTGGTGGTGACCAGTCGATGGCGCGGATCCAGCGGTGTGGCAACGGGCGCGCCAAGGTAGACATCCCCCAGCCCCATGACCAGATAGCTGGCATCGAAGACAATGCGCCGCACTGCTTCGACCGAGTCGAGCCCGTTGATGCGGCGGATGAACTCGATGTTGTCCGGGCACCAGGGTGCGTCCTTGCGCACGGACTGCATGTACCGTTCGGTGGCCAGTCGAGTGGCGGGGTCGTCCCACGAGAGTGGCAGATGCACGATGCGGCTGGGCAGGCACATTGCCTCGGTGTCGGGCAGGTCGTTGAGGGCGTGCAGGACATGTTCGATGGCCTGCGGCTGCGAAAGCTGGCGCGCGTCGAAATGAACCTGCAGCGAACGGATGCCGGGCGTCAGTTCACGAATGCCGGTAAGTGGTTGGGCACGCAGGCGTTCGAGCAGTGCCTGAACCTGGAACCGGAGTTCCAGATCGAGCACCGGTTCGCCGAATTCGATCAGGAGATTGTCTTCACCGGACTGGCGTATGCAGATGTGGGCATGCCGGGCAGTGGCTGGCAGTCGCAGCACCACGGCAGGGCTGCCAGCGGCTGGGGGCGACACAGGCGAGGCGCAAAGTCTTGTGGAACATGAGGGTGCAAGGCTGGCAATAGCCGCGTCCTGTTCCAGCAGGAGTTCACGGCCTTGCCCTGGGGTGATGGCGTGGAATCGCACGCGATCGCCCGGCCGCAGTTGGCCGACTTTCCACATGTCCGCGAGGCAGATCGTCACCGGGCAGACAAATCCACCAAGGCTTGGGCCATCGGGACCCAGGATCACCGGCATGTCTCCGGTGAAGTCGATGGCCCCCGGGGCATAAGCGTTGTCATGGATGTTCGACGGATGCAGCCCCGCTTCGCCGCCATCGGTGCGTGCCCATTCCGGCTTTGGGCCATTCAGGCGCACGCCCGTGCGGCTCGAGTTGTAGTGCACTTCCCAATCCGTGGCGAAGAATGTCTCGATGTCGGTAGGGGTGAAGAAATCCGGGGCAGCGTGCGGGCCATGCAGCACCCGGATGTTCCACAGGGAATCGTATTGCGGCACGGTTCCTGGGCCCGGCTCGCGGGTGCGCCCCGGGTCGCCACAGGACTGCATCAGGCGCAGCACATCGCCAACACGCAAGGCGCGCCCGCCATGTCCGCCGAAATGGCCCAGCGTGAACGTGGCTCGACTGCCCATGTATTCCGGCAGGTCAAAGCCGCCCTGGGCAGCGAGGTAGCTGCGCTGCCCGCTGCCAGCGATGGCACCCATTTTCAGCACGCTGCCGGCGGCAACCGGCACCGGCTTCCAGAAGTCGATCGCAACACCATCGATGCTGGCCTGCATCCGTGCGCCGGTGAGGGCAATCAGCGTGGCGACTGAAAAGCGCAGGGTGGCGCCGGTGGCCGTCATTTCCAGCGCGGCCGTGCCTTCCGGGTTGCCGACAATCCGGTTGGCAATCCGGAAAGCCAGGGCATCCATCGGGCCTGAGGGCGGAACCCCGATATCCCAGTACCCTTCGCGGCCCGGCCAGTCCTGCACGGTGGTCAGGGTTCCCGGGCTCAGGACCTCCAACCCGGGGGTGGTGAACTCGAGAGTATTGAGCATGCGCGTGGTGGGGCGCCCTGCGACAAAGGCCTCGTTGCGGAGGATGGCGATGAGAAACGGCAGATTGGTTTCGAATCCGTGGAGACGCGTGCGCGACAGGGCGTCGACCAGTCTGGCTATGGCGTCAGCCCGGTTGTCGCCATGTGCGATTACCTTCGCGAGCATCGGGTCATACCACGTGCTCACCTCGGTGCCGGTCTCGACCCAGCCATCCACACGCAGGCCTTCCGGAAACGACACTTCGGTCAGCAGCCCGCTGCAGGGCCGGAAACCGCGCGACGGATCCTCCGCATAAATGCGGGCCTGCACGGCATGCCCCTGCGGCTGGTGCCGGTGCGCGGCGAGATCCGGTGGCGCGCCCGCGGCAACACCGATCATCCATTCCACCAGGTCGATGCCCCCGGTGACTTCCGTCACGCCGTGTTCAACCTGCAGGCGGGTATTGACCTCCAGAAAATAGAACTCACCGCAATCCGCGTCGTAGACAAATTCGACCGTTCCGGCAGACCGGTACTGCACGGCCATGCCGAGTCTTACTGCGGCAGCATGCAGCCCCGTGCGTTGTTCTTCCGAGAGACCCGGTGCCGGTGTCTCCTCGATGACCTTCTGGTTGCGCCGCTGCATGGAGCAGTCGCGTTCTCCGAGCGCAATGACCTGACCGCGGCCATCACCGAACAGCTGCACTTCGATGTGACGGGCATTGACCACATACTTCTCGACGAACAGTCCGCCATCACTGAAGTTGTTGGTGGCGAGACGTCGCACGCTGTCGAAGGCGCGGGCAAGGTCATCGGGTGTGGCGCATTGCTGCATGCCGATGCCCCCACCACCGGCGGTGCTCTTGAGCATGACCGGGTAGCCGATGCGGGCCGCCGCAGCGAGCGCGGCCTCCAGGTCCGAGACCAGGCCGCTGCCAGGCAACAGCGGCAGCGCATTGGCCTCGGCCAGTGCGCGCGCACTGTGCTTGAGCCCGAAGCTGCGCATCTGCGCGGGTGTCGGGCCGATGAAGGCGATGCCCGCTGCCTCGCAGCTCTCGGCGAAACCGGCGTTTTCGGACAGGAAGCCGTAGCCGGGATGGATCGCGGCTGCGCCACTGCGCCGCGCCACGTCGAGGATGGCATCCTGACGCAGGTAGCTTTGCGCTGCCGGCGCCGCGCCCAGGCAATACGACTCATCTGCCAGCCGCACATGCAGGGCATTGGCATCCGCTTCGGAGTAAACCGCGACGGACGCAATACCCATGCGTTTGAGTGTGCGGATGATGCGGCAGGCAATGGCGCCGCGGTTCGCGATCAGGATCTTGTTGAACATTGCGCAGTTCCGGGTGTTCTGCGCCAGGTCGTCCCGGCAGGAGTGGTGAAGCGCGACGGGTCGTCCCGCCGGCCTGGTCCCCGAGTCAACTGCTGTCCCGGCTCAGCACCCGCACCGGCGTCGGGTTGTAGGCATTGCAGGGATTGTTCAACTGCGGACAGTTGGAGATCAGCACCAGTATATCCATCAGCGCCCGCAGTTCGACATGCCGGCCCGCTGCAGAGATGCCGTCTGCGAAGGTCAGGCCGCCGGCCGCCGTCACCGGCACGTTCATGAAGAAATTGATATTGCTTGGCAGGTCGCGCTTGTTCATGCCCCGATCCGACTTCGCCAGCGCCAGCAGGAAGCTGTCCCGACAACTGTGCATGTGGCGCTTCTCCAGTGCATAGCGCACGGTGTTGCTCTCGGCGGAGCAGGCGCCACCCAGCGTGTCATGGCGTCCGCAGGTGTCGTCCACGATCTGCAGCATCGGATTGCCACGGTTGGAAAGCAACGTGGTGCCGGTGGTCAGGTAGATGTTGCCCTGTGACTGGATGGTGTCCTGAGCGCTGTAGTGTTCATGGGTATCGCAGGCGTTGTAGAAGAGGGTGTCGACCGCCTGATTGCCTTCCAGATCCACAATACGGAACAGCTGGCCGGTCCGGATCACGCCCATCCAGGGTTCGCCTGCCGGAACCACGGCATCGATGCAGGCATGGGTCATGTTCATGCCGCCACGTAGCGCTCGGTGTTGGAATAGCCGCGGCCATTTTCCGGGCAGCGCATGCGGCAGGGATCGTTTGCGGCAACGGGTGCGCTGCGAAACGCCTGCAGCAGCACACCTGGCGGGGCGTAGTGATTGCCCTGCGCGAGCGGATGCGGACCTGCGTGCAGCATGACAATGCTGTCCATCTCGAAGCGCAGGTCGACGGCGTCGCCCCGGCGTGAATGTCCCTGTGCCAGGGTCATCGCACCGGATTCATCCACGACGACCTTGCTGAAGAAGTTGATGTTCGCCATCAGGTCGCGTTCCGCGAGGCCATATTTCCCCAGTTCCACCAGCATGGCCTCGCGACCTCCAACATGCCGCTCGTTGCGTTGCGCCTGAAAGGTGGTGGGCCCATAGCGGGCATCGAGTTGCCGCTGGTCCGTGAGGCCAGTGAGCGGATCATGCCAGCCGCAACTGTCTGCCGTGATGGCGCAGAGAATCCGGCCCATGTCGGAATAGCACACGCAGCCGGTGGTCAGGTGCGCCGTGTGCTGCGCCTTGAGCGTATCGGCCATGTTGTAGCGTTCGAGGGGTTGCTCCCGGCTATAGAAGAGGGCAGCCACGTTGGCATCTGCGCCCTCGGCGGTGAGCCGGAGTGACTGGCCGCGGCGCAGGATGCCGGACCAGTGCGCACCGCCGCGTAGCGCCTCGGTCCAGAGTATTTCAATCGGTGACATGTGAAGAGGCCTGGCAAGTACTTGAGGATCCTGATCCCGAAAGTGCAAGGGCTGTACCAACCACTTCAGAGGCAATCAAGACGTTTGCGCGGTTCGCCGCCCCATCCGCGCACTCATACGGGGCGTGGTGCATCGCGTACGCCATGAGTTGGTGCAGCGGGTAGCCAGTCGCCCCGCGCAACGGCCCGCATTGGGGCAGACCATGCCGGCACGCAGCTTGCAAATCAGGCAAGGCAAATGTGCGTCTAGGGTTCCGGCCGCCGCTGGCGGTGCTGGTCCGAGAGAGGCAGTCCTGGCGGTGGCGTCGTTGCGATGCACATCGGGGATACACGGCGGGACAAAAGCCCGGGAGATGGGTCATCCGCATCCTTACGTCAGGAGAGTCCTATGTCTCGCAGGTTTCGTACATTGGTGTTCGGTATCGTGGCCGCATTGTCGGTCGCCGCTCAACCCGCGCTGGCCGCCGAGAAGACTTCCTTCAAGGTGGCATGGAGCATCTACGTGGGCTGGATGCCCTGGGACTACGCCCAGCAAAGCGGCATCCTGAAGAAATGGGCCGACAAGTACGGCATCAAGATCGAACTTACCCAGATCAACGACTACGTTGAATCGATCAATCAGTACACAGCAGGCAAATACGATGCCTGCGTGATGACCAACATGGACATGCTGACGATTCCGTCGGCGGGTGGCGTGGATTCCACCGCGCTGATCGTGGGTGACTATTCCAATGGCAATGATGGCCTGGTGCTCAAGGGTGCCGGCAAGAAACTGGTCGACATCAAGGGGCAGTCGGTCAACCTCGTCGAGTTGTCGGTGTCACACTACCTGCTTGCGCGTGCGCTGCAGTCGGTGGCCATGAGCGAGCGCGACGTGAAGGTCGTGAACACCTCGGATGCGGACATCGTGGCCGCTTATACCGCCCCGGGGGTCACCGCCACCGTCACCTGGAAGCCGCAGCTCTCGGAAGTCCTGTCGCGTCCTGGCAGCTCTCTGGTGTTTGATTCCAGTCGTATTCCTGGCGAAATCCTGGATCTCATGGTGGTCAATACCAAGGTGCTGAAAGAAAACCCGAAGCTGGGGCGCGCACTGGTTGGCGCCTGGTACGAAACCCTGCAGGTGATGCAGGGCAAGGGCGCGCCGGCCACTGCAGCGCTGACTTCGATGGCGAAAGCCTCCGGCACGGACCTCAAGGGGTTCAACGCGCAGCTGGCCACCACCTACATGTACTGGACTCCGGCTGCGGCCCTCGCCGCCGTGAACAGTCCCGTACTGGTCACCACCATGGATTCGGTCCGCAAGTTCTCCTTCGACAAGGGTCTGCTTGGCGAAGGTGCGAAGACTGTGGATGCGGTGGGCATTGAATTCCCGGGCGGGAAGTTTCTCGGTAACAGCAAGAATGTGACCATGCGCTTTGATGCCACTTACATGAAGCTTGCGGCGGACGGCAAGCTCTGAGAGTGCGCAGACTGATCAACCAGCAGCCGGCGCGAGGCGAACGCTTCGCGCTCGGGCTGTTGCCCTTTCTGGTGCTGCTGGTCATTTATGTGGTGGCGTCGCAGCTGCGGTTGGCCGAAAACTCCGAAGACAAACTGCTGCCCTCGCTTGGCAGCATGGCGGAAACCTTCCACAGCTATGCATTCACGGAAGATGTGCGCAGTGGCCGGTACCTGTTCTGGACCGACACCTGGGCCAGCCTCAAGCGCATTGGCAGTGCCTTGCTCATCAGCTCCGCCCTTGGTCTGCTGCTGGCCATTGCCATCGGTGTGGTGCCGCGGGTGCGCGCACTGCTGATGCCCTTGCTCTCGACAGTGGCGATGATTCCACCGCTGGCAGTACTGCCGATCCTGTTCATCATCCTGGGGCTGGAAGAGACGGCGAAGATCACGCTGATCGTGATCGGCATCCTGCCCAGCATCGCGCGCGATCTGGCGCTGCGCATTGCCGAGCTGCCTGAAGAGCAGCTGGTGAAGGCGCAGACACTGGGTGCCTCCACCTGGCAGCTGGTGCTGCGCGTAGTGCTGCCGCAGACCATGCCTCGGCTGCTCGATGCCCTGCGGCTCAACATGGGTGCTGCCTGGCTGTTCCTGATTGCCGCCGAAGCCATCGCTTCAACGGAAGGCCTGGGCTACCGCATATTTCTGGTTCGCCGTTACCTCGCCATGGACGTGATCCTGCCTTACGTGATCTGGATCACCCTGCTGGCGCTGGCAGCAGACCTGTTGCTGCGCTTCGTGCGGGCCCGGGCCTTTGCCTGGGCGGAGCCGGGTCGCTGATGGCCACCGTATCCGTCCGCAATGTCTGGAAGCGGTACGGCGCGCATGTAGTGCTGGAGAACCTGCGCCTGGAGGTGGCCGACAACGAGTTCGTCACCATTGTTGGTGCGTCGGGCTGCGGCAAGACGACGTTCCTGCGCATGCTGCTGGGCACGGAGCAACCTACCCAGGGACAGATCCTCATCGATGGCAAGCCAATCCGCCCGGAGCCGGACCCCTCGCGTGGCGTGGTGTTTCAGCGCTATTCGTTGTTTCCGCACCTGACGGTGATGGGCAACCTGTTGCTCGGGCTCGAGTTCAAGGGTTCGCGAGTGCTGGGCCGGTTGTTTGGTGCGGCCCGCCGCGACGCGCGTGCTCGCGCGGAGGTGATGCTCGAAGAGGTGGGTCTGGCCGCTGCCCGTGACCGCTATCCGGCGCAACTTTCCGGTGGCATGCAGCAGCGGCTTTCGATTGCGCAGGCGGCGATCTGCGAGCCGAAGATCCTGCTGCTGGACGAACCCTTCGGTGCCCTGGACCCGGGCATCACCGCCGACATGCACGGGTTGATCCTGAAGTTGTGGCGCGACAATGGCATGACCATCTTCATGATCTCGCACGATATCCAGGAGAGCTTCAAGCTGGGTACCCGGTTGCTGACCTTCGACCGTTTGCGGCATGACCCGCAGGCGCCCGAGGCCTACGGTGCGGGCATCACCTATGACATCCCGCTGCGACGGGTTGCGGCCTAGATCCTGCCGTTCTTCTTGGCTTCCGGGTAGCTCTGCGCGATCGCTTCCAGGAACAGGTGTGGCACTTCGTCGCCGGTGGTCTGCAGCAGGTTGGCGTAGATATCCTTGTAGCGAGCCCAGCCTGCACCCACGCCGGTGCCGCCGGTGCCGGATTCCATCCGTGCCGGTGAAAGATGGGCCATGAACTGCGCCAGCGCATTGCGAAGCGCGGGATCGACGGCGGCGTCGTGACTGCTGGCATGGGAGAAATATCCGCGCAGCAGCATGACAGCATCGAATTCATGGCGTTCGTGCCCGGTCAGCAGGTCGAGCAGGTATTCGTCGGTGCCTTGCTCCAGCGGTGAGCGACCTTCGGGCTTCTCCGTTTCCAGGTTGTACCGGTCGCGAAAAGCCTGCTGCGCGCGCAGGACTTCCTTCAGGCCGATGACGGCCTCGCGCAGCAGTCGGCCGATCAGGTGCAGGCTTTGTGCTTCGTTCTCCATCGGCACGCGCGAGGGGTCGATGCCGGCGCCACGGCAGATGGCCTGCATGCCGTTGTGCACATTCGAAATGGGTGTGGCATTGCCTTCCAGTCGTGCGCGGGCTGCGGCACGCAGGCGGGCGAGGCGTTGCTGCGCCGACAGTGTCGAACTGAGGCCTTCCACTTCGCCCTGGAATGCGCCATTGGAGAGCTTGGCCATCGGGCCGGTGCCTTCCTGCGGAATCAGGGCCTCGATGTTGAGTGATGCGCCGAGATCATCGGCTTCATGACCAACCGTACGCAGCGGCACCACGTTGTCGATCGGCATCCGGGCCATGGTGTTGGTGCCCGGGGCCTGCAGGTTGTCTTCGTCATCGATATGGACCCGGATGCGATACTCGCCCATCCGCAACACATCGCCCTCGCGCAGGGCGTAGAGTCCACGGCGGCCCTGCGGTGTCGTGGCCTCGTTGACGAATACCCCGTTGGTGCTGATGTCTTCCAGGTAGTAGCCACCCTGGCGGGAATGGAAGCGGGCGTGATGGCCAGACAGATAGCGCTGGGTGTCCGGCAGGGGCCAGTCGTTGTCAAGCGCGCGGCCAATACTGCCCCCGGACACGCCCAGCACGATGCTCGCCTTGGCGCCCAGCTGTTGCCGTTGATTGCTGATGATTTCGAGGTGCAGTGCCATGGGGGCTGACGGAGCTTTAGCAGACCAACCTGAACTATAATGGGGCACGGCTTTCGCCCAGGCCGGGTCCCGGGAAACTATGTCATCTCATCACATTTTCAAGGTGCTGTTCGTGAACCAGGGCAAGGTTTACGAGGTGTACGCGCGCAAGGTCAGCCACGGCGGGATGCTGGGTTTCGTGGAGATCGAGGAGCTGGTTTTTGGCGAACGCGCCGGCCTGTTGCTCGACCCATCCGAAGAGCGCATCAAGACCGAATTCGAAGGCGTGAAACGCAGCTTCCTGCCCATGCATTCCGTGTTGCGGATCGACGAAGTCAGCAAGCGCGGCGCCAGCAAGATCACCCAGTACGAGGGCAATGTGGCGCAGTTCCCGACGCCGCTCTATGCGCCGCCAGCCGGCGATCCGGGGCGCAAGACCTGACGTGATACTGCAACTCCCAGGCGGGCCCGCCCACAGCGCCTTCCGCATCTCGAAACTCCTTGCCCAGCTGCAGGCCGTCGCGCCTGCCGTGCGGGCGCTCGCCAGCCGTTATCTGCATCTGGTGGACTCCGACCGGGTGCTGGACAGCAGCGAAACTGCGAAGCTCCAAGCCCTGCTGACCTATGGGCCGCGCTATACGGCGGATGCGCCGCCCGGGCAGCGTTTGCTGGTGGTCCCGCGACCGGGAACCACTTCTCCCTGGTCGAGCAAGGCCACGGACATCGCGCGGTCTGTGACCTCACCAGCCTGCGACGCATCGAGCGGGCAGTGGGTTTCCATGTGGATGCTGCGGAGCCGCTTGATGCGGTGGTGTTGGACAGCATCGCTGCCTTGCTGCATGACCGCATGACCGAGGCCGTGTTGCTGGAGGGTGATGACATCGCCCGATTGTTTGCCTCGGAGCGGCCAAGGCCGCTGCGCAGCGTGCCGCGCGCGCTTGCCGGTCTGACCGAAGCCAATGCGGTTCTGGGTCTGGCGTTGAGCGCCGACGAAATCGGCTATCTGCATGCGAGCTTCGAGCGTCTGGGACGAGACCCCACCGATGTGGAGCTGATGATGTTCGCGCAGGCGAATTCGGAGCACTGCCGCCACAAGATCTTCAACGCGGATTTTTCCATCGATGGTGTGCCACAGGAGAAGTCGCTGTTTGCGATGATCCGCAATACCCATGCGCATGCGCCAGATGGCGTGCTGTCGGCCTACAAGGACAATGCTTCGGTCATCGCGGGCTGGCAGGGTCAGCGCTATTTTGCGGATCCGGATACCGGCGTGTATGGCTCGCACGCCGAAGACATCGACATCCTGATGAAGGTGGAGACGCACAATCACCCCACGGCGATTTCGCCATTCGCCGGCGCCGCGACAGGCTCGGGCGGAGAAATCCGCGACGAAGGTGCGACCGGCACCGGCTCCAAGCCCAAGGCCGGCCTCGTGGGCTATTCGGTTTCGAACCTGCGTATTCCCGGCCACGAACAACCTTGGGAGCAGACCCTCGGCAAGCCCGACCGCATTGTCAGCGCGCTGGACATCATGCTGGAAGGCCCACTGGGTGCTGCGGCGTTCAACAACGAGTTCGGCCGGCCCTGCATTGCCGGTTATTTCCGCACCTTCGAGCAGCCGCAGAATGCGGGCTATGCGCGCGGCTACCACAAGCCGATCATGATCGCAGGTGGCCTTGGCAATATCCGGCGCTCGCAGGTTGAGAAAGGCGAGGTGCCAGTCGGCGCGCATCTGGTCGTGCTCGGCGGCCCGGCGATGCTGATCGGGCTGGGCGGTGGCGCAGCCTCTTCGATGGACAGCGGCAAGTCTTCTGCGGATCTGGATTTCGCATCCGTGCAGCGGGGCAATCCCGAGATCCAGCGGCGCGCACAGGAAGTGATTGATCGTTGCTGGGCGCTGGGGGCAGAGAATCCCATCCACCTCGTGCATGACGTCGGGGCCGGCGGTTTGTCCAATGCCGTGCCTGAAGCGGTTTCACACAGCCATCGCGGCGCACAGGTGGAGTTGCGCGCCGTGCCGAATGCCGAACCCGGCATGTCTCCGATGGAAATCTGGTGCAACGAGGCGCAGGAGCGCTACGTGCTGGCGGTTTCCGAGCGGGGCCTCGCGCGCTTCGAGGCCATTGCGCAGCGCGAGCGTTGTCCCTTTGCAGTGATCGGGCGGCTCACCGCGGATGGCGTGCTCACCGTGCACGATTCGCAGTTCGCCAACAACCCGGTCGATCTCCCCATTGATGTGCTGCTCGGCAAGCCGCCGCGGATGACGCGCGAGGTGCGGCGCGTGGCGGGGGCACGCCACCTCTTCGATGCGCAGCAGGTGCCACTGGAAGAGGCGGCCCTGCGCGTGCTGTCGCACCCGGCCGTGGCGGACAAGACCTTCCTCATCACGATTGGCGATCGCACGGTCGGTGGCCAGATCAGTCGCGACCAGATGGTCGGCCCCTGGCAAGTCCCGGTGGCCGATGTCGCCGTGACACTGAGCGACTATGCGCAGCACACCGGTGAAGCCATGGCGATGGGCGAGCGGACCCCGCTGGCCTTGCTGGATTCCGCCGCTGCCGCGCGCATGGCCGTTACCGAGGCAGTGACGAATATCCTCGCAGCCGATGTCGCGACCTTGCGCGATATCCGTCTCTCGGCCAACTGGATGGCAGCCTGCGGCGAGCCGGGTGAGGACGCTGCGCTCTACGACGCCGTGCGCGCAGTCGGCATGGAGCTTTGCCCGGCGCTCGGCATCGCGATCCCCGTGGGCAAAGACTCGCTCTCGATGAAAACAGTCTGGCGCGAAGGGGATGCCGCGCGTTCCGTAGTGGCGCCGGTGTCGCTGATCGTCTCGGCCTTTGCGCCAGTGGCCGACGTGCGACTGACACAGACCCCCCTGTTGCGCACAGACGCCGGTGACACAAGGCTGGTGTGGATCGACCTCGGCGAGGGCAGAAGCCGGCTTGGCGGTTCGATACTGGCCCAGGTCTACGGGCAGCTGGGTGATCAGGCCCCGGATCTTGATTCCCCGCAACTGTTGCTGAACTTCGCAGCTGCCTTGCGTGCGCTGCGTGCAAGGCAGCTGTTGCTGGCCTATCACGACATCTCCGACGGTGGTCTGTTCACCACGTTGACAGAAATGGCGTTTGCGGCGCGCTGCGGCTTTGCCGTGGTGATTCCTGGTCGCGGTCTGCGAGAGAGCCTGTTCGCCGAAGAGGCCGGTGCAGTCATCCAGGTGCGGACGGATGCACTGCCGACCGTGATGGCTGAACTTGCTGCGGCTGGGCTGGGAGCCTGCGCGCATGACCTGGGCGCGCCGCAGGACGATCTGCGGCTCGAGTTCAGTGGCGCTGGCGAACGGCTCGAGCTCGACTGGCTGCAGGCGCGACGCGCCTGGAGCGAGACATCGCATCGCATGCGCATGTTGCGTGACGACCCGGAATGCGCAAGGGAAGAGATGGCCGCAGTGCTGGACTGCACCGATCCGGGCCTGCAGGTGCAGCTCACGTTCGATCCGGAGCAGGACATCACGGCACCCTTCGTTGTCGGCGTGGCGCGCCCGAAAGTGGCGGTCCTGCGCGAGCAGGGTGTGAACAGCCAGGTCGAGATGGCCGCCGCCCTCGACCAGGCTGGTTTCGAAGCCCATGACATCCACATGAGCGACATCCTGTCCGGCGGCCGCACGCTCAGTGAATTCCGCGGGCTCGTCGCCTGCGGTGGATTCTCCTACGGTGACGTGCTCGGTGCCGGTGAGGGCTGGGCCAAGTCGATCCTGTTCCATGCGAGGGCGCGCGACGACTTCGCGGAGTTCTTCGAACGCATCGATACCTTCACGCTTGGTGTGTGCAATGGCTGCCAGATGATGGCAGCCCTGAAGTCGCTGGTTCCGGGTACGGAACACTGGCCGCGATTTGTGCGCAATCGCGGCGAACAGTTCGAAGGGCGTTTCAGTCTGGTGGAGATCCTGCCCTCGCCGGCAGTATTGCTGGCCGGCATGGCGGGATCCCGCATGCCGATTGCAGTGGCCCACGGTGAAGGTCGCGCCGAGTTTGGTGACGGGTCTTCGCAGGTGAGGCTGGATGCGGCCCGCCAGGTGGCCTTCCGCTATGTGAACGGCAATGGCGAAGTCGCCAGCAGCTATCCCGCGAATCCGAATGGTTCACCCGGGGGAATCGCTGCAGTGACAAGCAGTGACGGTCGTGTGCTCATCACGATGCCCCACCCGGAACGCTCATTTCGCGTGGCGCAGAATTCCTGGTACCCGACGACGTCAGCGCAGTTCAGCGGCTGGATGCGCATGTTCCGCAACGCACGGCATTGGGTAAAATAGCCCACCGGTAGTCACCACCGGAGTCCTGTACATGCTGAAAGGAATGAGAAGGGCGGTTGCCCGCGTGGCAGCTGGTTTACTGTTGCTGGGGGCTGTTGTTGCCCTGCCTGCGGCGGGTGCGGCTGCGGGCTTCAAGGATTGTCCCGACTGCGCGAAATGGAACCAGCCGCACAAGCCGTTTCGCATTTATGGCAATACCTACTACGTGGGTACTGCGGGTCTCAGTGCCATCCTGGTCACTTCCGATTACGGGCATCTGCTGATTGACGGGGGTCTGGCGCAGTCCGCGCCGCTCATCAAGTCCAACATCGAAGCGCTGGGCTTCAAGCTCACCGACGTGAAGGCAATCGTCGTTTCGCATCCGCATTTTGATCGCGCCGGCGGCGTGGCCGAGCTGCAGCGCCAGAGTGGTGCGCAGGTCTACTCGATGCGAGCCGCTGAATCCGTCCTGAGCACCGGCAAGCTCACTCCAGACGACCCGCAGTTCGCCAGCAAGTCGGCGAAAATCGAGCCAGTGCCAAGGGTATGGGTGGTTCAGGACGATCAGTTGCTGGGTGTGGGCTCCGTGCGGATGCGCGTCACTGCAACGCCGGGACACTCACCCGGAGGTTCCAGCTGGGGTTGGCAGTCCTGCGAAGAGGGCGTTTGTCTGAACATGTTCTACGCCGACAGCCTGACCGCCGAGGCTGCAGGCAAATACCGCTTCAAGGATCATCCGGACGTGCTGCAAGACCTTGAAGGCAGTTTCGCGCGGGTGGAGTCGGCCCAGTGCGATGTACTGCTGACGCCCTACCCGGAAGCATCGCAGATGTTCCAGCGTCTGGATCCAGCTGGCGGTACGCGGGCCGCGAGCATCAAGGACGATGCGGCCTGCAAGCGCCATGCAAAGGCGGCGCGCGAGGCGCTCGAAAGAAGGCTGGCCGAAGAGGGCTGAACCCGCGGGCAGACAGGCGTCTGTCAACCAATCGCTGTCCCGCGCGTTGGAGCATTGTCCTTCAAGCATGACGGGCCTGTTTTGCGGGCCCGTTGGAGTGGAAATGTCCCAGACCGAAGCAGCGATTGCCGCGAACCGATTTGGCCTGGGCGCACGGCCGGGAGAACTGGCTGCAATCGGCCTGCAGGCGCGGGATGCGTTGCTGGCGCAGCTGCAAGGCGCAGCGCCACGATTGTCCGAGACTCTGCCCACCTCGGGTGAGCTGCTGGCCCAGGTCATGGCCAGCCGTGCGGCGGCGCGCGAGAAGCGAGCGGAGGACGCGGCTTCCGCGGTGGCGGTGGCCAGGCAGCTGCGTGATGTCTATCAACCCGCCTATGTGGCGGACTCCCTCGCCAGGTTCCGCGCCGCGGTGAGCAGTGAGCGCAGCTTCGTCGAACGGCTGGTGCATTTCTGGAGCAACCACTTCGCCGTTTCGGTCGACAAGCTGGCCGTGCTGGGTCTCGCCGGAGCCATGGAGCGGGAAGCAATCCGGCCAAACGTGCTGGGCAACTTCGCTGATCTGCTGCTGGCCGTGGAGCAGCACCCGGCCATGCTGCTGTACCTCGACAACCAGCAATCCATCGGCCCGAATTCGCAGGCGGCGCGCCTGGCCGGTCGCCGTGGCCGGGACATCGGCCTGAATGAAAATCTCGGACGCGAGATCCTGGAGCTGCACACACTCGGCGTGGATGGCCAATACACGCAGGCTGATGTCCGCAGCCTCGCCACCCTGATCACTGGCTGGTCGATCGGCGGTGAAGCGGGACGGCTGCGTGGTGGTGAGCCGGGACAGTTCTTCTTTCGTGAGGCCTTCCATGAACCCGGCGCCACGGTGCTGCTCGGCAAGCGTTATGCCGAAGGGGGGCTGCAGCAAGGCACTGCCGCGTTGCGCGATCTGGCAAACAATCCACACACCGCGCGTCACCTTGCCACCAAGCTGGTGCGCCACTTCGTTGCTGACGATCCGCCGGCAGCCGCGGTGGAGCAGGTTGCCGCTGCATTTCTCGCTTCCGGTGGCGATCTGCCCAGCACCTACCGCGCGTTGATCGCGACGCCTGCAGCCTGGCAGCAGCCACTGTCGAAATACAAGACACCTTCTGACTACGTCTTTTCCGCCTGGCGCGGCCTGTCGTTGCCTGTGGGTACGGTGCTGCGTGACTTGCGTGTATTCGAGGACCTGGGTCAGCGCAATTTCCAGCCAGGATCCCCGGCGGGCTGGCCGGATCGCAGTGCCGACTGGGATGGCTCCGCTGCGCTGCTGAAGCGGCTCGAGTGGGCACAGGGCCTGAGCCAGAGGCTGGGCGGGCAGCACAATGCGCAGCTGCTGGCCGGGCAGATGCTGGGTGCGACGCTGGCATCCGGTACCCAGCGTGCGATCGCCCGCGCTGCGGATGGGGCGCAGGCCCTGACGCTGCTGCTTTGTTCGCCCGAGTTCATGCGTCGTTGAAGCCAATGGAGTTCGCCATGGATCCCAAGCGTAGAGCGTTGTTGCGCAGTGCGGCGGCCACCGCCATGTCGGCAGCCGTGCCGGGAATCCTCGCATCGCGCGTGAGCTTTGCAGCCCCCGCGGCAGGCGACGCCCGTTTTGTATTCGTGTTGCTGCGTGGCGCACTGGACGGGCTGGCGGCCGTGCCTCCGGTCGGTGATGCGAACTATCGGCCGTTGCGCGGCGAGCTGGCAATGCAGGACCCGGTTGCTGTTCCGCTCAACGACCTGTTCGGACTGCATCCAGCCATGGGCTTCCTGGCGGAGCAATGGCGCGCGCGGCAATTGTCGGTGCTGCATGCAGTGGCCACGCCGTATCGCGAGCGATCGCATTTCGACGCGCAGGACGTTCTGGAAAGCGGCTTTACGCGACCGCATGCCTCCCGGTCCGGCTGGCTCAACCGCGCGCTCGGCGCATTGCCCGGTGCGGGCAAGGCGGCGATTCGCCATGCTGGCGTGGCGCTGGGTGCTGGAATCCCGCTGGTGATGCGGGGTGAGAACGACGTGGCCTCGTGGTCACCCAGTCGTCTGCCTGAGCTGGAAGCAGATACCCTGCAACGGCTGTCGGACCTCTATGCCGATGACGGCCTGCTTTCCCGCCGGCTCGCCGATGCACTGGCTGCCGATGAGATGGCAGGCAGCATGGAAGGCGACATGGCTGCTGGTGGGCGCGGTGCGGCGATGCAGGTTACGCAGACGGCGACCACTGCCGCCGGATTCCTCAAGCGCGAAGATGGTCCGCGGCTCGCGGTGTTTGAGACCACGGGCTGGGATACCCATGCCAACCAGGGCGTCGACAAGGGTGCACTCGCGTTGCGACTGGCCGCACTCGATGCAGGCCTGCGTGCGCTGCGTACCGAACTCGGTCCGGTGTGGGATCGCACCGTGGTGCTGGTTGCCACCGAGTTTGGTCGCACGGTGGCGGTGAACGGCACGCGTGGAACCGATCATGGCACGGGAGCCGCCGCATTCCTGCTGGGGGGTGGCGTGAAAGGCGGAAGGGTAGTGGCGGATTGGCCTGGTCTTGCACCGGCCGACCTGTATCAGGGTCGCGATCTGCGGCCCACCCTGGATCTGCGCTCGGTCACGAAGTCGGTACTGCGCGATCATCTCGGCATTGCCGCGAAAGTCATCGACAGCGAAGTGTTCCCCGACAGCGCGGCAGCGCCTTACCTTGCAAACCTAGTGTGAGGCACCGGTTCCCACTGCGCGGAACGGCGGCTTCGCCAGCCAAATCAGCGGGATCACCACGACGAACAGCAGGGCAAGCAGCAGGAAGATGTCGTTCACGCCCATGGTCATCGACTGCGTGCTGATCATCCTGGAGGTTGAGGCAATGGCGGCGTCGCCGGTGATTCCCTGCGCGGCCAGCTGCATCTGGTAATCCGCCCATGCGGGGGAATCCGGCCGGATATGTTCAGTGAGCCTCGCGTAATGGTGCTCCGAGCGGTCGTTCCAGTAGAACACGCAGATGGCCGTGGACGCGCTGCCGGAAAAAGTGCGCAGGAAATTCGAGAGTCCTGCGGCAGAGGCGATCTGCGAGGACGGCAGTCCGGACATGATGATCTGGTTCAGCGGCAGGAAGAACAGCGCCAGCCCGATTCCCATGACGAGCCGCGGTGTGGCCATCTGCGCGAAGCTCGCCTGATCGTTCTGTTGCGAGAACCACAGCAACGCGCAGGCAATGACAATGAAACCGATGGTGGGTGTGGCGCGCAGGTTGATGCGATGCAGGTTGCGACCGATGAACGGTGCCATGACGACGGCGACGAGACCGATAGGCGCCATCGCCAGCCCGGCCCAGGTGCTGGTATAGCCCAACGCGGTCTGGAGCCATAGCGGGAACACGATATTCACGCCAGTGAAGGCAAAGTACGCGATGGCAAGCGTGATGGTGCCATTGCGGAAGTTGCGGCGCCGGAACAGGGACAGGTCGACGATCGGGTGCTTGTCGGTCAGTTCCCAGGGAACGAAGAATACGAGCGCTACCACGCCCACTACGGCCGCAGTGATGATCTCCGTGGATTCAAACCAGTCCTTCTCGTTGCCATTGTCGAGCATGAACTGCAGGGCGCCGACGCCGATCACCAGCAACGACAGGCCGATGGCATCAATCGGAACCTTCACGCGCACGGACTCGCGCCGTCGCAGCAGGTACCAGCTGATTGCCGCTGAGGCCAGTCCCACCGGGACGTTGATGTAGAACAGCCAGGGCCAGGAATAGTTGTCGGTAATCCAGCCGCCGAGGATAGGGCCCATGATGGGGGCGACAATGACCACCATCGCCCACAGGCCCATCGCAAGGCCGCGCAGATGCACCGGGTAGTTGCGCAGCAGCAGGGCCTGCGCCACCGACATCATCGGACCCGAAACGAGTCCCTGCATCAGTCGGCAGGCAATCAGCATCGGCATGCTGGTGGCAAGGCCGCACAGTGCGCTGAAAACGATGAACAGCAGGTTCGAGATCACGAAGGTCCGTACTTCCCCGAAGCGTCGTCCGATCCAGCCAGCGAGCGGCTGGACCACGGCGGCCGCGAGCAGATACGAGCTGATGGCCCAGGTTCCCTCTGATGGGCTCACACCCATGCTGCCGGCGATGGCGGGAATCGACACATTGACGATCGTCATGTCGAGGATTTCCATGAAACTCGACACGCCAATGGCAATGCTCAGCAGTACGAGCGCAATGCCGCGCAGGGGCGGGTATTCGCCCGGCGGCAGGGTCGCTTTGCTGGCTTCGGCCATGATCGGACGCGCCGCTTCAGCGTCCGCCGCTATTGCTGCGGATGATCAGCCGCGCGGCTTGCTCGGCCACCGTGGGATCGTGAGCGAAGGATGCGGTAGTTTCATGCACGTCTGACACCGGGTCGGTGGCGAGCACCGGGCCGTCGCGATCATGAGTGTCGATGCTGGTGGTGGTGGAAAGACCAATGCGCAGCGGGTGGGCGGCCAGTTCTTTCGGGTCCAGCGCAACCTTGACTGGCACGCGCTGCGTGATCTTGATCCAGTTGCCGGAGGCATTCTGCGGAGGCAGCAGCGAGAATGCCGCGCCCGTGCCTGCTGACAGTCCGATGACCTTGCCGTGGAACACCACGTCGCTGCCGTAGACATCGGTGACAATCCGCGCCGGCTGCCCGATGCGCAGATTGCGCAGCTGCTTCTCCTTGAAGTTGGCTTCCAGCCACACATCCTGCAGGGGAATGATGGTCATGAGCGGCTCGCCGGGCGCGATGCGTTGTCCGAGCTGCACGCTGCGCTGGGCGATGAAGCCGCCCGCCGGTGCGACGATGGTCGATCGCTGGGCGTGCAGCCACGCATCCTTGTAGGCCGCGATGGCGGACAGCACTGCCGGATTCTGTTCCAGGGGCACATGATCGACCAGCGCTCGCGCAGCGGCTGCCTGCTGCTGCGCCTGGCGCAGGCCTGCCCGTGCCAGCGCCACGGCGTTGCGGGCGTGTCGAACTTCCTCGCCAGCCACGGCCTGTTCGGCGAGCAGTGGCTCGCGCTGTTGCAGATCCTGTTCGGCCTGCTGCAGTTCGAGTTCGCGCGCGGCAATCTGGGCGTCGTATTGCACCGACTGCGCCATCTGCTGGCGCACCTGGCGCACGGTCTGCGCGAGAGTTGCCGCGGCGCGTTCCAGCGCCTGCTTCGCGTCCGCGTCGTCCAGACGCAGCAGCTTCTGGCCGGCCTCCACGCGAGAGGTATTGCGCGCAAACACTTCCACTACTGTTCCGGCAATCTGCGAGGAGATCCGGATCTGGTTGCCGGTGACGTAGGCGTCGTCGGTCTTTTCGCGCCTGGAAAACACCAGCACCTCGAGCACCGTCCATGCGCCGCCGAGCAGCAGCAGCACACCGGTGATCGTCAGCAGGATCCTGCGACGGTTGCTGCTGGGAGGTGTTTCAGGCGGGGGAGTGACTGCGGGCTGTTCGCTCATGGCTTGATATCCGTAATGGCCTGGCCGCCGCCCAGTGCCTGTTTGAGTTGAATGTCTGCCAGCAATGCAGCCAGATCCAGACGGACCAGGGCATCCCTCGCGGAGATCTGCTGCAGGCGGGCCGTGAGTTCCGGGCCGATGTGGGTCAGCTGTCCGTTGAGGCGAGCCGTGGCAACGGAGACCATCTCGCTGGCGGTTGCCAGCTGCTGCTCGCGCAGGGTGCGTTGCGCTGCAGTCTGCAGGATGGCCGCTGCGGCAGCGCCGGCTTCGCGCGCCGCATTGACGACAGTCTCGTCATAGGCCGCGATCGCCACATCGAGACCGGCCTGAGCGGCACCGTGGCGCGCGCGGCGCAGACCGGCGTCGAACAGTGGCAGATCGACGGCAAGGCCAACCGCAGGCACCCCGGAATCAGCCCTCAGCAGGCGACCCAGTTCGATGCTCGACAGACCAGCCAGCGCCCGCAGTGAGATATCCGGGTAGAAACCAGCGCGTGCCACATCGGTATCGCGCAGCGCGGCTTCCACCCGCCAGCGACTGGCAACGATATCCGGACGACGCGCGAGCAGGTTGGCGCCCGCATCAGCCGGCAGTGTGGCGGATGGGCGGGGCAGGGCACGTGCGGAAAGTCCGGGCAGTGATGGCGTGTCTGTGCCGAGTAACGCAGCCAGCGCAATCACCTGCAGCTGCTGCTGGCCTGCCAGCACCGTGACTTCCTCGCGATGTGCCGCGAGGCTCTGCTGCAATGTCAGTGCAGAGTCGATGGTGTCCAGTTGCGCGGCTGCTCGCCGCTGCGTGAGCTGCAGCTGTCGCTCAAGCAGCGCGATCGACTCCTGCCGCAAGGCGATGCGCGCAGCACTGGTCTGCCAGTCGAAGTACGCGGTGGCAACGGCCGCCGCCAGACCGAGTTCTGCGGATTGCCGCTCTGCGGCGCTGGCTCGAGAGCGATCCAGTGCGGCTTCCAGGGTGGCGCGCTGTTTGCCCCACCAGTCGAACTGGTAGCGTACCGACACGCCGAGGTCAGACTGGTCATACCAGTTGAAGCCGAGGAACTCGGCGGGCAGCAGGGCGTTGTCGCTCAGCCGCTGGCGAACGAACTGTGCGTTGGCATCGACGCGCAGTCCGAGCGACGCTCCGGCCAGCCGCACGTCCTGTTGTGCTGCGCGGATGCGCGCATCGGCGATGGAAATTCCCGGCGCCTGACTGATGGCCTTGCTGATCAGCGCATCCAGCGTCGGGTCGTTGTAGTCGCGCCACCACTGCGCGGTGGGCCAGCTTGCGCCACTCTCTCCCGTGGCCGTGACGGGTGCCGTGGAACGGAGCTGCAATTGCACCGGATCAGGTGGGCGTAGCGCGGCGCAGGCAAACAGCGAGGCTGAAGCGGCAGCTGGCCACAACAATCGGTGCAGGCGTGGCATCAGGCTGCCTTGCCGCGGGCGGGAAGATCGCGGGCATTGAGTGCGTCGATGCCTGCCAGCAGGCGCTTCAGATCGGCCAGCAGGCGCTTGCGTTCCCCCACCTTGAAGCCATCGAAGGCCGCAGCCACATTGCGGGAGATCTGTGGCAGCAGGTTGCGCAGCAACTTCTCGCCGGCAGGCTCCAGCGACAGCCGGATCTTGCGGCGGTCGGCTGCATCCAGACTGCGGGCGACCAGGCGGCGCTTTACCAGTGCACTGGAGACGCGGGTGAGGTTGGCAGGGCTGTATGCCAGCGCCTTGCACAATTCTCCAGCGAAGGCAGCGCCACCATAAGAGAACAGCGCCATCAGTACCCGGTATTCACTTTCAACCAGACCCGCGGGTTTCAACAGGCGATCAAGGCGGGCGTTGAGATCGCGGCCCAGGATGATGGCGGTACGCAGGACCATGGATTCCACCAGAGGCATCGCGGGGGCCTGGCGACCCAGCCCCTTGAGGTTCTTCTCTACCTGCAGGACCTGTGCGAGTGGCATGGGAGCGGGGAACCTTTCAGGTGAGTGTGAATCCTCGTTACTTTACCGCTGAACTATTCAGGACTGAAATGATTGTTCGCTGATCCGCGGCAGAGGTGGCTGCAGTCAGGGGCGCAGGGGCAGATGCCTGGCGATAGCGAGGCCGCCCACCAGACCGCCTGCCGCGAGCAGCAAAGCACCAGTCAGGTTCAGATGGGTGGCAATCTGGCCCCACAGCAGGCTGCCCAATGCGAGGCAGCCGTAGAACACGGCAGTAAACAGGGCCATGCCTCGGGCGCGCAGCCCATCCGGTACCGCCATTTGCGCCGCAACATTCACGGTGGACAGCGACGCGAGCCAGGCGGCACCCGCCAGCATCGAGGTGAGCATGCCGAGCACAGGCAGGCGCAGCAGTGCATAACCTGCCAGTGCCACCGCGGTCGCCAGGGAACCCGCGTGCAGCAGCCGATCGAGCCCCCAACGCGACCGCAATGCCGGCAATGCGAGCGCAGAGATCACGGCCCCGATGCCGATGCAGCCGACCAGGATGCCGAACAGGCCAGGCCCGCCCTGCAGCTGTTCGCGCGCCACCAGCGGCAGCAGGGCCCAGTAGCAGCTGCCGAACAGGAAAAACAGCACGGAGCGCCACAACGTATGACGCAGTGCCCTGTTGGTCGCAGTCTGGGTAAAGGCAATTCGCAGCGCGGCGAGATACGACTCGGCATGGACGGGATGCGTGGTGCTGCGGGGTGCCCGCCACAACCACAGCGCAATGATGACCGCGAGGAAACTGATCGCATTGATCAGGAATGGCCAGGCAATGCCGATGGTGGCGATTACGAAGCCTGCAATGGCGGGCCCGATGGCGCGGCTGATGTTCATGCCGACCGAATGCAGTGCCACGGCCTGTTGCAGGTCCGCCTTCGGGACCAGGCCGGGAATGATGGATTGCCAGGTGGGCGACATCACGGCCACGCAACTGCCGATGCCCAGCGTAACCAGCAACAGGGTTGTTTCCCCGGCGGTACCGGCAAGCACCAGTATGCCGAGCAGGGCCGCCAGCAACAGCATGGCGAACTGCACCAGCAGCAGCAGTTTGCGTTTGTCCATGCGGTCCGCGAGTGTGCCCGCCGGGATGGCGAGCAGGCACACCGGCAGCGAGTTGGCGGCCTGCACCAGTGCCACCATGTAGGGCGTTGGGTCGAGCGTCGTCATGAACCACCCGGCCGCCAGATCGTGCATCCAGCTGCCGGTATTGGAAATCAGCGCGGCAAACCACAGCAGCGCGAATTCCGGATGCCGCAGCGGGGACCACGCGCCACTGGCGACGCCAGCCCCCTGCGGGGCGCTCATCTGGTCAGCTTCTTGTACTTGATCCGGTGCGGCTGGCTGTCGCCACCATGACGCCGTTCGTAGTCCGCGGCATATTCCTGATAATTGCCTTCGAAGAACACCACCTGTGAATCACCTTCGAAGGCCAGGATGTGTGTGGCGATGCGGTCGAGGAACCATCGATCGTGTGAGATCACCACCGCGCAGCCCGGGAAGGCGACCAGTGCTTCTTCCAGCGCGCGCAGGGTCTCGATGTCCAGATCATTGGTGGGCTCGTCCAGCAGCAGCAGGTTGCCGCCGGTCTTGAGCACCTTGGCCAGATGCACCCGGTTGCGTTCGCCCCCGGACAGTTCGCCGATGAGCTGTTGCTGCTGCGTGCCCTTGAAATTGAAGCGCCCGACATAACCACGTGAAGGCGTTTCGTAGTTGCCGACCTTGATGATGTCCTGGCCGCCGGAGATTTCCTGCCAGACGCTGTTCTTGTCGTTGAGCTGCTGGCGCGACTGGTCGACATACGCGAGCTTCACCGACGGGCCGATGCGGATCTCGCCGCCATCGGGAGTTTCCTGTCCGGTAAGCATGCGGAACAGGGTGGTCTTGCCGGCGCCGTTGGGCCCGATGATGCCGACGATGCCGCCTCTGGGCAGGCTGAAGGAGAAATCGTCGATCAGGAGCCGGTCGCCAAACCCCTTGGTCAGGTTCTTCACTTCGATGACGACATCACCCAGGCGCTCGCCAGGAGGAATGTAGATCTCGTTGGTCTCGTTGCGCTTCTGGAATTCCTGCGAGGAGAGCTCTTCGAAGCGCTGCATGCGGGCTTTGCTCTTCGACTGGCGCGCCTTGGGATTGGAGCGTACCCATTCGAGTTCGCGCTCGAGCATCTTGCGCAGGCCTTCCTGCGAGCGTTCTTCCTGCTCCAGTCGCTTGTCTTTCTGTTCCAGCCACGAAGAGTAGTTTCCCTGCCAGGGAATGCCATGCCCGCGGTCGAGTTCCAGGATCCACTCCGCAACGTTGTCGAGGAAGTAGCGGTCGTGGGTCACCGCGATCACGGTGCTCGGATATTCCTCGAGATAGCGTTCGAGCCAGGCCACGGATTCCGCATCGAGATGGTTGGTGGGCTCGTCGAGCAGCAGCATGTCCGGCGCTGACAGCAGCAGCTGGCACAGCGCGACGCGGCGTTTCTCGCCACCGGAGAGTTTGCCGATGAGGGCATCCCATTCCGGGAGCCGCAGCGCATCGGCGGCGATATCGAGCTTGCGTTCCAGCTCCCAGCCGCCGGCGGCGTCGATGGCGTCCTGCAGCTTTGCCTGTTCTTCCAGCAAGGCGTTCATTTCGTCATCGGTCATCGGCTCGGCGAATTTCTCGCTGATCTCGTTGAAACGCACGAGCTTCTTGAATGCATCGCCCACGCCCTGCATCACGGCCTGGCGCACGGTGTGTTTGTCATCCAGCTGCGGTTCCTGCTGCAGGTAACCGATGCGGATGCCGCTCTGCGGTCGTGCCTCGCCATCGATGTTGGTATCGATGCCGGCCATGATCCGCAGCAGGGTCGATTTGCCCGAGCCATTCAGGCCGAGCACGCCGATCTTGGCGCCGGGGAAAAAAGAGAGACTGATGTCCCGCAGGATCACCCGCTTGGGCGGGACAACCTTCGAGACGCGATTCATGGTGTAGATGTATTGAGCCATGGCGCAATTATCCGCGAATCGCGCGGCTGCGTGATAGTCTCGATTTCGCTTGAACGCAGACTCCACAACCGCGGCGCAATCTGTCGGACCTGCTTCCGGGCGGCGCGTGCTGGTGATTGCCGACGAACCCATTGGTCGCTATGGCTTTCCCAACGGGCATCCCTTCGGGTCAGACCGTCTCGCCGCGTTCCAGGCCGAATTTCGCGCACGCAGCCTTGCGCCGCGCTGTATCAGCGGCACATCCCGCCCCGCAACCGACGCCGAACTGCAGTTGTTCCATACGCCCCGCTACGTGGAATTCGTCAGGGCCCGCTCGGCGGATGGGCTGGGCAGTCTGGATGCGGGTGACACGCCGGCTTTTCGTGGTTGCTACGAGGTGGCGGCCCAGGTGGTGGGCGCAACCCTGGAAGCGGCCGACGCGCTGATGGCAGGCCGGGCCGAACGGGCTTTCGTGCCGATCGCCGGTCTGCACCACGCGGCGCGAGATGGCGCTGCGGGATTCTGCATCTTCAACGACTGCGGTGTGCTGATCGAGAAGCTGCGGCAGGACTGGGGCATTGCACGCGTGGCCTATGTGGATATCGATGCCCATCATGGCGACGGAGTCTTTTATGCCTTTCAGGCCGATCCGGAGCTGGTATTCGCCGATCTGCATGAAGATGGCGAGTTTCTCTATCCCGGTACGGGCAGGGCGGATGAAACAGGGCTGGACACTGCGCGTGGCAGCAAACTGAACATCCCGCTGCCGCCCGGGGCAGATGACGCTGCCTTTGCTGCCCACTGGCAGGATGTCATGCGGCATCTCGCCCGTTTCGAGCCCGAGTTCATCATTTTACAGTGTGGCGCGGACAGCCTGGCCGGCGATCCCATCACCCACCTGCAACTCACGGCCGCCAGCCACGCGCTGGCGGCCACCCAACTGGCTGGCTTCGCCGATCGCCTCGGGCATGGGCGTGTGCTGGCGCTGGGTGGCGGCGGCTACAACCGCGGGAATATCGCCAGCGCCTGGAACGCAGTGGTGGAGGCGCTGCTGCAGTCCTGATTGCAGTGTTTCGGGTACCATTGGCGCCCCTTCCAGGAGGCGATGCAATTCCATGTATTCCGAGTCGATGACGATCGAGCGTTTTGATCCTGATCTGGCGCGCGCACTGGCCAGTGAGCGCGTGCGGCAGGAAGAGCATATTGAGCTCATCGCATCCGAGAATTACGCCAGTCCCCGGGTGCTGGAAGCCCAGGGGTCGGTGCTGACCAACAAGTACGCGGAAGGGTATCCCGGCAAGCGTTACTACGGTGGCTGTGAATACGTGGACGTGGTCGAGCAACTGGCCATCGATCGCGTCAAGCGCCTGTTCGGTGCGGACTATGCCAATGTGCAGCCCCATTCCGGCAGCCAGGCCAATGCGGCGGCATTCATGGCGTTGCTGAATCCCGGCGACTGCATGCTGGGCATGAGCCTTGATCATGGCGGTCATCTGACCCACGGCTCGAAGGTCAATTTCTCCGGCAAACTGTTCCGCGCCGTGCACTATGGCCTGCGTGCCGAAGACGGTCGCATCGATTACGACCAGCTGGAGCAGGTGGCGCTGGCCGAGAAGCCGAAGATGATCGTGGCGGGTTTTTCCGCCTATTCGCGGCATCTGGATCTGGCGCGCTTCCGGCGGGTGGCGGATCAGGTGGGTGCATTCCTCGTGGTGGATATGGCGCATGTGGCCGGTCTGGTTGCCACCGGTCTTTCACCGAACCCGCTGCCTTACGCCGATGTCGTCACCAGCACCACGCACAAGACGCTGCGTGGCCCGCGTGGTGGCATCATCCTGGCGCGCGCCAACGACGAGATCACGAAGAAGCTCAATTCGCTGGTGTTCCCCGGCACGCAGGGTGGACCGTTGATGCACGTCATCGCCGCCAAGGCGGTGGCTTTCCAGGAAGCGTTGCAGCCCGAGTTCAAGGATTACCAGCAGCAGGTGCTCGCCAATGCGCGCGCCATGGCCGGCACTTTCCAGCGGCGCGGCTACAAGGTCGTCTCGGGCGGCACGGACAATCACCTGTTCCTGCTCGACCTCTCGGACAAGAGCATGAACGGCAAGGAAGCCGATGCTGCACTTGGGCAGGCGCACATCACGGTCAACAAGAACGCTGTGCCCAATGATCCGCGGCCACCGATGGTGACCAGCGGTCTGCGCATCGGTTCGCCGGCGTCGACCACGCGCGGCTTCAAGGAAGCCGAGATGACGCAGGTCGCCGGATGGATCGCCGACATCATCGACGCCAACGGCGCGCCCGATGTGGTGACGCGGGTGCGTGGCGATGTATCGGCGCTGTGCCGCAGGTTCCCCGTTTACGGCAAATGAGGCACGCCCGGCCTTCAAGCGTGAGCTGGCATGCACTGTCCATTCTGCGGACATGAAGAAACCAAGGTAACCGATTCGCGCCTGGCGGGAGCCGGCGCGCAGATCCGTCGTCGGCGCGAGTGCCTGTCCTGTGGCGAGCGGTTCACCACCTTCGAGACGGCAGAGCTGCTCATGCCGCTGGTGGTGAAGACGGACCAGCGCCGGGTGCCTTTCGACGAGACGAAGTTGCGCAGCGGCATGGTCAAGGCGCTGGAAAAGCGCCCAGTCAGTCGCGAGGCAATCGATGAAGCGGTGACCCGCATCTGCCACAAGCTGCGCAGCATGGGTGAACGCGAAGTGCAGTCGCGCGTGATCGGCGAGCTCGTGATGGAAGAGCTGCATCACCTGGATGAAGTCGCCTTTGTGCGCTTTGCGTCGGTGTATCGCAGCTTCCAGGACGTGGATGCCTTCCGCCACGAGATCGAGCAGATGGGCAACCGGCGCCGGCGCCCGGCGCATCGTGACCAGTTGTCGCTGTTGCCGGGCGCTGGCCAGGAAACGACGGGCAAGAAATCATGACAGACGCGGCAGCACCTTGGAGCGATGCAGACCAGCGCGCGATGGCGCGGGCCTTCGAGCTGGCCAGGCGCGGCAAATTCACCACCGATCCGAATCCGCGAGTGGGTTGCGTGCTGGTCAACGCCGGGCAGGTGGTGGGCGAAGGCTGGCACCAGCGCGCCGGTGGTCCACATGCAGAGGCGCATGCGCTGAGTGTGGCTGGAATTGCTGCGCGGGGCGCCACTGCCTACGTGACGCTGGAGCCCTGTGATCATCAGGGCCGCACGCCACCCTGCAGCCAGGCACTCATCGATGCCGGTGTGGCAAGGGTGGTGTACGCGCTGGATGATCCCAATCCACGGGTTGCCGGGCAGGGTGCTGAACGTCTGCGCGCCGCGGGAATCCATGTCGATGCGGGGCTGATGCGGCATGAGTCCGAAGCTCTGAATCCCGGGTTCCTCAAGCGCATGCGACAGGGGATTCCCTATGTGCGGGTGAAGATTGCGGCGAGTCTGGATGGCCACACGGCCCTGGCTTCGGGCGAGAGCCGCTGGATCACTTCGCGGGCTGCGCGGGTTGACGTTCAGCAGGGCCGCGCGATGAGTTCTGTGGTTCTTACCGGCGTCGGCACCATTCTGGCCGATGACCCGGCGCTGAATGTGCGCATCGGTGAAAGCGACCGGCAGCCACTGCGGGTGGTGCTGGATTCGCAGCTGCGCACGCCATCGGATTCGCGGGTGCTGCAGCGTGAAGGCAGGGTGCTGATACTGGGTACTGTGGATCACCCGGAACGCAGGCGCTCGCTGGAGCGTCAGGGTGCGGAGGTCGGCATCGTGCCGGGAAAGTCAGGTCGCCCTGATCTTGAAGTGGTATTGCGCCTGCTGGCAGAGCGCGGTGCCAATGAAATATGGGTAGAGGCCGGCTCAACGCTCGCCGGGGCATTCGTGTGCCAGCAGCTGTTTGATGAACTGGTGGTGTACCTCGCGCCATGCCTGCTGGGTGCTGGTGCCAAACCCTTGTTGGCGTTACCGGCACTGGCAAGTCTCGATGAGCGCACCGCGTTGCGGTTCACGGACTGTCAGCGTGTCGGTGATGATCTGCGGATTACAGCAGTGGTGGGATGAAGCATGTTTACGGGAATTGTTCAGGCACAGGGCAGGGTTGCGCGGCGGGAAGATCGCGGTGGCGATCTGCGCCTGACGGTAGACGCCAGCGAGCTGGCCGGCCGGATAGAACCCGGCCGATTCGCGGTGGGAGAAAGCATCGCGGTGAATGGCGTATGTCTGACGGTGATCACCTTCGAAGGTGGCGGATTCACTGCAGACGTTTCGCGTGAAACGCTGGCAGTGACGACTCTGGGCAGCTGTGTGCCCGGTTCGGCAGTGAACCTGGAGCCTGCCCTGCGGGCCGGTGATCCACTCGGAGGGCACCTGATGTCCGGGCACATCGACGGTGTGGCGGTGGTGACCGGTCTGCATCCCGACGCCCGATCGCTGCGGGTGCAATTCGCGGTGCCGGAGCCACTGGCCCGCTACATCGCCCCGAAAGGTTCGGTGGCGCTGGATGGCGTCAGCCTCACCGTCAATGAAGTCGACGGGAATCGGTTTGGCGTGAATCTCATTCCTCACACCGTGGAGATCACTACTTTCCGGAATCTGGCCGCGGGCCAGCGCCTGAACCTGGAAGTGGATCAGCTGGCGCGTTATCTGGAGCGCTTGCTGGCGCTGCGGACGTAAAACGCCTGCCAGCGACAGCTCAGGGACGGTCGTGGCCCAAGTCACGGGCTGATACAATGGCGGCATGAGCGCCGGCCCCCGACTTGTAGAACAGAGCAGCCCCTTCGACCGCATCGAGGACATCCTCGCAGATCTTGCCGCAGGCAAGATGGTGGTGATCGTCGACGATGAAGATCGCGAGAACGAGGGCGATCTGCTGATGATTGCCGAGCGCGTGCGCCCGGAAGACATCAACTTCATGGCGCGTTTCGGTCGCGGCCTGATCTGCCTGACCCTGACCCGCGAACGGTGCACGCAGCTGCGCCTGCCGCTGATGGTCAGCGACACCGACCGCGAACGGCGCACGAATTTCACCATTTCGATTGAAGCCGCCGAAGGCATCACTACCGGCATCTCGGCGTACGACCGTGCGCACACGGTGCGCACTGCCGTCGCCAGGGACGCGCGGCCGGAGCATCTGCGGCAACCCGGCCACATCTTCCCCGTCATGTCCCAGCCGGGTGGAGTGCTGACCCGCGCCGGCCACACCGAGGCGGGCTGTGATCTCGCGCGGCTGGCCGGTTGCGAACCCGCTGCCGTGATCGTGGAAATCATGAATGACGACGGCACCATGGCCCGGCGTCCACAACTGGAAACATTTGCCCGTCACCACGGTTTGCGGATGGGCACTATCCGCGATCTCATCCGCTATCGACTGCGCACCGAGCGTACCGTCGAGCGGATTGCGCAGCGCACCGTGCAGACCGAGTTCGGCGAATTTCAACTGCATTGCTACGAAGATCATGTGCATCGGGATCTGCATCTCGCGCTCACCAAGGGCAACCTGGAAGCCGCGCAGCTGCCGCTGGTGCGGGTGCATGTGGCCGATACCCTGCGCGACCTGCTGGGTGTACGCGGCGAAGGGCGGGCGTGGGCATTGCGTGATGCGCTCAAGCGCATCGCAGCAGAACCGAGCGGTGCCCTGATCGTGTTGCGGGAACAGGAATCACCTCGATCGCTTGCCGATGCCATTCAGGGTCTGACACCTCGCGATCCAGCGCCGGCCGCCGACCAGGCCCAGGCGGTGCTGCGCACTTACGGCATAGGCGCGCAGATCCTCAAGGATCTGGGCCTGCGGCGCATCCGGGTGCTGTCGGCGCCAAAGCAGCTGCACGGAATTTCGGCTTTTGATCTGGAAGTGGCCGAATACGTCAGCGACGAAAGCGTCTGACGGTCATGTCCAACTACAGGATCATCGATGGCGCTTCGCAGCTGGTGCGGCGCGAAGGTGCGACGGGCAATGCGGCGCAGGGTCGGCGTGTGGCGGTGGTGGCGGCACGCTTCAATGCCGATATCGTCGAGCGCATGGTCGAGGGCGCCGCTGCGGCCTGGGCTCGGCAGGGCGGTGATCCCGCGCAACTGGTGCTGGTGCGAGCACCGGGTGCATTCGAACTTCCCTTGCTGGCCCGCAAGCTGGCCCAGACCGGTCGCTATGACGCCATCGTGGCTTTGGGTTGTGTCATACGGGGCGACACTGCGCACTTTGATTTTGTGGCCGGGGAGGCAGCCCGCGGCATTGCGGATGCGGCCCGCGACACCGGCCTGCCCGTGATCTTCGGCGTGTTGACCACCGAGAATGTCGAGCAGGCGCTGGAGCGCGCCAGCACGGACCGCATGGACAAGGGTGGCGAAGCCATGGATGCGGCGCTGGAAATGGTACTGGTGCTGCACCAGATCTCGCTTCCATGACCACTCCACGCATGCCGCGTGGCAATTCGGCGCGGGTGCTGGCGCGCAAGCTTGCCTTGCAGGGCCTGTATCGCTGGCAGCTCAATCCCTGCCCATGGCAGGACCTCATCAGCGATTTCGAACAGTCGGAGGAGGCTCCCCGCGCTGACCGCGAGTTCTTCCAGGCGCTGGTGCAGCAGATCTGCGAGAACAGTGAAGCGCTCGATGCGCAGCTCACCGGCTGGTGTGACCGCAAGGCAAACGAACTCGATCCGGTAGAGCACGCGGCGCTGTACATCGGATTGCAGGAGCTGCGGGGGCATCCCGAAGTGCCGTATCGCGTCGTGATCAGCGAAGCGGTGGCGCTCGCCCGGCGTTTTGGCGCAACGGATGGACACAACTTCGTCAACGCCGTGATGGACAAAGCCGCGCGTGAGCTGCGCCCCCACGAGCGTTGACCGCGCCGACGCGATAGGGGCTCCATCGACATGGCGCTGGGCGAGTTCGAACTCATAGAAAAATTCTTCCGTGCTCCGGCCGAGTCACTCCGGCGCGAGCGCGGCGATGTCGTTCTCGGCATCGGCGATGACGCAGCGTTGCTGCAGGTGCCGGC
Organism: uncultured Gammaproteobacteria bacterium; assembly: GCA_963777735.1. Lineage (GTDB taxonomy): Bacteria > Pseudomonadota > Gammaproteobacteria > Steroidobacterales > Steroidobacteraceae > ZC4RG30. The sequence continues at coordinate 554,641 of CAVZRQ010000008.1, read as the reverse complement.
GGGCATGCAACTGGTGGCTGCCCTCGATACCCTGGTCGAAGGCCGGCATTTTCCGCGCGGCACTTCGCCCGCTTCGCTCGGGCACCGGGCGCTGGCCGTCAATCTCAGTGATCTCGCCGCCATGGGCGCGCAGCCGGCGTGGTTTCTGCTGTCGCTGACCATGCCGGAAGCCCGACCGGAGTTCCTGGAAAGTCTGGCCGGAGGAATGCTCGCTCTGGCGCAGGAACACCGGATCGCGCTGGTGGGAGGCGACACCACGGCCGGTCCACTCGCGGTAACCGTACAGGCTCTGGGTCTTGTGCCCGCCGGCACCGCGCTGCACCGCAATTCGGCGCAACCTGGGGACCTGCTGTATGTCAGCGGCACACCCGGCGATGCTGCGGCCGGTCTCGCGCTGGAGCAGGGTGCGGAAGCATCCAGGCTGGACGAGAAGCAGCAGCATTGGCTGCGTCAGCGGTTCCTGTACCCCACGCCGCGGGTGGCCCTGGGACTGGCGCTGCGTGGACTTGCCAGCGCCTGCATCGATGTCTCCGATGGATTGGCGGCAGATGCCGGGAAACTGGCGCATGCCAGCGCCTGTGGGGCCGCCATCGAGGTGGAGCGGCTGCCCCTCTCAGTGCCGCTGCAGGCTCAGTTGGCGGGTGGTGCGGCGCACATGGCGCTGACGGGCGGTGATGACTACGAATTATGTTTCACCGTTGCGCCTTCTCGCGCGCATGAGCTTGCATCGCGACTGGCAAATGTCAAATGCCAGGCAACGCAGATCGGGGTGATGGAGCAGCAGGCAGGCGTGCGCGTCATGCAGCGCGGCGTACCCGTGCAGTTCGACCTGGGCGGCTACGATCATTTCACCGGGCGCGGGTGATCCTAGAGGCGCATCACATCTGACTTTGTCGCGAAAAACCTATCCTGTCGGACACAGATCTTCGCGAGTGTCCATGTCCACCAATACTGCAAGACTTTCACGTGCGGCACGCGCGGTCCCGGAGCGGATCGGCAAGTACGTGATCGTCCGCGAGGTGGGGCAGGGCAGCACCGGTATCGTCTACCTTTCGCACGATCCGTATTACGGTCGCGACGTGGCCATCAAGGTCTACAACAGCGACCATGGTGACGACGAAGACAAGGCGCGTGTCGCACGCAAGATGTTCCTGTCCGAGGCCCACATGGTGGGCATGCTGCAGCATCCGCAGCTCATGCCCATCTACGATGCGGGCGAAGAGGATGGTCGCTGTTATGTGGTGACCGAATATGTGCACGGCGCACGCACGCTGGCCGCCTTCTGCCGCGGCGAGGACATGCTGCGCATCGACATGATCGTCGAGATCATCTTCAAGTGCGCCAAGGCACTGCACTACGCGCACTCACGCGGCGTGATTCATCGCGACATCAAGCCGTCCAACATTCTCTACACGCAGGAAGGCGATGTGCGCATCATCGACTTCGGCATCGCGCTGATCGATGGCTCGGACATGTCGCGCATTGAAGGCATTGCCGGCAGTCCGAGCTACATGTCACCCGAGCAGGTGCAGAGCCAGGAGCTCACCAATCGCTCCGATCTGTATTCGCTCGGCGCCGTGATGTATGAACTGCTGACCGGCACGCGGCCATTCCGTGCCGGCAACCTCGCCAAGCTGATGCACCAGATCGTCTACGCCACGCCGGCGCCGATCCACACCCTGCGCAGCGAAGTCACCGAGGAACTCGAGAACGTGGTGGCGATGGCGCTGCAGAAGGATCCGGAGAAGCGCTATCGCAGCGGTCTGGATTTCGCCGCGGCACTGACGCGTGTCCACCAGAAGCTGCGGACCCGCACCGACCACATGGAGCAGACCGAGCAGATGGCGCTGTTGCGCAAGCTCAAGTTCTTCCATGACTTCTCGCAGTCGGAGATCGGCGAAGTGCTGAAGGCCAGCAGCTGGCAGAATTATGCGGCCAACGAGGAAGTGGTCCGCGAAGGCGACATGGACGATCGTTTCTATGTGGTGGTGGCCGGCAACTGCGCGGTGCAGCGGAACGGCCGCAACGTAGGTGCCCTCAGTACGGGCGATTGTTTTGGTGAATCCAGCTATGTGCCGGGTGCGCGACGATCCGCGTCGGTGCGCACAGCGGGCAACGTGACCTTGCTGAAGGTCGGTGCGACTCTGCTGGAACAGGCCTCGGCCTCCTGCCAGTTGCGCTTCAACCGGGTGTTCCTGCGCTCCCTGATCGAACGGCTGCAGAAGTCGGAACAGGCGACAGCCGCCGCGCAATAAGCGAAGATCCGCGGGTCATCGGACCCGCGCGGCGCGTGGGGTTCATTTCAGGATCCCCACGGCATGGCGCTACCGCGTTCGTCAATCATCCCGAGTGTTCTGCTGCTGCTCTTGCTTGCCGCTGCAGCCCGTGCGGGCGCCCCGCAACGCATCGTCTCGCTCAATCTTTGCACCGATCAGCTGCTGATGGCGTTGGTCCCGGCAGAACGGATTGCCTCGATCACCTGGCTATCCCGTTCCGAGGGCGACCCCATCCTGTTGCCTGTTGCGCAGTTGTTGCGGGTCAATCGCGGCAGTGCCGAAGAAGTGCTGGCTTTGAAGCCAGACCTGGTCATCGCCGGTCGCTTCACAACCGGCACGACGCGGGCATTGCTGCGCAAGGTTGGCGTGCCGCTTCTGGAAGTGGATCCGGCGAATGACTGGGAAGGCATCCGCCGCACCACGCGTGAAGTGGCCGTCGCTACCGGGACGTCGGCGAAGGCCGAGGTGCTTCTGCAGCAGATGGATCGGGATCTGGCTCTTCTGTCCCGGCTCCAGCCTGCCCAGCCGGTGCGCGCGATTGGCTGGAGTGGCGCAGGGGATGACGTTCCCGGCATCGATACGCTGTTCAACACCATTCTCGAAACGGCCGGCGCGGTCAACCTGGCTGCCAGATCCGGAGCGCGCAGCAGTTTTGATCTGGAGCAGGTTCTGCAGGCAAGGCCGGATGTTTTGCTGCGCGGAGCCACGTACGGCAGCAAGCCGGCATTGCGCAATGATGTTGCACATCACCGGGTGCTGCGTGCCTTGCCATGGCTGCACACCATCGAGTATCCCGAAGCAGTTTTTGGCTGTGGCGTGCCACGCGCATCGCAACTGGCGCTGCAGCTGGCAGACGAATTTGCCCGCCTGCGCAGCGGACAGCAAAGATGAGCTCGCGCCCGCTCTGCCTGAAACTCTCGATGCTGCTGCTGGGTCTTTCCGGCGTATCGCTGCTGCTCGGTCGCAGTGGCTGGCTGTGGCCCTGGCAACTGCAGGGCAGTGATGCCGAACTGGCGCAGCTCATCTTGTGGGAACTGCGGGTGCCGAGGCTGTTGCTCGCGATTCTGGTGGGTGGCGTGCTCGGTCTGGCCGGTGCCGTGTTGCAGGGGCTCACCCGCAATCCTCTGGCCGAACCCGGACTGCTGGGCGTTTCCTCAGGCGCGGCGCTCGGCGCCGTCATTGCCATCTATACGGGGCTTGGCGCGCTGTGGGCGTTGGCAATTCCAGTGTTTGGTCTGTTTGGCGCTCTGCTTGGCACCATGCTGACCCTGGCGTTGGGCGCGAGTGGTGGTGTGCTCGCGTTGATACTGGCCGGTGCGGCAGTGTCGGGATTGATGCTGGCGGGTACGGCGTTGGTGCTGAATCTCGCACCCAATCCCTATGCGGCCTATGAGATCTCGCACTGGATGCTGGGTTCGCTGGCGGATCGCGGCTGGGACCAGCTGCTGTTGTCTGCTCCGTTCATCCTGGTGGGCGCGGTGCTTTTGCTCGGTACAGGGAGAGCGCTGGATGCCCTGAGTCTGGGTGAACGGCAGGCCGCGAGCCTCGGCGTTGATCTGGGAGGGCTGCGCCGCCGGGTGCTGCTCGGCACGGCGCTGGCTGTTGGCGCGGCCACTTCGGTCACCGGTGCGATCGGCTTCATCGGTTTGCTGGCGCCGCATCTGGTGCGCGGCGCAGTAGGTTACGAACCGCGTCGGGTGTTGTGGCCGGCCGCACTTTGCGGCGCCGTGCTGCTGCTGCTAGCAGACATTGCCACGCGCATCCTGCCACTGGACCAGGAGTTGAAACTCGGCGTGCTGACCGGTCTGGTCGGGTCGCCTTTCTTCATGTGGCTGGTGTGGCGGATGAAGTCGGAGTCGCCGTGATCCGGTTGCAGGCAACGGCGCTGAGCGTGGTGCGTGGTGGTCGCCGGATACTCGGCGATCTGCATGTCGACTGCAGTGGCGGCGAGTTCATTGCGGTCATTGGCCCGAATGGCAGCGGCAAATCAACACTGCTGGCGACCCTTGCTGGTTTGCTGCAGGCCGATTCAGGCGCGGTTGAGCTGGATGGTCTCCCACTGGCAGCAATCTCCGCGCGTGAGCTGGCATTGCGGCGGGCCTATCTCCCCCAGAATGCGCGCTGTGAATGGCCCTTGGCGGTGGAGCGCATGATTGCGCTGGGGCTGGCTCCCTCCGCATTGCGCTTTGGCGAATCGAATCCCGGCGAACAGGCGCGGATCGAGGCCGTGCTGACGGCCTGCGATCTGCAGCGGCAGCGTGCGCAGGCGGTGACAACCCTTTCCGGTGGCGAGCTGGCGCGCGCCATGCTGGCGCGGGCGCTGGTGGCCGATCCGCAGGCATTGATCGTCGATGAGCCCTTGGCAGGCCTCGATCCGAGGCATGCCTGGGATGCGGCGCGACGGCTGCGGCAGCTGGCGGTGGAGCAGGGCAAGCTGGTCATTGCCAGCTTGCATGACTTGAACATTGCCCTGCGCTGCGCCACGCGGGTGTGGGCGCTGAAAGGCGGACAGCTGCTGGCCGATGGGCCCCCGGCAACCACGATCACCACCGCAGTGATGCGTGAGTTGTTCGAGATGGACGCCACGGTAAGTGGCAGCGGTGCCCGTGCCTTTGTGGATTTTTCACCCTGAGAACCAGGACAACCGAATGCTGAACCTGTTGATTGAAGCCACTGGCTGGATGGCAGCCGGATTGATTCTGCTGGCGTATGCGATGCTTTCGACCGGCAGGATTGCCGCGCGCTCACGGCTCTACCAGGGTCTCAACCTGTTTGGTGCGCTGGGCTTCATCGTGAACAGCGGCTGGAATGGCGCCATTCCCTCGGCGGCGCTCAATGTGATCTGGATGGCCGTGAGCTGCTATGCGCTCTGGCGTCCGCCTCCGCCCTGAACCAGGGCCGCGCCCTCGTCCAGGCCGCGCCACCACTGGCTGATCCGCTGCCGGATGGTGACGGCGTCGAGCCCGGCCATGGCAAGACACGCATCGCGCGAGCCGTGTTCGATGAACTGGTCCGGGATTCCGATGTGCAGCAGCGGCAGGGCGATGCCGGTTTCGGCCAGCAGTTCACCCACCGCGGAGCCGGCACCGCCGGCCACCACGTTTTCCTCGATGGTGCACAACGCCCGGGACTTCAGCGCCACGCGCAGCACCGCCTCACGATCCAGCGGTTTGACGAAGCGCATGTCCAGCACGGTGGCGTCATGATCTTCCGCGGCCGCAAGTGCGGCGGGCAGCAGCGGGCCAAATGAAAGTATGGCGAGTCCGGCGCGACCTTCACGACGCGTCACCGCGCGACCCACCGGCAAGGCCGTCATCTCCTGGCTCACCTTGGCGCCGACGCCGGCGCCCCGCGGATAACGCACGGCCGACGGCTGTTGCAGCGTGGTCGCGGTGTAGAGCATCTGCCGGCACTCGTTTTCGTCGGAGGGTGTCATCACCACCATGTTCGGAATGCAGCGCAGGAAACTGATGTCGAAGCTGCCCTGATGCGTGGCGCCATCGCCGCCGACCAGGCCCGCGCGATCCAGCGCGAAGATGACCGGCAGTTTCTGCAGGGCGACGTCGTGGATGAGCTGGTCGTAGCCGCGCTGCAGGAAGGTCGAGTAGATGGCCACCACGGGCTTGAAGCCCTCGGTTGCAAGGCCTGCCGCAAACGTGACCGCATGCTGTTCGGCAATCGCGACGTCGAAGTAGCGAGCCGGGAAGCGCTTCGAAAACTCCACCAGTCCCGAGCCTTCGCGCATGGCCGGCGTGATGGCGAGGATCAGCGGGTCGGCGGCGGCCATGTCGCAAAGCCAATCGCCGAAGATGCGCGAGAAGCTGGGTGGTCCGGCCTTTTCCTTGAAGATCGTGCCGGTGACCGGATCAAACGGGCCAGGACCATGCCAGGCGATGGGGTCTGCTTCTGCAGGGGCATAGCCCTTGCCCTTGCGGGTGACCACGTGCAGGAACTGCGGACCTTTGAGTTCGCGGATATTCGTCAGGGCGCTGACCAGGGCCTTCAGATCGTGCCCGTCGATCGGGCCGATGTAATTGAACCCCATCTCCTCGAACATCGTGCCGGGCAATACCATGCCCTTCATGTGTTCTTCGGAGCGGCGGGCCAGCTCCCGCATCGTTGGCATCTGGCTCAGGACCTTTTTCCCGCCCTCGCGCAGTTGCGAGTAGAAACGGCCGGCCAGCACACGCGCAAAATACTGCGACAGCGCGCCCACGCCCTCCGAGATCGACATCTCGTTGTCGTTGAGCACCACCAGCAGGTCGGTGGAAAGGCTGCCTGCATGGTTCAGGGCTTCGAACGCCATGCCGCCACTCATGGCGCCATCGCCGATGATCGCCACCGCGCGGCGGTTCTCGCCACGCTGCGCCGCCGCCGTGGCCATGCCCAGCGCTGCGCTGACCGAGGTGCTGGAGTGCCCGGTGCCGAAGGTGTCGTATTCGCTTTCCGCGCGGTTCGGAAATGGCGCAAGGCCATCGCGCTGTTTGATCGAATGCAGCTGCTCGCGCCGGCCAGTGAGCACCTTGTGCGGATAGGCCTGGTGGCCAACATCCCAGACCAGCCTGTCCCAGGGTGTGTTGTAGACGTAGTGCAGGGCGATGGTCAGTTCGACGGTGCCGAGGCCGGCGGCAAAGTGGCCGCCGCGGGTAGCTACGGTCTGTATCAGGAACTGGCGCAGTTCCGTCGCGAGCTGGGTCAGGTCTGCCGGTTCCAGCGCGCGCAGGTCGGCAGGTTCGCGCACTTGATCCAGCAGGGAAAAGCCTTCAGCACTCATGGCGGCAAGTTTACACCGGTGGCACGGGGGAGCCCGGCGTTCAGTGGCTGCGCTCCACGACCATGTCGGCCAGACGGATCAGGTCGGCTGCGCGTGAGCCGAGCCCCGCAATCGCGCCCACTGCGGTATCCCGGTGGTGACGTGCCAGTTGCGCGGCCTGCGCCAGCCCATGCACGCTCGGATAGGTAGGTTTGCCCCGCGCGGCGTCTGCACCCGCAGTCTTGCCCAGTGCAGCCGTTTCACCCGCGACGTCGAGCACATCGTCCTGGATCTGGAAGGCGAGGCCCAGTTCGGCCCCATAGGTGGCCAGCGCGTCATATTCGCTGCCATCGGCAATGCCTGCAGCGATGGCGCCGAGCAGCACACTGGCCTGGATCAACGCACCGGTCTTGCGACGGTGCATGCCTTCCAGCGTCGCGGCGGAAAGGGTCTTGCCGACGGCTTCCAGATCGATGGCCTGGCCGCCGGCCATGCCGGCCGTGCCAATGCCCTGTGCCAGCACCTGTATCTGCTGCAAACGCGCGGCCGGCGAGGGCGGCGCCGGAGAGCGGCCGGCGATGACCTGGAAGGCCAGCGCCTGCAGCGCATCGCCGACCAGCACGGCAGTGCCTTCGTCATAGGCCTTGTGGCAGGTGGGGCGACCGCGCCGCAGATCGTCGTCGTCCATGGCCGGCAGGTCGTCATGCACCAGGCTGTAAACATGGATCAGTTCCACGGCAACAGCGGCGTCATCCAGCAGTTCCGGCGCGGCGCCCAATGCCGTGCCCGTGGCATAGACCAGTATCGGCCGCAGGCGCTTGCCGCCGCCCAGTGTGCTGTAGCGCATGGCCTCGCCCAGTCGCGCGGTTCCCGGGTCGGGCAGGTCCAGCTGCTTCGCCAGTTGCAGCTCCGCACGGGCACGCCATTGCGCAAGGCTCGCATCGAAAGGCGCGGTATCAGTCATTGCCGGTTTCTGCATCGGCATCGAACGGGCGGAGACGCTCGCCGTCGCCTTCCTTCAGCAGAATTTCCACGCGCTGCTGGGCCTGGGCAAGCGCTGCGTGGCAGCTGCGTGTCAGCGCCACGCCCTGTTCGAACAGCGCGAGGGAATCGGCCAGCGGCAGATCGCCGCGTTCCAGCTGCGCGATCAGCTTCTCAAGCTCAGACAGCGCCTGCTCGAAGTCCGGCGCGGCCGCTTCGTTGCGTGTTTTGCGGTTCATGATTGAAGTCTAGCTCACCTGCCGGCAGCGGTTGCGATGTAGAATCGCGCTCCATGCAATCTCCATGGATTCTCCGCATAACGATCCGTAATGACATCTTCCTATAGTGCTTCAGACATCGAGGTCCTCTCGGGCCTTGATCCGGTGCGGCGCCGCCCCGGCATGTACACCGACACCACCCGGCCCAATCACCTCGCGCACGAAGTCATCGACAACAGCGTGGACGAAGCGCTGGCCGGGCATTGCGACCTGGTCGAAGTCGTGCTCTTCAAGGACGGCTCGCTGCAGGTCACCGACAATGGGCGCGGCATGCCGGTGGATATCCACCCGAAGGAGAAAGTGAGCGGCGTCGAGCTGATCCTCACGCGACTGCATGCGGGCGGCAAATTTTCCGACGCGAACTACAAGTTTTCCGGCGGCCTGCACGGCGTGGGTGTGTCGGTGGTCAACGCGTTGTCGAAACAGCTGGAATGCTGGGTCCGGCGCGGTGGCAAGGAATACAACATCGGGTTTCGCAGCGGCAAGGTCCACTCGAAGCTCGAGGAAATCGGCACGGTGGGCAAGGCCAACACCGGCACCACCGTGCGTTTCTGGCCCGAAGCCAGCTTCTTCGACACCGACCGCTTTGCGCCTGCCGAGTTGCGCCACACGCTCAAGGCCAAGGCCGTGCTGTGCCCCGGGCTGCGGGTGCGCTTCGAGAATGAAGCCACCGGCGAGAAAGATGAGTGGTTCTATACCGGCGCGCTGTCGGAGTACCTGCTGGAACAGATCGGCAAGGTCGATTGCCTGCCGAAGGAACCGCTTTCCGGCAAGCACGGCACTGAGACGGATGCCGTCGAGTGGGCATTGGCCTGGGCGCCGGATCTTTCGGCGTTCATCGCCGAGAGCTACGTCAACCTGATTCCGACCGCCGGCGGCGGCACGCATGTCAACGGCTTGCGTGGGGGTGTCTGTGCCGCGGTGCGCGAGTTCGCGGAATTCCGCAACCTGTTGCCGCGTGGCGTGAAGCTGGCCCCTGAAGACATCTGGAATGGTGTGTCGTTCGTGCTGTCGATCCGCATGAAGGATCCACAGTTCGCCGGCCAGACCAAGGAACGACTGGGGTCGCGTGAAGCCGCTGCGCTGGTCGAAGGCTATGCGCGCGACAGCACCGCATTGTGGCTCAACCAGCATCCCGATGCCGGCGAGCGCATCGCGCAGTACGCCATCGAGAATGCGCAGGAGCGGCTGAAGGCGGCGCAGCGCGTAACACGCAAGCGCGCGGTGTCCGGGCCGGCACTGCCCGGAAAGCTCGCCGACTGCACCACGCAGGACCCGGCCCGCTCCGAATTGTTCCTCGTGGAAGGCGACTCCGCCGGCGGCTCGGCCAAACAGGCGCGCGACCGCAATATCCAGGCCGTGATGCCCCTGCGCGGCAAGATCCTGAACACCTGGGAACTGGAACATGGCCAGGTCGCTTCATCCGAAGAAGTGCACAACATCAGCATCGCCATCGGTGTTGATCCAGGCTCGTCGAACATTGCCGATCTGCGGTATCACAAGATCTGCATCCTCGCCGACGCCGACTCGGATGGTCAGCACATTGCCACCTTGCTGTGTGCGCTGTTTCTGCGGCATTTCCGGCCACTGGTGACGAACGGCCATGTGTTCGTCGCCATGCCACCGCTGTACCGCATCGATGCCGGCAAGCAGGTGGGCTACGCGCTGGATGATGCCGAGCGTGATGCCTTCATCAACCGGCTCGAGGCCGAGAAGAGTCGCGCGAAGCCGGTGGTTACCCGATTCAAGGGCCTCGGCGAGATGTCGCCGTTGCAGTTGCGCGAGACCACCATGGATCCGGCCACCCGTCGGCTGGTACAGCTCACCGTGAGCGCCGCCGATGGCGCCGACCAGATGATGGACATGCTGCTGGCCAAGAAGCGCGCGTCGGATCGCCGCGACTGGCTGGAGCAGAAAGGCAATCTCGCCGACGTGCTGGTTTAAGCGCGCGGCCACGGCAAGCAGGTTCAAGTGAAAGACCAGGAACTGAATTTCGAAGGCGTGGAGCAGCAGTCGCTGCGCAACTTCACCGAGAAGGCCTACCTCGACTACTCGATGTACGTGATTCTCGACCGGGCCCTGCCGGTGCTGGGCGATGGCCTGAAGCCCGTGCAGCGCCGCATCATCTACGCGATGAGCGAGCTCGCGCTTTCGGCAGCCAACAAGCACAAGAAATCGGCGCGCACCGTCGGCGATGTGATCGGCAAGTTTCATCCGCACGGGGATTCCGCCTGCTATGAAGCCATGGTGCACATGGCGCAGCCCTTCACCTATCGCTATCCGATCGTCGACGGACAGGGCAACTGGGGCTCCACCGATGATCCGAAATCCTTCGCGGCGATGCGCTACACCGAGTCGCGGCTCACCCGTTATGCCGAGGTGCTGCTGGCCGAGATCGACGCAGGTACGGTGGATTTCGGCCCGAATTTCGATGGCACGCTCGAAGAGCCGCTGATTCTCCCGGCGCGTCTTCCGAACCTGCTCCTGAATGGTGCTTCGGGCATCGCAGTGGGCATGGCGACCGACGTGCCGCCGCATAACCTGCGCGAGATTGCGAGCGCCTGCCTGCATTTGCTGGATGAGCCGGATGCCACGACCAAGGCATTGATGAAGCATGTGAAGGGGCCGGATCTGCCTACCGGCGCCGAGATCGTTTCGCCGCGCTCTGATCTGCTCGCCTTCTATGAAACCGGCAGTGGATCCTACCGGGCCCGGGCAACCTGGGAGATGGATGAGGAAACCGGCAATGTGGTGATCACCACGCTGCCGCACCAGGTCTCGGGCTCGAAGCTGCAGGAGCAGATCGCCCAGCAGGTGCGCGACAAGAAACTGCCGATGGTGGATGACATCCGGGATGAGTCGGACCACGAGAATCCGGTGCGCATCGTGATCGTGCCGCGTTCAAACCGGATCGATATCCCGCAGATGATGACGCATCTGTTTGCGACCACGGATCTGGAGCGCAGTTACCGGGTCAACCTGAATGTCATCGATCTGGATGGCCGGCCCAAGGTGATGGGCCTGAAGACCCTGCTGTCGCGCTGGCTGGAATTCCGCATCGGCACGGTGAAGCGCCGGCTGGAACACCGGCTTGCGAAGGTGTTGCGTCGATTGCATCTGCTCGACGGCCTGTTGATCGCGTATCTCAACCTCGACGAGGTGATCCGCATCATCCGCCGTGAGGATGAGCCCAAGCCGAAGCTGATGGCCCGCTTCGGCCTCAGTGAGGAACAGGCGGAGATGATCCTCGAGACCAAGCTGCGCCATCTGGCGAAGCTCGAGGAAATGAAGATCCGCGACGAGCAGCAGAAGCTCGCGGAAGAACGCGATGGGCTGGAAGCCCTGCTCAAGAGCAAGGCCAAGCTGCACCGGCTGGTCCGCGATGAAATCGAGGCCGATGCGCTGGAGTACGGGGATGCGCGTCGATCGAAGCTGGTCGAACGCGAGGCCGCCCAGGCCATGGAAGAGACGGAGCTGGTGGCCAACGAGCCGGTGACCGTGGTGCTGTCCACCGGCGGTTTCGTGCGTGCCGCCAAAGGGCACGAGATCGATCCGCTGACCCTGTCCTACAAGACCGGCGATGGGTATCTCGCCGCCGTCCGTGGCCGCAGTACCCAGCTGGCGGTTTTCCTGGACAGTACCGGCCGCGCCTACAGCCTGCCTGCGCACACGCTGCCATCGGCCCGCGGGCAGGGCGAACCGCTGTCCGGACGACTCGATCCGCCCGATGGGGCGAAGTTCGCTGGCGTCGCCATCGGCGATCCGCAGGACCTGTGGTTGCTGGCCACCGACGCGGGCTATGGATTCACTGTGCGTCTGGAAGAGCTGCATTCGCGTGTGCGCGCCGGCAAGGCCGTGCTGAAGCTGACCGACAACGCGCAGGTACTGTGCCCCGTGCCGGTTGCCTCGCCGGATGCGGTGATCGCGGCAGTGAACAGCGAGGGACGGCTGCTGGTGTTTCCCGCGTCGGAACTGCCCGAGATGCCGCGCGGCAAGGGCAACAAGATCTTCGGCATTCCAACGAAGAAGGCGCTGGATCGCGAGGAGTTGCTGGTTGCCGTGGCCGCGCTGTCGCCAGGCCAGAAACTGGTGGTGTGGTGCGGCGAGCGCAGCATGACCCTCAGCTGGAAGGAACTCGAACCCCATCGCGGCGAGCGCGCGCAGCGCGGCGCCGTGCTGTCGCGCAACTATCGCAAGGTGGATCGCGTGGAAGTGTTGAGCACCTGAAGCACCTGCTGCTGCTGCTGGGGCGTAGGGCCTTCGGGTGTCGACATCACGACCTCCTCGGGCGCCTGGATCAGGAAGCCCTGCAGATGCTGCACACCCAGCTGCCACAGCACCGCCATGGTGTTGGCGTCTTCCACTCGCTCAGCGATGGTGTCGACCCCGCGCTCGCGCGCGGCATCGATCAGCGTGCTGACCTTGGACTGCAGCAGCGGATCGTCGGTCAGCCCCTGCATCAGTGAACCGTCGATCTTCACGAAATCCAGTGGCAGGCTTGCCAGCAGGCCCAGCGGGTCGATGCCCGTACCGTAGTGTTCCAGCGCGAAGCGCATGCCCGCATCCTTCAGGCCGCGCGCCAGTTTCTGCGTCTCGACCGGATGGTGCATGGCCAGCGCTTCGGTAATCTCGATGCACAATCGATGTGGTTCAAGCTTCAGGCTTTGCAATTGTGCCGCGACCCATTCCGGAAGCGTGGCGTCAACCGCGCTGTGACGTGACAGGCGCACGAACAGGCAGCCCGGTTTGGTGCGAGCGGCAAAACGCGCCGCCGCCAGGATCACCCAGCGGTCGATGTGCGCGACCAGGTCATTGCGCTCGGCCGCGGGCATGAACTCCGAAGGCAGGATTTCCTTGCCCTGGCGGTCGAGCATGCGCACCAGCATGTCGAACATCTGTTCGGTGCCGCCGGCAAGACTTGCGATGGGCTGCTGCACGAGTCGGAAGCGGTTCTCCGCCAGCGCCGCGCGGATGTGCTTGATCCAGACCGCATCGTAGGACTGGACACGGGCATCGTTGTCGGCGCGTGCCACGGTGCAGACCTGGTTGCCGCCCCGTTCACGGCCGCGCCGCACGGCATCCTGCGCATCGATGATGGTGGCGTCGAGTTTGCCCTCGCTGTTGGGCATCGACGCGACGCCGATGCAGACGCTGCTGCGGAATTTGCTGCCGCCAATGTCGAATTCGTAGCGCGCCACCTTGTCGAGCATGCGCTCGGCCCAGAGTTCGGCGTCGCGTGCGGTGCCGCGCTCCAGCAGCAGCATCATCCCCGCGCCACTGAAATGGCCGGCGATCTCCGTGGGGCCCAATTGCGCGCGCAGCAGCGAGGCGAGGGAGGCAATGAAATCCTCGCTGCGCAGCACGCCCAGTTCGCGCTCGAGCTTGGCGAATTTGTCCGGCCGCACATACAGCAGATAGCGGCTGCCGCCCTGCACGGGAGTGGCAATGCGTTTCTGGATGGCTTCCAGCAGCGGCTGGCGGTACAGCAATCCGGAGCGCGGATTGCGACGGATGGCTTCGGCGAGATCCTTGCCGATCGCCTCACTGCGCTTCTGCGTCGGCACCATGAGGCGTACGCAGGCTTCGCCGTCCCGCTCGCCCAGCGTCAGCACCAGTTCCAGCGCCAGCGTGCCGCCATCGGTGGTCTGCACATCGGCGCGCAATGAATGGTCTTTCCAGCGGCCCTGCAGGCAGGCCACCAGCGCGCCTTTCAGTGCCGCATGGTTGCCTTCGTCGAAGAAATCCATGATCGGCTGGCCCACCACGGATTCCGCGTCAGCGGCACCGATCAGGTCGAGCCACGAGTTGTTCACTTCCACCAGGATGCCTTCCTGCACCTGGGCAATGGCATCGTGCGAGCGCGTGAGCACGGTTTCCAGTTGCTTGCGGTATTCCTGTGCGGAATGCAGCGTGTCGTTCAACGCCCGTTCCATGCGGAAGGCTTTCAGTTCGCGGGCGCAGACGGCATGCACGCGCACCGGGTTGGAAAGGGTAAGCGTGTCGCGGGCGCCGAGCGCGAGATCCGCGGACATGCCTTCTTCGGTGAGTTCGGGCCGGATCACCAGCAGTGGTACGTCGGGTGCCGTCGACTCGCGCACTTTCGCGATCAGCGGCAGCTCGGAACCGTTGGTGGTGACGCAGATCAGCAGTTGCGGATTGAGCTGGGTCAGCGCGTCGGGCAGGTCCACGACCGCGGGTATCCAGGTGCAGTGTGCAGGCACGCCATTGCGACGCAGCAGGCTGTTCAATGCCTCGACGGGATCGCGGACGGAGCTGACTACAACCAGCGGAACGGCAGTGGATTCGGACAAGTTCGGTCTCCCGGGCTTGCCAGCATACTGCAGCCGAACTGGTTCGCGTTATGTGAGCCCGGCCACACTCAGGCCTTCAAGGGTTTCCCCGATTTGCCGTTAACGATCGGGGTCTTTCCGCTTGCCCCTGGCAATTCGCGCACCAGCCGCGGAACCAGGTAGCCGGGCAGGGTGGCAATCAGCGATTCATGCAGCCGGATCGCGCATTCATCGCTGGCCGCAAAGTGCGCGGCTCCGGCCACTGGGTCAAGCTGATGCAGGTAGTAAGGCAGAACGCCGGCAGCGAACAGTCGGCGCGAAAGTTCCGCCAGCGTCGCCGCATCATCGTTCACGCCCGCCAGCAGCACGGACTGGTTCAGCACCGCAGTGGCGCAGCTGCCCAGCAATCGCAGTGCCTGTGACGTCGGCACATCGATTTCTGCCGGGTGATTGGCATGCACCACCACGACCAGCCGGTCTCGCAGTGCTGCCAGCGCAGTGCACAGACCGTTGTCCACGCGTGCAGGCAGCACGATGGGTGTGCGGGTGTGGATGCGGATGCGCTTCAATTGTGGCAAGGCGCCGAGCCGATCGAGCAATTGCGCCAGGCGCGCATTGCCAAGCGAAAGCGGGTCGCCGCCGCTCAGGATGATTTCCTCGATCTGGCCATCCGCTTCGATCGCCTGCAGCGCTGCGGTCCAGCGAGGCTGTTCGTCGGTGAGTCCCGAGCCGTAATCGTAATGACGGCGGAAGCAATAGCGGCAGTGCACCGCGCAGGCGCCGGTGGCAATGAGCAAAGCCCGCCCCTGGTACTTCTGCAACAGGCCGGGAGCCGCGCGTGCGGAGGTTTCTTCGAGCGGATCCGCCACATAACCCGGGGTCGACAGCAATTCCGCAGGCACGGACAGCACCTGGCGCAGCAGCGGATCCTGCGGGTCGCCATGGCGCATCCTGGCAACGAAGCTGTGCGGAACCCGCAAGGGAAAGTCGGCAGCGGCCGCCCGCAGACTCTCCGCGGTCACCTGCGGCCCGATCTGGCCGGGCGTGAGGCCCAGCAGGGCGAGCAATTCCACCGGATCGCGCACGGCCCTGGCCAGCTCCTGCTGCCAGTCCGGAACCGCCGCTGTGTGGCAGGCTTCGGGTTCTGCCGCTATCATTCGCCGCCCGCTTTCATGCGGCGGCATTAAATCAGAGAGCGTCATGGCCAGCTATACCACCAGCGAATTCAAATCCGGCGTCAAGATCCTGCTCGACAACGAACCCTACGCGATCGTCGAGAACGAGATGGTGAAACCAGGCAAGGGCCAGGCCTTCAACCGCGTCCGGGTGCGCAACCTCAAGAACGGTCGCACGATCGAGCGCACCTTCAAGTCGGGAGACAGTGTCGAGGCCGCCGACGTGGTCGATACCGACATGCAGTACCTCTATGCCGACGGCGACTTCTGGCACTTCATGGTGCCCGACAGCTTCGAGCAGTACACCGCCGGCGCCGCTGCCGTGGGCGATTCTGCCAAGTGGATGAAAGATGGCATCACCTGCATCGTGACGCTGTGGAACGGCGTGCCGCTGGTGGTGACCCCGCCGCCGCACATCGACCTCAAGGTCGTGGAAACCGATCCAGGTGTGCGTGGCGATACCGCCACGGGCGGTCAGAAGCCGGCAAAACTCGAAACCGGTGCCGTGGTGCGCGTGCCGCTGTTCATCAACGAAGGCGAAGTGCTGCGCATCGATACCCGAACCGGCGAATACATCTCCCGGGCAAAATAGGTCAGGCGCGTTCCCACGGGAACGCCAGCACGGCATCGATGCTCGTTGCGCCCTGCGCGAGCATCGCGACCCGGTCGAATCCCATGGCCACCCCGGCGCAGGCCGGCAATCCGTGTTCCAGCGCCGCCAGCAGTCGGACATCCACTGCAAGGCCGGGCAAGCCACGTCGTTTCCGTTCGGCAAGATCTGCCTGGAAACGCAGCCGTTGCTCGGCGCTGCTTGCCAGTTCCACATAGCCGTTCGCCAGTTCCACGCCCTCCGCATACAGCTCGAATCGCAGGGCAGTGCGCGGATCAGCGCCATCGAGCTCCGCCAGCGCCGCCTGTGAGGCGGGGAAATGATGCAGGCAGGTCAGCTGGCCGAGGCCGAGCCGTGGCCCGACCTGCGTGGCGACCAGGAAATCCAGCAGATCGTCGCGGCTGGCTCCCGCAATGCTCTGTGCCGCCAGCCCGTGATCGGCGCTGCGCTCGGCCAGTGTGGCAAGCGATGCCTCCAGCGCGCTGCAGCCGAGTTCCCGCAGAAAGGCCTCTTCGTAAGTCAGCAGCTCGACCGGACGGGGCGGCTGCCCGCCACACTCCAGCAGCTGCGCGGCGAGCGCCGCGGTCTCGGCCATGATCGCCGGCAGGTCGAACCCCAGCCGGTACCACTCGAGCATCGTGAATTCCGGATTGTGCAGCGGGCTGCGCTCGCCAGCGCGGAACACCCGGCATATCTGATAGATGTCGCCACTGCCGGCAGCGAGCAACCGTTTCATCGGATATTCAGGGGAAGTCTGCAGGTAGCGATGGGGTTCGCCTGTGAGTTGCAGTGATTCGAGCTGCACGTCGGTGACGGTATGCGACAGCGCCACCGGCGTTTCCACTTCCAGCACGCCCCGCTCGCGAAAGAAACGGCGGCTCTGTTCGAGCAATACGGCGCGTCGCCGCAGCGTTGCGGTGTCGATGCCGGGCCGCCAGTCGGCGCCGCTCAATTCTGTGGAGTCCCGATGTGTCCGAGCAGCTGGCCCATGCGCATGGTCGTGCCGTGGGCCAGCTGTTTCTCCAGGGAGACGCGATCCGGCGCGAACAGCAGCACCACGGTCGAACCCATGTTGAAGCGGCCGACTTCGGCGCCGCGGGCGCGAAAGCGGTCAGCTTCCGGTGGCAGCGCCAGGCGAGTTACCTGGCGTGGCCGACGCGGCGTGACGTCGCCGTGCCATACCGTCGCCATGCTGCCGACATTCAACGCGCCGACGAAGATCACCGCAAATGCACCGCAGCTGCCTTCGAACAGCAGCACCAGGCGTTCGTTGCGCGCAAACAGGTTCGGGACGATTGCCGCGGCCGTGGCGTTCACGCTGAACAGGCGGCCAGGCACATACCAGGCGTCACTCAGGTGGCCATCCGCCGGCATGTGGATGCGGTGATAGTTGTAGGGGGCGAGGTAGATGGTGGCGAACTGCCCGCCGACAAATCGGGGGGCCCATTCCGGAGCCGCACCGGCCAGCAGCGACTGCAGCGTGTAGGAATGCCCTTTGGCCTGCAGGATGCGATCGTGCTCGATGGCGCCGAGTTCGCTCATGGTTCCGTCAACCGGACTCACCAGTGTTTGAGCGTCGCCTGCCAGCGGGCGTGTGCCTGCCCGCAGCGCACGCGTGAAGAATGCGTTGAAGTGCTCGAAGGCGTACGGGTCCGTCACTTCCGCATCGCTCATGTCCGGCTTGAAGCCACGCATGAACAGCCCCGTGAGCGCATTCTTCAGAGGACGGAAGCGGATCCTTGTGAACCACAGCACCACGCGCGAGATGGCATGGTGCGGGAGCAGGAACTGCAGATAGATGTTCAGGCGTTGCATGGCGGTCGATCCTGGAGTCAGTAGCCGCTGGCAACCAATGCAGCCAGATCCTTGCCCAGTGCAGCGGGATCGAAAGGCGGGGTGAATACCACGGCGAGCTCGCCCCGGGCATTCACGTAATAAAGCGTGGCGGAGTGATCGACGGCGTAGTCGCTGCCTGCCAGGGGTTGCACCGATCGCGCGGCACCTAGGCTTTTGAGCAGTGGCTCCAGGGCTGCATCTTCACCGCGCAGACCGGTGAAGCCGCCACCAAACGCGCCCATGTAGCGCTGCAGGGCCAGCTGGTCATCGCGCTGCGGGTCTACCGTGACGAAGATCATCCGCAGTGGTTCGAGTGCGGGGTTTCGCAGCACCTGCGTCAACAGCGCAAGGGTGGTGGGGCACACATCCGGGCAGTGGGTGAAGCCGAAGAACACCAGGCTGGGTGAGCCCTTCAGCCGTTCGTTGCCAAAGTCAGCACCGAGGTGGTCTTTCAGCAGGAAGCTGGCAACCGGGCGAGGTGGCAGGGCAGTGCCACTGACCAGAGCCGGCGCGCCTTGGGCAAGCTGACGTGAAACCATGTAGCCTGCCACCGCCGCGGCGAGCACCATCAGGCCCACATAGAGCCCGGATCGATTTACTGACATGGCGAAATTATCCCACAGTGGCGCGAAGCCGCGGGCTGGCAAGATAACCTGCGCACAGCTGCTGCGGCGGGCAGTGATCCGGCTGCAGCGGGCAGATCTCCATTACGGTCATGGCACTGAACATGCCATGGACGATGCGGCAGAACTGCTGGCGCATGCCCGGCGGCTGCGGCGGCCGCTGCTGGCCAAAGACATGGCGTTGCCGGTGTCGGCGCAGGTGCAGACACGTTTCAAGGCATTGCTGGACCGCCGCATCCACGAGCGGATGCCCGTGGTCTACCTCACGCATCGCTGCTGGTTTGCCGGCCTGCCGCTGTACATCGACGAGCGCGTGCTGATCCCGCGCTCGCCGATTGCCGAGCTGATCGAGCAGCGGTTCGCGCCCTGGGTAGTCGGGCACTCCGTGAAACGGATCGTGGATCTCGGCACCGGTTCCGGGTGCATCGCGCTGGCCTGCGCCGAAGCTTTTCCGGCCGCTCGGGTGGACGCGGTGGACATCAGCCCCGAAGCCCTGGAAGTGGCACGCATCAACCGGACGGCATTGGGGCTGACGCGCCGTGTGCGACTCGTCAGGTCCGACTTTTTCCAGGGGCTCGCGGGGCGCCGCTACGATATCATCGTGAGCAATCCGCCCTATGTGGGAACGGCGGAATTCAATGGTCTGCCGGCGGAATACGGTCACGAACCCGCCGCGGCATTGCGCTCTGGCAGCGATGGCATGGATGCGGTGCGCATCCTGCTGCGGGAAGCCCCGCTGCATCTGACGGAGCATGGCGTGCTGATCGTTGAGGTGGGCAATACGGAAACTCGCGTGCGGCGCGCTTTTCCCCGCCTGCCATTCGTCTGGTTGTCGTTTGCGCGTGGCGGTGGCGGCGTGTTCCTGCTGACGGCAGCCGCGCTGCGTGCCGCAGGTTCGAAGCAGTTGAGGTTGTAACGGTGTCCGGTAACAGTTTCGGCAAATCCTTCGTGGTGAGCAGCTTTGGCGAAAGCCATGGCCCGGCGCTGGGCTGCGTGGTGGACGGCTGCCCCCCGGGTCTGCCGCTGACCGAAGCGGATCTGCAGCCGGATATCGATCGCCGTCGCACCGGCACGTCGCAGTTCGTCAGCCAGCGCAAGGAAGGCGATGAAATCCGCATCCTTTCCGGCGTATTCGAAGGCGTCACCACCGGCACGCCCATCGGCCTGCTCATCGAGAACAGCGACGCGCGCTCACGCGATTACGACAAGCTCAAGGACCGCTTCCGCCCCGGGCATGCGGATTACACCTATCAGCAGAAATACGGCATCCGCGATCATCGCGGTGGTGGTCGCTCCTCGGCGCGCGAGACCGTCATGCGGGTGGCGGCCGGTGCCATTGCACGCAAGTACCTGGCCACACGGCTCGGTGTGCAGATCACCGGTTACGTCAATCAGGTCGGCACACTGGTGATCGAGCCACGCGAGCCGGCAGCGGCCTACGAGAATCCATTCTTCTGCCCGGATCCCGCGCGCCTGCAGGAGCTCGAGGATTACATCTGGAAGCTGCGCAGCGAAGGTGATTCAGTCGGGGCGAAGATCACCGTGATCGCCAGGGGTGTGCCCGTCGGCCTGGGCGAGCCGGTGTTCGATCGGCTCGACGCCGACATCGCGCACGCGATGATGAGCATCAACGCCGTGAAATCCGTGGAAATCGGCGATGGCGTGGCTGTTGCGGCGCAGCGGGGCAGTGCGCACCGTGACGAACTCACCCCGCAGGGTTTCGCCTCGAATCATTCCGGCGGCGTGCTGGGCGGTATTTCGACCGGCCAGGATGTGATCGTGCAGATCGCCCTGAAGCCCACCTCCAGCATTCAGGTGCCCGGGCGCACCATCGATGTGGCGGGCAGCCCCGTCGACGTCATCACCACCGGTCGCCACGATCCCTGCGTCGGGTTGCGAGCCACCCCCATCGCAGAGGCGATGCTCGCCATCACCCTGATGGACCACTACCTGCGGCATCGGGGCCAGAACGCGGATGTGAGATCATCCACACCCGCCATCTGAAGGCAGCGCGGCGAACGCATTTTCAAGGAACAGAGGAAGGCAATGAGCAAGGGTTGGAGAGTTGCGGTCCTGGGGGCCACTGGCCTCGTAGGCGACACCATGATCAGCGTACTCGAGGAGCGCAAGTTCCCGGTCAGCGAGCTGTTTCCGCTCGCGAGCAGCCGTTCGCTGGGCAAGACCGTGCAACTGGCAGGCAAGTCCTGGCCGGTGCTGGATGTCGAGACCTTCGATTTCTCCAAAGCCGACATCGGCCTGTTCTCCGCGGGCGCGGAGGTCTCGGCGAAGTACGCGCCGATCGCCGCTGCCGCCGGTTGCGTGGTCATCGACAACACTTCGCAGTTCCGCTACCAGGACGACATTCCCGCTGGTGGTGCCCGAGGTCAATCCCCATGCGATTGCCCAGTATCGCAAGCACGGCATCATCGCCAACCCGAACTGCTCGACCATCCAGATGCTGGTGGCGCTCAAGCCGCTGCACGATGCAGCCGGCATCACCCGGATCAACGTCGCTACCTACCAGTCCGTTTCCGGAGCGGGCAAGGAAGCGGTGGATGAACTGGCGACGCAGACCGGTGAGCTGCTGAATGGCCGCCCCGTCACACCGAAGATCATCGCGAAGCAGATCGCCTTCAACTGTGTGCCGCAGATCGACAAGTTCATGGACAACGGCTACACCAAGGAAGAGATGAAGATGTTCTGGGAAACCCAGAAGATCATGGAAGACAAGACCATCCTGGTGAATGCCACGGCCGTGCGCGTGCCGGTGTTTTTCGGCCATTCCGAGGCCGTGCACATCGAAACCCGCCGCAAGATCTCCGCCGTCGAGGCCCGTCAGCTGCTGGAAAAGGCGCCCGGCATCACCGTCATGGACGAACACGTTCCCGGCGGATATCCCACGGCAGCTACCGAGGCAGCGAACCACGACACGGTTTATGTCGGACGGATCCGCGAGGATATCTCCCACGAGCGCGGCCTGAACCTCTGGGTCGTCTCAGACAACGTACGCAAGGGTGCCGCGACCAACAGTGTGCAGATCGCCGAGATATTGGTTCGCGACTACTTGTGAGTTAAGTTATATTGCTGTGACTTGCGTCATAGCGAGATATCGGATCCAAGCTTATGTTTTCCATCGGGATTCGATCGTCGAAGGGTCTCTTGGGGAGTCCTGATGCGTCTTAGAGTTGTTGGCACGGCAGCATCGCTGCTGGCAGTTGCACCTGGTGTTTCACTGGCCCTGGGGTTGGGAGATATCCAGCTCAGGTCCTCGCTCAATGCACCGTTGAACGCGGAAATCGAGCTCATTGCCACGGCAGAGGAGCTCGCCAGCCTGCGCACGCAGATAGCCTCGCGCGACAGCTTCAGCCGCTACGGGCTGGAGTATCCCGCCTTCGTTTCCAGCATTCAGGTACGCCCCGAGCGTCTTGCCGACGGCCGCACCGTCATCAAGCTCACTTCCACGGCGCCGATGACCGAGCCGTTCGCGACACTGCTGGTCGAGGCCTCCTGGGCCCGCGGCCGCAACCTGCGCGAATACACCGTATTGTTCGATCCGCCCACGTTTGCACCACAGGCAGCCCCTGCCGCGCCCATTGCAGCGCCCGTCGCGGGCGCTGGCGAACGCAGCGCACCCATCGTGCGCCCGGCGCCTTCCGCTCAGGCAGCACCTGCCGCTCCGGCGCCAGTTGCCAGTGCCGCAGGTGAATACGCGGTGCGTGGTGGCGATTCCCTTTCGGGTATCGCGCGCAGTCAGTACGGTGCCGGCGAAGTGGATCGCGCCATGATCGCGATCTATCGCGGCAACCAGAATGCCTTCGATGGCAACATCAATCGCCTGCGCGCCGGAACGGTGTTGCGGCTCCCCGACAGCGCAGCGCTGGCTGCGATCGACGCGGGCGAAGCTGCGGCCGAAGTGCGTCGTCAGGTGGCAAGCTGGTCCAGCGGCGCCGCCGCGGGATCAGCCGCAGCTGATCCGCGCTTGCGTCTGGTTCCGCCTGCCAGCCCCGGTGCGGCGGGCAGCTCGGGTGCCGAGGCACAGGCCTTGCGCGACCGCGTCGTTGCGCTGGAATCCGAACTCGCAGAATCACGCCGCCTGCTGGAACTTCGCAATGCCGAGCTGGCGCGTCTGCAGGGAGCTGGCACACCAGCGCCGGTTACTCCCGCCCCCGCAACACCGGAAACTCCTGCTGCCGAGCCCGTGGCCACCGAGCCGCCGCCCGCTGCGGTGGAGCCTGTCGCTGAAGCCCCTGCAACGCCTGCGCCGGCTGCGGCTCCAGCTGCTCCGGTTGCAGAAGAAGCCGGCCCGTCACTGGTCGATCGGTTGAAGCAATTCTGGTTCGTGCCGGTTGGTTTGCTGGCGTTGCTGCTGGGCGCACTGGTGCTGCGTGCGCGCCGCCGTCGGGAAGATTCCGGCAGCGACAGCCTCACGCCGTTCGCTGTTTCGCCGGCCGCTGGTCGCGATACCAGTTCCGACACCTTCCCGATGCGCAAGCCTTTCGGCGATGCGCAGGATCCGAGCATCGTGGTCGAAGAATCCGGCACGCATGAGCGTCCGGTTTTCTCCCGCAAGGACACCCGCACGGTGGATCTCGACGACGGTACCGCCAGCATGGTGGTGCCGGCACTGGATGCCACCGCTGCGCTGGAGCAGGGCGATCCGCTGGCAGAAGCGGATTTCCACATGGCCTACGGTCTGTACGACCAGGCCGCCGACCTCGTCAAGATGGCGATCCAGCGCGAGCCGGGCCGTCGTGACCTCAAGCTCAAGCTCCTCGAAGTGTTCTTCGTCTGGGGCAACAAGGACCAGTTCCTCCAGACTGCACGGGAGCTCGCCGACACGCGCGATGCGTCCGCGCCTGGCGAGTGGGAAAAGGTCGTCATCATGGGCAAGCAGCTTGCCCCGGAAGATGCGCTGTTCAGCCAGTCCTATTCGGGCGTTGGTCCGTCTTCCGTCGACCTGAACCTCGAAGGCGGCCAGAACCTGGTCGATTTCGATCTGCTGGGCGAACCTTCGGTCTCGCTGACGCAGGACGGCGGCGTCGACATGGATCTGGGCGGAGCCCAGCGCGACAACGACGCACCTTCCTCCGGCGGTCTCGGCGGGCTCGATTTCATGCTCGACGATCCGTCGCGCGGTGATGATCTCGCTCGCACGGCCACGACCCGGCAAATGGCACAGCCTGGTTTTGCCGGCCTGGAAGATGCACCCACCCAGCGATTCGAAATCGATGCGCCGACTGTCGAACAGCCCGCCCTCGACGACGTGGGCGACACGCTGGTTGGCAAGATCGACGCACACAGCAACTACGTGGGTTCGGACCAGACAGCCGAACTCGCCATCGACGACCTGGGTCTTGACCTTGGCAAGTTCGACCAGACCGGCACCAACCTGCTCGACGATTCGCAGCTGGCGCGGGCGCTGGAAGCCGCCGATGCGCCGACGCTGGTCGCCGGCATGGATGAAACCTCGCGTCGCCTGATTGAAGACGCGACGGGCAGCAACGCCAACCAGCCAACAGAACTTCTGCCGCTGGCCGACTTCGAGGCCGACGGTGGAGCCACCTCGCGGGTCTCCATGCTCGATCTGGAGTTCGATGTCGATGCGGATGCCGAGACTGGCAAGCGGGCGGCCCTGGGCGAGGGCGAGTTCAACCTCGATCTCGACGTCGGCTCGCCTGAACAGCCGGTCGATGGGGAATACCAGCGCACGCAGCGCATCGATCCGATGCCGTCGCCGGAACCCGATCTGACGGAACGGGATCTGGAACCGGTCACCATGAGCGAAGTCGGGACCAAGCTCGATCTCGCGCGCGCCTACATGGACATGGGTGATCCGGACGGTGCCCGCAGCATCCTGCGTGAGGTGCTGCAGGAAGGCTCTGCGAACCAGCGTCAGGAAGCCCAGCGGCTGATCGACTCGATTCCGGGCTGAACAGGCCCGGATCGCTCAGTCAGGGCCTGGTCATGGCGCGCATAGCCGTCGGGCTGGAATACGACGGCAACGGCCTGGCCGGCTGGCAGAAGCAGCTCGACGCGCCCTCCGTCCAGGAGTCGCTGCAAACCGCACTGGCCTCGGTCTGCAATCATCCCGTGGAAGTCACCGGTGCCGGACGCACCGATGCGGGCGTGCATGCCCGTGAGCAGGTGGCGCATTTCGAATCCGATGCGGGTCGCACCGAGCGATCGTTGCTGCTCGGGACCAACTCGAACCTGCCTGCAGGTGTGGCGCTGCGCTGGGTGCGCTTCGTGCCGGCGCACTTCCATGCCCGCTATTCCGCCGAGGCACGCAGCTACCGGTACTGCATCCTGAACCGTGACGTGCGCTCAGCGCTTGCCACGGGCCGCGCGGCGTTCGTCTACCAGCCCTTGCAGGTCGAACCCATGATCGAAGCAGCCCGCATGCTGATCGGCCTGCATGATTTCAGCGCGTTTCGTGCCGCTGAATGCCAGGCCAGGTCACCCGTGCGTGACCTGCGAGCGATCACCGTGAAGCGGGTGGGAGATTTCGTGCTGCTGGAGGTCACCGCGAATGCCTTCCTGCACCACATGGTGCGCAACATCGCCGGCATGCTGATCCATATCGGTCGGGGAGAAGCGCCGCCTGCGCTCGCCGCCGAGCTGTTGCAGGGGCGCAACCGACGTCTCGCGCCCGCCACGGCTCCCGCCGCTGGTCTCTATCTCTGGCGTGTGCAATATCCAGCAGTGTTCGGCCTGCCGGACGATTCCGATATCATGCGGTCCCCGGCAGGTTGTCCGGCGGACCTGATGGGGTAGGCATGTCCTGGTTTGAAAAGATTGTTCCCTCGCGCATCAAGACCGAAAACCGGGTGCGATCCGTGCCGGAAGGCCTGTGGATCAAATGCCCGGCCTGCGATGCCGTGCTGTATCGCGCCGAGCTCGAGCGCAACCTGCATGTCTGTCCGAAGTGCAGCCATCACATGCGCATGCATGGCCGGGAGCGGCTGGAGCGCTTCCTGGATCCAGACTCTGCAGTGGAAATCGGCGCCAACGTGATGCCGGAAGATCCGCTGCGTTTCAAGGACAGCAAGCGCTACAAGGATCGTCTGGCCGCCGCGCAGAAAAGCACCGGCGAGAAGGATGCACTGGTCGCGCTGGCCGGACGCCTGCATGACAATCCGCTGGTCGCCTGTGCTTTCGAATTCGGATTCCTCGGTGGGTCGATGGGTTCGGTGGTGGGCGAGCGTTTTCATCGCGCCGTGAATCGCGCGATCGCCGACGGCGCACCACTGGTCTGTTTCTCGGCCACCGGTGGCGCGCGCATGCAGGAGGCGCTGCTGTCGCTGATGCAGATGGCCAAGACCAGCGCCGCGCTGGCGCGCCTCGCGCAGGCGAAGCTGCCCTATGTTTCCGTGCTGACCGATCCGACCACCGGTGGTGTTTCGGCGAGTCTTGCCATGCTGGGCGACATCAACATCGGCGAGCCCCGCGCACTGATCGGATTCGCCGGCCCGCGCGTGATCGCGCAGACGGTGCGCGAGACACTGCCTGAGGGTTTCCAGCGCAGTGAATTTCTGCTCGAGAAAGGCGCCATCGACATGATCATGGACCGGCGCGACCAGCGCGACCAGATCGCGCGCCTGCTGCGCATGCTGATGAAACAGCCAACGCTGCCTGCCGCACCGGCCGAAGGCTGAAGAGGGAACACCCCATGCCCGCCGTCCGCAGCCTCGACGAATGGCTGCGCATCCAGGAAACCGTTCACGGGCAGGGCATCGACCTTGGCCTTGTACGGGTTCGCGCCGTTGCGGAGCGGATGCAGCTGCTGCCGCCGCGCGCGCGCTCCATCATCGTGGCCGGCACCAACGGCAAAGGCTCCACGGTGGCTTGCCTGGAGGCGCTGCTGCTCAGCCTGGGCCATCGGGTCGGTGCCTTCACTTCACCGCATCTGCTGCGCTACAACGAACGGATCCGGGTGGATGGCGCCGAGGCCACCGATGCCGAGCTGGTTGCCGCATTCAACGCCATCGAGGCGGTGCGCGGCGACACCACCCTGACTTTCTTCGAATACAACGCGCTGGCGGCCCTGCAGGTGTTTCGCGAGCGCAAGGTGGATTTCGTGGTTCTGGAGGTCGGGCTAGGTGGCCGCCTGGATGCCGTGAACATCGTGGATGCCGAAAGCGCCATCGTCTGTTCGATCGGCCTCGACCATGCAGACTGGCTCGGCACCGACATCGAATCCATCGGCAGGGAGAAGGCCGGCGTGTTCCGTGGCGGTGCCATTGCCGTGATTGCGGACCCGGACATGACGCCCTCGGTGGAAGCCGAGGCGCGCCGCATCGGCGCGCAGGTGGTGATGGCGGGCAGGCAGTACCGCTGGACGCCTGCGGCGGCAGATCCGGGGGCATGGGATTTTGGCGGCACCTCCGTGGCGCTGGCCGGTCTGCCACGGCCCGCATTGCCGGGCCGCATGCAGCTCGCCAATGCGTCTGCAGCCCTCGCTGTGCTCGATGCCATGCAACTGCTGCGCGAGACAGACCTGCCCGCGGTGGCGCGAGCGCTGCGCGGCCTGCAATTGCCCGGCCGGTTCCAGATCGTGGCAGGGCCGGTCGAGTGGATACTGGATGTGGCGCACAACGAACCGGCAGCGCGCGTGCTGGCACAGAACCTGCGCGATCGTCCGTGTGCGGGCAAAACCATTTGCGTTGTCGCCATCCTGGGCGACAAGGACGTGGCTGCCGTGGCCAATGAGCTGGCGGGAGTCGTCGACGAGTGGGTGGTGTGCGGCATCGAGGCGCCACGCGGACTACCTGCCGCAGGACTTGCCGCCCGCTCACCGGTGTTCGGCAAGGCGGAGCTTGCTGCCGACATCATTGCGGGCATGCACATTGCCGCGACGCGCGCGCGAGAGAAGGATCGCATCGTCGTGTGCGGTTCTTTCCTGGCCGTGGCGCCGGCGATGCAGCAGCTCGGTCTGTACTGATCGCATGCGTCTATAATCGGCCCGTGGAAGGACCTGTCAAAGAACGCCTGACTGGTGCGCTGATCCTGGTGGCGGCGCTGGTCATCATCGTGCCGGAAATGCTTTCGGGTCCGGATCCGACAGTGGTGCGCGACGGCGTTGTGCCTGCGCAGCCTGCCGATGCAGGGCCACCGCTGCGTACCTACAGCATGGTGCTCAATGGCGATGCCAATTCACGTGAGGCCAGCCAGGCTGAGCTGACTCCGCAGGCGCCGGTTGCAACGACTGCGGCACCGAGCGTCGCAATGCCCGAAGCCGCCAAGCCCGCAATAGAGCCGGAAGTGGAGACTGCACCGGCATCCACACCCGCGCCCGCACCGGTGGCTGCAGCCGTTGCGCCAGCGCCCGTTGTGGCGTCCCCGCCTGCAGGCAGGTGGTGGGCCCAGCTGGGCAGCTTCTCCTCGCAGGAAAACGCAGACCGGCTGGCGCGCCAGCTGCGCGCGGCCGGTTATTCGATCGACGTTTCGAAGATCAATGCCGGTGGCAAGGAACTGTATCGCGTTCGCGCGGGTCCGTTGCAGAGCCGCATGGACGCACAGGCCCTGCAGGCACGGCTGGCGTCGGCAGGACACAAGTCCACTCTGGTTGCGCCATGACAGCGCCCGTGCCTTTAGAAGTGTAGAATTGGGCACCTGCCACCGGTTACGGGTGGTTCAAGTCGCCTGGAGCGCGTTCTCCTGAAAATGGTCACGCTCGACTACATCATTCTCGCCATCGTCTTGATTTCCGCTGTTGCCGGTCTCATTCAGGGATTCCTGCGTGAGGCCTGCTCACTCGTCACCTGGGTGCTTGCCGTATGGCTTGCCTGGAAATTCGGTCCGATGCTGGCGCCCCATCTCGGCGGAGCACTCAGCAAGGCGGCCTACGGCCTCTGGGCCGGTCGGGCCATCGTGTTCGTCGCGGTGCTGGTCATCGGCGCGATCATCGGCGCCACCATCAATTATTTCGTGCGCCTCTCCATGTTCAGCGGCCTCGACCGGCTGCTGGGTTTTGTGCTCGGCCTGGTGCGCGGTGTGGTGATTGTCGGAGTCGGCATCATCCTCGCGCAGACAGTGCGGCTGGATGGCGAAACCTGGTGGAAGAAATCCCGCCTGATGCCACAGCTCGAGCCGGTTGCAGGCGTGCTGAGGGCGATTGCCGGTGATCATCTCAAAACACGCGCTGGCAGCGGCGACTGAAGATCTGGAGGCTACATGTGCGGCATAGCAGGCATCGTCGGGCGCAGTCCGGTCAATCAGCAGCTCTATGACGCGCTGACAGTGCTGCAGCATCGCGGGCAGGATGCCGCCGGCATCATGACCGCCGATGGTGGCGAACTGTTTGCCAGCAAGGGCCGCGGCCTGGTGCGCGATGTGTTCAGCCAGCGCGACATGGATTCCCTGCGCGGCAACATCGGCATCGGCCATGTGCGTTACCCCACTGCCGGCGGCAACAGCGCCTCGGAAGTGCAGCCGTTCTATGTCAATGCGCCCTACGGCATCTGCCTCGGGCACAACGGCAACCTCACCAATTCCGCCGAGCTCTCGGCGGTGCTGATGCGCGAGGATCGGCGCCATCTCAACACACGCTCGGATTCCGAAGTACTGCTGAACGTGTTCGCCTCCGAGCTGCAGCGCGTCGGCGCCCAGCGCATGACGCCGGCCGATATCTTCGCCGCGGTCAATGCCGTCTATCGACGCTGCCGTGGCGCCTATGCCGTGGTCGCGATGATCATCGGCCATGGCATCCTCGGCTTCCGCGATCCACACGGCATCCGGCCGCTGGTGATCGGGCAGCGGCGCAGCGCCCGGGGCATGGAATACATGCTCGCCTCGGAGAGCGTGGCTCTTACCATGCTGTCTTTCGAAGTGCTGCGCGATGTCGCCCCTGGCGAGGCCGTGTTCATCGACGAGCTGGGCCGCATGCACACCAACCAGTGCGTGCCCACCATCCGGCACACCCCGTGCATCTTCGAATACGTCTATTTCGCGCGCCCGGATTCGATCATCGACAATATCTCGGTATATCGCGCGCGCATGCGCATGGGCGAGCGCCTGGCCGAGAAGCTGAAGCGCGAGCACCCCGATCACGACATCGACGTGGTGATCCCCATTCCGGACACCAGCCGCACCTGCGCGCTGCAGCTGGCACAGCGCCTGCGCATCAAGTACCGGGAAGGCTTCAACAAGAACCGCTACATCGGCCGCACTTTCATCATGCCGGGGCAGGAGCAGCGGCAGAAGTCGGTGCGCCGCAAGCTCTCGGCCATCGATCTGGAGTTCCGTGGCAAGAACGTGCTGCTGGTCGACGATTCCATCGTCCGTGGCACCACCTCCGCGCAGATCATCGAGCTTGCCCGCGAGGCCGGTGCTCGCAAGGTGTATTTCGCCTCCGCAGCACCGCCGGTCCGCCATCCTTATGTCTACGGCATCGACATGCCGGCCGCTTCGGAGCTCGTTGCCGCTGGTCGCAACGTGGCCGAAGTGGCGCGGGAAATCGGCGCCGACTGGCTGATCTATCAGGATCTGGAAGACCTGGTGTCCGCCTGCCGGCATGACAATGCCGCGATCACCGAATTCGATACTTCGTGCTTCTCGGGTGAATACGTCACCGGGGATATCACACCGGAATACCTGCAGCGCCTGGAGCAGGAGCGTTCCGACGGCGCCAAGGCCCAGCGGCGCGAGAGCCCGCTCAAAGCAGTGAACTAGCCACCTTTCATCGGCCGGGCCATGCGACTGCTACTGATCGTCCAGGACGCCCGTTACCGTTCGTTGATCCGTCACCACGTCACCTGCGAGTGGCCGCGTGCGGAACTGGTCATGCGGTCTACCCGTGAGCCGGATGCCTTGCCACCGGAATTCCTGGCGCAGGGCTACGACGCCGTGGTGATCGACCAGCAGTGGCTGGGCGGCAAGGGTCTGGACTGGTTGCGCGACCTCGCCGCGCGGCGCGGTTTTGCGCCAGTGCTGTTCCTGGCCGACCAGCGCGATGATGGCGTTGCGCGGCACGCCCGCATCTTCGGCGCCTTTGCGGTGCTGACCAAACAACGCTTCTCGCATCTCACCCTGATCGAAGTACTGACCGAGGCTGCCCGCGTGCAGCGGCGGGCCATGTCCGACTGGCGGGTATCGCCGGCGGCAGAAGAATCGCGGCGCTTCGGGGCTGTGCGCATTCCCGGATATCGCTGCGTGCGGCGCCTGGCGGGCGGGTCGGTGTCGCAGTTGTATCTTGCGGAGAGCGAGAAGGCCGGCGCGCTGATGGTGATCAAGGTGACGCCCTCGGTGCGCGATGCCTCCGGCGTGGATCAATCCTTCGAGCGCTTCCTGCAGGAATATGAAATCGCGCATCGCCTGCATCACGCCAGCATCGTGCGCTGCCATGAACTCGGCGTGGCTGACGATCACGCCTACCTCGCCATGGAGTATTTCCCCGACGGTGACCTGCGACGGCGCATCCGCTCCGGCATTTCACCGGCCGATGCGCTGGATATCGCCGCGCAGATTGCCGGCGCGCTGGCCACCCTGCATGAGGCCGGCGCACTGCACCGTGACCTGAAGCCAGGCAATGTGCTGATGCGCGGCTCGCAACGCATTGCTCTTTCGGATTTCGGGCTGGCCAAGCATTCTGCCGTGGAGATGGAGATCACCGACCCGGGAATCATTTTCGGCACGCCGCATTACATGAGCCCGGAGCAGGGCCACGGCGAGCAGGTGGACGAACGCTGTGATCTGTACAGCCTGGGTGTGATCCTCTACGAAATGCTCTGCGGCGAGAAGCCGTTCACCGATGCCAATCCGATGGCCATCATCTACAAACATCGCAATCAGCCGATTCCGCGCCTGCCCGCAGCGGTGGCAGGATGGCAGCCCATCGTCGATACCCTGCTGGCGAAACTGCCGTCGGACCGCTACAGCACAGCGGCACAGGCCGAGTCCGTGCTGCGCGAGGCGGCGACGCAGGCGCGCGCAGCGGCGGCTTGATGACCGTCGCCGACGGGCAGCCATTGGGGATCCTGCGGGTGGCAACACCCCGCGCGTGGGCACTGCATGCGGCGCGCGAATGGCGTTCGCTGCTGGTCGATCATGCCAATTGCGAAAAGAAAGCCGCCTCCACGGCGCTGGCATTCATGTTTGCCTATCCGGAAGACCGCGCGCTGTGCATGGCGCTGGCGCGGCTGGCACGCGAGGAGCTGCGTCATTTCGAGCAGGTGCAGAAACTCATGAGCGCGCTCGATGTTCCGGTGCGGCGCATGGGGCCGGGCCGGTATGCGGGCGCGCTGCGTGCCCGACTCGCCAATCATGAGCCGCTGCGCAAGCGTGACCTGCTGCTTTCCGGCGCGCTGATCGAGGCTCGCTCCTGCGAGCGTTTTGAAGTCGTGGCGCCGCTGCTGCCTGAACCGATGGCGGCGTTCTACGCGGGCCTGGCCGAGTCCGAACGTCGGCATGCCGGCCTTTATCTCGAACTCGCGCGTGCGGATGTGACCAGCGAGGCCGATGAGCTGGCATTGCAGCAGCGGCTCACCGAACTGGCGCTGGCAGAGGCCGAGCTGATCGAGTCTCCGGATGCCGAGTTCCGCTTCCACTCCGGTGTTCCGGTGGAGTTGCAGGCGGCGTGAAGCGGCTGTTCTGCCTGCTGCTGGCTGGTCTCGCGCTGGGCGCCTGTGACCACTCGGCGCGCCTGGCAGACGGGAGGCTGAGCCCGGCAGCAGTGGCCGCCCGCGTCGAGTCCGCGCACCTGCATCGGCAACTGACGCAGTCCCCCCGCACGCTGGATCCCTCCCTCAACGAGGATGTGGCCGGCTTCTCCATCATCGATGACCTGTTTGAAGGGCTGGTGCGGCTGGACCCGGCGGGTCGCATCGTGCCGGGTGTCGCCACGCGCTGGGAAGTTTCCGATGACGGGCTCAGTTGGCGCTTCGCGCTGCGCACCGATGCGCGCTGGTCGAATGGTGAGCCGGTCACCGCCCAGGACTTTCTCTACGCCTGGCGGCGCGTGGTGGATCCCGGGACTGCATCACCGGCCGCGCAGCAGCTGCTGCCGATTGCCGGTGCGGCGCAGATCATCGATGGCAAGGCAGCGCCCGCTACGCTGGCAGTGAAGGCAATCGATGCGCACACACTCGAAGTGCGTCTGGCGGAGCAGACGCCGTATTTCCTGTATCTGCTGACGAATGGCTGGATGATGCCCCTGCATGAGCCGACGCTGCGCGCACATGGCAGCGAGTGGACCGACCCCGAGCACATGCAGGGCAACGGTGCCTTTGTGCTGAAGGCGCAGGTGATCAACGGGCCGGTCGAACTGGTGCGCAATCCGCGCTATCACGATGCCGCAGCAGTGCGACTCGCGGCCGTTACCTACCACCCGGTGGTGGATACGGCCGCCGCAACCGCGCGGTTTCTGGCGGGCGATATCGACATCACGGACCGTTTCCAGCTCGACGATGTCACCTGGCTGCGAGCCGCGCTCGGCGCGCAGTTGCGGGTGGAACCTTACTTCGCCACCTACATGATGGCGATGCAGGTAGATCGGCCGCCGTTCGACAATGTGAACCTGCGGCGGGCCATGGTGCTGGCGATCGACCGGGAGATCCTGGCCAGCAAGCTCCTCAAGGGCCTGTTCCTGCCTGCCTACGGCCTGGTGCCGCCGCTGCCAGGGTATGCCGCGGTGGTGCCGGAGTGGTCAACGCTGCCAGATGCCGAACGCCATCGCGAGGCGCAGCGACTCTATGCGGCGGCTGGCTACTCGGCGAAGAATCCGCTCGAAGTGGAGCTGTGGTACCCGACCTCCGATGCCGACACCCGGCGCATCATGGAGGCCATGGTGGCCATGTGGCGGATGAACCTCGGCGCGCAGGTGCGCCTCGCCAACGAAGAGTGGCGCGTTCACCAGCAGAACCGCCGCATCCGCAAACACCGGTTCTTCTACTTTCCGTGGAGCGGCGACTACCCCGATCCGCTGACCTTCCTCGGGCTGGCGCTGCCGGACAGTCGCCAGAACTACATGGGCTACAGCAATCCGGCTTATACGGAAGCAGTGCGGGGTGCGGTGCGCAGCGTGCAGGCCGTTGACCGTCAGGCTTTCTACCAGACCGCCGAACAGATCCTGAACGAAGACGCGGTGGTGTTGCCGCTGTATTACTACCAGAGCCGGCATCTGCTGCGATCCCACGTGCAGGGCTGGCAGGGCAACCCGATGGATCGCCATGCCTCGCGCGATCTCTACCTCGCGCTGCCGGCAGGTCCCTGACGATGTGGCGTTTTGTACTGGCGCGTCTGCTGGCTGCCGTGCCCACCCTGCTCGCCATTGTCACGCTGGTATTCATCCTGCTGCGTGCTGCGCCGGGCGGGCCCTTTGACAGCGAGAAGGAACTGCACCCGGTGGTGCGCGAGCGCATTGAACGCAGTTACCACCTGGATGAACCTGTTCCCGCGCAGTACCTGCGTTACGTGGGTCAGTTGCTGCGCGCCGATCTCGGGCCTTCTTTCCAGTATCCCGACAAGCGCGTCAATGAACTGATCGCGCAGGGCTTCCCGGTGGATCTGGCCATCGGCGGTCTGGCGCTGCTGCTGGCCTGCGCCATCGGCATACCTCTCGGTGCCTGGGCGGCGTGGCAGGGCGGTGTGGTCGGTCGGCTGGCAGGTGGACTTTCGCTGCTTGGCATCTCGGTGCCGGTTTACGTTACCGCGCCGTTGTTGATCCTGGTGTTTGCCGTGGTGCTGCAGTGGCTGCCGGCCGGCGGCTGGGGTGAGGGCGCGCCGCGCAACCTGGTGTTGCCGGTGCTGGCGATGGCACTGCCCTATATGGCCTACGTCACCCGCATCGTTCACTCCGGTGTGTTGTCCACACTGCAGCAGCCGTTCATGCGGACCGCGCGCGCCAAGGGGCTTGGCACCCGCGTGCTGCTGTTCCGCCATGCGCTGCGTCCGGCGCTGGTGCCTCTGGTTGCGTTTCTGGGTCCGGCTACGGCCGGAGCGATCACCGGTTCCATCGTCATCGAGTCCACCTTCGGACTGCCGGGCATCGGCCGGTTCTTCGTCGAAGGCGCGTTCAATCGCGACTACACGCTGGTGATGGGCGTGACGATTCTCTACGGCCTGCTGATCGTGGTGGCCAACCTGGTGGCAGATCTCATCAATGCGCTGCTGGATCCGCGTGTGAGGTTGCAGGCATGAGCGCATTGCCCCGGCTCAGCCTGGCGGTGCTGCTGCTGCTGGTGGCAGGCGCGATTCTCGTGCCGTGGATCTCGCCGCATGACTATTTCACCCCGGACTGGGAATCCACGGACCTGCCGCCGCAACTCGCCGGCTGGCATCTGCTGGGCACCGATGATCTGGGACGCGATCTGCTGGTGCGACTGGCCTGGAGTTGCCGGATCTCGCTGCTCGTGGCCCTGGCCGCAAGCCTCATCAGTCTGACCATCGGTGTTGCCTACGGCGCCGTGGCTGGCTACCGGGGCGGCCGGCTGGATGCCTTCATGATGCGGGCGGTGGACGTGCTGTATTCCGTGCCGTTCACACCCCTGGTGGTCGTGCTCACGGTGCTGTTCGGGCGCGACCTTGTGCTGCTGTTCATCGCGATTGGCGCGGTTTCCTGGCTGGATGTGGCGCGCATGGTGCGCGCCCAGACAGCCGGGCTCGCGCAGCGTGAGTTCGTCATGGCCGCGGAAGTCGCGGGTGTTCACCCGGTGGCCATTCTCTGGCGGCATATCGCGCCGAATCTGGTGGGTGTGGTGATCATCTGGCTGACCCTCACGATTCCCACCGTCATCCTCACCGAGGCATTCCTGAGTTATCTCGGCCTCGGCGCGCAGTCGCCGCTCACCTCGCTCGGCGTGATGCTGGCCGATGGAGCGGCGCAGATGCGGTCGCGGCCACTGCTGTTGCTGTGCCCCGCGGCGGTGCTGATCGCCCTGGTGTATTGCTGCAACCGGATCGGGGACGCGCTGCGTGAACGCCATGGCAACTGAAGACCGCCCCTTGCTGCGTGCCAGTGGCTATTCGTTGCGCCGGGCTGGTGGCCTGCCGGTGCTGCAGGATCTTTCCTTCGAGCTGGGGCGCAGCGAGATTCTCGGAGTGGTGGGCGAGTCGGGCAGTGGCAAGTCGCAGCTGCTGCTGTCACTGCTCGGGCTGGCGATGCGGGGTGCGCAGGTGGCGGGCAGTTGCTGTTTTGATGGCATCGAGCTGGCAGGGGCAACCGAACCCGTGTTCCGGCAGCTGCGCGGCAAACGGATTGCCATGCTGTTCCAGGATCCGCTGCTGTCCTGGAATCCCTATCTCACCATCGGCGTTCAACTCACCGAAGTGCTGCACGCACACGGTGGTCTGCGTGCCGGGGTTGCCACGGCGCGCGCGGCGGACGCCCTGGCGGCGGTGGGTCTGTCGGAACCGCAACGCGTCCTGCTGCAGTATCCACACGAACTTTCCGGCGGCATGCGGCAGCGGGCCATGCTGGCCATGGCGGTGCTGGCCGAGCCAGACCTGTTGCTGGCCGATGAGCCGACCACCGCTCTCGATGCAACCACCCAGATCTCCGTGCTGGATCTGCTCGCCAGCCTGCGCCGTGAGCGCGGCATGTCGATCCTGCTGGTGACCCATGACCTTGGCGTCGTGGCCCGCATCGCGGATCGTGTGATGGTGATGCGCAGCGGCCGGATCGTGGAGCAGGGGAAGACAGAGGCGTTGCTGCGGCTACCTGCCAGTGACTATGCGCGTGAACTGCTGGCGGCGGCGCGGCAGCTGGAGCAGCCGGAGTTGCTGGCGTGAGCGGGCTGGCATTGCTGGAAGCGCGCGATCTGTCGGTGCGCTATCAGCCACCGGCTGGCTGGCTCCGGCGGTCTGTGGCAACGGACGTGCTGCGCGGCGTGAATCTGCAGCTCGCGCATGGCGAACGGCTGGCGGTGGTGGGTGAGTCGGGCAGCGGCAAGTCGACGCTGGTACGCGCGCTGCTGCGGCTGGTCCGGCCTGCCAGTGGTCAGGCGCTGATCGCCGGATCGGATCTGGCCATTCTCTCGCCAGCGGAGCTGCGGGCGCATAGACGGCGGGTGTCGCTGGTATTCCAGGACCCGATAGCCTCGCTCAATCCTGCGATGCCGGTGCAACGCATCGTGGCGGAGCCTTTGCTGGCGGGTGTTGCGGGCATGTCGGCCGCGGCGCGCCAGAAGCAGGTTGAAGCGCAATTGCTGGCCGTGGGGTTGGGGCCTGAATTCCTGCTGCGCCGTCCGCATGAGCTGTCGGGCGGGCAGGCGCAGCGTGTGGCGCTGGCGCGCGCGCTGATCGCGAGCCCCGAAGTGCTGATCTGCGATGAGCCCGTGTCCGCGCTCGACATGAGCCTGCGTGCTCAGGTGCTGGCACTGCTGGCGGGGCAATGCCGGCAGCGGTCGCTGGCCCTGCTGTTCGTGACCCATGATCTGGCGGCCGCGCGCCTGCTGTGTGATCGCGTGCTGGTATTGCGCCAGGGAGAAGTGGTGGAAGTGGCGGCCACGGCGGCGTTGTTCGCCAACCCGCAGCATGCCTACACGCGCAGCCTGCTGGCTTCGATGCTGAGCGTCGATTTGGGCGCGGCGCGCGGCAGCGTCAGCAATTCATAGGTCGCGTCGGCATTCAGCTGCAGGCAGCTGCCCTGGTCATACCAGTCACCCAGCACGACGCGCGTGGCGCGCCGGCCGTCCAGCTCGAGCCGGTGGATGCCAGGCCGGTGGGTATGCCCATGGATCAGTAGATCGCAGCGGCCGCTGCGAAGCGCCTCGAGCACGGCTGCAGGATCAACGTCCATGATGGGCCTGCGCATCTGGTGCGTGTGCTCCCGACTTCGGCCGCGCGCAAACTTCGCCAGTGCGCGGCGTGTGGCCAGCGGCAGGGCAAGGTATTCAGTCTGGAATTCCGGACTGTTGGCGAGCGTCCTGAACTGCTGGTAGCCATGGTCGGCCGTGCAGAGCAGGTCGCCATGGGAGATCACCGCGCGCACCATCCCGATCTGCAGCAGCACAGGGTCCGGCAGCAGTGTGCAGCCGGTGCGATTCTCGAACTCCCTGCCCAGCAGAAAATCACGATTGCCACGCATCACCCAGCAGGGTGTGGAGGTACGGGTAAGTTCCCGCAGGGCCTCGCACACCTTGACGCGCGCCGGCTCGTCATCGTCATCGCCCACCCAGGTTTCAAACAGGTCGCCCAGGATGTAGAGCCCTTCGCTGTGGCGGGCATCGTGCTGGAGAAAGTGACAGAACTGCGCCACCGCATCCGGCGCTGAGGCGTCGAGATGCAGATCAGAGATAAACAGATGACGGCCGTGGGGCATGCATCGAATATAGTTCACGCATGTCGCAAAGTCCTGTCGTAACCCGCTTCGCGCCAAGCCCCACGGGAGAGATGCATCTCGGCAATGCGCGCACGGCATTGTTCAATGCATTGCTGGCGCGCCGCAGCGGCGGCAGGTTCCTGCTGCGCATCGAAGACACCGACTCCGCCCGCAGCGAGCCCCGGCACACCCAGCTGCTGCAGGAAGATCTGCGCTGGCTGGGCCTCGAATGGTCCGGCGAACCCCTGCATCAGTCGCAGCGCGCGGCCATTTACGATGAGCATCTGGCCCGGCTGCAGGGCAGGGGCATGGCCTATCCATGTTTCTGTACGCAGCGCGAGTTGGAGCTGGCGCGGACAGCCCAGCAGGCAGCTGGCCGGCCGCCGCGTTATTCGGGCAAGTGCCGCGACCTGTCCGAAGCAGAAAGGTCTGCCCGGATAGCCGCCGGCACGCCGGCGTCGATGCGTTTTGCGGTGCCACGTGAGGGCGCAGTGGAGTTCGTCGACCTCGTGCACGGGCCCCGGCATTTCGCCCATGCCGAGATCGGGGATTTCGTGTTGCGCCGGGCCGATGGCTCGGCCGCGTTCTTCTTTTCCAATGCGATCGACGACTCACTGAGTGGCGTCACGCAGCTGCTGCGTGGTGATGATCACCTCAGCAATACGCCCCGCCAGCTGCTGATCCTGCAGGCTCTTGACCTGCCCGCGCCACAGTACGGCCATCTGTCACTGCTCACCGGTCCGGCCGGAGCGCCACTTTCCAAACGCGAGGGTGCAGTCAGCCTGCGGGCCTTGCGTGAAGAGGGCATGTTGCCACTGGCCCTGGTGAATCATCTGTTTCGGCTGGGGCATTCCTCGCCGCGACATGAACTGCTGTCCTTCGACGAAATGGCGGCTGCATTCGAGACCACCCACCTGCAGCGCTCGCCCGCACAGTTCGAGCACTCGCAGCTGCTGGTATGGCAGAAGGAAGCCGTGCACCGCATGAATGTCGAGGAGGCGCTGCGCTGGCTGGGTGCGCGCATCCCGCAGAATCTGCCGCCCGAGCAGCACCGGGCTTTCATTGCGGCGGTGTTGCCCAACATCGTGCTTCCCGACGATGTACTGGTATGGGTGGATGTGGCCTTCGGCAAAGACCCCGAGCTGGAGGGGGAGGCGGCTGCCGCCGTCAATGCCGCCGATCGCGCCCTGTTTGCAGCCGCAGCCGGCGCGGCTGCACGCAACGATTTCGCGGCGATCATTTCAGCCGCCAAACTGGCTACCGGACTCAAAGGGCCGGCACTGTTCAAGCCCTTGCGGGCTGCACTGACAGGGCGCCTCGCAGGACCGGAGCTCGGGCCTTTGCTGCGCGCCATGGCGCCGGGTTCCGCGCAGCGCCGGCTGGCCCGATTCGCTTAAACTGCCCGGATGCTGAGCATTCACAATTCCCTGACGGGAAAGCAGGAGCTGTTTCGTCCGCTGGTCGCCGGGGCCGTGCGCATGTACGTCTGCGGCATCACCGTTTACGACTACTGCCATATCGGCCACATGCGCATGCTGGTGGCTTTCGATGTGGTGCAGCGTTATCTGCGCTACAGCGGTTATGCCGTCACCTACGTGCGGAACATCACCGACATCGACGACAAGATCATTCGCCGGGCCGCCGAGCGCGGCGAGCCGATCGAGGCACTGACCGCGCGCTACATCACCGCCATGGACGAAGACGCAGCGCTGATGGGCGTGGCAAAGCCGGATCACGAGCCGCGTGCCACCGCGCATGTGCCCGGCATCGTCGCCCTGATCGAAAAGCTGATCGCGCGCGACCATGCCTATGCCGCGGCCAATGGCGATGTCATGTACTCCGTCACGAGTTTCGAGGATTACGGCCAGCTTTCCGGCAAGCGGCTGGAGGACCTGCGCGCCGGCTCGCGGGTGGAGGTCGACGAATCCAAGCGCGATCCGCTCGACTTCGTGCTCTGGAAGCATTCGAAGCCCGGCGAGCCGAGCTGGCCATCGCCCTGGGGGCCGGGCCGCCCCGGCTGGCATATCGAATGCTCGGCCATGGCGATGGCATTGCTCGGTGAGCACTTCGACATCCACGGTGGCGGCATGGATCTCAAGTTCCCGCACCACGAGAACGAGATCGCACAGAGCTGCGGCGCCACCGGCAAGGCCTTCGCCAACTACTGGCTGCACAACGGCTTCGTGAATGTCGACAGCGAGAAGATGTCCAAGTCGCTGGGCAATTTCTTCACGCTGCGCGAGGTGCTGCCGCATCTGCGGCATGCGGAGGTGCTGCGCTATTTCCTGGTGGCCAGCCACTACCGCGGGCCCATCAATTACACGCTGGAGAACCTGCAGCAGGCCGATGCCACGCTGTGCGGCCTGTACCAGGCGCTGCGCGGTGTGCCGCTCGCCAGGATGCCGGCGGCCGACGCGGATCAATGGCGGGCCGAGTTCCGCCTCGCGATGGATGACGATTTCAACACCCCCAAGGCGCTGGTGGTGCTGCAGCGGCTGGCGCGTGACATCAACGACGCCAAGAGCCGCGGTGGCGATTCACTGCAATTGGCAGGGCAGCGGGCTGCCGTGTTCCGCGAGCTGGCTGCGGTGCTTGGCATCTGCCGACTGGATCCCGAGCAATGGTTTCGACTCGCGGCGCCGGGCAGTGCTTGCGGGCCCGATGATGCGGCGATCGAGGCCGCCATTGCCGCGCGCCTCGCGGCGCGCAAGGCGCGGGATTTCAAGGAATCGGATCGGTTGCGCGATTCGCTGGCAGAGGCCGGCGTGATCCTGGAAGACAAGCCAGACGGCACCACCGTCTGGCGTCGCCGCTAGCCGATCAGCGAGGCGGCGGAGTAAGCGGCTGTTCCACGGCGCGTGCGCCGGTATGCAGCAGGCCTTCGCGGAACTGGTAGGCCTCAAGCGTATTCTGGATCAGCATCGCGATGGTCATGGGGCCCACGCCACCCGGCACAGGCGTGATCCAGGATGCGCGCTCCTTCGCCGTCTCGAACTCCACATCGCCCACCACCTTGCCAGAAGGGCAGGCGATTGATGCCCACGTCGAGCACGATGGCGCCAGGTTTGATCCACTCGCCCTTCACGAATTCCGGTTTGCCGATGCCGGCCACGATGAGGTCGGCGCGCTTGATGTGGCCGATCAGATCCTTCGTCTGGCTGTGGCAGATGGTGACGGTCGCGCCACGCATCAGCAGTTCGAGCGCAGCCGGGCGTCCTACGATGTTCGACTGGCCGATCACCACGGCATCCATGCCTTTCGGATCGATGCCTTCATGCTCGAGCATCTTCATGCAGCCGTAGGGAGTGCAGGGGCGCAGTCGCGGTGTGCGCTGGGCGAGCAGGCCGATGTTCACGGGGTTGAAGCCGTCCACATCCTTTTCCACGGCTATGGCGTCGATCACGGCCTTGCTGTCGATGTGTTTCGGCACGGGCAGCTGCACCAGGATGCCGTCGATGGCCGGATCGGCATTCAGTGCCTGCACAACTGCCATGACTTCGGCCTGGGTTGCCGTTTCCGGCATGACCTTGACCACGGAGTGCATGCCGGAGGCTTCGGTGGCCACATGCTTGTTGCGCACATAGATCTGTGAGGCAGGGTCCTGGCCGACGATCACGACCGCCAGCCCCGGTGGGCGCCTGCCTGCGGCCTTCAATGCCGCTACCTGAACCTTGATGTTGTCGCGCAGGGCCTGCGCAATCGCCTTGCCATCCAGCAAACGTGCCGTCATTTCTTGTCCAAGCTCCCCGGTGTTGGAACGGCCGGTAGGGTATCATCGCGTTGTCGGGGCGTGGCGCAGTCTGGTAGCGCATCTGCTTTGGGAGCAGAGGGTCGGAGGTTCAAATCCTCTCGCCCCGACCATTTCCACCTGTTTATCTGCCCGGGTCAGCAACGATCCGGACAATAGATGCTGTGCAACGTCTCGATGACGCGTTGCGCTGGCGCAGAAGCCAAACCGTAGTAGATGCTCTGTGCGTCCCGGCGTGTAGTCACCAGACCTTCTTCCCGCAGCACAGCCAGATGCTGCGAAAGCGCCGACTGGCTCAACGGCAGCGATTCATTCAGTTCGCCCACAGTGCGTTCGCCTTCGAACAGCAGGCACAGCAGCATCAGCCGATTCTCATTCGACAGTGCCCGCAGCAGGCGTGCCGCCTGCGTGGCGTTTTCACGCAGACCCTCGATGCCTGCTGGTTGCGGCTTGCTGACTGTGTGCTGGCGAACTGTGACCCGGCGCTGCATGCAACAAATTATACCCAACTGAAGATTAGTTGACTCTAATATAAGAACATACTAATATACAACCCATCAGCGGAGGGCCGGAACGTGGCACGAATCGCAATAGTTGGGGCAGGGCTCGCGGGCATGAGCGCCGCGTACGAGTTGCGGCATGTACTGGGGGCCGACCACGAGATCACGCTCGTGGGGCAGGGGCCCCGAGTTCAGCTTCACGCCATCCAATCCCTGGATCGGGGTGGGCTGGCGCAAGGCCGAGGAAACCTCGCTCGATGCGGGTGTCTATCTGCGCCGGCAGGGCATCAAGTTCCAGGAATCACCGGTACAGCACATTCATGCCGTCACCAACCAGCTGGAGCTGGTCAATGGCGAGCTGATTCCCTACGACTACCTGCTGATCTGCACCGGGCCGAAACTCGATTTCGCCGCCATCAAGGGTCTCGGCCCTGAGGGCGGGTTCACGCCAGTCCGTGTGCACGCTGCCGCATGCCGAGCATGCGTGGTCGGCGTACCAGCAGTTCGTTGCCGAGCCAGGTCCCATCGTGGTGGGAGCAGTGCAGGGTGCCAGCTGTTTCGGGCCGGCCTATGAATTCGC
This sequence comes from uncultured Gammaproteobacteria bacterium, assembly GCA_963777735.1. Taxonomy (GTDB): domain Bacteria; phylum Pseudomonadota; class Gammaproteobacteria; order Steroidobacterales; family Steroidobacteraceae; genus ZC4RG30. The sequence continues at coordinate 511,736 of CAVZRQ010000008.1, read as the reverse complement.
CTTCATCCTCGACGCCGACCTGCGCAAACGCCGCATCCGCGATCGGGTGCCGATGACCTACATCACCAGTGAGCCCTATGTGGGGCACATGGGTCTGGGCGGAGTCGGCGATTCGAAAGGGCTGATGGAGTCCGAATTCCGCAAGCGCCACATCCAGTGGATCACGAATGCGAAGGTGATCGAGGCGCGCGCCGATGCCATCGTGATCGAAGAGCATGATGAAGCCGGCAAACCCAAAGGCACGCGTGAAATCCCGGCGCGGTTCTCCATGCTGCTGCCGGCTTTCGCGGGAGTCGAGGCCGTGGCTGGCGTGGAAGGGCTGTGCAATCCGCGCGGCTTCGTGCTGGTCGACAAACACCAGCGCAGCCCGCGTTATCCGAACATCTTCGCTGCCGGCGTGTGTGTGGCCATCGCGCCGACCGAACCCACCCCGATTCCGACCGGTGTGCCCAAGACCGGCTTCATGATCGAATCGATGGTGACCACCATCGTGAGCAATATCGATGCGGAGATGGCGGGGCGGCCGGCAAACTTCGAAGGCACCTGGAACGCCGTGTGCCTCGCGGACATGGGTGATACCGGCGCCGCGTTTGTGGCCCTGCCGCAGATTCCACCACGCAATGTCACCTGGGCCAAGACGGGTCGCTGGGTGCATCTGGCGAAGATCGCCTTCGAGAAATACTTCCTGCACAAGATGCGCAGCGGCACATCCGAACCGCTCTACGAGAAATACGTGCTGAGCGCGCTGGGTATAGAAAGGCTCAAGAAACCCCCGAAGAACTGAGGAGTCCCCTATGAATATCGATCGTGCAGTGATGGCTTTTGCAGGCGTTGTCGTGTTGGCCAGTCTGGCGCTGGCGCATTACGTTTCGCCCAACTGGCTGTGGTTGACCGTGTTCGTCGGCTTCAACCTGATCCAGGCGAGCTTCACGGGCTTCTGCCCTGCGGCAATGATCTTCAAGGCGGTCGGGGTCAAGGACGGCTGCGCATTCAGGTGATATCGATGTCAGGCAGATTCTCCACAATTGCGATGCTGGTGCTGTGGCTCACGGCCTGCAGCAGTGATCCTTCACCGCAGGCTCCGGCTCCTGCGCCGCAGCTCGACACCTTCACGGTTGCGGCGGGCGACCAGGCCGGCGGGCTCGCGTGGGATGGTGTGGTGCAGGCCGTCGAGCAGGCCATGCTGTCGGCACAGACTGCGGGCCGGGTGGCGGCACTGCCGGCAGATGTAGATCAGCAGGTATCCCGCGGAGAAATGTTGCTGCGGCTCACTGGTGAAGAACAGGCCGCGGCAGTGGATACCGCACGGGCGCAGCTGCGTGCCGCGGAAGCCCAGCTCACCGACGCCAGCACCCGCTATCAGCGCGGGACGGAGCTCGTCAACCGGCAGCTGGTTTCGCGCGACGATTTCGACCGCGTAAAGGCTGCGCATGAGTCTGCCATTGCCACGCGCGATGCCGCGGCTGCGCAACTCGTGCAGGCGCAGCAGCAGCAGGGCTATACCGTGGTGCGCGCACCCTATGCAGGCATCGTTGCCGCTCGTCATGTCGAGCTGGGAGAGACGGTTGCACCGGGCCAGCCGCTGTTCACGCTGTATGCACCGGGACAATTGCGAGTGGAGGTCCTGGTGCCGCAAGGCGATGCGGCCGCCATTCGTACCGACCCCCGGGCCAGCATCCTCCTGCCGGACGGCCAGCAGGTCGAAGCAGCGAAGGTCATCGTCTATCCAGGCTCGGATCCTCAGGCGCACAGCACTACGGTGCGCGTGCTGCTGCCAACCCTGAAATCGCCGCCCCGGCCGGGGCAAACCGCCAAGGTCCACTTCGCGGCAGCCAAAGGAGTGGCCGGTGTGTGGCTGCCCTCCACCGCGGTGGTGAATCGCGGCGAGCTCACCGCGGCGTATGTGGTGACAGACGATGCCGTGGTGCTGCGCCAGCTGCGGATCGGGCGCACCGAAGGCGGGAACATTGAAGTCATCGCAGGGCTTCTTCCCGGCGAGAAAGTCGCAGCAGACCCGGTCGCAGCGCTGCAGTCACTGAGCGCGCAACGCGACAAGGCAGCCAGGCAGTGAGCGACACGCAGCCCGCACCAGCGCTCGGTATTTCGGGCCGGCTGGCGCGCAGCTTTGTAGCCAATCCCATGACGCCGCTGCTGGCCCTCGTTGGCCTGCTGCTCGGTGTGGTGGCGGTGATGATCACGCCACGGGAAGAAGAGCCGCAGATCGACGTGACGATGGCCAATGTCATCGTGCCGTATGCAGGCGCCGCAGCGCGTGATGTCGAGCAGCAGGTGGCATCGCCGCTGGAGCAGCGCCTCGCCGAGATCGAAGGCATCAAGCATGTCTACTCCACCTCGCGGCCTGGCCTCGCCGTGCTCACTGTCGAGTTCGACGTAGGCGTGCCGCGCCAGGCCGCGCTGGTCCGTCTGTACAACCAGGTCTGGTCCAACATGGATCTGCTGCGCCAGGATCGCGGCATCGGGCAGCCACTGGTGCAACCCAAGGGCATCGACGACGTGCCCATCATGAGCGTGACGCTGTGGACCGACGATCCCGCGCGCGGTCCGGCCGATCTCGCGCAGGTGGCGCGCAGCCTGGAAACCGAACTCAAACGCATACGATGGCACGCGCGATGTGTTCTCGATCGGCGCGCCGGAGCGCCGGGTCGTCGTCACGCTCGATAGCTCGCGGCTCGCAAATTACGGCTTGACCGTGCCCGACCTGATGAACTCCCTGCGCGCGGCCAATGTCGTGCAGCAGCTGGGCGAGCGCGTCGCACCGGAAGGCGCCACTCCGGTCAGCGCAGGCAAGTTCCTGGCCAGCGCCGCGGATGTGGCCAATCTCGTCATCGGCGTCAGTGCCGGGCGGCCGCTGCTGCTCGCCGACGTGGCACGGATCGGCGATGGCGCCGATACGCCCGACACCTATGTCTGGCATGGCGTGCCCGCCGGCAGGTCAGGGCCTGCTGCCGGCCCTGCGCCAGCAGTCACCGTGGCGATCGCCAAGAAGCCGGGCAGCAACGCGGCCGACATCACCAGTTCAGTCACCGCCCGGTTGCAGCAGCTGCGCGGCGAGCTGATTCCTGCGGGTGTGCAATACGAAGTGACGCGCGACTACGGCCAGACGGCCACCGACAAGGCGCAGAAGCTGATCCAGAAGCTGATCTTCGCCACAGCCTCCGTGGTGCTGCTGGTGTTGTTCACGCTCGGGTGGCGCGAAGCCATCGTCGTGGGCGTGGCGGTGGTGCTCACACTGGCGCTGACGCTGTTTGCCTCGCGCGCGATGGGCTTCACGCTGAATCGCGTCTCGCTGTTCGCGCTGATCTTTTCCATTGGCATCCTGGTGGACGATGCCATCGTCGTCGTCGAGAACATCCACCGGCACATGCAGCGCGGCGGAAAGACCCTGCTGCAGGCCATTCCCGGCGCGGTCGATGAAGTCGGCGGGCCGACCATACTCGCCACTTTCACCGTGATCGCGGCGCTGCTGCCGATGGCCTTCGTCACCGGCCTGATGGGCCCGTACATGCGGCCAATCCCCATCAATGCCTCGGTGGGCATGCTGCTTTCGCTGGCAGTGGCGCTCATCGTCACGCCCTGGCTCAGCGCGCGACTGCTGGCGCGCCATCATTCCAACGCAGCACCGGATGCGGCGACCGCCGAAACGACCGGACGCGAATCCCTGCTGCATCGTCTGTTCGGCCGCGTGGTCGGGCCATTCGTGCAGGGTGGGGCGGCTTCACGCCGGCGACGCATCCTGTTCGCCAGCATGCTGCTGCTGGTGTTGCTGTCGGCAGGGCTCGCGGTTCTGCGCATCGTGGTGCTGAAGATGCTGCCCTTCGACAACAAGTCGGAACTGCAGATCGTGGTGGATCTGCCTGAAGGCAGTTCGCTGGAAGCCACCAATGCCTTGCTGATGGATGTGGGCCAGCGCGTGGCCCGTGTGCCCGAAGTGCTCAGTTTCCAGGGCTATGCCGGCACTTCCGCGCCCATGAATTTCAACGGACTGGTGCGCCAGTATTTTCTGCGCAGCGGCAGCAATGTGGGCGACCTGCAGGTGAATCTGGTCGACAAGCACGAGCGCAGTCGCCAGAGCCACGAGATCGCGAGCCACCTGCGCCCCGAACTTGCCGCGCTGGCGCAGCGTTATGGCGCCAGCCTGAAAGTGGTGGAGGTGCCGCCTGGACCGCCGGTCCTCTCGCCGCTGGTGGCCGAGGTCTATGGACCGGATTACGCGCGCAGTCGCGAACTGGGCGCCGAACTCGCCACGGTTTTCCGCGGCACCGCAGGCATCGTGGATGTGGATTCGACGGTGGAAACGGCAGCGCCCCGCGAAACCATCGCGGTCGATCGCGTGCGGGCCGCCAGGCTCGGCGTGGCACAGGCCGATATCGTGGCCACGCTGGGCGCCGCCATCTCCGGCACCGATGTCACCTGGTTGCAGGATGGTCGCTCGCGTTATCCGCATGCCGTGCGGCTGCGTGCTTCCAGCGCCGACCAGTCGAGCATGCCGGCGCTGCTGGCCCTGCGGGTGCGCGCTGCCGACGGCAAACTCGTGCCTCTCTCGGAACTGGTCACGGTGGAGCGCGGCGCCTGGGATGGCGCCATCCACCACAAGGATCTGCTGCCCGTGGTCTACGTGACCGGAGACGAAGCGGGTGAATACGACAGCCCGCTCTACGGCATGTTCAATCTGGTCGGCCAGCTGCGCGACAAACCCGTGGGCGGGGTGGAAGTGCAGCAGTACTTCATCCGCCAGCCGCCGGATACCTCGCAGTTCGCGGTCAAATGGGATGGCGAATGGCAGATCACCTACGAAACCTTCCGCGACATGGGCATCGCCTACGCGGCCGGGATCCTGCTGATCTATTTCCTGGTGGTGGCGCAGTTCCGCAGCTATATCGTGCCGCTGATCATCATGGCGCCGATTCCGCTGACGGTCATCGGCGTCATGCCTGGCCATGCGCTGCTGGGCGCGCAGTTCACGGCCACTTCGATGATCGGCATGATCGCGCTGGCCGGAATCATCGTGCGCAATTCGATCCTGCTGGTGGATTTCATCAACCAGTCGCTGGCCGAAGGGCGACCGGTGGCCGAGGCGGTGATCGATGCCTGTGCCGTGCGCGCCAAACCCATCGTGCTCACCGGGCTCGCGGCGATGATCGGCGGCCTGTTCATCCTGGATGACCCGATCTTCAACGGCCTGGCGGTTTCGCTGATCTTCGGCATCCTGGTCAGCACCGTGCTGACGCTGGTGGTCATTCCGCTGCTCTATTATTCCTATATCCGGCGGAATCCTCCGCCGGGCCCGCAACTGGCCGTGCAGGCCTGATCCGGGTTCGTATATACTCCCGCCCCCGCGCTGGTGGGCCTCCAAAAGGGGTCGGCTGACGCGGCTTTGATGACCAGCCCGTGTGTGGCCCAGTCGGACGAATGCTTGCCATGGGCGCCCGTAGCTCAGGTGGATAGAGCATCGGCCTTCTAAGCCGAGGGTCGCAGGTTCGACTCCTGCCGGGCGCGCTAAAAGGCTGGTCGCGATGTGTACGATGGTGGACGTAGCTCAGCTGGTAGAGTCCCGGATTGTGATTCCGGCTGTCGCGGGTTCGAGTCCCGTCGTCCACCCCAACCCTTTTTTAAGGGCCGTTAGCTCAGTTGGTAGAGCAGTTGACTCTTAATCAATTGGTCGTAGGTTCAAATCCTACACGGCCCACCATTTTTGTAGCGAGCGCGAGAGTGGCGAAACTGGTAGACGCGCAGGTCTTAGAAGCCTGTGGGGCAACCCGTGAGAGTTCGAGTCTCTCCCCTCGCACCAGAATCCCGATGAACCGAATTGAGTGAAGGAACCGGACGATGCAGTTCACAGTAACCACGACCGCCGGCCTCGAGCGCCGCATCGAAGTCGAAATCCCGCGCACCCGCGTGGCCGGCGAGGTTGATCGCAAACTGCGCGACCTCACGCGCACCGCCAATGTCCGCGGCTTCCGCAAGGGCAAGGTGCCGCTGCCGGTCATCAAGCAGCAGTACGGCAGTCAGGTGCATGGCGATACCGTTTCCGAACTCATCCGCCAGGGCTACAGCGATGCGGTAGCCAAGGAAAAGCTGCGGCCGGTAGGTGGCCCGCGCATCGAGCCGATCCAGATCACTCCGGATGCGGATCTCAAATTCGCGGCCATTTTCGAAGTCCTGCCCGAAGTCATCATCAACCCGGTGGCAGCCCTGGAAATCGACCGTCCGGTTGCCGAAATCGGTGACGCAGACATCGATGCGATGCTGGAAAGCATGCGCCGCCAGCGAGTCACCTATTCGCCGGTAGAGCGCGCCGCCATCAAGGGCGATCGCGTAACGGTGGATTTCGCCGGTCGCCTGGATGGCGTTGCCTTCGACGGCGGCACCGGCACCGACATGGCCGTGGTGATCGGTTCGGGCCGCGCCATTGCCGATTTCGAGAATGCACTGGCGGGCATGTCCAAGGGCGAAAGCAAGACCGCCCCCGTGAAATTCCCCGAGAACTACGGCGCGAAGGAGCTGGCCGGCAAGCAGGCAGAGTTCGACCTCACCGTGAAGTCGGTCGAAGAAGAAGTGCTGCCCGTTGTCGATGATGCCTTTGCCGATTCCTTCGGCCTCGCCGAAGGCGGCGTCACCGCATTGCGCGCTGAAGTGCGCAAGAGCATGGAGCGCGAGGCGGGCGAAGCCACGCGCAACAAGCTGCGCACCCAGGTGTTCGAAGCCCTGCAGCGCGACAACCAGCTGGATCTCCCCCAGCTGCTGGTCGAAGAGCAGATCCAGCAGCTGCAGATCGACCTGCTGCAGCGCATGGGCCGGCAGGACATGAGCCAGATGCCGCCGCGCGATCCTTTCGTCGAGCCCGCGCGCCGCCGCGTGAAACTGGGCCTGCTGATCGGCGAACTGGTGCGTCGCGAAAACCTGCAGGTCGATCGCGAGCGCGTGTTTGCCCGCCTGGAAGAGCTGGCCGCGAGCTACCCGAATCCTGCCGAGGTCAAGCGTCAGTACCTGCAGAACCAGGACGCCATGCGGCAGATCGAAACCGCCGTGATGGAAGATCTGGCAGTGGAGTGGGTCCTGGGCCGCGCCCGTGTGACCGATCGCCCAACCAGCTTCGCGGAGCTCACCGGCTTCGGCAAGCAGGCGTAAGATCAGCGGCTGATCGCTACGCCTTTCGCCCCGGAGACATTCATGAACGAGCGCGCCCTGAACCTGGTTCCCATGGTGGTCGAGCAGACCTCGCGCGGCGAACGTGCGTACGACATCTACTCGCGCCTGCTGAAAGACCGGGTGATCTTCGCGGTCGGTCCGGTCGAGGACTACATGGCGAACGTCATCGTGGCGCAGCTGCTGTTCCTGGAGTCCGAGAACCCGGACAAGGACATCGCGCTGTACATCAATTCGCCAGGCGGGCACGTGACTGCCGGCCTTGCGATCTACGACACCATGCAGTTCATCAAGCCGAATGTGTCCACCATCTGCATCGGCCAGGCGGCCAGCATGGGCGCGATCCTTCTGGCCGGTGGCGCCAAGGGCAAGCGTTATTCGCTGCCGGATTCGCGCATCATGATCCACCAGCCGCTGGGCGGCATGCAGGGGCAGGCCGCCGACATGGAAATCCATGCCCGCGAGATCCTCTACACCCGCGACCGCCTGAACCACATCCTGGCCAAGCACACCGGCCAGCCGGTCGAGAAGATCAAGCACGACACGGACCGCGACAATTTCATGCGGGCCGAAGACGCGGTGGGGTATGGCCTCATCGACCAGGTGCTGTCCAGCCGCGAACAGTTCGGCGCGCCACCTGTCAAATAAGGCCCTGCTGGGGCTTTTTCCTGAAAATACAAGGCCTTAACTGTGCGGCAGTGCTTTGCGCGCCGCAGGGGCCTCGTGCTATATACATGTTGATCGGAAGCCTGACTTCCGGATGAGGTAAAGCGGATGAGCGAAGACACTCGCGGACGAACTGACGACGGCAAGCTGCTGTACTGCTCCTTCTGCGGCAAGAGCCAGCATGAGGTGCGCAAGCTCATTGCCGGACCGTCGGTTTTCGTCTGCGACGAATGCGTCGAGCTCTGCAACGACATCATCCGCGAAGAGCTGGAAGACAAGGCCGATCGCGCGCGCGACAAACTCCCCAAGCCCGCCGAGATCAAGACGGTCCTCGACGAATACGTCATCGGGCAGGAGCGCGCCAAGAAGACTCTCGCCGTAGCGGTTTACAACCACTACAAGCGGCTGCAGACCCGCGGCACCGGCACCATCAAGGCGAAGGATGATGTCGAGATCGCCAAGAGCAACATCCTGCTGATCGGCCCCACCGGCAGCGGCAAGACCCTGCTGGCCGAGACGCTGGCCCGCCTGCTCAATGTGCCGTTCACGATTGCCGACGCCACCACCCTGACCGAAGCCGGTTATGTGGGTGAAGACGTCGAGAACATCATCCAGAAGCTGCTGCAGAAGTGCGACTACGACGTCGAGAAGGCGCAGACCGGCATCGTCTACATCGACGAGATCGACAAGATCTCCCGCAAGTCCGACAACCCCTCGATCACGCGCGATGTGTCGGGCGAGGGCGTGCAGCAGGCCCTGCTGAAGCTCATCGAAGGCACCATGGCCTCGGTGCCGCCGCAGGGTGGCCGCAAGCATCCGCAGCAGGAATTCCTGCAGGTCGATACCTCGAACATCCTGTTCATCGTCGGCGGCGCATTCTCCGGCCTCGACAAGGTGATCCTGAACCGCACCCAGAAGGGTGGCATCGGCTTCACCTCCGATGTGCGCAGCGTCAACGAGCGTCCGCATGGCACCGATCTGTTCCACGACGTGGAGCCGGAAGATCTGGTGAAGTACGGCCTCATCCCCGAGTTTGTCGGCCGCCTGCCGGTGGTCGCCACGCTGGAAGAGCTGGACGAAGCCGCGCTGATCTCGATCCTCAAGGACCCGAAGAACGCGCTGACCAAGCAGTACCGTCGTCTGTTCGAGATGGACGGCGCCGAGCTCGAATTCCGCGACGATGGCCTTTCGGCCGTGGCCCGCAAGGCCATGGAACGCAAGACCGGCGCCCGCGGCCTGCGCACGATTCTCGAGAACATCCTGCTCAACACCATGTACGAGCTGCCTTCGCTGAAGAACGTCAGCAAGGTGGTGATCGACGAGAGCGTGGTGTCGGGGCATGCGCCGCCGTATGTGGTCTACAAGACCGAAGAGCCGCGTCCCGACAAGACCGTGACCGACGAACCCCGTCGCGCATCGGGAATCAGTCGCTGAGCGAAGGGCGGCGCTGGCTGCTTGCAGCCACGGATGCAGCGCCGCCAATCGGCGGCCTTTTGTCTTTCCCGCTCGATGTGCCGGCCGTCGAACAGGCGGCCCTCGCGCAACTGTTGTCGGACACAGAGCGCCAGCGCGCTGCCCGCTTTCACGCCGCTCAACACGCCAATCGCTTCATCGTGGCGCATGGCCGGCTGAGGCAACAGCTTGCCGCGCTACTGACGGTAGAGCCCGACAGGATTGAGTTTGTTGCCGGGCCTCATGGCAAGCCGAGCCTCGCGGGATCGTTGGCGGAGACCGGCCTGGAATTCAACTTGTCGCATTCGGGTTCGCAGGGACTGATTGGCTGGGCCTGGCGCCGTGCCATTGGAGTAGATATCGAGTTCTGGCGCACCATGAGCGATGAAGGTGCGCTGGTGCGACGATACTTCTCCGCCAGCGAGATCGCTGCCTATGAGCAGTATCCGCAGTCGCTGCGCACTCGGGCATTCTTCAACTGCTGGACGCGCAAGGAAGCCTATATCAAGGCAGTGGGCAGGGGCCTCGGATTGCCCCTGGACAGCTTCGATGTATCCCTGGATGAAGCGGCAGATGCGCGACTGCTGCGCGCTTCTGCAGTGCAAGACGATGGCCGCAACTGGAGCCTCGGTGCACCGCAATTCGAGAACGGCGTCTCGGCAGCCGTGGTGCTGGAAGGAACTCCGTTCCGGATCGTGGCATGCTGACCGCATCGCACGTATTGCATATCAAAAGCGATGGGCTTGATTCCGGCCCCGTCGCCCATATCTACCGCTAGACTGTAGCCTCAATTCGGCATGCTGGAGCCTCCTGTGACTGAAGCGACTGCCACCAAGAACACCATTCCGGTCATGCCCCTGCGGGACGTCGTGCTTTACCCGCACATGGTCTCCCCGCTGTTCGTGGGCCGTGAAAAATCCATCCAGGCGCTGGATGCCGCCATGAAGGCCGATCCGCGCCGCATCCTCGTGGTGGCGCAGAAGCAGCCGGATATCGACGATCCGAAGCCAGACGACCTCTACCGCTTCGGCACCGTCGCCACCATCCTGCAGCTGGTGAAGCTCCCCGACGGCACCGTCAAGGTGCTGGTCGAGGGCGTCGAACGCGCTCGCGTCGACGAGCTCACCACCGGCGATTACTACAGCGCCACGATCACCGTCGAGGCAGACGTTGAGCAGTACGACGAACGCGAGATGGACGTGCTCCAGCGCTCCGTCATCACGCAGTTCGAGCAGTACGTCAAACTCAACAAGAAAGTGCCCCCTGAGATGCTCACGGCGCTGGCCGGCATCGAGCAGCCGGGCCGCCTCGCCGATGCCGTCTCGGCCCAGATGACGCTGAAGCTCTCCGAGAAGCAGCAGGTGCTGGAGATCCTCGACGTGCGCAAGCGCCTCGAGCATGTGCTGGTCGCCATCGAAGGCGAGATGGACGTGCTGCAGATCGAAAAGCGCATCCGCGGCCGCGTGAAATCGCAGATGGAGAAATCCCAGCGCGAGTACTACCTCAACGAGCAGATGAAGGCCATCCAGAAAGAGCTCGGCGAGATGGAGGATGGCGGCAACGAGATCAGCGATCTGGAGCAGAAGATCGCCAAGGCCGGCATGCCCAAGGAAGCGCGCGACAAAGCCACGGCCGAGCTCAACAAGCTGAAGATGATGTCACCGATGTCCGCCGAGGCCACGGTGGTGCGCAATTACATCGACTGGCTGGTGAAGGTGCCCTGGAAGAAGCGCACGCGCGTCTCCAAGGACATCGCCAATGCCCAGAAGATCCTCGACCAGGATCACTTCGGCCTCGAGAAGGTCAAGGAACGCATCGTCGAATACCTCGCCGTGCTGCAGCGGGTAGAGAAGATCAAGGGCCCGATCCTGTGCCTCGTCGGTCCGCCGGGCGTGGGCAAGACCTCGCTTGGCCAGAGCATCGCCCGCGCCACCAACCGCAAGTTCGTGCGCATGTCGCTCGGCGGCGTGCGCGACGAAGCCGAGATCCGTGGCCACCGCCGCACCTACATCGGCTCGATGCCGGGCAAGGTCGTGCAGAACATGGCCAAGACCGGCGTGCACAATCCGCTGTTCCTGCTCGACGAGATCGACAAGATGGCCATGGATTTCCGTGGCGATCCTTCCTCGGCGCTGCTGGAAGTGCTCGACCCCGAGCAGAACTCCACCTTCAGCGACCACTACCTCGAAGTGGATTTCGACCTGTCATCGGTCATGTTCATCTGCACCGCCAACAGCATGAACATTCCGGCGCCGCTGCTCGACCGCATGGAAGTCATCCGCATCCCCGGTTACACCGAGGATGAAAAGCTCAACATCGGCAAGCGCTACCTGGTGACCAAGCAGGTCAAGGCCAACGGCCTCAAGGATGGCGAGCTGAAGATCCAGGACGAGGCCCTGCTCGACATCATCCGCTACTACACGCGCGAAGCCGGCGTGCGCAGCCTCGAGCGCGAGATCGCCAAGATCTGCCGCAAGGCGGTCAAGAGCCTGCTGCTCGAGAAGAAGAAGGGCATCGAGCATTACGGTCAATTCGAAGACGCTCGAGAAATATCTGGGCGTGCGCCGCTTCCGCTACGACGAGGCCGGCGAAGCCGATCGCGTCGGGCAGGTCACCGGGCTGGCCTGGACCGAAGTGGGCGGCGAGCTGCTCTCCATCGAAGTGGCCGTGCTGCCCGGCAAGGGCAGGCCGGTGTTCACCGGCAAGCTCGGCGACGTGATGAAGGAATCCATCCAGGCCGCCATGACCGTGGTGCGCAGCCGCAGCGATGTGCTCGGCCTCGACAAGGATTTCTACTCCAACACCGATTTCCACGTGCATCTGCCCGAGGGCGCGCAGCCGAAGGATGGTCCTTCCGCGGGCATCGGCATCTGCACGGCCATGGTGTCGGCGCTCACCAAGATTCCGGTGCGGGCCAATGTCGCGATGACCGGCGAGATCACCCTGCGCGGTGAAGTGCTGCCGATCGGCGGCCTGAAGGAGAAACTGCTCGCGGCCCACCGTGGTGGCATCAAGCAGGTGCTCATTCCGCAGGAAAACGAAAAAGACCTGGTCGAGATCCCCGACAACATCAAGGGCAAGCTCGATATCCGCACCGTGAAGTGGATCGACGAAGTGCTGCAATACGCGCTGGTGCGCCAGCCCACGCCGCTGCCCTCGGCGGCGGGCGTGGCGTCCACGCGGGTCAAGGCAGGGGCGGTGGCCGCCAAGCGCGCCCGTCGTGCCCGCCGGGGCGCGAAGGTGGTCCGTCCGCACTAAGCGATACTTCCGGGCGCGTGCTCTTGCTACCTGGAGAGAGGTTCCCTAGACTACGCGCCCTCGCGCCCCAGGGCTTTCCGGCCTGAATGGCGCGAGCAGGACTTGGCGCTGATGAGCCCAAGGGTGCTTAGCTCAGCTGGTAGAGCGTCGCCCTTACAAGGCGAATGTCGGGGGTTCGATCCCCTCAGCACCCACCAGTCCTTTTGATGTGGTCTAGCAGCGGAGCGGTAGTTCAGCTGGTTAGAATACCGGCCTGTCACGCCGGGGGTCGCGGGTTCGAGTCCCGTCCGCTCCGCCAGAATCTGTTGGACCACATCCATAACCAGTAAAAAGACATGCTGCAGAACATACGCGACAAGATGCAGAGCCAGCGATGGCTCACCTATACGATGCTGGGCGCACTGGCGGTGGTGTTTGCCGCCTGGGGCGCCTACGGCATGGTCGACATGAGTTTCGGAACCTCCGGGTTCGCCGCCAAGGTGAACGGCGAGGAGATCAGCCGCGACGCCGCCAACGAGCTCTGGCAGCAGCAGCAGCCACGACTGCTGGAAGCCTTCGGCGGCAACCTCACGGATGAACAGCGTCTGCAGTTCCAGCAGGAGCTGCTGGATAGCGAGATCCGCACGCTGGCCACCACGCAGCATGCGAGCAAGGTCGGCTTCCGGGTTTCCGAAGCGCAGCTTTCCGAAGCATTCCGCAACGAATCGGCCTTCCAGATCGACGGCGTGTTCAATCTGCAGGCCGCACGTGCGCGCCTGCAGGCAGTGGGCATCACCGAAACCGCCTACGTGAAGGATCTGGAGCGCAGCCTGCAGGTCAACCAGCTGCTGGGTTCGATCGGGATCAGCAATTTCTTCACGCCAGCAGAGTCCAAGCGCATCCTGTCGCTGCTCGATGAAGAGCGTGAGCTGCGCTATGTGATGCTGCAGCCCGAGGCCTTTGCCGGCACCGCGCCGGTGGATGCCGCCGCCATCGATGCCTGGTACAAATCGCACGCCGAGGAATACACGCAGCCCGAATCCGTGCAGCTGGCGTATGCCGAGCTGTCACTGGCCGACGTGGCTGCCAGCGTGCAGGTCAGCGAAGCCCAGCTGCGGGCCCGCTACGAACAGGACAAAGCCAACTACGTGCAGCCCGAAACGCGCCACGCCAGCCACATCCTGATCACCGAAGATGGCGAAACCGATGCCGCCAAGGCAGCGGCGCTGGCGAAGGACATTCACGGCCGCATCAAGGCGGGCGGCGATTTCGCCGCGCTCGCCAAGCAGTATTCGAAGGATTCAGCCTCGGCCGCCAACGGCGGTGATCTGGGCTGGGCCGGCCGCGAAGTCTATGCCAAGGAGTTCACCGACCAGCTGTTCTCCATGAAGCAGGGCGATGTCAGCGAGCCGGTGAAGACCCAGTTCGGTTACCACATCATCCGGCTGGATGGCATCCGTGCCGAAGCCGGCCGCAGCTTCGAGGATGTGCGCGCCGAGCTCGCGGTCACGCTGCGCAATGAGCAGTCGATTGCCCTGTTCGGCACCCGTCAGGATGAACTGCAGTCGCGCCTGGATCGCGCCGGGTCCACACTCGAGCAGCTGGCCCAGGAATTCGGCATGCGCCGTGGTGAAGTGGCACAGTTCGAACGGGGCACCGGCGGGCTACCGCTGGGTTCCGATGCGGATCTCAACCAGGCCGTATTCAGCGACGCCATGCTCGCCCAGGGGCGGGTCGGTGGCCCGGCACAGCTGGGTGAAGATCGCATCACGATCTTCCAGGTCATGAAACATCGGCCGGCCGCCTTGCGCCCCCTCGAAGAGGTGCGCGCGGACATCGTGGCCGCCCTCGAGCGTGAGCGCGGTGCGGCAGCGGCCCTCGCGGCTGCAGAAGCCGCCGTGGCAAAACTCGCCGCCGGCGAAAGTTTCGACAAGGTCGCCTCCGGTCTCCGTGCCAAGGCCGAGCCCGCGAAGTTCGTGAGCCGCGGCTCACCCGATCTGCCGGTAGAGATCCGCGATGCGGTGTTCACCGCAGAGCGTCCGGCGTCCGGCAAGCCTTTCCGCACGGCGATGAAGGTCGAAGGCGGCGGGGCAGCACTGGTCGAAGTGACTGCATCCCGGGTGCAGTCCATCCTGTCGGACAACCCCCAGCTGGAGAAGATGCGCTCGGATCGTGAGCTGCAGCGCTACAGCCGCCGCGATGTCGATGGCTACGTGGCCTCGATCATCAAGGACGCAAAGGTGCGCAAGAACCCCGACGCCTTCCTGCAATAGCAGGAAAGCTGCCACAACGGTTCATGAGCGGGCGCCCACAAGGCGCCCGCTGCGTTTCAGGCCCCGGCTGAATCGTCCGGGAAGCTCATGCCCACCGTGCTGAAGCCCCCGTCCACGTAAAGGATCTCGCCGGTGACGCCACTTGCCATGTCCGAGCACAGGAAGGTGGCGGCCTTGCCCACATCCTCCTGGCTCACGTTGCGGCGGATCGGGGAGGCCTGCGCCACGTGCGCGAGCATCTTGCGCAGCCCGGGGATGCCCGCGGCGGCCAGGGTCTTGATCGGCCCGGCTGAAATGCCATTGACCCGGATGCCCTTGGGGCCCAGATCTGCCGCCAGGAAGCGCACATTGGCCTCCAGGCTGGCCTTGGCCAGGCCCATGACGTTGTAGGCGGGTACGGACTTCACCGCCCCCAGGTAGCTCAGCGTGAGAATGGCGCCATCCCGACCCGCCATCAGCGGCGCCGCCGCGCGTGACAGGGCCGTGAGGCTGTAGCTGGACACATCGTGGGCCACCGCGAAGGCCTCGCGGGAGGTGCTCGAGACGAAGTCCCCGGCCAGCGCCTCGCGGGGCGCAAAAGCCACGGCGTGGACGAGAATGTCGAGCGAGCCCCAGTCGGCGGCGAGGGCCCCGAAGACGGCTTCGATTTCGCTGTCCACCGTCACATCGAGCGGCAGCACGATCTTCGACCCCACCGACTGGGCCAGCGGCTCCACGCGGTCTTTGAGCTTCTCGTGGCCGTAGGTGAAGGCGAGTTCGGCTCCATGCGCATGCATGGCCTGGGCGATGCCCCAGGCGATCGAACGGTCGGTTGCCACGCCCACGATCAGCGCGCGCTTGCCAGCAAGAATTCCCATGAAAGCCCCTACAGGTGAAACCCAAGGGGCGCGATGATACCGCCGTCAGGAGCGGCTGGGTACGAAGGCCACCAGCTTCTGGCCCGCGCGGATCGCGCTGCCAGCCAGGTTGTTCCACTCGCGCAGGCTGCCCACCGACACCCGCAGTGTTCGGGCAATCCCCGACAGTGTGTCACCACGGCGCACGACGTAGGTCACCCGCCGTCCGTCGCCGCTGGCCGTGGTCTGGCTGCGGCCTTCATCGCCGTGCAGTTTCAGCCTCTGGCCAGTGCGCAAAGTATCGTTCGGGTCAATGCGATTCAGCCGTGCCAGCGCAATCACATCCATCTCGTGCCGCTTGGCGATTGACCATAGCGAATCCCCGCGCCGCACCACATGCACGGCGCTCACCGGGCCAGGCCGGTTGCGCGCATCGACACGCGCTGCGGCCTGCAGCACCAGCGGTGGCAGGGAGGTTACCGATGACGGCACCCGCAACTCGGAGTCGGTCTTGATCGTGTTGGCGCTGCCCAGTTCGTTCAGTTCGCGCAGATGTTGTGCCGTGGTGCTGAAGCGTTGCGCGATACTGGTGACGGTGTCGCCCTCGCGCACCGTATAGCGCTCGACGCGCATGCGCTGATCGGGCGTGAGCAGCAGCAGGCTGGCGGAAAAGGCCTCGGCAGCACCCACCGGAACCAGCAGGAAATGCGGTCCCGTCGGGTCTGTTGCCCAGCGATGGTGGGCCGGATTCAGGTCATACATTTCTTCGATCTTGATGCCCGCGAGCTCGGCGGCGACTTCCATGCTGATCTGGCCGCCGGTTTCCACACGCTGGAAGTAGGGTTGGTCCGGCATGCCCACGATGCTGAGGCCATAGATTTCAGGATTGGCCACGATGCGACTCATGGCCAGCAGCCGTGGCACATAGCCGCGTGTCTCGGCGGGCAGCTTCAGGTTCCAGAAGTCGATCTTCTTGCCGGCCGCCTTGTTGCGCTTGATGGCCCGGGAGACATTGCCCTCGCCGCAGTTGTAGGCCGCGATGGCATGCAGCCAGTTGCCGTCGAACATGTCGTGCAGGTAGGTGAGGTAATCGAGCGCGGCCTGCGTGGCCGAGACCACGTCGCGCCGGCCGTCGTACCACCAATCCTGCTTCAGGCCGAAGCGGCCACCGGTGGCCGACATGAACTGCCACAGCCCCGTGGCTCGCGCGCTGGAATAGGCATAGGGCTGGAAAGCGCTTTCGATGATGGGCAGCAGTGCCAGCTCCAGTGGCAGGCCACGGGCCTCCACCTGGTTCACGATGTAATGCAGATAGGGTGCCGCGCGAGTGAACACCCGTTCGATGTATTGCGGGTTGCGGGCAAACCAGTCGGCTTCCGTATCGATGCGCGAATGGCGCACTTCGCTCAGTTTCAGTCCGGCGCGCACCCGCAGCAGCAGATCGCCAGGTTCGACTACCGGCTCGGGCAGCGCGGCAAGATCTTCGGGCATCAGCGCGGCGATTTCAGCCGCGGCTTCGGGCGAAACCGGGCCCGTGGCCGGGGCGACATCAACCGGAACCGGCACGGGGATCGTGGGTGTAGCGGGGCCCGAGGCAACTCCAGGAGCCGCGACGACCTGATCAACGGAAGGTGCTGCGCCTTCGGGCCGCACGCTGGCGCAACCCGCCAGAACAGCAAGCAGCCCCACAGAAACACATAAGCGGTAACGCAAACCAGAAATCACTAGAGTTGCACCCCCGAAAGGAAGACAGATGCAATGGCCCAAAGCCGTCAAATCAGCCTATGATTTTCACGGCCGGTATTTAACCGGCGACGTCACAGAAATGCCACGCTTTTTTTCATAATCCGATGCCAGATACCGGACCTGCCAATTGGCTCTCAACCCCGCTAGGCCGCCAACTGCTGGCTGCGGAAGCCGAAATGCTGCGCGGCATGCTCGACGACGTTTTCGGTCTCGAGCTGCTGCAGCTTGGCAGCTGGGGCGCCTCGCGTGAACTCCTTTCTTCAAGCCGCACGCGCAGACAGTCTGTTATTGCCGACAACTGTCGTGGCGAGGTGGATGTCGTGGCCTCGCTCAGCGCATTGCCGGTGCAGACCGCATCGATCGATGCCGTGCTGTTGCCGCACACACTCGAGTTCGAGCCTGACCCGCATGCCATCGTGCGCGAGGCAGACCGCGTGCTCACCGGTGAAGGCCAGTTGATCGTGCTCGGCTTCCGGCCCGTGAGCCTGTGGGGTTTGCGCGCCGCCGCTTCACGGCAGGGTTTCCCCCCGGGCCTGCAGCAGATCCACGGGCCAGGCCGCCTGCGCGACTGGCTCGGCCTGCTGGGTTATGAAGTCGTGCTGCAGAAGCATTACCTCTACAGCCGGCCCTGGGGCGAGACGAGCAACGAGCCACGCCGCATCCTGCGTCGCGGCCTGTTCAATCCCTTGCCCGCCGCAGCCTGGCTCATCAAGGCGCGCAAACATGTCTACCGCATGACGCCGCTGCGGCATCGTTTCTTCCGTGAACGTCGCCGCGTGTTTGGCGCCATGCCCGAACCCACCACCCGCAACCAGCCATGACCCACATCGAGATCTACACAGACGGCGCCTGCAGGGGCAACCCGGGGCCCGGAGGCTGGGGCGCGCTGCTGATTGCCGGCGACAAACGCAAGGACCTCTCCGGCGCCGAGACCGCGACCACCAACAACCGCATGGAACTCATGGGCGCCATCGAAGCGCTGCGCGCGCTGCGCAAACCATCGAAGGTCATCCTCTACACCGATTCGAAATACGTGTGCACCGGCATCCAGGAGTGGTTGCCCGCCTGGAAGCTGCGCGAATGGCGCACGGCCGACCGCAAACCCGTGAAGAACATTGATCTGTGGCAGGCGCTCGATGCCGCCCGGCTACCGCATGAAGTCACGTGGAAGTGGGTGAAGGGCCACTCCGGCAACGAAGGCAATGAACACGTGGATCAACTCGCCAACGCCGCGATAGACGCCATGCTTGCGGTAAACTCCGCCGAATGAGGATTGCAGCTTGAGACAGGTCGTACTCGATACCGAAACCACGGGTCTCGAATCCGAGCGCGGCCACCGCATCATCGAGATCGGCTGCATCGAGATGGTGAACCGCCGCACCACCGGCCGGAACTTCCACGAATACCTGAACCCCGAGCGCGAGATCGACGCCGGCGCTGCGGCCGTGCACGGCATCACCCTCGACAAGCTCGTCGGCAAGCCGCGGTTTGCGGAAGTGGCCGAGAAGTTCCTGGAGTTCGTCGATGGCGCCGAGCTCGTCATCCACAACGCCCCGTTCGACGTGGCGTTTCTCGACAGCGAGCTGAAGATCTGGGCGAGGCTGACGAGCACCGAGCCCATGTCCATTCGCAAACGCTGTCGGGTGCTCGACACCCTCGCACTGGCGCGCGAAATGCATCCCGGGCAGCGCAATGGCCTCGATGCACTGTGCAAGCGGTATTCGATCGACAATTCGCATCGGCAGCTGCATGGCGCGTTGCTGGATGCGCGGATTCTGGCCGATGTCTATCTCGCGATGACGGGTGGGCAGAATGCGCTGGCACTGGATGAAGGGGTGCGGGCGGCTGCGCCTGCCTCGATAGGCGAGGTGCTGGGTGCTGCGCCGCTGCCGGCTTCATTGCGTGTTGTAGGTGCCAATGCCGAAGAACTGGCAGCGCATGATGAATTCATGAAGCTGGTGAAGAAGGCGAGTGGTGGCAAGGCGCTATGGCAGTAATCAACGGGCAGCGTGATGCCTCTCATTCGCAAGGCTGGCAGCTGCTCGCCGCTGCAGCAAGGCTAGAGCAGCCTTCCATCGAAGAATTGTTTGGTGCGGAGCCCGAGCGCAGCAGCAGGTTCACGGCCACCGCCGCCGGCCTCACCCTGGATTATTCACGTCAGCGCGTCAGTGCCGGCACGATGCAGTTGCTCACCCAGCTCGCCGACGAAGTAAACCTGCGCGAGCGCATCGCCGGCATGTATCGCGGCGATATCGCCAATCCCACGGAAGGGCGGCAGGTGCTCCATACCGCTCTGCGGCGCAGCGGCGCCCCATATGCAGACATGGTCGGCGCCGAACGCGCGCGCATGCTGGCCTTCGCCGAGTCCGTGCGCAGCGGAAGAATCCGCAGCCACAGCAACGAGCCCTTTGAGCTGGTGGTAAACATCGGCATCGGTGGCTCGGATCTGGGCCCGGCGATGGCTACCGAAGCACTGCGGGCGTACGCCAATGGCGCGCCGCGCATTGCCTTCGTCTCGAACATAGATGGCTGCAGGCTGGCCGACGTACTGGCAACCGCAAACCCGCGGCGCACGCTGTTCATTGTCTGCTCGAAGACCTTCACCACGCTCGAGACCCGAACCAATGCGGAGACCGCCAGACGTTGGTTGATTGAACAACTCGGGTTGGCTGCCGTGCCCACCCATTTTGCAGCGGTGTCAGTCAATGCCGCAGCCATGGATGCATTCGGCATCCACCCTGAAAACCGCTTTGCCATGTGGGATTGGGTCGGCGGGCGATATTCCATCTGCTCTGCGATTGGAGTCTCGATGGCCATCGCCACTGGGGCGAGACACTTCGAGCAGTTCCTCGCTGGTGCTGCCGCGATGGATGAGCACTTTCTGTCTGCACCGTGGGCCAGCAATCTACCCGCGCTGTTGGGCTTACTGGGAATCTGGAACATCAACTTCCTGAAATTGCCCACGCTGGCCGTGCTGCCCTACGACGACCGCCTCGCGCGTTTCCCCGCCTACCTGCAGCAACTTGACATGGAGAGCAATGGCAAGCGAGTGCGCGCCAATGGCTCACCGGTGTTCTGCGAAACCGCGCCAGTGATCTGGGGAGAGCCCGGCAACAACGCGCAGCATTCCTTCTTCCAGATGCTGCATCAGGGCACTGCCCGCGCGGCGCTGGACTTCCTGTTGCCCGCGCTGTCGTCATGTGGCGACGCTTCCGCGCAGGATCTGGTCGTGGCCAATTGCCTCGCGCAGGCTGAAGCTTTTGCGTTTGGTCAGGAGTCGAGCGATGCCCACAAGGTGCACGAAGGCAATCGGCCCAGCAATCTGCTGCTGTTCAGGCAGCTTGATCCTGCCATCCTGGGGGCTCTGGTCGCGCTGTATGAGCACAAGGTGTTCACCCAAAGCGTGGTGTGGGGCATCAACGCCTTCGATCAATGGGGCGTGGAGCTGGGCAAGAAGATGGCCGAGTCCATTGCGCCTTTGGTTCGGGGGGAAGGTGAGGCGCAGGGTGCGTCACTCCGCGCTTCGTTTTCTGTGATAGCAAAGCTCAAGGAGCAGGCTCAGTAGCTTCTGACCAAGCAGCAATCCGGGCACTTCGGTATATTCTGCACCGATGAAATTCCGATTCGCTTCGATTGCCTTGCTTGCGGCACTTGCGTCACAGGGAGCTGCCGCGCAGAGTTTCTTCCTTCCCGCCTCAGACACGCGTCTTCGTGACGATCTTTCACTGCTCGTGGATGAGGGGGTTCTCAACCTCCCGGTCAATGAGTGGCCGCTTGCGCGTGAGGATGTTGCGCAGGCCGCAAGTCGCGTGGACGCCATGGACCTTTACGACACGGCACTGCGCAGCGCCTTGTCACGCGTAGTTGCCGCGTCAGCCGCGACGCCGGATGCCACCGAATGGCGCATCCGCGAGGTTGGAGTTACGGCCGGAAGACCAGGGCTACTGCGCGACGACACGACGCTGGGACGTGAGAATCTTGAATTCCGTTCAGTGGGTGGTGCCAGTACGGAGCGCTATGGCATTACGCTGGCGGCGACAGGCATCGTCGATGCCAGTGATGGGCAGGACATCCGATTCGATGGTAGTGAGATCACCATTCGATGGGGCAATTGGCTGTTCAGTGCAAACCAGATGGATCGGTGGTGGGGTCCGGGGCGTGATGGCAGTCTGATCCTGTCCACTAGCGCCCGCCCCATGCCGTCGGTGTCCATGGATCGATTCCATAGCGTGCCCGCTAATTTCCCGGTGCTGCGCTGGTTTGGTCCGTGGCGCTTTTCGGCCTTCCTCGGAGTAATGGAAAACGACCGGGCTGATGTTGATCGGCCACTGTTTATGGGCATGCGCTTCTCGTTCAAGCCGGCACCCATTTTCGAGTTCGGGCTGTCGCGCACAGCGCAGTTCTGCGGCAAGGGTCGTCGCTGCGACTTGACTACCTTCGGGCGGTTGCTGATCGGACAGGACAACGCGGGCATACGCGGCCTGAATGATCCCGAGGACGAGCCTGGCAATCAGATGGCTGGATTTGACGCACGCATCGTCTCTCCGTTCAAGTGGCTTCCATTGGCTCTTTACGCGCAGGAAATAGGTGAGGACAATTCCGATACGGCGATACCAGAGCGGTACTTGGGGTTGTTCGGCGCAGAATCCTGGTTGATGCTGGAGTCTGGCTCCATATTGCGGGCTCACATCGAGTACTCGAATACGAACTGCAAGTGGTACAGTGCTGGGTTGGAGCCTGGTTGCGCCTATCGGCAGGGGATCTTTGCGGCCGGCTACCGGTACCGTGGGCGCAACATTGGGCACACAACTGACGCTGATTCGGAGTCGACGTCGGTAGTAGTTGCGCTGACACGAAAGGACGGTGATCGGTGGGCAATTCGGGCGCGGCACGGCCGGCTCAACGCCTACGGCGTGCTTGATCCGTACAACACGGTTACCTACGGGCGCAGCGAATACGATTCCATGGAAGTATCTTGGGAAGGCATGTTACTCGGGCAGCGCCTTGGCGTGCAGCTGGGGCATGAAAGTCAGTCACCGCGTAGCGCAGGTAATGCCAACGGCGTATTCGGTTTCATCCAGTGGCGCAAGCCGCTGTAACATAGGCAAAACAGTGCGCCGTAACAGGTTCGGGGCTTCGTAAGCATGACTAGGTTAGATTCTCAGTGGGCCCGCCGCGCGAGTGGACTGTGTGTCGGGATTATCGCTTCGCTGGCCATGTTTTCCATCGCCACCGCGCAGACCGCACCAACGGCGGAGCAGCTGCAGATATTCCAGGGCCTCACGCCCGAACAACAGCAGGCCGTGTTGCAGCAGGTTGGAGCGCCGCAGCGTGGCGCAACGGCCGCCATTGCGGCCGACCGGCAGGCCGACGTCCGTGCGGACAATGACCGTCGCCGCACCGCCGCCGCTGATGATGAGCCGCTCATTCCGGTGCTCGGGCCTGGCGATACCCTTGTCATCGAAATCGCGGTACCGCGCGCGCCCATTGCTGGCCAACCTGCTCCTGCCGATCAGGTGGCCTCCGAGCGCCGCCAGCGTCTGCTCACGGACATGGATTCTCCAGGCCGTCGCAAGCTTGATGAACTCATCGCGCTGGTTCTGTCCCGCAATCCTTACGAACTTAACCGTGACGCGCAGTTGAATTTGCCTGGTGTCGCACCTATTGCGCTCGGTGGGCTCACCGAGGAACAGGCTATCCAGCGACTTTCCCTGGAGCCAGTATTGCTTCCCCTAGAAGTACAGATCTCACGTTTGCCACTGGCGAAGACCGGCATCGCGAGACTGGAGGCATTCGGCTACGACCTGTTCGACAATGCGCCTTCCACTTTTTCGCCACTCACTGACGTCCCCGTTCCTGCCGATTACGTGATTGGCCCCGGCGACGTGCTCAACGTGCAGTTGTTCGGCGGCCAGAACCGCAGCTTGCCTCTTGTGGTGAGCCGCGATGGTACGGTCAACTTTCCCGAATTGGGGCCGATCCGCGTCGGCGGGATGACCTTCAACGCCGCGCGCGGCACAATTGAGTCGCGAGTTGCGAGGCAGATGATCGGCGTGCAGGCGAGCATCGCGATGGGCGATACCCGCGCGATCCGCGTGTTCGTAATGGGTGAGGCAAAGGTGCCGGGTTCCTATACCGTCAGTGGTCTCGCCACCATGATCACTGCACTATTCGCCTCCGGCGGCGTAAATGGCATCGGTTCGCTGCGCGATATCCAGCTCAAGCGTCAGGGCGAAGTGATCCGTCGTTTCGACCTTTACGACATCCTGATTCACGGCGATACCAGCAATGATGCAAAGCTCTTGCCCGGAGATGTAATTTTCATCCCGCCGGTCGGAGACACGGTATCTGTGGAGGGCGAGGTGAAGCGCCCGGCCGTCTATGAACTCAAGGGTGAATCCCAAGTCGACGAGGTTGTTCTCATGGCCGGCGGCTATACGCCAGAGGCCGATATCAGCCGCGCAAGCCTGACCCGCATTGACGCAAGCAATCGGCGCGTGGTTCTGGACGTCAATCTGACGCTGCCAGTCGGGCGGGGGCTCGCTCCACGCAACGGCGACGTCCTGCGTGTAGCGAGACTGCGGCCCCAGGTCGACATCGGAGTGACGCTGGAAGGTTTTGTGCATAGGCCAGGCGCATTTTCCTGGCGGGAGGGCTTGCGCCTCACGGATGTGATTGGATCAATCGATGAACTCAGGCCCGGAGCCGACCAGCACTATATTCTGATACGCCGCGAAAGTGGTCCGGATCGGCGCGTGTCCGCGCAATCAGCTGACCTCACGGCCGCCTTGGCGGCACCAGGCTCGGCAGCTGATGTGGTGCTCGCCCCGCGCGATCGGATTACCGTATTCGATCTCGCTCCCGGCAGGGAGCGCATCATTCAGCCGCTGATCGATGAACTGAAGCTCCAGTCGGATCTGGCCCGCCCGACGGAAATTGTGCGAGTGGGAGGGAGCGTGAAGGTGCCGGGCGAGTATCCGCTGGAGCCAGGCATGCGTATCGCTGACCTGCTGCGCGCTGGCGGTAATCTGGACTCAGCTGCGTACGGTGGCGTCGCAGAGCTGACTAGGTATTCTGTCAGTGCTTCCGGCGTGCGCCAGACGGAACTGATCGAGGTCGACCTCGGGGCCGCTCGCCTGGGCGATGTCTCTGCGAATGTCTCACTGAAACCCTTCGACTATCTGCTCGTCAAAGAAACGCCTGATTGGACGGATCAGGGGTCCGTCACTTTGCGAGGTGAAGTGCGATTCCCGGGTACCTACCCTGTTCGCAAAGGTGAGACCCTGCTGCAAGTGGTAGGCCGCGCAGGTGGGCTGACGTCGCTGGCTTTCCCGGAAGGCGCGGTGTTCATGCGGCGAGACCTCAAGGTGCTCGAACAGGAGCAGATGGACCGGCTGGCTGATCGCTTGCGCGCGGATCTGGCAGCTCTTTCGCTCCAGGCGGCCAACGCGGGTCAGTCCAATGCTAGCGAGGCGCTGCGGGCCGGGCAGTCGCTGCTGTCGCAGTTGCAGGGGGCCAAGGCGACAGGCAGGTTCCTCATCGACTTGCCCAGCATTCTGGCGTCCGTGCCCGGCAGCGATAGGGATGTTGCGCTGCGCAACGGTGATGAACTTGTCATACCTAGAATGCGTCAGGAGGTGACCGTAATCGGCGAAGTGCAGAATGCCGCTTCGCACCAGTTTCTTCCGCAGCTGAAGCGTGGCGACTACATTTCGATGAGTGGCGGCATCACGAAGAAGGCCGATAAACGGCGAGTCTATGTGGTGCAGGCGGATGGTCGCACGGCAACACGCACGGGTTCGCTGTTGACGCGCCACAATGATGCCGCGATCAAGCCGGGCGATACCATTGTCGTGCCGCTGGATACGGAGCGAATGCCGCGGTTGCCGTTCTGGCAGGCGGTATCACAGATTCTCTACAACGTCGCTGTGTCGGTTGCGGCGGTAAATTCCTTCTGAGCCAGCAAGGGCATCAATCAGGTAGTTGATGCCGGTGACACGAATCCAAATGGAGCGCCCAGAGTTGTCGATGGATACTCAGAAACCACCCCCAGAGTCTGACGTAATAGAGCTTGCAGTACTCTGGCGGTCGCTCTGGGGTTACAAATACCTGATCGCTGGTGCATTCCTGCTTTGCGTTGGGGGTGCAGTTGCGCTTGCGCTGTCTGCAACGCCCATCTACCGGGCGCAGGCCGTTCTCGTCGAGGTCGAGGATCCCGGTGGTGGTGGCATGGCGTCGGTCGTCAACCAGCTCGGGGGGCTCGCCAGTCTGGCGGGGCTGAATTTGTCGTCCGGGCGCGGCGCAAATGGGCAGTCTCGCGCAGTACTGGAGTCACGCCAGATGGTCGAGGAGTTCGTCGGAAGGGATAACAGGGTGGCGCTGCTGTCGAATGTTCGCGGCGAGCGTGCGACTCTCTGGCTCGCGGTGAAGTACTTCCAGGAGAATGTAGTCTCCATCGCGCAGAATGCGCGGAATGGCCGGATCACCGTATCTGTCGAGTGGAAGGACCCGAACGTTGCCGCGGCCTGGGCCAATGAATTCGTGAAGCTCGCCAATGAGCGTATCCGCCTGCGCGCGATCGATGAGGCAACAAGGAATATTTCCTACCTCACCACGCAGATCGCCAAGACGAACGTCGTTGAATTGCAGCGCGTGATGTACAACATCGTTCAGAGCGAAACCCAGACGCTCACGTTGGCAAATGCGCGGGCGGAGTATGCCTTCAGTGTCGTTGATCCCGCCGTTGCCCCCGAGCAGAGAGTTCGCCCGAAACGCACGATGATGGTGGCCGTCGGTGCTCTGCTGGGGTTGTTTCTTGGCCTGATTGTCGCGATAGCGCACGCGCTTTTCGTCCGTTCGCGTCGAGAGTCGCTCAAGGCGTGAAGTTGCTCAACCGCAACTCCGGCAGCTTGTTCCCACGCAAGAGTCAGCGCCGCGTCTCTCCTCAGTGACTGTTAAGCCAGGGCGCAGTTTTGCGCGTGATCTCTACGCACTTGCCAGCAGCCAGCTCATCATCTCTATTTTGGCCATCGGCACATCCATTGTCATGGCCAGGTCTCTCGGGTCAGAAGGGCGCGGGCACTTTGCCCTGGCAGTCTTGCTCCCCTCGATGCTCTGTACGTTCACGGATTTTGGCCTGGGAACTTCAGGACCCAGATTCGTCGCTGGACGTCGCTGGCCGGTCTCCGAGATCCTCGGCAGCCATCTGATCGCCGGTGCCATGCGAATCGTCCTCATGGCCTGTGTGGGGCTGTTTCTGATCCTTTTCCTGCGGGAACAACTATTTGCCGGTGTTCCTGTGGAGCTGCTCGTTCTGGGGCTGGGCTATCTCGTGCCCTTGACTGTCTCGGCCTTCGTATTGACGTTGCTGCTTGGCTTGCATGCGGCTGGAATCTACAGCCGTCTGCTGCTCCTCAACACGGCTGCGTCTTTCGCAGTGCTCACCTGCGCCTGGTTCATCTTTGGCCTTACGGTCTGGACGGCACTGGTTCTTGAGCTCGTGGCCGGTTTTGGCGCCGCTGCCCTGATTATGTATGTCGTCGTACGCAAGAGCGGAGGAGTAGCGCGGCCAAACTCCCAGTACCTCACCGAGGCTTACAAGTTTGGCCTAGGTGTCTACGCCTCCAACGTAACCCTGTTTCTCAACGGCCGGTTGGTCTGGTTGCTGATAAATGCACATCTCGGGCCCGTTGGTGTCGGGCTCTACACCGTGGCACAGGCTGCATCAGAGCGCATCTACTTGTTGGCCGACGCACTCGGCACGATATTGTTGCCTCGCGTAGCAGAAGATCCGGAACGCAATAGCATGCGTCTGACTCCTGTTGTATTTCGTATCGCATTGGTGGCGGCAACCGCTGCGGCGATAGTATTAGCATTAATTGCCGATCCGCTTGTCCGGCTTCTCTTTTCAGAGTCCTTCGAAGGCGCAGTTCCGATACTTCGACTACTGCTGGTCGCGGTGATTCTGTCCTGTGGCTGGCGAGTGCTATTTCAGGACCTCAACGCGAGGGGTAGGTCGTATGAGACCGCTCTCGTAAATGCAGGCGTTGCAGTGGTAGGACTCGGCATTGCGGCGATCCTGTTGCCGACACTGGGATTGGCGGGAGCCGCCTGGGCTGCAATCGTGTCCGGAGCTTTGTCATTCTTCGCCGGTATTTGGCTGTTTGATCGATACAGAGGCGATGGCGAAGGTGCGAAGGCGTTGGTTCGACTCAGTGTTCGTGAGCGTGAGATGATATTCCGTCTCTTGCGAGGCGTGCGATAGTCCGGTGTCGCCAGCAGGCGAAGCGGACGTCGAGCGGATGAGATTCGGCGTCGGGACTGGCGCTTGGGGGGAACCCTGATGCGGTAGTTCCATTTGTCAATGACGATCATGCCGAGTCTGGCGCAGCACGGCGTATCGCGTTACTCTGCCCGCCGAATTGGCTCATGGCGTTGCGCCATTTTCCTTTACGTACCATTTGTGCCGCCGAGAGATGCCTGAATGAGCCAAAGCCGCGGTAATTACTCGTTGGCGACAACTTGTGACTGATCAATTGCGATGACTGTGCATTCTTATCTATCGCGTCTGTACTGGAGATTTCAAGGAGTCCTCCGTCGAGTTGCGGGGTCTGCGCTTGATGAGCGGTATTTCCGGCGCCGAACGTCGAGCGACGTTGAGCTTGGTCTGGCAAACCTGCGGCATCCACATCGGGCGTGGCTCGTGGCAAGGTTGATAGATGCTGAGGCAAATGGCGCTGGGCTAACTCCGCATTTTTTTGAAGTGGGATGCGGCTGGGGTCCGAATTTGTGGACGTTGGCGGAACGCATACCCGGGGCTCGCCTTACCGGTGTTGACATCAGTCCGGCATCGATTGCACTCGGGCGGGAAAGCGCGAGGCGGTTCGGAATCAGTAATGTCACCCTGTTTGAGGGCGAGGCCAGTCACCTGGCCAAATTTCAGTCGCGATCAGTCGACGTCGTGTTCACCGACGCCACGTTGCTCTACCTGGGTCCAGACAGGATCGAGCGGTGTCTGCGCGAACTCGTCCGGATCAGTTGCGGGCGCGTAGTTCTGCTGGAGATGCATGACGAGGAAGCAGGATGTGGCGGATACTACACGCGGGATGGCTGGGTCAGGAATTACAGGCTGCTGGCGATGGCTGCCGCACCCAACGCGGCGATTACGCTCGAGAAACTGCCTGAAGTCCAGCGCCCTGTTGGTCGC
The DNA here is from genome assembly GCA_963777735.1 of uncultured Gammaproteobacteria bacterium. Taxonomy (GTDB): domain Bacteria; phylum Pseudomonadota; class Gammaproteobacteria; order Steroidobacterales; family Steroidobacteraceae; genus ZC4RG30. The sequence continues at coordinate 483,153 of CAVZRQ010000008.1, read as the reverse complement.
TGGCCGAAGTACGGCGCTTTGATTCAGATTGACGTTCGAGGTCATGACGGTGAAGCCTAGCCTCTCGATTTCCGTGGTGATCGTCACGTACCGCCGACCGACCGAGTTGGCCGCATGCCTCACTGCACTCACTGCCCAGAGTCGGCTGCCTCGTGAGATTGTCGTCGTGGACAACTCAACGCCTGGAGATTCTGAAACACGAGCGGTATGCCGGGCCCATGAGGGCGCTGGGCTGGTACGCTATGCTGTCAGTCCGCTCAATAGTCTTCCCGTAGGCCGGAATTCCGGAGTCCGGCTCTGCTCAGGAGACCTCGTGGCGCTGCTGGATGATGACGTGCGGGTTGCGAGCGACTATCTCCAGGTGATTGGCGAGCTGTTCGAGCGACGCACCGACATCGTGGGAGTGCAGGGCTACATAGAGCAAGGCGTCCGTTCGCCATGGCGGGAGTTTCTGCACCGAATATTCGGTCTATATCACCTCGAGCCGAATGCCTGCAGGGTATTGCCCAGCGTCAGTGCCACTTACCCGAGCATTTTGAAGGAAGAGCTGGCGTGCGAGTGGATGTCTGGTTCGAATCAGGTGTACCGGCTCGAAGTCCTGGAGGAAGAAACCTGGGATGAGTCGCTGTGGAAGTACGCAGACGGTGAAGATCTGGATCTGTCATACCGGATCCACCGGCGTCACCCTGGCAAGCTCCTGATCACTCCAGATGCGCGGGTCGTGCATGACGAAGTATCGACAGCGCGCGTGGTGGGGTACGAGCTGATCCTCATGCGCGAAGTGTATGGCTGGTACTTGTTCAACAAGCTATTCAGCGGGTCACTCCGGTTACTGCTTCGCTATATCTGGAGCAGGATAGGGCGGTTGCTGCTGACGGTGGGTGTTTTTTTGGCAGGTCGCCGCAGTGGTGCGTGGTCGGAAGTGTCTTCGACAGTCGCCGCTTATTGGTTCGTGCTTCGGCATCGACGTGCGATTGCCCGGGGTATTCTTGAAGACTTCAATTCACAGTTGACGCCGGCGAAAAGTGGGAAGGGGTAATGATGCAAGAGCGTTTGTACAATATTCACTCGATCATTTGCTTGCGTGTCAGGGGCGATGACTCGCTTCACCACGAGATCGAGCTTCACCTGCGTTCGTTTCGGTGCGCGGAGTTGCCGGGTCCGCCTGACGTGGTGATCGATTGCTACGACAGTGCGCCGCCGACCAGGCGAACCACGGTTGTGGATGACTACGAGTATGACGGCGGTGTCTATCATCGCCGCGCGACCCGGGTCCGGATGGATGCCCTGGGCGCTCCACAGACCTATTTCATGGATAGATTGGCCGTGCCCATCAATCTGATTGTCGAACTTGCGCTGCTGAAGCGGGGCTACACATTTCTGCACGGAGCAGGGCTGCTGATCGAGGGGCGGCGCGTGCTTTTCCCGGCCTATCCAGGCACCGGAAAGACCACTCTGGTCGCCGCATTTGTCCATGGCGGTGCCCGACTTTTCGGAGATGATCTCTGCGTTGTGGGCAAGGGCGAGATTCATGCATTTCCGCAGGCACTCTCCGTTTACCCGCATCACCTGCCGATCCTAAAATATCAGGATTCGCAGGCAGAGCGAGCTTTCCGCAGAACGGCATTTCTCGATGCGGTCATCGACAAGCTGTTCAGTGGCGGCAGCGCCCTGGCAAGGCTGATGCGTGTGCTGATCGGGGTCGTTCGCGTGCCCGCTGTCAATGTCGATCCGGTCCGTGTATTCGGTCCTGATGCGGTCGCAATCGAAGGCAAGCTGGATGAAGTGTGTGTGCTTGAGCGCAGTGGTGAAATTGATCAGTTGACTATCGAAGATGCAGATGAGGTTCACGCGTCGCGACAGGCTTCGTTCATCCTTCTCCATGAGTGGCACGCGTCCTTCCATGATCTTCTGCTATACGACGCGTTGTCCGAAAGTGACCCGCGATGGACAGACCGAACGGCACAGGTAGGCGAGCTGGCACGGCAAGCATTCGCCGGCGTTAGATGCCGACGGATTCGAATCCCGGCTAGCTGGGACAACGCGAGGCTGGTTCGGGAGTTTGCTGCATTCTGGAAACAGAACTTGTAAGCTGATCTGCTCCATCGATCATGCTGCAGAGGCTTCCTTCTATGAGACTGCTCATCCTTGCCGACGCGGCGGCGCCCCATACCAGGCGGTGGGCGCGGTGGTTCGCTCGTCGCGGTCACGAAGTGCATGTGGTCTCGCTTAATCCAGATGGCTTGCCGAATTACGGTACGGCTACCGTCCATTCGATCTGGAAGCCGGTGTTCAGCAATGCCCTGCCAGAGCGTCTCCTGAAGATTCCGCTCATCCTGCGGCGACTGAAGCGACTGTTTGCCTTGTATTCTCCCGATGTAGTGCATGCGCACTCAGCCGGTGGCTATGCATGGCTTGCCATGCTCTCCGGAAGGCGCCCATACGTCGTCACGCCCTGGGGTACGGATCTCCTGGTGGACATACGCCGGTCCCGGATCAATCGTTGGCTGACTGGCAAGGCACTGCGTGGAGCAGAGCGGGTGACAACGGATGGGTTTCACTTCGTTGAAATTCTGCGCGAGATGGGCGTGAATCAAGGCAAGGTGCTTGTGCACATGTTCGGTACGGATGTCGACCATTTCTGCCCCGGTTCCGACGAAGGTGAACGATCGATACTGGACGTTGGTACGCGGCCTGTGATCATCAGCACGCGCACGCCGAATCCAGTTCACGATGTCGAGACCTACGTCAGGGCGATTCCGCTGATCAGTGCAGAAGAGCCAGAGGCGAGGTTTGTGCTTGTGGGGGACGGGACAGATCGAGCGCGTCTTGAAAAGTTGAGCATCGATTTGGGAGTGCATTCGGTCATTCGCTTCACTGGCATGGTCGAAGAGGACCGCATGAGACGGCTCTTGCGAGCAAGCGACATTTATGTGTCGACGTCGCGCATGGACGCCGGCCTTGCTGGGAGCACTGCAGAGGCGATGGCGACGGAGTTGCCTGTGGTTCAGACGGACAACAGTGACAATTCATACTGGACCCCAAACGGGGAGGGCGGACTCCTGTTTCCGAATGGCGACCATGTGGCCCTCGCGGCGGCAGTCGTGCGCCTTCTGCGAGATGCTCCCCTGAGAAGTGGCATGGGGCGCAGGAATCGAGCGCTCGTCGTCAAGGAGTACAACATGACCACCGAAATGTCTCGTATCGAGAATATGTACGGCGATCTTGCACGAATGCCGGTTTCGCACGCGGAGCAGTGAGCTTCAAAGTCCTACATATCGCGCCGGCCGCTGCTGGAGGCGGCACGTCTGGCTTCGTCCATCGCCAGGTCGACCTTCTTGCGACACACGGCGTCGACGGACATCTCATGCTGTTTGCGGGTGCGGCGATGCTTCGCAGCCCCTGGAAGCTGCTGGCAGGCATTGTGGACATTCGCCGGGCGATCCGGCAGCTTCAACCGGACATTGTGCACGCACATTGGGGTTCGTTGCTGGCCGCTGCTGCAGCGCTCGCCACCACTGGCACCGGAGTCCCGCTTGTGGTCACGTATCGCGGCAGTGATATCAACCCTGTGCCGAGCGAGTCGAAATTGCGGAGTCTGGTCAGGGTGTCCTGTTCGCAGGTAGCTGCCTGGAGTGCAGATGCCATTACTTGCGTAAGCACTGAACTGTCCAGTCGCCTGTGGTTCGGTCGGGATCGAACCATGGTGATTCCCGATGGAACCGATCTCACGATTTTCCGCCCCCTCGACAGGCAACTCGCCCGCCGCCAGCTCGGGTGGGACATTGACGAGCCGGTAGTCTTCTTCTACGAAGGCGGCCGTCCCGAAGTAAAGCGCCGAGACCTGGCCGACGATGGTGTCGCCCAGGCCGCATCGCTGCTCGGGAAATGCCGATTGGAAGTAATGGGCTCAAGCGTTCCTCACCAGATGGTGCCAGTGCTGATGAGCGCGGCCGATTGTTTGTTGATGACGAGCGACTATGAAGGTTCTCCGAACATCGTAAGGGAAGCGCTGGCTTGCGACATACCGGTGGTCAGCGTAGATGTCGGTGACGTGAGGCGGTGGCTGATGGGCGTGCCGGGAACTGCACTGGTTCGGCGGGAGGCCGGAGAGATTGGTGCGGCTATCGCCGCCGTAATCCGCAGCGGGAGTCGCCCATCTATTGGTTCAGCTGCCGAGGAGTTCAGTGCCGAAACTTCGAATCGCATGATCCTGCAGACGTATGAGCGTGTTGTCCAAGGGAGAGCGAGGTGACAATCGCGCTGCTGATAATTGCGTCAGTACTGGCATTCGGAATTGGCCTGCATTTCGGGATGCGTGCCCTGAGATGTCCGCACGAGTACTGGACGTACTTGTTGATTGGCCTTATCGCCACCGCCCCGCTGTCCATTGCGGGCTACACATGGTACGAGGAACTGTTTGCCCTAGGCTTCGTACTTGCGGCGATACCACGGCGTCTCGCGGTTCGGCGCAGTGCCGCGAGCATCCTGTTTGCCGTTTTTTGTCTTTACATGGCGATCGAGGCAGTGAGAGGCGTGATCTTTTTTTCTGCCTTCGGTTTCGACCAGGCCGCCCAGAAAATCCGCTGGATAATATTCATCGTGTTGATAGTCGTGTTCTTCGACGCGGCACGGAAGAAGGAGGCGTTGGGTCCCAATGAGCGTTTGCCGTACCAGCTAACGGTGGCGGGGCTCGTCTTTCACATTACCTATTTGTGTTTCGGGTTGGCATCGATTCTCATTGCAGGGTCTATTGATTTCACGCAATACGCGATGATTTCAGATGTCTACCGCGTCGGTACCAGTCCTCTGCTGGCCGTATTCGGATCGACGCAATACGTCGTGTGCATCTATTTCATTGTTATTCCTGCCGCGCTCATTGTGGTTCGTACGGGTACGGCGTCGCAGAGAAATGTTGCGTGGCTGACTCTCGCAATCGGGCTTGCGGCCCAGATTCTCTACAATTCCCGAAGCGGCATGTTGGTGAATCTGGCGCTGATCGGCATTTTCGTCTTGCGGAACATCAATAGTCGCAGGGTACTTGCAGGATTGTCCATATTCCTGCCGCTGCTGGTCTTAGGCCTGTTGCTGCAGGTCTTCTTTAATGAGACCGGCCTTGCCGTAATTGTCGAGGATATTGCCAATACCCTGCATCTCGGTGATCCGTCCAGGTATGACGTTGATCTGCAGGACATCGACCGGCGCGTGTGGAATTTCAGTGCAGTGCTGGCACTATCCGACAATCCGCAAAATGCGGTGTTCGGTTGGGGTCTGCGAACGAACGGACATGTTGTGGCCCCATACGTCTACGACCTTTTCCTTCAGGCACGCGGCACGGCTGTGCTCGAAGACGATGTCGCCACACCCGGCTTTGCGGCGTTTGCCGTGGACACGGGGCTGGTTGGGTTGCTTCTGCTCTTCTCGCTGTGGGTATCTCTGGTCTTCAGGCTGCTCAAGCGGGGCCTGGTTTCACACCCGGCTTTCATCCTCGCTCCCACTGCGTTCGTCCTGCAGCTGTTCGTCGCCAATATATTCGACGTCCTCTTGTTGTATCTGGCAATTATGCCGAACGGAATTTACGATGTGCTGTATCGCAGTGCAGGCTATCCGATTGCGCCCGATCATCGCCTGGGGCAGAAATCATGAAGGCGCAACTCAAGCTGCCGTTGTGAACACCGACGCACGCAGTCACGTTGATTTCGCGGAGATGATCCATGAAGCCGTTATCGCCAGGGTGTCCACTGATTTCGCACTGAAGCTCTTGTGTACGCGCAATCGGCCTGATTCCAGGAGTTCCCTGCTACGGGCATCGCTTTCAGGCTCTGCTTCCACTGTCCTGAGAGGAAGGGCGCCGAACAGGGCGATAAAATCGTCATGCCTAAGGCGATTCATGTACATGTACCGGTTCTCTGCAAGCAGTCGCCACGTGCGTTCGGAGTACTGAAGGAAGTTTATGGCGGAAATGCCCGGATCAGAATGGGAGAAGTGATCGCTGTAGTCCACTCTGTGCACAAGCAGGCCGGAGTCCTTAAGTACTCTAACGCCCTCGTGCAAGATGGCCCGCAATACTGCCGGTGGAATATGCTCAAGTACGTTGTGGGAAGTGTGAAAATCGACGCTGCCATCGGCGAGACCCGTGCTGGCGGCGTTGGTTGGCGCGCGGTAGTCAATTCCGCATAGATCGAGAAAGCTGCGGACCGAGAATCTGCCGTCCTCTATGTATGCAATCAGGTCGGAAAACCTGGACTTGTCCAGGAACCCGTGAAATACGCTCTTGATCTCGTCCCTGTTGTGTCTGACAAACTGCAGGCATTCGGCGATCAGTTCGCCTTTCAGATACGGATTGAGATCCAAGGTGATGGTCTTCTGGGCCCCCATCAGCCAGTTGGCCATCGGAATCAAGGGAAGTCCGCCGGTGCCGACCTCCAGAAATATTCCCCCGGCCGGATTGCGACCCCGTGAAACGATACGTCTCCAGGCCTCCACGCCGTCAGTCAGGGTGCCGATCGGATTCACTTGTCGCCATCCGCCGAAGTGCCTCTGCATCCAGTAGTACGCTGCGTATGAAGCGGAAGATGGCAGGAGCGAGATGGCGTTTTGCATCAAGGCCTTCTGCTTCCAATGCATGGTCAGGCCCCTACTTGGTTGTTCATGAGGGATGTGAGGCAAGGCGCAGTGAACGCCCAACGTGCCGGCGTCACCGCGCCTGACGAATGATGCCAGTGGCCGTCATGATACCCTAGCCCCTATGAGTCGTTCTATGCGTAACGCATATGAAATCAGCGATAATAGCAAACTAGTTCGCGTACGAAGACGTCGGGAATCGCATTGGGCAAGTTGTGAATATCTGGCTAGTGACTGTGGGGGAACCGCTTCCACTCCCGGGAGAAGAGGCGCGCCTGTGGCGTTGCGGACTGCTCGCCAGGACTCTCGTTTCCCGTGGCCATCAGGTTACCTGGTGGACATCCACTTTCGACCACATCAATAAACAATACTTCAACGGTGCCCGTCCCGGTGAGGAAGCGGATGTACTTGGTGGAGTGTGCCTTCGGTGGCTCCACGGTATCCGCTATCGGCGCAATCTTTCCATCGGGCGGCTCGTGAACCATGCCCAGCTCGCCGTGCATTTCGCCCGGCTGGCCCGCAAGCAGCCACGACCGCAGGTGATCGTGGTTTCCCTCCCCACAATCGAGCTTGGATTTGTGGCTGCCCGTCTGGCGCGTCGGTGGCAGATCCCCCTGATTGTCGATGTGCGTGACCTGTGGCCTGACATCTTCCTGGACCCCGTGCCGCGGTTGCTGCGGGGGCCGGCAGCAGTAGTGTTGGCGCCGTACTTCCTGATGACCCGAAGTTTGATGAGGCGGGCAGCGTCAGTAGTAGCGGTTTCGCAGCGGTATCTGGATTGGGGCCTCCGTGTTGCTGCGCGATCCGTGCGACCTGGCGATGCCGTCTTCCCATTGGGGTATGAGCCCTCCGAGGCGGATGAGCAGGATCACCAGGTCGTGGCCCGGCTGTTGCAACTCCGTGATGATCAGCTGGTCGTCGTATTTGCAGGCTCTTTCGGCCGTACCTACGACCTGGCAACCGTGATTGAGGCAGCCCGCATTCTTCACGCCTCGGGATGCACGCGCCTGCATTTCGTGCTTTGTGGTACTGGTGAGCGGCAGGGCGAGCTGCTCCAGCTGGCCGGCTCCCTTCCCAACGTCGTATTTACGGGCTTGCTGTCTGCACGCAAGCTGGCGGCAGTTCTTGGGCGGGCGGCTATAGGGTTGGCGGCATATGCGGTCGATGCACCACAAGGCATCCCCAACAAGATTGTGGAGTACTCCTGCGCCGGTTTGGCCATAGTGTCATCTTTGAGCGGCGAGGCGCAGGCCCTGATTGCCGGATCTGCGTGCGGCCTTTCCTATGTGGCCGGGGATCCCGATGGCTTGGCTTCACACCTCAGGGATCTGACCTCCGATGCGGTTGGTCTTGAGCGCATGCGCTCCAACGCGCTTGGTCTGTACCGTTCCCGGTTCTGTGCTACGGATGTCTATGAGGCAATGGCGAATCATGTTGAGAGTGTCGGGCGCGGCAGTATGTGTTCCCTCCGGATGGGCATGGCTTGAATCGGTCAGCTGATTTCACGATTGTCACCGAGCGCGGAGGGGAGCCGGTCAGTCGCGCCCAGCTCCAGCGTTTCTGCCAGCGCTATTTCTGGGCTGGTGGCTATTGCGAAGGGCGGGATGTCCTGGAGATGGCCTGCGGAACCGGTCCTGGACTTGGGTATCTGAAATCTCGCAGCAAGTCGCTGTGCGCCGGTGATTTGTCAACGCAGGTGTTGGCTGTCGCGCGTGCCCACTACGGCGACCGCGTACCTTTGCTCCAATTCGACGCAGTGGCGACACCCTTCGGCAATGGGTCTTTCGATGTAATCGTCCTGTTTGAGGCGATCTACTATCTGCCCGATGCGGACGCTTTCTTCCGTGAAGCGCATCGCCTGCTGAGACCGGGTGGTGTGGTGCTGCTCGCCACAGCAAACAAGGATCTGGCGGATTTCAATCCGAGTCCGTTCGCGACGAGGTATCTGAACCCGCCCGAACTTGCGGACGGCTTCGGAAGGGCTGGGTTTCGTACCAGTTTTCTTGGCGGTAGTCCAATTGACTCCGAAGGGCTACGGTCCGCGATGCTGCGGATTGCAAAGCGAATCGCCGTAACGCTTCGTATCATTCCCGAAAGCATGCGCGGAAAGCGCTTGCTGAAACGTGTCGTGTTCGGTCGCCTTGTGCGCATGCCAGTGGAGCTAATTAGCCAGGGCGAGGCTTATGTGCCCCCACGGAGTATTGACGCGCGGCTGCCGGATACCCTGCATCAGGTTCTGTATTGTGTTGCGGAGAAATCGACGAAATGACCAGGCAAGTCCCGTTCTTTAACTATCCAGCCCTTTTCGCACGCGAAGAAGCGCAGCTGATGCCGATCATCAGTGACGTCCTGCGACGTGGTGCGTACATTATGCAGAGGGATCTGCTCGAGTTCGAGGCTGACCTTGCGGCTTACCTTGGTGTGAAACACGCCGTAGGCGTGGCTGACGGCACAGTGGCGCTGATGATGGGGTTGCGTGCCGCGGGCATTCAGCCTGGTGACGAGGTAATCGTTCCTTCGCATACGTTTGTGGCGTCGGCCGCAGCGATCGCCCATGTGGGGGCGCGACCGGTACTGGCGGATTGCGGCAGCGACCACCTTATTACCGCCGAGGCGGTGGAGCGAAAGCTTACGCCCCGCACGCGCGGCATCATGCCCGTGCAGCTGAACGGCCGCACGGCGAACATGGACGGCATTCTCGAGATTGCCCGGTCCCGGGATCTGATCATTGTGGAAGACTCCTGTCAGGCGCTCGGTTCGCGGTTCAAGGGGCGATTTGCCGGTACTTTTGGTGCTGCCGGCACCTGCAGCTTCTATCCGTCAAAGACGCTAGGTTGCTTTGGTGATGGCGGCGCGGTGTTCACCGACGACGACGACGTCGCGGAGCGTTTGCGGCTCTTCCGGGACCATGGTCGTAGCACCAGCGGCGATGTAGTCACTTTCGGCTACAACTCCCGTCTCGACAATCTCCAGGCGGCGGTGCTCAAGTTCAAGCTTGGCAGCTACGATGATGCAATCAAGACGCGTCGGAGGCTCGCGGGTATCTATCAGGCGCGGCTAGCAAAGGTTGGTCAGTTGCTACTTCCACCAGGTCCCGCCACCGATGCCGATCACTTCGATATATTCCAGAACTACGAAATCGAGGCGGATCGTCGCGATGAACTGCGTGCCTACCTGGATGCCCAGGGTGTCAAGACGATCATCCAGTGGGGCGGCAAGACCCTCCATCAGTTCCCGGAATTGGGGTTGAACTCGGACGTTCCGTGCACGGAATTAATGACTCGCCGATTCATGCTGTTGCCACTGAACACTTCCCTGGCCGATGACGACATACACTACATCTGCGACCAGATCCGGAGTTTCTATGGTATCTGAGCGATGTGGGTTGTTGATGAAGGGAGCGTGGTGAGCATGAAAAAGACAGAAAGCAAGGCCGTCGAAGGGGGGTTCCGTACGGATGCCGAGCGGAATGAAGCCGCACTCATCAAGGCCTGTTTCGACAGGAGCCCGGAGCCGTGGGAAAAGAAGCTGGAGAATTTCCCCAAGTACGTCAGGCGCCAGAATCTGACGCGCTTCCTTGCGCTGTACGAAATATTCAAGCGTGCTTTGCCCGTAAAGGGATCGATTGTCGAATGTGGAGTGTTTCGCGGATTTGGCACGATGACGTGGGCAAAGCTCTCCGCAATTCTGGAGCCGGTGAACCTCACTCGGCGAATCTACGGTTTCGATTCCTTTGCCGGGTTTCCTTCCGTCAACGCCCTCGACAACGTCGGGATGGCATCTGAGGTTCGTCCGGGCGACCTCTACTCCGACTCCGAAGCTGAAATTCTGGAGCTTGCGGCAATCAACGATTCCACAAGGTTCCTGGGGCATGTTCCCAAGGTCAGCCTGATACGTGGCGATGCAATTCAGACCATTCCGAGGTTTGTCGACACGACCCCCCATTTGCTGGTAAGTCTATTGTTCATGGACTTCGACCTCTATGAACCGACCAAAGTTGCCCTGCAGCACTTCGTGCCTCGCATGCCGAAGGGTGCCATCCTGGCATTTGACGAGCTCGACAATCCGCTTTGGCCCGGCGAGACCGCCGCGATGCTGGAGGTATGTGGTGCCGGCAAGCTGCGTATTCAGCGGCTGGAGTTCGATCCGTACATTGGATTTGCGGTGATCGAATGACGGTGGCGACCAGGAAGCTGGCGGCTCGAATCAGACGGCATGCAGTCGAGATGACCAGTTCTGGCAAGAGTTCCCATGTGGGATCAGTGCTGTCCATGGCGGACATCATTGCCGTGCTTTATGGGGACATCCTTCGGAAGGACGCTGCCAATCCTCGCTGGCCCGATCGTGATCGTTTCGTGCTCAGCAAGGGTCATGCGGGTGCCGGCGTGTATGCGGCACTTGCGGAATCAGGGTTCATGCCGGTTTCGACGCTCCGCACCCACTACCAGGACGGTTCTCGTTTGAGCGGTCACGTATCGCACAAGGGTGTACCTGGTGTGGAGCTCTCGACGGGCTCGCTTGGTCATGGACTGCCAGTGGCAAGTGGAATGGCCATGGTCGCCAAACTCGACGGACGGGCCCACAGGGTGTTCTGCGTTCTCAGCGACGGGGAGTGTGATGAGGGGTCGAACTGGGAGGCCGTGCTGTTCGCATCCCATCATGCCCTGGCGAATCTTGTCGTGATCGTGGACTACAACAAGATTCAGAGTCTGGCCAGCGTTGCCGAGACACTGGCGCTGGAGCCCTTCGCGGATAAGTGGCGCGCGTTCGGTTGGGACGTGGTCGAAGTTGATGGCCATGACCACGATGCACTGCATGATGTCCTTGTGTCGCGCGACAAACCGACTGGTCCTTTGGTGGTAATTGCGCATACGACCAAGGGCAAGGGCGTTTCATTCATGGAGGGCTCCGTGTTGTGGCATTACCGCAATGCGCAGAGTGACGAGTACACTGCGGCGCTCCGTGAGCTAGACGCGGGAGAACAGCCCAATGCGTGATTGCTTCGTTGCGGCACTGCTGGAGTACGCCAGGCGTGACCCGCGCATCATGCTTGTTACGGGTGATCTCGGGTTCGGAGTGCTGGATAAATTCTCCTCTCAACTGCCCCGTCAGTACCTGAATGCAGGCGTGGCCGAGCAGAACATGACGGGTGTTGCGGCTGGAATGGCATTGGAGGGCCGTACCGTATTCACCTATTCCATTGCCAACTTTCCGACGCTGCGTTGTTTGGAGCAGATCCGCAACGACGTTTGCTACCACGATGCGAATGTGAAGGTGGTGGCCATCGGGGGGGGGTTCAGTTATGGAGCTTTGGGTATGTCCCATCACGCCACAGAGGATGTCGCCATCCTGCGTGCACTTCCGGGCATCTCCGTGTATGCGCCATGCGACGAGATCGAGACACGGGCACTGACGGAGTTGATGGTGACGGAGAAGGGGCCTGCATATCTTCGACTCGACAAATCCAAGGTTGGGATTCTAGAGGGCGCGGACGCATTCACTCCCGGGCGGTTGCGGAGATTGCGGCGGGGGGCGCGTGTGGCAATCATCACTTATGGTGGGATAGCTGCGGAAGCGCTGACGGCGGCCGGCGCGCTGGCAAGCGAAGGTGTCGATTGTGCTCTGTTCAGCGCACACACACTGAAGCCCTTCGATACCGAAGGGTTGCTTGCCATTGCGCGCGAGTATGAGGTGCTGGTCACGGTGGAAGAGCATGTTCGCACCGGCGGGATCGGCTCCCTGGTGGCGGATGTCTTGATCGATGCAGGAGTATATCCACGCACTTTCCGTCGTGTGGCACTGCCGGATCAATACTGCGCAATAGTGGGAAGTCAGGAGTACCTTCGTGCCCAGCTTGGGCTGAACGCGGCTTCCATTGCTGCCAGTGTGCGTTTGCTGCTGGATGTTCAATGATCAAACGCACCATTGATGTATTGGTTTCCCTGTTTGGTCTACTGGTCGCCAGTCCGGTGCTGCTGATTGTGATGATCATGATCTGGTTGGGAGATCGACAAGTCCCCCTGTACATTGCTTCTCGTGTCGCGCGAGGTGGGGGGCAGTTCAGGATGATAAAGCTGCGCTCCATGGTGATTGGCGCCGACAGGTCCGGAGTAAGCTCCACGTCGAGCGTTGATCAACGCATCACGTCTGTGGGGCGGTTTATCCGGCGACTTCAAGCTGGATGAAGTGACTCAGCTCTGGAATGTCCTGATGGGTGACATGAGCCTCGTGGGTCCTAGGCCGCAAGTGCAGGCAGGAGTTGATCTCTATACGCGCCGCGAGAGACAGCTGTTGTCGGTCCGGCCAGGGATCACGGATATTTCCTCTATCGTATTTTCCGACGAGGGTGCGATCCTCCAGCATAGCCACGACCCTGATGCCGACTACAATTTGCTGATCAGGCCCTGGAAGGGCCGGTTGGGTCTCATCTACGTTGAGCGCCGCTCTGTGCTGCTTGATGTCCAGCTGATTCTTGTGACGCTGGTGGCGGTATTTTCGCGCCGATGGGCGCTTGCCAATGTGGCACGTCTTCTGAGGCGCCTCAATGCACCCGAGGATGTGATTCGCATGGCATCGCGTGTCGAACCTCTGGTTCCTGCGCTTCCTCCGGATGACAGCTTCCGTGTATGCAATGTCTCCAGCGATCAATCGGCGAAGCGGGTTACGGCTATTTAACAGGGTGATGCAGAACGTCGGAAGCCAGGCGATTTGCAAGAGATAATGCCGCGCGTCGCAGTGGCGGAGTTGAGCTGATGCGCGGTGAAGTGGATCCCCAGGCAGCGATGCTCTCGTATGTGTCGGCGTAGAGACGAATACCTACCGATCATCCCTTGCGCTCGATCAAGGCCTGCGCCGATGCGGCGCTGCAGGCGATCAGCCTCGCGCTTGACCACCTGTATGGCGCGACCGGCCGCCCGTCGATTGCCTCGGAGCGTCCGGTGCAGACAGACATTGCCCGGACTTCTTCGACCAGGTGCTGCGCCTGGCCAGGACGCACCGGCTGCTGCGGTCATTATCGGTAGTGGTGGCGAATGGGCGCGCGACGCAACCGTGCCCCAGGTGCTGGGGGCGAGGGGAGCGGGTTGACAGTCGGTCGATTCAGCTCCGCGGCCCAGCTGGCCCTGCGAGCGTGGGAAGCTTGGCGTATGGTAGAAGACGGCGGCCGTGGGGTGTCCCGGTCGGCGGCCCAATTCGTCGTGCATCCGGACTGTCTCTAGAAGAAGTCTGCTGGGTGGCTCCGGAGCAGAGCGGGTACTGGCGGTTGAGCGCCAAATTTAAAGGTTGATTTGGCAAGTCCCTAGGAATATGTCTCTTGGTGTGGCATCTATACACCGCTTGTATTGTGCAATTGGTGGGAGAGCTCGCGCGTGGTGAAAAGGTCGAAATCCGGTGTTGGCCGGCTGGTCTATAGGGCTGCCCAATTGCCTCGCGGCTTCAAGAGGGTTGTCATGATGCTGGCCGACAGCGTGATGATCCCGATTGCGCTCTTCTGTGCAATTTCATTGCGGCTGGGTACCGTCAATCACTTTGGTCAGACCGGCCTGTGGCCATACTTTGCCGTGCTTGTCGTGACGCTACCGATTTTCGTGCGCCTTGGTCTCTATCGAGCCGTAGTTCGCTACGTAGGCGGAAAGGCGATTCGCACCATTTTGCTGGGCGTGTCACTTTCAGCTGTACTGATGCTTTTGGTGGATTACCAAGTTGTCAAGCAGTCTGTGCCTTATGCTGCCCTGGTCGTCTATTGGGCGCTGGCTTTGATCTACGTGACCGGCAGCCGTTCATTCATTCGCTACGCCTTCTCTTCGTACGGCCGCAACTCGCAAAGTCGCGAACCAGTCGCGATCTATGGAGCCGGTGATGCAGGCGCGCGCTTGTCGGCTTTGTTGCTGGAGGGGGCCGACTTCGAGCCGGTGGTGTTTTTCGACGACAAACGCGCCCTTCAGCGCAGTCACATAAACGGGATTACGGTTCATTCGCTGGATGACCTGAAGCGCCTGGTTGACGACTATGGTATTCGTCGCATACTTCTTGCGATGCCCACTGCATCGCGTCGGCGGCGGCAGGAAATACTTGCTTCGATCGGCAGTACGGGTGTCCGTGTGCAGTCCATGCCGGAGCTCTCCGATATCATTAGTGGCCACGCTCGTATTGACGAGTTGCGTGATGTGGATGTGAATGACCTTCTGGGGCGCGACCCGGTGCCACCCAATCCGGCGCTTTTCAGATCCTGCATCGAAGGCAAATCGGTCATGGTTACCGGGGCGGGGGGGTCGATTGGTTCCGAGCTGTGCCGACAGATCCTTACGCTTGCGCCACGCAGGCTGGTCTTGTTCGAAATCTCGGAACTGGCCCTTTACACGATCGACTCCGAATTGCGTCAGGTTTTGGCGCGCGATGGGTTGCAGGTGGAAGTTCTTCCGCTGCTGGGCAGCGTGCATCACAGGCATCGCGTATTCGAGGTGATGAGCACATACACAGTGCAGACCGTGTACCACGCGGCCGCATACAAGCATGTCCCGATGGTTGAGCACAACATGATCGAGGGCCTGCATAACAACGTCATCGGTACTTGGTATACCGGTGAAGCCGCGCTCGAGGCGGGAGTCGAAACCTTCGTACTAATATCGACGGACAAGGCCGTCAATCCTGCGAACATCATGGGAGCCACCAAGCGGTTTGCCGAGCTGGTATTGCAAGGATTGCAGTCCAGGACTTCAAGAACCCGCTTTTGCATGGTGCGCTTCGGCAACGTTTTAGGTTCCTCGGGGTCAGTGGTGCCGCTTTTCCGGGAGCAGATCCGAAAGGGCGGCCCAGTGACCGTGACCCACCGAGATGTCATCAGGTATTTCATGACCATTCCCGAGGCAGCGCAGCTTGTGATTCAGGCGGCCGCGATGGGTAGAGGCGGAGATGTCTTCGTACTGGACATGGGGCAGCCAGTGCGCATCGATGATTTGGCTCGACGGATGATAAATCTGACGGGTCTGCTGGTGCGTGATGAAACTAATCCCGAAGGCGACATCGAGATTGAATACACCGGGCTCCGGACTGCCGAGAAGTTGTACGAGGAGTTGCTGATCGGCTCCAATGTCACTGGTACGGATCACCCCCGCATCTTGCGAGCTGTCGAGCATTCGTTGCCCTGGGAGCGCATCCGCCAACTGCTGGACGACCTTCTTGAATCCCTGAGCACGTACGATTGCAGGCGAGCGCTGGCGCGCCTTACGGACGCCGTAGAGGAATATCGACCGGGCGGGGAGATTCAGGACTACGTCTGGCAGCGGAAGTCCAGCATGATGCAACACGTGGATACGAAGATTGCGGTGATGCCGCGGCGGCGCATTACAGACTCCGCGCCAAACCGCGAGGGCAGTGAGAGGAAGAATTGATGTAGATGGCTGGTTTCTTCTGGATACTGGAGTGCCGGGTGTCTGAGCCTGAAGGGTTGGAAAGTCTGCGGTAGGCTCACCTTATACCTTTCCTAACCGCCTTTTAGGCCTACGGCGTCCGTGGACGCATCCCCTCCGAATTCAACAAGTCCCTGTGGTCTCGCGAACATCGCGTCAGCACCAAGCACGACGTCCACCTCCGGCTGTGCTGAACGGTAGGCGATGGCTCTGCGGTAGACTCCGGTTCATGACCACCCTCACCGCCTTCAAAGCCTACGACGTCCGCGGACGCATCCCCACCGAACTCAACGAAGACCCTGGCCTACCAGATCGGCCAGGCCTACGCCGCCTTCCTGAAGCCCAAGCGCGTCTGCGTCGGCCGCGACATCCGCCTCTCCAGCGAACAGCTCTGCAAGGCACTGGTCCGGGGCCTGACCGACTCCGGCGTCAACGTCTCCGACATCGGCCTCTGCGGCACGGAAGGGGTCTACTTCGCCACCTTCGCCGAGGGCTTCGACGGCGGCATCATGGTCACCGCCAGCCACAACCCGCCGGACTACAACGGCATGAAGTTCGTGCGCGAGCAGTCGAAGCCGATCAGCGCCGACAGCGGCCTGCATGGACATGGCCAAGCTGATCGAGACCAACCAGCTGCCGCCGAAGGCTGCGGTGCCGGGCAAGGTCACGAAGATCGACGTCAACGCCAAGTACGACGCCCACCTGCTGAGCTACGTGGATCTCAAGCAAGCTCAAGCCCCTGAAGGTGGTGGTGAACGCCGGCAACGGCGGCGCGGGCATGGTGATCGACCGCCTCGAGCCGCACCTGCCGTTCCAGTTCATCAAGATCCACCACGAACGCGGATGGCACCTTCCCGAACGGGGTGCCGAACCCGATGCTGGAGGAGAACCGCCAGCCCACCATCGACGCGATCATCAAGCACAAGGCCGATGTGGGCCTGGCCTGGGATGGGGACTTCGACCGCTGCTTCTTCTTCGACGAAACCGGGCTATTCATCGAAGGTTATTACCTCGTGGGCCTGCTGGCCGAGGTGTTCCTGAAGCGGGAGAAGGGCGCGCGCATCGTGCACGACCCGCGCCTGACCTGGAACACGCTGGATATCGTCGCGCAGAACGGCGGCAAGGCGGTGCTCTCGAAGTCCGGGCATGCCTTCATCAAGCAGGTGATGCGCGACTGTGACGGCGCCTACGGCGGCGAGATGAGCGCCCACCATTACTTCCGCGATTTCGCCTATGCCGACAGCGGCATGATCCCCTGGCTGATCGTGCTGCAGGTGATCAGCGAGACGGGCAAATCGCTCTCGCAGCTGGTGGGCGAGCGGATGCGCAAGTTCCCGGCCAGCGGCGAGATCAACCGCAAGCTGAACCCGGCGACGGGTGGGGCGAAGGCGGTGCTGGCGCGGGCCGAGGCGCACTACAAGGCCACGGCGAAGCTGGTGGACTACACCGACGGGCTGTCGATGGAGTTCGACAACTGGCGCTTCAACATGCGGGCTTCGAACACCGAGCCGCTGGTGCGGCTGAATGTCGAGACGCGCGGAGATGTCGACCTGATGCACGCCAAGACGAAGGAATTGCTGGCGTTGATGGATGCCTGAGCGGGGTCGCGTCCGCCCAAATTGCCACATCGGACCCGATTCTGAACTCCATGACGGATCTGTGAAGCAGCAAAATTGACGGCATGCTTCGACGGGAATACGATTCCTTACACGCGGTAAGGAATCAAAACGACATGTCCGGCGCAAAACTGACCAGCAAAGGCCAGATCACGCTCCCCAAGTCGGTTCGTGATCGGCTTCGTCTGGCTACCGGCGATCGGGTGGAGTTCGTCGAAACCGAGGCCGGATTCGTGCTGCGGACCGCGACGCGGGACATCCGCGAGTTGAAGGGTATTCTCCCGCGCCCCCCGCGACCGGTCAGCATTGAGGATATGAACGCTGCGATTGCCAGAATGGGCAAGCCTGGATCGTGATCGGTCTCGACTCCAACATCATCGTTCGCTACTTCGCTCAGGACGATGCGCAGCAGGCGGGCGCAGCGAACCGACTGATGGAGCAGCTGCTTTCCGAACGCGAGCCTGGGTTCGTGTCGCTGGTCGTGCTCGCCGAAGTGGTCTGGGTCATGGTCAGCAGCTATGGCGCTGACCGCAAGCTGGTTCAACAGGTCGTGGAAGGGTTGCTCTCTGCGCCGCAGCTGCAAGTGCAATGTGCAGAGCAGGTGTGGCGGGCCGTTCAGGCCTATGCGCACGAAAAGGCAGATTTCAGCGACGCGCTGATTGGCGTGCTGGCGACGGATGCCGGTTGCCGATGCACGATGACGTTTGATGCGGTGGCTGCCCGGCAGCCCGGGTTCGAGCTGCTGGCCTTGCCGACCCTTGATCGGTAGGGCATAAAGGCCGCCACCATGAAAGAACGCTATACACAGGACCGGATCCAGACCTTCGGCCTGCTGCTGATCCTCGCGGTACTGGTCCATGTGGCCTACACCTTCTACGTGCGCCCGCAGGCCGCCGGCTGGCAGGCGCGGGAGCAGGCGCTGCAGGCGGAGAACGCCGAATACACGCCGCGCCGCTCGGTGCTGGTGATCCTGAAAGATCCGGAGCAGGAGGTGGCCATCATCCTCGGGCTCTGGGCATTCGGTCTGGCGCTGCTGAAGGGTCTTTCACTGGGCAGGCAGCGTCGCCAGCTGGATGCCGGCCTGCTGAAGGTGCCGGCGGGCTTCCGGATCCTGCCGGGTGATGTGCGGGAATACACCCACAAGCTCGAGCAATTGCCGGCGGCGGAGCGGGATCTCATTCCGGCGCGAACGATCCGGCGTTCGCTGAAGCGCTTTGGCGAAACGGCCAACGTGCAGGACGCGGCGACCACGGTGCATGACTACTGCGAGTCCGAGGCCTCGCGCCTGGATGCGGAGCTGTCGCTGATCCGGTTCTGCGTGTGGGCGATTCCGGCGGTGGGATTCGTGGGCACGGTGCGCGGTATCGGCGAGGCGCTGGCTGGCGCGCAGACGGCGTTGCGGGGCGATACCGAGTGCCGTGACCAGCGGCCTCGGCGTGGCGTTCAATTCCACCTTCGTGGCGCTGATCCTCAGCATCGCGCTGATGTACGTGATCCACGAGCTGCAGCTGCGGCAGGAGCGGCTGGTGCTGGATACCGAGCTGCATGTGGACGACACGGTGATCAGCAATCTGCAGTCGCGATAGCGAAGGGCGGGGGTAGCACCTGATCTGTGGCAAAATCCGCCCCATGAAAATCAACGAACTGATCGCCATCGACGTGCACACGCACGCGGAAGTCTCCTGCCGCCAGCCAGAAGACGATTACGCTAACGACATCGAGGAGCAGAAGCGCAAGTACTTCAAGTCCAGTGGCGGGCCGCCGACCATCCAGGAAACCATCGACTTCTACCGCGCGCAGAAGATCGGCCTCGTGATGTTCACGGTCGATACCGAATTCGAGATCGGCCGGCGCCGCATTCCGAACGACGAAGTGCTCGAGGCCGCCAAGGCCAACAGCGACATGATGATGGCCTTCGGCAGCGTCGATCCGCACAAGGGCAAGATGGGCCTGCGCGAGGTGAAGAAGCTGATTGCCGATGGCGTCAGCGGCTTCAAGTTCCACCCGACCTGCCAGGGTTTCTATCCGAACGACCGGCATGGCTTACCCGATGTACGAGGCCATGGCCGAGGCGAAGCTGCCGGTGATCTTCCACAGCGGGCACTCGGGCATGGGCTCGGGCCTGCGCGGCGGCGGCGGGCTGCGCCTGAAGTATTCGAACCCGATGCACCTGGACGATGTGGCGGCGGATTTCCCCGACATGACCATCATCATCGCGCACCCGTCCTGGCCCTGGCAGGACGAGGCGCTGTCGGTGTGCCTGCACAAGCCCAATGTCTACATCGACCTTTCGGGCTGGTCGCCGAAGTACTTCCCGCCGCAGCTGATTCACTATGCGAACACGCAGCTGAAGCACAAGATGCTGTTCGGCACGGATTACCCGCTGATCACCCCGGAACGCTGGATGAAGGATTACGATGCGGCAGGGTTCCGGCCCGAAGTACGTGATCTGATCATGAAGAACAACGCGATCAAGGCGCTGGGGCTCGACCGCACGCCTTGATCGAAATCGACAGGAGCGTCCCGATGAATTCGAATCGCAGAACTCTGGTTTCCCTGCTGGCTGCCGCGGTGGCGCTGTCTGGCGCTGCAATGTCTTCGGTGGCTGTCGCGCAGACGAAGGCGGCGAAGCCGCTTTCGATCGTGGTCTATGGCGGCAGCGGCAACATCGGCAGCCGCATCGTCAATGAGGCGGCAGCGCGCGGCCACACGGTGACGGTGGTCGATAGAACCCCGAAGCCGGAACTCGCCCCGAAGGGCGTGAAGCTGGTGACGGGCGATGCGCTCGAGCCCGGCCGATATCACGAAGAACATCGAAGGTGCGGATGTGCTGGTGTCTTCGGTGGTCGTGCGCCCGGCGCCCACTGCCGGATTTCGCGATCAGCGTGGTGAAGTCCATGGTGGCCGGCCAGCGCGCGCAGACCGGTGCGAAGAAGACGCGCCTGCTGGTCGTGGGTGGTGCGAGCAGCCTCTACAACGCCGGATGGCAAGCGCATCATCGACCGCTTCGGCTCCAACATGGCTACCTCCATGGCGGGCGAGGTGAAGTCATCGGTCGATTCGCTCGACTGGCTGCGCGCCGAGGTGAAGGACGTTTCCTGGACCTTCTTCAGCCCGGCGGGCAACATCCGCCCGGGCACGCGCACCGGCAAGTTCCGTCTCGGCACGGAGACAGCTGGTGGCCGACGACAAGGGCCAGAGCGCAATCTCCATGGAAGACTACGCGGTGGCCATGCTCGACGAGATCGAGAAGCCGCAGTTCGTGAACAAGCGCTTCACGGTCGGCTATTGAGCGCGATGGAAGGACTGAGGCTCGCCTTGGCGGGCCTCATTTGCTGCGCCGGGTTCGCAAACGCGCAGGCCGGCGAGGCCGTCGAGCCTGACGGCACCACGGCGCTGCACAGGGCCATCTACGCCGGTGATGTCGAAGCAGCGCGGCAATTGGTCGCTTCTGGCGCGGATCCGCGCGCCGCCAACCTGTTTGGTGCCACGCCGATGATGCTCGCTGCCGCGCGTGGCGATGCGGCAGTGATCCGTGTGCTGCTGGATGCCGGCGTGGATCCGGATTCACCCAATGGCGAAGGGCAGACTGCCCTGATGGCGGTGGCGCGAACCGGCAACCTGGAAGCAGCGCGATTGCTGTTGCAGAAGGGTGCGAACGTGCATGCGCGGGAAGCCTGGGGTGGGCAGACCGCCTTGATGTGGGCCGCGGCGCAAAGCCAGCCCGCGATGATCCGCCTGCTGCTCGACAAGGGCGCGCGTGTCGACGAGCGCTCGACGGTGCGCGACTGGCAACGGCGTGTTACCGCCGAAGGCCGGCCGAAAGACATGGTCCGCGGTGGCCTGACGCCGCTGCTGTTCGCGGCGCGCGAGGGCTGCATCGACTGCCTCAAGGCGCTGCTCGACAAGCGCGCCGATATCGACCTGACGGACCCGGATGGCAGTTCGGCGCTGGTGCTTGCGCTGCTCAACCGTAACTGGGATGCCGCAAAGTTCCTGATCGAAGCGGGCGCCGACGTGGACCTCTGGGATATCTACGGGCAGGCGCCGCTGTACGTGGCCGTGGACATGAACACGCTGCCCATAGGCCGGCGCATCGAGCTGCCCACGATGGATCGCACCACCGGCGAAGACATCGTGCGGCTGCTGCTCGCGAAGGGCGCGAATCCCAACATGCAGCTGAAGCTGCGCCCCCGGTATCGCAATATTCCCAATGATCGCTATCGCGATCCGATGATTGTCTGGGGCACCACGCCGTTGCTGCGTGCGGCCAAGGCGGGTGATGTGCCGCTGCTGAAGTTGCTGCTGCAGCATGGCGCGTTGGCGAACCTGCCGAACTCGCAGGGCGTGACGCCGCTGATGGCGGCGGCCGGTGATGGTCATGTGCACGATCCCACGCGCGGACGATTGCGCACGGAAGAGGATGCGCTGGAGTGTTACCAGCTGCTGCGTGCCGCGGGTGCAGACGTCAAGGCACGCACCGTGCTCAGCATTGCCGATGCCGATCTCAAGGTGGTGACGGCCGCCAATCGCACCGCGCTGCACGCGGCAGCAGCGCGTGGCTGGAACGAACTGGTGCGCCGGCTGGTGGCCGATGGGGCGGAGCTGGACGTGATCGATTCCAATGGACTCTCGCCGATCGATTACGCGCTGGGCCGCTTCCCCAAAGAGTTCAATGCGCTGCAGCCGGAGACTTATCCCGAGACCGTGGCGCTGCTGCGCTCTTTCGGTGCCAGGGCGGAAAATCCGGCCGCCACGTTCCCGGCGGGCACCACCCCGAAGATCCAGGCGATCGTTCCCTGAAGGGGGGGCTCCCCGTTGCCATCGGGCTGATTTCGGTCCAAAGTCGCGGACCGGAAAAAACAACAGGCGGGGTCACGGTTAGAGCATGGACAAGAAAATCGTCGATGTAGGCGAGGTCATCGATTCCGCCAAGTATTTCTGGGTGCCGTTCGGCATCACGATCATGATGATCATCATCATGGCCACCGATGGCTACGACCTGTTCCTGATGGGTCAGGTCGGTCCGAAGATGGTTGCCGACTGGGGCATCAACGCAGCCGATCTCAAGCCCATCAACACCTGGGCTCTGATCGGCATGGCAGTGGGCTCGGTGGGTCTGGGCTGGCTGGGCGACCGTATCGGCCGCAAGCGCTCCTATTTCGCCTGCCTGATGTTCCTCTTCGTGGGTTCCGTGCTCTGCTACTACGCCGCAAAAGGCGGTACGCCGGAAAACGCGGAAGAGACGATTCGCAGCATGACGCTGTGGCGCTTTGTCACGGGTCTCGGCATGGGTGGCATCACGCCGCTGGCCACCACGCTGATTTCCGAATGGACTTCCCACCGCGTGCGCAGCGTGGTGGTGGCGCTGGTCATTTCGTCGGTGCCGGTGGGTGGTTACCTCGCCCGCTTCGGCATCAAGCACATGGACTGGCAGTTGATGTTCCTGGTGGGCGGCCTCGTGCCACTGGCCCTGTTCATCCTGTTCGGATTCCTGCTGCCTGAATCGCCGAAATACATGGCGCAACGCCCGGCGCTGCACGGCCGCCTCGCGAATTCGCTTGAACCGGCTGCTGGGCGAAAAACGCTTCGATGGGTCGGAGACCTTCCTGATCAAGGAAGAGGGCAAGCGCTCGAGCAACTGGCTGGCCACGATCTGGAACAGCTTCTATGCGCGTTCGACGTTCTTCATCTGGGTGGCGTTCTCGTTCAACAGCTTCATCCTGTATCTGTACACGAACTATCTGCCCGTGCTGCTGCAGCGTGACGCCGTGAGTGCAGACATCGCGAGTGAGGCGCTGGGCCTGTTCTCCATCGGCGCGTTCTTCGGTTCGATTGGCGGCGCTTTCATGATCCGCTGGCTGGGTTCCCGCTATGTCGGTTCGGTGCTGGCCCTGGTGGGTGTTGCCGCTACCGCATTGATCGGCTTCCTGCTGGTTGGCGCCGGTACCGCGAGCGACTCCAGCGTGCTCTGGCTCAGCTTCATGGCAGGTGTGTCCTTCAACGGCATGCAGGCATTCATGTATGCCGTTGCCGCGCACTCCTATCCCACCGAACTGCGTGGTTCGGCCGTGGGCCTGGCGCAGACGGTGTCACGCATTGGCGCGGTGATGAGCCCGATCGTCGCGTCGGCGTACCTCGCGATGGAACCGGATCCAGGCGTGAACGTGTTCTTCTGGTTCGCGGCCGGATGCGCACTGGTCACGGCACTGAGCTTCTTCCTGATTCCCTCGCACATCCAGCGGCACGTGAAGTAGGCGAGGCGCGCGGCAAATCCCGCCGCACCGGTAGTTCCGGCGGCGGGGGTTGCAGTGGAAGAACTGGTATGTGGCAGACGAGGCCCATTGCGGCATGACAGAAATCCCGACCGCCAGACCAACGCGACTGGAACGGGCCCTCGCCAGGATCGAACGCGCGGGCAACCGCCTTCCCGATCCGGCGATCCTCTTTCTGCTGCTGCTGGCAATCACCTGGCTGCTATCGGCCATTCTCTCCGGCATCGATTTTTCGGCAATCGATCCGCGCAGTGGCCAGCCACTGGTGGTCCAGAATCAGTTGAGCGGCTCGGCGCTGACCCAGTTCAGCAGCGAACTGGTGCAGACCTTCGTCAGTTTCCACCCGCTGGGCGTGGTGCTGGTGGCCATGCTGGGCATCGGGGTGGCGGAACATGTGGGGTTCATCAGCGCCGGCCTGCGGGCGTTGCTGGCGGTGACGGCACGCTCGCTGCTGACACCCATCCTGATCATCGTGGCACTGCTCTCGCACCTGGCTGCCGATGCGGGCTATGTGCTGGTCATTCCGCTCGGTGCGGTGATCTTCTTTGCCGCGGGCAGGCATCCGTTGGCTGGCATCGCCGCGGCATTCGCGGGTGTATCCGGTGGCTTCAGCGCGAGTTTCCTGCCGGTGTCACTGGATCCCTTGCTCGCTGGTCTCACGCAGCAGGCGACGCAGCTGCTGGACCCTGCGGCCACCATCAATCCGCTGAACAACTTCTTCTTCACCACGGTTTCGTCGGTGCTGATCATCGGTATCGGCTGGTGGCTGACCGATCGGGTGATCGAGCCGCGCCTGCAGCGCACCACCGTGGTCGATGGCGACATGAGCGGCATGCCGCGCTTCGAGGCGCCGACGCAGCAGGAACGCCGTGGACTGCGGGCGGCGTTGATCACATTGGCGCTGGGTCTGCTGTTGCTGGGCGTGAGCGCCTGGCCGGAGGGCAGCAGCTGGCGTGCGGCGAACGGCGGGCTGACCGCTTCCGATGCGCCGCTGATGCGATCGATTGTGGCGCTGATCTTCCTGTTCTTCCTGCTGCCGGCCATTGCCTATGGCGTCGCGGCCGGCACCGTGAAGACCCATCGCGATGTCGTGGAAGGCATGACGAAATCGATGGGCAGCATGAGTTACTACCTCGTGCTGGTGTTCTTCATGTCGTTGTTCATCGCGGCGTTCAACAAGTCGAACATCGGCGTGCTGATCGCGCTGGAAGGCGGGCAGGCGCTGCGGGCCCTGGAGTTGCCGATGATGGTGACGCTGCTCGGCATCGTGCTCATCACCTGTCTTGCGGATCTGTTCCTGGGGTCGGCATCGGCGAAATGGGCGCTGCTGGCGCCGATCTTCGTCCCCATGCTGATGCAGGTGGGCATTTCGCCGGATGCCACCCAGGCGGCCTACCGCATCGGCGACAGCACCACCAACATCATCACTCCGCTGATGCCGTATTTCGCGCTGGTGGTGGTGTTCTGCCAGAAGTACGTGAAGGGCGCCGGCATCGGCACGCTGATTGCGCTGATGCTGCCGTACTCGATGCTGTTCCTGCTCGGTTGGAGCCTGCTGCTGCTGGTATTTGTGGCGCTGGGGCTGCCGCTGGGTCTGGGCGCCTACCCGATGTAGAGGCGCAGATTGAACGGCCAGGCGCCCCCCGATATAGTCATCCTGATATAGCGATGAGGATCTGGCGGGAATGGCTGTTCGAGCAATCTGGGTAGTCATCTTGGCAGCGCTGCTTGCCGGCACACCCTGTGCTGTGCGCGCGGCGGCGCCGGTGGTGGCTGCTGCGTCGGACCTGAAATTTGCGCTCGAGGAAATAGCCACCGCGTTTGAAAAGGACACGGGCCAGGCCATCAAGCTGTCGTTCGGCTCCTCCGGCACGTTTGCGACCCAGATCCGCAACGGCGCGCCTTTTGCGCTGTTTCTTTCGGCCGATGAAGATTACATCGGTGCCTTGCACAAGGACGGCTACACGCGCGATGCGGGCGTGCTCTATGCCATCGGGCGGATCGTGCTGATGGCGCCGAGCGGATCTGGCCTGCCCGTGGATGGAGAGCTCAAGGGTCTGACGGCCGAACTGCGCGCCGGACGCATCCGCCGGTTCGCCATCGCCAACCCCGAACATGCGCCCTACGGCAGGCGCGCCGAAGAAGTGCTGCGGCGCGCAGGTCTATGGGCCGACATCGAGCCGCGGCTGGTGCTGGGCGAGAATGTTTCGCAGGCCGCGCAGTTTGCGGTGAGCGGTTCTGCGCAGGGCGGGATCATTGCCCTTTCACTGGCGGCGTCGCCGCAGATGAAGGCACTGGGTCGCTACGCGCTCATTCCCGAGCAATGGCATTCGCCCTTGCGCCAGCGCATGGTGCTCCTGAAGCAGGCCGATGCCACGGCCGAGGCGTTCTATCGTTACCTGCAGGAGCCTGCTGCGCGCCGCGTGATGCGGGCCTACGGCTTTGCGCTGCCGGGCGAGGCGGGCTGATGGATTGGCAGGCACTGTGGCTTTCGCTGCAGCTGGGCGGTCTTACCGTGCTGTTGCTGCTGCCTGCCGCGTTGTTTGCCGCAAGAGCACTGGCCTACCGGAAGTTCCGCGGGCGAGCTGTGGTCGAGGCTATGTTGGCCGTGCCGCTGGTGTTGCCACCGACGGTGGTGGGTTACTACCTGCTGGTGGGGCTGGGCGGGCAATCCACAATCGGTCGCTGGGTTGAAGGGTTGACCGGCGAGCCGCTGGTGTTCCATTTCTCCGGCCTCGTCATCGCGTCGTTCATCGTCAATATTCCCTTTGCCGTGCAGCCCATCCAGCGGGCGTTCGAGGGCATACCGCGCGAAGTGCGCGATGCGGCGGCCTGCTGCGGCATGGGCTTCTGGCGCACGCTGTTGCTCATCGAGCTGCCGCTGGCCTGGCCGGGTGTGCTCACGGCGCTGGTCCTCACATTCGCGCATACGCTGGGGGAGTTCGGCGTGGTGCTGATGGTCGGTGGCAGCATTCCGGGCGAGACCCGCACCATCGCCATCTCGATCTACGATCGCGTGCAGGCGTTCGACTTCGCCTCTGCCGGCCAGATGTCGTTGCTGCTGCTGTTGTTCTCGGTCACGGTGCTGGCGACGGCCACCGCGCTCAGTCAGCGTTTCGGGAGGCGTCGTGTCCTGCCGCAACACTGAGCTCTCTGCATCGATCAGGCAGGATGCGCCGATTCCGCTCGATGCCGAGCTTGCCTGCGGTGGCGGCGAGCTGCTCGCGCTGGTGGGCCCATCGGGCAGCGGAAAGTCCACGCTGCTGCGCATGATCGCCGGGCTGGCCCGCGCTACATCCGGCCGCATCCAGTGCGGCGATCGCGTGTGGTTCGATGCGGCCGCGGCAATCCATCTCTCGCCACAACAGCGCAATGTGGGGTTCGTGCCGCAGAACTTCGGCTTGTTCCCGCATCTGTCGGCGCTTGCGAATATCGAGGTGGGGTTGGCGCATCTGCCGGCCGGCAGAACGGCGCCCGCGCGCGCAGGCATGGATTTCGAAAGTGGGGCTGCCTGGCCTCGAACACCGACTGCCCGACGAGCTCTCTGGTGGTCAGCAGCAACGCGTGGCCTTGGCGCGGGCATTGGCACGACACCCCTCGCTGCTGCTGCTCGACGAGCCGTTCTCTTCCGTCGATCGTACGACGCGCGAAACGCTGTACACGGAGCTCGCCGAGCTGAAGCAGGAACTCTCACTGCCCATCATCATGGTCACGCACGACCTGACCGAAGCGCTGCTGCTGGCCGACCGCATGACGCTGCTCGAAGGGGGCAGGACACTGCAGAGCGGTGTGCCGGGGGAAGTGCTGGCGCGTCCGGTGAGTTCTGCCGCGGCACGGCTGATGGGTTTGCGCAATGTGCTGCAAGGCAAGGTCCTGCGGCACGAGCCCGCTGCCGGCAGAACCTGGATTCAAATTGGCGAACTGGAGGTGGCTTCCCCGCATCGGCCAGAAATGGCCCCGGGAACATCCCTCTGCCTGTTGCTGCCGAATGGCGCCATCCGGTTGCCGGGCGCCCAGGGCAAACCGCTGCCGGAATCACCGAACCGCTTGCGACTGACGATTGCGAGCTACCTGCCGATGGGCGAGGAGGCGAGGCTCACTGCGCGGCTGACTGGTGTGGCGCAGCCTGTGCAGTTGAGTATTTCGCTGCATCTGGCGCAGGCCCTGGGCATTGCCGCAGGCCGCGAGATCGATGCCGTGCTGCGTGAGGAGAGCCTGCACGCCATGCGGGATTGATGGTGGGCGGTACAGGATTTGAACCTGTGACCCTTGCCGTGTGAAAGCAATGCTCTACCACTGAGCTAACCGCCCCTCGCAAAAAGGGAGCGCAAGTTTACGCATGCGCCTGCTGGCGCGCAAACCGGGATCGGTGCCTGGAATATTCCGCCCCGGTTGAGGGGTTCGGATGCCTGTGCCACAGTTCCGCCCCATGAATACCGCTTCCGCACCAGCCCCCGCGCTGGCTTATGTTTTCTCGCTGCGCGGCGAGCTGGCGCCACCGGTGGAACAGGGCGTGATCGATGGCAAGCGCAAGCGCTTCATCGGCGTGACCGGTGGCACGGTGTACGGGCCGAGGCTGCAGGGCAGGGTGCTGACGGGCGGCGGTGACTGGCAGGCCATTCTGCCGGGCGGGCTCACCGAAGTACTTGCCCGGTACAGTATTCAGGCCAGCGATGGCACGGTGATCGCGGTCACCAATGCCGGCGTGCGCACGGCCACCGAGGAAGTGATCGAGAAGCTCTCCAGCGGCGTCGAAGTGGATCCGGACCAGTATTATTTCCGCACCTCGCCCACATTCGATGTGGCTCCTGGCCCGCACGACTGGATGCGGCGCAAGCTGTTCGTGGCGCGCGGCATCCGCAAGCCCGATCATGTGGTGGTCGATTTCTACGTCGTCGACTGACAATCCTTCGGCTACGCTACGCGGCCTATGACAGTCGTAACCCGTTTTGCTCCGAGCCCCACCGGCATGCTCCACATCGGCGGCGTGCGCACGGCCCTGTTCTCCTGGCTCTATGCCCGGCGCCGCGGCGGCAAGTTCATCCTGCGCGTGGAAGATACCGATCGCGAGCGCTCCACCGATGAAGCCGTGCGCGTGATCCTGGAAGGCATGCGCTGGCTGGGCCTCAATGAAGACGAAGGCCCGTTCTACCAGACGCAGCGCTATCCGCGTTACCAGGCCGTGATCGAGCAGATGCTGGCGCAGGGGCTGGCCTATCGGTGCTACGCATCGAAGGAAGAGCTCGATGCCATGCGCGAGGCGCAACTGGCGCGCAAGGAAAAGCCGCGTTATGACGGCCGCTGGCGCGACAGCACCGCCACGCCGCCGCCGGGCGTGACGCCGGTGATCCGCTTCCGGAATCCGCTGGCCGGTGAAGTGGTGGTGGAGGATCTCGTGCACGGTCGCACGGTGTTCCAGAACACCGAACTGGATGACCTCATCATCCAGCGTTCGGATGGCAACCCCACCTACAACTTCTGCGTGGTGGTGGACGACATGGACATGGGCGTCACGCACGTGATCCGTGGCGATGATCATCTGAACAACACGCCGCGGCAGATCAACATGCTGGTTGCGCTGGGCGCGAAGCCGCCCATCTATGCGCATGTGCCGATGATCCTCGGCGCCGATGGCGCGAAGCTCTCCAAGCGCCACGGTGCGGTGAGCGTGCTGGAGTACGAGAAGGACGGTTACCTGCCCGATGCGCTGCTGAACTACCTGGTGCGGCTGGGCTGGTCGCATGGTGATCAGGAGTTCTTCACGCGCGAAGAGATGATCGCGGCGTTCGATATCGCCAGTGTCAACAAGGCGGCCTCGGCGTTCAATCGCCGACAAGCTGCTGTGGCTCAACCAGCAGCACATCATCAAGGCGCCGCAGGCCACGCTGGTGGCCGCCTTGCGCGGGCAGCTGGCCATGCTCGGCGTCACGAGCGACAACGACGCCTTGCTGGCCGGCGTGGTCGAGGCGCTGCGCGAGCGGGCGAAGACGATGAAGGAGATGGCGCAGGGCAGCCTGTTCTTCTTCCGCGAGCCGGTGATGGACGAGAAGGCGGTGGCCAAGCATCTGACGCCGGAGGCGAGGGCGTTGCTGGGCGAGCTGCGCGCGATGCTGGCGACGGTGACGGAATGGACGGCGCCGGCCCTGCATGCGGCCATACAGGCGTTTGCGGAGGCGCGGGCGCTGGGGCTGGGGAAGGTGGCCCAGCCGCTGCGCGTGGCGCTGACGGGCGGCACGATCTCGCCGCCGATCGATGCGACGCTGGCCTTGCTGGGGCGTGAAACGGTGCTGGCTCGGGTGGATGCGTTGGCCGGATAAATCCACTTGAAAATACACTTGGTCGGTGTATTATTTCTTCATGGCCATGAAGAACATCACGATCACGCTGGATGAACGCACGCTGGAGTGGGTCAAGGAGGCCGCGGCGGAGCAGGGCAAGAGTGTGTCGCGCTACATGAGCGACATGGCTCGTCAGCAGCTGCCGAAGGCGCAAGCCTATGAGGCGGCGATGCATCGGTTTATGGCGCGTGCTCGTGAATGGAATATTCCGCTGACAGAGCCAGGCGAAAAGCTGCCAACCCGGGACGAAATTTATGACCGCCCTGTGCTTCGTCGACGCTAACATTTTTGTCTACGCGATCAACCCGACAGAGCCGCTGAAGAAGGAAGTGGCGCTAGCGCTGATCGATGGCTTGTGGCGTCAGCAACGCGCGTGCACAAGTGTTCAGGCAATCAACGAGTTCTACGTCGTTGTCGCGCGCAAACTTCGGCAGGTTGTCGCTCTACAAGAGGCGTGGGCCCAGGTTCAAGATCTTCTGGAATGGAAACCACTTCCTGTCGATTCCAGGCTGGTGCTGCAGGCCAAAGCCATCGAAGCACGTTACAAACTCAGCTGGTGGGACTGCCTTATTGTTGCCGCCGCCCGGCTGCAGCATTGCACAGTCTTGTACACCGAAGATCTGCAGCACGGTGCCATTCTGGACGGAGTGAAGGTCGTGAACCCCTTCGTTGCCCAGGTGCAGGAAGAACCTGCGCACTACGCAGGGCAGGTGATCTCACCCCACCGACCCCGCGGGCGCCCTCGCAAGCAGCCCGCGGCAGCCTGAAGGTTTCGGCCTACTTCTTCCGCTTGGCGGTGAATTCCTCGCCGCCTTGCCCGCCCACATCGCGCTTGAACTTGATCTCATCGGCCGACACCACGGTGCCGGTGTAGGCGATGCGCAGCTCCATGCCCTGGTAGCTCATGTTCTCGACGAAGGTGACCACGCCCTTGTCGACCTTGCCTTCGGTGATGGGCCCTTCGCCATTCTCCGATTTGAAGGTGCCGGTGAGCTCCGTGCCTTTCACCACGAAGGTGTAGGTGTAGGTCTGCACCCCAACCTGGCTGTCGAAGGAGGTGGTCCAGGTGCCGGCGATGTTGGCGGCAGGGTCGGCGGACAGGGCGGCGAGGGGCAGCAGCACGAAAGCGGCGGCGGCCAGAAACTGACGACGAATGTTCATGTGGGATCCCCTGTTGTTGTGATCCCAAGCGTACCACCGGGAACTTGCCTTGACAGGCCCCGCCCCCTTGCGTACCTTCACGCCCCTTCCGCTGTGGGGCTATAGCTCAGCTGGGAGAGCGCTTGCATGGCATGCAAGAGGTCGACGGTTCGATCCCGTCTAGCTCCACCAATCTTTATCTGGCACTGCCGGGGCCGCAGAGGCTGGTCGCACCACCCTTTGCCGCGCGTTTCCTGACAAATCCAGGGTCAGGGATGCTGGCGCTCCACATAGGCCTGTGTGTTGCCATGGCGATCCGTTTCGACGAGCAGCCGCATGCCCCGCAGCTGATTTGACCGGGCCAGCATCGCGCCTATTGCCCGAGGCTCAACCGGAATACGGTGAGGAAAGTGGTTGATCCGGGAAGGGCTGGGGGTTCGCTCTGCCATGGTCATCTCCTGCGGCACTGGCCTGGCGAAATTCTGTCAGGACCACCGTCAGCCCTGCGCTGTGCTGTCCGCAGGAAACTGGAATATCAGGGAGATGCTGACCTCTCTCGTCTTCAGGCGTCCGGCGCCAGCCGGGGCCACAGGCTCTTGAACGACTCCGTCAGGAACTGGTCCGGGTTGCCCATCTTCGCGACGTAGTCCTTGGCCGGATTGGCGGCCAGCACATCGGCCGGGCCGGCCCCCGCCCGCATCATGCGGCTCAGTTGGTCGGACAGCTTCGCCAGCATGTCGAGTTCGGTCTGCAGGTCGGCCTTCGTGAAGAGTCTGTCGCCCTGGGCGGTGACCACGCGCGTCCTGTCATCGCATTGCGCGATGAGTGTGCGATAGCCGCCCACCGTGCCGGTGATCGAGCCGCCGGTTACCCAGTCTGCAGTGGGCCAGCCGTTGCCCGCCACCACACCACCGGTGACCAGCACATTGGCCTGCTGAAGCTTCACGTACAGATCGCCATCGGTGTGGGCCTGCGAGAGGTAACCATAACGCAGCGTTTCATTGCCGACCGCAAGCTCGCCGGTGTTGTAGGTGGTGGCATTGGGGCGCGCTGCGACAGGCAGAGGCAGGAAAGGCGCGCCGTCCGGCGTATAGCGCACCGTGGTCGAGAGCCACAGGCGCGTGTTTTCGTGCGCGATGATCTTTGCGCGCTGCTTGCCGGCGTGTTCGTTGAGACCGGTGTGTTCGGAATGCCAGTGCGTGTTGATCAGCGTATGCAGCGGGCCCTTGCCGAGCTGTTGCTGCGCGAGACTCAGCAGATCGGCAGAGTTGGCCTTCAGTCCGCCATCGATGAACACGAGGCCTGCTGCGTCACGCAGGGCAACGACATTGGCGCCGGCTCCATGGATGCAGATCACGCCATCCGCGAGTTTCTCGGCGGAGAGCGTTGCGCGAGCAGCCAGCAGTGGCCTCGCGAGCAGTCCGAGGCCCGTTCCCTGAAGCAGGGCGGCACCGGATACCGAACCGACGAAGCGGCGGCGTGAAAGCAATGTTTTCATGGCTCGCGACTCTACCCGATCATTCCGGCGGCCGATAACCTAGAATCGAGACGCTACGTTTCCGTGCAATGGGGTGGGCGGGATAGATGACCAGCAACGGCATTTTTCACAAGGTCTGGTGGGTGGCGGCGGCGCTTGCAGCAGGCGTGGCCCATGCCGCCGCGCCCAGGCCGCCGGCAGCGCACTGGGCGATGGTCAACAAGTACTGCGTGGAGTGCCACAACACCACCGACTGGGCCGGCGAGCTGGCGCTCGATGCGCTGGATCACAGCGAGGCGGGAATCCCTGCCGAAGCAGAGACGTGGGAGAAAGTCGTCCGCCGCATGCGGGGCCGATTGATGCCGCCGCCAGGCGAGCCACGTCCGGCCAACGCGGAGCTCGACTCCTTCGTGCAGCTGGCTGGAAGGCAACATCGACGCAGCCGCCGTGAAGCATGTGGAGCCGGGCCATGTGCCGCTGCACCGGCTCAATCGCCGCGAATACGCGAACGCCGTCCGCTATCTGTTCGATCTGGAATTCGATCCGAGCTCGCTGCTGCCGCAGGATGATCTCTCCGATGGCTTCGACAATGTGGCCAAGGTGCTGCAGGTGTCGCCGACCTTCCTCGACCAGTATCTGTCCGCAGCGCGCAGCGTGGCGATGCAGGCGGTGGGCAATCCGGCTTCGCGGCCGGTGGGCACGCCCTACGCGAATCCCTTCGGCGGCCCGCAGCACAATCCATGTCGAAGGCCTGCCATTCGGCACGCGCGGTGGCTTCGGGGTGGATCACATCTTCCCGGCCGATGGCGAGTACGAACTCAACATCAACGACATGGCGCGGGCGCTGTGGGTGGAAGGCATGGAGTTCGAGAACACGCTGGTCGCCCTGGTCGACGGCGTGAAAGTCTACGAAGTGAAGCTCGGCGGCGAAGAGGACCAGAAGGCCATCGACCAGAAGGGCGATCCGCCGGTCGACGCCATCAACAAGCGCCTGAAGAACATCCGCTTCCAGGCGAAGGCCGGGCAGCGCCGCGTGGTGGTGACGTTCCGTGCCCGCAGCTACGCGGAATCCGATGCGCGCCTGCAGGCGCTGGTGCCGGGCGGCGGCGAAGAGCGCGTGCTGAAAGTGAACAGCTTCGAGGTGCGTGGCCCGTTCCGCACCGATGGCGTGAGTGAAACGGCCAGCCGGCGTCGCATCTTCAGCTGCTACCCGAAGACCGACTGCCGAAGAAAAAACCTGCGCGGAACAGATCGTGGCGACCATTGCGCGGCGTGCCTTCCGGCGCCCGTTGGCGGCCGGTGAGGTAGATAACCTCATGCAGGCCTACGTGACGCGCGCGTGCCGGCAAGACCTTCGACGAAGGTGTGCGCGGCGCGATGACGCGCATCCTGGCGAGCCCTGATTTCCTGTATCGGCCGGAAACACCGCCCGCCAGGCAAGAAGCCCGGCGAGGTGTATGCACTCGACAGCCTGCAGCTGGCGTCGCGGCTTTCCTTCTTCCTGTGGAGCAGCCTGCCGGATGATGAACTGCTCGCATGTGGCGGCAGGCCGGGAAGCTGACCGACGACGCCGTGCTGGCGCAGCAGGTGCGGCGCATGCTCGCCGATCCGCGCGCGCAGTCGCTGGCGCGCGATTTTGCCTTCCAGTGGCTCGGTCTCGGCAAGCTGGCGGATATCGAGCCGGATCCGGGCGTCTTTCCCGTATGTGGCCATCAACCGCGACATCAATGGCGACATGCGCGAGGATTTCCGCGAGGAGATCCGGCTGTTCGTCGATGCCGTGTTCCGCGGCAACCGCAATGTGCTCGAGCTGATGCAGGGCGACTACAGTTTCCTGAACGAGCGCCTCGCCGTGCACTACGGAATCCGCGATGTGAAGGGCTCGAGCTTCCGTCGCGTGCAGCTGCACGGATCCGGTGCGGCATGGATTGCTGGGCAAGGCCGGCGTGCTGATGGTGTCGTCTTACCCCAACCGCACGGCGCCGGTGCTGCGCGGCGCCTGGATCCTCGACAACATCACCGGTACGCCGCCCACGCCGCCGCCGCCGAATGTCGAGGCGCTGAAGGAAGCGCCCGTTGGCGCCAAGGTGCTGTCGATGCGCGAGCAGATGGCCGTGCATCGCACCAACAAGAGCTGCTTCTCCTGCCATGGCGTGATGGATCCGATGGGCCTGGCGCTGGAGAACTTCGATGGCGTCGGGCGCTGGCGCGAGAAGGATCGGCTGGCCGAGACGCGCATCGATGCTTCCGGAGAGTTGCCCGATGGTTCGAAGGTCAACGGCCCCATCGACCTGCGCAACGCCTTGCTCGACGAACCCGGACCAGTTCGTGCAGACGCTGGCGACCAAGCTCATGATCTACGCCACGGGCCGCCCGATGGAGTGGCACGACATGCCGACCATCCGCGGCATCGTGAAGCAGGCTGCCGGGGATGAATACCGGTTTGCCACGCTGCTCACCGGCATCGTCAACAGCGCGCCGTTCCGCATGAACCAGATTCCTGCCGACAAAGTGCCTGCGACCACCGCCGCAGTGATTCAGTAGAGGACATGACCATGTTCATCACGAAGAAATTCATCTGACCGTCGTACCGTGCTGCGGGGCGCGGGCGCCTCGGTGGCGCTGCCGCTGCTGGATGCGATGATTCCTGCCGCCACGGCGCTGGCCGCCACGGCCGCGAAGCCCACGCCGCGCATGGGGTTCGTGTATTTCCCGCATGGCGCGGTGATGCAGCACTGGTCGCCCACGGCCACCGGCAAGGAGTTCGAGTTCACCAAGATCCTGGAGCCCGCGGCCAAGCACCGCGACTCCATGACCATCGTCAGCGGGCTGCGCAACCGCGGCGGCGAGAGCAATACGCCGCATGCCATCATCGCCGGCACCTGGCTGGGCTGCGTGTCGCCCGAGAAGACCCACGACCCGCGAGCCGGCACGACGGTCGACCAG
Organism: uncultured Gammaproteobacteria bacterium; assembly: GCA_963777735.1. Classification (GTDB taxonomy): domain Bacteria; phylum Pseudomonadota; class Gammaproteobacteria; order Steroidobacterales; family Steroidobacteraceae; genus ZC4RG30. The sequence goes on along the minus strand of CAVZRQ010000008.1, from coordinate 447,330 downwards.
ATGGCGGCGCGTCTGCTGGGTGCGGAAACGGCCTTCCCCTCGCTGGAGCTCTCGACCGAGGGTGGCGCGGTGTGCGATCCCGCCTATGGCTGCAGCTATGGGCACACCGTTGCATTCCGGTCGCCGACCCAGCCGTTGCCGATGGAGTTCAATCCGCGCAAGGTGTTCTACCGGCTGTTCGGCGGCGGCGACACGGCCGAAGAGCGCGCAGCCATCACCGTTGAAACCGGCAGCATCCTCGATGCCGTCGCGAAGGATGCGCAGGCGCTGCAGAAGCGGGTGGGCGTGCGCGACCAGGCGGCCGTTGCGGATTACCTGGATTCCGTGCGCGAGATCGAGCGCCGCATCCAGAAGATCAAGTCCGAGGGCATGGGCGGCGTGACACTGCCCGATGCGCCGGTAGGCATTCCGGCGGCCTTCGAGGAGCACCTGAAACTGCAGTTCGACATGATCGCGCTGGCCTACCAGGCAAACCTCACGCGAGTGGCCACGTTCATGATGGCGCGCGAAGTGAGCATGCGCACCTACAACAATCTGGGTGTATCCGATGCCTTCCATCCGCTGTCGCACCATCAGGAAAACCCCGCCAAGATCGAGAAGCTGGTGAAGGTGCAGAACTTCCACACGCAGATGTTCGCCGGGTTCCTCGATCGTCTCGCGGCGACGCCCGATGGCGATGGCTCGCTGCTCGACCACTCGATCATCCTGTTCGGCAGCAACATGTCGAACAGCGACCGGCACAACAACGATCCGCTGCCTTCGGCCGTGTTCGGCAAGGGCTACGGGAAGATCAAGGGCGGGCAGCACCTGAAATATCCGCAGAACACGCCGCACGCGAACCTGCTGCTGACCCTGCTCGAGCGCGCGGGCGTGCCGGTGGAAAAGATCGGCGACAGCACCGGCACCTTCGCGGAGATCTGAGCGACATGCGCAAATTCTTGTGGCTGGCGTTGCTGGCGCCGGTGATGGCCTGGTCGGCCGGGCAGGGGGATGCCGATTCCCAGCTGTTCGCCGCGCTGAAGGCGCAGGATCCGGAAACCGCGCTGTATGCGCTGAAGCAGGGTGCCGATGCGAGCGCGCGCGAGCCGGATGGCACCACGCCGCTGCACTACGCCGCGCATTTCGCCGATGTGCGCCTGGTGCAGGCGCTGCTGAAGGCGAAGGCCGATCCGAATGCGCGCAATGATTTCGGCGCCATGCCGCTGGCCGAGGCGGCCACCACGGGTAGCGCGGAGGTGATTCGGCTGCTGCTGAGCGCAGGCGCGGATGTGGAATCGCCGAATCCGGAAGGGCAGACCGCACTGATGGTGGTGGCTCGCGCCGGCAAGGTCGATGCGGCGAAGCTGCTGCTGAAGGCCGGCGCCAAGGTGAACGCCAAGGAGCAGTGGGGTGGGCAGTCGGCGCTGATGTGGGCCGCCGCGCAGGGCCAGCCCGAGATGATCAAGGTGCTGATCAAGGCCGGCGCCGATGTGAGCGCCCGCGGTGCGATCCGCGAGTGGCAGCGGCGCGTGACTTCCGAGCCGCGCCCCAAGGGCATGAACCGCGGTGGCTTCACGCCGCTGCTGTATGCCGCGCGCGAAGGCTGCATCGCCTGCGCGCGCGAACTGCTGGCCGCGGGTGCGGACATCAACCGGGCCGATCCGGACCAGACCACGCCACTGGTGGTGGCGCTGATGAACCTGCACTTCGACTTCGCTGTCGTTCCTCATCAAGGCCGGTGCGGATGTGGATCGCTGGGATCTCTATGGCCAGACGCCGCTGTATGTCGCCATCGACATGAACACGCTGCCAAGAGGCGGACGGCCCGATCTGCCCAGCGAGGATTTCACCACCGGCCTGCAGGTGGCCGAACAGCTGCTGGCGGCAGGCGCGAATCCGGACATCCAGCTGAAGCTGCGGCCGCCATACCGCAACTACATCTTCGATCGCGGCGGCGACCAGGTGCTTTCGACTGGCGCCACGCCGTTGCTGCGCGCCGCCAAGGGCGGTGATGTCGAGGCCGTGCGACTGCTGCTCAAGTACAAGGCCAATATCTCGCTGGCCAATGAGGCCGGCGTCACGCCGCTGATGGTGGCGGCGGGTTCGGGTCATGGTGCCAATCCCACCCGTGGCCGCTACAAGACCGATGCACAGGCGGCCGAGTGCGCGAAGCTGCTGATCGAAGCCGGTGCCGACGTCAACGAGGCAGCGCCGCGCACGCGCGCCACGGCGCTGCACGCGGCCGCACAGCATGGCTGGATCGAGACGATCCAGCTGCTGGCCGCCAAGGGTGCGGACCTCGAGTTCGCCGACAGCACCGGGCTGCGGGCGATCGATCATGCCGCCGGGCGTTCGGCGCGTGGCTTCCTCGAACCAGAAGCCGGCCCGCAGAAGGAGTCGGTGAAAGTACTGCGCGATCTGATCTTCGCGAAGACGGGTCGTGAGCCGCAGGAATTCAAGGGCACGGTGCCCAGCCAGAACCGGGGCACCGCCGGTGCGGGTGCCGGGCCAGGCGCGGGGGCAGCGGGTCCCGGCGCCGGGGCAGCAGCTGGGCAGGCTCCCGGTCGTTAAAAAGCGGTAGGAAACCGGGCGCGCTTCCGATTAGAATGCGCGCCCCTCCTGTACGTCCCCATCGTCTAGAGGCCCAGGACACTGCCCTTTCACGGCGGCGACAGGGGTTCGAATCCCCTTGGGGACGCCATCTATGCGTTCAGGTCAACACCTCCGTCAGACGAAGGTGAGCCCCGCCTTGCTGAACGGCAGATCGCGCACGGTCTTGCCGGTGAGCACCGCCAGTGCATTGGCCACGGCCGGTGCAATCGGCGGTGTGCCGGGCTCGCCCACGCCAGTTGGCTTGTTGGCGGAGGGCACGATGTGCACTTCCACCTTCGGCATCTGGTTGATGCGCAGCACCTGGTAGTCGTGGAAGTTCGACTGCTGCACGACGCCATCCTTCAGCGTGATCTCGCCCGAGATGGCAGCCGCGAGGCCGTAGACCACGCCGGATTCGATCTGCATGGCGATGACGTTCGGGTTGACGGCAATGCCGCAATCGACGGCGCAGACGACTTTGTCGACCTTGTAGCTGTCGCCCTTCTTCGAGACCTCGACGATCTCGGCCACGACGCTGTTGAAGCACTCGTGCAGCGCGACGCCGCGAGCCGTGCCGGCGGGCAGGGGAGAGCCCCAGCCTGCTTTCTCTGCGGCGAGGTTCAGCACCGCCAGATGGCGCGGATGCTTCTCGAGCAGGCTGCGACGCAGTTCCACCGGATCCTGCTTCGTGGCGCGGGCGATCTCATCCAGGAAGCATTCGACCGCGTAAGCGGTGTGCGTGGAACCCACCGAACGCCACCACTGGATTGGAATGCCGAGCTTGGTGGTGTGCAGTTCCACCTTCAGGTTCGGGATGGCATAGGGCAGGTTGGACACGCCTTCGACAGAGCTGCTGTCGACCGGTCCGCCGGAATCGAGAGAGGTACCGGCCATGATCGACTGGCCGACGATGCGCTGCTTCCAGCTCGTGATCTTGCCGCTCTTGTCGGTACCGGCCTTGCACCGTGTGGTAGTAGGCCGGGCGATAGAAGCCGGCGCGGGTGTCGTCTTCGCGCGTCCACACCAGCTTCACCGGCTTGCCGCCGCCGTCGGCCTTGGCAATGGCTGCCGTATCGGCGAGGTAATCCGACCAGGCATTGCCGCGACGGCCGAAACTGCCGCCGGCATACAGCATGTTGATCTTCACCTGTTCGGGCTTGAGCCCGAGGATGCCGGCCACGACGTTCTGGTCGCCGGTGTGGAACTGCTCGCCGTTCCAGATCTCGCACCATCGGCATTGATCTGCAGCACGCAGTTCATCGGCTCCATCGAGGCGTGCGCGAGGAACGGGAACTGCATACGCAGCTTCCACGCGCCTGGCGGCACCCGCGAAGGCTTTGTCGGCATCGCCTTCCTTGCGGGCTTCGACACCGGGCTTCTGGGCCAGGGCCTTGTACTGCGCAAGGATGGCATCCGAGCCCAGGGTGAAGGCATTGGTCTCGTCCCACTCGACCTTCAGCGCGTCACGCGCCTTCTTGGCGGAGTAGAAATCCTTTGCGAGCACGGCCACGCCTTCGCGCACCGAGGTCTTGAACTGCACCACGTTGGTTACATTGGGCAGCTGCTTCGCGGCGGTGGCGTCGAAGCTCTTGACCGTGGCGCCGAAGCGGGGCGGATAGAGAACGACTGCGACCAGCATGTCCGGCAGCATGATGTCCTGCGTGAAGATCGCGGTGCCGCTGGATTTGTCGCGGGCGTCGAGGCGCGGGGTGTCCTTGCCGATCAGCACGAAGTCTTTGGGATCCTTGAGGGTGACTTCGGCCGGCACGGGCAGCTTCGAAGCCGCCTCGACCAGTTCGCCGAATGTGGCGCTCTTGTTCTTGCCGGCATGGGCGATCACGCCCTTGCTGACGGTGATTTCTGCAGCAGGTACGCCCCAGTCCTGCGCTGCGGCTTCGACCAGCATCGCGCGCGCCGTAGCGCCGGCCTTGCGCATCGGTTCCCAGAATGCAGCAATGGTGGTGCTGCCGCCCGTGCCCTGCATGGCGCCGCCGAAGGCGGGATTGCCGTAGAGCTTTACATCAGCCGGGGCGGCTTCGATGACGACCTGGCCCCAGTCGGCGTCCAGTTCTTCTGCCACCAGCGTGGCAAGGCCGGTGTAGGCGCCCTGGCCGATCTCGGTGTTGGGCGAGATGACGGTGACGGTGTTGTCGCCGCCCACGCGCAGGAAGTGGCTGGCTGCAAGCTTCGCGTTGACGTCACCTGGCTTGCTGGCGCAGGCGGTGAGGATGGAGCCGGTGCCGAGCACGGCCAGCGTGAGGCTCGCGCCCTTCATGAGGTCGCGACGATTGAGGGTGCCGGGGTTCTGGTTCTTGATCAGTGTTTTCATGGCTGTTTTGTCCTGAGGGTGCTGCGCTTCAGGCCAGGGTGGCGGCGGCACGATGAATGGCGGCGCGGATGCGCACGTAGGTGCCGCAGCGGCAGATGTTGCCGGTCATGGCGGCGTCGATGTCTGCATCGCTCGGCTTGCTGTTCTGCTGCAGCAGGGCGGTGGCGCTCATGATCTGGCCCGACTGGCAGTACCCGCACTGGGGCACGCTCTCGGCGATCCAGGCTTCCTGCACGGCCTTGCCCACGGCTTCTGCCGCGACGTTCTCGATCGTGGTGATCTTCTTGCCGACTGCAGCCGATACCGGCAGCACGCAGCTGCGGGTGGCCTGGCCATCGATATGCACCGTGCACGCGCCGCACTGGGCCATGCCGCAACCGAACTTGGTGCCGGTGAGTTTGAGGCTGTCGCGCAGTACCCAGAGCAGAGGGGTGTCCTCGGCAGCATCGGTGGTGAGTTGTTTGCCGTTGACGTCGAGCGTGAGCATCTTTGAGAAACTCCGTAAAGCGAATCCTTGGGAAGCCTGCATTATCCTACAATCGCGCCATGAGCACCGGGCAGACTGAGGAATCGGAATTGCTGGCTATCGCGCTGCAGTGGCGCGAAGCGGGGCAGCGCGCAGCCATCGCCACCGTGGTTTCCACCTGGGGCTCCGCGCCACGGCCAGCCGGCAGCCTGCTGGTGTGCAACGAAGCGGGTCAGTTCGCGGGTTCGGTTTCCGGCGGTTGCGTGGAAGTGGCCGTCATCGAAGCGGCTGCCGATGTCATGCGCACGGGTGCACCCGGCCCTGCTGGAGTATGGCGTGAGCGACGAGCTGGCCTTTGGCGTCGGGCTCGCCTGCGGTGGCCGAATCCGCGTCTATGTCGAGGCGCTGGTCTAGATGCGTCAGGCCATGGCGCAGGCATTGCTGGCGGCACGCCGTGAAGCGCGCGCCGTGGTGCTGTTCACGCCGCTGGATGGCGGCCTGCAGCGGCTGCTGGATGCCGCGGGTCTGCAATTGCTGGCGATGACCGATCCGGCGCTGGCAGCGGCGGGGCACGAGGCATTGCGCTCCGATCGGGCCCAGGTGATCGCCGAGCAGGTGCTGGTCACGCCGCACAATCCGCCACAGCGACTCATCATCGTGGGCGCCGTGCACATCAGCGAAGCGTTGTGCACCATGGCGATGTCGGCCGGTTATGCCGTGACGGTCGTTGATCCCCGCAGCGCATTCCTGCGGCCAGAGCGTTTCCCCGGCGTGGCGCTGGTGGACGAATGGCCACAGCAGGCGTTTGCAGCGCTGCGGCCGGATGCGCGCACTGCCGTGGTGTTGCTGACTCACGATCCGAAGATCGACGATCCGGCGTTGCTCGCCGTATTGCCCACGCCTGCGTTCTATGTGGGCGCGCTGGGCTCCACGCGCACGCATGCGAAGCGCCTGGAGCGCCTGGCCGAAGCGGGCGTGCCGGAGGCACAGCGGGCCCGTATCTGCGGCCCGGCGGGGCTCTCGATCGGCGCGCGCACACCCGCCGAGATCGCCATCTCCGTCCTGGCGCAGATGACGCAGGCATTGCGGCTGGAACGCAGCGCAGGCAGCAAGCCAACGTGAAGTTCGGTCCAGTGGGTCTGGGCGAAGCGCGTGGCTGCGTGCTGGCTCACAGCATCAAGCTCCCCGGCGGCACGCTGAAGAAAGGCACGCAGCTGGACGAAGCGGCGCTCTCGCGCCTCGCAGCGGCTGGTGTGCAGAGCGTGGTGGTGGCCAGTCTTGCTGCCGACGATGTGCCGGAAGATGAGGCTGCCACGCAGGTGGCGCATGCACTGGCGGGCATGGCGGTGGAGATCGGCAACGCAACCACCGGGCGCGTCAATCTGTATGCACGCAGCGCGGGCCTGCTGGTACTCGACTCAGCCCGCATTCATGCCGCGAATCGCGTGCACGAAGGCCTGACCATCGCGACCCTGCATGGCGACGCACCGGTCAGCGCGGGCCAGATGCTGGCCACGGTGAAGATCATCCCGTATGCAGTGCCTGCCACCGCGCTGAAGCAGGTGTTGCAGGCACTGGGTGGCCTCGGTGCGGCGCTGTTCGTGGCGCCCTGGCAGGGCACCCGCGTTGGCCTCGTATTGACCCGTACCGCGACCACCGCGGATTCGGTGCTGAACAAGATGCGCGATGCGGTCGCCACTCGACTGACGCCGCTGGCGGGTTCACTGGTGGCAGAGCGGGTGGTGGCCCATGACGAAGCTGCAGTGTCGGCAGCGCTGCTGCAGCTGGCGCAATCTGCCGATGCGCCAGGGCTGCTGCTGGTATCGGGTATTGCCGCGACGGTGGATCGGGGCGACGTGGTGCCTGCAGCAGTAGTGGGGGCGGGCGGTCGCGTACTGCATGCCGGCATGCCGGTGGATCCGGGCAATCTGCTGGTGCTGGCACGGCTTGGCAACGGGTTGCCCGTGGTGGGGATTCCCACCTGCGCACGATCGCCCAAACTCAATGGCTTTGATTTCGTGCTGCGGCGCTTTGCCGCGGGCGTACAGGTCACAGCCGCGGACATCCAGGCGATGGGCGTAGGAGGGTTGCTGACCGAGATTGGCACCCGGCCGATGCCACGCGATTCGCGCCCGGCCAGGCCGTAGGCCTGGAAGAATGGCGCTCCCTACCGGATTCGAACCGGTGTACTAGCCTTGAGAGGGCTATGTCCTGGGCCTCTAGACGAAGGGAGCGTGGCCTGCCCGCGGGATGGTTGCCGCGGGGCCCTGCGGGGCGCGGTATTATAGGCGTCCCCGAAACATGCTCAAGTCATTAAAAGAAGCCCGGTAACCCCATTGAACCCTGATTCCGACGCTGGCACACCGCTGGCAGCCTCGCCGCGCATCATTCCGCGTGCCGAACACACCATCTCGCGGAAGAACATTTCCCCCAATGCCCTGCGGGTGCTCTACCGGCTGCGCGAAGGGGGCTACCAGTCCTTCCTGGTCGGCGGTTGCCTGCGCGACCTGATGCTGGGCGTGGAGCCCAAGGATTTCGACGTCGCCACCAGTGCGAGCCCGGAAGAAGTCCGGCGCTGCTTCCGCAACTGCCGGCTGATCGGGCGGCGCTTCCGCCTGGCGCATGTGTTCTTCGGTCACGAGATCATCGAAGTCGCCACCTTCCGCGCCGCCAGTGCGCCATCGCAGGGCGAGGAAACCGAAGACGATCCGGACATCCTGCCGGAGGTTGGCGCGAGCGAAGACAACCCCGAGGCCGAGGAAGAACTCGACCGGCAGCGCGAACGCGACGCCGAAGAAGATACCGACCGGGTGCTGGATGAAGGTGGCCGCATCCTGCGCGACAACAGCTACGGCAGCATTGAAGAAGACGTCTGGCGGCGCGATTTCACCTGCAACGGCCTCTACTACAACATCGACGATTTCTCGCTGTGGGATTACGTCGGTGCGATGGAAGACATCACCGCGCGGCGCCTGAAGATGATCGGCGACCCCGATCACCGCTTCCGTGAAGATCCGGTGCGCATGCTGCGTGCGGCGCGTTTCGAGGCGAAGCTCGGCTTCACGCTGGATCCTGCGACCGAAGCGCCCATTGATGAGCTGCGGCATCTGCTGACGGATGTGCCGGCGGCACGGCTGTTCGACGAAACGCTGAAGCTCTTCCTCACCGGCCATGGCGTGAAATCCCTGGAAGTGCTGCGCCGGCGCGGGTTGCTGGCCGTGCTGTATCCGGGCGTCGACAAATTCCTGGCCCGGCATCCGGGCAGCCTCGTGGAACAGCTGCTGATCGCGGGCCTTGCCAATACCGACGAACGCGTCATGGCCGGCAAGTCGGTTACGCCCACATTCCTGTTCACGCTGCTGCTCTACGGGCCGATTGCCGCCTACATCGAGAAGCAGCCGCAGGACCAATGGGGCGAAGTCGGCACGATTCTCGATGGCTGCGAACATGCGATGCGCGAGGCGCAGCAGCGCGTAACCATCCCGAAGCGTTTCTCGCTGGGTGTGCGCGACATGTTCGCGCTGCAGCCGCAACTGGAGAATCCGCGCAGTCGCCGGGTGTTGCGGCTGATCGAGCAGCCGCGCTTCCGCGCGGCCTATGACCTGCTGCTGCTGCGGGCCAGCGTGGGCATGGCCCAGCGCGAAGTGGCCGAGTGGTGGACGGCCTTGCAGGCTGCAAGCCCCCAGCAGCGGCAGGAAATGGCGCTGGCGCTGGAAGCCGCGCGTGGTGGACGTGGCGGCCGCGAAGAAGGCGGTGCTGGTGAAGGTGAGGGTGATCGCCCGCGCCGTCGTCGGCGTCGTCGCCGGCCTTCTGGTCCGCGATGAAGGTCTGGGTGCCGGCGTACATTGGTGTCGGCAGCAATCTCGGTGATTCCCTGGCGCGGGTTCGCGCCGCATTCGACTGCTCTGGCGCAGCTGGCTGAATGCCGTCTGCTGGCCACATCGCGCCTGTATCGCACCCGTCCCTTCGGGCCAGTGCAGCAGGGTGATTTCATCAATGCAGTGGCAGGCGTGCTGACGCAGCTTTCGGCGCAGCAGTTGCTGGCCGGCATCCGGGGCATCGAGACTGCCGCGGGGCGTGTGCGCAGCGAACGCTGGGGCCCGCGCACGCTCGATCTGGATCTGCTGGTGTTCGGCGATCAACGCATCGATACACCGGAGCTCACCGTGCCGCATCCCGGCATTGCCGAGCGCGGCTTCGTGCTTGCGCCGCTGGTCGACATTGCGCCGACCCTGCAGGTGCCTGGCGTGGGGCGCGCCGAACAACTGCTGCAGCGATTGCCGGACGACGGCATCGCCGAAGTGATTGCGGCATGACGGCGGTGCCGCACCGCTACATCGTGGTGGAAGGTGCGATCGGCGTGGGCAAGACCAGCCTCGCGCGCAAACTGGCCGCGACGCTGGGCGCGCAGCTGGTGCTCGAGCAGGCCGACGAAAACCCCTTCCTCGAACGGTTCTATCGCAATCCGCGCGTCGGTGCGCTTGCCGGCGCAGCTGTATTTCCTGTTCCAGCGGGCGCAGCAGCAGGCTTCGCTGACGCAGCAGGACCTTTTCGGCTCCGTGCGGGTGGCCGATTACCTGCTGGCGAAGGACGATCTCTTCGCGCGCATGACGCTCGACGACGAAGAGTACGGGCTGTACCGGCAGGTGCATGACCGGCTGGCGATCGATGCGCCCAAGCCCGACCTCGTGGTATATCTGCAGGCGCCGGTGGACGTGCTGCTGGACCGCATCGCGCGCCGTGGCATCGCCCACGAGAGCCTCATCGACCGCAGCTACCTCACCCGCCTGAACGAGGCCTACGCCCGGTTCTTCCATGCCTACGATCAGGGCCCGTTGCTGATCGTGAATGCCGCAAACATCGACCCGATCAGCAATGAGGCGGATTATGAAGAATTGCTGGCGCAGATCGGGCGCACGGCCCGTGGCCGGCTCTACTACAATCCGCTGCGTCACTCGGGGTTGTAACCATGTATACCCAGCTGCAGTTGCGTGATTCGGCCCGGCCGCCGGTCACACTGACAACGCTCAACAAGATGCGCGAGGCGGGTGAGCCCATTGCCGCGCTCACCTGCTATGACGCGAGTTTCGCGGTGCTGCTCGACGAGGCCAATGTCGATGTGGTGCTGGTGGGCGATTCCCTCGGCATGGTGATCCAGGGGCACGACACCACCGTGCCGGTCACCGTGGAAGACGTGGTGTATCACACGCGCGCAGTGTCACGCGGCCTGCATCGGCCGTTCCTGGTGGCGGATCTGCCGTTCATGAGTTATTCCTCGCCCGAGATCGCGCTGACGAATTCGGTGCGCCTGATGCAGGACGGCGGCGCCCGCATGGTGAAGCTCGAAAGCGGCGCCGAACAGCTGCGCATCGTCGAATTCCTGGCCGGGCATGACATCGCCGTCTGCGCGCACCTGGGGCTGAAGCCGCAGTCGGTGCACAAGACCGGCGGCTTTCGCGTGCAGGGGCGCCAGGCCGACGCAGCCGAACGCATCCTGCAGGAAGCGAAGGATCTGCAATCCGCCGGCGCCGACATCGTGCTGCTCGAGTGCATTCCCGAATGCGCTGGGCAAGGCCGTGACCGAGGCACTGGACGTGCCGGTCATCGGCATCGGCGCAGGTCCCGACACCGGCGGCCAGATCCAGGTGCTGTACGACATCCTCGACATCACCAGCGGTCGCAAGCCGCGGTTCGTGCGCAATTTCATGCAGGGAGCGGGTTCGCCGCTGGCTGCGTTGCAGGGCTATGTGGCTGCGGTGAAGACCCGCGACTATCCGGCGCCCGAGCACAGCTTCTCCTGATGATCACCGTCGAACGCATCAGCGCACTGCGTGAGCAGGTGCGCCAGTGGCGGTCGGAGGGCGCGCGCATCGGGCTTCGTTCCCACGATGGGCAGCCTGCACGAAGGACACATGAGCCTGCTGGAGGCGGCGCGGCAGCGTGCCGACCGCGTGATCGCCAGCGTGTTCGTGAATCCGCTGCAGTTCGGACCGGGCGAGGATTTCGAGCGATATCCGCGCACCCCCGAAGACGACAAGCAATCTGCTGGCCGATGCAGGCTGCGACCTGCTGTTCCTGCCGGCAGTGAAAGAGATGTACCCGGATGGCCGGCAGAGCGCGACGCATGTCAGCGTGAAGGCGCTGTCGGAGATTCTCTGCGGTGCGGTGCGGCCCGGGCATTTCGACGGCGTGGCCACGGTGGTGGCGAAGCTGTTCGGCATCGTGCAGCCGGACGTCGCCGTGTTCGGCGAGAAGGACTACCAGCAGCTGGCCATCATCCGTCGCATGACGGCTGATCTGGAGCTGCCGGTGGAGATCGTCGGGGCGCCCACCGTGCGTTCGCCGGATGGCCTCGCGATGAGTTCCCGCAACCGCTATCTCTCCGAAGCGGAGCGCGCGATCGCGCCGCGCATCTACGAAACCCTGCGTGCGGTTGCCGCGCGCATCGAAGCCGGCGAGCGCACGTTCGCGGCACTCGAGGCGCTGGGCAACGCGGAGTTGCGGGTGGCGCGGATGCAGCCGGATTACTTCGAGATCCGCGATGCCCAGACGCTGCTCGAGCCCACGCCGAAATCGCGCGAGCTGGTGATCCTGACGGCAGCGCGCCTCGGCAAGGCACGGCTCATCGACAACCTGCGCGTCAGGATCCGCTAGCCGGTCGGCTGGTTCGCTGCAGCCTGTCTGGCGGCGAGCTGTTCCAGTGCCCAGCGTGCGTGTTCGGCGATCAATGCCGAGGTATCGCTGCAGCGTTCGCGCAAGGCATGCATGGCGTCCGCATCAGGCGCGCCGTTGCCCAGTGCCACCGCCACATTGCGGATGAATGCTTCGTAGCCGATGCGGCGCACCGCGCTGCCTTCGAATCGTTGTTCGAAATCCTGCTGCGGTCCAGCCCAGCAGATCCACGAGCCTCGGTGCATCGAGGCCGTGCCGGACCTTGAAGTCCGGATGGTTTGCGCCGCCGCGCGAACTTGTTCCACGGGCAGACCAGCTGGCAATCGTCGCAGCCATAGATGCGGTTGCCGATGGCACTGCGCAATTCGACCGGGATGCTGCCGCGCAGCTCGATGGTGAGATAGGAGATGCAGCGCCGTGCGTCGAGCTGATGGGGTGCCACGATGGCCTGGGTGGGGCAGGCAGGCAGGCAGGCAGAGCAGGTGCCGCAGTGCGCGCTCGCCGGCTCATCCACGGGCAGAGGCAGGTCGGTGAGTATCTCGCCCAGGAAGAAATACGACCCTGCGTCCCGCGCAATGAGGTTGGTGTGTTTGCCGATCCAGCCGAGGCCCGCGTTGCGTGCCAGTGCCTTTTCCAGCACCGGCCCGGAGTCCACGAACACGCGGTATTCGTGTGGCATGCGGGCCGCAATGGCGGCGGCAACGCGGGCCAGCGCGTTGCGCATGACCTTGTGATAGTCGCGGCCCAGTGCGTAACGCGAAACGTATCCCAGCGCAGGATCCGCCAGTACCGACTCCGGGTCGGCGGCATCTTCCGGCCAGTAGTCCATGCGCAGGCTGATGACCCGCAAGGTGCCGGGTTGGAGTTCAGCCGGGCGGCTGCGCTTGTGTGCCATGCCGCGCCATGTATCCCATCTCGCCGTGCATCCCGGCGGCCAGCCATTGCTGCAGCCAGGCTTCGTCCTGCGGCAGTTCCACGCCGGTCACCCCTGCATCGGCAAAGCCCTCGGCCCGTGCCAGTTGCAGCAGAACTTCGCGCGTCAGCGGTGTGGTCATCGTGAGCCAGTATACTGAAGGCTCACATGACGCTTCCCAGTGCGCTTTATTCGGTGTCTCAGATCAGGCAGCTGGAGGCCGCCGCGATCGCGGGCGGCACGCCCGGCTTCAACCTGATGCTGCGCGCCGGTGCAGCAGCCGATGCGCTGCTGCGCTTGCGATGGCCCTCGGCCCGGCGCGTGGTGGTCGTGGCTGGCCCCGGCAACAATGGTGGCGATGGCCTGGTGCTGGCGCGACTGGCACTGCAACGCGGATTGACTGTGAAGGTGCTGCGGGTAGGCAATGCGGCTGCAGTGGGTGGTGAAGCTGCGCAGGCGCATGCCCAGCTCCTGGAAGCAGGAATGGCGGAACAGGAGTTTGATGCGGCACAGCTCGTCGGGGCTGATGTTGTGGTCGATGCGCTGCTCGGCATCGGTGTGCGCGCCCCTTTGCAATCTTCCTGGCTTGCCGCCATCGCGGCCATGAATGCCTGCGGGAGGCCCGTGCTCTCGCTGGATGTGCCCTCCGGTCTGGATCCAGACAGTGGAAGGGCGCTACCTGCCGTGAAGGCAAACGCCACGCTTGTTTTCATCGCCCTGAAGCAGGGGCTATTTCTGGGTGATGGGCCCGACCACGCCGGCGAGCTGCATTTCGATGCGCTGGATGTGGCAGAACCGCAGTCACAACCCATCCTGCAGCGGCTCACAGATGCGTCACTCGCAGCCGCATTGCCCGTGCGGCCCCGGCAAAGTCACAAGAGCCAGTTCGGGCGGGTGGTGATCATCGGCGGCGGCGCGGGCATGCCTGGTGCCGTGCGCCTGTCGGGCGAAGCCGCGTTGCGCGTGGGCGCCGGCCTCGTGACGATCGCGAGCCTTCCTGAGCACCTCGAAGCGGTGGTGGGGGCGCGGCCAGAGTTGATGTTCCGTGCCCTGCGCAATGAGGCGGATATGCGGTGCTGTGCTGGCGAACGCCAGCGTCATCGTCATCGGACCGGGCCTTGGCCGCAGTGAATGGGCCGAGGCCATGCTGGTCAGTGCGCTGGCCGCGCGACGCCCGGATCAACAACTGGTGGTGGATGCCGATGCGCTCAATCTGATCGCAGCCGGCATCGGCATGCAGCACTGCGCAGACTGGGTGCTGACACCGCATCCGGGTGAGGCCGCGCGATTGCTGGGCAACAGCACGCCGGACATCCAGCAGGATCGAACCCGCGCACTGGCTGCATTGTGCGAACAGCGGGGCGGCATCGTGGTGCTCAAGGGCGCAGGCACGCTGGTCGGGCGCAGGGGGCAGGTGCCATGGCTCTGCGATCGTGGCAATTCCGGCATGGCGGTACCTGGCATGGGCGATGTGCTGACCGGTGCGATTGCCGGCCTGCTGGCGCAAGGTGGCGAGCCGATCCAATGCGTTGCTGCCGCGGTGTACGCGCATGCGCTGGCGGGAGATCGCTGCGCGCGGCATGGCATTCGCGGAGTCCTTGCGCTGGATGTCGCGCAGCAATTACGCGCTGTGTTGGCGCCGCTGCCATGAGCCTGGGAGCCGCCACCGGCTGGACAATTTTCCTGCCCGACGAAGAAGCAACCCTGCAGTTGGCCGCGCAGATGGCAAACCAGCTGCCCACTGATGGGCCGCCTTTCGTGCTTCATCTGCACGGTGATCTGGGCACCGGCAAGACCACGCTGACCCGCGGGGTACTGCGCGCGCTGGGGGAGCAGGGTGCCGTGCGCAGCCCGACCTATGGCCTGATCGCTGAATATGAGACTTCACAGGGTCGCGTGCTGCATCTGGATCTCTACCGGATGCGATCTGCCTTCGAACTGCAGTCGCTTGGCCTTGCCGATTACCTCGCCGACAGCCGGCTGTGGCTGATCGAATGGCCAGAAAAGGCAGAAGGCGAACGTTTGCCGGCGGCGGACGCCCGGGTGTTCATCGAAGTCGCTTCGCGTGGCCGACAGTTGCGCATCGAAGCAGCGACCGAGGCCGGGCGGCAGTGGCTGGCTGGCATGAACCAAGATCCGGGTTCATGAAAGCATCCTATCTCCATATTTTTATTGAGTTTTAGCCCAACCCCAATTAGATTATGACGCATGAATGCCTCGAGGCTGCGTTCCCTGTTGGCTGGTCTGGTGCTGCTGGTTGCAGCGCCACTGGTCATGGCTGCCAGCACGGTGCAGAAAGTGGAGCTCAACACCCCCACGGCTGACAGCGCGCGCCTGGTGCTGAATCTCTCGGCTGTACCGAAACGCAAGATATTCACGCTCAGCAACCCGGAACGGATCGTTATCGATCTCGCAGGCACGCGACTGAAATCGGGGCTGAAACTGCCGAAGGCCGCGGGTGCGGTGCGGTCGGTGCGCAGCGGTACACAGGGCAATACCCTGCGACTGGTTGTCGAGCTCACTCGCAAGCTGGATCCGGTCAGCAGCATCAATGGCTCGCAGCTCATCATCGATATGGGCGACGTTGCCAAGGCGACGGCCGCTGTCATGCCTGCGCCGCGCTGCGCAGGCCATGCCGGTGCGTGCGGCGCATGCCCAGGGTGATACCGGGCGCGATGTGATCGTGGCGGTCGATGCTGGGCATGGGGGGCCGGATCCTGGCGCAACCGGCAAGAACGGCACGCGCGAAAAAGACGTGGTGCTCGCGATCTCGCGCGCACTGGTCAAGCGCATCAATGAAGAGCCGGGCATGCGCGCCGTGCTTACGCGCAGCGAAGACAAGTTCATCCTGCATCGCGAGCGCATCAGTCTGGCGCGCAAGGCGGGCGCCGACATCTTCGTGTCCATTCATGCCGACGCCATCGGAAACCGCGACGTCACCGGCTCGTCGGTCTATGTGCTGAATGAGCGAGGGGCCTCGAGCGAAGCGGCTCGCCTGCTGGCCCAGCAGGAGAACGCGGCCGATCTGAAAGGCGGCATCTCGCTGGGCGAGATGGACGATCAGCTGGCTTCCGTGCTGATGGATGTCTCGCAGACGGCCAACATCGGCTACAGCATGGAAGTGGCCGAGCGAGTGCTCTCGCAGCTGGATCGGGTGGGCACGGTCCGCAAGTCCAAGGTGCAGCAGGCCAACTTCCTGGTGCTCAAGTCGCCGGATATTCCGTCGATGCTGATCGAGACGGCCTACATTTCGAATCCTGGCGAAGAGCGGAAACTGCGTGATCCGGCGCACCAGACGGCCGTGGCGCAGGCCATCTTCCATGGTGTGCGCGAGTATTTCCGCGAAAGACCGCCCGCTCGGTACGCTGTTCGCCCGGCAGCGCGAGTCACTCCGCGGTCCTGCGACGCCGATCCTCGCCGATCGCGTCGGACCCTGAGGCGGTAAGATGCGCGCCTCATGCCGATCCGCGTACTGCCCTCCCATCTTGTTGACCAGATTGCCGCCGGCGAGGTGGTCGAACGACCCGCGTCCGTCATCAAGGAGCTGGTCGAGAACTCGCTGGATGCCGGGGCCACCCGCATCGAGATCGAGGTGGAGCGCGGTGGCACCGGCCTGATCCGCATCCGCGACAACGGGCGCGGCATCCCGGCAGACGAACTGGCGCTGGCGCTGACCCGCCACGCCACCAGCAAGATCGCGAGTCTCGACGATCTGGCAGCCGTGAGTTCACTGGGTTTTCGCGGCGAGGCGCTGCCTTCGATCGCGGCCGTGGCGCGGCTGCGACTGACGTCCCGCCAGGCAGGCGCGGCGCAGGCCTGGGAAATCACCGCCGAGAACGGGCAGCTGGGGGAGAAGCGGCCGGCCGCGCTCGCCGAAGGCACCGTGATCGAAGTGCGCGAACTGTTCTTCAATGTGCCGGCGCGGCGGCGCTTCCTGCGCAGCGAATCCACCGAGGCCATGCACGTGCTGCGCATGGTGGAACGCCTGGCGCTGTCGCGTTTCGATGTGGGAATCCGCTATGTGAACAACGGGCGCGAGCAGTTGCGCGTGGCGCCCGCTGCGGATGCCGCGGCCCAGCGCGAACGACTGGCGACGGTGCTCGGCGAGGATTTTGCGGCTGGCTGCATGGAGATCGATGTGGAGGCCGCATCGCTGCGGCTTTCCGGCTGGATCAGCCAGCCGACCTTTTCGCGGGCACAGCCGGATCTCACGCACTGGTTCGTCAACGAGCGCGCGGTGCGCGACCGGGTGCTGCTCAACGCCGTGAAGCTGGGGTATCGCGATGTGCTGTTTGGCGGGCGGCATCCGGCCTATGTGCTGTCACTCACGATTGATCCGCGGGAAGTCGATGTCAACGCGCACCCGGCCAAGCAGGAGCTGCGCTTCCGCGAATCGCGCGGCGTGCACGATTTCATCCTGCGCGCCGTGGAGCGGCGTCTTGCCGCAACGCGACCGGGTTTGCAGGACAGTGCGGTGGATACGCGGCCGCCGTTACTGGCTGCCCACAGCTCCGCCTTCGAATTCTCGGCTCCTGGAACGCAGGCCACCAGCCCATGGGCCGTGCGTGATGCGATCGGACAGGCGGCAGCACCAGTCCTGGCTGAAGCCTCCTTTGCGGCCCGGGATGATCGCCCGCTGGGTACAGCCATCGCGCAGCTGCATGGCATCTACATCCTGGCGCAGGATGCGCAGGGTCTGGTGCTGGTCGACATGCATGCCGGGCACGAGCGGGTGCTGTACGAAAAGATGAAAGCCGATCATGCCGCGCGCAGGGCGGATGCACAGCAACTGCTTGAGCCAGTGGTGGTGCCGTTGCCGGAACCGATCGTCGAGCAGGTGCTCGAGGCAGCAGAAGAGTGGTCGCGCTGTGGCTTCGAGATCGAACAGCTGGCGCCTGATCGCATCGCGGTGCGCAGCGTGCCGGCGCTGCTGGCGCGTGAAGATGTGGCGGCCCTGGTGCGCGCATCGGCACTGGCCATTGCGAATGACGAAGGCGCGCATCATGTGGAAGGCGCGGAGCATCGTCTGCTGGCCACCCTGGCCTGTCGTGGCGCGGTGCATGCCGGGCGCCGCCTGAGCCTGCCGGAGATGGATGCCCTGCTGCGACAGATGGAACAGACCGACCGCGCCAGCCAGTGCAATCACGGGCGGCCGACCTTCACGCGCGTGGCGCTGACGGATCTGGACCGGCTGTTCCTGCGCGGCAGATAGCTTCCATGCTGCTGCCGCCGGCCATCGCGATTCTCGGGCCCACCGGCTGCGGCAAGAGCGCGCTTGCCATGCGGATCGCCGCGCAGTTGCCGGTAGAGATCATCAGCGTGGACTCGGCGCAGGTGTATCGCGGCCTGGATATCGGCACCGCCAAACCCAGTGCTGCCGAACGCAGTGCAGTACCCCATCATCTGATCGATATCCGCGACCCCGAGCAGGTGTATTCCGCCGGTGAATTCCGGAGCGAATGCATGACCTTGCTGCAGCAGATCACGGCAAGAGGGCGTGTTCCGCTGCTGGTTGGCGGCACGATGCTCTATTTCCGCGCCCTGTTTCAGGGAATGGCGGAGTTGCCGTCGGCAGATCAGTCACTGCGTGCTTCCATCGATGCACGCGCCGCGTGATGTCGGATGGCCGGCGCTGCATGCAGAACTTGCCGAGCGGGATCCGGATAGCGCAGCCCGCATCCATGCCAATGACGCGCAGCGTATCCAGCGCGCGCTCGAGGTGATCGAGCTTTCCGGCCGCACATTGCGGGATCACTGGAGCAGCAGCGCGCAACCGTCGGCAATTTGCGACTGGAAAATCGGTGTATTGCAGCCGCTGCAACGCACATTGCTGCATGCGGCATTGGCTGCAAGGCTGAAGGCCATGCTGGCTGCGGGATTTCCTGAAGAAGTCAGGCAACTTGCTCGCGCGGGGAACATTGACTGATCAATCTCCGGCGCTGCGGCTGGTCGGTTACCGGCAATTGATCGGTTATTGCCGCGGGCTGGAAACACTGGAACTGGCAACGGAAAAAGCGCTCTACGCCACGCGTCAGCTCGCCAAGCGGCAAATGACCTGGCTGCGATCTGACAATTTCCTGCCAGACAAGTCCTACGCGGTGCAGGGCGACCCGTTTGACTCGCCAACCATGGAACAAATGTTGAGGGACTTGATCAAAGCAATCCGACCCCCATGATAAGATGCGCGTACTAAAAATAAGGAGAACGCCTTGGCCAAGACCCAATCGCTTCAGGATCCATTCCTGAATGCACTGCGCAAAGAGCGCGTACCGGTCTCGATCTACCTGGTCAACGGCATCAAGCTTCAGGGAACCATCGATTCATTCGACCAGTTCGTCGTGCTGCTGAAGAACAGTGTCAACCAGATGGTCTACAAGCACGCCATTTCCACGGTCGTGCCGGCGCGCAATGTGCGTGTGCCTGGTTCCGATGAAGAAGCGGATGCGGAGACTCCCGCCAGCTGATGTTCGAGCGTCCACGCACTGGTGAACGCGCAGTGCTCGTGCGCCTTGGTCTCGGCGCACCACTGGATCCCGAAGACCTCAGCGAATTCACGCAGCTGGCAACTTCCGCCGGGGCCATTCCGGTCGCCACCATCACCGGCACGCGCCAGAAACCCGATCCGCGATACTTCGTCGGCAGCGGCAAGGCGGAGCAGATCCGCATCGAAGCCGAAGCCTGCGAGGCGGATGTGATCCTGATCGATCACCCGCTGTCACCCAGCCAGGAACGCAATCTCGAAAAGCTCACCGGCAAGCGCGTGCTGGATCGCAGTGGCCTCATCCTCGACATCTTCGCGCAGCGCGCCAAGAGCCACGAGGGCAAGCTGGAAGTCGAGCTGGCGCAGCTCAAGCACATCGCCAGCCGGCTGGTGCGCGGCTGGACCCATCTCGAACGGCAGCGCGGCGGTGGCATCGGACTGCGCGGTCCCGGTGAAACACAGCTCGAAACCGATCGTCGGCTGCTGGGCCAGCGCGTGAAAGTGCTGAGCGCAGCGCCTGGAGAAGCTCAAGCAGCAGCGCGAAACCGGTCGCAGCGCGCGCGTTGCCATCCCCATTCCTTCCATCGCGCTGGTCGGCTACACCAATGCCGGCAAGTCCACGCTGTTCCGCAGCCTCACCGGCGAACAGGCGTATATCGCCGACCAGTTGTTCGCCACGCTCGATCCCACGGTGCGCCGCCTGAAGCTGCCCGGTGGCACGCCAGGTGGTGGCGGCCGATACGGTGGGATTCATCCGCGATCTGCCGCACGAACTGGTGGCCGCCTTCCAGTCCACGCTGACGGAAGCCCGCGAGGCCACGCTGCTGCTGCATGTCATCGATGCCAGCGATCCGCGCCGTGGTGAACACATGGAAGAAGTCGACCGCGTGCTCGCGCAGATTGGCGCCGACGGCATTCCCGGCATTCGCGTGTTCAACAAGATCGACCGGCTGGAAGAAGCGCCGCGTATCGATCGAGGAGAGGACGGCGCGGTGGAGGCGGTCTGGATCAGCGCCGCCACAGGGCAGGGGCTCGATCTGCTGCGCGATGCCGTCGCCGAGCGTCTGTCCTGCGCCGTGCGGCGCGTGCGTGTGCAGCTGCCGCAGGCAGCGGGCGCGGCGCGTGCTCGCCTGTATGCCGCGGGCGTGGTGAAGGGCGAACGCAGCCTGGAAGAGGTCCTGGAGCTGGAGCTGGACCTGCCGGAAGAGGAACTCGCAGCCCTGCTGCGCGTGCCGGGTGCGAAACTTGTTCCTGCGGATGGCGATACCCTAGAATCTCCGGGCAACGCATTGCCGTTCAGCAGAATGGCGATAACCGAAAACTCGCGCGCAAAGCAGAAATCAGATGGCCTGGAATGAGCCTGGAAACCGGGGAGAATCGCCCTGGGGTAAAAAGCGTCCTGCCGGAAAGTCTGGCGGTGGCCTCGATGAAGCCCTGAAGAGCTTCCAGCAGCGACTGCAGGCGATGCTGGGTGGCCCGCCATCTGGTGATCCTCCTGGTTCCGGGGGTGGTGTGGCTGGCGAACCCTCGCCCCGGCTTGGGTGGATGCTCGCCGCCTTGCTGGTGCTGCTGTGGCTGGCCGTCGGCATGTTCCAGATCAATGCCTCCGACCGTGGCGTGATCCAGCGCTTCGGCGCGTTTCAACGAGGTGCGCGATGAAGGCTGGGGCTGGGCGTTCCCCTGGCCCATCGAAAAGGTCACCAAGGTCAACGTGTCGCAGGTGAACAGCGTCGAGTACAGCTCGCGCATGCTCACCGCCGACGTCAACCTGGTGGAGATCCGCGCCGTCATCCAGTACCAGAATGCCGATCCGGTGAAGGTGCTGTTCCAGGTGAGGGATGTCGAGAACACGCTGCGCCGAGGTCAGCGAAAGCGCCATTCGCGAGATCGTGGGCCAGGCCAGCCTCGATGACGTGCTCGGCGTGGCCCGCCAGCAGATCACCACCAGTGCAAAGGATCTGATCCAGCGCACGCTCGACGGCTACAACAGTGGCATCCGCATCACCAGCGTCAACCTCACCGACGTGCAGGTGCCGGATGCCGTGCGGTGCGGCACAGCGCGATGCCAACAAGGCCATCGAAGACAACGAGCGCTACAGCAAGGAAGCGCAGGCCTATGCCAATGACATCCTGCCCAAGGCGCGGGGTGCTGCGCAGCGGCAGATGCAGGATGCAGAAGGCTACAAGGCGCAGGTGGTCTCGCTGGCCGAAGGCGACGTGGCGCGCTTCAACAGTGTGTACTCCGCCTATGCCCAGGCACCCGAGGTGACGCGCCAGCGCATGTACATCGAGACGATCGAGCAGATCATGCAGCAGTCGAAGAAGGTCATCCTGGACGCCAAGACGGGCTCGGGCGGCAACATGATCTATCTGCCGCTCGACAAGATGCTGGAACGCAGCACCGCACCGCGCACAGGCACGTGCCGGCGCCGGCAGCCGCGCCAATTGAAGAGATCCCCGGCGTCACGATCGACGGCCGCAGCCGGGGAGTGCGCTGATGCCAGTCGCAGCACCTCCGATTGTCTTCGTTCTGCGCGGCCCTGGTCATTCTGGGCTGGGGTTCGCTGTTCCAGGTGCAGCGAGACCGAAGTGGCCATCCGCATGCGTTTCGGCGAGATCGTGGGTTCGGGATACGGGCCGGGCCTGCACCTGAAGATGCCGCTCGGAATCGACAATATCCGCCGCTTCGAACGCCGCATCATCACGCAGCGCTATGAAGGCGAAACCTTCCTCACCAGCGAGAACAAGGCGCTGATCGTCGACTTCTACGTGAAGTGGCGCGTCAAGGATCCCTCGGCCTATTACCGCACCACCAATGGCAATTCCGATATCGCCTCGCAGCGCCTGGGCGACAACGTCAAGGACGGCATCAAGGGTGTCGTCGCGCGTCGCACGCTGCAGGAAATCGTCATCACCGAGCGCACGGCCTTCACCGGCGACATGTTCAGCCGCGCCAGTGAGTCCGGCAACGAACTGGGCATCGAGCTGATCGACGTGCGCGTGCAGCGCATCGACCTGCCCGATGAGGTCAGCGGCTCGGTCTACCAGCGCATGCAGGACAGTTTCCGCGCTCGCGGCAACCAGCTGCGCGCTGAGGGCAGCGCTGACGCAGAAACGCATCCGCGCCGACGCCGACCGTCAGCGCACCGAGATGCTGGCCACTGCGCAGCGCGATTCGCAGCGGCTGCGCGGCGAGGGTGACGCGCTGGCCTCGCGCATCTACGCGCAGGCCTATGGCAAGTCGCCGGAGTTCTACTCCTTCTACCGCAGCCTGCAGGCCTATCGCAGCGCGCTCGCGCGCGAAGGCGATGTCTGGGTGGTATCGCCCGATGGGGAGTTCTTCAAGTACCTGAATTCGTCAGGGCGTCGCTAGCCGCAAGGCTCGCCGGGAGTCCCGCGCGTGAACTTTGCCTGGTCGGATCTGCTGGCGGCGCTTGCCCTCCTGCTGGTGCTGGAAGGCCTGCTGCCGTTCCTGAATCCGGCTGCGACCAAGCGGGTGTTCGCCCAGCTGTCGGAGCTGGGCGAACGCGAACTGCGGGTGGCGGGTCTGGTCAGCATGGTGGCGGGCCTGCTGTTGCTGTTTATTGTCCGTTCCTGAAAGAAGGCTGGAAATGGGTCGTTTCGTAATAGTCATCGGCACCCAGTGGGGCGATGAAGGCAAGGGCAAGGTCGTGGACCTGCTGACCGATCGGGCCGTCGCGGTGGCGCGCTTTCAGGGCGGTCACAATGCCGGGCACACGCTCGTCATCGATGGCAAGAAGCACATTCTGTCGCTGATCCCTTCCGGGATCATGCGCGAAGGTGCGCGTTGCTACATCGGCAATGGCGTGGTGCTCTCGCTTGAAGCGCTGCTGAAGGAGAGCCAGACGCTGATCGAACGCGGTGTGCCGGTGTTCGACCGCCTGCGCATTTCGCCGAGCTGCCCGCTGATCCTGCCCTCGCACATTGCGCTCGACAAGGCGCGCGAACTCAAGCGCGGGCGACAACAAGATCGGCACCACCGGCCGTGGCATCGGTCCCGCCTACGAAGACAAGGTGGCACGTCGCGCGTTGCGGGTGGCCGATCTCTTCAATCCGCCGCGATTCGCCGAGCAGCTGGCCGAAGTGCTCGATTTCCACAACTTCGTGCTCACTGGCTATTTCAACCAGCCGGCCATCGATCTCGCGGCAACGCATGACGCCTTGCTGGCGCAGGGCGAGCGCATCAAGCCGCTGGTGGTCGACGTCACCCAGGAGCTTGCCGACCTGCGCGGCAAGGGCGCCAATGTGCTGTTCGAAGGCGCACAGGGTGCGATGCTCGATATCGACCACGGCACCTATCCTTTCGTGACTTCATCCAACACCACTGCGGGTGGTGCTTCGACGGGCACTGGCCTTGGGCCGCGTGCCTTCGATTACGTGCTGGGCATCGTGAAGGCCTACGCCACGCGGGTGGGCGCGGGTCCGTTCCCTACCGAATTGTTCGATGCCACGGGCGAGCATCTCTCACGCGTGGGCCATGAATTCGGCTCGGTAACCGGTCGGGCACGTCGCTGTGGCTGGTTCGATGCCGTGGCGCTGCGTCGCTCGATCATCCATTCCAGTGTTTCCGGTCTGTGTGTGACCAAGCTCGACGTGCTGGATGGGCTCGAGACCATCCGCATCTGCACGGCCTATCGCACCGGGCAGTCGAACAGCGTGGTGCCACCGCTGTTCGTGGAAGGCTATGGCGCGGTTGAGCCGGTGTATGAAGACATGCCCGGCTGGACGGAGTCCACCGTGGGCCTGACCCGCTACGAACAGTTGCCGCTGAATGCGCAGCGCTATCTGGAGCGCATGCAGGCTGTGGTGGGTGTGCCGGTCGATATCGTCTCGACAGGCCCGGATCGGGAACAGACAATCATTCTCAACCACCCGTTCGCGTGAGCTCGGCGGCAAGGTTGCCGCATCGGAACACACTGCGCGATACTGCCCTCAATACCTGAAAAGGGTTTGGGGGTTGTCATGCCGAAGTTTCCCAATACGCTGCCATTCGTTGCGCTGAATCGTCCGTTGCGCATCGAGTCTTCCGTGCGCAACCTGGACGTGGAGGGTGTCATTCCGGCCGACGTGAAGGGCGCATTCTTCCGCGCCGTGCCGGATCCCGCGCATCCGCCGCTGTTTGAAGACGACATCACGCTCTCTGCCGATGGCATGATCAGCCGCTTCCTGTTCGAGGGCGGGCAGGTGGACTACGACATCAAGTACGTGCGCACCGCGCGTTACGAGGCCGAGCGCAAGGCGCGCCGTGCGCTGTATGGCAAGTACCGCAACCCCTTCACCGACGATCCCAGCGTGCGCGACGCCTCGCGGCCCGACCTGCGCACGGTGTCGAACACGACGCCCGTCTGGCATGGCGGTCGACTGTTCATGACCAAGGAAGACGGGCGACCTTACGAAGTCGATCCGCACACGCTCGAAACGCGGGGTTACTGGGATTACGAGGGCAAGCTGCGTTCGCAGACGGTGACGGCGCATCCGCGCATCGATCCGGTAACCGGCGAAATGTTCTTCTTTGGCTACGAAGCAGGCGGGCTTGCCACGCGCGACGTGGCCTACTGCATCGCGGATCGCGACGGCAACCTGAAGTCGGAACAGTGGTTCCAGGCGCCGTATGTCGCTTCCATCCATGATTTCTGCATCACCGAGCGCTGGGCCATTTTCCCGGTATATCCAACCACCTCGGATCTCGAGCGCATGAAGCAGGGCGGCGCGCATTGGGCGCACCAGCAGGATCTGGAAAGCTGGGTGGGCATCATGCCGCGCTATGGCAAGGTCGAAGAGATGCGCTGGTTCAAGGGGCCCAAGGGCGTGTCGGCGTTCCACATGACCAATGCCTTCGATGAGGGTGATCTGGTGCACATGGATGCCTGCCTGTCTGATACCTGCGCCTTCCCGTTCATGCGCGAGGCCGGTGGTATCGAGCGTAACCAGTGGGAGATCAAGGGCGGGCTGACGCGCTGGACCTTCGACATGGGCAAGCCGGGAGACCAGATCGTGTCGAACCTGATCGGTCCGCCGGGAGATCTGCCGCGCATCCGTGATGCAGACCAGGGGCGTCCGTACAAGCACGTATGGCTGCCGACCATGAATCCGCAGGCCAAGGGCCCGCCGCTGGTTGGCAATGTGGTAGGCGCCGCATTCAATTGCCTGCTGAACATGGATCTGTCTACCGGTCGCATCGAGGCACTGAACCTCGACCCGGGCATGGCCATCAACGAACCCGTGCACGTGCCGTCGTCCAGGCCCGGCCACAATGGCTGGCTGTTGGCCGTGGTTGATCGGGAGGCGGGCAGTGATTACCAGAGCGAGCTGTGGATACTTGATGCGGACAATATCTCGGCTCCCCCGGTTGCAAGGGTGAAGGTGCCGGTGCCATTGCGGCCCCAGGTGCATGGCTGGTGGGTTTCGGAGGCGCAGCTCTCAAACGCGAAGCAGTAGGCATTCCTCCTGCAGCCGGCTGTGTCAGTGTTCCTCCCTGTTTCCAGGACGGGGAGAATCTGACCATGCGCGGAATGGCTGTTTCCGGAATTGCGATTATTGCGCTCGCTGCAGGAGCGGTCTCAGCCCCGGCGGTTGCCGATGAAGGCCGTCTGGCCATCGGCATAACCGGCGGAACGCTGGGCATCGGACCCGAGGTCTCATTCCGCTTCAGCGACCACCTCGGGTTGCGCGCGAACGGCGGCTTCTACGACTACAGCAATACCGACGATCTCGACGATATCGAGTACGACGCCGACCTGAAGCTCAACTCGATCGGTGCCATGCTGGACTGGTACCCGATGGGTGGCGGTTTCCGCGTTTCTGCCGGTGGTCGCATCAACAACAACGAGATCGATCTTGCGGGCACTCCCACCACGACGGTGGAGATTGGCGACGTGAATTATTCGCCCGCTCAGGTGGGTTCGCTGCTGGGCACGGTTACCACCAGGAACTTCGCGCCAACGCTGTCGCTGGGCTATGGCGGCAAGCTGGCAAAGGGGTTCACCTTCGGCTTTGAGTTGGGCGTCATGATGCAAGGGTCGCCCCAGATCGACAACCTGCGTGCCACGGGCTTGCTGGCTTCTGATCCGGCGTTCATCCAGCAGCTGGCCATCGAAGAGCAGCGCGCCGAAGACGACGCGGATGACTTCAAGCTCTGGCCGATCCTGCAGATCGGCCTGCTGTACCGCTTCTAGTTGGCCGCAGGCGGCTGATAGGCTCTTCCTGTTGCCGGGTTCACATAGTGGAACGGCACCAGGAAGTTCTTCGGATAAAGGTCGAAGGGGAGTGAAGGCGGCTTGTCCGGCGGGTTGGCAGCCGTGATGCCTGGTGGCGCACGCTGCGCCAGATCCTTCCAGCCGGTTTCATAGGGCGCGAAATAGGTGTTGATCTGCTGGTCCTTGTGGAAATACCAGCGACCATCAATCTTCACGAACTCGTTTTCATAAGTGCCCGCCATCCAGGTGGCGTTGCGTTCGTAGTTGCCCATCATGCTCAGCGCGCGGGAGCGCAGCTTGGCAGTCTTGCCATCGGGGGCAACATGGATGACTTTCTGGAACTGCATGTGATTGTGCAGAACCCCGTCATCCAGGCCGGCCTGCCCATACAGGTTCAGGTTGCGGCGCACCGCAGCGCGGCCCGAATAGATGCCACGCATCGCAATTTCGATCGTGCCGTCTTCTGCGAACAGGGCAGTGAGGTCATCCCACAGCAGCGTCGCCAGGTAATAGCCGTAGGCTGTCTGGATGTTCTCGATCGAGGCGCGATCTTCCGCGGCATCGAGCAACCGCTCGACGGTGTCGAGCGAATTCGCGGCAAGCGCGGCGGCCGGGCGAGCTGCTGCGCGCGGCTTGGCGTTGCGGACCGGATGCGGGTAGTGGAAGGGCGCAACGAAGGCGCGGTCGAAGGTGCTGGAATTGCCGTTCGGCGCATCCGGCGACAGTGCCGGTTCAAAGCGTGACGCAGGCTGCGAGACCTTGCCCCAGCCCTGGTCATAGGGGGTGACCATTGTCGGATAGATGTGCAGGCGGCGAATCTTCCATTTGCCGTCCGTGCCCTTCTGATACTCATTCTCGTGGACGGCAGTGGACCACTCGTGGAATTCACCTTGCCGCGCCAATTGCGAAAATACATGCCAGCGCGACTTGGCCGATCGCCCCGCCTGATCCAGGTGCGTGACGGGCTGCAGCTGCATGTGATCGTAGAGTCGGCCGGCCTGCAGGCCTTCCGGGCCAACGGCACGCAGATAGGCCAGAACGCGTGCCCGGCCACGGAAAGTGCCGCGACCTTCGATGACCAGTTCCGCGTCATCACTGAGCAGCGCCACGGCTTCGCTCCACAGGCCCTTGTCGAGATAGAAGCCGTAGATGCGCTGCAGGTTCTCGATTTCGTCCTGATCTGCGAGTTGCTGCGTCTGGGCAAGCAGCTGCGCGATGCGGTTGGACAGTGGCG
The DNA here is from genome assembly GCA_963777735.1 of uncultured Gammaproteobacteria bacterium. GTDB lineage: Bacteria > Pseudomonadota > Gammaproteobacteria > Steroidobacterales > Steroidobacteraceae > ZC4RG30. The sequence continues at coordinate 419,447 of CAVZRQ010000008.1, read as the reverse complement.
CGTTGCTGGCGCCGGCTGCGCCTGCCTGTGAGGGCAGGGGTTCAAGACCCGTATATTTTCCGCGGAAATGGAAGGGCGGCGTGAAAGCACCGGGCCAGGTCTTGTACTGCGTTGTGGGCGGCGCGTCGGGGGTCAGGGTGGTGACGAACCTGGCGTCGTTGCGGTCCGGATTCTTGGCCCAGCCACCGTCAAAGGGGACGAACAGCGTCTGGAACCAGCGCAGGCCGCGGATCTTCCAGATGCCGTTCTCGCGCACGTATTCCATTTCATAGGGGCCTTCGCCCCAGAAAGCATCCCGGCCCAGCTGGCCGGTCAGCAGGATGCCGCGCCAGGTGCCGTTCGCACGCTCGCCGTCTGCGCTCAGCGTGATCACCGGCATTACCTGGAGCTGTTCATTCAGCCTGCCCGGTGCAAGTCCGTTGCGGCCGCCACCCAGCGCGCGGAAATAGGCGCGAATGCGGTCGCGCCCGCGGAAAACGCCGTCCTTGCCGATCTCGAGCGTGGCCTGGTCGGCGAACAGGTCGGCGGCGTCATCCCACTGACCTTCGTCGAGGTAATAGCCGTAGCTGCGCTGCAGCCGCTTGATGTCATTGATGTGTTGCAGGCGCTGGGCGCGCGCCTCGAGCGTGGCGATGCGTTGCAACTGCTGCGGTGACTGGGTCTCTCCCGCCGGTTGCGGAGCGGCGCAGCTGGACAGGCCGGCCAGCAGCGGGAGTGCAATGTTCAGCCAACCGGCCCGCAGCTTCATCGGCCGCTGACCGGGTTGCGGTAGTGAAAGGGCGCAACGAACACGGCGGGATAAGGTTCGTATTCGACGGAGTGCGGCATGTCCGGAGGGTAGCCGGGGAAGTAGGTCATCAGCGGCACCGAGTGCTTGCCCCAGCCCTGCTCATAGTCCGTGTAGAAAGTCTGGTAGCCGTTCAGGCCCACGTACTTCCACATGCCGTTGTCCAGCACGAAGCGGTTTTCGTAGGTGCCTTCCGCCATCTGCGCCTGCACATTGTGGATGCCGAACATCTCGAACAGGCGGGCGCGAACATTGGCGCGCGTGCCGTCTGCGGATACCGTAATGACAGGTTGCAGCTGCATGTGCGTGAACAGCCGGCCGACCGTGGGAGCGCCCAGGCGGCGCATGTATTCGTAGATGCGATCGCTGCCGAGGAATACGCCGCGGCCCAGGATTTCCAGCGTGGAGTTCTCGGTGAACAGGGCGGAGGTCGCGTCCTGCATCGACATATCCGCGTAGTAGCCGTAGGCGCTCTGCAGGTTCTCGATCTCATCCACCGCGCGCAGGCGCTGCACTTTCAGCTCCAGCGCACGCACTTCGGCTTCGAGCATTGCCGCCGTGCGGGTAGTGCCCGCTGCCGGGTCTGCCGCCCTGGCAGTGTTGTCGGCAGCCAGTTGATAGGCCGCATCGCCGGGTTTGCCGTAATGCATCGGCGCGACCTGGCGCGTCGGCCAGGTTTCATAACGGCCAGAGGCGCGGTCTGCTTTGGCGGTGGATTTTCCATACCGGGCATTCAAGGCAGCCGTGGTGCGCGTCCAGCCGCCTTCGTAAGGCGCGTAGAAGCGCAGGTGCAGTTGCAGGCGGTGGATCTTCCACACACCGTTCTGCTTGATGTAATCGTTCTCGTAGACGCCGGCGCCCCAGTTGGCCTGCTGGTTGAAAACGCCATCCTGAATCAGCACCCGCCAGCGGGCCTGCGCACTCTGGCCATTGGCGGCCAGCGTAATGACGGGTGACAACTGGATCTGGTTGTTCAGCTGGCCTTGCACGAGACCCTGCTTGCCACCCGTGAGTCCCATGAAATAGCGGCGAATGCTGTCGCGCCCGGTGTACACACCATTGGCACCCACTTCCAGCGTGGCATCGTCTGCAAACAGATCCACCACCTGATCCCAAAGCGCCTCGTCGTAATAGAAGCCATAGATCTGCTGCAGGTTGCGCAGCTGGTTGTAGTCATCGATGCGATTGGCCTCGGCGTTGATCGAGGCGATGCGGTCCGCAGCGCGTGCCAGTCGCAGAGTGAGGTCAGGGGCAGGCGCCACAGCCGCAGGGGCTGGCGCGGCGGCCATCGCCTGGGTGCCGCTTAGCAGCGCCACGCAGGCAATTGTCAGCAGGGCAGATGACAGGCGTTTCATCGCGCACCTCCGGCCGGAATGTTGTCCCAGGCCACCGGCTTGCCGGTGACGGGATGCAGGAAATGAAAGGGCGCCAGGAAGAACGAGGGAAAGGAGGAATAGACCACCGATGGAGGTTGATCCGGTGGCAGGTCGCGCAGTGGCCCTGCAATGGGGTAGGGCTCCCGATGCCAGCCCTTGTCGTAAGAGCTGTTGACCGTCGTATACCAGTGGAGGCGGGCGATCTTCCACACGCCGCCTTCCTTCACGTACTCGTTCTCGTAGGGGCCTTCCTGCCATTGGCCGTCCTGGCCGTGCATACCGCCCAACACGAGTGAGCGCCAGCGCCCCTTGGCCGTGACGCCATCCGCGGCGACATGGATGACTGCCTGCATCACCGGTGTCTCGCGCAGTTCGCCAGGCTGTACCCGGGCGCCGCTGGCTTTCAGGAAGGCTTCAATGCGTGCCTTGCCGACATAAACACCCTGCTGTGCATACTCTATGCTGGCCACCGGGCTGGCCGAAAACAAGGCCGCAGCCTCCGCCGCCATTCCCTCGCTGACGTAATGCCCCCACATCTGCTGCAGACGCTCGATGGCCTTCCGGTCTTCGATCAGATTTACCTCGCGCTGCAGGGAAGCAAGCTTGGCCTCCAGGATCTGAAGACGGCGCTCCTCATTGATCAGCCGGCTGTCGGTAACGATCGGCTCGGCGGCCGGCACTATCTGGGTGGCGAGCGCGGCAGCCCCCAGGCACATCAGGATTACTTGCTTCATGGTTTCAGGGCTTGTTGGTGACGTTCGGGTCGGTGGTGAGGGCGGCCTTGCTCTTCTGCAGGTTGTCCCAGTGTTCGGCGACCAGACCCTTTTCGATCCGGTAGAGATCGAAGTGGGTGGTCGCAAACTTCGTGCCGGGTTTTTCCGGGTCGTCGCCGTATTCAACCGACGCCACCAGCACCATGTCGCCCTCGGCCATGATGCTGACCACCGGGAAGCCGATCGTGTCCGGAATCGGGCGCATCGGGCGGGTCTTGCGGATGTATTCGACCAGCGCATCGCGGCCCGAGGCCACATTCGGGTTGTGCTGGATGTATTCCTTCGTGAAGAACTTCTCGGCGAGGTCGTACCGGCCGGCATTGACGATGGTGCGGTACATGTCGAAGACCAGTTTCTTGTTGGCCGCGAGCTTTGGATCCGGGCTCTTCAGCAGGGCGAGCTGGTCTGGCGCCGCTACGGGGGGTACCTGAGCCTGGGCCGCAGACAGCCCCGCGAGCAGCAGCAGGCAGCAGGCCAGTTTCTTGACTGGAATCATGGTCGTCCCCCTCGGATGTTGTACTGTCCGGCTAGGTTAGAGAGGGCAGGCAGTGCTGTCCACGGGACTTGAAGGGGCCTGCTTCGATTGGACGCGCAACAAGAATCGCCAGCAGGGGCTGCTCGACCCGCAGCTCCACTGCGTGTGGTCGCCGCCGGTGAATGCATGCTGGAGCTGGCCCGGCAGGATGGCCTCTGGCGCCTGGGTGCAGCCGGGGACTCCTACAACACGGCCCTGTATCTGAAGCGGCTGGGGGCCGACGTTCGTTACTTCACGGCCCTGGGCCAGGATCCATTCAGCGACGAAATGCTGCAATCCTGGGTACTGGAGGGCCTCGATAACTCTCTGGTGCTGCGCGATCCGGCGCGGCTGCCGGGGCTTTACGCAATCCGTACGGACGACCGCGGCGAGCGCAGTTTCTACTACTGGCGTCAGCAGGCCGCGGCGCGGCAGATGTTCCGTTTGCCCGGGATCGATGCGGCATTGCAGGCCGCCGCACAAACAGACCTGCTGTACCTCACGGGTATCACTCTTTCGTTGTTCGATGCCACGGAGCGCCGGCGTTGGGTGGAGCTTGCCACGCAGGTGCGCCGACAGGGCGGGCAGGTGGCCTTCGACCCGAACTACCGGCCAAAGGGCTGGTCCAGTGCCGCGGAGGCGCGGGCGGCCATGGAATCCATGGCCCCGCTCATCAGCATCCTGCTGACCACCAACGACGACGAGAAGATACTGTTCGGGCACCGCCGGACCATCGATGTCTTCACGCACTGGCGCAATGCCGGCGTGGGAGAGGTGGTGGTGAAGCTGGGTGTGGAAGGTGCGGCGGTGCAGTCCAGCACGCACGCCGTGCAGGTGGGCGTGCCGGATGTGTTACGCGTTGTCGACAGCACCGGGGCAGGCGATTCATTCAACGCCGCATATCTTGCCGCCCGGTTGCGAGGTGCCAGCATCAGCCAGGCGGCAGATGCCGGCAATGTACTGGCTGGCGCCGTGGTGCAGGTTCCGGGTGCCATACTTCCTTCCGGGAAAATGCCTCCACAATTGTTCAGTAAGTAGAGATGGATTCGAAGGAGATATAAAGATGTCTGCCAGCTACTCGGTCGTGGTTCCCGTGGATGGTTCGGCCAACTCGCTGCGCGCACTGGCCATTGCGTGTCGCCGGGCACGTTCCCGCCGTGGAGCCACTGTCGTGGCGCTGAATGTGCAACTTCCCATGCCCTCCAGCACCTTCGCGCCGCGCGATGCGATCCGCGATCACCACGAGCGGATGTCTGCAGAGGTGTTCGAGAAGGTTGCCGCTGTGGCCAAGCGCGAGAAGGTGAGGGTGCAGCAGGAGATGGTGGTCGGTCTTCCCGCGCCGGTGATTGCCCGGCAGGCCGCGCGCCATCATGCCGATGAAATCATCATGGGTACGCGCGGGCACGGCGGCATCAAGGGCATGTTCATGGGGTCGGTGGCCATGAAGGTTGTGCAGCTGTCGAAGCTGCCGGTTACGCTCGTCAAATAGACCTCTTCCCAGACAAGCACGAGGAGATGCATTGCACGATCTCGCATTCTCGGCGCTCAGCGGTAGTGGCGTGCTGGTGCCGCTGGGCGCACTGCTGTTCACGGGTATGCTGGTTTTCCTGGTTGCGTCGCGGCTTGCACGGCATGCCGATGCAGTGGCCGATGCGACCGGACTGGGACGATTGTGGATCGGTACGCTGCTACTCGCCGCCAGTACCTCACTGCCGGAACTGACCACCGAGGTCAATGCCGCGATCCTCGATGCGGTGGATATCGGTGTGGGCGATCTGATGGGCTCGACGCTCGCCAACATGTTGCTGCTCGGGATTCTGGATCTGGTTTTTCGCCGGCGCGGCGTGCTCGACAACGCCTCGGCGAATCACGCGCTGGTTGCCACCCTCGGAATCGTGCTCACGGCAATGGCGGGGGCAGCCATTGCCTCGGGAGGCTGGGGTCGCATTGGGCATGTTGGCATCGAGACGATCCTGATCGCCGTGGTTTACCTGCTGGGCATGCGGACGGTGTTCGTCAATTCGAATCCGACGGCGCCTCCCGTACAGCTCGAGCTCGGTGACACCAGTCGCACTGTGTTGAGCCGGGGTTTGAGGGGCTTTGCTCTGGCCGCCCTGGGATTGCTGGTCACGGCGCCCATGCTGGTGATTTCTGCAGAGGCACTGGCTGCCGAAGCCGGCATGACGGAGTCATTCGTTGGTACGCTGCTCGTGGGGTTCACGACTTCCTTCCCGGAAATTGCGGCGAGCATCGCGGCGGTGCGTCTCGGCGCGCTCGATCTTGCCGTGGGCAATATCTTCGGCAGCAATGCATTCAACATGGCGATTCTGCTGGCAATGGATATTGCGTACACGCCCGGGCCGGTACTCGCTGTTGCCTCCCAGGATCACGTGCAGACTGCGATGTTTGCCATTGCTGCAGTGGGGCTCGGCCTGTTGGGCATTCTCGCACGGCGAGGACAGCGTTTCAGTGCCCTGCGCATCGAGAGCATTGCATTGGTTCTGGCGTATGGCGGAGCAGTGTGGGCACTGGCGACTTGAATGCGGATCAGGTCCTGACGCGAGAGTGTTCCTGCATAGCCCAGCCCGCATGTCGAGCCAGCCGACTGCGGGCTCTTTCCGGTACAATCGTTTGCACGGCCAACCTCAGAGATGCCGTGTCACTACAGATATTTTGCGATAACACGGGGAAAATATGATGTGCGAGTTCGAAGCCAATGTCCTGAACAAGATCCATGCGACGGATCGCGCCCAGTCCACAACAGTCGCCGCAACGGTGGCGATGCTGCTGGCTACCGGCATGTACGCCCAACAGACTGCTGCAGCTGAAGCGGCGGCCGGAACGGAGGCTGCAGACGATTGAGGAACTGGCCACGGTGGTGGTCACCGGTTCGCGCATCGTGCGCCGCGACTACCAGTCGCACACTCCCGTGGTGACGGTCGGCGCAGAGCTGCTGGAGCAGACTGCAGACTTCGCCATCGAGACCAAATTGCGGGCCCTGCCGCAGTTCGCTGCATCCGGTGCCAGCCAGTTCAACGCGAACGCGGCAACGGGTGGCACGGGAGCCGCGACGCTGAACCTGCGCGGCATCGGCGACAACCGCAACCTGGTGCTGCTGGATGGTCGCAGGCTGATGCCCTCGACCAACAACTTCGCCATCGACGTCAACACAATTCCCGCGAGCCTGATCGAGAACGTCGAAACCATCACTGGCGGCGCTTCGGCCGTGTATGGATCCGATGCCATCTCGGGCGTGGTCAATTTCAAGACCCGGACGAATTTCAGCGGCATGCGATTCGACGTGCAGCACGGCAGCACCTTCAAGGACGACATGCCAAACACCGATGCCACGCTGACGCTCGGTGGTAACTTCGCTGACGACCGCGGCAATGCCGTGATCGCCCTCAACTGGTCTGACCGCGGCACTATCCGCCAGCGTGATCGGGAGTTTTACCGTCGCGCGTGGGCCACGGCCTATCCAGCATCCCCCGTAACCATCATTCAGGGTGCCTACAATCCTACGGTAGGCAACAATGCCCCGTCCGAAGCTTCCGTCGACGCCTACTTCGCCACGTTCGGCGCGCCGGCCAACGCAGTGTCCAGAACGACATCTCTGGGCTTCAACGATGATGGCAGCCTTTTCAATGCCACCGGTGCCGTTGGCACCAATATCTATAACTTCACGAGCGGGGTGCCGCTGCGCCAGGCCGTGTCGACCACCGCGACCGGCGGCAAGGTGGTGTCCGAGTATTCGTTCGTGGGGCAGGAACTGGCGGTTCCAGTGACTCGTACGTCGCTGTTCACCAAGTTCAACTACAAACTCACTGACAGCGCCGAAGTCTACATGCAGGCTTACAAGACCCACTATGACAGCGTCGCCGAAAGTGGCGCGATCCAGCTGGGGAACTTCTGGGCGATCACCATCCCGCGCGACGCAACCCATCCTGTACCAGCTCCGCTTGCTACCATCCTCGACACGCGCAATGTCGCGAACGCCGACTGGGTGTTGTTCAAGACCACGCTTTATACCGGGCAGCGCGTCACTGAAGGCAAGTCTGACGTCTACCAGCTGGTGGGCGGCGTCCGGGGCGACATGGGCTTCTCCGACTGGACGTACGACGTGAATGCCTCCAGTGGCCGTTCGCAGCTGGTCACCACGGGCATCAGCGGCTACGTCAAGAACGCGCTGGCCGAAGTATTGTTCGATGCGCCCAACTACGGGGCCAACTACCGCGATTCCAACGGCACCTGCACCAGTGGCGTCAGCCCCTTTGGCAATTTCGCGCCCTCGCAGGACTGCATCGACTACATGACCGTCAACCCCAAGAACCGCACCGAGCTGGAACAGGACACCGTCGAGGTGAACCTGCAGGGCGGGCTGTTCGACCTGCCTGCGGGCGATGTGCGGGCCGCCGTGGGTGGAAGCTGGCGCAAGAATACCTTTCTCTATGCTCCGGACGATGCCTTGACGATCTCACGCAGCTCGAATCAGGACACCGATTTCAGCGGTACCTTCGTGACGCGCGGTACAGCGGGTGACATCTCCGTGAAGGATGTCTACGCCGAAGTGCTGGTTCCACTGTTGCGCGATGCGCCGCTGGCCGAATCACTGCAGATGTCACTGGGCTACCGCCTGTCCGACTACTCCGTGTCCGGCAGTGTAAGTGCCTACAAGGCCGATCTGCTGTGGTCCCCGATTGCTGACCTGAAAGTTCGGGGTGGTTACCAGCATGCTGTGCGCGGGCCGAACGTGAATGAGCTGTATCAGCCGCCGACCCCGCAGTTCGGTGCGCCGGCGGACAACTGCCGCAGCACCGTCAACCTGACCAACCCGGCTTTCAACAATCCGAACAACCCGAATCGCGCGCTGCTGCAGCAGCTGTGCCGCGCGATGATGGGAGCCGGCGCGCCGCCGATCACCGATGCAGTGAACGACCCGTATGGCCTCAACAACTACAACGGTGGTGGCGATATCTCCACTCCGGCCTTTGTCAGTGGTAATCCGCTGCTGAAGCCCGAGTCGGGCGATACCCTGACGGCCGGCTTCGTGTTTCAGCCGCAGTGGGAGCTGCCTTTGGCCACGCGCATGTCGGTCTCCATTGACTATTACGACATCCAGGTGAAGGACGCGATTGCCTCGGTCTCCTCCCAGGCGACCTTCGACTACTGCTACAACGCCAATGGCGCGAACCCGACGTACGATCCTGCCAACATCTATTGCCAGAACATCGGTCGTGACCAGACGCCAGGCAACAACGGCGTCACCACGATCGTGACGGGTGCCACCCAGAACCAGGGCAAGATCGATACGGATGGCATCGACGTCCAGTTCGACATCAGCGCCCGGGTTGGGCCCGGTCAGCTGCGGCTTAACTCGCAGTTGAACCACATCTTCAGCTACCAGCAGCAGGTGGCACCGGGCCAGCCGCAGCTGGAATACGCCGGTCACACGGGTTACTACGACTGGCGGCTGTTCAATACGCTCTCCTATCAGGTGGGTGCGGTGAACGTCGGTCTGCGCTGGCAGCGCATGTCGGCGGTGGAGGCGCTGGCCAAGGTGACCTCACCGACGTCAACGAATCCAGACATCTCCGCCTACGATTATTTCGATCTGACCGGAAACTACAGTCTGACCGAGAAGATCAAGTTCGGTGCCGGCATCTCCAATCTGTTCAACAAGGTGCAGCCAGAGACGGCTGTGACACCCGGTTCGACGGATCCGCAGAACTACGACATCATCGGGCGTCGCTTCTTCGTGAGGGCGAGCGTGACGTTCTGACGCTGTCCCAGGGCTGATACCCCTGCGGAGAACGCGCATGCCTCATGTGTCATCGGCACACAGGCAGAAAAACCCCGCATCTGCGGGGTTTTTTTTCCTAAGGAAGTTGTGAACGTGCGCCGATCGGTCGAGCAGCCCTTCGGCTGCCCTTGCTCCTCCGGATGCCAAGTCCATTGCATCTGGCGTACTGCCAAACCAGTACCGCAAGAATCACGGTCAGGGGTGTAAACACGAATTCGCATGCCGCCCCCGGAATCGTCCTGTACTTGACCGACCAGAACAGTGCGAAGAATACGCGGCAGGTGAGGATCACGCCGAGCCAGAAAAACACCTGTTTGGCCCATGACTCGTCCCGATGGCCGAAGCGTGCAAGATTTCCGAGCAACACCGTCACGACCACGATGACTATCGGAATAAGGTAGTGCCTGCCAATGATGAAGGTCTGCAACACACCGAGCAGACCAGCCACAGCAGCAAGTGCGACAAGATGGTCGAAGGTGTACTTCAATTACAAATATCAACGCATTCGTGCGAGCACACCGTCGGTGTGTGCTGCTATTCGGCGCATTGAACGAACCAGATTGGAGCGGACCGCCAGCTTTGGAACTCAGTGAGAGCCGCAGTTGGGCTTCGCGGTGGTGGCATGCGCTTTGCTAATTCCCGCTTGGGGCATTTGTCCCAGGTGAGTCGAACAGAATGCATCTGCCAACCAATTCGCGGCGCCAGTTCCTGAAAGCCGGCAGCACCATTGCCAGCTCGGCATGGTTGGCAAGCAACTGGCCCATGATTGCTGCAGCGGCCGAGCACGCGGCGCACTCCGACGGCACCGAAGCAGGTCCGCGCACCTTTGATGTGCTTACCGCTGATGAAGCCGCGGACATCGATGCCATAGCCAACCAGATCGTGCCCGGTGGCAGTTCCCCCGGTGCGCGCGACGCCCGCGTCGTGTATTTCATCGATCGCGCATTGGGCAGATTCTTCGCGGATCAGTTGCCGGCGCTGCGCGAGGGTCTTCACGAATTCCAGCGCAGCTACGCGGCGCACAGCAGTTCGGACAAACCATTTGCTGCCGCCAGCGACGCCCGCCAGATCGACTGGTTGAATGCTGTGGATGATTCTCCATTCTTCGAAACGGTGCGCCGGCTGACGCTCATCGGCCTGATTGCTTTGCCAAAATATGGTGGCAACTTCAACAAGGCAGGCTGGGCATTGCTCGGCTTCGACGATCGACACTTCTGGCAGCCACCATTCGGCCACTACGACGAAAGTTACCAGGGGTTCGAGCCATATCCAGGGACCAGGCCGTACGCCGCTGACGAAAAGGCGGGCGCATGACACCCCGCAAGTACCGCACCGGCGATGCCGTTGATTTCGTCGTGATTGGCTCTGGCGCCGCGGGCGGTATCGTCGCCCGTGAATTGTCCGTGGCCGGGCACAGCGTTGTCGTGATGGAGCAGGGACCGCGCATGTCTCCCGCCGACTTCGAACACGACGAGCTCAAGTACTCACTGCTGGGTGGAATCATCAACAGCGCCGTGAAAAGTCCGCAGACGTTCCGCGTAGATCCGGCCAGCAAGGCGGTGGTGCGGTCGCAGAGCCGCAACCCGCTGACCTATGCCCGTGTTGTTGGCGGGAGTAGCGCGCATTTCACGGCGAACTTCTGGCGCCTGCGCGAGATTGACTTCCATGAACGCAGTGTGCTCGGGCCCATTGCGGGTACGGGATTTGCGGACTGGCCAATCAGTTACGCCGAACTCGAACCCTACTACACGAAAGTGGAATGGGAGGTGGGTGTCTCGGGTCTTGCGGGTTCCTGCCCAACCGATCCGCCGCGCTCAAGACCCTATCCGATGCCGCCTCTGCCGGTGAAATCGTCCGGTGTGCTGTTCGAGCGAGGGGCGCGCAAGCTCGGTCTCCATCCTTACCCGGCGCCGATGGCCATCAATTCGGTGCAGTACAGGAATCGCCCGGGATGCGTGCACTGCGGCTTCTGCAACGGCTTTGGCTGCGAGGTGCAGGCGAAATCCTCCTCTGTATGGACGGTTATACCCGAAGCGGAGGCCACGGGACGCTGTGAGATCCGATCCGAGAGCTACGTTTTCCGGGTGGGCATGAACGAAAAGGGGCGCACAACGGGCGTTCACTACTTCGACAGTGCCGGCAAGGAGCAATTCCAGAAGGCCAAAGCGGTGGTGGTCTGTGCGAACGGCTCGGAGACGCCCCGACTGTTGCTCAACTCCGCCACCGCCTCATTCCCCGATGGTCTTGCCAACTCCAGTGGCGTGGTCGGGAAGTACCTGATGTTCAACAAGGGTGGCAGCGTGACCGGTGTGTTCGAACATGAACTGAACGAATACAAGAGCGTGCAGGTCACCCGGGTTCTGCATGACTTCTACGATTCCGACCCGAAGCGCGGCTTCTATGGCGGCGGCGGCACAACGGCGCGTTCCGGCATGCCATTGAGCTGGGCGCAGGGGGCGCCCGAAGGTACACCTGCCTGGGGCCAGGGTTTCAAGGACTATCTGGGATCCTTCAGTCATTCCATGGTTGCCGCGGCGCACGGCACCTCTCTCGCGATGGAGACCAATCGGGTCGATCTCGATCCTGGGCTAAAGGATGCCTGGGGTATACCTGCCATGCGCGTCACCTACAAGGATCATCCGGATGACATCGCCTTCGCGGAGTGGCAGCAGGATCGCAATGTCGAGATCCTCGAGGCTGCGGGCGCGAAGCGGATCTGGAAATCCCATGTCGGCGCGGCAACGGGCGGTGTGCACCTGCTCGGAACCTGCCGCATGGGCAATGATCCGCAGGGCTCGGTTATCGACAAATACCACCGCGCGCATGATGTGCGGAACCTCTTTCTCTGCGATGGCTCGAGCCTCGTTACATCCGGGCGCGGGCAGCCGACGATGACCATCGAGGCGCTGGCATTTCGGGCGGCAGAGCATATCTCACGGTTTGCAAAGGCAAACGAGATCTAGGCAGAGCCAGCAATGAAGGCCAGCACTACAGTCGCAATGGTTCTCCTGTTCGGTCCGGCTTCAACTGGCGCTGCGAACGAGATTGTGTCGATGCGTGCCGCGGCCCTGCATGAGCGCATCCTCACGCTCGATACACATACCGATACCACGGCCATGCTCGACGATCCGGCGTGGAATGTTCTGGAGCGTCACACACCCGACAATAGCCAGGTCGACTACCCGCGCATGCTGGAAGGTGGTCTGGATGGGGGGTTCTGGGTGGTCTACACCAGCCAGCAGGGGCGCTCTCAGGCCGACTATCGCGTTGCGCGAGACCACGGCCTGAAGCGACTCCTCAATATCCACAAGCTGATTGCTGCGCATTCCGACAAGTTCGCGCTTGCCGTGACCTCCGACGACGCGCGGCGCATCGCGAGTGCCGGCAAGCGAGCGGTCTTCATCAGTATGGAGAATGCCTCTCCGCTGACCACAGACCCCGTGTCACTGTTGGGCTTCTACTACAGCCAAGGGCTTCGCATGGTGGGGCTTGTGCACGGCGCCACCAACGAGTTCGCCGACTCGGCCACCGGACTGCCAGTATGGAAGGCGATCAGTCCGGACGGGCGTGAGCTGATCAGAGAGGCAAATCGACTCGGAGTGATCCTCGACCAGTCGCACGCTTCGGATCAAGCCTTCGACGAGCTTCTCGAACTCTCCAGGGCACCCATCGTTCTCAGTCACTCCGCAGCTGCGGATGTCTATGACCATCCACGCAACATCGACGATGCGCGTCTGCGCCGCCTCGCTGCCAAGGGCGGCGTTATTCACGTCAATTCATACGGGGAATATCTGCTCGATACGGGCCGCACGCCAGCCTTTCGCGCCGAGATGCAGGCGATACGAGCGCGGTTCGCCACCCTGCCGGCGGGCTCCGAACGCGACCGCAGCATCGCCGAAGCCCGGACAGACCTTGAGCGCCAGAACAATGTCCGGCCGGCCACGCTTGCCGACTTCTTTGCCCATCTGGAGCACATTCTGGATGTGGTAGGTCCGGATCACGTTGGAATTGGTCCTGACTGGGATGGTGGCGGTGGTGTCGTCGGCTTCGAGGACATCACCAGCATGCCGAAGATCACGCAGTGGCTGATGGAGAGGGGCTACACCGAAGCGCAGATCGAGAACATCTGGAGCGGCAACATCCTGCGCGTGCTCGACAAGGTGCAGGCCGTTGCCCAAGACATTCAGGCCGCGGAGGTCGCCGCGGCAGACCGGAGCTGACAGTTTTATTCAAGAGGTATAGATGAACCAGCGCAGAGATCTTCCGTCCATGACGCGGCGGCAATTGATATCGATGATTGGTGCCATGGCGGGTGCCGGTGCCAGCTACCAGGCCATGGCGCAGCTTGGGCTGAACAATGCCTCGCCCGTAGCGTCCCGGCTTGCTGGTTCAACACGCGCACGAGCCGGTGCGTCGGTGCTGGTGCTTGGCGGCGGCGTGGCGGGCATGTCGGCGGCTCTGGAGCTGAGCCGCGTGGGATACAAGGTCACGCTGCTCGAGCACAACAAGCGCCCCGGCGGCCGATGCTGGTCGATCCGTGGCGGCGATACCATCAACGAATTGGGTGGTGCAACCCAGACCTGCCAGTTCGATCCGGGGTTCTATCTCAACCCTGGTCCATGGCGTATTCCCTACGACCATCGCAACCTGTTGAGTTACATCCATGAGCTGGGCGTGCCGCTCGAAACCCAGGTGCAGACGAGCCACAACACGCTGCTGCATTCCTCCAAGAAGCTGGGTGGCAGGCCGGTGCGCGTGGGCATGGTGCGCGGCGCATTCAGCAGCAGTGTTGCCGAATTGCTCGCCAAATCCGCCAAGCAGGGCGCCCTTGACCAGTTAGTCACGCCGGAAGACCAGGAGCGCCTGCTTGAGGCGATGCGCAGCTGGGGCCAACTCGAAGCCGATTACTCCTACCGTGGGGGACGTCCCGACGAGCGTCTGCTGCCGGCGAAACCCATCACCCGTTCCGAAATCTTCGACTCCGGGTTCTGGAGCCAGATTGATGGCGCCGACGACTACCACGATGTGCTGATGCAACCCGTCGGTGGCATGGACCGCGTCGCCTACGCCATGTACGGCGCGGCCAAAGAAATGGTGCGCCTGAACTCGCGGGTCACCTCCATCCGTCAGGACAGCAAGAAAGTCAGCGTTACTTTCGTCGATGCGGATTCTGGGGCCAATCAGCAGACGCTGACCGCCGACTGGTGTGTGTGCGCCATGCCACTCACGGTGCTCAGCCAGATGGAGGTCCAGGTGGGCCCGAATACGATGGCTGGCATCAAAGGAGTGCCCTACAGCCCGGCCATCAAGATCGGTCTGCAGATGAAGCGCCGTTTCTGGGAGGAAGACGACCGGATCTACGGTGGAATCACCTACACCGACTTGCCTATCCGGCAAATCAGCTACCCAAGCGCCGATATGGGTACCAAGGGGAAGGGGGTGCTGCTCGGTGCATATGTGATTGGTTCAGCCGCCGCCTATGAATTCACTTCTTTGTCGCCCGAAGAACGGGTCAAGTGGGCCGTGAAGTTCGGCTCGCAGATCCATCCTCAGTACGAGAAAGAGTTCGACAACGGTGTTTCCGTCGGCTGGCACCGCCAGCCCTGGATCATGGGGTGCTCGGCAGCATGGGGATCCGATCTGCGGCAGAAGCATTACGAGAACCTGCGAAAGATCGATGGGCGAATCGCCTTTGCCGGTGATCACCTGTCCAATCTCGTGGCCTGGCAGGAAGGGGCACTGACGTCCTCACTCGATGCCGCATCCCGCCTGCACCAGCATGCGTTGTCCGCCTGAAGGAGTTCGAATCATGAAGAAATGCGTTGCGCTCGCTTCAGCGTTGAAACTCGTCGCTCTCTGCACCGCGTTGTCTTGCGTCCCCGCCGGGGCGCAGACGCCGGAAAGCCCGTTTCTGGGCGGAGACCGCGGTGCACCTTATCCTTCCGTCGATGGCAAGGGCATCTACACCCGCATCTGCCAGAGCTGCCACATGTCGGATGGAAAGGGCGGAGCCCTGAGTCCGGCGATCTACCCGGCTCTTTCCGGTAACGTCCGCATGGCTGCTCGGGCCTATCCGGCCATGCTGGTGGTGAACGGGCAGGGGGCAATGCCGGCTTTCGGCGCCATGCTGAGCGATGAACAAGTGGCGGCCGTTGTGAACTACCTGCGCACCAGCATGGGAAATACATTCGCTGATGCGCTGACCCCGACCGAGGTAAAGTCCCTGCGTCCCGCGATGCAGACTGCCCCGGCCGAGCTCCGCGGGCGCTGACGGAGAGGAAGCTGACGGGCCGTGGAGGCAAGCCTCAACGTGCCCGTGGAGCTCCCGTGAGCGGGGTGCGTTCTTCCAGATTGGCCTCGATCTCGCTCCGCTGCAGCCACAACTCGCGAAACTCGTTGCGGGCCAGTAATCCGAGCTGGTCTGAGTGATGGGTTGAACCCGGCTGGCGGGAATTTCCATAACTCATGAGTCCCCAAGCCCGCACGGGAGTCGAGAACTCGATCATGGCTACCCATGTTTCGCCATGCTGGGGTTTGCGGCGACCATCCGCCCCAGGCGACGACCAGGTGATGACTCGAAAAGCACCGAGGTTGCCAAAACCGCCGCTGCCCGGCACATCGATTCCGTCCAGTTGGAATCTCGATGCGTCGCCGAATGTGCGATCCACTGCGCCGAACTTGCTGCGGGTCTCTGCAATGGCCCGGCGCAGCATGGCCACGGCAGCTGCAGGGTCCCGGATTCCCCGGGGTGTGCTGAGGGGTTCAGTGGCGGACCATGGATCACGAAAGTTCGTCTGATCGGAGAATGTCGCTCCGGCGAACAGCCTGGCCCATTCCTCGAACAACAATGCGGCGCGACTGTCGGCGCTGAAGGTTCTATCCCATTGGGCCAGCAGCTGCGCCGCCGCGCGAACCTCGGGATCGCTGTCGGCCAGTGCAGGAGGCAGCAGCTCAGGCAGGACCCGGTCTGCCATCAGTGCGCGAGTCGAAAGTTTCAGGTCGCGGAATCGCTCGAGTGTGAGGTTGTCGTTCTCCGCCATCATCTGCACCGAGCTCTGGGCACGGAAAGACATGGCAGTGCGGGGCGCCATGTATGCAGGAAAGTCCTGCTGCCTGAGGGTTGGCGGCCAGCTGACTGCCCAGGGTGGATCGTTGGTGTTCTGAACGAATCCGCCTGGCGGGTTGGTCACGCGCGGTAGATCCTCGAGAGGATGGATATCAGACCAGAGGTAGCGTGAAGTGTCACCGGGAACCAGACCCTGCCAGAAGGCGAGGTCTCCGTCTGTTCGACGCGGCGAAATGCCATTGAATGTGTAGTCGACGTTGCCTTCACGGTCCGCATAGATGATGTTGAAGGTTGGCACCTGCAGCCGCCGCAGGGCTGCTGAGTAGGCGTCGAAGCTTGGTGCCGTCACCATGTCGAAATACTGCTGCAGCATGCCGGGTCGGTCGAGGCCGGCCACGCGCAAGGCAACCAGAGTTCCATCTTTGCGTTCGAAGACTGGTCCGTGCACGGTGCTGCGCAGTTCCAGTTGCCGCGTGATGGTCGAGCCATCCGGCTGGCGCACGCGATATCGCGTGGGTCGGGTTCCGAATTGGCGCACCTTGCCGTCAAACAGATACCCACCATCCTTCAGAGTCAGGCGGTATACGGTGGCGCCCAGCATGCCATTGACCGTGTTGGCAATGCCCATGCGCTGGTTGAAGGCGAAACGCACCACTGGCAAACCGATCTGGGTGGCCCCGTAAACTTCAAAAGTCGGAGCCACAAGATGTGCTTCGTAGTAGATGTAGAAGTCCGTATCCCAGGCAAGATGCGGGTTCTGAAGCAGCAATGTGTGTCCGCTTGCCGTCTTGCGCGGCATGACTGCCCAGGAGTTCGACCCCTGCTCCGCCAGGTCCGGCGGATCGCCTTCCCCGATTGCCCTCCCGGGTGACGCCACATAGATGAAGTTCATCAGCCGGTGCGCGTGCGCCACCACGTCGATGCCACTCACGGGAAGGACGCGGCGCACCTCGGGATCGATGCTGTCGGGGTGTGCGCGGGCATAGTCATTGATGCCATCCGCGAAGGCGTCGAGCAGTGCTCGAAAGGAGGGCGTCTGTGCCTGATGCCAGTGCCGCGCACGCTCCGGCACGCCGTTCAGCAGCAACCAGGTGGTTGTCTCTTCGTATTCCTTTCCCCAGTACTCCGCGCCGCGGCCTCGAGCCTCGCCATACAAACGCAGGATGCGGTCGGCATGGCTGCGTGCCTGCGCCCAGCCGAAGCCGTAGAAAACAGCAGTGGCGTCTTGTCCATAAACGTGCGGCACACCATATCGATCCCAGAGAATCTCGTTGTTTCCGGATGGTGTCTGGGCCAGTGAAGGGAGTGCCCAGGAGCAAATGAGCACCAGGACGAGGCTCTGGAATGTGGTGGTTCTGGGGACGCGTGTTCGTTTCATGGGTGAATGGTGTAACCAGAACGTGCGAGACGCCAGAAGTTTTCAACGCATTGTCATAGTGGTTGTTGCCATCAATTCTTGAAGTCGTAAACACCGCACGGGAATGCGCACGCAATGCACCACAACGTTGCGAAACACCACCTGTTGTAGCCACGGGATGCCGCGCTGATCTGTCCTTCGTGTCGCGTATCCGCGATGACTGCGCAGAAATCGTGATGTGGCCCCCAACTTGCATAGGTATTTGACTATCGGTCGGTGGTGCTTTGGCGCGACACGGCCCGATCAACTGAGTCATTCAATCATTGGGAGATCTTCATGTTCCGGACTTCGATCGAGCGTCGTCGCCTTTCCCTTGTTGCTCTGGCCGTGGCTACTGCCATCAGTTCATCTGCTGTCATGTCCGCAGAAGAAGAAGTCATGGATGATTCGGAGACGCTGGAAGAAGTCATTGTCACCGGCACTCGCCGCACGGGCATGGGTGTGGAAGACAGTCCGGCACCGGTGCAGGTTGTTACCGCCGAGGCGCTCCAGGAATCTGGCGCACCAGACCTGATGAACGCCATCGCCTTCCAGGTTCCGAGCTTCAATGCCAGTCAGAACGGAACGGACATGGCGAGCGCCACGCTCGTGGCGAACATGCGTGCGTTGTCCCCCAATCACACTCTCGTGCTCGTCAATGGCAAACGTCGCCATTTCACGTCCAACGTCGCGGTGCTCGGCACCTATGCCGGTGCTGCGTCGGCGGATCTGAGTTTCATTCCGGCCAGCGCGATTGCCAGTACGGAAGTGCTGACCGACGGCGCGGCGGCGCTGTACGGATCCGATGCCATTGCGGGCGTCGTCAACCTGATTACAAAGAAGGAGTTTCAGGGCGGGTCGATGCGCGTGAACATGGGCGGCTACGACGCAGGCGGTGGCCTCGCCAAGAACTACCAGGGCAACTTCGGCCTGGGAGGGCCAGGTGGTTACTTCAACCTGGCATTCGAGATAGAAGATCGCGCCACGGTCAACCGCCCAGGTTCGATCTACGGACCTGCAGCCTGTGTGGCGGGTCGTCTGGCGTCAGGTGTGGCGGGATGCCCAGCTACGAACTCGGGCGTGACTGCCAGCGGATATCCGACCTCTACAGGCAATGCCGCGCTCACGCGTGAGAACGAATACAACATGATCTTCCATCCCTGGTATCCGAACAATTCGCACCAGGGTGATCCGCCTGACATCGCCCGCAAGGCTGCGTTCATCAGTTCCGGTATCTATCTGAATGACGTGACCGAGATCTATACCACGGCCAGTTTCGGCCTGAAGGAGACCTCCAGCACGCAGAGCTATCGCCGGCCATCCCAGGACGGAGGCTATGACGCCAATGGTGATGGTGACCGCACAGACCCCATTGGTGGCGTAGGGCTTCGCAGTGGCGTTGCGCTGACCGAGGCCGATCTCAACAAGTACCCGTTGGGGTTCAATCCAAATATCGAGTCGGACGAGATGGATTGGGGCATTGGCGCTGGCATCAGTGGCGAACTCGGCGCCTGGAAGTATGACCTTTCCAGCAACTATGGTCGCAACGAGATCGATATCTACAACACCGAGTCGATGAACTTCACGCTGTGGAACCGTTACGGCCAGTCTCCTGAGGATTTCTACGTGGGCCGGTTTGAGGCCAGTCAGTGGACAACGAGCATCGATGTCAGTCGCGACTTCGAGCTGGGCCTGGAGCTGCCTGCCACGTTTGCCGCAGGGGTCGAGTACCGTGAAGACACCTACAGCATCGGTGCCGGTGAAATCGCTTCCTACACGGGTTCCGGGGCGGCCGCATTCCCGGGCTACAGTCCGCTTGCCGCCGGTAGCTACGATCGCAGCAATACTGCGGTGTTCGCCAACGTCATCTTCAACCCCACCTCGAAGTGGCTCGTCGACATCGCCGGCCGGTTCGAAGACTACAACGACTTTGGCAGCAAGGCCGTCGGCAAGCTGACCACTCGTTTCGACATCACCGACTGGATAGCCGTTCGCGGTACTTTCAGTACCGGGTTCCGGGCGCCCACCATGGGCGAGAACTACTACACGGCAATCGGGGTTGGCCCGACTTCCGCCACGGCCACTCTTGCGGCTGCAACGGTAGGCGATGGCCTGTCGCCGGAGACCAGCCAGAACATCAGCTTCGGCGTCGTATTCCGGCCGCTTCCCAACCTGACCACGACCATTGATGCCTACCAGATCAAGATCGATGATCGCACCCGCCTGGGGACCTTCAACTACTCCACGTCCCAGGGGCCGAACACGCGCACTGGTCGCAATGGCGGAACCCCCGTTACAACGCTTCCCGATCCGGCGGACACCGATGGCAATGGCGTGCCAGATGACGAATACAACCTCATTCTCGGCAATGCGCTGGTGGCCGGTGGCTATATTGCAGTCGCAAACAATCCGGCCGCACCGGGCGGATCGTTCGATCCCAGTGCGCGCGCCACCATCAACCTGAGCTTCTTCAGTAACGTGCTGGACACAAAGACGACAGGTATCGACTGGGTCACGACCTACAACTCGAACTTCGGATTTGCCCGTGTCGATTGGCTGGTGGCAGCCAATTACAACAAGAACGAAGTAACCAGGGCCGGCAGGGCGCCGGGCTTCGAGTCCATTCCTTTGTTCAGCATCACTGATGTCTGGGGAATCGAGCGGAACAGCCCGGACTTCCGGCTCAACCTGGGTGCCACGGTGCACTTCGGCAAGAAGCTCACCCTGAACATCCGCGAGAACATCTACGGGCCCCAGTCCACCATCGCTTCGGCGTCTGCCTATACCGCCTACCCGCAGATCATGAGCACACTGGATATCGTGGATCCGGCGAAGATCAACGGCATTGCCTCCTTCCTGGGGCTCGCCAATACGACAACTTCCTACTACAAGCAGGAGATTGACCTGATTGCGACGACGAATGTCGAGTTGACGTTCAAGCCCATCAAGGGGCTGTCGATTGGTGCGGGTGCCGACAACCTGTTCGACAAGTATCCAAGCAAGACTCCGGCCGCCATCCTGCAGTACAACATCGAGCGTTTCGCCAGCACCGGCGCGCGCGACTACCTGCTCGGCAGTCCGGTCGGGTTCTTTGGTCGGCGCCTCTATGCCAAAGCGAGTTACGTCTGGTAGTCAGACTCTGACTGCAATTGGGGTCGTGATCATGCGGAAGGCGGCGGCAACAGTGCTGTCGCCTTCCGTAGGAACCGGAATGAGGCACAGCGAATGAGCGAAAGTACCGCGCCAGGCTTGATGAACCGGCGCCGTCTGTTGTCAGGTGCCAGCGCGGCACTCGTGGCGGCATCGCTGCCGGGCTGCGCGGCGATTGGTTTTCAGCGGGGGCAGTCGGGCGCGAAGCTGGTGCCTTATCTCCCGTCGGTGGACCGCATCTCCCATATCACCGTTTGCTCACGACCATTCCGTGCCGCAGGACCGCGGCTCGAAGTCGAGCGGATGGGTGAACAGAGTATTGTGCACAGCTACGGCCATGGCGGCAGTGGCTGGTCGCTGTCCTGGGGCTCGGGCGAAATCGTGACGCAGCTCGCCTTGGCAACCGGCGAGCGTCACATCGGGGTGGTGGGTTGCGGTGCTGTCGGACTGACTGCAGCGGTGCAGTTGCAGCGGGCTGGCGCGCAGGTGACCATTTACGCACGTGAGCTGGCGCCGGATGTGGCGTCCAGTTTTGCGACGGGTGTGTGGTCGCCCAGTTCCCGTATCGGCCTGGAGGGATCGCTGACTCCGGCCTTCCTGCAGCGATGGCAGAAGATGACGCGTCAATCCTGGCGCATGTACCAGAATCTGCTGGGGTTGCCCGGTGCGCCGGTGGAGTTCGTGGAGAGTTACGGGCTTTCCGATACGGCCCCTTCCAGTTCACAGAAAAGCCCGCGCCCGGACGCCAGGGCCCACTTCGCGGAGCTTGAGCGCGAACTGGTGCCCGAGATCGGCACCCGGTCTGTTCCGGTGGATGCTGCCGCCACTCCTTTTTCCGCGCCCTATGTTCGTCGCGGCAGCCAGCTGATGTTCAATCTGCCCGCCTACTCACGATTGTTGCTTTCGGATTTCCGCGCTGGGGGCGGACGGTTGGTGATCGACGAACTGCGCACGCCATCAGACTTCGCCCGACTGCCACACAAGACCGTCGTGAACGCCACCGGAATCGGTGCGCGCGAACTGCTGGGTGACCGTTCGTTGATTCCCGTGCGTGGGCAGTTGGCCCACATGGTGCCACAGGCGGAAGTGCGTTACGGCCTGCAGTACCACAAGGTGGGCATGGTGCCGCGACGTGATGGGTTCGTACTGCAGGTATATGGAGAGGACGAATACTACGGGTACGAGAATCCGGGGCGCACGCCGGATATGGCCGAAGCGGAACTGGCAGTAAACACCATCGCCTCGGCATTCAGGCAGAAGGCAGCATGAGGTTCGCACGGGAACAGACGGCCGTGCAGAGCCTGATCACCCGCCGACGGTTGCTGGCAGCCGGTGCCGCCGTCGCGGCAGGCGCAGCCTATCCGGTCCTTGGCGCCGCACGTGAAAGGGAATATTCACTGCGCCGAATCCCTCTGGCAGTGGATCGCATCACCGGCATCACTGTGTGCACACGTCCGTTCCGTGGCGCCGGACCACGACTCGAGATCGAGCGTATCGGCCGCCAGGACATC
This sequence comes from uncultured Gammaproteobacteria bacterium, assembly GCA_963777735.1. Lineage (GTDB taxonomy): Bacteria > Pseudomonadota > Gammaproteobacteria > Steroidobacterales > Steroidobacteraceae > ZC4RG30. The sequence continues at coordinate 397,074 of CAVZRQ010000008.1, read as the reverse complement.
GTGCATCACTATGGCCATGGGGGCAGTGGCTGGTCGTTGTCGTGGGGCTCAGGGGAGATCGCGGCAGAGTTGGCGCTGCGAACCGGGGCGCGCTCCTTCGGGGTGATCGGGTGCGGTGCCATCGGCCTTACCACGGCCCTGCAGCTGCAACGCATGGGTGCCAGCGAGGTGACCATCTATGCGAAGGACACGCCACCGGATGTCCGTTCGTCCTGGGCTACCGGCGGCTGGACTCCCGATTCGCGCATCTGTCTCGAGAGCGCGGCGACGCCGGCGTTCAAGCAGCAATGGCAGCGCATGGCGCGTCGCTCCTGGCACATGTTCCAGGGCCTGCTCGGATTGCCAGGAGATCCGGTGGGATTCGTCGACGGATATTCTCTTTCCGATAAACCGCCGAGCGAGAACGGCGAGTCGGAAGAGAGCGCGCCCCGCGAAGGCCGGCCAAGATTTGCCAGGCTGGCGCGCGAACTTGTTCCCGAGATCAATCTTCGGGCCGCAACGATTGATCCCGCCGACACCCCGTTTCGTCGCGAAGTATGTTCGGCGCAGACCTCGACTGACATTCAGCGTGGGTACTCTATTCAAGGCTCCTGCTGGAGGACTTCCGCGCTGCTGGCGGCAGGCTGGTCATCGACAGTTTCAATTCCCCTGCGGATTTCGCGAAGTTGCCGCACACTGACGGTGGTGAACGCGACAGGCTACGGCGCGCGGGCGTTGATGGGAGATGAATCTGTGGTGCCCGTCAAAGGGCAGCTGGCGCGGCTGATGCCAACGCCGGAAGCTTTCTACGGGCTGAGTTACCGGCGTGTGTCGCTGACCACACGGCATGACATCACCGTACTGCAGGCGCAGGGCGTGGATGCGAATACGGAAGAAGGATTCAATGATGCCAGCGAGGAGCCGGATCTGGCGTTGGCGGAATTCGCCATCAGGACACTTGCTTCTGCATACCGGGCCGGTGCGGCATGAGAAGCCGGTGCGCCGCTGTCACGGCGCACCGGTCATCACATCAGGCGCCTGCGACAGCGCGGTTGCCGCGCTCGGCCACCTGCTGCTTCACGCTGTTGCGCACAGACTGGGCGCAGGCATTGTGAGCAGCGATGGCGCGGGTGCGAGGCAACACGGCTGAGTCACGCAGTGGGCAGACCTTGGCAATGGCCGAGGCGGTGCGCCGGTCCAGCTTGTTGCGGCCACTCTTGGTGGCGAGGTTCAGATCGGAGATCTGCACCACAGCCATTGCCGGCTTGGCGCCTGCGAGGCTGACAGCTGGCGCAGTCATGCCGAGTGCAGCCCCCAGCAGTGCAGCAGCTACTGGAATACGAATCAATTTTCTGGCTTCGAGTTTCATGAAATGTCCCATCCCCGTCGGTGTTGATTGAATAGAAAAACCGTACGTGGAGCGGAGTTTGTTCCCTCATATTGGCAGTTGCAACAGTTACAGCCTGAAAGTGTGCTTTGTTTTGGCGATGCCCGTAGTTGGTGCGAACCATAACGGTGCATCGCTGAAATCGACGGGGAATCGGCTGGAAAGTGGCACGGAAAGTTGTCGGAATCACCGAGTCCGGCAGGTAGTGATGATTCAAAGTGGTGCAACAAATGGATAACCAGGCAGGAATCCGGGAAATTGCAGGATTGCAGCTCTCAGTGATTTCGGAGACCCGGCGCGAACATTTGAGGAGTCTCGTTTTGTTTGCTGTCGCATCGGTTGCAGGCAGTGGGGCCTGGGGGCAGGCCGACCCGGGTGACGAGATCTCTGCCGCACTGGCGGCGCTGGAGAAGCGCGAGGGAGGCCGTCTCGGCGTCGTGATCCGGGATGCGGCAACGGGCGCATCGGCGGAACATCGCGCCCACGAATTATTCGCCATGTGCTCGACGTTCAAATTCGTGCTCTCTGCGTTCATTCTGCATCGCATCGATAGCGGTATCGAGAGTCTGGAACGTGCCATCCCCGTTGCGGCGAAAGACATCCTTTCCAGTTCGCCGATTACGGAGAAGGCCGTGGGTCGCGGTCTCACCATCGCCGAACTCTGCCGTGCAGCGGTCACCACCAGCGACAATGCCGCCGCGAACCTGTTGCTGAAGGCTTGTGGCGGCCCGGGCATGCTGACCACATTCCTGCGCTCGATCGGAGATGAGGTTACGCGCCTCGATCGCTACGAACCCGAACTCAACAATCAGCGGGTCGCGGCTGGCGATCTGCGCGATACGACTTCCCCCGCAGCGATGGCGACGACAATGCAGAAGCTGCTGCTGGGCAATGTGCTCTCACCAGCATCTCGGGTGCTCGCCACGAGCTGGCTGCGTGAAACCGTCACAGGGCTTACTCGCCTGCGCGGTGGTTTTCCCCCGGAGTGGGAAGCGGGCGACAAGACCGGCACTGGCGCGAATGGCCCAACCAACGACATCGCCATCGCCTGGCCACCTGGTCGCGCACCATTGTTCGTCACGGCCTTCTATGACCGAGGCGATCATGAGATGAGCGAGAATGCCGCGGTCCTGGCCGAAGTCGGGCGCATCGTCGGCAGGTTTGTCAGCGCATTGCCCGATGGTTGATCGCCCATTGCGTCTGCTGCACGTTGACGGTGCGGTGAAGGATTCCCGGGGCCGCGCGTCGCGGTGGAGAGAGGGCTCCCGAGTGGCCTGCCTCTTGCAGTTGTGAAGGCAGTCAACTCATCCGGACACCATTCATCCATGAATCCACTTTCCCGACGCGAATTTGTTTCCCATCTTGCGCTGTCCTGCGGCGCAGTCAGCTCGCTTTCGGCCGTGACGTTCTGCGCTCGTGCTTCAGAAGCGACCTTCCGAATCACGCCCATACCGGATCGGCCCTACGCGGCTGGCGCCACTGGTCTGCCAGGCGGACCGCTATATTTCCCCTCTGGTTCCGTGCCAGGGGGCAACGCACCGGCCGACATGAAGGGACAGGCCTTGCTGGTCATCGCTCGCCTCAAGGAAAATCTGGCCGCCGCGGGGCTTACGCTGGATGACGTGGGCTTTGTCCGTGCGTTCCTGGTCCCCGGAGCGGATGGCAAGGTGGACTTCGCCGGCTGGGATGCTGCCTGGGCCGAATCTTTCGGCGCTGTAAAGCCGGCACGCTCTACAGTTGGTGTTCCCTACCTGGGATCTCCTTCGACCCTGGTCGAGCTCGAGTTTGTGGCGCTGCCCCGTGCGGTGCCTGCGCTGTTCACCATGGGCCCCGGGCAGATCCCTGCCGGCCATGCGCGCCTGGCACTGTATGGCAACCCAACTGGCCGCATCGCCAGCGGTATCGGCATCCGTCCGGGTACGGCGCTGTATTTCTCAGCCGGTACCCTGGCGCCAACGCTCGACCAATCGGTGCCATCTACTGATCGCCGCCACAAGGGTGACATGGCGACCCAGGCCCGAGGCACGCTGCTGCGGTTGCAGCAGAATCTCGCCGGCGTTGGCCTGACATTCAAGGATGTGGTCTATCTGCGCGCGTTCCTGGCGCCGGATGTGCATCTCGAAGGCAAGTTCGACTACGACGGCTGGAATGCCGCCTATGGCGAGTTCTTCAACACGCCGGCCATGCCGCAGAAGCCGGCGCGCACCACGGTAACGACGCCCGGCTTTGGTGATCCTTCCACTCTGATCGAGATCGAGCTGGTCGTGGCGTTTCCGGAGAATCCGGCGTTGTTCGATGCTGCCTCAAAGACCCCGCAGCTGCGCACCTACGGCGCCCCGACTTCACCCATCGCCTCGGGCATCGCCATTCGTGCCGGTGCACCCATGCATTTCTCGTCTGGCGCAGTCGCGGCGGGCGAGACACTGGAAGCCCAGGCTGTTGCATCACTGGAGTTGATCAAGACGCGTTTGGCCGCCGAGGGCATGGGAATGGAAGACGTGGTGTTCCTGCGTGCCTATGTGGTGCCGAACCCAGACGGCAGTACTGACCGCGCGGGTTGGTCGGCGGCCTATTCGAAGTATTTCGGTACGGCAGAGCAGCCGAACAAGCCTGCGCGCACCACGATTTCCGTGCATTCACTGCCTCGCCCCGAGATGAAGATCGAGATAGATGTGGTGGCAGCCGGGAAGCGTTGAGGAAAACGCTGCTCGAAATCCAGGGGCAAAGTCCTGAGGCGCTGTCATGGGGCCCGGGAGAGGGCAACGAATCGTCCATGTCGGGGTGTACCCTAGGCGCTGCGTGACGGTGCCGCTCAAGGATCCCCATGACGATGCAGCAGTTGTTCCCTTACGGATTCGAGACCTACCTCGTCGGCGGGCTCTTGATTGGTTCTGCCGTGGGCTTCGCATTCGCGATGTCCGGGCTCATTACCGGCATGAGCACGGTCTTCAGTTCGACCTGGTCGTATTTCTCAAAGCTCGCGTATTTCCGGCAGGATCGATTCGTGTCGAGCCGCGGCTGGCGGCTCGCGCTCTGTATCGGGCTGGTGCTTGGCGGTGCAATTTTCCTGCTGACGGTGGCGCAGGGCGAGACATTCCAGACGCAGGTGCCATGGTGGCGACTGGCAGCGGGCGGTTTCATCGCGGGCTTCGGTGCGCGGCTGAGCAACGGCTGCACTTCCGGGCACGGCATCTGCGGAATGGGCTCCTTTCAGCTGCCCTCATTGCTCGCGGTTGTGATCTTCCTTGTGACCGCGATCGTCACAGCGCAGCTCGTCGCCGCTTTCGGGGGTGTGTGATGAAGGGTTCCACGGTGGTCGTGGCGCTGCTCACCGGCGTGCTGTTCGGCTTCGGCCTCGCGTACTCTTCGATGATCCAACCTGAAGTCGTGCTTTCATTCCTGCGATTTCAGGACTTCGGCCTGCTGCTTGTTCTCGGCGGAGCCGTGGTCGTTACCGCCATGGTGTACAGGTGGCTGCCGCGATTCATGGATAGGCCTGTGTTCGGCGGCGCCTTCGGTCGTCATTCGTCCGAAATGACCGGACGCACGCTGGGCGGCGCGGCCCTGTTCGGCGTGGGTTGGGGCTTGAGCGGCGTTTGCCCGGGGCCCGCAATCGCCGGTCTGGGCGTCGGCAACTGGCCGCTGCTGTTCGCGGTCCTGGCGATGTTCGCCGGGGCGTACCTGCAGGGGTTACTCGCTAACTCCGGTCTGCCTGCTGGCTCGGGTGCCCCGAGTTGAACTTCGCGCGGCAGGGTTGCAGCAGGTCCAGCTCCGGTCGGTAGACCTTCGTACGCACATCACTGAGTCCCAGCAAGGTATGCGAGATGTTGTCGTGCGACTGCGCGAGATTCAACCTGCTGTGCAGACAGGCTGTATCAAGAGTCAGTCGCTCGGCTGCGCCCGGTGAAAACCAGAGCAGCATGGGCACATGCTTCTGGACTTCCGGTGCAATCATGAATGGCTGGCCGTGCAGGTACAGGCCGTTCTCCCCCAGCGATTCACCGTGATCCGAGACGTACACCAGTACGGAGTCCACGCTGGCCTGCTGAGCGGCAAGCTGATCGATCAGGCCAGCAAGCACATAGTCGGTGTAGGCGATGGAGTTGTCATAGGAATTCACAATCTGCTCGTCGGTGCAGGTTTCTATGCGCTCTGTCGGGCAGATGGGCTTGAACACCTCTCGCTCTGGCGGCACGCGACGATGATAGGTCGGGCCGTGGCTGCCCATCGCATGCAGGACGAGGACGCTATCCGTTCTGACCTGCGGTAGCTGTGCAGCCAACGCAAACAGCAGTGCGTCATCCAGGCATTCGCCGTTCGCGCAGGAAGTGGGATGGAACTCCCTTGCCTGCCGGGTTGGCACGCGCGCACAGACCCGCTTGCAGCCAGACTGGTTGTCGATCCATGAAACGGATAAACCGGCATGCTGCAGGATGTCGAGCACCGAATCCCTGCGATCTGCTTCGGAGATCCGGAACTCGCTGCGGGGGAGGTCGGAGAACATGCACGGCACGGACACTGCGGTTGCCGTGCCGCAGCTCTGCACGTTGGTGAAGTAATAGACCCCCTTCTCCTGCAGAAGGGGGTTGGTGTTTCTCGAGTAACCGCCCAGGGAGAAATTCTTCGCGCGTGCGGTTTCGCCGACGACCAACACCGTCAACAAAGGCTTCGGAGTCCCTGCATTGTCGCGCGTGGCGTCTTGTCCCACCTTGACGTACGGCTGACGGCCGTGGAGCGTCTTGCGGAAGAGTGAGACGGTGCTGACCAGCACGTTGGCTGGTGTCACCAGGTAGCGGGCCACCTCCTGATTGCGAAAATAAGACGCGTAGGAGGAGTACATCGGCAGCGCTGAACCAAAGAACAGGACCAATCCGGCCAGGGTGCCCAGGAGGTAGTCGCGGGCGGAGCGTGTCCAGTTGCTGGCGGGAAGTTGCGCGCGCCACACGAATACACAGGGGAGGGCGGCCTGCCAGGTCATTCGCCAGGCAAACGGCAGGGTCAGGAAGTCCCGTGCTTCCGCCAGATCGGTCTGCAGGGTGTTTCTCATCATTCCGGAATCAATGGCTACGCCAAATGAATCCATGAACCAGCTTGCGGCCGCCGAAATGACGAGCAGCAGACTCAACATCCATCGAATGCTGCGTCCGGGCGAAAGCGCCCGCACCATGAAGAAAGTCAGTCCGGAAAGTGCCAGGGCAATTGATCCCCGGAAAAGCCAGTCATGGCTGCTCACTGGATCTACGCCGAACAGCAGTGACCAGAAAGAGCCGTTTGCTGTCAGCACGATCCACGCAGTAACCAGCAGGCAGAGGCGCGTGGATGTCAGTTTCATTGGAATGAGTGTGTCCAGCAAGAGATGGTACTCCGCGATACGAACAGACACAAAAACCGGGTGGCAAGAGGCCCGGCTGGTTACTATTCCCGGACAGTCCGGCGTTTGCCGGTTCGACTTCGCGGCAGCGTGTTTCATTACAAAGGGGGCGATTCATGAGAAATCAGTTCATCAAGTCCGCACTGTCTTTAGCCGTGGGCGCGTTGTGCGCGACGGCCAGCTTTGCTCAGGTTCCGGGGGGTGCGCCTGGCCCGGGAGGTCCTGGTGGTCCGGGAATGGCACCGGCCACCGGCAGCGTAGCGGTGGCCAATCCGACCTACGTGACGATGCTGTTCGAAAAGGACATCAATCGTCCTGCGGCGGAAGTCTACAAGCGCGTGGGAAAATACTGCGATATCGGCGAGTGGATGCGGGTGCCCTGCACGATCACATCTGGCAAGGATGGCGAGCTCGGCGCCGTGCGTTCAATCGGCCGCGAGATCCTGGTGGGGAAGACCGAGCTTTCTTACACCTACACGCAGCCGGTGGCGAACGGCCGACCGTACAACCTCTATCACGGCACGCTGGAAGTCAGGCCGATCACAGCCACCACGTCCAGAATTGTCTACAACTTGATGTGGGACAACTCGATGCTGGCGGATGAGGCCGCCCGTGAGCGGGAGATGGCCCGGTACAAGGGGATGTTCGAAGACGCGCTCAACAACATGAAGATCCTCGCCGAAGGCGGCACCTTGCCGCCGGCGCCGCCCCGTGGCGGCTTCGGTGGTCCTGGTGGCGCTCCACGCGGAGCACCAGGTGCTCCTGGTGCAGGCGGCCCTGCCGCGCCCGGCGGTTTCTAGGCAATCATCGCAGGTAATAAAAAAGCCCCCGGCTTCAAGCCGGGGGCTTCTTCTTGCTCATGCTGCAGGTCTCAGCTCACCGGCTGACCTGGAGGCTGGTCCCGCTGCCTGGGCCTCCACCAATGGGTCCGCGAGCACCGTTTCCATTGGAGACCACCTTGACCCACAGCGCATCCTTGTCCTTGTAGTACGAGGTCTCACTGGCCTTGCGCAGAGCATCCAGGCTGCTCTGCTGCGCACCCGAGGCTGCGGTGTTGAACCCTGGCAGCTCGAAGATCACCCACGAGCCGGCATCCATCTCCGTCAAGGTGAGGGCCATGGTCGGCCTTTCGGTGGCCACCTTGATCTCGATACCAGATCGCACGTTGCCCGAGGTCCAGCTGTACTCCCTGCCATTGCGGCTCAGAACAACGGGTGGCTGAGGCGCTGCACCAGCACCGCGAACCGGGACCGTAATCGGAACAACAGCACCGGCTCCTGCTGCGGGCGCCGCGCCAGGACCTGCACCAGGACCGGCTCCACCGGCTCTCGGTGGGCCACCAGCACCGCCAAAGCTCAAGCGTCCGACATCGCCTCTGCATACCGCAGCGTTCCACGTGGGCTTGATTTCACAGGCCTGTGTATCGGTTGCAATGCTGTCGAAGGCGCCGTCGTGGATGAGAATGTAGGAATTGGGGATGCCGCCGACCGAACCGTCCTTGTCGTGGATCGCCGAAGCCTTCCAGGCCACGCCGCTCAGATTATCGTTGCCCCACTTGCGTTCCATCGGCGGGAAATACACTGGCTTGGCGTTGACGAATTTCGCGCGCTCGATGGCGTTTTCGGTACTGACCCCGGCGCTCGTATACATGAGGTAGGAGATCGCTCCCGTCTTGCGGGTGGCGTTGTCTTCGTAGTTCCGGAAGGTGACGTTCTCCACGTCATGACGGTAGTCGTAGTACTCGTAGCCGCGGATCGGGAAATCCGGCATCTGCGGCTTCGGAAAGCTGCGACCGTACGCCTTTTCCGCGTCGGTTTGCGGATTGCCGATGTTCTCGGTCTCGCCTACGAACAGCGAGTCAACGACCTTTGACGTAAAAGGGTCGCGACCTGCCGAGCCAGACGCATGCGTGTAGCCCATGGCGTTGTCGGCCAGCTTCACGTTCCGGAAGGTATGCATCTCGCCGCGGCCCCAGATGCCGCCATTGCGGTTCTTGTAGGAGGTCAAATTCTCGAAGACCGTTTCCACCGTCTTGCTGTTCGGGTCAGCGGGGTTTTCCTTGGGCATATGCGCGTTGCCGGTAACGCCGAAGGTGTTGTTGGCGTTGATGTTCCGGTCGAACATGAAACCATCGTAATTCGAGTGCGCGACGTTGCCCTTGAACTCGCGGAAGGCTGTCCGACGCGGCCAGGTGGCCTTGCTGATCTCCGTGCCCTCGAACTGGCCATTCGGGTGCTCCGGCAATGACATCCAGAAACCGTTCGAGTCGGAACCTGCGGCCACGTTGTCGCGGTAGACGTTGTCCGGGTTGGTGATCCAGAAACTCGCCACCGTGTTGTCCGAGGGCAGCAGCACATCCTTGGAGGCCTGGCCGTTCGCCCTCACGGCGTTGCGCTGATCAAAATTTGCCATCTCGCCCGCTGCGGCCAGGGCAGTGGGGACGCAGGGCTTGGAGGTATGGCACTTGGTCTGGATGGCCAGGTTGCGCACGAACTGGTTGCCGTTCTCGATGCCGTCTTCGAGGAAGAAGCAGTGGCCTACGGTGTTGTAGGTCACGTTGTTCTCGACCTGCAGATTGTTCGTGCCGTGCACGGTCACGCAGCGGTTGAAGGTGTCGTGGATGGCCGCGTTCTTGATGTACTGGCCCTTGCCTTCGCCGACCAGATGCCAGTGGATGGGATAGCGGGCGAGGGTAAGGTTCTGGCCCATGCGATTCAGTTCGACGCCCGAGACATACATCTTGCTCGAAGGCATCGCCATGATGTGGCCGCCGAAGAAAGACTGTTCCGCATCGGCGGATGCCTGGATCTTGACGTTTCGCGTCAGCAGGCCGACTTCGCCGCGCTGATCCACCTCGAAGGTGATCTTGCCGAAGTGCATGTAGTCGAGTTTCTTGTCGAGCGTGAGCGTGTTGCCGCTGACAGCGGTAACCGTGCGGCGCTCGGCCTGCCGCGGATCGTAATCCGTCGAGGCGAGGACGATCTCGTCACCAACGCGCCAGCCCGTGGCGTTCAGGACTTGAATGGAGGTGGCGCCGGCGTTGGCCGTGCTCGCGAGCTTCGTCCAGGTGTGGGTGCGGTCGCCGTGCAGGTTCAGCGTGCCGCCCGAAAGCATGATGCCCCGGTCACCCATGCCGGCCATGACGTCTTCACCCTTGACGTTGTCGGTGAGGGTGATGGTGGCCTTGCGAGTGTGGGGACTGGCTTCGCTGCCAATGGCCAGCTCACCGTGCAACATGATCCACTCGGTGGTCAGTTCCAGGTCGGCGTTGTTCGCGAAGGTGAGTTTGCCGTCGATCGACAGACCACCCAGTGCCGGCGGACTGACGTCGAGGACAACGTTCCTTGTCTTTTCCGATGGTGACCTTGTCGCCTGCGCCGGGCACCTTGCGGTTGGGCCAGGTGGCAGGATCAGACCAGTTCGTCGGCCTGGCCGCCGGCGATCCTGCATTCTGGGCCTGCGCGGCAGCGGACACGCTGACGAGCAGGAATGCGGGAACGAGCGATACGAGAAGTAACGAGCGATTCTTCTGGCTCATGACATCAACCCCCGAGACTTTGCGGCAGAGGATAGCGCGATCGTGAAACCCCCGGCCTTGAGCCGGGGGTTCTCAAGCAACAGGCTGCGGCTTAGCGGCTGGCCTGCAGGCTGACTCCGTCACCCTTGCCCTGGGTGGGGCCGGTGCCCATGATGTCACCGGTGGAGACGACCTTGACCCAGAGCGAGCCATTGCCTTTGTAGTACGAGGTGGCGCTGGCCTTGCGCAGCGCATCCAGGCTGTCCTGGGCCGTACCTGCCGATGCCGTAGTGAATCCCGGCAGCTCGAACATCACCCAGGAACCGGTATCCAGCTCCTTCACGTTGATGTTCACGGATGGCCTTTCGGTGGTCACCTTGTACTCGGTGCCTGCACGTACGTTGGTTTCCCCGTTGGCGGCGAACTCCTTGCCGTTGCGGCTGAGAACGACCGGCGGACCCGAAGGGGCAGGGGTGCCTCTGATGCGACCACCACCCGGGGCGATGGCAACGGGGGCAGGTGCAGCAGCAACGGCTCCGGGGCCACCTGCGCCAGGGCCAGCACCCGCAGCCCTGGGGGCACCGGGACCTGGACCTGCGGCGCCTGGGCCGGGTGCTCCGGCTCGTGCGGGACCGGCACCGGGACCACCGGCACGAGGTGCGCCGCCGCCGCCGAAGCCGCCGAACCCGACAGCACCGCCGCCGCCGCCCACATTCATGCGCCCGATATCGCCCTTGCACACCGCAGCATTCCAGGTGGGCTTCACTTCGCAGGCTTCGTCGACGTCGATGCCGGTGATGTTGACGATGTAGGAATTGCGGACACCGGTGATGGTGCCGTCCTTGTCGTTGAACACCGAAGTCTTGTAGACCGTGTTGCCGTAATCATCGTTGCTCCACCGGTTGTCGATCGGCGGGAAGTACACCGGCTTGGCGTTGATGAATTTCGAGCGCGACACGGTGTTGTTGGAGCTCATTCCGAAGCTGGTGAACAACAGGTAGGAGATCGCACCCGTCTTGCGGGTGGCGTTGTCCTGGTAATTCACGAAGGTGTTGTTGTCCAGCTCATGATGGAAATCGTAGAACTCGTAGGCGCGGATCGGGAAATCCGCGAGTTGGGGGAACGGCAGGCTGCGGCCGGCCTTCTTCTCCGAATCCGTCATGGGGTTGCCGATGTTCTCGGTTTCGCCCACGAACCGCGAGTCAACCACCCGTGACGTATAGAGCGAACGACCGAGGTTGCCGGAGGCCTGCGTGAAGCCAATGCCGTTATCGGCCATCTTCAGGTTCTTGTAGAGGCGCAACTCACCGCGGGCCCAGATGCCGCTGTTGCGGTTCTTGTAGCTGGTGAAATCCTCGACGACGGACTCCGCCTGAGCGCTGTTCGCGTCAGCGGGATTGACCAGGGCAACATACCCGCCGACGGCGAAATGGCCATCGGCCCGGGGGGCGCGGTCGCCCATGAAACTGTCAAAGTTCGAATGGGCGACGTTGCCCTTGAACTCGCGCAGTTTCATGCGGCGCGGCCAGGTGGCCTTGCTGATATCCGTGCCTTCGAACTGGCCCATCGGATGCTCCGGGAAGGCGAGCCAGAAACCTGTCGAGTCGGAACCCGCGGCCACGTTGTCGCGGTAGATGTTGTCCGGATTGGTGATCCAGAAGGACGACACCGTGTTGTCCGAAGGGATCAGGACATCCTTGGAGTCCTGGCCGGTCGTGGTGAAGTTGAGGCCGGTCGTCGTCGATCCGAACGGGGCGAGGTTGGTCGGGTCGCAGGGCTTGGACGTGTGGCACTTGGTCTGGATCGCGAGGTTGCGCACGAACTGGTTGCCCGTCTCGATGCCGTCTTCGAGGAAGAAGCAGTGACCCACGTTGTTGTAGGTGACGTTGTTCTCGACCTGCAGGTTGTTCGTGCCGTGCACGGTCACGCAACGGTTGTAGGTGTCGTGGATCGCGGCGTTCCGGATGTACTGGCCCTTGCCTTCACCGACCAGATGCCAGTGGATGGGATACCGGGCCAGCGTCAGGTTCTGACCCATCCGGTTCAACTCGACGCCGGAGACATACATCTTGCTCGTGGGCATTGCCATGATGTGCCCGCCGAAGAACGACTGCTCCGCGTCGGCCGATGCCTGGATCTTGACGTTGCGCGTGAGCAAGCCCACTTCGCCGCGCTGATCCACCTCGAAGGTGATCTTGCCGAAGTGCATGTAATCGAGTTTCTTGTCGAGCGTGATGTTGTTGCCGCTGATGGCGGTGATGGTGCGGCGCTCGGCCTGCCGGGGATCGAAATCCGTGGAGGCGAGCACGATCTCATCGCCCACCCGCCAGCTGGCGGCGTTGAGCACCTGTATCGAAGTGGCACCGGCATTGGCCGTGCTCGCGAGCTTCGTCCAGGCGTTGGTCCGGTCGCCGTGCAGGTTCAGGGTTCCGCCCGAGATCATGATCCCGCGGTCGCCCATGCCGGCCATGACGTCTTCACCCTTCACGTTGTCGGTGAGGGTGATGGTGGCCTTGCGTGTGTGTGGTTGAGCTTCGGTGCCAATGGTGAGTTCACCGTGCAGCATGATCCACTCGGTGGTCAGTTCCAGGTCGGTATTGCTGGCGAAAGTGAGTTTGCCGTCGATGGAAAGACCGCCCAGCGCCGGCGGACTGACGTCGAGCACCACGTCCTTGTCTTTGGCAATGGTGACCTTGTCACCAGCGACCGGGACCTTGCGGTTGGGCCAGGTGGCAGGATCAGACCAGCGTGACTGGGTGACCGATTGTGCTCCAGCCTCCTCAGCCCCGAGCCCAGTTAGGACGCTGACACCGAGAAACACAGGAACGAACGGCAAAAGCAGGGCAGAACGATTTTTCTTGACCACGATATGACCCCCCGAAACTTAGCTGCAGAGGATAGCGCAATCAGACAATTGGGTGATACGTGGCGTCTCGAATCGAGGCGGCTTTCCAGAAGCGAAAAAGCCCCCGGCATCATGCCGGAGGCTTTTGTTCAATCAGCCCGGGATCAGCTTATCGACTGACCTGGATATTGCCCCCGCCGCCGAAGCCACCCACACCCTGGCCGGGGCCCGAAGAGACCACCTTGACCCAGAGTGAACCATTGCCCTTGTAGTACGACGTGGCAGTGGCCTTGCGCAGTGCATCCAGGCTGGCTTGCTCCGTGCCCGAGGCTGCGGTCGTGAAACCCGGCAGCTCGAAAATCACCCAGGAGCCGTTGTCCATGTGACTGACGCTGAGGTTCATGTTTGGCCGTTCGGTTGCCACCTTGAACTCGGTACCGGCGACTACCGGAGTCTCTCCGGCAATGGTGAATTCCTTGCCATTGCGGCTGAGAACAACTGGCGGCTGAGCAGGCGCTGCAGGGCCACCGGCTCTGGGACCAAAACCACCAGGGCCCCCGGGACCACCAGGACCACCCGGACCGGCACCTGCGCCAGGGGCGGGACCGCCGGCACGCGCACCGGGAGGGGGGCCGCCGGGACCGGCCGCTGCACCAGGACCCGCTGCGCCCGGACCTGCACCAGGTCCGCCAGGCCCGCCCGGGCCTGCACCACCAGCACGTGGCGCACCTGCACCAGGTCCGCCTGGTCCGCCAGGACCGCCAGGCCCAGCACCGGCGCCACGCGGCGCGGCGCCGCCCACATTCATGCGTCCGAGATCGCCCTTGCACACGAGCGCATTCCAGGTGGGCTTGAGCTCACAGGCTTCGACAGCGCTCAGGACGCCGATGTTGTTCACGATATAGGAATTGGCGCCACCACCGAGCGAGCCGTCCTTGTCCTTGAACGCCGCGCTCCGCCAGCCTGCACCGCCTCCATTGTCGTTGCCATACTTGCGCTCCATCGGCGGGAAATACGCGGGTTTGGCGTTGACGAATTTCACCTTCTCGACGGAGTTTTCGGGGTTGGTCCCGAAGCTCGTGAACAGCAGGTAGGAGATCGCACCCGTCTTGCGGGTGGCGTTGTCCTCGTAGTTCCTGAAGGTGACATTGTTCACCTCATGCAGGAAGTCGTAGTACTCGTAGCCCCGGATCGGGAAATCCGGGATGTCGGGATAGGGCAGGCTGCGGCCGTAAGCCTTTTCCGCGTCGGTGCTCGGGTTGCCGATGTTCTCGGTTTCACCCACGAACAGCGAGTCCACGACCTTCGAGGTGTAGGCGCCGCCCTGGGGCTGAATGCCGGGGTACGCATGCGTATAGCCGATGGCGTTGTCGGCCAGCTTCAGGTTCCTGAATACATGCATCTCACCGCGGGCCCAGATGCCGCCATTGCGATTCTTGTAGCTGGTGAAATCCGTGACGAACGATTCCTGCGGACCGGTCCTCGCAACAGGATCGGCAAAGGCCATATGCGGGTTGCCGCCAGCATTGAAAGTGCCCGTGGGGCTGGGTCCGCGGTCGAACATCAAGCCATCGAAGTTCGAGTGGGCGACATTGCCCTTGAACTCGCGGATTGGCAGCCGGCGTGGCCAGGTGTTCTTGCTGATCTCCGTGCCTTCGAACTGACCGATCGGGTGCTCCGGAAATGCCATCCAGAAGCCGATCGCGTCGGAGCCCGCGGCCACGTTGTCGCGGTAGGTGTTGTCCGGGTGGGTGATCCAGAAGGTGGACACGGTGTTGTCCGAGGGAATCAGCACTTCCTTGGAAGTCTGGCCATTACCCGCCGGCCTGACCATGCCGCTCGCGGCGAGGTTGGTCGGGACGCAGGGCTTGGAGGTATGACACTTGGTCTGGATACCCAGGTTGCGGACAAACTGGTTGCCAGTCTCGATGCCGTCTTCGAGGAAGAAGCAGTGACCCACGGTGTTGAAGGTCACATTGTTCTCGACCTGCAGGTTGTTCGTGCCATGCACCGTCACGCAGCGGTTGTAGGTGTCGTGGATGGCCGCGTTCTTGATGTACTGACCCTTGCCTTCGCCGATCAGATGCCAGTGGATCGGATAGCGGGCAAGCGTCAGGTTCTGACCCATGCGATGGAGTTCGACGCCGGAGACATACATCTTGCTGGAGGGCATCGCCATGATGTGCCCGCCGAAGAAGGTCTGCTCCGCATCGGCCGACGCCTGGATCTTTACATTGCGTGTCAGCATGCCGACTTCGCCGCGCTCATCCACGTCGAAGGTGATCTTGCCGAAGTGCATGTAGTCCAGCTTCCTGTCGAGCGTGAGCGTGTTGCCGCTGATGGCGGAAATCGTGCGCCGCTCTGACTGCCTGGGATCGTAATCCGTCGACGCGAGCACGATCTCATCGCCCACCCGCCAGCCGGAGGCGTTCAGGACCTGTATCGAGGTAGCACCTGCTGCCGCTGTCGCAGCCAGCTTGGTCCAGCTGTTGGTCCGATCGCCGTGCAGATGCAGGGTTCCACCTGAAATCATGATCCCGCGATCGCCCATACCCGCCATGACGTCTTCACCCTTGACGTTGTCGGTAAGGGTGATGGTGGCCTTGCGAGTGTGGGGACTGGCTTCGCTGCCAATGGCCAGCTCGCCGTGCAACATGATCCACTCGGTGGTCAGTTCCAGGTCGGCGTTGTTCGCGAAGGTGAGTTTGCCGTCGATCGACAGACCACCCAGTGCCGGCGGACTGACGTCGAGGACAACGTTCCTGTCTTTTCCGATGGTGACCTTGTCGCCTGCGGCAGGCACCTTGCGGTTGGGCCAGGTGGCAGGATCAGACCAGTTCGACGGCTTGGCCGCTGATGATCCCGCATTCTGGGCCTGCACCGCAGCGGACACGCTGCCAAGCAGGAATGCAGGAACGAGCGATAAAAGAAGGACCGAGCGATTTTTGTTGCTCATGAATTGAACCCCCACGATTTGTGCCGCAGAGGATAGCGTAAGCAGATAACCACGCGATACGGGGCGTCTCGTAACAGGTGGGAGTTCCGAATGCGAAAAAGCCCCCGGTTTCCAGCCGGGGGCTTTTTCGCAACCAACAGCGTGCCGTTACCGGCTGACCAGGAGGCTGCCTCCGCCACCCCGGCCGCCATTGGCGGTCGAGACAACCTTCACCCAGAGCGAACCATTGTCCTTGTAATACGAAGTGGCGCTCGCCTTGCGTAGCGCATCAAGGCTGCTTTGCTGCTCACCCGCGGCGGCTGTGGTGAATCCGGGCAGCTCGAAGACCACCCATGAGCCGGGATCCAGTTCCGTCAGGGTGAGGTTCACGGACGGCCTTTCAGTGGCCACCTTGATCTCGGTACCGGCGCGTACGGTGGTGGCGGTCAGGGTGTACTCCTTGCCATCGCGGCTGAGGACGACCGGTGGCTGAGCTGGTGCACCGGCACCGCGGGGAGCGCCCGGTGCGCCGGGGCCAGCACCGCCGGCTCTCGGGGCTGCTGCGCCCGGACCACCGGCACCTGGAAAAGGAGCACCTCCTGCAACTGCGCCAGGACCGGCACCAGGACCAGCGCCACCGACTCGCGGAGCACCGCCGCCACGAGGGCCGGGCTGGGCACCGATACTCAGGCGCCCGATATCGCTCTTGCACACCATGGCGTTCCAGGTCGGCTTGACCTCGCAGGCCTTCGTGTCGCCCGCGATGGTGTCGTTCACGCCATCCACATTGATGAGCACATAGGAATTGGCACCACCGCCGAGCGAGCCGTCCTTGTCGCGGATCACGGCGGTCTTGTAGGCCACACTGCTGCCGTTATCGCTGGACCACTTGGCGTTGCCTGCCATCGGCGGGAAATACACCGGCTTCGCCTTTTCGAATTTCACCTTTTCGACAGAGTTGTTGGAGGTCACCGCAAAGCTGGTGAACAGCAGGTAGGAGAGGGCACCCGTCTTGCGGGTAGCGTTGTCTTCGAAGTTGCGGAAGGTGGTGTTCACCACGTCATGACGCAGATCGTAGTACTCGTAGCCACGGATCGGGAAATCCGGCAATTCAGGCTTTGGCAGACTGCGGCCGTATGCAATTTCTGCCGGCGTCCTGGGGGTGCCGATGTTCTCGGTTTCACCGACGAACAGCGAGTTCTCGACCCTTGAGGTGAAAGGGTCACCACCGCCGAAGCCCGCCGCATGCGTGTAGCCGATGGCGTTATCCGCGAGTTTCAGGTTCCGGAAGATGTGCATCTCACCGCGGCCCCAGATGGCGCCATTGCGATTCTTGTAGGCGGTGAGGTCCTCGATGAGCGTTTCCAGGCGCTTGCTGTTCGCGTCCGCGGGGTTTTCACGGGCCCAATGCGAGTCGCCAGTAACACCGAAGGTGTTATTGGGGTTGATATGCCGGTCGAACATGAACGAGTCGTAGTTGGAGTGGGCGACATTGCCCTTGAACTCGCGGAAGGGAGTGCGACGCGGCCAGGTGGCCTTGCTGATCTCCGTGCCTTCGAACTGGCCATTCGGGTGCTCCGGCAACGACATCCAGAAGCCGGTCGAGTCGGAACCGGCAGCCACGTTGTCGCGGTAGGTGTTGTCGGGGTTGGTGATCCAGTAACTCGCCACCGTGTTGTCGGAAGGGAGCAGGACATCCTTGGAGGCCTGGCCATTCGCTCTCGCAATGCTTTCACCGGAGGCGGCGAGGGTGGTCGGGACACACGGCTTGCTCGTATGGCACTTGGTCTGGATCGCGAGGTTGCGGACAAACTCGTTGCCGTGCTCGATGCCGTCTTCGAGGAAGAAGCAGTGACCGACGGTGTTGTAGGTCACGTTGTTCTCAACGCGCAGGAAATTCGTGCCATGCACGGTCACGCAGCGGTTGAAGGTGTCATGGATGGCCGCGTTCTTGATGTACTGGCCCTTGGCGTCGCCCACCAGGTGCCAGTGGATGGGATACCGGGCAAGCGTCAGGTTCTGACCCATCCGGTTCAACTCGACGCCGGACACATACATCTTGCTCGACGGCATTGCCATGATGTGGCCGCCGAAGAACGACTGTTCCGCGTCCTGTGATGCCTGAACCTTGATGTTGCGGGTCAGCAGGCCGACTTCGCCGCGTTCGTCGACGTCGAAGGTGATCTTCCCGAAGTGCATGTAGTCGAGCTTCTTGTCGAGCGTGAGCGTGTTGCCGCTGATGGCGGTGATGGTGCGACGCTCGGCCTGCCGGGGATCAAAGTCCGTCGAGGCGAGGACGATCTCGTCACCGACGCGCCAGCTGGCGGCGTTCAGAACCTGTATCGACGTGGCGCCTGCATTGGCCGTGGCGGCCAGCTTGGTCCAGGTATTGGTGCGATCTCCGTGCAGGTTCAGGGTTCCGCCCGAAAGCATGATGCCCCGGTCACCCATGCCGGCCATGACGTCCTCACCTTTCACGTTGTCGGTGAGCGTGATGGTCGCCTTGCGGGTGTGGGGCCTGGCTTCACTGCCGATCGCCAGTTCACCGTGCAACATGATCCATTCGGTGGTCAGTTCCAGGTCGGCGTTGCTGGCGAAGGTGAGTTTGCCGTCGATGGAGAGACCACCCAGTGCCGGCGGACTGACGTCGAGCACCACTTCCCTGTCTTTCCCGATCGTGACCTTGTCGCCCGCGACGGGCACCTTGCGGTTGGGCCAGGTGGCAGGATCCGACCAGTTCGTCGGCTTGGCCGCCGGCGATCCCGCATTCTGTGCCTGCGCGGCAGCGGACACGCTGACCAGCAGGAATGCAGGAACGACCGAAACCAGAAGGAACGAACGATTCTTCTTGCTCACGACATCAACCCCCGTACACGAAAAAGACTCTGCAATTGTGCCACGCGCGAAAGCGCTACTGTCCCGGTAAGGACGCGGCATGATGCGATGCTCTGGCCAGCGACACAAGAAATTGCCCCGGATCGAAATATGTTCCGGGGGCAACAAGTGGTGGCTTGCTAGAATAATCCCTGGCATGGGGTTTTCAGGCCCCGTTTTCTGGAGAGCTCAATTTCATGTCCGCGATCCGTCCCCTCCGTCTGTTTGCACTGGCCGCAATACTGGCCACCGCTGCCGGTTGTGCCACCGAAATCAAGAATAGTGATGCCAAGGTCAATGCCGCCAACGGCGACGCCGGAGGCAACGCCACCAACGGCAAGGAACTGTTCCAGGCCAGTGCCTGCGCAACCTGCCATGGCGTGACCAAGGCAGACACGGCGATGGTGGGCCCGAGTCTCTTCGGCGTAGTGGGGCGCAAGGCTGGCACGTCGCCAAGTCTCCTGGGTGCCAGCGAGAATCTGAAGAAGTACGGTGTGATCTGGAACGCCGAGACTCTGGGTGAGTTTCTGGCTGACCCGAATGCCAAGGTGCCGGGCACTCCGATGATCGGCATGCTGGCCGATCCGCAGCAGCGCGCTGATGTGATCGCCTACCTCTCCACACTGAAGGAATAAAAAAAGCCCCCGGTCTGCACCGGGGGCTTTTGCTCAATCAGCAGGAGGGAAGCTTACCGGCTGACCTGGAGGCTGGCTCCACCGCCGGGGGCGCCGTTGCCAGCGTCACCGGGCGAGACCAGTTTGACCCAGAGCGAGCCATTGCCCTTGTAGTACGAGGTGGCACTGGCCTTGCGGAGTCCGTCCATACTGTCCTGCGCCGTACCCGCGGCTGCAGTGGTGAACCCCGGCAATTCGAAAATCACCCACGAGTCCTTATCCAGTTCTGTCACGGAGATGTTCAGGTTCGGCCTTTCCGTGGTCACCTTGATCTCGGTACCGGCTCGTACGTTGCCCGAGGTCACGGTGTAGTCCTTGCCATTGCGACTGAGAACGACTGGCGGCTGAGCAGGGGCCGCACCAGGACCGCCTGCTCGAGCACCAGGCGCACCAGGACCAGCGCCTGCGCCGGGAGGGCCACCCGCACGACCCGCAAAGCCAGGAGGTGCTGCGCCGACAGGGCCACCAGGACCACCAGGACCGGCTCCTGCAGGAGGACCCCCTGCAGCCGGACCGGCACCGCCCGCTCGACCAGCCGCTGCGCCCGGGCCACCAGGTCCACCAGGGCCGGCACCACGAGCACCGCCGAATCCGCCGCCGGCGGCACCGCCAACATTCATGCGCCCGACATCGCCTTTGCACACCGCTGCATTCCAGGTGGGCTTGATCTCACAGGCCTGAGTGTCGACCGCAATGCTGTCGTTCACGCCGTCGTGGAGGATAACGAACGAATTGGGGCCGAAGCCGAGCGAGCCGTCCTTGTCCCTGTACGCCGCTGTCTTGTAGGAAGCCATGCCTCCGTTATCGCTGGCCCACTTGGCGTTGCCCGCGATCGGCGGGAAATACACCGGCTTGGCGTTCTCGAACTTCACCTTCTCGAAGGCATTGTTGGTGCTGACTCCGAAGCTGCTGAACAGCAGGTTGGAGATCGCTCCCGTCTTGCGGGTGGCGTTGTCCTCGTAATTCCGGAAGGTGGTGTTCACCACGTCGTGCCGATAATCGTAGTACTCGTAGCCGCGGATCGGGAAATCCGGCAGTTCGGGCTTCGGCAGGCTGCGGCCGTAGGCCTTTTCCACGTCGGTCTTCGGGTTGCCGATGTTCTCGGACTCGCCCACGAACACGGAGTCCACGACTCTTGACGTAAAGGCGTAACGACCGAAAGCGCCGGATGCGTGCGTAAAGCCGATGGCGTTGTCCGCCGCCTTCACATTCCGGAATACGTGCATTTCGCCGCGGCCCCAGATGGCGCCATTGCGGTTCTTGTACGCAGTGAGATTCTCGAATACGGATTCAAGCGCCTTGCTGTTCGGATCAGCGGGGTTTTCAAGGCCGGTATGCGAGCTGCCGGTCACACTGAAAGTGTTGTTGGCTGCAATGTTCCGGTCGAACATGAACGCGTCGTAGTTGGAGTGGCTGACGTTGCCCTTGAACTCGCGGAAGGGCGTGCGACGCGGCCAGGTGGCCTTGCTGATCTCCGTGCCATCGAACTGGCCGTTCGGGTGCTCTGGCAGGGACATCCAGAAGCCGTTCGAGTCGGAGCCCGCCGCCACGTTGTCGCGGTAGACGTTGTCCGGATTGGTGATCCAGTAAGACGCCACCGTGTTGTCCGATGGCAGCAGCACATCCTTGGACTGCTGGCCGTTCGTTCCCATCCTGGGCTCTCCGGAGGCGGCGAGGTTGGTCGGGACGCAGGGCTTGGACGTATGGCACTTGGTCTGGATGGCCAGGTTGCGCACGAACTGGTTGCCGTTCTCGATGCCGTCTTCCAGGAAGAAGCAGTGGCCTACGGTGTTGTAGGTCACGTTGTTCTCGACCTGCAGGTTGTTCGTGCCGTGCACGGTCACGCAGCGGTTGAAGGTGTCGTGGATGGCCGCGTTCTTGATGTACTGGCCCTTGCCTTCGCCCACCAGATGCCAGTGGATGGGATAGCGGGCGAGGGTGAGGTTCTGGCCCATGCGGTTCAGTTCGACGCCCGACACATACATCTTGCTCGAGGGCATCGCCATGATGTGGCCGCCGAAGAACGACTGTTCCGCGTCCTGCGACGCCTGGATCTTGATGTTGCGAGTGAGGTTGGCCACTTCGCCGCGCTGATCGACCTCGAAGGTGATCTTGCCGAAGTGCATGTAATCGAGCTTGCGATCGAGCGTGATGTTGTTGCCGCTGATGGCGGTGACGGTGCGACGTTCGGCCTGCCGGGGATCGAAGTCCGTCGAGGCGAGGACGATCTCGTCGCCAACCTTCCAGCCGGAGGCATTCAGCACTTGAATGGAAGTGGCGCCGGCGTTCGCCGTGCTGGCCAGCTTGCTCCAGGTGTGGGTGCGATCGCCATGCAGGTTGAGGGTTCCGCCCGAGAGCATGATGCCCCGGTCACCCATGCCGGCCATGACGTCTTCACCCTTCACGTTGTCGGTAAGGGTGATGGTGGCCTTGCGCGTGTGAGGAGCGGCTTCGCTGCCGATGGCGAGCTCACCGTGCAGCATGATCCACTCGGTGGTCAGTTCCAGGTCGGCGTTGTTGGCGAAGGTGAGCTTGCCGTCGATCGAAAGCCCGCCCAGCGCCGGTGGGCTGACATCCAGCACCACCTGCTTGTCTTTCCCGATGGTGACCTTGTCGCCTGCGGCGGGCACCTTGCGGTTGGGCCAGGTGGCAGGATCAGACCAGTTCGTCGGCTTGGCTGCCGGCGATCCTGCATTCTGTGCCTGCGTGGCAGCAGACACGCTGACGAGCAGGAATGCGGGAACCAGCGAAGCAGCAAACAACGAGCGAGATGTTTTTCTCACGGAATCAACCCCCGTACTTATATAGAGACTTAGAGCCCAAGCCGCAGAGGATAGCGCGAATTACTGGTGCCCAACCATTTGCGCATTTGCGGGAAATCCTGCGATCCAGGCATTTCGTATCCGAACGGAATGGCCGGAATTCGAAAACAACGATGCATGCACGATGTGCCGCCTCCATTCAAGGCGTTGTGTGCGACAAGGGAGCGGTCAACCGGTTGAGGTGGGCGGGGCAACTTTGCTGGCTTGCAACTGGCACGGCAATGACTGTCGCGGCAATTGTCCCTGAAGATGCGATGACCGCTGTTGGGCGACGTGCGCCGCGGTGACTTCCTGCGTGAGCGCGAGCTGCAACTGCTGCTACCGTCGTCCTTGACTCAACGTGTAATGGACGGAATCCGGGCGGCAATGATCTCCTTCCTCGCGCGGCTGATTCCGTAGATCACACCCTTACCGTGTGGGCTGCGATCCCATGCCCACCCTTGCCCCTCGAATGGCACGGCGATCGTTGTCACGTGCTCGAGCGTCACGCCCTGGCGCGGCAGACGCATCACATGCAACTCGGCCGCATCGTGGCCCGTCGCGTACAGCAGACCGTCCGCACCCCAGTCGCCGCCGGAGGACGAACTGTCGCCCCATGTGGCGATGAACTCCTGCGGGAACAGCCACGAGCGAAGCATCTGCCAACGGTCGTCAAACTCACCCAGGTAGGTCGAACGCTGGTCATGTCCAGGCATCGTTCCCTGATCGTTGTAGTACGCGAAGCAGGCCCACCACTTGCCCCGATGACGCACGGCCCAGGTCAGCGAGCCCGGCCGCGCGCCGAGGCTGACGCTCTCAATCGGCTGCAGGGTGCGCGTGTCGTGGATCTCGAGCGAGCTGGCCGGCGGAAGCTGCGGGAAGTTCGAGTGCGCAAGCGTCAGCCTGTGACCGTCTACGTAACCGAAGTTGAAGTGCGTGATCGGTCCGTCCTTCGGGCTGGACCACTCGGCTACGCGTTCGCCCGTATCCTTGCGATGCTTCACCAACGTCCGGTTGCCGACGCCGTAAAAATGCACGTCATCAACGGCTGCCGCCTGGTTTGCCTCCGGGACTGACCAGCGTCCGATTTCGGTTGCGGCCAGACGCGCCTGCGCGCGCGCCGGCTTCAACAACGCAATCTGCGCGGCCGCTGCCAGTCCCAGAAGCGTGGCCCTTCTCGTGATGGGAGTCGTCATCAAAAGCGGCTCGTGATTTCAAGGCTCCAGGTGCGACCGTTGAGCAGGTTCTGGCTCACGGAAGGATCATAGCCAAACCCATCGCTGTTGGCAGAGAGTGGTGGCGCCTTGTCGGTCAGGTTCATGATGCCGAGTCGCAGGCGCGTATCGCCGAAGCGAGACTCTCCCTGCTCGAAGCGGAAACCCACCGTAAGGTTGTAGGTGATCACCGGGTCGATGACGAGGCGATAGACCGTCGCACCGTTGGTGGTGAAGGGATCAATGTACGAGGGCGAACCCAGGCTCTCGTATACCGCGCGGCTCACGGTCGGCGTGTCGTGGGTCTTGCCCATGTGATAAATGCCAAGACCTGCGTTCCAAGGACCATGGTCCCAGGTCAGGTTGGTGGTGCTGCGCCACCGGGCTGCGCCGCCCGAATACAGATCATTGCTGATCCGCGGCGTTGTCGCGGTGGGCACCACCGACTGCGCGCGCCACAACCAGCTGGCTTCCGAATTGATGCCGAGCCGACCCCAGGGCTGGCGCGGCAGGAAGTAGCGGAGGCCAAGGTCGACACCCTTGTGCTCACTGGCGGAGAAGTTGACGAACGGCGTGTTGGTCGAGAACACCCGACCCACCGGGGCGGCCGGATTGCCAGGATTCGCGTTGTTCCAGACAGCGAATGCGGCAAGGTCGGCAGCGTCCGGTGCAATGCGCACCACGTCCGGATCGCCCTTGTAGTCTGCCGTTCCGGCGCCGGCATTGATTGCGTTTGGCGCCACGCCCGCAGCGACCTGCGCCGCCGCGAACGCTCGCAACAGCGCGGCATCGTTGGCGAGGATGTCGCTGCCGCTGCGCTGACCGAGCAGATTGCTGCGCTTGACGCTCCAGTAATCCGCGGTGAGCGACAGGCCCGTGACACCGGGCACGTCGAGCACGAAGCCGAAGGTCGTGCCCTTCGATTCCTGCGGCTTCAATTGCGGATTGCCGCCGAAGTAATTGCGCATGGTGTAGGCACCTTCGCCGATCGCCCCGTTGCGATAGGGATCGTTGGTGCCGGCGGTGCTGATGGACCAGCGCGGGCTGGTGTACAGCGCAGCCAGGCTCGGAGCCATGAAGCCCTCGTTGTAGGATCCGCGCAGCATCAGCCACTTGACCGGACGCCAGTTGGCGCCGAGCTTGGGCTTGGTGACATCGCCGAAGTCGCTGTAGTGCTCGAAGCGACCGGAGGCTGATATTTCAAACGAATGCACGAACGGCACGGCGCGCTCCGGCGTCAACACGGGCACCAGAATCTCCGCATAGGCGCTGGTCACCTTGCGATCGCCGAGCACGTCTGGCCGGGCCGGATGCAGGATGAAGTCATTGTTGGTCGTCGGCAGTCCCGAACTGGCGGGGTTCTCGCCATGGAACGGCGGACGCACATCCTCGAGATCCTCAAGGCGGTGTTCGACGCCGAATGCGGCCTGCACGTCAATCGCGCCGAACTGGAACAGCGTGCCGCTGGCATGCGCTTCGGCGCTGGCAAGGTAAGCCCTGGCATTGCGCGAATACGTCTCGGAAAACGAATCGACCAGTGCCTGCGGATTCGAATAGGGCTGGTCGACGACCACGGCGTTGTTCACCACCTGGAACGTGTGGCCGAATGGATTGAAGTAAGTGCCACCGACTCCCGCAATTGCCGCAGCGAGCCTGCTCTCGCGCACGTCGGGGTAGGCGTTGTCCTCGCCATTGACCTCGTTGTAGAACGCAGAGGCCTGCCAGTTCCAGGTGGTTTCACCGATGTCGCCGCGCACGCCCGCCACGAGCCGCAGCGCATCTGAATCGGTGGTCACGGATTCCGGCGCGAGGCCGGCAATCGTGAACTGCGTGAGTGCGATCGCCTGGGGCGTGCCCGTGCGGCGCGGCGTGCCGTCGGTGTTCGGCGCGCCCGTCGTGCTGTAGAAACGCGATCCGAACGGGTTGTATGGGCTATCCACCGGCATGACCATCGGCTGGTCGGTGGTCGGGCCGTTCACGGCCAGCGGCTGGCGCTGCATCGTCGACTTCGCCATGTAGTAGCTCGCGTCGCCGAAGACAGTGAGGCTGTCGCTGACGTCGAACTCTGCCGACAGGAAGACGTCACCGCGGCGCACGCGCGGCGCGGCGAAACCGAACTGGTTGTTGTCCAGCAGGAAATCCGGGTACAGCGCGCGATTGGCCGCGGTTGTCGGATTGGTCGTCGTGAGGGCCGGCGCCGCGCTGCCCAGGGGAGCAAAGTAGTACGTGGTGCCCGACGTGCCCGTCGAGCCGAGGCGGAAGGTTGGGTAGTAACCGCGCGTCGAGCGCTGGTCGAAGGGGCCTGCCAACGCATTGAAGCCCGCCGGTGCGCGGTCGATGTTCAATGATGAACGGCTGAAGTCACGGTCCGTCAGGAGCACTTCATCACGCTTCAGTCCGTCGAGGGATCCGAAAAGGCGGCCGCGTCCGCCGGCGAAGGCCGAACCGAAAGCGAGGCTGCCCTGCAGGCTCTGGCCGCCGCCTGCTTCTGGCTGGTCGTAACGCACGCTGGCCTCCACGCCTTCCATCTGGCGCTTGAGCACGAAATTGATCACGCCACCGACGGCATCGGAGCCGTAGATCGAGGAGGCGCCATCGCGCAGAACCTCGATTCGCTCGACTCCGTGCGTTGGCACCTGGTTGATGTTCACGGCCTGCGACAGGCCGGCCGTCATCGGGTTGATCGCCATGCGACGCCCATCGATGAGGATCAGCGTCGCCGTGGCACCGAGATTGCGCAGGTTGACGTTGGCGTTGTCGCCGCGCGCGCCCGAAGAGCCGAGGCGCGACTCGTTCTGCGGCAGGCTGACGACGGAGGGCAACGCGGTCAGCAGGTCCGCCGGCAGTACCGCGTTGCGTGTCTCCATCGCCGCCTGGTCGATCACGGTGATCGGAGCGATCTTTTCCATGTCCGTGCGGCGGATATTGGAGCCCGTCACGACAATCTCTTCCAACTCGTCCGGATCAGCTGGAGCATCCGCGGCGATTGCGATTCCGGACAACGACCCGTACAGAACCGCTGCGACTGCGAGTTCCACCATCGATTTCTGTCCGAGACCCGTTCGCACCATGACCGCACCCTGGAATGTCTGCCCGGAAATTGAGCCGGCGAAGAATCTCCGAGTCGTGTTTCAGCGCGATGACTACGGTCTAAATGGGAAAACCGGCAGGTGAGACGATCAGGCACAAAAAACCCCGCATAGAGCGGGGTTTTCGGATCGTTTTGAGACTTTGTGAGAAGTCCTGAAACTCTGTGTTGGTGCCCAGGAGAGGACTCGAACCTCCACGATGTTACTCGCTAGTACCTGAAACTAGTGCGTCTACCAATTCCGCCACCTGGGCTCTCAGGGCCGCGAAATGTACGCAAGCAGGGTACCCGAAGTCAATGCGGGCCCGCACTGTTGTGGCAAAGGCTACACTTGCGACCTTCCCAAGGGCCCATCCGGTCCACCTGAGGCTGTCCTGAAAAGATCGAAGAGCAAGTCCCATCGTCCTGTTTCCGGCAGCCGTCCCGCTGCGCCCGGTCGGGCGCCGCAGTTTGGCGGACGGGGAGGTCGGGGAGCGTCCCAAGGCATGGTGCAGCGGACGCTCACCGGCGTGGTGTCGGCCAACAAGGGTGGCTTCGGGTTTGTCCGTAGCAACGAACTCGCGGAAAGCGTCTTTCTGCCCCCCAAGGAGATGACCGGCGTCATGCACGGCGACCAGGTGCGGGTTGCCGCCACCCAGGGTCATGATGGCCGCTGGTCCGGACAGCTCATTGAAGTGGTGGCGCGGGGCGTCGGTGCATTTCTCGCTACGGTCGACATCCGCGGGCGGCTGGCCAGCGTGCAGTCGGCAGATCGTCGCCTGAATCTCTACTGCACCGTTGCACCGGAGAATCTCAACGGCGCCCGGCAGGGCAGCTGGGTGATCGCCCGCGTGGTGACGTATCCCCAGGCCGGCGGTGCGGGCGTCGCCCGCGTGGAGCGCCTGCTCGATCCGGAAAAACCCGTCACGATGGCGACCGAAGCCGCCATGGCGAAGCTGTCGCTGCCGCGGGATTTCTCCCCGGAAGCCCTGATCGATGCACTGTCGCATGGCAAGACGATCGATGCCGCAGAGGCTGCCCGCCGCATGGACCTGCGCCACCTGCCGCTGGTCACCATCGATGGCGAGGATGCGCGTGATTTCGACGACGCGGTCTACGCAGAAGCTTCTGCCAATGGCGGCTTCCGGCTGATCGTCGCGATTGCCGATGTCAGCCATTACGTGCGTGAAGGCACCCAGCTGGATGTCGAGGCGCGCGAGCGTGGCACTTCGGTGTATTTCCCGCAGCGGGTCGTGCCCATGCTGCCGCACACGCTGTCTGACGAGCTGTGCTCGCTGCAGCCAGAAGTCGACCGGCTGTGCCTCGTGGCGGACATGCAGATTTCCAGTGCGGGTCTGCTGCTCGAGTCCCGCTTCTATCCGGCGGTGATGCGCTCGCATGCGCGCCTGACCTACAGCCTGGCCTTCGCGGCGCTGTTCGAGGGTCGCCCGGAGGCGCGTACGCAGATCGGCCCTCTGGTCGAACGTCTGCTGCCACTGGTCGAGGTGTACCGCGTGCTGCTGAAGGCGCGCCAGCGCCGCGGCGCGCTGGATTTCGATGCGCCGGAGCCGCGCTTCGTGCTGAACGATGCGGAACAGATCAACGGCATTGATCTGCCGCTGCGCAACGATGCGCACAAGCTGGTCGAAGAGTGCATGGTGCTGGCGAACGTCGCGACCGCGCGCGAACTGGGCAACCGCAAATGCCCGACGCTGTATCGCATCCATGCGCAGCCGGACGAACGCAAGCTCGAGATGATGGTCACGACCTTGCGGGCGCTGGGCATTGGTGTGGAACTGCCGGCGGAGATCACCACTCGCGACCTGCAGAAGATCGCGCCGCGCATCAGTGATCCGGCGCTCAAGCCCTTCATCGAGACGCTGGTGGTGCGAGCCATGATGCAGGCGCAGTACGCGCCGGCCAACATCGGCCACTTCGGCCTCGCGCTGAAGCAGTACGCGCATTTCACCTCGCCGATCCGCCGTTATCCGGATCTGATCGTGCACCGGACCATCAAGGCGATGCTGTCGAATCAGGATCCTGCCGGGCGCGCCTACGAAACCACCCAGATGGAGTTCCTGGGTCAGCATCTGACCCTGTGCGAGAAGCGCGCCGACGAAGCCGATCGCTATGTCGACAGCTACCTGAAGTGCGTGTACCTGCGCGACCGCATCGGCCAGACCTTCGATGCCATCATCACCTCGGTGGTCGATTTCGGCTGCTTCGTGCAGATCACCGAGGCGGCGGCCGATGGCCTGCTGCACCTCGACAACCTGCGCGACGATGAATACGTGAAGGACGACGCGCTGCAGGCCTGGGTGGGGCTGCGCAGCAAGCGTCGCCTGCAGCTGGGTGCGCATGTGCGCGTCATCGTGACCTCCGTGAATCCGGTGGAAGGACTGATCGACCTTGACCTCGTTACCGAACCTGCGCCAGCTGGCATGGAGCAGGAGGCAAAGGGCAAGCGTCGGCGATGAAGGGGCAGACAACGCACCCGCCATCGTGTTCGGCCTGCATGCCGTGCGTACGCTGCTGCAGCGTTCCGGCGGCCGGGTGCGCCGCATGTGCGTGGATGCGAAGCGCGATGACCCGCGAATGCGGGAACTGCTGCAGCTGGCCCAGAAGCTGGGCGTGAAACCCGAGCGGGTGGATGCGAAGTCCTTGTCCGGACGGCTGGGCGATGTGGCCCATCAGGGCGTGTTGCTGGAAGTGGATCCCGCTGGCGCCCTGGCATGAAGACGAACTGATCGATGCGGTTGTCGCCGCGCAGACTCCGTTCGTGCTGGTGCTCGATGGCGTGCAGGACCCGCACAACCTCGGTGCCTGCCTGCGCACGGCTGATGCCTGTGGCGCGCTGGCCGTGGTGGTGCCCAAGGATCGTGCGGCCAGCATGGACCCCACCGTGCGCAAGGTGGCGGCCGGCGCTGCCGAGACCATGCCGCTGGCCACGGTCACCAATCTTGCCCGCACGCTGAAGCTGCTGAAGGAAGCCGGGCAGTGGATTGTCGGTGCCGACATGCAGGGCGAACAGCTGGCCTGGCAGGCCGATCTGACGGGATCGCAGGCGCTGGTGATGGGCGGCGAGGGCGATGGCCTGCGCGAACTCACCCGCAAGTCCTGCGACTTGCTGGTGCGTCTGCCGCAGGCAGGCGCGGTGGAGAGCATGAACGTATCCGTGGCCTGCGGCATGCTGCTGTATGAAACGCTGCGGCAACGCAGCCTGGCTGCGCCCCGCCGGGGTTCATAGCCGCGTCATCTGACTGTCATACCTTGTGCGAAAGCAGCAAGGTGCAGGATGACAGGAATCTCGAAGTTCGCGCTGATCGCCGCAGGTGTATTGGCAGCGCTGTGGCTGGGTCGAAAAATGGCTGCGAGATGGCTGTTGTCGCGCGCCAAGCATCGATCACTGACTGGTCACCCCCGTTGGGCCAGGCGCATCTCCAGGCTGGTGCCATCGGTCAGCTACGACGAATCCCGCTTCTTCGCGGCTGATGCGGCGCCCCCGGAAGTGGTCGCACTGCGCCGCAGGGCGTTCGCGCAGCTGAGCCAGCTCTGCAAAGGGCGGTATCCGCGTTCGATTGCCGCGACTGCGGAGCTGGCCACTGTCGTGGCGGATGTGGATTTCACTTCCCGTTATCGCGTGCCGTTCCACTTCAGCGAGCAGGTCAGGCAGAACCTGGCCCAGGGTTCGATGGTCGCCGCCTCGGAAGGGCGATGGCTCATCGACCTGGACGGCAACCGCAGCCTTGATCTCACCGGTTCATATGGCGTGAACCTGTTCGGGAACGATTTCTACAAGCAATGCATTGCGAGAGGGGCGGCACTGGTTGCGGATCTCGGGCCCGTGCTGGGTACGTTGCACCCTGTGGTTGCCTATAACGTGCGTCGCCTGCGCGAGATCTCGGGGCTCGATGCGGTGTCGTTCCACATGTCGGGCACCGAAGCCGTGATGCAGGCAGTGCGCCTGGCCCGCTATCACACCGGGCGACGCAAACTGGTGCGGTTCTGCGGTGCCTATCACGGGTGGTGGGGCGATGTGCAGCCAGGCGTGGGCAATCCGCAAACGGAGCTCGACACATTCACGCTGTCGGACATGAGTCCGATCGCATTGCGCGTGCTGGAAACCCGGCGGGATATCGCCTGCGTGCTGGTCAATCCGCTGCAGGCGCTGCATCCCAACAGCGCCGCCCCTGCGGATTCCTCACTGGTGGACGGCGCGCGCCGCGCCAGCTTCGACAGATCTGCCTATGCAGGCTGGTTGCAGCAACTGCGCGAGGTCTGCACGCGGCGCGGCATTGTGCTGATCCTCGATGAAGTGATGATGGGTTTTCGACTGGGCATCGGTGGTGCACAGGAATATTTCGGCGTGAGAGCCGATCTCGTGACTTACGGCAAGTCGCTGGGCGGTGGGCTGCCAGTGGGAGTGTTGTGCGGTCGTGCAGGGTTGATGCGCCGCTACCGGGAAGATCGTCCGGCTGACATCTGTTTTGCGCGCGGCACCTTCAATGCCCATCCCTACGTCATGGGTGCCATGCACGAGTTCCTGCAGCACCTGGAAACACCGGAAGCGCAGCAACTGCTGGCGCAGGCCGACGCGTTGTGGAGTGCCCGCGCGCAGGCACTGAACGATTCCCTTGCCGCAGAAGGATTGCCGGTAAGGGTTGCCGCGCTGGGCAGCGTATGGACGTTCATCTACACCACCGCGTCACGCTACCACTGGGTGCTGCAGTTCTACCTGCGCAGCGAGGGGTTGGCCCTGAGCTGGGTCGGAACCGGGCGGGTGATCTTCAGTCTCGATTTCACGGAGGAAGAATACGGGCAGGTCGTGTCGCGAATCCTGGCTGCCGCGCGCCGCATGCGCGACGGCGGCTGGTGGTGGGAGTTGCCAGTGCCCGAGCCACGCCGCGAGCTGCGCAGACAGCTCGCACGCGAATTGCTTCAGGTAGGGTGGCGTGCATGGTGGGGGTCGATCAGTTCGCCGCGCAGCAGATAGAGGGGGGCGCGGTAATAAAGTTTCACGTCGTGGAACGGGTCTGTGACGATCTTGGTCAGCCAGACGAGGCCGGTCTGCACGTCACGGAGGAAGAACAGGTGAGCCGTGCGGAACAGCAGGCCGCCAAGGCCCACCACCAGCCAGACGGAGCCAAGATTCTGCAGGAACCCTGCTGCAGAGGTGACCTGAGGTAGCAGCCCGCGAAGCGTCGGGTCTGCCAGCAGCGCAACGGGTGAAAGCGCCCAGACCGACATCAACACCACCTTGCGGCGCAGGTTGTAGCCGACCTTGATGTCTTCCTTGTGTTCGTGGGTTGCGTGGTTCACCACGTCGTAACCCTTGGGCTCGAAGAAGAAATGTCCGGCCTGCCGGGTCGTCATCGAGATCAGCCATGCAATCAGTGCGGCAACTGCCGGGTTGACGACCAGCAGTACATAAGCCCAGACAAAACTCAGCGCGCTGATGAGGTGCAGAGTCTGGTTGATGCGGCTGTGGTGGTAGTAACGATGATCGTCCCAGCGCTGTACACGCAGTGCCTCAAGGTAGTCGTTCATGAACCCATCCATCTGGCGTTTTCAGGTTTGTATAACGGCGGCATTGCATTCCCGTGACGGCCTGACAATCAGTTGCTGTCACGATGATGTCACGCTGGTTTCCTATAACACTGCCTGTGCGGATACTGATAGCAACGGATGCATGGCTGCCACAGACCAATGGGGTGGTCATCACTCTGCGTCAGACTGTGGCGCAGTTGTCGGCGCGTGGTCACCAGGTTGAAATGCTCACGCCGCAGCAGTTCAAGACGGTTGCCTGCCCGGGTTATGGAGAGATCAAGCTTGCGCTGGGTGTTCGCCCTGGCGTGACGGAAACGTTCCGTCGATTCCGGCCGGAGGCCGTGCACATTGCAACTGAAGGTCCTCTGGGGTTTGCAGTTCGCGCGCACTGTCGGGCGCAGCGCCTCCGGTTTACCACGTCCTATCACACGCAGTTTCCGCAGTACCTGCGGAAGCGTCTGCCAGTACCGGTGAGTTGGTCCTATGCGCTCCTGCGGTGGTTCCACCTGGCAGGGGAGCGATGCATGGTCAGCACGCCAACAATGCAGCGGGAGCTTGAAGGCTGGGGCTTCCGCAATCTGGTGCGCTGGCGTCGCGGCGTGGATTCTGAACTCTTCCGTCCGCGCGAGAAGACATTCCTGTCGTTGCCGCGACCTGTGGCTGTATACGTCGGGCGTCTGGCCGTGGAAAAGAATCTGGATGCCTTTCTTGGGATGGCCTGGTCAGGCAGCAAGCTGGTGGTGGGCGACGGCCCTGACCGGCAGCGACTGGGACAGCGATTCCCGGATACGCACTTCGTGGGATTCCGGCATGGCGAAGATCTTGCCCGGCACATGGCTGCAGCCGATGTGATGGTGTTTCCGAGCCTCACGGACACGTTTGGTCTCGTCAACCTGGAAGCAATGGCCTGTGGTGTGCCGGTTGCGGCCTTTCCGGTAACCGGTCCTGTTGATGTGATCAAGGACGGTGTGACCGGAGCGCTGGACTGGGATCTTGCGGTGGCCGCGCGCCGCGCGCTGCAGATATCGCCGACCAGGTGTCGGGAATGGGCTGAGAAAAATGACTGGGGCAGTTGCACCCGCGAGTTCGAATCCCATCTGGTTCCCAGCGGGCTGTAACAAGAAGTTCTTGTGAAAGTAAGGAGTTGGTAAGACTTCCTGCAGAGAATGCTCTCATCCGAAGCAGAAAATGCGAGGCCAGAGCAGGATATGTTCTCCAATGCGCGGACCGCCCGGGTAAGAACAGCATTCATTTCCGATCTGCACCTGGGAGCACGCGAGTGCCAGGCCGCCGAGATCGCAAGTTTCCTCCGCACCGTAGAAATGGAGGAGCTCTACCTCGTCGGGGATGTGGTGGATCTCTGGAGCATGCGCCGCGGCATCTACTGGCCCGCCTCGCACCACGAAGTGCTCAAGCTGGTGATGGATAAGGCCCGCAATGGCACGCGCGTGGTCTACATTCCCGGCAATCACGATGATCTCGCTCGAACTCTGGTTGGCAGTCTGCTGGCTGGTGTCGAAGTGCACGAAGAATGTATCCACACCACCCGGCGCGGACAGCGCATGCTGGTGATCCATGGCGACGTATTCGATGGGGCAGTGCGCTTCAGCCCGTTGCTGAAGGCCACTGGTTGCGCTCTGTATTCCGTGATCCTCCTGGCCAGCCGGTACGTGAACTGGATGAGAACCATTTGCGGCTTCCGTCGCTGGTCGCTGGCCACCTGGCTCAAGACCCGCGTGGGCAATGCCATGGATTATGTGCGGCGCTACGAGCAGGCAGCAGCGGGCGCGGCTGCAGACCGGGGGCTCGATGGCATCATCTGCGGGCATATCCATCGCCCACATGTGGAGCAGATAAACGGCGTGCTTTACTGCAATGACGGCGACTGGGTCGAGCATTGCACGGCGCTGGTCGAGGATCGCAATGGCGAGCTGCGCATCTGGGAGCATCGCAGCGCGGAGACGGGTTTCGTCCGCTTGCCTGCTGGTCTGCGCGAAGCGGCCTGACTGCTGTCGCCGGCAAGGAGTTTGCCGCCACTGACGCGGCTTTCGGTCGGGAGTACAATCTTCCCCACACAGTCATCAAGACAAGGGGCGGATACCAGTATGGTCTGGACCAAGCACGACTACGAAGACATCCCGGGTACATATGTATTCGACGGCAAGTACGCACACGGCTCATACGCACTGAACAAGCTGCTGTTCTCCTTCTGCGAAGAAGCAAACCGCACCGAGTTCGATGCCGACCCTGCTGCCTACTGCGACAAATTCGGCGTTACCGGCAAGTACAAGGAATTCGTCCTGAAGAAGGATTTCCTCGGCATGCTGCGGGCGGGTGCGAACATCTACTACATGGCCAAGATGGCGATTCCGCGCGGCACCTCGGTGCAGGATGCCGGTGCCCAGTTCCAGGGCATCACCACCAAGGAATTCCAGGCCAAGCTGCTCGCCAAGGCAGATGGCCTGATCGAAAAGATCAAGAAGCGCGAGGGTTACTGGAATGGCTAAGATCATTGGTGGTGTGACCAGTTCACACATCCCGGCCGTGGGTAATGCCATCGCCAACAACCTGACGCAGGAACCGTACTGGAAGCGCTTCTTCGACGGCTACAAGCCGGCGCAGGAATGGCTGCAGAAGCACAAGCCGGACATCGCCATCATCGTCTACAACGATCATGGCCTGAACTTCTTCCTCGACAAGGTGCCGACCTTCGCCCTGGGCTGCGCGGATACCTACGAGAATGCCGACGAGGGCTGGGCGCTCAAGCCCGTTGCCCCGTTCAAGGGTGATGCGCAGTTCTCGTGGCATCTGGCCGAGAAGCTGGTCGAACAGGAGTTCGACATCTGCACCTGCCAGGAAATGAAAGTCGATCACGGCTTCGTGAATCCGATCCGTGCCCTGTGGGGCACGCACGAAGTGTGGCCGATCACCACCATTCCGCTGGCCGTGAACGTGGTGCAGCATCCTGTTCCAACCGCCGCGCGCTGCTACAAGCTGGGGCAGGCGCTGCGCAAGGCCATCGAGTCCTAT
This sequence comes from uncultured Gammaproteobacteria bacterium, assembly GCA_963777735.1. GTDB lineage: Bacteria > Pseudomonadota > Gammaproteobacteria > Steroidobacterales > Steroidobacteraceae > ZC4RG30. The sequence goes on along the minus strand of CAVZRQ010000008.1, from coordinate 361,833 downwards.
CCTGAAGATCTGAAGGTCGTGGTGCTCGGCACTGGCGGCCTGTCGCATCAGCTGCAGGGCGAGCGCGCGGGGCTCATCGACGTGGATTTCGATCTTGAAACCATGGACCGCATTGCCAGCGACCCGGAATGGTTCACGAAGTTCTCGAACTCGGAAATCATGCGCCGGACGGGCACCGAGGGCATCGAGACCATCATGTGGCTGGTGATGCGCGGCGCGTTGCAGGATAACGTGCGGGTGGTGCACAAGCACTATCACGCGCCGATCTCGAACACCGGCGCAGGCGTGCTGGTGCTGGAGAACACGTTTATCTGATCAGCGATAGCCCCGCTGACAGGCACGCGATAGTTTTCGCCACGGCGCCGGCACCGTGGCACACTCGGACAAAATCCGGGGGTCCAGGTCATGCCGGCCAGTTCGCGAGCCGCATCGTTGATCATGGGCAGTGCCTTCGCGCTGGCACTGCTCATTCCCGTTGCAGGTCTTGCGGCAAGCCCGGACTCCATGAGGCCGGGCTCACCAACGGCCGCTTCTGCGGCCGCGGTAGATGAGCTCAGTGAAGTAGTAGTCAGCGGCGAGAAGCTCACCGTCAAGCCTTCCGCCTTGATTGCCTGGATCCGTCGGCTGCTCGGCAAGTACACCTTCGAGGGCAAGGTGGATCTGGGTGGCACGGGCAAGGCTGAAGAACGTTGGACAATCCGCGGCACCGGTACCTGCGTGGGTTTCGGCTTGGCGCCCGGCGTGCAATGCGAGATCAACGTGCGCTGGCCGCAGGTGCCTGGGCCTCACGGTCAGGAAGTGGTGAGTGGCGTCTCCGACCTGACGCCCGCAATGATCCTCTATGCCATGGAGCCGGACGATCTCGGAATCCGCTACCTGCAGGTGAACAGCAAGGGGCTGGCAGAAGGGGCGACGGGCTACATCACCGGCGATACCGCGACATTCAAGACACCCTGTGTGAACGCGCCGCCCGGCTGCCAGCGCATCACGCGCATCACCAGCGAATCCGGCAGCGAAATCGTCGACATGCAGATCGACACGGAACTGGACTACAAGCTCGCCGCGCGTTTCAACTTCCGCATGCGCCGCACAGCCGACATTCAGGCGCCAGCTCCCATGTCGGCGCCAGCGGCACCCGTTGCGCCGAAACGATGAATGCAGCTAGCCAAGTCACGACTGCGGTGTTGATGAGCGCCGCGATGCTGGCCAGCAATAGAACGGTTGCACAGCCGCGTGAGCCACCACCACCGTGGGTCGATCCCGCCGGCCCACCTACGGCGATGGATGTCTGGCTCAGAAGACTGGTGGGGAGATACACATTCGACGGGATGATCAAAATGAATCCCCAGGCTGAGTGCTCACCTGAGGTTTGCCAGGGAGTCAAAGGCAAAGGCGATTGCGTGGGGGTGGGAGCTGGCCCTGGTGTGCATTGCGTTCTGAATCTTGCGTGGCGGGACATGTATGGCGTGGATTTTGAAAGCGGCACGGTTTCTGCGCCGCCGGGCGCGATTTCCTATCTGAATCCGGCCATGGCGCTTTTTGGTCTCGATCCCGGGCAGTCGGCAATCCACTATCTGCTGGTGGACAACAAGGGTCTGCCCGAGGGTGGCCTGGGTGCCAGCAGTGGTCACCGTGCGACTTTCCGGACGCCTTGCGTGAACACGCCGGTGGGCTGCGATCGGGTCATTCGTATCGAAGCCAAACCCGATGCCACGTTGCTGTACATGTGGATCGATGCTGAGACCGGGATGGGAGGCGACAAGAATCCGGCATCCACCATCATGTTGTCGCTGCGGCGGGTACCTCAGGACCAGGTATCAGCAGAGACAGGAGCGCCGAAGTGATGAACGGCATGCGCGGCTTTCTTGCCACATCGCTGGGTGCCGCGTGCCTCGTCTTCTTTGGTGATGCTTTGGCCCAGGCGCGCGAGCCGCCTCCACAATGGCAGGATCCTTCCGGGCCCCCGGTGGCATCTGACTTGTGGCTGCGTCGGCTCGTGGGTCCATACCGTTTCGAAGGCATGGTGGAGGTGGTTTACGACCACCCCGATTACATCGAGCACCGATGCGCGCCATTGCCGCCGGACCCGACCCAGTCCGATAACCCGCCACCTCCCGCAGTGCCTTACTGCAGTGGCATCAAGGGCAAGGGCGACTGCGTGGGGATCGGAAAGGGTCCTGGCGTGCAATGCATTCTCGACGTGTCATGGCAGGACATCTATGCCGTGGAGGGGCGCAATCTCCCTGGTGGCGTGTCCTTCCTGTCACCGGCGATGCTGTTGTTCGGCCTCGATCCTGGCCAGGATGCCATCCATTATCTGCTCGTGGACAACAAGGGACTGCCCGAAGGCGGGCCGGGTTCCAATAAAGGCAACCGCGCCATCTTCAAGACCACCTGTGTGAACGCGCCCATCCTTTTGAGCGCGATGCCCGAGGTGGTTCCGGACGAAAGGCGGCCGGATCGCCCACGCAACTGGCAGACCTGCGAACGGGTCATCCGCATATCGGCCAAGCCCGATTCCAGGGTCGTGAACATCTCGATGGATATCAACATCAACGACGAGACGTTCACTCGCATGGAAATCACGATGCGCAGGGTGGAGAAGGTCGAATCCACTGCCAAATGAAGAGCTGAGGCGCAGCGCTCGCTTCGGCGATGTTCGTGTTCATCAGCGCTGCCAGCGACTTGGCCGGCAGCGCCTGTCATTCAGTGCGGTCCGCCGGTTTCGCTGCCGATGGATCCCCAGTCTTCGTGCGCACGCGAGATCACGTAGGCGTGCGCATCTTCCACTTCCTCGAGTGTCAGTACGCCTGCGAAACTCGCCATGCCTTTCTGCACGCGCAGCCCCTTGAGCACGATGTCGTTGAATTCGGCGTGGGTGGCGCGATCCATCTGCCGCAGGTCCTTCACGCCACCGATGGCAAGCTGGCCGTGGCACTGCGCGCAGGTACGTGCAAATACCAGCGCGCCGCGCTGGATGCTTTCTTCCGTTGCCCGCAGTGGCGGTGGATCAGGGATGGGTGTTGCGGGTGGCAGCGGCGGCAGCTTCTTCTTGCCGCCGAGCTTGAACACCAGCAGGCGTGCCGAGGCGCGGTGCATCGCCGTCCCTGCGCCGCGTTCGATCTGGGCGGCACCGCCGCCCCAGCCGGCGTTCACCGCAATGTATTGCTCACCCCCCATTTCGTAGGTGATGGGGCCGGAAACCGGCGCCGACTGGACGGGCATCTCCCACAGCAGTTTGCCGTCGGTGGCGCGGAAGGCCGCGAAGGTCTGCTTCGTGGTGCCTTCGATCACCAGGTTGCCCGCAGTGGTCAACACGCCGCCATTGCCATGCCGTGGCAGGGGTACACGCCAGCGCTCTTCCTGCTTGATCGGATCCCAGGCTACCAGCCAGGCCTTTTCCTTCGCATTTCCTTCTGCCTGCAGTTGCAGGCGCTTCTGCAGGGCTGCGCCTGTGTAGCCGCCCCAGCCGCCATTGGAACGGAAGGGTTTGGCCACGAAGTTCGGATCCAGCGCGTAAACAAACCAATGCTCGTACGCAGGGAAATAGGCGAGGTTGGTATCCGGACTGAACGCCATCGGGAACCAGTTGTGTCCGCCGCCTGGGCCCGGCGTGACGAGCACCGGATCAGTGCCGTAATGCGCCGCCGGATTCACGTTGGGCTTGCCCGTGACCAAGTCGATGCCGCTCGCCCAGTTCACCGGCACGAAATTGTTCGCCGAGAGCAGTTTGCCGGTGGCGCGATCGATGACGTAGAAGAAGCCGTTCTTGGGTGCATGCATCAGCACCTTGCGCGTGACGCCTCCGATGGGGAGGTCGGCCAGCACGATGGATTGCGTGCAGGTGTAGTCCCAGTCTTCGCCCGGGGTTTCCTGGTAGTGCCAGCGATAGGCGCCGGTCTTCGCGTCGAGCGCGACCACCGAACACAGGAAGAGGTTGTCGCCGCCGCCGGGGCTGCGATGCTCGCGGGCCAACGGCGAACCGTTGCCGGTGCCCACATACACCAGCTGCAGGTCAGGGTCGTAGGTGATGGAATCCCAGGCCGTGCCGCCGCCGCCGAGCTTCCACCATTCGCCTTTCCAGGTTTGCGCCGCCATCGCCATGACGCTGTCGGAGGCTGCGCCATCCGGACCTTTCGCAGGGTCTCCCGGCACGGTGTAGAACTTCCACAGGAACTTGCCGGTGTCGGCATCCCAGGCGCTGACAAATCCACGGGCGCCGAGATCCGCGCCGCCATTGCCCACCACCACCATGCCGTCGAATACGCGCGGCGCGCCGGTGATGGTCCACGGCCATTCGTCACCAAAGGTGCGTGCGGTCCACACCGGCTTGCCGTTCTTTGCGTTGAGTGCGATCAGCCGGCCATCCAGAGTCGCGATGATGACATTGCGCTTCCAGAAGGCGAGGCCGCGGGCCACGGGTTCGCAACAGGCATAACGGCCCATTTCGCGTGGCACTTTCGGGTCGTAGGTCCACAGCCTGCGGCCCGTCTTCGCGTTGTAGGCGGTGGTGATGTTCCAGGCGCTGATGTTGTAAAGCACGCCATCGACAAACAGCGGCGTGCCTTCCACACCGCGGAAGGTATCGAGTTCGGCAAACCAGGCGAGACCCAGTTGCTGCACATTGGATTCATTGATTCGTTGTAGCGGGCTGTAGCGCTGTGCGTTGTAGGTGCGGCCGTCCATCAGCCACTGACCTGGTTCGCTCTGCGCGGCGCGCAGCCGCGCGGCATCCACCGCAGTGGCAGCCGCTGCGCTTGTCGAAGAAACCCCCAGCAACAGGACCAGTGAGGCTATCGCCCCGATGTGTTGTATTCTCATTCCAACAATCGTAAAGGATGCGGGGGTCATGAAAGCAAGTTCCTTGTTGCTGTTGCCGGTTATCGCCTCGCTGGCGGGATGCGCCGCGCAATCCACCTCAACCGCATCGGCTCCCGCGGCGGTGCGCGGCGACATCCTGATCAGCGGCACGGGCGTGCATCCTGAGAGCGTGACCTCCGATCTGCAGGGTGCCCTGTATGCGGGCAGTGTTCCCGGCACCATCTACCGCGCCGGACCAAAAGACACCACGGCCGTGCCCTTCATCGTGCCCAATGCCGAGAACGGGCTGCGCTCCGTCTACGGGGTGCTGGCCGACGACAAGCAAGGGCGCCTGTGGGTGTGCTCGGTGGCCAATACTTTCGGCCCACGTACGCCTGGTCCCGCTGCGCCTTCCGAGGTCGTGGCCTTTGAGCTCAAGACCGGCAAACTGATCGGCCGCTGGCCATTCCCCGCGCCCGGAGGCACCTGCAACGATATAGCGATCGCCAACGATGGCGCCGTGTTCGCCACCGATACGCCTGGCGGTCGCATCCTGAAACTCGCAAAAGGCGCCGCGGCGCTGGAAGTCGTGGTGGCCGACGATCGTCTCAAGGGCATCGATGGCCTGGCCTTCGAAACCAGCGGTGCGCTCATCATCAACAATGTGCAGAAGAATGAATTGTGGCGGGTGGTTCTGCCCGCGCCCGGCAAGCCTGCCGCGCTGACGCTTCTCAATGCCTCGCGCAAGATGGAAGGCCCGGATGCCATCCGTCCGATTGGCGGCAACCGCTTTCTGCAGGCCGAGGGCACGGGCGGTCGCATCACGATCGTCACCGTCGAAGGCAACAATGCGCGCATCGACGTGCTGCGCGAGGGGCTCGATTCCTCGCCCGGCGTCACGCTGATCGGCAACACGGCCTATGCCGTCGAAGGCAAGATCCAGTACCTGTTCAACCCGCAATTCCGCGGCAAGGATCCGGGCCCGTTCAAGGCCATCGCGATCCCGCTGCCTTAAGCCACAAGGAATTCCATCGTGAAGAAGACGCTTGTTCTTGTACTGAGTCTCGCAGCGGGTGCTGCCCTGGCTCGCGCTCCCGGCGAAAGCTCGGCCTGGCAGCCATCGGATTGCGACCACGCCTGTTTGTCGCAGTTCGCGCGTGATTATGTGGCGGCACTGGCCAAGCGCAATGCCGCTTCGCTCAAGCAGCAGAAGAAGGTGCGTTTCACCGAGAACAATGTCGAGCTGCCTTTTGGCAAGGAAGGCATGTGGGCCACCGCCACCGGGGTTGCGCCAACGGGTCTCATCGCCGCCGATACCCAGACCGGGCAGGTGGCCTGGTTGGGCACCGCTGAAGAAAACGGCAAGCCCGTTTACTTCGCGCTGCGCCTGGGCGTGCGCAAGGGTGCCATCGCCGAGGCCGAAACCGTCGTGGTGCGCAACACCGGTCTGCCGCTGCCTTTTGCCGATGTCACCAAGGTGGTTCACGATCCCACCTTCAACGACATCCTCCCGCCCGCGCAGCGTCGTTCACGCGAACGCCTGCGTGCAGTCGCCGATGGCTATTTCAATACGGTCGAGCTGAACGACGGCAATGTGTTTACTCCTTTCGACCTGGATTGTGGTCGCCTGGAAAACGGCATCCTGACGACTGCGGCGGGGCAGACGGGATCTGCCGGCGCGATCTCCGCGGGCTGCGAAGCCCAGTTCAAGCTCGGCATGTATCGCATCAACAAGCGCATCCGCGAGCGGCGTTACCCGCTGATCGACGTCGAGCGCGGCGTGGTGGTGGCCACGGGCTTCTTTGATCACGCCAACGAGTTCGATCGCTACCTGCTGACCGATGGTCGCGAGATGAAGACCGCGCTCAAGTGGCCCAACTCGATTTCCCTGATCGAGGCGTTTCGCGTGGTGGACAGCAAGATCCACCGCATCGAGGCCGTGTTCAGCTATGTGCCGCACATGATGCACAACCCGTTCTACGAATACCTCCCGGCGGCACCGCCAGAACCGGAAGATGCCGCAACGCTGAAGGAACGTTGCGACAAGGCCTGTCTGCTGGCATTGGGTGATCGCTTCATGACGGCATTGGCAGGGCAAAAACCTGCAGACGTTCCCTGGGCGCGCGATGTGCGCTTCACCGAAAACGGCGTGGGCATCCAGGTGGGCGAGGGCATATGGGGTTCGATCCGCAGCAAATCCGAAATGGCGCTGAAGGTGGCCGACCCCGTGGCCGGCACCTATACCTGGTACGGGCTCATCTATGATCACGATGCACCGGCCTGGGCGGGCGTGCGCCTGAAGACGAAGGGCGCGAAGGTCAGCGAAGCCGAAGTGATCGTCGCGCGCGAACGGAATCCCGGCCCATGGGGTGATCCGAAGAAATTCGCCGTCGACGCGCGCTTCGAGTCCGTGGTTCCCGCTGCGCAGCGCAGTTCACGCAAGCAGTTGATTGCCGCCGCGCAGGCCTATGCCGATTCCGTGCAGCGCAATGACGGCAACGTGAAGGCCCGCTTCGTGCCGGGCTGCACGCGCACTGAAAATGGCGTGGTTGTCTCGCAGGGTGATGTGGGCTCCATCGGCCTCGTGAAATCCCCTGGCCAGTATGCCCAGGGCTGCGAAGCCCAGCTCAAGCTCGGTCTGTACCGGCCCGTGGATCGCCTGCGTGGTCGCCGCGTGCTGGGCGTGGACGAGGAGCGGGGCCTGGTCATGATGGCGTCCGTGGCCGACTTCGGCCTTGCCCAGCGCCAATACACCCTCACAGACGGACGCAAGGTAGAGAGCGACCGCCACCACGCCATGGCCCGGGAGCTGTTCGAGGTCTACAAGGTGGTGGGCGGCCGGATCCAGGCCGTGGAGGCTGTATCGGTGGATCAGCCCTACGGGATGCCGGTGGCCTGGTAGGCCGGAAGCCCTCCAGGGGCGGGTGGCCGGGCCTTGAGGTGCCTGGCTCCTTTCCTTGCCGGTGAAGGTTGCCTTCCGTATACTTCGCGCCCCCTTGCCACACCGCCAAGCCTTCGGCGGGTGGCTTACCCACAAGAGGAAACTACATGAGGCACTATGAGATCGTGGTCCTGGTACATCCGGACCAGAGCGAGCAGGTTCCTGCCATGCTCGAACGCTACAAGGGCATGGTCACCGCCAGCGGTGGCGCCGTGCACCGCGTGGAAGACTGGGGCCGCCGGCAGCTGGCTTACCCCATTGCCAAGGTCCACAAGGCCCACTACATCCTGATGAACATCGAGACCGACCAGGCCACCCTGGCCGAGCTCACCGGTTCATTCCGTTTCAGCGATGCCGTGCTGCGTCACCTGGTTGCATCCATGGATGCCGCCGTGACAGAGCCGTCGCCGATGGCCCGTGGCGAGGACGAAGACGGCGGTGGCCGTGGCGCCCGCGACATGGACGATGGCGACGACATGGGCATGCGTTAAGGTTATCGGGAGCAACAAGATGTCACGTTTCATCCGTCGCAAGAAATTCTGCCGCTTCACCGCCGATGGCGTGAAGCAGATCGACTACAAGGATCTGGGCACGCTCAAGGGGTATATCTCCGAGACGGGCAAGATCGTCCCCAGCCGCATCACCGGCACCAAGAGCTTCTTCCAGCGGCAGCTTTCCACGGCCATCAAGCGCGCGCGCTTCCTGGCGCTGCTGCCTTACACCGATCAGCATTGAGGTTCAGCCAAAATGGACGTCATTCTTCTGGACAAAGTGGCCAACCTCGGCAGCCTGGGCGATCGCGTCTCGGTGCGTTCGGGTTATGCCCGTAATTTCCTGCTGCCCAAGGGCAAGGCCACGCTGGCAACTGCTGCCAACGTAGCCAAGTTCGAAGCACGCCGCGCCGAGCTTGAAAAAGTCGTGCGCGAGAACCTGTCGGGCGCGGAAGCGCGCAAGGCCGGTTTCGATGGCTTCAAGCTCACCATCACCGCCAAGGCCGGCAGTGAAGGCAAGCTGTTCGGCTCGATCGGCACCAGCGACATCGCCGATGCCGCCTCGGCCGCCGGGCAGAAGCTCACGCGTGCCGAAGTGCGCATGCCCAATGGTCCGCTGCGCACCGTGGGTGAGCACATCGTTAACGTGCATCTGCACACCGATGTGAACATCGACCTGCCGGTCACCATCGTCGCCGACGAACAGGCCTAAGGGCCGGTCGGAAGCGGGGCGTAACGTCATGGCCGGTCCGCAAAGACTGCGCCACGATGGTGCGGCAGGCACCGAGCTGCTGCGCACGCCCCCGCATTCAAGAGAATCCGAGCAGGCCGTCCTTGGCGGCCTGCTGCTCGACACCCAGGCCTGGGATCATGTTGGCGACAGCGTCAACGCCGATGACTTCTACGGGCCCGATCACCGCCTGATTTTCGAAGCGATCGCCGAACTGGTTTCGGAATCGAAGCCCGTCGATGTGCTCACCGTTTCAGAGCGGCTGGACCGGCGCAGCAAGCTGCAGGATGTGGGTGGGCTTGCCTATCTCAGCACCCTGGTCCGCGATACACCGACCGCCACGAATGCGCGCGCCTATGCGCAGATCGTGCGGGAGCGCGCCTTGTTGCGCTCGCTCATTTCGGCCGGCAACGAAATCGTCTCCTCTGTTTTCAGCGACGAAGGTCAGTCGGCGCGGGATCTTGTCAGTCAGGCTGAACAGAAGGTCTTCGCCATCGCCGAACGCGGCGCGCGGCGCAGCGAGGGCGCGCAGGCCGTGCGCACCATGCTGCCCGAGCTCATCGACAAGATCGACGAATGGCACAGCAATCCCGACAAGCTCCGTGGCGTGGCCACGGGCTTCACGGACTTCGACCGCAAGACCGGCGGCCTGCGCGGCGGCGATCTGGTGATCGTCGCGGGCCGGCCCTCCATGGGCAAGACCACGCTGGCCATCAACATGGCCGAGAACGTGGCGCTGGATCCGAACGTGAAGGGTTCAGTGCTGATCTTCAGCATGGAAATGCCCTCCGAACAGCTGATGACCCGCATGCTTTCGTCAGTGGGTGGCGTGCCCATGCACGATATCCGCAGCGGCCGCATCAGCGATCAGGACTGGGTGCGCATCACCAGCGCCACCAGCCAGCTGGCCGAGGCGCGCATCTTCATCGACGAAACGCCGGGCCTCACGCCCACCGAGCTGCGCGCGCGCTCGCGGCGCGTGAAACGCGAGCACGGGCTCGACATGGTGGTGGTGGACTACCTGCAGCTGATGCAGGTGGCCGGCACCAAGGAAAACCGCGCCACGGAAATCTCCGAGATCTCGCGCGGGCTGAAGGCGCTGGCTAAGGAACTGAACGTGCCGGTGATCGCGCTGTCGCAGCTCAATCGCAGCGTGGAGCAGCGCGAGAACAAGAAGCCGGTGATGTCGGATCTTCGGGAGTCGGGCGCCATCGAGCAGGATGCAGACATGATCCTCTTCATCTATCGCGAAGAGGTGTACGACAAGAACACCACGCGCAAGGGTGAAGCCGACATCGATCTCGCCAAGCACCGCAACGGTGAAACCGGCTACTTCACGCTGACCTTCCAGGGCCAGTACACGCGCTTCCAGAACTTCATGCCCGAGGCCTACGCGGCAGGAGTGCTGCGCTGAAATCGCTGATCCGCGCCGAAATCAGCGCGGGCGCCATGCGCGGCAATCTCGCCCGCATCCGCGAGGTGGCGCCCCGCAGCAAAGTCATGGCAGTGGTCAAGGCCAACGCGTATGGCCATGGTCTGGTTCCCACTGCACTGTGTCTGGCAGATGCCGACGCCTTCGCCGTAGCGCGTCTGGAAGAGGCCATGGCATTGCGCGGCGCCGGCGTGCGCAAACCCATCGTGTTGCTGGAGGGTGTGTTCGACGCTGAGCAACTGGCCGAAGCGGCCCGCCAGAATCTGGAGATTGTCGTCCACGAGCGGGAACAGCTGGCATTGCTGGAGCGCGCGCCCGCAGGGCACCGCTTCGTGGTGTGGCTGAAGATCGATACCGGCATGAACCGGCTGGGCTTCCGCGCCTCGCAGGTGGACGCGGCACTGGCCGCACTGGCTTCCATGGGCGAGCGGCTGCACGAACTGCGGCTGCTGACGCATTTTGCATCGGCCGACGAGAACGACAGCGCGCTGAACGGGCAGCAGCTGACGCGATTTGAAGAGCTCACGCGTGGCCGCCGTTTCGTTCGCAGTCTTGCCAATTCGGCCGCCGTGTTTGCGATTCCCGCTGCGCAGGCCGAGTGGGTGCGGCCCGGGCTGGCCTTGTACGGGGTGTCCCCGTTTGCCGAGCAGGTAGGCAGCGCACTGGGCCTGGCTGCCGCCATGCGGCTGGTTTCCAGCGTGATCGCCGTGCGCGAGGTGCCGGCAGGTGAGACGGTGGGCTACGGTGGCAACTGGCGTGCTGCCCGCGATTCACGGATTGCGATCGTGGCGGGTGGCTATGGCGATGGCCTGCCGCGCGCGCTGCCCAACGGAACGCCGGTGCTGGTGCGTGGCCAGCGTGGCACGCTGGCAGGGCGCGTTTCCATGGACATGATCGCGGTCGACGTGACCAATGTGGGCAGCGTGCAGGTCGGCGACCCCGCCGTGTTGTGGGGCCCCGAGCTGCCCGTCGAGGAAATTGCCGCACATGCCGGCACCATCAGCTACGAACTGCTCTGCGCGGTGAGTCAGCGGGTGCCGCTGACTCTGGTGTAATCCGCCGGCAGCCGCTAGGACGCGGCGTGCATCTGCGACTGCAGATAGTTCTGCTCGCCGACCTTCTGCACCAGCTCGAGCTGCGTCTCCAGATAATCGACATGCTCTTCGGTGTCTTCGAGGATGTGTTCGAACAGCTCGCGGCTGACGTAGTCGCGCACGCTCTCGCAATAGGCGATGGCTTCCTTCAGATTCGCCTGGCCGCCCAGTTCCAGCTTGAGGTCGCAGCTCATGGTCTCCACTGCGGTCTCGCCTATCAGCAGCTTGCCGAGGTCCTGCAGGTTCGGCAGGCCACCCAGCATCAGCACGCGTTCGATCAGCTGATCGGCGTGTTTCATCTCTTCAATGGATTCGTCGTACTCGTGCTTGGCCATGCGCTGCAGGCCCCAGTTCTTCAGCATCCGGGCATGGAGGAAGTACTGGTTGACGGCTGTCAGTTCCATCTTGAGCTGGGCGTTGAGGAACGTGATGACTTGCTTGTCGCCTTGCATGGGAGAGCCTTCGAAATTGGGGATAGGGAATGTCGCGCAAGCTACCAGCTTGGGCGGCGAAAGGGCGTATTAGGTTAAGTATTGCAAACAAGAACCATTCGCATTAGTATCGGTGTTCATGATCATCTGCATCTGCCAGAACGTGTCGGAGCGGGATATCGCGAGGGCGGTGGCTGAGGGTTGCCACAGCTTCGCCGCCCTGCAGGAAGAGCTGGAGGTCGGCAAGGCCTGTGGCACCTGTCTGTGCAGTGCGCGCGAGAGCTTCGCCGAGCACCGGTCAACCTGCTGCCAGGGTCATGCCTCGAACACGGGATCCATGCCGCTGCCTGCGGCCTGCTGATTTCCCTGCCGGAATGAAAAAAGGGCCAGGCGAGGTGTCGCCTGGCCCTTTCGCATTGCGGGATCAGGTCTCGAAGAAGCCCATCTTCACGCCTGCCAGCTGGATGACGTCGTTGTCGACCAGGCGGCGGGCCTGGGCGCCAATCGGCGTGCCGTTGACCAGCGGGTAGTTGTCGGGCTTGTCGGCTTCGACATGCACGATGTAGAACCCGTCGGAACGACGCGTGATTGCGGCCACCTGGACGCCGGGGCGTCCGAGGGTGGTGAGCGCCTTGGCCAGTTCGAGCTCGCGGCCCGCGAAGGCCCCGGAAAGCACCTGCAGCTTTGCCTTTTTCAAGGTCTGCTGGGCGCCTTCGGGCAGGGCACGCCGCGAGGTGGTGGCGCCGGTGCCCACGTCGGGCTTCTCGCGTACCGCCTGGATCTTGGCTACCGGCCGCTGCGAGGGCTGGATCACCATCGTCTTTTCGAACTCATCCTGCTGGGCGTCATCGTCTTCGACGAAGCGCAGCTGGTGGTGCCCCACGGTGATGACATCACCATGTTGCAGTGCGTGTTTCTTGATCAGCTTGCCGTTGACGTAGGTGCCATTGGTGCTGTTCAGATCCTCAAGGAATGAATCGTTGAGGATGTTGATGATCAGGGAGTGGTGCCCACTGACCGCCGGGTTGTCGATACGGATATCGTTATCCGGAAGGCGCCCTACGGTGTAGCGCTCCTTGTTCATGTTGTATTCGGCCAGTACCTGGCCATCGAGAGTCAGAATCAACCGTGCCATGTTGAGCGCCTTGCCTTCAGCTGAACCACTTCAGGATTCTGTCAAATATACCGTGTCGGGCCGGGAACGACTCCACAACCTTCGTCAGGATGACAGAGATGTTGTCCTTGCCACCGTTGTCGTTGGCCAATTGGACCAGATGTTGGGAAACCGAATTGAGATTTGCCCCGAAAGTACTGACAGTCATTGCCATGTCGTCATCACCGATCATGTCTGACAGTCCGTCCGAGCAGAGCAGGTAGCAGTCCCCCTTCTGGACAGGGTGCTCCTGCATTTCGACCTCGACCTGGGTTTCCACACCCAGCGCCCGGGTCACGTAGTTCTTGTTCGAGGCGCGTTGCGCCTCTTCGGGGGAGTAGAACCCGCGGTCGACCAGCTCCTGCAGCAGCGAGTGGTCGAGGGTTATCTGCTCAATTTCCGCGCCACGCATGCGATAGAGGCGGGAGTCGCCCACATGGGCCACCGAGATCCGGTTGTCATGAAACAGGGCGGCCACCACGGTCGTGCCCATGCCTTCGCAATGTGCCTGGCTCTTGGCCGTCTGGTAGATGATCTTGTTGGCGCGCTGGATGGCGTCGCGCAGGATGATGCTGGGACGGGACAAACCCGTGCTGGCATCAGGGACCGACAGATCTGCCAGCTCCAGTGCTTCGCGCACCAGATTGAAGACCGTCTTCACGGCGATGCCGCTCGCGACCTCGCCGGCGTTGTAACCGCCCATGCCATCGGCCAGCACCACGAGTCCCAGCTCGCCATCGACGGCGATCATGTCTTCGTTGTGCTCTCGGACCCTGCCCGTATCGGTCAGGCCGACGCAGTGCAGTTTGCCTTTCAGGCTCATCAGACGGCAGTTTCCCGGTACTCTCCCTGGATGCGAAGGATCGTACTTAACTCCTGCATTACATGCACTTGATAAGCGCTTGTTTCGAGGACCTTTGCGCCGGATCTGTGGGGTGCGTCGCGTGCTAGCATCCGGCGCCTGATTTCGGCCTGCCCGCTACCCGGAACTGGATCCCGTCTTGGCCCGTTCAAGCACCCTCTACATTTGTGACGCCTGTCATGGCCAATCGCCCAAGTGGCAAGGCCAGTGCCCCCATTGCGGGGAGTGGAACCAGCTGACACCGCAGACCGTACCGGCGGCAGCGCGCAGTGCTGCGGCGCGAGGCAGACAGGCCGCCCTGGTCACGTCCACCGCCGCATCGCCACTGACCGCCGCGATGGGCGCGGCGGCTGACCAGTCGGCGCGACTGACGCTGGGTATGGAAGAGCTCGATCGTGTGCTGGGTGGCGGCCTCGTGCCGGGCTCGGTCACCTTGCTGGGTGGCGAGCCCGGGCATCGGCAAATCCACCTTGTTGCTGCAGGTGGCACAGGCGATGGCGGCGAGCCACGCGGTGCTGTACGCCACCGGCGAGGAATCCACGGCGCAGGTGGCACTGCGGGCGCGGCGCCTGGGCGGTGCCTATGAGCGGGTGCAGATCGCAGCCGAGACGGAGCTCGACACGATCATTGGCCTCGCCGAACAGCAACGCCCGGCATTGCTGGTGATCGATTCCATCCAGACCATGGCGCTGGCCTCGGTGCCGAATGCAGCCGGTGCCGTAACGCAGCTGCGGGAGTGCACGGCGGCGCTGGTGCGTTTTGCCAAATCCAGCGGCACCGCGGTGTGGCTGGTGGGTCATGTCACCAAGGATGGCGCCATCGCCGGGCCGCGCATGCTCGAGCATCTGGTGGATACGGTGCTGTATTTCGAGCGCGATGCGGGCAGCCGCTTCCGTCGCGTGCGCGCCGCGAAGAACCGCTTCGGTGCGGCCAATGAGCTGGGCTTTTTCCTGATGCAGGAAACGGGCTTGCGCGAAGTGAAAAACCCGGCGGCCATCTTTCTTTCCCGCGCGGCCGTGCCGGTAGTAGGCAGCATCGTGATGGTGACGCGGGATGGCACCCGGCCACTGCTGGTGGAAGTGCAGGGGCTGGTGGATCCCTCACGTTTTGGTTCGCCCCGCCGGGTAGCGCAGGGCATCGATGCGGGGCGCCTCGCCATGGTGCTGGCAGTGCTGAACCGGCATGGTGGTCTTTCGCTGCAGGAACACGATGTGTTTGCCAATGTGGTGGGTGGACTCGATATCGACGAGCCGGCCTGGGATCTGCCGGTGGCGCTGGCACTGGCCTCCAGCCTGCGCGATTTTCCGCTGCCGCCTGACCTGGTGGTGTTCGGCGAGCTCGGGCTGACGGGCGAAGTGCGGCCGGTGACCTTCGGCGAGGAACGCATCCGCGAGGCGGCGAAACTCGGCTTCAAGCGGGCGCTGGTGCCGCAGGACAACCTGCCGCGCGTGCCCATCGAGGGCATCGAGGTGCGCGGCGTGGCCCGCATCGAGGATGCACTGCACAAGCTGCTGGGCCAGCAATCGCTATAATCCGCGGATGTTCGCCAAACTCACCGAGCGCCTGACAAAGGCCGTCGATTCACTGCGCGGTCGCGGCCGCCTCACCGAAGACAATATCGCCGAGTCGATGCGCGAAGTGCGCATGGCGCTGCTGGAAGCCGATGTCGCGCTGCCGGTGGTCAAGCGGTTCATCGATGCCGTGAAGGTCAAGGCCCTCGGCGCCGAGATCCAGGGCAGCCTCTCCCCTGGGCAGGCGCTGGTCGGCGTGATTCACGACGAACTCGTGGCGGTCATGGGTGGCAGTGCACGCCCCTTTGACCTGCGCTACGCCCCACCGGCGGTGATCCTTCTTGCCGGCTTGCAAGGCGCTGGCAAGACGACGACCGCTGGCAAGTTGGCCAGGCATCTGATCGCGCAGAAGAAACGCGTATT
Organism: uncultured Gammaproteobacteria bacterium; assembly: GCA_963777735.1. Lineage (GTDB taxonomy): Bacteria > Pseudomonadota > Gammaproteobacteria > Steroidobacterales > Steroidobacteraceae > ZC4RG30. The sequence goes on along the minus strand of CAVZRQ010000008.1, from coordinate 345,965 downwards.
GCTGGTGAGCACGGATATCCGGCGGCCAGCCGCCGTGCTGCAGCTGCAGCGGCTTGCAGAGCAGGTGAGTGCGGATTTCCATCCGGTAACGCCGGGCGCGGCGCCGCCTGCCATTGCAGCGGCGGCGCTCGATGCCGCACGACGCGGTGTGTACGACGTGCTGATTGTCGATACCGCCGGCCGTCTGCACATCGATGCAGAGCTGATGCAGGAAGTGCGCGAGATCGATGTGGCGGTCGCGCCGCACGAGCGCCTGTTCGTGGTCGATGCCATGGCCGGTCAGGATGCGGTCAATGCCGCGCAGGCTTTCGGCGCGGCACTGCAGCTCACTGGTGTGATCCTCACCAAGGCCGATGGCGATGCGCGCGGCGGCGCGGCGTTGTCGGTGCGCGAGATTACCGGCGCGCCACTGTTGTTCCTGGGTACCGGCGAAAAGAGCGACGGGCTCGAGGCCTTCGATCCGGACCGCATGGCCCGCCGCATCCTCGGCATGGGCGACGTGGTGGCGCTGGTCGAAGAAGTCCGCCGCAATGTCGATACCGAGGAGGCCGAGCGCCTCGCCAAGAAGGTTGCCAAGGGCAAGGGTTTTGATTTCAACGATCTGAAGTCCCAGTTCCTGCAACTGCAGAAGATGGGCGGCATGGGTTCCCTGCTCGACAAACTTCCCGGTGGCGCAGCCGCGGCCCAGAGAATGGCCCCCGGCGTGGCGGACAAGGAACTGAAGCGCCAGATCGCGCTGATCGACTCCATGACGCCGCGCGAGCGCCGCAGGCCTGAAATCATCGACGGATCGCGTCGCCGCCGCATTGCAGCAGGGGCGGGAATGCAGGTGCAGGATGTGAACAAGCTGCTCAAGCAGCACCAGAGCATGCAGAAGATGATGAAGCAGCTCGGCAGCGGCAAACTGCAACGGATGATGGGCGCGATGGCCGGCCGGATGGGCGGCGGCAGCCCGTTCGGACCGGGCCGTTGAATATTTGCTCCAAGCCGTTGATCTGAGTAGAATCCGCGCTCTTTTTCGGTAGCCATAACTTTAAAGGCCTTGACCCGACCATGGTGACTATTCGTTTGACTCGGCGCGGTGCGCGCAACCAGCCCTACTACCACGTGGTCGTTACCGACCACCGCAAGCGTCAGGGCGGCAAAAGCCTCGAACTCGTGGGCTTCTTCAATCCCAAGGCCCGCAAGGCCGAACCCAAGGTCCGCCTGGATCTGCCCCGCATCGAACACTGGGTGTCGGTGGGTGCGCAGGTTTCCGAGCGCGTCGACCAGCTGGTAAAGGCCTACCGCAAGCAAGCGGTCGCCGCGGCAGCCTGAGAACCTGTTGATGTCGGCCCCAGCCACCGAGCCGATGCTGACGCTCGGCCAGGTGGCAACGGCGCATGGCATCAGGGGCTGGGTGCTGGTTCGCTCCTTCGCTGATCCTGCCGATTCGCTGCTCGACTACGACGAGTGGCAGCTGACCGCACCGAACGGTGCGATCCGCAAGGTGCAGCTGGTGGAAGGCGCGCCGTATCAGCAGCGGCTGCGGGTGAAGTTCGACGGAATTGACGACCGGAATGCGGCTTTGGCGCTTTCCGGCTGGTGGGTGCAGATCGCGCGCGATGCGCTGCCTCCGCTGGAAGACGACGAGCACTATCGCGACGACCTGCTGGGCTTCGAAGTCCGCAATGTCGATGGGGTGGTGCTCGGCAAGGTGGATTATTTCGCCGATCTGCCCGGAGGATCGGTGATGGTGGTGAAGGGTGAGCGTGAGCACTGGGTGCCCACGGCGCCGCAACACCTGCTGAAGATACATGCAGCGGAGCGCTGGATCAGCGTGGACTGGCCGGCCGAGCTGCCATGAAGATTGAGGTCGTGTCGCTGTTCCCGGAGATGATCCGGGATGCACTGCGGCACGGGGTGACGGGCCGGGCGGTGCGCCGCGGTTTGCTGGAAGTGGGAACAGAAGACCCACGCCTGCATACCAGCGATGTGCATCGCACGGTGGATGACCGGCCGTATGGCGGCGGGCCAGGAATGGTTCTGAAACCGGAACCACTCACGGCTGCCATTGCGGCAGCGGCGGCGCGGGTGCCCACGGGCAGCCGGCGGATCTACCTCTCGGCGCAGGGCCGGCGGTTTGATCAGGCCCGGGCCGATGAGCTCAAGGACGCGCCGGGGCTGGTGCTGGTGGCGGGGCGATATGAAGGGATCGACGAGCGGGTGATCGCGACGTCGATCGACGAGGAGCTGTCGGTGGGAGACTATGTGCTCTCCGGTGGCGAGTTGCCGGCGCTGGTCGTGATCGACGCGCTGGCAAGGTTGATGGACGGTGCCTTGAACGACGCGCGTTCGAGTGTCGAGGAGTCTTTTGCGGATGGTCTGTCTGGACTGGCCGCATTTCACCCGACCCGAAGAGTTCGCGGGATTGAAGGTGCCACAGGTGCTGCAGGGCGGCGACCACGAGCGCATACGGCGCTGGCGGTTGCGCGAGGCGCTGGGCAGGACGTGGCGGCGACGCCCCGATCTGTTCCTGAACCGCCGCGCGAGCACGGCAGAAGAAGTCGAGTTACTGAACGAGTATTTGCAGGAAAGGCAGATCGAAAAATGAACCACATCATCCAGCAGCTGAACGCCGAACGCGCCACCCGCGAGGTGCCGCAATTCAATCCAGGCGACACCATCATCGTGAACGTGAAGGTGAAGGAAGGCGATCGCGAGCGCACGCAGGCCTATGAAGGCGTCGTGATCGCACGCAGCAATCGCGGCTTCAATTCGTCGGTCACGGTGCGCAAGATCTCGCACGGCGAGGGCGTGGAACGCGTGTTCCAGCTGCACAGCCCGAGCATCGACAGCATCTCGGTAAAGCGTCGCGGCAATGTGCGCCGCGCCAAGCTTTACTACCTGCGTGATCTGTCGGGCAAGGCTGCGCGAATCGAAGAAAAGGTCTAAGACCGGCCGCTGCCTCGCATGAGTGCGATCGGCGGTTTCTTCAGAGGTGTCTGGCGCGGCCTGGACGGGCTGCGCCGTATCCTGCATCTGCTGCTGCTGTTGCTGATTTTCGGGTTCATCATCGGAGCCCTGCGAGGCACCGTTCCGAACCTGCCCCCGAGGGCGGCGCTGTTCATCCAGCCCCACGGCGACATCGTCGAACAACGCTCGGGCGACGCGATCACCATTGCCTTCAACCAGGCCCGTGGCCTGGGTGACTCCCAGACGCTGCTCTGGGATCTGACTGAATCCATCCGCCATGCGGCCACCGACGATCGCGTGCAGTTGATCGTCCTGCAGCTGGATTACCTCGCTGGCGCCGGCCAGCCCATGATGGAAGAGCTCACGGCCGCAATGCGCAGGTTCCGCGCCAGCGGCAAGAAGATCGTCGCTTACGGAACCTCGTTCACGCAGGCCCAGTACTACCTCGCCGCACATGCCGACGAGGTGTATCTCGACCCTGCCGGTGAATTGCTGATCGAAGGTTTTGCGCGGTACCGCATGTACTACAAGGGCCTGCTCGAGAAGCTGGCCGTCGACGTGCATCTCTTCCGGGTGGGTGAATACAAGTCCGGCGCCGAAGACATGGTGCGCACCGACATGTCTGCGCAGGACCGGCTGGAGAGCCAGGTCTATCTGGACGCCTTGTGGTCGTCCTACAAGGATGCGGTGGCCACAGCCCGCGGCATCGGGCCGGATGTGATCGAGCAGTACACCAACGGCTACATCGAGGCGTTGCGCAGCAATGCGGGAGACGCGGGACGCGTGGCGCTGGAAGCTGGCCTGGTTACCGCACTCAAGACAGAAGCGGAAGTGACGGCGCGACTGATCGAACTGGTTGGCGCGGACCATGACGGCAACGATTATCCCGTCATCGACTTCAACGATTACGTGCGGGTGCAGCACGCTGAGCGGCGGCTGCATCGCGAGGAATCCGGCCGTGTCGGTGTGGTGGTGGCCAGCGGCGAGATCATGGATGGTCAGCAGCCACCGGGCGCGGTGGGTGGGCTCACTACTGCGGCGTTGCTGCGCGACGTTCGTTTCAACGATGACATCGCTGCGGTGGTGTTGCGCATCGACAGCCCGGGCGGCACCCTGATGGCGTCGGAACAGATTTATCGCGAGATGGCTGCCATCCGCGCGGCCGGCAAGCCGGTTGTGGTTTCGATGGGCAATGTGGCGGCGTCTGGTGGCTACTATGTGGCCTCACCGGCAAACCAGATCATCGCCAGTGCCACGACCATCACCGGATCCATCGGTATCTATGCCGCGCTGCCTACGTTTGATCGCACGCTGGGCAAGGTCGGAGTGACCGTCGACGGCGTGGGTACCACCGACCTCGCGGGCAAGCTGCGTGTCGACCGGCCGATGGATCCAGCGCTGCGCGACTATGTGCAGCTTTCCATCGAGCGGGGTTACGAGCAGTTCCTGGCGCATGTTGCTGAAGGGCGCGGCAAGACGCGCGATCAAGTGCATGAGATTGCGCAGGGTCGCGTATGGACTGGTCGCGATGCGCAGAGCCGGGGGTTGGTCGATTCCCTCGGTGGCTATGAAGATGCGGTGCAAGCCGCAGCGAAACTCGCGAAGCTCGCCGATGGTTACGATGTGCAGCGAATCGAGCCTGACCTGAGCTGGGCTGAGCAGCTGGTGCTGCAGCTGCGTGTCAGTGCGGCGCGCTTGTCTGGCTCGGTGCTGGGTCCAGCCATGGACTCGGTGCAGGAGAGTCTCGGACCGCTGGCCGGTCTGCAGAAGGAGTACGCACGCCTGGGGCGCCTGACTTCCTCTGCGCGACCGCTGGCTTATTGCTTCTGCTCAGTCGAGTAAACCGATGCAGGTGCCGGCGCAAAATGCGGCTACCGGACACCTGGCCGATCATCGCGCCACCCGACTTTTTCTGGCGCTGGCCGGGTTCTTCGTAACCGACGCATTGCTCGCCGAGTTCGTCGGCGTGAAGATCTTCTCGCTGGAGCGCACACTCGGCATCGCGGATTTCCAGTGGAGCCTGCTTGGCGTTTCCGGGTCGCTGTCCTTCACCGCGGGTGTCATCTACTGGCCGCTGGTGTTCGTGCTCACGGATCTCATCAACGAGTATTTCGGCCGGCGTGGCGTGCGGCTGGTTTCCTGGCTCGCGGTGGCGTTCATATCCTGGTCCTTCCTGGCCGCGTACCTCGCAATCCGCCTTGCACCGGCACCTTTCTGGGTGGAGGCCAACGCAGAGCTTGGCGTCGCGGATATCCAGCTGGCCTATTCACTGATCTTCGGTCAGGGCATGTGGACGATCGCCGGTTCAGTGGTGGCCTTCCTGATCGGGCAACTCATCGACGTGACGGTTTTCCATCGCATCCGCCGGCTGACCGGCGAGCGCTGGATGTGGCTGCGGGCGACCGGCTCCACGGCAGTGTCGCAGCTGTTCGACAGCTTCATCGTGCTGTACATCGCTTTCGTGCTGGGGCCGCAGCACTGGCCCACGGCGCAATTCCTGGCGGTAGGTACTGTCAACTATGCTTACAAGATGCTGGCGGCCGTGGCGATGATTCCGATGCTGTATCTGGTGCATGCTGGTGTGCGGCGATACCTGGGACGTACGGAAGTCGAGCGGCTGCGCAGAGAGGCGGCACAGTGAAGGGTGCATGGGATGAAATGATCGGGGCGGATGGCCGTGCGCGTGCGCATTGTCGTGAATACTCCAACTGGCTGCTGGCACAGGGAATGGACCGGCTGGAAGCCAAGAGTGCCGAGGCCGACGCACTGTTCCACCGCTTCGGCATCACCTTTGCCGTCTATGGTCAGGCCGAAGGCACGGAGCGGCTGATTCCCTTCGACGTCGTGCCGCGGATCCTGCCGCAGGACGAGTGGCAGCTGCTTGAGGCGGGGCTCAAGCAGCGCGTCAGCGCCCTCAATGCATTCATTGCCGACGTCTACGACAAACAGGACATCCTGCGCGCTGGTGTCATTCCCGCCGAGCAGGTGCTGTGCAACAGCCAGTACCGTCCGGAAGTGCAGGGCGTTGCCGTGCCGCAGCGGATTTACGCGCATATTGCCGGTGTCGACGTGATCCGGGGTGATGACGGTCGCTTCCTGGTGCTGGAAGACAACCTGCGGGTGCCCTCGGGCGTTTCCTACATGCTCGAAGACCGGCGCATGATGATGCGGCTGTTTCCAGAGCTGTTCGTGCGTTGCCAGGTGGCGCCGGTGGAGCACTATCCGGAAGTGCTGCTCGCCAACCTTTGCAGCGTCGCGCCACGCGGTGTGGATAACCCCACTGTGGTGTTGATGACGCCGGGCGCCTACAACAGCGCCTATTTCGAACATGCCTTTCTGGCGCAGCAGATGGGCATCGAACTGGTGGAAGGCCAGGACCTGTTCGTGCGTGATGACATCGTGTTCATGCGCACCACCCGTGGCCCGCAGCGCGTGGACGTGATCTATCGACGCGTGGACGACGATTTCCTGGATCCGCTGACCTTCCGCGCCGATTCCACTCTCGGTTGCCCGGGGCTGATGGCAGCCTATCGAGCCGGCAATGTGGCGATCGCCAATGCGGTTGGCACTGGTATCGCGGACGACAAATCGATCTACCCCTATGTGCCGGACATGATCCGTTTCTACCTGGGGCAGGCGCCGCTGATCGACAATGTGCCCACACGGGTGCTGCGCAAGCCGGAAGATCTGGCCTATACGCTGGCGCATCTGGAAGAGCTTGTGGTGAAGGAAGTGCATGGCGCTGGAGGCTACGGCATGTTGATCGGGCCGATGGCCAGCCGCGACGAGATTGAAGCGTTCCGCGCGCGCATCATCGCGGATCCGGCGCGCTATATCGCACAGCCCACCCTTGCGCTTTCGACTTGCCCGACCCTGGTCAATGCGGGGCTTGCGCCACGGCATATCGATCTGCGCCCCTTCGTCCTTTCCGGCAAGGAGATCACCATCGTGCCGGGTGGCCTGACGCGTGTGGCGCTGAGGGAGGGTTCGCTGGTGGTGAATTCCTCGCAGGGCGGCGGTACCAAGGACACATGGGTGCTGGATGCTTAGCCGCACCGCCGATCACCTGTTCTGGATGGCCCGCTATCTGGAGCGTGCGGAAACCATCGCGCGCATGCTGGAGGCCGAGCAGCAGCTGGCCATGCTGCCGCGACCACCTGAATCGGCCGAGCGTTCGCGGCGTTCGACACTGGTGGCGCTGGGTGCGCACGACTTCTACGACACCCGCCCGGCGGGCGCCAACGAGGATGTGCTGGATTTCCTGGCGTTTGATCGGGAGTATTCCGGCAGCATCGTCTCCTGCATCTCGAGGGCGCGCGAGAACGCGCGGGCCGTTCGCGGCAGCATTGCCTCGGAGGTCTGGGAAACCATCAATGCCACCTGGCTCGAGATGCGCACCTTCGAGCGTCGCAAGGGGACAGAGCGCAGCCGCAACCTGTTCGAGTTCATCCGCCAGCGTTCACACATGATCCGCGGCGTGCACGTGGTGGCCATGCTGCGGGACGAGGCCTACCACTTCATCCGCATCGGTTCGTTCCTGGAGCGCGCCGACGGCACGTTGCGCCTGCTGGATGCGCGCAGCACAAGCACCGCCGCCGAGAAGGGCGCCAACGATCCGCATGAATGGACCGTGCTGCTCCGGACCTTGTCGGCATTCGAGGCCTATCGCAAACTGTTCCGGGGTGCTGTCACTTCACAGCGCGTGGCGGAGATGTTCATCCTGCGACCGGATGTGCCGCGTTCCCTGCGCCGCTGCATGGTGGAACTGCGCGACAACCTGCGTGCCGTGGCCAGCGGCACTTCCGTCGAAACCGAGCGACGTGCCGGCGCATTGCAGGCGGCGCTGGAATTCGGGCATGCCGAAGAGCTCGCGCCCGAACTGCTGCCTGCCTATCTCACCGATCGCATCGAGCAGCTCACGCTGATCGGCGATGGCATAGCGCGGGATTTCCTCGTTTCGGCGGCGGTGGGCTGACCCATGCTGCTGCATGTGCGCCACGAGACGGTGTACAGCTATGCGGACACGGTGCGCTACACCATCCAGGCGCTGCGCCTGACGCCCAGACGCGAGGCGCGGCAGCGTGTGGTTTCCTGGTCCATCGAGGCGCCCGGCAGGCGCATCGAGCAGATGGATGCGCATGGCAACATCGTGCACTACCTGACGTACGAGGCGCCGCATCGCGAGTTGCGGCTGCTGGTCAGTGGCGTCGTCGAGACCGACGAAACAACCGGCCAACCCAACAGTCATCCGAGGCAGCTTTCACCGCTCGCCTATCGCATCGCCTCGCCACTGACGGCGGTGGATGCGGATCTGAGCCGGTTCGCTGCCGATGCGCTGTCAGGCAACGATGACCTGCGCAACCGCCTGCTGCGCGGAGCAAAAGCCGTTGCGGCAGCCGTTGCCTATCGACCCGGGGCCACGCAGGTGTCGGATACGGCAGTATCGGTATTCCAGCAGCGGGAAGGTGTGTGTCAGGACCAGACACATGTGTTCATTGCCTGCTGCCGTGCGCTGGGGTTGCCGGCGCGCTATGTCAGCGGATATCTCTATGCCGGTGAGGAAGGCGGCGTGGCGAGCCATGCCTGGGCCGAAGTCTGGCTCGATGACATCGGGCAATGGTGGGGGCTGGACATCACCCACGCCATTCCGGTGGCCGGTACACATTGCCGGCTGGCAGTGGGCCGGGACTATCTGGACGCTGCACCGGTGCGGGGTATGCGTCGTGGAGGCGGCCAGGAACGCATGCAGGTATCGGTGCTGGTGACGGATTCGTCGCAGCAGTAGTGGGGGCATTGCGTTGCATGATCGGACGCGGCCGAATTGAGCTTGCTGCGCGAGCGTAAGGGCGATCAAGTCACCGCACGGCGCAGCTGCTTCGAGAACTGTGTGGCGCCGCCCATGGAGGGGTGTCTCAGCGGTGTCGCGGGGTGCCCGATCTGCTGGAGCGACCATTCGGCGTTTCGTCCGACGGCGAATACCTGCGCATTCGGATTGAGCCGCAGTAGCTGCTTCAGGATGGGCAGGCCAGCAGGGCGCTCTGCAATAGTCGGGGTTCGGTTGGAGTGTGGCTGCCTGAGTTTGTAGGGGTGCCAGGGAAATGCGTTCCAGAGGATCGATTCTTCGGCTATTCCCAGTTGGTGCAGGGTGCCCCAGACGATGGTGGCGGAAGGTTCACTCCAGGGTCTTTGCCGAGAAGTCAGACGCGTGGCGGTTGTGCTGACGCGCGGGATCAGGCCTTCGAGGACGAGGCGTTCGCTGGTGAAGGGAATGCCGGTGACTTTGCAGCCCTGATAGCCGGGTGCTTCGCCGACGAAGACGTATTTCGCTTCGATGGACAGGTGGGCGGCAAGTCGTTCGAGCCGGTCACGGGGTGCGGTGCGGGCCAGGTCGGTGCTGGGGTCGTGATGGGTCCAGGGGTTGAAGGTGTGGGGACCGGTTGGGGATTGGAGGGATTTGAGGAATCGGTTCAGGCTGGGCGATGGCATGGCGGTGGGACGGTAACTTGTTGATGGGCCGACTGCCCGACAGTTTCGAAACATTCATGATCGTGGTGTCCGCGATGGTGGGTTGCGCCATGCTCGGAATGTTGGTTTATGTCACCTGTCTGCAGCGCTGCCCTCGTTGTGATGGCTGGGTGGCGATTGCCAAGTGTCCGAAATGCGGCTTGCGGCTGGATGGGCTGAAGAAGTAGCGAGACGGTTGTGGATCCGCTGTCGCTGGCCACAGACGTCGCCGTGAACCTACAGGAAAGGACGGTCGCGCTTCGCGATATAACGCTCCCATGGGCGAAGTCATCAACTTGAATCTGGGCATAGAAGTCACCGAACAGGCCTTGAACCGGGCGGAGGCAGGCTTTCTGTCTGGCGTCTTTGAAGCCTGGGCAAATCGCACCATGACGGAGGCCGACTTCCGGGATGCGATGGAGATGGTGATGGCGCAAAGCAGCGAGCTCGACAGCTAGGAAGGATTCCAGGCATACACGGGTCGGCGGGCGAACAGCGCATATTTGGCGTTCCTGGTGTTTGTGGCAAGATGGACTTAGTCCCGGTCCCGCGACTGGTTTCGAGTTCCTTGAAAGGGGCGATCGTGTATTCACGCCGGCTATTGTTTGTCGAAGCGATTTCCGTCGCGCTGTTGCTCGCAATGAAATGCGAAGCTGCTGATGTCGACGTGCTCGCGACCCTGCCAGGGCATATCGCAGTGGATTCACGCCTGCATGTCAGCGCCCAGCCTTCGATCGAGGCGTTGACGAAGCTGGGTTCCGCTGGCGTGCGTACCGTGATCGACCTGCGCCCGGATGCCGAGACGCCGGATCTGGACGAAAGGGCGGTGGTCGAGAAATCGGGATTGATTTACCGCTCGCTGCCTGTTGCCGGCAAGGCAGGCCTGACCAGAGAGAATGTCACTGCCTTTGACGGTCTGCTGTCGGAAGCGAACGAGGGCAAGGTGCTGATGCACTGTGCCTCCGGCAACCGGGTCGGAGCGTTAATGGCACTGCGAGCCCGCTGGCTGCACGGCAAGAGTGCTGAAGAAGCAATGGCTATCGGCAAGGCATCCGGTTTGACGGGGCTGGCAGCAGATGTGAAGGCGTTGTTCGATGCCGACACATTCAGTTCAGTGGCACCTGCGGTGCCTGCTGGTCAATAGTCGGGCACTGCTTCCAGTCTTGAACCGGATACGTGCAGCCATTGAGCGGGGCGGAACCCGGTGAACGCGGCATCGCCGCTCAGCGCGCGAGCCAGCTCCGAGATGCCGGGGTTGTGCGCGACCAGCAACACGGCAGGCACGGCCGCCAGGGCCTGACGCAACTCGGCGTCAAGGATCTCCCGCGAGGCGTTGTAGAGAGCATCCACATCGCGGATGGCGGTGCTGGGCACGCCAAGCGTCGTGGCGATGATTTCTGCCGTCTGCCGGGTGCGCTTCGCCGGGCTGGTCAACAGCAGGCCTGGCCTGTGTCCCGCATCGCGGATCGCTGCCGCCGTGGTTCTGGCGTCACCCAGGCCCTGGGGTGTCAGTGGTCGATCGAAGTCCAGGCCGCTGAATGCCGGCCATTCCGCATGCGCATGTCGTACCAGGACGACCTGCTGCCCCGGCATCACATCATTCCTGTCTGCAGCTGCGCTGCAGGCGACATCATGTCGCGCCGCCAGGGCGGATCAAACACCAGTTCCACCAGTGCTTCCTTCACGGTGGGAATCTGTTCGATCTTGTCTTTCACATCCTGCACCAGCACATCGCCCATGCCGCAGCCGGGCGCCGTGAGCGTCATCTTCACATCAACACTGCGCGAGCCGTCGTCGTTGAGCTTGATGTTGCATTCGTAGATCAGGCCCAGGTCGACGATGTTGATGGGAATCTCCGGGTCGTAGCAGCTGCGCATCTGCTTCCAGGCCAGCTCCCGGATGTCATCATCGGTGGCATTGGGCGGAAGCTCCGGTGCGAACACGGGTTCCTTGCCAATGGCGTCGGCCTCGCTGCCGGCCAGACGGTACAGGTTGCCTTCGATATACAACGTGAAGCTGCCACCCAGCGCCTGACTGATGAATCCGGCGAGGCCCGGCTGCAGCTTTATGGCATGCCCTGAAGGCACCATGACGGCGTCGACTTCGCGCTGGATGACAAATGGTTCGTGACTGTGTGCCATGCGTCTACTCGGTCGATACCATGCTGGCGCTGGCCGCGTCCGCCTGGGCCAGCGCCGCGTTGAGGGTGTGCCAGCAGAGACTGGCGCATTTCACCCGCGCCGGAAACTCGCGCACGCCGGAGAGAGAGGCGAGCTTGCCGAGGTCGGCGGAGCTGGCGCTGGCGTCAGTGAGCAGGGCGTGCACACGCTGGAACAACGCATCGACCGTGGCCCGGTCCTTGCCCTTGACGGCCTCCGTCATCATGGAGGCGGAGGCCATCGAGATGGCGCAACCATTGCCATCGAAGCGGATGTCCGTGATGCGGTCGCCGTCCCGTTGCAGCGTCACGGTGAGACGATCGCCGCACAGGGGGTTGTGCCCCTTGGCTTCCGCGTCGTGCGGGTCCAGGCGTCCGAAATTGCGCGGATGCTTGTTGTGATCCAGGATCACCTCGCGATAGAGCTCGGTGAGCTGCATCAGTGGAATACCTCCACGGCCTTGCGTACCGCCGCGTCGAGCTGTTCCACTTCCGCCAGCGTGTTGTAGCAGGCGAATGAAGCCCGCGCGGTGGCGGGCAGGCCCAGCAGATCCATCAGCGGCATGGCACAGTGATGGCCGGCGCGAATGGCCACACCCTCGTGATCCAGGATGGTGCCAAGATCGTGTGGATGCACGCCCTTGAGCGTGAACGACAGCACGGCCGCTTTGTCGTCGGCCGTGCCATGGATGTGGATGCCTGGAATGCGCATCAGCGCTGCAGTGGCGGCATGCAGCAGCTTGTGTTCATGGGTGGCCGCTTTTTCGATGCCCACTGTCTCGAGGAAATCCATGGCGGCCGCAAGCCCGATGGCGCCACTGATGTTCGGTGTGCCGGCTTCGAATTTGTAGGGCAGCTCATTCCAGGTGCTGTGCTCGAATGACACGGTGCGGATCATGTCGCCGCCGCCTTGCCAGGGCGGCATGGCGTTGAGGTTTGCTTCGCGCCCGTACAGCACGCCGATACCCGTTGGGCCGTAGAGTTTGTGGCCCGAGAAGCAGTAGAAATCGCAATCGAGGGCGCGGACATCCACCGGCAGATGGGCTACCGCCTGTGCACCGTCGATCAGTACCGGCACGCCGATGTGGTGGGCGGCATCGATGAACTGTTTTACTGGCACCACCGTGCCGAGCGCGTTGGATACATGGGTGATGGCCACTAGCCGGGTGCGATCGTTGAGCAGTGCCTGGAAAGCCTCGAATCGCAACTGCCCGTGGCTGTCGATGGGCACGACGCGCAATCTGGCACCCGTCGCCGCGGCGGCCATCTGCCAGGGCACCAGGTTGGCATGGTGCTCCAGTGCCGAAACGATGATTTCATCATCCGGTCCGAGGTTGCTGCGACCCCAGCTCTGCGCAACGAGGTTGATGGCTTCCGTGGTGCCGCGGGTGAAGATGATCTCGCGCGTGGAACCTGCGTTCAGGAACCGTCGAACACGTTCCCTTGCAGCCTCGAAGGCGTCGGTGGCCAGCTGGCTAAGGGTATGTACGCCGCGATGCACGTTGGCGTGCAGATGCGTCTCGTAATGGTCGATCGCATCAATCACCGACTGCGGTCGCTGCGTCGAGGCGCCGTTATCGAGGTAAGCCAGCGGCTTGCCATTGATCTGCTGCGCCAGGATCGGAAACCCGAGGCGTAGCCGGGCGACGTCATAACTCACAGCAGTACCTGCCTCGCGACGCTGTTGCCCAGCACGTTGGCGAGCGCAAGTTCTGCGGTGCTGCGCAGTTCCGGCAGATCGATGCCACGGACGGCATCCTCGAGGAAGGCCCATTCCAGCAGGCCGCGTGCCGTGTCGGCGTCGAGCCCGCGCGACAGCAGATAGAACCGCATGTTGTCATCGAGAGCGCCGGTGGTGGCGCCGTGGCTGGCACGCACTGCGTCGGTGTGAATCTCCAGTTGCGGACGCAGATCGATTTCGGCCCGCTCGCTGTCGACCAGCCCCTTGAGCGACTGGTTGGCACTGCTGCCCGGAGCCTGCCGATTGACTTCAACGCGGCTGCGGCAGGCAATGCGTGCCTGCTCGCGGGCGATGGCGCGGAAAACCTGCTCGCTGCTGGTGTTCGGCGCAAGGTGGTCAATCAGCAGCGAGTGGTCGAGTGAATGCTTGCCGCCCGTCACGCTGACACCATGCAGCCGCAGGCTGGCGCCGGCACCATAGAGCGAGGCGCGCAATGAAGTGCGGGCGCTGCGAGCGCCGAGCTGCAGCATGGCGATGCTGTAGTGCGCATCGCGGTCGAGTGCGATCTGCGTGGTGTCGAGGAACTGCGCATCGTCCGCAAGCTGTTGCCAACGCAGATGACGCACGTGGCTGCCGGCGCCGGCGTACACCTGGATCGCGGCATTGATGAGGCCATCCGCACCGACGCTGCCCAGATGCCGTTCCACCAGAGTGAAATCCGCCTGCGCGCCGAGCGTGATTTCCAGGCGGGGATGTATGGCCTGACGGGCTACCCCAGGCACCGCTGCGAAGATGATCTCGAGCCGCTGCACTCCGCTGATGGTCAGGCGCGCCACATCGGTGGCAAACGCATCGTTCAGCCAGCCAAAACGTTCGTGCTTCGTCCGGTCGGGCACCAGTGGCGAAGCCGCGGGCGTCAGGTATTCGCAGGGGTCGGAGAGCCCTGCAAGTGGGCGGCCGTTCGCGAACACCAGCCGAGTGTAGCCGGCAAGCCGCGGCGGCAGCAGTGCGGCCACGGCACCGGCAAGCACGTCATCTGCTGCCGCGGCAACCGGCCCCAGTGCCGCAGAGGCCATGAATTTCAGATCGGCGTAACGCCACAGATCGTCGCGCAGCTGGGGGAGGCCCGCAGCCAGTGCCTTGTTCAGCGCCGCGCTGCGGATACTGATGGGAAGCACCTTCGCATTGAGCAGCGGGGCGGAGTCCATGATGGCGTCTCGCAGCCGCTGCTCATAAGCGGCATTGCTCAGGCTGCCGGGGACGGGCGTGCGGGGGACTGCACTCATGCAGCATCTTCCAGCAGCCAGTCGTAGCCACGCTGCTCCAGTTCACGGGCGAGTTCCGCGGTGCCGCTGCGCAGAATGCGACCTTGACCCAGCACATGCACCTGGTCGGGAACGACATGGTCCAGCAGCCGCTGGTAGTGCGTGATCAGCACGATGGCTCGCTCGGGCGAGCGCAGGGTGTTGATCCCGGCCGCCACCACTTTCAGTGCGTCGATGTCGAGCCCTGAATCGGTTTCGTCGAGGATGGCGAGCTTGGGCTCCAGCACCAGCATCTGCAGGATCTCGTTGCGCTTCTTTTCGCCGCCGGAGAACCCTTCGTTCACTCCGCGCGACAGGAACGACTCGCCCATCTTCATGAGGGCAGTGCGATCTTTCACGAGATTCAGGAAGTCGAAGGCATCGACTTCGCTCTGGCCACGATGGCGGCGCGCCGCATTGAGCGCGGCCCGCAGCAGATAGGTGTTGTTCACGCCGGGGATTTCCACCGGGTACTGGAAGCCGAGGAATACGCCCTCGCGCGAGCGTTCTTCTGGAGGCAGGGCCAGCAGGTCCTTGCCCTGATAGGTCACGCTGCCCGCAGTGACGGTGTAGCCGGGCTTGCCGGCGAGCACATGCGCCAGCGAGCTCTTGCCGGAACCGTTCGGTCCCATGATGGCGTGCACCTCGCCAGCCGGCACATCGAGATTGATGCCGCGCAGCACCTCGCGGTCGGAAACCTTCACATGCAGATCGCGAATCGAGAGTAGTGCGGGGGTCATCCAACGGCTCCTTCCAGACTGACGGCAAGCAGGTTCTGTGCTTCCACCGCGAACTCCATGGGCAGTTCGCGCAGGACGGTGCGGCAGAATCCGCTGACGATGAGATTGACGGCGTCCTCTTCGGAGAGGCCGCGTTGCAGGCAGTAGAACAGCTGCTCTTCGCTGATGCGCGAGGTGCTGGCTTCATGTTCCACCACTGCAGTGGGGTTCTTCACTTCGATATAGGGCACGGTGTGCGCGCCGCAATCGCCGCCGATCAGCAGGCTGTCGCATTGCGTGAAATTGCGTGCGCCGGTGGCGCCCGGCATCACGGACACCAGGCCACGATAGGTGTTGTGTGCGTGGCCTGCCGAAATGCCTTTCGAAATGATGGTGCTTTTCGTGTTCGCGCCGAGATGGATCATCTTGGTGCCGGTATCGGCCTGCTGGTAGTTGTTGGTCAACGCCACCGAATAGAACTCGCCGATGGAGTTGTCGCCGCGCAGCACGCAGCTCGGGTATTTCCAGGTGATGGCCGAGCCGGTTTCCACCTGCGTCCAGGAGATCTTCGAACTGCGACCGCGGCATTCGCCGCGCTTGGTGACGAAGTTGTAGATGCCGCCGCGGCCTTTTTCATCGCCCGGGTACCAGTTCTGCACCGTGGAATACTTGATCTCGGCATCATCCAGGGCAACGAGCTCCACCACTGCGGCGTGCAGCTGGTTTTCGTCGCGCTGCGGGGCCGTGCAGCCTTCCAGGTAACTCACGTGGCTGCCCTTGTCGGCGATGATCAGCGTGCGTTCGAACTGGCCGGTGTTGGCGGCGTTGATGCGGAAATAGGTGGAGAGTTCCATCGGGCAGCGCACGCCCGGCGGGATGTAGACGAACGAACCGTCGGTGAACACCGCCGAGTTCAGCGCCGCGTAGAAGTTGTCGCCATAGGGCACGACACTGCCGAGGTACTGCTCGATCAGCTCGGGATGCGACTGCACGGCTTCCGAGAACGGGCAGAAGATCACGCCAGCTTCCGCCAGCCGGCCCTTGAAGGTGGTGGCCACCGAAACGCTGTCGAACACGGCATCGACGGCGACGCCCGCGAGGCGGGCGCGCTCATGCAGTGGCACCCCGAGCTTCTCGTACGTGGCGAGCAGCTTCGGGTCGACATCCGCCAGGCTCTTCGGACCATCGGTCTTCACCTTCGGCGCGGAGTAGTACGAGATCGCCTGGTAGTCGATGGGCGGATATTTCAGCTTGCCCCAGTGCGGCTCCTTCATCGTCAGCCAGCGCTCCAGCGCGCGCAGGCGCCAGTCGAGCAGGAACTGCGGTTCCTTCTTCTTGGCCGAGATGAAGCGGATGGTCTCTTCATCGAGACCGGGCGCGACGGTGTCGGATTCGATGTCGGTGATGAATCCGTGCTGGTAACCGCGGGCGAGGGCCGCGTCGAGTTGAGTGTCTTGCATGGTTATCCGCGATTGACTCCTGCCACCACTCCGTTACGCAGGCGCACGTCGAAGAGCGCAAAGTGCCGGGGGTTGCTTTCAAGGCCGGCCAGTTCCGCGAGGGTGATTTCCTCCAGCGACTGGCGAATGGCATGGTTGATTCGTTGCCAGCTGCCGCCCACGCTGCAACTGGCCTGCAGATCGCACTGGCTGTTGCCGGTGGCGCATTCCGTGAGCGCCAGGGGGCCTTCCAGGGCATCGAGAATGGTGGCGGCGGAGATCTGGCTGGCGGGGCGGGCGAGTCGGTAACCGCCACGCAGGCCCGCGGGTGGACTCCACGAGGCCGGCCCGGTGCAGCTGCTTGAGCAACTTGCTGACCGTCGGGGCCGCCAGGTGGATGGCCTGGGCAAT
Organism: uncultured Gammaproteobacteria bacterium; assembly: GCA_963777735.1. Classification (GTDB taxonomy): domain Bacteria; phylum Pseudomonadota; class Gammaproteobacteria; order Steroidobacterales; family Steroidobacteraceae; genus ZC4RG30. The sequence continues at coordinate 328,794 of CAVZRQ010000008.1, read as the reverse complement.
GTCCGTAGCCGTGCGCCGGCCGCCCGAATCGGTGGCCAGGGCAGCCAGGATCACGGTGGCGTAATCGGTGAGTTTGCTGATGCGCAGCACGGGTTGGCTCGGGGTACCGAGGGGGCGGGTGGAATACAGGACGATTTTAGTCCTATATGCCCATTCTGTCACCCGGAAGCCATTTGCCTAGGCTGTTGGGGCAACCTAACATGCGCTTCCCGAAGGGCAGACCTCATACAAGGACATCATGAGCAATTTCGAGCAGCAGGCCGCAAAGATCCGCAACCAGCCCGGCTTCATCGCGGCCCTGGATCAGAGCGGCGGCAGCACCCCGAAAGCCCTGAAATTGTATGGCGTGGCAGAAAGCACCTATTCCGGCGAGGCGCAGATGATGGATCTGGTCCATGCCATGCGCTCGCGCATCATCACCAGCCCCGCCTTCGGCGGCAACCGCGTGGCCGGCGCCATCCTGTTCGAAGCAACCATGGACCGAGACATCCTGGGTGTGCCCACTGCCGAGTTCCTGTGGACGAAGAAGCAGGTGGTGCCGTTCCTGAAGATCGACAAGGGCCTCGCTGACGAGAGCAATGGCGTGCAGCTGATGAAGGCCATGCCGACCCTCGACCAGCTGCTGGTCAAGGCGAAATCCAAGGGCATCTTCGGCACCAAGGAGCGTTCGGTCATCAAGCTGGCCAATGCAGAGGGGATCCGTGCGGTGGTGGTGCAGCAGTTCGAGGTGGCCAAGCAGGTCATCGGCCACGGCCTCATGCCCATTGTGGAGCCCGAGGTGGACATCCATTGCCCGGACAAGGCCGCTGCCGAAAAGCTGCTGAAGAGCGAGATCCTCGCGCAGCTCGACCAGCTGCCTGCCCGCGCGCAGGTGATGCTCAAGCTCACGCTGCCGGAGGTCGATAATTTCTACCAGGAACTCGTGGCTCATCCGCGGGTACTGAAGGTCGTTGCCCTGTCGGGTGGCTACCCGCGGGACGAGGCCAATGCCCGGCTCACGCGGCAGAAGGGGATGATCGCGAGCTTCTCGCGTGCGCTCACCGAAGGGTTGACCGCGCAGCAGTCCGATGCCGAGTTCAATGCGGCGCTCGATCAGGCGATCGAGGGCATCTACCAGGCGTCAAAGACCTGATCGGAACTGCAACAGTGAGCGAAGGCGCGCTGCCCCCGGTGGTCGAGGTTCGCGGGGTGCGCTACAGCGCTGGCTCCAGGCAGATCTTCGACGGGCTCGACCTGACGGTCCGTCAGGGCAGCATCACCGCGGTAATGGGCCCTAGCGGCACCGGCAAGACGACACTGCTGCGTCTGCTTACCGGCCAGGCCTTTGCCAGTGCGGGCAGCGTGCGGGTGCTGGGCCAGGATGTGGCGGCACTGAAGCGCGCCGAGCTGTTTGCCCTGCGCCGGCGCATGGGCATGCTGTTCCAGAACGGCGCCTTGCTCACGGACCTGGATGTATTCGAAAACGTGGCGTTCCCGGTGCGGGAACATGCACGCCTGCCGGAACCCGTGCTGCGGCGGCTGGTGCTGATGAAGCTGGAAGCCGTGGGTTTGCGGGGCGCCGAAAAACTGAAGCCACAGGAGCTCTCTGGTGGCATGGCGCGCCGTGTGGCGCTGGCCCGTGCCATCGTGATGGATCCGGAAGTGCTGATCTACGACGAACCTTTCGTCGGGCTGGATCCAGTGTCCATGGGCATCGTGGTGCAGCTGATCAAACGCCTGAATGATGCGCTCGGCATCACCAGCATCGTGGTTTCGCATGATGTGCCGGAAGTCGGCAGCATCGCCGACTACAGCTATCTGCTGTCCGGCGGCAGGGTCATTGCCGAGGGCACCACCCCGGAGCTCAATGCCAGCACGGATCCTTCCGTGCGGCAGTTCATGCAGGGCACCAGTGACGGTCCAGTGTCATTCCACTATCCGGCGGGCGACTACCTCGGTGCGCTGCTGGATACCTCCGACCTCGCCAAGGGGAAGCGCCTGTGATTGCAGCACTGCGCAGCATCGGTGCGGTGGCGTTGTTCCTGGTGCAGGTGCTGGCCGCCTGTGGTCCGGCATTGCGCCGGCCGTCGCTGATTGTCCGGCAGATCTACAACAGCGGCGCGCGCTCGCTGATCATCATCATGCTCTGCGGCGTGGTGGTGGGCATGATCATGGGGCTGGCGTTCTCCGAGATGCTGGCCCGCTTCGGCAGCGAATCGGCACTGGGCGTGGCGGCGGGCATGGCCCTGCTGAAGGAACTCGGCCCGGTGCTTACGGCGTTGCTGTTCGCGGGCAGGGCGGGCACTTCGCTGGCCTCGGAGATCGGCCTGATGCGCGCCACCGACCAGCTCACCGCCATGCAGGTGATGGCCGTGGATCCCATGCGTAACGTGGTGGCGCCGCGATTCCTCGGCGGCGTGATCGCGATGCCGCTGCTGGTGGCGATCTTCAACATCATGGGCATCTTCGGCACGCAGCTCATCGGTGTGTCGGTGATGGGCGTGGATGCCGGCACGTTCTGGTCGCAGATGCAGAACCAGATCAGCGTGGGGGACGTGAACGAGGGCATCGTCAAGAGCCTGGTGTTCGGCATCGCCTGCACGCTGATCGCGGTGTACCAGGGTTATCACGCGGCGCCGACGGCCGAAGGCGTGGGACTTGCAACCACCCGCACGGTGATCAGTTCATCGGTGCTGGTGCTGATATTCGATTACATGTTGACCGCTGCCTTCCTGTAGGCACGCGGGTATACGGAGTACTGGATCATGAAGAATGAACGCAGTCTGGAGATCGGAACCGGTCTGTTCGTGTTGCTGGGGTTTGCCGCGCTGGCATTCCTCACTACACAACTTCCGGGCAGCAAGCTGGCCGTACTCGGCGAGTCGAAAGGCTACGAGGTCACGGCGCGTTTCGAGAATGTCGGTGACCTGCAGCCGGGTGCGCCGGTGAGCATGGGCGGCGTGAAGATCGGCCGCGTGAGCAATGTGGTGTTTGATTCCACCGACTACAAGGCGGTGGTGTCGCTGGTGATCGACGATCAGTACAGCCGCATCCCGGACGACAGCTGGGCAGGCGTCGAGACGGCGGGCCTGCTGGGAGCGAAATATGTGGGCCTGGACCCGGGCGGATCTGAAACCTATCTGGCTGCGGGCAGTCTGATCGAGAACACGCAGTCTGCCATGGTGCTGGAGAAGCTGATCAATCGCCTGTTCTCTGCCTTCGCAGGCAACAGCGCTTCGGATAGTTCTGAGGAGAAGTGAAGATGTCGTTCCTGTTCACGAGGCGTTCAGCATGGTTGCCGCTGGTATTGCTGGCGCTTGCCCCGATGGCCACCGTGCAGGCCGCAGCCGTCATCGACAACTCCGCGCCGCAGAAGCTGATCGATACCAGCTCACGCGCGCTGCTGGCTGACCTGGATGCGAACCGTGCTGCCTACCGCAAGGACATCAAGGGTCTCTACGATGTGATCGACAAGGTGTTCCTGCCGCATGTGGATGTGGACTACGCGGCGCAGCAGGTGCTGGGAAAACACTGGCGCACTGCCACCCCCGCGCAGCGCAAGCGTTTTGTCGATACTTTCTACAAGTCGATGCTGACCACCTACGGCGATGCATTGCTGGATTTCACGGGCGACCGGATGAAGGTGCTGCCGTTCCAGGGTGATGCCGCGGCCCCGCGCGCCAACGTGCGCACTGAAATCAAGCGCTCAAACGGCGCAACCGTTGCCGTGAGTTACACCCTGCGCAAGGATGCAGCCGGAGTCTGGAAGGTCTGGGATGTGGTCATCGAGGGCATCAGCTACGTGAAGAGCTTCCGCGAGGACTTCGGTCTCGAGATCGACCAGAAAGGTCTCGAAGGGCTGCTGAAGCGGCTGGAAACTTCCGGCGTCAGCCTGCCGGCGGCGAAGTAACGCATGACGCGCGCTTCAGCCCAGCTGGCAGAACGAGGCGAGGGCCGTTGTGCGGTGGAAGGCGCGCTGACGCTGGAAACAGCGCCCTGGCTGTGGGCACAGCTCAAGGCTGGCGGATTACTGTCGGGCGCGCGCGAAGCTGATCTTGCCGGGGTGACGGATGCCGACAGCGCCGGGCTGGCACTGCTGCTCGCCTGGCGGGGCAGTTGTGCCGTCGCCGGCAACAACCTGGCATTCCGGGCCTTGCCTGTGCGGATCATGGCGCTGGCGCAACTGACTGGCGCTGAAGCGGCGCTGGGTACGGACGCCGCTGCCGCCGGTGCCCGCCCAAACTGAATCTCAACCCTTGTTGCCCGGCCCTGCGGATGTAGCGCGGGCGGCAGAGCGACTGCGCGGGTTTGCGCATCACACGCCGGTGCTGACGTCGCGACGCATGGATGCTGCCTTCGGCGGGCGTCTTTTTTTCAAATGCGAGAACTTGCAGCGCGCGGGCGCCTTCAAGTTTCGTGGCGCATTCAACGCACTGGTGCAACTCGATGCCGTGCAACGGCGCGCCGGCGTTGCGGCCTATTCCTCCGGCAATCACGCCCAGGCCGTAGCCCTGGCTGCGCGGCTGCTGGAAATGCCTGCCACCATCGTGATGCCGCATGACGCACCTGCGAGCAAAGTTGCCGCCACGGTGGAGTACGGCGCCCGCATCGTGCGTTATGACCGCTTCACTGAGGATCGCGCAGCCATCTGCCATGCACTAGCGGAGCAGCAGGGGCTGGAAGTCATTCCTCCCTTCGACCATCCGGATGTGATTGCGGGGCAGGGCACTGCCGCGCTGGAGCTCTTCGAGGAAGTCGGCCCCCTGGATGCGCTGTTCGTGCCGCTGGGTGGGGGCGGGCTGCTTTCAGGCTGCCTGCTGGCGATGGAGGCGTTGCAGCCGGGGTGCCGCGTTTATGGCGTGGAACCTGTTGCAGGCAACGATGGACAGCAGTCGCTGCGTGCGGGACGACTGATTCGCATCGATACTCCGGCGACAATTGCCGATGGCGCCCAGACCCAGCAGCTGGGACAGCTGACTTTTCCGATCATCAGGCGGGCAGCGGCAGACATTCTCGCCACGAGCGATGCGGAACTCGTGGCCGGGATGCGCCAACTTGCCGAAAACCTGAAGTTGGTGGTGGAACCTACTGGCTGCCTTGGGCTGGCCGGCGCGCAATCGCTGCGAGCAGCGCTGCAGGGGCAGCGCGTGGGTGTGCTTGTCAGCGGTGGCAACGTGGACATCTCCCGCTATGCGCAACTGCTGGACGGTTCTGCAGCATGAAATCCAGGGAGACCGACATCGACCGGTTGTATGGCCTCGAACCGGTGCTGGAGCCTGGCGATGGTACGGGTGGCGATGCGCTGGAGCAGTTTCTCGAGGTCAGCTGCCCATACTGTTCCGAGGACATCCTCATCCGGCTGGATCTGTCGGCGGGATCGCAGTCCTACGTGGAAGACTGCCAGGTGTGCTGCCAGCCGATCCAGCTATCGATGGGTGTGGCAGCGGATGGCAGCCTTGAGTCTCTGGATGCTGCGCGGATGGATCGCTAGCGGCCTGGGAACGTAAAGTAGGGAGCGAGCTTCTGCATTGTCTCCTTGGCGTTCAAGGTGACGCATAGCTCGCTCCGCTCTGCCAGGCAGGTTGATGGCGGTGCAGGATCGTTCACTGCAATGATGTCCAGTTCTGCGCCTCCGGCTCCTCGATGAGTCGCAGGCCCCGGGCCCAGGCCAAAATACACTTGCTCGCCCTTTTGCCTGATGATCTGGAAATATCCAAACCCTGCTGAACTGGAGAGTTCTGCAGCGCGGTACAAGGCCATTCTTCCAGCGCTGCCCTCGGGGGCTCTGCCGTTTACTCCTGCGACGACCTGCCACTTGTTCGGACCTGTCGCCTTTTCCTTGTAACCACCCGTCATGCCCCACTGGCGGTATTTGATGGGCCGTTCGCTCTGCGCCGGCACATTTGCCGGCAGCAATACACTGCAAATAAAAATGACAGGAAGAAGAAACTTGCGCATTGACACCCTCAAACTTCCTGAATTTCGCGCAGAACGCTCCAGCAGCCTTCGCCTACCGGGGTGGGATGGCAGGGTCAGTCGCCGCTGCGGGCTCTGACTCCATTTCCTCTTCGAAAATTTCGAATTCTTCATCCGGCACATTGCCGTCTTTCACCAGGTATTCGCGGCGCTGCAGATAGGCATTGCGGATGAAGGAATATGGGTCATAGGAGCGGGCCAGTACATCTTCCGTGGCCAGCAGTTCGGCCCGCTTGTCGACGACGCTGAGGCCGGTGAGCCCGTAGGCCACGTAATCATTCTTGACGTAGTTCTTGGGGTCGGTGAACTGGTCTCCCACGAAACCGACAGTATCGCGGACCGATGAAGGGCCGAAAACGGGCAACATGACGTACGGCCCGGGTGGAACACCCCACCGGCCCAGCGTCTGGCCGAAATCCTCGTTGCGTGCTTCAAGCCCGAAACCGGAGGCCGGATCAAACAGGCCGCCGATGCCGATGGTCGTGTTGACCACCAATCGCGCCGTATCGCGACACGAAGGCCTTGCCCTTCAGTTGCAGCAGGTCATTGATGATGACGGTGGGATAGACCAGGTTGCTGAAGAAATTGCTGAGGCCGGCGCGCACCGGGGCGGGAGTGATCTTCACGTAGCCCTTCGCTACTGGTTTCGCTACACCGCGATCGAGTGCGTCGTTGAAGCGGTAGATGGCCCGGTTGGTCCGCTCGAAGCGGTCGCGTGAATCGCGTTCGCCGGATGGCAGCGTGGCACAGGCGGGGAGCAGGCCCGCCATCGCGAGGCCTATCAGAACAGTTCGTATTCGCATGCCCTGATGATATCAGCCCGGTGGCTTCGGGCGCGACGAGCGATCGCCACGCTGTTCGCGCAGATAGTCGCGGACTTCATCCCGGCGCGCGATGAAGCGCTTGCGCTGCACCTGGGTGATCTCGGGCGAGGCCAGTGCCAGATCGAGCTGCGTGGTGGCGAGCATGAGGTCGCCATTCGCAATGTGAAGTTCGCCCATGTAGTAATAGGCATCGCCGGTGTCGCCTGCGGCGCTGGCAGCCAGCGCAATCAACCGGATCTGTTCCGGGGATGGCGCGACGACATTGAACAGGTCGAGCAGCAGTTTGTGCGCCTTCTTCGCGTTGCCAAGCGTGAGCAGGGCTTCGGCGTAGCGCACTGTCAGCGGCACATTGCGGGGCGACAGCGACAGTCCGTGCTCGAATGCGGCGATGGCCTTGTTGGGTTGCCCGGCCGCAATCTGAGCCTGGGCCAGCGCAATATGCAGCAATGGCAGATGCGGCTGCGACGCGACCAGGGGCTTGAGCAGATCGACGGCTTTGGCGGCGCTGCCTGATTTGATCTCAGCGAGTGCCGCCCCATATTGCAGCGCCGGATTGCCGGGGTCGGCCTCGAGCATGCCCTCGAAATAGCGGCGCTGATCGGCCTCGGGCGCGCTGGCCACGACCCGCAGCCGCTCGCGGATGTACGGATAGGTGGGCGTGTCATCACGCCGTTTCAGGTTCGAGCATGGATGTCACGCGCGCACGCGCTTCGGCGATGCGCACGGTGTCGATCGGGTGGGAGAGCAGCAATGCGGGGAAGTCATCGCCGCCCAGGCCACGCTCGCGCATCATGGTGCTGAAGAAGGCGGTCATGCCATTGGGATCGAACCCGGCCGATGCCAGATAGCCAATGCCGACCCGGTCTGCTTCGTGTTCTTCCATGCGCGTGAAATTGATCTGCTGCTGCATCGACGTGGCCTGGGCCAGCGAGACGAGACCAATGGCTGCATCCGCGCTGCCGGTGGCAATGCCGATCAATACCGCACCCAGTGTTCTCGCGATGTTTCCGAGGCTGCCGCGACTTTCAGCCTCGACGGCGCGTGCTATGTGTCGCTGCACCACGTGTCCGATTTCATGCGCCACAACACCTGCCAGTTCGGATTCCTGCTCGGTGCGCAGGATGAGGCCCGTGTGGATGCCGATGAATCCGCCAGGCAGGGCAAACGCATTGATGCTCCTGTCGCGGACCGGGAAGAACGTCAGCCGCTGCTCGCCATCCTGCGCTTCGACGCCGATCCGTGAACCCAGGTTCTGCAGGTAGTCCGCTGTTTCAGGGTCGTCGAGCAGCAGGTTTTCGTTGCGGATGTCGCGCACGATCATGCGGCCGATCTGGTATTCGTCTTCCCGGCTCAGCAGCGCATTGGCGCTGCTGCCGAGATCAGGCAGGGAACTCTGGGCGGGTGGCGGACCCAGCGGCACGGTGGGTCGTTCTGCTTCCTGCGCGCCTGCCAGCCCGCAGGCCATGGCCAGCAGGACGGCAGTGCCGACACGCGAAGAGAGGTTTTGCCGTTTGTTCACAGGTTCAGATCTGACCACGATCCAGGCCCACAGTTCAGAGAATATTGGAGGCCTGGTCGGCCAGCCGTGAGCGCTCGCCGCGATTGAGCGTGATATGGCCCGCATGCGGCCAGCCACGGAACCGGTTGACGACATAGGTGAGGCCGGAGGTGGTCTCGGTCAGGTAGGGCGTATCGATCTGGGCGATGTTGCCCAGGCAGACCATCTTCGTGCCCGGCCCCGCACGGGTCAGCAAGGCCTTCATCTGCTTGGGCGTCAGGTTCTGCGCTTCGTCGATGATCACGAACCGGTTCAGGAAAGTGCGGCCGCGCATGAAGTTCAGGGAACGGATCTTGATGCGGTTGCGCAGCAGGTCATTGGTGGCCGCACGACCCCAGTTGCCACCCTCGGCGCTTTGCGTGAGCACTTCCAGGTTGTCCACCAGTGCGCCCATCCACGGTTCCATCTTCTCCTCTTCGGTGCCCGGCAGGAAGCCGATGTCCTCGCCAAGCGGGATGGTGACGCGGGTCATGATGATTTCCGCGAACTGGCTGCTGTCGAGTGTCTGCATGAGGCCTGCGGCCAGCGTGAGCAGCGTCTTGCCGGTGCCGGCTGGTCCCAGGATGGTGACCAGATCGATCTCCGGATCGAGCAGCAGGTTCAACGCGAAATTCTGCTCGCGGTTGCGGGCGGTGATGCCCCAGACGCTGTGCTTGGTGCTGCGGTAGTCATGGATCAGTTCGAGGTGCGCCTTGTCGCCGTCGATGCTGCGTACCAGTGCCTCGAGCCCCTGTTCGCTGTTCTCGTACACGAACTGGTTGACGCGCCAGTCCGCCACATCGGGGCCCCGCAGTTCGTAGTGGGTGCGGCCGGCCTCCTTCCACGAGCGCATGTTCTCGCCATTTCGCTGCCAGAAATCCTCGGTGACGGGGCGCGTGCCGGCATCCAGCAGGTCGGCGTCGTCGATGGTGCGGTCGCTGTAGTAGTCCTCGGCATGGATGCCGACGATGGCGGCCTTGATGCGCAGGTTGATGTCCTTCGACACCAGCGTCACGCGCACGCGCGGCAGTTCGGCCTGCAGGGCCAGTGTCTGCGCGAGGATCACGTTGTCGTTGGTCTGGCCCGGGCAGTTCGGCCGGCAGGCGGCTCTGCAGGTTGCGGGTCTGGAAGAACAGCTTGCCGGAGGGAGGGCCCTTGGAGTCGCCATTGCCGCTGAGTGCAGAGGGAATCGGCAGGCCGCGATCGATCTCGGCCTTGTCCGCGTCCTGCATGATCTCGTCGAGGAAGCGCGAAACCTGGCGCACGTTGCGTGCGGGTTCGGACACACCCTTCTTGTGATGGTCGAGCTCCTCCAGCACCACCATCGGCAGGTAGATGTCGTGCTCGTCGAAGCGGAATATCGCCGCCGGATCGTGCATCAACACATTGGTGTCGAGCACGTAGATCCGGCGCTGTTCGTCGCTGTCAGTCGAGGGAACGGAGGGCTTCGAGAACTTCCTGGGCATGACCTGCTACCTTCACCTTGCGCCATTCCTGGCGCAGTACGCCTTTGTCGTCGATCAGAAACGTGCTGCGCTCGATGCCCATGTACTTGCGGCCGTACAGGCTCTTCTCGCGGATCACGTCGAACAGTTTGCAGAGCGCTTCGTCCGGATCGCTGAGCAGGTCGAAGGGCAGGGCTTCCTTCTCGCGGAACTTCTCATGCGATTTGAGTGAGTCACGCGAGACGCCGAGCACCAGCGCGCTGGCGCGTTTGAACTTCGCGTGCAGATCGCGGAATTCCTGCGCCTCGACGGTGCAGCCGGAGGTCGCGTCCTTGGGGTAGAAGTAGAGAACCACGGCCTTGCCGCGGGCTTTGGCGAGCTGGAAGTCCGCGCCGGATGTGGAGGCGGCGGTGAAATCGGGAACCTTCTTGGCCAACACGGGGGCTGCCACGGATATTGTTTCCTTTGAAATCGGTTAGTTCTTCACTGGTTCAAGAATCGCGTCGAGATTCTGCGAGTCGCAATATTCCATGAAATCCTCGCGCAGCTGCGCAATCGGCAGGCGCGAAGGCACGTTGATCATCATCTGCACGGCAAACATGGCCGCACCGGTCTGCGAGGCGGCATAGCTGCGCGAGGCCACTTCCGCGATCTCGATATTGCGGGCGGTGAGGAAGCCGGCGAGGCCGGCAACGATGCCGCCGTGATCAGGTCCGATCACGTCGATGGAGTAGGGGATGTAGTCCTCGCGCAGGGCGCGGGGCTCGGTGCGGCGCAGGTGCAGCGCCAGGCCGCCGGCCTCGGCCAGGCGGGCGAGTTCCGATTCCACCCGGGCCACGGAGTGCCAGTTGCCGGAGACCAGGATCTGCATGGCCAGTTCGCCGCCCAGGGGCAGCATGCGGCTTTCGTTGATGCTGGCGCCGCAGTCGGCGATGGTGCGGACCACGTCGTGGGCGAGGCCGGGTCGATCTTTGCCAATGGCCGAGATGGCCAGGAACTGCTTCATGCTGCCAGGGTCAGTAAGGGACGAGCCCAAGTCTATCCGCGCTTGCCTGGGATCGCACGCGGCCCGTAACATCGCGCGCCCGAATTGCCGTTTTTCTTGACTTTCAGGAACCGCCCGCCCGCATGTCCTCGCAAGCTTTTGCCGGAACACATATCGCCATCGTCACCCCTTTCCGGGACGATGGAGAAATCGACTGGCAGGCCTGGTCGCGCCTCATCGACTGGCATGTCGCCAGTGGCACCACCGGCATCGTGGTCGGTGGCACCACCGGTGAATCGCCCACCATTTCCGAGCCGGAGCTGCTGGAGCTGACGCGCCGCGCGCGCGAACAGGCGGCCGGCAGGCTGCAGATCATCGTGGGCTGCGGCACCAGCAGCACCGCCGGCACGATTGAACGCGTGCGGCTGTATTCCGGTCAGGGTGTGGATGGATTGCTGCTGGTCACGCCCGCCTACAACCGTCCCTCGCAGGAAGGGCTGTACCGCCATTTCGAGGCGGCTGCGCAGGCAGCGGCGCGTGCCAGTCATCCTCTACAACGTGCCCGGCACGCACGGCAGTGGACATGCTGCCGGAGACGGTGGCGCGGCTCGCGCGCCTGCCGCGCATCGTTGCCATCAAGGAAGCAGTGGCTTCCATGCAGCGGATCCGGGAGCTCGCGGCCCAGTGCCCTGCGGGCTTCGGTATTCTCTCCGGCGACGATGCCACGGTACGTGAGGCCATCCGGCATGGTGCCGGTGGCGTGATCTCCGTGACCGGCAATGTGGCGCCAGCGCTGATGAGCCAGATGATTACCGCAGCGCTGGCGCATGACGAACCCGCTGCAGCCGCGCTGGATGCACGGCTTGCCGGGCTGCACCAGGCGCTGTTCCTCGAGGCCAATCCCATTCCGGTGAAGTGGGCGCTGGAGCGCATGGGCGTCATGCGCGGACGTTTGCGTCTGCCTTTGACGCCGCTGGCACCGCGCTATCATGAAGCGGTTGAAGCAGCACTGGCCCAGGCTGGAGTGTCGCTGGCCGCTGCGGCTTGAAGAATGCAAGGAAACCGATGACCAAGTCCCGTTTGATATTGCTCGCGTCCCTGGTGAGCAGCATGGCCATGGCCACGGGCTGCTCAGGCCTGGTTGCCAGTTGCAAGAAAGCCCCGTCTTATGCCAATGAGAAGGATCTGCCACCCTTGCGTATCCCCGTTGGCATGGACGCGCCGGATACCCGAGAGGCGCTGGCGATCCCGGCATTGGACGAGCCCGAGATCCCGCGTGGGCCCAATGACGGCTGCCTGGAAGAGCCCCCGAAGGCGAGCTTCGTGGCGACCCCGCCCGCGGCAGCAAGGGACGACGAGCCTTCTGAAGATACTGGCCGGAAGGGAGCTCGGATCCCGCGCGGCCGGCCGGGTCAGTGAGCCTGGCCACAGACGGGTCGCTTGTTCTGTAGAATGCCGCCGCTTCGGGCCAAAGCTTGCAGCTGGCGGCAGTTTTCGGCATAAAGTTTTAGGTGAAGAAACGACTGTAAGTGTTTGATTGTGGAGAGGTGGCCGAGTGGTCGAAGGCGCTGGACTGGAATTCCAGTTATGTCCGAAAGGGTATACGTGGGTTCGAATCCCACCCTCTCCGCCAGTTTTGTCATGTGGTGGCCCGCATTGGCTCCTTCGCGACGAACTGCCGTGAATCCCGCCAGGCCCGGAAGGGAGCAACGGTAACGGTCAGGTCGGGCGCCGAAGGCAAGGTTGGTGCGGGCCGCCTCCATCTTGGGGTCACCGCAATGAGCTACACGGCACTCGCCCGAAAATGGCGCCCCAGGAATTTCGACGAGATGTCGGGGCAGGAACACGTGTTGCGGTCCCTGAGCAATGCGCTGGATGCCGGTCGTGTGCACCATGCTTTTCTGTTCACGGGCACGCGCGGCGTGGGCAAGACCACGGTCGCCCGCATCTTCGCCAAGTGCCTGAACTGCGAACGCGGGCAATCTGCAAAGCCCTGCGGTGAGTGCGCAGCCTGCACGGATATCGATGCCGGACGCTTTGTCGACCTCATCGAAGTGGACGCCGCCTCGCGCACCAAGGTCGAAGACACCCGCGACCTGCTCGAGAACGTGCAGTACATGCCCTCGCGCGGGCGCTACAAGATCTATCTCATCGACGAAGTGCACATGCTGTCGGCGCATTCGTTCAATGCGCTGCTCAAGACGCTGGAAGAACCGCCACCGCATGTGAAGTTCCTGCTGGCCACCACCGACCCGCAGCGCCTGCCGATCACCGTGCTGTCGCGCTGTCTGCAGTTCAACCTCAAGCGGCTGCCGGTGAGCCTGATCAGCGCGCGGCTCACGCATATCCTGGGACGGAGGGCATCACCGCAGAACCTGCCGCGCTGCGACTGCTGGCCACCGCGGCGGATGGCTCGATGCGCGATGCGTTGTCGCTGCTCGACCAGCTGCTGGCCTTCGGGGGTGCAAAGGAAGTGCAGGAGGTCGATGCCCGCACCATGCTCGGGACGGTGGACCGGCAGCAGGTCGTGCAGCTCGTGCGGCTGCTTGCAGCGCAGGACATGTCCGGGCTGCTTGATCTCGCGCGCACGCTGGAGCAGTGGTCGCCGGATTACCTGCAGATGCTGGATGAACTGAACAGCCTGCTGGCTCGCGTGGCGTTGTTCCAGGCAGCGGGCAAGCCCTATGACGACGAAGACGACGTGCCGGCTGCCGTGATGGCGGAGCTGGCTGCCGTCATCGCGCCAGAGGATCTGCAGCTGTATTACCAGGTGGGGCTGCTGGGGCGGCGGGACATGCCCTTCACCACCGACCAGCGCAGCAGCTTCGCCTTGACGCTGGTGAGAATGCTGGCGTTCCGCCCGGGCGGCGAAAACATTGCAGCACCGGCTGCAGCGCCCAACAGGCAACAGTCGATTGCAGCGGCGAAGTCAGCCGCTGCGGCATCGGGGCCGGCTGCGGCGTCCGCATCGGTTTCTGCGGCGGCCGTTGTACCGGCTCCTGCCAGCAAAGACGCGTCGCTGGCGCCAGCGGCCGGATCCCTCCCGCTGACTCCGGGCAACTGGGCAGCCATCGTCGAGCTGCTCGGCCTCTCGGGGATCGCGCGGCAGCTGGCTGCCAACTGCGCTTTTGCCGAACGTCAGGGTGGTCAGATCCGGCTGTTGCTGGATGCGCGCAGCCAGTCGATCCGCACGCCCGGCAATGAACAGAAACTGGCTGCCGCACTGGCGCGTTACGTTGGCGAGCCTGTGCGGGTGCTGATCGAACTGGCCGAATCCGTGGTGCCCGCCACGCCGGCGCGTGAACGCGATCGGCAATCCGATGAGCGGCTGGCATCGGCCCGGGCCGCACTCGAGACAGACCCCAACATCCAGGCTTTGCGCGCCCAGATGGGCGCCACGATATTTCCCGAATCCGTGCGCCCCAACTTCACCGAGGAGACTTGAGAACCATGCGAGGCAATATTGGCAACCTGATGAAGCAGGCGCAGGCCATGCAGGAGAATCTGGCCAAGGCACAGGCGCAGGTCGCGCAGCTCACCGCCGTGGGTGAATCCGGCGGCGGCATGGTGAAGATCACCATGAACGGCAAGCATGAAGTGGCGCGCGTGCAGATCGAACAGGCGCTGATGTCTGAAGACCGCGAAGTGCTCGAAGACCTGATCGCGGCCGCCATCAACGATGCCACGCACAAAGTCGGGCTGGCAGTGAACGAGAAGATGTCCGGCGCAATGGCCGGACTGCAGCTGCCGCCGGGCATGAAGCTGCCGTTCTGATGAAGCATCCCCCGGCGCTGGCGCGACTGATCGATGCGCTGCATGCACTGCCGGGCATCGGGCCGAAGACCGCGCAGCGGTTGGCGTTCAAGCTGCTGCAGGACGAACGGGGTGTGGCACAGGAGCTGGCGCAGGCGATGGAGCATGCGCTCGGTGCGGTGGGGCGCTGCCAGCGTTGCCGCATGCTGGCCGAGGGCGGGCTGTGTCCGCTCTGTGATTCCAGCAGCCGGGACGATTCGCAATTGTGCGTGGTGGAATCACCGGCCGATGTCATGGCGGTGGAGAATTCCGGCGCCTATCGCGGGCGATACTTCGTGCTGATGGGGCATCTGTCGCCCCTGGATGGCATCGGCCCTGCAGAGCTCGGCCTGCATGAACTGGATCTGCTGCTCGCGGAAGATCGCGTCCGCGAAGTGATCCTCGCGACCAATTCCACGGTAGAGGGCGAAGCCACGGCCCATGTGGTTTCCGAGATGGCGCGCGCGCGCGGCCTGACCACCACCCGCATCGCGCAGGGTGTGCCTTTCGGCGGCGAACTCGAGTATGTGGACGGCGGGACACTGGCGCATGCCCTGGCGGGACGGCAGAACGTTCGTCCGGGTTGACCCTCACCCGGTATCGGGTCGATAAAGGTGTTGTGCCTGCGCGGGCAGGGCGCGTGGCAGGCTGGACCGGGAACAAGGGGGGCGGATGGTCGAGCAGAACGCAGGGGAAAGCGAGGGGCTGCCGTTCGCGGCACCATGCCGGCGGGTGCCCATTACGGCGCCACTGAGATGGCTTCAGCTGGGCTGGCGCGACCTTCGCGCAGCGCCCGTGCCCAGCCTGACCTACGGAATCGCCATCATGTTGCTGAGTTTCGGCGTCAGCTGGCTCGCCTGGCAGTTTGGCAGCCGGTGGCTCGTGATCATCCTCCTGCCGCTGTTCATGTTTGCAGCGCCGGTGCTGGCACTCGGCCTGTATGCCATCAGTGCCGAACTGGAACGCGGTGGCAGGCCAACCCTGCGGCGCTGCCTCCGCGAGGAATTCCGCCGACTTGGCGATACGATGATCTACTCGCTGGTGCTGTTGGTGGTGGGCCTGCTGTGGCTTCGCGCCGGCTCCGGCGTGCAGGTGTTCCATCCGGCAAACGTGCAGGCATCCACTGCTGAAACCCTCCAGTTCCTGGCCATCGGAAGTGCGGTGGGATCCGTGTTTGCGCTGTTGGCCTTTGCCGCCACGGCCTTCTCCCTTCCGATGCTGCTGGACCGTCGCACGGATGGCATGACCGCAGTCGTTACGAGCGTGAATGCCGTGCTGCTCAACAAGCCTGCGATGCTGGTGTGGATTGCACTCATCCTGGCAGCGGTGCTCATCGGTTTTGCCACCGCGTTCATTGGTCTGGCAGTTCTGATGCCGCTGATCGGCCACGCCACCTGGCATGGTTATCGCGAGGCGGTGGATGCCTCGGCCTGGCCTTTGAATGTTGGAAGCTGAAGACAGCCCGGTGAGTGCCGCGATGCGGCCACTGCTCCTGAAGCAACGTTGGAGGGCAAATGAAACAGAAATCTCCCGACACGGATTCTTCCTTGACCTTCCCGCGCAAGGTGCTGCTGGTGGCAAGCGTGGTGGTGTTCGGGCTGATTGCCTGGCAACTGATGGATCTCATCATGCTGCTGTTCGGTGCGGTGATCGTGGCGACCGTGTTGCGCGTGAACGCCGAAGCGCTCGAGAAGTATCTGCGACTGTCACCGAAATGGTCTGTCATGGTGGCATTGCTCGCGTTCGTGATCCTGATTGCCGCAGGTGTCTGGATGCTCGGCGATCCGCTGGCCGAGCAGCTGGAGCGACTGCGGGAGGGAATCCCCGCTGCCAGGGAAGCCGTGCTGCAATGGCTGAACGAACGCCGTCTCGGCGTGGTGGCTTTGGATTACCTGGAACAGGGCAAGGAACAGGCCGGCCAGTACGCCACCCGAATCGCGGGTTTTGCGGGTCTCACCTTTGGTGCCCTGGGCAGTGCCGCGCTGGTCGTGGTCATGGGCATTTACCTTGCGCTCTCTCCGCACACCTACAGGAACGGATTGCTGCGATTGTTGCCTGTGCCGGCGCGCGCGCGCGGCGCAGTTGCCCTGGATGCCTGTTGGTACGCGCTGTCGCGCTGGTTGCTGGGACAGTCGGTGTCCATGTTGTTCGTGGGCACCTCCACCGCGGTTGGTTTGTGGGCGCTTGGCGTGCCGCTGGCGTTCTCTGTGGGCGTGTTGTCCGGTCTGCTGGCGTTCATTCCGTACATCGGGGCGATTGTGGGCGGATTGCTGGCCGTGATGCTCGCGTTCGTGGAAGGCCCGCAGACAGCGCTTTACGTCGTGATCCTGGTGGTTGCCATCCAGCAGATCGAGGGCAATGTGCTGATGCCCTTCGTGCAGCGCTGGGCTGTGAACCTGCCTCCAGTGCTCGGCATCGCAGCCACCGTGATGTTCGGCATGTTGTTCGGGCTCACGGGCGTGTTGCTCGCCACTCCCGCCATGATTGTGCTCATGGTGCTGGTCGAGCGGCTTTATGTCCGCGGGATTCTGGAAGAAGACCAGCCGGCAACTGAAGGCGGGCAGGTGGCTTGAAGTCAGGTTCGGGTTCGCGCAGCGCGGTCTTTCTCTGACCGCTTTTCCCAAAGCTCGTCATACAGTCGACGCAGGCGACGATAACTTTCATATCGACGCTGATGCATGGCGCCCGATTCGACTGCGGCGCGCACCGCGCAGTGCGGCTCCTGCATGTGGCTGCAATCCTGGAAACGACATTGCGCCGCCCGCTCGGAAACCTCGCGGAATCCGAGCGTCGTGGGTTCAAGGTCATCAATGGCGGGGGCGAAATCGCGCACACCTGGAGAATCGATGATCCGGCCGCCGCTGTCGCAATCGTACAGGCGCGAAGCCGTGGTGGTGTGACGGCCTTCTTCTTCGCGCATCAGGCCACCTACGGCGATGTCGGCGGTATCAGTGGTGACAAGACGTGTCAGCGATGATTTTCCGACACCGGATTGGCCGACCATGATTGTGGTCTGATCGCGGAGCGCGTTACGCAGTGGGGCGAGGCCAGCCTCTGTGCCTTCAGTGCCGACGGCAGTCACCGACAGAACCGTGTATCCGAGTGCGGTATATTGTTCGAGTTCCTGCCGCACGGCCGCTGCCGCGGGGAGATCGCACTTGTTCAGCACGATCACCGCATGCATCGGTGCGCTGGCGGCGGCACAGAGATAGCGGTCAATCATGAACAGGTCGGGCACCGGCATCGGGGCCACGATCACGGCCAACTGGCTGAGATTCGCGGCCAGTGGCTCGCTGCGCCCACGCAGCGTGCTGCGCCTCAGGAAGCTGTCGCGTGGGAGGATGGATTCGGCCAGCAGCTCTTCACCTTCAGAGCGGCACTGCACGCGATCGCCACAGACGATCTCGAGATGCCGACCCATTGGCCGCGCCATGCGGCGCACACCTGCAGCGTCGCGCAGCAACAGGTGTCGTCCGTACATGGCGATGACTTCGGCGATCAAGGGTTTTGTGAACAGCTGAACATGCAACTTTGGGCAAGTGTCCATAGAATGCCACAGGAACGGAAACGGAAGCGTCTGAGGTTCGAGTGCAGCATCGTGACAACCTGATCTGGATCGATCTCGAGATGACCGGTCTCAAGACCGACACGGATTCCATCATCGAGATCGCGACGGTGGTAACCGATGCGCAGCTCAATGTGCTTGCCGAAGGGCCGGTGTTCGCCATCCGGACCGCCGACGAAGTGCTCGCGGGCATGGACGAATGGAATACGCGCCAGCATGGCGCCAGCGGGCTCGTCGAGCGCATTCGCGCCAGCACCGTGACCATGGCTGAAGCGGAAGCACGCACGCTCGAGTTCCTGAGAATCTGGGTGCAGGGTGGGGTGTCTCCCATGTGCGGCAACAGCATCTGCCAGGATCGCCGCTTCATGGCGCGGCAGATGCCGCAACTGGAACGCTACTTCCACTATCGCAACCTGGATGTCAGCACCATCAAGGAGCTGGCACGCCGCTGGATGCCGAATCTTGCCGCCGGCTTCACCAAGCAGGCCACGCACCTTGCTCTGGCTGACATCCACGATTCCATCCGCGAGCTGCAGTACTACCGTCAGCACCTGTTCGTGGAAGCGGCGCAGGCGCCGCAGGCCGCGCCGTGACGATGACCGGCAACGAAACACTATTGCCGGCAAGCTGGCGTGCGCGGCCGCATGGCTTCGCTGCGCTGATGTCGCTGTACGAGAGCAACTATCTGCGACTGACACGTCTGTGCGGCGATCCATCCCTGCTTGCGGGGGAAAAGGTCTCGCGAGTTGCCACGGGCTGTGACCTGAAGCTTTCGGTGCTGGAACAGTGTGCATACACCACCACGCTGGGGCTCACGCATCTGTTCCACGATCCAGCCATCGCCACCCCCGAGTTGGCGACGCTGCTCAGTTATCCGGATGTGCGGGTCCGCGTCTACTGTGACGCGCGTCTCGCCCAGGCGCAGCACTGGCCTGCCGACAGGCCCGAGCCATTCGCGCGCGATGCCGCGCACGCGGAGCGTGAACTTGCGCAACGCTGGCTCTACAACAACATGTTAAACAAGTGGCTGGAATACTGCCTCGACCTGGGCCACTCACTCGCCTGAAGCCGCCAGCTTGCTGTCTCAATTCTCCAATTGGTTCGGAAAATTCCTGCAGACCCGCGTGGTGCTCGAGCATCCCGAGGCGCCGGAAGATACCCGCGTCCTGAATCTGTTCCGCAATCGCGCGGAACTGAAGAAGGCCTTGGGCGATACCCAGGACGAACTGCACCGGCTCAAGGACCGCGTGAAACTGGGAGAGGCGGCCACCGCGCGCGTCCGCGAGCAGCTGGAGCATCTGGAGTCGCGGCTGGCCGCGCCGATGACCGGGTTGCATGCGCTGTTGCACTACCAGCTGCGTGATCTGTGGGCCACAGGTCATGCGCAGATCGCCGCCCTGATCCGTGAGCTCGCCCAGCAGCGGGAAGACCGCGAGCGTCGACAGTTCCTTGCCGATCTCAACCGTCAGTTGTTCGAGCGTCAGCAGTCGGCGCGTGCGGAATGCGCGCAGGCCGAGCATGCGGCTGCGGATGTGCGAAGCAAGCTGGCAGGCATTCAGGGCTCTTTGGCCAGGTCGCAAGGCTGGTGGCAGTATTTCACTCGACGTGAATTGTTGCGGCGTGGTGCGGCCATGCAGTCCGAGATGCGGTTTGCCGACGAGCAGTTGCAGCTTGCACGCGACCAGTTGTTGAAGGTCGAAGAGCAGGGCGGTGCCAAATATCCGGGGCTGTCATTGCAGGCAAGAAGGGTGCTGAATCTCACGGCCATCGCTGCTGCCCATGTGCTGGCCTTGCGACTGACCCCCCCGGCATTGCTGGCGCGCACAGCCGATTCCATGGCGCGCAGCGAGCCGAAGATCGATGGTATCCAGGATGCGTCCGCCAGCATCCTGCTGATGCAGGAAATCGGCCGCGCGAAAGCGACGATGGCGCAGAACACCCCGGCGATCCAAACGGAAGTGCGGCGTCTGGTGGATATCCTGGCCGCCGGCGTGAAATACCGACTCGCTTCCGACACCACCCCTACCGTGGAGTCGGTGCAGGTGACCTTGCGGACCTCCCTGGGGAGGTCCGAGGCCATGACCTGGGATGTGCTGGACCAGGACCTCTGGAGCCTGTCAGATCTCTTCTACGCCGAGGGCGACTGACAGCTGCCTAGCGGGCGGTAGCGGGCGCTGCCTGCTGTACCACCGTGCTTACCGGCTTCGCAGGCGCGGCGCTCGCGCCAGCAACGATATCGCCCATGATCTCCGAAGTGCGATCCAGCAGAATATCGGGCGCCTTTTCAGCGGTGATTTCTTCCGTTGCGGCAGCTTCCAGTTCAGCGAGGGTCGTAAAAGCTGGCTTGCCCAGGGCGGCGCGGCGTTCATTCTCGCGCTTCAGGGTCTCCGCTTCGATCGTCTCGCGTTCTGCCTTGCGCTTGGCGAGGTTCAGCGACAGAGACTTGCGCGCGCGCAGTTTCTCATCGGCAGCGATGCTTTCCACCAGCCACTGG
The DNA here is from genome assembly GCA_963777735.1 of uncultured Gammaproteobacteria bacterium. GTDB lineage: Bacteria > Pseudomonadota > Gammaproteobacteria > Steroidobacterales > Steroidobacteraceae > ZC4RG30. The sequence continues at coordinate 308,197 of CAVZRQ010000008.1, read as the reverse complement.
AAGCTGGCATCGGACTTGCTCCGCTCGGCCTCGTTGCGCACGAGTGTCAGCGCAGGGACGGTTCCGGGCAGGGCAACGCGCTGGAACGTGGCAGGGGCAATACGGTCCCATGGAAGCGCAGCTTCCAGCGAACTCTCGCCCACCTCATTCATGTCGATCGAAGAGGGCAGGAGGATGTCCGGCTCGACGCCGCGGTGCTGGGTGCTCTCGCCGGTGACCCGGTAGAACTTGCCGATGGTTACCGTGAGCTGGCCCTCGACGGGCTTCTGCGTCCAGCGGTCCAGCGGAATCAGGTTCTGCACGGTGCCCTTGCCGAAGGTGCGCTGGCCAACCACGTAGCCACGCTGGTAGTCCTGGATGGCACCGGCAAAGATCTCGGACGCTGACGCGCTGTAACGGTCCACCAGGACCACCAGCGGGCCGTCGTAGACGCTGCCCGGCGAGGGATCATCGAGCTGCTCCACGCGGCCGGTGTAGTCCTTCAGGAGCACTACCGGGCCTTTGTCGATGAAGAGACCCGTCAGCGCTGTGGCCTCGGGCAGGAAGCCGCCACCGTCGCCGCGCAAGTCGAGGATCAGGCCATCGACCGGACCCTCGGCGCGCAGCTCTTCGAGCAGGCGGGTAACGTCGCGCGTGGTGCTGCGGTAGTTCTTGTCGCCCTGGGACTCCGCATCCACATCGCGATAGAAACCCGGCACGCTGATCACGCCGATGTTCAGTTTCTTGCCATTGCGGGTGACCAGCCTGCGTTGCTTCTTGGCAGCCTGACCCTCCAGCGTGACCTTGCCGCGCGTGAGTTCAATGGTCTTTTCCGGGGACCCCGGCGCAGCGCCGGCAGGCAGCACATGGAAACGCACGACCGTGCCGCCCTTGCCGCGGATCTTCTGCACCACGTCATCCAGGCGCCAGCCGACGACATCCTCGAATTCGTCATTGCCCTGCGCAATGGCGACGATGCGGTCCTTGATGCCCAGCGTGCCGGCAATGGCGGCTGGGCCACCTGGCAACAGGTTGACGATGCTGGCGTACTCGTCGTCGCTCTGCAGCGTTGCGCCGATGCCTTCGTAACTGAGACTCATCTGGATGCGGTATTCCTCGGAGTTGCGCGCCGAGAAATAATTGGAGTGCGGGTCGAAGGTGCGCGCGTACGCGTTCATCAGGTTTTCGAACACTTCATCCGCAGTGACCTGTTCCGATCGTTTCAGGCCGCGCTCGTAGCGCTTGCGCAGCGTTTCGGTGGTTTCGGCCCAGGTCTTGCCCGCAAGCGCCAGGCTCAACGCATCGTTCTTGACGCGCTTGCGCCACAATTCGTCGAGTTCCTGCGCGGTTGCGGGCCAGGGGGCCTTGTCTCGCTCGAACTCGAAGACTTCATCCTGCGTCCAGTCCGGCTCGGTCGACGAGCAGTTGCAACGCATGTTCGATACGCTCGCGATTGCGCTGCTGGAAGCGCGCATACATGGCGAATGCGGGCGCCACTTCACCACTGCGGATCATGTCGTCGAAGCGGTTTTCCCAGGTGCTGAACTCGACGATGTCGCTGGCCAGGAAATAGCTGCGCTGGCTGTCGAGCGAATCGATGTAGCGCTTGAAGATCTCCGGCGACATGCGATCGTCGATGGCGGCGCGACGGTAGTGCGCCTGCTCCAGCATCGCGCCGATGCGCTTGGCCAGCAGTCGCTGCCGATCGGCAGGTGCCAGTGCGCCGGGCGGCAACAGGCTGGTAGCTGCCGCGGGCGCACCCGTGGAACCACTGCCTGCGATGGCAAGTACGAGTAGGGCTGAAAATGCCAGCCAACCAATGGGGCGGCGCGTGCGCCTGGACAATTCGGTTACAGTCATGGGTGTCAGGCTAGCAGATTCGAGGAGCAAGGCGCTGTGCAGCCATTGGTAGCACTCATCGGGATTGTCATGGGGTCGTCCGTCGCGTTGCTGACTGGGCTGGTCATGACCTTATTGGTGTTCCTGCTGCTGCCAGAGTTCCATGAACGCCTGGAAGGGGAGTTCCGGCCCTTGCTGCAGGCCATTGCCTGGGCAGTGCTTTTGACGGGGGCCTCTGTGGCGGCGTTCATTGGCCAGCTGCGGAACACGTCCTGGCGCCTGCCAGCGAAGCTCGCGCTGGTCGCCTCGGTGCTCTTGGTCGGTTGGAGCTACTGGCCATCCTGAAGGGGTAGCCAGCCGGCGCTCTAGCGGGCCCGTTTCTGCCAGGTGTCGGCGCGAGCCCGACCGCTGTTGTACGGGTCGGTGCCCGTGCCTTCTTCCGATATTTCCAGCACCGAGATCTTGTCGGCCAGCAAGGCGGCTTCGATCTGCGCCAGGACAGTCTGGCGGCGATCTATCCGGGCGGTAGAAGTCGTATCGACCTGATCAATCTTGCGTAAGTTGCTGTTGTTCATCGTTTCTATTTCAAGCGGGCTGCGATACCGGAGAGGTCATGTCCTGCGAGGGATGTTACGGCCTGCATGGTTCGACTTTTTGTGCACTCCGTCAAGTAACCTGCGGATTTATGTCACGTTTTGGTCAGTGCCCGACCAGTCCGGAACGCCACCAGAAGCAGGTAGGGGCCCAGCAGCACCAGCCAGTGCCCGGGAGAGCCGGAAAATACCCCGCCGATGTAGTCGACCAGCAGTGCCAGCGGCCCGCCACTGCGACTGCCAGCCGGATCACGCAGGTAGTCGCCCAGGAAAAGCTGGCCGGCCATCCAGATCGCCAGCGGCAGCAGCGTCAGGGCCAGCAGCAGCATCAACGCGAAGGTCACCAGTTCACGCGGCACGCGTGGCATTGCGCGATACCGTTGCCATGCATTGCGTATTGAGTTGCTCACGGGTCGGCATAATACCCAAATGATGCACAACAAGGCTCGAAGTGCTGCGCTTCCCCATCTGCAGCGGACGCCACGACTGGTAACTGTGGCCGCCACACAGTTCGCCTGCAGCTGGAATATCGACGAGAACCTCGCCCGGGCCGAAGAGCTGGTACGGCAGGCGGCGCGGGAGGGGGCGCAGGTGATCCTGCTGCAGGAGCTGTTCGAGACGCCGTATTTCTGCATCGAGCAGGATTCCCGGCATCTGCGGCTGGCCACCACGCTGGCTGAGAATCGCGCGGTGGCGCGCATGACGTCTTTGGCGCGCGAACTCGGTGTGGTGCTGCCGGTGAGCTTCTTCGAGCGGGCCGGGCAGGCGTATTTCAATACGGTCGCCATGGTCGATGCGGATGGCACTGTGTCCGGCATCTATCGCAAGGCTCATATTCCGAACGGCCCGGGCTACCAGGAAAAGACCTATTTCTCGCCGGGAGATACCGGCTTTCGGGTGTGGGATACGCGTTTCGGGCGAATTGGCGTCGGCATCTGCTGGGACCAGTGGTTTCCGGAGTGCGCGCGCGTGATGGCGCTGCTGGGCGCCGAGCTGCTGCTGTATCCCACCGCCATCGGCAGCGAGCCGCCGCCGGCGCAGCCCGTGCATTCCCGCGATCACTGGCAACGCACGCAGCAGGGACATGCCGCTGCCAATCTCATGCCGCTGGTGGCATCGAACCGCTTCGGGCTGGAGCGTTCGCTGCAGGATCCAGAAGGTCTGTACATCCATTTCTACGGTTCGTCGTTCATTGCCGACGCGCAGGGCGCGAAGGTGGCCGAGGCGGGCGAAGAAGAGCAGGCCGTGTTGCTGGCCGAGTTCGATCTCGCCGCGCTCGCCGAGCAGCGCGACAACTGGTTCGTGTTCCGCGATCGACGCCCGGAGCTTTACGGGTTGCTGCAAAGCCTGGATGGCCGCGAGTCGGCGGCGTATACCGGTTCGTGAAGATCCTGTTCGTCTGCCTGGGGAACATCTGCCGTTCGCCCACGGTGGAAGGTGTGGCGCGGGTGCTGGCAGAGCGTGAAGCCGCACATCTGCAGCTGAGCTTTGATTCGGCGGGGACGGCGGACTATCACATCGGGGCGCAACCCGACCCACGCAGCAGATTGGCTGCGGCAGCGCGTGGCTATGATATTTCAGACCTGCGGGCGCGGCAGCTTCAGCCCGATGATTTCAGGCGCTTCGACCTGCTGCTGGCCATGGATGAAGACAACCTGCGCGACATGCGTGCGATCGCACCGCCTGGCCTGCACGACCGGGCGCAGCTGTTCCTGAAATACGCACCCGCGGTGCGACGGCGGGCGGTGCCGGACCCGTATTACGGAGGTCCGGACGGCTTTGAAACCGTGCTCGACCTGGCCGAGCACGGTTCGCGGGCGCTATTCGTCGCGATTGCCCCGATCCTCGCCGGCAGGCGCTGAGGTCGCGGCAGACGACCACACCACGCTGGGCCGATTCTCCTGCGGAGGAGGAGGCGGCGGCGGTGGGGGTGGCGATGCCACGGCTGGCGCAGCGTAATCGTGCCGTGGCTCGGGCCGCGATTCAGACTGCTGCTCGCCACCACCGCCATGATCGGCAGGCCCTGCACTGTGCTGCAGGCTGAAATCCTCGGCAGATCCGCTGCCGTTGCCTTCGCCGCCTGCTGCCGGGCCAGCGCCTTCACCGCGAGAACCACCCCGACCGCGACGGCGACGGCCACCACGGCGCGAACGCTTCTCGCCCTCGGCGCGTGGAGCGCCGGCGTCGGGTCCGTTGCCGCCTGCGTCGGTGGACATGACTGGCGCGCTTTCTGCGCGCGGTGCCTGCGCTTCAGGCGGACGTGGATGCTGCTGCGGTTCACGACGGGGACGCTGCTCAGGACGCGGACCGTCGGCTTCTGTTCTGGCAGGGCGATCCGGTCGACGTTCGCCATCGCGACCCCGATTGCGGTCCCGATCACCGCGTGGTCGATCGCCACCCCCTTCACCCTGCGGGCCACTGCGACCGCCAGCACGGCGCGGACCACGATCCCGATCGCCACCGCTGCTGCTGCCCCCGCTGCTGCGTCCACCGCGGCCACGATCTTCACGCGGCTTGCGATCCGTACGGGCGGCCGGCTTGCGGACTTCCTTTGTTTCTGTGGCGGCTGCGCCGTCACCCACGAGCACACGCTTGAACCAGCCGATGATCCCGCCCGCCGCGACGGGTTTTTCCTCGACGATCACAGCGGGCGGCGGCGGCGCCGACGGTGCAGGTTCGGCCGGCATGATGGTGGCCACTGCCGCAGCGGGTGCGGCAGGGCGCTTCGGCTGCAGAGCCGTGACATCCGGCGCATCCGGTGCGGCCGGCATCCGGTAGGAAGTCTGCGCGTTTTCAGGCAGGCCCATCTCATCGCTGCGCACGCGACGGATGGTGTACTCCGGCGTTTCCATGTTCGGGATCCGGAACGATGATCACATCGAGGCTGCATTTCTCTTCGATGCTGCGCAGCGCCGCGCGCTTCTCGTTCATCAGGTAGGTGCCGACCGAAACCGGCACATGCAGGATCAGGCGCGCGGTGCGCTCCTTGCGGGCGTCCTCGCCGGCCAGGCGCAGGATCGACAACGCCATCGATTCGACGCTGCGGATGTTGCCGATGCCATTGCAGCGCGGGCAGCTGATGTGGCTCGACTCGCCGAGTGATGGACGCAGACGCTGGCGCGACATCTCCAGCAGGCCGAAACGTGACAGCCGGCCGATCTGGATGCGGGCGCGGTCCATCTTCACCGCATCACGCAGCCGGTCTTCGACCTCGCGCTGGTTCTTCGTCGATTCCATGTCGATGAAGTCGATGACGATCAGGCCGCCGGCGTCGCGGATGCGCAGCTGGCGGGCGATTTCGTCGGCCGCTTCGAGGTTGGTGTTGGTGGCGGTGGTCTCGATGTCGCCGCCGCGCGTGGCGCGCGCGGAGTTGATGTCGATGGACACCAGCGCCTCGGTGTAGTCGATCACGATGCTGCCGCCGGAAGGCAGCTGCACCTTGTGCGCGTAGGCCGACTCGATCTGGTTCTCGATCTGGAAGCGCGTGAACAGCGGCACGTCGTCCTGGTACATCTTCAGGCGCCGCTGGGATTCCGGCGGCATGAAGCGCTGCATGTATTCCTGCGCCTTCTGGAAGGCGGTTTCGTCGTCGACCAGGATCTCGCCGATGTCGTCGCCCGAGGTAGTCGCGCAGCGCGCGCGTGACGGCGTCGCTCTCCTGGTAGACCAGGAAGGGAGCAGGGCGCGACTGGATGCCTTCGGCAATGGCATCCCACTGCGTCTTGAGGTTGTCGAGATCCCACTGCAGCTCTTCGGCCGAGCGGCCGACGCCTGCGGTGCGGATGATGGCGCCCATGCCTTCGGGGATGACCAGCTGTTCCATGGTCTCGCGCATCTGGTCGCGGTCTTCGCCTTCGATCCGGCGCGACACGCCACCCGCGCGCGGGTTGTTGGGCATCAGCACCAGGAAGCGGCCGGCAAGGCTGATGAACGTGGTGAGGGCCGCGCCCTTGTTGCCACGTTCTTCCTTCTCGACCTGCACCACGATTTCCTGTCCTTCGGACAGCACTTCGCGGATGCCACGGCTGCCCTGGGGCTGGCCGTCGCGGAAGAATTCGCGGGAGATTTCCTTTACCGGCAGGAAGCCGTGACGCTCGGAGCCGTAATCGACGAACACCGCTTCGAGCGAGGGCTCGATGCGCGCGATCCGGGCTTTATAGACGTTGGCTTTTTTCTGTTCGCGGGAGGGGATATCGATGCTGAGGTCGTACAGCTTCTGACCGTCGACCATGGCAACGCGCAACTCTTCCTGCTGAGTTGCGTTGACGAGCATTCGTTTCATGAATTTCACTCAAGGGATATTGAGTGACGGGCACAGAGGAGGACGCGCGCGCGAACGCGGGCGCGAAATCAAACCGGGGAAGGCAGAAGAACGCTTCTAGCTGGGCCAGCATGCTGGCCAGAAAAATGCGAATTGTTACGTGCACTATGTGAATGAACCTGTCGTCTTCGGCTCTGACACGAAAACGCCGCAATCCGTAACTGCTGCCGACCGTTTGGAGTTGAGCTCACCGTCACGAAGGTTCGGCTGAACCCTGGAGGGACGGGAGCCAAAAGAACCTTTGGCCTGCCACACGATGATCCGCTTTTAGGGGATCAACTGATGATGCGACGCCTTACCGTCGCAATGTTCCGTGCCGCTCGTTGGGGTGCTTATCCTGGCAGGACAAGCAGCCGTCCCGGTGGGGGCACGTGCCGGCGAGTATACTCACAGCTGCTTTTAAAACAAGGTCTTACATCCAGATGGCTGCCATGAGCGGTGAATTGCCCACAGAATCGACCGATATCGTCCTCCAGGGCGACGCAGGCGCTCCGCCCGCGAAAACCGCGCTGCGCACCGAAGTGATGGGCAGCGAGGACGCCGGCCAGCGGCTCGACAAGGTGCTCGCGAAGCTGCTGCCCGCACGTGCCGCACACGCGTCTTTTCCGGCTGCTGCGCAAGGGCGAGGTGCGGCTGAACGGCAAGCGCGTGAGCGGGGAAGTGCGCGTCGCCGAAGGCGATGTGCTGCGCGTGCCGCCGGTGCGGCTGGAAGCGCCGGTGGTGGCCGATGTGCCCCGGACGCCACCGCGCGCGGTCTCGAAACTGGGTGAGGAACTCGGTCGCACCAAGCTGTATGAAGACGAGCGCCTGCTGGTGATCAACAAGCCTTCGGGTGTTGCCGTGCACGGCGGCAGCGGCATCAGCGCGGGCGTGATCGAAGCGCTGCGGGCAGCGCGCCCGGATGAAACCCTGGAACTCGTGCATCGCCTGGATCGCGACACCAGTGGCTGCCTGCTGGTGTCGCGCAAGATGTCGACGCTGCGCAGCCTGCACGCGATGCTGCGCGAGGAAGACGCCTTCGACAAACGCTATCTGGTGCTGGTGCGCGGCAAGTGGGAGCTGGGCAAGAAGCGCATCGATGCGCCGCTGCGCACCGACAACCGCGTGGGCGGCGAGCGCGTGGTGCGGGTGGATGCCGGCGGCAAGGAGGCCATCAGCGATTTTCGCGTGGTGCAGTTCTTCGGCAGCCTGGCCACGCTGCTGGAAGTGCAGCTCATCACCGGTCGAACCCATCAGATCCGCGTGCACGCGGCCTATGCCGGGCACCCGGTGGCGGGCGATGAACGTTACGGTGATCCGGACTACAACAAGCAGCTGCGCACGCTCGGGCTCAATCGCATCTTCCTGCATGCACACAGCATCAGTTTTGAAGACCCGACCCGCAAAGTTCCGATCAGTGTCAGCGCCCCATTGCCACCCGAGTTGCACGCCGTCGTGGATGCATTGACGTCGAAAGGTGAAAGGATGGCGCCTGCAGGCGTGGCCAAGCCCGGCATTGCGACGGCGCGCATCATCAGAAAGAAGTCACCTTCCGGAGGCTCAAGGCCGCCGCCTGCGGTCAGGGCTGCGAGGGCTGCTGCGTATAAAGCAGCACGGCCTGGAGGCTCCGCGAAAGCAAAACGCCCAGGCGCCGCAGCTAAGGCGAAACGCCCAGGCGGCGCAGCGCCGCGCAAACCCAGATCAGCGGCAGGCCGACCAGCGCCGTCGGATCGCGGGACTCGATCGACTCGAACAAAGTCACGCCGAGACCCTCGCACTTGAAGCCACCGGCGCAGTCGAAAGAGGGCTCGCGATCCATATAGGATTCGATCTCGGATTGGTCCAGCTGTCTGATCCGCACCTGAGTCAGGTCGATGTGAAGCAGCTCTGCGCTGCCCCGGATCACCGCCACGGCGGTGTCGAATCGCACGGTCCGCCCGGACATCGCCAGCAGCTGCTGGCGGCAGGTGGCGCGGTCGCCGGGTTTGTGCAGCAGCAGGGGCCCCGCAGGACCTTCCAGGCTCGCCACCTGGTCACTGCCGATGACGATGGCTTCAGGGTGGCGCGCTGCCACTGCGCGCGCCTTGGCCAGTGCCAGGCGGCTCGCACGGTCAACGGGAGCCTCACCGGGGAGCTCGTTTTCGGGCACATCCGGAGCCTGGGTCTTGAATGGCAGCGCGAGGCGGGCCAGCAGGGCCCTGCGGTGCGGGGACGTAGAAGCCAGCAGGATCAAGGGGTTTGCGGTCATGTACCAGCCTAAACAAGGACTTGCGCCCCATGGGGTGCATACCTATGATACGCGCCCCATGCCTGACGACGGCTTGAAACTGTGCAATGTCGCGGTTCTCGCCGAAGAGGCGCGAACGGTCACGCTTGCGGTGCCGGTCAATCGACTGGAACGCATCGCATCGCATCTGACGCGCAGTGAAGGCATGGTGACCGGTACGGTTGCGCTGGCCATGGAGCAGGGGCGCATCGTGGCCGATGTTGAGCTGGCAACAACACTGGAAGTGCGTTGCCAGCGGTGTCTTGAGCCGATGCAGTTGCCCATCGAGAGCCAGTCGCGCGTTGCGCTGGTGGCTTCCGAGGCAGATGCGGCGGCAGTTCCGCCGGAGCTGGAAACGGCTCTCGCACCGGGCGGCAAGCTGCGGCTTGCGGATCTGGTGGAAGAGGAATTGCTGCTGGCATTGCCAGCCGCACCGCGACACCCGGGGCAATGCCCACGGGATCGGGGCAAGAGCAGGGAAGAGAGATTTGAAGAGCCGACGCAGCGACCGTTCGCCGATCTGGGCGCGTTGCTGAAGCCGGGTCGATCGAAGCAGTGATTTACGGAGATATCTAGAAATGCCAGTTCAAAAGAGTCGCAAGACTCCCTCCAAGCGCGGAATGCACCGCTCACACGATGCGGTTGCCACGCCGGCCCTGTCGATCGATCCGCAGTCGGGCGAGACGCATCTGCGTCATCGCATCACTCCGGATGGTTTCTATCGCGGCAAGCGCGTGATCGAGCCGCGCGCCGACGTAGCCGACCAGGACTGAAGATCTTGAGCCGTAACCGGCTGCATGTTCCACGTGCGGCCGCGGCCCAACGATGAACGCGCGAATCATCGGTACCGGTTCGTATCTTCCCGAGCGTGTTGTCCACAACACGGATCTCGAGAAGATGATGGATACCACCGACGAGTGGATCCGTGAGCGCACCGGCATCGAGCGGCGGCACTACGCCGCGACCGGTGAAACCACGGTCGACATGGCCGAACACGCCGCGCGGCGGGCGATTGAAGCCGCGGGCATCGCGCCTGGCGAGATCGACCTGATCGTCTTCGCGACGGCTACCCCGGATCTCGTCTTCCCGAATTGCGGCACGCTGCTGCAGGCTCGTCTGGGCTGTGCTGGCGCACCCGCGTTCAGCGTAGAGGCCGCATGCAGTGGCTTCATCTACGCGCTATCGATCGCGGACAAATTCATCCGCGCGGGCGAGGCGAAGCGGGCGCTGGTGGTGGGCGCCGAGACGCTCTCCCGGATCACTGATTTCTCCGATCGTACGACGGCGATCCTGTTTGCCGATGGCGCAGGCGCCGTAGTGCTGGCCCCCTCGGAAGAGGCGGGTATCGTCTCCACGCATCTGCATTCCGACGGCAGCTACAAGGATCTGCTGTATTGCACTGGCGGCGTTTCGAAGGGCTATCCGGCGGATTCCGCCGGTCGGGCGGTGATCCGCATGGCGGGCCGCGAAACCTTCAAGGTGGCCGTGACCATGCTCGGCAACTCGGTGGACGAGGTGCTGGCGAAGAATGGTCTGGAAAGATCGGCGATCAACTGGCTGGTGCCGCATCAGGCGAATATCCGCATCATCCAGGCCGTGGCGAAGAAGCTCGATCTGCCCATGGAGCGGGTGATCGTCACGGTGCAGGATCACGGCAATACTTCTGCCGCATCGGTGCCGCTGGCGCTCGATGTGGGTGTGCGTGATGGCCGCATCCGGAAGGGCGACCTCATCCTGCTGGAGGCATTCGGTGGCGGCTTTACGTGGGGCGCAGCACTGGTCCGGATGTAAGTCGGACCAGCGCGTCGTGCTTCCGACGCGCCAGTTGCCTTCTCAGCGGCCTACTCGATCTCTCGCCAGCTCACTCGGGTTGCCGCTCCTGCCACACCACCACCGCCGACCTGCGCCGTGTTGCCCGTGGTGCCGTCACCGAACACCGGGTCAATGGCCACCGGGCCTGAACCACCGCCCGTCTGCAGCTGCGTGATACCCACGATCTGTGCATCGTACTCGTTGGTCTTGAGCACATTGCCTGACTTGTAGTCGAGCTGGTAGAGCACGCTCGATCCGGTTGGTTTGCAGTAGTCCTGCTCGGGAATGTTCGACGCGATGACCAGCGTGCCCAATTGCAGGCCAGGGTCGACATTGAACCGCTCGCCGACTGGGGTTGTCACGAACCAGCCGTTGTTGGTGGACCAGTCGACTGTTGAAATCGGGTCAATGACACGGGGATCAACCGCAGCATTCAGGGTCTGGGTGACCAGCTGCGACGTGCCTGTATCGGTGAGTACACCGATATAGGCACCGGTGTCCTTCACCGCATAGATGCCCTGCGCCGTGTCCGTGGATGGAGCGTCAGAGGCGACATCGGTCAAGCCCAGATACCTGCCGGTGCCGAAATAGACCACCTTGTGATAGGTGCCTGCGCCGTCCCGCACCTTGGCCAGCTCAGGCTGCACGGTAATGGGTTGATCACCGGCCGTGGAGGAGGATGTGGTGCGGGCCAATCGTACCGAGGTGCCGACATTCGAGCTGGCCGTGATATCGAAGCGCCACAACGAACCACTCAGGTCGCCGCCGTAGACAATCTGGGTGCTGTTGTCGATCAGGCCTTCTTCCACATAGTTGGAGATGCGCGCGATGCCGCTCAGATTCTCGTCATTCACGGAATTGTCCGTAATGATTTCACTGAGCTTCACGCCCGTGAAGGCATCCACCACGTACAAGCGGCCTTTTCTGTCGCCCGACGTATTGTTGTATCCGGAAGCGAACAGGACTACCCATTTTCCATCCGAGGCCCGTTTCGTGATGATCGGATTGCCGTAGGAATGGCCGATATCGGCATCCTCTGCTGTGCCGAATTCCCAGAGTGCCTTGGGGTTGACCGGATCCGTGACATCCAGGGCGTAATATCCCTTGCCACCTGCACCCAGACCGCCGACCAGGATCGTGGCCCAGGCGGACCCCGAATAGGCGTCACCCACGGCGAGTGGTCCGTCGACATAGAAACGGTGGTTGTTCGAATAGGCCTCATCGGCGAGCTTGTACAGGTTGGGCACGACCGCAGTGGGGATATACGCCCAGCGCTCCGAACCCGAGGTGGATTGGCCGGTGCTGGCATCGAAGGCATGCAACATGCCGTCGTTGGCGCCGGCATACACCGTCGGCACACGGGTGGCCGTGCTGGCAATGAAGGCGGCATACCCCGTATCGGTGTAGCGGAAGGGTGCGCGGCGCACGAACACCGGCGCGGCGTTGACGATGTCACCCAGCGCGTTTTCCCGATCACGGAATAGTGTATTGATGCCTACGCCGCTGCCTTCTTTTCCGGTCTGACCGCGGATGTACCCGATCATTGCGTCGTCTGTCGCAGCGAGTTGCTGCGTCAGCAACCAGCCGTCGTACTGACTCAGTTTCCCGCCTGGGTTGCCGGAACCGCCTGCGCCGGAGCGGAAGTAGCCCGCGGCCTTCTCGGTCGCGAGATTTGCCGACGTGAAGCTGCGCAGCTTGTTCGCGTTCACGGAACTGAAGGTATAGATGTTGCGGGTGTCACTGCTGGCAGAGACCATGGTGTCCAGCTTCTGCTTGGCCGACCATTGGTTGGCAGTGCCGATTGCGCCAGTGCCGACGTCGATGGTGCGGGCCAGCAGGTCGCCAGTCCATTTGACGGTTTCGTACTGGGCAATGAAGGCCGTGTTGTCGCCTTCCACCGGCTGCAGGTTACTGGTTGCCGCAGCGGAAGAGGATCCGAGGGTCGCGTTGATCGATTGCAGGGCCGTACGCAGTTGCTGCTCGGCCTCTTCGGGTTTCTTGGCGCTCAGATAGCTGCCGCGCCCGTTGATGGCGGCATGCCACAGGTCGTCGACCCGTCCGGCGACAGTGATGGCGGTGTTCGTGACGTTCGGATCCGGCCAGTTCTTGGTGCCCTGGGTGATCGCCGTCAGGTCCGAGGGGTAGGTCAGCAAATCGCTCACGCCCAGGCCCAGGGTGAAAGTCTTCATGTGCTGGTGGCCTTCAGGGCCGACACCGTTCTCGGAGACATCGACATACGTGCCTTCGTCGGTCAGGCCGCCTGTGCCCGCTGTGGCTCGCAGGTCGGACTTGTAGTAGTACATGGCGACGTCGGCCAGTGTGTTCGACTTCGCAAGCGTGTCGCGATAGGGGCGCGCCACGGATGAACCCGAATCCTGGTCCCCCACGGCTGTGGTGTTGTTCATCTGATACGCGCCGTAGCGCGGCGCTGAGCTCGACTCTCCCGAAGTGTTCCAGAAACCGTCCGTGGTGAGGATCGTGAAGTTCTTCTGGCAGGAGTACTGCACTGGATCGTTTGCGCCGGTGACGAGATTGCCTGCGTAATAGCGACCGGCCTTCGAGAGAGCGCCGCGCAGCGGCGTGCCGGCGAAGTCGCCATCCGTGTTGTACAGGATGTTGTACCAGTCGGTGCGTTGCGTGCTGTCAAAGGTCTTGATGCCGAGGAACTTGGAAGCGGTGGTGCCGCGTTCGCTGGTGGTGGTGTAACCCACGCGGTACTGGTCGGTTACGTCCGTGAACGCATAGCCGGACGCCGTCTTCATCATCAGCAGGCGGGTGCGGTAATAGCTGTACCAGTTGGCGAAGTTCTGCCGGGCAGCTGCCAGGGTTGCTGCCACCGGGATATCCGTGCTGTTCAGTCTTACCCTCGTATAGCTAGCGTCGGATGCGCAAGTGGAAGGCGGGTTGGTGGGGTTCGCTGTGTAAACGTAGTAGTAGCCGACCTGCGCAGTGTCAGCACTGTGGGCACGAAAATTCGAGCTCAGGTTGACGTTCGTTCCGCTTGTATCAAAGCCATCGGGCTCGGCGCTGGTAAAACTGGCATTCGGATAAAGCGTCTTGTCTGCCTTGATCGGCCGTTTGTAGGTGGTCGCAGGATTGTAATAAATCGTGTTGTAGCCGAAATTCTTGAAGCAGCGACTGGTGCGATCGTCATCCACGCCGTCGGGCATCCACTCCTGCGGCATACTCAGCGAGTCGTCGAAGATGAAGAAGATGTTGGGCCGCACGTTCTTGGAAAGGCCAGTGACCAGCGGTGAAGTGGCCAGATCCACGGTGGCGGCCCAGCTGTTGGTGATGCCGAAGATCGCGGTGATGGCCCAGGTTCCGAAGGTGCGCATGAAGCGTTTGGTCTGCACGGGAGTAACTCCTGGCTGAAAACTAGAGAACAACGAAGGCCTGCACGTACCGCACGGTGTCGCGTGGTCCGGTAATGCGGGTCGTGATACGGTAATAATTCTGTGAGCCGCCGGTGAACGGACGCCGTGAGTAGGAAGGCCCCACCTGCGTGCTGCTGGCCGTGCCGGCGATGTCAGAGCGGGAGCAGATCATGGCCGTTACACCATCGGCGGCCAGCACCGAATTGGGGTTGCCTTCTGCGTTGCACATCCGGTTGACCACGTAGCGGACGGCGTAACCGTCGGCTACTCCCGCCGGTGTTACCGCCAGGGCCTCGACCTGACAGTTGGCGCCGGGATCGACGCCTGTCCAGTCGACGTCATCCGAAGGATCGTCGGGAGTGCCCGAGCCAGTCAGGTCGCAAGCATCCGTTGAGGTCGCGTAGTAACCGTCCGCATCACTGTCGACATGCAGTGTCGCGCCTGCGGAATTGGCGTTCAGCCACGTGATGGCCGCTTCCGTGCCGGCGTCACCGGAAGCCAGTGCCGCCTTCTTGAAACCGAGGTTGCCCGCGATCAGGGTGGCGGTATCTGTTGACCGCAGCAAAGCCACTGCTGCGAAGCTGATGATCACCAGCCCGATGAGGACCACAATCAGGGAAATGCCACGCTGGAGTTTCATATGCCTGCCCAGATGATGTTGACCAGTGGCACCACGACCGTAAGCACCTGGTAACGGAAGCGCTGCTCGTTCGCATTGAATACGCGCGTGAGTTCTGTCGGGGCGCCTGCGTCCCAGAGGACGACTGAGGCAGGTCCCACCGCCTGCCCCTCACGGTTGCCACGTGCAACCAACGACAGGCGCACGGCCTTGATGCGGCGCTGGTCGACGGCAGTGGGGGCGGCCCAGGCGCCGGTAGCATCGACCCATTCATTCACGGCCTGGGCTCCTGCCGGTGCGACGCCGTACTGGGCCTGCAGCTCGACGATCTGCGGCGCAATGCTGTTGATGTCGGTCAGCGCCGGCGCAGGAAAGGCGAGGCTGTCGTACCAGCCCAGATCGCAATTGTTGTTGTCGGTCGGTGCCAGGCCGTCATTGCAGATGACGCCGTAGCGGCGGATGCCATAGCGCCCGAGGTTCACGACGTTGTCGCGTATGTCGTACTGCATGGCATTGACGAAGGCCGAGCCGGGATCGGCCGGATTGAAATCCGAAGTGGCGGCGTGAGTGAGCGTCCAGCCCGAGCCGTTGGCAGCAGGGGCCTGCGTCAGTTGCATCAGCGTGCAGATCTTGCTGCCATCTGGTGCCCCCACCATCAACAGATCGCCATTGGTGAAACCGGCATTCACATCCACGCCGATTGTGGCGGTTGGCGAAGCCATAGCCTGCACCAGGCGCGTCGGCGCTGCACCGAACTGCGAGTCGCTGCGGATGATCTCGATCGTGTCCGTTCCGGCGCCGCCATCGATGATGCGCAACGGCATCAGCGTGGCGCCATCCGAGATCGTGCCGCCGTCAAAGGCGATGTTCGCGCCAGCGGTGCACAACTGGTTGTTCGGAGTCATCAGCCCCGCGCCGGCCATTCGAATCTCGCGTTCGACGGAATAGAGCCCCAGCGCGGCGCTGATCTGGGCATCGTTGCGTCCGACCGTGGTGGCAGAACGGGTCTGGTAGTTGGAGAGCACGTTCAGCACGACGACCGCCGTGATCGACGCCAGCAGAATCGCGATCATCAGCTCAACCAGAGAGAATCCATATTGACGTATGCGCATGGCTGTCAGTTTCCTGCCAGAGTGGCGGAGACCTGGTGCTGGCCGGGGGTGTCGCTTCCCGGGGCCTGCCAGGTGACTAGCACCGTCACGATGTTGCCGTCGACGGTAGTGGTGCGAGTGCCGCTGGGCAGCTGGGTGACGACCTCGTCGGCAGCAGCGTAGGCGGCGAGATTGGCGCGATCCACCCACATGCGGCCGATCTGTTCGTCGGCAAGGGTTGCGGCCACAGAGCGGTATTCCAGCTCGCCGGAGTCCTGCAGCGAGTTGCCGAGCACGCGCACCAGGCCGAGGATTGAAACCGACAGCAACAGCACTGACACCAGCACCTCGACCATCATCGAGCCGCGTTGCCACTTGCCGCTTCCGGACTGGTGTATTGCCGCTACAGACATGCGCTTGGCTCCGTGGAGGCGATTGAGGGGTTGCACAGCCGCGACAGCCCGCCTGCCAGCAGCTGGATCCGCATTGGTTTGTAGGTCGACGCGCCGGAAGGGGTTTCAGCCTCGATGTCGAGCTGTGTCAGGGGCGGGGAATCGCCATCGAACAGATTGACAGGCGTTGCGCGCCCGAATGCGTCAAAGGTAATCCGGTCCGCTCCGGCGGGCGCGGCGGTCAGGGCGATGCCGGTGCCCATTTCCGTCCCCGAGCCCTGGTGGAGTACGGTGCCGTCAGCAGCGCGGCGCACATTCCAGGCACCCGGCAGGATCACGAACTCAACCTGCGCATTCAGTCGCACGGCTTCGGCGCGTGCCAGGGCCAGGCCGCTCTGCAGGGACTGGCTGGTGGCGCGGATCCGGCTGTTTTCGATGACGGCGCGCATGGTGGGCATGGCGATCGCAGCCAGGATTCCGATGACGGAGAGCGCCACCATCAGTTCCACCAAGGTGAAGCCCTGGGGCCTGCGAGTCAGCACGTGTCCCCCTTGCGGGTCACCCAGCAGTTTCCCGCACCCCAGGCACCGGCTGTCGTGCGGCCGCCGGTCTGATTGATGGTGTAGATGAAGCCCAGGACATTTCCGGAGCCCGTGGCAGTAATGGTGTAGCTGGTCGCGTCTGATACGCAGGCGATCGTAAAGCGCGCGGTGCTGGCCGGGCAGGGCGCATCCTCGTAGGTGCGGTTGTCGAGAAAGAACTGTTCCAGGCCGACGCGGCCACTGGACATATTTGCCAGCGCCTCTTCGACAGCGCCGCGGCGCACGTATTCACGGTAACTCGGTACCGCGATGGCCAGCAGGATGCCGACAATAGCGACCACGATCATCAGTTCGATCAGCGTGAAACCCTTGCTGCGACTGGCCTTGTTGAACCGGTTCGGATTCATGATGGTCCCGATGTTAGGTGCGGGCTGGAGCCCGCTTCGTGATGGAGGCTACAGATCTGGCCGGGTTGCGGGAGACTTCCCGACCGGCGGCGGCCCGTGCGCGACGAGCGGCAAAAAAAACGCCGCGCAGTGCGCGGCGTTTTCCATATTGAAGCTAAGCGGGAAGCTTACTTCGATACCGAACGCTGGAACATCCGGTCGATCTTCACGTTCAGGTCGTTGACGCCAGTCTGTGCAGTCTGGGCGGCAGACAGTGCCTGGTTGGCGGTGCTCTGTGCGGCATCGGCCTTGGCTGAAGCAGCCGAAGCGGAAGCAGCAGCAGCCGAAGCAGCCGAAGCGGCATTGGCAGCCGTACGATCACCCTTCAGTGCAGCAACATCCGACGACAGCGTGCCGACCTGGGTCTTCAGGCTGTCGATGTCTGCCTGCAGCGGCTTGAGGTCCGTGCAACCAGCCAGCGCAGCAAAAGCAGCAACAGCGGCGATCTTGATTCCGAGAGTGGTCTTCATTTTTAAATCCCCTTCAAAAAGGTCAGTGGAGCAATCCACCAGCGAATTGGCCAAACAAACCGCATTGTGCGCATCCATAGCGATGCCCAATTAGCGCGGGTGCCCAACTTGACCATAATCCCCCCCGCTTCGGCAACCGCTTTTTCACCGCTGTCGGGTGTAGGAGACAGCTTACATTCCGCAGGGAAATCAGGATCGAAGTGCAATCAGCTGTGCCGATCACGCAACATCACCGCAGCGCAGTTGCGTCCCGGCAAGCCAGTGACCCCACCACCAGGATGCGTGCCGGAGCCGCATAAATACAGGCTTTTGACGCTGCTTCGATAGTCACCGAGACCCAGCAGCGGACGTGCTGCCCACAGCTGGTCGAGGCCCAGTGCGCCGTGGAAAATATCGCCCGCTGGCAGACCGAATCGCTGTTCCAGATCGAATGGCGACAGCGCGAGCACTCCCGCGATGCTGCGGCGGAAGTTCGGCGCGTATTGGTTGATGGTGTCGATGATCAGATCGTGCAGCGATCTGCCGTTCACTCTCCCAGGTGCGGCCATCGGGCAGCGTCGGGGCGAAATGCTGGCAGAACAGGCTCGCCACGTGCATGCCCGAAGGCGCCAGCGAATCATCCACCGTGCTCGGGATCAGCATCTCGATCACCGGCTCGCGCGACATGCCGGTGAGTCGCGCATCGGCATGCGCGCGGTCCATGTATGCAAGCGTCGGCGCGATGAGAATGCCGGAGCGGTGGATATCACTGCCGGCCGGGCCGCTGCCATCGAACTGCGGCAGTTCTGTCAGCGCCACATTCATGCGGAAACTGGCCGAGCCGCAGCGATAGCGCTGCATGCGTTCGCGCACGGCGGGGTCGACATCCTCTGCCGCCAGCAGGTTCAGGTACAGGAAGCGGGGATTCACGTTGGCAACGATGCGGCGCGCGCGCACCACCTGGCCGCTGGCCAGTTCCAGGCCGCAGGCCCGACCTTTTTCCACCAGCACCCGCTGCACGGGCTGATCCACCTCGATGCGCGCGCCATGCGTCATCGCCTCGCGTGCCATGGCCTGCGTGATCGCGCCCATGCCGCCGATGGCATGGCCCCAGATGCCGGGCTTGCCGTTCACCTCGCCGAAGGCGTGATGCAGCAGCACATAGGCGCTGCCGGGTGTGTAGGGGCTGGCGTAGTTGCCGACGACGGAATCAAAGCCATAGGCCGCCTTGATGCCCGGATCCTCGAACCAGCCGTCGAGAAAATCGCCGGCGCTGCGCGTGAACAGCTCGTGCACCACGCGCTGGGTTTCCAGCGGCAGGGCGCGGAACTGCCGGCCCACCGACAGTGCTGACCACAGATCGCCATAACGTTTCAGATCCGTGGGTGGCGTGCGCAGCAGCAGGTCTTTCAGCAGCGCGACGCCGGCGTCGAGCTGGGCGTGGTAGGCGCCATACCGTTCGGCATCGCGGGGTGAGCGAGTGGCCAGCGCGCGTTGCGTGTCGGCGCCCGTTGGCCCGATGCGCAGACCGCGGCCGGGTGCTTCCACCACATAGTTGAGCAGCGGGCGCTCGACGATGCGCAGGCCGTGTTCGGCCAGATGCAGGTCGCGGATCACCTGCGGGTGCAGCAGGCTGACGGTGTAGCTGGCGGTGGAGTTGCGGAAGCCGGGGTGGAATTCCTCGGTGACGGCGGTGCCACCGAATATCGGGCGACGCTCGTACAGCGCGACCGAAAGGCCGGCCTTCGCGAGGTAGGCCGCGCAGGTGAGGCCGTTGTGGCCGGCGCCGATGATGGCGACGTCGAGGATGGGCTGCGATTTCATGCGCTTAGCGACCTTCCCGCAGGGGATTTGCAAATCGCCGCAGGTGGCTGTATATAATCACAGTGCACTGTATGGAATAACAGCCACGGAAGTCCCCAACATGCCCGACACCGATCTCACCCCACGCCAGACCGAGATTCTGCGGCTCATCCAGCGCGCGGTCCAGGACACCGGCATGCCGCCCACCCGCAAGGAAATCGCCGATGAGCTCGGCTTCCGTTCGCCCAATGCCGCCGAAGAGCATCTGCGCGCGCTGGCCCGCAAGGGCGTCATCTCGCTGCTGCCCGGCTCCTCGCGCGGCATCCAGCTCAAGGATTCCCTGCGCGAGCAGCCCGGCCTGCCGCTCATCGGCCGCGTGGCCGCCGGCAGTCCCATCCTGGCAGAAGAAAACATCGAAGATCACCTTTCCATCGATCCTTCCGTGTTCAACGTGCGTCCCCATTACCTGCTGAAGGTGGTGGGCATGAGCATGAAGGATGCCGGCATCCTCGATGGCGATCTGGTCGCCGTGCACCGCACGCCCAATGTGCGCAACCGTCAGATCATCGTCGCACGGCTCGACAACGAGGTGACGGTCAAGCGTTACCGCCAGGAAGGCACGGTGGTCTGGCTGCTGCCCGAGAACGAAGACTTCGAACCCATCAAGGTCGATCTCAAGCAGCAGTCGATGCTGATCGAAGGCGTGGTGGTGGGTGTCATCCGTCGCGGCAAGGGCATGGGTCTTTAGCCATTGATGCGGTGTCCGAACCTGCCAATCATTCGCAGCTGGAAACACTGCTGCAGCATCCGGCTCTGTGGCGAGCGCGCGGCGCGGCGCTGCCGGCTGGTTTTGCCAGCGGCTTTGCCGAGCTCGATGCCGCATTGCCCGGTGGCGGCTGGCCGCGGCGCGGGCTGGTCGAAATCCTCACGGCCGGCAGCGGTTTTGGCGAGCTCGCCTTGTGGGCGCCACTGGTCGCGCAGCTCACCCGCGCCGAAACAGCCCGCTGGTGCGCCTTCATCGCGCCACCCTTCGAACCTTTTGCACCGGCCTGGAGTGCGCGCGGAGCACGCCTCGACCGGCTGCTGATCGTGCGCACGCAGCAACCGCTGTGGGCGCTGGAACAGAGCCTGCTGTCGGGCGCCTGTGGCATCGGCTTCGCGTGGCCGCAGCACGCCACCATGACAGAGCTGCGGCGGCTGTCGCTGGCCACCGAACACAGCGCCTCGCTCGGCGTGCTGATCCGCCCGCTGCGCGCAGGCCTCGAACACACCGCGGCGGTGCTGCGCATCGCGCTCACCCGCACCGCCACGCATCTGCGACTGCAACTGCTGAAGGGGCGTGGTCCGCCGCGCGTCATCGAGCTGGCGTGGCCATGATCAGTCGCCAGCAGCATCCGCTCGATCTGGATCTTCCGCTGCAGCCGGCGGCAGCCGTGCCGGCGCGGGTGCGCGAGGTGCCGGGGACAGGGGCCGCCACGCTGCCTGTGGCGCGCGAACTGTGGGCTGCGGTGCAATGCAGTGAGTGGCGTACCGGGCCGCCCGCAGCCGCACACGCAGCAGGGAGTGAAACGCTCCCGGAGGCACTGGCTGCACGGGTGCGGCGTGCGCAGGCCTTCACGTCGCGCGTGGTGGTCGAATCGCCCGATGCGGTGCTGCTCGAAGTGGCCGGCAGCCAGCGGCTGTTCGGCGGCATGCCGGCGCTGCTCGCCGCGCTGCGCAAGGAATTTCCCCGGCCACTGCAATTGGCGGTTGCACCCACGCCGCTGGCCGCCGTGCTGCTGGCGCGCGCGGGGCGCAACTGCAGCATCGCAAGCCTCGGCCGGCTCGCGGGTCGCCTTTCACCGCTGTCATTGGCGCATCTGCACTGGTCCGAAGAAGAACTCGCGCGTCTTTCCAGCATGGGCGTCACCACGCTGGGCGAGTTGCTGCGTCTGCCGCGCGCAGGTCTTGCGCGGCGCATCGGCCCGGAACGCCTCTGGCAGCTCGACCGGCTCACCGGCCTGCGAGCCGATCCCCGCGCGGCCATTCCCGCGGCTGAACGTTTTGCCGAACGTGTCGATCCTGATCAGGAAACCTTCGATCGCGAGCGCCTGCTGCACACGCTGACGCCGGTGCTCACCCGGCTCGAGGAGTTCCTGCGCGAACGGCAGCGCGGCATCCTGGCGCTGCGCCTGCTGCTGCATTTCCGTCGTGCCGGGCCCGCCGTGTGCACGCTGCGCTGCGTGGTGCCCGAATACCGTGCCGCGCGGTTTGCCGCCTTGCTCACCGCGCGGCTCGAGGCGCTGTCGCTGCCCGAGCCCGTGCGGCGCATGGAACTCACCGCTGGCCGGCTGCGCCGCTTTGTCGCCGCCAGCAGCGAACTGTGGACGCCGGGTGAGCATGGCGGCAGCGCTGCGGCGGCACAGTCGCCTGAATTCCTGCAGACACTGATGGCGCGGCTGGGTGAGCGTGCGGTGTATGGCCTCGCGGCTGTCGATGAGCACCGGCCGCAGCGGCAGTGGCAGCGCACCTGGCCGGCCACGGTGGCCGCAGCGGCAGCTTCCAAAGAGGTGCCTGCGGTCGCGGCCACACGCCGCCCGCTGGGGCTCCTGCACGAGCCCTTGCCAGCTCGATGCGCTCTGCGATGCCAGCGGTCGCGTGCGCCAGCTGGTGCACGCGGGCCATGACCTGCAGCTTGTGAGCGGGCCGGAGCGCATCGAATCCGGCTGGTGGGATGGTGGCGATGTGGCGCGCGATTACTACATCGCGCGCGCCGCCGATGGCGCGCAATGGTGGATTTTCCGCGAATGCGGCGCGCCGCGGCGCTGGTTCGTGCATGGCTGCTTTGCCTGATTACGCCGAGCTGCATGCGGTCAGCAATTTCAGCTTCCTGCGGGGCGCCTCGCATCCGGCCGAGCTGATCGACCGGGCCTGCGAGCTCGGCTACCGCGCGCTCGCGCTCACCGACGAATGCTCGATGGCCGGTGTGGTGCGCGCGCATGTGCGCGCGAAGGAACAGGGGCTGCAGCTCCTCATCGGTGCCGAGTTCACGCTGGGCTGCGGCCTGCAGTTCGTGGCGCTGGCCGCGACGCGCCGTGGCTACGGCCAGATCTGCCAGCTCATCACCACCGGCCGGCGCGCCGCACCCAAGGGCTCCTATCAACTCACGCGCGAGGATCTGCTGGCCTGCATTGCGCCGGTTGCTCCCGGTGCGTCCGACGCGCACGGCGACCGGTCGCCGGATTGCCTGCTGATCTGGCGCCCGGCGCCTGCCACGATTCCTGCCGCACAGACCACCGGACGCTGGCTGGCCGAACACTACGCCGGCGCGCTGTGGCTCGGCGTGAGCCTGCTGCGCAGTGGCCACGACGCCGTGCAGCTGCGTGACTCACTCGCGCTTGCCGCCGACCTCGGCATTCCTGCCGTGGCCTGCGGCGAGGTGCACATGCACGTGGCCGCGCGCCGCCCCCTGCAGGACACCCTCACCGCCATCCGCCATCGCGTGCCGCTGCGCGAGGCAGGGCAGCGCCTGTTCCCGAACGGCGAGCGGCATCTGCGCGCACGCGAGGAACTCGCGCGGCTCTATCCGCCGCGCACTGCTGGCCGAAACCCTCGCCATCGCCGCGCGCTGCCGCTTCTCGCTCGACGAACTGCGCTACCAGTATCCGCGCGAGATCGTGCCGCCGGGCGCAACACCGGCGAGTTACCTGCGCCAGCTCACGGAGGAGGGTGCGGCCCGGCGCTGGCCGCAGGGCGTGCCCGCGGCAGTGCGCGCGCTGATCGAGCGCGAGCTCGCCATCATCCATGAGCTGGAATACGAGCCGTTCTTCCTCACGGTGTACGACGTCGTGCGCTTCGCGCGCGGTGAAGGAATCCTCTGCCAGGGTCGCGGCTCGGCCGCCAATTCCATCGTCTGCTACTGCCTCGATGTGACCGCGGTGGGTCCCGACCAGCTGCAGATGCTGTTCGAGCGTTTCGTCTCGAAAGAGCGCAACGAGCCGCCGGACATCGATGTGGATTTCGAGCACGAGCGGCGCGAGGAAGTCATCCAGTACATCTACACCAAGTATGGCCGCGACCGCGCCGCGCTCGCCGCCACGGTGATCACCTACAGCGCGCGCAGCGTGGTGCGCGATCTGGTGCGGGTGCTGGAGATCGACGAAGCCACCGCGCGGGCGCTGTCACGCGGGCTGCGTGGCTGGCACGGGCATCGCGTTGATCCCGCCAAATTGCGCGCGGCAGGCGTGAATGTCGACGCCCCGGCCATGGCCCTGCTGCTGAAGCTCGCGGCCGAGATGATCAACTTCCCGCGGCATCTGTCGCAGCATGTGGGCGGGTTCGTGATCTCCGAGGGGCCACTCTCCGAGCTGGTGCCGGTGGAGAACGCGACCATGCCCGAGCGCACCGTGATCCAGTGGGACAAGGACGATCTCGACGACCTGAAGCTGCTGAAGGTCGATGTGCTGGCGCTCGGCATGCTCACGGCCATCCGCAAAGCCTTCACGCTGATCGCGGATTTCCACCACACGCGCACCGCTGCAGCTCAACCAGGTGCAGCAGGAAGACCCGGCCGTCTACGACATGATCTGCCGCGCCGACACCATCGGCGTGTTCCAGATCGAATCGCGCGCGCAGATGTCGATGCTGCCGCGGCTGCGGCCGCGCACGTACTACGACCTCGTGATCGAAGTGGCCATCGTGCGTCCCGGCCCGATCCAGGGCGACATGGTGCATCCGTATCTGCGCCGCCGCAGCGGCACCGAGCCGATCCTCTATCCCAAGGAAGCTCTGCGCAGCGTGCTGGAACGCACCTGTGGCGTGCCGATCTTCCAGGAGCAGGTGATGCAGCTCGCCGTGGTGGCGGCAGGTTTCACGCCGGGCGAGGCCGACCAGCTGCGCCGCTCGATGGCCGCCTGGAAACGGCGCGGCGGCATGGACCGTTTCGAGCAGAAGCTGCTCGCGGGCATGGCGGAGCGGGGCTATGACGAAACCTTCGCCAGGGCCATCGTGGCGCAGATCCGCGGCTTCTCCGAATACGGCTTTCCCGAGGCGCATGCCGCGAGTTTCGCGCTGCTGGCCTATGTCTCCGCCTGGCTCAAATGCCACCATCCGGCGGCGTTCACCGCAGCCCTGATCAACAGCCAGCCCATGGGGTTCTATCAGCCCGCGCAACTGCTGCGTGATGCCCGCGCGCATGGCGTGGTGCTGCGGCCGGTGGATGTGCGGGTGAGTGACATCGACTGCACGCTCGAAGCGGGCGAGGCGGGTGAGCCCTGCCTGCGGCTGGGCCTGAACTGCGTGCGCTCGATCCATCAGGCCGCCTGCGAGCGCATCGTGGCGGCACGCCGCGTGGCACCCTTTGAAAGCGTCAAGGAGCTGGGCGATCGGGCGCAGCTCTCGAGGGCGGAGATGGAAGCACTCGCCGCGGCCGGTGCGCTGGCGGGTTTCGATGCGCATCGCCATCTGGCCCGCTGGCAGGTGGCGGGTTATCTCCCGCCGCTGCAGACCGCACCCGATGCGGTGCGCGAGGCGGCACAGCCGCTGCTGCGCCTGCCCACCGAAGCCGAAGACATCCTCGCCGACTACCGCGCGCTGGGCTTCACGCTGGGCCGGCATCCGCTGGCGCTGCTGCGTGGTCAGCTCGAGGCAGCCCGTGTGCACACGGCCGCGCAGCTGGAGGAGGAGGCCAATGGCGCCATGGTGCGCGTGGCCGGGCTCGTCACCACCCGCCAGCGGCCGCAGACTGCCAGCGGCGTCACCTTCGTGACGCTGGAAGACGAATCCGGCCAGATCAACATCGTGGTGTGGCGGCGCCTTGGCCAGCAACGCAATGCAGTGCTGGTGGGCGCGCGGCTGATGGAAGTGCGCGGCGAGCTGCAGCGTGAATCCGGCGTGACGCATGTCATCGCCCGCGATCTCATCGACCGCTCGGCGCTGATCGGCGCATTGCAGTTCGGGATCCACGAGTTTCATTAGAATCAGCGCCCATGAGTGCCGCCGAATTTCCATTCCCTGTTTCCACAGACGTCACCGCCACGGATGCGATGCTGGTCGAGGCGCTCCGTGAGTGCACCCGGCGCAGCGTGCCGGCCCTGCAGCGCGTCTACGACCTGACTGCGCCACGACTGCTCGGCGAGCTGGTACAGCGCCTCGGCGATCGCCAGGCAGCCGAGATCGCACTGGAAGACTGCTACGTGCAGATCTGGCGGCAGGCCGGCAGTTTCAGTCCGGAGCGCTGCAGGCCCGGCACCTGGCTGCTGTCGATCGCGCGCCAGCATGCCATCGGCCTGCGCGAACAGCAGCCTGTGCCGCCGGAGGAGGTCGATGCCACCCTGCTGCTGGCCGATGCCGCGCTCGCCGAACAGGGGGGCGCGACAGAGGAACTGCGCATACTGCGGCTGGCCTATGCCAGTGGCCGATCCACCACGGAAATGGCCCGCGCACTGGGCTTGCCGGTACAGCGCATCCGCGAAGGCATCCGCCATGCGCTGCAGTCCATGTTCAGCGAAGCAAAGTCATGAGGCCGCAGGGCCGTGTGCTGCAGCAGCTGGCCGGCGCCTATGCCGTGGGAGCGCTGAGCGCGCGGACCCGCCGCCGTTTCGAAGCATTGCTCGAGCGCGATCTGGCAGCTCGAAGGGCCTGGCACCAGTGGGAAGAACGGCTGTCGGATCTGGTTCCACCATTGCCACCGGTCAGGCCATCCGGGGAAACCTGGCAACGGATCGAGTCGCGCGTGGAACCGAAGCAGCAGCCGCGCAAACGAATGGCGTACCGCTGGGTGCTGATTGCCACGCTGTTGCTCGGCGTGGCGGCCGTGGTGATCCTGGCGCGAACCTAACCGACAGAGCGCCTGCGGCTGAACTTCGGTTCGTCGATTTCGTAGTCGTCGAAGTCGGAGAGGAGTTCGGCGGTACGCCGCTGCTCGGCCAGCAGCTCCAGCTTGCGCAAGGCGGGAACACCTTGCTTGGCGCCGCGCCGGCGGGATTGTTCCAGCTCTCGCGTCAGATGCAAGAGGTCCACGGACTCGCTCTCTTCGCTGTCGAGGAGCTCATCGTCCGCTTCGTCGAACTCGTCTGCTTCCTGCTTCTCGATCATGACCGTCCGCTCGTGAAGGACAACCACAACGCCGGAGAAATTTATACCTCAGCGGATCAGGGAGTTCATCTGGAATATTGGTAACAGCATCGCAAAAACGATACCAATCACGAACACGCCCATGCCGACGATCAGCAGCGGGCCCAGCAGGCTGACCAGCGCGGTCAGCAGGCCGTCCAGTTCCCGTTCCTGGCTCTGCGCAGCCCGTTCGAGCATGGTGTCGAGCTCGCCGCTGGATTCACCGCTGGAAATCAGATGGATGGTCATGGGCGGGAACAGGCGTCCTACGCCCAGAGAACGGCCGATCGGCGCTCCTTCGCGCACGCGCAAGGTTGCCGTGGCAACTGCTTCCCGCATGGGAGGGCTGGTGATCACCTCGCCGGCAATACGCAGTGCCTCCAGCACGGGTACGGAACTGCCGGTCAGGATGCTCAAGGTGCGAGTGAAGCGCGCTGTGTTGAAGCCGCGCACGATGCGGCCAATGATGGGCAGTCGCAACTGAAACCGGCCGAACCGGCTGCGTATGGCCGGCTTCTTCAACTGCTGGATTCCAAACCACACCAGTATCGCGACGCCGATCACCACCCACACGCCCCAGGCGCGGATGAAATCACTGACGGCGATCAGCACGCGGGTGGCCAGCGGCAGCGACGCCCGATAACTGTCGAACACGTCGACGACCTTCGGCACCACATATACCAGCAGGATCGACACGATGATGAAGCACATCACCGTGAGCGCCACCGGGTAGAGCATGGCGCCCATGACCTTCTGGCGCAGCACTTCGCGGTTTTCGGTGTAGTCGGCCATGCGCTCGAGCACTTCATCCAGATGGCCGGCCTGTTCGCCAGCCGAGACGGTGGCGCGATAGATCTCCGGAAACACCTTCGGGTAATCGCCGAGGCCTGCGGCCAGGGTGTGACCCTCCATGACCTTGGCGCGCACGCCCAGCATGATGCGTTGCACCCGGATCTTCTCGCTCTGCTGCGAGACCGCGAGCAGGGCTTCCTCGAGGGGCAGGCCAGCGCGCGACAAAGTCGCGAGCTGGCGCGTCAGCAGGGCAAGTTCGGTGGCAGAGACACCACCGCCGATGGAGAAAGTGGTCTTGCGGCGGGCTTCGTGTTCGGCGAGTTCGGTGACGGTGACCGGCAGCAGGCCCTGCTCGCGCAGCTGGGCGCGCACGTGCTTGGCGGTGTCGCCCTCCATCGCACCGCGGCGTTCCTTGCCGACGGCGTCCAGCGCGGTGTATTCGAAGGCAGCCATGGGGGTTGCCTAGTCTTCCCTGGTAACGCGCAGCACTTCTTCGACGGTGGTTTCGCCCCGCAGGATCTTGGCGCGCCCGTCATCGCGGATGGAGGGCGTGAGCTTGCGGGCATAACGCTCCAGGTCGTGCTCGGCAGCGCCATCATGGATCATGGTGCGCATCTGGTCGTCCACCGTCACCAGTTCGTAGATGCCCATGCGGCCCCGATAGCCATTGCCGGTGTCGCGCCCGGGGCGCCAGATCTGTGGTGCGGCCTCATCTTCCGGCACGTTCAGCAGCCGTCTTTCATAGGCGCTGGCCGGTGCGGAAATTCGGGTCTCGGGGTTCAGCACGCGCACCAGGCGCTGCGCCACCACGCCGATGAGGCTCGACGACAGCAGGAAGGGTTCGATGCCCATGTCGCGCAGGCGCGTGATGGCACCCACCGCGGTGTTGGTGTGCAGGGTGGAGAGCACCAGATGGCCGGTGAGACTCGCCTGCACGGCAATCTGCGCGGTTTCCAGATCGCGGATTTCGCCGACCATCACCACGTCCGGATCCTGGCGCAGGATGGCGCGCAGGCCGCGCGCGAAGGTCATCTCCACCTTCGTGTTCACCTGGGTCTGGCCGATGCCGTCGATGTAGTACTCGATCGGATCCTCGACGGTCATGATGTTGCGGCTGTTGTCGTTCAGCCGTTCCAGCGCCGCGTAGAGCGAGGTGGTCTTGCCGGAGCCAGTAGGGCCGGTGACCAGCAGGATGCCGTGTGGCTTGTGGATGAGTTCGTCGATCGAATCGCGCGTGCGCTGATCCATGCCGAGGCTTTCCAGGTCGAGTCGGCCCGCCTGCTTGTCGAGGATACGCAGCACCACGCGTTCGCCATGCCCCGAAGGGATGGTGGAAACACGCACGTCGACCGCACGCCCGGCAATGCGCAGGCTGATGCGACCGTCCTGCGGCAGCCGCTTCTCGGCGATGTCGAGCTTCGACATGACCTTGATGCGCGACACCACCAGCGGCGCCACGGCTCGCTTGGTCTGCAGCACTTCACGCAGGATGCCGTCGACGCGGAAGCGCACCACCAGGCGGTTCTCGAACGGCTCCACATGGATGTCGGAGGCGTTCTCGCGCACGGCCTGGCCGAGCACGGCGTTGATGAGCCGGATGATCGGTGCATCGTCGTCGCTTTCCAGCAGGTCGGCCTGTTCGGGCAGATCCTGGGCCAGATGCGCAAGGTCGGTGTCGCCTTCCAGGCCACCGACCATCTGCAGGGAGGCGCCGCCACCTTCATAGGTCACGCGCAGCAGCCGGTCGAATTCCTCATCGCCAACGCGCGCCAGTTCCAGCGGCAAACGCAGCATGCGGCGGGCTTCCGCCACAGAGCTGGCGCTGGCATCACGCCGCAGCGCGCAATGCGCCACACCGTCGCGCACTTCGCGCAGCACCAGGCCATGGCGTTTCGCGAATGCGAAGGGCAGGGTGCGCGAGACAGGGCTCAGCGTTAGTACATTGGCGCTCACGGAGTCGCCGTAGCCCCCGTCGGAGGCAGGGCTGCGGGAGGCAGAGGCAACGGCAACACCGGCAACTCCGGAGGATTGTCGAATGGCAGCAGCGGCAGGATCTCCCGATGGTTGTTCTGGAGGCGCTGGAGATCGCGGATGTTGTCATACTTCGCACTGGTCTCGGCATGCGTCTGCACTGCGTCGATCAGCACCCTGGGCTGGATGAAAATCATCAGGGTGGATTTGCCGCGCTTGCCGTTGCGGGTCTTGAAGAGCTTCGCCAATCAGCGGAATCTTTCTCAGGTAAGGCACTCCCGTCTCACCGGTTACCTTGCTGTCGCGCATCATGCCGCCGATGACGATGGTGTTGCCGCTCTGCACGCGCACCGAAGTCTTTACCGAGCGTTTGTTGGTGATCAGGCTGCCCGCATCACCTGCAGTGCCGGAAAGCTCCGAACTCTCCAAGTCAATATTCAGGATCACTTCGCCATTGCCCGGGATGATCTGCGGCGTCACCTTCAGGATGGTACCGACTTCCTGCCGGTTGACAGTGGTGAACGGGTTTACGCTGCCGCCGCCACCACCACCGCTGCCGGTGCCCGTGTTGGTGAATTGGCCGGAGATGAATGGCACTTCCTGAGCAGATTTAAGTTCGGACTCAACATTGTTCGTCGCAGTGACATTGGGATACGAGATCACATTGGTATTGCCGTCGGAACGCAAGGCGCGAACCATGCCAGCGAGGTTCAGGCCGTTGTCCCGCAATCTGCCGATTCCGAAAGTGGCTCCCAGAGGCACGGTGGTCGCTGAAGCCGGGTTGGCAATGGCCTGTGCCAGATCGACGATGGACACCGGATTGCCGTTGCCACTGCCGACGGGAGAGATGAATCCGCCAGCCGGCACACTGGTACCTTCTTCATTCGAGTAGACTGCCCAGTTCACGCCGAGGTCTGCCGCCTGACTATCGCTGACATCGGCGATGATGGCCTCGATGTAGACCTGCTTCAGCGGGATGTCGAGTTCCTCGATGATGGTCTGAAGCGAAAGCATGGTCCGGGGCGGAGCCGTAATGATGAGCTTGTTGGTCTGCTTCTCCGCTTGGATAGTCACGGTGCGATCTGCGACAGCGGCAGCCGACGCCGCAGCGCCTGCCGCGCCAGTAGAAGTCGTAGTCCCGGAAATCTGCGCCTTCAGCACGGTTGCCAGATCTTCGGCCTTGGCGTATTTCAGTTCGATGATCTTCGTGCCGCCGCCATTCGAAGTGGGCGCATCCAGCGAGGCAATCAAGGTGGCAATCCGTAGTCGTTGTACAGGGTCGCCGCTGATGTACACGCTGTTGGTCCTGTCATCGGCAACAATGCGCGGTGCCGCGCCGCCGGTGGCATCGGTTGGCTGTGTCGTCTGAAACGAAGTGACCAGCCGCGCAACTTCCGTAGCCACGGCGTTCTCCAGCGGAATCACATCCACACTGGAGTTGCTCGACTGATCCACCCGGGCGAGGATCTTCTCGATTCGCGCCACGTTGCTGGCGCGATCCGTGATGATCATCGAGTTGGTGCCCGGCACAGGCAGCAACTGGCCGTACGCGGCGACAAACTGCCTGCAGAACCTGCGCGAGTTGCAGGCCGCTGATATTCTTGGCTTCCAGCACGGTGGTGACCATCTCGTCGCCACCCATGTTCAGATTGGCTGGCATGTCATTGCCCGGCATGGTGCGGACACTGGCATCAGGCACGATCTTCACTACATTGCCGGAGCGCAGGGCGGCAAAATTGTGCACCGCCAGGATGATTCAGGAACGCGTAATAGAGTTGTTGCGGGGTCATCGGCCGGGGATTGATCAGCGTTACGTTGGCCGCGCACGCGCGGGTCAGGCACGAAGGTCACGCCAATGGCGGCCCCTACCGCCTCCGCAACTACCATGATGTCCACGTTCTGGAAATTCGGCGTGATCGCTGCAGAGGACGAAGGGCGCGGAGTCTGCGCACTTGCCATCGCAGAGCAAAGCAGCAGCATCAACAGCAGCTTGAGCCTTGATGTTGGGAGTTTCAAAAGTTACCTCGCACTTTCCGGTCCGGGCGGTGGGCCCTGGACTGTAGGAGCCAGTGCAGGCTGGGTTGCCTGAATGGCCATCTGTTCTGCTTCATTAGCAATCTCCGCCAGATTCAGGTGCAGCTCCTGCTGCGTGCCATTACGCGTCACGGTAATGCGCGCCTCGGCGGCACTGCTCAGGCTGTTGAAAACCTCTTCGCTCTTTGTCCTTTCATCCAGCTGGGTGCCATTGATGGCAGTCACCAGATCGCCGGGCCGCAGACCAAGGCGGTTGAATGCCTGCGCGTTCGCACCCGGATAGACACGCATGCCCTGCAGTCTGCCATCCACCATCACGACGTTGCGCTGGATGACCTGACCGAGTATGCCCGGATTCTCGCGCATCAGTTGCTGCACCCGCTGCACCGGCACTGCGCCACCGACTGGGGCGGGTGGTGGTGGTGCCTGCACAGATCCGGCGCGCAACGGCATCAGCAGTGCTTCGATTGTGCCGCCGCGATCCAGCAGCACGCGATCCACGTAGACGGCGTACAGCTGCACGCCCCCCGGCACCATGTCGCCGACCTTGTAGAACTTGATGTCCGCGCTTGAGGTTCCGATCATGGCAAAGCCGCGCTTCTCGTCGCTGTCGGCAATCACGCCGCCCAGCAGCAACGACATGCTGGTCACCGGCGCATTGTCTGCCCCCTGGATCTGGGCGCTCTGGCCAAACAGATTGGCGCGCAGGATGGAGGGGAGGTCCACCACATTGCGGGTCGGCGGGGGTGCGGGAGGAGCCACGTTGCCGGCATCGGAAACCGGGAGCCCGGACAGCTGGGCCAGCAGCATGGCGGCGCGGGCCGAAAGCAACACCACGAGGAGCCCCACCAGCCAGCGTGGCGCACGGGCGATCAGCTGGTTTGCCAGCTCCCCGTCGAATCGCAGCGCATATGCAGCGGTAGCCACTATCAAAGTATTATGCTGTGCTTACGATATGGCTCTCAAGCAATTGTTTTGACTTCACAAAAGCATCACATTTCAGGCGGACTTGTGTCGCCGTCCCGCGACCCCATAATGTCCACAATGAGCGGTAAAGAGCGGGACGAGCGCGAGGGCCAGACCGGGCTGGTCGTGGAAGAGGCTGCGCCCGATGTCAAGCAGCCGCCGCTGTACCGCGTGGTGTTGCTGAACGACGACTACACCCCCATGGAGTTCGTGGTAGAGGTGCTGGAGCGGTTCTTCCGCATGGATCGCGAGACGGCCACCCGTGTCATGCTCGAGGTGCACGTCAAGGGCAAGGGCGTCTGCGGCGTGTTCACCTATGAAATCGCCGAGACCAAAGTGGCGCAGGTACTGGGTTATTCGCGTGACAACCAGCACCCGCTGATGTGCACGCTGGAACAAGCCTGAGTTTCGGGCGGAGGGTCGGATTGTGCTTTCAGCTGAATTGGAAACCTGTCTGAACGGTGCCTTCGCGCAGGCGCGCGAGGCCCACCACGAGTTCCTGACCGTGGAACACCTGCTGCTGTCCATCCTGGAAACCCCCCGCGTACGGGAGATCCTCAAGGCTGGCGGGGCCGACCTGCGGCGCCTGGCCGAGGAGCTGTTGCAGCACATCGAGGACACCACTCCCCGCATCAAGCAGGGCGAGGAAGAGCGCGAGGTGCAGCCCACGCTGGGCTTCCAGCGGGTACTGCAGCGCGCCGTGTTCCAGGTGCAGTCCGGCGGGCGCCGCGAAGTCAGCGCCGCCGATGTGCTGGTAGCCGTGTTCAGCGAGAAGCAGAGCCATGCCGTGTTCCTGCTGGCGCGTCACGAGATCACCCGCCTGTTTGTCACCCAGTACATCTCGCATGGCCTGCCCCGCAGCCCTGAAGAGAAGGTCGGGCGGGAAGATGGCGCTCCCGAGGGCGAGCGCGAGCCGGAAGGTGGCAGTGCGCTCGACAAATTCGCCGTAAACCTCAACCGCATGGCGCAGGAAGGCCGCATCGACCCACTGGTCGGCCGCAAGGTCGAAGTCGAGCGCACCATCGAGATCCTGTGCCGCCGCCGCAAGAACAACCCGCTCTATGTCGGCGAGGCGGGTGTGGGCAAGACGGCCATTGTCGAAGGTCTGGCGAGGCTCATCGTGGAAGGCAAGGTGCCCGATGCGCTGGCCGACAGCGTCATCTATTCACTCGATCTCGGCAGCCTGCTGGCCGGCACGAAGTATCGCGGCGATTTCGAGAAGCGGCTCAAGGCCGTCATAGCGGAAATCCGCAAGCAGCCAGGCGCGGTGCTGTTCATCGACGAGATCCACACCCTGATCGGCGCTGGCGCCACTTCCGGGGGCGTCATGGATGCCTCCAACCTGATCAAGCCCGCGCTCACCAGTGGTGAGCTGCGCTGCATCGGCTCCACGACCTACCAGGAATACCGCGGCATCTTCGAGAAGGACCACGCGCTGTCGCGGCGCTTCCAGAAGGTCGATGTGGTCGAGCCGACGGTGCCGGAGACCATCGAGATCCTGCACGGCCTGAAGGCCCGTTACGAAGAACATCATGGCGTGCGTTACACCGATGAAGCGATCAAGGCTGCGGCCGAACTCGCGGCACGGCACATCAACGATCGCCACATGCCGGACAAGGCCATCGACGTGGTCGACGAGGCCGGGTCACGGCAACGCCTGAAGCCCGCTGCGGACCGCAGCGGCGTGGTGGATGTCGGACAGATCGAAGAGGTGGTGGCGCGCATCGCGCGCATTCCCGCCAAGTCGGTGTCCACCTCCGATCGCGAGGTGCTGCGCAATCTGGAGCGCAATCTCAAGCTCGTCATCTTCGGGCAGGATCCAGCCATCGAGGCGCTGGCCGCCTCCATCAAGATGGCGCGTTCCGGCCTGGGTGAGCAGCGCAAGCCCGTGGGCAGTTTCCTCTTCGCCGGCCCCACGGGTGTCGGCAAGACCGAGGTCACGCGGCAGCTGGCCACGACGCTCGGTGTCGAGTTCCTGCGCTTCGACATGTCCGAATACATGGAGCGGCATACGGTTTCGCGTCTGATCGGCGCGCCACCGGGTTACGTGGGCTTCGACCAGGGCGGGCTGCTCACCGAGGCTGTGGCCAAGCATCCGCATTGCGTGGTGCTGCTCGATGAAATCGAGAAGGCGCATCCGGATGTCTTCAACCTGCTGCTGCAGGTCATGGATCACGGCACGCTGACGGACAACAACGGCCGCAAGACGGATTTCCGGCACGTCATCATCGTGATGACCACCAACGCCGGTGCGCAGGACATGAGCCGCACCTCGATCGGCTTCACTCAGGCCGACAATGTCAGTGATGGCATGGAGGCCATCCGGCGGCTGTTCACGCCGGAGTTCCGCAACCGCATCGACGCCATCATCCAGTTCGCTCCGCTTTCGAAGCTCACCATCGAGCGCGTGGTGGAGAAGTTGCTGGTGGAGGTCGAGATGCAGCTCGAACAGAAAGGCGTGCAGCTGTCGGTCAACGACGCGGCGCGCGGCTGGCTGGCAGAGCAGGGCTATGACCCGCGCATGGGCGCGCGCCCGATGGCGCGGTTGATCCAGGAACAGATCAAGCGGCCACTGGCAGAAGAACTGCTGTTCGGCAAACTGGCCGACGGTGGTGGTCAGGTCACGGTTTCAGTGGCCGAGGACGGCAAGTCGCTGCGACTGGACACTGTGGCGCTGGCTCGGCCGGTATTGCCGCAGCCCGCGTAGGGCTTATTTTCCGCGGTAAACGATGCGCCCTTTCGAGAGATCGTAGGGCGTCATCTCGACGGTGACGGCATCGCCCGTGAGGATGCGGATGTAGTTCTTGCGCATCTTGCCGGAGATATGGGCGGTCACGATGTGGCCGTTCTTGAGTTTCACGCGAAACATCGTATTGGGAAGGGTCTCTGCCACTTCGCCTTCCATCTGGATCGCGTCATCTTTGGACATGTATGGTGTGCAACTGCCTCGGGAAAGGCCGCGAATTCTGCATAAACCGGCCCCTCAAAGCAAATAAGCCGGTGTCAAGGCTGCAGGAAGCGCAGGAACTCGTGCCGGGGCAGGGGCCGGCTGCCTAGGCTCCGCAGGTGCGCCGAGGGCATCTGGCAGTCGATCAGGGCGATGCCACGGGCTGCACTGTGCTGCGCCAGCCACGCCAGCGCCACCTTGGATGCGTTGTCCCGGTGGCTGAACATCGATTCGCCGCAGAACACCCGCCCGCTCCTCACGCCATACATTCCGCCGGCGAGTACGCCGTCCTGCCAGACCTCGATGCTGCTCGCCACGCCAAGCCGGTGCAGCTCGCAGTAGGCAGCCTGCATTTCGCCGGTGATCCAGGTGCCTGC
This sequence comes from uncultured Gammaproteobacteria bacterium, assembly GCA_963777735.1. Lineage (GTDB taxonomy): Bacteria > Pseudomonadota > Gammaproteobacteria > Steroidobacterales > Steroidobacteraceae > ZC4RG30. Next base: position 272,510 of record CAVZRQ010000008.1, on the reverse strand, counting down.
CTTCGGGCCCCGGGCCTCCGCACAGGCCGCGATCACGGCGCGAAAGTCCTGGTTTTCCGTAACCTGGAATTCGCCGCGCCGGATGCAGCGCTGCAGGCTGCGCGAGCGGTGCATCTCGGCAGGGAAGAGCACCTCGCGGGGATCGGGCGTCCACCACAGCACGGGTTCGCCACTGGAGTACCAGGGAAAGATGCCTTGCCGGTAGGCCGCTTGCAGCCGTTCAGGTGTCAGATCGCCGCCTGCTGCCAGCAGGCCTGGCGGATCGTCCAGCGCCTGCGAAACCGGCGGAAAGCGATCCGGCGGATCATCCGGATGCAGCCAGCTGATGCGCTTCATGTGCGCCGGAACGGCGCATGTGCAGCGACGTCTTCTGCGTAGGCTTCCACGGACGGTTGCTCGCGCGCCAGGAAGTCGGCAATGGCCTCGCGGAATCGCGTATCGGCGATGTAGTGCGCAGACCAGGTGTGGACAGGCACGAAACCGCGCACCACCTTGTGTTCTCCCTGGGTGCCCGGCTCGAAGCGCGCCAGCCCATGCTCGATGCAGTATTCGATGCCCTGGTGGTAGCAGGCCTCGAAGTGCAGGCTGTGGAAATCCCCGGTCGCGCCCCAGTAGCGGCCGAACAGCGCGTCTTCGCCCACGAAGAACACCGCTGCTGCCACCGGCTCATTGCCGAGCATGGCGATCTTCACCATCAGCGCATCGCCCAGCGTGCGTGCAATCTCGGTGAAGAAGGCGAGATTCAGATAGGGCTCGTGCCCATGCAGGTGGAAGGTCCGGGCATGCACCGCGTGCACGAAACGCAACTGCTCTGGCGTGATGCGGCTGCCATGCACGGTTTCGAAATGTACGCCGGCTTCCTCGCATCGCCGGCGCTCGCGACGGATCTGCTTGCGCTTCTCGGCGCGAAAGCTGCCCAGGTAGCTCTCGAAGTCGGGGTAGGCCGCGTTGTGCCAGTGAAACTGCACGGCACTGCGCAGCAGCCATTCCTTGCCGAGAAAGGCCGCGCGCTCGGCGGCGTCGATGAACAGGGCATGCGCCGAAGAAAGTTCCTGCGTCTCGCAGCGCGCGACCATTGCATCGATCAGCTTCTCGCGCAGGGCTTCTGCCGGATGTTGCGGGTGAAGCAGCAGGCGCGCGCTGTTGATGGGCGAGAAGGGCACCGCGCACAGCAGCTTCGGGTAATAGTTCAGCCCGTTGCGCTCGTAGGCCTGCGCCCAGGAGAAATCGAACACGAACTCGCCCCAGGAATGGGTCTTCCGATAGGCCGGCGCAGCGGCGATGAGTTGCTCGCCCTCGAACAAGGCCAGATGCGCCGTAGTCCAGCCGCTGCCCGGGCCCGTGCAGCCGCTGTGTTCCAGCGCAGCCAGGAATTCATGCCGCAGGAAGGGGCACTGCGTGCCGGTCAGCGCATTCCACTGCGCTGCCGGCAGCGCGTCGATGGAAGCGATTTCGCGGGCAACGAGCATGCTGCCAGCTATTCGAGTGTCTCCAGATACTTGTCGGCATCCAGCGCCGCCATGCAGCCGGAACCCGCCGAGGTGATGGCCTGTCGGTAGACCGAATCGGCCACATCGCCGGCCGCGAAGACACCGGGAATGCTGGTGGCCGTGGCGTTGCCTTCCAGACCACTGTGCACGACGAGATAGCCACCCCGCATGTCGAGCTGGCCGGCGAACAGACCGGTATTGGGCGCATGGCCAATGGCCACGAACACGCCGGTGACGGGCAGCGTCTCGGTGCCGCTGCCATCGGTGGCGCTGATCTTCAGTCCGGTAACGCCGCTGTCGTCACCCACGATCTCGTCGACGGCATGGTTCCAGCGGATGCTGACCTTGCCTTCGGCGACGCGCGCCATGAGCCGATCCTGCAGGATCTTCTCGCTGCGCAGCCGGTCGCGGCGGTGCACGAGCGTCACATGCGAGGCGATGTTCGACAGGTACAGCGCCTCTTCCACGGCCGTGTTGCCACCGCCGATCACGGCCACCTGCTGTTTGCGGAAGAAGAAACCGTCGCAGGTGGCGCAGGCGGAAACGCCCTTGCCCTTGAAGGCCTCTTCCGATGGCAGGCCGAGGTACTTGGCGGCAGCACCGGTGGCGATGATCAGCGCATCGCAGGTATAGCGGGCCGAATCACCTTCCAGCACGAACGGTCGCTCGGTCAGCCGAGCCGTGTGGATGTGGTCGTTGACCAGCTTCGTGTTGAAACGTTCCGCATGGCGCCGCATGCGATCCATCAGGTCCGGACCCTGCAGGCCCTCCACATCGCCCGGCCAGTTGTCGACCTCGGTGGTGGTCATCAGCTGGCCGCCTTGCTCGAGCCCCGTGATCAGCAGCGGCGCGCGATTGGCGCGTGCGGCATATACCGCGGCGCTGTAGCCCGCGGGGCCGGAACCCAGGATGATCAGGCGGCTGTGGATGGTCTGCGTCATGTATAATTTCCCGGCACCGTTTGGGCTGTTTGTAGGCAGCGTCTATTGTGCCGACAGGCGCCGCAAACTGCAGCGCGGAATCACCTTGCAGCTTCAAGAGATCACCCAGATTTGAGCCAGAGTTCCTCCCTGTCCGGTGGGGCACGCCTTACCCAGGCGGTCGTCAAAGGGGTCCGCGAGGGCCTGGCCATCCTGCTTGCCGCGATCGCACTTTATCTGCTGCTCGCACTGGGCAGTTTTTCCGCGGGCGATCCGGGTTGGTCCTACTCCGGCGATGGAGCGCAGGAGGTGCGCAACAGCGCGGGCTCGCTGGGCGCGGTGATCGCCGATCTGCTGCTGTTCCTGTTCGGAAAGCCGGCATTCCTGTTGCCCGTCATGATGCTGATGGCCGCGTGGATGATCTTCCGCAACCGCATGGCCGAGCTTGCGCCCGCCACACGGCTCAATGCCGCGGTTCGCGTCGGCGGTTTCCTGGTGTTGCTCGCGGCGAGTTCAGGCCTCACCAGTCTCTACTGGAGTCCGGGCGAACTGCGCGCCACTGCCGGCGGAGTGCTGGGGCAGTTCGTTGGGCTCGGGCTGGCACAGGGCCTCAAGGTGCTGGGCGCCACGCTGCTGCTGCTGGCCGCCTGGATGGCCGGCGCCGCCATCGCGTTTCATGTTTCGTGGCTGGAGGTCATCGATCGCCTCGGTCACGGCTTCTGGTTTGCGGTCAACTGGCTGAAGGCCAAGTGGGCCTCGCGCCGCGAAGTGGCCGATGGCCTGGAGCGCAAGCGCGTACGCCAGGAAGTGGTCAAGCAGGATACGAAGAAGAGGGCAACGCCACGAATTGCCCCGGTCATCGAGCAACCGGCACCTGCCGTCGAAAAGAGCGAACGCGCGCAGCAGGAACGTCAGGTCACGCTGTTCGATCCGCCCAAGGCCGGCGAACTGCCGCCCATGCAGCTGCTCGACGATCCGCCCGAACGGATCGTGTCCTATTCGGCCGAGGCGCTCGAGGCCATGTCGCGCCTCGTCGAGATCAAGCTGCGGGATTTCGGCGTCGAAGTGGAAGTGGTGGCGGTGCATCCCGGCCCGGTGGTCACCCGCTTCGAAATGCAGCCGGCGCCCGGCGTGAAGGTCAGCCAGATTTCCGGCCTCGCCAAGGATCTGGCGCGTGCGCTGTCGGCCATTTCGGTGCGCGTGGTCGAGGTCATTCCCGGCAAGCCGGTGATGGGCCTCGAGATCCCGAACGAGAAGCGCGAGATGGTCACGCTGGGCGAGATCATCAAGTCCAAGTCCTACGAAGAAGTGAACTCGCCGCTGGCGCTGGCGCTGGGCAAGGACATCGCCGGCAATTCGATGGTGGCCGATCTCGGCAAGATGCCGCATCTGCTCATCGCCGGCACCACCGGCTCCGGCAAGTCGGTGGGCATCAACGCCATGGTGCTGTCGCTGCTCTACAAGAGCACCGCCGAGCATGTGCGGCTCATCATGATCGATCCGAAGATGCTGGAGCTCTCGGTCTACGAGGGCATCCCGCATCTGCTCGCGCCGGTGGTCACCGACATGAAGCAGGCCGCCAACGCGCTGCGCTGGTCGGTGGCCGAGATGGAACGTCGCTACAAGCTGATGTCCGCGCTCGGCGTGCGCAACATCGCCGGCTACAACCGCAAGGTGCGCGACGCCAACGCCGCGGGCAAGCCGATCAAGGATCCGGTGATGATGCAGTACGCATCGAACGATCCCACCTTCGACCAGCGCACGATTCCGGATCTGATGCCGCTGCCGTACATCGTCGTGATCATCGACGAGCTCGCCGATCTCATGATGATCGTCGGCAAGAAGGTCGAGGAACTCATCGCGCGGCTCGCGCAGAAGGCGCGCGCCTCGGGCATCCACCTGATCCTCGCCACGCAGCGGCCGTCGGTCGATGTGATCACCGGCCTCATCAAGGCCAACATCCCGACACGCATCGCCTTCCAGGTTTCCGCCAAGGTCGATTCGCGCACCATCCTCGACCAGGGCGGCGCGGAGTCGCTGCTCGGCCATGGCGACATGCTGTACCTGCCGCCTGGCACCTCCGTGCCCATCCGCATCCACGGCGCCTTCGTGTCCGATGAAGAAGTGCACCGCGTGGTCAATGCCTTGAAGTCGGCAGACCCTCCGAACTACATCGAAGAAGTGCTCTCCGGTCCGTCGCAGGCCATTCCCGGCATCAGTGGCGAGGAAGACATGCCCGGCATGGGCGGCGATGCCGAACAGGATGCGCTGTACGACGAGGCCGTCAAGATCGTGATCAGCGAGCGCAAGCCTTCCATCTCGTATGTGCAGCGCCGGTTGAAGATCGGCTACAACCGTTCGGCGCGGCTGCTTGAAGCCATGGAAGACGCCGGCGTGGTCGGGCCGTTGCAGTCCAATGGTTCCCGCGAAGTGCTGGCGCCGGGAGGCAAGGGAGATGAATAGCCCATGGCGCCTCTTCCTCGCCGCATTCGCCCTGGTCGCAGCCGCACCTGCGCTGGCCGCCACCAATGCGACGCCGCTCGACAATTACCTCGCCGGTCTCACCACCTGGTCCGCGGATTTCACGCAGACGGTGCAGGATGCGCGGGGCAAGCAGGAGGCGGCGGGTCGCGGCCGGCTCGTCATCGTGCGGCCCGGCAAATTTCGCTGGGAGTCCTCGCCAGCAGGCGCCGCAGATGCGGTGCAGTTGCTGGTGGCCGATGGCCGCAACCTCTGGTTCCTCGACCGCGATCTCGATCAGGCAACCGTCAAGCCGCAGCAGGATGCCATGCCGCAATCGCCGGCCATGTTGCTGGCAGGCGGCGCCGATCTGCGTGCCGCGTTCAGCATTCAGTCGAATGGCCGGCGCGATGGCCTCGAGTGGGCGAGGGTGCTGCCAAAGGATGCGCAATCCGATTTCCGTGAAGCGCTGTTCGGCTTCAAGGGCAAGGAGCTCCTGCGCCTGATCATCGTCGACAAGCTCGGGCAGCGATCCACGCTGGTGTTCACCGGCGTGCAGCGCAATGCGCCCGTGGCTGCCGGGCTCACCCAATTCACCTTGCCCAAGGGCGTGGATCTCATCGGAACTCCGGTTTCGCCGTGAAGGCAGTGGTGTTGCCCGAATTGCGCTTCAGGCGCTTCTGGATGCTGTCGGGAATCAGCATTGCGCTGCTCATCGCCACCCTGAGCCTGCTGCCCAGCAGCGAACTCCCCGATGTGAAGTTCTCGGACAAATACCAGCATGCGCTGGCGTTCCTGCTGCTTGCTTTCTGGTTTGGCAGCATCGTCGTGCGCCGGGATTTCTTCTGGATTGCACTGGCTTTGCTGGGGTTCGGCGCACTGATCGAACTGGTGCAGGGGTGGATGGGCCTCGGTCGCCAGGCTGACCTGCTCGACCTGCGCGCGGATGCCATCGGCATCGCGCTGGGGCTGCTGCTGGCGCTCACGCCCGCGGGTGGCTGGGCTCGGTGGCTGGAATCCGGGCTGCGCAAGGCCAGAAAGTGAATACGCCATTGCGGCCACTGGCGGATCGCATGCGACCGCGGTCGGTCGCGGAGTTCGTCGGGCAGCAGCACCTGCTGGCACCCGGGCGCGCACTGCGCGCCGCACTCGACCGCGGGCAGATGCACTCCATGATCCTGTGGGGTCCGCCCGGTACGGGCAAGACAACGCTCGCCCGCATGTTCGCCACTGCCATGGATGCAGAGTTCATCGCGCTTTCTGCGGTGATGGCGGGCGTGAAGGACATCCGCGCCGCCGTGGATGAAGCCCAGCGTTCCCGCAGCCAGGGTCGCTCCACCATCCTGTTCCTGGACGAGGTGCATCGCTTCAACAAGGCGCAGCAGGATCTGTTCCTGCCGTTTGTCGAAGACGGCACCATCATGTTCATTGGCGCCACGACAGAGAATCCCTCGTTCGAAGTAGTCAGTGCCTTGCTGTCGCGTGCGCGGGTCTATGTGCTGAAGCCACTGGGTGTGGAAGACCTGCGCTCACTGCTGCAGAGCGCCCTGACTGATCCCGAACGCGGGCTCGGCTCGCGGCAGCTGCAGATATCCGACGACGCCCTGCAGGCACTGGCGGCGGCGGCCGACGGCGACGCCCGACGCGCGCTGGGTCTGCTGGAAACAGTGGCCGACCTCGCCGTGGATGGCGTGATCGACGCAGCGCAGATTGCCGAACTCGCCGGCGGCACGCGCCGCCGCTTCGACAAGGGCGGCGACCAGTTCTACGACCAGATCTCGGCCCTGCACAAGGCAGTGCGTGGCAGCGATCCGGATGCCTCCCTCTACTGGCTGGCGCGCATGCTCGATGGCGGCTGTGATCCCGCCTATCTCGCACGCCGCATCACCCGCATGGCCGTCGAAGACATCGGCCTCGCCGACCCGCGCGCGCTGCCCATGGCGCTGGAAGCCTGGGAAGCGCATGAGCGGCTGGGAAGTCCTGAAGGCGAACTGGCACTCGCGCAGTGTGTGGTTTTCCTGGCGGTGGCAGCCAAGAGCAATGCGGTCTACACGGCGCTGGCCGCGGCGCGCGAAGATGTCGCGAAGTACGGCTCGCTGGACGTGCCCGCACGCTTCCGCAATGCGCCGACGCGCCTGATGCGCGAACTCGGCCACGGGCAGGGCTATCGCTATGCCCACAACGAGGCCGATGCCTATGCCGCCGGCGAGCGCTATCTGCCCGATGAAATGCCGGACCGGCGCTATTATTCCCCTGTGCAGCGCGGCTTCGAGATCCGCATCGCCGAGGCGATGGAGCGGCGGCGCGCACAGGACACCCAGACGAAAACAGACAGGAAAGAACCGTGATAGATCCGAAACTGCTGCGTAGCGCCCCCGAGGAAGTAGCCGCCAATCTGGCGCGCCGGGGATTCAGGCTGGATGTCGAGGTGCTGACCGCAATGGAAGAGCGCCGCAAGATTTCCCAGGTGGAGGCAGACCGGCTGCGCGCCGAACGCAATGCCACGGCGAAGAAAGTCGGCATGGCCAAGGGCAAGGGCGAAGACGTGGCGCCATTGCTGGCGCAGGGCGAACAGCTGGCGCAGGAGCTGGTAGCGGCAGAAGCAGCCATCAACACCGTGCAGGCAGAACTCGACGAACTGCAGCTCGGCCTGCCGAACCTGTTGCAGGAATCCGTGCCCGATGGCGCCGATGAAACCGCCAATGCCGAACTGCGTCGCTGGGGCACCCCGCGCAGCTTCAGCTTCACGCCCCGCGATCATGTGGAGCTGGGCGAGAACCTCGGGCGCGGGATGGATTTCGAAGCCGGTGCGCGCATCGCCGGTGCGCGTTTCGTGGTACTGCGCGACAAGGTGGCGCGGCTGCATCGCGCGCTGGGCCAGTTCATGCTCGACCTCCACACGCGCGAGCATGGTTATACGGAAGTCTATGTGCCGTACATGGCGTCCCCTGCATCGCTGCGCGGCACCGGCCAGCTGCCCAAGTTCGAGCAGGATCTCTTCGCCGTGCGCAGCGAGCAGAACTACTACCTGATTCCCACCGCCGAAGTGCCGGTCACGAACCTGGTCCGTGACCAGATCCTCGAGGCGAAGGAACTGCCGCTCAAGCTGGTGGCGCATTCGCCGTGTTTCCGTTCCGAGGCGGGTTCGTCCGGAAAGGACACGCGCGGCATGATCCGGCAGCACCAGTTCGACAAGGTGGAGATCGTGCAGATCGTCGAGCCGGAGAAATCACGTGCCGCACATGAGGAGCTGACCTCCCATGCCGAAGCCGTCCTGCAACGGCTCGAACTGCCGTATCGCGTGGTCGCGCTGTGTGCCGGAGATATCGGCCATGGCAGCTCCAAGACCTATGACATCGAGGTCTGGTTGCCGGGGCAGCAGCGCTATCGGGAGATCTCTTCCTGCAGCAACTTCGAGTCCTACCAGGCGCGGCGCATGCAGGCGCGGTGGCGCAACCCGGCAACGGGCAAGCCGGAGCCTCTGCACACCCTCAACGGGTCGGGCGTGGCAGTGGGGCGTGCCCTGGTGGCGGTTCTGGAGAACGGACAGCAGGCAGACGGGTCTATAACCCTGCCAACCGCCCTGCACACGTATTTCGGGGCAGATCGCATCAGCGTCTGATGCTTGCAACCTTTGGGGGAAATTCCATGACTGTTCGCAGATCCATGTTTGGCGCGCTTGCAGCGCCTGCCGTGATTGTCCTGTTGTCTGCCTGTGGAAGGCCCATGGGCGCCCAGGCTGCGGCCCCGGTGGCCGGCGCTGCCCTGGAAACCCGCGCGGGCAATGGCGCTGGATACCAGCCTGCATTTCCCGGACAGACCCGCGCCATCGGCGTCGACAGCAAGGTCGCGCTGGATGTGAAAACGGTGGCGCAGGGCCTGAACATGCCCTGGGCCTTCGAACTGCTGCCGGATGGCCGGTTCCTGGTGTCCGAGCGTCCGGGCAATCTGCGCCTCGTGACCGCAGCGGGCCAGATCTCTGAGCCGGTGAAGGGGCTGCCCGCCGTTGCCGCAGGTGGGCAGGGAGGGTTGCTCGACGTTGCCCTCGATCCCGCCTTCGCTACCAATCGGGTGATCTACTTCAGTTTCGCCGAAGCCCGGGATGGCGGTAACGGCACTTCACTGGCGAAGGCCCGGCTGGTGGAAGATGCCGGCGGTGCCAGCCTCGCGGATCTGCAGGTGATTTTCCGGCAGACACCCGCGTTGAATTCCAGCCTGCATTTCGGCTCGCGCATTGCCTTTGGCAAGGACGGCAAGCTGTTCCTGACGCTGGGCGAGCGTTCGATTCCCGCCGGAATGGTGCAGTCGCAGGATCTGAACAGTCATCTCGGCAAGGTGGTGCGCCTGAACACGGATGGCACCGTGCCAGCCGACAACCCCTTCGTGGGCAAGGCCGGTGCCAGGCCGGAGATCTGGTCCTATGGGCATCGCAATGTGCAGGCCGGCACCATTGATTCAGCCACGGGCAAACTGTGGACGGTGGAGCACGGACCGCGCGGTGGTGATGAACTGAACCAGCCGCAGGCCGGTGTGAACCATGGCTGGCCCGTGATTACCTACGGCATCAACTACAACGGTCAGAAGATGACTGGCGGCATCCAGCAGCAGGCCGGCATGCAGCAGCCGGTGTACTACTGGGATCCGGTCATCGCGCCTTCGGGGATGATCGTCTACCACGGCAACATGTTCCCGCAGTGGCAGGGCAGTATCTTCATCGGCTCACTGGGTGGCGCGAAGCTGGTGCGCCTGCAGATGGAGAACGACAAGGTGACGGGCGAAGAGTGGTTCCTGCAGGATCGTGGCGCCCGCATCCGCGATGTACAGCAGGGTCCGGATGGCGCCATCTACGTGCTGACAGAGCAGGGCACGAATTCCCTGTTGCTGAGGCTGCAGAAGAAGTGAACCCGCAGGGCTTAAGGTCAGTAGCGCGCGAGCAGCGCCTCCAGATCCAGCCTTGCCGCACGCAGCGCCCGGTCATGCGGAATCTGCCGCAACCGGTCGCTGCCGTTCACGATGATGGCGAAAGCCATCCAGCCACCATTCTTCTTGCGCAGGTAGCCGGCGATGCCATTGACCGAGACGGGCTCGGTCAATGAGCCGGTCTTGAGTGCCACGCGGTCCAGCCAGTCCGGATTGCCGGTGCGCAGCGAATCAAAGGCGGCATCGCGCGGCACCACAAACGAGCCGTAGAAGGGCGGAAAACGACGACTGTCGCGGTATTCACGCCGCAGCACGCCCACGAGATCTGCCGCGGAAAGCCGGTTGGTGGTGGTCAGTCCGCTGCCGCTTTCCAGCAAGGGCCCGGGCAGGGTTGATTGCGGGTTGGCGCTGCCAACCATGTCAGTGAGCGTTTGTGCCGCGGCTGCCAGTGAAGCGGGTGCGCGGCCGTTGCGCGACAGCGCCACGCTCATGGTCAGCACATCGGCGATGTAATTGCTGGAGTAGCGCATCATGCGCCCGACCTGTTCCTGCAGTGGCAGTCCCTCCACGCGCGCCAGCAACTGGTTCGCCTGCACAACCGGCAGGGCGGTGGTTTCCACCGCGCCATCCACCGTCACACCGGTCTGGCGCAGGATGGAACGCAGGATCAGTCCGGCGCCCGCTGCCGGATCCGACATGGCGCGATGCACCTGGCGTTCGGTGCCGGGCGCGATGCTGCCGCTCACCACGATCCGGTCGCCTGCATCCGTGGTGGTGCGTTCGATGCGCAACGCGGGACCACCCGCGACCACCTGGACGCTGCCCGTCAGTGCAATGGGCAATTCACCCGTGGCGCAGCCACCCACTTTCGCCACCTGCGCACCCGCTGGCGCACGCGCGGCGATGCACCAGCTGCCATAGTTCACGCCGACGGCGCTCGGCGCGGCGTTGTAGGCGCGGGCGCTGCGCCGCAGGCTGGCGCAGCGATCAATCGTGTCGCAGGCCAGTTCGCCAAAGGGTGCGCGTTCGACCAGCAGCGAGCCCGTGATGCGCTGGATGCCAGCGGCCCGCAGCTGCGCAGCCAAACCCCAAAGCGTGGTTTCGTCCAGGGTGGAATCACCGCTGCCGCGGAACACGAGATTGCCGGTGATGACACCGTTTTGTGGCGCAGAAATGCTGCGCAGTTCGGTCGGGAAGCTGTGATCCGGCGGCCAGGTTTCCAGTGCGGCAGCGGCAATCACGATCTTGCTGAGCGATGCGGGTGTGAGCCGATCCTCGCCGCCCAACTGCGCGAGGGATTGATCGGTATCGAGGTCGTGGACCACGGCGCTGACGCGCGCACCCTCCGCCGCCAGTCGTGAAAGCTGCGAAAACCCTGGCGGGCTGGCTGCGGCGGCAGTCTGCGCGCAGAACGCCAGGATCAGCAGCAGCCGCTGATGCAGCTCCACTTCTGTTCCATCTGCGCCTTGAAGAATTCCTTCTCGCTCATCGGCCGCTCCTGCGGAGCGGTGCGGCGCATGTGTTCCACGTACTTCTCATAGGCATCGTCACCGGTCACGCCCCGCAGCAGCGACAGCCCCGATGAAAGGAACTGCCGCACAGCCCTGGGGCCGCTGGATGCCACGGGTTTCAATGGGCCCGCGGCAATGCCGAAGCATCGAGTTTGGTCGCGACGTAGGGCGCTTCCGAATCCGGCGGCACCGGCAGGCCGCGCAGGTAGCGCAGGCTGACGCGCAGCATGGCAATGATCACCGTCCACATCAGGATGGCGAAGATGATGGTCAGCCAGCCATCCAGGCGCTGGTTGAAGATCAGCGTCGGCGCCACGGCCGCACGTTCCGGAGCCAGCGTTCCGGCGGCCAGCTGCGCCGCGAGTGCGTTGGCGGCGGAGAAGAAGCCGAGCTTGGCATCCGGTGCTGAAGATCTTCTGGTAGGCGGCCGTGGTGGTGACCACCGCAATCCACGCCAGCGGAATGGCCGTCACCCACACGTACCGCAGCTTGCCGCCCTTGATGAGGATGCCGCAGGCCACGGTCAATGCGATCGCCGCCAGCATCTGGTTCGCGATGCCGAACAGCGGCCAGAGGATGTTGATGCCGCCGTTCGGGTCGATGACGCCGACATAGAGGAAGTAGCCCCAGCCGGCGACGATCAGCGTCGAGGCCACCAGCACCGAGGGGTACCAGGAGGTGCGGCCCATCGGCTTCCAGATCTGGCCCAGCGCATCCTGCAGCATGAAGCGGCCCACGCGCGTGCCGGCGTCGACCGTCGTCAGGATGAAGATGGCCTCGAACATGATGGCGAAGTGGTACCACAGCGCGATGAAACCCTTGCCGAAGGCCGTGCTGAAGATGCTCGCCATGCCCACCGCAAGCGACGGCGCGCCGCCGGTACGGGCGAACAAGGTGCTCTCACCCATGTCCTTCGCCAGTTGCTGCATCTGGTCGACGGTGACCGGGAAACCCCAGCCGGAGATCGTGGCCACGGCCGCTTCGGCCGTGCTGCCGACAACGCCTGCGCCGACGTTGATGGCGAAGTACACACCCGGATCGAGCAGGGTGGCGGCGATCACGGCCATGATGCCGACGAAGGATTCGATGGCCATGCTGCCGTAGCCGGCCAGGCGGATGTCGCCTTCGTTGGCCACCATCTTCGGCGTGGTGCCGCTGGACACCAGCGCATGGAAGCCCGAGAGCGCGCCGCAGGCGATGGTGATGAACACGAACGGGAAGATCTTGCCCGCGAAGATCGGGCCCGTGCCATCGGCAAAGCGCGTCAGCGCCGGCATCTTGATCTCGGGATGGATCAGCAGGATGGCCACCGCCAGCAGCACCACCACGCCGATCTTGAGGAAGGTGGAGATGTAATCGCGCGGCGCCAGCAGCACCCACACCGGCAGGATGGCGGCGATCCAGCCGTAGCCGATGACGAACCAGGCCAGCGGCACGCCGTCCCAGTTGAACAGGGGGGCGAGGGTCGGGTGGTCGTTGATCCAGCCACCCACGACCACGGCAAACAGCAGCAGCACCAGCCCGATCAGCGAGCCTTCCAGCACGCGGCCCGGCCGCCAGTGGCGCATGAAATAGCCCACCACGATGGCAATCGGGATGGTGGCGAAGACGGTGAAAGTGGCCCAGGGGCTGTGCTGCATCGCCTTGACGATGACGAGGCCGAGCACGGCGATGATGATCACCACGATCATCAGCGTGCCCAGCACCGCGGCGGTGCCGCCGATGGCGCCCAGTTCGTCCCGGGCCATCTGGCCCAGGCTCTTGCCGTTGCGGCGGGTGGACATGAACAGGATGGTCATGTCCTGCACGCAGCCACCGACCACGGCGCCAACCAGGATCCACAGGGTGCCCGGCAGGTAGCCGAACTGCATCGCCAGGGTCGGGCCGACCAGCGGGCCGGCGCCGGCGATGGCGGCAAAATGGTGGCCAAACAGCACCCAGCGATGGGTGGGGATGAAATCCCGACCGTTGTTCAGACGCTCGGCGGGGGTGGCGCGGGTCTTGTCAATGACGAAGACCTTGGTTTCGATCCACTTTGCGTAAAAGCGGTAACCCAGCACGTAGACGCAGATTGCCGCCGTCACCAGCCACAGGGAGTTGATGGGTTCGTCGCGCTGCAGGGCGATCCCGGCCATCGCGAACCCGCCCACAACCGCCAGCACGGCCGCCAGTATTTTCCCGTACATTTTTGTTCTTCCCCCCGTCGGATAGCGGAACAGTGTCGCAGATTGTGGTTCGGCGGCGGAAGGGGTATTTATAATCCCTGCAGTCGAACAATTCACGGGGGGAAGGCGGATGGAACAAAATACCGGGGCACGTGCCTGGACAGTCGGGCATGTTGTCGCTGAAGTGATGAAGCGGGAGGGCGTCGATGTCCTCCTCACCTATCCGCTGAATCCGCTAACCGAACGCTGCGCCGAGATCGACATCCGGCCGATCGTCGTGCGCCAGGAGCGCATCGGCGTGCACATGGCGGATGCCATGAGCCGACTGACATCGGGCGACAAGGTCGGTGTATTTGCCTGCCAGGAAGGCCCGGGCATCGAGAATGCCTTTGGCGCCGTGGCGCAGGCCTATTCCGAATGCGTGCCAATGGTTGTCTTCCCAAGTGGCGGTGGCTCGTACATCAAGCCGGCCTTCAACGCCACGTTGAATTTCCAGCACATCACCAAGCATGCCGAGGTCGTCACCAGCACGGCTCAGGTGCTGCCGGCACTGCGTCGCGCCTTCAGCCTGGCGCGCAACGGTCGTCCCGGTCCGGTGCTGATCGAATTTGCAGGCGGAGCAGGCCTCGGCACGGCGATGCCGGGGGTCACTTCTGCCGCTCAGGTGGAATACACCCCTACGCGCCGCGTGCTGACCGCGCCAGATCCGAAGGATGTCGACGCGGCCGCCGCTGCGCTGGTCGCGGCGAAGAGCCCGTTGATCTACGCAGGGCAGGGCCTGCACTACGCCAAGGCCTGGCCGGAGCTGCGGGCCATCGCCGAGCTGCTGGAAGCGCCGGTGTGCTCGAGCCTCGAAGGCAAGAGCGCATTTCCGGAAACACATCCGCTGGCGCTCGGTTCGGGCGGCCCGACCATGTCGCGCGCAGTCGATGTCTACGTGCAGGAATCCGACGTGGTGTTCGGCGCCGGTGCCAGCTTCTCGGCCACCGGTTTCGGCATCCAGTTCCCGCGCGCCAACAAGACCTTCATCCACAACACGATCGATTCGTACGACATCGACAAGAACATCCCCGCCAAGTATCCGATGGTCGGTGATTCGAAGCTCGCACTGGGCATGCTGCATGCTGCGCTGAAGGAGCGCATCAAGAAGCCACGCGGGCTGACCGCGCAGGTCGCCGCACGCATCAAGGAGGTCAACGCCCCCTGGATGGCCGAGTGGATGCCGCGTCTCACCAGCGAATCCAAGCCACTCGAACCCTATCGCGTGATCTGGGACCTGATGAACATCGCCGATGTGTCCAACACAATCATCACGCACGATGCCGGCAGCCCGCGCGACGAACTCTCGCCGTTCTGGAAGTCGGTATCCCCGCTGTCGTACCTCGGCTGGGGCAAGAGCACCCAGCTCGGCTACGGCCTGGGTCTCGCCATGGGAGCCAAGCTCGCACGGCCCAATGCACTGTGCATCAACGTGTGGGGCGATGCCGCCATTGGCATGACCGGCATGGATTTCGAGACCTGCGCCCGCGCCAGCATCCCGATCATGTCCATCCTGTTCAACAACTTCGCGATGGCGATGGAAGACCGGCAGATGGCCACCTCGCGCGCCAAGTACAAGTCCACCGACATCTCCGGCAACTATGCCGATTTCGGCAAGGCGCTGGGCTGCTACACGCGAGCGGGTCACCGATCCGGGCCAGGTCGCCCATGCCCTGATCAACGGCATCAATGCCACGAAGGAAGGCAAGCCCGTGCTGCTGGAATTCATCACCACGCGCGACAAGATCCGCTCCGAGCCACGGCGCGGCGGCGGCTATGGCAATGAAGTGCCGGCGGCAACGGCACGCGGGACCTGACCGGCAGGGGTTTCTGCCCGGGATTGAATCTTCCCGGGCCAGAACACTTTCGGCACGGCATAATCCGTGTCGCGCAGAAGGGGCCCGCCATGTGCGGGCCTTCTTCATTCTGCACAAGATGAATCTGTGGAAGGGTGGCCGAGCGGTTTAAGGCTCCAGTCTTGAAAACTGGCGTGGGTTAACGCCCACCGTGGGTTCGAATCCCACCCCTTCCGCCAATCAATGATCCTGCGCCGCTTTGGATATGCGATTCAAAGTCGGCCGTGCTATGTGGTACGCCATGGCGGACCATGAACGTGGTGCATCAGATGCCTGCTGTCTGACACTTTGCCGAGTTGTTGCGACACCAGGTCAACGGCGTAAGCTGGCCTCCCTTCCGGAGCGCCGAGGTCGCGATGTCTGACGCCCGCAGTCCCATTCATGACGAAGACGTGTATCGCTACCTGCTCGAGGTGTCCTCGCGCGAGACTGATGTGATGGCGCGCCTGCGCGCTGCAACGGCGCCGCGGCCTGAAGCCGAGATGCAGATCGGGCCCGACCAGGGCCAGTTCATGGCGCTGCTCGTCCGCCTGATGGGTGCGAGACGCTGCATCGAGATCGGCACATACACCGGATACTCTGCGCTCGCAGTTGCGCAGGCGCTGCCGGAAGGGGGCGAACTGATCGCCTGCGATATCAGTCGCACGTTCACTGACGTGGGCGAGCCGTTCTGGCGTGAAGCGGGCGTCGCGCACCGGATCAGCCTGAAAATACAGCCCGCTTTGCAGACGCTCGACGAACTGGCCGTTGCCGAAAACGGAAGGCGCGGTTTTGACTTTGCCTTCATCGACGCAGACAAGCCGAACTATTTCGCCTACTTCGAGAAGTTGCTGACCCTGATCCGTCCGGGCGGCCTGATTGCGGTCGACAACACCCTGGGCCTGGCGCGCACCCCGGTCATCCGCATGACGACGCTAAACGCGCAGGCGATCAAGGCGTTCAACAGCCGCGTTCACCACGACCCTCGCGTCGATGTCGCGATGCTGCCGGTCGGGGAAGGGCTGACGCTGCTCCGCGTGGTAAATTGAGTCTGCGGTAATGAGCGGCACGAGGGCGGGTTGAGCGGGCGCTTTCGTGCTTAAAGTGCATATAATCCACCGCACAATTCGGGGGTCAGATCATGCGCAAACTCATTGCGGCATTGGCGTTGCTCACCATTTCATGGCGTTGGCGTGTGTGGCCAGAGCAGCGGCGCGGCGCTGAATATCTATTACATTGACACCGAGGGCGGCCAATCCACACTCTTCGTAGGGCCCAGCGGTGAGTCGATGCTGGTGGATACCGGCAATGCCGGCGAGCGCGACCTCGGGCGCATCGTCGATACGCTGCGCGCAGCCGGCGTCAATCGCATCGATCACATGTGGACCACGCATTACCACGGCGATCACGTCGGGTCTCTGCTCGAACTGGCCAAGCAGGTGCCGATCCGGCATTTCTACGATCACGGCGAGCCGGATCCGAAAGATCGCATCGTGCAGGCGTCGTTTCTTGCTGCGTATGAAGCACTGAGCCAGGGCAAGCGCACCATCTTGAAGCCCGGCGACAAGCTGAAGATGCGCGGCCTCGATGTCATCGTCGTCGCGTCCAGCAACCAGTTCATTCGCACCAATCTGCCCAGAGGCGGCAGCAGGAACGCGGCCTGTACCGGCGTGCAGCCCGTGGATGAGAGTGCGTATTTTGACCCGGACAACGGTGCGTCAGCCGGCTTCGTGATGTCCTATGGCCGCTTTCGCACCGTCAACCTGGGCGATCTGACCTGGGACGGCGAACTGGATCTGATGTGCCCGACCAACCGCATCGGTACGGTGGATCTGTATCTGACTTCGCATCATGGACTGGCGAAGTCGGGTTCGCCGGCACTGGTGCATGCACTGGCGCCACGCGTCGCGGTGATGAACAACGGCACACGCAAGGGCGGCGAACCAGACACTTTCAAGGTGCTGTTCAATTCGCCCGGCCTGGAGGATCTGTGGCAGCTGCATTGGTCCTACAACGCGCCGCTGGAGAACTCCCCGGCCATGTTCATCGCCAATGTGGATGACAACGCGACCATTGCCGGAGTGCTCACGGCGCCACCAGCGGCTCCGCGTGGTGGTGGCGGCCCTGGCGCGGGTCCTGGACCAGGTGGACCTGGTGCACCTCGTGCAGGTGGTCCTGGCGGATTCGGCGCACCCGGTGGTGGTGCGCCACGGGCTGGCGGGCCTGGCGTTGGCGGCGCGGCCGCACATTCACCTGCCTATCTCATCCAGGTTTCCGCGCAGAGTGATGGAACGTTTACAGTGACAAACACGCGCAATGGGTTCAGCAAGATCTATCGTCCGCGCAAGTAGTCGCGAGGCAAGTCTTCGACGGTCGTACGCGCGAATGCCGCTGGCCTGCCGGTCAATCGGGTCACGCGCATTCGAGTGACCTGTCCGGCGTCGTAGCCGTGGTGCTACCGCCAGATCAGCGGATCACACCACAGGCGATCCGGTCTCCGGAGCCGCCGGAAGGCTGGGTCTTGTAGTCATCCGGCATGGCATGCACCACGAGCGCTTTGCCGAGAATCTCGTGGGGCCCGCCATCCTTATCCACCAACGTTACGCCCTTGACGGTGACGTCGATCGTGGCGCGGCCGCTCTCGTCAGCCTTGGCGTTGGGAATGTCGCCCAGATGCCGGGCGGTGGACTTGGGTCCACCGTGGGGGTCCTTGGTGGGATTGAAGTGCTCGCCGGCACTCTTGAAGTCGGGCAGCGAACATTCGCCGCGCTCATGCACGTGGAAGCCATGCTCCTTCCCCGGTGCAAGGCCGGTAATTTCGCCCCGAATGGAAACAGCGCCGCCCTCGCCAGTCAGCGAGAGATCGCCCTTTACCGAGCTGCCGGCTGAAGAAATGAGGCTAACCTTTGCGGTGGCGGGGGCAGGGAGGGATGCGGCGGTGGCAGGCGCGACCGGCGCGGCAGCCATGGCGGTCCCGTTGGCGGCCACTTCGACTGGTTCAGTTGCCGGTACCGCCGTCGGCGTTGGTGCCGTCGTCGCCAATGGCTCTTCCTTATTGCCACAAGCGGTGCATATCAGGACCGGGATCAGCAGTGCCAGCGCCAGGGTCTTCATGTGGTGGTTCCTTTCAGCGAGACTTGTGCCCGACACGAGCCTGCCCGTTCACACGTCTTGCCACAGTCAACGCGCGCGAGATGCGTATGTAGTCGGTTTCTTACGGGCTGCTGATCACTCGTGGGCCCGATCGTCTGAAACTGCGTCTAATTGCCATTGGCCTGCAGCCAATAAAAGCGCACTCGGGGATCATCGGAGGGCAGTGCGGTGGCCTGCTTGCCATTCACCTGCGGCAGACCGGCCCCTTCGCTGCTCTGCCCAACGAGGCGACCACTTTCCCACGGAAGCTGCAATTCCACGGGTTGTGGGCGGATCAGGATCACCACCACGGCAAGAGCGGCCGCCGTGGCGAGCGGCAGGGGCCATCCCCGTTCGTCAGGCACGGCGTCGCGACGGGCGATGAGCCTCTGCCATCCGCCAACCGGTGGCGACAATTCATTCAGAACGCGCTCGTTGTTCATGGCTCGTTGTTCCTTTGGCGCTCGCGCAATTTCTTCAAGGCAAGATGGCGACGCGAAGCGACCGTTCCCGGCGGAATCGACAGTAGTTGTGCGATATCTTCGTAGCGCATTTCGCTGAATTCGGCGAGCAGCAGTACTGAGCGCAACGCCTCTGGCAGACGCTCGATCTCAGTCCGCAGGAGGAGGGCTTGCTCACGCTGGTCGGCTTCGGCTTCGACGCTGTCCGTGGCCTGCAGGTCGTGGGTTGCGTCGTCGATCTGCAGGAACCGTTTCGTACGAATCCAGCGTCGCCGCTTGCGCGCCAGGTTGATTACGCTGACCCACAGATAGCGGTCTGTGGTTTCGAACTGCATGCGCTCGCGGCGCTCCCATACCTGCAGGAAGGCGTCGTGCACGATGTCTTCGGCCTCCTGGGCGTTCCACACATAGCGCCAGGCAACGTTGTACAGTCGCTTCTCCAGCCGCTGGTACAGATCCTGCCATTGTGCCGCGGAGATCCCGCGCACGTCGCTTATCACCGCAGCTCTGCCTGCGCTTACAGCGTGGCGCGGACGACGTAGTACAGCTGCGCGTTGGTATTGGATGCGTCCCGGCTGGCTAGCGCACTCTGGCCGAGCACGAGCAGTTCGCCAGGTTGAAGTTCCGCCTGTGCTTCCAGCCCCGTCTGTGCACCAGGACCGGCAGAAACGGAAAGGACGATCTTCGCTGCGACCATGGATTGTGTCGCATCGATCCTGCGCAGCGTGGCGCGGATCTGCACTTGCGCCACGGCGCCGCTGATGTTGCTGGAGTCTCTGCCCGGACGGGCAGTAGTCGAGAGTTTCTCCATTAGCTCGAAATTCAAGGGTCCCTGGTTCTTGCGAATGGCAGTCAGTGCGGGTTCGATCTCTTTCAATGCGCTCGAAGCGGATGGCGCCGAACCGGTAGTGGCTTTGACGACCCAGACATCGAAGCCGATGGTGGGGGTTGGACCGGGCTTGTTTTCGGCGATGTCCCGCAAGATGTGCTTTACGCCAGCCTGCATGATCATCGGTGCGGCGACGAGCAACCGGCCATTTGGCAGCATGGTCACCTGCCCGAGTGGCGCGCCATTCTTCCCTGGAGTGTGCAATGCCGCGTGCAGCGCGGCATGCACTTCTTCCGCAATCTCCGGTGGCACCTCATAGGTCAGCAGAACGATCGGATCACTGTGCCGGAACCGGTTCACGCTGAAGTTGACCGCGCCGACGGCCAATACCGCGACAACAACCCATAACGACCACTTGGCGACCACCGCAATTTTCATGACGCGCTCCCTGTCTGGTGCCGGCGAAGCCGGTTTCTGTACCAGTGATTACCCCCGGCCGACCATTTTCTTCACGCCAAACAGGAGTTTCTTCACTGAATATCAGGGAATCCGGCGCCATACCCTGGCAGCACCAGGGTTCCTGCGCGATCAGATCGCCAGCGGCTCGGTGGAATCTCCGATCTTCTCCGCGGGCACATCCAGCTTGTGCAACATCGCGAGCAGGAGGTTCGACATGGGAGTGTGCTGTGCAAAGGCAAGGTGGCGATTGCCCTGCAAACGCCCGCCCGCATTGCCGGCCAGGATGATGGGCAGCGGGTCGAAGTTGTGTTCATTGGCGTCGCTCATGCTGCTGCCATAGAGCACCATGGAATTGTGCAGCATGTCGTGTTCGCCGTCAGGGGTTGACTGCAGCTTCGCAAGGAACCTGGCAATCAGGTTGGCATGAAACGCGTTGATCAACGCGAACTGCTCCATGTTCTTGCGGTCGTTGCTGTGGTGCGAGGCATTGTGGAAACCCTCCGCTACGCCGCTGCTGGCATAACGGGTGTTGGAGTTGTCGCGGGCCATCATGAAGGTGGCGATGCGGGTGATCTCTGCCTTGAAAGCCAGCACCTGCAGATCAAACATCAACTCCACGTGTGCCTCGAAGCTCGCCGGGGTGCCGGCTGGCGCGTCCGGCAGCGCCACGTTGCCGCTCAGCTTCTCGGCCATGCGTTGCCCGCGGCGCTCGATCTCGCGCACTTCCTGAAGGTAGTCGTCCAGACGGGCACGGTCCGCGATGGAAATGTCACGTTGCAGTTGCGACACCTGCGAGCCGATCGAGTCCAGGATCGAGGCGGCCTGCGCGCGCCGTTCACGGCGCTGCGCATCGGTGGCGCCATCGCCAAACAGGCGTTCGAACGCCAGCTGCGGAGAGTTCTCCATCGGCAGCGGCAGCGTGTCGTTCTTGAAACTGAGCGTATTTCGATAGGCACAGGTGAAATTGCCGTCACAGGCACCGCCGCCTGGCTCAATCGACATCTCGATCGACGGCAGTGGCGTATCCTGCCCCACTACCGCGGCAGCCATCTGATCCACCGAGATGCCGACCCTTGCCCTGTCGCCTTTGAACGGATGCGCACCGGTCAGAAACACGGCCGCCGCCCGTGAGTGGTTCTCGGCACCGCCGGTATCTTCACCATTCTCCGGCGCCACATTCCTGTGGGCCAGGTTGCTGATGACATTGATGCTCTGACGGAACGGCTCGAAGGGTTTGAGAATCTGCGAGAACGCGAAATCCCTGCCGACGGTTGCCGGCGTCCACAGATCCATGGTGGCGCCATGCGGAATATAGATGCAGGAGAGGCGCGTTTTCGGTCTGGCTGCCGTCTGGGCCAGTGCGGTGGCTGCCGGAATCATGGCATCCAGCAATGGCAGCGCCACAGCGCTGCCCAAACCACGCAACACGGTGCGGCGGGGCAGGTGTTTCCTGGTCAGAAATGTCATTCAGTGCTCCTGGACCACGAGCTGGTCCCTGGCAATTGGCTGCTTGACGCGCCGCTGGAATGCAGAGCTGGACGCCACCCCTTTGATCAGATCCTTGAACTGGTAGTTCCGGATCTCGGCATTGCGGACGATCCTGCGAACCGCTGGCATGTCATGGTATTCGACTTTGCGCCCCAGTCCGTAAGCCAGCAGTTTTTCCACTACGGTTTCCGCGAATTGCGGGCTCCTCGCCACCAGCGCCTTGCGCAGGTCTGCGACACCATTGAGCGGCGTGCCATCCCACAGCGCGGTGACTGCATCCACCGGCTGTCCGTCTGCGGTATCACGCCACTTGCCGATGGAATCGAAGTTCTCGAGCGCGATGCCGATGGGGTCGATCACTCCATGGCACGCACCACAGGATGGATTGGCGCGGTGCTGCTCCATGCGCTGCCGCAGGGTAGTTGGCGCAACACCCGGCACCGAAGGTTGATCCAGCTTGACCTCCACACCCGGCGGTGCTGGCGACGGCGGTGTGCCGAGCAGGTTCTCCAGTACCCACTGGCCGCGCTTGACGAGGGATGTACGGTTTGGCGCTGAGGTCAGCGTCAGCACACTGGCGTGGCCGAGGATGCCGCGCCGATTGGCGTCGGCGACCGGCACCCGTCGGAACTGGCTGCCCTGAATGTGCGCAATGCCATAGTGCCTGGCCAGGCGTTCATCCACGAATGTGTAATCGGCGTTGAGCAGGTCGAGCACGCTGCGGTCCTCACGCAGAATCGAGGAGAACAACAGTTCTGTCTCGCGCTTCATCGATTCACGCAAGGTGCCATCGTAATCGGTGGACGTGGGATTGATGGTGGCAAGCTGGCGCAGGCCCAGCCATTGCGCAGCAAAGTTCTTCACGAGCGCATCGGCACGCGGGTCTGCCAGCATGCGATCAATCTGTTGTTCCAGCTTGTTCGCCTTCCCCAACTCGCCGGCGCCGGCCGCGCGCAGCAGCTCATCGTCGGGAATGCTGCTCCACAGGAAGAATGACAGGCGCGACGCCAGTTCATGACCGCTGATGGCATAGCTGTCGCCAACACTTGATCTCGTCGGGCTCATGTTCGAAGCGGAAAACGAAGCGGGGATCGCTCAGGATGCGGGCGAGGGCGTACTGCACCCCGGTATCGAAATCCCCCAGTTCGGCGCCCTGGCGGTAGAAACCGAGCAGATCATTCACGGCCGTTTCAGTCACTGGTCCACGCCAGGCACGGGTCGCCAGTTTGCTGATGATTTCCTTCGCGCAGGCAGCCTGCTCTGACGCTTCTTTCGGATAGCACGACGAAAATCCTGCGACGACTGGCGGTATCTCCCACGCCTTGCGGCTTGAACGGTCCGCGCAGATCGAAGCCGCCCACACTCACGCTCTGTGCGTGCACGGCGAAGAGATCGTTCACTTCCTGTTCGGCCGCCGTGTGCAGGAAGGCAATCTGCACCGTGTGCAAACCCGCCTTCACGGCCAGGCGGATACGTGTGGGCTTGTCCGGTTCGATGAGGGCGACCCGTTCGCCGTCAATGGCCACTTCGATCGGATCCCGGGTGCCCACGAACGGCAACACGAAATTGTTACTGCCGCTGCGACGGATGGTGAATTCGTACTCGGCATCCAGTGGGAACACATGCTGCACCCGAAGGCCGCCACGGGTGCCGAGCGGCAAGCCCTCGATGTGCACGGACTGTGACATGCCGGCAGGCGGCTGGAAGCTGGTGAGGACAGGGGTGCTGTCCATGTCGCCCACTGCAAGCCGGCTGATGCGTGAGCCCGCGGTGATATAGGACTGCATCAAAGCCGGCGACAGCACCAGAGCACTGGCAATGTTGTCGAAACCAGAAGCGGAATCGTCGGCCGGCAACAGTTGTTCGCCGTTCACGGGCAACGCCAGCAAATCCCGAATCGCATTGGCGTACTCGTTGCGATTCATCCGGTGCAGCACCACGGCACCGGGATTCGGATTCCGCGCCGCGGTTCTGTCGAGCGCTGTTTCAAGACCGCTTACCACCCGGGTAATGTCGACGACAGCAGGGCGATCCTGGCCTGGCGGTGGCATCATGCCGCTGCGCAGTTTGCGCACGACTTTCTCCCACAAGGCTGCATCGGGTTGCAGATCCTCCGGATTCAACTGCTCGATCGCAAACCCACCGGAGAAGTCGTCCGTGTTGTGGCACTTGCTGCAGTAGAGCTCCAGCGTTTTCCAATGATTGTCACCCAACTCCTGTGCATTGCCGACGGCAGCCAGCAAGAGAGCGGTCAACAGCAGGGAACCACGCAGCTTTGTCATCTGGGCGCCTGTGTTTCGGCACTGGGGCCACGTGAGGGTGGTCGATGATTCAACTCATCCAGAAGGGCGATCGTGTGGGGCTTCAGTTCGGCACCGACCGCGGCGAGGAACACGCCCCCGGCCCAGCGATAGGCGTCACGCCCTTGTTTGTCGACGGCATCGAGGCGCGCACCATTGGTCACCAGCAACCTGATGATGTCATTGGCGCCCCTGTTGGCAGCTCCGAGCAAGGCCGTGAGCCCCATCGAGTTCACGGCATTCACGTCGGCCTTGTGTTCAAGACAGATCCTGATCGCCTCCAGCTGGCCCGGCATCGATTCGGTGTAGGTCTGTTGCACGACCCAGCCCACGCCGGACGCTGCCATCAGCGCAGTTGTACCACCGTGCGTGGCAAGATTCGGATCGGCGCCGTGGTCGAGCAACAGACGCATCACCGTGGTATCGCCTGAGAATGCCGCTCGCAGGAATGGCGTCTGCCCGGTGTAGTCCACCCACGAGACATCGTTGAGACCGTAGAGCCATTTGCGGGACGGGGGCACCTCACGCGTGCGTGCATCGACTGCGGCGCCTTTCGCCAGCAGCAACTTGATCAGCGGCAGGATCGCGGCGCGATCAATGTGATTGGTGGTGGGGCTGTCTTCAATGCGGTTGTTCATGTCGAGATTGCGATACTCGACGGCCGCCCACAACGGCGTACGACCGTAGAAGTCGGCGACATTCACCCTGGCGCCAGAATCAATCAATTGCCTTGCAGAAGTAAGCTGGTTGTTCGACAGCGCCATCAGGAGCGGCGTCATGCCATTGGCTTCTGCCAGTTCGAGATCGGCACCGCCCTGGATAAGCACAGCCATTGCCGCGTCCGCCCCTTCACGCGCGGCATAGAGCAGTGGAGTCATTCCTCCCTTGACCGGATCCCGCCGGCCACGTTCAGGCAAACCGCCGCGATTGATGCCCACGCCTTCGGAGCCACAACCCGTGCCTTTGCACGGAGGCACGAAGGCAGGGGTTTCACCCACAGAGGTACGAGCGTTGATATCTGCACCCTTTTCGAGCAGCAGTGCAATCGCGTCGGCACTGTCGCTGCGTGCAGCCAGCATCAATGCGGTCTGGTTGAAAGCAGGCTCTCTGGCATCGACCCTGGCGCCGGCATCGATCAGGAGCTGCATCGCCTTTACAACGCCGGTGCGGGCGGCTGTCATCAACAGCGTTTCACCAGAGGGAGCAGCGCCATTCGGATCGGCCCTGGCAGCCAGCAAGGCAGCGATCATGTCGGTATTGCCATGCAGCGCGGCCACGTAAAGTGGCGTCACGCGATATCGATTGGACGCATCGGCTTTGGCTCCACGAGCCAGGAGGTGTCTGGCCGCATCCAGGTGATCCTGCATCACCGCCACCAGCAAAGCCGTGCTGCCCTCATTGTCGGTTGCGTCGATTTCACTGCTCTTGAGGAGCAGTTGCCGAAGGGATTTGACATCGCCGGCGGCGGCAAACTCGTGCAAACGAGTTGCAGCACCAGACGCGGCGCTTGCCGAACCCGCCAGCAATAACGCCAGGGTGAAAGACACCGCCTGGAAATGCCACTGTAAGCGGGACATGAGCCACCCCTGAATGCCCGAGCATGACGAGGATTCGTTGAACCTTCTGCACCAGCCACGCGTCTTGGCGCGCACGGTCCCGATCCGCTATTCTCGCTTTGTTCGCGCCAACTCTACCAGAGGGGTCTCCCATGCGCTCATTGGTTGCTCGCATCACTATTGCAGCGTTTCTGGGCGTTGCCGCCAGTCTTGTCTCCGCGCACCATTCCTTCGCCATGTTCGACCAGACCAAACAGGTGACGGTTGTCGGCAAGGTAACAGAGGTCCAATGGACCAACCCCCATGTATGGGTCTTCCTGGATGGCGCGCCAGCCGGCGGCAAGATGGAGCGCTGGGGGGTCGAATTCACCAGCAAGGTCCATCTGACCCGCCGCAACTTCACTTCTGACATGGTCAAGGTGGGTGACAACGTGGAATTCACCATCAATCCTTATCGCGACGGCAAGACGGGTGGGCGTTTCGTTGCCGTGAAGATGGCCAGCGGCGAGTACTACTGTGACGTAGGTCAGGCCGCACAGGTGTTCTGCCAGGGCAGCAAGAAGTAACCACTGTCCGGATCTGAGGGGGAATTTCATGAAAACCAGGATTCTGGCGCTGGTCGTCACTGGCCGCGACTCTTTGCACGGGCGCGTTGATGGCCCAGCAGGCCAGGAATACGCGTCCGGTCTATCCCGCAAACGCCGAAAAGGTGAGCTATGCCGAACTCGACAAGCTGCCCGACTGGCGCGGCATCTGGCAGCCCAACATCGGTCGGATAGGCGGCGACCAGCCGATGCTGATCGGCAAGTACAAGAAACGCTACGAAGAAGAGCGCGCCAAGGTGGCCGCCAATCCGCAGTACGAAATTCCGGAGAAATCCAACAACTGCGAACCGGGCGGCATGCCCACCATGATGACGATGCCGTACAGCCTCGAGTTCCTGTTCACGCCCGGCAAGATCGTGGTGAACCAGGAAGCCCAGATGATGGTGCGCCACATCTTCACCGACGGCCGCCCGCTGCCGACG
Organism: uncultured Gammaproteobacteria bacterium; assembly: GCA_963777735.1. Taxonomy (GTDB): domain Bacteria; phylum Pseudomonadota; class Gammaproteobacteria; order Steroidobacterales; family Steroidobacteraceae; genus ZC4RG30. The sequence goes on along the minus strand of CAVZRQ010000008.1, from coordinate 245,918 downwards.
GAAGACGAGATCGATCCGAACTATTTCGGCTATTCAGTGGGCCGCTGGGAAGGCGAAACGCTGGTAGTGGATACCGTGGGCACACGCGAAGGTCAGCGCCTGGGTGAAGCAGGCATCACCAACAGCGACAAACTCAGGATCAACGAGCGCATCTACCTCGACAAGGACAACAGGAACCTGTTGCACGTCGACTTCACCTTCACCGATCCGAACGTGCTGTCGCAACCCTGGCACCGCCACCACACCTTCCGTCGCGACCGTACCTGGGAAATCCTCGAATACGTGTGCGACGAGAACAACCGACATCCGGTCGACGCCAACGGCCAGACCCAGGCGGCTTTCTGAGCCGTACGGCGACATCTACCCAACAGGTCACGATACGAGTTCCGCATCGGTCTGGTAGCCGGGCTGGCGGGCCCACCACTGCATAGCCTCCGTCGCGGTCAGCGGCTTGGCGAACAGATACCCCTGTCCCTTCTCGCATCCGAGATTCTTCAGGATTGCCGCCTGGCCCGGCGTCTCGATGCCTTCGGCCACCGTGCTCATGCCAAGGCTGCGTGCCACCCGCACTGTGGCGTCGATCAGCACCCGGTGATGGGCGCTGGTTTCGGACTGACTGACGAACGAACGGTCGATCTTCACCACATCGACGGGCATCTGGTGCAGGCAGGCGAGTGACGAATAACCGGTGCCAAAATCATCGAGCGCCAGCATGATTCCCAGTGCCTTGAGCGCCGGCAACCGCTCCTGCAGCAAGGCCTCCTGTCCCGCCATGCTCTCGGTGATCTCGAGCTGCAGCTTCTGCGGCGGCATCCCTGTGGTGCGCAACAGGGCCTCGACCTGACTGACCAGCCCGGGGTCGTCCAGCTGAGCTCGCGAGAGGTTCACAGACAGCACTGAAGGCGCGGCGTTGCCCCACTCCCGGCACCAGCGTGCAAACTGGATGCAGGCGACCTCAAGCACCCGAGCTCCCAGTGCCGTAATCAAACCACAATCCTCCGCCACCGGAATGAACTCCACCGGCGACACCATGCCGCGACGCGGATGGTGCCAGCGGGCCAGCGCCTCGAAACCGCAGCCCTGGTTCTCATTGAGCAGCACGATCGGCTGGTAGGCGAGCTGGATCTCGTCGCGCTCGATGGCACGCCGCAGATCCTGTTCCAGACTGCCTCGTGCCGCGGCTCGCACCTTCATGGATGGCTCAAACACTGCGAGATGTGCAATGCCGGCGAGCTTGGCCTCTCGCATGGCAATACGTGCATCCTGCAGCATGCCCTGAGCGTCATCGTCCGACTCGGCTCCGGACAGAGCGATTCCGACACTGACACCAACCTGCAGACGCAGTCCCCGAATGCCGAAAGGGCGCGCGAGTGATTCGACCACGCGCCGTCCGATACTGACAGCCTCCGCAGGGCCGCGCACAGCGTCAATGTAGACAACAAACTCGTCCCCACCCAAGCGGGCAGCCATCGGGCCGCCCGCTCGCGCTATCGCATCACCGGGTCGCAGCAGTCGGGTCAGTCGGTCGCTGATCCGGCACAACAGCAGGTCGCCGATCTCAGTGCCATGGGCCACATTCACGGCGCTGAAACGGTCGAAGTTGAGATACAGCAAGGCAAAGTGGCCGTTGCGCGGCGAGGCCGTACGGCGGGCCTCGACAAGCTCAAGCATGGCGAGGCGATTCGGCAGGCCAGTGAGCACATCGATACGGGCCGCATCATGCAGCTCGATGTCGATGCGGCGCCGCTCGTGCACGACGGCAATGGTCACATCGCTGAGTGAGCCCATCAGGGATTCCGCATCCAGTCGCTGCAGGCTCAATGCGAGTGTGCGTGCCGGCTCCCCGGAACGACCCGTCTCCGGCAGCGTGAAGCGCAGGTCCTCGCAAACCACGGAGCCTGGTTCACGCGAGGCGGCGGCAGCCGCCGCGCGCAGATCGGGCAGGACTGGGAGGAGCACCTCAAACAGGTTCGACAGGTTGCCCGCCACCGCGAGTGGCATCATGTGCCGTGCCGCGGTCGGATTGATCATCAGGATCTCACCGTCCAGGGTCGTCTGCAGCAGGCCGATCGGAGCACGATAGAGGAACTGGATCAGACCCTCGTTCAGCACGGGCAGGGTATGACTGGTCATCCTTCAGATTTCCGCTGGAGCTGCATGAAGATCGACCAGCTGCTGCGTCCAGCGCGCAACCCGGTTTCGTCCGGCGCGCTTGGCTGCATACATCGCTCGGTCGGCGCGCTGCAGCAGCCCATCCACATCGCGCAGGTCCGAAGTCATCGTGGTGACTCCGATGCTGACGGTGCAGCGGATCTCCTTTCCACCGACATGCAGCGAGCTTTGTGCTATCCGTTCACACAGCCGCGCTGCGAGCAACTCCGCATCATCGATATCGGTGCCGGGCAGAAGCGCTACGAATTCCTCACCTCCCAGTCGGGCCACGACATCGAGCGCACGTAATCCCGTGCCCAACGCGGCAGCCAGATGCCGCAAAGCGGCGTCGCCGGCTGCGTGTCCGTGGGTGTCGTTGATGCGCTTGAAATGGTCAGCGTCGATCAACAACATAGACAACGGCCTAGGTTGTCGCGACCAGCGCTGCAACTCGAGCGTCGCGACATCGTGAAACGCGCGCCGGTTCGCAAGTCCAGTAAGGTGGTCGCAGAGCACAGCATTGCGCAGTGCCTCACGCGCCTCGCGACCTTCGCTGATGTCTCGCACGATAAGACTGAAGCCGCGATGTTCCGTGTCCGGCAGCTCAAGGGGAGCGATCAACGTACTGCTCCAGAAGCGGGCGCCATTGGCACGGACACGCCAGCCTTCATCCAGGCTCCAACCGGTTTGCAGCGCTTCGGCCAACCGGTCTGCAACTATTCCCGGAGGCCTTGCATCGGGAGGATCCAGAATTGAGAAGGGCTGATCGATGATTGCGCGTGCCGAAAATCCCAGCAATCGCTCTACACCGGCATTCCAGTCCCGGATGTGGCCACTGCTGTCCAGTTCCAGCAGGGCATAGTCGGTGATGCCACTCACGATGGTTTCTATCCAGGCCTGCGAGTGGCGAAGTTGGCGTTCGCGCCGGACCACCTCGGTTACGTCGTTGATGACGGCCATCAGTCGGCCGGCATCGAGCTTCAGGATGGTCAGGCTCAGGACCTGTGCGTCGCGACGACCGCGGTGCCCGGCATAGACCGGAATCTGCATGCCCTCGACGATCTTGCCGTGTTCCGCCGTGAATGCATCGCTGCGCTGCCGCAGGTCGGGAGCCACCGACTCGAATGCAACGAAGAGGTTGGCGATGTTCATGTCCGCGACCAGTGGCATCAGGAGCTGCGAACACAGCGGGTTGATCATGACGATCTCGCCATCGATTCGGGCCTGCAACAGCCCGATCGGCGCCATGTACAGGAACTGCAGCAGTGCCTCGTACTCCGCGCGGACGCCCGGGGCCTCCGCGGCGCTCATGAGTTGCGGCGGATCAGTACATACCGGAAGCGTGCGCTCGGTGAGGAAAGGAGACGCAGCTGCACTTTGGTGGGACGCATGCGCAGTGTCAGGACGTAATCCACCAGCGCATCGAGCGTTTCTCCACTTGCCGCAGCATCCTCGAACCGCTGGGCCACGAGAAAGTTGTTCATGCACGGTGCCACTACGGTGAACAGGTGGGATCCGATATTGCGGGGCGCGGACACGCCGGAAACGCGCTCTTCGGCGGCGTTGTAGCGGCGCACGATGCTGTCAGCGTCAATGCCGATCACACCGAAGTTCAGTTCGTTCAGATCTTCGTTCGATGCGCCATCCAGGCTTGCCAACAGGTTATCGTCCGTGAAACCCAGTTCGATCGCGAGTTTCATGAGGGGTTCGTGCTCCGCGTGTACCACCCCACGTTAACGGCTGCGAGCGCATCACCTTGAAGAAGCGAGCGCGAACTGGGTCACGTTCTGCGGCAAACGCCGCACCCGTCTGCCGATCTGGAGTCGGTCTGCGGGCAGCGACAGCTTAATCAGGTGAGCAGGTTGGAGTATGCCGCACGGAGTGCATGCATATCCCGCCGAAACGACTCCCGCAGTTTCGGCAACATGCCCGTGCATTCATCCATGCGTCCGGCGCGCGCCTGCTGCTCAAAATCACGCAGCAATGCGGCAAACGGACCAAGCCCCACCATCGATACACCACCCTTGATGAAATGCGCCAACGCTGCGCTGCGTGGTGCGTTCCGCGCGAAAACTGCGTCGCTGAGTTCAGCCAGTTTTTCAATGGTTGAATGTTCCAGCAAATCAAGTGTCCGCGTGATCGCTTCGTCACCACCGGCGCGGAGCAATGCCCGCAGTTGTCGCAGGTCGATGCCTACGGTGGTGATCTCATCCGGAGCCGGCGCCCGGTCGACCGGCAGTTCGAATGTCAAATAGCGCCCCAGGACGCTCCCCAGGCTCGCCAGGTTGAACGGTTTTGCAAGGTAATCATTCATTCCGGCATGGAGGCATTTGTCACGATCGCCCGGCATCGCACAAGCGGTGACCGCAACGACCGGTACGGCCGAGGGCGCCTGTCCTTCGGCCTCGGTGCGCAAGGCCTCCCAGCGGCGGATCTCCTGCGTGGCTTCGAATCCATCCATCTCCGGCATCTGGATATCCATCAGCACGAGATCGAATCGTTCATGCATGAACGCCTCGACCCCTGCGCGCCCACTGGCTCGCACTACAACCTCGCAGCCAAGTCGCGAAAGCATGGCCCGGGTTACGTCCTGGTTGACTGGGTGATCCTCCACCAGCAAGACGCGTCCGCGTCGCTTGCTCTCTGTTCTTGGCCAGCGGGCAGCGGAGTTCGCCGGGCCCGCCATCTCCGGAACCAGCGCAGAACGCAGCGCCGCGAACAATTCGCTTCGCCGCAACGGTACGCCGATAGTCTGAGCAGACCAGTCCTTGGTACCCGACACATCCTGAACTGCCGATCGCTGCACCCTGATGCGCCGTGGGCGCGTGTGGCGTCCTTCCTGCCCCAGGGGCGCGATATCGTCCGTCAACTCCAGGTCGTAGTTGTGGCTGGTCTGCCTGGACGGGCTGCGCATGCGCTGCCGCTCATCGGAACCTGCAGCATGATCGACAACCATGCCCCATCCGCGAGCGCACTCCGCAACCGCTGACTCCGTACCGGCATCGGCGATAGCCACCAGCATTCGCCGATCCTGCAGAAGGTGACCTGGATTCTCCCAATCGTGTGGCTCGTGATCCCTGGCTTCGCCGAGCGTCAACTCGACCGTGAAGACACTGCCGATCCCAGGTCGACTTTGCGCAGTGACTGTTCCGGCCATCAGCTGGACCAGTCTGCGCACGATGGCCAGGCCAAGTCCGGTGCCGCCGTAACGCCTTGCCGTGCTCACATCGGCCTGGGTGAAATGCTCGAAAATGCTGTCGATGCGCTCCGGCGCAATCCCGATGCCGGTGTCCCGGACCTCGAGCTTCAGGCGCATGCCTGTGTTTGTCGGGAGCCGTTGCACACGGACTCCGATGGCGCCCCGCTCGGTAAACTTGATGGCATTGCTCAGCAGGTTCGAGATGATCTGGCGCAGTCGCACTGCGTCGCCGCATACACCGCAGGGAACATCGGCATCGATATGCAACGAGATGGCAAGACCCTTGGCCCAGGCCCGGTCGGCAAACATGCTGGTCGCATCCTCCAGCAGATCGTGAAGGTGAAGTTCCAGCGACTCCAGCTTCAGCCGCTCCGCCTCAAGCTTCGAGAAATCCAGGATCTCGTCGATGATCTCCAGCAACACCTGGCCAGAGCGCTGGATGGTTTCAACGTACTGCCGTTGAGGTTCAGAAAGCTCGGTCTGCAGCAGCAGGTCGGAGATGCCCAGAACGCCGTTCATGGGAGTGCGGATTTCGTGGCTCATATTGGCCAGGAACATGGACTTGGCTTCGCTGGCATGCAGGGCTTGCCGTCGGGCTGACTCCGCAACCTGCACGGCGGATTCCAGTTCGAGATTGACGCGGGCCAGTTCGTTGCTGCGTTCGGCAAGATGCGCTTCGCGCTCCCGCAACTGCGCGAGCATCTCGTTGAAGCCGTTCACCAGATCGCCGATCTCTCCGCGTTCACTGGTGTGAACCTGCGCATTGGTGTTGCGGGAGGAAGAGATGTCGCGCATGGTCAGGGCGAGGCGTTGCAGCGGAGTCACGATCTTCTGCTGCAAACGGTCAGAGAGTCGTACCGCAGCCCAACCACCAGCGACAGCGACCAGCATCAACATCAGGAAGGTGACGCCCAGGTCAGAATACAGCGCGCGCAAGTTGGTTTGCACGTAGACATGACCCAGAACTTCGCCACGCAACAGCACGGGGGCCAGCACCTCAAAGTAGGTCAGGTGCAGCCGCTGCGCGATCCCTTGCGCGTCGCTGCGCAGAGCCAGCGCTTGTTGCGGGGAGGGCGGCAGATCGCCCAGTGCGGTGAGCACCGAGCCGTCCGGGCGCAGAATCATCGACTGACGCACCGATACTTCAGCGCGCAGTGCATCGAGCAGCAGTGCCGCCTGGCGCTCGTCCTCGAATTCCAGAGCAGCGGTGACATTGCGCGCGACCATCGCGGCAGCAACTGAAACCCGGTCTACAGTGGCTCGCAGGCCGGATCGGACCTGCAATGCCAGGAAGACAGCGGCCACAAGGAGTAGCGTGCAGCACAGCACCACCAGCACTATCCGCCGCAAGCGATGACGCAAGGACTGGCTCGCGGTGCCGCGATCTCCGGAAGTCACTTCCGCACCTCAACCATTTGCAGCAGTGGCGCATCGACCCGCAACTGTGCGGCCCGCACATTGCCAAGATCGATTGCCAGCCGCATGCGATTGTCGCGCTGGATAAGTGCCACCATCGCGCCGGACAGTGACTCATCGGCGATGATCAGCATCGAGCTTTCCAGGGCCAGCGAGAAGGTCTCGGGATCAAGGCCCTTGCGTTTGCCCAGATACAGGAGGTTGCACTCGCCGGGCGCCAGGCGGTCGGCGTCATCCAGCCTCCGCAATCTCACGCCTCGACGCTGGATCAGGCGGCCTTCGATCCCGGACAGCGCCCGTTCCATTGCGACGTCACCCACGAAGCAGAAATGGAAACCATCCGGACTGGAGAAGGAGCTTTCCGGCCAGGTGACGAAGCGGGCAACCTTGAAGACCAATGCCGCACGGATCTGACTTTCACGGTCGCCGCGTAACGATGCTTCCGTGGCTGCCCGCCCCCCAGCCACCACCAACAGGATGCAAACCCCCAAAGGCAGTTGCATTCGCCAGTTGCGTGATCTGCTTGTCACTAGCTGCCAGTTCAGAAACGCAGCGAGAGCTGGCCAAACACCGCACGCTGCATGGACGTCAATGCCACATCATGCAGTTCGGATCCGTACTCCTGGTGCTGCGCATGCAGGAGGTTGCGCCCCATCAGTGCGAGCTCCAGGTTGCTGCGCAACTGCCAGGCAAGCCGCAAGTCGAGCTCGGTATATCCCGGCAGTCCGATGCCCAGGGCGGGTGCGACACGATCCACGTGCCGCAGCCCCAGGGTGAACTCCGTGTTCGCAGCAAGGTTCCAATAGGTTGTGAGGCTCCATTGGCTGCGTGGCGTACCACTGTCACGTTCAGTCACGAACTCCCCGGCGGCTTCTTCCCCGAACGTGCTGGACTTGAAGAGCGAAACAGCCCCCTGCAGGCGGAGGTTGCTGGTTGGCGTCCAGTTCAGCGACATCTCCGCACCTCGGGCATGGCCCCGACCACCATTGCCGATGGTTGTGCTCTCGACCAGATGGGTTATCGATGCGGGTGTCTGCTGCAAACAAGCTGGAACCAGGCCGCCGGACGGCGCGCAGGTCAGTGGCTGCAGTTGCAGTGTACGCAGGCGACTGTAGTCGTTGTAGAAGCCGGCGACGTCGATGCTCATGGATTCCGAAAGGCGATGCTTGAGCCCGAGCTCGTACGCATTGACACGTTCCGATCCGGCATGTCCCGAACCCTGCTGCAACAGCACGGGTAATGGTGAGGCGAACTGGTTGAAGCCCGGCAGCGCTTCGGGTTGCGGATTGACAAAACCATCCGGCTGTTCCACCGAGACGAACAACTGGCCTCGGCGGTCGACACGGCTTGGCGTGCGCACGGCCTTCGAGGCCGCAGCCCACAACGACCAGGCCTCTGCGGGAACCCAAAGCAGCCGCAGGCTGGGGGAGAACTCCGCACCGGTGTCATCGAAATGCTCGATCTTCGCGCCAATGGTCAGGGTCAGGCGATCGCGCAGAACTGCGATGTCGTCCTGCGCGAACAGGCTTACCTGCTGCTGAACGCCACCTTCCATCTGGTTCTGGATGTGCTGCAGGGAGTCAGCCGGCACGCCGCGCAATGCGTCTGAAAAGTGGTCGTCGCTCGTTCTTGCGGCGACTCCCAAGATCACATCCTGGCGGGGCAGGCCTTTGAGGTGAAACTGGAAATCGATGTCGTATGTGAACCGCCTTTCTCTGGCGTGTGCGGGCCAATCACGCCGCGTGTAGTCGAGGAATCCCTGCAACGTGAAGGAATTGCCCCCGGAAAGCTGGCGCTGCCAACGTCCCAGCAGATTGCCACCTTCGAAGCGGGTCTCGCTGGGATCGTAGATTCGATAGGGTGGGCGCAGTACATTGGCGATGGTGGGCTCGCCCGCTTCACCCTGGTAGTAATCGCCCTGCAAGGTGTAAGAGTCCGGGCCGAAAATGAAATCCGCGCGCGATCCGACGCTGCCGGCCCGCCAGTCGTCCGCTGCCGATGCACCGGTGGATGCCAGCCTGGTTGCATCCCGATCGAACCCCCGCGCATAGACGCGATAGTGGCCGTTGCTGCCCAGAGTTGCGCCATGCCGGATACTGGCCGAGACACGCTGTTCGTCCCCAATTCCCAGGCTGAGACTCGATCCCGGCGCACTGGCGGCAGACTTCGTGATGATGTTGATGACGCCATGAAACGCATTCGCGCCCCACAGTGTTCCCCCCGGGCCGCGAACCACTTCGATGCGTTCAATGTCTGCCAGTGCCGTGTCCTGCACATCCCAGTACACACCCGAGAAAGTGGGCGAATAGACGCTGCGACCGTCGATCAGCACCAGCAGCTTGTTGGCAAATCGACCGTTCAGGCCGCGAGCGCTGACGGCCCAGCTGCTGCCCGTGATGCCCGCAACATGCAGGCCAGGTACGGTGCGCAACAAATCCGGCAGGGAATCCGCTGGGGAACGGCGGATGTCGTCCGCGGTGATCACATAGACAGCCGCGGCGGCCTGCGAGACAGACTGCGGCTTGCGTGAGGCAGTGGTGATCTCCAGGTCCAGTACTTCACGCAGATCGAGATCCAGAAACTCGCTGGCCGCTGCCGCGGGGGAGGGGAAACAAGTTGTCGCCACAAGCATCAGGGCAAAACCAGGAAACTGGCTGCTGGATCTTCGAAGGGTCATGAGGGTCCGGGTGAGGCAGTCATGGGCACGACTGGAAGTCGGCCTGACGCTCTTATTGTTAAGTGATTTGTTGAGAAAACCTTAAGTATATCACCCGCCTGAGCCTGCTCCGCCGATTGTCCGCCTTGCGTTCTTTGTGAACTGGTTCGCCAGGCACCCCTGCGATCCTCATTACAGAATGGCGCGGATCCGCCGATATCCCGGTATGGGACGGAATCTTCAAGCGGGAACCTGGATTAGCGAGCGACTGCAGCGGCTGGCACTGGTGCTGCCGATGGCTTTGGGGGCACTTCCGGCCGCAACCGGTGGCGCCGAAACCCAGGCGCCATTGCTGGTGAGGGCAGCAGTCATGGCCCGCACGGAAATCCAGACCAGGGCGCCAACATCGCTGTGGGTCAGCGAGTCCGGCCTGGCCCGCGGCGCCGTATTGCCACCCCAGGCTCTGCAGATCCGTGCTTTCAGCAACGCATCGTTTGGGTTGGAAGTTGACGTGCAGGCCCCCGCCGGAATGTTCACGCAGCTGCGCTTGCAGGGAGCGGGAATAGACGCCGTGCTGCCAGGGGAAGGCGGCTCATTCGTGTGGCGCTGGGCGCAGCGGCCCGGATTCACCAATCCGGCAACCCTGGACCTGCGCGTCACGTTTACCCTTGGCGAAGTCCTTCCGGCAGGCAATCATTCCTGGCCGCTGCTGGTTACCGGCAGGGCACTGGATCAGTAAGTCATCGTCACGATGATCGTATCCCGGTAGTTGCCGGGTGCCACGTTTTGTCCGGCAGGTATGCGACCAAACAATGTTCCGGTGGCGGTGGCGGTTCGGCTGCCGGACGAGACTGTCAACGTCGCCTGGCCAGTCTGGGTTCCGGCCGTACCATTGCCGCGCACCACGCTGAAGGTGGACTCGAAGTAGATGTTGTAGTTGAGGCGTTCTGTCCCCGCCAACATGTAGCGGTTCGGGAAGCTGCCGGAATTGCCCGCACTGTAGCTCGCCACGATGTTCACTGTGGTGGCGCCGCCACCCGTCCATGTGCAGGTGGCCAGCACCGAACCGTTGGCCGTGTCGGCCGTTGCGTTCGAGGGATCATAGATGCCGAAGGCCGGTGCGGTAGTCGCAAGCGTGCACGTGGCGGCTGCCTGCGCCAGCCCTGGCAACGACAGCGCAGCGAGTGCGACCCGGATGACGGCAACCAAATACGTTCCATCGCCGCGCGACCTCATCGGGCAACCTCAGGGGCCGGACGACAGACAATGGTGCCCATATCCGGCAATGGATCGTCCGAGGGAGGGGGCTCTACCCGGAAGGAGCAGCGATTGTCTTCCCAGGTTGCCACGCCGCCAACCCCATGGTCGAGCGTGGTCACATAAGTGAATCCATCCATCGCCACCAGGAAAGTTCCGCCATTGAGTCGCACTTCGGCGCCGGTAGGCACCGGTGTATTGTCCGGGAGAACAAGCCGGAATACGGCAGGTGCAATTCGTTCAACCGGAAACTGCGCAATCACGCCACTGCGGAATCCCGGTCGCACGACAAGCGTGGGCGAACGGATGGCCATGTTGAGCGGCAGATCCTCCGGTTCGATGCTGATCTGATTGGCCTCGTAAGAAAGCAGGTTTGGCAACACGGCTCGCCCGCGGGCGTCCGTGCGCGTGACGAGGCGGTTCTCGAGGTAGATGGGGACGTCCGCAATGCCACCCACATCCACCACTGCAAAACTGCCGTCAACAGTACGCGCTGCATGGAACTGGCCGTCAAGCCAGCTCATGCCGCCACGCAGCTGCAGGCTTTGTCCGCTCTGATTGAAATTGCGCGATGCCTGAAGTTCCAGATCGGCAGCTGCGTATCTCTGCTGCCACCAGGCATCGTAACTGCCACTGCGCGTCACGCTGGCGCGCCAGCCGTGCCCAACCCCTACGGGGGCACTCTGGGATACCGAGGCGCGCAACTCTTCACGGGTGGCGCCGGATCCGCTGCCACCTTCGGCACCTGCGGAGAATGTGCCGCCCGCGCCGAAAGCCTGCGTATAGGTGAGAAATGCGGAAGTGGCGTTGCGCGCCTGGATGCTGCGATTAAGCGAGAAATTGAGGAACCCCTGGCGACCAACGCGCGTGCTCTGCGTCAGGCTGATGGTTCGCGACCGGGAATCGTCCTGTGAAACCTGCTCCGCGTAAGCCAGCGCAACGCTGCCCAATCGACCCGCGTTGACTCCAACCTGAAGGACGCCCCGGAACTTCTGGCGGGAGCTGACGAAATCCGCCTCGCCTGCACGGCGAAAACCTGCCGTCGCCCACGACAGGTTGAACGCGAAGCTGCTGCGGCTTGCCTGACGTTCGAATCCCAGGCCAGTCAGCCAGCCCCGCGACGAGTCACCGCCACCAGCCGCTGCAGTGAGACTGGCAACCCCCGCATGGCCGGCACGCGCAACCAGTTCAAGGCCCGCGCCAAATGCATCGCCCTGCAGATACTCGACATGACTCTCGACCGTCAATCCGTCACTCAATCCGCGCCGCCAGGTGCCGCTGCCGGTCCACGGGCCATACTGGAAATTCCGCAGGCTGTAGTCTTCGCGAACGCGGCCAAAGGAAACGGAGTACTGATTCAGGCCCGCGGCCAGCAGGTTCGGGCTCGAGTAGAAAGGCTGGACCAGCACCTGTTCGCGACCCGTTGCATCACGCACCACGACACGCATGTTGCCTGCGCCCGTGATGCCGGGAAGATTGTCGATCACGAACGGGCCAGGCAACACATCACTCGAAAGGACGCGCTGGCTGTTCACGAATATGTCGACGGCCGATGGCACCACCGCCGTGCCGGAGGCCACCAGCATTGGAGTGGTGAGGAGGTCGGGGCGCATGGCGAAGTTCTTCTCGATCTTCACTCCGGCGAAGCGCAGCGCCGAACCAAAGGATCCCGGGTCAGCGATCGAGTCACCGACGGTCAATGTCTGCAGACGCTGTGGAAAATCGCGCGACAACGCCGTATCCAGGCGCGTGGCTCGCGTGAGGCCATTGGCATGGCGAGTGGCCAGCGTATTGGTAATGACTCCCAATCGACTGAACAGACCCAATTCGGTAAAGGTACCCGCACTGCTGACAGAGGACACCCGTTGTCCCTGGAGCTGGTAGTTGAGGAACAGTCCGCTGGCCGCCGCCTGGTGACCGATGCCCGCCTGCTCCGGCGCCGAAATACGCAGCGGCTGGAATGCCGTGGCCGGCAATTGCAGGAACAGCATCGCCGTTGCTTCTTCAAATCTGACATCCGCGCCGGCGTAGCCGCCAATCGGCGCAAAGCGCTGACCTTCCTGTTCGAGAGGTGCGCCGGGAGGAGGGATCAGTCGAAGGCGGTCAAGATCCGCCATGTCGAGCCAGAAGCTGCCGGCCTGGTCGCGCAGCACCACCAGCATCTCTTCGGTCTGCTGGTCGTTGATGCGCACTTCCACGACCAGTTGTTCGAAAGGCGGGGTGGCGGCGCGGACAATGCAGGTATGCGCCGCCATCAGGCCAAGTGCCAGAATAAGGTAGATCCGCAGTCGGACACCTGTGCGACGGCTTCCTTGCTGGCGCGACATCGTGAAGCTTGAACTTGGGTGTCAGTGCGGAACGACGACAGCAGCTTCCGCCGCAAAATCGCCGTGATCACTGTGCCCATTGATCTGCAGCCTGGCGAGATCGGCGCCTTCCGGCGGCGTCACCATCCAGGACACACTGCTGCCGGGCAGCACGTACTTGATCGCCGAGACCGGTAGCCCCTGTGTGGCGGCCCCGAAAAGCAGATCGAACCCGGTTACCTGCACGTGCGTATTGCCGCTGTTCGTGGCCGTAACCATGAGCTCGCCGGATTTCAGCCGAGTGGCCGTCCAGTCGAGATACATCCCTTCTTCAGGTCTCGTCGCATGTACAAAAACGGGCACGCCAACGCGCAAAGCAACGTTCAGCGTATTGGAAGACAACCGCAATGCCTGGGGTACTTCCTGGAAGAAGATCCGGTACGGCAGTTCACGCACTGCGTCCGGTGCGCGCCGCAGGGCGATGCGCACGATCTGTTCGCCATTCGGGGGAATCGTGAATACCGGCGGTGTGGCCAGCAGGTCACGCGAGGGGGAATAGATGTCTTCCCCGACCGACTGCGTCCAGCCGACCATGGAGATCTGCACCGTCAGTGGCGACGAATCGACATTGCGCAGGCTGATGACAGCCGTGCGCTTGCCGCCCTCCATCTCTACGCGTGTGGGCGAGACGCTGAACGAACCCGCGGCGGCCGAAGCCGCCGCGAGGGAGAACAGCGCGGTGCAGAACCAGAGGGCACCAGGCTTCATGGCTGCGGCGGGATCAGTAGGTGATCGTGACAGTGATCGTGTCGGCGAAATCCGCCGCAACCAATGCACCCTGGTTGGCGGCCGAATCCGGAATGCGACCGTGTACCGTGAAGTTCGCCGTCGTGCCGAAACCTGCTCCCGTGCCAGTCGGCGCGCCGGTCAGCACCGTATCGCCCCAGTTGGTGGTGCGAGCTGCGGAAGTGAACAGCGAGTAGGCGAGCTCCTCGGTAGGTGCGGCGGCACTGCGCATGCGGCGCGTGCTGACCGTTGCGGCCGGTGCGAGGCCGGCATTCAGCCCCACCGTATAGGGCGTGCCGCGAGTGCATCGCACTGCAATATTGTTGGTCGCCGAGACGTCGACGTCGCCGGCACCCGGGTTGTAGTTTCCGAAATTCAGTGCGGTGGCGGTAACCGAGCAGCGCGCCAGCACCGTGGCGGTGACCTGGAAGCTGGAAGTGGCGACCGCAGCATGGGCCGCGCCAGTGGCAACCAGCGTGCCTGCGACGACGGCGGATTTGATGAACCTGTGCATGAGCTCTCCTTGGCAAATGAAACTGATCAATCCATTGATCAGCTGCGTGACAGTCTTCTGCGTGTCTCTGCGAAGCGACGTGACGTCGTCCGCAATTTCTCAGCAGGCGGCTAAAGTTTTCCGCCGGCCTGCCGACGGGATCCCAGTTTGCTGCACGGCGCACGCTTCCCGGCTGGTGCTGCGGCTAGGATTTGCCGCTGCGGCCGGGAACAGCCCTGATTTCGGCGCCGCAATATGTCGAAGCGCGATGGATATTGTCAAATTAATTGCACGGCGTAAGGAACTATGTCGCAAACTCCCCGAAATTCCGAGGCATGGAACCGCCTCTCTCCACCGCATCCGGCGTTATCCGGGAATCAACAGGAACAGGGATCGTTGCAAATGGTGAATTCCAGATTTCGTTCGCAGTTTCTTGAAACGCGGCTCAAGGCGAGAGAGAGCCAGCTGGAACTCGCGGCGGACGCCAGCAAGCTGGGTTTCTGGACACTGGAACCCACGACGGGTGAGTTGAGCTGGTCGGCCAGGTGCCAGGCACTGCTGAACGTGGCGGCAGATACCCCGGCGGTATTCGAATCGCTGATTTCCCGCGCACATCCCGACGACCAGATGCAGGTGCGGCGCGCCTTCCTCCGGGCAATACAATTGAAACGCGAGTTCTCGGTGGAGTTCCGCGTACGTACGGGCGATGCCAGCACGCGGCAGGTACGGTGCATCGGGCGTCCGCACATCAGCACCGTGAACCGTGAGCAACTGGCGCTTTCCGGCCTTGTTCAAGCCCTTCCGGAAGCTTCCGCAAACGACGCCAGCAAGCAGGCTTCCCGCATCGGTGCCATCGTGCAGCGCATGGAGTCGCTGCGCGAGATCGAGCGCAATACCCTGGTCAACCGCATGAATTCCGAGGTTTCCAGAAGCCTCGCATTGCTGAGGCAGCGGCTCGACAGCCTTGCCAGTCGCAACGACCTTCCAGATGGTCTTTGCGCCGAACTGACACTGCTGGCAGACGAAGCAGAAGAGGGCATGGATGCAGTGCGCCGCGCCATGTTCGAGATGCGCCCGCCAGGCGTGGAAGAGCTGGGTTTTGCGGGCGCACTGGAACGTTATGCCAGCGAGCAGGCAGCTGCTGCAGGCATCGAGCTTTCGCTGACATGTCCCACGGATTCATTGCCTATCGGCGCACCAGCGCAGGAAGCGCTTTACGTTGTTGCCCGGGCAGGCATCGACAATGTGGTGCAGCACGCGCGGGCAAAACACATGAGCGTGACGGTCAGCTCCAACCAGAATGAGGTCGTGCTGAAGATCGTCGACGATGGCATCGGCATCTGCAATGCGGATCTCATGAAGGAGAGCGCCCTTGGGTTGTTTGCGTCATCGGAGCGCATCGCGGGGGCAGGTGGCGAGCTGCGGGTTTCCGGTGACGCCAGTCGCGGCACGACGCTCGAAGTGAGCATTGCGCTGCGTCGCGAAACGCGGCCTCTTCAGCACAACCAGTCCCCCATGTCGATGTGGGTGGCGTAAACATTCCAGCTTGATTCACCCTCTGGCTGCGGCGCTGTAGCGGTGGCATCGCAGCGTGGTGCCAGAGTCCGGGTGCGACTCGACCGTCAGATGGCCACCGACCTGCAGGGCCTGCAACTGCATGACGCGCAATCCGATGCCGCCTGCCGTCTGCAGCGGATCAAAACCCTTGCCGTCGTCCACAACCAGCAGTTCCATTTCGGGACCCGCATTGCGCAAACAAAGCCGGATGCTCGTTACGTCCGCATGGCAGGCGGCGTTCAGTGCCCCTTCCTGCGCAATCCGGCAAAATGTTGTAGCCACGCATTCATCAATCTGAAGGTCGGGCGACAGATCCAGCTCGAGGTCCACCCGCACCCGATGCGCTCGCCACAATTGTTCTGCGAGCTCGTCCAATGCCTCTATCAAACCTTCGCGGGAAGGGTGCACCGGCGACAGACGGCGGGCCAGGGATCGTGAACTGGAGATGACGGCATTGACCATCCCGATGATCGCCGCAACTTCCGCTGCCAAGTCTGGTCTTTCGGCATCTGCGGCGTTTCGAGTCACGCTGTGGAGAGACAGCGCGATGCCAACCAGCAACTGGCCGACCCCGTCGTGCAGATCGCTGCCGATGCGCTGCATCTCGCGCGTTGCCACCTGCGCCTGACCGATTTCCAGCTGCGTGGGTTCGGCGGCGTCCCTGAGTATTGCCATCCTGCAACGACGGCCGCCGAGCTGAACGGAGGAGATATATCCCCGCAGCAGGCACCTTGAATTGTCGAGGCGCAGCCCGCACAGGCTTATCGAGGAACCGCTCTCACATCCCGGATCGTCGAGCAAGTTGCGCAGCAGGCGAACGGGGTGTTCCTGGCAGCAAAGACCAAGCAGATTCACGTCCCGGCCATCCAGATGTCCCTGGGAGTAACCGAAGAGATTCTCCAGGGCCGGGTTGGCGAACAGGATCGTCCCGTCTGGCCCGAGGAGCATCACGCCTTCGCTGATGCAATGGAGGATGGCCTCCTCGATGGATCCGGGTCCTTCCTGCAACATGAAATCCCTTTCGCCAGAGGCAACCTGGGGTCACTATCCTTGTGACTTCCCGATTCATGTTGCACTGCACATATCGTGTTGGCAATAGGCCGCAGGCGGTTTGTCCTGACAAACAGGTCGCCCTGTTTATTTCAGCAGCTTCTCGATCTCCCTCGTGAACTCGGTGCTCTCAGGAGTCACTGCACTCTCGAAGTGCTTCATGACGCTGCCATCCGCAGCCACGAGGTATTTGTTGAAGTTCCACTTGGGTTCATTGGCCTGCCGGTTCAATTCCCTGAACACCGCGTTGGCATCAGGACCCGTGACCTTCGTGGCCGCGAGAACGGGAAATGTCACGCCGTTGTTGAGAAAGCAGATCTCGGCAGACGCCGCTTCATCCGAAGTTTCCTGGAGGAAGTCGTTGGATGCGAAACCAACCACGACCAGTCCGCGGTCCTTGTATTTTTCATGGATCGCTTCAAGGCTCTTGTACTGCGGGGTGAAGCCGCAGTTGCTCGCGGTATTGATGATCAGCATCGCCTTGCCCGGGTAGGCCTTGCACAGATTCAGGCTTTGTGACGAATGCAGTTTGCGGAAATCATGATCGAGATAGGCAGGGCATTGCCTCGCCTCAGGCGCAGCGGCGAAACTCAAGGAACCGGGCAAGGGCAGAACTGCAGTTGCCAGCATGGCAGACAGAAGGGTGGTGCTGACTTTCATGAAATTGCTCCCAGCGGCCGGTTGGCCTGACTTGGGGCATACCATACCCTTGGACAGGCGTGGCTTGTAGCTCCGTTCGCAGGGGGGCTGTATCATTTCGCGCTGGAATGGACGGACTTCAGCTCCGGATTCCGAACACAACCAATAATCGGGGTAGGAAAGTCATGGCAATCTTCACGCACGTAGTTCTTGGCGCCAACGATGTCGCCAAATCACGCAAGTTTTATGACGCCACGCTGGCGACGCTGGGCATCAACAACCTGGGCCCCTTTGGCGACAAGGCATTCCTGTACGGGAAAGATGCCCCGGAGTTCCTGATCACCAAGCCCGCCAATGGCAAAGACGCCTGCTTTGCAAACGGCGGCACCGTCGGCTTTGTGGCGCCAAGCCGCGCTGCCGTGCATGAATTCCACAAGGCTGGTCTGGCAAACGGCGGCACCTGCGAGGGGGAGCCTGGTCCTCGCACCTTCACCCCGACTGCCTACGCGGCCTACCTGCGTGACCCGGACGGCAACAAGATCTGCACTTATTGCTTCCTGCCGGCCTGAGCGGCATTGACCAGGCGGCATCGGCGAAGCTTCAGGCTTCGCCGATTGCCCGCCACACTCCCGTCTGCCCCTTGCCCTGGTGTTTGATCTCGTAAAGCGCGGCATCGGCGCGTGCCAGCAGCACCTCCGGATCACGTCCCTGGTCTGGCGCAATACATAGCCCCACACTGCAGCCCACCCGCAATTTCCGGCCGTCGGCAATGCGGTGTTCGCGCGAAATGACGGCAATGATCTCATCCGCCACTGTCCTGGCCGTCAGGGCATCGCCATCGCCCAGCATGACCACGAATTCGTCACCGCCAATGCGGGCGACCAGTTCTTCAGGTCCGGTCACCTGACGCAGGCAATCGGCTACTCGCTGCAGCACTTCGTCGCCAGCGGCATGACCATAGGTATCATTGATGGCCTTGAAACCATCCAGGTCGATGTAGAGCACGGCGAAAGTCCTGCCGCGCCCACGGGAGCCGATTTCCGGCAAGGAGGCACAGGCGGCGGCCATCTGGTGCATGAGTTCCGATCGGTTGGCGAGGCCCGTCAGATGATCCGTCTGTGCCATGCGCCGGTGCAGTTCCTCGGCGGTGATCGCCGCCAGCAGATATTCCTGGTTATGCACAGTGAAGGCCGCGATCGACAGCATCACGAATCCCATGGAAACGGCAGCCAGGATATGCGCGCCGCCCTGCAGGCACAGCACCACCATGGGAGGCACCACCGACAACAGCATGGTCAGGATTGCCGCCCGCGGTAACGCCGCCCAGCGAGTCGCGAGACCCGCGAGAACTCCCATGGTGCCGCTCATTGCCATGGTGGTCAGGGCGATGTCGCCCGTTGCGATGCTTTCGGCACAACCGAATCCGAAGCTCGCCATTGCAAGACCACTGGACATCATGATGCTGGGCAGCGGCGCCTTGCGACCCCTGCGCTTCTCCAGGGCAGGGTGAATGGCGCGCCAGGCGATCAGGAAGATCGAGGCGATGAGCCATGCCCAGGCCCAGGGCGCACGGCTGATGTAGACCGTGGTGGCGCAGATCACGATCAGGGTGGTCGAGTAGAAAACCAGCGATATCGTGGTGGTCGGGATCGATTCCAGCATTCGCGCCCGCACGCGCTCCGGCGCCTGGGCTAGATCGCCCAGCAGCAGCCGTTGAATGAAGTCCTGCGATCCTGACATGTGGTTCCCGAAGCGGATCTCCGGCGCATCCTGCGAAAGCTGAGGCCTGTGATATTCTCGCCGCTCACAGGCCGTCACGCAAAGAAACGGTCATCTTGTTAAATCAGGGGGATTCGACTCATGGCAGTAAGTACTGGCGGGACCAACCCGATCGCAGTGATCGACGACAACCCGATGAGCGTCCGGCAGTGGATCGTCGTCGTGCTGATGGTCCTGTTGAATGCCCTCGACGGCTTCGATGTGCTCGCCAGTGCCTTCGCAGCCCCAGGCATCACCAAGGAATGGGGCATCCCGCGGTCGGAGCTCGGCATCGTGCTGTCGGCAGAGCTCATCGGCATGGGCTTCGGTTCGGTGCTGCTGGGCGGCCTGGCCGACAAATCCGGCCGCAAGCTCACGATGCTGATCTGCCTCGTCATCATGGCTTTGGGCATGTACATGGCCCATGCCGCGACCACCGTGTTGTGGCTGACCATCTTCCGTTTCTTCACCGGCCTCGGCATCGGCGGCATGCTGGCTTCCACCAACGCGGTCATTGCGGAGACAACCAGCAGAGCCTCACGCAGCCTGTCCATGGCGCTGTATGTCATCGGCTATCCGCTGGGTGGCGTGATCGGCGGCTATGCCGCCTCTGAATGGCTGCTGGTGGATTACGACTGGCGTGCCGTGTTCATGTTCGGTGCGGTTGTGACTGCAGTCATGATTCCACTGGTCATGCTGCTGGTGCCAGAAACTCCCGCATTCCATGCCGCAAAGCGTGCACCCGATGCGCTGCAGAAGATCAATCGCTCCCTGCGGGCGCTGTCGCAGCCGGCCATCGATTCGCTTCCGGTCATCAAGGCGACAGGTCCCAAGCCTAAGATCTCCGACATCCTGTCCAAGCCCGAGCTGCGCACTGTCACGTGGCTGCTTGCCCTGGGCTACATGCTCCACACGCTGACTTTCTACTACCTGCTGAAGTTCGCGGTGCAGATCGTGTCCGATGCGGGCTTCACGGCGCCTGGGGTGGCAGCAACCACGCTGACCTGGGCCAATGTCGGTGGCGCCATCGGCGGGTTGCTGTTCGGCTTCCTGCTGAAGAAGTGGGACATCAAGGGCCCGACCATCGTCGCGCAGTTGCTGGGATGCGCTGCCGTGGTCTATTTCGGCATGGGGCACGAAACACTGGCCGGCTGGCGGTTCTCGGCATTCCTGGTGATGTTCTTCCTGAATGCCGCCATCGTTGGCTACTACGCGGCCTTTGCACGCGGCTTCCCGGCTTATGCGCGCGGCAGCGGCACCGGTTTCGCGCTCGGCGTGGGCCGCGCCGGTGCGGCGGGTTCGCCGATCCTTGCGGGTTTCCTGTTCACCTGGCTGGGCAACAGTGAGCTCCTGACGGTATCGGCAATCATGACTTTCGGGTCACTGATGGCCATGGTGTTGATGTTCCTGCTGCCCCTGCGTGATGCGGACCGCGAGCTGGACAAGAGTCTGCAGAAGTAGGAAGCAAGGCAATGCTGATCAAGAGAATCGAATCCGGCGCTCGCATGTCGCAGGCCGTGATTGCCAATGGTTTCGTGTTTCTGGCGGGGCAGGTCGCCACCGATCCCTCGGTGAATGTCGAAGGACAGACCCGCCAGGTGCTCGGTGAGATTGATCGGTTGCTGGCGGTTGCGGGATCCCGCAAGGATCGCATCCTGAGCGCCACCATCTATCTGGCCGATATCAGCACCTTTGCGGACATGAACCGTGCCTGGGAGGCCTGGGTGCCTGTGGACGGCAAGCCTGCCCGGGCCACAGTCGAAGCCAAGATGGTCACGCCTGAGTACAAGGTCGAGATCCAGGTGGTCGCGCTGGTATAGCAAGGATGCGTAGCACGACTCCCATCGTCCTGGCGGCGTTGCTCGCAGCATCGGGCGCAGACGCTGCAGCAGGTCGCTGCGACAAGGTCTGCCTGGAACAGATCGCGGATCAGTATCGCGCTGCATGGCGGATGCACGATACGAAGCTGGCGCCCTTTGCGAGCAGGGTGCGATTCGTCGAGAACAATGTCGAAATGCCGTTCCCAGACGGCAGCTGGGACACCGTCACCCTGGAGGTCGGTGTGCCCATGGTGCTGTCGGATCCGGTCACGGGGCAGGTGGGTATCTATACCTCTGCCCTGCAGAACGACACCCAGACCTTCGTGGCCATCCGGCTGCTGGTTGTCGACTCGCGCATCACGGAGGTGGAGCACGTGCTCTCCACCCGTCGCAACCTGAGTTCACCGCCCACTCCCATCGGCGATGTGTGGCGCTATCTGCGCGATCCGGATTTTCATCGGGAAGTGCCCGCCGGGCAGGGCGCCAGCCGGGCACAGCTTGCCGCGCATGCGAACGGCTATTTCGAAACCCTGCAGTTCAACAACGGCGAGATCCGCGGGACGCGTTTCACGCCGGAAGCCACCCGCAACGAAAACGGATTGCTGTTCACCGCAGATCGAGCAGGGCTTTCGCAGCGGGCGCTATCGATTCAACAATCGCGTGCGCGACCGCGACTGCTTTCTGGTCGACGAGGTGCGCAGTGCCGTGATGTGCCGCGGCTACATCGATCACAAGGGCGTGCTTGATGAGTACAAGCTCACCGATGGCACACCCGCGAGGTCTGTCTTTCGCGAGCCCCAGACCTGGTCGTTCTTCGAATCCTTCAAGGTGAAGAACGACCACATCACGGCCGTGGAAGCCACCTTCACCGGCGCGCCCTACTACATCCGCTCGCCCTTCGTGAAGAACCCGGATCCGGTCTACAACGCGTTCAAAGACTGACGCGCACGCCGATCCAGGCGCCACGCGGCGGACCGGCACCATAGAACTGCGGCTCTTCGAACGTCGCGAACACTTCGTCCGGTTCGCCGAGCAGTCCGAATGTCTCGTACTTCGTGTTGAACAGGTTCTCGATGCGGGCAAACGCCGTGACTGCATCGTTGATTCGCAGGTCGCCGCGCAGGCTTACCAGCAAGTACGACGGAGTCTTGTCCGAGGACATTGATCTCGTCGCCGCGCAGGTAGACCCCGGAGCGCCATGACAGATCCGTGCCAAGGCGCAGCCGCGACGTGGCGCGCAGGTCGAGCGAAAGATTGGCCTGGTGTCGCGCGATGCCGGGAATGCTGGAGCCGGCGCCAACCAGCAGCTTTTCTTCCCCGACGACGCGCTCTGCGCCGTCCACATCCGCGGCATCGTCGCCGAACAGGGGATGATTCGGACTGTTGACGACAAACTCATCCTGGAAGGTTGCGTCCACCAGCGCGTAATCCAGTGACCAGTCGAGCATCCCGAGCTGCTGCTTCAATTCGATCTCGATGCCACGCCGGCGGGTATCGCTGACATTGGCGAAGAAGCCGACATTGGCCTGGGCGCCACCCACGGTCTGGAACAGGATGTCGTCGCGATTGGTGGTCTGGAAAGCGCCGAGATGCCAGCGCAGGCCACCGGCCGCGAGACCGCGTGCACCCAGCTCGAAACTGCGCGCCACCACTTCATCCAGAGGCGGGTCGGCCAGAAAGGCGTTGGGCAGGCTGCACGGCGCATCTTCGTCCGCGCACGCCAGTTCGACGGCGGTAGGAGTGCGGCTGGCCTGGGACAGGCTGGCGTAGAAAAGCAGCTCTGGCCGGGCACGGAAGGTCAGCCCGGCTGAGGGATTGAAGCGGCCGAACTTGTGGCGACCGTTCAGTTCCGGGCTCTGACCGCTGCGATCTGCCAGCGTGATCCGCGAGTGATCGAACCGGCCGGCGAGCGTCATGGCCAATCTGTCGGTCAGATCCAGCGTGTTGGCCGCATACAGGCTCCATGTGGTGACGCCGCTGTCGACCGCGGTACGGAATTCGTCGGCAAAGATTCCCGTGCGCGTGGTGGATCTATCGTCTGCCAGCGCGGCAACCTCCACCACCGAATTGAAGCTGCTCTCGCCGCGGGAGAAGGCGGCGCCGGTGATGAAATCGTTGCGACGATTGCCGGCCAGCTCGCTACTGTGGGTGAGCTGCATCGAGGCGCCGTGGCTCTGCTGCTTGCGGCGTCCGATGTTGTTGATGGCATTGAGCTCCACGTCGTCGATCTCGGCATCGATGGCGTCGCCATTCGCATCGAACACCAGCTCGATATCGGCATCGTCTGCGTCCGAGCACGCGCCGTCTTCGTTGAGGTCGGTGAAATCCTCTTCCACAAGGAACTCGTCATCACCAAACTCGCACTCTTCGAAGATGGTGCCGTCGCCGTTGAAGGTGTCGGTGTCGAGGTTGCGGAAGAACGCATTGCCGGAGAGCGTGAGCGCAGCGGAGAGCTCGCGTGAGCCGGTCGCAATGACCTGGGTCAGCTTGTTCTCGGTGATGTCCGGATGGGTGAACACCTGCCTGCGGTCGATTTCCAGCAATTCCGCTGGCGACGCACCGTTGCCGCGCAGGTTGCTATCTGCATGGCTTACGGCCAGATCGAAGCGGGATCCCTCGCCGCGATGACTCAACGCCCCATGCAGGCGTAGCGCATCGGAAGGCGAGAAGTCGCGCCAGCCGTCTTCCTCGAAATAGTCGATGTTGCCGTAGTAGCCCCAGCTGCCGTTGTTGCCGCCGTGCTGCAGCGATGCACCCAGCCGGCCAAACGACCCGAAATAGCTCTCGGCCTGCGTCCCTTCGAAGTTGAAGCCATCCTTCAGCTGCACGGCGAGTGCACCACCCAGCGTGTTCAACCCGAAGACCGGGCTCGGACCGGCAACCAGCTGGACGCTGTGGATCGCCGAGACTGGCAGCAGATCCCAGTTCACGGTGTCGCCGAAGGTCTCGTTCATGCGCACACCGTTGGCATAGACGGACAACCCCTGCGGCAGGCCCAGCAAGGGCGAGGCCGTGAATCCGCGGAAGTTCACATCCGGCTGCAGGGGATTGTTCTGTGCATGATTGATCGACACGCTGCCGAAGCCGCGATTCAGCAGGTCGGAGAGGTCCAGCGGCTGCAGTTCTTCGATGCGGGCAGCGTCGGCACTCTGAACCTGGGCAGGCACCCGATCCCGTGCGAGGGACAGCCCGTAAGGGGCCACGACCACGATCTCATCCAGCAGCTCGGGGGTCGACTCGGCGGCTGCGGCGGGCAGCCACATCGCCGTGCCAACCAGTGCGGCAAGCACCAGAGAGCGATGGGAGGTACTGCGATGGAGAGGAAAGCGGGCAGTTGCAGTCATTCGTGGTTTTCCAGGGTGGAGGAGCGCAGGAGGCGGGCAATCTTCCAAGGCCCACGCGCGGCATGCCAGCCCAATTATCCCGGCCATCACCGGGAGTTCTTCCCGATGCTTCCTGTGGAGAGCCTTCTCGCGCAGCGGTCGCGTCCCTATGATCCGACCATGCCCTCGTCAAACCCGAAGCCTCGCAGCGCGCCTGCCTCCATCTGGCGCGACATCGCCATCGCGCTGGTTGTGGCGCTGTTCAGTGGCTGGCTTTCCGCAATGCTGGAGTTGCACGAGGCGCTGTTCAACTGGTCGCGTCGCTGGGAGAGCATCCAGCTCGACGAGTGGCCCGTGGCGGTTTTTGCATTCGCCATCTGTCTGGTCATTCTGTATGCCGTGCGGCATTGGCAGTTGCGCGCCGCTCTGGCAGACAACCGTCGCCTGGCGCGGCATGCACTGGCTGCGCAGGAAGACGAGCGGCGCAGGCTTGCGCGCGAACTGCATGACGAGCTGGGCCAGTACCTGAACGCCATCCAGCTGGATGCCAGAGCGCTGACTGCCACTGCGGCCGATGCATCCCAGCACGAGGCTGCCGGGCGCATCGGCGACAACGCCACACATGTCTACGGCGTGGTCAGCGACCTGGTGCGCCGCCTGCGGCCTGCTGCGCTCGATGAGCTGGGTCTGGTTGCCGCACTCGAGGCGTTCGTGGATCGGGCGCGCGTGCTTCACCCTGCAGTGGATGTGCGATTGACGTTCGAAGGTTACTGGGAGGAGCTAGGAGAGGTCATCAACCTGGCCGTTTACCGCATCGTGCAGGAGGCACTGACCAACTGCGTTCGGCATTCCCGCAGCGCTTCACTTGCAATCCGGCTCAAGCGCAATCCGGCAAGTGGCGAAATGCTGGAGCTGGAGTTTGCCGACCAGGGCGTGGGGCTGGAGCCGCGCGCAGCACTGGCTGCCGGTGGTGGGCTGGCAGGCATGCGCGAGCGAGTGCAATTGCTCGGTGGCGTTTTCGAACTGTTGTCTCAGCAGGGACAGGGTGCGAGGATCCGGATCCTTCTGCCACCTCCAGGCATCTCCGGATAGCCATGCTCAACAACGATCCTGTCACCGTCCTGCTGGTGGATGATCATGCCGTGGTGCGTGAGGGCTACCGCCGCCTGCTGGAACGCAGCAACAGCATCCGCGTGATCGGCGAAGCCGCGGACGCGCAATCCGCCTATCTCTCGTTCGTGGAGCAGCGGCCGCAGGTCACGGTCATGGATATCGCATTGCCGGGAGCGAGTGGCATCGAGGCGCTGCGGCGCATTCGCGCGCGCGATGGCGCCGCGCGGGTACTGATGTTCAGCATGTATGAGGATCCGGTGTTCGCGCTGCGGGCACTGCAGTCCGGCGCGCGCGGCTATGTGACCAAGGCCAGTGCTCCGGATGTGCTGGTGGAGGCGGTGCTGGCCATATCCCGGGGCAAGCCCTACATCAGCACGGAGATCGCCCAGGAACTGGCATTGCGCAGCGTGACTCCGACGGAAGATCCTTCGGCACAGTTGTCGCCGCGGGAATTTGAAGTGCTGCGGCTGCTGGTGGCTGGCATGGCGCTCAGGGATATCGCGAAGCAACTCGGACTCACGCCTAAAACCGTAGCCAATCATCAATCCATTCTTCGGCAGAAGCTGCAGGCGGAGACCGCGCTGCAGTTGTTGC
This sequence comes from uncultured Gammaproteobacteria bacterium, assembly GCA_963777735.1. GTDB lineage: Bacteria > Pseudomonadota > Gammaproteobacteria > Steroidobacterales > Steroidobacteraceae > ZC4RG30. Next base: position 219,800 of record CAVZRQ010000008.1, on the reverse strand, counting down.
AGGCGGCCGCCAGGCTCGGTATTGCCGTCGAGGGCCGCCCGTCATGAAACGTGCTCCATCGCGCCGACAGCCGTCCATCGATGCATTCCGGGTGCCGTCCGGCCGGAAGTTGAACCTGCAGAAGTGCCCCACTGCCGTGAAGAAGCTCTACCGCAACGAGGCAGATGCCGCGGCGAAGCTCGCGGCACAGGTGCAACGCACCAGCGAACTGCAGGATGTGCTCTACGCCAGTGACCGTCATTCCCTGCTGCTGATCTTCCAGGCCATGGATGCGGCCGGCAAGGATGGTGCGATCAAGCATGTGCTGTCGGGTGTGAATCCCCAGGGCTGCCATGTGTCCAGCTTCAAGCAGCCGAGCGCCGAAGAGCTGGACCACGACTTCCTCTGGCGTACGTCGCGGCTGCTGCCGGAACGCGGTCGCATCGGCATCTTCAACCGCTCCTACTACGAAGAGGTGCTGGTCGTGCGGGTGCATCCGCAGTATCTCGCGGCGCAGAAGCTGCCGGATTGCGGCCCCAGCCTGGAACAGTTCTGGAAGCAGCGGCTTCTGTCCATCCGCGAGCATGAAGCACACCTGCATCGCAGCGGCACGGTGGTGGTGAAATTCTTCCTGCATGTGTCGCGCGAAGAACAGCGTCGAAGGTTCCTGGATCGCATCGACCACCCGGACAAGAACTGGAAGTTCAATCTGGGCGATGTCGAGGAGCGTCAGTACTGGAATGAATACATGAACGCCTATGAGAAGGCGCTGGCTGCCACCAGCACGCGCGACTCACCCTGGTACGTGGTGCCGGCGGATGACAAGAAGAACACGCGCCTGATCATCTCGCAGGTGGTCAACCAGACGCTGGAGTCCCTGCAGCTCGCCTATCCGAAGGCCGATCGCAAGCGGGTGGCGGAGCTCGCCGCGGCGCGCAAGCTGCTCGAAGACTAGGCCCCGGTTTCCGGCTTTCGCAGCTGCTGCAGGGCGGTAGACATCTTCTCTGGCGATCCTTCCAGCCCGGCGAGTCTCACCGGCGAACCCACCGGCGTCATCGTGAAGACTTTTTCGACCGTGGTGTAGTCGTGGTAGCCCATGCGCGCCAGCGGGCGGATGCCCTCGATGTCGATGCGACCGTCGCCGCGCAGGTACCGGTCTTCGATATGAACCGCCACCACGCGGCCGAACACGACATCCACCGAACCCACTGCGCCGTTGCCTGGCAGCCGCAGGGTCTGCAGGTGCCGGCACTCGAACTGGATGGGCGATGCGGCCACCCGCGGCGGGCGCACCAGTCGCGATGGCGCCTTCTCGAGCTTCGCATGCAGGAACTCATCACCTCCGGGCGGCAGCTCCATGGAGGAGAGGTTCACCGCTTCGCGCAGATCCCAGGTGGCCATGTTCCACACGAATTCGCCGGTCTGCTCGACGTTGACCACGGTGTCCTTGCGTGCCCCATGCAGGTTCTGGTTGGAGCTGAACATCACCATCGGCGGATCAAAATTCAGCATCTGGAACTGGCTGAAGGGCGCGAGGTTGTCGGCGCCCTCGCGGCTGGTGGTGGAAATCCAGCCGATGGGGCGGGGCACCACGCAGGACTTGAACGGGTTGTAGGGCAGGCCGTGTGCCGTATTGCCGGGCTCGTAATACATGATTCTTTCCGTTGGCGAAGTGCGCAGCGCCAGTCCAGAATAACGGAGGGAAAAATTCCCGGGGGGAGAATCCATCATGTCGTGCAGTCGTTCACTTGCAGCGGGCCTGTTCGCGCTGACCATCCTGGCTGGCTGTGGAAAGAAGGCTGATCAGGCGGAGTCGGCGCCGACGCCGCGCGCCCAGGTCACTGCCGAGCGGTTGCTCGCCGCCAGTGATCCGGCCAACGCCGGGCAATGGATGTCCCATGGCCGCGATTACAGCGAGCAGCGTTTCAGCCCCCTGGCAAAAGTCAGTACCGAGAATGTCGCGCAGCTCGGGCTCGCCTGGTTTGCCGACTTCGACACGCGTCGCGGTCAGGAATCCACGCCACTGATGGTCGATGGCGTGGTGTATGTCACCAGCGCCTGGAGCAAGCTCTTCGCTTACGACGCCAAGACCGGCAAGGAACTGTGGAAATACGACCCGCAGGTGCCAGGTGAGTGGGCCGTGAATGCCTGCTGCGACGTCGTGAATCGGGGTGTGGCGGCCTGGAACGGCCGGATCTATCTCGCCACCATTGATGCGCGCCTCATTGCGCTCGATGCCGCCACCGGCAATGTCGTGTGGGATGTGCTCACCATCGAGGCAGGCCAGCCTTATTCCATCACCGGCGCGCCGCGTATTGCGAAAGGCAAGGTGCTGATCGGCCAGGGCGGTTCCGAGTTCAGCATGCGCGGCTACGTGTCGGCCTATGACGCGGAAACCGGCAAACTCGACTGGCGATGGTATGTGGTGCCGGGCGATCCAGCCAAGGGTTTCGAGAATCCGCAGATGGAGACTGCGGCCAAGACCTGGAACGGCCAGTGGTGGAAGACCGGCGGCGGTGGCGCCCCCTGGGATTCCATCATCTACGATCCGGTCACCAACTATGTGCTGGTGGGAACCGGCAACGGCGCACCCTGGCCCTCGGAAATCCGCTCACCTGGTGGCGGCGATCATCTTTATCTTTCTTCCATCGTGGCGCTCGACCTCGCGACCGGCCAGTACGTCTGGCATTACCAAGCCACGCCGAACGAAAGCTGGGATTACGACAACACCTCGCAGCTGTTCACGGCCGATCTCCAGCTCGATGGCAAGCCACGTCATGTGGTGATGCAGGCGCCCAAGAACGGCTTCTTCTACATGCTGGATGCGAAGAGTGGCGAGCTGCTATCGGCAGAGCCGTACGTACCCGGAGTGAACTGGGCGAAGGGCGTCGATCGCAAGACAGGTCGGCCGATCATCAATCCGGAGGCCAACTACAGCAAGACCGGCAAGGGTGCGTTGGTCAGCCCCTATTACGGTGGCGCGCACAACTGGCATCCGCTGTCGTTCCATCCCGGCACGGGCCTGGTCTATATCCCGGCAAACCAGAGCAGCTATGCCTTCGTGGCTGCGCGCGAAGACGACAACCCGATGGGACAGAAGCTCTCCATCAGCTTCGCCGGCAATCAGGAAATGATGCGCAAGCTCAAGACTCCGCCAGTGAGCGAGGGTTTCCTCCTGGCCTGGGATCCTGTGCAGCAGAAGGAAGCCTGGCGGGTACCGCTGGGCAGTGGTCGCAGTGGCGGCACACTGGCTACGGCCGGCGGGCTGGTGTTTTCCGGCAACTCCGGCAATGAATTTGCCGCTTACCGCGCGGATACGGGCGCGAAGCTCTGGCAGACGGGCACCCAGTCCGGAGCCATGGCCGGGCCCGTGACCTACGAAGTCGACGGGGAGCAATACGTTGCCGTGGTGGCCGGCTTCCGGCAGACGGGCAGTTACTACGCCCCGAACTATTCGCGCCTGCTGGTCTACAAACTGGGTGGCACCGGCAGTCTGCCGGCAGAAGTGCCATTCCCGGATCCGGTCTTGAACCCGCCCGTCGCCTTCGGTGAGGCCGCGACGCTTGCGCACGGCGAGGAAGTCTATGGCCGGTTCTGCAGCACCTGCCATGGCTCGGATGGCCGGGCAGGCGGCATGTTCCCCGACCTGCGGTACAGCGGTGCCCTGGCCAGCGCGGCCGCGTTCAACGCCATCGTGATGGAAGGCGCTCTGGCGAAGAACGGCATGGTGTCCTTTGCGAAGGCCATTTCGGCCGATGACGCCGAAGCCATTCGCGCCTATGTGGTCGGCAAGGCCAATGAGGCCAAGGCTGCCCAGGCGCCGCCACCAACGCCAGCCGCCGCAGCCCCGCACACTGGCTAGGCTTTGGCTGCCGTGACACTTGCTCCTGGGTTCCCTAGAATTGGTCCCGGGTGGGGCGGTAGCTCAGCTGGGAGAGCGTCGCGTTCGCAATGCGAAGGTCGGGAGTTCGATCCTCCTCCGCTCCACCAGTTCATCGCCTACTCTCGCGCTGCTCGCGGCAGCGCTTTTGTTTTCACCGGCAAGAGCGGCAGATGCGCCGGTTGTGCCCGGTGTGCTGCGCATCGGCACACCCGGCGATTACGCGCCGTATTCCTGGTTCGACGCCGCATCCGGAACCTACCGAGGCTCGGATATTGCTCTGGCGCGCGCGCTGGCGCTCCGCCTGGGTCTGCGTGCCCGGTTTGTATCCACTTCCTGGTCAACGCTGGTGGATGACGCCCGCGCCAGTCGTTTCGATGTAGCAGTGGGTGGCATTTCGATCACGGCTGAGCGCGCACGTGTGCTGGAGTTTTCAACTCCCATCGCGAAAGACAGCAAGCAACCGGTCGTACGGTGTGGCGAGCAGCAGCGTTTCGACAGTGCAGCCGAGATCAACCGGCCCAATGTCCGCCTGATCGTCAATCCGGGTGGCACGAACGAGCGCTTTTCGCGTGAACAATTCCCAGCGGCCACGCTGGTCGTGCATGCAGACAACCGCACGGTGTTCGATGAAATCCGCGCCGGGCGTGCCGATGTCATGGTTACGGATGAAGTGGAAGGCCGGTTGCAGCAACGGGCGCTGCAAGGTCTGTGCGTGGCGAGGGTGCGGGCCGTGTGGGCGCCTGCCAGCAAGGCGGTGCTGATTCCCGCAGGGCAGGTGGCGAAGCCTGCGGTGGATGCCGCACTCGCAAAGCTTGGTGGGGCAAGGCGCTTCCAGCGCGAATTGTCGGCATGGGAAGGCTACGAATGGTCTGGTGTCGCAACACCTGCCGTGCAACTGGCTGCATTGATCGACGAGCGACTGGCCATCGTCACGGAAGTTGCGCGGGCAAAATGGAACACGCAGGCGGCAATCGAAGACCCGGTGCGCGAGCAGGCACTGCTGCAGTCACTCCGCGAACGTGCAGGCGCCTTGCGCGTTCCGTCTGCCACGGTCGATCTGTTCTTCGGTGCGCAGATTGAAGCGGCGAAGCTCCTGCAGCGAGAGCTGTTCGCGCGCTGGCGGAAGCAGCGTCAGGGGCAATTCGCCGGTGCTGCAGATCTGGCACTTGAGATCAGGCCCGAAATCGATCGTGTGACTTCAAGAATGCTGGAACAACTTGCGCTGCTTCCCGGGAATAATTCCCGGAAACTGCCTGCAGCCTCCACACTGTCGCTGGTGAGCCCTGCCGCCGTGAAGCTCGCCAGAGCGCCACTTGTTGCAATTGCGGGAACTTAAGTCGCGGCAAACAAGTCGTTAGACTTGTCATGATGAACATCAACCATTTCTCCAAGGTCCCCGCGCAACTTGCCGGGCTTGCTGTTGTCGCCGCGCTTGTTGCTCTGGGAAGCCCAGAAATCAGTTCCGCGGCGCAGCCCGTGGCCGGCTACCGCGTGCTCGTCACCAACGAGCGTGCCGGCACTCTCAGCGTCATCGACGGTCCGACGCGCAAGGTGGTGGGTACCGTGCCACTGGGCAAGCGCCCGCGGGGGCTCAAGCTCGCGCCGGATGGCAAGCTGTTGTATGTGGCGCTGAGCGGTTCGCCCATTGCAGGTCCCGGGGTGGATGCCAGCAAGCTGCCGCCTGCCGACAAAGGTGCCGATGGCATCGGCGTGGTGGATATCGCCTCAATGAAGCTGCTGCACATCCTGCGCGGCGTGTCCGATCCCGAGCAGCTTGCCGTCAGCGCCGATGGCAAGCGCCTGTATATCGCCAGCGAAGATACCGGCAAGGCCTTCGTCCTGGATGCCGTAACCGGCAAGACGATCACGAGTTTTCCGGTTGGCGGCGAACCTGAAGGAGTGACGCTCAGTCCGAACGGACGCTTCGTTTACATGTCTTCGGAAGAAGATCATCAGATCGCCGTGATCGACACCAGCAGCAACAAGGTGGTGGCGACATTTGAAGTCGGGCTGCGGCCACGATTCACCGAATTCAGCGACGACGGTGCATTCGCATTCGTGTCTGGCGAAAACGACGGCACGATCACCGTGGCCGATGCCAGGAGCCACAAGGTGCTGCGCACCATCAAGCTGCAGGGTGATCTGACCCGCCCGGTGGGCATGGCCATTTCGCATGATGGCAAGCGTCTCTATACCGTGACTGGTCGAGCCAAGAATCTGCTGTCCGTGGATATCGCCACCGGCAAGGTGCTGGCTACGGTTGAGGTCGGGGCCAGGCCCTGGGGCGTCGCGATCAGCCCCGATGGGGCGACGCTGTTCACTGCCAATGGCAGCTCGAATGATGTTTCGGTGGTCGATGCCGCCAGCATGAAAGTGGTGAGCCGTATTCCCGTTGGCGACAGCCCCTGGGGCCTGATCGTGCTGCCGACGCCTTCAGCCAAGTAGCGTGCGCACGCTGACCAGCCCGACGATGGCTGCGGCGATCGACGCGCCGACATGCACCACCACAATGCCGGCGGCGAGCCACAGTCGCTGGCTCTCCAGCGACTGAACGACCTCCAGCGCAAAAGTGGAGAAAGTCGTCAGGCCACCGAGGAATCCCACGATCAGCAGCGGGCGCAGGGTAGGGCCCAGTGCCAGCTGATCATCCAGGAAAGCCACTGCCGCACCGGCGGCGCCGCAACCCAGCACGTTTGCCGCCAGCGTGCCCAGCGGCACATCGGCGAACAGTGGATTCAACCCGAGGTTGAGCAGATAGCGGGTCACGCCACCGGCGCCCGCGCCCCCGAATACCAGCGCAATGCTCAGAAGGTTCATGAGTCCGGGTATCATTGCACACCACCCGCCCCGGTAGCTCAGTGGATAGAGCACTCGCCTCCTAAGCGAGGGGTCGCAGGTTCAACTCCTGCCCGGGGCACCAGATCGCTATCTGAATGTGTCGCCCAGCCTGTATGCGGTGGTACCGCGCTCCATCTCTTCCCGGGTGATTCTGGTGTAGGCGCGGACGGACTTCCCGCAATCCTCGACTTTTGCACGCCGTATCTGGGTGCCCGTGACCGCTTCGCACCGCACGGCTGGAGTCTTCGGGCTGACAGCAGTGCTCTGCGGGTTGAAGGACTCGGTGGCCAACGTGGCGCCGGGGGCGATGGCGGCAACGGCGAGCAGTGCAGCAAGGCTGGCATGAATCTTCATGTCAAACTCCTTTTGTGTCCTTGAGTGGACGGAATCATCTTCCTGTACGAATCATCTGGTAGTCAAACAGGACGTTCAGCCCTCAATGCTCTCCTGGCGCCTGGGTCTGTTCCGCTCCATGGCTACTCTTGTTCGTGGTCAGGAGGCTTCTATCTCAGCGGCACAGCCTGCCTATAATTGCCAAGCCCTGCCCGGGAGCACCACAGACCGCCGAATGCCTTTTTGCTGCGTAGGACGCCTCTGATGGAGCCTTTCAAACCGGGAGGCGTAACATCCGCCTGCAAGGTGGCACGCGGTGCCAGAGCACCCGTTTTCAGAAGGACGCGAACATGCAGATGAGATCCCGCACCTATCGCCTGTATGCGGCTATGGCTGCAATTTCGCTGCTGGCCAGCTGCGGTACCAATCCCGTCACCGGCAAGCGCGAACTGCAGTTCGTCTCCGAGGGCCAGGAAATCCAGATGGGGCAGCAGAACTACGCCCCCATGCGGCAAAGCGAAGGCGGCGACTACGCCGTTCTGCCGGAGCTCACCACCTACGTGAATGAGGTGGGCCAGAAGCTGGCTGCCGTGTCGGATCAGATCACGGTGTCCGACCGGAAACTGCCGTATGAATTCAAGGTGCTGAACAGCTCCGTGCCAAATGCCTGGGCCTTGCCGGGCGGCAAGATCGCGATTAACCGCGGCCTCCTCACAGAGCTCAACAATGAAGCGGAACTCGCTGCGGTGCTCGGTCATGAAATCGTGCATGCCGCCGCGCGGCATGGCGCGCAATCGCAGGAGCGCGGCACCCTGTTGCAGGGTGGACTGATGCTCTCCCAGCTCGGCATGGCGATCGGCGGAGTCGACGACCAGGTCGGCAGCCTGGTGCTGCTGGGCTCGAATGTCGGCGCGCAGCTCATCACCACGCGTTATGGCCGAGAGGCCGAGCTGCAGAGCGATCTGTATGGCACGCGCCTGATGAAGGCCGCGGGCTATGATCCTCGCGCGGCGATCACCTTGCAGGAGACTTTCCTGCGACTGTCGGAAGGCCGCAAGCAGAGCTGGCTCGACGGGCTGTTCGCCTCGCATCCGCCTTCGGCCGAGCGGGTGGCGAAGAACCGCGAAACCGCAGCAACGCTTGGATCCGGTGGTGATCTGGGTGTGGAGCGCTACACAGCGCGCATCGCCCCTCTGAAGCAGCTGAAACCCGGCTACGACAAATACGATCAGGCACTTGCGGCCATGCAGAAGAAAGACGTGGCCACCGCGAAGTCACTCGCCGCGGAAGCGGTGCGTCTGGTGCCGCGCGAAGGGCAGTTCCATCAGTTGCAGGGCGATATCGCACTCAACGAGAAACGCAACCAGGAATCCCTGCAGTACTACCAGCGCGCCATGGACCTCAACCCCGGATATTTCGGCTCCTGGCTGGGCGCGGGCGTTGCGCAGTACCGCCTGGGCAACAAGCAGCAAGCCGAGCAATGGTTGAAGCGCAGCATGGATCTGCTGCCTACCGCGCCGGCCGCGCTGTACCTCGGCAACATGGCACGCGACCGCGGCGATGCCGACGGAGCCCTGAAGCTCTACCAGAATGCAGCCACCTCAAAGAGCAGCGTGGGTGAGGAAGCTGCGCGTGAAGCCGTGCTGATCGACCTCCCGCGCAACCCCGCGAACTATGTGGCGGGCGCCGTGCAACTGGGAACCGATGGCAAGCCGGTGCTGGTGGTGCAGAGTCGCGCACCGATGGCTCTTGGCTCCATCGTGGTGACTCCCGTGATGCTGAATGCGGCAGGGCAGGTTGCAAGCCAGGGGCGTGCCGTGACCATTCGCGGGCCGCTGGCTGCTGGACAGCGCGTCAGTATCGATCCAGGTCTGGGCGCGCTGACTGCCGAGCAGGTGCGCCTGGTGCGTGTGCGCGTCGACTCAGCGCGCGTGGCGCAGTAAGCCTTACGGCCGCGGCCAGTTGCGATAACTGGCCGGGTCGCCAAAGGCGAGAAAATCCGGATTCAGCAACTCGGCACGGGTGTTGTATTGCAGTGCCTGGCCGTCTGCGATGCGCACTACCTGCCCGCCAGCGGCTTCCACTACCGCCTGGCCGGCGGCGATATCCCATTCTGAAGTCGGACCGAGGCGGGCATACAGATCTGCCGATCCGTCGGCCACGAGGCAAAGCTTGATCGAGCTGCCTGCGGGCTTCAGCTCATAGGGTCCCAGCGAGGCGAGCGCCGTTTCCAGCGCAGCATTGCCATGCGAGCGACTGCCCACCACGCGGAGGGGAGGTCGGGAGAAACGACGTACGGCGATCGGTGCGGGCGGGCGGTCGTGTGCGCCACGCCAGGCACCGACGCCCGGAATACCGGCGTAGGTGGTGTCGGTGACCGGAATATGCACCACACCCATGATCGGGCGATGGCCCTCGATCAGCGCGATGTTCACAGTGAACTCACCGTTGCGCGACACGAACTCCTTGGTTCCGTCCAGCGGGTCCACCAGCCAGTACCGGTTCCAGCGGCTGCGCTCGGCATAGGGAATGTCGGCCGCTTCTTCCGAAAGCACGGGCAGCTGTGGAGACAGGCGCGCGAGTTCCTGGCAAATCAACCGGTGGGCGCGCAGGTCGGCCTCCGTCAGCGGTGAGGCATCGGCTTTGGCCCTGGCCTCGAAATCCGTGCCGTACACATCGAGAATCTCGCGCCCGGCGCGGCGCGCGATTTCGACCACCGCATCGCGCAGCTCAGAGGCCAGCGAGAGGATTGTTGTAGGCATAGGCAATCACGCCGGACTTGTCCAGTTCACTGATGATGCGCTCGGCAGCTTCCTCTGCCGTCATGTCGCCCGTGGCGATCGTGATCTCGGCCTGCTCGGGCACTTCATAGGGCGAGTCGATGCCGGTGAAATTCTTCAGCTCACCGCTGCGGGCCTTCTTGTACAGGCCCTTGGGGTCGCGCTTTTCGGCTTCGGCGAGTGAGGTCTCGATGTAGATCTCGATGAACTCGCCCGCTTCAAGTTTCTCGCGCGCCATGCGGCGCTCGGAACGGAAGGGCGAAATGAACGACACCAGCACGATGAGACCAGCATCGACCATCAGCTTCGAGACTTCCGCGACACGGCGGATGTTCTCGACGCGGTCCGCATCGGTGAATCCCAGGTCGCGATTCAGGCCATGGCGCACATTGTCGCCATCCAGCAGGTAGGTATGGCGACCCAGCGCGTGCAGCCGCTTCTCGACCAGATTGGCAATGGTTGATTTGCCAGCACCCGAAAGGCCGGTGAACCACAGCGCGCAGGCGCGCTGGCCCTTGAGCTGCGAACGCGCGGACTTGTTCACATCCAGCGCCTGCCAGTGGATGTTCTCGGCGCGACGGGTGGCCGATTGCAGCAGGCCGGCGCCGACAGTGTCGTAGCTGAGCTTGTCGATCAGGATGAAGGCGCCGGTCTCGCGATTCTCCGTGTACGGATCGAACGCCACCGCGCTGTCGAGTGTGACATTGCACACGCCGATCTCGTTGAGCTCCAGTTGCTGCGCGGGCTGCTGCTCCAGCGTGTTCACGTTGACGCGATATTTGGGCGTGGCAATCGTGGCATTGACGGTGCGCGTGCCGGTCTTCAGCAGGTACTGGCGGCCGGGCATCATCGGCTGCTCGTGCATCCAGATCAGCGTCGTCAGGAACTGGTCTGCCACACCGGCCGGCTCCGAAGCCGTGGTCAGCAGGTCGCCCCGCGACACATCGATTTCACGGTCCAGCGTCAACGTGATGGACTGTCCGGCCTGTGCTTCCGGCAGATCGCCGTCATAGGTCACGATGCGCGCGACCTTCGCTTCCTTGCCCGAGGGCAGGGTGCGCACTCGGTCGCCCACGGCAATCCTGCCGCTGGCAATCTGTCCGGCGAATCCGCGGAAATCCATGTTCGGACGGTTGACCCATTGCACGGGCAGACGGAAAGGCGCGTGCAGCACGCGATCTTCCACGGTCACGCTCTCCAGGTGCTCCATGAGCGCCGGGCCGCGATACCAAGGCAATTTCTCGCTGGCGGTGGTGATGTTCTCGCCCTTGAGGGCGGACATCGGAATGCAGGTGACGCTGGCAAGCCCCACCTGCTGCGCGAAAGCCAGGTAGTCGGCGACGATGGCGTCATAGGTGGTCTGGTCATAACCGACCGCATCCATCTTGTTGACAGCCAGCACCACATGGCGAATACCGAGCAGCGACACGATGTAGCTGTGTCGGCGGGTCTGCGTCAGCACGCCCTTGCGCGCATCGATCAGGATGATGGCAAGGTCTGCCGTGGAGGCACCGGTGACCATGTTGCGCGTGTACTGCTCGTGGCCGGGTGTGTCGGCAACGATGAACTTGCGCTTTTCGGTCGAGAAGAAGCGATAGGCCACATCGATGGTGATGCCCTGTTCGCGCTCGGCGGCCAGGCCATCGACCAGCAGTGCCAGATCCAGGTCATCGCCCTGCGTGCCGACCTTCTTCGAATCCGCTGCGAGCGCGGCCAGCTGGTCCTCGTAGACCAGTTTCGATTCGTACAGCAGGCGGCCGATCAGCGTGCTCTTGCCGTCGTCGACGCTGCCGCAGGTGATGAACCGCAGCAGGTCCTTGTGCTCGTGGGTCTTGAGGTAGGTCAGGATGTCCTGGCCCGCCAGATCGATTGCGTGCGCCATCAGAAATACCCTTCCTGCTTCTTCTTCTCCATCGAGCCGGAGGAGTCGTGGTCGATGACGCGACCCTGACGTTCGGAACTCGTGGTCAGCAGCATTTCCTGGATGACTTCCGGCAGGGTGTCGGCCGTGCTTTCCACCGCGCCGGTCAGCGGATAGCAGCCCAGCGTGCGGAAGCGCACGCTCTTCATCTCGGGTTTCTCGCCCGGGTTCAGTGGCATGCGTTCGTCGTCCACCATGATCAGCGCGCCGTCACGATTCACCACCGGGCGTTTCGCCGCGAAATACAGCGGCACGATCGGAATCTGCTGCTGGTAGATGTACTGCCAGATGTCGAGCTCGGTCCAGTTCGACAAGGGAAACACGCGCAGGCTCTCGCCCTTGTGCTTGCGTGCGTTGTAGAGCTTCCACAGCTCCGGGCGCTGGCGCTTCGGATCCCATCGGTGCTGGGCGGAGCGGAACGAGAAAATGCGCTCTTTCGCGCGCGATTTCTCTTCATCACGCCGTGCGCCTCCGAAGGCCGCGTCAAAACCGTACTTGTCGAGCGCCTGCTTGAGGCCCTGGGTCTTCATGACATCGGTGTGCACGGCCGAGCCATGCGAGAAAGGGCCGATGCCGCGCTCCACGCCCTCCTGATTGATGTGCACCAGCAGGTCCAGACCCAGGCGCTTCGCGGTCTCGTCGCGAAAACTGATCATTTCGCGGAATTTCCACGTGGTGTCCACGTGCAGGAATGGAAATGGCGGGCGCGCCGGAAAGAAGGCCTTCATGGCCAGGTGCAGCATCACCGAGCTGTCCTTGCCAATGGAGTACAGCATGACGGGCTTTTCACACTCCGCCACCACCTCCCGCATGATGTGGATGGCTTCCGCCTCGAGGCGCTGCAGATGGGTCAGATGGGCGGGCGTCGTGCTCATTGATTGGATGTCAGGAAGGGCGGGGGCTTATAACAGGGCGCGCAGTTTAGCAGAGCGCCTTCATACGCCTCGGGTATCAGCTAACACGCGGGGATTGTGATCCCCATCACCTACCCAAAACCCTGTGTCCAGCCGCGGGAATCTAGAATGGGCACCCCCATATCCGGTATTGCGGTCCCACCATTTCACATTCAGACCCGTCCGATCGGCGCGGCAGCCGGGATCGGCGTGAACGCCCGCTGCACGGCCTCCTGGCAGGGCACTGGATGCGTCGCAGGCGGCAGGGCCGGCGGGTGACCGATATGCATGCCGCCGGCCGTGACTGGCATGCGGCGCACTGGTTGGGTGCAGCGGTGCTCATCCTGCTGTTGTCCGCAGCCGATGCGTTCCTGACGCTGACACTGATGCGCCATGGTGCGGAAGAGGCCAATCCGCTGATGGAGCCTCTGATCAACGGTGGCGGCCCGGCATTTGCGTACTGGAAGGTGGGGTTGACCGCATTCGGCGTGCTGGTGCTGACGGCCATGGCGCGCGTCCGCCTGTTTGGCGTGATACCGGTCGGCTGGATTCTGTATCTGGTCGCGGCCGGGTACATCGTCCTGGTCACCTATGAACTGCATCTGCTCCATCACTATGGGACGGACTTCATTTCTTATTGGCTACCCGTTCCTTTACAATTGGCAACTTAAGTTAATTCACGCAAATATCCATGAGCCAGAACAACGGCTTGAGCGGCGCGACCGGTGGCCTTGCACGACAGAATGCCACCACTTCACTCTGGGGCGGAAACTCTACCTACGTAGAGGATCTCTACGAGAGATACCTGGCGGGAGAAACCGTTCCCGCCGATTGGCAGAAATTCTTCGCCGGACTGGGTGCGGCGCGGACCGACACCGCGCATGGGCCCATCGTGCGCGAACTCGAGCAGCGCGCGCAGCTGCCCCGCATGGCTTCCGCTGCGGCGAGCGATGCAGGCCAGAGCGAGAAGCAGGCCGTGGTGTCGCGCCTCATCCAGATATTCACCAATCGGGGCCATCTGATCGCAAAGGTCGATCCGCTCGGCCTGATGAAGCGCATCAAGCCGCGCGTCATGGAACTCGACCACATGGGTCTGTCCGACGCAGACCTCGATACCGAGTTCTTCACCGCCAGTCGTGTGGGCGCCGTGCCGCGCCGCGCGAAGCTGCGGGAAATCCTGGCTTTGCTGGAAAACGTCTATGCCGGGCCGATCGGCGCGGAATTCGCGCATGTCTCGGATACCGATGAACGCCTGTGGCTGCAGGATGAATTCCTGCTGGGCCGCATGCAGCACAAGTTCAGTGCCGAAGAGAAAATCAACATCCTCCGGCAGATCACCGCTGCGGAAGGCCTCGAGCGATACCTGCACACCAAGTATGTCGGTCAGAAGCGCTTCTCGCTGGAAGGTGGGGATGCGCTGATCCCGATGCTGAACGACCTGGTGCAACGTGGCGGCCAGTCCGGTTTCGAGGAAACCGTCATCGGCATGGCGCACCGCGGTCGCCTGAATGTGCTGGTGAACGTGCTGGGCAAGGCTCCTTCGGAGCTGTTCTCGGAATTCGAAGGTCGTTACGACACCGCCCATCTCAAGGGTTCGGGCGACGTCAAATACCACAAGGGTTTCTCGGCCGATCTGCGTACGCCCGGTGGCAATGTGCACGTGGCGCTGGCGTTCAATCCTTCCCACCTGGAAGTCGTGAATCCCGTGGTCGAAGGATCGGTGCGCGCCCGGCAGGAGCGTCGTGGCGACACCAGCGGCGAGCGCGTGCTGCCCATCCTGATTCATGGCGACTCGGCCTTCGCAGGCCAGGGCGTGGTGATGGAAACGCTGCAGCTGTCGCAGGCGCGGTCGTTCTACACCGGCGGCACCATCCACCTGATCATCAACAACCAGGTCGGCTTCACCACGAACGATCCGCGCGACACCCGTTCCACGATGTATTGCAGCGACGTGGCGAAGATGCTCGAGGCACCGATTTTCCACGTCAACGCGGATGATCCGGAGGCTGTGGTGTTTGTCACGCGGCAGGCACTGGCCTATCGCATGAAGTTCCACAAGGATGTGGTGATCGACCTGGTCTGCTATCGCCGACTCGGACACAACGAGGCCGATGAACCCTCCGCGACGCAGCCGGTGATGTACGCCAAGATCCGTCAACACCCCACGGCCCGGCAGATATATGCCGAGCGGCTGGTGGCAGAAGGGGTGGTCAGCGCCCGTGAAGCCGCGGAAGTCCTGGAACAGTATCGGGCCGGGCTGGATGCCGGCCATTCGCAGGTGCCGGCTTCGCTGGGCCTGATCGGCAATCAATACACGGTCGACTGGTCGCGCTTCCTCCGCAATGACTGGTCGGAACCGGCACTGACGGCCATCGACGCCAAGCGCCTGAAGAAGATCGGCGCCAGCATCACCACCGTGCCGGAAGGGTTCACGTTGCAGGCTCGCGTCGAGCAGGTGTACGCCAATCGTCGCAAGATGGTGGCGGGCGAGATGCCGCTCGACTGGGGCTGCGCCGAGAACCTCGCCTATGCCTCGTTGCTGGAAGATGGCTGCCCGATTCGCTTTACTGGCCAGGATGCCGGGCGTGGCACATTCTTCCATCGCCACGCGGTGGTGCACGATCAGGCCACTGGCAATACCTACACGCCGCTGGAGCATCTGAGCGCTGGCCAGCCACGGTTCCGGATCACGGATTCGGTGCTCTCGGAAGAGGCCGTGCTGGGATTCGAATACGGCTATTCGACCACCAATCCGGAAGTGCTGGTCATCTGGGAAGCGCAATTCGGCGATTTCGTCAACGGCGCACAGGTCATCATCGACCAGTTCATCAGCTCCGGTGAATCCAAGTGGGGTCGTCTCTGCGGCCTCGTCATGATGCTGCCGCATGGCTACGAAGGGCAGGGGCCGGAGCATTCCTCCGCGCGTCTCGAACGCTTCCTGCAGTTGTGCGCGGAGAACAACATGCAGGTAGTGGTGCCATCCACGCCGGCGCAGATGTTCCACATGCTGCGGCGACAGATGCTGCGCTCGCTGCGCAAACCGCTGATCGTGATGACCCCGAAGAGCCTGCTGCGTCATGAGCTCTCGGTGTCGTCACTCGACGATCTCACCAAGGGCGGGTTCGCTTCGGTCATCGACGAAGTAGATGATCTGGATGCGGCAAAGGTGCAGCGCGTGGTGTTCTGCAGCGGCAAGGTCTACTTCGACCTGCTCAAAGCACGCCGGACGGCTGCCCAGCGCGATGTGGCGCTGGTCCGCATCGAGCAGCTCTATCCGTTTCCGACACAGGCCTATGAAGCCGTGCTGCGCCGCTATCCGCAGGTGCGCGAAGTCGTGTGGTGCCAGGAAGAGCCGCAGAACCAGGGTGCCTGGTACTCGATCCGGCACCGGCTGGAAGGCCCGCTGCAGAAAGACAAACACACGCTGCTTTACGCCGGCCGCCAGCATGCGGCAGCGCCTGCGACCGGCATCGCCAAGATTCACGACGCGGAACAGCGCGAGTTGGTTGATGCCGCGCTGCGTGCGGCCGTGCGTGAAAGTCCGGCATCTGGTACCGCTGCGGTGAAGGTACTGACTGAAAGCGGTGCGCCGGCCCCGCTGCGCAAGAGCTCCTGACATTTCCCAATTCAAGAACAAAGAAACATGACCACCGAGATCAAAGTTCCCAAGCTGCCCGAATCCGTTGCCGATGCCACGCTCGTGAAGTGGCACAAGAAGGCCGGTGATGCCGTTGCGCGCGACGAGAATCTCGCGGATCTGGAAACCGACAAGGTGGTGCTGGAAGTGCCTGCGCCAGTCGCCGGCATTCTCAAGGAGATCAGAATCCAGGCCGGCACTACGGTCACCAGCGATCAATTGCTCGCCATCGTCGAGGCGGGTGCCGTTGCTGCCACCACTGCGCCCGCCGCCGCCCCGAAGGCTGCTGCGAAGGAAGAGGCTGCACCAGTATCGAAGGCGGCAGCCCCGGCAGCAGCACCTGCCGCTGCTGCATCCGGTGCAGGCAAGTCCGCTCCTTCTGCGCGCCGCGTTGCTGCCGAAACGGGTGTGGACGTGGCAGCTGTAGCGGGAAGTGGTCTTGGCGGTACCGTGACCAAGTCAGATGTGCTGGCGCATGCCACGGGCAGTTCCGGTCGCGTGGAACGGCGCGTGCCCATGACGCGGCTGCGCGCGCGAGTTGCAGAGCGGCTGGTCACAGCGCAGGCCACGCAGGCCTTGCTGACCACCTTCAACGAGGTGGATCTGCAAGCCGTGCAGGAACTGCGCACCCGCTACAAGGACAAGTTCGAGAAGAATCATGGCGTGAAGCTCGGCTTCTCGTCCTTCTTCGTCAAGGCGGCCATCGAGGCGCTGAAGCGATATCCGGTGGTCAATGCCGCCGTCGATGGCAACGACATCGTCTACCGCGAGTTCTACGACATCGGCATGGCCGTGTCGACGGAGCGCGGGCTGGTGGTGCCGGTGCTGCGCGATGCGGATGCACTGACATTCGCCCAGGTTGAGAAAGGCGTGGGTGATTTCGCCACGCGGGCGCGCAATGGCGCCCTCACCATGGATGACCTCACTGGCGGCACCTTCAGCATCACCAATGGCGGCGTGTTCGGCTCCCTGCTTTCCACGCCCATCGTGAATGCACCGCAGAGCGCGATCCTCGGCATGCACAAGATCCAGGATCGGCCGGTGGTGGTGGAGGGGCAGATCGTGATCCGCCCCATGATGTATCTGGCCCTGACCTACGACCATCGCATCATCGATGGCAAGGAAGCCGTGCAGTTCCTGGTGACCATCAAGGATTGCCTTGAGGATCCGGGCCGCCTGCTGATCGGAGTCTGACCATGGCCGACCGCTACGACGTGATCGTCATCGGTGGCGGCCCAGGTGGCTATCCTGCCGCCATCCGTGCCGCGCAGAACAAGCTCAGCGTGGCCTGCATCGACGGCTGGAAGAATCGCGATGGCAGCTATGCCTTCGGCGGCACCTGCCTGAATGCGGGCTGCATTCCCTCCAAGGCTTTGCTCGAATCCTCCGAGCTCTATCACCGCGCAGCGCATGAGTTCAAGACGCATGGCATCGGTGTGGGCGCGTTGCAGCTCGACCTCGCCACCATGCAGAAGCGCAAGGCGGGTGTCGTCAAAGGCATGACCACCGGCATTGCAGCCCTGTTCAAATCGGCTGGCGTCACGGGCTTGACCGGCCATGGCCGTCTGCTGGCCGGCAACAAGGTCGAGTACACCGCGGCGGATGGCAGCAAGCAGATCCTGGAGGCCGGATCGGTGATCCTGGCTTCGGGTTCCACGCCCGTGGAACTCAAGAGCCTGCCTTTCGACGGCAAGATGATCGTCGATTCCTGGGGTGCGCTGGAATTCGAAGGCGTGCCTGGGCGTCTGGGCGTCATCGGTGCCGGCGTCATCGGCCTGGAACTGGGCAGCGTCTGGCAGCGCCTGGGCGCCAAGGTCACTGTGCTGGAAGCCGCCGATGAATTCCTGGCCATGGCCGATCGGCAGGTGGCTGCGGAAGCGCTGAAACAGCTGCGCAAGCAGGGCCTGGATATCAAGCTCGGCGCCAAGGTCAGTGCGGCAAGTGTTGCCGGCAAGGAAGTCGTGGTGAAGTTCGCCGATGCGCAAGGCGAGCAGAGCGCAACCTTCGATCGGCTCGTGGTAGCGGTCGGTCGGCGCCCCTATACGCAGGATCTGCTGGGCGAAGGCACGGGTGTGCAGCTCGACCCGCGTGGCTTCATCGTCGTGGATGAGCATTGCCGCACTGGTGCACCGAATGTCTACGCCGTAGGTGATTGCGTGCGCGGCCCGATGCTGGCGCACAAGGCCAAGGAAGAGGGCGTCATGGCGGCAGACCTGATCGCCGGGCTGTTCGGCCATACCAATTACGATGTGGTGCCATCGGTGATTTACACCGCGCCGGAGATTGCCTGGGTCGGCCAGACCGAGGCGCAGGCGCGTGCCGCCGGCGTCAATGTGAAGCTGGGCAGTTTCCCGTTCGCTGCCAGTGCGCGTGCACGGGCGATGGAGGCCGCTTCGGGTTTCACCAAGATCGTCGCCGATGCGGACACGGATCGCGTGCTGGGCGTGCACATCATCGGGCCCATGGCTGGCGAGTTGCTGGCGGAGGCCGTGCTGGCGCTGGAATATCACGCCAGCTGCGAGGACCTGCAGCGCACGATGCACTCGCATCCCACCTTGTCCGAAGCCGTGCATGAAGCAGCGCTGGCCGCAGACAAGCGGGCCATCGACACCCTGAACCGCTAGGCCCTGAACTCGCGCTCACGGATGCTCCAGCGGCCGGCCTCGCGGGCGGCCCAGGAGATCCGCTGGCCATCGGGCGAGAAACGCGGCTGTACATCCAGCGAGCCACTGTGGAAAAACCGCGCGGGAGTGCCAGCTACCGGTTGACCATCGCGCAGGAGAATCGGCACGGTCCAGATGTTCGAGCCCGTGCGGCGATCCAGCGCCGTGTACGCCAGATGGCGCCTGTCGGGAGTCATCGACCCGGGGGTGAGCGCAAAGGCCGTCCCCAGCGGCAGGAACAGCCCGCTGGTGCCATCCGTACGTCTCCAGTGAATCCCGTCCGGCGCAGTGTGGAATCGCAACTCGAGCTCCGTGCTGCGTGCCATCTGCTTCGGGTTCATGCCAAGCCAGGCACCGGCCGCCAGCGCAGGCGCGGCAAACACTGTCAGCTGCAGCAGAAGTCTTCGATCCTGATGTGTGGATGACATGTTCAGCGGGCCCGTCTTACCTTGAATACGTTGGGTATGCGTCCGAGCCTGCGCTGCAGCTTCGCCAGTTCCGCGGCATCCCGCACCGTCAGACGCACCTCGAAGCGGGCAATGCGGTCTGCCGGGTCGGTGTGGCTCGTTACGCCTTCGATGCTGACATGCTCCTCGGCGATCAGGTCGGAGATGTCACGCAGCAGACCGCGGCGATCGAAGGCTTCGATCACGATGCGCGCGGCAATCTGCGCCGAGTCGGATTCCGACCATTCCACCTCCAGCAGACGCTGGGGCTTCTGCCGCACCATCCGCGCAAGACCTGCACAGTCGGCCAGATGGATGGTGACGCCTCGCCCCAGTGTGAGATAGCCGCGAATCGGCTGCGGCCTTACCGGCGCGCAGCAGCGCGCCAGCGTGATCGGCAGATCGCCGACACCATCGATCTCCACCGGCGAGCGACCGCTCTGGATGGCCTTGCGTGGGCGAATGGCGCGTGGTGGCTCCACTGGTCGTTCTGCAGGCGGGGCACCGGGATGAACCACGGGCGCAGAAGTGGTGGATGCGGCGTCGTCCACGCGCCGGAAGTAGGCGCGCAGTTTCGATTTGCTGCGTGAGGACATCAGGTAGCCACCGCTGGCCGACAGCCAGTCGCGGCTTGGCGCTGGCTGCTTGCCGGTGATGATCTCCACCACATCGCCACTGTGCAGGGTGTGGTTCAGGGGGGCGATGCGGCCATTCACCTTGGCGCCCTTGCAGCGCTCACCGAGATCGCTGTGCACGTGGAAGGCGAAATCCAGCGGTGTGCCGCCCTTGGGCAGATCCACAACTTCGCCTTTGGGTGTCATGGCGTAGATGCGATCCTCGAACAGGCCACTGCTGAGCTGCGTCAGCTCGTCGGTGCCGGCTTTGCCTCCGCCCTGCAGCAGCTCCCGCACCTGCTGGATCTTGTCGTCATAGCGACGGTCCGAACCGCCTTCCTTGTAGCGCCAGTGTGCGGCCACACCGAGCTCGGCCTGGTCCTGCATCTCGCGGGTGCGGATCTGCACTTCCAGTGGCCGGCCATCGGGGCCAGTGACCGCCGTGTGGATGGACTGGTAATTGTTGTCCTTGGGAGTGGCGATGTAATCGTCGAACTCGCTGGGCAGGAACGGCCACAGGTGGTGCACCACGCCGAGCGCGGCATAGCACTCGGCAATCGATCCAACGATGATGCGCACCGCACGCACGTCGAACATCTGTTCGAAGGCCAGCTGCTTGCGCTGCATCTTGCGGTAGATGCTGTAGATGTGTTTGGGGCGTCCGGCCACTTCCGCCACGACGCCGGCGCGCTGCAGTTCCACCGCGAGCACGCGCTTGACTTCATCGATGTAGATTTCGCGGTCGCGGCGCTTTTCGCTGAGAGCCCGCTTGATCTGCTGGTATTCGGCGGGGTGCTGCTCGCGAAATGCCAGATCTTCCAGTTCCCACTTCAGGGCCCAGATGCCGAGCCGGTTGGCGAGCGGCGCATACAGCTCCTGGATTTCCAGGGCGATCTGGCGACGCCGGGGCTCGGTTTCCTCGCGGGCATGGCGGGCCCGCACCAGCTGTTCGGCCAGGCGCGCCACCACCAGGCGCGGATCACCCACCACGGCGAGCAACATCTTGCGCAGGGTCTCTGCCTGGCCCGCTGCCAGCTGATTGCCGGTGGACCACTGCGCATCCAGATTGAAATCGCCCAGCCTGCCCAGGCTATCGGCCAATTGCAGGGCAGGGCTGCCAAGCTCGGTGCGCTGTGCGGCCGTCAGAGGTGGCGTGTCGGGCTCGGCCTGCCGAGCGACATGCAGCATCGCGGCGGCGGTCAGCGCAGGTTCGTCGGCCAGACGCTGCAGTTCATCGCCCACCTCGCGCGCCCGGGCCAGCACTTCGGCGGAGTAGCCGGCAGATTCCAGCACCTCAAACACGGACGCCGCGGGGCCATCCTGCGCCAATGCCTGCAATGTCGATGTGGGGATCACGTACATCACGCTATCATATTCAGATGCCACGTTATGCCAGCCGCTCTTGGCGAGCTTACGACCCTGAAGCTGCAGCCAGTCCCGCTTCAAAGCAGACTGTCGTGGTCATGCCGCGACGTGTGCTCGGCATTGATCCGGGCTCGCTGCGCATGGGCTTTGGCGTGATCGATTGCAGGCCCGGCGGCGAAGCGCATGTGGCCAGCGGCTGCATCCGGGCAGTTGGGGCAGGACTTGCAGGCCGGCTGCGGCATATCCACGAACAGGTGCTGGCCGTCGTCATGCAGTACCAGCCCGATGAAGTCGCCATCGAAAGGGTATTCATGCATCGCAATGCCGACAGCGCACTGAAGCTGGGTCAGGCGCGCGGCGCGGCACTGACCGCGGCAGTGGCGCAGGGTGCTGCTGTGTATGAATACGCACCACGGGCCATCAAGCTCGCGGTGGTCGGCAGCGGTGCCGCCGACAAGGCGCAGGTCTCGCACATGGTGCAGGTGCTGCTGGCCATCGGTGAACCCGCCACCTCGGACGTATCCGATGCGCTCGCCATCGCGCTGTGCCACGCACAGAACCGGCGGGTTGCAAGCCGGCTTGCCGCGCTGGAAACCAGCAGGTGATCGGATCCCTCAGCGGCACGCTGGTCGAGAAGGAACCGCAGCGGCTGTTGATCGAGGTGCAGGGCGTGGGTTTCGAAGTGGAAACTCCGATGTCCACCTTCCTGGCATTGCCCCCAGCAGGCAGCAGCCTGCGCCTGCGCATTCACCAGGTGCTGCGCGAAGACGCCTCGCTGCTGTTCGGCTTTGCCACCGAAGATGAGCGGGCGTTGTTTCGCGCGCTGCTGAAGGTCAATGGAGTCGGACCACGCATGGCGGTGGGCATCCTTTCCGGTGTCAGCGCCGATGCCTTCCAGCTGGCTGTGGCCACGGATGATCTGGCCACCCTGACACGCATTCCCGGTGTCGGGCGCAAGACGGCCGAACGGCTGCTGGTGGAAATGCGCGATTATTTCAAAGCATTGCCGGTTGCCAAGGGTGGCCTCGCCGAGGCGCCCACGCCGCGCAGCGAGGCACTGCATGCGCTGCAGGCACTGGGCTACAAACCGCCCGAGGCGCAGCGCATGCTCGACGCCATCACTGCGACGGATGTCAGCACCGAAGACCTGATCCGGGCAGCGCTGCAGGGTGTTGCGCCGAAGGGGCGTCCATGACTTCCGAGCGACTGGTGCAGGCAGTGGCCGCTCGCGAAGATGAATCGCTGGATCGAGCCATCCGTCCGAAGCGCCTGGCCGAGTACATCGGCCAGCCCGCGGTCAAGGCACAGCTCGGGCTATTCATCGAGGCAGCAAGCTCACGCGCCGAAGCACTGGACCATGTGCTGATTTTCGGTCCCCCGGGGCTTGGCAAGACCACACTGGCGCAGATCATTGCGGCAGAACTCGGGGTAAATCTGCGGCACACCTCGGGCCCGGTGCTCGAGCGTCCCGGAGATCTCGCGGCCTTGCTCACCAACCTGCAGCCCCGCGACCTGCTGTTCATCGATGAGATCCATCGCCTGAGTCCGGTGGTGGAAGAAGTGCTCTATCCCGCGATGGAGGACTACCAGCTGGACATCATGATCGGTGACGGCCCCGCGGCCCGTTCGATCAAGCTCAATTTGCCGCCCTTCACGCTGGTGGGCGCCACGACCCGGGCGGGGCTGCTCACCTCACCCCTGCGCGACCGGTTCGGCATCGTGCAGCGACTCGACTTCTACTCCGATGGCGAACTCGCACAGATCGTGGCGCGTTCGGCGGCCATTCTCGGTGTCGCCACGTCACCGGAAGGGGCGGCGCAGATCGCGCAACGCTCACGCGGCACGCCACGCATCGCCAACCGGCTGCTGCGCCGGGTGCGTGATTTCGCACAGGTCCGTGGCAAGGGGCATATCGATGCGGCCATTGCCGATGCCGCGCTGGATCTGCTCGAGGTGGACCCTCAGGGCATGGATGCGCTGGACCGGCGCCTGCTCGACACCATCATCGAGAAGTTCGATGGCGGTCCGGTGGGAATCGAAAGCCTGGCGGTGGCCATCGGTGAAGAGCGGGGCACGCTGGAAGATGTGGTCGAGCCGTTTCTCATCCAGCGGGGCTTGCTGATGCGCACGGCGCGCGGCCGCATGGCGACCCGGCAGGCCTATCTGCACCGTGGGCTTGCCGTGCCAGAGCGCATCGGTGCCGCCCTGCCATTGTTCGATGACCCGCGATGAGTGAATTTTCCTGGCCCGTCCGGGTCTACTACGAGGATACGGATGCGGGCGGGGTGGTCTACCATGCCAGCTACATCCGCTTCTTTGAGCGTGGCCGCACAGAGTGGTTGCGCGCCCTGGGCTATACCCAGGCCCAGGTGAGGGAGGAACTGGCCGTGTTGTTTACCGTCGTGAGCCTCGACATCCAGTATCTTCGGCCGGCCCGTCTCGACGAGCAGCTGCATGTCATCACGCAACCCCGCATGACCGGGGGGGCTTCCATGGAATTCGAGCAGCGCGTGCAGCGGGACGATGGGGAGATCGTCGCCCGCGGCAAGGTGCGGGCCGCCTGTGTGGATGCAACCAGTTTCAAGCCGCGTCGCCTGCCGGCGGATCTACGCACAAGGATGTCCTGATGCAGGCCGAGCAGCTTTCCATTCTGAAACTCGTGCTCGATGCGAGCCCCGTCGTGCAGCTGGTGCTGGCCTTGTTGCTGGCCGCTTCCATCGGTTCCTGGGCCATCATCCTCGGCAAGCGCGCCGTGCTTTCCAATGCCAGTTCCGAAGCCGACAAATTCGAGTCGACGTTCTGGTCGGGTGGCGATCTCGGCTTGTTGTACCGCACCCTTGAGGCCAAGGGCGGTGCCACCGGCATGAGCAGCATCTTCGAGATGGGCTTCCGCGAGTTTGCGCGACTGCGGCAGAGCGGCGTGCCCTCCGACCAGCTGCTGGAAGGCGCACGCCGCGCCATGAAGGTGGCACAGCTCAAGGAAATCGAACGGCTGGAGCACAACCTCGCAACGCTCGCGACAGTCGGTTCGGTCAGCCCCTATGTGGGTCTCTTCGGCACTGTGTGGGGCATCATGGGCACGTTCGTCGCGCTTGGCGGCGTGCAGCAGGCGACGCTTGCAACGGTTGCGCCCGGCATCGCGGAAGCATTGGTCGCAACGGCCTTTGCCCTGATTGCGGCCATCCCGGCGTTCATCGCCTACAACCGTTATGCCGACAAGGTCGGGCGCCTGGAGCTGCGCTACAACGCATTCATGGAAGAGTTCTCAACCATCCTGCAGCGGCATGCCAGTCGCCCCGCAGGCTCGCCGGATGCGGGTTGAATGGACGCGCCGCGGAAGCGACGGCTGATCGCGGAGATCAACGTGGTGCCGATGATCGACGTCATGCTGGTACTGCTGGTCATCTTCATGGCTACCGCTCCGTTGCTGACCCAGGGCGTGAAAGTGGAATTGCCCAAGGCGGGCGCCGAACCGTTGCCAGTGCGCAGCCAGAAGGATCAGCCCCCGGTGATCCTTTCCATCGACAGCGACGGGCGCCAGTTTCTGAACACCAGCGAGAAGGGCGACGGTGCCTTGAGCGATGAGCAGCTGCTGCTGGCCATGCGTACTGCGCTGGCAGCTGACCCTGCGCGGGAGGTTCTCATCCGCGCCGATACGCGCGTTCCCTATGGAGAGGTGGTGGGCGCCATGGTTGTCCTGCAGAGTGCAGGTGCGAGCAAGCTGGGATTCCTCACGGATCCCTTGCCGCAAGGGACAGACACGGTCCCGTGAACGCTGCAGCGAAGCGCAGCGGCTGGTCGTCCTGGTCGTTATCGATCCTGTTGCATGTGCTGGTGGTTGCGATGGCAACCGGCATCTGGTTCTGGAAGCGCCATTCAACGCCCGTGCCGGAACAGCGGCTGGCCATCGAAGCCACCGTGGTCACGAGCCTGCCAGCGACGGCTGCTTTGCCACCCGCGCCATCACTGGAGCCGATGCCGGCTCCGGAACCCATGCCGGAGCCTGAACCTGTGCCGGAGCCCGAGCCGGAAGTGGACCCTGTCGCCGTGGCGGCAGAGGCAGCCGAGCGTGAGGCCGAGGTTGCGCGCGCAGCCGAGGCAAAGCGTGTCGCTGAACAAAGACGGATTGCCGAAGAGCGCCTTGCCGCAGAGCGTAAGGCAGAGCTGGCCGCCAAGGAAAAGGCCGAACGCGAGAAGCAGGAACGTGAGAAGGTCGAGCGGGAGAAAGCTGCCCGTGAAAAGGCAGAACTGGAGCGCAAGCAGCGGGAGCTGGCCCAGGCCGAGCGGGCCCGGATTCAGCGCGAGACGGAACTCAATGCCCAGATCGCTGCCGAAGAGCGGGTGGCTGCTGTGCGGGCCAGTGCCGCGGCACAGCAATACATCGCGCAGATCACGGCACGCATCGAGCGCGCCTGGACACGGCCACCCGGAGCGACGCCGGGTACACAATGCGAGGTGCGCGTGACGCAGGTGCCGGGCGGAGTAGTCACTGGTGTGCAGGTGGTCAGATGCAACCGCGATGAGTCCGTGCGCCAGTCCATCGAGGATGCCGTCTACCGGGCGTCTCCGCTGCCGCAGCCTTCGGATCCCGCCTTGTTCGACCGGAACCTGGCGATTACCTTTCGTCCGGAGAACTGAGTTGGTTTACGCAAGGAACGTCATGTCGAAAGTTCTGCTGACTGCACTCTGGTCCGGCCTGCTGTGCCTCAGCACGGTGGCACGAGCCGAGCTGAAGATCGACATCACGCGAGGCGTCACCGATCCGGTGCCGGTTGCCGTGGTGCCGTTTGCACGTACGGTGCCGGCCGACAGCGGCGTGGATGTGGCCTCCGTGGTGCAGCGGGATCTGGAGAGCAGTGGCCGCTTCCGTGGAGTGGATCGCGCTGCCATGCCAGCGCAACCCAATCGGGCCGCGGATGTCGATGCAGCCAGCTGGCGCGCAAGCCGCACCGACTATGTGGTGGTCGGGCGGGTGGCTCCGGGTACCGGTGGCAATGTCACGCTGCATTTCGAACTCGTGAATGTGCTCACCGGCCAGGTGCAGCTGAATGAATCTGTCACGGTGCCGCAGGCGGCCGTGCGCAATGGTGCGCATCGCGTGGCCGATCGCGTCTTCGAGAAACTCACGGGCGTGCGCGGCGCATTTGCCACGCGTATCGCCTACATCTCCGTGGACGGCGAACCGCCGAACCAGCGCTACCAGTTGCTGATCGCTGACACGGATGGCGAGAACGCCCGGGTCGCGATGCAGTCGCGTCAGCCCATCATGTCGCCGGCCTGGTCGGCCGACGGGGAATGGCTGGCCTATGTCTCGTTCGAGAAAAGCGTGGCCGCCATCTTCGTACAGCGCATCCGCACGGGAGAGCGGCGGCAGGTATCTGCGCGGGTTGGCGTGAACGGCGCGCCCGCATTCTCGCCAGATGGCAAGAAGCTGGCACTGACGCTGTCTGGAAGTTCCGGCAACCTCGACATCTACACGCTCGACCTGGGTACCCAGAATCTCGTGCGCATCACGGATGATGCCTCCATCGATACAGAACCCAGCTGGTCGCCAGACGGGCAGACCCTGTACTTCACCTCCGATCGCGGCGGCGCGCCGCAGATCTACGCCTCGGCGCCCCAGGCAGGCGCGCGGGCGCGGCGGGTGAGTTTCGGTGCTGCCTACGCAGCGCGGCCACGGGTGTCGCCCGACGGCAAGCAGCTCGCGCTGGTTACGCAGGAAGGCGGCGCCTTCCGGGTCGGAGTGATGGATCTGGCCAGTGGCCAGATCACGACATTGTCGCGCGGCTCGCAGGATGAATCGCCGAGCTTTTCTCCAAATGGTGCGGTGCTGATTTACGCGGGCCGGGAGCGCGGTGCAGGCGTGCTGGCGACGGTTTCTGTCGACGGGCAGGTGAGCCTGCGGCTGAAATCCGATCAGGGTGAGGTGCGCGAACCGGTGTGGGGGCCGTTCGCGAACTGAACAGGTGTCATAATGGACTTTGGATGCCCTCAACACGGGCGCGGGAGCGGCAATTGAATCGCAAATTTCTGATGGTTCTGGTTTCGACCCTTGTACTGGTGGCGGCCGGTTGCGCCAGCAAGAAACCCAAGGCCGATGGTTCCGGCGGAATGGAATCCACCACTGTGACTGGCACAGGCAGTGGCGCGCAGACTTCCGGCGTGGCTACGGTGGATGCCGATCGCGGCGCGGGCAGTGGCGCCGGTGGTGCGCTGGGTCCCGTAGGCGCGCTGGGCGCGCAGCGAGTGATCTATTTCGATTACGACAGTGCCGATATCCGCAATGACTTCATCGACGTCATTGCTGCGCATGGTCGTTTCCTGGCGGGCAACGCCACCGTGCGGGTGCGCCTTGAAGGGCATTCCGACGAACGCGGCTCCCGTGAGTACAACATCGGCCTTTCCGAGCGTCGTTCACAGACCGTGAAACGCGCACTCGCCCTGCAGGGTGTGCAGGAGACCCAGGTCACGACTGTCGCCTATGGCGAAGAGCGGCCGGCTGCGGCCGGCAGCGACGACAACGCGTATTCCAAGAATCGCCGCGTCGAAATCGTCTACATAAACTGAACGGAGAAGGCGATGCGATTCGGCCTCACTGTCATGGCGGCAGCACTGGTGTTGACTGGTTGCGCCCTTACGCCTGAAGAAGATCCGGTGCAGCTGCGACTGGACGATCTGGATGCAAGGGTGGGGCGGATCGATCGCATCGTGGCCAACCAGAGCCTGATCCAGATGGCGCAGCGGGTAGACAGCCTGCAGGAAGATATCCGCGGGCTGCGGGGGCGCATCGAAGAGCTGCAGAACGAGAACGTGAAACTGCGCAAGGAGCAGCGGGATCTCTATGCCGATCTCGACAAACGTCTGACTGAAGCCGCGGCGGTTGCGGCAGCGGCCGCAGCCGCACCCGCTGCTGCGCCCCTGGTCAGCAATGGCGCAGACGAACAGACGCAGTACGCCCGCGCACTGGAAGAGCTCAAGGTGCGCAACTACGCCGCAGCAGTGGAAACGCTGCGCTCACTCGCAGTGGTCTATCCCAACGGAGCCTTGGCCGACAACACCCAGTACTGGCTGGGCGAGGCCTACTACGTGACGCAGGAATACGACCACGCCACGGCGGCGTTCCAGCGCGTGACCACAAACTGGCCCAATTCCCGCAAGGTCCCGGATGCGATGTTGAAGCTCGGCTATATACAGGCCGAACAGAACAAGCTGCCGGCAGCACGGACCACCCTGCAGCAGGTGGTGGCCAGATACCCTGACTCCGAAGCTGCCAAATTCGCGGCCGAGCGTCTGGCAAAGCTGCCAAAGCCGTAGTCTTCGGGTGAGTGAACCGAAGGCCGCCGCGCGGCTCAAGATCAGCGAGATCTTCCGTTCCCTGCAGGGCGAGGGCGATGCCGTGGGCTTTCCCACGGTGTTCATCCGCCTGACCGGTTGCCCATTGCGCTGCCATTACTGCGACACCAGCTATGCATTCAGTGGCGGCGCCTGGATGACGCTGGATGCGATCCTGGAACAGGTCGGGACCATGCATGCGGCACATGTCTGCGTGACTGGCGGTGAGCCTCTGGCACAACCGAATTGCCTGCCGCTGCTGACGCGACTGTGCGATGCCGGCTATCGCGTCTCGCTGGAAACCAGTGGCGCCTTGCCGGTGGCTGACGTCGATCCACGTGTTGCACGCGTGGTGGACGTGAAAACCCCTGCTTCCGGTGAAGTCGCGCGCAACCTGCTGGACCAGCTGCAGATCCTGCGCGCTCACGACCAGATCAAGTTCGTGATCTGCGACCGCAACGATTACGAATGGAGCCGGGCGCTGTTGCGCGAGCGCGCGTTGCCGGACAAGGCCACGGTGCTGTTCTCGCCCAGCCATGAACAGCTGCCCGCGAGGGACCTTGCAGAATGGATTCTGGAGGATCGCCTGCCGGTGCGCATGCAGGTGCAGCTGCACAAGATCCTCTGGGGCAATGCACAGGGGCGTTGATGGCAGAGCGTAACGCCATCGTGCTGCTGTCCGGTGGGCTGGATTCGGCCACGGCGCTGGCCATTGCCCGCTCGCAGGGATACGTCTGCCGCACATTGGCAGTGAGTTACGGCCAGCGCCACGTCGTCGAGTTGCAGGCCGCACGCAGTCTCTCGCTGCAACTGGGCGCAGTGGAACACCGGCAGATGCATGTGGATCTGGCGGACATCGGCGGTTCGGCCCTCACCGACTCCCGCATTGCCGTGCCCGAGGTCGCCACGGCCGGCATTCCCGTAACCTATGTGCCGGCCCGCAATACGCTGTTCCTGTCCCTGGCCCTGGGATGGGCGGAAGTGACTGGTTCGCGCGATATCTTCATTGGCGTGAATGCCGTGGATTATTCCGGCTACCCCGACTGCCGCCCCGATTTCATCCAGGCCTTCGAGACACTGGCCGCGCTTGCCACACGGGCAGGTGTGGAGGGCGGGCAACTCCATATTCAGGCGCCCCTGATTCACATGAGCAAGGCCGAAATCATCCGTACGGGTGTGCAGCTGGGCGTGGATTACAGCCAGACGGTTTCCTGCTACCAGGCCGACGAGCGGCTGGCGGCTTGCGGGCGTTGTGATTCCTGCCGTCTGCGGCGCGAGGGATTCGCCGCGGCGGGCTTGCCGGACCCGACGCGCTACGCCTGAGGCGCGCGCTGCGCTGATCCGGTATCATGCGCCCCCTCCCAAACCGGGCCGTTAGCTCAGCCGGTAGAGCAGCTGGCTTTTAACCAGTTGGTCGCGCGTTCGAATCGCGCACGGCCCACCAAACTCCTGCCGCCGGATCGCCTTCGGCGAAACGACTGTTCGCGGGCATTGAACTGCCCCCTTATCGTGCGTCCTTCAGCGCAGTTCCAGACTCCACTCGGGAACGCTGGTGGTTTCATCGCAGCCCGGACACGGGTAGTAGGGAGTCCGCGTGCCGGTCACGTGCCTGAGAATGTGCACTGTTCCACAGAACAGGCAGCGCATGCTGTCCGTGACAGTGGGACGGAAGTCGTCGAGATACAGAACCTTGCCCATGATGCCTCTCCGAAGGGTCCGACCCTCCAGATCAAGCAAGAATCGGGCCCGCTCAGCCGCGCAGCACGCTGATCACCTGTGGCTCCATGTAGGCCTCGAGGCCAAGCCGCGAATAGGTGCGCCCCATCCCGGATTCCTTCGCGCCGCCAAAAGGCACATTCGCCATCGTGGCACGGTGCTGGTTGACCCAGGCCGTACCCACTTCCAGGCGACCTGCGATCTGCTGCGCGAGGGCCAGATCGCGACTCCACACGGAGCCTGCCAGCCCGTAGCGTGTGTGGTTGGCCCGGGCGATGGCATCTTCCACATCTGAAAACTTCAGCACCGGAAACACCGGACCAAACTGTTCTTCGGCGACCAGCCGGTCCGCTTCTTCCAGATTGGTAACGACCGTGGGCGCCACAAAGTAGCCGCCGTTCGAGGGGCCGGGCTGACCTTCCGCGAGTTGACCATGCAGGCGCGCATCTTCCTTCAGCTCGCAGACGCGTTCGTACTGGCGACGGTTCTGGATGGGGCCAAGTGTGGTGGCTGGATCCAGGCCATCGCCCATGCGGGCCTTGCTTGCTTCGCCGATCAGTGCTGCACAAAGCGCGTCGTAGATCTTTTCGTGCGCATAGATGCGCTTCACGGCCATGCAGACCTGGCCGCTGTTGACGGTAGCGGCAAAGAACAGTTTCTTCGCGACATCGGCCACATCCACGTCTTCGAGCACGATGGCCGCATCATTGCCGCCGAGCTCCAGGGTGACGCGCTTGAGCGTGCTGGCACAGCCAGCCATGACCTTCTTGCCAGTGGCAACCGAACCCGTGAACGAAATCTTGTCGATGCCAGGGTGCGCGGTGAGCAGGGCGCCCAGTTCATCGCCACCCGCCAGCACGCTGACCACGCCCGCCGGAAGCACCTCGCGCAGGATTTCGCCGATGCGCAAGGTGGTGAGCGGCGTGAAGGGCGAGGGTTTGATGATGGCGCAGTTGCCGGTATAGAGCGCCGAGGTCAACGGGCCGGCCGCAAGATTCACCGGTGCATTCCAGGGCGTGATGATGCCGGCCACGCCCAGCGGCAGGTAGCGCAGCTCGATGTATCGCTCCGCATTGTCGAGGATGATCTCGGAATCGATGCGGATCTTCGTCATGCCCACGGAAAGCGATGCCGCGCGGGCGATTTCCTCGCGTGACTGGCCGATGGGCTTGCCCTGCTCCTGCGTCAGCAGGTGAGCCAGAGGCTCCTGGTTCGCCTCCAGAGCGGCTGCAAACCGCGCGATATACGTGGCCCTTTCGGCGAATCCCAGCGCCCTCCAGGCAGGAAACGCCCGTCGCGCGGCGGACACCGCCGTATCGAGCTCGGCGCGGCCGGCCGCCGGG
The DNA here is from genome assembly GCA_963777735.1 of uncultured Gammaproteobacteria bacterium. GTDB lineage: Bacteria > Pseudomonadota > Gammaproteobacteria > Steroidobacterales > Steroidobacteraceae > ZC4RG30. The sequence continues at coordinate 188,057 of CAVZRQ010000008.1, read as the reverse complement.
CAGTGCGCAAATACGGCGCCCGTGAAGGGATTGATGACCTCGAGGCGGGCGGCGGCATCTACCAGCTGGCCGTCGATCAGCAGGCGGTAGGGGGCGGTGAAATCCAGCATGGTTGAGGCTTCGGGTGATGAGGAGCGGGGTGTTAAGATACCGGTTCACTCGTCGAGGTTCATCCCATGAAAGTAGGTCTGGCAGGTCAGGGCGCGTTCGGCATCAAACATCTCGAGGCGATCGCCAAGATTCCCGGTATCGAGGTCGTTACCCTCACCGGTGGCAATCCCGAGGCCACGAAGGAAGTGGCGCAGAAGTTCGGCATTCCCCACTGGACAGGCGATCTGGCCGAAAGCCTCCAGCAGCCGGGCCTGGAAGCCATGCTGCTGGCCACACCCACCCAGATGCATGCCGCGCAGGCCATCCAGTGCATGCGTGCCGGCAAACACGTGATGATCGAAATCCCGATGGCCGACAACCTCAAGGACTCCGAGGCGATCGTGCAGGTGCAGAAGGAAACCGGCCTCGTGGCCATGGCCGGCCATACGCGCCGCTTCAACCCCAGCCACCAGTGGGTCCACCGCAAGATCGTGGCAGGCGAACTCAAGGTACTGCAGATGGATGTGCAGACCTATTTCTTCCGCCGCACCAACATGAATGCACTCGGCAAGCCGCGCAGCTGGACGGACCACCTGCTCTGGCACCATGCCTGCCACACGGTCGACCTGTTCCAGTACCAGACGGGCGAAGAAGCCTCCATCGCGCGTGGTGTGCAGGGTCCGATGCATCCGGATCTCAAGATCGCCATGGACATGAGCATCCAGATGAAGACGCCAAATGGGGCGGTGTGCACGCTGTCGCTGTCCTTCAACAACGACGGCCCGCTGGGCACGTACTTCCGCTACATCTGCGACAACGGCACCTATCTCTGCCGGTATGACGATCTCTTCGATGGCAAGAATGAACAGATCGATGTGTCGAAGGTGGATGTGTCGATGAACGGCATCGAACTGCAGGATCGCGAGTTCTTTGCGGCCATCCGTGAAGGGCGCGAAGCCAACGGCAGCGTGCAGCAGGTGATTTCCGCCATGCGCACCCTCGATCGCATCGAAAAGTCGCTATAACCCGGGCGGATCCCGGAGAAGCGCCAGCAACGTCGTTCGGTCGGCGGGGCTGGCGATCCAGCTGCTGCGAAACATGCCCTGCGACCCGAACAGGGCATCCACTACATATCCAGCATCGCCCTTGTTCCACAGAGACGCCAGGTGGGCTGCCTGCGGATCGTCCACTGGCCAGCGGTCACCCCGGATGAAAGTTGTCCATGCGGCCAGCGCCTTCAGGATGGCTGGACAGGAACGGCCTGACTGCTGGTGATATGCCAGCGTTTCGAGCCAGCGCTGCGGAATCTTCTGGGAACCATCCATGCTGATCTGCTGCAGCCGATGGCGCAGGGCCGGATTGGCGAAGCGTCGCAAAAGATCACGAATATAGTGTTCGATATCCTGACCCGGCGCTGGCGTGAAACTTGTTGCTGCCTCATCACGCATCAGCCGCTCGACCAGCGCGCCCAGCGCCGGGTCTGCAATGGCTTCGTGCACGAAGGTGTGTCCTCGGCCGAGGCCGAGATAGGCCAGCGCAGAATGCGCTCCGTTCAGCAAGCGCAACTTGGCTGTTTCCCAGGCCTCCACATGCCGCGTGAACTGCGCACCGCCGGCTTCCCACTGCGGACGCGGACCGGCGAAGCGGTCTTCAATCACCCATTGCGTGAAAGATTCCGTGAACACAGCGGCTTCGTCGCGCAATCCGATGAGGTCCGCGTGCTGGTCGAGATCCGTTGCCGTACTGGCTGGCACGATGCGGTCCACCATCGTGACCGGGCAGGTGCACCGATCGCGATACCAGCGGGTGAGAGCGGGCGCGTGGATTTCGAGGTATTGCGTAAGCAGTGTGTCGAGTTGCCGACCGTTTCCTGCCAGGTTGTCGCAACTGAGCAAAGTCATGCCGGAAAGACCAGCCTGCTGGCGCTGCGCAAGCCCTTCCGCCAGAAAGCGGTAGAAGCTGTGTTCACCGGCCTGAGCCTGATCCAGGTTGCCACCGGCGTCCCGGCAATATCCCTTCTCGGAAACCGTAAGACTCACGATGCGGGTCTGTGGCGCGGCCAGTGCCGCAACGACCGCCTGCGGCTGCGTGGCAGCCACCAGCACGCTTCGTACCGAGCCAATCAACCGCTGGCATGAACCCGCGCTGGAGCGAAATGACGCGGTATACAGGCCATCCTGCGGGTTGAGCTGCGCCGCAACTGACGGACTCCGCAGGGAAACGCCCGTAATGCCCCACATTTCGCCGCTCGCCGCGATGGCGTCATCGGTATAGACGGCCTGGTGTGCGCGATGAAATGCACCCAGACCAAAGTGCACGATGCCGTGCTCTGGCGCACTCCGGATGAAACGCGGTCGCTCGACGAACTCGGGCAACTGCTCGGCACTCTGGCAGGACAATCTCATGAAGAGTGGACTACAGGCGATAGGCCCGCTTCACCAGGTTGTAGGCCAGGTCCGTGGCTAGTTCTGCAGCTTCCCAGTCTTCCAGTCTGTGCTCGACCACCAGTTGTGCGAGGAAGCCGCAATCGATACGGCGGGCCACATCATGGCGCGCGGGAATCGACAGGAACGCCCGCGTATCGTCATTGAAACCAACCGTATTGTAGAAGCCCGCAGATTCGGTGGTCTGCTGCCGAAAGCGGCGCATCCCTTCCGGACTGTCGTGAAACCACCAGGCGGGCCCCAGTTTCAAAGCCGGGTAGTGACCGGCCATGGGTGCCAGCTCGCGCGCGTAACTGGATTCATCCAGCGTGAACACAATGAGAGTGAATTCTGGCCGGTTGCCGTAGCGACCGAGCAATGGCCGCAGCGCACTGACATAGTCGGTGCGCGTGGGGATATCCGCGCCTTTATCCCTTCCAAAACGCGCGTAGAGCTGCGGATTGTGATTGCGGAAACTGCCCGGATGGAGCTGCATCACCAGCCCATCTTCCAGACTCAGACCTGCCATCACCGTGAGCATGTGGGCCCGGAACAATTCGGCATCGGCAGCTGAAACCCGGGGCCTGGTCACGCGCGCAAACAATGCTTCGGCTTCCCTCTCGCTCAGATCCGCGGTCAGGGCAGTGGGATGGCCGTGATCGCTGGATGTGGCGCCCATCGACTTGAAGAAGGCGCGACGTTTGCGGTGCGCGTTCAGGTAGCCGCGGTAGTTCATCGTATCTTCACCGCTGAGCTCAGCCAGCAGCCTCAGATTGTCGAAGAACCCCTCGAATTCCGGATCCACCACTGGATCTGGCCGATAGGCGGTGATGACACGGCCCGACCAGCCACTCGAACGCAGTATCTGGTGCTGCAGCAATTCATCGAGTGGCGATTCCGTCGTGGCAAGCACTTCGATGTTGTAACGCTCGAACAAGGCGCGTGGCCGGAAGGCATCCGTCTGCAATGCCGAAGTGATGTGGTCGTAGTAGAAATCTGCGGTAGCCGCTTCCAGCCGGCGATCCATACCGAAGCTCTCTGCAAAGACCCAGTCGAGCCACAAACGCGAAGGGGTGCCGCGAAACAGGTGGTAATGGCTGGCGAAAACGCGCCACGCGGCGCGCGGATCAATCTGCACGGCGGGCAGCGAAGTGCTCTGCATGGGTGCAACGCCCAGAGACTCCATGGCGATGCCCTGGCTGTAGAGCATGCGCAGCACATAGTGATCCGGCGTCAGCAGCAGTTCCGTGGCATTGGCGAATGATTCATTGCCGGCAAACCAGGAGGGATCCGTGTGGCCATGGGGGCTCACGATCGGCAGCGAGCGGACTTCCCGGTAGAGTTCGCGGGCAATGGACCGCACCGCCGGCTCGGCGGGAAACAGGCGATCATCGTTCAGTTCGAGTTTCCGCATGATCGCCTACCAGTTGAACAGGGTGCCGTCTTCGAGCCGGTTCACCGGCAGGTAGGCCCGTTGGTAAGGGTATTGTGCGGCGAGGACCTCGTCGAGATCGACACCGAGCCCGGGTGCATCACCCGGATGCATCAAGCCTTCGCTGAAAGTGTAGGCATGCGGGAAAACCGCATCGGTCTCCGCCGTGTGGCGCATGTATTCCTGCACCCCGAAGTTCGGCACCGAGATATCGAAATGCAGGGCCGCGGCCATGCACACCGGCGAGAGATCCGTTGCGCCATGACAGCCGGTACGCACATGGTGGAGGTCCGCGAAGGCCGCGATGCGGCGCAGGTGCGTGATGCCACCGGCATGCACCACGGTCGCACGGATGTAATCGATCAGCTGCTGCTCGATGAGCTGTTTGCAATCCCAGATGGAGTTGAAGATCTCTCCCACCGCCAGTGGCGTGGTGGTGTGCTGGCGGATGATCCGGAAGCTGTCCTGGTTCTCCGCCGGTACGGCGTCTTCCATCCAGAATGGGCGCCAGGGCTCCAGGTCCTTGCCAAGGCGCGCGGCCTCGATGGGCGTCAGGCGATGGTGCACGTCATGCAGCAGGTGCACGTCCCAACCCAGCGCTTCGCGTGCGGCGGCAAACAGCGGCGGCACCGACCGCAGGTATTTTTCGCTGGACCAGAGATTCTCGGTCGGCAGGTCGGCATCCGCTGGTTCGTAGAAGTAGCGGTCTTTCGACACTCCGTAGGTGGAGGCGAGTCCGGGCACCCCGGATTGCAGCCGGATGGCACGGTACCCGAGCTGCTTGTAGTGCAGCGCATTCTCGATGGTGGCCTCCAGGGTTGCGCCATTGGCATGCCCGTAGACCATGGCGCCTTCGCGGCTGGCGCCTCCCAGCAACTGGTACACCGGCAGGTTGGCGAGCTTGCCCTTGATGTCCCACAGCGCGGTATCCACGGCGGCGATGGCCGACATCGTCACCGGCCCACGGCGCCAGTAGCAGCCCTTGTACAGGTACTGCCAGATGTCTTCGATGCGGTGGGCGTCGCGTCCGATCAGACAGGGGATGACATGCTCGGTGAGGTAGCTGGCCACGGCCAGTTCGCGGCCGTTCAGGGTGGCATCGCCGAGCCCGTATACCCCTGCCTCCGTCTCGATCTTCAGCGTGACGAAATTGCGGCCGGGCGAGGTGACGATGACGCGGGCAGCGGTAATCTTGGGCACGAGGACGAACTCCGGCGGCAATCAGGTGATGACCAGTTGCGCGACCTTGAGATCGCGCGAATCGGGTCCGGCAAGGATATCGACCTTTCCAGGCTCGATCACTTCATTCATGTCGGCATCCCATAATGCAAATGCCCCCGGTTCGAGGCGCATGGACACCGTCTGCGTCTCGCCAGGCTGCATGGTTACGCGCTGGAATCCCTTCAGTTCCAGCACGGGTTGAGTGACAGAAGCTTCGATGCGACGGATATAGACCTGCACCACTTCGTCGCCAGCGCGCTGGCCGGTGTTGCGTACGGTCACGCTGACTGTCAGTGCCTCGCCGGCCGCAATCCGGCTGCTGGAGAGCACGGGAGCTGACAGCTCGAAGGTCGTGTAGCTCAGTCCGAAGCCGAAAGGGAAAAGCGGCGCCTTGTCGGCAAACAGGTATCCACGCCGGGCGCTGGGCTTGTGATTGTAGAAATAGGGCACCTGGCCAACATCGCGCACCACGGTGACCGGCAGTTTCGCGCCGGGGTTGATGTCGCCGAACAAGGCATCGGCCATCGCCGTGCCGCCTTCCTGTCCCGGGTACCAGCACTCCAGGATGGCCTGTGCGCTGGCTGCAACCACCGGCCAGCTTGGCGGACGACCATTGATGGCGCAAACCACCACTGGCTTGCCCAGCGCATGCAACGCATTGAACAGCTCGTTCTGTTCGCCAATCAGGTCCAGCGATGCGCGATCGCCAAGATGGTTCCGGGCAAACCCTTCGCGGCTGGTCTGCTCGGTATCACCGATGGCCAGCACGATGACATCCGCGCCTCGGGCCACCTCCACGGCTTCGGCAATCAGCGTGCGATTGCGGATGGGATCGGCCAGGATGACTTCATTGGCAGAACGGTCGTCATTGTGGGTGATGAACACTCCGGGCGCATAAACCACTTCCGCCTTGCCGGCGAGCTTTTCACGAACTCCATCCAGCAGGGTGACGGATTGCTTCGGCTCGCTGGAGTAGCCGCCCAGCCTCGCAATGGCTGCATTGGGACCGATCACTGCGATGCGGCGGAGGGCACTTGCTGCCAGAGGCAATGTGCCGTCGTTCTTGAGAAGGCAAATTGAACGCTGCGCAGCACGCAATGCGATGTTGCGCGCCTCGGCATTGCCGGTGATGCGTTCGGCCAGCGCAAAATCACCATAGGGATTCTCGAACAGGCCGGCGCGGAACTTCATTCGCAGCATGCGCGCGCAGGCTTCGTCGATCTGCTTCTCCGGAACCTTGCCGGCGCGCACCTGCAAGGCCAGGGTTCGATAGCCCTGGCCATTGGGCAATTCGCTGTCGACTCCGGCTGCGAGCGCGGCGCGCGCTGCAGCCTCCAGATCTTCCACCACGCGATGCAGGCTTACCAGTTCATCGACCGCGCTGTAATCGCTGGCGATCAATCCATCGAAACCCCATTCGCCGCGCAGCACCTCGCTCAGCAGCCACTGATTGGCATGGCTTGGAATGCCATCGATCTCGTTGTAGGAGGGCATGACGGCGCCAATGCTGGTGCGGCGGACCACTTCCCGGAAAGGCGGGAAGAAATTCTCGCGCAGCTCACGCTCTGCCAGCGGCGCCGGACCGACGTTGACGCCGCTTTCCGGCTGGCCATGCCCGGTCATGTGTTTCAGCGTTGCATAGACTTTATCCGTTGCGAGTCTTTCGAACTTGCCGGCACCTTGCAGCCCTTCGACCGCAGCCACGCCCATTTCGGCCGCCAGATGCGGATCCTCGCCGAAAGTCTCCTCAATGCGACCCCAACGAGGATCGCGCACTATATCGACCACCGGAGACAGCACGAACGGGATGCCACGCGCGCGCACTTCGCGGGCGATGACCGACTGCACCTCACGCATCAACTGCGTGTCGAAGCTGCCCGCCAGCGCAATGGCCTGCGGGAACGACGTGGCCTCGGTGGCCATGTAGCCGTGCAGCGATTCCTCATGGAACAGCACGGGGATACCGAGTCGCGTGTCGCGCAGGGCCCAGCGCTGTACATCATTGATGAAGCGCACGGTGTTCTCTGGCGTGCGCCAACGCGCAGCGGTTCCACCCACCGCGGCCGGAATGGATGGCCCGCCGCGGCGATCCGAAGGCCGCGTGATCTGACCAAAGCCGGCGGGGTAGGCGCTGCTGGCCTTTGAGGGCACGAAGGTCAGGCCCTCCATGATCTCGGCCTTGCTGCCCCAGAGGGCAAGCATCTGGCCGACTTTTTCCTCCAGCGTCATGCGTGACAGCAGATCGGCGACGCGCGCTTCGACGGATGCCTGCGGATCCCTGTAAAGCGGTGATCCACTGCCTGCGGGTGCTGCCGCCTGAGCGAGGTCGGAAATAGCGGCGACGGTGGTGCCCGCGGCCAGCATTCCCAGCGCTTGCCGCCGATCGATAAGACCCTGGCTCAAGGCGTCACCGTCAGCACGGTGGACTTCAATTCAACGGAATTGGGGCCAGTCATTATGTCGAATTCGCCGGGTTCCACCACTCGTTTCATGTCGGTATTCCAGAACGCCAGAGCGTCGGGCTCCAGGCGGAGTGTCACGGTGCGGCTTTCACCGGGCTGCAGGGTGACACGCTGGAAGGCTTTCAGCTCCTTGACCGGTCGGGTGACGGAACTGATGCGATCGCGTATGTACAGCTGCACGGTTTCGTCTCCGGTGCGCTTGCCGGAATTGCGAATGTCGACGCTGACCTGCACGCCATCCTGCGCGCCGATGCGAGCGGCCGAAAGCCGCGGCGCGGACAACTCAAAGGTGGTGTAGCTGAGACCAAAACCGAACGGGTAGAGCGGTTCGGTGGTATCAAACAGGTAGCCGCGCCTGGCGGTGGGCTTGGCGTTGTAGAACATCGGCAGCTGCCCGACATTGCGCGGAATCGTGACGGGAAGTTTGCCGCCCGGGTTGGCATCACCGAACAGCACATCCGCCACCGCGGTGCCGGTCTGTTCGCCCAGATACCAGCCTTCAATGATGGCGTTGGCCTCCCGCGATATCTTCACGGTGGAAGCGGGCCGCCCATTGATGAGAATCACGATCATGGGTTTGTCGAGGGCGCGCAGCGCGTCGAACAGATCCTGCTGCTCACCAACCAGGTCGAGACTGGAACGGTCCCCCAGATGCGAATTGGCCCATGCCTCCCGGCTGGTTTGTTCCGTGTCTCCCAGCGTCAAGACGATCCGGTCGGCCTGTCGGGCGACCGCCACCGCTTCGGCAATCAGCCGGCGATTGGCGGCCGGGTCTGCCAACTGCACGGTGTCTGCCCACCAGTCATCATCCTCGGTGATCTTCACGCCCTGTGCGAACAGCACATTGGCGCGTCTGCCTGCACGGGTGCGGATGCCCTCGAGGATGGAGACGGTGACAGGCGGTTGACCGTAATAGCCCCCGAGACGGGCCACGGCAGCGCTGGGACCGATTACCGCAATGCTCGCGGGCGCTGCACTGGCTTCGGGAAGCGAGAGTGGCAGCACGCCATCGTTCTTCAGCAGCACCATCGATCGCACCGCTGAACGCCGCGCCAGCGCGCGGGCTTCGGCATTGTTGGTCACGGCGGTTGCTTCCCGGGCATCGGCATACGGCTGCTCGAACAATCCCGCGCGGAATTTCAGATCCAGGATCCGGCGTACTGCGTTGTCGATGCTCGTCATCGGAACCCGATTGGCACGGACGGCGGCAACCAGGCCTCGGTATGCACCGCCTTCAGGCAGGTCCTGATCGACGCCGGCCTGCAGCGCGCGCAGTGCGGCCGCGGTATTGTCGGCGGCAATGCGATGGATTTCCGCCATCTGCTCGATGGCGTAGTAATCGCTGACCACCACGCCGTTGAATCCCCATTCGCCGCGCAGCACATCCGTCAGCAGCCAGCGGTTGGCGTGGCTTGGCACACCGTCGATCTCGTTGTAGGAAGGCATGACGGCGCTGATGCCGGTACGGGCCACCACCTGCTCGAAGGGTGGGAAGAAATTGTTGCGCAGCTCGCGTTCCGATACCGGCGCAGGCGCGACATTCGTGCCGCTCTCCGGCTGCCCGTGGCCGGTGAGATGCTTGAGCGTGGCGAACACCTTGCCCGGAGCCAGTGTGCGTGCGCGGTGGATGCCCTGCAGCCCTTCGACGGCCGCAACGCCAAGTTCGCCAACCAGATAGGGATCCTCGCCGAAGGTTTCCTCGATGCGTCCCCAGCGTGGATCACGTGCAATATCGACGACAGGCGTCAGTGCCAGATGCACACCCCGGGCACGGATCTCGCGGGCAGTGATGGCATTGACCTCGCGCACGAGATCCGGATCCCAGGAAGAGGCCAGTGCGATGGCTTGCGGGAAGCTGGTAGCACCTGGGGCCGCATAACCATGCAGCCCCTCTTCATGGAACAGTACCGGAATGCCGAGCCGGGTCTGCGTGGTCGCAAAACGCTGCACGGCATTGACCAGTTCAACGGTCTGGCGCGGATCACGGCCTTTCTCCACGCGTGGACTCGCCGGGCCACGCGCATCGGAAGGGCGAGCGAACTGCCCCAGCCCATCTGGAAAGCGGGCCTTCAGTTTTGCCGGATCAATCTGCAGCCGACCATCCATCACCTCTGCCTTGCTGTTCCAGACGGTGACCATCTGCGCGACTTTTTCTTCGAGCGTCATCCTGGCCAGCAGGTCTTCGACCCGGGCAGACACGGCCCGGGTCGAGTCCTTGTAGGGCAGCACCGGTTCGGCAGCGTGCGCGTTGGAAACAGCGGCAAGAGTCAGCACCGCAAGGTGTACGGTGGTTGCGCGGATGGCCATGAGATTGCTCCGATTCCCCAATCCTGTCTTTTGCAAAGCAGCTTGACCGCCTCGCCATGAATAACGCTAACATCTTCGTGCGCAGCAGGCTTGTCAATGGGGAACCGCGATCAGCGGCAAGTGGAACTTACGGGGTAGGGTAGTCATGAATGCAAGGATCCTGGGGCTGTTGCTGGCCTGGCTCGCAGTGTGTTGCGGCATGTCCAGCGCCAGTGCAGAAGATGGCTACGAACTGTGGCTACGCTATCACCCATTGGCCGCGCCCATGCAGCGCCAGCTGCACGCCGACATCACTGGCATCGTCGCAAGCACGCAGCCTTCGCCCATCACGCAATCTGCATTGGTGGAGCTGGCCCGCGGTCTCGCGGGGCTTGCGGGCAGGGCGCCGCCGCGTGTGTCGTCACCCCGGAACGGTTCGCTGGTTGTCGGTACGCCAGCCTCCGTTCCCGCCATCGCCGCAATGCAACTGCCGCTGCAGGCACTGGGCAGCGAGGGTTACCTGTTGCGCAGCATCCGGCAGCAGGGCAGGCGCATCACGGTGGTCGCGGCGAACAGCGATCGCGGCGTTCTGTATGGCAGCTTCGCTCTGCTGGCACATCTGCAGCGCGGCGGCAGCGTCGATGCGCTCGACATCAGCTCCGCGCCACGCGTGCAGCTGCGCATGCTGAATCACTGGGACAATCTCGATGGCCACGTGGAGCGCGGCTATGCCGGGGCCTCCCTGTGGGACTGGTGGCATCTGCCCGATGTGGTGGATCCGCGCTATCGCGACTATGCACGCGCCAATGCATCGCTTGGCATCAATGCCACCGTCGTGAACAACGTCAATTCGGTAGCCGTGATCCTGCGCCCGGACTACATCGCCAAAGTGAAGGCGCTCGCGGATGTGTTTCGACCCTACGGAATCCGTGTGTATCTGTCGGTACGTTTTTCATCGCCCCTGGAACTGGGTGGGCTGAAATCAGCCGATCCGCTGGATCCCGCAGTGCGAGCCTGGTGGAAAACCAAAGCGGACGAAATCTACGCCACCATTCCGGATTTCGGCGGCTTCCTGGTAAAGGCAAATTCCGAAGGGCAACCGGGACCCATGGACTACGGTCGCACGCATGCCGACGGGGCCAATGCTCTGGCGGAAGCATTGCAGCCACACGGCGGAGTAGTGCTGTGGCGCGCGTTCGTCTATTCGGAGAAGGACGCACAGGACCGCGCCATGCAGGCCTACAAACAACTGCAGTTCCTGGATGGCACCTTTGCCAGCAATGTGGTGCTGCAGGTGAAGAACGGCCCGATCGATTTCCAGCCGCGCGAACCCTTTCATCCGCTGTTCGGCGCCATGCCGAAGACATCACTCGGCATGGAATTCCAGATCACCAAGGAGTATCTCGGCTTCGCCACACACCTGGCCTATCTGGGCACTCTCTACGAGGAAGTGCTGCGCGCCGATACGCATTCGAAAGGCGAGGGCTCGACCGTGGCACGGGTGGTGGATGGCAGTCTGGGAGGCCCCCCTCTGACCGCCATGGCAGGCGTTGCCAACACCGGCCGCGACCGCAACTGGAGCGGCTCGCAGTTCGACCAGGCGAACTGGTATGCATTCGGCAGGCTGGCGTGGAATCCGGGCCTTTCGGCGCGGGACATTGCCGCCGACTGGGTTCGCATGACCTTTGGCAACGATCCGTCACTGGTTGCCAGCATCGTCGACATCATGATGCGCTCGCGCGAGGCAGTCGTGAATTACATGACTCCGCTTGGCCTCACGCACCTGATGGCAACTGGGCATCACTATGGCCCGGGCCCATGGGTGAATGATCTCACGCGGCCCGAGTGGAACCCCGTCTACTACCATCGCGCTGATGCCAACGGCATCGGCTTTGACCGCACGGTCACGGGGAGCAATGCGATTGCGGAGTACGCAGCACCGGTTGCAGCGCAGTTTGCCGATCCGGCACGGATATCCCTGGATTACCTGCTGTGGTTTCACCGGGTCCCCTGGGACCGGCGCCTCAATACCGGTCGAACACTTTGGGAAGAGCTGGTCCATCGTTATGAAACCGGCGTGCAGGCGGTCGTGTCGATGCAGGAGGGTTGGGCAAAGCTCTCCGGGCAGATCGACGCTGAACGGCACGACGAAGTGGCTGCCATGCTTGGCGTGCAGCGACGCGAAGCTCGTTGGTGGCGGGATGCGAGCCTCGCCTACTGGCAGAGCGTCTCCGGCCGCCAGCTGCCGCAGGGCATTGCACCGCCAGAGCGGGATCTTGGCTATTACCAGGGCCTGCAGTTCCCGTTCGCACCCGGCCGGTAGGCGGTATTATCCTGCCCAGATGAAGAAGAAGAGCGTTCTGCGCGTCGCCCGGGCGGTCCCCACCATCAGCGATGTGGCCCGGGCAGCCGGTGTTTCCACCATGACGGTTTCGCGCGTCATCAACGGTGCCGGCAATGTCAAAGCCAGCACTCTGGCTGCAGTGGATGCTGCCATTGTCAAATTGCACTACGCGCCCAATCCGGCGGCGCGTAGCCTGGCTGGCGCCAGACCCGTGCGCATCGGCCTGCTCTACAGCAATCCTTCTGCGGCCTATCTCAGCGAATTCCTCGTAGGCGTGCTCGAGCAGGCGAGTTTCAGTCATGTGCAGCTGGTGGTCGAAAAATGTGTTGCGGGGAGCGATGAAGTACGCGTCGCACGCAACCTGATCGCCGACGGGATCGACGGCATCCTGCTGCCACCGCCGCTGTGTGATTCACGTCCGGTGCTCGACCTGCTGCTCGACCACGACACGCCCTGCGTGGTGGTGGCTTCAGGCCGGCCCATCGGTGAAGTCTCCGTGGTCGGCATCGATGATTTTGCCGCTGCGCACGAGATGACCTCGCACCTGTTGAACCTCGGCCATGTGCGCGTGGGCTTCATCACCGGCAACCCGGACCAGACCGCCAGCGTGCGTCGCCAGGAAGGGTATGAAGCCGCGCTGCGGGAGCGGGGGTTGAACGTCGATCCAGAGCTCATCGCACCGGGTCTCTTCACGTATCGTTCCGGGCTCGATGCGGCGGAACGACTGTTGCGGCTAACGGATCCACCGACTGCCATCTTTGCCAGCAACGACGACATGGCCGCAGCCACCGTGGCCGCCGCCCATAGCCATGGCCTTGCCGTCCCCAGCGACCTCACGGTCTGCGGGTTTGACGACACGGCGATGGCAACCACCATCTGGCCCGAACTGACCACCGTGCGGCAACCCATCGGCGACATGTCGCGGGCCGCGCTCGATCTGCTGGTGCGCAAAGTGAAGGCGCAGCGCGCTGGCATGCCCCAGCCCACCGGTCATCAGCGCCTGCAATTCACGCTGGTGCGTCGCCAGTCCGATGCGGCGCCCCGAAAACGCCCACCCGAGGTGCATCCCAACCGTGGCTGAAGCAACACCCGCTCGCCGGTTCCGCTCGCGGGACTGGTTTGACGATCCGGCTCGCTCGGACATGACCGCGCTCTATCTGGAGCGTTTCATGAACTACGGCATCACGCCCAATGAACTGCGCTCCGGACGGCCGATCATCGGCATTGCCCAATCCGGCAGCGACCTCTCTCCCTGCAATCGCATCCATCTGGAGCTGGCGCAGCGGATACGCGATGGGATTCGCGATGCCGGTGGCATCCCGATCGAGTTTCCGGTGCATCCCATCTTCGAGAACTGCCGTCGACCCACAGCCGCCCTGGACCGGAACCTTGCTTATCTGGGTCTGGTGGAAATCCTCTACGGCTACCCGATCGATGCCGTGGTACTGACCACGGGCTGTGACAAAACGACGCCCTCGCAGGTAATGGCAGCCTGCACGGTAGACATTCCTGCCATCGTGCTCTCCGGAGGCCCGATGCTCGACGGTTGGCATGAAGGCGAACTGGTGGGTTCCGGTACCGTCATCTGGCGTTCACGGCGCAAGTTGGCCGCGGGTGAGATCGACGAAGAGGAGTTCCTGCAGCGGGCGTGCAGCAGCGCGCCTTCGGCTGGACACTGCAACAGCATGGGCACGGCATCGACCATGAATGCGGTGGCCGAGGCGCTGGGTCTTTCGCTGCCTGGCTGTGCGGCCATTCCGGCACCCTACCGTGAACGTGGGCAGATGGCCTACGAGACAGGTCGGCGCATTGTCGGCATGGCGCACGAAGACCTGCGGCCTTCGCAGCTGTTGACGCGCGAAAGTTTCCTGAATGCGATCTCGGTGGTCAGCGCCTGTGGCGGATCCAGCAATGCCCAACCGCATGTCTCGGCCATGGCGCGTCATGCCGGCATCACCCTGGAGCCCGAAGTGTGGACCTCCCAGGGCTATGACATCCCGTTGCTGGTGAACATGCAGCCGGCTGGCAAGTATCTGGGCGAACGCTTCCATCGCGCGGGCGGTGTGCCCGCTGTGATGTGGGAGTTGCACCAGGCTGGCCGCCTGCACGGGGAATGCCGGACCGTTACCGGACGCAGCGTCTCGGAAAACATTGCGGGCCGCGAATCCCATGACCGGGAAATGATCACGCCCTATGCGGCGCCGCTGCGGACGAACGCGGGCTTCCTGACGCTGCGTGGCAACCTGTTCGATTTCGGCATCATGAAGACGTCCGTGATCTCCGAAGAGTTCCGTCGCCGTTATCTGAGTCGGCCAGAGGCGCCAGGCGTATTCGAAGCACGTGCGATCGTGTTCGATGGTTCAGACGATTACCACCATCGCATCAATGATCCTGCCCTGAACATCGACGAACACTGCATCCTGGTAATTCGCGGCGCAGGGGCCATCGGCTGGCCGGGCTCTGCGGAAGTGGTGAACATGCAACCGCCGGATGCCCTGATCCGCCGTGGAGTCATGTGGCTCCCGACACTGGGTGACGGACGCCAGTCCGGCACTTCCGACAGCCCCTCGATCCTGAATGTGTCACCCGAGAGCGCAGTGGGCGGTGGGCTTGCCTGGTTGCGCACCGGCGACCTCATCCGCATCGATCTGAATCGCGGCAGCTGCGATGCGCTGGTAGATGCTGTGGAGATCAAGCGTCGGCAAGGCGAGACTCCGCCACCGGTGCCCGTCAGCCATACGCCCTGGGAAGAATTGTTCCGCGCACATACCGGCCAGCTCGTAGACGGCGCTACCCTGGAATTTGCGCTGAAATACCGCCAGATCTCGCGCAAGACTCCCCGACACAACCACTAGCCGGATGCCGCAGAACGCCTGCGGCCACCCATTCAGTTTGTCTGAACGAGCGGCTGGGCAATGCCCGCTGTGTCGGCCTGGAAACTGAATAGCGCTCCAGCCAGTGGCTGGGCGGCCAGCTCTGCCGCACTGAGCCCCTTGCGCGCAGTGGTGACGAAAGCCGTCCTGAGATCGGCACCACCGAATGCAATCTTCGTGATGTTGGCAACCGGGAATTTCACGGTGTCGATCAGGTGGCCGAAGGGGTCGTAACGACGCGCCGACCAGCCGCCAAACAGACCAGTCCATACGCAGCCTTCACTGTCCACCGTCGGACCATCGGGATATCCCGCACCATCTTCGATGGTGGCAAACAGTCGCGTATCGCAGGGCACGCCATCGGCGCCGAGCCTGCTGGCCAGAATGCGACGGCCCAGTGTGTCGGTGTGGTACAGCGTTGCGCCATCCGGTGACAGGGCAGGGCCATTGGTGATGCACACTGGCGCAAGGCCACTGTCGAGCACATGGCCACCGCCATAGCGATAGATGCGGCCGCTGAGCTGCTTCTCTGCGTCGTCCATGGACCCGAACCACACGGCACCGCTGGCATCCGTCGTCGCATCGTTCAGCCGGTTGCCCGGCAACCCGGACTCGACCGGGATGATCTTCAGGAATTGCCCGGCTGATGGGTCGAACCGGAACAACCCGCCGCGAACGCCAGTGAGGAGTGAACCATCGGCCGCGGGAAGTGCCCAGCCGATCTGATCGGGTGCTTTCCACGACTGCAATGCACCGCCGGCGGGATCGTAGCGATACAGCAGGTGCCGTTTGATATCGACGAACCACAGACATTGGCGAGCCATGTCCCAGGCCGGGCCCTCGCCAAGTTCGGCATCGATGCGGGCAATCGCGAAGGGTTGGCCTGAGCTCATGGGGAAGGGCGCTTCAACGCCAGCCAGCATCAACCCAATAGGAATGCGCGGTGCACATGCGCGCATCGTCGGACGCGAGGAACAGCGCCATGGCGGCGATATCTTCTGGCTGGAGGCGCGCACTCAAGCACTGGCTGGCAACGATCTGCGCTTCTTCGGCAGGGTTGTACCATTTCATCTGCCGCGGGGTCTGCACATTGCCCGGGATGATGGCGTTGACACGGATGTTGTCGCCGCCGAGTTCCCGCGCCATGGCGCGCGTCATGCCTTCGATGCCGGCCTTGGCCGTCTGATACACCACGAGGTTCTTCAAGCCGAGATGCCAGCTGATGGAACCCAGGTTCAGGATCACGCCACCGCCATTCAGTTTCATGGATGCGGCAGCGGCTTGTGCGGTGAAGAACAGGTGTCGCAGGTTCACCGCGATGCGCTCGTCCCAGTATTCCGGCGTAACGGCAGCCATTTCATGGCGGTCGTCGCTCGCTGCATTGTTGAGGAGCACGTCGAAGCCGCCGAGCTGTTCGCCGATTCGCCCGAGCGTTGCCGCAATGGCAGCCGGATCACGCAAATCGGCCAGATGGAAGAAAGGTGCCGGATGCCCCTCGGCGCTGATCTTCTCGACCAGCGCCCGCGATTCGGCTTCGGCGATGTCGATGAACGCCACCTTCGCCTTCTGCCGTGCGAACGCCTGTACAAGGCCTGCACCTATGCCTGAGCCGCCGCCGGTAACGAGCACCCGTTTGCCGGCGAGACTCGGGTAGATCGCGAGCTCAGTCGCCGACATAAACCGTCTTCAACTGGGTGTAGAACTCCACGGCTGCGAAACCCTGTTCACGCGGACCGTAACTGGACTTGCGCGAACCGCCGAACGGCACGTGGTAGTCAACGCCCGCGGTGGGCAGGTTCACCATCACCATGCCCGCGCGCACATTGCGCCGGAAATGACGACTGTACTTGAGCGACTGGGTCACGATGCCGGCCGACAATCCGAAGTTGCCGCGATTGGCAATTTCCAGCGCTTCTTCGTAGTTCTTCACGCGGACGGTGGACACAACCGGCCCGAAGACTTCTTCATTGTTGATGCGCATTTCGGGGCTGGTGTCGGCAATGACCGCCGGGCTCATGTAGTAGCCGGGAGTGGCGCACGAAACCGGCACCCCACCAGTCACCAGCCGGCCGCCTTCCTGGGTGGCAATGCCGATGTAGCGCAGGTTCTGCTCCAGTTGCGCTTCGGAAGATGCCGGCCCCACCTGCGTGGCAGGATCCAGTGCGGCACCCACGCGCAGCGAGCGGGCGCGTTCTGCAAGGGCAGCCACGAACCGGTCATGGATGGCATCTTCCACCAGCACGCGCGAGGAAGCCGTGCAGCGTTGTCCGGTCTGGAAGAAACCCCCATCGAGCGCAATGGCCACGGCGCGATCCAGATCGGCGTCGGCCAGGATCACCAGCGGATTCTTGCCACCCATCTCCAGCTGGATCCGTGCCTGGTGACTGAGCGCCGCAGCGGCCACCTGGGCGCCGACACCCTGCGAACCCGTGAAGCTCACCGCATCCACATCGGGGTGCGCGGCCAGATGCGCGCCAATCCTGCCGCGGCCGAGCACCATGTTGAACACGCCGGGAGGGGCGCCACACTCATGGATGATCGTGGCCAGGGCAGTGGCGATGGCCGTGGTGATGTTTGCCGGTTTGATGACCACGGTATTGCCAAAGGCCAATGCCGGCGCTGACTTCCAGGCGGGAATGGCAATCGGGAAATTCCATGGCGTGATCAGACCCACGACACCAAGGGCTTCGCGATGCGTGGACACATCCAGATTGGGCCGGGTGGACTCCAGCGTGAAGCCGTGACGCCGCAGCGCCTCTCCACCGAAGTATCGGAAGATGCGGCCGGCGCGCATCACTTCACCAATGCCTTCTGCGCGGGTCTTGCCTTCTTCCCTGGCCAGCAGTTCTCCGAGTTCGGCAGACCGCGCCATCACGGTGGCGCCCACCTTGTCGAGCAGGTCTGCACGCACTTCGGGGGAGGCAGAAGACCAGGCAGGCAATGCCGCGCGTGCAGCGGCGATGGCCGCGTCCATGTCGGAGGTTTCGCCATCGGGGAAACTGGCAACGATGTCGTTGGTGTCGGAAGGGTTGATGCTGGTCAGCGGCGAATCGGCCCGGACCTGCTGACCATTGATGTAGTGGGGTAGTTGCATGGTGTTCATCACTCGCAGTTCAGACGTTTTGCAGCAGGCCGCGCCGGCTGAGGTTCAGCATCAGGTCGGCGATGCCGAATGCCCAGGGCGCAGCGGCCTTCGAGGTGGTGACTGTGTTGCGCAGCGCGCCAAGGCGCGCGGTGCGGATCGTGACGATGTCGCCGGACTTGTGCGTGAAACCGCGGCCAGGCTCATCGCGATCCTGGGTAGGCGCGAACAATGTCCCGAGAAACAGCACGGCGCCGTCTGGATACTGGTGTTCACTCCAGGTCTGGCGGGCAAGGTCCAGCGGATCACGGCTGATCTGTGCCATGGAGCTGCGACCTTCCAGCCGGTAACCATCCGCGCCAAGGATCTCGAGCGTGAGCTCTGCCCGGCGCACATCATCCATGCTGAAACTGTCGTCGAACAGGCGGATGAACGGACCGAGCGCGCAGGAGGCGTTGTTGTCCTTGGCCTTGCCGAGCAGCAGGGCAGAGCGGCCTTCGAAGTCACGCAGGTTCACATCGTTGCCCAGCATGGCACCCAGCGGCGTGCCATGGCGATCCAGCGCAAGCACCACCTCCGGTTCCGGATTGTTCCAGGTGGAGTCGGAACGAATGCCGATCGGCGCGTCATGGCCGATCGAAGACAGCACGGGCGCCTTGGTGAAGACTTCCGCATCGGGGCCAATCGCGACTTCCAGGTACTGCGACCACATGCCTTCCTGGATCAGGAGCTGCTTGAGCGCGGCGGCTTCCACGGAACCTGGCTTGACCGCGCGCAGGCCGGAACCAATGCGCTGTTCCATGCCATCGCGGATGGCCGTGGCTTTGGCGGAATCACCGCGGGCGCGTTCCTCGATCACACGCTCCAGCGCGGAGACGGCAAAGGTGACACCGGCCGCCTTGATGCATTGCAGATCGATGGGGCAGAGCAAAGTGCCAGGCGCATCGGCCAACGGGCCGCAGTCACGCCCGGCTTCGTGGTATGCGCGACGATCCAGCAGCAGGGAGACCGTGGGAGCCACGGCCGACATGTCATAAACACGCCCGGAACGAATCAGGATGGGCGAGGGGCCATCGCCAAAATCGGCGCGGCCGGCAAACAAACCCTGCTGCCAGTCGGCAGGCATGTCTGCCGCTACATTTCGAACGGCCCCGGACATGCGGGCTCCTTGAAGTGATCCGATTATCGAACAGGCGGGCGAGCTTATATACCGCTAACATCTTTGTCCAACAACCAGCTGTCGGGCAAGCAGTCAGCGGTCCAGGATCTGCATCATTGCCGGCGGATGGCGTTCGCCCTGGACGCTGGACGCCAATTCGTCCAGTCGATTGCGGTTACCCGCAGAAAGCTGCAATGCAGCAGCTCCGAGGTTGTCGGTGAGATGCTTTCGGGTCTTCATTCCGGGAATCGTCAGCACCCGGGGCGACCTGGAAAGCACCCAGGCGATGGCCACCTGCGCGGCAGTGGCGCCGAGCTCCACGGCAATCTGCTCCACAGCGGCAACCAGCGCGGCATTCTGGTCGGCAGCGCCATCCTGGAAACGGGGGTGAGTTCGCCGATGATCGGTGGCAGGCAGCTCGCCAGCGCGCCGGAAATTGCCGGCGAGGAACCCACGCCCCAGCGGACTGTAGGCCACGAAACTGACGCCCAGCTCTTCGCAGGCCGCCAGCATTCCAGACTCCGGATCGCGCGACCAGATGGAATACTCGCTCTGCACGGCGGCGATGGGCAGCACCTTGCAGGCGCGGCGCAGTGTGGACTCGCTGCATTCGGACAGACCGGCATGACGGATCTTGCCGGCCTTCACGAGCTCGGCCAGCGTGCCCACGGATTCCTCGATCGGCACAGTCCGGTCGATGCGATGCAGGTAGAACAGATCGATGTAATCCGTGCCCAGTCGCTGCAGGCTGGCTTCGCAGGAACTGCGGATGGTCTCCGGACGGTTGTCCACCCGGACGCTGGCGTCGGGGTTGCGCGCGAGGCCGCATTTGGTGGCAATGAACAGCTGCTGACGCAGTGCTGCCAGCGTGCCGCCGACAAAGGTTTCGTTCTCGCCCAGTTGATAACTGGCGGCGGTGTCGAAGTGATTCACACCAGCATCGACGGCCGCGAGCAATGTGGCGCGCGCTTCGTCGTCGTCGCGGCTGCCATACCAGCCGACCAGCCCCATGCAGCCAAATCCGATGGCAGAAACCTGTGTACTGGAACGACCGACGGGGCGGCGGGGCTGCGGTATCATCTCGCCATTATTCTTGAACCGGACAGGCTACTGCAATGATCATCGACTGCCATGGCCACTACACCACTGCGCCACAGGAACTGACCACATTCCGCGATGCACAGATCGCGGCGCTGAAAGACCCGGCGCAGACGCCATCGCGCGCCTCGCTGACCATCAGCGACGACCAGATCCGCGACAGCCTCGAGAATGCGCAGCTGAAGCTGCAGCGCCAGCGCGGCACCGATGTCACGATCTTCTCGCCACGTGCCTCGACCATGGCCCATCACATCGGCGTCGAAGCCACCAGCATCGAGTGGTCGCAGATCTGCAACGACCTGATCGACCGCGTGGTGGGCCTGTATCCGCCGCAATTTCGTCGGCGTGTGCATGCTGCCGCAGTCCCCGGGCGTGCCGCCCGCCAACAGCGCGCGCGAACTGGAGCGCTGCGTGAAGGAGATGGGATTCATCGGGGCGAACCTCAATCCTGATCCTTCCGGCGGCCACTGGACGGCGCCGCCGCTCACCGACAAGCACTGGTACCCGCTGTACGAGAAGCTGTGCGAGCTCGACGTGCCCGCCATGGTGCATGTGAGCTCCTCCTGCAACGCCAATTTCCACGCCACCGGCGCGCATTACATCAATGCCGATACCACGGCTTTCATGCAGCTGATCCAGGGCGACCTGTTCAAGGATTTCCCGACCCTGCGACTCATCATTCCGCATGGTGGTGGCGCCGTGCCTTACCACTGGGGTCGTTACCGCGGTCTGGCGCAGGACATGAAGCGCCCGCTGCTCGACACCCACGTGCTGAAGAACGTGTTCTTCGACACCTGCGTCTACCATCAGCCGGGCATCGATCTGCTGCTGAAGGTCATGCCGGTGGAGAACATCCTGTTCGGCTCGGAAATGGTGGGCGCCGTGCGCGGCATCGACCCGACCACCGGCCAGTATTACGACGACACCAAGCGCTACATCGAGAATTCGGCCATCCCGACTGCCGACAAGCAGCGGATCTTCGAGGAAAACGCTTACCGGGTTTATCCCCGGCTGAAGGCATTGCTGGCCGCTGCCGCCCGTTAGTTTCCGGGCGGCTGCCGCCTGCCGCTCAGATGTACTTGAGCCCGAGTTCCGCGAGCTTCTCGCGGAACTTGTAGATGTCCATGCCGAGTTCGCCGGTTGCCAGGCGCTTGCGCTTTTCTTCTTCCATCGCAACGCGCTTCGCGGCGGCTTCGGCCACCTTCGCGGCATCGGCACTGCGCACCACGCAGACGCCATCGTCATCGGCCACGATCACGTCGCCCGGGTTGATGGCCTGTGCCGCGCAGATCACCGGGATGTTCACCGACCCCAGGCTGGCCTTGATGGTGCCCTGGGCATACACGCACTTGCTCCACACCGGGAAGTCCATGTCCTTCAGCGTGGCGATGTCGCGCACGCCGGCATCGATGATCAGCGCCTGCACGCCACGCGCCTGCAGCGAAGTGGCGAGCAGATCGCCGAAGTAGCCGTCGCTGCAGGGCGAGGTGGGCGCGACCACCAGGATGTCGCCGGGTTTGCAGACCTCGACCGCCACGTGAATCATCCAGTTGTCGCCGGGAGGTGACGACACCGTGACCGCGGGACCGGCAATGGACTTGCCGGCGAAGATCGGCCGCATGTACGGCGCCAGCAGGCCCGTACGGCCCTGGGCCTCGTGGACGGTGGCAACGCCATAGGTGGCCAGTGCCTTCGATATGGCGGCTTCGGGGCGCGGAATCTCGCGCACACAGACATGCTTGCTAATGACAGTTCTCCTGCAGCATTCGGGTGGATGCTCGATATTCTAGCGCAGGCCGAACACCCGCTCGGCATTGGTCTGGAAGAAGGCTTTCTTGTCCGCGTCCGGAATGGTCATCGCGTCGCAGAAGCCGACTTCATCCGGCACGTACTGATACGGGTAATCCATCGCGTACAGCACGCGGTCGACGCCGAGCACCTTCTGGCAGAACTCGATGGCCGGCTGCCAGGCCACGCCACTGTTGGTGACGAAGACGTTGTTGCGCAGGTAGTGGCTGACGGGATGCTTCAGGGCCTTCATGAACGAATAGCGACCCGAGCGCACCGTGGCGCGTGTGCATGAAGTCCAGGCGGTACATCCAGAAGGGCAGCGCTTCGCCGGCATGGCCGATGATGAACTGCAGCTTCGGGAAACGATCGAACACGCCGCCGGTGATGACGCGCAGCATGTGCAGACCGGTTTCGACACCAAAGCCGAACACCGCGCCATCGAGCCCGGCATCGAGGATGGGGCCGATCATGGAGGCGGGCGGCGTCTGCGGATGCAGGTAGATCGGCACCTGCAGGGCTTCGGCGGCTTCCAGCACCGGCGCGAACTGCGGCTCGTCGAGATAGTGGCCGTGGGTGTGCGAGTTGATGATCACGGCCTTGAAGCCGAGCTTGCGTACACCGCGCTCCATTTCCTTCACGGCATTCGCCGGGTCATGCGGCGCGACGGCCACCATGCCGGTGTAGCGGTCGGGATAACGGGCGCAGGCTTCGGCGAGCTGGTCGTTGGCGTCGATGGCCAGCGCACTGCCGGTGGCCGGATCGAAGACCTGCACGCCAGGGGCGGTCAGCGCAATGATCTGCCGCGAGATGCCGGAGGCATCCATGTCGGCGATGCGCGCGGGCCCCAGGTCCTGCAGGCGGTCGAAGATGAACTGGGCGCGGGGGCTGGGGCTGCCGCTGTAAAAGCCCCACAGGCTGCGGAAACCCGGATCCTGGAAGCTGTTGTCTGCCAGCAGGCGCTTGTAGCCCGTCATCACGTCGTGGCTGAGAAACGCCTCTTCCGTCGCAATGCGCTGATACGGCGGATTCTTTATGATGCTCATCCAATTCCCCTTCTAGGACCTGCCCGATTCCGGGCGGTATTTAAGCACAGCAAAATGATGTCTTACCCTGAACTTTACCTGCTCGTCGATGGCCAGCGGCTGGGCCGCGAAGGCCGCCGCACCGTGCCGGTGGTGAACCCCGCAACGGAAGAAATCCTGGGCGAGCTGCCGCTGGCCAATGCCAGCGACCTGGATGCGGCGCTGGATGCAGCCAGACGCGCGTGGCCCGTCTGGCGCGCCCTCGGCCCGCAGCAGCGCGGCAAGATCCTGCGCAAGGCGGCCGACCTGCATCCGCGAGCGCGGCGAAGCCATCGCGCGCCTGGCAACGCTGGAGGAGGGCAAGGCCCTTCCGGAAGCGCGCATGGAGCTCAATGCCGCCGCCGACATCTTCGACTGGTATGCCGAAGAAGGGCGGCGGGCCTACGGTCGCGTGCTGCCGCAGCGGATTGCCGGCGTGCGCATGACGGTGGTGAAGGAGCCGGTTGGTCCGGTCGCCGCCTTCGCGCCCTGGAATTTCCCGCTGGGTAACCCGGCGCGCAAGCTCGGCTCCGCGCTCGGCGCGGGCTGCAGCGTGATCATGAAGCCGGCCGAGGAAGCGCCCGCCTGTGCGCTGGCCATCGCGCAGGCGCTGGTGGATGCCGGCGTGCCCGCGGGCGCGGCGCAGGTGGTGTTCGGTGTGCCGGCCGAAGTTTCGCAGCATCTCATCAGCTCGCCCATCATTCGCGCCGTGCACTTCACGGGTTCGATTCCGGTGGGCAAGCAGCTCACTGCGCTCGCCGCGCAGGGCATGAAGCGCACGACGATGGAACTCGGCGGCCATGCCCCGGTGCTGGTGTTCGACGATGTCGACGTGGAGGCGGTGCTGGATCTTGCCGTCACGTCGAAGTTCCGCAATGCAGGGCAGGTGTGCGTATCACCCACGCGTTTCTATGTGCAGGAAGGCATCTACGAGCGCTTTGCTGCGGGCTTTGCGGCGCGCGCCAAACAGGTGAAGGTGGGCAATGGCCTCGATGAGGGCGTGCGCATGGGGCCGCTGGCGCACGCGCGCCGCTTGCCGGCGGTGGCCTCGCTGATCGACGAAGCCGTGAAAGATGGCGCGCGGGTGCTGGCTGGTGCACAGCGCATCGCAGGCAAGGGATTCTTCTACGCGCCGACGGTGCTCGCCGATGTGCCGGAAACCGCGCGCATCATGAACGAAGAGCCCTTCGGCCCCGTGGCAGTGCTCAGCCCGTTCCGCGATTTCGACGAGGTGATCGCGAGCGCCAACCGCTTGCCCTATGGCCTCGCCGCCTATGCGTTCACGCAGAATGCGCGCCGCGTGAACCTGCTGGGCGAGCAGATCGAATCCGGCATGCTGGGCATCAACAGCTTCACCGTTGCTGCACCCGAGGCGCCGTTTGGTGGCGTGAAGGAAAGCGGCCACGGTTCCGAAGAAGGCATCGAAGGGCTCGATGCCTGTCTCGTGACCAAGTTCATCACGGAGTCGTGAGCGGCTAGAGCAGCAGCCAGGCAGCGATGGCGGCCGACGCGAAGCGCCACCAGGCGAACAGCGTCAGGCCGTGCTTGTTGAGCCAGGCCACCATCCATTTCACCGCCAGCGCGGCCGAGATCCAGGCGGCGAGGAAGCCGGTGATCAGCGCCGGCCAGCCGTAGGCCGTGATCATGCCGTCGCCTGATTTGACGACGGTGTAGGCCGTCGCCGCCGTCAGCGTGAGCACGCCGAGCAGGAAGGCGAACTCCACGGCAGCCGCAAGCGAGAGGCCCACGGCAAGCCCACCGAGAATGGTCACGAGGCTGCGGCTGGTGCCTGGCCACATCGCGATGGCCTGGATGAGACCGATCACCACGGCAGCGCGCCAGGTGAGATGCGCGAGATCCAGACCTTCGCGGCGCGCCTGCACCCAGCGCGACAGCGCGAGGATCAGCACGCCACCCACCACCCATGCGGCGATGATGGGCTTCACGCCGAACAGATGTTCCTCGATGCGATCATCGAACAGCACACCGAGGATGGCGGCCGGAATGAAGGCCGCGATGATGCAGAGGGCAAGGTGCAGACCGCCTGCGTCGCGACCCACCAGCCCCTGCAGCATCACGCCCACGCGCTGACGGTAAGTGCCGAGCACCGCCACGATCGCGCCGGCCTGGATGGCGATGGCATAGCCGTTCGCGGCCGCGCCTTCTTCGATGCCGAGCAAGCGCTGTGCGATCAGCAGATGGCCGGTCGAACTGACCGGCAGATATTCGGTGATGCCTTCCACCAGCCCCAGGATGAGGGCCTGCAACAGATCCATGTGGTCGCGAGTCTCCGGTTCAGTCGTGCGCAGGCGCGAAACGGCGGCGCTGCGCGAACAGCAGCAGAGCCGCCAGCAGCAGCGAAATCACGGAGAGGGCGCCACCACCACCGGAATTGCCTGTGGTGGGGGGCGGCGCAGTCGAGGTGCTGCCACCTGCCGCGGTGATCGTGACCGACGCAAAATCACTGCTGCCGAGATTGTCGGTGACGGTGAGGCGCAGCGTGACGCTGCCCTGTGTGGGCGAGAGCACGGTTGCCCGCGCGAGGTTTGCCGACTGGATGGTCGGGGTGGTTGCGCCGCCGGCAAGAGAAGCGACCGACCAGGCATAGCTGGCAATGCTGCGGCCCGTGGCCGCGGCGCTGCTGGCGCCGTCGAGCGTGAGCGTGCGGCCCGGGCCGGCACTTCCGATGACCTGTGCCAGCACGGCCGGGCGCAGCGCGGCAGTGACGGCCGCCGCGGCATCCAGCATTCCCGCGCCGCATACCGCGGTGTTACAGATGCATTCCGTTTCCTGCAGCGGCGTGACCGTGGGAGAAACACAGGCCGGGGGCTGCGGAGTCGTGTCGCTGGTCGACGGGAACGTGCGCGCGGTCTCACGGATGCGGGCGATCAGCAACGCAGGCGTCAATGCCGGGTTGACCGCCTTCATCAAGCCTGCGGTCGCAGAGGCCAGTGGCGCAGAGAAGCTCGTGCCGAATGTCGGCTGCACGAACGGATTGGAATAGATGTGCGATTCCGGCCCCTGTGCACCCAGGTTGGTGAGCGTGTTCAACGCAAACACGCAAGGGTCGCCCGGAGCGATGAACACGCAGTTGCCGGCGGGGGCCGAGATTCCGACCTCCGGCCCGAGGTTGCTGTAGCCCACCTTGGTGCCCGCGTGGCGAAGGCCTGCAACGGCCAGCACGCCCGAGCAGCTGGCAGGCGTGCCGACGCCGGCGCCCTCATTGCCCGCAGAGGCAACGATCAGCACACCGTGGGCGGTGATGTCCCGGACGGCCGCCCGGTAGGTGGCCGAGTCATCGGCAGCGCAGGAACCTTCACTGCCCAGACTCATGTTGAGGATCTGCGCAGGATTCGGATTGGGGTTCGGGGGCAGGGCGGAGATATCGAGCACCGGGGGAGGCGGCACAAGCCCGGCAGCCCAGTACATGCCGGCAATCACATCGGACATGAAGCCGCCGCACTTGCCCAGCACCCGCACTGGCAACACCCGCACATTGAAGCCCGCGCCGGCAATGCCCTGTGCCGTTGTCGGTGCTGGCGCCGATCATTCCCGCCACGCGCGTGCCATGCCAGCTGCTGTTCGTCGGCTGGTCGGAGTCCGGGCCGCCACCGCATTCTCCATCCTTGAACTTGGTGGAGATCAGATCCTCGGCGGTGATGTAGTCGCCCGGGTCCGATGGGTCGGAATCCCAGGTGTTGCCATCGTTGGCCGTCAGCAGATCGGAGACAAAGTCGTAGCCGGGCACCAGCTTGCCGGCCAGGTCGGGATGCGCAAGCACGCCGGTATCGATCACCGCGACCACCACCGAGGTGGCCGGGCTTGCACCGCCCCGGGAAACCTCCCAGGCGGTGTCGGCGCGGATGGAAGAAACCTGGCCGCTCTTCAGATACCACTGGCGCTCGTAGAACTGCCCCAGATGCGTCAGCCCATCGACAAACAGTGGATCCGAAGGCGTGTAGGCCTGGATCTTCACTCGCCGGTCGGGCTCGGCCAGTTCCACATCCGGATCGGCGCGCAGCACGGCGAGCGTGGTGTCGACTTCGCGCCCGCTCAGCCCGCGGCCCAGGTGCAGCACCGACATGTTGCCGCCGAGGTTCCTGCCGCGGGTCAGCGCCTGACCGGTGCGGGTGGCCAGACTGCGCACCCGAACGTTGGCAACGGCTTCGGCAGCCGAATCGGCATTGCGCCATTTCACGATGAGGCGATCGACGGGGGCTTCGCCGGCCAGTGCGGCCAGGGGCAGCAGGGCGAGCAGGCAGGCGGCGAGCAGGCTGCGGTGGGTATTCACGCTGAGATGTTAGCTGCATTGCCGCGTTGGCGCGATGGCTGGCGGATGGAGTCGCGGCGGATGTCGCAATTCTGCGCCATCACGCCAGATTGGGTGTTTGCGATGGGCATCGCTGAAGCGACATCGCGACTATCAGCACAAACGCGCCAGTTAACCAGTGCCGTGGCGCAAGTGTCGCCGCTTCAATTGCATGGTCATCCAATCACGAGGAGAGACCATGAAATCCACTTTCAAACAGCGCGGTCAGGGCATGACCGAATACATCATCGTCGTGGCGCTGGTCGCCATTGCAGCCATTGGTGTGTACACGGCGTTTGGCAAGACCTTGCGCGGACAGATGGCTGTTACAGCTCAGGCACTGGCCGGCAACTCGGCCAGCGATGCGAGGGCCGAGGCAAACACGGGCGGGGAGGATGCGACCACCCAGGCACAGCGCGGGGTGCAGCTCGACAACTTCGACCAGGCGCAGTAATGAGCCGCCGGCCGCATTCGGGGCAGGCACTGGTGGTCATGCTGGCGTTTGCAGCATGCCTGAGCGGTGCGTTCATCCTGGTGTTCAACGTTGGCCAGGTGGTCAACGACAAGATCAAGCTCACGAATGCGGCCGACGCCGCGGCCTACAGCGCCGCACTGTGGGAAGCACGCAGCCTGAACTTTCAGGCCTACCTCAACCGGGCAATGGTCGCCAATGAGGTGGCTACCGCTCAGCTCGTCAGTCTGCGGTCGTGGTCGCAATACATCGACCGACTGACGAGCAATGCAGATCATGTCACCCGCTATATCCCGCCACTGGCGGGTCCGATGCGCGCACTGGCACAGGGCTGGGGGCGCATCAACACTGGCGTCCAGCGCACGCTGCCGGCCATGGAGTCAGCGCTGAGCCAATGGAACTCGCGCGCTCTGTCCACCGCCCAGTCGGTTGCGCATCAGCAGGCCCTGCTGGCTGCAGCTGATCTTGTACAGCAGGTCAGTGTTGCCAACGAACCGAGAGCTCAGGTATCGAGTGCGACCCGTCTGCTGCAGGCACGGAATGGGGAAGTCTGGCAACACCGGTTTACCGCCAGATATCAACGTGGCGGCGGAGATCTGCGCCGCTTCACCCGGTTGCTTGCGGACTCCCGCGACGGATTCACGCGATCACGAAGCAACGATCTTCCGATTTCACTGCCGGTGCTGAGCATGCCCCGTCGTGGTGGCACTGACCTGCTGGGCGAAAACAGCTGGCGCGCAGTGGATACATTGTCACTGCATCTGGATCTGCTTTTCAGCCATGTCGAGACACCATTGGGGTGGGGCGCTGCCGAGCAACGACGCAGGGCGGCGACACAGCGAGGCGACCATGGCGGCAGCCTGCGCCGCAATCCTCGGGCATCGACGCTCGCCATGCGCAGCATCCGCCCGGTGGAGAGCTATCAGGGAGTTCCAGAAATCCGCGACGTGATCAACCCGACGCGCACCGGAGCGCGCACATTGACGTACTCGGTGGCACTGGAATTGCCCGCAAGCGCGATCGCGACGGCAGACCGGCTGCTGACTCCCACGGGGCTGGCATCTCTGGATGGCGGAACCGCAAGCGTAGCGCCGCAACTCTCCGGACAGGCGCTGCACGCGCTGGGCTCGGCAGAAATCCATTTCCAGCGCCCGGCTGACCGGGCCGACAATCGGGAAGAGTATCCCAGTCTGTTCAATCCCTATTGGCAAGCACGACTGATCGCAACACCAACGACGGAACGCAGCCTGACAGCCCCCGCGCGCGGTTTGAGCGTTGATCCATTCGGGTTCATGCCATGAATAACCAGAGCGGTCAGAGCATGACGGAGTTTGCCGTCGGCGCAGCAGCGTTGACCCTGTTGCTACTGGGTTCGATAACCGTCGCGGGCTACCAGGAGGTGCAGCGACGCACAGCCATTGCAGCGCGCCAGGCAGCATTTGAAGGCGCCTGGCGTGGAGCGAACACGGATCGCCCGGCATTGGTGCGCAACGTCGTTGCCCGCGGTCTGGACGATGCAGCGCTTACGGACGCCTTCGGCCTTGCCAGGTTCGTTAGTCAATCCGGCATCTCCGCCACCGCCACGGATCAACCGCCACCGGGACTTGCTCAGGATGCGGCGCGCGCAATGGTTGCGCCACTGCGAATGGCAGGCGGGTTTCTGGGTGGGGACTTCGATTTGCAAACCAATGGCCTGCTTGGCGGCACCATCCAGGTCGATATCGAACCTCAAGCGCGGCTTCCACAGCCGTTCGACAGCATGCGGGTGCAACTGCGGCAGCCCTTCGCCTTGTTGACCGATGCCTGGAATGCCGGGAATGCACGCCATGTTCTCAACAGGACTGCCGGCCTGGTACCGACCAGTGCTCTGAACGGCCTGCAGTCATTCTGGGAACCATTGATGGCACCCTTGTCACTGATCGAGCCATCGCTGACGCAACTGTGTCTTGGCCTCATCGAACCAGACCGCATCCCCGAAGACAGATTGGGCGCAGGTCGCACGCCATTGGCCGGAAGGTGCCCCTGATCATGCGCACCCTGTTCCTGGTCGTACTGATGTGCACTTCTTCCATAGCAGCCGGATTCGAACCACAGCTGACCTCGGGACTCGACATCGTCATCAGCAGTATCCCGGAGCCGGTGAACGTTGATGGGGTGCAGATGGTGATGCATCACGCCAGCGGTGCAGGTGTACCGGAGTTGGTCCGGCGCATTGAAACCCGGTGGCGGGCTCAGAGCAGCGTGATTCAGTCGATGCAGCAGGGCAACTGGACTTTGCGCAGTCGCCTTCAGGGTGCGGCATCCGAGGTGGTGCAATGGCGGAAGACACCTGGAGGATATGAACTGGTCTGGTCCTCGCTGAACGCTGCAGCAAATCCACTTCCCGCTGTCGACTCCGGCCTCGCTTTACCTAGTGGCTGCAAATGGGGGCGCAGCGTCTCCGGGCGGAGCGGTCAAGGTCACTTCCTGCAACGTTCTGCGCGGTGCACGCATCCTGCGTCCGAAATGTCCTCGCTGCTGCAGCGCTCGCTGCCGTCTCAGGGTTGGCAACTGCGCGCAACGAGTGAACGCGGCTTGCTGCTTTCCCGTCCCGGAATGGAGGGTTTGATCTCCCTGTCTGTTCAAGCGGGCGACCGTTCCACCTGGCTCACCTGGTTGCGGGTGGAGCGGAAGCCATGAATACAACAGCTCGGTCACGTGAGGCAGGCCAGGCAATGGCTGAAGTCCTGCTGGTCACTGCCGCACTGGTTTTCGCACTGTTCTTTCCCTATCTGCACGGTCGATCGGTTGTCTCGTTGCTGCTGCATTCACTGATGGAGTGCTTCAGGGCCCGGTCGTTTCTGATCTCCATCTTGTAAACAGGAACAAGCAATGCCGAACATGAACAAGTGGTGGCGGTGGAAGTTTCGGACTGATGCGGTCTTGCTGCTGGCGGCGATCCTTGCCGGCACGGCTGCTGCTGTGATGGCAGGTCGGTTCCTGGGAGCCAGAGCCAAGGCAACAGAAGCCAGCCTCCAGGGTCGATACGAGGCCAAAGCCGTGGTGGTCGCAGCAGCAGACCTTTCGCAAGGCGAGTCGCTGGACGCGACACGACTGGCCGTCCGCAAGATGCCCAAGGAGTTCCTGCCATTGGACGCTGTGCCGGCAGACAGGGCCGCAGAACTGATCGGCGCACACACGGCCATACGGATCCGCCGCGGAACTCCGGTTGTTCCTGCAGCATTGCGAAGCCACGCACAGTCACCAAGCCTCGCTTCCGTCCTCGCAGGGGAACAAAGGGCGTTGACCATTGCAGTGGATCAAGTGAACTCCCAGGCTGGCAACCTTCTTCCGGGGGACTGGGTTGACCTGTACTACTCGCGAAGCGAGGGCAATGGGGCGACGCTGGTGCCTCTGCTGCAGCGAGTGGCAGTGCTGGCTGCAGGCTCTGAGCTGCATCTGAAAAGCAACGACATGGATCCACCGCTTGAAGATCGCCAATACAGCACGATTACGTTGGGTCTCTCGGCAACAGATGCGGCAAGAGTAATTCTGGCGCAGCAGTCGGGCAGTCTCTCGGTGGTCCTGCGGTCACCCGACGACCAGAGCCAGCTTCCCGCAGAACCCCGCAGCAGTCACGAGTTGTTGCGACGAACCGGCCAGAAACCAGAGGTGTCCGGCTCCGCCAGGGTGGAAGTGCTGGTCGGTGGCAGTGGCGGGCTTGTGCCTGAAAGGTCATGGCTGGCTGTTGGACAAAGCCGGACGAGCACAGCAGGAGATGCCACATGAAGACTTTCACCCTCTGGTTGCTGTGTCTTACTCTTTCGTGTGGCGCCGTGGCCGCACCCGCCAATCTCCCGGAAGAAGTTTCGCTCTCGGTTGGCGAATCAATCCTTCTCCTCGCAGACCTGCGCAGGGCGGCGCTGGGTAGTGGAAAGGTTGTGTCAATCGCCACACCAGAACGCGGGCAATTACTTCTCTTCGGTGAAGCTGCGGGCCGCACTACCGCCCAGCTGTGGCTGCGGGACGGCACGCGACATGAGCTGCAAGTTACCGTTACCGAGCAGGATCTGACAGCCAGGCTCATGCAGGTACGTGGCCTGCTCGCCGGTATCGAGAGTGTTGTCGCACGCATCAGTGGCGGTTTTGTGCTGCTCGAGGGAACACGCGCAAGTGCCGATGACCTGGCGCGCGCTGCCGAAGTTGCCGCACTTTTTCCGGGCCAGGTTCTGAATTTCGTGGGGAGGGTCGGATGGGAATCCATGGTCCAGCTGGATGTGCGTCTCATTGAAGTGCGGCGAGATCAGCTGCAACAACTCGGATTGCGATGGGACCAGGATACGGCGGGCCCCTCGGTGTCCATCGCTGCGGGCGGTGGAGCAGGCGCGTTAAGCGCACGTCTCGCAGTCGCCGCCACACTGCAATCCCGACTGGATCTGCTGCAGCAGCGAGGCCTGGCCTATACGGTTGCGGAACCCACGCTGAGTTGTCGCAGTGGTGGAGTAGCGCGCTTCATATCCGGCGGAGAGATTCCAATTCCGGTTACAGATGGCCTCGGCTCTACCGACGTCCAATACAAGGAGTATGGCGTCATCCTGGAAGTGCGCCCCCGTGCCGACCGCAGCGGCGCCATCTATGCGGACATTGACATTGAAATGAGCCAGATGGACTCCTCTGTAAGGGTAGGGGACTTTCCCGGCTTCGTGAAGCGTCGAACCAGCACGGCATTCAACGCCCAGGCGGGCGAAACCATCGCTATTGCGGGTCTCGTTTCGCGCGAACGGAGCGGTGACCGCAGTGGGATTCCAGGCCTGTCCAACCTACCGGCGATAGGGGCTTTGTTTCGAACCTCCAGGCGGCTCGAGCGAGAAACCGAACTGGTGGTGTTGATTACGCCGCGCACATTCGAGACGGGCTCAGACATCGACGACGCACATGCAGATCAGCAGGTCATGCTGGAGCGGGCACGAGACATCAACGCAGCCGCGAGTCAACCATGAGCAGCCTGAAGGGTAACGACCTGCAGGCTGTTCATGCGGAACTGCTGCACAGGCTGGATCTGCGCCGCACTGACGTGAATGGAATGAGTGACGAGGCCCTGTGGCGCCTTGCCCAGCGCCACCTGCGCGACATCCTCGACCAGCGTGTGAGCGGCGACCTGAGCGAACGCGCAGCCCTGGAACGATCACTGCTTCAGGAAGTGGTAGGACTCGGTGTGCTGGAGGATCTCCTGCAGGATGACTCCATCTCCGAGATCATGGTGAATGGGCCCCATGCCATATTCGTCGAGCGCAGGGGGCAACTCACCCGCACGGCGTTGCAGTTCTCCAGCAATTCCGCCCTGCAGGGTGTGATCGAAAGATTGCTGCAAAAGACTGGTCGGCGTGTGGACGAATCATCTCCCATGGTCGATGCCAGGCTCGTGGACGGATCGCGCGTGAACGTGGTTGTGCCGCCGCTTTCACTGTGCGGCCCTGCCGTCACCATCCGGAAGTTTGGCAAACGCCGTCCCGACATGGACAGTCTGATTGCGAACGGGACCCTGTCCGTGCAAATGGCAGAGTTCCTTCGACTCGCGGTGCTTGCCCGCCGCAACATTGTTGTCTCGGGAGGCACAGGCACCGGCAAGACCACGCTGCTCAATTGCCTGTCGGCGCTGATTCCATCGGGCGAGCGGATCGTGACCATCGAGGATTCAGCCGAGTTGCTGCTGCAGCACCAGAATCTGGTCTCTCTGGAATGCCGACCAGGAAATGTCGAGGGCCGTGGTCAGGTCGGCGATTCGCGATCTGGTGCGCAATGCCCTGCGTATGCGTCCAGACAGGATAGTTGTAGGCGAATGCCGCGGCGGAGAAACGCTCGACATGCTGCAGGCCATGAATACCGGTCACGACGGCTCACTGACGACAGCGCATGCCAACTCGCCACGTGACCTGCTTTCACGGCTGGAAGTCATGACGCTGATGGCCGGCATGGATCTGCCGCTTGCCGCGGTGCGCGAGCAGATCGCTGGTGCGATCAATCTCATCGTGCAGCAGGCGCGATTCTCCTGTGGGGCCCGGCGTATCGTTGTGATCGCGGAAGTCACAGGCACCGAGAGTGGCCGGGTCCAGATGCAGGACCTGTTCCGGTTTGACCGGGAATCCGCGGGAACCCCCTCACATTCGACAGGTGGATTCCGTGCTTGCGGCAATGAACCTGTGTTCTTCGAGACACTGGCACCGGGAATGCGACCTGCCCCGATTGGCAGGGCGGTGTCATGCTGACGGCAAGCCTGCTGTTTGCGTTGGCCGTTGCCGCTGCGATCATGACACTGGGTCGCACATCGATCGAGGCGGCGAGGTGGGCGGCGGGATCGCTGGGCATGCGGACGGAAGCAGATCTGGCACAGCTGTTTGTGTTCATTTCTGCAGGCCGATTGCTCATTCTCACAGCCACTGTGGTCTCTCTGACCCTTGTGCTGTCCCTGTTGCTTGGGCTGCCATTGCCTTTGCTGCCCGTGGTGTCTCTGGCAGCGATATGCGCTCCGCGCCTTCTGGTGCAGTGGCTGAGACGCCGACGCAAGCAGCAACTGGTGCGACAGCTTCCCGATGCGCTGGCACTGTGGTCGGGGCTGCTGCGCGCTGGCCAGGGAGCGACCCAATCGCTCGCACAGGTCACTGCGCGACAAAGCGCGCCCCTTGGCGACGAGCTGCGCATGGTTCTTGCCCAATTGCGCCTCGGAACCGGAATCGATGTTGCCTTTCACGGATTGCGCGAGCGCGCGGGCCTTGCAGACCTGAGATTGCTCGCCACGCTGCTGCAGGCCAATCGCGAACTTGGGGGCAATCTGGCCGAATCACTGCACAAGCTGGCTGAACTGCTGCGCGGGAGGCTGGTCATGGAGGCACGCATCAGTTCCCTGACTGCCCAGGGACGCATGCAGGGTGTTGTGGTGGGTGCCTTGCCGTTGATGTTGCTGATCGTCCTGTATGCGATGGAGGGCGAAATCATGCGGGTACTGCATACCACCCCACAGGGATGGGCCGCCCTGGGGCTGATCTGCATCCTCGAAGTCGTTGGTTTCCTCTTGATTCGACGGATAGTAAGGATCGATGTATGAATCCGCAGGCGAGCTTCTTGCCGATTGCCATTTTCACGGCCATCGCGACTGGCGCTTTCGCAATGCTTTGCGCCCGAACGTTTGTCAGGAACCGGTACGACCCGGAGAAGGTCAGCCAGCTCCCGTCTGGATTCCGGATATGCAGAGCACCAGCACTGCTCATTGCCCCGCTGGTAGCGGACTGCATGCCAGCGGCATATTCCGCCAGGATCCATGGTTCGCTCGATTCAGCGGATCTGCTGCCACAACTGACTCCAGCCCTTTGGCTCGCATCGCGCATCGTCCACGGTCTGGCTGCGGCAGTGATCGTGCTGGCCATGGTTGGTTCGGAATCCTGGCTCGCTGCTTCCCTTACAGGTGTCGCGGGTTACATGGCCGGAGGAGTGTGGTTGCGTCGCCTGCACCAGGATCGCGAGCTGCAAATCGCACGGGAGTTGCCGGCGTATCTGGATCTCCTGACAGTCTGCGTGGAAGCGGGAGCGACACTGACCGCTGGCGTGCGGTTGATCGTGGCGCAGGCACCCGCGAGCCCGCTTCGCAACTACTTCGATCGTGTTTTGCGCGAAGTACGCAGTGGCCGACCACGTGCCCAGGCATTTACCCACGTTGCAGGGATCCATCGCGTGGAAAGCCTGACCACGCTGGCGAATGCTTTGGCACACGCAGAAGGGGCAGGGATGAGTCTGGGTCAGATCCTGCGCACCCAGTCGGAACAGCGCACCGCAGAACGGTTTGCACGCGCAGAGCGCCTTGCCATGCAGGCCCCAGTGAAGATGCTCGGACCACTTATCTTCTGCATATTCCCGTGCACCTTCATCGTCCTGGCCGTACCCATCGTCGTTCGCATGCTGGAGGTATTCCGCACATGATGATCTGCCGCGTTGAACACAATCGCCGCCGGTTGCGCATGCAGGTGCATGTCTGTGAAACCCGATTCGAGCGCGGACGAGGTTTGCTGCTGCAACCACGACCGGATATCCACACAGCGTACTTGCTGCGCAACTGCAGGGCCGTGCACACAATCGGGATGTCCTATCCGCTGGATGTACTGTTCTGTGATGCGGCCGGGCGGATCCTGAGAATCGTCCCGAGTCTGCGTCCATGCCGCGTGGCCCGGGAGCAACGGGCCAGACAGGTCTGGGAGCTTACGCGCCGGTGCCGCAGAACATTGGGGGTGGCGGGTCGGTGACGCCATCCTGCCATGCTGATCTTCCGCCCAAGGCGCATTCGGGGCGCGGCAACGATTGAGTTCTACATCGTCGCCCTGTTTGCGTTACTGCCGTTGTGCCTTGGAACGCTGCAAGTGGCGCTGCTCATGGTCGAAAATCATCATATTGATCACGCGACATTTCTTGCTGCCCGTCATGGTGCAGTCAAACACGGTGATATGGCCGAAATCACAAGAGCCCTTGCTCTGGCAGTCAGCCCTTTGTTCGTGTCTTCCGGCACACCCATGGACCGTAACAATGTCGTACCGCGTGTTGCCAGTGCGTACGCTGCCGCCACGGCGGATATCGCTGCCCATGCCAGAGTGCGCCTGCTCACCCCGGACCAACAGGCACTTTCCGACTTTGCCATGCGGCGCGATGGCAGGCAGGTTATCCCCAATGATGCGCTGGAATTCCGCAGCCCCGCGCGCGGCAGGCGCAGCGGAATTTCCATCCAGGAAGCCAATGTGCTGCGCATCGAGGTCAACTACTGCCGACCCCTGATCGTGCCTTTCGCGGGCCCACTGCTGCTGGCCACACTGCGAATGCTGGACCACGACCTCTGGCACCAGCGGTGCTACGCAGCCGGGAGAATCCCGGTGCGCTCAGAGGGCGTGGCGCCGATGCAATCGGACTTCAGAGTGTCTTCGTGACCTTCGCCTTGGTCAGCAATCCATCCACATAGGCCTTGAACTTCTTGCCTTCCACGATCTGCGTCAGGCGATCCTTCACGCCTTCATAGGGCGGGGCAACAGCTGCGCGGGTGTCGGTCACCCGCAGCACATGCCAGCCGTATTCGGTCTGCACAGGGGCAGCAGAAGTCTCGCCCTTGTTCAATGCCAGGATCGCGGCGGCAAACACCGGCGTCATGCTGTCGGGCGAGAACCAGTCCAGATCGCCACCTTTTTCGGCGCTGACCTTGTCGGTCGATACCTTGCGGGCGATCTGCTGGAAATTGGCGCCCGCCTTGAGCTGCGCGATGATCTGCTTGGCGGCATCTTCAGTGGGCACCAGGATGTGGCTGGCCCGGTACTGCGTCTTGGCCATGCCGGCCAGCTGCAGATCGTATTCGGCCCGCAGCTCTTCTTCGCTGGCCTTGCGATCCTTCATGTAATGCGCGGTCGAGGCCTTCTGCAGCACGCTGAGGCGCGAGAGATCCAGCGCGGCGCTGGCTTCGTCTTCGGCGGCCACGCCGCTGGCTTCGGCGTCGGCTGCGATGACTTCGCCGCGGATCAGGTTCTCGAGCAGCTCCTGGCGCTCGGGTTCGGACACAGCCTCCACGGCTTTGCCGGTCACGCTCTTCACGTACTGGTTGTAGGTGTTGCGGCTGATTGCACGCCCGTCGACGACGGCGACGTTGTCGACCTTCTTGTTGCCGGCGGCCTTCGTGCCCTCCACCTGCTGCGTGCAGGATACGGTTAGCGCGGCAATGGCCAGCGTGCAGGCCGTGGCGGTGATTCTGTTCATGTAAGGTCCCCTGTTTCTTCTGGAGTCAATGCGGTGATCTGCAGGGCGTGGATACGTCCTGTCATGAGGGTGCCGGCAGCGGCAAAGACCATGCGATGCCGCTCCAGGGTGCGAACCCCGGCAAATCGAGGCGAGACGATATGCACGGCGAAGTGGGCGCCGTCTTTGGCGCCGGCATGCCCGGCGTGGTGGGCGCTGTCATCGCGCAGCACCAGCTTGCGGGGCTGCAGGGCGAGCGTGAGCTGCTCGCGCAGTGCGGCGGCAAGTTCGGTCATTGACTGGCCTTGCCCCGCGAATGCAGCCAGAACACCAGGCCCATCATGAAGACGAACATCGAGCCGGGCAGGCCGAACACTTTCACGTCGACCCAGGTGGCTTCGCTGTAGTTGTAGGCCACGTAAAGGTTCGCCAGGCCGATGATCACCCCGTACAGCACCCAGGCATGATTGGCTATCAACCAGTCACGGCGCCCCAGCTGCATGTCTCCCAGAGTGGGTTGCATGAACCGCTGGGCCAGCGGCTGCTTGCCGACGAAGGCGCTGACCAGGAACGCCAGGGCTACTGCCCACAGCAGGATGCTCGGCTTCCACTGGATGAAGCGGATGTCACGCAGCAGGAGGGTGGCCGTGCCGAAAACCAGCAGCAGCACGGTACTGCCCCCCAGCATCGGAGAAACGGTGCGAGTGCGCACCCAGCTGAAGGCGACAATAAGAACCATCGCCGCCATCAGCGTCGCAGTGGCCACGTAGACGCCGGCCAGCTTGTAGGCAATCAGGAACGCGGCCAAGGCAGAGAACTCAAGGATCTGTTGCATCCGCGTATCATAGCGAAGTGGCCGAGTACCTCGAAATTCACCCGCAGAACCCTCAGGTACGCCTGATCCGCAAAGCCGTGGACATCGTCCGGCAGGGCGGGGTGATCGCCTATCCCACGGATTCCTGCTACGCGCTGGGCTGCCACGTGGGCGACAAAGACGCCCTGGAGCGCATCCGCCGCATCCGCGAGGCCGACAAACACCACAATTTCACGCTGGTATGCCGGAACCTCGCCGAAATCGGCCGCTACGCGCTGGTGGACAACGCGCAGTTCCGGCTGCTGAAGGCGCACACCCCCGGGCCCTTCACCTTCCTGCTGCCCGCCACGCGGGAAACCCCCAAGCGGCTGCAGCACCCGAAGCGGCGGACCATCGGCATCCGCATTCCCGACCACCCGGTGCCGCACCTGATCATGGCGGAGCTCGACGAGCCGCATCATGACCTCGACCCTGCTGCTGCCGGGCGACACCGAACCCCTGACCGACGGCGAGCAGATCCGCGAGCGCCTGGACCATGTGCTGGACGCGGTGATCGACGGCGGCCACTGCGACACCGAACCCACCACGGTGCTCGATATGTCGGTATCGCCGCCGGTCGTGCTGCGGCAGGGCAAGGGGCGGATCGGGTCCGTATAATGCCGGCGATGAATTCGCCCCCCGTTCCCGGCAAGCCGGAGCGCGTGCTCTCCGGCATGCGCCCCACCGGCAAACTGCATCTCGGCAACTACCATGGCGCCCTGCGCAACTGGGTGGGGCTGCAGGATGCCTATGAAGGCTACTTCTTCGTCGCCGACTGGCATGCGCTGACCACCGATTACGACAACACCGGCCTGCTGCAGCAGCATATCCAGCATCTGGTCGTGGACTGGCTCGCCGCGGGCCTCGATCCGGAGCGCTCAACCATCTTCCTGCAATCCCATGTGCCGGCCCATGCCGAGCTGCATCTGTTGCTGTCGATGATCACGCCGCTGGGCTGGCTTGAACGCGTGCCCACCTACAAGGACCAGCAGGCGCAGCTGAAAGAGAAGGACCTCGCCACCTACGGGTTCCTCGGCTATCCGCTGCTGCAGAGCGCGGACATCCTGATCTACCGGCCGGCCTTCGTGCCCGTGGGCGAAGACCAGGTGGTGCATGTGGAGATGACGCGCGAGGTCGCCCGGCGCTTCAATCACATGTACGGGCGCGATGAAAAATTCGGCGCCAAGGTGAAGGCCGCCATCGGCTGGCTCGAGCCGGCCTCGCGCGAGCTTTACCGCGAACTGCGGCGGCGCTTTCAGGAAGGCGGAG
Source organism: uncultured Gammaproteobacteria bacterium (assembly GCA_963777735.1). Lineage (GTDB taxonomy): Bacteria > Pseudomonadota > Gammaproteobacteria > Steroidobacterales > Steroidobacteraceae > ZC4RG30. The sequence goes on along the minus strand of CAVZRQ010000008.1, from coordinate 148,097 downwards.
ATCAGGCTGCGCTGGCGGAAGCCCGCACCCTGGTGCAGGCGTCTGCGCGGCTTTCTGCAGAACAGCGTGAACTGCTGCTCGCGAACCTGGAAGGCGAACATCACCGGCTGCTGCCGGCGCCTGAGGCGCTGCTGACGCCCACGCCGAAAGTGCCGGGCCTGGATGGCCGCAAGATGTCCAAGTCCTATGGCAACACCATCGGGCTGACGGAAGAACCGGCCAGCATCGAGCGCAAGGTGAAGGGCATGACCACCGATCCGGCGCGGGTGCGACGCACCGATCCGGGCACCCCGGAGAAATGCCCGGTCTGGGAGCTGCACAAGCTGTATTCCTCCGACGAGACGCGTGCCTGGGTGCAGCAGGGCTGCACCACGGCCGGCATCGGCTGCATCGAATGCAAGATGCCGGTGATCGAGAAGATCGTGGCCGATGCCACGCAGATGCGCGAGCGCGCGCAGCCGTATCTCGACAACCCCGGCCGCGTGCGCGAGATCCTGGCCGCAGGCGCCGTGAAGGCCAGTGCGACTGCCGAGGCCACCATGCAGGTGGTGCGCCAGGCCATGAACCTCATCCCTGCGGATGGCTCACCATGAACACCGAAGCCACCCAGGTCCAGGTCGAGATGCCCTTTGCCATGGTGCTCGGCGAGCGGCTCACCGAGATGCCGCGCGATCTCTACATCCCGCCGCATGCCATGGAAGTGTTCCTCGATGCCTTCGAGGGCCCGCTCGACCTGCTGCTGTACCTGATCCGCCGGCAGAACCTCAACATCCTCGACATCCCGATCGCCGAGATCACCCGCCAGTACATGCAGTACATCGAGCTGATGAGCGAGATGCAGCTGGATCTGGCGGGCGAATACCTGGTGATGGCGGCGACGCTGGCCGAGATCAAATCCCGCATGCTGCTGCCGCGCGCAGCGCCGCAGGGCGATGGCCTCGAGGAAGACCCGCGCGCCGAGCTCGTGCGACGTCTGCAGGAATACGAGCGCTTCAAGCAGGCGGCACTGAACCTGGACCTGATCCCGCGGCTCGAGCGCGACACCTGGGTGGCCAGCGCCGACTTCAACGACCGGCGCGTGGTGCGGGTGCTGCCCGACATCACGCTCAAGGAACTGCTGCTCGCGTTCAAGGATGTGGCGACGCGCTCGGAGATGTTCGCGCATCACCATATCCAGCGCGAACCGCTGTCGGTGCGCGCGCGCATGAGCGACATCCTCGCGAACCTCAAGGGCAGCGAGTTCATACCGTTCTCGCGCCTGTTCCTGCCCGAGGAAGGGCGCATGGGCGTGGCGGTGACCTTCATCTCCATCCTCGAGCTGCTGCGCGAAGGCCTGCTCGAGATCGTGCAGAACGAGCCGTATTCGCCCATCCATATCTGCGCGGCCGATCCGGAACGGCGCGCACGCAGGGTGATCGACAGCACCGCCGAAGAAGCCTCGGCAGCCGATGCGCGGCTGCTGGCGGAAACACAGGCCGCTGCGGATGCCGCGGAAGCGGCCGCGGCGGCAGAAGAAGACTCGAATCAGGAAGACGACATGCTGCCCGGTGAACCAGCGCAGACAGGACCCACGCCATGAATACTGAATACACCCGCAAGGTGGTGGAAGCCTCCATGCTCGCGGCCGGCCGCAGCCTTTCGCTTGCCGAGATCGCCCAGCTGTTCGATCCGGTCGACCGGCCGGACAACGACCAGTTGCGCAGCGTGCTGGGAGAGATCTCGGATTCACTCACCGACCGGGGCGTCGAGCTGCTCGAGACTGCGCAGGGGTTCCGCGTGCAGGTGCGGCGCGAAGTCTCCGAGAATGTGTCGCGGCTGTGGCCCGAGCGGCCGCCGCGTTATTCGCGCGCATTGCTCGAGACGCTCGCCATCATTGCCTATCGCCAGCCACTGACCCGCGCGGAAATTGAAAACATCCGCGGCGTGCAGGTGAATCCGAACATCATCAAGACCCTGGCCGAGCGCAACTGGATCCGCGTGGTCGGCCACCGGGAAGTGCCGGGCCGCCCGGAGCTGCTCGGCACAACGCGTGACTTCCTGGACTACTTCGGCCTCAAGGCGCTGGACCAGCTGCCGCCGCTCGCGGAGCTCAAATCACTGGAAGAGCTGGATCCGCAGCTCGTATTGCCGGAGCTGGTGGCTGCAGACGCAGAGGCCGCGGCGGCGATCGGCGAAGACGGGGAAGTGCTCGCGCTGCCGGCACCGGCAGTGGATGCCACGGTGGTAGCCGTTGCAACGGCAGAAGTGGAGATTTTGGTGGAGATTGAAGCCGAGCCGCTGGCAGAACCGCCGCCCGCTGAATCGCAAGGGACATAGAAACCATGGCGCGCGCAACGAAGCCGTCACCGCAGTCCGAAGACGGAGCCGAGCGCGTACAGAAGATCCTGGCCCGTGCGGGCCTGGCTTCCCGCCGTGAAGCCGAAGAATGGATCCGTGCTGGACGTGTAACGATCAACGGCGAAACGGCCACCCTCGGAAGCAAGGCGCTGGGCAGCGACCAGTTGCGACTGGATGGCCGCCTCGTGCACAAGGCGCCCGCCAATCGCGCCGCCACCTGGATCTGTCATCGCTCGCCCGGCGAAAACCTGATGACGCCGGATGCAGGAGAAGAGGCCGCACCGGATGGCCGCAATGCCGTTTCGGAGCGACTGTCGCGGCGCGTGGGTCGGCGGTACATCGCTGTCAGCCCGATGCCGCGCATCGATGGTGGCATGGAACTGCTGACCTCCGATGGCGCGCTGGCAACCCGGCTGCAGCGGGCAATCCGTGCCATGCCCATCGAGTTCAGCATGCGGGTTCGCGGCGAGATCATGCCGGATCAGCTGGAAGGTCTGCTGGAAGGCGAACTCGACAGCGGCGAGCGCATGCAGATCAACGAGTGCGAACCCACGGGCGGTGAAAGCAGCAATCGCTGGTACAAGGTCACGACGATCGGCGCCAACGGGCGCGATCTGCGCTCACTGGTGGAACGTCAGGGCGTGACCGTGAGCCGCGTGCTGCGGGTGGCGATGGGCGGTTTGCATCTCGAACGTACGCTGGGCCGCGGCAAGGTGCGGCAGCTGCAGGACGACGAGATCGAATCGCTGCTGCTGGTGGATGCACCGGCTACTGACAGTTCAGAACCTGCCCCGTGATGCCTTTGCCGCGCGGCCCCAGCAGCCGCAGGTAGGGGTCGGTCAGCGTCTCGGGCAGCGGCAGGGATTCCAGATTCTCTGATGGATAGGCCTGCCGGCGCATGACGGTGCGGATCGGGCCGGGGTTCAGCGTGTTGACGCGAACTGCTGTGTTGCCTTCCAGTTCTGCGGCCAGGACCTGCGACAGACCTTCCAGCGCGAATTTCGACACGGCATAGGCACCCCAGTAGGCGCGCCCCTTCCGACCCACGCCACTGGAAGTGAAGATGACCGAGGCGTCCGCGGATTTGCGCAGCGCTGGCAGCAGCACCTGCGTCAGGGCGAACGCGGCGGTGACATTCACATGCATCACGCGGCACCAGGTGGGCACATCGTATTGGTCGATGGGCGTGAGCGTGCCCAGCAGGCCGGCGCAATGCACCAGCCCATCGAGCCTTCCATAGCGGCTCAAGGTGGCTTCGGCGATGCGGTCGTAGTCGTTGGCCAGCGCCTTTTCCAGATCGATCTGCACCATCAGCGCAGCGCCAGGCGCCAGCTGTTCGAGTTCGGCGTGCAGGGCCTGAAGTTTGCGCAGGTTGCGCGCCAGGATGATGACTTCGGCACCTTCCCGAACTGCCGCCAGCGCGATGGCGCGGCCCATCCCGCCCGTTGCACCGGTGATGGCGATGACGCGGCCCTCGAGCTCGCCGCTCATCGGGCGGGGACTCCGTCGAGCCAGTCCAGCACCTGCAGCGGCGCATCGATGTGGGCATCGGGCGACCAGCTGTCCGGATCATCTTCGGGGCCAAGATAGCCATAGCGCGCAACGAGCACGGGCATTCCCGCTGCGCGGGCGGATTGCACGTCGCGCTCGGCGTCTCCCACATACAGGCATTGCTGTGGGGCCAGCGCCAGCTGCGTAGCGGCCAGCAGCAGCGGAGCAGGGTGCGGCTTGCGCTGGGGGAGGGTATCGCCCGAGACCACGCAGCCCGCACGAGTGTCGAGGCCGAGCGTCGCGAGCAATGGGGTCGTGAGGAATCCTGGCTTGTTGGTGACGATGCCCCAGCTGATGTCGCGTTCATGCAGTGCGCCAAGCAGTGTCTCGCAGCCGTCGAACAACGCCGTGTCGATGGCAAGCTGGGCTGCGTACAGATCGAGCAGGCGCAAGCGCAACGCTTCCAGCGCATCTCCGGCGAGATCCGGGAAGCCCAGCCGGATGAGGCCTGAAGAGCCATGCGAAACCTGCGTGCGCGCGATTTCGTAGGGCACAGGCTCCCGACCCTGTTCGACCCTGACCTGGTTCAGGACGCGGATGAGATCGGGGGCGGTGTCGAGCAGGGTGCCGTCGAGATCAAACAGCACGCCACGGATATCGGTTCGCTTCAAGCCTCAGGCCCCTTGCGCATTCAGTTGGGCGATGTAGTTCACCGTGACATCGTCGGTGAGCCGGCAACGATCCGTGAAAGGTTCGTAGTACAGGCCGGCGGTGTGTTGCAGCCCGAGCCCGGCCGCACGCGCATAGCCCGCCAATTCGGCCGGACGGATGAAGCGTTCGTATTCGTGCGTACCGCGCGGCAGCAATCGCAATACGTATTCGGCACCGACGATCGCCAGCATGAACGACTTGAGATTGCGGTTCAGCGTCGAGACGAATACCGCACCGCCCGGACGCACCAGCCTGGCCAGCACTGCAACGAAGCTGCCAGGGTCCGCTACGTGCTCGAGCATCTCCATGCAGCAGACCACGTCGAAAGATGCCGGGTGGGTATCGGCGAGCTGCGCGGCATCCTGCACGCGATAATCGATGGCAAGGCCTGATTCCACCGCATGCAGCTTTGCGGTTGCGATCATGGCGGGAGCGAGATCGATCGCCGTGACCCGGGCGCCTTTGCGTGTCAGCGCCTCGGCGAGCAGCCCGCCGCCACAGCCCACATCCAGTACCCGGGCGCCATCGAGCGGGCTGCGCGCTGCGATGTATTCGGCGCGGACCGGGTTCAGACGGTGCAGGGGCTTGAACTCGCCGTCGCGATCCCAGAAGCGGTGCGCCAGCTGTTCAAACTTCGCGATTTCGGCCGGATCGGCGCTGGGGGAGGGGGCGTTGCTCACGCTGCGCAGTATAACGATTTGCAGGGCTTTTCTGACCCGGAATGGGGGTGTTCTGTGCTAAAATTCGTGGTTTACGAAAGGCCTTAGCGAACCCCTACGCATGAGCGAAATCGCCCGCGAAATACTGCCGGTCAATCTCGAAGACGAGATGCGCCAGTCCTATCTGGATTACGCCATGAGCGTGATCGTCGGACGTGCGCTGCCCGATGTGCGCGACGGCCTGAAACCCGTGCACCGCCGCGTTCTCTACGCCATGCGCGAGCTGGGCAACGACTACAACAAGCCCTACAAGAAGTCCGCCCGCGTCGTGGGCGACGTGATCGGCAAATACCATCCGCACGGCGATTCGGCTGTCTATGACGCCATCGTGCGCATGGCCCAGCCGTTCTCGATGCGCTACATGCTGGTCGACGGCCAGGGCAACTTCGGCTCGGTCGATGGCGACATGCCCGCTGCCATGCGTTACACCGAAGTGCGCATGTCGCGGCTCGCCAGCGAGCTGCTGGCCGACATCGACAAGGAAACCGTCGATTTCGTCGCCAACTACGACGAATCCGAGCACGAGCCGGCGGTGCTGCCGGCCCGCATCCCGAACCTGCTGGTCAACGGCTCTTCGGGCATCGCCGTGGGCATGGCCACCAACATCCCGCCGCACAACCTCACGGAAGTGGTCAATGCACTGCTGGCGGTGATCGACGAGCCGGACATCACGCTGCCGCAGATCATGGCGCATATCCCGGGCCCGGATTTCCCGACAGCGGGCATCATCAATGGTGCCGCCGAGATCGTGCAGGCCTACAAGACCGGGCGCGGACGCCTGTCGATCCGTGGCCGCACTCATTTCGAAGACCTCGACAAGGGCGGCCGGCAGTCGATCATCATCACCGAGCTGCCCTACCAGGTGAACAAGGCGCGGCTGATCGAGCGCATCGCCGACCTGGTGCGCGAGAAGCAGATCGAAGGCATCGCCTCCGACGGCCTGCGCGACGAGTCCGACAAGGACGGCATGCGCATCGTCATCGAGCTCAAGCGCGGTGAAGTGGCCGAGGTGGTGCTGAACAACCTCTATGCGCAGACACCGCTCGAAACGGTGTTCGGCATCAACATGGTGGCCCTGCAGGACGGTCAGCCGAAGCTGATGTCGCTGAAGGAAATGCTCGATGCCTTCATCCGGCACCGGCGCGAAGTGGTCACCCGGCGCACCATCCACGATCTGCGCAAGGCGCGCGAACGTGCGCATGTGCTCGAAGGCCTCGCCGTTGCGCTGGCCAACATCGACGAAATCATCGCGCTGATCAAGGCTTCGCCGGCAGCGGCCGAGGCCAAGATTGCCCTGATGGCGCGCACCTGGGCGGCAGGTGCCGTGCCGAAGATGCTGGAGCGCGTGGGCGTTGTCAGTTCACGTCCCGATGGCCTGGCTGTCGAGTTCGGCCTGAACGAGGGCGTGTATCGCCTGAGCGATGCCCAGGCACAGGCCATCCTCGAGATGCGCCTGAACCGGCTCACCGGCCTCGAGCAGGACAAGATCCTGGCCGAATACGGCGAGCTGCTGACGCTGATCGGCGACCTCTCCGACATCCTCGCCCGGGCCGAGCGCCTGACCGAAGTGGTGCGCAACGAGCTGGTCGAGATCCGCGATCAGTTCGGCGATGCGCGCCGCACCGAGATCTCGCTCGATCACCTGAATCTGCGCACCGAAGACCTGATCGAACCGCAGGACGTGGTGGTCACGCTGTCGCATACGGGTTATGCGAAGTCGCAGCCGGTGAGCGATTACCAGGCGCAGCGTCGCGGTGGCCGCGGCAAGAGCGCCACCGCCACCAAGGACGAAGACTTCATCGAGAAGCTGTTCGTCGCGCACACCCACGACACGCTGCTGTGCTTCTCGAATCGTGGCCAGGTGTACTGGCTGCGCGTGTTCGAGCTGCCGCAGGCCGGCCGTGCCTCGCGCGGCAAGCCGATGGTGAACCTGCTGCCGCTGGGCGAGGGCGAGAAGATCACCGCCGTGCTGCCCATCAAGCAGTACGACGATACCCATTTCGTGTTCATGGCCACGCGCGACGGCACCGTGAAGAAGACGCCGCTGTCGGCGTTCTCGCGGCCGCGCACCAGCGGCATCATTGCGGTCGACCTGCGTGGCTCCGACCAGCTGGTGGGTGTGCAGCTCACCGACGGCGCGCGGGAAGTGATGCTGTTCACCAGCGGGGGCAAGTGCATCCGCTTCAGCGAAGAGGAAGTGCGACCGATGGGCCGCGATTCCACCGGCGTGCGAGGCGTGAAACTGGCCGAGGGCCAGGCCGTCATTTCGCTCATCGTGATTGGCGAAGGTCATGTGCTCACGGCATCGACCAATGGCTACGGCAAGCTCACTCCGCTCGACGATTTCCCCTCCCATGGGCGCGGCGGGCAGGGCGTCATTGCCTTGCAGACCTCCGAGCGGAATGGCGACACGGTGGCCGCGCTGCAGGTATCTCCGGGGCACGAGTTGATGTTGATCAGCTCCAACGGCACGCTGGTTCGCACCCCCGTGGCGGATGTATCCATTGTGGGTCGCAACACGCAGGGCGTGCGACTGATCCGCCTGGATGAGGGCGACCGTCTCACCGGTGTCGAGCGCGTTGAGAGTCTCGGCGAAGAATTCGAAGGCAGCGATCCCGATACGGATCCACCGGGTCTGGGAGCGGAGGCGATCTAAGTGCGCGTGTTCAATTTCTCGGCTGGTCCTGCTGCCTTGCCTCTCGAGGTGCTGGAACAGGTCGGCGCCGAACTGACCGACTGGCAGGCCAGTGGCATGTCGGTCATGGAGATCAGTCACCGCAGCAAAGCCTTCATTGCCGTCGCAGAGCAGGCCGAAACCGACCTGCGGGACCTGCTGGCCATTCCGGCGAACTACAAGGTGCTGTTCCTGCAGGGTGGCGCAACGGGCCAATTCGCCGCCATTCCACTGAATCTGGCCGCAGCCGATGCAACCGTCGATTACGTCAATACCGGCAACTGGTCGAAGAAGGCCATCACCGAAGCGAAACGTTACTGCGCGCAGGTCAACGTGGTCGCGGATGCCGCTGCCGATGGTTACAACTCCGTACCGGACGAAGCAAGCTGGAAGCGCAGTCGCGATGCGGCCTATCTGCACTTCACCCCAACGAAACAATCGGCGGCGTGGCCTTTCCGGAAATCCCGCAGTCTGTTGGCGCACCCCTGGTGGCAGACTATTCATCCTCGATCCTCTCCGAACCGCTGGATGTGTCGCGTTTCGGATTGATCTATGCAGGCGCGCAGAAGAACATCGGCCCATCCGGCCTCTGCGTGGTGATCGTGCGCGACGACCTGCTTGGCTGGGCGCGCACCGTGACGCCTTCGATCTGGGACTACAAGCAGATGGCGGTCGATGGCTCGATGTCGAACACTCCGCCGACCTTCAGCTGGTACATGGCCGGGCTGGTGTTCAAGTGGTTGAAGCGACAAGGCGGCCTCGTGGCCATGGGCGCGCAGAACCGCGCCAAGGCGGCCTCGCTGTATGCGGCCATCGATGGTAGTGGCTTCTACCGCAATCCCGTGCAACCGCGCTGCCGTTCGATCATGAACGTGCCTTTCACGCTGGCGAATCCCGAACTCGACAAGCCCTTCCTGGCGGCGGCGAAGGCGGCAGGGCTCACCAATCTCGAAGGGCACCGCTCGGTCGGTGGCATGCGGGCCAGCATCTACAACGCCATGCCTCCGGAAGGCGTGGCCGCACTGGTCAGTTTCATGCAGGAGTTCGAACGACGTCATGGCTGAGCCGTTTCGCATACTCACGCTGAACAACGTCAGCGCCAAAGGCCTGGATCGTCTGCCGCGGGATCGTTACGAGGTCGCCTCTGCCATCCAGCAGCCCGACGCCGTGCTGCTGCGATCCGCAGACATGCACAAGCTCGACGTGCCTGCATCGGTGCTGGCCGTGGCGCGCGCCGGTGCGGGCACCAACAACATTCCTGTCGCTGCCTTTACGGCACGTGGCATTCCGGTTTTCAACACACCTGGCGCCAATGCCAATGCCGTGAAGGAACTGGTCATTGCCGGCCTGTTCCTCGCCGCCCGCAACATCGGCCAGGCCTGGCTGTTCGCGCGTGCGCAGACCGGCGATGACAAGGCCATCGATGTGGCGGTGGAGAAGGGCAAGAAGGATTTTGTCGGCTTCGAACTGCCGGGGCGCACGCTGGGCGTGATCGGGCTCGGCGCCATCGGCGTGGAAGTGGCGAACTGCGCGCTGGCGCTGGGCATGAAGGTGCTGGGCTACGATCCGCAGATCACCGTGCAGCGCGCCTGGGAACTCTCTTCCAGCGTGCAGCAGGCCGTTTCACTGGATGACCTGTTCGCGCGCAGCGACGTGATCTCGGTGCATGTGCCGTTGAACGACGGCACGCGCAACCTCGTGAACGCGGCACGCATCCAGCTCATGCGCCGCGGCAGCGTCGTGCTGAATTTCGCGCGTGGCGGCATCGTGGATACGGCGGCCGTCATCGCGGCGCTCGACACGGGGCATCTGCATGCCTACGTGTGCGATTTCCCGAGCAATGCACTGAAAGACCACCCGCGGGTCGTGACATTGCCGCATCTGGGCGCCTCGACCGGCGAGGCCGAGGAAAACTGCGCCGTCATGGCCGCTGAACAGCTGCGTGACTACCTCGAGAACGGCAACATCCGCAATTCGGTCAACTTTCCCGAGGCCGTGATGCCGAGGCTCCCGGGCACCACACGCCTGGTGATCGCCAACAGCAACGTGCCCAACATGGTCGGACAGATTTCCACCTGCCTCGCCACCGACAACGTGAACATTGCAGACCTGCTCAACAAGTCGCGCGGCGAATACGCCTACACCCTGATCGACTGCGACGGGCAGGTTGGCGCCGAAACGTTGCAGAAGATCCGAGCCATCCACGGCGTGCTGTCGGCACGTCTGGTCTGAAGGAAGCGAAGTTGAGCAGCAAGAAAAAGAAAGCCTCTAACCCTGCTCCGGCCGGCCGGCCTGCCATCGAATCGATCCGCGGAAAGATCGACTCGGTAGACCAGCAACTGCATGCGCTGATCAACCAGCGCGCGGAACTGGCCAGGCAGGTGGGCATCTCCAAGCACAAGGAAGGCCGGCTGGTCGATTTCTATCGACCCGAGCGCGAAGCCGAGGTGCTGCGCATGGCACTGGCGCGCAACAAGAAAGGCCCGCTGCGCGACGAAGAAGTGCTGCGGCTGTTCCGCGAGATCATGTCTGCCTGCCTGGCGCAGGAGAAGCCGCTGAAGGTGGCCTATCTCGGGCCCGAGGGCACCTATTCCCAGTCCGCAGTGCTCAAGCAGTTCGGACACTCGGTGCGCGCGCTGGCGCTGGCCTCCATCGACGAAGTGTTCCAGGAAGTGCAGGCCGGCAATGCCGATTTCGGCGTGGTGCCGGTCGAGAATTCCTCGGAAGGCACCGTCAACAACACGCTCGACCGGTTCATGTCCACGAGCCTGCACATCTGCGGCGAAGTGGAACTGCGGGTGCACCACAACCTGATCGGCCGCATGAAGGACATGTCCCAGGTGCAGCGCATCTGCGCGCATCCGCAGGCCCTGGGTCAGTGCCGCGCCTGGCTGGACGAACATCTGCCGGGCATCGAGCGCGTGCCTGTCAGCAGCAATGCCGAAGGTGCGCGACGTGCGCGCGACGAACGCGGCACCGCTGCGGTGGCCGGCACGGTGGCGGCAGAGGTCTACAGCCTGGAGATCCTCGCGCCAAACATCGAGGACAGCGACGACAACACCACTCGCTTTCTCGTGATCGGCAGCAAGCTGCTGCAGGCCAGCGGCGACGACAAGACCACCATCCTGGTGTCGGGCGCGGAAACGGCGGAATCCGGCGTGCTGTTCCAGCTGCTCGAGCCGCTGGCGAAGAACAAGATCAACATGACCCGCATCGAATCGCGCCCTTCGCGGCGCCGCAAATGGGATTACGTGTTCTTCATCGATCTGGAAGGCCATGCGAACGACGCGCCCGTCGCCAAGGCGCTGGCCGAGCTGCGCAAGCGCGCCTCCCTGTTCCGTGTGCTCGGCTCCTATCCGCGGGCCATCCTGTGACGGCAGGGCCAGGGAAGGGCGCAGGGCCCGGCAGCCTTGCCACTGCGGCAGTCCGACAGCTTGCCCCCTATGTCATCGGCAAGCCCATCAGCGAGCTGGCGCGCGAACTGGGCGTGGACGACATCATCAAGCTCGCCTCCAACGAGAATCCGCTCGGACCGAGCCCGCTTGCGCATTGCAGCGATGCAGCAGGCGCTGGCGGATGTCCTGGCTGTATCCGGACGGCAATGGCCATGAACTGAAGACGGCACTGGCGCAGCTGCATGGCGTGCAGTTCAATCAGGTGACGCTGGGCAATGGCTCCAACGACCTGCTGGTGCATGCTGGCCGAAGCATTCCTCACGGCAGAATCCAGCGCCGTCTATTCGCAGCATGCATTTGCCATCTACGGCATCGTGGTGCAGGCCACCGGCGCGCAGGGGCAAGGCCACCCCCGCGTATGCCGAGGGCCATGCCATGCAACTCGGGCATGACCTCGACGCGATGCTGGCGGCCATCGACGACAGCACGCGACTGGTCTTCATCGCCAATCCGAACAATCCGACCGGCACCTGGAACACCGCGGCGCAGATCACGCAGTTCCTGCAGGCCGTGCCGCCGACAGTGATCGTGGTGCTGGACGAGGCCTATTTCGAATATTCGCGCCGCGTCGATTGCCCGGATGGCACGGCGCTGCTGCGCAACCATCCCAATCTGGTGGTGCTGCGCACCTTCTCGAAGGCGCATGCGCTGGCGGGCGTGCGCGTCGGGCTATGGCCTCTCGCATCCGGAAGTGGCCGACATGCTCAACCGCGTGCGCCAGCCCTTCAACGTGACCATTCCGGCGCTGGTCGGTGCCGAAGCGGCGATCGGCGACACCGCACAGGTGCAACGCGCCGTGCAACTGGTGGACGAAGGGCTGCGTCAGCTGCAGGCCGGCGCTGCCGCAGCTTGGCGTCAAGCTGTTCCCGACTGCCGGCAACTTCGTGCTGGCCGATGTGGGTGACGGCAATGCTGTATACGAAGGCCTGCTGCGGCAAGGCGTGATCGTGCGGCCCGTGGCCGGCTACGGCCTGCCGCGCTGCGTGCGCATCACCATCGGCACTGCCGCGCAGAACGAAAGACTCATCAGATCACTGGCGACAGTGATGCAGGGCAAATAGGCATTCATGATGCAACTATCTGGTGTCTCCAGCCTCGCGGGTCTCCGGGCGCATCCGCGTTCCAGGCGACAAATCCATCTCGCATCGCACGCTGATGCTGGGCGGCATCGCAGAAGGGCGCACGGAAGTCACCGGATTCCTGGCCAGCGCGGATTGCCTGGCGACGCTCGAGGCGTTTCGCGCGATGGGCGTGCAGGTGGACCGGCGTGGCGCAACTTCCCTGACCGTGCATGGCCGGGGCACTGCATGGCCTGCAGGCCGCCGGCAAGGTGCTGGACATGGGCAATGCCGGCACCGCGATCCGTCTTTCCATGGGACTGCTCGCAGGCCAGCGATTCGAGTCGGTGCTGACTGGCGATGCCTCGCTGCAGTCGCGCCCGATGGAGCGTGTTGCCAAGCCACTGCGCCTCATGGGCGCGGATATCACAACCACCGATGGCAAGCCGCCGGTCACCGTGCGGCCGGCCACCCACCTTGCGGGTATCGACTATCCGCTGCCCGTAGCCAGTGCGCAGGTGAAATCGGCCATCCTGCTCGCCGGCCTGTATGCGGAAGGCCTGACGGTGGTGACAGAACCCGCCCCACACGCGACCACACCGAGCGCATGCTGCGCGCCTTCGGCGTCGCCATCGAAACCAGCGGCGCGCGTGTGCGCCTGGGTGGCCTGCAGAACCTCACTGGCACGAAGATCGAAGTGCCGGGCGATATTTCCTCGGCAGCATTCTTCCTGGTTGCCGGCTGCCTCGCGGGCGTGGAAGAGTTCGTGATCGAGAACGTGGGCGTGAACCCGACCCGCACCGGCGTGATCGACATCCTGAAGCTCATGGGTGCCGACATCCACCTGCATGCGCGTCCATCGCAGGGTGCTGAGCCCGTCGCAGACATCGAAATCCGTCGTTCCGCACTGCGGGGCATCGAGGTTCCGGAGTCACTGGTGCCGCTGGCCATCGACGAGCTGCCGGTGCTGTTCATCGCGGCGGCCGCGGCCTCGGGCGAGACGGTATTCACCGGCGCCGCCGAACTGCGCGTCAAGGAAAGCGACCGCCTCGCCGTCATGGCCGAAGGCCTCACACGCCTTGGCGTGGTCAACGAACTGGCGCCGGATGGCATCCGCATCCAGGGCGGCCCGCGTTTCCGCGGTGGCGAGATCGACAGCCACGGCGACCATCGCATCGCGATGGCCTTTGCGATTGCCAGCCTGCACAGCGACGGCGAGATCCGCGTCCGCGACGTAGAGAACGTCGGCACTTCCTTCCCCGGCTTCCTCGAAACCGCCTGCGGCTGCGGCCTGGATGTGGCGCTGGCATGACCGAGCCCGTGCCGGTCCTGGCCATCGACGGACCCAGCGGCTCCGGCAAGGGCACCATCAGCCGGCGGGTGGCCACGCGGCTTGGGCTGGCACCTGCTGGACAGCGGTGCGCTGTACCGGATCGTGGCGCTGGCCGGCCGGATGGCCGGTCTCGCACCCGACGACGAAGCCGGCCATGCGAGCTCGCGACGTCCGCTGCAGATCCGTTTCGGCGTGACCGCCGACGGCGGGGAGCAGATCCTGCTGGGCGACGAGCGGCTGGACGTCACCCGCGATATCCGCACTGAGGAAGCCGGGCAGGGGGCCTCCCGGGTGGCCGTCTGGCCGCAGGTCCGCGCTGCGCTGCTCGAGCGTCAGCGGGGCTTCGCCCGGGCGCCGGGCCTCGTGGCCGACGGCCGCGACATGGGCACAGTGGTGTTCCCTGCCGCTGCCCTCAAGATCTACCTGACCGCCAGCGCCGAAGAACGGGCCAGAAGACGCTATAACCAGTTGAAAGGACAAGGGTTCCGGTGCTAGCCTTGCCGCCCTTTCGCTGGAGATAGCCGAGCGGGACAGGCGCGATTCAACCCGCGCCGTCGCGCCGCTCAAGCCTGCTGCAGATGCCGTTCTGCTCGACAGCACCCATCTCTCTATCGAGACGGTGGTCGATCGGGTGATGGCAGAAGTTCGGGCCCGGGGGCTGTAGCCACGATTGGGAAAACAGGTCGGGCGCCAATGAAAAATGGTGGCCCGTGTCATCAACCGTGCGCTTTAGGACCGAATCGGGCGTACGCAACGAGTGTAAACATGACCGAATCATTCAGCGAGATGTTCGAACAAACCCTGGCGAATCAGCGGATTCGCGCAGGCATGATCCTCACCGGCAGGGTGATCAGCGTAGGCGACGACATGGTTGTCGTCAGCGTGGGACTCAAGTCCGAAGCCGTCATTCCCCTCGACCAGTTCCGCAATGAAAAGGGCGAGATCGAAGTCGTCGCTGGCGATGAAGTCGAAGTTGCCCTGGATGCCGTCGAAGACGGCAATGGCGAAACCCGCCTGTCGCGTGAGAAGGCCAAGCGCGCCCGCACCTGGACCCGCCTCGAGAAGGCATTCACCGAATCCGAAATCGTCATCGGCATCATCACCGGCCGCGTGAAGGGTGGCTTCACGGTCGAGCTCGAGAACGTTCGCGCGTTCCTGCCCGGCTCGCTGGTCGATGTGCGCCCGGTGCGCGATACCGTCCTACCTCGAAGGCAAGCCGCTCGAGTTCAAGGTCATCAAGCTCGACCAGAAGCGCAACAACGTCGTCGTGTCGCGCCGCGCGGTCGTGGAGCAGGAATTCTCCGCCGAGCGCAGCGCGCTGATGGACAACCTGCCGGAAGGCACGGTCGTGAAGGGCACGGTCAAGAACCTCACCGACTACGGCGCATTCGTCGACCTCGGCGGCATCGATGGCCTGCTGCACATCACCGACATGGCCTGGAAGCGCGTCAAGCATCCTTCCGAAGTGGTCACCGTCGGCCAGGAAGTGGAAGTCCGCATCCTGAAGTTCGACCGCGAGCGTTCACGCGTTTCGCTCGGCCTCAAGCAGCTGGGCGCGGATCCGTGGGAGAACATCGCCCGCCGTTACCCTGCCAACACGCATGTGTTCGGCAAGGTCACGAACATCGCCGACTACGGCGCGTTCGTGGAGATCGAGGATGGCGTCGAAGGCCTGGTGCACGTGTCCGAAATGGACTGGACCAACAAGAACGTCAATCCGTCGAAGGTCGTGCAGACCGGCGAAGAAGTCGAAGTCATGGTGCTGGATGTCGACGAAGAGCGTCGCCGCATCTCGCTCGGCCTCAAGCAGTGCAAGAGCAACCCGTGGAAGGAGTTCGCCGAGAACTTCAACCGTGGCGACAAGGTCTCGGGCCAGGTCAAGTCGATCACCGACTTCGGCGTGTTCATCGGCCTGTCGGGCAACATCGATGGCCTCGTGCACCTGTCGGACATCAGCTGGGACATCCCTGGCGAAGAAGCCGTGCGCAGCTACCAGAAGGGCCAGCTCATCGAAGCCATGGTGCTGTCGATCGATCCGGAGCGCGAGCGCATCTCGCTCGGCATCAAGCAGCTGGCGAAGGATCCGTTCTCGGGCTTCGTGGCCGAGAACCCGCGTGGCAGCATCGTCGTTGGCACGGTCACGGAAGTGGACGCCCGCGGCGCACTCATCGACCTGGGCAATGGCGTCGAAGGCCAGCTGCGTGCCACCGAACTGAGCCGTGACCGCGTCGACGACGCGCGCACCGTGCTGAAGGTCGGCGAGCAGATCGAAGCCCGGTTCGTCGGCGTCGATCGCAAGACGCGCTCGATCACGCTGTCGATCAAGGCCAAGGAAATGCACGAAGAAGCCGAGGCAGTGCAGAGCTATCGCACCGACTCCGGAAGCAGCTCTTCGGGCACGAGCCTTGGCGACCTGCTCAAGGAGCAGATCGGTAACGATCGCGACTGAGTGATTGTGCAATTGACGGAGCCCGTGCGCGAAGCACTGGCTCCGTCAAACCTCCGGGACGAGCTCGCATGACGAAGTCGGAACTCATCGAGATCATTACTGCAAAGCAGAAGCACCTGCCCGCGCGTGACGTGGAGCTGGCGCTGAAGCAGATCCTGGAGATCATGAGCGATGCCCTGTCGCAGGGTGAGCGCATCGAGATCCGGGGCTTCGGCAGTTTCTCGCTGCACTTCCGGCCGCCGCGACAGGGCCGCAATCCGAAGACCGGCGAGGCCGTTGCGCTTGTCCGGCAAGCACGTGCCGCATTTCAAGCCTGGCAAGGACCTGCGCGAGCGGGTCAATGACAGCACGGATTCGCCCATCCGCGACTGATGCCGGCCTCTGGCCCGCATTTCTTGACAAGCACAACCGATATCCGGACTGAAGCGCGCTGACTTCAGGCCTAGCCTTGGTCCTGCGGTCGCCGTGACCGTTTGATTACGGAGGCGCTCATGTTCACCCGCATTCACTTCCACTGGGCCCTTTTGCTCGCACTGGCCATGCTGATGGCCGGCAGTGTGCTATGGGCTGGACCGGTCAACATCAACACAGCAGATGCCGCCACGCTGTCGCGCGAACTCAAGGGCATCGGCATGAAGCGGGCCCAGGCGATCGTCGAATACCGCCAGAAGCATGGCCCGTTCAAATCGGCGGAAGAACTTGCGCTGGTCAAGGGAATCGGGCCGGCAGCCCTGGCCAAGAACCGCGAACTGATTCGCACTGATGCGAAGCCGGTATCGAAGGGCGCACAGAATCCGCCTGCGCCACCGCCCGCCCGACGCTAGTCCTGTAGAATCGCCGGCAGTTCCAGGGAGTATCGGGAGCAGCTGACGGTGAAACGATCGACGGATATCAAGCGGATCAGGACTGCGGTGTTTCCGGTCGCCGGCCGCGGCACGCGCTTCCTGCCGGCGACCAAGGCCAGCCCCAAGGAAATGCTGCCCGTGGTCGACAAGCCGCTGATCCAGTATGCCGTGGAAGAGGCGCTGGCCGCCGGCGCCACGCGGCTGGTGTTCGTCACCGGTGCCTCCAAGCGCGCGATCGAGGATCACTTCGACACCGACGCGGAGCTGGAGAAGCTGCTCGATTCCCAGGGCAAGTCCGATCTGGCAGACCAGCTGCGCAGCGTGCTGCCGGCATCAGCCACCTGCATCTATATCCGCCAGCCCGCGCCGCTGGGACTGGGGCATGCCGTGCTCTGCGCACAGCCGGCAGTTGGCTACGAACCGTTCTTCGTGCACCTTGCCGACGACCTGATCGATGCACCAAAGCCCTGCCTCAAGCAGATGGCAGAGGTGTATTTCGAAAAAGCAGGGCAGTGTGCTTGGTGTGGAAGAGGTCGAACCCTCTGAAACCGACAAGTACGGCATCGTGGATACCGGTGGCTCAAAGGAAAGAGTCGCGGCAATCAACGCAATCGTCGAGAAGCCCAAACCTTCAAAGGCGCCATCAAACCTCGCGGTAGTCGGGCGTTATGTGCTCACGCCCAGAATCTTCGACCACCTGGAGCAGATTGGCGCCGGTGCCGGCGGCGAGATCCAGCTCACCGACGGCATTGCACGCCTGATGCACGATGAACCGGTGTACGCCTATCGTTTCGCCGGCAAGCGCTACGACTGCGGCAACAAGCTGGGCTACCTGCAGGCCACGGTCGAGTTTGGCCTGAAACATGGCAAGCTCGGGCGCGCCGTTCAGGGCCTACCTGCAGGATCTGATGCGGAACAGCGGCAAGTAGACGGGCCAGCGATCAACTGAGCCTGCGCGGTAGCACCCGCGCTGCAATCAGCAGCGCCGTAGCCAGCAATCCGGCCGAAAGCAGGAACGGCGCACCCAGCAGGTGCTGGTTGCTGTGATTGACGAAAGTCGCAAACACCTGGGTGAAGATCATCGGTCCGAGCATGCCCGTCAGTGCACGGATACTGCCCAGCGCACCCTGCAACTGCCCCTGTTCCATGGAATCGATGCGGTGGCTCATCAGCGCACTGAAATGCCGGGTTGGCGATGCCCAGCAGCGCCAGAAAGGCAATGCCAACCAGGAAAAAGGCGCCAGTGGAGGCCAGCGCGAAGCACAGGAATCCAATTACGCCGCAGAGTAGTCCGGCAATCGCGGCACGCCGCTCGCCCAGCTGCCGGACCAGTGGCTTGACGAGCAGCATCGATACCACCACCGAAGCCACACCGATCAACGCGAGCACGAGGCCCACCTGCGACTCATCCCAGCCATACCGCTGGTCGGCGTAAAGCACGAATGTGTTCGGCAGGGACTCGTGCGCCAGGCCCATCACGAACAATGCCACAGCCATGCCCAGCAGTTCCGGATGGGAGCGCAGCAGGCGAATGGCCCCCAGAATGTTGGCAGATCGCAGACTGAACGGCTTGCGGCGCTCCGGTGGCAGTGACTCCGGCAGAATGAAGTAGCCATAGGTGGCATTGGCCAGGCTCAAACCCGCTGCCACCCAGAAAGGCAGGCGCAGGTCGATGCTGCCAAGCAGGCCCCCGATAGCCGGACCCACGATGAAGCCGAGGCCAAAGGCCGCACCCAGCATGCCGAACTTGCCGGCCCGTTCTGCGGGCGGCGTGACGTCGGCGATATAGGCGCCGGCCGTGGGATAACTGGCGGAGGTGATGCCGGAGATCACCCGGCCCACGAACAACCACGCCAGTGTGGGTGCCATGGCCATCAGGATGTAGTCCAGCCCCAGGCCCAGATTCGACAGCAGGATCACCGGGCGTCGCCCGAAGCGGTCGGAGGCGGCACCGATGATCGGCGCGAACACGAACTGCATGGCCGCCCAGATGGTCGCAAACAGGCCCACGTAGCCAGCAGCCCGGGCCACGTCGCCGAACTGGAACTCGATGATCAACTTCGGCAGCACCGGGCGCAATGATGCCCACGGCCATCATGTCGAGAGAGACGGTGATGAATACGAAAATGAACGCCGCCGAACCGGGGGCGCGGGAGCCGGAATTTCTCACCATTAAAGGGACTTGCGGGCAGGCTGTAAGGTAGCGGCTGCCTGCCACTGGGAGGATTGCATCGGACCGACCCCGTACGCGTATTTGGAATAATATCTACATGCATTCTAACATCGACTTGCGCTGCTGCTGGAGCGCAAGAAGCAGGGGGAAAGATGGAACCGGAACTGTTCTCGAGCATGGATCAACCGCGCTTCGAATTCGCCATGGAGGTCCGGCTGCGATTCACGCGAGTGCAGCAGATCAATCAGCTCCCCAGCGGCGGCATCCGCAGTGCCGTCTACGTCGATTCCGGTGAATTCTTCGGGCCGCTGCTCAAGGGCAAGGCCGTGCCGAACTCCGGCGGCGACTACGCCCTGTTCCGGCCCGATGACACCGCCGTTTTCGACGCGCGCTACATGCTGCAGGAAGACGATGGCACGCTGATCATGCTCTACAACAAGGGATTCCTGTGGGGTCGCAAGCCCGACGTGATGGACCGGCTGCGCAAGTGGGCGTTCGAAGGCGGTGCACCGGTGCCGCATTCCGAATATTACCTGCGCGCCAGCCCGACCTTCGAAACCAGCACCGGCAAGCATGACTGGCTCACCAAGCATGTGTTCGTGGGCATCGGTGAACGCAAACCCGATGGCAACCTGGTGCGTTACTACAAGGTGACCTGAAGATGAAACAGGTGCTGCCTCCGGGCCTTTCGGCTGCACAGCTGGATCGCGCACTGAAGGATTTCGCGCGTATCGTGGGCGACGACTGGGTGTTCTCCACCGATCTGGACCGGGACACCTACCTCGACCATTTCGCAGTCGACGAGGCAGCACACGCCCCATCGGCCGCCGTGGCGCCGCTCACTGCGGAACAGGTGCAGGAAATTCTGCGGGTGGCAAACCGCCACAAAGTGCCGCTCTGGCCCATCAGCCGGGGCAAGAATTTCGGTTACGGCGGCGCCGCGCCGCTGCTCAAGGGCTCGGTGGTTCTCGATCTGTCGCGAATGAAGAAGATCGAGTTCGACGCCGAAAACGGCAGTTGCGCTGGTCGAGCCCGGTGTCGGGTTCTACGATCTCTACGATTACATCCAGCAGCACAAGCTGCCTTACTGGACCTCCGTGCCCGGCAACAGCTGGGGCTCGGTCATCGGCAATGCACTGGATCGCGGCGTGGGCTACACCACGTACGGCCAACACACCGAGAAGCTCTGCGGCATGGAAGTTGTGCTTCCCAGCGGGGAGATGATGCGCACCGGCATGGGCGCGATGAGCGGCTCACCCACCTGGAACCTCTACCGCTACGGCTTTGGTCCCTCGTGGGAGCAGATGTTCGTGCAGTCGAACTTTGGCGTCGTCACGAAGGCCGGTATCTGGCTGATGCCGGCGCCGGATTCGATGGTCGGCCTCGATCTGGAAATGGAGAATGCCGAAGACCTCGGATGGGCAGTGGATCTGGTCGCCGGCATGCGTCGCGACGGGCTGCTGCAGCAATCGCCTTCGATCGGCAGCTGGCTGCGCGGCGCGGCCGTGCTCACCACCCGCAAGGAGTGGTACGACAAGCCCGGTGCATTGCCCGATGATGTCATCGCGGCGATCCGCAAGCGCTTCAACATCGGCTGGTGGTCGATCAGCATGCGCCTCTACGGCCATGAGGCGGTGAACGAGGCGGCCGCGGGCATCATCCAGGCGCAGTTTGCGAAGAAGACATCACAACCCTTTGCCGTCTCACGCTGGAAGCAGGGACGCCGTTGAATGCCGCGCCAGGACAGGCTGCGGCCGCGGGCATTCCCATCACTTTCCCGCTGGCCAATGCCGCATGGCACGGAGGGCGGGGCGGTCACGTCGGCTATTCACCGGTATTGCCTGCAAACGGCGCGGCGGCGATGGAGCAGTTCCGCCGCACCTACAACCGCTACCGTGAATTCGGCATGGACTACCACGGCTCGTTCGCGATGGGTGAACGCAGCATCATCAACGTCAACCAGGTGCTGTTCAACAAGGACGATGCCGACATGATGTCGCGCGTGAACGGCTTCTTCCGTGCACTGGTGAACGACGCCACCGAGAAGCGGTATGGCGAATACCGCACGCACATCGATTACATGGACCTCGTGGCCGGCACCTACGACTTCAACCAGAACGCACTGCGTCGGGCCAACGAGACCATCAAGGATGCGCTGGATCCCAATGGCATTCTGGCGCCGGGCAAGAGCGGCATCTGGCCGAAGCGCTACCGGAACCTCAGGTCATGAGCAGGCGAATCATGCCGCGCACACTCACCACGATCGTCCTGTTCTTTGCAGGCGCACTTTCGTCAGTCGGTGCCCAGGCGGCCGAAGCGCCCGATGGCAAGGCCCTGTTCACCAGCCGCTGCGGCATGTGCCATCAGACCATCGGCATGGCGGTGGGCATTCTCTCCCGCAGGCCCGGTGATGCCAGCAAAGGGTTTCTGGAAGAGCGCAAGGACCTGAGTGCCGCATTCATTCGCACGGTAGTGCGCTCCGGCATAGTGAACATGCCGCGCATGTCGCGCGGGGAGATCAGTGATCCCGAGCTGGCGAAGGTCGCGAACTACCTGGCGCAGGGTCGGCCGTGATGCCGTCCGGGATCCGTACCAGTCGGCGCGCGCTGTTGATGGGGGCCGGCGCTGGTCTGGCCGGAACCCTGACAGCGAACACAGCCATCGCACAGTCGCCGGACAGCATGCTGGAGGAAGTTGTTGCAGCGGCCACCATCGTGCTTCAGGACGCTCGACTGCCTTTGCCCGCGGACGTTCGGGCACGTCTGGATCGCAATGGCGCGCGCATCCTCACGCTCGAAGCCGATCCTGTGCGGATGTGGCGGGGCGAATCGGGCACGATCCTGGATAGGCGTGACACCCGGTTGCTGGGTGTAACCCGCTGGATGGAGTTCCTGCTCATCCAGGGCCTGGCGGCGGAATCACGCCGCCTTGTGCGTTACCAGCGTTTCGATGCAGACACCGACGCCATGGTGTGGCTCATCGCCTGATCAGGTCAGCAGGACCACACCCGTTGCGGCACCCAGCATGCCGGCCAGCTGCAACCATCGGCGCTGCGACTGCAGACGCATCGCCAGGTGTGAAACACCCAGCGCCAACCCACCGGTGGCCAGCGCCAGACCGGGAACATAGGCGAGTGAGCCAGCAGGGCCTTCAGCGCCATGTGCGAATCCATGGATCACGGCAAACAGCGCTGCGAGGGCTGCCGTGGCGCTCATCGGCCAACGCTTGCCCATCGCCAGCAGTAATCCCGAACCGACCACTGTGAGGGCTATTGCGACCTCGAGTGCGGGACCGGCAGCGGGTGCAGGAAGCAGGGCGCCTGCCGCTACAAACAATGCAAGACACGCGGCTACCAGCCATCGTGCCTGCCGCGACATCGCACCCGCCCAGGCGCTGACCGCCACGATCATCAGCACGTGGTCGAGACCTGAGAGGGGATGCAGCACGCCGGCAACAAAGTCCTGTCCGACACCATGACCAGGGTGTGCCATGGCGGCTGGTGACAACAGGGAGGCAAGCACCAGCGTGGTGACAGTCAATGACCGGTGATGGCGCGCAATCTTCATGGCAACCTCTCTATGAACGGAACAGGCGGGTGTATTGGGTTTCATGCCAGGCGCTGGCCATGATCGCCAGTGGCGTGGCCGTGCCCAGCGATTCATCGGGGAGTGCGCGTGCATCCGCAACCAGGGAAGGGATCTGCTGCCTGATGGCCTCCAGCATGCGCTGACCGGCGGTCTGGCCCAGCGGCAGCAGTTTGACCGCCGCAATGGTCTGGTTCTCTGCCCAGGCCCACATGAATGCCACCGCGGCATCCTCGGCTGTCACCTGCGAATGTGCTGCTGCCAGCGCAAACATGGCGCAGTGGGTGGTGTGGTCGCAGCGCAGCCAATCGCGGGCGGGTTCGATGCCGAATTCGATCAGGATCTTGGCCAGCGATTGCCCCATGTGCAGCTCTTCGGCGCGCAGTTCCATGGTTTCGCGCGAGGCGAACAATTCCGCGCTGAGCCGGTGAGCTGCTTCCACATCCTGCTCACACCAGGCCGCATGCATGCGCAACAGCATGGGAAGATCGAGCGTCGCCACGCTGTGGCGCGCCAGACCCAGGATCCACTCGCGAGCCTGTTGTTCGCTGTCCACGCCACCGTGTTCTATGGCGAACTCCAGCCCCTGCGAGAAGTTGAACGCGCCAATGGGCAACGCCGGGCTCGCCAGCTGCAACAGACGCAGCAGAGCAAGTTGGTCAGTCGTGGTCGTGGGCATGGCCGTGAGCGTGGGCTTCTGCATGGGAATGCGAACTCGAATAGGCGCCTGCCTCCGGTTCGAACGGCAGCATATCGCTGGTGACCTTCAGCCCCTGACCGGTCAGCATGTCGTCCAGAACATGGTCTTTCAGATAACGGATCGAATCTGCCGTGATCTGCACGGCCACATGCCGATTGCCGAGATGATAGGCCGCACGTGCCAGTTGCCGGGTGTCACTGCTGCGCACGATGGAGAGCTGCTCGGGGGCCGCAACCACTTCCACCAGTCGACCGTCGCTGCTCTGCAGGCGGTCGCCGCCCCGCAGCACCGTGCCGCGCGGCATCAACAGGCCGACTTCTTCGCCGCTGTCCATGACGGCAAGCAGGCGGCTGCGCTGCCGCAGTTCGAAAGGCAGCACCAGGCGCGCTGCGGCACGCCCTTCGCCATAGGCACGGGTGGAAATGGTGAGTTGAGCCATGGTCGCCTCGAAATCAGAACAGGAAATAACGCTGCGCAAGCGGCAATACTGTCGCTGGCTCGCAGGTCAGAAGCTGGCCATCCGCGCGCACTTCGTAAGTCTGGGAGTCGACTTCGATGTGTGGCTGATAGTCGTTGAGGATCAGGTCGCGCTTGCGGATGCTGCGGGTGCCGCGAACGGCGGAGAGCTGTTTACGCAACCCCAGTTGCCTGCCCACACCAGCCTCGATGGCAGCCTGCGAGACGAAAGTCAGCGCGGTGCTGCAGGCGGCCTGACCCAATGCACCGAACATGTGCCGGAAGTGCACCGGTTGGGGCGTGGGAATGGAGGCATTCGGATCGCCCATCGGCGCCGCTGCAATCATGCCGCCCTTGATGATGAGGGAAGCCTTGGCACCGAAGAACGCAGGGCGCCACAGCACGATATCGGCGAGCTTGCCGACTTCCAGCGAGCCCACTTCATGGCCGATGCCATGGGTCAACGCGGGATTGATGGTGTATTTCGCGATGTAGCGGCGCACGCGGAAGTTGTCGTTGCCGCCACCGTCGGGATGCAGCGGCCCACGCTGTTCCTTCATCTTGTGCGCAGTCTGCCAGGTGCGGGTGATGACTTCGCCCACGCGCCCCATGGCCTGCGAATCCGAGGAGATCATCGAGAATGCGCCGAGATCATGCAGGATGTCTTCTGCGGCAATGGTCTCGCGACGGATGCGCGATTCGGCAAAGGCCACATCTTCGGCGATACCCGGATCGAGATGGTGGCAGACCATCAGCATGTCCAGGTGCTCATCGACCGTGTTGACGGTGTAGGGGCGTGTTGGATTGGTGGAGGAGGGCAGGACATTCGCTTCGCCGCAGGCACGAATGATGTCCGGGGCATGGCCGCCGCCAGCGCCCTCCGTGTGATAGGTGTGGATGGCCCGGCCCTTGAATGCCGCGAGCGTATCTTCGAGAAAACCCGACTCGTTCAGGGTGTCGGTATGGATCGCAACCTGCACGTCATGTTCTTCCGCCACCGACAGGCAGCAATCAATCGCGGCCGGTGTGGTGCCCCAGTCCTCGTGCAACTTGAGACCCATGGCACCGGCCCGGATCTGGCTGTGCAGCGCTTCCGGGAGGCTCGCATTGCCTTTGCCCAGCAAGCCAAAATTCATCGGCAGTGAGTCGAGCGCCTGCAACATGCGGCCCATGTGCCAGGTGCCGGGCGTGCAGGTCGTGGCATTGGTGCCGGTAGCCGGACCGGTTCCACCACCGATCATCGTCGTGACGCCGGACATCAGCGCCTCTTCCACCTGCTGCGGGCAGATGAAGTGGATGTGCGAATCGATGCCACCTGCCGTGACGATCATGCCTTCGCCGGCAATCACTTCGCTGCCGGGACCGATCACGATGTCGACACCCGGCTGAATGTCGGGGTTACCCGCCTTGCCGATGCCAGCGATGCGGCCATGCTTGATGCCAATATCGGCCTTGACGATGCCCCAGTGGTCGACGATCAGCGCGTTGGTGATGACGGTATCCACGACCTCGGCGCCATCGCGCTGGCTCTGTCCCATGCCATCGCGGATCACCTTGCCGCCGCCGAACTTGACCTCTTCTCCGTAGATGGTGTGGTCGCGCTCGACCTCGATCACGAGGCCCGTGTCGCCCAGGCGCACGCGATCGCCGGTGGTGGGACCGAACATCTCGGCATAGGCGCGGCGGTCCATGCGCGTCATAGGCGCCCCATCACTTTGCCCTGAAAACCGTACACGTCGCCGCTGCCTGCGAGCTTCACCAGCTCCACTTCACGGCTCTGCCCGGGTTCGAACCGCACGGCGGTGCCAGCCGGGATGTTGAGACGAAACCCGCGTGCGGCGGCACGATCGAAGCGCAGGGCATCGTTGGTCTCGAAGAAATGATAGTGCGACCCGACCTGTATCGGGCGGTCACCCGTGTTCGCGACAGCCACTGTCACGCGCACGCGCCCCGCGTTGATTTCGATGCTGCCTGCAGCCGGGAAGATTTCTCCGGGAATCATGGATGCTGTGCGCCTGGCTTCAGTTGATGGGGGAATGGACGGTCACGAGCTTGGTGCCATCCGGGAAAGTGGCTTCAACCTGCACATCCGGGATCATTTCAGGCACGCCTTCCATGACATCCGAACGCGAGAGCAGCGTGGTGCCGAAAGCCATCAGCTCCGCGACACTGCGACCATCACGCGCACCTTCGAGGATGGCGGCGCTGATGAAGGCAACGGCTTCCGGATAGTTCAGCTTCACGCCCCTGGCCTTGCGCCGCTCAGCCAGCAGGGCAGCGGTGAAGAGCAGCAGTTTGTCTTTTTCGCGTGGGGTCAGTTCCATGTCCGGCTCTACTTCAGGTTGCCCAGATGCGCGGCGCGAGCGCCACCCGCCCGAGCAGGCTGTGCCGCAGTTGCAGCCACAGTTCGGTAAACAGGCGCCGGATGGCCTCTGCCTGCGCCGACAGCGCCCGGCAATGCAGCACCCCGCCAACCAGCGTCAGCGCAAATCGCACATCCTTGACCTGCACTGCGCGCAGCGCAGCGAGATCTGCATCGCCACCGGGATACATCAACATTGTGCCCATGGCCTGCGCATCCGCAAGTCCCCAGCGGGCCGAGAGGGCAGGCGAGTCGCCTACCAGCCGCAGTCGGTCGAGCAGCAAAGGTCTGCCATCCCGATAAAGCAGAAAATCCTGATGCAACTCGCCGACCCGGAACTGTTCCTGCACCACCGGCCTTCCCAGGCAGAAGATCTCCCAGCCGATGAACTGCGAATTGCCCGTCAGGTCGACCCGGGTACAGCTGCGCGCCCGGGCGCCGTCGAAGACGATGGTTTCCTGGGGCAGCCATTCGAGCGTGGCATCGTTGACCTGCAACTGCTGGCGCAATGACGAAAATGGATGCGGTCCGGCGCGATAGAACTTGGTGGCGGCAGGCGTGGTGATCAGTGCATGCGAGCCTGCTTCTGCCTGCAACTGCAATTCCAGCGTGTCTCCCCCTACCACACCACCCGGCGGATGCAGCAGATAGACATGACAGATACCCCCTTCCGGATAGAAGGGACGTTGCACCATCAGCGGCCCGACATGCCGTCGATGCGCCAGCACCGTACGGTTGCCGGCGGCACGAAATCCAAGTTCCAGTCGGGCTTGCCAGGAGCTGTGCGCAGGTCTCATACGGTGAGGTGATCATGTACCACCTCATCCGTCAAATCGGCGATGCCACCCGAGACGACCAGGCGACCTTTGTCCAGAATCCGCAGGTCCGTGCCAATGCGCCGCGCAAACGGCAGCTTCTGTTCCACCAGCAGCACGGTCAGGCCCCTTTCCTTGTTCAGCCGCACGATCACATCGCCGATCTCGCGCACGATATTTGGCTGGATGCCTTCGGTGGGCTCATCCAGGATCAGGACCTTGGGGTCGATGACCAGTGCGCGACCAATGGCCAGCTGCTGCTGCTGTCCGCCGGAAAGATCACCGCCGCGCCGAGCGGCCATGCTCTTCAGCACGGGGAACATCTGGTAGATTTCTTCGGGAATATCCTTGCGCCCGTCGGGCCGTGCCGCAAGCCCGGTGCGCAGGTTCTCTTCCACGGTGAGCTGCGAGAAGATCTCTCGGCCCTGCGGTACGTAGCCAATGCCAATGCGTGCGCGGCGTGTTGCCGCCGCCGTGGTGAGATCCTGATCGCCGCAGCGGATGGTACCGCTGGCGATGGGAGTAAGCCCCATCAGGCATCGCAGCAGCGTGGTCTTGCCCATGCCGTTGCGGCCCATGAGCACCGTGCAGGAGCCTTCGGGCACGGTCATGCCGACATCCCAAAGGATGTGGCTGCCACCATAGAACTGGTTCAGACCCTGAATGTCGATCATTGATGCTCGCCCAGATACACTTCAATGACTTTGGGGTGGTTCTGCACTTCGTCCATGGTGCCTTCGGCCAGCACGCTGCCTTGATGCAGCACGGTGACCTGCCGCGCAATGCCTCGCACGAACTCCATGTCGTGTTCCACCACGATGACCGAGTGTTCGCCCGACAGCGACACCAGCAGCTCCGCTGTCTTGTCCACTTCCTGCGGGGTCATGCCGGCCACAGGCTCATCCACGAGCAGCAGTCTCGGGCTCTGCATCAGCAGCATGCCGATCTCGAGCCATTGCTTCTGGCCGTGTGAGAGGGCGCCGGCGGGAGTGTCCAGCTCGGCGGAGAGACCGATCTGCTCCAGCACGTCGCGAATGCGATCACGCTGCTCGGAGGAGAGCTTCGCAACCAGATTCGCCCAGACGGCGCGATTCCCAGCCAGCGCGAGTTCAAGGTTCTCGAACGCCGTGTGCCGCTCGAAAACCGTCGGCTTCTGGAACTTGCGCCCGATACCTGCCTGCGCGATCTCGGGCTCTGTCAGTTCCAGCAGGTCGAGAGTCTGGCCAAACCACGCAGAACCTGCATCGGGACGGGTCTTGCCGGTGATGACATCCATCATGGTGGTCTTGCCGGCACCATTCGGACCGATGATGCAACGCAATTCACCTGTTTCCACATACAGAGTGAGCGCATTGAGTGCGCGGAATCCGTCGAAGGAAACCGTCAGGTCTTCCAGATACAGGATGTAGCCGTGTGAATCATCCGGACCACTGGCCACGTCGTGCCCCTGCAGCATGGGCCCCTTGCGTGGCGGTGAGGCGCTGCGTGAACGACCGGCAAGCCGTTTCCATGCAAGCTTCGCGTTCATGCTGCGCGCCCCTTGGCCCTGCGGCTACGCAGCAGGCCAGCGACACCGGTCGGCAGGAACAGCGTCGTGAGAATGAACATCGCCCCAAGCAGATACAGCCAGGCGCTGGGCAGGGCAGTGGTAAACCATGTCTTGGCGTAGTTCACGATGATGGCGCCGGCGACGGCGCCGTAGAGCGTGCCGCGACCGCCAATGGCCACCCAGATCACCACCTCGATGGAATTGATGGGCGAGAACTCGTCGGGATTGATGATGCCCACCTGCGGCACGTACAACGCCCCGGCCACGCCCGCCAGCACCGCCGAGAACACGAACACCCACAGCTTGTAGGACTCAACCCGATAGCCGATGAATCGCGTGCGACTCTCGGCATCGCGTATGGCCGTCACCACGCGGCCCGCGCGCGAAGAAACGATCCATCGGCATAACAGATAGCCCGTGCCAAGGGCGATGGCGGAAGCGACAAACAGCGCGATCCGCACGTTGGGGCTCGCCAGATTGAATCCGAGCAGATCCTTGAAATCCGTGAAGCCGTTGTTGCCGCCAAAGCCCATGTCATTGCGGAAGAACGCCAGCATCAGTGCGTAGGTCATCGCCTGGGTGATGATGGAGAGATACACGCCAGTGACGCGGGAGCGGAAGGCGAACCAGCCGAACACCAGGGCCAGCAGGCCCGGTGCCAGCGCCACCATCAGCAGCGCAAACCAGAACATGTCGAAACCATGCCAGAACCAGGGGAGCTCCTTCCAGTTCAGGAACACCATGAAGTCCGGCAGGATGGGGTCGCCATACACGCCGCGCGGGCCGATCTGCCGCATGAGGTACATGCCCATCGCATAGCCGCCCAGGGCGAAGAATGCGGCATGACCCAGGCTGAGGATGCCGCAGAACCCCCAGACGAGATCCACCGAGAGGGCAAGCATGGCGTACGTGAGGTACTTGCCGATCAGTGTCACGGAATAGGAGGACATGTGCAGCGGCGATGATTCCGGCACCAGGAGGTGCAGCACCGGCACCACGATGGCCGTGGCGGCCAGCAGCGCGAGGAAGATGATGCCCGGGCGATCAGTACGGAACAGGCCGGTGAGGAACGGAGTGTGCGGCATGCCCGTCAACCCTCAGCCGCGCGGCCGCGCTGCGGGAACAGCCCGCGCGGCTTGCTCTGGATGAACAGGATCAGTGCCACGAGTATCAGGATCTTCGCGAGCACCGCGCCGGCCATGGGCTCCAGCAGCTTGCTGGTAACGCCGAGCGAAAGGCCGCCGATCTGCGTGCCCCACAGACTGCCCACGCCACCGAATACCACCACCATGAAGGAGTCGACGATGTAGCTCTGCCCGAGGTTAGGGCCGACATTCGTCAACTGGCTAAGCGCGACGCCTGCGACACCCGCGATACCGGAACCCAGGCCGAATGTCAGTGCGTCCACCCAATTTGTCTTGATGCCCATGGCGCGGGCCATGGCGCGATTCTGCGAGACCGCACGCACGTGCAATCCCAGATTGGTGCGCTTGATCACCAGCATCAGCAGCACGAACACGATTGCCGCGAACAACACGATGTACAACCGGGAGTAGGTGAGGGAAAGCACATCGTTGAAGCGCAGCGATCCGGCCATCCACGACGGCACCTGCACGGGGCGGTTGTTCGGACTGAATACATCGCGAACCAGCTGCTGCAGGATCAGGCTCACACCAAAGGTTGCGAGCAGGGTTTCGAGCGGCCTGCCATGGAGGAAACGCACGACACCCCGTTCGATCGCGATGCCCACCAGGCCGGCCACGACGAAGGCCACGGGAATGGCCACCAGCAGCGAACTGCCGATGTGGTTTGGCATCAGGGTCTGCACCACGTAGACGCAGTAAGCGCCAATCATCAGCATTTCGCCGTGGGCCATGTTGATCACGCCCATCACGCCGAAGGTGATGGCAAGGCCAATGCCGACGAGCATCAACACCGAACCCAGCGAAAGACCAAAGAACAGTGTTTCGATCATCCCGTAGAACCCGCGCCAGCGCTTGATGGTGCTGAGCGCTTCGTCGGCAGCCAGCCGGACCGCCGCATCGGGCTCCGAGAAGGTGCCATCCGGGCCGGCAGTGGCCATGGGAACAAGCCGATTGAATACCTCACCATTCAAGTTGCCACGCAACTCGTTGACCGCGGCGAGACGTTTGGCCGCATCGGGATCGGCCAGATCGTTGATGGCCAATGCGTCGACGATCTGGCCACGGACCGACTCGTCCTGCTCGGCACCGAGTCGGCTGCGCAGCAGGTTCACGCCGTCCGCATCCAGCGTGCTCATCAACTCCCGTACGGCAGTCATGCGGACCTTCTCGTCCGGACTTGCCAGTTCCAGTCCGGCGAGGTGGCCGCGCACTGTCTTGCGCAGCTGATTGTTGATGCCGACGCGGGTTCGCTCGGTGGCCGCAAGGGCCCCCAGTGAATCGCCACTGCGGATGTCGGTGGCTATAGGAGGGTTGCTGTTCTCAATGATGGAAACCAGCAGCCGGTCGGAATTTCGAAAATAGAGCTCTCCCTTGAGCAGGGCAGAGAGGGTTCGGTGCGCGGCAGGACTGCCTTCGGCACCCAGGCGTGCAACGATCTCGCCCTTGGTCGTGTAATCCGCCGCCGGCAACATGGCCAGCAGGTCATCGAGTTTTGCGTCAGGCGCAATGGCCGGCGCAGTCGGTGATTCGGGCAGTGATTCGGGCGTTGCGTCCTGCGCAGGGCAGGTCGCTGCAAGCAGCCCAAGGACGACGCCTAGCGCCAGGAGCTTTCGGGAGATCATTGGACTTTGCCTTGACTTGTGGCTTCGCCAATGTTCCCGGCCCTTCCGGGCCGGGAACAACTTCTACCAATCGTGGCTGGTAGTTGCCGAACTACATGTTCTGGCCAGAGCAGACCTTCGTGACCTTGTTGTAGTTGCCGCACTTGAGATCGACCCAGTCGGCTTCCACGTCCATGCTACCCGGCAGGAAGTCCGTCCAGGCGTCGCCCGGAACAGTACCTTCGGTCTTCCAGACGGTGTCGAACTGACCGTCCGCACGCACCTCACCGATGAGCACCGGTTTGGTCAGGTGGTGGTTCGGCAGCATCTTGGCGATGCCACCGGTCAGGTTCGGCGTCTCGAGGCCGATGATCGCATCGGCAACCTTGTCGGTTTCCGTCGACTGGGCCTTCTCGACCGCAGCAACCCACAGCTGGAATCCGATCAGCGTCGCTTCCATCGGATCGTTGAAGGTGGCCTTTTCCTTCTTCGGGCTGAAGGCCTGCCACTTGGCGATCCACTCGGTGTTCAGCGGGCTTTCGACGCTCTGGAAGTAGTTCCAGGCGGCGAGGTGACCCACCAGCGGCGCGGCGTCGAGACCCGAGAGTTCTTCTTCACCCACCGAGAACGCCACCACGGGGATGTCTTCCGCGGAGATCTTCTGGCTGGCCAGTTCCTTGTAGAAGGGCACGTTGGCATCGCCGTTGATGGTCGAAACCACCGCCGTCTTCTTGCCAGCCGAGCCGAACTTCTTGATGGCCGCCACGCGCGACTGCCAGTCGGAATGACCGAACGGCGTGTAGTTCACGCTGATGTCCGCTTCCGCCACGCCCTTCGACATGAGGTAGGCCTTCAGGATCTTGTTGGTGGTCTGGGGATACACATAGTCAGTGCCTTCCAGCACCCAACGCTTCACCTTGACGTCGTTCATCAGGTAATCAACCGCAGGGATGGCCTGCTGGTTGGGCGCGGCACCGGTGTAGAACACGTTCTTGGACGACTCTTCACCCTCGTACTGCACGGGGTAGAAGAGCAGGCCATTGTTCTTCTCGAACACCGGCAACACCGACTTGCGGGACACGAACTGGTCCAGCAGCCGAACACCACCGCGACCTTGTCCTGCACCAGCAGCTGTTCGGCCTTCTCGGCGAACAACGGCCAGTCGGAGGCGGGATCGACCACAACGGCTTCCAGCTGCTTGCCGAGCACGCCACCCTTCTTGTTCTGCTCGTCGATCATCATCAGGACGGTGTCCTTCAGCGTGGTTTCGCTGATGGCCATGGTTCCCGACAACGAATGCAGAACACCGACCTTGATGGTCTCCGTAGGTGCCGCGGAGGCAGCTACTTCTGCTTCCTTCTTCGCGCAACCGGCAAGCATGGCCACTGCGACCATTGCGCTTACCGTTGCGACTTTCATGAATGTACGTCTTGATTTCATTTATTGCTCCGAAAATAGAGTGGTCTGCGCCAGCCAGTTGCTGGCTGGCGCAGGAGTCGTATCAGAACGTGAAGAGCGCTTCGAGAGCGATGTAGTCCACATCGCTGCCGCCGGCCTTGACGTCGTCCGTCCGGTACTCGGCCACCAGCAGCAGGTTCTTGCCCACTTTGTAGCTAGGCGACAGGGTGAAGCCCGTCTGCTTGCTGGTGGAAGTGCCGGTACCGTCTTCGATGTCCCAGTCGTGATAGCGCAGGGTGATGCCCCAGTTGCCGCTGGCGTAGTTACCCATCAGCAGGTAGCCATCGCCCTTGCCTCCGGCGGTGTAGTCGCCATCATTGTATTCACCCGCGAAGGTGAAGCCGCCAGCCGAATACGATGCCCAGAAGTTGAGGATGTCCGTGTCTGACTTCTTGTCCGAAATGTAGAACAGCTTCGCGGTAAGTCCTTCGATGGGCATCACGGCCACGCCGAGTTCGTATCCCAGGTCGTCGGTATCGCTCTCGTACGGATCGAAAGCGGAACTGACGACGGACCCCATGAGGGCGAATTTCTCGCCGGTGTAGGCAGCCGAGACGCCCTGCTGGTAGTAGCCGTAGAAGGCCGGGGCATAGCCGACGCCGCTGTACTGGAAGAGGCCGGTGGGCTCTTCGGTTTCCCAGCCGCTGTAGCTCAGGAAGCGACCAACCTTCATGCTGAACTGGTCGTTGAACTTCTTGGTGATGAAAGCCTGTTCGACGAAGGTGTTCGAGGTAGTGGAAGTCCCACCGTACTCAACGTCGACCTGGGCAGAGATGCCATCGGAACCGGAATACAGGAAATCAGTCTCGAACTGATCGATACCGAAACCGCTGGTGGTGCCGCCTTCTGCACCGTCGATGTCGGTGCTGAGGAATGACATGTCGACGAAACCGGTGACGCTGAGGCCCTCACCCAGTTCGATTTCGGCGTTGGCGACGGGAGCAATCGCGGCAGCCACAGCGGCAACCACGCCAGCGACCATGCACTTCCTGCCGCTCGCCAAAGGCGAACCGGAGAGCAGGCGATTGGCAGAAGAGACCGTTTCATAACCCATGGGAGTGTGTCCTTTGTCTGTTGTTAAGAGCGCTTCCTGCGGGAATTGGGCCCGCGGCATGCATGGATGAAGTTATGAGAACCACATCACCCGCGATACGCGTTGATTGACGTACCCGGGATGGGTCATTTGACGTAGCCGCGGACTGTATAGTCGTGGCCTACAATCAATTTTCAGCCAGTTTTGCACCAAGAGGTTGCATGGGTCCGCGACAGCGCATCATTAGGGAGCGTCGGCAGTACAACCAGTGGGTTGCCAGCGAGACGCTGGAAGACTACGCACTTCGCTTCACGGCCTCTGGCGCCCGCCGGTCGATGTTCCGGGTGGGCAACACCGCCTTTGGTCCGATCGCCTTCCTGGCGTGCGAGGCAATAGGTGGTGCCATCACCCTTTCCTATGGCTTCACCAATGCGGCCAGCGCGATCGTATCGTTCTGCGTGCTGATGTTCATGATCGGGGTGCCGATCTGCGTCTACGCAGCCCGCTACGGAGTGGACATCGACCTTCTGACCCGCGGGGCCGGGTTCGGCTACATCGGCTCCACCATCACCTCGCTGATCTACGCGTCCTTCACTTTCCTGTTGTTCGCCATTGAAGCCAGCATCATGTCGACTGCACTGATGCTGCTGTTCGACATCCCCATCTGGGCGGCTCATCTGATCAGCGCCCTGGTAGTCATCCCCATTGCCCTGTATGGCATCAGTCTGATCAGCCGCTTCCAGATCTGGACGCAGCCGATCTGGCTGGTGCTGCAGTTCCTGCCCCTGGCATACATTGCCTGGCGCAATCCCGCCGAGATCGCGGGCTGGACCCAGTTTGCCGGCAAGCTTGGCAGTGGCGGCGGGCAGATCGACTGGCTGCTGTTCGCTGCAGCCGCATCGGTGCTGCTGTCATTGCTGCCACAGATCGGCGAGCAGGTGGACTACCTGCGCTTCCTGCCGGTGCGGCGACCTGGCAACCGGGTCGCCTGGTGGGTGGCTGTCATCGGCACCGGCCCCGGATGGGTGCTGATGGGCGGACTGAAACTGCTCGCCGGCTCTTTCCTGGCGTGGATGCTGATCCAGGCAGGCGTCGTCACGGATCTCGCCGACGACCCCACAACCATGTACCACCATGTTTTTGGCGCCACGTTCAGTTCGCCCACCCTGGCACTGGTGGTTACTGGTGTGTTCGTCGTGATCTGCCAGATCAAGATCAATGTCACCAACGCCTATGCGGGCTCCATCGCCTGGTCCAATTTCTTCTCGCGCGTCACTCATTCCCACCCGGGCCGGGTGGTGTGGCTCGTGTTCAATGTCCTGCTGGCACTGCTGCTGATGGAACTCGGCATCTTCGCCGCCATCGAAAGCGTGCTGGGAATCTATGCCAACTTCGCGGCTGGCTGGATTGGCGCCATCACTGCCGATCTGGTCATCAACAAACCACTGGGGCTCAGCCCCCGCGGCATAGAGTTCAAGCGCGCACACCTGTACGACGTCAATCCTGTTGGTGTCGGTGCACTATCGGTATCGGTCATTCTGTCGAGTGTTGCGCACCTCGGTGTCCTGGGCGAAGCCGCCAGGGTGCTTTCCCCTTTCATTGCGCTGGGCACGGCGATGGTCGTTGCGCCGGCCATCGCCTGGTGGACAAAAGGGCGTTACTACCTGGCACGCAACGCCGGACAGTCGCAATCTCGGCGGCATCTGCACCATCTGCGAGAACCGCTTCGAAACGGAAGACATGGCGTTGTGCCCCGCGTACGGCGGCTCCATCTGCTCGCTGTGCTGTTCGCTGGATGCCCGCTGCAGGGACCAATGCAAGGATGGTGCACGGCTCGGCGAGCAGGTCGATCGCTGGTTGAAGCAGATTCTTCCCGAGCGTATCGCCGCTCTGGCCGCAACGCGGGCCGGGAGATTCAGCAGCCTGATGCTGATTACCAACCTGCTGGTGGCGATGATCCTGGCCTTCATCAACACCCACATGTCGCCGCCCGGCGAAGCGGCACGTGAGGCTACCAGCGCCGTGCTCTGGCTGGTCTACTTCAGCTTTTTCATCCTGTCGGCGATTGCCAGCTGGGTGATCGTGCTGGCGCTGGAGAATCGTCGCGCCGCCGAAACCGAATCGGCGCGGCAGACCGCCATGCTGATGGACGAGATCGCCGCGCACAATCGCACCGACGCGGCCCTGCAGCGCGCGAAAGAGTCGGCGGAATCAGCGAACCTCGCCAAGTCGCGGTACATCATTGGCCTGAGCCACGAGATCCGCACTCCGCTGAACTCGATCTATGGTTACGCACAGTTGATGGAACGCTCCACGGCGGAGCCACCACCGAACGCAGTGCGGGTGATCCGTCGCAGCGCTGAGCATATGGCGAGCCTCATCGATGGGCTGCTGGACATCTCCCGCATCGAAGGCGGCGTGATGAAGCTCAACCGCAACCGGCTGCATTTCGGCGAGTTCCTGGACCAGCTGGAAGACATGTTCCGGCTGCAGGCAGCGAGCAAGGGCATCGACTTCCACTGCGAACGCGCGGCCCATCTGCCCACCGTCGTGCATACCGATGAGAAGCGGCTGCGACAGATCCTGATCAATCTTCTGTCCAACGCCGTGAAATACACGGCGCGCGGCCATGCGACGCTCAAAGTCCGGTACCGCAACCAGGTTGCCGAATTCGAAGTCTCCGATTCCGGCATGGGCATAGCACCGGAAGACATCGAGCGGGTTTTCCAGCCATTCGAGCGGGGCGGCGACGCCGAAGTACGCGCCATTCCCGGCACCGGGCTGGGCCTCACCATCACCAAGCTGCTCACCCAGGTGATGGGTGGCGAGATCATTGTTCAGAGCACCCCGGGCGTTGGCACCACCTTCACGGTCCGGATTCTGCTGTCGGAAGCCATGCAGGATTCCAGCGCGGAGCTGTCACGACATATCCGTGGCTATCACGGAGATCGTCGCCGGATACTGATTGTGGATGACGACGTGAACCACGTGCAGTTCATGCAGGGGCTGCTGCGTCCACTGGGCTTCGACGTCTCCGCCGTTCATACCGGTGGCGAAGCGGTGGCAGCGGCAGCCCATACACCCGATCTCATCATGGTCGATCTCTCACTGCCGGATGCCATCGGCTGGGATGTGATCCGTCAGCTGCGCGAGATTCCCGCCCTGCAGCGGGTCCGGATGCTGGTTGTTTCTGCCAATGCACATGAATACGCACCAGGCAGTGAAGCCGCGTTGCATGATGGGTTCGTCATGAAGCCCGTGGAGGCTTCGATGCTGCTTTCCGCGCTGCAGACACAGCTGCATCTGGAATGGAATTACAGCAATGAACAGGCTCTTCCCGAGACCACATTGCAGTTGACCCCGGAGCTGCGGGCACGGCTCGGGAAACATCTGGAGGATTTGTGGCAACTGGGCCTGATTGGCCATGTTCGCGGCATACAATCGCGCCTGCGCGGGTTCGCGGAGCAGGAGCCCGACGCTGAGGCGCTGGTGACGGCGCTGCGCGGCATGGTGGAGAAATTCGACATGAAACGCTACATGACAACTATAAAGGGGCTTCGTGAGAGCAGTTGATGTGCGCAGTGACCCGCGCGATACGGTACTCGTTGTCGACGACACACCGGAATCGCTGGGATTCCTGACAGACATGCTGGATGGCGCCGGTTACACCGTGCTGATCGCCACCGATGGCGACAGCGCCCTGCGCCTGGTGGAACAGATCACGCCCGATATGGTGCTGATGGACGCCGTAATGCCTGGCCTGGATGGTTTCGAGGCATGCCGCCGCCTCAAGCAGAATCCGCAACTGGCGCATGTGCCGGTTATCTTCATGACCGGTCTTTCCGAAACCGAGCATGTGGTGCAGGGTCTTGCCGCGGGCGGCGTTGACTTCCTCACCAAGCCCATCGTGGTGGAGGAACTACTGGCACGCATGCGCGTGCATCTGAATAATTCGCGCGTGGCACATGGCCCGAACGCGGCACTGGATGCCGCTGGCCGCTTCCTGCTGGCCACAGACTTGCAGGGCAGGGTGAAGTGGTGCACACCAAAGGCCCGGGCCTTGCTGGGCGAACTCTCGCCAGCCGACCCGGCCAAGGCACCAGCGCTGCCGGAAGCCATGCTGCGCCAGATGCTGGCATTGCGGCTGGAAGCCTCGGGGCAGGGGGCACAGTGCCTGCTCAACGTGGGCGGGCTGCAACTTGAGTGCGCGATGCTGAGCCCCATCGGTCCGGATGAATTGCTGTTTCGCCTGAGCGAGAAGCGCTCGACCGACGACCAGAACATTCTTCAGCAGCAGCTCGGCGTAACGGGCCGCGAAGCAGAGGTTCTGTTATGGCTGTCGCGCGGCAAATCCAATCGCGAGATCGGTCAGATCCTGGGAATCAGCCCGCGCACGGTGAACAAGCATCTGGAGCAGATCTTCATCAAGCTGGGAGTGGAGAACCGGGCGTCGGCTGCGGCACGGGCCGTACGCCTGCTGGCCCAGTGAGCTTGTCACGCAACATCCCCTTGTCGAGGATGAATTCGATCACCTTGTCGAGCCCCTGATCGGTCTTGAGGTTGGTGAACACGAACGGGCGTTCGCCGCGCATCTTCTTCGCATCCCGCTCCATGACTTCCAGCGATGCGCCGACATAAGGCGCCAGATCGATCTTGTTGATGATGAGCAGGTCCGACTTGATGATTCCCGGACCGCCCTTGCGGGGAATCTTGTCGCCAGCTGATACGTCGATCACGTAGAGCGTCAGGTCGGAGAGCTCGGGACTGAACGTCGCTGCGAGATTGTCGCCACCGCTTTCCACGATGATCAAATCAAGTGCTGCGAAGCTGTGCGTGAGATCGTCAATGGCGGCAAGGTTCATCGAGGCATCTTCACGGATCGCCGTGTGCGGACATCCCCCGGTTTCCACGCCGCGGATACGATCCGGCGTCAGTGCCTGGCTGCGCACGAGGAAATCGGCGTCTTCGCGGGTATAGATGTCGTTGGTCACCACGGCCATGTTGAGCCGGTCGCGAAGGCTCTTGCATAGTCGATCCACGAGTGCCGTCTTTCCCGAGCCCACTGGGCCGCCGACACCCACTCGCAGAACATCGTATGCATGCATCTCAAACGGCTCCTGGCGGCACTGGACAGCGCAAACTGGCCCGATGATCAGTGGTCGGGCAGGGAGCGAGAATACGTCATTTGCCCACCCGGTCAGCCCGCCAGTTGCAGCGTCACCCATGCCACAACGA
The DNA here is from genome assembly GCA_963777735.1 of uncultured Gammaproteobacteria bacterium. GTDB lineage: Bacteria > Pseudomonadota > Gammaproteobacteria > Steroidobacterales > Steroidobacteraceae > ZC4RG30. Next base: position 108,914 of record CAVZRQ010000008.1, on the reverse strand, counting down.
CATACCGGACAGTCTTTGCGACGCTGACCAAAGCGAGGAACACCGGAAACGGTTCGCGCAGCACGCCAGCGACCAGGGTCAAAGGATCCCCGATGATCGGTGCCCAGCTCATCAGCAAGGACCATTTGCCGTATCGCTGGTACCAGCGCTGGGCCCTGGCCAGTTCCGGCTCCTTGACCGGAAACCAGCGCCGGTTACGGAACCGTTCGATTCCGCGCCCAAGCATCCAGTTGATGACGGAGCCCAGAACATTGCCAATGCTCGCGATGGCTACCAGCAGCCACGGAGTCGCGCTGTCCAGCAGCATCACCCCAAGCAATGCTTCGGATTGACCAGGAAACAGCGTGGCGCTGACGAGGGCAGAGAGGAACAGGGTGAAAAGGATGGTCTGCGAGCTCGTTGGCAGGGAAACCCGATTCTAGGGTGATCAGGCAGATCCTTCATTTAACATAATATACATTATGCGAAGTCTGTGATGCCATCCAGATAGGTCCATCGACCATCGAGCCGCTCGAAACGGCTGATCTCGTGCAGTCGATTGGCGCGTCCACCCTGCTTGCTGCGTGCCACGAATTCTACGGTGGCTTGGTTCTCGTCTGTCTGCACATGGTGGCGAACGTCGAGTCCAAGCCAGCGCAGATCCGGTGGATTGGGCGCAAGGCCTGGAGGCCGGGTCTGCGGATGCCAGGTTTCGAGCAGATAGTCGAGCTGCCCCAGGACGTAGGCACTGTATCGAGAACGCATGAGCAGCTCGGCATCAGGAGCCTGCAGCCACAATGGCCCTGAGTGCCAGCGCCCGCAACACCGCGTGTACGGGGCTGGCTTGCCACAGGGACAGTTCAGCTGCGTGATTGGCCCGGCGCGTTGCATGGTGCAGGTAGAATACGCGGCTCATTACAGACATGCATAAGGCGACGAATATGGCAGCCCGGAAAAAATCGAAGACAGCCAAGCAAGCAGCCATCCCGGCGCACCCGCGCGTACCGCAGCCCAAGGAAATCGGCGAGCTCTGCGCAGATGTCTACCGCAACGGGATCCGGCTCGCGCGCATCCAGGGTGTCGACGAGCAGACGGTGGAACAGCTGGCGCTGGACGATGTGCGGCATTTCATGGCGGCCTGCATCAAGCAATCGAAAGCAGACTGGAAGGCCTACACCAAGAGCACCGGCGTGCTCGCGGCCTTCGTGAAGTCGAAGCGGGCGAAGAAGAAAAAGGCGAAATGAACGATTTCGAAGGCAGCGAGTATTCACTTCTCGCCCAGAACGACCCGGCCAGCGATGGCTGGGAGGATGAATCCATCCTGGGTCGTCTGATGGAAGATGGGCTGTTCGATGAAGAAGGTTACGCGGATCTGGAAACCGCGATGATCGAAGCGGCTTCGGGTGGGCCGCACTTTGAGACGCTCGGTGTCGTGGCCCGCATCATCGAACGGATCACCCTGATGACGAAACGACATGTCGATCCTGACGACGTGTATCGCATCGAGAACCTGGATGACGGCCAGGTCGCGGAACTGGATCGGCGGGTGCGTTTCTGCCTGCTGGAGATCAGCCTCGGCAACGAACCGGACATGAGCCGCTGGGAACCGGTCTGATCGTTCACCCCTGCGCTGGCTGTTTCCTGTCAACCATAATGCGGGTGCCACGTTAAGCCACACATGGCGTCCAGACACTCACTCGCGGTTGTGGCTTGCCTCGCGCTCGCCATGACTGCCTGTGGTGGTGGAGAGTCGCCAGTAACCCCTCCGCCTCCTCCCCCTCCGCCACCCACTCCAGCGGCTGTAACGCAGGTCGAGGCGTACAGGTTCCTGAATCAGTCCACCTTCGGGGCCTCGGAGAGCGAGGCCGCGGCGCTGCGCGCGCTCGGCGACTCCAGCAACGCCTATGGGCGCTGGATCGATCAGCAGATCGCGATTACGCCTTCACTGCATCTTCCTGCTGTGCTGACCGCCTACGACCTGCTGCCGGCGGGCACCGCGGCGGGCTCCATCCATAACGACCGGATCGAGCTGTGGTTGCGCAACGCCGTCACTGCGCCAGATCAATTGCGGCAGCGGGTTGCCTTCGCACTCTCGGAGATCCTGGTGGTGTCGCAGCTCGGCGGACTGCAGCAGCGGCCGCTCGCCGTGACGGACTACTACGACATTCTCGTGCGAGGTGCGTTCGGCAATTACCGACAGCTGCTGGAGGACGTGACCCTCAGTCCGGCGATGGGCGTGTATCTGTCGATGCTGGGCAACCAGAAGCCGGATGCCGCGCGGAACATCCGGCCCGACGAAAACTACGCGCGTGAACTGCTGCAGCTGTTCACGATCGGGCTCGTCGAACTGAACCCAGATGGCTCGACCCGGCGTGACCAGCAGGATCAGCCATTACCCACTTTCAACCAGGCGACCATTGAAGGCTTTGCCCATGTGTTCACGGGCTGGAAGTGGGCCTGGACGGCTCCGGGTACGCCCAACTTCGCCACCGTGCGTTCGAACCGGGCCAACGAGATGCTTCCCATGCGGGCCTATCCGGAGCAACACGCCACCGGCACCAAGCAACTGCTGGGCGCAACGCTGTTGCCGGCGAACCAGACCATGGAGAAGGATCTGGATGACGCACTGGACAATGTCTTTGCGCATCCCAATGTTGGCCCTTTCATCGCCAGACGCCTGATTCACAGGCTGGTAACCAGCAATCCATCGCCCGCCTATGTGGCGCGCGTGGTCGCTCGATTCGAGAACAATGGCAGCGGCGAACGCGGCGACCTGGGTGCGGTAGTGCGCGCGATCCTGCTGGACGACGAAGCCAGAGCAGCGCCCGCTGCCGCGCAGACCGGCAAACTCAAGGAACCCCTGCTGCGGCTGACGCAGCTGTGGCGTGCTTATGGAGCGCGAGCCGCCAATGGCCGGTATCAGCTGCAGCCCGCGAACAACTTCGGTCAGGCGCCGCTGCAAGCAGCGTCGGTGTTCAACTTTTTCAGCCCCTTCTATGCTCCTCCCGGCGAGATTGCGGACGGCAACTGGGTTGCACCGGAAATGCAGATCGCAACGGAGTATCAGAACACCGCGGTCACCAACTTCCTGTATCAGCAGGTCTTCAATCGCAACTCCGCATCCACTGGCCTCGCCGAAACCGCAATCGCCATCGACACACTGACCGAGCAGGCCCTGATCGCCGATCCGGAAGCGCTGGTCACGAAGATTGCCGACAAACTGATGGGCGGACAGATTTCAGCCGCCCTGCGCACGGCAGCGCGCACCCAGCTGGAACGGCGCACGGCAACCGACAGCCAGCGGGTTGCGGAAGCGCTGTATCTCATCGTCAGTTCGCCTGAATTCGCGCTGCAGCGCTAGGGCTCCGGAGATTCCCATGCACCTCATTGCACGCCGCCGATTCCTGCAGGCTCTGGCTTCTGGCGGCGCGGCATACGCGCTCGGACATACGCCGGGCGTATCGTTCGCGCAGATGGTGGGTGGCGGCGAGTTCCCGGACTACAAGGCGCTGGTCTGTGTGTTCCTGTTTGGCGGCAATGACTCCTGGAACATGGTCGTGCCGCGCAGCGATGCGGAATACAACGTGTACGCCGCCTCGCGGCAGAATCTCGCCGTTCCCCAAGGCTCGCTGCTGCCGATCAACCCGCAGGGCACCAGCGGGGCGCCGTACGGATTCAACCCGGCGATGCCGGAACTGGCAGCCCTGTTCGAACAGGGTCGGCTGGCCGTTGTTCCGAATGTCGGCCCCCTGCTCGCGCCCACTTCGCTGGACGCCTACTTCAATCAATCCGTGCCCCTGCCCCCTCAGCTGTTCTCGCACAACGATCAGCAGGACCAATGGCATTCATTGCGCGGCCGCCAGCCTTCCAGGAGTGGCTGGGCCGGCCGCATGGGCGATGTGTTTGCGTCGCAGACCGCAGCGCAGACACTGGCATTGAATATTTCGCTCTCGGGACAGACCCTGTTCCAGGCGGGCAATGTCTCGGTGCCCTACACCATGGGCGCAGCTGGACCGATCACGTTCACGGGATTCGGCAATTCGGGACTCGCCCAGGCCAGACAGGCCGCATTCACAAGCCTGCTCAATCCGGCGCCGGCCTACAGCACGTTGTATGAGCGCGCCTTCGCGAAGACCCAGGAGCGGGCGGTGCGGGCCGCAGAGACCGTGACGGCTGCGCTCGCGGCAGCGCAGCCGCTGAACACGGTTTTTCCAGCCAGCTCGCTGGCCACGCAGCTCAACTCCGTGGCACGACTGATTTCCGTGCGCGACCGGCTGCAGATGAAACGACAGGTATTCTTCGTTGCAACCGGTGGCTTCGACACGCATGACGATCAGTTGCAGGACCAGCCAGCTCTCTATGCAACCATCAGTCAGGCGCTCGCGGCATTCCATCAGGCGACCGTGGAGCTCGGTGTAGCCGATCGCGTAACGTCATTCACCCAATCGGATTTCGGCCGTACGCTGACATCCAACGGCGACGGCACGGACCACGCCTGGGGTGGCGTTCAGTTGCTGCTGGGCGATGCGGTGCGCGGCCGGACAATTGCCGGGCAATATCCGGTATTGCGGCTTGGCGCGCGCCTGGCAGCGGATGGCGCGGATGATGTGGGTGGCGGACGATTCATACCAACCGTCTCGTCGGATCAGTATGCCGCGACGCTGGCGCGCTGGTTTGGCGTGGCCAGCACCGACATTGCCACGATTGCGCCTTCCATCGGATCCTTTGCCACCCAGGACCTGGGACTGCTCAACCTCTGACCAGGCATCGCTACCAGGGGATTTCCTGGCCAGCGTAGTCCAGGAATTGATGGGCAGAAGCACCACCGCGCTCCAGCAAATCTGCCATGCCGCGCACACTCTCGTCGATGGAAAGCGGCGCATCCTCGCCGCCCATGTCGGTGCGCACCCAGCCGGGATGCAGGGTGAGCACGCGAACCGCGCGATTCTTTGCCACTGTCGCCACGAAGCCGCGCGTCAGGGAGTTGAGTGCCGCCTTGCTGGCGCGATAAAGATCCATGCCACCGGTCTGGTTGTCCGCCACGGAGCCCATGCGAGAAGACATGAACGCGACCGTGCCACCCTCCTTCACCTGTGGCAACAATCGCCGCGCCACCCGCAGCGGCGCGATGGCGTTGGTCAGCATGATGTGCGCGAGTTCTCCTTCGGTCACTGTTTCAACGGATTGATCCCGAGCGCCGGAAATCCCCGCATTCACGAACAGCAGATCGATGGATTCAGCCGACAAACGTACCGCCAGTTCGTCGAGCTGCGACGGTTCGAGAATGTCGATCGACTCGACAATGATCCGGCCGACAGACTCCCGCGCGGCAGCGAGCAAGCCATGCGAGGTATCCGGCCAGCGAGCCGTGGCAATCACACGCCAGCCGCGCGCCGCGAGCTCCTTTGCGAGCCCGAGCCCGAGCCCGCGCGAGGCCCCGATGATCAGTGCGGTGCGTGTAGGCATGGAATGGCTCCTGAGCTCTGGAACTCGAGACTAACACCGCACCTGCCCTTGCAGCGCACTCTCCTGGATGCGGGTCGTGATTCCCCAACGCGCAAACAACGGCGCGAAATCCGCGAGCGAGACGAACCCCATGCAGGAATAGGCACCCGCAGCGGTGCGCGTGCCGCGCGCCCATCGCTGGGCGAGCAGTATCGCGGTCATGCAGGGGATCTCCGGCCCGTTCATCACCGGCGCCTGCAGTGTCCAGGTTCGACGGACACGCTCACCCTGAGGCGTGGTTCCCATGACCTGCACCTGCATGCCGCCCCACTCTCCCCCGAACACATCAAACACTGTCGCCAGACGGTCAAACGCGCCTGCCCACTTCTCGATCGGCAATGGCAAACCCAGGCGTCGCAGCCCAGCCAGCATCCACAACACCAGATGCTGCGCCCGGATCTCGAGCGCGGCATGAAAGGTCACGGTTCTCGCCTGCGGATATCTCTCTGGCAGCAACGCCAGATCGGCAACATCACACAGTGCACCCCAACGCGTTGCGAAACCCAGATCGAAGCGCCGCAGTGCCATCCAGCCCCAGCCCGTCCGCCATTGGCCGCTGCGCCAAATGCGGATCGGTCGGCCCAGGTAACTGAAGACAGCCGACAGCGTCGCCGCGCCGCGCGTCGCCCTTTGCCCCGGTGCAATGACGATCTGTATCGACTCCGAGGATGTCAGCCCGACCTGCAGCTGATCGATGACGGCCGTCGACAATGCCGGCAGCGTGCTCGCCCCACTGATGGCAAAACGACCGCTCCCGATCGCTGTCGCATTCAACGCCGCAGCGAAACCGGCGACAAACTCGCGCCCATCGGCCAGGTCGAGATAGTCGGCGCCAGCGGCGAGTGCGGCTTGCGCGACATGATATTCCTGCCCCTGGAACGGCCCCACGCAGTGAATGACGAGACCTGGAGCCAGATCTCGCAGGCGTTCTGCAAAATCAGGGGAACCGATATCCAGTTGCGCTGTTGGCACATTCACGGCGCCCGGCACCGCTACGACACGCCTCCCTGCTGAGATCACCTGCAAACCCGGCTCGTTCTTCAACGCCCGCACAATACGAGCGCCGAAGTTGCCCGCGCCGCCGAGCACCACGACGCGCATCACCGCTCTTCCGGCAAGTAGCAAACCTGCCGTCGGCCGAACCAGCGGTAACGATTGCGCGCCAGCAGACGATACAGGGCGTCACGCAATCGACGCGGAATCACGCGGGCAAACACGAAACTGCGCCAGGCTCCACCCAGCACGGTGACAACATGGATTGCACCATCGGATTCGCGATGCACCTGTCCCGCGTCGATCACCAGGAAAGTTGAGGGATCTTCCGGATCAATGCCCTGCGCCGCCAGCAGCTTTCTACCCTCATCGCTTTGCATGGCCACGAGCCGGAATGGTGGATCCAAGGGATGCCGGGCCATGAAACGCGCCCAGCCGCTGCAGAGGTGGCAATAACCGTCAAACACCAGCACCCGGTCAGCAGGATGCATCCAGCTCACCTTCATAACGGATCAGCTCGCCCAGACCCACCACGTGTGCCGCAACCAGGAACCGGTACCCATGATCAACAGCTTGCGCACCCGCTTGAACCTTGAACAGGCGCAGTGGCAGCGGCACTCCAAGGAACGCAATGCGTTGCAGCTCCCAGTCCATCCCGGATTCACGCGCCAGGATCCGGAACTGCATGGTCACGAGTCCCAGCTTTTCCCTCAGCAGGCCGCCGACGTTGCACAGCCTGGAGCGCATCGGAGCGGCTGTGCCGAATTTCCTGGTCCACACTTCACACTCGGGCTGCACCTCGATTGTCACCATCACAGGTGCATCGCGCTGCGACGTTGGCAGGCGAGCGACCAGGGCTGCCAGGCGCAGTAGCAGGTGAGTACCACGCTGCACATTCGCCCTGCCAGTCCAGCTACCGCCCGCTCCGCCATGAACAGCCTGCACCTGTGGGTGCAGCGACGCGAAATCCGTGCCCATCAACCCTGGGAACAGTGCAACGTGGCGCATCAATTGGTATCCCGAAAGCTGGCAACCTGGTGGATGACTCTCCCGCACCAGGGATGCGTTACGGTGAGCGTGAAACTGAAGCGGCCCGCGCCCTCCTCGCGGTGCCGGATCTCCATGCAGCCGGGTGTCAACCAGTCGGGTATGCGCAGCTGCATCGGGCCGCAGCGCCAATGATAACCGGCACTGCGGAACACCAGCGTTCGTGGCTCGACACACAGAGTGAGCGCCATGCTGAGGCCACTGCCCACCCGTTCCTCAAGGCCAGTCGGGCCAGAGAAGCTCTTCATGGACCGGATCACCTGCGGCAGTTGGCCAGGCTCGTGGTAGATGCGGGTCCAGCACTGGGTATCCGCGGCATCCGCCGTAACGACCACAGTGCTGGGCACATGGTTGAGGACCTTCAGCGGCAGCGGTCCGCCAACACACCACAACAGCTGCGACCAGAGCCAGCCAACCAGCGTCCGCTCGGTGGAAATCACCTCACCGGCATAGATCACGGATTCACCGGCAGCCAGCACACGATCAAAGCGCTGCTGTACATCCCGCGGCAGCCGTAGCCAATCAGCGATTCCCACGAGGTCACGATAATTAGCGTCTGCGTGCGCTAGTGCTCCCCGTTGGAGCGCGGTGATGCTCCAGCACTTTTGTGACCAATCACCGGCAATTGCGATGTTTTCATTCTCATGACACTTCACCTGCTTGCCCCGCAAACCCATGCCAGCCTGGTTACCCGCGCGGTGCCTTGCCGCCGCGTGGCGACAGCCACCGCGATATACCGCTGCCCAGCTTCATCAGGGTGGCCAGCTGCGACTTGGGCAGCGTGGCCATCTGTTCATACCAACGGCTCGTCTGGTCCACGAACTCCAGCATCGCGCGCAGCCGCTTGGTCGCAACGGCGCTGACCGAAGCGTCGCCTTCTGCAGCGGCGAGGCATTGCCGCAATGCCGCGGCGGCAGGGTCCAGTTCCCGTGCCTTGCGGCCCTGGGCGATGCGCGACACCAGTGTCCACAGGTCCGTTTCCGCCTCGTAGAACGTGCGCCTGTCGCCCATCACTGCAATCGGCCGCACGATGTCCCAGTTCTGCAGCTCGCGCAGCGAGGTGGAGACATTCGAGCGGGCAATGCTCAAGGTGTCGGCGATCTCCTCTGCGGTCAACGCGTGCTCCGAGGCATACAGCAGCGCATGGATCTGGCTGACGGAGCGATTCACTCCCCAGCGTTCGCCCAGATTGCCCCACAGCAGCACGAATTCCCGCACGGCCTCTGGCAAGGTTCCTGTCTTGTCTGTTGTTTCTGTCATGACAGAAATTACAGATCTTCGGGGCCCGCATGTCAAGTGAAACAACTTGCTGTGGCCCTGCGAGAAACTATTGGCGCAGAAACAATATGTTAGCTCCCTATCCTGAGGATAAACATCAGCTGAAGTGTACGACTACTGACGCCGTTCGACTTTTCTTGGGGATAAGCTCCCGCAGGACATCAGTGAACTGACCAGCAGGTAACTCCAATGAGCCAGGCATCAGACACCACGGTTCTGGAAAATCTGGCGCGCGAAACCAGCGCGCCGCTGACCAAAGTCACTGCCCTGTTCGAGCGCGAGCGCGATGCGCTGGCCGAGGGCGCAACCATCACCAACTTCGTCACGCTGCTCGCCGTACGACGCGTGCGTCACCAGCTGCTGAATTCCACCAGCCACCACTGACCGCAGTCCGGCCGTACGCGTGCAGCCATTCAATTTCCTTGCTGGCACTGCAACCCTGGACACGACACATGCAGGGTGGGTGCTGGACCAGCCTCGTGGCGGCATTGATCGGTCCTTCCGCACCTGGGTGCCCTTCTCCCAGCGATTCAGTGCCACGCCGCTGGTACACATCGGCATTGTCGGATTCGACATCGGCAATCAGGATTCAGCGCGGCTGACAGCGGCCGTTTCGCACATCACGCAGGATGGATTCGAGGTGGTGCTCTCCACCTGGCTTGCCACCCGCATGTGGCGGGTGGATCTCAGCTGGCTGGCGATCGGCGCCCAGTAAGGGCAGGACTCATTCGCAGCGGACTCGCTCAGCCGTGTCGGGATGGGTCGAGAGGAATACCGGTGGCTCGGCAGATCTTCCGCCCCGTGAATGGATCATCCGGCAGAGGATGTCGTCGAAACGCGAGCTCGCGATGCCGGCCTCGGCAAGCCAGGCGCGCGCGTAGACATCGGCCTCGCGTTCGAAGTCGCGCGAATGTTTGGCCTGGATCAACAACGGCGCGGCACTGGCGATCGCAGATACCGACCCGACATCGCCCAGCACCACCAGCGCCAGGATGGACACCCCCGCGCCCTGGATGATCTGTCGCAGCGCATGGCGACCACGCACATGCCCGACCTCATGCGCGAGGACCGCCGCGATCTCTTCGTCGCTGGTTGCGATCTGCACCAGTTCGTCGGTGACCACGATGATGCCGGAAGGCAATGCGAGCGCATTGGGCCCGAGTGAGCGGGCACTGCGGAATTCGAGCCGGTAGTCATGGCCATCGGCAAGACCCGACGTCATGCTCGTGAACAGCCCCGACAACTGCGCCTGACGCTGTGGGTCCACACGACTGGGTTTGAGCAGGCTGCGATCCAGTACTTCCAGTGTCTGCGCGCCGATCAGCTGATCCGCCCTGCCGGGCAACCGCATTGCCGCCCAATCGGCCATGGCAGGCAGCCCGTACCGGATAACGAGAAAGCTGATCATCACCACGGCAGCAAGGGCTGCAACGGCAACACCCCATCGCCGCTCGAGCGCATTGACCAGACCAGTGTGGCGCTGGCGATGGGTGCCCAGCAGTTGATCCATGCCGTCGTTGTCAGTGGTTTCGAACTCGGCGCCATCTGGCAGGTGCACGCGGCGCGGAATGCTGCCTATCCGGTCGGACACGCGCAGCAACTGCCGATCGAGCAGCAGGTTCAGCCCGGGCGCCTGCAACGCCCATTGACCGCCCGCCGCAAGCTGCAGCGTGGCTTCGATGGGCGCTGATTTCTGCGCGTCGAAATAGCGGCCGCGGATCATCAGAAGCCGAAGTCGATGTCGAAGATGTCGCTGACTTCCTCACCAATGGCACTGACACCCTGGTTTGCTTCCGCAACGAACTGGTTCAAGTCGCCGTTCGCGATCACGCCGGTGTTGGCCAGCTGGTAGCGCATCGAACGGACCTTGGCCCACGGAAAGAACAATCCCAACGTCACGATCATGGCCAGGAAGTTGGTCAGCAGGATGAAGAACATCGGCCAGATTGCGAGGCGCGAGTACACCCGGTGCGGGCCGACCTGCATGCCGCCAATGGAGGTATTGAGCATCCTGGAACGGAAATAGGCGGTTACCAGCATGAAACCGATGATGTAAACGACCACCGAGAGGATGAACCTGCCCGACAGCAGGATCCGGAGGACATCCGTCGGGTCTGCGCCTTCCGTGGTGAGTGTCCGGGCCACGAACACGGAGCCCAGCAGCATCCACAGGATGACAGCAATGCAGGCGAACACCCCGATCGTGAATGCCAGCCCGATCAGGCAGAAGCGATAGTACGAACCTTTGGTGGACACAAACGTGAAGCGCTGCGACCCATAGGCATTGTTGTGCACCAGGTAATTGACCTGCTTCCACAGCGCCACTGGCCACAGCACGAAGAGGGTCAGCGCGGCGAGAAATGGCCAGCCGATGAACGCACCCAGCGCGCCGCCATAACCGCCGTGGAAATTGAAACGCAGACCGCGCCAGGATGTCATGCGCATCTGGAACAGGCGTGCGCGCATGATGATCCAGGGCAACCCGAATAGGATGAGCGGCGCCAGCGCGATATTGATCACCGGATTCATCTGCCCGAGAACGGCAATCAGCAGGTAGACGAACAGGGCAATCAGCCGACCCTTGAGGATGGCAATCGGCTGGCCGTGATATTCGAAACTGCTGCCGTCCAGCGAAGTGCTGCCATAGAAATAGCGCAGGCGCCGAACCTTCGCCCAGGCTGAGTAAATACCCAGCGTCACGATCGTCAACAGCAGGTTCACGATCCAGATGCGGAAATACTCACCACCGCTGGCACGGAACTCCAGTGGTATCTCGCGCTCCGCAGAAGCCTGGGCAGGCACTTCGGTCATGGACACTCCCCCATTCATTGTTGTTATTGGTGCGAGCATCGGTGTCGCGCCCTCCATGTTAGCGCAGGCACGTATCGTCCCTCAAAGGGTAATAATCATCGGCACCCGCAAGGCACAACGGCTGCCTGCCGCGTAACATTGCGTGCATGGATACCGTCATTTCGCTGCATGGCCTGGCATCGGCAATCGGCATCGGCCTGCTGATCGGCGCGGTGAGGGAGCGCGCACAGCCTGATCCCCAGCAATCTGTGGCCGGCGTGCGCACACACGTGCTGGTCGCGCTGGCGGGTTCGGTCGGCATCGCGCTGGGTCTGGCTGTGTTCATTGCCGTACTGCTGGTGCTGGGAGCGTTGGGTGTGGCGAGCTACATCCGGACAGCCGCCATCGATCCGGGGCTGACAGGCGAAGTGGCCTTGCCGGTCACCGCGTTGCTGGCCGCCCTGGCCAACTCGCACCCTGGCATTGCAGCCGGGCTTGCGGTGATTGTCGCGGGCGTGCTGTTCGCGAAAGGCCCATTGCATCAGTTGGTGCGCCATTGGCTCAGCGAGCAGGAACTGCGTGATGGCCTGCTGCTGGCCGGTGCCGCCCTGGTTGTGCTGCCAGTGCTTCCCGATGTGGCCGTTGATCCATGGGGCGTGCTGGTGCCCTCCAGGCTGTGGCGCATGGTCGTGCTTATCCTGGCGGTAGGCATGGCGGGCCAGCTGGCCTTGCGCACGCTTGGCGCCCGGTGGGGTTTGCCCCTGGCGGGATTCCTGTCCGGCTTTGCATCGTCGACGGCGGCCGTAGCTGGGTTCGGGCATCGGGCCAAGGCCACACCCGAACAGGTGGCGCCTGCCGCAGCGGGCGCATTGTTCGCCAACCTGGGTTCACTGGTGTTGTTTGCCGCCGTAGTGGCTGCGGCTGCGCCTCGGTTACTGGCGGCTGTCGCCTTGCCACTGAGTGCGGCCGGCGTCGTGTTGCTGCTGGTAGCGGGGGCTGGCGTAATCCGTCGCGATTCCACCGCCAGCCTGCCGGACTCCGGTCCTTCGCAAGCCTTCAAGCTCAGTCATGCCCTGATGCTCGCCGCCGTGATGGGGCTGCTGCTGCTGGTATCAGCCTGGTTGCAGCGCCAGTTTGGCAGTGCCGGTGTACTGATCGCCTCCGCTACCGTTGCGCTGGCCGAGCTGCAAGCGGCGGCGGCCAGCATTGCGCAATTGTCAGTCGACAACCAGCTGCCGGCTGCCACGGCCAGCTGGGGCCTGATGCTGCTGTTGCTGGTGAGTTCCGTGGCCAAGACGGTGCTGGCATTCATCAGTGGCGGCACCGGCTATGGCTGGCGCGTTGGTACGGGCCTGGCCCTGATGACGGCAGCCGCCAGCCTGACATTGCTCCTGCTGGCGGCTGGCTGATCACCTGTCGACCGTTTCCCGCCTGCCAACGCTCATGGAATGGCTTTCGACACGATAGTCGACATGGCACTTTCCACTCCTGCGCTGGTGCGGGCCGTCAATGCGAAGTACCAGGTTCCCGCGCTGAGATTCGTCACCACGTGGGTGGTGGTCGCGGCCCCTGAAATCGCCATTACCTGCGTCAGGGATGCCGGGCTGCTGCCGAAATACAGGCGGTAGCCAGCCAGGTCGGTCAGCGCGCTGCCATCCGTGTTCTGTGTGGGCGGCGACCAGCCGAGCGAGGCAGTCCCCGAAGTGGGCGCCGTGACATTGATCGTGAATGCAGGCAGTGCAGACGCCACCTTACCGTCGCTCACGCTGATGACAATGCCCGGGTTTGCAGTAGATGTGGCTGGCGTTGTGCCGGACAACTGCCCGGTTGCCACACTGAAGCTCGCCCAGGATGGCTTGTTCTGGATGCTGAATGACAGCGCGTCGCCGTTGGCGTCGGCAGCTGTCGGCCGGAAGCTGTAGGCAGCGGTCGTCTGCACACTGGTCGCCGGAGCGCCTGAAATCGTTGGTGCTGTGTTGCTTGCCGACGCCAGGACGTTGATCGCGAACGTGGGTAACGCCGTGGACAATTTGCCATCACTCACGCTGATGACGATACCCGCGCTGGTGCTCGCGACCGATGGCGCGGTGCCCGAAACCTGGCCGGTGGCCGCATTGAATGCAGCCCAGGCGGGCTTGTTCTGGATGCTGAAGGTCAGTGGGTCACCATTGGCATCGCTGGCAGTGGGCTTGAAGCTGTACACCCCGGATGACTGGACGCTGGTCGCCGGGCTTCCCGAAATCGTCGGTGCAGCATTGGCCACGCCACTGGTGACGCGGATGGAAAATGGCGGCAGGGACGACGACAGCCTGCCGTCACTCGCGGACACCACGATATTCGAGAAAGTCGCATTGAGACCGGCGGGTGCAATGCCCGTGAACTCCCCGGTGTAACGACTGAAGGTGCCCCAGGAAGGTTTACCGGTGATGCGGAACCGGATCCGATCGCGATTGGCATCGCTCGCGACAGGACGGAACCGGTAGCGCGCCCCCGCCACCACCGAGGTCGCAGGCGAACCAGTGATCACCGGTGCCACGTTCGTGGCCGCCGTGGCGGGAGCGCTGGACAGCGCCAGCAGCAGGAAAATCGCAGGACCGAATGCTCGGATGCTGATCATTGTTCACTCCAGTAATCGACGGGGTACAAATCGCAGGCAAACGCGTCCACAACAGGCACAGGCCCCTGCTGAAGAAATCACCGTCCTTGGGAAGGGTTATCGGAAATGCACGACCGGCATTCCGATGTCGCGAGCACTACACGCGATCACGTTGCAGCTCACAACCTGTCAAGAATCAACGACAACCAGCGAGTGGAGTTGTCGCGACTGACAGACGAACATCGCGGCAATTCTGGATTTACGGCTGCCGGCCAGTTTATTCAGGATGACGGCAACTGAAGAAGCATGTTTCCTATTAAGAAACATGTATTTACAAAATTTTTCTCGACTGATTATCATGATCAGAGACACAGGACCGGAATTTCCCTCCGCGCCGGCCGTCCCGACCTTCCACCACGGATTTCCGATTTGCGTGATTGCGGTAGAGGTGTATATTTCATGCGTACCTCATTGACTCTGCACGAGGTTCTGCTGGTGCAGCCTTAATGCGTTACTTGAGGTTGCATCCATAACAAGACCTTCACATGAAGTCGGCAGGATGAGATCCAGATGAACAACACACTTGAACTGCTGCAACGCGCTGCCATCCGCCTTTCGCAGGATGGGTCGATCAAGGATCGACTCGCCGATGCTTATGCATCGCATCTGGTGGAAGTGGAAGCAGAAGATCTGCCCGACGGTGTGCGCAACGAGTTTGCCGCACTGTGTGCGGCCATGCATCGTGAACGCCCCCTGCCCCGCGAAAGCGTGATCCGCGCTTCCGTTCGCAAGATGTCGAACGATGAGGCAGGTCACTACGCCGCCATGGTGGTGCGTGTATTCGCCACTCTGGCAAGGACGGAAGTCTCTGCTGGCACGGCAAGACGCAGCGTGCGCAACTCCGCAACCACGCCGATCGTGCAGCTGTTTGCCGCCGAAGGCTGATCAGTCGAGCTTGAAGTCCCGGAAGTCTTCCGGATTGAATTCAATCGTATCGTAGCGAGCCGTGTTTTCGTGGCGCGCCAGGCGGCGGACGGCATCGACCAGGCCGCGCTCCTCCCACTCGCTGCTTTCATCCGCACGCTCGGTGAGCAGTTTCGGCAGCTCCTGCTTCGAGCCGAATGGCCGCAGCAACAGCACCGGCTTGCGCTGCGACTTGGCGTAGTTCATCTGGAAGATCATGAGGTCCGGTTGCACGGCATACAGGCTGGCCAGCGCGATGACGATTTCCGCCGCGTCTATCTGCCGGCGCAGGTCATCACGCACAGCCTCCGTTGCGCCGGAGGCCGGGGGTTTGTCTGGCGTGCCGGTATTGCGGTAGAAGAAATTGCGGGCGCTTTCGAGGTATTCGAACAACTGGGAATAGTCGTCCGAATCCTGCCAGGCATGCGTGACGAACACGCGGATGGGAGCTTGTTGCGACATACGCAGCCCAGTGTACCCCAACACCCGATAAACTAGCTTTGTTACAGATTAGCCGGGGTACGAATTGCGTCTGGTGGTTTACAACATCCGCTATGCCACAGGCACCGGACCGGGCTTTCATCTGCCACTGCCTGGCGCCGGCTACCTGCGCAGCAACCGTCGCGTGCTGGCCGGGCTCACCGAGTTCCTGCGCAGCCAGGACGCCGACATCATCGGCCTGATCGAGATCGACACCGGCTCCATCCGCTCCGGCATGGTGAACCAGGCCGAGTTCATCGCCACGAGCCTCGGGCACTACTCAACCTACGAGTGCAAGTACGGCGCCTCGTCGATGAACAACTTCCTGCCCATCGTGCGCAAGCAGGCGAATGCGTTCCTGGCCGCACCGCGCGTGCACGGCGAACGCTTCCACTACTTCGATTCCGGCATCAAGCGCCTGATCATCGAGCTGGAGCTGGAAGAGGTCTGCGTGTTCCTGGTGCATCTGTCGATCAAGTACCGGCACCGGCAATACCAGCTGCGCTACCTGCACGAACTGGTGGAGAAGGCCACCAAGCCGGTGATCGTGGCGGGTGACTTCAACACCTTCTGGGGCACGCATGAGCTGTACCTTTTCATGCGTGCCGCGCGGCTGACGCAGCGCCAACCTGAAGAGCCTGCCGACCTACCCTTCCAAGGCACCGCGCGCCGAGCTGGATTTCGTGCTGGTGAGTGACCAGATCGAAGTCACCGATTTCCGCGTTCCCGATATCCGCCTTTCAGATCACCGCCCGATCATCTGCGACTTCAACATCCGCAGGAGTTGAGAACATGAGCAATCCGGCCTGGTCCATTGTGAAGGAGTCCGACGGCGTCGCGCGTTCTGACACTCGACATTCCCGGCAAGTCGGCCAACACGCTGGGTGCAGCCGTGCTGCAGGAACTGGCAACCGCTCTGGATGGCATCGAGCGTGCGCCACCTGCAGGGCTCATCATCCGTTCCGGCAAGGCCGGCGGCTTCATTGCCGGTGCCGACATCAACGAGTTCACGACTTTTGCCACGGCAGATGACGCACTGCGAAGCATCCGACTGGGCCAGGGACTGTGCGACCGGATCGCGGCACTGCCCTGCCCCACGGTAGCGCTGCTGCAGGGCTTCGCGCTGGGTGGCGGACTGGAGCTTGCGCTGGCCTGCCGGTATCGGGTTGGTGTGGATGACGGCAAGCTCACGCTGGGCCTGCCGGAGGTGCAGCTCGGCATACACCCGGGTTTTGGCGGCACCGTGCGCGCCGTGCGGCTGCTGGGCGTACGCGCCGCGATGGACATGATGCTGACGGGCAAGAACATCCGGGGCGACCGCGCCCTCAAGATCGGCCTCATCGATGCACTGGTGCCTCGCCGACCGCGCCGATGCCGCCTGCAGAAAGCTGCTCTCCGACAAGCCGGCGCCGCATCGGCCGGCGCTGACCGAGCGCGCGCTCTCCTGGCCACTGGTGCGCAATTTCATTACGCCCGCCCTGCTGCGACAAGTCAGCGCGCGCGTGCGCCGCGATCACTACCCCGCGCCATACGCCATCATCGACCTGTGGTCGAAGCACGGCGCCAGCGGTCGCGCCGCCTATGACGCGGAGGCCAGCTCGATCGCGCAGCTGTTTGGCAGCAGCACGGCGCGCAACCTGGTGCGGGTGTTCCTGCTGCAGGATCGCCTGAAGGCGACTGGGCGGCAGGCCGGCCGCGGACGCCATGGTCATCCGCAATGTGCACGTGGTGGGCGCAGGCATCATGGGCGGCGACATCGCCGCCTGGTGCGCGCTGCGCGGCTTCAACGTGAGCCTGCAGGATCGCAGCCTGGAGCAGGTGAACCCCGGCCATCCAGCGCGCGGCGGAGCTGTTTGCGAAGCGGGCGCGCGGTGACGCCGAACAGGCCGCTGCCAGATCGCGGCTGGTGGCCGATGTGGAAGGCGCCCGGGTTGGCGATGCGGATCTGGTCATCGAGGCCATCTTCGAGAATCTGGAAGCCAAACGCAGCCTCTATGCCGCGCTGCTGCCGCGCATGAAGGCCACCGCGATACTGGCCACCAACACCTCGAGCCTGGTGCTGGAGTCCCTGACGGAAGGCATGGCGGATCCGGGTCGCTTCGTTGGCCTGCATTTCTTCAATCCGGTTGCGCAGATGCCGCTGGTGGAGATCATTCGCGGGCCGGAAACCCGCGCTGACGTGATGACCGCCGCCGCGGCATTCGTGCGTCGCATCGACAAACTGCCTCTGCCCTGCCGCAGTTCGCCGGGCTTCCTCGTCAACCGCGTGCTGATCCCCTACATGCAGGAAGGGATGATTGCCGTCGAGGAAGGCATGACGCCGGAAGTCGTGGATGCGGCGGCCACGCGCTTCGGCATGCCGATGGGGCCCATCGAGCTGTCGGATGTGGTGGGTCTCGACGTCTGCAAGCATGTGGGTGAGATCATCAGCCAGGCCATCGGCCGCACGCCACCGCTGCCGCTCAAGCGACTCGAGCAGCTGGTGGCGGATCGCAAGCTGGGACGCAAGAGCGGTCAGGGTTACTACAAATGGGTGGATGGCAAGGCCGTGAAGCTGCAGGTGGACGAAGCGGCGGTGTCGCAGGACCTGACCGACCGGCTGATGCTCACGCTGGCGAACGAGAGCGTCGCCTGCCTGCGCGAAGGCATCGTGGCGGATGCGGATCTGGTGGATGCGGGTGTGATATTCGGCGCTGGTTTTGCGCCCTTCCGGGGTGGACCCCTGCAATGGGCCAGCAGCGAGGGACCAGAGCGCCTGCAAGCACGGCTGCAACAGCTCGCTCTGCAACACGGTTCACGCTTTACGCCTGACCCGGGTTGGGCCGGCCTGCGCCCTGCGTGATACTATTTCCCGGATAATCATGGCACTGCGCGGCAATCTTATGGAGCGGACGAATCGATGAGCCAAGGTCGCACTGTCGACGTGCCGTTGCTGCGTCAGTTTGCGCCCCTCGACGGCATGAAGAAGGAAAACCAGGCGGCGCTGGCGCGCAAGGTTTTCGTCCGGGAAATGGATTCCGGCCGACTGCTGTTCAAGCAGGGCGATACCGAGAAGCGCACCATCTGGATCGTTTCCGGCACGGTCGAGCTGCGCGAGGAAGACCGCACCATCGGCGTGATCAAGGGTGGCACACCCGAAGCGCGCAATCCGATCTCCGCCAAGCTGCCGCGCGAGTTCTCGGCCCGCGCGATGGACCAGGTGGAATATCTCTCCATCGACAGCGAACTGCTCGATGTGATGATCACCTGGGACCAGACGGGCACCTACGAGGTCTCCGAGCTGCAGTCGCAGTTCCAGAATTCCGAAGGCGACGACTGGATGACCACCCTGCTGCAGAGCCGGGCCATGCAGCGCATCCCGCCCGCCAACATCCAGGCCATCTTCATGCGCATGCAGCGCATGCCCTACCGCGCCGGCGATGTGGTGATCCGCCAGGGCGCAGAAGGCGATTATTTCTACGCCATCGTCAGCGGCCGCTGCGTGGTCACGCGCGAAACGCCGCTGAACAAGGACGGCATCAAGCTGGCGGAGCTCGCCGTCGGCGACACCTTCGGCGAAGAGGCGCTGATCTCCGAGGCCAAGCGCAATGCCACGGTCACGATGCAGACCGATGGCGTGCTGATGCGCCTGAACAAGCAGGATTTCCGCGAGCTGATGAACGAGCCGCTGCTGCAGTGGGTCACTGCCGAGCAGGCCGAACAGCTGGTGGCGAAGAAGGGTGGCGTCTGGCTCGATGTGCGGCTGCCCTCCGAGTTCCAGAACCTGGCGGTCGAATCGGCTGTCAACGTGCCGCTGTATTTCATCCGCCTGAAGCTCTCGGCCTTCGACAAGAGCAAGCCCTACATCGTCTACTGCGATACCGGGCGGCGCAGTTCGGCTGCGGCATTCATCCTGGTGGAGAAAGGCTTCGACGCCTATGTGCTCAAGGGCGGACTGTCGACCATGGAACGCGGCCTGCGACGGGCCGCATCGGTCTGACGCTACATCGTGTGCGTTGATTTCTCGCCGGCCAGCGCACCGGCCAGGTAGTTCTCGATCTTCTTCTGCGTCTGGCCGCGGTCCTGTTCGCTGAACTGCACGCCGATGCCGGCCGTGCGCTTGCCCTGTGCGCCCTTTGGCGTCAGCCAGATGACGCGCCCTGCCACCGGCAGCTTTTCATCCTCGCCCATCAGATTCAGCAGCATGAATACTTCATCGCCCAGCCGGTAGTTGCTGTTGGTGGGGATGAACAGACCGCCATTGCGCACGAACGGCATGTAGGCCATGTACAGCGCGCTCTTGTCCTTGATGGTGAGCGTCAGCAATCCCGGCTTGTTGATGCCTGAGCGCGACAGCGGGTCTTTCGGCGACATGTCTTTCCTGTTATCGAACTTCATGCCCCGCCAGCCTTGTTCATGTGCCAGAGGTGGCGTTCCAGCGCCAGAGGCTTGTTGAGCGAGGTGGCAAGCTGGCGTTGCAGCTCGCGCAGGTCGTCCAACAGCCGGAGCGCAGCCCCTATATTTATGTCCAAAGGCCCATCTTGCAACCGGGCACCAGAGCGCATTGCCAGAATCTGCCCTGTGAGACAGTTCTCAATGCCGCGCAGACGCAGGGCCAGCTCGTCCTTGGCCCAGCCTTCGGCCGTTCGGATGACGTCGATACGGCCCTGCCTGGCGTCTTTCAGCAGTTGCAGGACATCCGCACGAATCCCCAGGATCTGCCGCACATCGGCCGCCAGCGCTTCCACCGGCGCCACCCCGAGTACCTCCAGCACCGCCGGCCAGTCGGCCTTGTGGGACGGCTGTTGGGCAGAAAGCCAGGCCAGTGCCTCTGCCCGATTCGGAGCGGCCACGACAAGCTTCTGGCAGCGGCTGCGGATGGTGGCAGGCAGCAGGCTGGGAGCCGTGGTTACCAGCACCACATGTGCGTCAGCCCGGGGCTCTTCCAGCGTCTTCAGCAGTGCATTGGCCGCATTGCGGTTCAGCGCATCGGCCGGCTGGAGAACCACCACGGTGCCCCTGCCTTCATAGCTGGAAAGGGTCAGCTGTTCCGAGATCGCCCGCACCTGGTCGATGGTGATCTGGCCGAGTTTTGACTCGGCATCTGGCCCGACGAGGATGAAGTCCGGATGCTCGCCCTGGACGATCCGCCGGCAGTGGCTGCAACCGCCGCAGGCTGATCGGTCGGCGCAGAACAGCAGCTGGGCGGCATAAACGGCGAGCTCCCTGCCACCGACGCCTGGTGCCTCGTGGATCAGCAATGCCGGCGGCAATCGGCCTGCCGCGTTGGCAGCACGCAACCTGGCAGCGGCAGGTTCCAGCCAGGGATAGAGGCTCACAGGTTTGCCAGCCGGGCCAACGCTGCAGCCAGCAGTTCGGCAGGCGTCTGAGTGGCGTCGAGCACGCAGAAGCGCTGCGGCTCACGTTGTGCCAGCAGCAGATACCGGGCACGCACCCGCGCGAAGAAAGTCAGGGCCTCATCCTCGAAGCGATCGCCGTTCTCCTGACGGCTGCGCGCGCGCGCAAGGCCGAGATCCGGCGCAACATCCAGCAGGAAGGTCAGATCCGGCTGCAGCTGCGGATGGGCGATGGCGGCCAGCACATCGATGGTGCCCTCGTCCAGCCCCCTGCCCCCGCCCTGATAGGCGCGGCTGGCATCGGTGAAGCGATCGCACAGCACCCATTCGCCACGTGCCAACGCTGGCTCGATACGCTGGCTTACGTGCGCGGCGCGGGCCGCGAACATCAACAGCAGTTCGGTGGTGGATGGCATGCCCTCGCTGCGCCGCGCCAGCGCCAGCGTGCGGATCTCTTCTGCCAGCGGCGTGCCCCCGGGTTCGCGCGTGGCACACACCACCTGGCCGCGCGCGGACAATGCGTCTGCCAGCGCGCGCTGCAGGCTGGATTTGCCAGCGCCCTCGATGCCCTCGAAGGTGATGAAGCGACCGCGGTTCATGGCGTGGGCGTCGTGACTTCCGCGGAGGGCTCAGCAGGAACATCAGGGGCTGCATCCAGAGCGATCTGGTCGGCAACAGAGGGTGCACGCAGGCGTGCCAGATAACGTTGCACCGCCTGGTTGTGCTCCGCCACCGTGGTGGAGAAATAGTGCCCGCCACTGCCATCGCCGATCGCCACGAAGAAGATGGAATCGGTCTTCTCCGGATTCAGCGTCGCGATGATGGCCTTCGCGGCCAGGCAGCGCAATGGGCGTGGGCGGCAAGCCGGCACGGGTGTAGGTGTTGTACGGCGTATCGGTGGTCAGGTCGCGCCTGCGGATATTGCCGTCGTAGCGGTCGCGAATGCCGTAGATCACTGTCGGATCGGACTGCAGGCGCATGCCCTTGCGCAACCGGTTGATGAACACACCCGCCACGCGCGCACGCTCGCTGGCAAGGCCGGTCTCCTTCTCGACGATGGACGCCAGTGCCAGCGCCTCGTCGGGAGTGGCCAGCGGCAGATCTTTTTGCCGCGCATCCCATGCTTCCTGCAGGTTGCGCCGCTGCGCTTCGAACGCCATGCGCAGGATCTGCATGTCGGTGGTCACGCCGGGCGCGAAAGAATAGGTATCCGGCGCGAAGCGCCCTTCTGCCGCAAGATCCGGCGCACCCAGTTCCTCCATGATCTGGGCTTCATCGACGCCCGCGGTGGTCTGCAGCAGCTCGCTTTCCTTCGCCAGCTGCTCGCGCATCTGTTTGAAAGTCCAACCCTCCAGGATGGTGACCTTTTCCAGCACCACTCGCCCTTCGATCAGCTGGCGCAGGATTTCGATCGGTGGCGTGCCTGGCACGAGGCGATACCGACCCGCCTTGACGCCCCCGCCTGCCAGCGAGGTACCGCGCTGGCAGCAGCGCAGATACCACTCCAGCAGCCTGGCATTGCCGATCAATTCCTGCTGCTCGAGCGTCTGCAGCACGGAGCGCATGCTGGCGCCTTGTGGCACATCGAACTGCTGCATGGTGTTGGCGGCCCCGGGCTGCAGGGCGGCCTGCTGCAGGGTGTAGCGCAGCCACATGGCGCCCGCGGCGGCCAGCAGCAACAGGCTGAGGATGACTGCCCTGGCGCGCTTACTGATCAAGTGCTTCGATCCTCGCGGCGAGTTCAAGCAGCCGGGGATTCGCTGCCAGCTTTCGGCCGTCAAGCTCCTGCACGGGCAGCAGGCCCAAGCGGGCGTTCGATAGCGACAGAGCGGAGCAGCGCTCGAGTGCAGACCAGGGAATTTCGGCAATGCGTATTGGCATTCCTGCCCGCTGCGCTTCACGCAGCACCACCGCACGCAGGACACCGGCTATTCCGCAGCGATCCAATGTCGGCGTCACAAGCGTACCGTCCAGCTCCAGAAACACGTTGCTCATGGTGCCCGATATCAGGTGCCCGGAGCTACTGGCCATCAGGCCCTCATACGCACCTGTACCCCGCAGCCTGGCGCGCGCCAGCACCTGCTCCAGCCGGCTGCAGTGCTTGATGCCGGCAAGGTCAGGGTTCTCGCCCAGACAGTTGCGCAGCGACAGGGCGCGAATCACCGCCGGCAGCTCCGTCGCCAGCGGCGCAGGGAACACGCTCAGGATCACGCGCGCCTGCTCTGCACCGGAAGGCGCATATCCACGCGCCGTGGCGTTGCCGCGCGTGAGCTGCAGCTTCAGCAGCGATTCAACATGCTGCCCGGCAATTCCTGCGGCCTGTTCCCAGATTGCGGCGAGATCGGCGTGGATCGCGAGTCGGTCACAACCCAGCGCCAGCCGCGCGCGGTGCAGTGCCTCGAAACGGATCTGCCCACCGCGCACCAGCATGGTCTCGAACAATCCGTCGCCATACTGCAACGCACGATCCTGCGGCCAGCTTGCGCTGCAGGCTTCGCCATCCACGAATACCCGCAGCGCGGTGCTCATGGTTCCAGCGCCAGCAACATGCCACGGGCCTTGGCCCGGGTTTCCGCCAGTTCACGCTCCGGCCGGGAATCGGCAACGATGCCGGCACCCGCCCGGAACTCCAGCTCCTGTCCGTACAGCGACATGGTGCGGATCAGGATGTTGAAGTCTCCCGAGCCATCATGATTCAGATAGCCCAGGCTGCCGGTATAGGGACCGCGTGGGGCCGACTCCAGCTCGGCAATGATCTGCATGCAGCGCACTTTCGGGCAGCCAGTGATCGTGCCGCCCGGGAACACCGCGCGCAGCGCATCGGCCGGCGATACACCCGCGCGCAGTTCGCCGGTGACATTGGAAACGATGTGGTGCACATGCGCATAGGTTTCCACCGCCATGTATTCATCCACCCGCACCGACCCACCCGTGCAGACACGCCCGAGGTCATTGCGTGCGAGGTCAATGAGCATCACGTGTTCGGCCCGCTCCTTCGGGTGCGCCACCAGCGCTTCTGCCAGCGCACGATCCTCCTCGGGATTCTTGCCACGTGGATGCGTGCCGGCAATAGGCCTGGTGTCGAGCCGACGCCCCTGGATGCGCAGCAGGCGCTCGGGTGAGGACGACAGGATGCGTAGCGCCCCAAACTGCGCAAAGGCGGCAAACGGCGCCGGATTGCTGGCGCGCAGTCGCCGATACAGGTCGGCCGCGGGATAGTCGTCGGGCAGTCGCGCGCGCCAGGGCCTCGAGAGATTGGCCTGGTAGATATCTCCGGCGCGGATGTATTCCTGCGCGGCTACGATGCGCTTCAGATACGCCTCAGGAGCTTCCTCTGCCACCTCGATGCTGGGGCCCCTGCGGGCAGCCGGAGGTTCCGCAGCAGCGGTTTGCAGATCAGCGAGGATCTGCTGGCGCTCAGCGGCGGTCACCGAAGGTTCCGTGATCAGAAAGCCGCGACCGTCATCACTGCGCATCAGTGCAGCAGGCACCCGCAGTGCGGCCGCAACCGGACGCGCATCGCCGAAACTGGCAGCGGGCCACCAGGGTCGCAGCGAGGGTTCAATCTCCAGCCCCAGCTCGTAACCCAGGTAGACGAACCACCCGCCCCCGAATGGCAGGGTCGTGGGTCGTTGCGCGGTATCAGCGGCCGCGCGGGCCCAGTGCGCATCCAGTGCAGGCAGAAACTCCGCGGCGCTGACTGGCGGCAGATCGCCGCTGGTGTGAACTCCGCCGCGTGCATCGAGCCAGACACAGCCGCGCGGCAACGCGGCCAGCAGAGACATCTGCGACAACGCCCCCTCGGCAGCACTGTCGAGCAGCACGGGATAACGCCCGGGATCGCGCGCAGCCAGATTGAGCAGCACCTGAGGCGCCAGCTCAACGGGTTCGATATGAATGGCTGGCGCGCGCATGGCGCCGAGGCTACCGGGCGTCAGCCCGTGAACCGGCGCAGCGCCAGCGTGCCGTTGGTGCCGCCGAATCCAAAGGAATTGGACAGCACGGCGTCGATGCGCATCTTGCGCGCGACCAGTGGCACATAGTCGAGATCGCAACCCTCGCCCGGGTTCTGGAGGTTCATGGTGGGCGGTGCGATCTGGTCACGGATGGAAAGCGTCGAGAAGATGGCCTCCACCACACCCGCTGCGCCCAGCAGATGCCCCGTGACCGACTTTGTCGCGCTGACCGCAACCTTGCCCGCCGCATCACCGAATGCACCCTTGATCGCGACGGTCTCGGCCATGTCGCCCAGCGGCGTGGATGTGGCGTGCGCATTGATGTACTGCACGTCCGACGGATTGAGTCCGCCATCCTTCATGGCGAGCTGCATGGCGCGGCGCGCGCCGTTGCCGTCTTCCGGTGGAGCGGTGATGTGATGCGCATCGCCGGTCATGCTGTAGCCGGCGAGTTCTGCATAGATGCGTGCGCCGCGGGCCTTCGCGTGTTCGAGTTCCTCGAGCACCATGGCGCCGCCGCCATCACTCAGAACGAATCCGTCGCGATCGCGATCCCAGGGCCGGCTGGCCTCGGTGGGAGAATCGTTGCGCGTCGACAGCGCCTTGGCCTGACCGAAACCGCCCATGCCCATGACGGTGGTGGCCATCTCGGAACCGCCAGCGATGACGATGTCGGCGTCGCCATACTGGATGGTCCGCATGGCGATGCCCAGGGCATGCGTGGACGTCGTGCAGGCAGAAACCACCGCGAAATTCGGGCCCCGCAATCCGAAGCGGATCGACAGATGCCCGGAGATCATGTTGATGATGGTCGAAGGCACGAAGAACGGTGAGATCTTGCGCGGGTTGTTGCCCGCATCGAGGAAGGCCTTGTGCTCCTCCTGGATCCGCTCGAGCCCGCCGATGCCGGAACCCATGATGACGCCGGCACGATCCAGATCGACCTTCTCGAGATCGAGGCCGGAATCCGCCATGGCATCGGCACCCGCTGCGATGCCGTAATGCATGAACTCGTCGATACGCCGGGCTTCCTTGGGAGAAAGGTATTTCGCGAGCTCGAAACCCTTTACCGCCCCGCCAAATCGGCAGGGAAAGTCGGTGGCGTCATAGCGGGTGATGGGCGCAATGCCACTCACGCCGTTGACGACATCAGCCCAGGCGGTCGCGAGGGTGCTGCCAACCGGCGAGACAATGCCCATGCCCGTGACGACTACTCGACGCTTGCTCAAGCGCAGCTCCGTATCTCAGGGAAAACGATGCCGGCGGGGCCGGCGGATGTGCGGCGATCGCTCGCCGCACAAGAAGAACCCGTAAGGCGAACGATCAGGCTTTGGCGCGGCGATCGTTGATGTAGTTGATGGCCTGCTGCACGGTGGTGATCTTCTCGGCCTCTTCGTCGGGAATCTCGATTTCGAATTCCTCTTCGAGTGCCATGACCAGTTCGACGGTATCCAGCGAGTCTGCACCGAGGTCATCGACGAATGACGCGTCGTTCGTCACCTGCTCGGCTTTGACACCCAGCTGCTCGGCAACGATGGCTTTGACTTGGCTTTCGACGCTGCTCATCTGTGTTTAATCCTCTGAAATTTTGACCGATTCGCACCCCGTTCTCAGGGGCGCATGGGGCGCGTATTGTAGGGGAAGCCCCCGCGCTGCGCCACAGAAATCCCGCATTCTGTCGAACTGCAACCTGTTGTTTTATTTAGACATTTACAGGCAAGACCAGAAAACAGGACCCGTATCAGGGCATCAGCATGCCACCGTTGACGCTCAATGTCTGACCGGTGATGTAGCCCGCAGCGGGTGACGCCAGGAAGGCCACCGCCTCGGCGATGTCTTCCGGACTGCCCAAACGGCCTGCCGGAATCTGCTTCAGCAGGGCAGCCTTCTGCTCGTCCGGAAGGCCTTTGGTCATGTCGGTATCGATGAAACCAGGCGCCACCGCATTGACCGTGATGTTGCGTGAAGCCAACTCGCGCGCCATGGACTTGGTCAGACCGACCACGCCGGCCTTGGCGGCCGCGTAGTTCACCTGGCCGGCATTGCCCATGAGGCCCACCACCGAGGTGATGTTGATGATGCGGCCACGACGCTCCTTCATCATGCGCTTCACGCAGACCTTCGAAATGCGGAAGTTGGCCGACAGATTGGTATCGATCACCAGATTCCAGTCGTCGTCCTTCATGCGCAGCAGCAGTGTGTCGCGGGTGATGGCAGCGTTGTTGACGAGAATGGTCGGCATATCGCCCGCACCATCCAGCGCGGAGATCAGGGCTTCCAGGGAACCCGACGTCGTCACGTTCAGAACCTCGCCGCGACCGCCCTGCGTCGACAATGCCGCGCTGATCTGCGCCGCGCCTTCCGGCGTAGTGGCCGTGCCGATGACTTTCGCGCCCGCCGCAGCCAGCCGCAGGGCGATCGCCCTGCCGATGCCGCGCGATGCCCCGGTTACCAGTGCGGTTTCACCCTTCAAGGTATCAGTCATGATTTCTTCCTGCCCAGAATCAATTCAGCAGCGTCAGCGCAGCCTGCACCGAAGCGATGTCCTGCAACGCCAGGCACTGGACTTCCGGGCGCTTCTCGATGCGGCGGTTGAGACCCGTGAGCACCTTGCCTGGCCCGCATTCCACAAAGGTATGGGCGCCGGCCAGCGCCAGCGTGCGGATGAGATCCGACCAGCGCACCGGGCTTGCCAGTTGCTTGATCAGCAGGCGGCGAATGGCTTCCGGATCCACCTGCTGCAGGCAGTCGACGGGACTCCAGAACGCAATCTGCGGCACCTGCAGCGGCACGCTGGCCAGCGTTGCGGCAAAACGTTCGGCAGCGGGCTGCATGAGGGAGCTGTGCGCGGGAACGCTCATCGGCAGCAGGATCGCGCGCTTTGCCCCGCGGCCTTTGCAGAGTTCCAGTGCACGCTGCACGGCGGCTGCGTGACCGGCGATCACCGCCTGGCCAGGAGAGTTGAAATTCACCATCTCCACGACTTCGCCCTGTGCGGCCTCCTGACAGGAAACAGCGATATCCGCATCTTCCAGGCCGAGCACGGCAGCGATGGCGCCGATGCCTACCGGCACCGCTTCCTGCATGCGCCGCGCGCGTTCCCGCACGAGATGCATCGCGGTGCTGAACTCCAACACGCCTGTTGCCACCAGTGCCGAATACTCGCCGAGGCTGTGACCACAGACGGCATCGGGAAGGGAGCCTCCCTGACTGAGCCAATATCGCCAGGTGGCAACCCCGGCGGTGAGCATGGCCGGTTGCTGACGTTCGGTATCACTGAGCAGTTCGGCCGGCCCTTGCTGTACCAGCTGCCACTGGTCGTAACCCAGCACTGAAGAGGCTTCGGCGAAGGTCTCGGCAATCACGCCATCCTGCCGGGCGAGATCAGCCAGCATTCCCACTGATTGGGATCCCTGCCCCGGAAAGACAAAAACGCGCTGCATCGAAACTCACCCCGCAAAGAAGGCGCTCATTATAGCTTGTCGCCTCGACCTCGCAGTAGCAGCCCGGACAGCGCGCCGCCGATCGCTCCATAGGCATGCGACACGGTGACCACCGGATGCTCCGTTTCGAATGGCAGCGGCCCCTGCCATTTGTTCCCAGAGAAGCTTGGCAACGAAGACGGCGGAGGCGACATACCCCACGGGATCACGCTGCCGTATCAGGGCGACGCAGCCACAGGCAAAGACGCCATGCAGCACGGCCGATGCACCGACATACCATTGCAGCCCGGTGGAGACGAACCAGAAGCCCAGATCGATGGTTGCCACGATGAGCGCCAGCGCCCACAGCCATTGTCCCAGCCGGTAGCTGCGCGCAAACAGCGCCCACAACAGCGCAAGCCCGGTGCAGTTGAGCAAGGCATGCCCTGCATCCAGGTGCACGAGGTGGGCACTGAGCAGCCGCCACCACTGCCCGTCGGCAACGGCCAGGCGCTCATAGCGCCATTGCAGCTGCAGCGCCTCGCCGCCGGCCAGTGGCGCCAGCAGCAATGCGGCGCACAGCAGCAGGCCCAGCGCATGGCGACCGTCGCAGTTCAGCGACCTTGCGATATCGGTACGGGTTGTGTGCGATGTCACGGGATTGGCACTGGCGTTTGCTATGATCCTTGGCAGTTCCAGGTAGGCCCCAGGTGTCCAGTATGACTCGCCGGATTCACGGATTGCAGCGCGGATTCACGCTGATCGAGATCATGGTCGTGGTGGTGATCATCGGCCTGCTTGCGGCGGTCGTCACCCAGCAACTCATGGGCAATGTCGATGACGCCCAGGTTTCGAAGGCCAAACAGGACATCCGGGTCTATGAAACTTCCTTGACGCTCTACCGGCTCGACAACTTCCGCTATCCCACCACCGAGCAGGGTCTGAATGCGCTGGTGCAGAAGCCAGCCGATCCGAACCTCACCAACTGGGCAAAGGGCGGCTATGTGAAACGCATCAGCAAGGACCCATGGGGGCGCGACTACCTATATGCAAGCCCCGGCGAACATGGCGAGTTCGACATCTGGACCCTCGGTGCCGATGGCCAGCCTGGCGGCGAGGAAGCCAACGCGGATATCGGGAACTGGAATCTCGACGAGTAGGCCGCGGCCAACAAGCGCCGGGTTCACGCTGATCGAGATCCTCGTGGTGCTGCTGATCATCGGCATCATGATTGTGGGAACAGTGCTGTCGACGAGTCTTGGCGGCAACGACCGCGAACTCGAAAAAGAGCGCGACCGAATCCTGGCACTGACGGACTATCTGCGCGACCAGGCTGCCCTGCAGAATCGCGAATACGGCATGCGCTGCTTCACGGGTGGCTACGAATTCCTGGCGTTCGACTCCCGCAGTGGCCTGTGGCAAAGACTGGAGGGGGATTCCGAGACACGTTCGCGCAAGCTGCCCGCCGGCATCAAAATGACGGTGAGCGTGGAGGGCCGCGAGATCATCCTGCCACGCGTTGATGCCAAGCCGGACGAACTCACGCCGCAAATCATGCTGTACTCCAGCGGAGAACTGAACCTGTTTGAGCTGACGTTGCAGCGCGAAGAGGGTGCTGGCGTGGTCATTGCGCCCTCTTCCGTTTCCGATCGCATCGAGGCCGTCGACCTCGAGGCCAACCCGGCATGAGCAGGCCACTTCTGCAGCGGTCAGCCGGCTTCACGATCATCGAGGTGGTCATTGCCATGCTGGTGATCGCCCTTGGGCATCGGCGCACTGCTGACCACCCTGGCCTCCTCCGCCGACAACATCGGCCATCTGCGCGACAAGTCGTTTGCCGAATGGGTGGCGTTGAACCGCATCAGCGAAACCCGGCTGGCAAGGCCTCGCCCTGGAGCCGGAGTCACCACCGGCGAAACGGAATTCGCCGGCACCAAGTGGATCTGGCGGCAGGAAATCATCGATCAGAAAGTGGCCGGCATCCTGCGCATCGATGTGTCTGTTGCGCCGGCATCGACTGCATCCGTGTCGGACGCTGATTCTGACGAGGACTTTCCAGCGCTGACCAAAGCGTATGGTTTCCTCGGCACTGAAGTCGGTGCGCCAAGTGGCATTGAACCGGACTGGAGCCTGCCACCACCGCGAGGGGCCGGCCCCAACCCACCATGAAACGGCAACGCGGGTTCACGCTGGTCGAGGTCATGATTGCCGTGCTGATTGCGGCGATTCTCTCCGTCATGGCTTTCGAAGCGATGCAGGAAGCATTGAAGAACCGCGACCGGGTAAAGGTTCATGCCGTGCGACTGCAGGCGCTGCAGTTCACCATGCGCAGTCTGGTGCAGGATCTCAGCCAGCTGAACCCGCGACCAGTGCGCGAACCACTCGGACCCGGTTTCATGCCGGCACTCACAGGCGGAACTGATCTGGTATTCACCCGCGGCGGCTGGATGAACCCGGTGGGTCTGGACCGCTCCACGCTGCAGCGCGTGCGGTATGCCCTGCGCGAAGGCAAGCTGTACCGCGAAACCTGGAGAGTACTGGATGCCCAGCTCTACCCGGAACCGGATTCGAAGCAGCTGCTGGATGGCGTGCGCAGCTTCACGTTGCGCTACATGAATGACGGCAACAGCTGGCAGGACAACTGGCCCCCTGCCGCTCAGGGTGGCCAGCGCACTCAGCGTGAGTTGGGCTGGCGTCCCATCGCCGTCGAGGTGACCCTCGACCTTGAGGATTTCGGCAAGCTGACCCGACTCATCGAGGTGGCAGGGTGATGCGGCAACGCGGCGTCATCCTGATCAGCGCGCTGATCCTGGTAGCTCTGGCTGCCATCGTCGCCGCGACCATCTTCTTCGAGACTGCCATGTCGGCGCGTCGCACCGCCGCAAGTTTCAGCATGGAGCAGGCACTGCAACTGGCCCAGGGTGCCGAGGCGCTGGCGGCCTACGCACTGAAAGACGACAAGAACCAGGATGATACTTCCCAGGATTCCTGGGCCCAGCCTTATGGCCCGGTCGAGATCGAAACGGGGATAGGACTGGAGGCATTGCTGACCGACGAGCAGGCCAAGTTCAATCTCAACACCCTGCTGAAAAACGACGGCACGCGCGACCCCGATGCATTCAAGGTCTTTCAGCGCCTGCTGGAACTGGCAGGCCTTGAAACGCGCTGGGCCCCGTTGATCGTGGACTGGATCGATCCCGACAACACGCCGGGCAGCGACGGCGGAGAAGACAGCCTCTACACCTCACGCAACCCACCACACCTGACCAGCAACCAGTTGCTGACGACCATCTCCGAGTTGCAGCAGATGCCGGACTTCTCCCGTGAGCTTTATCTGAAACTCGCGCCGCATGTCACGGCGTTGCCATACTCGGCCAACAAGATCAATGTGTGCCTTGCCGACGGAATAGTGCTCGACTCCCTGTTTGCGCTGAGTTCCAGCAATCCCGGTTACGTAGAGCACAGCAGGCGGTCCGCAGAGGAAATGGCCGAGTTGCGTCAGAATGGCTGCTTTCCCAAGCGAACCGTGCTCGCCGCCAATGAGCCGAAAATGGCGGAGCTGACTGCGGAACGCAGCAGCTATTTCCGGCTTGCACACCTGGATTCGTATTGGCACTGCCGAGTTCGCCTTGTACAGTCTCATGTATCGCGATGGACGCGGCCAGGCAAGGGCCGTCGCGCGCAGTTTTGGCACCGAATAGCGCGCCCTGGAGCTAGGCAAGATGGCATCTACAGACTGGCTACTGCTGCGACTATCGCCCCTTGGCGATGACGTGTCGTGGGCGGTCGCCGATGCGTCGGGCCAGCTGCTGTCACTGCCCAGCACCGATACCGGTGGCGGCCTGCACACCCTGTCCACGGGTCGCCGCGTGGCCCTGCTGGTTTCTGGCGCAGATGTATCGCAGTTCCTGGTCGCCCTGCCCGCCGGCAACGAAAGCCGGCTGCTGCAACTGGCGCCGTTTGCCCTGGAAGATCAGGTTTCCCAGGACGTCGAACAGCTGCATTTTGCGATCGGACAACGCGATGCCGGAACTGGCCTAGTGCCGGTTGCCGTGGTGGAGCGCAGCCAGATGCAGGAATGGCTGGCACAAGCAGCACGATTGCAGCTCATTCCCCATGCCGTGTTTGCCGAAAGCGATCTGGCGCCGGTGCTGCCCGGCCATGTCACGATGCTGATCACGGACGGCCAGCTGCTGTTGCGCAATGACTCGGCACGACCGCTGTTGTTGCCTGCCAATGACCCAGCACTGGCACTCGAAATGCTGCTGGGAGATGAAACGGACCTTGCCACGGTGAATCTGGCTGTCTACTCGAGCCCCGAAGACTGGGAACAGCATGGCGGTTCAGTGGAAGCGCTGCGCGACAGGGTCGCCTCCCTGAAGGTGCAGTTGAGTTCCGGCGGGCTGCTGACGCAGTTCGCGCAGGGCCTGGCCAATTCCTCACCCATCAACCTGCTGCAAGGTGCCTTTCGCCCGCAGCGCGCTTCTGGCACCAGTTGGCGGCAGTGGCGGTGGGTGGCGATGCTGGCGGGCGCACTGCTGCTGCTGCATGGCGTCGGTTCTTTCTGGGAGTTGCACCAGCTGCGCAAGGCGTCGGCGGCCATGGAACAGGACATGCTCCAGCTCTATGGCTCGGTTTTCCCTGGCCAACCTCCCGGTGAGGATCCACGCCACACCATGCAACAGCGCCTCGACTCACTGGCGGGCGAGGCAAACCAGAAGGGCGAACTGCTGCATATGCTTGCCGCGGTTGCCGCCGCGAAACAGAACGTGCCGGTGGCTGAACTGCTGTCCGCCACTTTCGAGCCAGGCTCACTGAAAATGAAACTCAGCGCACCAGATGCCACCACCCTGGAACAATTCAGCCAGGCCCTCCGTGCGAGCGGTTATGCCGCGGAGGTTGTCTCGGGCTCGGTGCGAGGCAACGTTTACGAAGGTCAGGTTGAATTGAAGAACACGGCATCATGAATCGCGCGCAGCTGCTTGAGTGGTACACGAATCTGGCTCCGCGCGATCAGCGGGTGCTGCGCATTGGCGGCATTGCGATAGTGCTCATCGTGCTGCTGGGCGTGTTCCTCCCCTTGCAACGCAATCTTGGCAAGGCCAGGGCACAACTCGACGCGCAGCAGGCTGATCTCGATTGGATGCGGCGTGTCGCGCCAACACTTGCCGCTGCCGGGCCTGGCCCTGTGGCCACGGCGACGCAGGAATCGCTGGTGGTATTGATCGATCGCTCGGCGCGTGAGTCCGGACTTTCGCTGGCGCTTACGGGCAGCCAGCCGGCGGGTGAAGGCGCCATGCGCGTGCAGCTGGAACAGGCCGATTTCAACCTGCTCACTGGCTGGATTGCGCGGCTGTCTTCCCAGCACGGTGTGCAGGTCGTCGCAGCCAGCCTTACCGGCAGCGGCCCTGGCATCGTCAATGCTTCTGTGCAGTTGCGCACGCGCTGACTGCGCTGGCCCCGGCACATGAAACTGCGTGTAGCCCTGCTTGGCGTTGCAGCCTTCGTGCTGGCCCTGCTGGTCGTCCTGCCATCGCGTTGGGTGGGCGGGTTGCTTTCGCCGCAACTCGAGTGCGCTTCCTGGAGCGGCTCCATCTGGCGGGGTCAGTGCTCGGGTCTCATCCTGCAATTGCCGGGATCACCCCGGAACCCATCGAATTGCTGCGCTGGAAGCTGCATCCTTCCGCTCTGCTGCGCCTGGCCCTGCAGGCAGAATTCGATGTCCGCGCAGAACAGGGCGTGGGCAGCGGCCAGATCGAACTGCGTCGCGGCGGACGCATCGCCATGCAGGATGTTTCACTGACCATGCAGTTCGATCGCCGCCTGGTAGGCATGCTTTCTCCTGGCTGGAATGGCCAGCTGCACGGACAACAACTGGCCATCCGACTTGAGGGCAAGCAGGTACAGGCACTTTCCGGAGAACTGCAGCTGCGCGAATTCAATGACGGGAGTGGCGGCGCACTCGGCAGCTACAACCTGAAGTTCCCTTCCGCTGCTTCGCCCCCGTTTGTTGGTGTACTGCAGGACATGGACGGCCCATTTGCTGTCACCGCGTCGCTGACGGTCAATGTCGACCGCAGCTGGCTGCTGGAAGGAACAGTCGCTGCCCGCCCCGGCGCACCCCAGGCGCTACAGCGGCGGTTGGATATCCTGGGCCCACCGGATGCCAACGGCAGGCGCCGACTCGCTGCGGAAGGCACCTTCAGATAGCGGGCTGGAACTCGCGGAATTCACCCAGCCAGGGAAAATACAGCGCAGCACGCACCGGTTCCGGCCCGAGTCCACTCGCGAGTTTGCAGATACAACCGCAGCTGCGGAGCGTAGCGCTCGAGCTCGCGCTGCATGAATTCTTCCAGCCCACCACCGGCATGCACGCTGGTCTTGTAGTCGACGATCCAGCGCGTGCCGTCGGCATCGACAAAGCTGCGATCGATGACCACATTGCGCAACTCGCCCGCCACGATGCCGGACAGTCGCAGCTCGCTGCGTGCCTCCCGATGTGATTCACCCACCAGCCATGACACGCGTGGGTCGGTGGCGAGTTTCCGCAGCTGTCGCACGATGGCCTGCGCGGTCGCGTCCGCCTGCTCTGCCGCAATGCCCTGTTCGCGGAGTCGCGCGGCGCAGTGTTCCAGGCGGGCTTCAATTCCCAGTGCAAATCCGATCCCGATGGATGCCAGGCGTTCGAACTCCGCGTGCATCACCGTGCCGGCTGCACGCGCCAGTGGACCTACCCAGCTGAACTCCGGCTCTGCCAATGCCTCAGTCGCCGCGCGTGACAGCGATGTCACCGACGGTAGCGGTTGCTCGTCCGCGGCTGCATACGCGGCGGGCAAGCGATACCAGGTCGATTCCAGTGATGGCGCGCTGCCGGCAGCCGGTGTGTCGACTGACCCTGCGGCATCGAAATGAGCCCGCACCGCCGGCCAGAGCAGCTGCAACAACGAGCGGCTGGCGGGCGCCGGCCCCTCTACGCTCTCGCGCCACGGCGCGTGCCCGGAAAGATAGAGCCGCTGTCGCGCGCGGGTGATGGCGACATACAGCAGGCGCACCCGCTCGTTCTGTTGCCGTTCCGCCTGCAAGCGCGCGATGTATCTGGCCAGCGGATTCGATGATCTTGGTTCACCGATACTGTGCACGGCCAGCAATAGATCACCGTCACCGGATGCTGCCGGCAACTGCAGCCAGCGCAACAAGGGCGGATTGTCGCCGCGCGGCAGCTTGCCAAGCCCGGGTACGAACACCACATCCCATTCCAGACCCTTGGCATGATGGATCGTCAGCACTTCCACGGGGTTGGCACCGGCCACTTCACTGCGATCACGCAATTGAGCCGCCAGTTCCTGCAGTCGCAGGCCGACGACGTTCCCCTCCTGCTCCTGCAGGCGACGCAATGCGAGCAGGTACTGCCGGGCAGCTGAAATCTCGGCCTCGCCCTGGCAGGCTGCCTGCCCGCCCAGCTGGTACCACATTGACTCGATGTTGCTCGCTGGATCGAGGCTGCCACGCGCCTGCCAGGCCTGCAGAAGCTGCGGACCCACTCGCGCCAGCCGCAACTGGCCATCGGGGGAAAGTTGCGCCACCAGCGCCACATTGACCAGCTGTTCAACCAGCGGTTGTTTGCCCGCAAAATCGCAGATCAGCGCCAGATCAGCCAGTGTGAGTCCGCAGTACGGCGCACGCAGCACCGCAAGCCAGGCACTGCGATCGGCCGCATCCAGCAACGCCTGCCCCAGCGCCACCAGATCCCGCACCACGCCGCGTTCTGCCAGCATCGCGAGGTCAACACCCAAGGTCGTAATGCCCGACTTCTGCAAGGCCCGCAGTACGGGACCTGCCAGGGCGCGGGTCTGCACCAGCACCGCGATCGAGCTGGCGGGCTGGCTGCTGCGGAGGTGCTGGACTTCCTGCGCAATGACTGCGGCTTCCACTTCCGGATCCGCGCTGTCCTGCGGCCAGATCGTCACCGCTGCTGATGCTTCTGCCGTTTCAACGCGGGCAGCCACAGATGGCAGGAACGGAACTGCCGAAGTACGCAGATTCTCCAGCACAGGAAAAATCGAACGGAACGCGATATTGGCCCACTCCACCAGCGCCGGCCGGGAACGGAAGTTGCGACTCAGCTGCCGCGCCTCGAGTTGCAGGTCGCCGATACCCTCTGCACGTGTCCGCAGGAACAGGCCCACTTCGGAGTTGCGGAACAGGTAGATCGACTGCATCGGATCGCCGACCAGGAACAGCGACCGCTCTTCCCCGGCGTCCCAGCCGCAGATCAGATCGCGCACCAGATCCAGCTGTTCCGGCGAAGTATCCTGGAACTCATCGACGAGCAGGTGCTGCACCCGCAGGGTCTGCCGGATGGATTGGTCTGTCGGCCCATCCATGTCACGGAGCGCCTGCCGTGCCACCGCCGAAACTTCACCGTGGTCCACCAGCCCGCGACTGCGAAACACCAGCTTCAGCTGCATTGCAGCCAGCAGCATCAGCCGCGCCAGCGCCGCGAGTGCCTGCCGTTCTTCTGCATCGATGGCGACGGGGGGCAGTGCCTCGATGTCCTGCAGCATCCGCAACGCTCCGTCTCGCCGCTCCAGCTCTTCCTTCCAGCTCTGCCAACGCTGCTTCAGTACCTTGTCTTCGCGTGGGAAGCCGTTGTTGACGTTGACCTGCTTGCGCAGCTCACCTTCGCCAGTCAATGCAAGGCCGGTGACGCATTGCCACGCGGCAACATTGCCCGCCGAAGGTTCCAGCGACGCAGCGGGCTGCAGCCATTCGCTCCACGTGCCAGCCTGATCATGACCTGCATCGCGGCGGTGTTGGGCGCTGCTGCTGGCCAGTGCCGCCCCTTCCGCCACGACCTCAGGGGAGAGAAGCCGATGCGCCTCCGACAATGTTTCGTTGACAATGCGCCGCAGGCTTGCAGACACCCGATCTGCCAGTTCTTCTGGCGGATGTTCCAGCAGCATTGGCTGCCAGCGATTGCGCTCGGGCAGCAGCCCGGCCAGCAACTGCTCGGCACGATCCCAGTCATTGTCCAGCCGCACCAGCAGCAGATTGATGTCGTCCCGGTATTCCGCCTCTGCAGCGCCGAATCGCAGCGCTTCGCGCGCAGCTTCTGAATACAACGAAGCCGCAGAATCGATCACCCTGAGATTGGCGTACATGCGCCCCAACAAGGGCATCGCCCGGGCGATCTCATGCGCCAGCGAATCGATGGTCTGGATGCGCAGCCGGGCCGGCAACTCTGCCGGCAGCCAACCGCGTTGCTGCGCATGGGCGTGCACCTCGGCACAAAGCTCCTGCCAGCGAGGCAGGTCAGCCTGTGACTCCGGCAATCCACCTTCCAGCGCCAGCAGCACGCGCTCGCGCATTTCTGCGGCAGCCTTGCGGGTGAAGGTGATCGCCAGCACCTGCTCCGGCTCATCGACTTTCGCCAGTGCGCCGAGGAAGCGCTGTGCCAGCACGGTTGTCTTGCCGGACCCCGCTGGCGCCTGCAACAGGATGTTGCGCCCGGTGTGCAATGCATCGAGCCTCGCGCCGGCGTCACTCATCGCTGCCCTCCTCTTCCGGGAGCTCATCACCCAGTGCGCGTCTGCGGCAGAACGCCGACAGATGACAGTAGCGGCAGGCCTGAGTCGATGCAGCCAGCTGCGCGCCGCCGCTGAGATGCTGCGCCAGCAGCTGCTGCAGTTCCAGTAACCATTGCTGTCTTGCGGCATGCCAGTCGGCAACGGGCCTGACACGCCGCGACAAGGGTTTCTCCATGCCCGATGCGCCGACATATCCGAACTGGGCCTGTGCAGGTTTCAGGCTGAGCAGCAGCGCTGCCCCAACCTCGATACCCGAATCCGCCAGCGCCACCACGTAAGCCGCCAGTTGCAGGGGCCTGGCCTCCCCCTCCTGCAGCTTGATCGTGCCCGCCTCGCCACTCTTGTAATCGATCAGCAGGTTCCCGCCTGCGGTTTCATCGATGCGGTCTATCCGCATGCGCAGCGAGGCTGCCCCATGGCGCCAGACGGTTTCATGCTCTCGCAGGCGCACGACAAATGGCGCGCGCTCACGATCCAGCAGGAGCACGCGATCGAGCAGACGCGCTGCGCGAACCCGTTCGCGTTCCAGCACACCCGGCTCGATCCAGGCTGTGCCCGCTCTGGCATTGGCACGCAGCGCGGCTTGCCAATGCCGCTCTATCAGCGCGGCCTGTGACTCCGGCGTCAACTGCAACAGCCGCTGCTGGTCCTGCAGTTCCTGCCACAGGCCATCCAGTTGCGAATGCAGCAGCATCCCTCGCAACCTGGACGGAATGCCATCGGTCCGCGTCTCTGGTGGCATGGCCCCGAGCCGCCACTGCGCCTGCGCCCGGAACGCGCAATCCTGCTGCACGCGCAGCCGTTCCACGCCGCCGCGCAGCGGCTGTGCCAACCCGGGCCCGGACAACGGTGGCAATGCCATGTCGCGGTCGATCCGGGCTGCGCTGGCAATCGGTGAGTTGACCCCCGCCACCTCGGTCCATGACAAACCAGACCGGGACAGCAGCGCGGAGGGACGGTGCCGAACATCCCCCTCGTGCTCCGCATAGCTCATCACGAGACAGGCCGTGCGCAATCGCCACCGCTCCTGCAGCCAGTGCGCCTCCTGCAATCGCTGGGTGACTCCTGCTTCCGGCCAATCACAGCGGCGTTGTTCGTGCAGCGGCACGTAGGGATCGGGACGCGGCGGTTGCGGCCAGCGGTTCTCTGCAAGCCCCATCACCCAGATCCCGTCATACGCGATGACAGGATCATCCAACCGCGTACTGAAGGTGATGGCTGCATCACCCGTTGCGCTCTGATGGATCGACTGCTGTGCCAGATTCTTCAGGACCTGCAGAGCTGCGACTGAATCCAGCGGCTGCAACGCGGCATCCAGGCCCGCGAACTCGTCCAGCAGTTCTCCCCAGCGCGCCAGACGCTGCGCATCGCGCGAGTCCAGAGTGCCAGGCGCCGCAAAACCCGCCGCCCGCAGACACTGGCTGAAACACTCGGCCCAGCCAATGGCATTGCGATTCGGCGCCTGCGCCAGGATTGCCCTGGACTCGGCGAGCCAGCTCCGCAGCGAAGCGGCAGCATTCAAATTGCCGGCTTGTGTTGCCAAGGCATCCTGCAATGCCTCAAAGCGCCAACGCGCCAATCCCCACGACCCGAGTCTGGCCTGCAGGGCGCCGCAGTCGGCCGCGTTTCCGAAACCGAAATACGGACTGCGCAACAACTGCAGAAGTTGACCGGCGTCGAGCCACTCTCCCAACATTGCCAACGCAGCCAGCGCATCGGCTACCAGGGATTGATGGAGCAGGGATTCACCGCCCTCCACGGCAAGCAGCACCTGCCGCTGCTCGCCGGCCACCTTGCCGTTACCCGCAAACTCACGCCACAACAGCGCGCCCTGCGTGTGTGCGCCCGGATCCTGCCAGGCACTGATGACCAGCAGACGACGCGAACCGTCCTCCAGCAACTGCGACCTGCACCAGCGGGCACATGCCGCAATCTCCGCATCGAGGTGGTCGGTCTTGCGCAGTTCCGGCACCGTCGCTGTGTCCGGTCTGCTGGCGGGCATCAGCACCGCATCCGGCCAGTACAGCTGCTGACACCGCGACTGCAGGGCCGTCAGGCGCAGCTCACCCACGATGAGCGGCGCGACACAGCCCGCCAGAAAGCCCATCTCCTCCGGCAATGCCAGGTTCACGGCCAACAGGCCCCGCGCGGCGCAGTGCTCCCGCACCCGCCGCCTGGCCGTCGCCAGCAGACGCTCTTCGTCGGTAACGGCGGAGCGAGACAACGACAATAGTGACTGCGTGGCGCGGGCTGCCGTCCGCATCAGCGCCGCGGCATGTGGCGGCAGGGCATCCGGATCATCACTCCCTGCGCCCAGCTGCTGCAGCGCCTGCTCCCACAGCAAGCGCTCCTGACTGAGGTTCAACAACTGGAGCGCAGGGCAGCTGCCAAGCAGCATGGCGCTGCGCCATTGCAGGGACAGCCAGGCCTGCCAGGTCAGGACCTCGGGTGTGTTCCAGACAGCAAGGCCACGTGCCTGCTGGATTCTCGCCCATGCAAACCGCAGTGCTGACGCACGCTGCGCACTCGGCACGACGATGGCGCGCCCGCCTTCGATCGCGGCAACGATCGAAGCATCGAGCCCGGCCGTGCTCGTACGTTGCTCCCGCTACTTGTTGAAGCGGCCCGCGGCATCGACGACCCGCGACCCGGTCTGGGCAGTCGACGTAGCGCCATGCCTCGCGGACCAGGAATCGAGCTGCGCCTCGATGCGCTCGAAAACCAGCGTCAGGGTGGCTGCATCCGGCAGGATCGTGGTGCGGAAGTGATTGTGATAGGGAACATTGAACACACTGCCCGGTGTAACCAGCACGTGCTTCTCTTCCAGCAACTCCAGCGCGAACTGCTGGTCGTTGAAATCCGGCAACACGTCCGCGCGCACTTCGATGAATGCGTACATCGCACCGGACGGCGGCGTGAGGCGCAGGTATTTGCTGCGCTTCACTGCCTCGATCACGGCGCGCCGCGATTCGAACAAGCGGCCGCCCGGCGCGGTGAGGTCCAGGATGCTCTGGTATCCACCGAGCGCGCTGTGCACGGCATACTGCGCTGGCACGTTGCTGCACATGCGCATGGAGCTCAGCAGCTCCACGGCAGCGAGGTATTCGCCCGCACGTTGCACCGCTCCGGAAAAACTCACCCAGCCGACACGATAACCGGCAGCACGATACACCTTGGACAGACCCGACAGCGTCGCGCAGAGGGTGTCGTTCACCAGCGAGGCAATCGGCACGAACTGCACGCCTTCGTAGGTGATGCCGTCGTAGATCTCGTCGCTGAGAATCATCAGCTGGTGCTTCTCGGCTACGCGCGCAATGCGCTCCA
Source organism: uncultured Gammaproteobacteria bacterium (assembly GCA_963777735.1). GTDB lineage: Bacteria > Pseudomonadota > Gammaproteobacteria > Steroidobacterales > Steroidobacteraceae > ZC4RG30. The sequence goes on along the minus strand of CAVZRQ010000008.1, from coordinate 67,658 downwards.
GCACCTCGCGCGGATACACCGCACCAGTGGGATTGTTCGGGATTGATCACGACCAGCGCGCGCGTGCGCGGCGTGATCAATGCTTCGATCTCTGCCGCATCGGGGTAGAAGCTGTTCTCCGGCCGGCAGCCGTAATGCACGGCCTTGCCGCCGTTCAGCGTCACCGCTGCCGTCCACAGTGGATAGTCGGGCGCGGGAACCAGCACTTCGTCGCCATCGCTCAGCAACGCGCGCAGCGTCATGTCGATGAGTTCGCTGGTGCCGTTGCCGATGAAGATGGTCTCGGTGGTGCCGCCACGGATGCCCCGGTTCTGCTGCTGCAGCAGAATCGCCTCGCGCGCCGGATAGATACCCTTCTGGTAGGAATATCCTTCTGCCTGCGGCAGATTCTGCACCAGCGCCAGGCGCAGGATCTCCGGCGTACGGAAACCATAGGCACCGGGATTGCCGATGTTCAGCGAGATGATCTCGTAACCCTGTCGTTCCAGCTCGATGGCACGGCGCGCGAGCGCACCGCGAATCTCGTAACGGACGTTCTTCAGGCCGTCGCTGGCCTTGATGCTGGAATCGTGTTTCATGCCCTGAAGTTTAGCCTCCCGAGAACCGGGCAGCCAGAAAGTCGTATACTGCAGACCCGCGACTGACCCTCATTTTCACGATGAAACGCATCCTCGTAGCCATAAAACGCGTAGTCGACTACAACATTCGAATTCGCGTAAAACCTGATAACACAGGTGTAATTACCGAAGGGGTCAAGCAGAGCATCAACCCCTTCGACGAAATCGCCCTGGAAGAGGCCCTGCGCCTGCGCGAAAAAGGGCTTGCCGATGAAGTGGTGGTTGTGTCGATCGGTCCTGCGGAAGTGCAGAACCAGCTGCGCACTGCCCTCGCCATGGGCGCCGACCGCGCCCTGCTGGTGAACGCCACCACAGCCATCGAGCCGCTCGATGCCGCGAAGATATTCCTCGCGCTGGCGCAGCGGGAACAGCCGTTCCTTTTCCTGCTCGGCAAACAGGCCATCGACGACGACAACAACCAGACCGGACAGATGCTGGCCGCTATCTGGAACCGCCCCCAGGCAACCTTCGCCTCGAAGCTCGAACTGCACGGCGACACCGCACGGGTGACGCGCGAAGTGGATGCCGGTCTCGAGACACTCGAGATCGATCTGCCCGCTGTCGTCACCGTGGATCTGCGCCTGAACGAACCGCGTTACGTGAAGCTGCCAGACATCATCAAGGCCAAGAAGAAACCGCTCGAAACCCTGGAGCTTGCCGCGCTAGGCATCACGCCACGTCCCCGCCTGCGTTCAGTGCATTACGCACCACCGGCCGTCCGGCAGAAAGGCGTGATGGTGAAGGATGCCGGCGAACTGCTGGCGGCGCTCTCTTCCAAAGGTCTGATCTGATGAATCGCATTCTGGTTATTGCAGAACACGATGGTCGGCAACTCAATCTGGCCACGGCGCGGTGCCTGCGCTGCGCGCAGCACATCGGCGGCGAGATCACAGTTGCCGTGCTGGGGCACTCCGTGGATGCCGTTGCGCAAGCTGCAACACGGCTCGAGGGCGTGACAGAAGTGCTGACCTTCGACGCAGCTGCCAACGCGCATCCGCTGGCCGCCGTTTACGCCCCGCAGCTGGCCGCTGTGGCCGCCGACTTCACCCATGTGCTGGCGCCTTCCACCACCTTCGGCAAGGACCTGCTGCCCCGCCTTGCCGCCCTGCTGATGCACCGGCAATCAGCGACGTGATGGCCGTGGAATCGGCATCCCGCTTCCAGCGGCCTATCTATGCGGGCAATGCCATCGTCACCGTGGATGCCGGGGAGCAGCGGCCCATCTTCGCGACGGTACGCATTGCCTCGTTCGATGCCGTTGGCACGGGGAGCACCACCGCCAGTATTCGAGCGGCAACCCACGTCGTGCCGGCTGTCGGACACACGCGGTTTGTTGCCGTGTCCTCCCCCGGCAGTGACCGGCCGGACCTCCAGACTGCGCGCCGCGTGGTATCGGGCGGCCGGGCCCTGGGCAGCGCAGGAGAAATTCCAGCTGATCTACCAGCTCGCCGATGCACTCGGTGCTGCGGTGGGCGCATCCCGCGCAGCTGTGGATGCCGGTTACGCGCCCAACGACCTGCAGGTGGGCCAGACCGGCAAGATCATTGCCCCGGAGCTGTATCTGGCTTTGGGTATCTCAGGCGCCATCCAGCACATGACCGGCATCAAGGACGCACGCACCATCGTGGCGATCAACAAGGATCCGGATGCCCCCATCTTCGAGGTGGCTGATTACGGCCTGGTGGGTGACCTGTTCGAAGTCATCCCCACTCTCATGGCGGCGCTGGCAGACAAAGCGCCGCGCTGAGGCCTTTACTGGGAAGCGTGCAGCGCCCAGAGCCTGGCAACGCGCTGGGTGAAGGCATCATCCGTCTTGATGGACCGGAACGTCTGCACGGCTTCCGGCTTGGCTCCGGCGCGCACCTGCGCCATGCCCAACATGAGCTGCGCATCGGGCAGATTCTTCAATCCACCCTTGGTCAAGCCGCGCGAAAGCGCTTCAACCGATCTGGCGAATTCTCCATACCCGAAAAGGGAAGAACCCAGAACCACATCCAGTTCACCATTTTTCGAAGCCTTGGCATCGGCTTCCAGCTTGCCAAGGCCCGCTTTGTCTTCAGTGGCGGCCGTGGTGGCGCCCGCCAACTGACGCTGCAGTCGATCCTGATCGGCTTTTTCCGTGCAGAGCTTGCCGGCAAGCCCCAGCTCGATCACCTTCTGCCCTTCGCCAGGCATACCGGCGTTGACAGCCAGGTCCGCCATTTCAGTGACTTCACTGCAGCGGGAAATCGTCTGTGTGGACTGCATCAGCCGGTAAACCTGAAAGACCTGACGATCGGTCAGAGCGGGATCGCGGTTGATCGACGCAAACAGCAGCTTCCAGTAATCCGGTTTGGGATAGTGGGTGACCAGCTTCTCCAGCGTGGCAGTCACCCCTGGCTTGTCGCCCAGCTTTTCCTGCGCGGAGAACAGTGTGTTCAGGGTCGCTTCGCGTGGAACCACCCCGCTGCGTTCCTGATCCGACACGCTGCCTTCCAGCAGCTTCACCGACTCGGCATGCTTGCCCTGCTGGTACAGGCTGTGCCCGACCAGGCCATACATGCCAGCATCCGCCACACCGCTTTGCACCAGGCGAGTGCCGTATTCGGCCGCCTTCGGATAATCCTTCAGCTCATAGGCAACGCGCGTCATGAGCGCGTTGATCCGGTTCTGCTCGGCAGCGTCCGGAAAACCGGAGTCCAGCTGGCCCTGCATGGCGGTCAGCACACCGGGCCTGTTGCCCGTCCTGTCGTACGCATGGGTGAGAAACTGGTAGGCGACAAAGGTGTCTGCCGGTGTCTTGCCAGCAATCTTCAGGACCTCATCGACACCGGCAATCACCTCGGCATACTGCTGCGCTTCCGCAGCCTTCTGCACGGCCAGCATGGCCTTCGAGGCCGCGGCGCTGATCTGCGGTCCAGGAGGCGCCGCCTCCGCAGCCAGCAGCGAGGCCGAGGCACTTCCGAAGGCCAGTGCAACAACGGCCACCACCACAGGCATGAACGACTTGGACATGGCAAACCTCCAAAAAGTACGCAGCTCTATCACCATGCCCGAGGCGGACTAGCGGATGTACAACACCCACAACTCTGCGATGCGCTTTGTAACTGCGTCATCCGTCTTGATCGACTGGAAGGTCTTGATCGCTTCTGCCTTGTTGTTGGCGCGGTACTGAGCCGTGGCGAGTGTCAGCTGTGCATCCGCCAGGTTCTTCAGCCCACCCTTGGCGATGCCGCGCGAGATCGCTTCAGCGGCCTTGGTGTAATCGCCATTGCCAAACAGCCGGGCACCTACTGCCACGTCCAGATCACCGGTCTTGGAAACGCTGGCGTCGGCCATGAGCTTGGGCAGTTTGGCGGTGTCTTCGGCAACCACATTGCTGTTGGTGGAGAGATGCCGCCGCATGCGATCTTCATCAGACTTCACCGCGCACACTTTCTCCGCAAGGGCCTGCTCGATGACTTTCTGCGCTTCGCCAGCCATGCCAGCCGCAACAGCCATTTCTTCCATCTCGCTGTAGTCCTGGCAACGGGTCAGAGTGCCGGTTGCCATCTTCAGACGGTAGATATGCAGGGTCTGGCTGTCCGTGATCTTGTCAGCACGGCTGAGCTGATACGTCAGCAGGTTCCAGTAGTCCGCCTTCGGATAATGACGAACCAGCTTTTCGAGCGTATTGGTCACACCGGCGCGGTTGCCCGCCCTTTCATAGGCGGCGCGCAGCGTGGTGAGTGAGGGCTCGCGCGGCTTCTGCCCGCGACGTTCCTGCTCCGCCACGTGATCATTCAGGAATTTGGCGGCTTCCGCATTCTTGCCCTGCGTGAACATGGCGTGGCCGATCATCCCATACATGCCGTCATCTGCACCGCCACTGCGGATCAGCTTGTTGCCGATGTCCACCACCTGGTCATATTTCTTGAGCTCATAGGAGAGGCTCGCCATGTTCTTCAGGATCTGGTTCTGTTCGGCTGGCGAGGGATGCCCGGAATCAAGCTGCCCCTGCATGGCGGTCAACATGCCTTCTCGGTTGTTCTGGCCCTGGTAGGCCACCACCTTGAACTGGTAGGCAACGAAGGTGTCATAGGGTGTCTTGCCCGAAACCCGCAGGGCTTCATCGGCACGTGTCAGCACCTCGGCGTAGCGCTTCGCTCCGGCGGCATCCTGCACCGCCTTCAATGCCTTCGCGGAGGCGGGGCTTACCGAAGCAGCATGCAACGACACGGGCACACTCGAAAGCGCCAGAGCGAATACTGCCAATGCTGCAGGAACAAGTGATTTCGACATGACGAACCTCTGCTTTATCAACCTGGTCATTAGCTGAACCCCGCGGATTGCTGCTCTTGCCGGGGATTATCTACCACAAACAATGAACGGGGGCTTAAAAGCCCCCGGTGTGTCATGTCGTACGCAAACCGAAAGTTCAGTCAGCGAACTCCGACACGTTGGCGAAACCCAGTTTCACCATGGAATGACGCTGTGCAGAGGCCATCACGTTGGCCACCACGTCATACCTGGCTCGCCGCGCGGGACGCAGATGGATTTCCGGCTGCGGATCCTTCGAGGTTTCGACTGCGAAAAGCGAATCCAGCTCCGCGATGCCCGAGATCGGCACACCGTTCCAGACGATCGTGCCGTCGGAATCGATTTCGACCGAGATGCGCTCTGATGGGGGTGGCGGCGTGGTGAATGGCTGTGGTGTCGGCATATCCAGCTTCACGCCATGTGTCTGGATAGGCAGCGTCACGATCAGCATGACCAGCAAAACGAGCATCACGTCGATGAGCGGTGTCGTATTGACATCGCACATCGGCTCATCGGTGCCGCTCGTAGATACGTTCATCGACATTTAAGCCAACTCCTGCTCAGCTCTGGCCCTTGGGCTCAGTAAGAAAGGCGACCTTCTGCAGGCCGGCCTGCTGGATGTTGTAAAGCAGCCGCGCCACATGCTCATAGCGTGCGTTGCGGTCTGCCTTCAGATGCAGCTCCGGCTGTGGCACCTTGACGGACTCCACCAGCAGTTTTTCGAGGAACTGCTCGCGGCTGTCCAGCTTGCCACCCTTCCAGTAGATGTTGCCATCGACATCGACCGAAACCGGAATGTCTTCCGGCTTGGTCGTGGTTGCGATATTGCGCGGTTCGGGCAATTCGACCTTCACCGTCGGCACGATCACCGGCACGGTGATGAGGAAGATGATGAGCATCACCAGCATCACGTCCACCAGAGGTGTCGTGTTGATGGTCGACATCACTTCATCTTCATCGCCGCCTACATTCATCGACATGGTTGTACCCCGGTGTGCCGAATGATCTGTTGCTTACTTGGCAGCTGCAGGCTTGGCAGCGACGGGCGCCGCATGCCGTGCAGCAATCGTCGGCTTCACGCCGCCGATCAGGTTGGCTTCGAGATCGCCAGTGAACTCGCGCATGATGTCCTGGATCGCCTTGTTGCGCTTCAGCAGGATGTTGTACGCGAACACCGCAGGCACCGCGACCACGAGGCCGAGCGCCGTCATGATCAGCGCCTCACCCACGGGGCCGGCCACCTTGTCGATCGAAGGCTGGCCCGAGAGGCCGATCTTGATCAGCGCGTTCAGGATGCCGTACACCGTGCCGAGCAGACCGACGAACGGCGCCGTGGAACCCACGGTGGCCAGGAACGACAGGCCGCGCGAGAGGTGGCTGTTGAGGTTGTCCGTCGAGCGGGTCAGCGCCATGTTGAGCCAGTCGCGCAGGCTGATGCGATCGCCCAGGCGGCCTTCGTGATGGGCGGCAGCGCGGATCGCGCTCTCGGCGATCTCGCGGAAGTCGTCATCCTTCGGCAGGCGCTCGGCGCCTTCGCGAGCGGAACCAGCGGCCCAGAAATTCTTCTCCACGTTCCGCGCAGCCTTCGCCAGCTTGTACTGATCCCAGTACTTCGTGAAGGTGATGTACCAGGACACCAGCGACATGATCAGCAGGATGCCGAGGATCGTGTATGAAACCGGGGTACCGTGGGAGATCAGGGCGCCCAAGCCATACGGATTACTGCCTGCGTCGACCGCAGCTGCCGCTACTTCGTTTTCCATTTTTTTCCTCGATTACAAAGCAAACATCCGTACGGAACGGTGTTGGTTAGAATTGACACTAGAAACAAACTGATGATTGCGGGCGTCGCCATCGCCGCCCGCGGGCTGGAACCAGCCTACCTGTCTCCCGTCATCTTGAAGACAATCGGCTGATTCGCGCACCCTTCCTGAGCCACGCCATCCACTGTGCCCGGCTTGAACCGGAACTGCTTGCCCATGCGGATAGCCGCATCGTCCAGGCGCTTCTTGCCCGACGTTTCCGCGAGCGTCACTTCCGTCACACGCCCGTTGGTGCCATAGCAGATCTTGACGCGCGGCCGCCCTTCTTCTTCCAGCTGGATGGAGGTTGGGGGGTAGTAATCAGCGGTGTCCGGCCGGTAGGAGACGGTGGAGGCAGTGACCGTAGCTGGCCGCGGCGGCGCCGGAGGTCCGAACGAAACGGGTGCGGGCGGCCCAGGAGGCGGCGGCGTGTTGGTTACTGTGATCGGCGGAGCCTCGGAAGGCATCTGGATATCAACCAGCACCGGCGGAACGGAAACCGGCGGCAACTCGACGGCCTTGACCGGCGGCGGCGGCGGCGGCGGCTCTTCCGGCTTCACCTCGTTGATGATGTCGACCTTGATTGGCGGCGCGATGGTTTCGATCAGTGTTACTGCGAAGCCACTCATCAGAGCCCACAACAGTATGAGATGGAAACCGATGAGCCAGGCGACGAACGCCCCGCGTCGCTGCAGCCAGTTGCCTTCAGAGTGTGTGTATACGCCCATTACTGTCTCTTGTGTCCAGCACCGGCCCGAAAGCCGATTTGAAGTTCCCCGAGCGCCGCAAGGTAACGACCTTCTCAGCGCCATGCAAGTGTTGCGGCACTGTACCCCTTGTGGCAATGGCCGCACAACAACTTCGCAAGTCCTGTAACACCCGGAAGTGACCGGCGATTATTGTGTCACTGCGCCGCGGCTCGCGCTGCTGACCGTGCGCGCATACTTTGCCAGCACTCCACGCTGCGCATAGGCTTTCGGCGCGCGCCAGGCCTTCCTGCGGCGCGCGAGTTCTGCAACTGTCAAGTTGACTGCAATGCGCCGCTTGACCGCATCGATGGTGATGATGTCACCGTTGCGCAGCAATCCGATGACGCCGCCCAACGCAGCTTCCGGTGAGACATGTCCTACAACGAAGCCATGACTGCCGCCTGAAAAGCGGCCATCCGTGATCAGCGCGACCTTGTCGCCCAGGCCGCGACCCATGATCGCACCCGTGGGACTCAGCATTTCTCGCATTCCGGGGCCGCCCACGGGGCCTTCGCCACGAATGACCACCACATCGCCTGCCTTGACCTTGCCAGCCAGGATCGCCGCGGTGGCCCGTTCCTCGCCTTCGAACACGCGCGCCTTGCCGGTGAATGCCAGGCCTTCCTTCCCGGTGATTTTCGCGACCGCGCCTTCCGGGGCCAGATTTCCGCTCAGAACCACCAGGTGACTGTCGGGCTTCACCGGACTGTCGAAGGGCATGATCACGTTCTGCGTTGCGGGATAATCCGCAACGCGCTTGAGATTTTCCGCCACCGTCTTGCCGGTGACGGTCAGGCAATCGCCATGCAGCAGTCCCTTGGCGAGCAGGCGCTTCATGAGCGGCTGGATGCCGCCGATGGCGATCAGCTCGGACATCAGGTACCTGCCACTGGGGCGCACATCCGCCAGCACAGGCACGCGTTTTCCAACGCGGGCGAAATCCTCGAGCGTGAGTTTCACGCCGGCTTCGTGCGCGATGGCCAGCAGGTGCAGCACGGCGTTGGTGGAACCTGCCAGCGCAATGGTCACCGTGATCGCATTTTCAAACGCCTTGCGGGTGAGGATGTCGCGCGGCGTGATACCGGCTTTGAGTAGCGCTACCACCGCTTCGCCGGCGAGATGGCAATCATTGTGCTTGTGCTCGCTGACAGCCTCCTGCGCAGAGCTGTTCGGCAGCGACAAACCCAGCGCCTCGATCGCCGAGGCCATGGTGTTAGCGGTATACATGCCGCCGCAGCTGCCCGCACCCGGAATTGCGGTGCGCTCCACTTCCAGCAGCTGCGCATCACTGACCTTGCCGCTGGCGTGACCGCCCACTGCCTCGAACACCGAGACGATGTCGGTGTGCCCGGCGCCCGGTTTGATGGTTCCGCCATAGACGAATACCGCGGGCCGATTCAGACGCGCAATGGCCATCGCACAGGCCGGCATGTTCTTGTCGCAGCCGCCGATGGCCACGAATCCATCGAAGCCCTCCGCACCCACCACGGTCTCGATCGAATCGGCAATCACCTCGCGCGATACCAGCGAATAACGCATGCCCGGCGAACCCATGGAAATCCCATCCGACACCGTGATGGTATTGAAGATCACGCCCTTGCCACCGGCCGCATCGGCGCCGGCTGCGGCATCGCGTGCGAGCTGATCGATATGCATGTTGCAGGGCGTGACATTGGCCCAGGTCGAGGCGATGCCGATCTGCGGCTTGGCGAAATCCGCATCGCTGAATCCCACCGCGCGCAGCATGGCGCGCGCCGGAGCATTCTTGAGGCCATCCACCACCAGGCTGGAATGGGTGCGGGTGTTGCGGGGTCGGGATTTTCCGGTCATGTGCGCGCGATTCCTGTTCTGGCTGATTTCATGTGATTGAAGCCGATGGCGCCGGCCAGGGTCAGACCCAGCGGCAGCAGCAACGCATAGCGTCCTGCGCCGGGGGCTTGCCGTTCCAGCAAGGTGTAGACGATGGCGCCGATCGGTGGCGCGATCAGGCCGCGCATGCCGGTCAACGTGACGTTCACGCCCATATATTGCTGCACCTTGCCGAGCGATGCGAAATCATTGTGGCCGAGATTCCAGCCGAGATTCGAGCCGGCGATGGAAATGCCATACAGCAATGCGGCGCACCACAGCACCGGAGTGTTGTGCAGGAAGACTCCGACGATCATCACACTCATGGCCGCCACCAGCGACCAGCACTGCCGCGCCCGGAATTCGATGACGTGCCCGGAGTCAAACAATCGAGCCCACACCGGCGTGAATACCGGCACGCAAAGCAGGGGCACGATGGTGAGCATGCCCACCTGCTGCGGTACCGACAGGTGCAGGTGATCGGTGAACAGGATGACCAGCTGCCCGCCGATCATCAGGTTTCCCGCGCCGAACAGTGCCAGCCAGGTCATGAACTGACGGTACTGCGGGTCCGTGCGCATGATCTCGCGGAGGATGCGGAGGCTGAATACTTCGCCGCCGCCCTCCTCGCGCTGCTCCGCCTGCCGCAGGCGGAAGGATTGACGGACCCGTATTCGACGGCACAGCCAGGCCGCAACCAGGCCGGCCACTCCCGCCGCGACATACAGCAGGGAAGCATGCTGCGGGCGCGTCTGCAGCACGACGCCGGCCAGTGCCGCCGTCATCGCCATTCCGAGCGAGGTGGCCACCACGATCCGGCCGGTGATCTGCGCCAGGATGGCGCGCGGGTAATTGGCGGTCCAGACCGCCGCGCGCACCGTCAGCACGCCGGCCCAGATCACGCGGGCGACGAGCACCGACAGCAGCGTCAGTACCAGGCCGCTGGAGGCCCGCGGAGAGAGACCGATGACGCCCACCACCACGCCGAATGCGGCCAGCAACCACACCAGCAGGCGCACTTTCTCGCGGCCATGCGCAAGATTTGCCCAGAGGAAACTGGTCATGTTGGCCAGCGCCGGCGAACCGCTGACAAAAGCCACCGCGAGATTCACGACCTCAGGGGGTGCCAGATCGGTAAAGCCGCGTTTGACCAGCACGGCGGCCGTTGCGCCTTCCACCAGACCGAGTGTGCAACCCACCAGGGCCCAGGGAAGCAGTTCGCGCCGGTACAGGGCCAGGGCGACCTGGCTCGGTCCCTGCCGTGTCATGCAAATCGCTGCCGGAGCAGTTCGACCACGGCGCGGATACCCTGTGCCTCGGCGCCCTGCGGGCGCCCTGGCCGGTCTTTCGCGTTCCAGCCGTAGATGTCCAGGTGCAGCCAGCGGGACGGGTCGGCCACGAAACGCCGCAGGAACAATGCCGCGGTGATCGAGCCGGCCATGCCACCCGCCGGCGCGTTGTTGAGATCGGCGATGCGGCTGGAAAGATCGTCGTCGTAGGGATTCCACAGCGGCATGGGCCAGAGGGGATCCACCACCACATCCGCATGGGTCAGCAGTTCCCGCACCAGTTCCGGGCTGCCGCTGAAGACTGGCGGCAACTCAGGCCCGAGGGCCACTCGCGCCGCGCCGGTGAGCGTCGCGAAATCCACCAGCAACTCGGGAGAGGATTCGCTCGCCATGGCCAGCGCGTCGGCCAGCACCAGGCGCCCTTCGGCATCGGTGTTGGTGATCTCGACGGTCAGCCCCTTGCGGGAACGCCAGACATCGCCGGGCCGGAAGGAATTGCCATCGACGCTGTTTTCGACGGCGGGAATCACCACCCGCAGGTCGATCGGCACATCGAGCTCGCGCAGCATCTGCGCCGCACCGAGCGCGCAGGCGGCTCCGCCCATGTCTTTTTTCATCAGCGCCATGCCGGCCGAAGCCTTCATGTCGAGGCCACCGGTGTCGAAGCAGACGCCCTTGCCCACCAGCGTGATGCGCGGCGCGCCCGGTCGGGCAAACCGCAGATCCAGCAGGCGGGGCGCCCGGGGGCTGCCCTGCCCCACGGCGGCTACCAGCGGGAACTGGGTGACCAAAGAAGCATCGCGGACTACCCGCAATTCGCCACCGCAGCGTTCGGTCAGCCGTGCGGCGGCATCTTCGAGCTCATCCGGGCCCATGTCGTTGGCGGGCGTGTTGATGAGGTCGCGGGCGAATGCCGAGGCACCGGTTGCCGCGGCGACATAGCGCTGATCCACGCTTGCGGGAGATTCCAGATGCGGACGCGGCAGCGCAGCAGCCGTCTGGTAGCGCGCGTAACGATAGCCGCCTTGTGTCCAGCCGAGCACGAACGCCAACGCACCTTCGGTCTCGGGCTGCGCGAGTCGATAGCTGCCAGGCGGCAATCGATCGGCCAGTGCGGCAGCGAGCCAGAACAGCGCGCGCTGGTCGGGCGGCTGCTTGCCCATTCCCACCAGCACACCGCTGACGGTGCCAGTGGCATCCGGCAACAGGATCCAGCGTCCGCGCTCGGGCTTGAAAGCGCTGCAATCCAGCCATTTCCGCAACGATTCGGATTGCGCATCGCGCCATGCGGAGTAGTCGGCATCGCTGATGCAATGCAACGGCAAAGTGCCGGCCGGAATCGCATCGCGGGTCTGGGGTACGTCTTGCACGGAAGTATTCTAGGTGATCCGCTTCGCTGACGCGTCAGCAAATGGCCGAAATCGCGTTATACTTGCGGGCTCTGTAACGTGCTCATACCGGAGTTTTGCAATGCGTCTATTCGGACCGAAGGATGTCGACAAATCAGCCCTGCGCCGCGCGCGCATTGCCGTGCTCGGCTATGGCAGCCAGGGCCGCGCCCATGCGCTGAACCTGAAGGACAGCGGCTTCGATGTCGTGGTCGGCGTACGCAAGGGCGACAGCTACAACCAGGCCAAGCGCGACGGCCTGACGGTGATGCTGCCCATCGATGCCGTCAAGGGCGCGAAGCTCGTGGCCATCCTGGTGCCGGACACCACGCAGAAGGCGCTGTACGCCGAGATCAAGGATGCGCTGCCGGAAGGCGCCACCCTGCTGTTCGCGCATGGCTTCAACATCCACTTCAAGCAGATCAAGCCCCGCAAGGATCTGGATGTCGTGCTGATCGCGCCGAAGGGCCCGGGTGGCCTGGTGCGTCGCCAGTACCAGCAGGGTCGTGGCGTGCCGGCGCTGATCGCCGTGGCGCAGGACGCCAGCAAGGGCGCCTTCGACAAGGCGCTGGCCTATGCCCATGGCATCGGCAGCACCCGCGGTGGCGTGCTGATGACCACCTTCGCGGAAGAGACCGAGACCGATCTGTTCGGCGAGCAGGTCGTGCTCTGCGGCGGCACCTCGGACCTCATCCTCAAGGGCTTCGAGACGCTGGTGGAAGCCGGCTACCAGCCCGAAGTGGCCTACTACGAAGTGCTCCATGAACTGAAGCTCATCGTCGACCTGCTGCACGAAGGCGGCCTGGCGAAGATGCACAAGTACATCAGCACCACCGCCAAGTGGGGCGACATGATCAGCGGTCCGCGGATCATCAATCGCAACACGAAGAAGGAAATGAAGAAGGTCCTCAGCGACATCCAGACGGGCAAGTTCGCCCGCCGCTGGATCGCCGAGAACAAGACCGGCCTGAAGAAGTACAACAAGCTGATGAAGGCCGACCTGAACCACAAGATCGAGAAGGTCGGCGTGAAGCTTCGCGAACGCATGCCCTGGCTCTCGGACGAACGCTAAGAGGAAACAAGGAACGCCATGCCCATTGCAGCAACGCAGTTCATCTGGTTCAACGGCAAGCTGGTCCCCTGGGAAAAGGCGACGGTACATGTACTGTCGCACGCCCTGCACTACGGCTCGTCGGTGTTCGAAGGTGTACGCGCCTATGCAACGAACAAGGGTGTGGCGATCTTCCGCCTGTCCGAACATACGCGCCGGCTGTATGACTCGGCCAAGATCTATCGCATCAACATCCCCTTCACGCCCGCCGAGCTCAATGCGGCGCAGCGTGAAGTGGTGGCGGTCAATGGCCTGAAGAACGGCGCCTATCTGCGGCCGGTCGCGTTCCGCGGCTATGGCGAGATCGGCGTCGCTCCGAAGATCGATCCGCCAGTGGATGTGGCCGTTGCGGCATGGGAATGGGGCAAGTACCTCGGCGCCGATTCCGAAGCGGAAGGCGTGGATGTGTGCGTGTCCTCGTGGCAGCGCGTTGCGCCGAACACCCTGCCCGCCATGGCGAAGGCTGCCGGCAACTATCTTTCCAGCCAGCTGATCAGCATGGAAGCCAAGCGTCTCGGCTTCGTCGAAGGCATCGGCCTTGCGCCGGATGGCACCGTCAGCGAAGGCGCTGGCGAGAACCTGTTCCTGGTGCGCGATGGCGTGATCCACACGCCGGGCTTCGCACACTCGGTGCTGGGTGGCATCACGCGCGATTCGATCATCAAGCTCGCGCGCGACATGGGCTTCGAAGTGCGCGAATCCTCGATTCCGCGCGAGATGCTCTACATCGCCGACGAGCTGTTCTTCACCGGCACCGCCGCCGAGGTCACGCCGATCCGCTCGGTGGACCGCATCACCGTGGGCGCGGGTCGTCGCGGCCCCATCACCGAGAAGCTGCAGAAGGCGTTCTTCGGCCTGTTCACCGGCACCACGCCAGACAAATACGGCTGGCTCGAGCCTGTGGACATGTCCGCACCTCGCGCCGCCACAGGCTAAGGGGTAGCGATGAGTTCCGCGAAGACACTGTTCCAGAAGGTATGGGAACGGCACGAGGTCGTGCCCGAAACGGCCGATACCCCCGCCGTGCTGTTCATCGACCTGCATCTGATCCACGAGGTCACCACGCCGCAGGCCTTCACCATCCTGCGCGAGCGCGGCCTCAAGGTGCGGCGCACCGACCTCACGCTCGGCACGATGGATCACTCCACGCCCACCCGCACCGAGCAGGTGTTCGGCGGCAAGCCGATCTCCATCGCCTCGGCGGCCAACCAGGTGCGTCAGCTCGAGGTGAACTGCGCCGAGTTCGGCGTGGAACTGATGAACCTGCAGAGCGACAAGCGCGGCATCGTGCATGTCATCGGCCCCGAGCTGGGCGCGACGCAACCGGGCAAGACCATCGTCTGCGGCGACAGCCATACCAGCACGCATGGTGCCTTCGGCGCGCTGGCCTTCGGCATCGGCACCACGGAAGTGGGCCATGTGCTCGCCACGCAGTGCCTGCTGCAGACCAGGGCGAAGACGCTCGCCATCAACGTGACGGGCCGCCTGAAGCCCGGCGTTACGGCCAAGGACCTGGTGCTCGCCATCATCGGCAAGATCGGTGTCGGCGGCGGCACGGGCCACGTGATCGAGTTCCGCGGCGAAGGCGATTCGCGCGCTGGACATGGATGAGCGCATGACGGTGTGCAACATGTCCATCGAGGCCGGCGCGCGCGCCGGCATGGTGGCGCCGGATGACACCACCTTCGAATACCTCAAGGATCGTCCCCGTTCGCCGAAAGGCGCGGCATGGGATGCGCGCCGTGGCCGACTGGAGCACGCTGGTTTCCGATCCAGGCGCCGTGTTCGATCGCGAAGTCACGCTGGATGCATCGACTGTCGAACCGATGATCACCTGGGGCACGCACCCCGGCATGGTCGCTGCAGTGACGGGCAATGTGCCGACCACGAGCAGTGATCCGGTGTTCGGTCGGGCGCTGACCTACATGGGTTTCACTGCGGGCCAGAAACTCGCGGGCAGCCCCGTCAACGTGGTGTTCATCGGCAGCTGCACCAACTCGCGCCTCACCGACCTGCGCGCGGCCGCCGGCGTGCTCAAGGGCCGCAAGGTCGCCACCGGCGTGCAGATGCTGATCGTGCCGGGTTCGCAGCAGATCAAGAAGCTGGCGGAAGCCGAGGGGCTCGATCGCATCTTCCTCGATGCCGGCGCCGAATGGCGTGAGTCCGGCTGCTCGATGTGCCTCGGCATGAACGGCGATACGGTCGACAAGGGCCATGTATTCGCTGAGCACCAGCAACCGCAATTTCGAAGGCCGCCAGGGCGTCGGCGCCCGCACCCTGCTGGCCAGTCCGCTGACTGCGGCGGCCAGCGCCGTGCGGGGCGTGATCACCGATCCGCGCGAGCTGATGCAGGAATAGAAGACCATGGAACCGATCCAGAGCATTACTTCGCGCACGGTGGTTTTGCCGCGCACGGATATCGACACCGACCAGATCATTCCCGCGCGTTTCCTGCGCACCACTTCGCGCGAAGGTCTCGGCAAGCAGCTGTTCGCCGACTGGCGTTACCTGCCTGATGGTCAGCCCGATCCGGCTTTCGTCCTGAACAAGCCTGAAGCGTTGGGCTGCAGGGTGCTGGTGGGGGGCCGCAACTTCGGTTGCGGCTCTTCGCGCGAGCACGCCCCCTGGGCGCTGCTGGACCATGGCATCCTGGCGGTGATCAGCACCGAGTTCGCCGACATCTTCCGCTCCAATGCGCTCAAGAACGGCCTGGTGCCGGTGATCGTGGACGACGCCACGCTGCAATGGCTGCTGGCCAATCCCGGCGTGGAAGTGACCATCGATCTCGCCAGCAGCACGCTGCGGCTCCCCGGCGGCAAGTCGGTCACCTTCCCCATCGAGCCCTTCGCGCGCTTCTGCCTGATGCAGGGCGTCGACCAGCTCGGCTACCTGCTGCTGAAGGAAGCCGATATCGCAGCCTACGAGAAGCAACGGGCATGAAGGCAAACATCACGGTTCTGGGTGGTGATGGCATCGGACCGGAGGTCACCCGAGAAGGGGTGCGCGCGTTGCAGCAGGTTGCGCAACTCTTCGGGCACGAATTCACGCTCACGGAATGCGATTTCGGTGGCATCGCCATCGACAACCACAACGACCCGCTGCCGGCTGCAACACTTGCAAGCTGCCTTGCAGCGGATGCAATCCTGCTCGGGCGCCATCGGCGGACCGAAGTGGTCAGCCACGGACGCGAAGCTGCGGCCGGAAACAGGATTGCTGCGCCTGCGCCGGGAACTCGGCGTCTACGCCAACCTGCGGCCCGTGGCCGTGCACCCTGCCCTGGCCGACTCCACCACGCTGAAGGCCGATGTCGTGCGCGGCGTGGATCTGGTGTTCGTGCGCGAACTCACCGGCGGCATCTACTTCGGCGCGAAGACGCGCGATGCCACCTCGGCCAGCGATCTCTGCAGCTACAGCGCCATGGAAGTGGAACGCGTGACGCGTGTGGCCGGTCGCCTGGCACAGGCCCGCCGCCGCAAGCTCACCTCCATCGACAAGTCGAATGTGCTCGAGACCTCACGGCTGTGGCGCGAAGTCGTCACACGTGTGATGAAGGCCGAGTTTCCGGATGTGGCGGTGGAACACATCCTGGTGGACGCCGCGGCCATGCATCTGATCCGTCGCCCCACGGATTTCGATGTGATCGTCACCGAGAACATGTTCGGCGACATCCTGACCGATGAGGCCTCGATGCTGGCTGGCTCGCTGGGGCTTTCGCCTTCGGCCTCGCTGGGTGATGGCACGCGTGGTCTGTATGAGCCCATCCATGGCTCTGCGCCGGACATTGCCGGCAAGGGCATCGCGAATCCGGTAGGCACCATCCTCAGCGTGGCCATGTTGCTGCGGCATTCGCTTGGCTTGAAGGCTGAAGCAGCTGCCATCGAGCGCGCGGTTGCCACAGCACTGCAAAGTGGGTTGCGGACCGCGGACATCGCCGCGGGCGGCAAGGCCGTGAGCACGGCGGAAGCCGGAGCGGCCATCGCCGCCCTTATCACGAAGGCCTGATTCGCAACTCCGCTGCGCCGCTGGCCTTGCATTCCAGCGGCTTCAGAATCTGGGCGCACTTCGGTGACCGCGCCCCGGTTTACTGGATTCCGAGTTCCCGATTCGCCCAGGGAATGAAGTACTTCCAGTTAGGCGCGTCCGTGTGGCCGCCATCATGCTGGCGCCAGGCGAGCTTGCCATCCAGCACCGATTCATTCACTGCCGGCATCTGCGGATTCCTGTAATCGTCGCCCCGACCCAGATCCTTCACGCCCAGCAATCGGAACACGGGACCTGCGGCAATCGCGGCCATGTAAGCTGCCCTTCTGGTCCAGCCAGTTGGCATCACCCCTTTCGGGGATGCCGTAGCTGATGAAGGTGGCGCGCGGCGCGCACAGTGCGATCAGCTGATGGGCATCCACGGGAATATCGCCCGCATTGCGACTGCCGAAGTTCGATTCCGCAGTGCCGTACTTCAGGAAATTGCCCGCCATCCAGTGGTATTCGCCGGAGCCGGTGAGGTTCTCGACCGCTTCACCGAAATTGCGCCGGTGCAGCTTTGCGCCGCCCTCGCCTGATGAACCGATGAGCACGACGGCGAAACGCTCATCGAAAGCCATGGTGACCAGCGCCGCCTTGCCATAGCGCGATACGCCCTCGATGCCCACCCGCTTCGCATCGACGGTGCTGTCGGTCTCCAGGTAATCGAGGGCGCGCGATGCGCCCCAGCCCCAGGCGCGCAGCGAACCCCAGTCATCGGGCTTGCGCGGCTGACCCTTGTTCACCAGACCGATGATGCCCTTGGTGAGGCCGGCGCCGTTGTCGGCCTGGATGCTGCCCGGATTCAGATAGGCGTAGCCCCAACCCGCTGCGATGAGCTGTTCGGTGGCAGGCACATCGGCAGGAGGACGTGGTGCAGGCGGCGGCTGCGGCTGGCGCACCGGGCGGACCGCCGGGACGGGCTGGCGGCGGCGCACCGGGCATACGACCGCCTCCGAACAGGATCATGACCGGTACCGGCCCCTTCGCATCGGCCGGTGTCACCACCATCAGGTCGATGTTCACTTCGATCGCGGGATGGGAGGAATTGTCGACCTTGCCCTGCAGGCGCCGCGCATTCACCTGGCGCTCACCCACCTTGGCCGTTGCGGTCTCGAGCACGGACCACTGCACCTTGGGGACCTGCTTCGGGATGCGACCGACCACCTCGCGTTCGAACAGCTCGACGATTTCCGGTCGACGCTTCTCGCGCCACTGCTTCGCGGTGGTGACCTTCGTGCCGTTCTCGCGCTTCAGCACTTCCGGCAGATTCGGGAAAGGATTGGCGAGCGCTTCGTCGTAATTGGCGGAATTCGGCAGACCTTCCGTGCCGCTGGGCCCCGGACGCAGGCGGGTGATGCCGAGCTGCTGCTGCATCTGCCGATGGTCCTCGGCAGTGGCCTGCTGGTTGGGATTCGGCGGCCGTGGGGCTGGTGGCGCCGCGGGTGCGGGCGTCGTTGCGGCAGGAGGCGCCGGTGCCTGGGCCGGAACCGCTATCGACAGCCCCAGACTGAACAGCAGCACAGAAAGGCGCGCGAACGCATGACGTTCGTTGTGTCTATCGAACATGAGCACCCCCCAACCGAGTTTTAACGAACCTGGTCTAGAGGTTGCGCACTCGCGCGAGCCCCGCTGCCAGATCTTCACGCAGATCTTCCACTGCTTCGATGCCGATCGACAAGCGCAGCAGGCCATCGACGAGTCCGGCAGCCGCGCGGGCTTCGGGCGCCATTGCCGCATGGGTCATCGACGCCGGGATGAGCCACGAGACTTTCGACGCCGCCGAGCGATTCGGCCAACGAAAAGAACTGCAGCCCATCCACGAAGCGCTTGCACGGCCTCGGTGCCACCTTCCAGTTCGAAGGTGACGATGGCGCCGAAGCCGGTCTGCTGCCGGCGCGCGATGTCGTGGCCTGGATGCGTGGGCAATCCCGGGTAGTACACCTTGCGTACACCGGCCTGCGCCATGCAGCCAGGCGGCCAGCTGCTCGGCATTGCGACCATGCACGGCCAGCCGCGCATCCAGCGTGCGCAGGCCGCGCAGCGTCATGAAGCTGTCGAAGGCGCGCGCCGGTGAGCCCGAGGCAATTGGCCCACCAGGCGAGCTTCTCGTGCACTTCCTTCGTGGCCGCGATCACCGCGCCGCCGACGACATCGCTGTGGCCGTTGAGGTACTTGGTGGTGGAGTGCACGACGATATCGGCGCCCAGCGTCGAGCGGCTGCTGCCAGGCCGGCGACAGGAAGGTGTTGTCGACCACGACCAGCGTGCCAATCTCGTGCGCGCGGCGCGACAGCGCTTCGATGTCGGTGATGCGCAGCAGCGGATTGCTGGGCGTTTCGATCCACAGCATCGCGGTCTGCTGCTGCAGCGCGCGCTCGAGTGCATCGGCATCGGCGAAGCGCACGAAGTCGACCTTCAGATCGTTGCGCTTGTTCCAGGCAGTGAACAGCCGGAACGTGCCGCCGTAGCAATCGTGCGGCGCGACGATGCGCGCGCCCTGCGGCAACAGGTAACCCGGACGCGTGATGGCGCCCATGCCGGTGCCGGTGATGACGCCGCCTGCGCCCTCTTCGAGATCCGCCAGTGCATTGCCGAGCAGATCGCGCGTGGGATTGCCCGAGCGCGAGTAGTCGTACTTGCGCTTGTCGCCGTAGCCGCGGAACGCGATAGGTGGAGGACAGATGCAGCGGCGGCACCACGGCGCCGGTCACATCATCGGATTCCAGGCCAGCCCGCACCGAGCGGGTGGTGAAGCGCGGTCGGTCGGTCACGGCAATTCTCCAGGGTGAATCAGCGACAGGATGGCCCGCAGCTGCTCGGCCTCCTTCAGGAAGGCATCATGGCCCAGCAGCGATGAAACTTCATGCAGCCGGGCATCGGGCAGGCGCGCCGTGAGCGCGCGCATGTCGGCGATGGGCACGAGCTGGTCCTCGCGCACCGCCACCACTTCGGTGCGCACCGGAATGCGCGACGCATCGACCTGATGCAGGTCGATGGATTCGGACAGGCAGATGAACGACTCCGGGCGGTTGCGCGCCGCATAGTCGCGCCCGCGCGCCTGCAGGTATTCCTCCACGGCAAACACCGGGCGGCCATTCTCGAAGCGCGGCGGCTTGCGGAAACGCGCCGCGAACTCCTCGGGGCTGCGATAGGTGGACATCGCCAGTGCCCGCGCCAGTTCCAGCGCCTGCGTCGGGCAACCTTCGGCCAGGCCCAGGCGCGCGATATTGCGCTGCACGCTGCGCCAGGCGGTGGCCATCGGGTGCGCGCTGTCGGCGCCGCTGATGACGATCAGCCGCTCGACCCGCGTCGGGTAGCGCTCGCCGAATGCCAGCGCCACCATGCCGCCATACGAGGCCCCGACGATGGCGGCGAGCTTCGGAATCTGCAGGTGATCCATCAGCCGGGCGATGGCCTCGGCCTGGTCGTAGCTCGAGATGCAGGGAAAGCTGCTGCCGGCGGCCGGCCCGGTGCTGGCGCCGCTGCCACCGATGTAATCCATGCCCAGCACCGCGACGCGCTGGGTATCCAGGGCCTTGCCCGGGCCCACCATCTCGTGCCACCAGCCATTGCGACCGCCGGCTGGATCGAAAACGCGCCGCGAGGCGGAAATGCCGCCCAGCGCGAGCACCACGGGCATGCCCGGCTCGCCACTCAGGGAGTAGCCGATCTGCAGCTGATCCAGTGTGCCGCCATGGTGCAGCGTGGTCGGGCCATCGACCTGGAGGACGCCTTCGCGAGGCGCCGCGGATTGGCCAGTCTGGTTGGACAAGAGCGGGATTTTAGGTGGTAGGCCACTCCCCCAGCAAGCACGAAGGGACTTCCGTCGCTTGTTCCAATGTGATAACGTGCTATTACATTATCATGAAGAACAACCGCCAGTTCTCCCCCCGGCACGAAGCGCAGACCGAGCGCAACCTGGTCAGCGCCATGCTGACCGCGCGCACGCCGGAAGAGCTGCGGGCGTTCCTGCAAGGATCTGTGCACGCCGGCCGAGCTGCAGGCCATGGCCGACCGCTGGGCGGTGGTCGAATACCTGCAGCAGGACCTGCCCTACCGCGAGATTCATCGCATCACGGGCGTCAGCGTCACCACCATCGGGCGTGTTGCCCGCTACCTTGCCACGGGCGCCGGCGGTTATGCGCTGGCCGTGAAGCGTCTGGAGAATTCCCGTAATGGATAAAGACACGCGCCTGAAGCTCGCCATCCAGAAGTCTGGCCGGCTGACGGACCACTCCCTGGACCTGCTGGGGCGCTGCGGCCTGAAGCTCTCGCGCGGCAAGGACCAGCTCATGGCCTTCGGCGAGAACCTGCCGCTCGACGTGCTGTTCGTGCGCGACGACGACATCCCGGATCTGGTGCAGGAGGATGTCTGCGATCTCGGGCTGGTGGGCCTCAACGTGCTGGAAGAGCGCCGCCTCGAAATGGCGGCGCGCGGTGCCTCGGCCCGTTTCGAAATCCTGCGCCAGCTCGACTTCGGCCACTGCCGGCTGTCGCTCGCGGTGCCCGAGGGCATGGCCTGGAAGGATCTCTCCTCGATCGCGGGCCTGCGCATCGCCACCACCTATCCGGCGCTGCTGGCCAATTTCCTGAAGGAGAATGGCATCAAGGCAGAAATCGTGACGCTGTCCGGCGCGGTCGAGATCGCGCCGCGCCTGGGCCGTGCGGACCTGATCTGCGACCTGGTGTCGTCGGGCTCGACGCTGCAGGCCAATCACCTGCGCGAGGTGCACACCATCCTGAAGAGCCAGGTGGTGCTGATCCGCACGCCGATGAAGCTGCCGGAGTTCAAGGAAGAGCTGGATCTCGCGCCTGCTGCTGCGCATCGATGGCGTGGAGCAGGTGAAGGAGAGCAAGTACATCATGCTGCACGCGCCGCGCTCGGCGCTGCCGCGGATCCGCGAGCTGCTGCCCGGCAGCGAATCGCCCACGATCATTCCGCTCGAGGGCTCGCCAGACAAGGTGGCGGTGCACGCCGTGTGCCGCGAGAACGTGTTCTGGGAAACCCTCGAAAGCCTGAAGGCCGCCGGTGCCAGCGCCCTGCTGGTGCTGCCCGTAGAAAAGATGTTGAGCTGAATATCATGCTGCAGACAATCAACTGGTCGGAACTCGACGCCGACGCCCGCCGCCGTGCGCTGCTGCGCCCGCGGCTTGAATCGCAACAGGATGTCGAGAACCTCGCGCGTTCCATCATCCGCGAGGTGCGCAAGGATGGTGACGCGGCACTGCTGCGTTTTGCCGAGCGTTTCGATCGCGCGAAGCTGCAGTCGGTGCAGGTCACGCCGCGAGGAGTTCGATGCCGCCGAGGGCATGCTCAACGCCGAAGCAGATCGCCGCCATCGATACGGCCATCGACAACGTGCGGCGCTTTCACGCTGCGCAGCTCAGCGCGCCCATCAGCATGGAAGTCATGCCGGGCGTGACGCTGCGAGCGCATTTTCCGGCCGATTCCGGCCGTGGGGCTGTATGTGCCCGCAGGTTCCGCGCCGCTGCCCTCCACGGTGATCATGGTGGCGGTGCCGGCGCAGCTCGCGGGCTGCCCCGAGCGCGTGCTGTGCACGCCGCCTGCTGCAGATGGCAGTGCGAATGCCGCCGTGCTGGTGGCTGCGCGGCGCTGCGGCGTGACCCGGGTGTTCAAGGCCGGTGGTGCGCAGGCCATTGCGGCGATGGCCTATGGCACAGCCAGCATCACCAAGGTGGACAAGATCTACGGCCCAGGCACGGCACTGACCACCGCTGCGAAACAGATCGTTGCGGCAGATCCGGATGGCGCCGCCTGCGACCTGCCTGCCGGCCCCTCGGAGGTGCTGGTGATCGCGGACGGCAACGCCAACGCTGCATTTGTTGCGGCGGACCTGCTGGCCCAGGCCGAGCACGACACCCGCGCGCAGGCCATTCTGGTCACCGATTCGGCCGCACTGGCTACCGCCGTTTCGGCGGAGTTCGACCGGCAGCGCGGCTCGCTGTCGCGCAAGAGCATCCTGCAGCAGTCGGCTGCGAACTGCCGGATCATCCTGGTGCCGGATCTGACCACCGCGCTGCAGGTGTCGAATGACTACGCGCCAGAACACCTGATCGTGCAGACGCAGGAGCCGCGCGCGCTGCTCGACGGCATCATCAATGCCGGTTCGATCTTCCTCGGCGCCTGGTCACCGGAATCGATGGGCGACTATTGCTCGGGCACCAACCATGTGTTGCCCACCTACGGCTATGCACGCGCCTACAGCGGTCTGTCACTCACCGACTTCCAGAAGCGCATGACGGTGCAGGAACTCACGGCAGATGGCATCCGCAACCTGGGCCCGGTAGCCGAGACACTGGCTTCGATGGAGGGCCTGGATGCGCACGCGCGCGCAGTGACCATCCGCCTGGAACAGCTCGGCGGTTCGGCGTGAGCGGGATTCTCGATCGCGCGCGTCCCGAGATCCGCGCCCTCACCCCTTACAGTCATGCGGCATGGGAACCGTCGCTCACGCGCCTGCACGCCAACGAACTGCCATGGCGGGTGGAAGGCGATCGCATCGCAGGCGGGGCTGAACCGCTATCCGGAACCGCAGCCTCCCCCGCTGGTGCAGGGCCTGGCCCGGCTCTACGGCGTGCAACCGGAGCAGTTGCTGGTGGGTCGCGGCAGCGACGAGGCCATCGACCTGCTGATGCGCATCTTCTGCCGGGCCGGCCTCGACAACATCATCATCTGCCCGCCGACCTTCGGCATGTATGCCGTGGCGGCGCGGATCCAGGGCGCCGAAGTGCGCACCGTGCCACTGCGCGCAGAGACTGGTTTCGCACTGGATGTGCAGGCGCTGCTTGCCGCTGTGGACGACAACACCAAGCTGGTGTTCGTCTGTTCGCCGAACAATCCCACTGCCAATGCCATTGCACCGCAGCTGCTGGTGGAGCTGGCAAACAAGCTGGCGCCGCGCGCCATGCTGGTGGTCGACGAGGCGTATATCGATTTCGCCAGCGTGCCGAGCCTGTGCGCACAGCTCGGCGAAGCTGCCCAATCTTGCCATCCTCAAGACACTGTCGAAGGCCCATGGTCTCGCGGGCGCGCGCGTGGGCGCATTGCTGGCTGCACCGGAAATCATCGCCCTGGCGCGCAAGGTCATTCCTCCCTACGCGATCACCGAGCTGACGGTGGAGGCTGTTGCGCCGCTGCTGCAGCCCGCTGCCATCGCTGCGATGCAGGAGCGCGTTCGGTTGCTGCTGCAGGAGCGCGCGCGCCTGGCTGGCGCACTGGCGGCTACACCCGGCATCCTGCGAGTGTGGCCCAGTGATGCGAATTTCCTGCTGATCGACTGCGCCAACCCCGACGACGTGCTGGCAAAGGTCCGGGGTGCGGGGCTCATCATCCGCGATGTCCGGCAACCTGCCCTGCCTCAATCGCTGCGCATTTCCGTTGGCACCGTGGCGGAGAACAATCGCGTGCTGGAGAGCCTGAAATGAAGACGCCCGCACAGAAGATCCTGTTTGTCGACCGGGATGGCACGTTGATCGAAGAGCCCGCCGACGAACAGGTGGATGCGCTCGACAAGATCCGCTGGCTGCCCGATGTGTTTGCCTCGCTGCAGAAGCTCACCGCCGCAGGTTACCGCCTGGTGATGGTCACCAACCAGGATGGCCTCGGCACCACCAGCTTTCCGCAGGCCGACTTCGACCTGCCGCAGAACTTCGTGATCGACACGCTGGCCTCGCAGGGGCTGCACTTCGATGCCATCTGCATCTGCCCGCACAAGCCGGCGGACGCCTGCAGCTGCCGCAAGCCGAAGCTCGGCCTGGTGCAGGAATACCTCGACCGCACACCCATCGACTTCGCCAGCAGCGTGATGATCGGCGACCGCGAGACGGACCTCGCACTTCGCGCGCAACCTCGGCGTACGCGGCCTGCGCGTGCAGAAGAATGGCCCGCCGCAGGAAACCTGGCCCGCGATCGTGCGCGGAGCTGCTGTCGCGGCGCGCGCGCTACGAGCGCAGCACCAAGGAAACCAGCATCTCCATCGACATCGATCTGGATGCCGAGGGCCCGATCCACATCAGCACCGGGCATGCATTCTTCGATCACATGCTGGAGCAGCTCGCCAAGCACGGCGGCTTCTCGCTGCAGCTGACCTGCAAAGGTGACCTGCAGGTCGACGAACACCACACCGTGGAAGACTGCGCGCTGGCGCTCGGATCGCGCCATCCGCCAGGCACTGGGCGACAAGCGCGGCATCGGCCGCTATGGCTTCCTGCTGCCCATGGATGAAGCGCGCGTGCAGGTGGCGATCGATCTTTCCGGCCGCCCCTATGCCGTGTTCGAGGGCAAGTTCGCGCGCACCGAGGTCGGCGGACTCGCCACCGAACTGGTGCCGCATTTCTTCCGCTCGCTGGCTGAAACTCTCGGTGCCGCGCTGCATGTCAGCGTCACCGGTGAGAATACGCACCACATGGTCGAGGCCTGCTTCAAGGGCGTTGGCCGGGCACTGCGACAGGCACTGCGGCGTGAGGGCAACGACCTGCCCTCCACCAAGGGAGTGCTGTAGGCATGTCCGATGTGGTGGTCATCGACAGCGGCGGCGCCAACATCGCCTCGCTGCTGTTCGCCCTGCAGCGCCTGGGCGCCCGCGCCGAAGTCAGCGTGGATCCGGCGCGCATCCGCGCGGCATCACATGTGCTGCTGCCGGGCGTGGGCGCGGCCCACGACACCATGCAGCGCCTGAACGGCAGCGGCCTCGCTGCAGTCATTCCAACCCTCACGCAGCCACTGCTGGGCATCTGCCTCGGCATGCAGCTGCTTTATTCCGCATCAGCGGAAGCGGCAAGCGGCAGCACGGAAACAGCCGGCCTCGGAATCGTTCCGGGCCGGGTTGAACGATTTCGCGCCAGCCCCGACCTGCCGGTGCCGCACATGGGCTGGAATCAGTTCGAACCACTGGTCGACGATCCGCTGTTCGATGGCATTCCGTCGGGAGCCTATTTCTATTTCGTGCACAGCTACGCAGCGCCGGTCAGCCACAGCCACGATTGCCCGCTGCGACTACGGCGGCCAGTTCACGGCGGCAGTCCGGCGCGACAATTTCCGCGGCGTGCAATTCCACCCTGAGCGCTCAGCCGCCGCCGGCGCGCGGCTGCTCGCCAATTTCCTGTCATTGACGGAGTAACCTTGTTACTGATTCCTTCCATTGATCTGCGTGGCGGACACTGTGTGCGCCTGCTCAAGGGCGAATTCCACGCCGAGACGCGTTATGAAGTCGATCCGCGTGAACTGCTCGAACGCTATGCGGATGCCGGCGTACGCTGGCTGCACCTGGTCGATCTGGACGGTGCCCGCGACGGCACACCCGGCAACCGCGACCTGATCCGTCAGATGGCCTCGCAGCAGCGCATCCGCATCCAGCTGGGTGGCGGCCTGCGCTCGCGTGCGCTGGTCGATGAGGCCGTGCAGGCCGGCGTGAGCCGGGCCGTGATCGGCAGCGCTGCCGTGGAGAATCCGCAGCTGCTGCGCGACTGCCTCGAGTCCTATGGTGCGGAGCGAGTCTGCCTGGCCATCGACGTCCGCGTGGATGACACCGGCGTGCCGCGCGTGCGCACCCGCGGCTG
Organism: uncultured Gammaproteobacteria bacterium; assembly: GCA_963777735.1. GTDB lineage: Bacteria > Pseudomonadota > Gammaproteobacteria > Steroidobacterales > Steroidobacteraceae > ZC4RG30. The sequence continues at coordinate 40,975 of CAVZRQ010000008.1, read as the reverse complement.
GGTGCAGGAACATGCGCTGTCCCTGTGGGAACTGCTGCAATCCTTCGCCGACACGCCGCTGCGTCATGTGCTGTGCACAGACATCGAACGCGATGGCGCGCTGGGTGGCCCCGGCTTTGACCTCTATGGCGAAGCACAGCGGCGCTTCCCCACCATCGCCTGGCAGGCGTCCGGCGGCATCCGTTCCGCGGCAGATCTGCAACGTCTCGACGCCATGGGTCTTGCCGCTGCCATCAGTGGCAAGGCCCTGCTCGAAGGCCGCATCAGCATGGAGGAGTTGCAACCATACTTGCGCGACGCCTGATTCCCTGCCTCGACGTCCGTGACGGCCAGGTCGTCAAGGGTGTGCAGTTCCGCGACCACCGCGTGGTGGGCGAAATCCTCGAGCTCTCCGAACGCTATCGCGACGAAGGCGCGGACGAGCTGGTGTTCTACGACATCACGGCGAGCCCGCAGGGCCGCTCGGTGGATCGCAGCTGGATCAGCCGCGTCGCCTCCGTGCTCGACATCCCCTTCTGCGTGGCCGGCGGCATCCGCTCGGTGGCTGATGCCGAAGCCATCCTCAATGCCGGCGCCGAGAAGATTTCGGTGAACTCGCCGGCGCTTGCGGATCCGGAACTGATCGATCGCCTCGCTGCGCGTTTCGGCTCGCAGTGCGTGGTGGTGGGCATCGACAGCCAGACCACACCCGATGGTTTTCGTGTCTATCAGTTCACCGGCGATCCCGACCGCAGCCGCGACTCCGGCCGCGACACCCTGCAATGGGTGCGTGAAGCCCAGGCGCGCGGTGCCGGCGAGATCGTGCTCAACTGCATGGCCAGCGACGGCGTGCGGCGCGGCTACGACCTGCAGCAGCTGCTGGCCGTGCGCGCCTGCTGCAGCGTGCCGCTGGTCGCCTCTGGTGGCGCGGGCGCACCAGAGCACTTCGCCGCGCTGTTCGAACAACACGCCGCCGACGCAGCGCTCGCCGCCAGCGTTTTCCACAGCGGCCAGATTGCCATTCCAGACCTGAAGCAGTACCTGCGCGCGAGGCGCATCGAGGTTCGACCATGAATAGCGGCATGCTGGATATCGACGCGCTGGACTGGAGCAAGGGCGATGGCCTGCTGCCAGGCATCGTGCAGGATGCGCGTACGGAGGCCGTGCTGATGCTGGGCTACCTGAACCGCGATGCGCTGCTCGCCACACTCGAACGCAAGCGCGTGGTGTTCTACAGCCGCTCGAAGCAACGCCTGTGGGAAAAAGGCGAAACCTCCGGCAACACGCTGAACCTGGTTTCGGTGACCGCCGACTGCGACAACGACACCCTGCTGATCCGCGTGAATCCGGCGGGCCCCGCCTGCCACCGCGATACCCTCACCTGCTTCGGTGATGGCTCATTGCCGGCCAGTGAAGGATTCGGCTTCCTGGCCCGGCTGGAAGCCGTGATCGAAGCGCGCATCGCAGAGAATCCCGAAGGCAGCTACACCGCCAGGCTCTATGCCAGCGGCATCAAGCGCATGGCGCAGAAGGTCGGTGAGGAAGGCGTCGAGGTTGCGCTCGCCGCACAGGCCGGCGACGGACCCGAGCTGATCAGCGAATCGGCCGACCTGCTGTTTCACCTGACACTGCTGCTGCGTGCCAGCGGGCAGTCGCTGGGTGGCGTGGCTGCCGAGCTGGCGGCGCGGCATCGCGCGAAACAGTAGCTCATTGCTAGTATCCGGTTGCCGGATTCCGGCAAAGGGGGATACATGGCTGGACCTTGCACCCAGGATCGTCTGGAGATCCTCGAACTCTACGCGCGTTACAGCTGGGCACTGGATACCGGCGACACCGATGGATACGTGGCGCTCTTCACCGAAGATGCCGAGGTAACCGAGGAGACGCGTGACGGGACGCTCGAGATCCGCAAGGGTCGCGACGAGATCCGCAGACTGGTACTGAAGTTCCACGAGCGTGCGGACTTCCCCGGCCACCAGCATCAGATGTCGCAGTTCGTCTTCGAGTCTGATCCGGAAGAGCGCATGGATCACTGGATCGTGCGTTCCTACGCCTGGGCCACGATCAACCACCCGCCGCAACCACCCCATCTGCACTGGTGCGGCCACGTCCGCGATGTCGTGGCCAAAGTGGATGGCGCCTGGCGCATCCGTGCCAAAGCCATCATGGGATGGTCTGGCGCAGTGCTGGCAAGGTTCGAACGAAATGACGCCTGATTCCGCCATCGCGACAGCAAGGCCCGCGCCGGCGCACAGCGGTGCTTATCAGGTGTTGCTGACCGCATTGCTGAGTCTGAATTTCGGCATCGTGCTGTTCGACCGGAATGCCCTGAATTTCCTGATGCCGTTCATCCAGCCCGAGCTCGGCCTGAACAACACCCAGGTGGGCCTGCTGGCGGGAGCGCTTTCCTTGACCTGGGCCCTGGCTGCGCTGGGCGTCGGTGCGATCGCAGATCGCCACGCCTCCCGCAAGCAGTTGCTGATCCTGTGCACGGTGGCCTTCTCGGTCTGCTCGTTTGCTTCCGGCCTGGCCTCGTCGTTCGCCTTGCTGCTCGGCACCCGACTGCTCATGGGTCTCGCGGAAGGCGGCATCATGCCCGTCAGCCAGTCGCTGATCGCGAGCGCGGTCTCGCCCCGCCATCGCGGGCTCGCCATGGGCGTCGCGCAGGGCTTCGGTTCAAGCCTGTTCGGTTCGTTCGTGGCGCCGGTGGTGCTGGTGGCATTCGCGACCTGGTATGGCTGGCGTCACGCGTTCTTTCTGGCCGGCGTTCCGGGGCTGCTGACTGCGCTGCTCATGCTCTGGCTCATCCGTTCCACACCCCTCCCGCAACGCGAAGCCAGCGACGCTGGCGCCAGGTCCGGCGCAATGCGCGAAGTGCTGCTGGAACCCAACGTGTGGCGCTGCGTCCTGCTGGGTGTGCTGCTGGTGTCCTATCTCGTGGTCTGCTGGGCCTTCATGCCGCTGTATCTCACTCAATCGCGACTCTTCGACGCAGAGACGATGAGCTGGCTGATGGGAACCCTCGGCATTTCCGCCACGCTGGCCTCCACGCTGGTGCCGGCACTTTCGGATCGCCTTGGTCGCAGGCCGATGATGATCCTCACCCCGCTCATCGGCATCCTGCTGCCACTGGGCGCGCTCTACTACACCAGTGCGGTATGGGGCCTGGTTGCCATCTTCTTCATAGGCTGGAGCATCACCGGCGCCTTTCCGCTGTTCATGGCGACGATCCCCTCGGAAAGCGTCAAGGCCGCGCGCATTCCCCTGGCGCTGGGGCTGTGCATGGGTGTGGCGGAGATATTGGGCGGCGTCTTCTCGCCCATCATCGCGGGATATGCTGCGGATCAGCTCGGGCTGCGGGCACCACTGTGGTTCATGCTGCTCCTCGCGGCCGCCGCAGTGCTGGTCGCGCTGGGCCTTCGAGAGACTGCGCCGCGCGTGCTGGAACGTCGGGCCGAAGTTGCCGTCCCGTAACTGCGGACGGCGAAACTGCAGGTTGATCGCTTACGCAGGCAGCAGGATCTCTTCCGGTGGCTGTCGCAGGTTGTAGTTCGAAGCCATCGACCGACCATAGGCACCGGCGTTGGCCACCAGCAGCACATCGCCTTCGCGCGTTTCCGGCAGCAGGCGGTCATGCCCCAGCACGTCGCCGCTTTCGCAGATCGGCCCCACGACGTCGTAGCTGCCGACATTCGGCTCGCCGATGCGCGAGAGGTTCACGATCTCATGGAACGAACCATACAGCGCCGGGCGGATGAGAGCGTTCATGCCCGTCGCCACGCCGATATAACCCTGTGCGCCCTTCTGCTTGAGCTGCGTCACCCGCGCGAGCAGCACGCCGCCCACGGCAACCAGATAGCGCCCCGGTTCGATCCACAGCGAAACGCCGGGGTTCGCTGCCTTGAACTCGAGCAAGGCCTGGTCGAGCGCCGCGAGATCAACGTGCAGACGGTGATTGGAATCCGGCACGCCGAATCCACCACCAATATTCAGCGTGGTGATGGTGCCGAGCTGCGCCGCCACCTGACCCAGCTCCTGCGCTGTCTGCGTCCAGTTGCGGATGTCGGTGATGCCGCTACCCGTGTGGGCATGCAGGCCATACACGACGACGCCCGTGCTCTTCACCAGCTGCTTGAGCTCGTCGATCTCGCCCAGTGGCACGCCGAACTTGGCATAGGTGCCCGCGGTTCGCACGTGATGATGATGGCCCCGACCCGTGCCGGTATCGATGCGCACCAGCACGCGCCTGCCCTTGAACAGCTCCGGCCAGGCCCGCAGCGCATGCAGGTTGTCGATGGTGACGTTCACGCCCTTCGCCAGCGCGTATTCGTATTCGGCGCGCGGCGCGAAGTTCGGCGTGAACAGCACTTCGTCGGGCTGGATGCCCGGCAGGCTGGCGAACACATGATCGAGCTCGGCACTCGACACGCATTCCATCTTCACGCCAGCGCGGTACAGCACCTGCAGCAGGCCGGCATGCCAGTTCGCCTTGGTCGCGAAGTGCACCCGGTCGATCGCCTTCAGCTGCAGCAGATCGCGGGCGCTTCGTTCGACCGTGGCGGCATCGTAAACATAGGCCGCATCGCGCCCCTGCATGGCAGCCAGTAGTTGCTGCCTGCTTGTCCTGCCACCACCAGTTGGCCGGCACGACCTCCGAACCGGGTTTGCGGAACAACTCTTCCCAGGTGGGACCGATGACGCGATCGCCCGGCTCCGGGTGGATCAGCAGTGCATGCAGCTCGTTCACCAGGCGATCGGCCTGGGCTTCGTCCACCACGAAGCTGAAATTGAGATCATTGGCGGCCTGGCTGACCAGATAGATCTTCTGCTCGGCAAAGAATTCGAATGCCTCGCCGAGCTCATGCAGGATGCCGCGGATATTGCGACCCACCAGACTCACCGAAGCACAGGGTCCGATGATCTGCGCGCGGCACAGCTCCGAGAGATCCGCCGTCAGCCGCTCCATCGCGGCCGCATCCATGCTGTTGGCCTGCGGATCCAGCGACACGGTCACGTTGGTTTCCGATGTGGAAACCAGATCGATCGACATGCCGTGCAGCTTGAAGATCTGGAATGCATCGGCGAGAAAGCCGACTTCGTGCCACATGCCCGGGCTGTCGAGCGACACCAGCGTGATGCCCTTCTTGACGCACACCGCCTTGACCTTGGCCGATGAATCGGCGGTGGTCGCCGCGATGTGCGTGCCTTCGAGGTCCGGCACCTGCGTGGCATACACGTAAAGCGGTATGCGATGCACCCGCACCGGCATCACGCAGCGCGGATGCAGCACCTTGGCACCAGAGCTCGCGATCTCCTGCGCCTCGTCATAGTGCAGCTCGCGCAACAGGCGCGCGGCCGGCGTGGAACGCGGATTCGCGCTGAACATGCCGGGCACATCGGTCCAGATCTCCAGGCGCAGCGCCGCCAGAATGGCCGCGAAATACGCACCGGATGTATCCGAACCACCGCGCCCCAGGAGCACGGTATCCCCGCGCGCATCGCTCGCGATGAAACCCTGCGTGATCACCACCGGCGACAATGCAGCCAGTCGGGCAGACAGCGCGGCATTCGGCGTGAAATCACAGGTGGCCGAGAGCCAGTTGCCCTTCTCGGATGCGTGGTGCCGTTCTTCGGCCTTCAGTCCTTCACGCGCATCCCACCAGGTCACGTCGATGCCGAGCTGCCGCAGGTAGCGCGAACCGATCTCGGTGGACATCAGCTCACCAGTGGACATCACCATCGCGCGCGTGCGATCGCTCAACTCGTGCGTGAGATGAATGCCCTGCGCAATCTGCGCCAGTTCGGTGAAATAGCCGTCCAGCTGCGCACTGCGACCGATGCCGAGTTCATCACACAGCTGGACATGCCGCGCCTCGATCGCCGCAAGCGCTGCCTCATGCTCGCCTATCAGCGCTGCAGCCAGCAGTTTCTCGAGCCGGTCGGTGATGCCACTCACGGCCGAGTGCACGATGAAAACCTGCGCGCCTTCCGCCAGGCGTCGTCGTGTCACTTCAGCAATGTTGTTCCAGTTCGGTTTGCTGGACACACTCGTGCCGCCAAATTTCAGCACGATCCAGCGTGCGCCATTGCGCTCAGTCATGGGAAATGGCTCCGCGCCTTGAAGTGGGCTAAGGCTTCAGACTTCGTAGTCGTCGTATTCGGAGAGGTCGCGCTTCAGTTTGCGCTCGGCCAGAACCTCTTCCAGCTTGCTCCAGGCGGCCTTGCCAACCTTCTTGCCTTTGTCGCGGGTGCGCTTGTCGACACGGTCCAGCAAACGGTCGTAGTCGTTGCTGTCTTCCTGTTCGGCCAGGAATTCGTCGTCGAGATCGAATCTTTCGGGGTCGCGTTCGGACATCTGGAGTTAGGGTATTTGTTTGTTAAATCAGCAAGTTATGCCCAAAACCCTAGGGTGATGGGCAGCGAACTATAGCCGATTCCCGCCGCGGTTCAACTACGGTTGCACACTGACCGTCGCCGGAGGCGCCGCGGCGGCCAGCCCGACGACCACCGGCATGCCCCGCGCCCGACCCAGTTCCGACCGCGCCAGGTCCCAGTGAATGGCGACCAGGGAGTCGCCCAGGGCCTGCTCCAGAAGGGCCTCGAACACTGTCAAATCCGGCTCACGGGTCTGCCCTTCTGCGTCGACCGGGGGATGCGCCTCGAGCATCAACTGCCCATCGACCCAGGCAATCTTCACCGGATCATTGATGAGATACACCGGTGTGCCCACTGCCACCATGGGAAACAGCTCCGCGATGTCTTCCGGGTACATGCGGATGCAGCCGTGCGTCACCGCCATGCCCACGGCGATCGGATTGTTGGTGCCATGAATCAGGTAGGCACCGCCCGGCAATGCCAGGCGCATGGCATGCATCCCGAGTGGATTGTCAGGGCCAGCCGGCACAACGGCTGGCAAGGGCGGATCACCACGGGCGATGTGTTCGTCGCGCACCGACTGCGGTGGCGTCCAGGTCGGCCGCTCGCGCTTGTCCTGGATCTTCGTTTTGCCCAGCGGCGTGCGCCAATCCATCTTGCCGATGCTGATGGGATAGGTATAGACGCGCGCCGGCCGGCCGGCGACCTGCGGCGGGTAGAAATACAGCCGATGCTCGGGCAGGTTGATGACAATGCCCTCGCGCGGCCCCTGTGGCAGAACGCGCTGGCCTGGAATCACGATGCCGCGCCCGGCTCCTGGCAGCCATGGATCGAGGCCCGGGTTCACGCGCACCACTTCTTCCGAGCCGAGGCTGAAGCGCCGCGCGATCTCGTAGAGCGTGTCTTCGTAATTCGTGAGCACCCGCTCTTCCCGACCCAGCAACACAGCGTCCGGGCTTGGCAGGTCGAACACGGTGGCCAGGGCCGGCTGACCGGCAACCAGCCAGACGCAACAGGCCGCAAACATCGATCGGTGCAGTTTCATGGCTGGAATCTGGCTGATTTGGCACTGTGGGGCAAGCACTTTGCTAGGCTCGCCGCATGACGAACACCAAGCTGGAAAACCTGACCGTCGACACATTGCACAAGCTTGTCGGCCATACCTTTGCGCCTTCCGAATGGATACTTGTAGACCAGGACCGCATCGATGCGTTCGCGGCCTGCACGGGCGATCACCAGTTCATCCACGTGGATCCGGAACGCGTGGCACGCGAGACCAGTTTCCCCGGCACGCTGGCGCACGGCTTCCTGCTCTTGTCGCTGGCAGCAGGACATCGGCAGCGCGATTTCCCACCGGTCAGCGATGTCGCGCTGGTGCTGAACTACGGCCTGGACCGGCTGCGCTTCACAAGCCCTGTGGTTGCCGGTTCTCGGGTGCGCTACCACAGCCGCGTGCTGGCGGCCGAACCGCGGTCACCCGGTCGGGTGCTGTTGCGGCAGGAAGCAAAGATGGAAGTGGAAGGCCAGGAGAAACCGGCGGTGATCGCCGAGCTGCTGGCGCTATATGTCGCCCGGGGGAACTGAAGCCCCGCGGCGCGCTGACGAACGCTTGGCAATGGCCGCCTGGCGAACCAGACGGCCATCCCGGCCGATTACGGGGCGGCCGGTGCCGTGCTGAGGATCTGCTTCCAGCTCACTTCCTGGCCGTTGCGGCGGCCCTTCTCGACGAGCTTGAGACCTTCGGCGTCGATCGTCAGGGTATAGGGCTTCTCGTCGACTACGATTTCGCGCTTCAGGGGACGGTCAAGCTTTGTGGTCATGGTGCCAGCCTCGTGATTCAGGGGGATTCAATGGCCGACAGGGTACCACACCCCCCCGGGAGGGCACCCGCCGACGGCTCGGTGACCCCGGTCTGGCCCCCCCGCCCCAACTCCCCTAGACTGCCGGCCGGATGAAACGCACCAGATCCAAGCGGGAAACGGCCGGCATTTTGCCGGTATCCGAAAGAATCCGCCGCCGTTTGCAGCGCAGCGCGCAGCGCTTCCACGCCAATGACAACATTGCCGATGCCATCGAGCCGGGCGAAATCGACCAGCTCATCGAGGAGGTGGCCATCCGCATGCAGGGCGTGCTCGAGTCACTGGTCATCGACACCCAGAGCGATCACAACACCCAGGACACCGCCCGCCGCGTGGCGAAGATGTACGTGACGGAGGTTTTCCGCGGCCGCTACTTCCCTGCCCCGCCCGTCACCGAATTTCCCAATGCCGAGCGCCTGAACGAACTGATGATCGTGGGCCCGGTGACCGTGCGCAGCGCCTGCAGCCACCACTTCTGCCCGATCATGGGCCGGATCTGGATCGGCCTGATGCCGAACGAACACTCCAACCTGATCGGGCTCTCGAAGTATGTGCGGCTGACCAACTGGATCATGACCCGCCCGCAGATCCAGGAAGAAGCCATCACGCAGGTGGCGGAACTGCTGATGAACAAGGTCAGTCCGGACGGCCTCGCCGTTGTGATGGAAGCCGATCACTTCTGCATGCACTGGCGGGGCGTCAAGGACGAGAATGCCAAGATGATCAACAGCGTGATGCGAGGCTCCTTCCTCAAGGATCACACGCTGCGCCGCGAATTCCTGTCACTCATCAAGCTCAAGGCCTGAGGTAAGCATGCTGGTCCGCCTGCTCTATGCAAGTCGCGCCGCGAAGGCGCTCAGCGCCAAGACGGTTGCCTCCATCCTGAACGAGTGTCAGCGCAACAATCCGGCGCGCGGCATCACCGGTGTGCTGTGTTACAGCGACGAATACTTCCTGCAGGTGCTCGAAGGCGGTCGCGACGCAGTCTGCGAGACCTTCAATGCCATCGTTCGCGATGCGCGCCACGAGCAGGTCCGGTTGCTGCACTTCGAGGAAATCAGCGAGCGCCGTTTCGGTGGCTGGACGATGGGCCAGGTGAACATCAGCAAGGTCAATTCCTCGCTGCTGCTGAAATATGCCGAGAAGGCGGAGCTCAATCCCTTCGCGGTATCGGGCCAGGTTTCCCTGGCCCTGCTCGAGGAGCTGATCGCCACGGCCTCCGTCATGGGCCGCTCGGCCTGATCTACGGCAGCGGAAAGCCCACTGCGCGATAGGGTTTCTCGGCTGGCGGTGGTGGACCGCCGGGAGGAGCCATCATGATGCCGAGCTGACCTTCCAGCGCGTAACCCATGTTGCCCACCGTAGTCACCGACACCACGCCTTCCAGGCCATCCTTCACGGTGGTGACCTGCCCCTGATTGCCGCTGATCTTCACCAGCTGGATCTTGCCGCTGCCATCCGTGGTCAGCAGGGAATCCTCGCCGAAGGTGCGCATGCCATCCGGTGTTTGCACCGGGCGAGCTGAGCACGAGTTCATTCACCGCCCCTGCCTTGCCATCCGCGCCCACTTCCACCGCAAACACCTTGCTGGTGGCGAGCGTATTCACGATGACCCGGCCGCCCACGATCGCGATGCCGTCCAGCACACCATTCGGGGCACCAAAGACGCCGTTGCCGGCCCAGACTTCCAGCGCCGACCCGCCCTTCGGCAGTCGCAGCACCTGCATGCCCGGCGTGTCCGTCGCGTAGACGTCGCCCTGGGGGCCGACCGCGATGTCGTTGCACATGCCGCCTGCGGGGAAGTCGTACTGCGCACGGGGTTCACCCGTGGCCAGATCGAAGCTGTGGAGAGCACCGGGCACCGGCGGCGTGGCAGGCGGCCCACCCATCTGGTTGCTGCAGACCCAGAGCGTGCCGGCGTCCGCGAGTACGCCGAACACCTGGCGGATGCCACCGGTACCTGGCGCAATGAAGGGCTCGGCGACGCTCGCGCCTGGTGCAACCTTGTAGACCTGCCTCTGCCCGACACTGCCGATATAGATGGTGCCATCGCTGGTGGAGGTGAGGCTCTCCGGAAAGACGCCCGTGCCGGGGATGGAGATTTCCGTTGGCGGTGGGGGCGGTGCCGCGGCGACCGCCTCGGGTTCCTTGCCCTTGTTCGAGCAGGCGGCTGCGAACAGCATCGCCGCGCCCAGCAAGGAGACAATACGCACAGGTTTCGAGGTTTTTCTCATCATTGCTTCTCCGGTAGCCGAAGGATCGTACACCCAACCATTGTTCAGGGTCGATTCAGCCGCCTCCGCCGACACTATGCGTAACTTATCGATCTGCTAGACTTTGCGTTGATTCTCATTTCTTGTCTCTTCAATTTTTCGGGGGATTGCTCATGAATCGTCTGACTCGCATTGGCGTTGCCGCTGCTCTCACTGCGGCATCCGCGCTCGCCTTCCCGCAGGCTGGCCCGCCCAATCCAGAAGCACAGGCCAAGTCGGCCATCGAAACCCGCCAGGGTGTGTTCAAGCTCATCGCCAACCAGAATGGCCCGATCGGCGCGATGCAGCGCAATCAGCGTGAATTCGACGCTGCGCTGGTCGCCAAGAACGCGGCCCGCATCCAGGTGCTGGCCGAGATGATTCCGGAGCTGTTCACCAACGACACGACGCCAGTTCAAGACCATCAAGACCCGCGCACTGGATGGCATCTGGAACAGCCAGGCTGATTTCAAGGCCAAGGCAGATGGCCTAGCCACTGCTGCGGGCGCGCTGGTTGCCGCCGCCAAGACGGGCGACAAGGCCGCTTCGATGAAGGCTGCTGCCGATGTCGGCAAGGCCTGCGGCGCCTGCCACGACAACTACCGCGCCAAGCCGTAAAGCGCGAACCGCGTTCGGCACTGCCGGATGCAAAAAGGCCGGGAGTTCTGCTCCCGGCCTTTTTTATTGGAAGAACCGGATCGGGCCGATCAAGCCCCGCCGGTGTAACCACCCTGGAAGGTCGAGTAGTGCTTTTCGGTCGTGGTGATGAACTCGAGCAGCACAGCCTTGCCTTCCTGCGTCGCCTTGATGCCATCTGCCAGCGCACCCGCGATGCGGCCGGGTTCCGTCACCCGCTCGCTGTAGCCGCCCAGCGCCTTGGCGAAGTCCGCGTAGTTGCCCGAGATGTCGGTGGAGGCAAAACGCTCCTTCGACACCGCCATGATCTTGTCTTCCATGGCCATGCGGTAGTTGTTGAACAGGATGGACATGATCGGCAGCCCGCAGCGCGAGGCCGTCTCGAAATCCATGCCGGTCATGCCGATGGCGGCGTCGCCCCAGACGTTGATGCAGAGCTTGTCCGGTTTCGCGAGCTTGGCGCCCAGCGCAAGGCCGAGCCCGTAGCCGAGCTGCGTGGTCTTGCCCCAGCCGATGTAGCTCAGCGGCGTGACCGACTTCCAGAACGGCGAGAGCTCGTCGCGCGGGCTGCCGGCATCGTGCGTGATGATGGTGTTCGGCACATCGGCCGTCTTCATCAGTTCGTTGACGACACGATAGGGAGAAATCGGATTCTCGTTGCTCATGAGCCGCGGCATCCACTCCTTGAGCCAGGGTTCGTTCTGCTGGTCGATGCGCGCCTTCACTCCCGCCGTGAGGCCGCGCGGCTTCTTCAGCCGTTCCTTCAGCGCCTCGTACAGCATGGCGAGCGTGAGTTTCGAATCACCCACCAGTCCGATATCGCAGCGCAGGGCCTTGTCGATGTCGTTCGGATCGGTCGTGTTGTGGATGAAGCTCTTGGCCTTGACCGGGAACTTGATGCCGAAGCTGGTCAGCGTGAAGCTCGCGCCGATGCCGAAGACGGTATCCGCCTCTGTCACATGCATGGCCAGCGCGCGCGACATCGCGACACCACCGGCACCCAGCGACAGCGGATGCGTCTCCGGGAACGCGCTCTTGCCCTCGAGGCTGGTGCACAGCGGCGCTTCGAGCAGCTCGGCCACGGCGCGCAGTTCTTCCCAGGCCTTGGCGTAATGCACGCCCTGACCCACGTAGAGCAAGGGGTTCTTCGCGGCGATGAGTTTCGCCGCGGCGGCATCGATGTCTTTCGGATCCGGTGCCGAGCGCACGCGCTTGGATGGCACGTAGTCGATTTCACCAGGGAACTCCACCGACCACATGTCGTGCGGCACTTCGACCACCACCGGGCCGGGGCGGCCGTTGCGGGCCAGCGCGAAAGCGCGACGCAGCGCCGGCACGATCATCTCCGGCGTGTTGATCGTCTCGACGGCCTTGGTGCAATGCTGGAAGCTCACGCCGGAGTTGAAGTTGGGGCGCACCCAGGCTTCACCACGGGGGTAGCCACCGGGGATCACGACCAGCGGCACACCCTCGCCCCAGGCCTGTGCCACGGCGCCAAAGGCATTTTCAATGCCGGGGCCAAGCTGGCAGCAGAACACGCCGACCTTCTCGCCGGAGGTCATGCGGCTGACGGCGTCAGCCATGTGCACGCCCACGCGCTCGGCGCGCACGACGATCGGACGGATGCCGATGGCCGCCGCTGTCTCGGTCAGCGGATTCAGCGGATAGGTGAGCAGGTTCTCAACGCCTTCACGCTTGAGGATCTCGGCGGCAACTTGGGCGACATTCATCGATTGAAGCTTCCTGGAAAGGTGAAAAATCAGTATAGCGGCGCGCAGACTGCTGCGTCGCCGCTCAGGCGATATCAGTAGTACTCGTCATAGGCCGGCGGTGGCGGGGCCTGTTTCAGCAGGACGTAAACACCACCCGCACAGACCAGCGCCACGATCAGTGCCTTCCACAACTGCGAACTGCTGATGGCTTCCTGCTGCGGCACCACCTCTGCGGATTTGCGCCCGGTGACCATCGGCCCAACCAGCTTCTGCCGCTTGTACACGGCATAGAACAGGATCGCGAACACGTGCAGGCCGATCACCCAGATCAGCATGTCGAAATTGAAATCATGGAACGACATGAGCTTGCTGGATGTTTCTGCATCCACCGATGAGTGGTACGGCGCGGACCAGATCTCGGTGTTGTCGATCAGGAACAGCCCGGTGACGGCCTGCGCACCCACCATCAGCAGCATCAGCACCACGACCACCGCGCCCATCGGATTGTGGCCGGCGAAAGGCGTGGAGTTACGCTTGAAAAAGCCGCCGGCATAGGCGAAGAAGCGTTTCGGCCCGGCGATGAAATTCGCAAAGCGGGCATGTCGGGGACCAATCACACCCCAGATGATGCGGAAAGCGATCAAGCCCAGCGTCCAGTAGCCCAGCCAGAAATGGATCTCGATGTAGGTATATCCCCTGCCGAGATCAAGATATTCCTCGCTGTTCTCCGCGGTAAACCAGGAGGCGGCAATGCTCAGCACCAGCAGCCAGTGGAATAGTCGCAGGGGCAGGTCCCAGACCAGACGCTTCTCGGACATCGAGCACTCTCCTCCAGATGATCAGCATCGAATTCTAGCCCAGCGACAGTCCGGGCTGCGACGGCATCTCAGTCGACCATCACCTCGAGCAACATCGGGCCGGGCACCGCGAGCGCGGCTTGCAGCGCGGCTGCGAGATCTTCGGAACGCGACACACGGCTCGCCTGGCAGCCCTGGGCCTGCGCCAGCTGCACGAAGTCGATGCCATCGAGATCGGTGCCCACCGGCTGCGAGACGCCGAAACGCTGCGAGAACAGATCCAGCGCCTTGTAACGCCGGTTGTTCACGATGATGAAGGTGATGGGCAGCTGCAGCTGCGCCGCGCTCCACAGCGCCTGAATGGAGTACATGGCCGAGCCATCGCCGATGAGGGCAATCACCTTGCTGCCCGGTTTGCCAAGCGCCACACCTACTGCTGCCGGCAATCCATGCCCCAGTCCGCCACTGCTGCAGGTGTAGAAGGTCTCGCTGCGCAGGATGGGCAGATACTGCTGCATGGCCGGGCGCGAACTGGGCGCCTCCTCCACAATGATGGAATCCGGTGCGCGCAGGTCCGCCAGTGTCTGCAGCAGCAGCGCATCCGTGAGTGGGGACGCGAGGGCCAGCCGCGGCGCGGGGCTACGCCCTTCCTGCTGCGACGGCGGCGTATCGCGACCCGCCGCGAGAAGATCATTGATCGCAAGGCCGACACTGCCCAGCAGCGACGAACCGGCAATGGCGCTGGCGGCTGTTTCCGGATCTTCGGTGATCTGAAACACCTGCAGACCGGCAGGCAGCATGCGCACCATGACCTTCAGCGTGATAGGTGAACAGCGGCGCGCCGATCGCAACCAGCAAGTCATGGCCGGCAAGCCGGTCATGGATCTCTTCCCGGAATGCCGGCAGGAAACCGGCAAACAGGCGGTGATTCTCGGGAAAGCTGCAGCGCCCGATCAAGCGGACTGACCCACACCAGCGCCCCATGCAGTTCTGCCAGCCGCACCAGTGCATCCCATGCACCCTCGCGATCCACGGCTGCACCCACCACGAACACCGGACGACGGCTGCGTTGCAAAGCCGCAGCCAGGGCAGCGATCGACTCGCCCGCCACACGCAGGCGACGCGACACCGTGCGCACGGGAAGTTCCTCGGCCTCGGCATCCCAGTCATCGACGGGAATCGACACGAACGTCGGGCCGCAGGGAGGCAGCATGGCAAGATGGTAGGCCCGCGCGATGGCGGCAGGCACATCCTCGGGTCGAGCCGGTTCCGCACTCCATTTCACGTAGGGCTTCGGCAATTCGGTGGCCTGTGTGGAAAGCAGGAACGGCTCCATCTGCAGCAACGAGCGCGACTGCTGCCCTGCCGTGATCACCAGCGGCGTGCGGTTTCGATAGGCCGTGAATATGTTGCCCATCGCATGGCCGACACCGGCCGCGGAATGGAGATTGACCAGAGCAGCATTGTGCGTGGCCTGTGCATAACCATCGGCCATGCCCACCACCACGGACTCCTGCAATCCCAGCACATACTGGAAATCCGCCGGAAAATCGCGAAACATCGGCAGCTCGGTGGAACCGGGATTGCCGAAGATGCGGTTGATCCCGAACTGCCGCAGCAGGCTGAAGGTCACATCCCGCACTGCCATTGCCGGCCCCCTCGATTTCTTCAATTCGTTAGAATGTCGAGTCTAAGACTTTTGGGGTGTCCGTGCTGTGAGCGAACCGGTTTCCATTGGCCGCCTGAAGATCGCGGCCGAACTGCACGCCTTCGTCGAGAAAGAAGCCCTGCCCGGCACCAAGCTTGCGGCCGCGAGTTTCTGGGCCGGCGTGGAAGCCATCGTCGCCGAGTTCATGCCGCGCAACCGCGCGCTGCTGGCACGCCGCGATGAACTGCAGGCCAGCATCGACGCCTGGTGGCGCGAACACAAAGGCCAGGCCTTTGATGTCGTCGCCCATACCGCATTCCTGCAGAGCATCGGCTATCTGGTGCCCGAGCCTGCCGGCATCCAGATCGACACCGCCAATACCGATCCTGAAATCGCGAGCGTCGCCGGGCCGCAGCTGGTGGTGCCGGTAAGCAATGCGCGTTATGCACTGAACGCTGCCAACGCGCGCTGGGGCAGTCTTTACGATGCGCTGTATGGCACCGATGCCATCCTGCCGATCGACCCTGCGACCAAGGGCTACGACGCCGCACGGGGCGCGCGGGTCATCGCGTACGCACGCGCCCTGCTCGACGAAATTGCACCGCTGACCACAGGCAGCCATGCCGAGGCCACGCGTTACAGTATCGAGAACGGCCAGCTCGCCGTGCATCTTGCCAACGCCACGGCCAACCTGCGGGATCCGGCGCGCTATGTCGGCTGGCGCGGCACGCCGGCACAGCCCACCGCCGTGCTGCTGAAGAACAACGGCCTGCATGTGGAGATCGTCATCGATCGGGCGCATCGCATCGGCGCCACGGATCCTGCCGGCATTGCCGACCTCGTGGTCGAAGCGGCCATCACCACCATCCAGGATTGCGAGGATTCCGTTGCGGCCGCCGATGCCCACGACAAGGTGGGCATCTACCGCAACTGGCTGGGCCTGATGAACGGCAGCCTGGAAGCGAGCTTCGCCAAGGGCACTGGCACCGTGGTCCGGCGCCTGCAGGAAGACCGTCGTTATACCGACCCCCTCGGCCGCGAGCTCACGCTGCCCGGCCGCAGCCTGATGCTGGTCCGCAACGTCGGCCATCACATGATCACCGACGCGCTGCGCTTCGACGACCAGCCGGTCTACGAAACGCTGCTCGACGCCTGCATCACGCTCGCCATCGCCGTGCATGACGTGAAGCGCCTCAAGCGCAACAGCCGTGCCGGCTCCGTGTATGTCGTGAAGCCGAAGATGCACGGCCCCGACGAAGTGGCCATGGCCAACGACCTCTTCGATCGCGTGGAAGACCTGCTCGAACCTGCCGCGCCATACCGTGAAGATGGGCGTCATGGATGAAGAACGCCGTACCAGCGCCAATCTCGCGGCCTGCATCGCGGCCGCGCGCCATCGCATCGTGTTCATCAACACCGGCTTCCTCGACCGCACCGGTGATGAAATCCACACCTGCATGGAAGCCGGGCCCGTGCTGCCCAAGGATGCCGTCAAGACGCAGCCCTGGATCCGCGATTACGAGAAGCGCAATGTGCAGATCGGCCTCGCGATGGGATTCTCCGGCCGCGCGCAGATCGGCAAGGGCATGTGGGCCATGCCCGATCGCATGGCAGACATGCTGAAGACCAAGATCGCGCATCCGCTGGCCGGTGCCAACACGGCCTGGGTCCCCTCGCCCACTGCTGCCGCGCTGCATGTGCTGCACTACCACCGCGTCAGCGTGGCCGCCGTGCAGAACGAATTGCGCGGATCAGCCCACGCCCGGCACCGATGCGTTGCTCACCGCGCCGCTGGCCACGGACCTGCCCGACGCCGATGCCATCCAGCGCGAGCTGGACAACAACATCCAGGGCATCCTGGGCTATGTGGTGCGCTGGGTCGACCAGGGAGTCGGCTGCTCCAAGGTGCCGGATGTGAACAACATCGGCCTGATGGAAGACCGCGCCACGCTGCGCATCTCCAGCCAGCATGTGGCCAACTGGCTGTACCATGGCGTCTGCAGCGAGGCACAGGTGCGCAGCACCCTCGAGCGCATGGCAGGCGTGGTCGATTCCCAGAACGCGGGCGATGTCTCCTACCTGCCCATGGCGCGCAATCTGGAGGGCAACCTCGCCTTTGCGGCCGCCTGCGATCTCATCTTCAAGGGCCGCGAGCAGCCCAATGGCTACACCGAATTCATCCTGCACAGCCGGCGCCGCGAATACAAAGCACGAATCGGCGCCGCCTGATCCATCTTTCCAGAGGACTATCCCATGCTGACCCGCAAGACCCTGTCGCTCGCCGACGCCAAGAAAGTCGCTGCCGCCGCGTCCGCCAAGGCCACCGCCGAAGGCTGGACCGTAGTCATTGCGGTGCATGACAACGGTGGCAACCTGATCTATCTCGAACGTGCCGACGGCACCCAGCTCGGTTCGATCGTCGTGGCGCAGGAAAAATCGCGCACGGCGCTGATGTTCAAGCGGCCTACCAAGGTCCTGGAAGACACCATCCTCGCCGGCCGCGTGCACATGATGTCATTGCCGGGCATTACCTCGGTCGAAGGCGGCCTGCCGCTGACGGTGGAGGGCGAAATCGTCGGCAGCATCGGCGTATCCGGCGTGCAATCCAGCCAGGACGGCCAGGTTGCTGCCGCAGGCGCGGCGGCCCTCACCTAGGTCCAGGCACTTCCCCGCCGGCGTGCGCCCGGCAGCCCCAAGTCAAGGTTGAGTCGGTGAGCCGCCTCAGCGCACAATGGCCCCACAACAGCCAACAGGCAGCTTTCGGGGGCACATCATGAATCTCATGGTCCATCGTCTTGTCCGCCTGGCTATCGCGCTGGGCGCGATACCTCTTGCCGCGCAGGCACAGGAAGCCAGCACCGACGACCTCATGCTCGAGGAAGTGGTCGTCACCGCGCAGAAGCGCGAGGAATCGCTGCGCGAAGTTCCACTCTCGGTGGAAGTGGTCACCGGCGAGAAACTCGCCGATGCCGGCATCCTGCGGATGGACGACCTCAAGGCCTATGTGCCCAACCTGCAGATGACCGAAACCGGCATCGCCAACAACATCTACATCCGCGGCATCGGCTCCGGTCTCAACCAGGGTTTCGAGCAGTCCGTGAGCCTCTATGCCGATGGCATCTATCGCGGCCGCGGCCATCAGTCCCGCATGCCGTTCCTTGATCTGGCACGGGTCGAAGTATTGCGCGGACCGCAACCCATCCTGTTCGGCAAGAATGCCGTTTCCGGTGCCGTGAACATGGTGGCGCAGCATCCACGCGATGTATTTGAAGCCAGCATCCGTGGCTCGCGCGACTTCGAGAACAAGGACACTGTCGCGAGCCTGGTGCTCTCGGGGCCGCTCTCCGATCGTGTTGGCGCGCGCCTCGCCGTGCATCATCGCAATGCAGATGGATACATCGAGGACCTGACCTCCGGTGGCAACGAACCGCAGCGTGATGAACTCGGCGCAAGACTCATCATCGACTTCGACGTCACCGACGATCTTTCACTTTCCTGGCGCACCGAGACGGGCAGCTACAACACCCGCGGCCGCCAGATCGAGATCTTCGGCGAGACGCCGATCACTTCAGGCCCGTTCTTCCCGGTGCTTGGCGGCCTCACCTACAGCCAGGTGATCGGCGGCCCAACCCTGCCCCAGCTCAACCAGGGGCAACACCCCTCCGCGCTGAACAACACCATCGACTACCGGCGCTCCACCAGTGGCGATCGCAGCCAGCTCTCCAACTTCGAGACTGCCGTTACCGCCATCTACCAGCTGCCCAGCGACATCTCATTCACGGCGCTGGCGGGTTACAGCGGTTACAAGCTCAATGAAGCCTGCGATTGCGATTTCACGGGTGCGACGCTGTTCACCGCCGGGGTCACCGAAGACTACGACCAGTCCAGCCTGGAATTGAGGCTGGCTTCCGCGGCCAACGAGTCTTTCTCGTGGATTGGTGGCGTGTTCTTCCAGGACTACGATCTGGATGAAACCGACAACCTCTACGTACCCACCAACAGCCTCGTCATCCCGGTTCTGGGGCTTTCGTTCGCCGCGAATCCGGGCCTGCCCGGGGGCAGTCCGGCTGCGCGCGCCGCTCTGGCGCAGTTCTTCAGCAATGCCGCGAATCCGCGGGTGTTCGGGCAGGACAGCAAGCTGTATTCCGCGTTTGCGCAGGGCACCTGGAGCCTGAGCGATGCGCTGAAGGTCACGGCCGGCGGCCGATACTCCCATGAGAAGAAGAATGGCAGCCGGGTTACCCGCCTCACTTCAGGCATTGGTGGCCCCGACCTGCCTGCCCTGGCGCAGACGCTGTTCGGCCTGCCGCAGACCTTGCGCATCATTCCCCACACCGAGGTGGGCTCGCGCACCGAGTCGAGCTTCTCGCCACTGATCAATCTGCAGTACAACATTGCGCCGCAGACCATGACCTACCTGTCCTGGTCGCGGGGATTCAAATCCGGCGGCTTTGACGCACGCTCCAACCAGCCCGTCAGCGCGGGCGGAACCTTCGAGTTCGAAGACGAACGGGCAACCACCTACGAAGTGGGCCTGAAGTCCGGCCTCGGCAGCTCTGCCGAGATCAATGCCAATGTCTTTCTCACCGACTACAAGGATCTGCAGACCAGCGCCTTCGACGGCGCCATCGGCTTCAACGTCGGCAACGGCACCGCGCAGGTGAAGGGCCTGGAGCTGGAAGGACGATGGCGCGTGATCCGGGGGCTGACGCTCTCCGGTTCATTCGCGTATCTCGATTTCGAGTGGAAGGAATACTTCGGCCAGTGCTATTTCGGCAGCACCCCCATCCCGACCGGCCAGCCAGGGGCAGGCAATTGCAACTACGCAGGCGCCAGCAACCAGCTGGCACCCAAGTACAGCGGCGTCGTTGGCGGCACTTATGCCTGGACGCTGCCTAGCGGGCTGGGCCTGAGTGCCGGCATGGATCTGGTGTACTCCGCGAAGTACCTGCAGTCACTCACCCTGGATCCGGTCACCACCCAGGATGCATTCACCAAGCTCAATGCGCGGATTGCCGTCAGCAGCCCATCCAGCAAATGGGAGGTGGCGTTGCTCGGCCGCAATCTCACCGACAAGACCACGGTGAGTTATGCCGGTGATGCGCCACTGGCAGCCCGGCTGTTTGGCGCGCGCAGCTATTATGGATTCGTGGACCCTCCCCGCAGCATCGCGGTAGAGGTCAAGCTGCAGTACTAACCCAACTGCAGTCTGGCGCCTGAATTCTGGTCGACGAACTCCGTGTCGCTGACACGGTCGAGGGGCTCGCCGGTACGCAGGTCGAAGCGGCGGTTGATCACCTCTGCTTCGCCCAGCGAACCACCCTCGAGCACCGGGCGCCCGTAAGTCACTCGCTCCAGGATCTCGCAGGGCTTGCCTTCTTCCGTCACCGCCGGATAGCGGAAGATCTCTTCGCTGTATTTTTTCATGGGATGGCGCGCACGCTATCCCGATCGTCCCGGCGACGCAAGCGCCTGAGCCATGGCTTCATCAGGCGGCCAGCACTTCATGTTCATAGTAGGGCGTCTGCCGATCATCCAGGATCGACTGCAGTTCAGCTTCCGATCGACCCACCGGCGTCAGCCAGGCGTCCACATTCTCCGGCTTGATGTTGATGATCATGCGGTCGTGGCCTGCCGCAGCAACTTCCACAGGCGGCTCGTCTGTAATGGCAGCGAACGAAAGCAGCCGGCTGCCCTTCCCATCGGTCCATACCGCGTAAAGACAAGCGATCAGCATCATTGCGGCCGGCTTGGGCTGGAAGTGCAGCACCGCATTCCGGCCGTCGCGATCCACGTTCTCGAAAAAGGAATCCACGAGCATCAGCCCATGGGTATGGCCATATTCCTTGCGCCAGAACTTCTGCAGGTTGTCGCGCCGGGCGTTGTACAAGCCGGGAAACTGGCGGTCGATGCTGGCTGGCTTGCCGGGTTGACGCAGGTGATATCTGGCCAGCCTGATGACATTCCTGCCTCCATCGTTCATCACGATGGGGGCAAACTGAAATGGAAAGATACGGCCATCGAGCCTTGTGGACTGGGTGCCTGAATAAAGTGGCAGGTTGCCGAGAGCCCGGGCCACTTTGTCGGTTGCGATCCGCTTGCTCTCCAGCGCTGCCCTGGTCTCCTTCAGCGCCAGCTTTCGCTCTGCGTCGGCCAGGCGTTTTCTCTGTGCGAATACTTCCTGCTCGAGTTTCGTGACCATGCCGGCACGGTATTCATCGATGAGAGTCTTGATGCGTAGTTCGCCGGCGGTGCCGGGATGGTCGAACCAGCGATCCACCGCGCGCGGGATGCGAATGCCGGAATCGATCCGGCGCGCGCCGTAGATCTCTTCGAACTGCTCGATGTCCATCTCCGCGCCGGTGGCACGGATATAGGAGCGATAGGCTTCTTCAATCTTCGCGCTGTAACACACGTCCTGGCCCCGGTTCCCAGCCTGCGGGCATCTAGATTAGCAGCGGATCGCAAATTGGCATTGACTGCGGAGTACTGTATGGACGTACAGTATACCTCCCCGGCCCACTCAAGCAAAGCAGGAACTGCCATGCCTCACGCCACCACCACCCCCGCCCCGTATTCCCCCGGTGTCACCCCGTTCGAAAGCGCCTTCATCCGCACAGTGCTCGAGCATCGGGGTCTGTTCCGCGAGCCCAGCCTGGCCGAATTCGCCGCCGCGCATGCGGTGCTGCAGCGCTTCCTGGAGCAGCGGCAGGATAATCCCGGCGGGGTGGATTTCTGGGAGCCCGTCCTCGATGAAGAAGGCATCGCCTCGCTGCGGGCCAAGGCTTTCCTGATGTTCGGCGCAACCAAGCCAACGCCCGCGCAATGGCACAAGGCCCACACGGCCTTGTTCGGCCCGTTGCTGTGCGAGACCTGCGGCTAGCAGATGCGCTACCCCTGGCTGTCGAACTCGCCTGAATCCACCTCGGAACGTGCCCTGGTCACTGCGCTTTTCTGGATGTAATTGTCCAGGGGGTCATTCAGGTGATCATTGCAGACCTTTTCCAGGTCATCGATGACGGCTGCAATCGCGCGGGTGGCGATGCGCATGTCGTTGCGTGTGTCGTTGTCCTGGGTCTGGATCTTCCGCGCAACGGATTCCAGCAGGCGGTTCGTATCCGACAGCCTGGCCCGCAGATTGTGGACGCGATCGCGGGCCTTCTCCACTTCAATGGGCAGCATGTGACACCTCCAGCCAAGCATTGAGCGCGCGTATCCGTTGACGATAGCACTCAATCGCGACTTCAGGCAGCGAACAACCGCCGCATCCGGGATCCGTCAGACGGGAATCAAGCCTCTTGCCCAGCGGGCAATCTGCTCCGGCGCATTCATCGCGCCACTCTGGCGAGCCACTTCACGTCCTCCTGCAAACAGGATCAAGGTGGGTATGCTGCGAATGCCGAACCGCGCGGCGAGCCCGGGCTCTTCTTCTGTGTTGACCTTGGCGAGTCGGGCAGTCGGTTCGAGCAGCGCCGCGGCGTCGTGGAAGGCCGGCGCCATCACGCGGCAAGGACCGCACCAGGGCGCCCAGAAATCCACCAGCAACGGCAGCTGCGTCTGTGACAGATGCCGATCAAAATCGCGGGTCGCGAGTTCCAGCGGTTCACCGTGGAACAGCAGCTCGCGACACCGGCCGCAACGCGGCGCTTCACTGAGTCGGGAAGTTGGCACGCGGTTCAATGCACCATCGTGCGGACAGACGATCTGGATAGTGTCAATCATTTCCCGATGATGTGGGGCCACCCGGAGGCTTTTCAATATTCACGCGCGGGGCGCCGGTATACTGCGCGGCCCTTTTTCTCGCACCCGCAACATGTTCTTCAAGAATCTCTGCCTGTATCGCCTGCCGCCGGAATGGAGCATCACGCCCCCGGAGCTCGAGGCCCGGCTGGAAAGTCGCCCGCTCGCCCCCTGCGGCCACTTCGACATGAGCACCAGCGGCTGGGTGCCCGTGGGACCCACCGCACGCATGCTGCACACCATCGGCAACCATCAACTCATCGCGCTGGGCGTGGAGCAGAAGCTGCTTCCCGGTTCGGTGATCCGCCAGGTAGCGGCTGACCGCGCAGTGGAGATCGCTGCCGAACAGGGCTACCCCGTCGGCCGCAAGCAGATGCGCGATCTGCGACTCAGCGTCACCGAAGAACTGCGCGCACGGGCACTCGTAAAGCGCCGCGTCACCCATGCGTGGATCGACCGCGAAAACGGCTGGTTCATCGTCGACGCCGCTGGCACCGCACGCGCCGAAGAAGTGGTGGAAACGCTGCGCGACACCCTCGGCAGCTTCGCGGTGATCCCCGTCAATACGGCCCGCTCGCCGCAGATCGCCATGGCCGCATGGCTGGCACTGGCGCAGGTCGGCCACCAGCTGAACATCGACGATGACCTCGAACTGCAGGCTGCCGACAAATCCGGCGCCACCATCCGCTACACGCGCCACCCTTTCGACAACGCGCAGGTACGCCAGCATCTTGCCGCCGGCTTCCTCGTCACCCGACTGGGGCTGACATGGAACGCACGGGTCTCCTTCGTGCTCACCGAAAAACTGCAGGTCAAGCGCGTGCAGTTCCTGGAGATCGGGAAAGACAGCGAGGGCGGCGAGGAACTGGATCCGCAGGAGCAGTTCGACATCGATTTCGCGGTGATGAGCGGCGAACTGGCGAAGATGCTGGATGATCTGCTGGACGCACTGGGGCGCGAGGAACAGCGCGCCGCGGCGTAACCACGCGTTACTCGAAAATATTCAGAATGCTCTGATACTTTTCGATATAGCCGCGATTCTCGTTGTTGTATCGCGGAATCGACACGGGAAGCACATCGTCCGCCACTGCCTTCCAGAGGCAGGGGCAGGTCACTGGCTTGCCTTCGGGCTGCTCGCCAGGCGGACGCAGGTCTTCCAGCTTCACCTTCATCCTGTTCATGACTTTGAAGAGCTTGGTGACATTCTTCGGCCCGCCGTTGTAGGCGGCGACCGGAAAGATGCCCAGTACTTTCTGGTTGTCGTGATAGGCGCCGCGGATTTCCGCGCGCATCTGCGCCAGCTCGATGTCGAACAGGCAGATCGCCGCCTTCATGGCATTGAGCAGATCCGTGGCGCCGCGCTCGAAGTTCGGGTCGATCCTTGCCGCCGGGCAGCGCCTGACCACCATCGCATAGGTGCCATTTCCCCTGCGGTTGGTGAACTGCATCGGACCGATGGCGGCCGCGGTGGAGACGCTGTATCGGTAAGCCTCTTCACGCTTCAGGCCGTAGTGGTTCAACACTTCGTCGAATGCCTCCATCTTCTTCTTCTTGAAGTCGGCGTCATCGGTCTGTTCGATGACTGCCAGGGTTGCGATGACCTCGGCGGGCACTATGTCGGCCAGCAACTCGCCGGGAAAGGCCACGCCCGGTGCATTGGCCAACCGCAGCTCCTCGACCGCCCGTCGCGCCGTGGAAAGCAGGTATTCCCGCCCGCCACTGACCAGCTGCGGATCAAAGGTATCTTCCGTGAACGGCAGATAGACGATGGGCCTTGCCGTTTCCGCGACTGCCCTCCACTGCTTCTTCTTCAGCAGCGCGCTGTCGAACACGGGAAATTTCCTGCCGTAGACCTTCAACGGCTCGCCATCCCGCGAAAACGCGAACATCAGCCGCTCGGCACCGGTGCCCTTCACATGCCGCGCCTGGATCCCGGGTGTGACGACCCTGACCGCCATCGGCTTGCGCCCGGGCTTCCACTTGATCGGCGGCCTCGGAATCTCGATGTGCGCGATGATCCATTCCTTCTTCGCCTCGCTCCACAGGGCAAAGGCGACGGGCCGGCCACGAAGAATTTCCTTCTTCCCCTTTCCCGTGAATGCGTACTGCAGGTTCACATCACGCAGCTGGCTTCTGGCCGAAGCCACGAGTTCGCTGATTACCTCGTGGCGTTCGAGTATGCGGGCTTCGACCACCAGCTCCGCGAGTTCCCTGACGGGCACGGAATCCACCTCGGGTTCGGACTCGGCGATGGCAAACGGGACCTCGCCTTCGACCGCACCTTCGGCGTCTTCACTGGCTTCCACAGCCACTTCCATCGGCAGCCCGGGATCTTCCTCAGCCGGGCTTTCCTCGGCCACGAACACGGGCTCGGCTTCTTCAAAA
Source organism: uncultured Gammaproteobacteria bacterium (assembly GCA_963777735.1). GTDB lineage: Bacteria > Pseudomonadota > Gammaproteobacteria > Steroidobacterales > Steroidobacteraceae > ZC4RG30. The sequence goes on along the minus strand of CAVZRQ010000008.1, from coordinate 15,592 downwards.
ACGGGTTCCGTCGTCGCACAGGAGGTGCAAACCAGTAGAACCGGGAACAGTAGAGCCCGCGCCGCTCCATGCCAGACAGATACGATCATGAGGTGCACATTAACGATTAAATTCAGTCCCGTGGCGTCTCCAGGAATGTTATGTGACCTGCGCCGCTGGTGTCAGGTTCCCTTGAACAACGCCTGGCAGACCAGATACCCGCCCTGTGCGGCTTCTGTGGCCCCGTCAACCCGCGTGACAGGCCTGCGAGCAGTAGTAGCAGCCGTTCGCCCCGGGGTAGGTTTGTTTCGCCAGGGCGACCGCCGGCGCACAGGACGGGAACTCCCCCAGCAATTCGCGATGCGGCAACAGTGGCATATGCGTGCAGATTTCCCGATGCACCAGATGCGCGCCATCGTCATCCGGCCTGCGGTCGACGTAATAGGCAGTCATGGGATTCGCTCCGTCCGGTTTACGAGACGGAGCGGATCGTATCAATCAACTGTGCAAGGAAATGCCGTTCCGCGGCGAGAGCCGCACTGGCCTACCCGCCGCTGATCCCGACCACATCCCGACGGCGGAACACCGCCATGGCGGCGCCGGCGAACAACAGGACATAGAGCGCAACCACGATGGCAGCGTGGGTGGTGCTGACAGGGCTGCCGCCCAGACCGCCCGGCGCAATGTTGTACGCAGACCTGGCGAGCGCATTGATGTTGTGGACAGGCAGGTAATCACCCGCTTTCTCGAACCAGCTGAACGCCACGCTCATGAGCCGGATGAACAACGCCTCGAAGAGATACAGGCCAAGGCTGACGGACATGCCAGCTGCCGTGGACCGGGTAAGCAGGGTGATGGAGCCTGCGATGGTGAGGAATGCCAGCAGGGCCGCCCACACTCGCACCAGCGAGATCGCGACTTCACTCCACGAACCGCTGACTGCGGTGTGGTTCGGGGGCGGAATGGCCATCCCTTTGATCAGCTCGCCGCTCAGGGCCGCCGCAGCGACGGCGAGCAGCACCGCACCCGTTGCGGCGGCAGCCAGGATCAGGAACTTGCCGCTGAGGTAGGACTGCCGCCCGACGCCACGCAGCAGGATGGGCCGCAAAGTACCCAGACCGTACTCGGCGCCAAAGGCGGAGGCGCTGAGGATGCCGAGCAACACGATTCCGATCGTCCCGACCACTCCCAGTGCGGTCGTGGCGGCCGCCACGGGATTCAGCAAGTTGTAGCGGATAACGAGTTGCTGCTCGCACTGCACCAGCAACAGCGCGACCGCCTGCGGCGGCACTCCGGCGGGAAGCACTTCCGTCGGTTTGGTCCGCAGTTCCTCGCAGCGGTAACCGCGCCGCATGCCGGGCATCGCGCTCATCACTTCCGCGGGGAGCTGCACGTATTCGCCCGAAGTGGCCCTGGCAATGTTGTAGGAGCGGTAGCTCCCCCACACTGCCAGCTGCGTGAAGGCCATCAGCACGGCGAGCAGCACCCACGGCATGCGCCGGTGACGGAGTTTGAATCCCTCCCAGCGGGCAATGTTGAGGAAGCCGGACATCAGCCCACCTTCGCCTGCGCCGTTTCCGGCGCGGTCACTTCGAGGAAATAGCTCTCCAGCGACTGTCGGCGCGGCACCATCTCGGTCACGAACACATCCTGCCGGGCGAGTTCACGAGTGAGTTCGCCCGAGCGCTCGGCTGCGCAGCCCAGCACCAGGAAGCCTTCTTCCATTCGCACTGAGGCCACCCAGTCGAGCGTGCCGAGAATGCTCGCGGCGCGTGCGTCATCCGTGGTTTTCAGTCGCACCGAGCCCTGCGTATTCAGCAGTTCACGCACGCTCCCCTGCGCCAGTAGCGCGCCACGCGACAGGATGGCAACCTGATCACACAGCTGCTCCACCTCGTTGAGAAGGTGGCTGGACAACACGACCGTGTGCCCGGCCTTGCCGAGCTCCCCGATCAGCGCGCGCACTTCCGCCATACCCGCAGGATCCAGGCCGTTGGTCGGTTCATCCAGGAACACGAGCTCCGGATTTCCCAGCAGCGCATAGGCAATGCCGAGGCGTTGCTTCATGCCCAGTGAATAGGTGCGGAACTTGCTGTTGGCGCGGTCCGCGAGACCAACGAGGTGCAGGAGACGGTCTATCTCGCCTGAGTCACCGGTGTTCTTGCCGATGCCCTGGAAAAAACGCAGGTTGGCGCGTCCGGAGAGATCCGGGTAAAAGGCCGGGGATTCCACCATGGCACCGATGCGTTGCAGGGCAGAGAGGTGCGACGTTCGTGCATCGCGGCCGAAGAGGCGGATGGAGCCACTGGTGGGTTTGATCAGGCCGAGGACGAGACCAATGGTGGTGGTCTTGCCGGAACCGTTGGGACCGAGAAGGCCGAAAACACCGCCTTTGGGAATGCGGAGGGTGAGATCGCGCACCGCGGTGACGGGACCAAACTGTTTGCACAGGCTGTCGATTTCGACGAGGTAGTCGAACGTTGAGCTGTTCAGACGCTGCTCCCCCGCCGTCGCTCGCGGCTTCCATGCTTCAGGCTTCTTGATGCCGACTATACGAAAATGCCCTGACATCCGAAAGCGCCCCGAACTGTCCGCAGTTCCCACGCGACCCGAAGCAGAAACCCCGTAAGAGAAAACGCGCGTTGATGGCGGTGGGTTGGCTCAGGTCACAAGCACGCGCGCTTCAGGCGATCGCCCTGCGCAAGGGCTCTTCGCACGCCATCTGCATCGGCGCCAGTGCGACGCGCGCCGGCGCCTCGGCCTTCACGCGATAACGCTGCATGACGGCGTCCAGACTACGCGCCTGTTCGGCCATGGACTCGCTGGCCGCCGACGCCTGCTCCACCAATGCGGCGTTCTGCTGTGTCAGCTCTTCGAGCTGGATCACCGCCTTGTTCACCTGCTCGATGCCGGCGGACTGTTCGTTCGAAGCGGCTGCGATCTCCGCCACGATGTCCGAAACCTTCTTCACGGACGACACGATCTGCTCGAGCGTGGCGCCCGACTGCGTAACCAGGCTCGAGCCGTCCTCGACCTTGCGCACGCTGTCCTGGATCAGGCCCTTGATCTCCTTGGCAGCCTTGGCGGAGCGCCCAGCCAGGTTGCGTACTTCGGTGGCGACCACGGCAAAGCCGCGGCCCTGCTCACCCGCACGCGCTGCTTCCACAGCCGCATTGAGCGCCAGCAGGTTGGTCTGGAAGGCGATCTCATCGATCACACTGATGATGTCCGCGATCTTGCGCGAGGCGTCGTTGATGCCGGCCATCGCATCGACGGCGCGCGACACCACGGCCCCGCCCTTCTCGGCCTGATCGCGCGCCGCGGTTGCGAGCTGCTTGGCGTGACTGGCGTTATCGGCATTCTGCTTGACGGTGCTGGTCATCTCTTCCATCGAGGATGCTGTTTCTTCCAGCGAGCTGGCCTGCTCTTCCGTGCGCTGCGAAAGATTGGCGTTGCCCTGGCTGATCTCGTCCGCGCCGCGACGGACTTCGGAAGACGCCAGCTTCACCTGCGACACCACGCTTGCCATGTTGGCGGTGAGATCGTTGATGCCGGATCCGATGCGCACCAGCAGCCCGGCACGCCCCTGCGTCGGGATGCGCAGTGTGAGATCGCCATCGTTCGCACCGGCCACCAGACCCTGCACTTCGGTGACCACCACGCTGATCGTATCCACCAGCTCGTTGATCAGGCGCGACAGCGACTCGAAGAAGTGCTGCTTGCCCGCCAGCGATATCCGGCTGCCCAGATCGCCCGCCGTGACAGCGGTGATGATGTGCTGCAGTTCGTGCTCGGTGGCCAGTTCCTGCGTCCGGTCGAACCATTCGAGCACTGTGCCGAGTCGCCGCCCGCTGTCGTCCCGCATCGGGCTGAGGATGGTCTTCAGCGTGGTGCCCCCGATGATTTCCTCACGCGTGACCGTGCCCGTCAGCCGCTCTATCTGGCTGCGCATGCCGGCGGGATCCCGGGTGGTGAGATCGAGACTGGCACCCTGCAACTCGCCGGCGTTGAAGGCCGCGAGCTCGCCACGGAACGATAGCTGTGCGTGCTGCAGCATCTTCACCGCCGCCGGATTGACGAAGATGATGCGGTGCTCGTTGTCCGCCACCATCACGCAGGCATCGAGCTGGTCCAGCGCGCCGCGGAATGCGGTATTCAGGGCCGCCTGCTCCCGCTGCGCGGTCACATCGGTCAGGTACGCCACGATCTTGAAGGGGCGGCCGCTCGCGTCGACAATCGGGTTGTACACGCCCTGCACCCAGAGTTCGCGCCCGTCGCGCGCGCGCTTGGGATATTCGCCCTGCCGCGCCACGCCGCTCTTCAGGTCTTTCCAGAAAGCCTGGTAGGAAGCAGTGGCCGGCACAGCTTCGCCTACGAAGAGTGCGTAAGGCTTGCCGCGGATTTCATCCAGCGTGTAGCCGTAGAGATTCAGGAAGATTTCATTGGCATTGACGACTTCGCCGCTGGGCGTGCATTCCAGCACGGCCTGAACCTTGGCGATGCCCTTGAGTTGGCCTTCATAGTCGAGTTGCGAATTCTGCAGGCTGTCCTTCATCTGCCGCAGCGCGCCCATCAGGCTGGCGTCATTGCCCTCGCTCGACATCGGGAACTGCAGATCGCCCGAGGCGATGCGCCGGGCGGCGGCAGCGGCAGCAGCGGGATCCGCGCCCAGACGGCGCAGTGCACTGCGGATGATCAGGAAGGCGATGGCCAGCGTCAGCAGCGCACTGCCTGCCAGCATCGCAATGGTCGCGCGGAAAGACTTCTGGTAGGCGGCCTGCGTCGCCTCCTCATCCATCTTGGCTGCCTTGAGCTGGATGGCCGCAAGCTGCAACAGGTTCGTGTTAGCGGCAATGATCGCCGGACGCAGCTCAGCCTTGCTCCACGCGACCAGGTTCGACACCTGGCCGCTGGCAAGCTTTTCGAGCAACACGTCAATCTTCGCGTATGCCGCATCCAGCAATGGCGTGGTCTCGTCGGCCAGAGCCTGCTCTTCGGTGATCATGCTGCCAAGGAAGTAGTTATCCCAGCCTTCCTTGGCGCCAGACAGTTCCGCTTCGATCTGGTCGTGCGCGGCGGATGGCTGCTCTTCGCCATCGGCGACGGTGATAACCTTGTCGCGCGCCAGGTCCAGCACGTCGATGACTTTGCGGATATCGCGTCCCGACACCATGCGGTTGTCGATGGTGAATTTCAGGGTCCCCTGTGTGGCCCGGACCTGCATCATGGCGTAGGCCGTGAGCCCACCAGCCAGCAGCAGCGACAGCGTCACCAGAAGATAGAGCTGCGTGGCGAGACGGGGATTCCGGAAAGGGTTCAGGCGCATGCGGACTCCATTCTGCTTGGCGAGCTCTTCGAGCCCCGCTACCGGCTTCTTCCCGCGGGCTCTGGAATATATCGACAGCGAGCCGGATTGATGAATGGATCCGCGTCACAGTTTGGATTCGCGGCTCGACCCGATCCGCCGGGCCGCATTGCCACTGTCATAAAGCAGGCGCGCGTTGGCGCAACGTGAAGCAGGTCCGTCTGAAAGTGCTGCTTTCGCAGGATAGTTCGCCGGCAACAAGCATGGAGGGATGAACCTTATGAAGAAACTGCTGCCGATTGCCGCATTTGCCGTCATGTCCTCGACCGCATGGGCCGGTTGCGCACTACCGGTTGCGCCGACCTCCATACCGGATGGGAAGAGTGCTTCGAAGGACGCGATGATGGCGACCAAGAAGGACGTGGACCGGTACAAGAAGGAAATGGACGCCTACCTGACCTGCGAATCCAATGACAAAAAGGCGCAGTCCGCCCAGTCGGAACTGCAGCGTGTCGCGAACCGGTTCAACAGTGAAGTGCGCGCGTTCAAGTCTGCGAACACCGGTAGCTGAAGCCACCGGCTGAGAGTAGACGGTCGAACCGGGTGGTTCGGCTGCAGGTTCATGTTGCAGGTCACCGATCGGCCTGCACATGGGACGCCTGCATGAAATCCTTTCCCGTACTGATCGTCACACTGCTATCGACCATGGCCATGGCTTCCTCCTGCGGCCGAAGATCCGAGAGTGAATCCAGTGGATCGCCGACCCCGAGGGTTACCGCGCCTGATCGGATTCCGTGCGCAAAGCAGTTGCGGTCAGCAATACAACGAGCTGCCGACTCGCCCCTGTTCCGAACATTTTGTCTGAACGACCGAAACCAGTTGCCAGGAACGCATCTCTTGACGTCAATACATTTTGGGTAGCCATTCGTGATGTAGTGATGGAGGGAACTTCGATGCCATCAGCCACGGTCACGCCTCTACCCGAGGCCGAGGACTTCAAGTCCACACTTAGCTGGATGCTCTCATTGGGAGTTACAACTGGAGTTACCTGGAGGCGAAACGACACCATCCTTGACGTTGATTCCAGCGTCCCGTCGGAAGCCGGCCCTAAGTCCCGGGCCTGTTCCACGGTCGCTTGCGAACGATCCAATACGACGAGCTTCGGCGACCACAGGATTTCAGCACGTTGAGCCAGATGTGCCGCTTTAAGGAGTTCAATTGCGGCGCGATCTGTTACAACATTGGCAAGTACCGGTCGCGATGAGTCTCCAGTCTGTGGTGGCGCCGGCATACAGTTCTTTCAGGAAGTCATCGTCAACGAATGCAATGTAGGCATCGACGACCACATTCCCATTCTCTGCCGTAGAGACTGCGCCCTGTGGGGGTTGTGCGTACGACGTCCAGACGGGCGCCGGCGCGGCAAAAGGTGTACTGACATTTGGTGACAACGGAATCGGCGGGCTCACCTCCTCGCGCGCCCCAAGCGGATTGATTGCAGAGCCGTTAACGATTGGCGCCTGAGAAACCGCTGGCCTTACCGCCCCACGCACCTCATTTGCAGGAATTTCATTTGGCACCACTTCAGCACTTTCCAGACTGGGCTGCTGCACGGTGATGATCTGTGCTGGCTGCTGCGTCCATGCCGCAAAGCCAGCGAAAAAGCCAACACCGACGATGAACACTGCACCCAAGAACCGGCGCTGTCGCCCCGGCAATTGTTCCGACAGCCTCTCGATGCGCTCTGCCAGGCGGCCAGCAGTACGACTGGTCCAGACGCATCCCAAAGGCAGATAGGCGCCCGCAACCTGAGCCTTCAGCAACGCCTCCGCGTACGTACGTCGCGCTCCCGGATGCGCCGCAATGACTGCCGTGTCGCATGCCAGTTCCTGGTCAGCCCTGAAACGCACTGCAGCCCAATGCACCAGCGGATTGACCCAACTGGCGCAGCGCGCAACTTCCACCAGAGCATTGACCAACGTATGCCGTGATATGCGATGCATCTCTTCGTGTGCCAGGATCAATGCCCGTTCCTCGGCATTGAAGCGGGCCTCGAAATCCTGCGGCAGCACGAGTCGGGGACGGAAGACGCCGACGAGCGCTGGTCCGATCGAAGCGCTGGACGCCAGCCTGCGCGTATTGACGATGGATCTGATGAGAAACACACCTGCGCCGAGCAGCCAGAGCGCAAGCAACAACCCGGGACTCAAGCGGTAGAAAGGAACACCTGGCTGAAGCGCCGGAGGACTGGCCGCTGGGTTGGCGTCTGCAGTTGCGGCCAGTTCAACACGCTCCTGCAGAACGGGAATATCACTGGCAGCGGGAAGCACCACAAACTGCTCGCGCGCCGGCAGCGAAGCCGCCAACACGGCAAGAGGTACGATGAGCCAAAGCCAGTAGGCAATACCTGCGCCATACCAGCGCAGTGCCAGCCGACGCAGCAGCAAGACGACCAGGATCGCGGCACTAGCCACCAACTGGAGGCGCACCAGCGCCATCAACAGGGATTCAGCGTCCATGATCGAGCTTCCTCACGAGACGTTTCAGCTCCTCGATATCTTCACGGTTTAGCCGCTCCCGCTCTGAAAACTGCGTAATGAACGGTGCTACACGGCCGCCAAACAGACGGTCGATGAGGTTGCGGCTCTGCTGGTGTGCATAGTCTTCTTGCCGCATCAGTGATCGATAGAGATAGCGACGCCCGTCGCGCGAGGCAGCCAGCGCCTTCTTTTTCAGCAGCCGTGCCAGGAATGTGCGTACGGTGCCTGCCGACCAATCCTTTCCCTTGTCCAGCGCCGCGAAGACCTCGTCGGCACTAAGTGGTCCGGAGTTGCGCCAGAACACTTCCAGTATGTGACCTTCTGCTTCACTGATCTTCATCTAATACACCTGTATTTGATCTATTAAATACACTTGTATTTGTTCGTGTCAAGCTCGAGTTGCTTTGGTGGCGGCCGCCTTGGTGCTATTGAGTCGCGGCAACTGCCGTCTTTGAGCATGCCGCAAGAGTTCAATACGCCTCGATACTGTTCAGCACCAATCCGGATGCCATACCACCGGTAACGATCAGCGTTCCATCCCGCAATAGCGTGACCGTATGTCCGGCTCGACCCTGGTCGAGATTTCCGGAATTGGGCCACACGCCGGTAGTGCCAACCCCCGCATAAAGCTCCGTGCTGCGGACAGCCACTGCTCCAGGATCCACGCCCCCGGCCAGTAGAACCTGCCCATCCGGCAACAGCGTGGCGGTGTGATTGGTCCGCGGTGTGGAGAGACGGCCCGCGACAAATTCGTGGCCCAGGTTCGGCTCGAGAAGCGCGGAATCGGCAACCAGCTTAGTACCATCACTGCCGCCGGCGAGGAGAACCATTCCGTTCGCCAGCAAGGTCGCGGAGTGGCCGTACCGCGCACTATCCAAGGTGCCACCGTTGACCCAATTTCCCGTCGCCGGGTCGTATACCTCGGCGTACGCCAGCGCTGCGGAGTTTGCGTCCAGTCCGCCGAAGACGAACACCTTGCCGTCATTCACCAGCGTCGCGCTGGGGAGGCAGCGGCCCCTGATCAGGTTGCCCGTGTCCGTCCACTGACCGGTGGCTGGGTCATAGAGTTCCGTGCTGGCCATGCAACGGGCCGATGCACTGATTCCACCAACGATCAGCACTTTGCCGTTTGCCAGCAGCGTGGAAGCGTGCGCAGTCCGATTGGCGCCTGGCCTGTTCACCAAGGTCCAGGTACCGGTTGCCGGGTCATACAACTCCGGCGCATCCTGGAAACTGTCGTCGATCGCTCCTACGAGCAGCACCTGGCCATTCGGCAGCAGCGTAGCAGTATGACCGTAGCGACCGAAGTTCAACCCACCGTTGGTAAATGTCGACAGGCCTGTCGCCGGGTCGAATAATTCGCTGGCCAGCACCGGCATCCCCGACGCCCCGCGACCTCCGGCGATGAGCACCTTGCCGTTTGCCAGCAATGTCGCCGAATGCCCTTCCCGCGGCGACAGCAACACGCCCGCACTGCGCCAGCCCGGCGCCGTCAACGTCAGCGCAGCCGAACCCGAGATGCCGTTGAAGGTGGCGGTAATCGCCACTGCCTGGGCGCTCGGCCCCAGACCGGAAGCGAGACCTTTTGAATCCACCGCATTGCTGATCGTGACGGAGGTGTTGTCGCTGGAGGACCAGTTCGCGGCAAGCGTGATATCGCCTGTCGTCATGTCGGCGTAGGTTCCCAAGGCAGAAAACTGCCGCGTGTGCCCCTGCTTCAAACTTATCGATAGAGGTGTAACGGCGATGGCCATCAAGGGCACCGAGGAAACGCTGAATGCGGCGCTGCCTGTCTTGCCGGCCAGCGTGGCGCTGATGGTGGTGCTGCCAGTAGACACCGCCATCACCAATCCAGTGCTGCTGACGGTGGCGATCCGCGAATCGGATGAACTCCAGACTGTGCGGCGGCTTTCGTCCACGCTGAAGCCGCTGTCGTAAGTTCCAGTGGCCGTAAACTGCTGCGTCAGGCCCGAGGCGATCGGCCCGCCGCCAGGACTCACGGCAATCGAAACCAGGACTGGTGGCGGCCCTGTATCTTCTCCGTCGTCTTCATCTTCTGCGTAGTAGTAGCAGGCGCCGAGCAACCCCAGAGCCGCGCACAGGAATAGCCATCGGAGCGGCAGTACAACCCGCTTAGCGCGCTTCACAAACATCGTGCCTTTCACTCCTGCAGAAGTCTGAGTCCACATCCGGAGATAAACGCATTCCGAAAGTGTTCACAAGGGTGACCACAGACGATTGCCGGTGCGGGAGAACAGCCGGAGGATGCTGGAGGCGATGCGCTCCGCCGGACGCCCGGCGGAGCCGCATCTGGCGCACGAAGGCGGCCATGCCTTCGGCGTCGGGGGCACGGTATCTAGTGCGTCATGCGCACCCGCAGGCCGAGTGTGCGCGGCAGCGGTCCCTGCCCGGAGTTCGGACCAGCGGTCCCGAGGAACGTGGGGCCACGCTCGTCGGCCAGGTTGGAGCCGATGAGCGCGAATTCCCAGCGCCCGCGGCGCACACCCACGGTTGAATTGAGCAGGCTGTACGGCTGCACGACGGCGCCGTTGCCGTTGAGCCGGTTGCCGCTGCGGCTGTAGCCGAGGTTGCCGTAGGCCTCCCAGTCGCCGCCGATGAACGTGGAGTAGCTCATGTCCAGCCGGTAGTTGGACTTCAGCGTGTTGATGAGCCGGGCGCCCGGACGCAGCAGCGGCTGCGCGGCCGCGATGATCTGGTTCACCGAGTCGTATTCGCTGTCGTTGAAGTTGCCCACTGCGCCGAAGCTCAGGCCGTCGATCGGCGTCTGCCACCGGAACTCGATGTCCACGCCCTTCGTGGTCGCGTCACCGAAGTTGGTGAAGCCATTGACGCCGGAGATGGCGCCCACGGCGCTGGTCTGCAGGTTGTCGTACTCGAGCTGGTAGAGGTTCAGGCCCAGGTTCAGTCCCAGCTCCGGGTTGCGCCAGCGCAGGCCGAGCTCGTAGTTGCGCGACGACTCCGGCTGCAGCGTGACGCTGGCCGGAATGCCATTGAGGGTCAGCGACTGCACCTGCACCTGCGACTGCACGATGCCCGGCCGGAAGCCGGTGGCCGCCGAGACGAACATCGTCCAGTAGTCATTGGGCAGGTAGGTCAGGTTCACGCGCCACGTGTTCTCCTTCTCCTTCGTCGGCACGGTGCTGGAGGCATCCTGGAAGCTGCGGTCATCGCTGTAGTGGCGCAGGCCCACGAGCGGCACCAGCTTGCCGTCGAACAGGTCGTAGCTCAGTTCGCCGAACACCGCCCAGTTTTCCGTGAGTGCGTTGTTGTCGGCATTGATCGAGACGACGGGCGGAATCTCCAGCTGGTTCGACTGCGGCCCTTCGCCATTCTGGTACGCGCCGCCGACCACCCAGTGCCACGGACCCGGGCCCGTGGAGTTGGCGCGCAGTTCCTGGGCGAACATCTCGGGGAAGAACTGGCTGGAGAAGAACCCGGCCGGCGAGATCGGGATGTTGATGCCGAAGGCGCCTTCGAGGTTGCTCGTGGCGCTGGTGACCGAAAAGCGATCGAAATCCACCACCGCCGTGAGGCTCCAGAGCTTGAAGTCGCCGTTGGCGAAGCTGTCCTGCCCGGCGGTGTTCTGGAAGAACGGCGGATCGACCGACGCGGTGAATCCCGTGAAGTCCTGCTCCGGACGGAAGCGCCAGTACTGGCCGCGCAGGGTCATGTTTTCGGTCGGTTTGTACATGACCACGGCGCGCAGGTCGTCGTTGGTCGACTTGTTGACGTTCGTGTCATCGGGAGTGCTGTCGAAAGGCCCGTAGTAGGCATCTGCCCAGCCGGGATTCTCCGAGAGTCCACCGCTCACACGCAGCGCGAGCTTGTCCTCGATGAGCGGCACGGAGACGGCGCCGGCCAGCCCCCAGTTCATGCCGCCCGCACCGTTGGTGCTGGACGTCTCTGCCTCCGCCGCGTACTCCACCTCCGTCAGGTTCGGATCGCGGGTGTGGAAGATGAACACACCGCCCGATGCGCCCTGACCATACAGCGTGCCCTGCGGCCCGCGCAGGACCTCGACGCGCTCCATGTCCAGGAACCGCACTGGCGGCGCGATGCCGAAGTTCGTGACGATGAAGGGCACGTCGTCGAGGTAATAGCCGATTGGCGAGTCGCCATTGGAGGTCACTGCGCCGCGCAGGTTGTAGAAGCGCGACGCACCGGACTGCCGGAAACCCTCGGACGCGCCCGGAATGGCGGATACCAGGTCACCGATGCTGGTGATGTTCTTTTCCCGCAGCTCTTCGTCGGAGAACACCTGGATGGCCAGCGGGACGGTGTGCAGTTGCTGGTTGCCGGCCTTCTGGGCCGTGACCACCACCTCCTCGAGTTCAGCCGTGCGCGGCGTCCCCGATTCGGCAGCTGCTCCCTGAGCTGCTGCCACCGCGGAATTCGCGGCAATCAGAGTGACGCCAAGAATCTTGCCTGTGTTGCCGGCCATCGCAATACCCCCCGGATGATTGTTCTGGGTTGATAATGCAATCGTTTGCGTATCGCAGCAATAGATTTTGCAATCGTTTGCATTGCTGCACCGGCAGACGTTTGTGCCGATGGCGGGGCTCTCGCAGAACCGCGAGTCGCTGGGCATGGATTCGCACCAGTGCCTGCGCTCCAGCGGATCGCGCTCGAGGAACTGGACCCAAGTGCTGGTCTTGTCGCCCTCACCCACGCAGTTAGCGAACGTTCAACGCTGCTGCGCAGTGAATGTAACTGCCTCTAGGCCAAGCCGTTAACCAAGACACGCCTCAGTGGAGAGGAAGCAAGTCGATGACGCGGACGACCAAGCTTATTTGGTCTAACAGTCCACGTGCGACCGCATTCCCGACACTGCCGTCGCCGGTACCCGTAGAGGCGAACAGCGGCTTGGTTACAGGTATCCCTCCGTTGCTAGATGGGATACAGAGTGCAAAGGTGTCCAATTCTCCATGAACTTAGAACGCGCTCACACTTTGCGCCGCAACTCGTTCAATTAGAGGGTTATCGCCCCCCTAGCAAGACTGCCAGAGCTAAAGCAGAATCGGCCCAGTTGCCAAACAACGATTTCGAATAGCCACGGCAACCGAGGTTTTATGGCCAAGGTGATCGCCCCTTATAAGCGGCTGAATGATGTAGCACTCAATCGGCTGCATCTAAACCCCCAGAATCCTCGGTTTGACCCTATCGAGAATGAACCAGAAATCATCGCCGAGCTTTTCAAGTCTGAGCGCGTGCTGGTGTTGGCAAAGGACATCGCCAAGAAGGGTGGTATCAGCCCCTTGGATGGTATTGGTGTGATCGAAATGCCAGGCAACCCAGGTCACTTCATAGTCGCAGAGGGCAATCGACGCGCTTCCGCGCTGAAGGTGCTCATCGACCCGCGCAAAGCTCCTAATCCAACAGCTCAGAAGGCAATAGAAGCTATCGAAGGAAGAGCTGCCTTAGCGAAGTCCTTTGAAGTCATTGTATTCCGCGACCTCGATGCAGCGCGACCGTGGTTAGAACTGCGTCACCTAGGGGAACAAGACGGAGCCGGCACCCGCCCTTGGAATCCTCAACAAAAGACGAGATTCTCTCGCGGTGGATCACCTGATCAGCTTGCCCTGGAGATTCTCGATCGTGCTGAAGAATTAGGGTGGATTGACGAAGGACAGCGAAAGCGGATCCCACTCACAACTTTGACTAGGTATCTGGGAAGTCCCAATGTGCGGACTGCTCTGGGGCTCGCAAGTCGCAGCACACTGAGCTTTACGCATGATCCGGCGCAGGTCGATGAGGCGCTTCGCCAGTTCGTTCTTGATGCAATCCCGAAAACAGGAGGAAAGCCAGGGCGGGTGCACTCCCGCAGCGATTCGGCGGCGCGACAGAAGTATAGCCAGGAGCTGAACTCGCAGCGGATTCTGACGAGTCCCCCCGCTCGCGGTCCCGACGCCGCCCCCAGCCGCGCCTTTAAACGCTGTAAAGAAGAAGATACCTGCGCGCCATCCACGGCATCCTGATCGCCGGCCATATGTTGTGACGCCTGAGTTCGTGACCAAGAATAAAGACAAGGCTCTGCAACGTCTGCTGTGGGAGCTCCGAAACCTTAGACCGGATGACGGCTACTATTACTCGGCAAATTATCTGCTGCGTGCCGTGATAGAGCGGGTTCTTTATCTCTATGCGGACAATCACAAGAAATATCGCCCTCGGATGACCGACAATCAATTGATCGCCGCATGCATCGATGCGCTGCTCAATAAGGACGGGGTGGATCAAAAAAAGCTGCAAGTTATGCGCACGGCCGGTTCAAATACTGCTGCCGCATTCAGTCTCGATGCGCTGGGAGCCGCTGTGCATGCAGCTCAAGTTCCAAGCAGGCCCGGCCTTATAGCAGTGTGGGACAACTGGGAACCATCCCTGAAAATGATGCTGGACTTGATTTAACGCGAGTCTGGCCAGAATGCGGTTTGTTAGATATTCTTAGGTCATGCCAGTCACCGATTCCCCACTTCGCTATCCTGGTGGCAAGACGCACTCTCTCCGTTTGTGATCGATCTACTTCGGGCCAACAACCTCGCGAGTGGCGTCTACGCGGAACCTTTTGCAGGCGGAGCTGGTCTTGCTTGGAAGCTACTGCTTGAGGGTCATGTGTCGGAATTGTGGCTGAACGACATTGATCCAGCGATTTACGCCTTGTGGAAGGTCTCGCTGACCCAACCAGATAACCTCTGCGAGTTGATTGAGAAGACCCGGGTGAGCATGGCCGGCTGGCGGCGTCAAAAAGAGGTTTTCCATCAGTCACGCCCACGCCTGCTTCCGCTTGCATTTGCGACGCTGTTTCTGAATCGCACAAATAGGTCGGGCATTCTTGAGGGCGGAGTTATTGGGGGCAAGGCGCAGGATGGCGCCTATAAACTTGACTGCCGCTTCAACAAGTCCGAGCTTATAGCGAAAGTGCAAAGAATCGCCACATACAAGGATGTCGTGCGCATCACGCGCCTCGACGCCGGCCTCTGCATCCCGATGTGGGCGAAAGCCCTACCGAAGCGGTCGCTGATGAATATTGACCCTCCCTATTTTGCGAAGGGTAAGGAGCTCTACACCAATTTCTACACACCTAGCGACCACCTTGCGCTCTCGCGGATTATCCGAAGGCTAAGGTGCAATTGGATCCTGACATACGATGATGCGCCGGAAATTGAGCGGTTCTACTCCGGCCTGCCGATCTATCGGAAGAGTCTGACGTACTACGCGCAGGTTAAACGTCGCGCGAGCGAACTGCTGGTTCTAGCTCCCCGCCTCTCCGCGCCCCCCGGCTTTGCAACGGAACGATCGCAGGCGTCGTAAACGCCTTTTGTGAAACATCGTCCCTGGGTATCGTGACGGCAAGCGATGCCACAGAAGTGTCGGGAATCGATTGGAGGGTGCCCCCAGAACCAGATCCCACCGAGCTCAACGAGCAAAACAAGGACAAGCGATTTCAATCGCTGTGGGGAAGTCATCTGGTCTTCAGCAATGACACCGATGTCGGTAACTCATCGCACACCGCAGAAGGCCAAACTTAAGATAACTCTGCGCTGTTAACATTCGCGCTGCAGCAATTCAACGGCTACATGCTAATCACGCGACCTGATTGAAAGCGCTTCTGGATGCTCGTACTAGCTTCCAATGTGGAGACTTTCATTGCATGCCGAAATCGCGTCAACGAGACGCAAAATATCCAAGGAATTGAGGGGATCAAATAAGTGGCCCACAAACTGGCCCACAATGAACTTACGTGAGAAGCGTAAGT